>NZ_JACDIT010000009.1 GCF_013839445.1 Chthonobacter albigriseus | reverse complement strand
CATCGACACGTTCGCGAGATGGGTCTCCGCTCCGACCTTCTTGGTGACGTCGATCAGTTCCAGCATCGTCTCTCCCTCGGGCCATCCCGGGCTCCCTCCTCTCGGGAAACCGGGCGCCGGGTCTTGGTCTCGTTCGCGCCGGAGAAAAGTCCGGCGATTCATATATCAAGATAATTGAATCGATTAGGGCGCAGAACGGGCTGTGCCTGGGTCGATCCCGGTTCCTTCGATCATCCTGGTGCGTCCGCCGTCCTCCCGGCCGGCGAAAGCGGTGTTCTAGCGGACGGACGCGGCCTGGGTGGACCGTGGCTGCCCCTTCATGAAGTCGTCCAAGGCCGACGCCTCGGCGGGCGCCAGGCGGAGGCCGAGCTTGGAGCGGCGCCAGAGGATGTCCTCGGCGCTGACGGCCCATTCGCGGTCGACGAGGTAGCGGATTTCCGCCTCCGTCAGGCCGGCACCGAAGTCGCGGCCGAGGTCGGCGTCTGTCCGCGCGTCGCCCAGAAGGTCGCGGGCCCGGGTGCCATAAGCGCGGGCAAGGCGCCGGACGAGAGCGGGCGTGACCTGAGGATGCGCCTGCTGGAGTAAGGACACCAGCGCGTCGAAGCCTTCCACCGGGAAATCGCCGCCGGGTAGGGTGGCACCCGAGGTCCAGGGGCGGTTGCGGCGGCCGATCGCCTCCTCGACCTTTTCCAGAACGCTTTCGGCAAGCCGGCGGTAGGTGGTGATCTTGCCGCCGAAGACGTTGACGAGGCGCGGCGCGGCGGCCTCGCCGTCGACCTTCAGCACGTAGTCGCGGGTGGCTTCCTGCGCCTTGGATGCACCGTCGTCGAACAACGGGCGCACGCCGGAGTAGGTCCAGACGATGTCGGCGCGGGTGACAGGCTCGGCGAAATACTCGCTGGCGGCGGCGAGGAGGTAGTCGGTCTCCTCGTCGGAGATGCGGACGGCGGCGGGGTCGCCGGTCCAGTCGCGGTCGGTGGTGCCGATCAGCGTGAACTCGCCCTCGTAGGGGATGGCGAAGATGATGCGGCCGTCCGGGTTCTGGAAGATGTAGGCGCGATCGTGCCGGAACATCTGGCGGACGACGATGTGCGAGCCCTGGACGAGGCGTACGTTGTGGGCGTCGTTGCGGCCGAGGGGGCCGCGCAGGACCTCGTCGACCCAAGGGCCGGCGGCATTGACGACGATGCGGGCGGTGACCTCGCGCCGGGCGCCGGACTGGCGGTCCTCCAGCGTAGCGACCCAGTGGCCGTCGGCCCGGCGGAGCGCCGCGACCCGGGTGCGGGTGAGCACGGTGGCGCCGCGGTCGGCTGCATCTCGGGCATTGAGGACGACGAGGCGGGTGTCCTCCACCCAGCAGTCGGAATACTCGAAGCCCTTGCTAAAGCCGCCCTTGAGCGGCTTGCCGGTGACGTCGGTGGTGAGATCGAGCGTGCGGGTGGGCGGCAGGCGCTTGCGGCCGCCGAGGTGGTCGTAGAGGAAGAGGCCGAGGCGCAGCAGCCAGGCGGGCCTGAGGCCCTTGGAATGGGGCAGCACGAAGCGGAGCGGGCGGATGATGTGCGGGGCCATCGCCCACAGCACCTCGCGCTCCTGCAGCGCCTCGCGGACGAGACGGAACTCGTAGTGCTCCAGGTAGCGCAGGCCGCCGTGGATCAGCTTGGTGGACCAGGAGGAGGTGCCGGAGGCCAGATCGTTCATCTCGGCGAGCAGCACCGAGTAGCCGCGACCGACGGCGTCGCGGGCAATGCCGCAGCCGTTGATCCCTCCGCCGATGACGAGAACGTCCACGTCGGCCATGGCCGCGTGCTCCTCCCTTGCAGTGCAGCATTTTGTTTTCGATCAGCTGCTTGAAGGGGAGATTATGCGAAAGGAAACGAACGTCAAGCGAAAGTTCGAGCGAAAGGCCTTACGCGGGGAGAACCCCGACGGGACCCAAGCAACGTCCACAAGTCGGATCCGGCAATACGATCTGAAGCTGATCGACGTTGCAGACAGCTCTACACTGCGTCCAGCTCCGATCAAAATTTCCGATTGCGCAAGGCCCTGCAAGATATACGGTTGCGTAGAATCTTAATTTGGAGCTGGAGAGCATTGAGCAGGGCGCGGTTGAATCAGTTCAGCGCAGTTGTAGCGGCTGGTTTCGCTTTACAGCTGATCTTTGCAGCCTGCTGGCTGCTGCTCATCAACGCCAATCCTGCAGTTTGGACGAAATGGTTGCTCCTGGGAGCCTTTGCTGCCGCATCCGGTACGACGTTGTATAAAGTTGGTGGCGATGACGATGCGGGGATGGCCGCGTGTGTCAGCGGCGCCCTTGCTTTCATCGGATCGACAGTCGTCTTGGCTTTGGGTTTTCTCGCGTACCCTGGCCTGGCGAAGGACGTTGTTGCTTTCTCATTCGGTCACTTGGTTCATGCGGCGAAACTTTTTGGATTGATGTTCGCTGGATACCTGATCGTTGCGTGCAGCACGAGGTTGGCCGTCCACTTGGCACGATGTCTCTGATCGTCGAGACGGTTCGGCGAGGGGTTAGCTTTTGCCGATCCCCTCACCTTGTTCTCGCACGCGCGACCGCTCACGCCGTTGTGGCGGCCCCGGCCTTGAGGCGGGCGGCGCGGGCTTCGCGGTACCAGGCGGGGACGGCGAGGGAGGCGACGGCGAGGAGCGCGATGGCGGTCTTGGTCGCCTCGTTGAAGGGGCCGTAGTGGAAGTCGACGGCCTTGAGGAGGTAGATGACGACCACGTGCCAGACGTAGACGTGCAGGGAGTGCCGTCCGATCAGGCGCAGGAAGGGCAGCTGGAAGAGGCTGTGGAGAGCCTCGCCGACGCGGCGGAGCGCAGGGCTTTCCGAGCGGATGCCGGCCATCATCGTCCAGGCGAGGAGGTAGGCGACGGCGGCGAAGTTCAGGGCGTAGAGGATGGAGAACTCGCCGCGGTTGTCGAGCGCGGGGAAACGCTGGCCCATCGCCTCGGGGAAGACCTCGAAGGTGCGGGAAAGGCGGAGCGCCAGGAAGAAGAGGGTGAGGATCAAGGCGGTCCACGCCAGGGTGGTGCGGTTCGGGTCCATGATCTTCGCCCAGTCGATGCGGCGGGCGCTGGTCAGTGCGCCGAGGACGAGGCCGCTCATGAAGACGACCTGCCAGGCGAAGACGTTGAAGTGGGCGCGGAGGGCCAGCGCCGGGTCGACCTGCTTCATGGCGGCGTCGACGGCGTTGGCGAGCGGCAGGTGCGCGCCGAACTGGACGGCGAGCCAGAGCACGAGCGAGCCGATGGCCACCGCCTGCCAGCGGCCGTTGACGCACATCCAGACAAGCGGCGGCGCCACCATCATGTAGACGATGTACTGGGGCAGGATGTCCATGAAGGTGGGCTGGTAAAGGAGCAGCGCGGCAGCGGCGGCGAAGTGGAGGTCGTTCTCGGCGAGTTGCCAGAGATAGGGCTCCCAGATGGTGCGCGCGTCCTTGACGAGGGCGACGAGCGCCATCACCGCGATGAGGCAGAAGAGCGCCCACATGTAGAGTTCGCGGGCGCGATTGCGGATCTTTGCTGCACCTGCGTCGTAGCCGCGCTTCTTCATCTGCCCGGCGTAGACCATGCCGACCAGAAGGCCGGACATGAACACGAATCCCTGGGCGTCCTGGACGAAGCCGAGCTCGCCGTGATTGATCTTCACCAGGAGGTAGCCTCCGGCGAAGCTCAGGTGATTGAGCACCATAAAGACGAGGAAATAGCCTCTGAGGCCGTCGAGAGCTTCCAGGCGACGCATCGCTTCTCACCTCACAAACGCCGCCCGCCCGTCCTCATGAACCCTTCTTTCACCACTCGGTTCCATAGCCACGGCAAAGCCTAGCAATGGTCATTTTGTCGTCGCGATCTGCATGCTATTTCAGCACGCCGATCGGAACCCCGGGCAATTTCCGGCGTTTGTGATCGGTATGCGTTTTGCAGCGCACATCCGTCCTTCCAGATCGAACCGACTGACACGAGGATCTTATGATCGACGTCGTACGGGATGAGGTCGTACCCGCGACCATCCGGGCCGCCATGGTGGCCGCCCTGTTTCTGGTGCTTTGGATCGTGCTGGTGATCGGCGGCAGCCTGATCACCCTGGTCGCCTACGCGGCCATCAAAGCGCCCGTCCTTCTCTGGCTCTACGAGCACATGGCGCTGGCGGCGCTTGCACCGATCACGGCCTACGGGGTGTTCCGGCTGGTGGAGTTCAGCACCCGACCGCGCACGGCCTGACAGGGACGCGGCTTGGGCGCCCATCGGGGAGCGACCGGCCGGTCCGCAACCAACGCACATGAAAAGACCGCCCTCGGGCGGTCTTTTTTCGTTCGGTTTCGGGAGATGACCCGTCGGCGGCTACTCGGCCGCCTGGGGAAGGTCCGGACGCTCGGCTTCGGGCGGGCGGCGGAGCGCGAGGGGGGTGACGTTGGCCGGGGCTGGTCCAGGGACCGGGGCCTCGGCTGCCGGCATGGACTGGGCGTGGGCGTGCGTTGGCAGCGCCGCTGCCGCGGGCACCTCGTCCATTGCCTCGCGCGGGTTTGGGTTGAGCAGCCAGCGGAAGACGACCGCGATGCCGTGCGAGATGCTGTCCATGATCGAGTAGACGGACGGGATGTAGACCAGCGACAGCACGGTGGAGACGATGAGGCCGCCGATCACCGCGATGGCCATCGGCGCGCGGAACTCGCCGCCCTCGCCGTGGGCCATGGCGGCGGGGAGCATGCCGGCGGCCATGGCGATGGTGGTCATCACGATCGGTCGGGCCCGCTTGCGGCCGGCGTCGATGATCGCCTCCTCGCGCGGGACGCCGTGCTTCTCGCGCTCGACGGCGAAGTCGACCAGCATGATCGCGTTCTTGGTGACGATGCCCATCAGCATGAGGATGCCGATGACGACGGGCATGGAGACCGCGTTGTTGGTCAAGAGCAGCGCCAGCACCACGCCGCCGACGGAAAGCGGCAGCGAGGCGAGGATGGTGAGCGGCTGGAACACGTTGTTGAAGAGGACGATCAGCACCACGAAGACCATCAGGATGCCGGAGCCCATGGCTGCGGCGAAGCCGGAGAAGACCTCGGCCTGGATCTCGGCGTCGCCGGTTTCCTGGACGCGGATGCCGGCCGGCAGGTTCTTTATCGTCGGCAGGCTCATGATCATTTCCTGACCCTCGCCGGTGGTGTAGCCGGGGGCCATGTCGGTGCCGACCTTGACGAGGCGCTCGCGGTCGTAGCGCTCGATGGTGGACGGGCCATAACCGAAGCCGATGTCGGCGACGGCGGACAGCGGGACGGAGCTGCCGGACCCGGTGGGCACGCGCAAGGCCGCCAGGGTGGCGAGTTCGCCGCGGGCGCCTTCCTTGAGCTCGACGCGGATCGGGATCTGCCGGTCGCCGACGGTAAACTTGGCGAGCGCGGCGTCGGCGTCGCCCATGGTGGCGACGCGGATGGTGGAGGAGATGCCCGCCGGAGAGATGCCAACGTCGGCGGCCTCGTCGGACTTCGGCGTGATCCGGATCTCCGGGCGCGGGAAGGACGACATGGCGGACGGGCCGGAGAACATCGCCTCGCGGCGCATCTCCGCCTCCAGCTGGGTGGCGGTGCGGCTCAGCGCCTCGCCGTCGCGGCCGAGCAGGGCGATGGCGGTCTCGCGTTCGCCGCGGTCGTTGACGAAGTAGCTGCGGATGTCCGGGACCGTGTTGAGCAGGTCCTGGACGACCATCTGGACGTCCTTCTGCTTGCGGATGCGCTCGGTCTTGGGAACGAGGGTGATGATGACCGCTGCGCGGCGTTTCTCCAGCGTGCCGGTGGGCGAGGTGCCGCCCATGACGAAGACGCCCTTGACCTCCGGAACCTCCTTGCGAAGCAGCGCGGCGATGGCGTCGGTGGTGTCGCGCGTGTCGTCGAGAGTGGCGCCGGGCGGCAGTTCGACCGAGGCGACGATGCGGGATTCGTCGCCCGGCGGGATGAAGCCGGTGGGCAGGAACTTGGTGGACCAGAGCGAGACCGCGAAGAGCGCGATGCCGACCACCAGCGTGACCCAGCGCATGCCGAAGGGAACGCGCAGGCGGCGGCCGTCGTGGCGGCGGAACGGAGTCGGGATCCGGAAGGTGTGCAGCGTGCCCTTCAGGAAGCCGGTGTAGCCGCGCATGATGAAGCCGTCGTGCTCCTCCTCCGGGTGGGGACGGGCGAGCCAGGCAGAGATGAGGGCGAGGCCGACGATGCCGGCGAAGAGCGCCACGCCGACCGTCTGCCAGCCATAGGCCTCCAGCCGGGCGATCGTGCCGGCGAAGCCTTCC
Source organism: Chthonobacter albigriseus (assembly GCF_013839445.1). Taxonomy (GTDB): domain Bacteria; phylum Pseudomonadota; class Alphaproteobacteria; order Rhizobiales; family Pleomorphomonadaceae; genus Chthonobacter; species Chthonobacter albigriseus. The sequence goes on along the minus strand of NZ_JACDIT010000009.1, from coordinate 161,363 downwards.
AGCGAGCCGCCCGGAGCAAGGAGCGCCTTGTCGTCGGCGACGACGATCGCGGCGACGAAGGCGACGGTGGCGAGCGGCGCCATGATGGCGATGCGTTTGGCGACCGAACGCCCGAAGCCACGGTAGACCGGGCGGCCGTCGGTGCCGTCGCCGAGATAGGGCCGGCGCATCAGGAAGGCCGCCATCATCGGCGTGATCAGGCGGGCGACGAGCAGCGAGAAGAAGACCGCGACCGCAACGGTGAGGCCGAACTGCTTGAAATACTGGCCGGCGACGCCGCCCATGAAGGAGACGGGGGCGAAGATCGCGATGATGGTGACGGAGATGGCGATCACGGCGAGGCCGATCTCGTCGGCCGCTTCCATCGCCGCCCGGTAAGGCGACTTGCCCATGCGGATGTGGCGGACGATGTTCTCGATCTCGACGATGGCGTCGTCGACGAGAATGCCGGTGACGAGCGTGATGCCGAGCAGGCTGACGAGATTGAGCGAGAAGCCCATCATGCTCATCGCCCAGAAGGTGGGGATGGCGGAGAGGGGCAAGGCGACGGCGGCGATGATGGTAGCGCGCCAGTCGCGCAGGAAGAGCAGCACCACGAGCACGGCGAGAATGGCGCCTTCGATCAGCGTGCCCATGGCGCTTTCGAAGTTGCCGTAGGTGTAGTTCACGCTGTCGTCGATGCGCTCGAAGGCGACGTCTGGGAAGTCCTTGGCGAGCTGGTCGACGCGGGCGCCGACGACGCGCGAGACGTCCGCATCCGAGGCGCCCTTGGCGCGGTAGACGGAGAAGGCGACGATCGGCTTGCCGTCCAGGCGGGCGAACGAGCGGGGATCCTCCCAGCGGTCGACGACCTCGCCGAGTTCGGAGAGGCGCACCTCGCGCCCGCCGGAGATGACGATGCGGCGGTCGGCAAGATCCGCGAGCGTGGTGGCGCCTGCGAGCGTGCGGATCGCCTGCTCCTGGCCGCCGACTTCGCCCTTGCCGCCGGACAGGTCGACGTTGGTGGCGCGGAGCTGTGCGTTGACGTCGGCGGCGGTGACGCCGAGCGCCATCAGCCTGTCCGGGTCGAGCTTGACCTGGATCTCGCGCCTGACGCCGCCCATGCGCTCGACGCGGCCGACGCCCTTGAGGGCCTGCAACTGGCGGATGACGGTGTCGTCGATGAACCAGGAGAGCTCCTCCGGCGTCATCGCAGGGGCCGCGGCGGCGTAGGTGAAGATCGACTGGCCTTCGACGTCGATGCGCTGGACGACCGGCTCCTCCACGGAGCCCGGGAGGTCGCCGCGGATCTTGGCGATGGCGTCCTTGACGTCGTTGAGGGCGCGGTCGGTGTTGATCTCCAGGCGGAACTCGATGGCGGTGGTGCTGGCGCCGTCGGTGATGGTGGAGATGACGTGCTTAACCCCGGCGATGCCGGCGACGGCATCCTCGACGGGCTTTGTGACCTGGGTCTCCAGTTCGGAGGGGGCCGAGCCGGAATCGGTGATCGTGACCGCGATGACGGGAACGTCGATGTTTGGGAACCGCGTGATCGGCAGGTTCATGAACGAAACCCAGCCGAACAGGCAGAGCACGACGAAGAGCAGGACGGGCGGGACCGGGTTGCGGATCGCCCAGGCGGAAAAGTTCCAGTTCATCCCTTCGCCCCATCGTTGACCGCCGCGACGGGCGTCACCGCATCACCGTCGCGCAGGAAGGATCCCGCGCGCGCCACCACCTGCTCGCCTTCGGCAAGACCCTCGACCAGTTCGACGTAGCCGTCGGCCGTGATGCCGGTCTTGACCGGGCGGCTCGCCACCTTGCCGTCGCGGACAACGAGTACCGAGCTTTCGCCACCTTCCGTGGCGACCGCGGAGACCGGGACGGCGATGCCGGTGGTCTCGGCCGTGACCACCTCGCCGCGCGCGAAGGCGCCGGTGCGGACTGCCAGATTTCCCGGAAGTGCGATGTGGACCTTGCCCAGGCGTGTCGCGGCATCGATTTCGGGCGAGACGAGGCGCACCTTGCCGGCGATGGGCGCCGCCGCGCCGGCGAGGGTGACGGAAACGGACTGGCCGGGCATGAGCCGGGCCAGGACAACCTCAGTCACCTCGGCGGCAAGTTCGAACTCGCCGTCGCGGGCGATCTCGAAAAGCGGACCGCCGGCCGCAGAGGCGATTGCGCCGACGCGGGCCGACCGGCTGAGGACGAGGCCCGCGGCGGGCGCCCTGATGGCGGCCTTGGAGAGCCGCAGCTCAATCTCGCGGCGCTGCGCCTCGATCAGGGCCTTGTCGGCCTCCGCAAGAGCGAGACCCTGCCGGGCGCTGGCGAGGCGAGCCGCGGCGGTGGCAGCGGCGGACGTCCGCTGTTCAAGGACATCCTGGCTGGTGACACCGCGGCGGGTGAGCTCCTCGGCGCGGACCAGGGCGGCAGCGGCTTCCTTCTCGGTGGCCTCGGCCTCGGTGATCTGCGTCAGCGCCTGGGCGATGGCAGCCTCGGACCGGGCACGCTGCGAGTCGTTCTGGGCGAGCTGGATCTCGATCGTATCGGTGGCGAGGCGGGCGACCACGTCGCCGGCGGCAACCGTGTCGCCCTCGTCGACGAGCAGTTCGGCGATCCGGTAGCCCTCTAGGTCGACGCTGACGAAGACCCGCTCACGCGGGACGATGCTGCCGGTGACGACCAGCTGCTCGGACAAAGAGCGGACGGCGGCGGCGATGACGGTGACGGATGGGGTCTTGCCGGCAAGGGCGGCCGAGGGCGTCTCGGCGGCTTCCTGGCCGACAGCGGGGCCGGCGACCGGAAGCGCGACGAGCGCGAGGGCGAGGACAAGGGCGGAGCGGACCATCGGGCTTTCTCTGGGCAGTCACGAGCCGGTTCGCGGCTCGGATCTTCTACGGAATGCAACCGCCATCAGACCTGATGTGCGGCCAGACAAATGCTTAGAACCAGCATGCAACCGGGCACTTCTATACGCGGGCATCGCCTAATCCCGGCAGCAATGCACGCGGGATCGGCGGAGCGGTCCGTCAATCGGGGGGCGCGCCGGCGCGCGGCAGCAACAGGCCCTCGATCACGCGGGTCAGGTAGGGGGCGATGCCATCGACGGTCACCGCAGGATCGAGCTGCAGGCGCAGCATCAAACCGTCGGCGACCGAGAAGAGGACATGCAAGACCGTGTCCACATCCACGGTGGGGTCGATCTCGCCGGTGTGCTGACCTTCGCGGAGGGCGGTGAGGAAGGTGTCGCGGACGCCGCACTCGATGTCGTGGAACTGGCGGCCGAGGTCATGATTGCGGATCGACTCGACGCAGATCTCGACCATCAGGGAGCCGAAGCCGCGGGCCTCGACGTCCTTAAGGTAGGCGATGGCGACACGAACAAGGCGCTCGACAAGCGGGCCTTCGGTCTTGAACACCTCCAGCGTATGGCTGGCACGTTCGCGCTCGTCGCCGGCGATGGCGGCGATGATCGCCTCCTTGGAGGGAAAATAGCGGTAGAGCGCACCGGGGCTCATCCGCGCCTCGCGGCAGATCTGGTGCATGGAGGCGCCGTGGAAGCCCCAGCGGGAGAAGCAGATCCGCGCAGCGTCGAGTATCTGCGTGCGGCGCAGGTCTTCCCGCGTTTCCCGGCCGTCGACCAGGGCATCCGGCTTCAAGGCAGCATCCATGGCGGCAGGGCCGATCACGATCATCACCCCCGAGGATCGGGAGCGAACGTTCGTTCTCACTTAGGCGAGGCCGTGAGCGGAGTCAACAGGCTCCGCTGCCCTGCAGCATGCAGCCACCGCGGCCGCTCCTCGGGGAAGCGGCCCTGGGCGATCAGGCGGCGATTTCCGGCGGGCCGCAGCGCCAGCGGTTCAAGCGCCACTTCGGGTGGGTCTGTAGCCATTCCACCGCGGCGATCTGGCCGTTCATGGCGCAGGCCATTAGGGGACCATCGAAAGGCATGCGTTGGTGGCGGCATTCATTGGGCGACGCCATCAGGCAGACTGTCAGGACAAGCTCGATCATCGTGACCTTCTCCTCGCAGGTGCGGGACAATTTCCCGCAATGCACAAAGAGGGCCAGACGGATGGAGTGCGGATTCAGAATACCTTTCGGCAGATTTCAGCGTGCAGCAGACCTGCGGGAGAAGCCCGGGATTGGTGCAATGCAGCATCCTGGGTGGTGCATCGACCCGCCTCTTACAGGTTCCGTCCTGCGTCGACCTGCTGCATGCCGCATCACCTGCCTCTCTCGTGTGCAGATGATGAAGCCCGTGCTCCGCGTTCCGTTCCACCGACGGCGCGCCTCGGGCGCACGAAAAAGGGCGGCCGCTCGAAAGCGGCCACCCTCCTGGTCAATCCCGATCCGATCCTACTTGGCGAGCGCGCCGGCGACCTTGCCGGAGACGTAGCCGAAGAGAGCGCCGATGATCATCGACGCGGAGATCGTCAGGAAGGGGTTGTTGCCCAGGCCACCGGAGATCAGGAAGTCCGTCTTGCCGGCGAGCAGGGTGAAGCCAGCCGTGGAGGCGTAGCCATAGACCGCAGCGGGAATGCCGCTGAAGATCGGCAGGTGAGCGCCGAGAATGAAGATCGCGACGGTGACGCCGACGCAGATCGCCGCGTTCACCGGCGTGACGCCGAGCGTGATGATCGCGTAGAGCGCGACAGTGGCCCAGAGCGCGCCCCACAGGTGGGCCGGGATGTTCGTCTTCAAGGCCGCTTCGCCGCCACCGGAGTGGAAGAAGGCCGCCCAAGCGATGAACGCCGCCCAGATCTGCAGGCCGAGACCACCGGCCGGTCCAAGGAAGAGATAGGTCGCCACGGCGCCGAGCACGCCAATGACGACGGCGAGTGCCGTCACCAGATTCATCAGATTCCTCCCGTTTCCCCTGCCACGGCAGATGGATGTCGACTCCGATGTCCGGCGATGACCGTTGTTGTACACGGTGTTTGGTGCCGGACCTCGCAGTCCCCCCTTTCCGAAACCTGCCCGTGACTGACCAGACTATGAACAACGTTTCCGCTGCTGTCACGGGTATCGCCTGCGGCTTTTTGTGCAATCTGCTTGGAAAAGAACGTTTTCGATCGTTTCGTCGGTCGTGTGTAGTTTGCTCCACACAGCCATTCCGCCGACTTTCCTTTTACGCAACTGCGTAAGGGTGGACGCTTTTTCCTTTTGCAATGCACTCATCACTATCATTCTGCGTTGGCAGAACAAATCTCGGCAGTTGGTGAACTTCACCGACTTTCGGCTTAAGACTTTAGAAAGCACGCTACAAGCGGCTGCAAACGGGGATACCCACGGCTGCGTCCACGCTTGCCAGCTGGTGGCGACACTCGATGCATGCTGCGATTGCGAGGGATTTGGCGGGAAACAGCGGATTGATATGATAATTTTTATAAGTGATCCACTGTTTCATCTTTCGGAAATGGTGCGCTCGCTAGACTCGCTCGATCGGCTGCTTTTCGCATGTCGAGGAGGGGGAAGACCGGGATGAGCGCGCAGCCCATCGATCTCATGGCTTACGGTATCGACGAGGCCGCAAAGGCCGATATCCGGGCTGCATGGCCGATCATCGACGGCGTGCTCGACGCGGCGCTGGCCCGCTTCTACGCGAAATGGTCGACCTTTCCGAAGATGGCGGCAATCATCGGCAACCAGCAGCCGCGCCTGATGGCCGCTCAGCGGCAACATTGGGCGCGCCTCTTCAAGGCGGATTTTGACGCCGAATATGCGCAGAGCGTACGGCGGGTGGGATTTGCCCATGTGAAGGCGGGGCTCGAGCCGGACAGCTACATCGCCGGGTACAACGACCTCCTGGCCGAGATGGCCGAGGCGGTCGCCCGCAAGCACCGCTGGAGCGCGACCCGGGCGACCCGGATGATCGCCTCCGTGCAGCGGGCCGTGCTGCTGGACATCAGCATCGCCATCCGGGTCTACAACGACGCGATGGTGGACCGGGAGAAGGAGCGGTTCAGTGCCACGGACCGGGCGATCCGGGAGTTCGAGGGTTCGGTGGAGATCGTGCTCGGGGCCGTGAACAAGGCGGCGCAGGCGCTCGGTTCGTCGGCGAGCCGGCTGAGCAAGGACGCCGAGGCGACCACCACCAAGGTGATGACCATCGCCGGGCTGCAGGAGCAGACCGCGGACGGCATCAATTCGTCGGCGGCGGCGACGGAAGAGCTGAACGTCTCCATCAACGAGATCGGGCGGCAGGCGACGGCCTCGCAGGCGGTGGCGGACCGGGCGGTGGAGGGTGCGCGGCGGACGTCGGATTCGGTGCAGATGCTGGCCGGGGCGGCGGAGAAGATCGGGTCGGTGATCCAGTTGATCAGCGAGATCGCCGAGCAGACGAACCTCCTGGCGTTGAACGCCACCATCGAGGCGGCGCGCGCGGGCGAACTCGGCAAGGGCTTCGCGGTGGTGGCTGCGGAGGTGAAGAGCCTCGCCGCGCAGACTTCCAAGGCGACGGGCGAGATCACGCACCAGATCTCGGCGATCCAGGAGGCGACGCGGCGGTCGGTCATCGACATCCAGGGAATTTCCTCGACGATCGACGAGGTGGCGCGGATCGGCGCCGCGATCGCCGCAGCGGTGGAGGAGCAGGGCGCGGCGACACGCGAGATCGCAGCCAGCGTCCAGGGCGCGGCGCGCAACACCGACCAGGTGACCGCCTCGCTGGACAGCGTGCAGATGGGATCGTCGGAAACCGCCAGCGTGGCGGGCCAGGTCACATCGCTCGCCGGCGACCTTGGCGCACAGGCCCGGTCCCTGGAGGACAGCGTGCGCGCCTTCGTGGCGAAGATCAGCGCGGCGTGAGGCGGGCCAGCGCGCGGGTCCCGGGCCGGGACCGTTCAGGGGCGGCATTTCTTCTTCCATCGCGGACAACAGCGGGATAGAAGACGCGCCAGACAATCCCCCTTGATCGAAGGCCCACGGACCGACCATGGCGCGCGAGTTCATCTATTACATGCACGGCCTCACCAAGTCCTATGGTGGTGGCAAGAAGGTGCTCGACAACATCCACCTGCAGTTCTACCCGGACGCCAAGATCGGCGTGCTGGGGCCGAACGGATCGGGCAAGTCGACGCTGCTTCGGATCATGGCCGGGATGGACAAGGAGTTCACCGGCGAGGCGTGGCTGGCCAAGGGCGCGACGGTGGGCTACCTGGCGCAGGAACCGCAGCTGGATCCGGCCAAGGACGTGCTCGGCAACGTTATGGACGGGGTCGCCAAGGACAAGGCGCTGATCGACCAGTACAACGAGCTGATGATGGACTACTCGGACGAGAACGCCGAGAAGGCCGCCAAGCTGCAGGACATCATCGATTCCAAGAACCTCTGGGACCTCGATTCCAAGGTCGAGATGGCGATGGACGCGCTGCGCTGCCCGCCGGGCGACGCCGACGTGACCACGCTGTCGGGCGGCGAGAAGCGCCGGGTGGCGCTCTGCCGGCTGCTCCTGGAAGCGCCCGACCTGATCCTCCTGGACGAGCCGACCAACCATCTCGACGCGGAATCGGTGGCGTGGCTGGAAAAGCACCTGCGCGAGTTCCCTGGTGCCGTGCTGATCATCACCCACGACCGCTACTTCCTGGACAACGTGACGGGCTGGATCCTGGAGCTCGACCGCGGCCGCGGCATTCCCTACGAGGGCAACTACTCGGCCTATCTGGAGGCCAAGGCCAAGCGCCTGGCGCAGGAAGGCCGTGAAGAGGCCGCCCGGCAGCGGGCGCTCGAGCGCGAGCGCGAGTGGATCGGGGCGAGCCCCAAGGCCCGGCAAGCCAAAAGCAAGGCTCGTATCAAGAGCTACGACGAGCTCTTGCGCCGCAACGAGGAGCGCCAGACGCTCGGCACCGCGCAGATCATCATTCCGCCCGGCCCGCGGCTCGGCGACGTGGTGCTGGAGGTGGACGGGCTTTCCAAGGGCTATGGCGACCGGCTCCTGATCGACAACCTGTCGTTCAAGCTGCCGCCGGGCGGCATCGTGGGCATCATCGGGCCGAACGGCGCGGGCAAGACCACGCTGTTCCGGATGGTGACGGGGCAGGAGAAGCCGGACGCGGGCAGCTTCCGCCTGGGCGAGACGGTGCAGCTCGGCTACGTGGACCAGAGCCGCGACGCGCTCAACCCGAACAAGACTGTGTGGGAGGAGATCTCCGGCGGGCTCGACGTGATCACGCTCGGCAAGAAGGACGTGAACAGCCGCGCCTACTGCTCCAGCTTCAACTTCAAGGGCGGCGACCAGCAGCAGAAGGTGGGTTCGCTCTCCGGCGGTCAGCGCAACCGGGTGCATCTCGCCAAGATGCTGAAGAGCGGGGCCAACGTGCTGCTGCTCGACGAACCGACCAACGACCTCGACACGGAAACGCTGTCGGCGCTTGAAGACGCGCTGGAGGATTTCGCCGGCTGCGCCGTGGTGATCAGCCACGATCGCATGTTCCTGGACCGGCTGGCGACGCATATCTTGGCGTTCGAGGGCGACAGCCACGTGGAATGGTTCGAGGGTAACTTCGAGGCCTACGAAGAGGACAAGAAGCGGCGGCTGGGGGCGGATTCGGTGAACCCGCGGCGGATCAAGTACAAGCCGCTAACGCGGTAGGGGGCTCATGGCGGAAGGGGGCACGGCGTCCCCGAAACGGTCTTTCGCAGCCGTTTCGAGCGCAGCCTCTTCAACCTGGCTTCCTTCGTCCCGCTCTGTTCGTTGTGGCGTGTGTTCAATTCGACATCGCTGCCGCCCAAGCTGGCACTGGGGGGCAGCGCGGCACGGTTTCGTTCAGCAACGGCGAGTCGCTCAGCGAACCGCCGGCCGCGATCCGACACCCAGGTTCCCGATCTCCCAAGCCTTGAGCCGAGCGATGTCCGACTGGTCTCCCTCCTCCTATCTGACGTTCGAGGACGAGCGGACGCGGGCGGCGCGGGACCTGCTGGCCGCGGTGCCGCTGGCCGAGGCGCGGGCGGTGGTGGATGTCGGCTGCGGGCCGGGGAACTCGACCGAACTGCTGGCGCGGCGGTATACGGAGGCGGCGGTGACGGGGTTCGACACCTCGCCGGCGATGCTGGAGGCGGCGCGGTCGCGGGTGCCTTCGGCGCGCTTCGTGGCCGGTGACGCGGCGACGTGGGAGCCAGACGGGCCGGTGGACCTCTTCTTTGCCAATGCGGTGTTGCAGTGGGTGCCCGATCCGCTGTCGGCGATGGAGCGGCTCGTCGGGCTGCTTGCGGACAGTGGCGTGATGGCCGTGCAGATGCCGGATAATGTCACCGAGCCGAGCCATCGGCTGATGACGGAGGCGGCGCGCGCCGGCGGTTGGGGCGACCGGCTCGCTGGGGCGGCGCGGGCACCGCTGGCGTCGGTGGGCGAGATCTACGATCGGCTCGCGCCGCGGGTGCGGCGGCTGGAGATCTGGCACACCGCGTACAACCACGCGCTGCCCGGGCCCGAGGCGGTGGTGGACTTCGTGCGAAGCACGGGGCTGAAGCCGTTCCTGGACCGATTGGACGCGGCGGAGCAGGCGGCGTATCTGGCGCTCTACCAGGCGCGGATCGCCGAGGCCTATCCGCGGCGGGCGGACGGGCGGGTGCTGCTGCGGTTTCCGCGCGTGTTCATCGTGGCCGTGCGGTGACGACGGCGGACTGGCTCTGACAGAAGGCGTGGCGTCGATGGCGGACAACGGACCGGTGGGGATTGCACTGGAGCGCGACGAGGCGCTGGTGCTGTTCGAGTTCCTGCAGCGTGTGCTGGAGGACGAGAACGGCGAGGGGCTGCGGGAGGCGATCGAGGACGATGCGGAGCTCTGGGCGCTCAACGCGGTGATGGCCGTGCTGGAACGGTCGCTTGCCGAACCGTTCGCGCCCGGGTTCGAGAAGCTTTTGAAAGCGGCCAAGAAAGCCGTACGCGAGCGGAGCGGCGCATGGCCGTGGGATGCGGGCGAGGGCTGAGCGCGGCGGCGGTTCGAAAGGTCAACTGGCGCTTTCGCGCAGCACCAGGCGCGGGGAAATCCCGATCCGGGTTGGCTCGGTGAGCGTGCCGGAGAGCGCCTGTCGGATCAGGCCGGCGGTCTCCTCGCCGATCAGGCGGGGGTAGGGGTCGATGGTGGTCAGGCTCGGCACGCAAACGTCGCCGATCTCGTAGTTGCCGAAGCCGCCGATGGCGATGCGCCCAGGCACGGGAACGCCGCGGCGCTGGCATTCGGTGAGCGCGCCGAAGGCGGAGAGGTCGGAGACGCAGATCACCGCCTCGGTGTCCGGAAAGCGCTCCAGCAGCAAGGCCATGGCCTCGGCGCCCTCGCGCATGGAGATCGGCGGTGCGCCGGCGGCGATCAGGCGCGAAGCGTCCAAGCCGTGCGCCTCCATGGCCGCGACGAAGCCGGCGCGGCGGTCGGTACCGCGCGTGTCGCGATCGGCGTCGCCACCGATGAAGGCGATGCGGCGGCGGCCGGCTTCGACGAAGTGGTCGACCATCGCCCGGACGGCGGCGGCGTTGGAGAAGCCGACGACATGACCGATCGGTGCTGCCGGCAGATCCCAGGTCTCGACGACCGGTATTCCAGCGTTCTCCAACAAGCGGCGTGCCCGCGGGGTGTGTTTGCCGCCGGTGACGACGATGGCGCAGGGGCGGCGGCGCAGCAGCTGCTCGATCAGACGCTCCTCCTCCTGGATGTCGTAGTTGGTGTAGCCGAGCAGCGTCTGAAGGCCTGATTCCTTCAATCCCTCGATCAAGCCGCCGACGGTGTCGGCGAAGTTGGCGTTGTTGATCGAGGGAATGGTGACGGCGACGAAGTCGCTGCGCTGGGAGCGGAAGTTGGAGGCGGTGGAATCGAAGACGTAGCCGAGGTCGTCGGCGGCGGCGAGGATCGCCTCGCGTGTCGCGTCGCTGACCGAGGCGTCACGCTTGAAGGCGCGGGACACGGTCATCGGCGAGACGTTCGCCCGGCGGGCGACGTCGGCCATGGTCGGCTGTCTCTTCGGCGGGTTCATCGCATCGGCCGTGATTCCTGGGCGGAAGGGTACACGAAGGGCAGCCGGACCGGGCAAGTCCGCCGACGGGGTCAGACGGCGTAGCTGTGGGCGGTGGTGACGTGGTGGTGGATGCGGCCGGTGAAGAAGCGGGCGAGGACGCCCTGGGTGGCGGCGCGGCTGACGGCGCGGGCCGGGCTGGCGAGCGCGGCCTCGACGGCGGCGAGGTCTGGGTAGTCGATCGCCAGGATCAGCGGATAGGCGGGAGCGCCCTCGTCCCGTTCCTCGGCGAAGGTGACGCGGACAGCGAGCGCACCGGGGAAGGCCTTCCAGGTGGGCAACACCTCGGTGAGGATGGCGTCGCGGAAGTCCTGCGTGCGGCCGGCGGCGATCTCGCCCTCGAACAGGGCGTAGCGGGTGATCATGGGGCGATGTCCTTGTCGGGGCGCTTGAAGAATTCCATCAGGGCGGCCTGATCCTCGCCGCCGAGGCCGGCGGCGGTGAGCATGCGGTGGATCTCCGCGCAGATGGCGGTGAGCGGCATGGCGGTGTGCGTGGCGCGGGCGAGGTCCTGCGCGCCGGCGAGGTCCTTGACCATGTTGTCGATGCGGCCGGTTCGCCGGTAGTCGCGGGCGACGAAGCGAGGCATGTACTCCTGGAGGATGGCGCTGTCGGCGCGTCCGCCCTTCAGGGCCTTGGGGATCATCGCGGCGTCGACGCCAGCCGCTTCGGCGAGGGCGGTCGCTTCGGCGACGGCGAGGAAGCCTAGGCCGCACAGTACCTGGTTGATGAGTTTGGTGGTCTGCCCTGCGCCGGAAGGGCCCATGTGCGTGATGTTGGAGGCGACGTCGCGGAGGATCGCCTCGGCGGCGGCCACATCGGCGGCCGAGCCGCCGGCCATCAGGGTCAACTGCCCGACGAGCGCCTTGGGCGCGCCGCCGGAGAGCGGACTGTCGACGAAGCGCAGGCCCCGCTCTGCGGCTTCGGCCGCGATCGAGCGGGTCGACTCCGGGTCGATGGAGGACATGTCGATGACGAGAGTGCCGGGACGCGCGCCCTCTGCGACGCCTCCGGGACTGAACAGGGCGGCACGGACGATACGGGCGGCGTTGAGGCTGAGGATCACGGCGTCCGCCTCGGCCGCGGCGGCGGCGGCGGAAGCGGCCGCGACAGCGCCTTTCTCTACCAGCAGGGCGACCTTGGCGGGGTCGAGGTCGAAGACTGCGAGGCGGTTGCCGGTCTGCAGTAGGCGGGTGCCGATGGCGCCGCCCATCGCGCCGGCGCCGATCAGCGCGAGACGGTTGCTCATCGGTCTCTTCCTTCCAGTTCGGCCACGATTTGCGCGACGACGACGGGCAGTGGCGCGGCGATGTCGACGGTGAAGGCGGCCTCGTCCGGTGCGGGTGGTTCCAGCGCCGCGAACTGGCTGTCGAGCAGCGAGGTGGGCATGAAGTGACCCGGCCGGACGGCCATGCGGCCCTCGATCAGGGCGCGCGAGCCGGCGAGGTGCACGAAGACGACCGGGCCGCCGGCACGGGCGCGGATGTGGTCGCGGTAGCGCCGCTTCAGGGCCGAGCAGCCGATGATCAGCGGCGCGCCGTCGGCGAGCGCCTCGGCGACCAGGGTGAGCCACGGCCAGCGGTCGTCGTCGGTGAGCGGCTCGCCGCGGCTCATCTTGGCGATGTTTTCGGCCGGGTGGAGATCGTCGCCGTCGGCATAGGGCACGCGGAGGGCGGCGGACAGGGCTGCGCCGACGGTAGACTTGCCGCTGCCGGCGACGCCCATCAGCACCAGCCGGCCGGGTTCAGAGCGAGGCCGTGATGCCGCCGTCGACATAGAGCACGTGTCCGTTCACGAAGGAGGAGGCGCCGGACGCCAGGAAGACGCAGGCGCCGACGAGTTCCTCGACGCGGCCCCAGCGGCCGGCCGGGGTCCGCTTCTCCAGCCAGGCTGAGAAGGCCGTGTCGGCGACCAGGGCGGCGTTGAGCGGCGTGTCGAAGTAGCCGGGGGCGATGGCGTTCACCTGCAGGCCGTGGCGGGCCCAGTCGGTGGCCATGCCCTTGGTGAGGTTGCCGACCGCGCCCTTGGTGGCGGTGTAGGGCGCGATGGACGGGCGGGCGAGGGCGGTCTGCACCGAGGCGATGTTGATGATCTTGCCGGCGCCGCGGCCGATCATGTGCCGGGCGACGGCCTGGCCGACGTTGAACACGGTGGCGATGTTGGTCTGGAGGAGTCGCTGGAAGGCATCCGCGGGGAAGTCCTCCAGAGGCGCGCGGTGCTGCATGCCGGCGTTGTTGACGAGGATATCGATCGGGCCGACTTCAGCTTCGAAGCGGTCGACGGCCGCGCGGACGGCGGCATGGTCGGTGGCGTCGAAGGGTAGGGTGCGGGCGCCCGGAACGGTCGCGGCCGCGGCGGCGAGCTTGGCTTCGTCGCGGCCGTTGAGGACGACCTCGGCGCCGGCTTCGGCGAGGCCCTTGGCAAGCGCCAGGCCTATGCCCTGGGACGAGCCGGTGACCAGGGCCCGCCGGCCGGTGAGATCGAACAATCCGTTCGCCACATGCATCTCCGTTTTCGGTCTCGACAAGCCGCTTCGATGGCGTTTATGTTATCGATAACATCACCTGTCAAGGTGCAATCGAACCAGGAGAAGACTGTGCCCCGCCCGGATGTTCTGCAAGTCGGCCCGTACCCTGAATGGGACCAGGTGCCTCTCGACGAGGCTTTCGTCATGCACCGCTATTTCGAAGCCGCAGACAAGGCTGCGTTTCTGGCCGCAGTTGGGCCGTCGGTGCGAGGGATCGCGACGCGGGGCGAACTCGGTGCGAATGCGGCGATGATCGCGGCTTGCCCCAATCTCGAGGTCATCTCGGTCTATGGCGTCGGCTACGACGCGGTGGATCTTGCCGCCTGCCGGGAGCGGGGCATCCGGGTGACGAACACGCCCGACGTGCTGACCAACGATGTCGCCGACCTTGGCGTGGCGATGATGCTGACCCTGTCGCGCGGAATGATCGGGGCGGAGACCTGGGTGAGAGACGGCAGCTGGGCGGCGAAGGGGCTCTACCCGCTGAAGCGACGAGTATGGGGGCGTCGAGCCGGGGTGCTCGGGCTGGGACGCATCGGCTACGAGGTGGCGAAGCGTCTGGCCGGCTTCGACATGTCGATCGCCTATACGAATGTGACGGAGAAGCCCTATGCCGCGCCCGGGTGGGCCTATGTGGCCGATCCCGTGGAACTCGCCGCCCGGTCGGACTTCCTGTTCGTGACGCTGGCGGCGTCGGCGGCAACGCGGCATATCGCGGGGGCGGCGGTGATCGACGCACTCGGTCCGGAGGGCATGCTGATCAACATCAGCCGGGCCTCGAACGTCGATGAAGGCGCGCTGCTCGACGCGCTGGAGACCGGGCGGCTGGGATCAGCCGCGCTCGACGTGTTCGAGGGGGAGCCGAACCTCAACCCGCGGTTCCTCGCCCTGTCGAACGTGCTGCTGCAGCCGCACCACGCGTCCGGCACGATCGAGACCCGCAAAGCCATGGGGCAGCTGCTGCGCGACAATCTCTCGGCGCATTTCGCTGGCCGCCCACTTCCCACGCCCGTGCTCTGACCGGACAGCCAGCCATGAAAGCCATCGTGATCCATGCCGCCCGCGACCTCCGGATCGAGGAGCGCGACGCGGGAGAACCCGGGCCCGGGGAGGTACGGCTGAGGCTCGCCACCGGCGGGGTTTGCGGCTCCGACCTGCACTACTACAACCACGGCGGCTTCGGGGCCGTGCGGCTGAAAGAGCCGATGATCCTGGGGCACGAGGTGTCCGCGCATGTGGAGGCGCTCGGTGCCGGCGTCAGCCACCTCAGCCTGGGCCAACTTGTGGCGGTGTCGCCGTCGCGACCTTGCGGGGCTTGTCGATACTGCCTGGAAGGGCTGCTGAACCAGTGCCTGGCAATGCGGTTCTACGGGTCGGCGATGCCGTTTCCCCATATCCAGGGGGCGTTCCGGGAGGTGCTGGTGGCGGACGCGGCGCAGTGCGTGCCGGCGGACGGGCTTTCGCCCGGCGAAGCGGCGATGGCCGAGCCGCTCGCGGTGACGCTGCACGCGACGACGCGGGCCGGCGGGATGCTGGGCAGGCGCGTGCTGGTGACGGGCTGCGGACCGATCGGCCAACTCGCCATCCTGGCCGCCCGGCGGGCCGGCGCGGCGGAGATCGTGGCCACCGACCTCTCAGACTTCACGCTCGCGATGGCGCGACGGGTGGGGGCGGACCGGACGGTGAACATGGCGGCCGAGCCAGACGGGCTGGCCGGCTACTCGGCGAACAAGGGCCATTTCGACGTGCTCTACGAGTGCTCGGGCGCGGCGCCGGCGCTGGCTGCAGGAATCGCGGCGCTGCGGCCGCGCGGGGTGATCCTGCAGCTCGGGCTGGGCGGGGACATGACGCTTCCGATGATGGCGATCACGGCCAAGGAGCTGGAGCTGCGTGGTTCATTCCGGTTCCACGCGGAATTCGCAGTCGGGGTGGAGCTGATGCGGGCGGGACTGATCGACGTGAAGCCGCTGATCACGCACACCGTGCCGCTTCGGGATGCGGAGACGGCGTTCCAGCTGGCCTCCGACCGCGGCCAGGCGATGAAGGCGCAGATCGTTTTCAGCTGAAGCGGTGAAGGCCGTGCCGCGCTCGTTGACGGCGGGCCGGCAGCGGTGCCATCGATCGGGTCAGAGGCCGGCGGTTCCGGCCAGGGGAGTTGTGAAGACATGTCGTTCTTCGAGGTGATCGATCCGGTGTTCGCGACCTATGTGCTCGGCAACGCGCCGGTGAAGCGGCTCGCCACCGGGTTCGACTGGGTGGAGGGGCCGGTGTGGTTCGGCGACGCGGGATGTCTTCTCTTCTCCGACATCCCCAACAACCGCATCGTGCGGTACACGCCGGGCGAAGGGGTAACCACCTATCGCCAGCCTTCGAACTACGCCAACGGGCACACGCGGGACCGACAGGGGCGGCTGATTTCCTGCGAGCACGGGACGCGGCGGGTGACGCGGAGGGAGTGGGATGGCACCGTCACCGTGATCGCCGACCGCTACCAGGGCAAGCGGCTCAATTCGCCGAACGACGTCGTGGTGGCCGCGGACGGCGGGATCTGGTTCACCGACCCGCACTACGGGATCATGAGCGACTACGAGGGCTATCGCGCCGAGCAGGAGCTCCCGTGCAACGTCTACCGGGTGGATCCGGACGGGACGCTCGAGGCCGTCATCACGGACATGAACTGCCCGAACGGGTTGGCGTTCAGCCCGGACGAGAGCCTGCTCTACGTGGCCGACACGGGGCGGATGTTTTCCGCCGACCCGCGGCACATCCGCGTTCATCCGATGCGCGACGGGCGGCCCGGAGAAGGGCGCCTGTTTCACGCGATCGAGCCGGGTTGCGCGGACGGGTTCCGGGTGGACACGGACGGGAACCTCTGGTCGTCGGCGGCGGATGGGGTGCACTGCATCGCCCCGGACGGGCACCTGATGGGCAAGATCCTGGTGCCGGAGCTGGTCTCCAACGTCTGCTTCGGAGGACGGGCCAAGCAGCAGCTGTTCATCACCGCGACGACGAGCCTCTACGGGCTGACGCTCAACCGATCCGGTGTGCAGCGGCCGTGACGGTGATCATACCGTTTCGCCGGGGACGAGGCGGGTGGGGACGACAGTGACGTCGTCGACCGGTTCGCCCTTCAAGCGCGCGACGAGGGCCTCGGCGGCGAGCTTACCGATCGCGGTGGTGGGCACGACCGTGGTGGTGAGACGGCGCGGCAGAACGGAGGCCGCTTCCATGCCGCCCCAGCCGACGATGCCCAGGTCGTCGGGCACGCGGATGCCGTGCGCCTGGCAGCAGGCGAGGGCGCCGATCGCCATCTCGTCGTTGTGGAAGTAAACCACGTCGAGGTCGCTCCTGCGGGCGAGCAGGGTCTCCAGGCCGTAGTAGCCGGGGTAGAAGCCGGGGCTGTCGTGCAGCACCTCGCGGTCGGCGAGGGGATGGCCGGCGTCGGACAGCGCGCTGGCGAAACCCTCCAGCCGGGCAGCGCCCATGACGTCCGCCCGCGACAGCGCGCCGACGTAGCCGGCGCGGCGGCGGCCACGGCGGACCAGGAAGCGGCCGATCTCCACGCCACAGTCGAAGTGGCTGAAGCCGACCGCCATGTCGATCGGGCTGGTGGTCAGGTCCCAGATCTCCACGACAGGAACCGCGGCGTTGCGCAGGAGGTCGATGGTTCCGGCGGTATGGTGGCGGTTGGAGAGGATGACGCCGGCGGGGCGCCAGGAAACGACCTGCCGGAGCCAAGCCTCCTCGGCCTCCAGCGCGTGGTTGTGGCTGCCGATCATGGTCTGGTAGCCGAGGCGGGAGAGGGCGCGGTCGACACCGTCGAGGACGTGGCCGAAGAGGCCGGAGGTGAGGCGCGGGACGCAGACGCCGACGAGGGTGGACGACTGCTCCTGGCCGAAGGCAAGGGCGAGCCGGTTGGGCACGTAGCCGAGGTCGTCGGCCGCCCGCATGACGCGATCGCGTGTTTCGTCGGAGAAGCCGCTGCCGCCGCGCAGCACCCGGCTGACGGTCATCTTGGAGACGCCGGTCGCGCGCGCGATGTCCTCCAGATTGGCTTTGGGCTTGCGCTCCATCCCGGTCTCTCCGGCGTCAGAATGCCGCGATGTTATCGATAACTTTTGTGCCTTGACAAGCCACGGCGAGAGGATCACCCTCCGCTCAACGTTACCGGTAAACCTGGGAGGACACCAGGGTCTGCCGGTCAGGGGGGAGATGCCATCATGACGGCCAGCGACGGCCTGTTCTTCGATCGCGTCGTCAAGTCGTTCGGCGGCACGCAGGCGCTGCGCGGCGTCTCGCTGCGCGTCGGACGGGGCGAGATCGTTGCGCTCCTGGGCGAGAACGGCGCCGGCAAGTCGACGCTGATCAAGGTGCTGGGCGGCATCCACCGGCCCGACGAGGGCGGCGTCTTCGTCGACGGGGTTCCCTATGCCCACAAGGCGGGCCAGGTGGGCGGGCAGGCGGTCGCCTTCATCCACCAGGACCTCGGGCTGATCGAGTGGATGAGCGTGGCGGAGAACATCGCGCTGTCGCTCGGCTACCGGCGCAAGGGGCGCCGGATCGACTGGGCAGCGACGGAGGCAATGGCCGACCGGGCGCTGGCGCTGGTGGAGGCGGACTTCCCGGCCACGGTGCGAGTTTCGAACCTGACGCGGACGCAGAAGTCGCTCGTGGCGATCGCTCGGGCGCTTGCCGCGGACTGCGCCTTCCTGGTGCTGGACGAACCGACCGCGAGCCTGCCGGCGGACGAGGTGGAGCGCCTGTTCGCGGCGCTGCGCCCGCTGAAGGCCAAGGGCGTCGGGATGATCTACGTCAGCCACCGACTGGACGAGATCTTCCGCATCGCCGACCGCGTCGCGGTGCTGCGGGACGGCCAGATGGTGGGCATGCGCAGCGTCGACCACACCACGCCGGAAGAGCTGGTGGGCCTGATCGTCGGGCGCAAGGCGCGCGAGATCAGCCGACCTGCCGTGCAATCGGGTCCCGAGATCCTCAAGGTGGAGGGCCTGGCGACGCCGCAGGTAGGGCCGGTGAGCTTCTCCATCCAGCGCGGCGAGCTCTTGGGCCTCGCCGGCCTGCGCGGAGCCGGGCACGAGGACATCGGGCGGGCGCTGTTCGGCGTGATCCCGCACGCCGGCCGCGTCGTCCTGGACGGTCGGGCGCCGGACCTTTCCACCGCACAGACGGCGATGGGTTCGGGGATCGGCTTCGTTGCGCGGGACCGGGTGCACGAGAGCATCGCGCCGGGCCTCTCGATCCGCGAAAACGCGTTCCTCAACCCCTCGGCGACGGGCCGCAGCCTGCTGGCGTTGATGGCGCCGTCGCGCGAGGGGGCGGTGGCGGAGGCGGTGGGGCGGAAGGTGGGGCTGTCGCCCAACGATCCGACGCTCGCCATCGAGGCGCTGTCCGGCGGAAACCAGCAGAAGGTGGTGGTGGGGCGCTGGCTCGACGCGAACCGCCGGCTGCTGATCACCGAAGACCCGACGGCCGGCGTGGACGTGGGGGCGAAGGCGGAGATCTATCACTTGCTGTTCCAGGCGCTCGCCTCGGGCATGGGCGTGCTGGTGGTCTCCACCGACTTCGAGGAGATCGCCAACATCTGCCACCGGGCCATCGTGTTCAGCCGCGGGCGGCCTGTGGCCGAACTCTCCGGCGTCGAACTGTCAACCGAATCCCTGATCCAGGCCGCCTCGGCCGGTGAAGCCGCTTGAAAGACACCGATCATGCCGTCGATCGAATCCAATGCGCTCGAACCCACCCGCGACGAGATGGCGGGCGCCACGCTCCCCCAGCGGATCGGCCGGCTGATCCCGGTGTACGGGCTGCTGATCCTGATGATCGGGCTGATTGTGATCTTCTCGGTGCTGTTGCCGAACACCTTCCCGACGATGCTGAACCTGCGCTCGATCCTGTCGGACAAGGCGATCATCGCTCTGCTGGCGCTGGCGGCCACGGTGCCGATGGTGGCCGGCCGGATCGACCTGACGGTCGGCTACGGGATCGTGCTCTGGCACATCCTGGCGATCTCGCTGCAGACGATGCTTGGCATCCCCTGGCCGATCGCGGTGCTGATCGTGCTCCTGCTCGGCACGGCGGTGGGCTTTCTCAACGGGCTCCTGGTGGAGGTGGCGCGGATCGACAGCTTCATCGCCACGCTCGGGACCGGGACGGTGCTCTACGCCCTTGCGCTGTGGCACACCGGCGGCCGGCAGATGGTGGGAGCCCTGCCGGACGGGTTCTACGCCATCAACGGGACCTTCGTCGCCGGGCTGCCGATCACCGCCTTCTACGTGCTGGCGATCTCGGTGGCGATGTGGATCGTGCTCGAATACACGCCCGTCGGCCGGTACCTCTATGCGATCGGCGCGAACCAGCGCGCGGCGGAACTCAACGGCATCCCGACCCGCAAGTTCGTGCTGGGCGCGTTCGTCACGTCCGGCCTGATGACCGCGCTCGCCGGGGTGCTGCTCGCCTCCAAGCTCCGGATCGGACAGGCCTCCGTCGGCCTGGAGTTCCTGCTGCCGGCGCTGGTGGGCGCGTTCCTGGGCTCCACCACGATCAAGCCGGGTCGCGTCAACGTCTGGGGCACCGTGGTGGGCGTGATGATCCTGGCGGTCGGCATCTCCGGCATCCAGCAATTCGGCGGCTCGTTCTGGGTGGAGCCGCTGTTCAACGGGCTGACCCTGCTGATCGCCATCGGCATCGCAGGCTATGCGCAGCGCCGCAAAGGCGCGGTGAAGAAATGACCTGAACGGTTATCACACGTGGGAGGACGATTATGCTGAGAAGGACTTTCCTTGCCGGCGCGGCAGCGCTCGCCCTGATCGGGCCGGCTCATGCCGACGCGGTTTCGGACGCCATGGCCGCCGTGCAGAAGCACGCCGGGCAGAAGACGACCTGGGACGGCCCGACCTCCGGCCCCAAGGCGGCCGAGGGCAAGACCATCGTGGTGCTGGCCGGCGACATGAAGAACGGCGGCATCCTGGGCGTCACCAAGGGCGTCGAAGAGGCGGCCGCGACGATCGGCTGGACGGTGCGCGTGCTCGACGGCGCGGGTTCGATCCAGAGCCGGACTGCGGCCTTCGGCCAGGCGCTCGCCCTGAAGCCGGACGGCATCATCATCAACGGCTTCGACGCCGTGGAGCAGCAGGCGGCGCTGGCGCAGGCGCGCGACGCGAAGATCCCGATGGTGAGCTGGCACGCGGGGCCGGTGATCGGCCCAGACCCGGCGAGCGGCATCTTCACCAACGTCTCGACCGACGCCATGCAGGTGTCCGAAGCCGCGGCCCAGTGGGCCTTTGCCGATGCCGGCGGCAAGCCGGGCGTGGTGATCTTCACCGACAGCACCTACGCCATCGCCATCGCCAAGGCCGACAAGATCAAGGAGACGATCGAGAAGCTGGGCGGCACGGTGCTGGAGTACGTCGACACGCCGATCGCCGACACCTCGAACCGCATGCCGACGCTGACGACGGCGCTGCTGCAGAAGTACGGCGCGAGCTGGACGCACAGCCTGGCGATCAACGACATCTACTTCGACTTCATGGGGCCGTCGCTGGCCGCCGCCGGAATTCCGGGGGACGGCGCGCCGAAGGCGGTGGCCGCGGGCGACGGGTCGGAGAGCGCCTACCAGCGCATCCGGTCGAAGAGCTACCAGTCGGTGACGGTGGCCGAGCCGCTGAACCTGCAGGGCTGGCAGCTGGTGGACGAACTGAACCGGGCGGTCCAGGGCGCGGAGTGGTCGGGCTACACCTCGCCGCTGCATGTGGTGACGACCGAGAACATCGCCTTCGACGGCGGCGACAAGAACTCGTTCGACCCGGGCAACGGGTATCGCGACGAGTACGCCAAGATCTGGGGCAAGAAGTAAGGGCGGGGCAGGACGCCCCATCCCGACTACGACCGGGGCCGATGCGGAGCGATCCGCGTCGGCCTTTTCCGTTGCGGCAGAGCGCCGGGCAGCGGGCTTTTCGAAGCGACGGCGGCATGCTACCGAACGCGTCGGGGGATGTTTTCGATGAAAACGGTCTGGACGCAGCTGGTACGCGGTTTGGCGACGGTACTCGTCGCCTACGCGCTGCTGCTTCAGTCCTTTCCGCAGGGCGATGCCAATCCCGGCATGTCGATTGGCGGGATCATCTGCTCGCCTTCCGATGACGCGGGACCCGATCGCACGGACGACCACGGCGCCCATGCCGGGCTCTGCTGCATCCTCTGCACCCAGGCCGCGTTCGCCGTCGCCCTCGCACCAGGCGACCGCCTGGATCCGCCAGCATCGGTGGCCGTCCGCGCGCCGGCCGTGCCGATCAGCCCCGAGACGGCGCGCCTTCCGCCGGTCGGCTGGCCGCCCGCACCCCGAGCACCGCCCCTCCTCGTCTGACCGCGACCGGTTCGTCCGGTCGCCTTCGATCGCCCCGCCGGAAGGCCGCAGCGCACGCGCCGCGGCGCCGGCTGCGGCGGCGCCCTGTCCCGTTCGTCGCGACCCGGCTCGCCTCGTGCGCCCTGCGTGCGGCGAGTGACGGCGCCGACGAACCGCTTCCAGACCCATCAGACGAGGATTCCATGACCGACATCGTTGCCGAGACCGATCGTGCGAGCAGCCGATCGGCGGCCAACCGCTTCTATTTCGCCGCCTGGCGCTGGCACTTCTACGCCGGGCTCTATGTGGCACCGTTCCTGATCATGCTGGCCGCCACGGGATTGCTCATGCTGTGGAGCGCCGCCCTCTACGGACGCGACGGCGAGGCCGTCGCCGTGGCCGGAGGAACCCCGCTGGCGGTATCCGTGCTGGCCGAGGCCGCGGCCAAGGCTGTGCCGAACGGCACCGTTTCGCAGTACATCGCCCCGACGGCGGCCGACCGGGCGGCAGCGTTCCGCGTGGACGCGGACGGCGCCTCGACCACGGTGATCGTGGATCCGGCCACCGGCAGCGTGCTCGACAGCTTCGAGCGGCGCGCCGGCTGGTACGATCTTGCCAACGATATCCACGGGACGCTGCTGATCGGCGTGACCGGGGACCGGCTGATCGAGATCGCGGCCAGCCTTGGAATCGTGCTGATCGTCACCGGGGTCTATCTCTGGTGGCCGCGCGGCAGGACGACGCTGGGTCGGGCGCTGGTCCCCGAGGTCGCCGCGCGGCGGCGACCGCTGTGGAAGAGCCTGCACCAGACCATCGGGTTCTACGTGGCGGGCGTACTGGTGCTGTTCCTGCTGTCGGGGCTGGCCTGGGCGGGCATCTGGGGCGAGCGCTACGTGCAGGCGTGGAGCACCTTCCCGGCCGAGAAGTGGGACAACGTCCCCCTGTCGGACGCGACGCACGCGTCGATGAACCATGGCGGGACGAAGGAGGTGCCGTGGGCGCTGGAGCAGACGCCGCTGCCGGCTTCCGGATCGAACGCGGGTGTCACGGGCCTCCCGGACGGGACGCCCGTGACAATCGACAGCGTGGTGGGCCTGGCCCGCTCGCTGGGGTTCGACGGACGGTTCCAGCTGAACCTGCCCAAGGGGGAAACCGGCGTCTGGACGATCTCACGGGACTCGATGAGCAACGATTCGCCGGATCCGACCTCCGACCGGACCGTCCATGTCGACCAGTACACCGGCAAGGTGCTGGCCGATGTGCGCTACGCCGACTACTCGCCCGCCGGGAAGGCGATGGCCGTCGGCGTGGCCCTGCACGAGGGCGACTTGGGACTATGGAACCTCGCGTTCAACACGGTCTTCTGCCTGTCGGTGATCTTCCTGTCGGTGTCCGGCGTGGTGATGTGGTGGATGCGCCGGCCGTCCGGTGCGCTGCGGATCGCCGCGCCGCCGGTGCCCAAGGACCTGCCGCTCTGGAAAGGGGCGGTGGTGCTGATGCTGGCGATCTCGTTCGCCTTTCCGCTCGCCGGTCTGGTGCTGCTCGCCGTGCTGACGGTCGACGTGCTGGTGATCTCGCGGGTGGCGGTGCTGCGCAACGCGCTGAACTGAGCCGCAGGCGGAGGGTGGCGGAGCGGCCGCCCTCCGCCTGGCCCGGCGGCGATCGGCGGGCGACGTTCCTGCTCGTCGCTTGGGGGGCGGTTGCCCGCCGGATCGGCCGGGTTGTATAGGTGCGGTTCCCCCGACGGGCCGGTGCCGCCCGTCAACCGGAGCCGATCATGGACCTGCTGAGCCCGATCACATCCGATCCGCGACTCCTGCCCGGACGCTCGATCCGCGGCGAGGCCGTGGACGTGCTCATCGGCGACGGCAAGGGATTTCGGACCCGCCCCGTGGCGGCGCTGAAGCTGACCTTCCAGGGCATCGCAGGCGACGGCCATTCCGGCTTCACGCGCAAGTCCGGCGGACGCGAGCCGTGGTATCCGCGTGGCACGGAGATCCGATCGGGCCGGCAGATCTCGATCATCTCGGAAGAGGAACTCGCGGCGGTGGCCGCGGCGCTGTCCTTGCCGACGGTGGACGCCGGCGTGATCGGCGCCAACCTGGTGATCCGCGGCGTGCCGCGGCTCTCCTTCCTGCCAGCCGGCACGCGGATCAGCTTTGAGAGCGGCGCGGTGCTGGTTGTGGAGGCGTGCAATGCGCCCTGCCGCCTTGCCGGACGGGCGCTCGCCGATGCCCACCCCGGCCGCGACGACCTGGAACTCGGCTTCGTGTCCGCCGCCCGCCGCAAACGAGGCGTGGTTGCCAGCGTGGAACGGCCGGGAGATGCGGCAGCGGGTCGGATCACCGTGAAGATCCCGGAGCAGTGGATCTGGGAAGGGTGAGCCTCGGGTCTCACCGGTCTGCCGTCGCGCCCGGTACGGAGTCGATGGTGGGGAGATAGGGTTTGACGTCGATCAGGGCGGTGTTGTCGCGGCAATCGAGTTGCTCGACTTCCAGCAGGCCGGTGGATTCGTTGAGTGAGAGGACCCGGGCGACCGACAAGGCGATGGGGTTGGGACGGGCGGGGGAGCGGATGGAGAAGACGCCGCGCGGGCCGTCGGCGTGGCTGGGGCGTTGGACAAGCAAGTCTCGCTCGGCCTCGTCCATCCAGTAGAGCAGGATCACGTGGCTGTAGGCCGAGAGGTTGGCAAGACCCGGGCGATAGACCGGGTCGATCTCGACGCGCGCGCTGCCGCCGGCCTCGCGAGCACGGAGGACATTGCGGGGGCAGTCGGCCCGGGTCAGCCATGGGGTGCGGATCCGGCCGATGAAGACCACGACCTCGTCCGGAGCTGTGAGCGGGGGCGTCGCGCGATGTTCTTTATGCATATCCATGCTCCCAAACCCTTGTTTCCACGCGCTATTTCAAGAAGCACGTTTGATTACAATTCAATCGGTCCCCGAAACAGATCCGCTAGGGACGCCTGCTAGAGTGAGCATGTCAGAAATTCAAAATGCTGAAGCGCCATGATCGAAACACATCTCGTCGACTTCCGCAGCCTCGATCTCGACCCGTCGTCGACGCGTCGCAACGAGCTGATGAAGGGGGTTGCCTCACTCTTCGCCTTTGCGTCCGAGCGCTGCACGCTGGAGCAGATCGAAATCTATGACGAGGTTCTGACGCGGCTTGCGGACATGGTCGAGCGGGAGGCGCTGGCGTTCGCCGCGGAGAAGATAGCGCCGCTGCGCCGGGCGCCGGAGGGCGTCGTCCGACGCTTCGCCAGCCATGACGACGAGGCGGTGGCGGCGCCGGTGCTGAAGCACTCGCCGGTGTTGAACGAACGCGACCTGATCGCCGTGGCGGAAAACAAGGGCAAGGCGCACCTCCTCGCCATCGCCTCGCGCCGCAACCTTTCCGAGGGTGTGACCGACGTCGTGGTGTTGCGGGGCGACTTGGATGTGAAGCGCACCATCGCCGGCAATCACGGCGCGGCGCTTGGTCCGGTGTCGCTGCAGAGCATCGTGGAGCAGGCGATGGGCGACGACGAGACGGCCCGCGCACTGGGCGGACGCCGCGACACGCCGGACGAGGTAATCGCCGAAATCGCGGAGAAGGGCGCCGAGCATGTGCGCCGCGCGCTCGCCGAACAAGGCGTGCGGCAGACCGACCGGGAGATGTCGGACGCGGCCCGCCTCGCCTCGGAGCGTATGAGCAACAGCTACTGGCTCGGCCAGTATGATTTCGAGAGCGCCTGGGAGAAACTTCTCAATCAGGGCGGCCATCGCGTGGTGTCGGAATCACTCCTCATGCAGTATGCTGTGGAGGATCGGTTTGCTGACGTTGTGGCAGTGTTTGCCCAGCTCAGCGACCTCTCGCTGGAGGAAGCCAAACATTGGCTCGTCCGCATCGACACCGAACCGTTCATCACCATCGCGCGTGCGCTCGGCCTGCGCATGAACACGGTGCAAATGCTGCTGAAGGTCGGCCCGTGGAAGCACAGGCTGACGGCCGAGCAGCGCAGCGACGCCGTGGCTTCGTTCATCGAGACCGATCCGCGGGTGGCGCGCAGCCGCATCGCCGGGGGGGGGAAACCCCGTCGGGTCGGCTGAACCTTGCCGGCCCCCGTTTTCCAACCCGCCCGCGGCTCCGGCCGCGGGCGTTTTTCATGGTGGCCGGGACGGCCGCCAACCCGGTTCGGCCAGTGGAGCGTGCTTGCCAAGGAGGCGAGAAGGGCATAAAGATATGTTTATGTCCTTCTCTTCATCGGGTCACGTCATGGACCTTGCCGCGCGTTCATCCCTTCCAGACCTGGTCACCGCGTTGAAGAGCGCCGGCGAACCCACCCGTCTTCGTGTCCTGGCGCTGCTGGCGCAGGGCGAAGCCACGGTCAAGGACCTGACGGAAGTTCTGGCTCAGAGCCAGCCGCGCGTCTCGCGGCACCTCAAGCTCCTGACCGAAGCCGGCCTGATCGAGCGGCTGCCCGAGGGAGCCTGGGCCTACTACCGGCTGGCGGAGGAGGGGGAGGGTGCTGCCATCGCGCGCACTATCCTGGCGCAGCTCGATCCCGACGAACCGATGCTCGGCCGCGACCGGCTCCGGCTTGAGGCGATCAAGGCAGCGCATGCGGCCGCGGCGCAAGCCTATTTCGCCCGCAACGCCGCCTCGTGGGACAAGCTGCGGTCGCTGCATGCGCCGGAAGCGGCGGTGGAAGCCGCCGTGCGCGAGGCGATCGGGACCGCGCCCGTTCACAACCTGCTCGACATCGGCACCGGAACGGGCCGGATGCTGACGGTGCTGGCCGACCGCTACACCCGCGGGGTCGGCGTCGACATGAGCCACGACATGCTTTCGGTGGCGCGGGCGAACCTCGCCGCGGCGGGGATCGATCATGCCCACGTGCGGCAGGGCGACATCACCGCCTTGACGGTGGGGGCGAGCGCCTTCGACCTGGTGCTGGTGCATCAGGTTCTGCACTACCTGGACGACCCGGCCCGCGCCCTGCGCGAGGCGGCGCGCGCCGTCGCGCCCGGCGGGCGTCTGCTGATCGTGGATTTCGCGCCGCACGACATGGAGTTCCTGCGGACCGACCATGCGCACCGGCGGCTCGGCTTCAGCCACGACCAGGTGAAGGCCTGGATCGAGGCGGCGGGGCTCGACCTGTCGGCCGTGCGCGACCTGACGGTGGACGGCTCGCCGAAGGCCAAGCTGACGGTCACCCTGTGGATGGCACGGGATCGCCGCATCGAGATGGCCAAGGCCGCCGCCCTCCTGAAGACCGCCTGACCCAAGCAAAAAGCAACAAGGACGTCCCCCATGCGCTTCTCGCACAACATCGGCGCGCTCGACCTCGGCGTATCCTTCGAGTTCTTCCCCCCCAAGACGGAGAAGATGGAGGAGACGCTGTGGGCCTCGATCGAACGGCTGGCGCCGCTGTCGCCGCATTTCGTGTCGGTGACCTACGGGGCTGGCGGTTCCACGCGTGAGCGCACCCACAACACGGTGGCGCGGATCATCAACGAGACGAGCCTCAAGCCGGCGGCGCACCTGACCTGCGTGGATGCGACCAAGGCGGAAGTCGACGACGTGGTGCGGGGCTACTGGGCCGCCGGCGTGCGGCACATCGTGGCGCTGCGCGGCGATCCGGCCGGCGGCGTGGGCGCACGCTACCAGCCGCACCCGGAGGGCTACGCTTCGACGGCCGACCTGATCCAGGGAATCCGCGCGATCGGCGACTTCGACATCTCGGTCTCCGCCTATCCCGAGAAGCACCCGGAAAGCCCGGACGTGCCGGCCGACATCGCGATCCTGAAGCGCAAGGTGGAGGCCGGGGCGAACCGGGCCATCACCCAGTTCTTCTTCGACAACGACCTGTTCGAACGCTACGTGGAGCGGGTGCGGGCGGCGGGGATCGACATCCCGATCATCCCCGGCATCGTGCCGGTGGTGAACTTCGCGCAGACCTCGGTGTTCGCCAAGAAGGCCGGAGCGAGCGTGCCGACCTGGCTGGCGCAGCGCTTCGAAGGCCTTGAGAACGATCCGGCCACGCGGCAGTTGGTGGCGGCGGCAGTGGCGGCCGAACAGGTGATGGACCTGGTCGACAGGGGCTATCGCGACTTCCATTTCTATACGATGAACCGGGCGGATCTCGTCTATGCCGTCTGCCACATGATGGGGCTGAGGCCGAAGACGCCGGTGCCGGCGGAAGGCGCGAAGGCGGCTTGAGTTGGAAGAAGGCGCCGGGCGTTCGGCCCGTGCGGCGGAAGCGTTCAGGAAGGATCTCGTGATGACCCAGACACTCTCCAAGACCGAAGAGACGCTGCGGGCGGCCGCTGCCAAGCGGATCCTGGTGATCGACGGGGCGATGGGCACGATGATCCAGCGCCACAAGCTGAGCGAGGCGGACTTCCGCGGCGAGCGTTTCAAGGACTGGCCGCGCGATCTCAAGGGCAACAACGATCTCCTGTCCATCACCCGGCCCGACGTGATCAAGGGTATTCACCTGCAGTATCTGGAGGCGGGCGCCGACATCCTGGAGACGAACACGTTCTCGTCGACCACGATCGCGCAGGCCGACTACGGAATGGAGGCGCTCGCCTACGAGTTGAACTTCGAGAGCGCGAAAGTCGCCAAGGAGGCGTGCCGGGAGGTGGAGGCGCGGGATCCGTCGCGGCCGCGCTTCGTGGCCGGCGCCGTGGGGCCGACGAACCGGACTGCGTCGATTTCGCCCGACGTGAACAATCCCGGCTTCCGGGCGGTGAGCTTCGACGACCTGCGGATCGCCTATGGCGAGGCCGTACGCGGGCTGATCGACGGCGGAGCGGACATCATCCTGATCGAGACCGTGTTCGACACGCTGAACGCCAAGGCGGCGCTGTTCGCTACCGAGGAGGTGTTCGAGGAGAAGGGCGTCCGGCTGCCGATCTCGGTGTCGGGCACCATCACCGACCTGTCCGGGCGGACGCTGTCGGGGCAGACCGCGGAGGCGTTCTGGTATTCGGTGCGGCATGCCGACCTTTTCTCGATCGGCCTCAACTGCGCACTCGGGGCAAAGGAGA
Organism: Chthonobacter albigriseus; assembly: GCF_013839445.1. Classification (GTDB taxonomy): domain Bacteria; phylum Pseudomonadota; class Alphaproteobacteria; order Rhizobiales; family Pleomorphomonadaceae; genus Chthonobacter; species Chthonobacter albigriseus. The sequence goes on along the minus strand of NZ_JACDIT010000009.1, from coordinate 132,454 downwards.
TGCGGGCCCACGTGGCCGATCTCGCCCGTGTGGCGGATACGCTGGTCTGCGCCTACCCGAACGCCGGGCTGCCGAACGAGTTCGGCGAATACGATGAAAGCCCGGCGGCGATGGCGGCACTGGTGGGCGAGTTCGCGCGCTCTGGCCTCGTCAACATCGTCGGCGGGTGCTGCGGGACGACGCCTGACCACATCGCGGCGATCGCCGAAGCGGTGAGGGGCGTGGCTCCGCGCGTTCCGCCGAGGATCGAGCCGCGCATGAGGCTGAGCGGCCTGGAACCGACGGTGATCGCGGCGTGATACGATGGGGCGAGGACTGGGAGACGGAAGCATGGCGAGCGCACGGACGCGGAAAGACGAACCTGGCCGATCCAAGCCGGCCTATGGCCCGAACGTCGAGCCTCCGCTGACGCCGACGACACCGGAGCAGAGGGCGGCCGATTGGGAGCGTCTCGCGGCCGACATGCGGTCGCTGAAGCTCGCGTCGGACGGCGAGCCCTACTATGGTTCGCGCGACGACCTCTACGAGCGTGACTGACACCTGTGTGGACGATAGACACGAATGTCCTGGTCTACGCATTTGACGAGCGCTTTCCGGCCAAACGTCTCGCCGCGGTCGCTGTCGTCGGCGCTTGTCACGTGGCGGGTGCTCCGCTCGGCTTGCAGGTGCTCGGGGAGGCCTATCGCGTGTTGACCAAGCGGCTGCACGGACCACCCGAGGTGATCAGCGGGATCCTGGCGCGGTTCGCAATGGATCACCCCTGCTTTTCGGTCACTCGCTCGTCTTTCCTGACCGCGATGGAGCACACTGCAAGCCGGCGCCTCGCGATCTGGGACGCCAATCTCGTGGCGGCGGCGGACGCGGCCGGTTGCACCCATCTCCTCTCCGAGGACATGCAAGATAGCCAGCGCTTTGGCCGGCTCGAAATCGTCAATCCTTTCTCCGGCGACGGGCTGTCCCCGCGCGTCCGTGATCTTCTCCAGCTCTGAGCGGTTTCCCACCCGATGTCGACGACCGAATCCTCCGCCGCTACAGCCGGCTTCGCCAACTTCGTCATGGTGGGCGAGCGCACGAACGTCACCGGCTCCGCGCGGTTCCGCAAGCTGATCAAGGACGGCGACCATGCGGCGGCGCTGGAGGTTGCGCGGCAGCAGGTGGAAGGCGGCGCGGTGGTCCTCGACGTCAACATGGACGAGGGGCTGCTCGACAGCGAAGCGGCCATGGTGACCTTCCTCAACCTGTTGGCGGCGGAACCGGACATTGCGCGGGTTCCTGTCATGGTGGACTCCTCGAAGTGGACGGTGATCGAGGCCGGGCTGAAGTGCCTGCAGGGCAAGGGGATCGTGAACTCGATCTCGATGAAGGAGGGCGTCGACGCGTTCATCCAGCAGGCGAAGCTGGTGAAGCGATACGGCGCGGCCGTGGTGGTGATGGCCTTCGATGAGAAGGGGCAGGCCGACACGCTGGAGCGCAAGATCGAGATCTGCGCCAAGAGCTACGAGATCCTGACGCGGCAGGTTGGCTTTCCGCCGGAAGACATCATCTTCGATCCGAACATCTTCGCGGTCGCGACGGGCATCGAGGAGCACAACAACTACGGCGTGGACTTTATCGAGGCGACACGTTGGATCCGGCAGAACCTGCCCGGCGCCCATGTCTCCGGCGGCGTGTCGAACCTGTCCTTCTCGTTCCGCGGCAACGAGCCCGTGCGCGAGGCGATGCACACGGTGTTCCTCTACCACGCGATCCAGGCGGGCATGGACTTCGGCATCGTCAACGCCGGCCAGCTTGGCGTGTACGACGACATCGATCCGGAATTGCGCGAGCTCTGCGAGGACGTGGTGCTCAACCGGCGGCCGGACGCGACGGAGCGGCTGGTGGATGCCGCCCCGCGGTTCAAGGGCGACGGCGCGGTCAAGGAGAAGGTCGCGGACGCGGCGTGGCGGGCCTGGCCGGTGGAGAAGCGGCTGGAGCACGCGCTGGTGCACGGCATCACCGAGTTCATCGACCTCGACACGGAGGAGGCGCGCGCCAAGGCGGAGCGGCCGCTGCATGTGATCGAGGGGCCGCTGATGGCCGGCATGAACGTGGTCGGCGACCTCTTCGGCGCGGGAAAGATGTTTCTGCCTCAGGTGGTGAAGTCAGCCCGCGTGATGAAGCAGGCGGTCGCCTATCTCATGCCCTACATGGAGGCGGAGAAGGCGCTGAGCGGTTCCACGGAGTCCTCCTCGGCCGGCAAGATCCTGATGGCAACCGTGAAAGGGGATGTGCACGACATCGGCAAGAACATCGTCGGGGTCGTGCTCGCCTGCAACAACTTCGAGGTGATCGACCTCGGGGTCATGGTGCCGATGCAGAAGATCCTCGACACCGCCCGGGCCGAGAAGGTCGACATCATCGGCCTCAGCGGGCTGATCACGCCGAGCCTGGACGAGATGGTGCTGGTGGCCTCGGAGATGGAGCGCCAGGGGTTGGATCTGCCGCTGCTGATCGGCGGCGCGACGACCAGCCGCATCCATACGGCAGTGAAGATCCATCCGCAGTACAAGAGCGGCCAAGCCGTCTACGTGACCGACGCGAGCCGGGCGGTGGGCGTCGCCTCCTCGATGCTGGGGGAGAAGCGCAATGCCTATGTCGAGGAGGTCCGCCGGGAGTATGCGCGGATCGCGGAGGCGCATGCGCGCGGCCGGGGCGACAAGAAGCGCCTGTCGCTGGCGGATGCACGGGCCAATCGGCTCGACATCGACTGGGCGGACTACCGGCCGGTGAAGCCGAGCTTCCTCGGAACACGGACGTTCCGTTCGTACGATCTGGCGGCGATCGCACCCTATATCGACTGGACGCCGTTCTTCTCGACCTGGGAGATGAAGGGCACTTATCCGCAGATCCTGGAGGACGACCGCTACGGTGTGGCCGCGCGGGCGTTGTTCGAGGATGCGCAGGCGATGCTGAAGCAGATGGTGGAGGAGAAGTGGCTGACGGCCAACGGCGTCGTCGGCTTCTGGCCGGCCAACGCGGTGGGCGACGACGTGGAGCTCTACACCGACGAGACGCGGACGGAGCGGCTCGCCACCTTCCACGGTCTGCGCCAGCAGATCGCACGCGACAGCACGCGGGCGAACGTGTCGATCTCCGACTTCGTCGCTCCAAAGGACAGCGGTATCGCAGACTACGTCGGGGCGTTCGCGGTGACGGCGGGGATCGGCGAGGAGGCGGTGATCGAGCGGTTCGCGCGGGCGAATGACGACTACTCGAAGATCCTCAGCCAGGCGCTCGCAGATCGGCTTGCGGAGGCGTTCGCCGAGGCGCTGCACCAGCGCGTACGCAAGGAACTCTGGGGCTACGCCTTCGAAGAGGATCTGACGCCGGCCGACCTCATCGCGGAGAAGTACCAGGGCATCCGACCGGCGCCGGGCTATCCGGCCCAGCCGGACCACACGGAAAAGAAGACGCTGTTCGAACTGCTCGACGCGACGGCCGAAGCCGGGATCCACCTGACGGAGAGCTACGCGATGTGGCCGGGTTCGGCCGTGTCGGGGCTCTATCTGGCGCATCCGGAGAGCCACTACTTCGGCGTAGGCAAGATCGAGCGCGACCAGGTGGAGGACTACGCCGCGCGCAAGGGTATGAGCGTCGCCGAGATGGAACGCTGGCTGGCGCCGATCCTCAACTATGAGCCGGCGGATGTGGTGACCACAGCCGCTGCTGAATGATCGCCAGTGCCAGCCGCCACCCCGAACCCATGAGTGTTTGATGACCGAGACCGCCGGCGAAACACAGCAGAACACGGGCGACCACCGCGATCCGGCCTATCGGCGCGTGCTGCTGTGGGCGGCGATGGTCAACGGGCTGATGTTCGTGATGGAGGGGGTGATCGGGATCTGGATCGGATCGGCGGCGCTGATCGCGGACGCGGCGGACTTCCTTGAAGATACGGGGATGTATCTGCTGGGGGCGCTGGCAGTCGGGTGGACGCTCCGGAACCGGGCGCGTGCGGGCTTCGTGATGGGGCTCCTGATGTTGGGTGTTGGCGTGGTGGCGCTGGGGCAGGTGTTCATGCGGCTCTACTACGGGGGCGTGCCCTCGTCGCTGTGGATGGCGGCGACGGCGGCCGTGGCGCTCGGGGTGAACGTGACGGTGGCGACCAAGCTGGCGCGCTTCTCCAGCGGGGACAGCTCGATGCGATCGATCTGGCTGTCGACGCGCAACGATGCCGTTCTCAACGGCATGACGATCATGGCGGGCGTGCTGGTCGCGATCCAGGCGGCCGCGTGGCCGGACATCGTCGCCGGCCTCGTCATCGCCGGCGTCAACCTCTGGGCGGCACGGGAGGTGATCGTCTCGGCCTGGCGGGAGATGCAGACGCCGCCTGCGGGATCGCCGCCGGTCTCGGCGTGATCATACTTCTCAGTCTTCTCTACTCGTCGGAGTAGGGCACCGAGCCGACCTCGTCGGGGGCGTAGCCCTGCACGGCCCAGCCCTGCACGGGCTGCGGGCCGACGTTCCAGCCGGGAAGGGCCGGCGGAGGCTGCTGGCTGGCGCCGACGGGCTGGCAGACATAGCCGGGCGGGCAGGCGGGCGTCCCGCCATAGGCCGGCTGCGACGTGGCGCTGCCGGGGATCTCCCCCGGGGGCAGCAGCGAGGGATCGTAGCCGGGCTGCGGCGCGGCGGGGTATGGCTGCGGAGCCGTCGGCACGGGGGCTGCCTGCGCGGCGGCCAGGGTGCCGGGCAGCACGCGCGGCCAGCTGTCGTCGGGAATGTTGGTCGCCATCGGCACGGACGTGTCCGGCCCGACTTGGTAGGTGGGCGGCCAGCTGGCGGGCGGCGGCAACTGCGGCGTCGGACGGCAGTAGCGCATGGTGCCCTGCGCGTTGTGGCGGGCAAGGTCGAGGTGGAGATGGTCCTCGTGCTTGCCGTCGGAGCCGGGTCCGAGCACGGTCGTGAAGGGCCCGCAGGCGCCGGCGTGCACTTCACGCAGAAAGGCCCGGTCGGTTTCGTCGCCGCGCCAGCCCTTCTTGATGCTCACCGTACGGCCGTCGGCCAGCACGAAACCCGCGACGTCGAAGGCGTTGGCGAAGGCGTGCTCGGAGAGCCGAGCGCCGCGGATGTTGTTGCGCGAACGGCAGTTGTAGGTGCCCATCGACTTGATCTCGACGACGGGCATGCCGTAGCGCGCCAGGGCCGCGGGCATGACGACAGTCTGCGTCCAGCTTTCCAGCGCGGCGGTCATCGGACAGGACATCACCTGCGAGCGGCTACCGATCCGCACGGTGCCGTCGGCGAGCGCGGTGACCTTGAGCGGGCGATCGAGGCCGCAGATGCCGCGTCCCTCGATGGCGCTGACCGGCTGGATGAGCGGCGAAAGGCGCACCATGTTGCGGGCAAAGCAAGCCGCCTCGGCCTGGGCACGCCAGGGTTCGCGCTCCTCCCAGTCGAAGAAGCCGCAGCCGGCCAGGGTTGCGACACATAGGAGCAGGGCGGTCCGGTACACGAAACGAATGGACATGATGGGGCGGAGAATGAGCCCCATGCCTTAAGGTTTTGTTGACGGTGCTGACGCGGTCAGATCTGGCCGACGGTCTTCAGGCGGACCCGGGGATGGACCTCGGCCTGGCTCATCACCGTGGTGTGGGCGCGGAAGCGTTCGACGATGGAGCGGACGTAGGGCCGGGCGAGCGGGCTCGTCATCAGGACGGGGAGCTCGCCCTTGCGGGCGGCGTCCTCGAAGCCGTCGCGGACCAGGATGACGAACTCCTGCAGCTTGGAGGGCGCCATGGCCAGGCGCTTGTCGTCGCCGTCGCCGACCAGGCTTTCCAGGAAGGCCTGCTCCCAGGCCGGCGACAGGGAGATCAGCGGGAGATAGCCGCCGGGCGCGGTGTGCTGGGCGCAGATCTGGCGGGCGAGGCGCGCCCGCACGTGCTCAGCGATCATCTGGGTGGAGCGGGAGTGGCCGACCGCCTCGGCGATGCCCTCCAGGATGGTGGAGAGATCGCGGATCGAGATCCGCTCCTGCAGCAGTTGCTGGAGAACGCGCTGGATGCCGGACACGGAGATCTGGCTCGGCACGATGTCGTCGACGAGACGGGCCTGTTCGGCGGGGAGATCGGCCAGCAGTTTCTTCACGTCGGCGTAGGAGAGCAGCTCGGCGACGTTGGACTTCAGCGTCTCCGACAGGTGGGTGGAGAGGACGGTGGCCGGGTCGACAACGGTGTAGCCGCGGATGGCGGCCTCCTCGCGCAGGCGCGCCTCCACCCAGGTGGCGGGCAAGCCGAAGGTGGGTTCGGTGGTCTGGGTGCCGGGAATGGCGACCTTTCCGCCCATCGGGTCCATGACCATGAACTGGCCGGGGAACAGCTGGCCGCGGCCTGCCTCGACCTCCTTGATCTTGACGACGTAATCGTTGGCGGCGAGCTGGACGTTGTCCAGAAGGCGGACCGGAGGCATGACAAAGCCCATCTCCGAGGCGATCTGCCGGCGGAGCGCCTTGATCTGCTCGGAGAGGCGGTCGCCACCGGTGGGATCGTTGATCAGCGGCAGGAGGCCGTAGCCGAGCTCGACGCGCAGGTCGTCCATCTTGAGGGCGGACTGGATCGGCTCCTCGCTGGGTTCGGGCGGCGGAGCGTCGGCCGCCGCCTTGGCGGCCGTCACCTCCTCGCGGGCCTGGAGATTGTTGCGCGCGGCGTAGAAGGCCATGAAACCCGCGCCGATGGAGAGCGAGAGGAACGGCAGCATGGGCATGCCGGGGAGCAGGGCGAGGATGCCCATCACCGCCGACGACATGCCGAGCGCGTTGGGATAGCCGGAGAGCTGGCTGACCAACGCCTTGTCCGCCGCGCCCGAAACGCCCGCCTTGGAGACGAGCAGGCCGGCGGCGGTGGAGACGATGAGCGCCGGGATCTGGCTGACGAGGCCGTCGCCGACCGTCAGCACGGTGTAGCTGTGGCCGGCTTCGGCGAGTGACAGGTCCATCTGCAGCACGCCGATGACGATGCCGCCGATGATGTTGATGAAGGTGATCAGGAGCCCGGCGATGGCGTCGCCGCGAACGAACTTGGACGCACCGTCCATGGCGCCGAAGAAGGCGCTCTCCTCCTCCAGCTTGCGCCGGCGATCGCGGGCCTCGGACTCGTTGATCAGGCCGGCGGACAGGTCGGCGTCGATCGCCATCTGCTTGCCGGGCATGGCGTCGAGGGTGAAGCGCGCGGCCACCTCGGCAATGCGGCCGGAGCCCTTGGTGATGACGATGAAGTTCACGATCACCAGGATGGCGAAAACGATCACCCCGATGACGAAGTTGCCCCCCATCACGAAGTTGCCGAAGGCCTCGATCACGTGGCCGGCGGCGTGGGTGCCCTCGTGGCCGCCCGCCAGGATGAGGCGGGTGGAGGCGAGGTTGAGCGCCAACCGCAGCATGGTGGCGATCAAGAGCACGGTGGGGAAGGAGGAGAACTCCAGCGGCGTCTGGATGAACAGCGCCGTCATCAGGATGAGGATGGAGAAGATGATCGAGAAGGCGAGGAAGACGTCGAGCAGGACGGCGGGCAGCGGCAGGATCAGGACCACAAGGATGGCCATGATCCCGATCGCAAGGCCGACATCGCCCCTCAGGACGGCGGACTTGACCTCGGTGAAGGTCGGAAAGCGGAACCCGGACGGAGAGGACGGTCCAGTGGTGTCGGTCACGATGGGTACGGTTCCAGAAGGGCCGACGGGTCAGTGGGCAGAATTTGCCGGGTGCATGGTTAACGGAGGGTTAAGGGACGAGGGCAATCGGGAAACAGGCGGCGGCGAGAGGGGTCGCGCGTGGTCACGAATCGAAACCCCTAGGTCACTTCCAAACTCTCGTCATGGTCCGCGCAGGCGGACCACCCACGCATTGTTCCAGGATGGTGGGTTGCCGTCGGAGGGGGTGTCGAGCATGCCCACAAATTCGTGGGTGGTCCGCCTGCGCGGACCATGACGGCTGAGAGGTATGGTCCGCCTGCGCGGACCGTGACGGCTGAGAGGTGTGATGTTCGGGTGGGGGCGTTCGGGTAGGGCGGTTGTTCCCCCCGCCCTCCGGCCTCGAAGTCACTTGCCTGATCGGCGTGCGGGCTGTGCCCTTGCCTCCGCAAGGGGGAGGGAGGCGGTTGGCGTGGAGCGGTGGGCGGTGCGGGGGTGGGCGTGGTTGGGCGGTCAGGCCACGGCGGTTCGGGCGGTGCCGGGTTCGGGGACGTCGATGCCGTCGGCGGAGTATTCGTTGAGCTTGTTGCGCAGGGTGCGGATCGAGATGCCGAGGATCCGGGCGGCGTGGGTGCGGTTGCCGAGGCAGTGGTCGAGGGTGTCGAGGATGAGGTCACGCTCGACGTCGGCGACAGTGCGGCCGACGAGGGCGCGGGTGACCGCCTCGGCGGTCTGGGCGGCGCGGGCGGCGGCATCCTCACGGCGGGACTCGATGCGGGTGTCGAAGCGCATGCCGTCGGGCGAGCGGATCGCCTCGACGCCGATGTCCGGGCCGTTGGCGAGCAGCACGGCGCGGTGGAGGGTGTTCTCCAGTTCGCGGACGTTGCCCGGCCAGCGGGCGGAAATCAGTTCGCGCTTTGCGTCGGCGGCGATCTGGCGGACGGGGACGCCGTTCACCTCGGCGTATTTGCGGGCGAAATGCTCGGCGAGCGCGACGACATCGGCCGGGCGTTCGCGCAACGGCGGGATCTTCAGGTTGACGACGTTGAGGCGGTAGAGGAGGTCCTCGCGGAACAGGCCTTCGCGGACGGCGTCGGCGAGGTTGCGGTTGGACGTGGCGATGATGCGGATGTCGACCGGCACCGGCTTGCCGCCACCGACGCGGTCGATGACCCGCTCCTGGATGGCGCGCAGGAGCTTGGCCTGCAGGCGCACGTCCATCTCGGAGATCTCGTCGAGCAGCAGCGTGCCGCCGGTCGCCTCCTCGAACTTGCCGATGCGCCGTGCGACGGCGCCGGTGAAGGCGCCCTTCTCGTGCCCGAAGAGCTCCGATTCCAGAAGGTTCTCTGGGATGGCAGCGCAGTTGACGGAGACGAAGGGCTTGTCGGCGCGGGCGGACTTCTTGTGGACGTGGCGGGCGAGCACCTCCTTGCCGGTGCCGCTCTCGCCGGTGATCAGGATCGACGCTTCGGAGGCTGCGACCTGGTCGGCGAGGCGGACGACGGAGAGCATCGCCTCGTCGCGGACAATGAGGTCGCGACCATCGGCAGCGACGGCGGCGATCACCGCGGCAATCAGCTCGGCGTCCGGGGGGAGGGGGATATATTCCTTGGCGCCGGCGCGGATGGCTGCGACGGCGGCCTTGGCGTCGGTGGCCGTGCCGCACGCGACCACGGGAACGTGGATGCGCTCCGCCTCAAGGGCGCTGATCAGGCCGCCGATCGACAGCGCAACGTCGATCATCACCAGATCGGCGCCGCGGCCGGAGCGCAGCGTGCGCAGGGCGGTCTCGACCGTGTCCGCGTGGATGACGGACGCGCCCTTGTCCATGGCCATGCGGGTGGCTGTGGTGAGCTGCCCGCCCAGGATGCCTACGATCAGGAGACGCATGGCAGGTCCTCTTCATTCCCTGTCCACAAGCGCGGTCAGCGCTCGGACTTGATGATCTCCGTCATGGTGACGCCGAGCTTGTCCTCCACGAGGACGACCTCGCCGCGCGCCACGAGACGGTTGTTGACGTAGATGTCGATGGCCTCGCCGACCTTGCGGTCGAGTTCCAGCACGTTGCCGGGCGAGAGCTTCAGGAGCTCGTGCACCGGCATGCGCGCGCGCCCGAGGATGGCGGAAACCCGCACGGGGACGTCGAAGACGGCCTCCAGCTCGGCGGCCGTATGCGCGGCGTTCGGGTCTTCCTCGTCGTCGCGGCGCGGCTGCGCCGTATGCGCCTGGAAGTCGAGAGAGCCGGATTCGGTATCGTCGTCGTCGGCGGCCATGTCAGGCCTCCTCGGTCAGGTCGCCCGTCGTCGCGCCGGCAGGCGCGATCGAGGCGAGATGGTTCTCGATGGCGGCGTGTACCGCGGCCTCGGTGGCGGCTCGGTCGAGCACGATGCCGCCGTCGGCCCACTCGATGCGGCAGTCGCCGCGGGTGACGCTGTCCTCGCCGAGGACAACCAGGCGGCCCTCGAAGCCGCGCTCGGCGGCGATGCGGGTGAGTTCCCCGCGGATCGGCTCGGCGTCGTCGGCTGAGAGCCGGATAACGAGATGCGGCGCGCGGCGCAGGGGACCGAGGGCCTCGGAGACGATGGCGAGAATCGCCTCGCGAGGGTGAAGCTCGATCAGCCGTCCAGCGATCTTGCAGGCGACCGCCTCCGCGAGGCGGAAGGCCTCGACCTCGACACGGGCACGCTCGGTGTCCAGGACGGCGAGGATGGACTGGGCGGCGGCGGCGAGCCGGCCGGCCTCCTCGGCGAGCCGGTCGGCGGCCCGCGCCTCGGCGGCCTCGCGGCCGGCCACCAGTCCGCGGTCGTAGGCGCGGCGCTCGGCCTCGGCCACGATGGCCTCGTGGACCGGCTGCTCGATGGTCGGCACCGGCGGCGCGACAGGCTCCGCCTTCGCCGGCGGAGCGGCGAAATCGGTGTCGAAGAGGAAGCGCGCGGGTGCGGCCATGATGCGGTCTGTTTCCCTCAGAGGACGAGTTCGTCCTCACCCTTGTTCTTGGAGATCATGATCTCGCCCTTGGCGGCGAGGTCCTTGGCGATGTTGATCATGTAGGACTGCGCCTCGTCGACATCGCGCAGGCGGACGGGACCGAGCTGCTCCATGTCCTCCTTGAGGAGGGCTGACGCGCGGGCGGACATGTTGGAGAAGAAGAGTTCACGTACGCTCTCCTTGGCGCCCTTCAGCGCCAGGCCGAGCTTGTCCTTCTCCACGCCGCGCAGCAGCGTCTGGATCGCGGCGGAGTCGAGCTTGCCGAGATCGTCGAAGGTGAACATCAGCGCCTTGATGCGGTCGGCGGCGTCGCGGTTCTCCTCCTCCAGCTGCGTGATGAAGCGCGCCTCGGTGGTGCGGTCGAAGTTGTTGAAGATCTCGGCCATGATCTCGTGGGCGTCGCGGCGCTGCGTGTTGGTCAGGTTCGACATGAACTCGATGCGCAAGGTCTGCTCCACCTTGTCGAGCACGTCCTTCTGGACCGACTCCATCTTCAGCATGCGGTTGACGACTTCGAGCGCGAACTCCTCCGGCAGAATGGCAAGAACCCTGGCCGCGTGGTCGGACTTGATCTTCGAAAGCACCACAGCGACGGTCTGCGGGTATTCGTTCTTGAGATAGTTGGCGAGAACGTTCTCCTGCACGTTGGAGAGCTTCTCCCACATGTTGCGACCCGCCGGACCGCGGATCTCCTCCATGATGGAGTTGACCTTGTCGCTCGGCAGGACCGAGAGGAGCAGTCGCTCCGTCGTGTCGAAGTTGCCCATCAGGGCGCCGGATGACGAAACCTTGGTGACGAACTCGACGAGCAGGTCGTCCAGCATCTGCGGAGTGATCGGGCCCAGCTTCGACATGGCCAGCGAGAGGTGCTTGATCTCGATCTCGTCAAGCGAACGCCAGATCGGACCGCCGTGGCGATCGCCGAGGGCGAGCATCATGACGGCAGCCTTCTCCGGACCGGTGAGGTCGCGCTGGGTGCCGTCGGTGGAGACCGTGAGGACGCCGGCCGTACCTGACAATTGGAGGTTGGACATGGATCAGGCGGCCTCCGAGAGCCACGTGCGGATGATGATGGCGGCTTCGTTCGGGTTCTCCTCGACGAGGCTGCCGACGCGGCGGACCTGGTCCATCTGCTCGGCACCCTTGGCCTTGGCTTCCTCGATGCGGCTAGGCGGGCCGGCCTCGGGCGGCGGCAGGCCGACGGCGGCCGCCGCGTTGGCCGCGTCGGCCGGGACGAGCTGGCCTTCGGCGTTCAGAAGCATGGTGATGGCCTGGCCGTTCGGTCCGGTCACCGTGGTGGTGATCTCGCGATGCTCGGTGACCACTTCCGGCGAGAGGATCCGCTTGATCAGCGGCCGGACCGCGAACAGCAGGACCAGCAGCGTCAGGATGAACATCACGCCCATTTCGGCGAAGCGGACGAGGTCGTCTTTGGAGAACTCGAACATCCCAGGCTCGATCGCGTCGGTCTCCGTCGCCGGGGGGCCTTCGGCGAACTGCAGGTTGACCACCTCGACCTGGTCGCCGCGGTTCTGGTCGAAGCCCATGGCAGTGCGGACCAGCGCGGAGATGCGGTCGAGCTCCTGCTGGTCGCGGGCGACGTAGGTCTGCACGCCGTCCGCGCCGGTCTGGTAGCGGCCGTCGACGACCACGGCGACCGACAGGCGACGGATGCCGCCGGCCTCGGTGACCTGGGTGCGGGTGGTCTTGGAGATCTCGTAGTTGATCGTCTCTTCGCTGGTGTTGGCGTTCTGGGTCGCGGAGGCCCCGGCCCCACCGGCGGGCTGATTGGCGTTGGGGATCTGGTTGCCGGCGGTGACCTGGTCGTTCGGCTGCGGCTCGGACGAGGCGCTGTTCTCCTCCCGCGACTGGGTGGAGCGGACCACTTGTCCGTTCGGGTCGAAGGTGTCGCGGGTTTCGGAGATGCGGTTGAAGTCGAGCTCGGCCGCCACCTTCACCCGGGCTCGGCCAGGGCCGACGACGCTTTCCACGATTTCGCGGACGCGGGCCTCGACGTCCTTCTGGTAGCCGGCGGTCCGCTCGTCCACGGCCGCGGCCATCATCTGGGTGGTCTCGTCGCCCGAGCCTTCCGCGAGAAGGCGGCCTGCCTCGTCGATGATGGAGATGCGCGTCGGCTCCAGGCCGTTCACGGCCGAGGCGACGAGGTGCTGGATGGCGCGGATCTGGCTCGGCTCCAGCACACCGCGCGTCTTCAGGACGATGGAGGCGGTGGGCTTCTGCTCGTTCTGGCGGAACAGCTGGCGCTCGGGAAGCACGAGGTGGACGCGGGCCGATTCGACGCGGTTGATGGCGCGGATGGTGCGGGCGAGCTCGCCCTCCAGGGCGCGCAGCCGATTGACGTTCTGCACGAAGCTGGTGGTGCCAAGAGCGTCCGTCTTGTCGAAGATCTCATAGCCGACGCCGCCGCCCGCCGGCAGACCCTGTTCGGCGAACTGCATGCGCAGGCGGGTCACGTCCTGGTCGGGGACCATGATGACGGTGCCGTTCTGGAGGAGGCGGTAGGCGACGTTGGCCGAATCAAGTTCGGCGATGATCGCCGCCGAATCCTCGAGCGTCAGACCCGTGTAGAGCGGGGCCTCGTTGACCTCGTTGAAGCGGAGGGTGATGTAGGCGAAGAAACCGATAAGACCGATCGCGACGGCGCCCATGGCGGCCAGGCGGGCAGGTCCCAGCGATTTCAAGAGTGCCGCAAGGCCGTTCACTCTTTCCTGCTCCCCCGGTCCCGGTCCACACGGCGGCTGCCGTCATTCGATTCGAGCGGGCCGGCGAGGGCGCTGCGGGGGCTCGATTATTGGCCCGTTCGCGTTGCCTGCCTGGTCGAGAGGAACACGCCCGGACGTTTCGTCCGACCCGGTCCGCACCTCGTCCAACCCGGCAGGAATTTCCGCATGGTTTTGGTAAACAAGTTGTTAACGGAGAGCGCAAGACGTTGGCTGACCGCGCTATTCCGCGGTTTCAGGGTTTCCAGGCCACAAAGATGATCGGCAAAATCTGCCGGGTCGGTCCGGCGGGCCGAAACCGCGCGAAGCGTTCTGCAAGAGCGGAGCGCGAATCCGACAAAAACGAAAAGGCCGGCGACTGCCGACCTTGTCATTCCCTCATCTTGGATCCAGGCTGATCAGGGCCTGTATTGCTGGACACGCGTTGCGCGTAGACCGGCCAATCCGTGCTTGTCGATCGACTGCTGCCAGGAGAGGAATTCCTCCACCGTCAGAGTATACCGCTTGCAGGCTTCCTCCAGGGAGAGGAGTCCACCCCGCACTGCCGCGACCACTTCCGCCTTGCGACGGATCACCCAACGTTTCGTGTCCTCGGGCGGCAGATCGGCGATGGTCAGGGGGCTCCCGTCCGGTCCGATCACATACTTAACGCGGGGACGCATCTGCTCGGTCATCGTACTCTCACACTGAACTGACCTCTCAGTGGGAGACTTTACGCCCGGGCTTTTAAAATTCGGCTAATTGCCCAGCAAGAATTTAGTAAGAATTGGAATGGCTTGCGCAGAGGTCCCGATGTCGCCTGCGAATACTGGTCGGCAACCGCATTTCTCGTGTGTTCAGCCGGAGATACGGGAGACTCCGGAAATCGGCACGGCGGTGGTGCCAACGTAGAGGTAGGGCTCCGAGCCGGATGTATCGATCGCGGTAACCTTACCTGACATCCGGGTGGATACGGCCACGGCCTTGCCGTCCGAATCCTCGGCGTCGAAGGCGATCTTGTAGTTCCCCGCTGGCGCGTCCCCGCCGGCGTCGGTCTTGCCGTCCCACTCGTAGGTGTTGTCGCCGCTGGAGAAGGTGGTGGTGCCGGTGAAGACGACCGTGCCGGTGCTGTCGGTGATGGTGACCTTCACCTTGTCGGCAACCGACGCGGCGTTGGCTTTCCACGTGGCCTTGCCGCCTTCCAGAAGCGTCGTGTCGCCGCTCGCCTCGATCGACTTGCCGATGTAGTTGACGAGGTTCAGCGAGGTGGTGCTGGCGAGCGAGGCGAGGATCGATTCCAGGTTCTTGTTGGTCTGGATCTGCTGCTCCACGCCGGAGTACTGGACCAGCTGCTCGGTGAACTTCTCCGCGTCCATCGGCTCGAGCGGGTTCTGGACCTTCAGCTGCGTGGTCAGCATCTTCAGGAAGGTGTCGTAGGTGGTGGCCAGCCGCTTCGCCGTTTCCGACGTGTTGCTGGTGGTTGCGGGGGTGGTGGTGGTGCCTGTGGCGCTGGTGACGGCCATGATCGGAACTCCTTGGCGTCAGATCCGGACATCGAGAAGCTGGTCTCGACGCGGACGGTAGATGTCGACGGGCAGGGGTGCCGCGGTGGTCTCCGCAGCCTCCCCGCCGGGGTAGCGGATGAAGCGGGGTTCACGACCGTCCTGGCCGTTGCCGCCCGCGAATCGCTGCTGCTGCTGGTCGGAGCCGTTGTTGCGCAGGGACACCGACACCGAGCCGTCCTTGGCTTCGAAGCCGGCTTCGCGCAGGGCGCGCTCCAGGGCGCGCTGATCGCGGGCAAAGAGATCCAGGGTATCGCGCCGCTCCACGGTCAGGTGGGCGCGCGCCTCGCCCTTGTCGGACAGCTCCAGGCTGACGTCGACGCGGCCGAGCTCCGGCGGATCCAGGCGGATCTGGAAGCTGGTCTCGCCGAGCTTGGCCATGCGGGCGATCTCGACGCCGACCATGGCGAGCGGAATGGCGTTGAGCACGGACTGGGCACTTGGCGGCGCAGCGGCGGTCTGCGGGGCTGCGAGCGACTGCGGCTGCGCCTGCTGCTGGGTCACGGACTGGACGGCGTCCTGTGCGAGGGCGCGTTGATCCTCGCCTTCTCCGCGGACGCGCGCGGCAAAGGCGACGGCGCCGGCGTTGACGGGCAGGGGCGGCCTTGCGGCGGCGTCGGGCTTCTCCGGCGCAGTGCGGGCGGGCTTGTCGTCCGTGGTCGCCAGGAGATCGTCGGTGGCGGCCTCGCTGTCGGTCTCAGGCGCGGTTTTTTCGGCCGGCGAGGTTGGCAGGGCGGTCTCGATCAGGTCCGGAGCGACCAGCTGTGTGGAGGCCGCGGCCGCGACCGTCGCCTCAGCAACGGCTGCCGGCGGCTGCGCGACGGTGGACGTCTCGACCGTCGCCGACGCGGCCGCCTCGAGCGCAGCCGTGATCACCGCGACATCTGCCGGTGTGAGCGCGGCGGTGCCGGCCTCGGCGCCGGTGTTCACCAGGAGGGGCTGGGCGAGCGCGACAGGCGCGGGTGCTGCCGGGCGTGGCGTTGCTTCGGCCGCCTGGGGGGCGGGCGCCTGCGTCCCGTCGACCTTGGAAAGCGTCGGGGCATCGGTGCTCAGGTCCGGCGCGGGTTGTTCAACCGCGGTATCGGCTGCGGCAACCGAGGGGCTGACCGTCGGCTGGGCCGGCCTCGCCTCGTCCGGGACGGCGGGCGTTCCGCTCACCGACGCGAGGTTCCGCGCTGCATCCTTCGCCGGATCGGCCGGGAGGTCTGCGGCGGTGAAGGCGAGGGGTTCGGCCTCCGAAGGCACGTCGATCGACGTCGACGCAAGGCCGGGGGACGGTTGCGACGCGATCGCAGCGGCGGGCACTTCCGGCAGGGTGGGCGCCGCGGTCGCCTGCGGCAGGGCGGGGGCGGACGGCGCGGCCGCGGCCTGCGTCGACGACACGGGTGTGACGGGAGCTGCCGGCTTCGATGTCTTCGGCTCGGGTTTTCCGGCCACGCTCGTGACGGCCTCAGCGACGGGTGACGAGGTCGGGGGAAGCTGGGGCGCCGCAGGGGCAGGCTTCGGCGCGGCGGCGACAGGCGCCGGCGCGACCGGGGCAGTGGCGGGCGAGGTCTTCGGCGCGGCGATGCCGGCGAGATCGTCGAGCATGGCCGACGGGTCGGCAGGCAGCGTCGCGGCCGCGATCGGGTCGGTGGCGGTGGCGTCGGCCGGAACGACCGCGACGGGGGTGACCGGGGGCGGTGCAGGAACCGGGATGGGCACAGGGATCGCCGAGGCGAGCGCGGCATTGGTCTCGGCCTCGGAAGGTTCGGTACCGGAGGCGGCCTCGACCGGCTCGGCCGGTTCCACCTTGCCGGCGACCATGACGGGCTTCTTGGTACCCATGGCCGCAGCCAACTCGGCAAGCGCGACGTTCACGCCGTCGGTGGCGGCAAAGGCGTCGGCGCCGAACTCGGCAGGCAGCGCGATGGAGGTCTGGCCGGGCACCGCGTCGAGCGCGCCGGCGGTCGGTCCGGTGCCGGCGGTCATGGCGTCGACCAAGGCGGCGAAACCGCCACCCGCGGCCGCACCGGTCTCGGACGACGGCATGCCCCCAGGGGCGGAGGTGTTCAAGGGGGCGAAAAGCGCGACGGCGACCGAAACGTCAGACATGGTGGACCTTCTCCAGGCAGCCGGGATCTGCAAGCGCCGGGCCAGGGCGCTTTCCGGTGACATCCGCTTGATTTTTCGCTAGCTTCCGCCCAGTTGAGAGCGCAGGGCCGCGACGAGGGCGGCAAAAGCTGGCCGGAAACCCGGCAAAGCTTGCCGAGGCGGGGCCGTCGTCTCCCACCTCTTCGAAGAGGGCCGATGTCGGCCGGAACGGGCGGGCGGTCTCGGCGACAACGCGGCGCGCGGGTGATGCCGCGTCGGAAAGGCTTATGGAGCGATGCTGAACAGTCTCGATCTCCCCGGTCGTCCGGAGGACACGCGCGTGGTCGTGGCGATGTCCGGGGGCGTCGATTCGTCCGTCGTCGCCGGCCTGCTGAAGGCGGAGGGCTACGACGTCGTCGGCGTGACGCTGCAACTCTACGACCACGGCGAGGCGACCCACCGCAAGGGCGCCTGCTGCGCCGGGCAGGACATCCACGACGCGCGCCAGGTCGCGGCGATGCTCGGCATCCCGCACTACGTGCTCGACTACGAGGCGCGGTTCCGCGACGCGGTGATCGACCGCTTCGCCGAAAGCTATATCGCCGGGGAGACGCCGATCCCCTGCGTCGCCTGCAACCAGACCGTCAAGTTCTCCGACCTCCTGGACACCGCGCGCCAACTCGGCGCGCAGGCGCTTGCGACCGGTCACTACGTCCGCTCGCAGCTGACGCCGTCCGGCCGGCGGGCGATGTTCCGGCCGGTGGATCTCGACCGGGACCAGAGCTACTTCCTGTTCGCCACCACACCCGACCAGCTGGATTTCCTGCGGTTTCCCCTGGGCGGGCTCGCCAAGCCGGAGGTTCGGGAGAAGGCACGGGCAATGGGCCTGGTGGTCGCCGAGAAGCACGACAGCCAGGACATCTGCTTCGTGCCGCAGGGCAAGTATGCCGACGTGATCGAGCGGTTGAAGCCGGATGCGGCGGAAGCCGGCGAGATCGTTCACGTCGACGGTCGCGTGCTGGGGCGGCACGACGGGATCATCCACTACACGGTGGGGCAGCGTCGGGGTCTCGGCGTCGCGACCGGCGAGCCGCTGTTCGTCGTGAAGCTTGACGCCGGACAGCGCCGCGTGGTGGTCGGGCCGCGGGAAGCGCTGGAAACGCGACGGCTCCAGCTTCGCGACCTCAACTGGCTGGGCGACACGCCGCTGTCCGCCCTTCCGGCGGCGGGAATGGAGCTGTTCGCCAAGGTGCGCTCGACGCGCCCGCCGCAGCCGGCGGTGCTGACGATCGAGCAGGGCACGCCGTTCGTGGCGCTCATGGACGGTGAGCAGGGGGTTGCGCCGGGGCAGGCCTGCGTGCTCTACGCGTCGCAGGGGGGAGAGGCGCGCGTGCTCGGCGGCGGCTTCATCGGGGCGACCCAGCGGGGCGCGGCGGCGATGCGCGGCGCGTCGATCGGGGAACCGCGGTCCGTTGTCGCCGGTTGAGGCGTCAGCACGAACCAAAGGCGAGGATCTGGGATGACGAGGGATCGGGCACGCGTGGGAACGCAGGCCGAGCGGGCGGTCGACACCGTCATGCGGGCCAAGGACGTGGTCTCCGCCTACGCGCGGTGGGCCCCGGTGTACGATGTCGTGTTCGGCCCGATCATGGAGGCTTCCCGCAAGGCTGCGGTCTCGGCGCTGCCGCCGGACGCGGACCGGGTGCTTGAGGTAGGCGTCGGCACGGGCATCTCGCTGCCGGACTATCCGCCGCGGGTGAAGGTCACCGGCATCGACCTGTCGCCGGAAATGCTCGCCAAGGCGCGGCAACGCGTGGCGGAGCAGAAGCTTTCCAACGTGGAGGCGATCATCGAGATGGACGCCGCGCGGCTGGCGTTCGACGACGACAGCTTCGACGCGGCCATGGCGATGTACGTGATGACGGTGGTCCCGGACCCGGCGCGGGTGATGAGCGAGATGCGCCGGGTGGTGCGGCCGGGCGGCCGTATCCTGGCGGTGAGCCATTTCGCCGGCGACGAAGGCGTGCGGGCCCGGTTCGGGCGGGCGCTGTCGCCGCTCGGTCGGCTGCTCGGGTGGAACACGACCATCTCGGTTGCGACGATCTCGGCCTTCCCCGGCGTCCGGCTCGTATCGGATACGGCGGCGGGCCTCGGCGGTTTCTACCGTCTTCTCGAATTCGAAGTGGTGAAGTGAGGCGGCGACCGCTCCTTCCTTGACAGGCGGGCGCCGGCTTCACTATACCCACCTCACTCCGGCGGGGCCTTCGCGCTCCGCCTACGGGGTGGTCGGCAGAGTAGCTCAGGTGGTTAGAGCGACGGACTCATAACCCGTAGGTCGGCGGTTCGAATCCGCCCTCTGCTACCAACCCCCCGTTTCACAGCCCATTTTTCATCGAACGCCCGTCGAGATGGCATGCGTTCGGCTGGGAGCCGCGGTTCCCGGCGCCCAGGGTCACTGCATCCGCGGTGTGACGCTGCGGGCGGCCTCGCGGCAGGCGGTCTCGCACGAGCGGCAGGCTTCGGCGCAGACGCGGCAATGCTCGTGCATCGAAGCATGCGAGGCGCATTCCTCGCCGCAGAGGCGGCAGGCTTCAGCGCAGACTTCCAGCATTTGGCGGATGATCAGTTCGTTGGAGCCGGTGCGGCGAGATGCGACCCGGCCGGTTGCGGCGCAGACGTCGGCGCAGTCCATGTTGAAGCGGATGCATTGGGTGAGGTCGGCGACCATCTTCTCACCCAGACAGGCGTCGGCGCAGGCGGTGCAGGCCTGGGCGCAGTCGTAGGCGGCTTCGATGGCGCGGACGAGCGCCGCGTTGACGTTGCCGCGGACGTGCGGGTGCGTGGAAATCATGTCGTGCGCGTGCATGGCTCGCTCCATTGTCGGGTGGGGATATCCACCGAACCGGTGCGCAGCGCGCGTGTTCCCTCAAGTTTCGTCCGGGTCGACCTCATCGGCAACGATCGGGCGGCGAACGCCCCAGGCGCCAAGGACATCCGTCATGTCGTCGAGCACGAAATGGCGAGCGCTGTCCTGGTCGTAACCTTCATCAAGGAGGTCGTCATAGTCGGTGAAGACGTGGCGGACGTAGGCGACCAGGGCAAGCCAGGCAGCGTTTTCAGGCGCTGCCGTGACCAGCCCCGGACTGTCCATGGCACGGTCGGCGACCACCCCGAACTCGTGGTCCGGGATGGCGGGGGCAAGGGCGCGGAGCGCGATCTCCACGTCGGTGCGGCGGCCCATCCGGTCGCAGGTCCCTTGGTCAGAGGTTGAGCATCTTCATGCCGGCCTCTGCGTAGCGCTCCCCGGCCGCGGCGCCAACAGGGAAGGCGGAGGCGAGTTCCTGGATCTCGTCGGGGGTCAGGACGATGTCCGCTGCGGCGACGTTCTCCTCCAGGTACTTGACGCGCTTCGTGCCGGGGATCGGCACCACGTCGTCACCCTGGGCGAGGACCCAGGCGAGCGCCAGCTGCGAGGGCTTTACGCCCTTGGCCGTCGCCAAGTCCTCGACGACGCCGACGAGATCCAGGTTGAGCTGGAAGTTCTCGCCGGAGAAGCGGGGGGAGTGGCGGCGGAAGTCGTCTGCCGGCAGATCGTCGATTGTCTTGAAGCGGCCGGTGAGAAAACCGCGGCCGAGCGGGCTGTATGGCACGAAGCCGATGCCGAGTTCGCGGATGGTGGGCAGGATCTCGTCCTCCGGATCGCGGCTCCAGAGGGAATACTCGGTCTGCAGCGCGGCGATGGGGTGGACGGCGGCGGCACGGCGGATGGTGGCCGGGCCGGCCTCGGACAGGCCGAGATAGCGCACTTTGCCTTCGCGCACGAGGTCGGCCATGGCGCCGACGGTGTCCTCGATCGGGGTCTCCGGGTCGACGCGGTGCTGGTAGTAGAGGTCGATGACGTCGAGCCCCAGCCGCTTCAGGCTCGCCTCGCAGGCCGACTTGACGTAGTCGGGCCGGCCGCTGACGCCGAGGCGCTCGCCGTTCGGTCCGCGCACGTTGCCGAATTTGGTGGCGAGCACGACGCGCTCGCGCCGGTCCCTGATGGCGCGGCCGACAAGTTCCTCGTTGCGGCCGACGCCGTACATGTCGGCGGTGTCGAGGAAGGTGACGCCGAGGTCGATCGCGCGGTGGATCACCGCGATCGATTCGGCCTCGTCGCCTTCCCCGTAGAACTCGGACATGCCCATGCAGCCGAGCCCGAGGGCGGAGACGGTGAGGCCGCCGGTGCCGAGTTTGCGTTGATGCATGGGGTGTTCTCCTGACAGGTCCAGATTGAATGGGATTGGAACGAGCTTACGCCTCCGGCGCGACGCGACGCCGTCACAAGGTCGGGAGTTCGAAAGAAGTGATCGCGGTCAGCCGGCCCGCGCGAGCGCGACATCGGTCACGGTGGTTTCGCCTTCCCCATAGTCGTCGGTGACGACGATCCGCAGACTGCCCGCGCCGTCATTGACGATGCGCATGCGGGCGGTCCGATCGCCGTTGACGGGACGCGGCCAGCGGACGGCCAGGTTGACCGTGTCGCCGCGGCGCTTGCCGGCGAGGCTCGCCGGCCCGACGCGGGAGCCGACGTAGGTGCCGCTGTACTGCCGGGAGGCGGGATCGTAGGTGATTTCCGCCGAGATCTTGCGGGAGAAGACCAGGTAGGCCCGGCACGTGCCGGCGATGGAGATGCGGTTCTCCGAACGCTCGCCGCTCAGCCGGCAGTTCACCTTCTGCGGTCCGGACTCGGCGTTGCGATGGACGACGCCGGCGCCGGACCAGGCACCGGAGAAGCGCTCCAGGAACCGCGCTTCCGTGGGGGGCACGGCGGCGCCGCCGAGGAGGAGGGCGAGCGGGGCAAGGATCAGCGAGCGAAGCGGCCGGGCTGGCATCAGGCGATCTCCTCGATGGGGGGTATCGCCTCAACGCCGACCGCGGCGTTTCGTTCGCCAGCGGCGGCAGGTTCGTCAGGCGCTGGCGTCGTCGAGGCGGCGGAGGTCGTCCGGCGACAGATCGATGGCGGCAGCGCGGACGAGACTCGACAGCTGGTCGACGGTGGTGGCGCTGGCGATCGGCGCGGTGACACCGGGGCGGGCGATCAGCCAGGCAAGCGCGACCTCGGCCGGATTGGCGGCGTGTGTGGCGGCGACCTCGTCGAGGGCTGCCAGGATGCGCATGCCGCGCGGATTGAGGTAGCCCTTGATTCCGCCGCCGCGCGGGCTCTTGGAAAGGTCCGCTTCGCTGCGGTACTTGCCGGAGAGGAAACCCTTGGCGAGCCCGAAATAGGTGATGACGCCGAGGTGCTCGGCCATGCAGAGGTCGCGGAGCGGGCCGTCGTAGGACGACCGGTCGTAGAGGTTGTACTCCGGCTGCAGCGTCTCGTAGCGGGGCAGGCCCTTGTCGGCCGCGACGGCGAGGGCGTCGCGAAGCTGGTCGGCGGAGAGGTTCGAGGCGCCCACGAAGCGGATCTTGCCCTTCTCCAGAAGGCGCTGGTAGGCGCCGAGCGTTTCCTCGTAGGGCGTTTCCGGGTCGGGCCAGTGCGACTTGGTAGAGGTCGATCACGTCGGTCTGCAGGCGGCGGAGGGAGGCCTCCACGGCCTCCTCGATGTAGGGCGCGCGGAGGCCCTTCCTGCCCGGTCCCATCTCCGAGCCGACCTTGGTCAGGACGAGCACCCGATCGCGGTTGCCGCGGGCCTTCATCCAGTTTCCGATGATCGTCTCGGACTCGCCGCCGACATTGCCGGGCGCCCAGGTGGAGTAGGCATCGGCGGTGTCGATGGCGTTGAAGCCGGCATCGACGAAGCGGTCGAGGAGGTCGAAGGAGGTCTTCTCGTCGGCGGTCCAGCCGAAGACGTTTCCGCCAAAGACAAGCGGGGCGATGTGGAGGTCGGTGCGGCCGAGGCGACGCTTTTCCATGGGGCTCTCCTGGATCCGGGGGTTGTCACGAACGTAGGGTGGATCCCGGCCAGGATCCACCCACCCGATCAAGGTCCGCGCCGGAGCGCCGATCAGCCGCGGCCGGCGGGTTCGTCGTAGTCGATGACGGGACCGAGCGGAACGATGCCGGTCGGATTGATGCCCCGGTGGCTCTCGTAGTAGTGCCGCTTGGCGTGCTCCAGGTTCACCGTGCGGCTGATCTCCGGGATCTGGTAGAGGTCGCGGGTATAGGCCCAGAGGTTCGCGTAGTTGGTGATGCGCTTCAGGTTGCACTTGAAGTGGCCGACGTAAACCGCGTCGAAGCGAATCAAAGTCGGGAACAGGCGAACGTCCGCTTCGGTGATCTCGTCGCCGAACAGGAAGCGGGAGCGGGCAAGGCGGTCGTCGAGCTCGTCGAGCATCGCGAAGAGCGGCACAACGGCCTCCTCGTAGGCGGCTTGCGAGGTGGCGAAGCCGGCCTTGTAGACGCCGTTGTTGACGGTGTCGTAGACGCGGGCGTTCAGGCGGTCGATGGCCTCCTCGAGACCTGCGGGACGCAGCGTGCCCGGCGTGGCGCCCAGATCGGCGAAGGCTGTGTCGAAGATGCGGATGATCTCCGAGGACTCGTTGTTGACGATGGTGCCTTCCTTGAGATCCCAGAGCACCGGCACGGTGACCCGACCGGAGTAGCGGGGATCGGCGGACGTGTAGATCTGGTGGAGGAAGTCGGCTTGCACCGGATGGCGCACCACGCCGGGCCCGTCCTCGAAGGTCCAGCCGTTCTCCAGCATGCGCCAGTGAACGACGGAGAGGCCGATCATGTCCTCCAGGCCGCGGAGGGCGCGAACGATCAGCGTGCGGTGGGCCCACGGGCAGGCGTAGGAGACGGTGAGATGGTAGCGGCCAGGCTCGGCCGGGACCGCCTCTCGTCCGTCCGGCCCCGGCGCGCCGTCGGGCGTAATCCATCGGCGGAAGCGGGTGTCCGGCCGCACGAAGCGTCCGCCCGTGCTCTTCGTGTCGTACCAGACGTCCTTCCAGATCCCGTCGACCAGCTGTCCCATGGCGGTTCCTTTCGCTCGACCTTCTCTAGCAGATAGGCCGCGCCTCGCCTCCCCGCGAGGCGGTGAACAGTGTTTTCAGCGACCGGCGGGACGCGGAACCAAAGGCGCGGGCTTTGCGTTCAACCCCCGACATGGGGGCGGGATCCACGTGCGTTCGCGATCGACAGAGGCGTTTGCAGCCGTGCTGTTCGACGTGGCCGGCATCGGCTGCGCGATGGCGCTTGCCGACGTGCGCGAGGTGCTGCCGCTTCCCCATCTGACCCGCCCGCCAGGGGCGCCCGCCGGGCTGGAGGGGATCGCCGACGTCAGTGGTGTCGCCGTACCGGTGCTGCGGCCGGCCGCGCTGTTCGGGCTTCCGGTGAGCGAGGTCGAGCCCGATCTCGACAGCCACCTCCTGGTGCTCCGGGGGACACCGATCGCGCTGCTGGTCGACAGGGCCCGCGACGTGATCACCGTGTCGCGGTCCGGTGTTTCGGACGTGCCAGATGCGGAGACGCTGAGGGGCTGCGTAACCGGCGTGTTCACTGCCGGCGGACGACGGATCAGCCTTGTAGCCGCCGGCCGGCTCATCCATCGGCACGAACGGGACCGGCTGGAGGCCTATGCGGCCCGCGAGGCGCTCCGGGCTGCGCAACTGACGGTCGAGCCATGAGCGTGCCACGGCAGCCGGATCACGACGGGCCTCTCGATCCCGGGTTCGTGGACATCAAGCGGCTGATCATCGAGAGGACCGGCCACGCCTACTACGCCGACAAGGACGACATCCTGTTCGAGCGGGTGCGCCGTCGCATCCAGGCGGCCGGCGCACGAGGGTTCTCCGATTATCTCGACCGCCTCGCCGGCGGTTCCGACGAGGCGGAATGGAGCGCGCTCGTTTCCGAGGTGACGATCGGCGAGACTTTCTTCTTCCGTTTCCGCGAGCAGTTCGCGGCGCTGAAGAACACGATCCTGCCGGATCTCATCGCGCGGCGAGGCGGCGACCGCCGGCTGCGGATCTGGAGCGCCGGCTGTTCGAACGGGTCGGAGGCCTATTCGCTGGCCATCACGCTCAGCGAGCTGATCGGGCCGGAGATCCTCGACTGGCGAATCTCCGTGATCGGCACCGACATCGACGAGGCGGCGCTGCAGCGGGCGCGCTCGGGGGTTTTCGGGGCGTGGTCGCTGCGCGCGGTGGATGCGGCGGGGCGCGACGCCTGGTTCGATGCCGGACCGCGGTCTGGGACGTACTCGGTCAAACGGCGGTTCCGGCCGATCGTCCGTTTCGAGCGGCACAACCTGTTGTCGATGCTCGACGGCACTTCACCCCTGCAGTTCACCGACTTCGACCTCATCCTCTGCCGGAACGTCCTGATCTACTTCAAGACTGAAACGGTGATCCAGCTGGTGGCGGCGCTGGGCGAGGCGCTGCGGCCGGAGGGCTGGCTGCTGCTCGGCCATGCGGAGACGAACCCGGCTTTCACGGCGTCGCTGGTGCCGGTGGAGATCGCGGGCGCAACGGTCTATCGGCGCCCGGGGCCGCATCTGCCGACCACTCCGGCCCTGCGCGCAAGCGAGCCATCCGCTGCCGTCCCGCTGCCCGCGATAGCAGAGCCGACCCGCAAGTCCGCACCGCGCGCGGTAGCGCGTGCGACCAGAACCCTCTCGCCGACGCCACCGACCGGCGCAGCCGAAACCAAGCCGATCAGCCTCGTGGAGCAGTTGCGCAGCCTTGCGGACGCGGGCGACTTCGCCGGTGCGCTGGCCGTCTGCCGGGAGGGAGAAGCGGACCGGCCGACGGACCCGCTGCTGCGGTTCTACGAGGGTCTCATTCATCGGGCGCTGGGCGATCAGGCGGCCGCCGCCTCGGCGCTCCGGCGAGCCATCTATCTGGATCGCGCCTTCGCGCTGGCGCACTACCACCTTGGACTCGTGCTGCTTGCGCAGGGTGACCGGACTGCCGGGCGTCGGGCGGTGGCCAACGCGGGGCGGCTTGCGGCGGCGATGCCGGGAACTGCGGACCTTGCCGAGGGCGACGGCCTGACCGCAGCGGACCTCGTCGCCGTGGCCCGACTCGTACTTTCCGACGGAGGTCCGCGATGACGGAGGACGCGCGCCGCCGCCGCATTCTCGATGCGCGGACGGCGGAACTCTCTGGCCGCCAGCCGCTGCAGACGGATGCTCCTGGGCAGGGCGCCTGCGCGGTGTCGGTGGGCGGGGAGGTCTTCGCGATCCCGATCGATCGCGTGCGTGCGGTCATCGAACCCATGCGCGTGGTGCCGCTGCCGGGCGGGCATCCGCTTGTATCGGGGCTAGGCCATGCCTGGGGCCGCTTCCACGCGGTGGTCGAACTCGCCGCCCTGCTCGGCCTCTCTCCCGCCGAGCGCAAGGCCGGGGAGGGTCATGTCGTGATCCTCCGGCACGAACCGCCGGTGGCGCTCACCGTGGAACGCGTGCTCGGCACCGGAACCGCCGTTCCGATCT
Organism: Chthonobacter albigriseus; assembly: GCF_013839445.1. Lineage (GTDB taxonomy): Bacteria > Pseudomonadota > Alphaproteobacteria > Rhizobiales > Pleomorphomonadaceae > Chthonobacter > Chthonobacter albigriseus. The sequence goes on along the minus strand of NZ_JACDIT010000009.1, from coordinate 106,030 downwards.
CCCCGGACGACCCGCTTTCGGTCCGCCTTCCCGGGCTTGCCGACGCGGCTGCCCTCGTCGACCTGGAGGCGCTTCTCGCGCCGCTCTTCATCCCTGCTTCCCCTGGAGCCTGAACGCCCGTGTCGCTCTCGATCGCCAACCGCATCCTGCTCGGCTTTCTCGCCATCCTCGTTCTGATCGTCGCCATCGGCGTCTATGCGCTCGGCCAGATCGCTGACGTGCGCCAGACGACCGCCACGATCGTTTCGCGCGACATCTCGGTGCTGCGGCAACTGGGGCAGATCCGCGCCGACCAGTTCGCGCTGCGGGACTTGCGGTCGACGGCGCTCGTCCGGTTAGTGGCCGGGGCCGCCGGGCGGAGCGTGCCCAGCGACGAGGATCCCGTCGCGGCGTGGCGGGCGAAGATCGACGCCAGCGAGAACACGATGGACGAGGCGATCGAGTTGGCGCAGACGCTGCAGTCGCAGGCGATCGCGCCGCAACGCGCTGCGGCCTGGCAGTCGATCGCGGAGCGGCTGCGGCTGGCGCGGGACGAGATGGCGCGGCTGCATTCGGCGGGCGAGGCGCAGATGGCGGCGGTGGTGGCCTCCGACGTGGACCGGGCACTCGGGGCCGAAAGCGCCGTCCGGGAAGCCCGCGAGGCCATGTTCGCCGCGCTGACGGAGGCTGAGGACGCCATGAACGAGGCGATCGCGGCCGGGCAGGACCGGGTGTCGGCGGTCTACGAGGAGAGCCGGACGTCGCTGCTGATCGGGATCGGGATCACCGGTCTGCTCGGCCTGGTGATCGCGTTCGCGATCCGGCATTCGGTGAGAACGCCGCTTGCGGCCTTCATGGCCTTCGTCGACCGGGTCGGCACCGGCGACCTCGGTGGACAGGCCGCAGCAACCGGGCGGGATGAGCTCGGACAGCTCGGCACCACGCTGAACGGCATGGTGCACGGCCTGCGGGACCTTGCGGTGCAGAGCCGGTCGGCGACCGAGAACCTGAACGCGGCCGTGGCGGAGATCCGCGCGTCCACGCAGGAGCAGGCGGCGAGCGTGGAGGAGCAACTGGCCGCCGTGCAGGAAACCGCGGCGACGGTGGACGAGATCACACACGCCGGCTCGCAGATCGGAAAGCGTGCGCAGGAGGTGATCGCCTCTGCGCAGGTGACGGCGCAGACCTCGATGCAGGGGCTGGAGGCCGTGGAGGAGACCGGGCGGGCGATGGATGCGATCCGCGAGCAGGCCCAGGCGGTGGCCGAGAACATCGTGGCGCTCAGCGAGAAGACGCAGGCGGTAGGCGAGATCATCACCACGGTGAACGATATCTCGGAGCGTTCGCACCTCCTGGCGCTCAACGCGGCGATCGAAGCGGCGGCAGCCGGTGAGAGCGGGCGGAGCTTCGCGGTCGTCGCCGCGGAAATGAAGCTGCTCGCCGATCAGGCCAAGGAGGCGACCACCCAGGTTCGCTCCATCCTCGGCGACATCCAGCGCGGGATCAACGCGTCGGTGATGCTGACGGAGGAGGCGGTCAAGCGCGTGACCGCCGGTAAGGAACGGGCGGATGTCACCCAGCGGACGATCGACGAGATTACCGGCCGGGTGCAGGAGAGCGTGAACACCTTCCAGCAGATCGTGGCGTCGACCAACCAGCAGCAGCTCGGCATCGAACAGGTGATGAGCGCACTCGCCAACATCCGGCAAGCCAGCCAGCAGACCGCGGCGGGGACCCGGCAGCTGGATTCGGCGGCCGGCAATCTCGCCCAACTGGCCGAGCAGCTGCTCGGGCTCTCCACCCGCTACCGGCTCTGAGGTGAGAGGATCGCCTTGACCGACATCCAGCGCGAACTCCTGGCAGCCTTCGACGCCGAGCATCGGGAGCATCTCGATGCGGTTCGGACGGCGCTCTCGCGGGCCGCCGCCGGCGGTGCGATCGACCTGCGCGAGGTGTTCCGGCGGGCGCACAGCCTGAAGGGCGCGGCGCGGGCGGTGGACATGGCGCCGGTCGAGGCGATCGCGCATGCGCTGGAGGATCTGATCGCACGCGTCACGGACGGCAAGGCCTCGCTGGACGAGCCGACGATCGGAGCCCTGACCGAGGCGCTCGATCTGACGGAGGCGCTGGTCGCGGCCGTCATCCACGGGGCGCCGCCGCCCGATGCAGCGCGGATCGCCGGCATCCAGGCGCGGCTTGCCGGAGGAAACGCGCCGAAGGAGACGATACCCGTCCCGCCTGCGGTCGCCCCGGAAGCGGAACCGGTGCGCGACGAGCCGTTGCCGGACTACGTGCGAGTGACGGCGGACGGGCTCGACGCATTGGCCAGAACGGTGTCGGGCATCATGGCCGACGTGGAGGCCCAGGCCGTTCTGACCAGACGGCTTCGGGCCCTGGAGGCTGAGGTGAGGGAAATCCGGCGCGGGCTATCGTCGGGGCGCGGGGATGCGACGGCGCGGTTGCGCGACGTGGACCAGCGACTGCGAACGGCGGCGCGGAGCCTCTCGAACCTGGTGCGAGACCAGCGGCGGCAGGGTTTCGCCCTGGAGCAGTCCGCGCGACGAGCACGCAACGCAGTGGGGCGGCTCGGGCATGTCGCCGCGGAGACGGTGTTCGGCGGCTTCGGCGCCATGGTGCGGGAGATCGCGCGCGAGGAGGGCGTCGAGGTCGACTACCGGACCGAGGGACTGGACCTGCCCGTCGATCGCGGCGTGCTTCAGGCGCTGAAGGACCCGGTGACGCACATCCTGCGCAACGCGATCGGCCACGGCGCGGAGCCGGCGCAGGCGCGAACCGCGCGCGGCCGGCCGGCTGCGATGACGCTGACGCTTTCCGCGGCGATCCGGGCGGGCCGCCTGCAGATCCGCGTGCGGGACGACGGACGTGGACCGGACCTCCGGCGCATCGAGCAGGTCGCGTTGGAGCGGGGGCTGCTCCCTCCGCGGCATCCCGGCCAGCCGCCGACCGCGGCGGACAGGCTGCTGGCGCTGGTGTTCGAGCCCGGGTTCTCGACCGCCGGGACGGTCGACCGGCTGTCCGGGCGGGGCGTCGGTCTGTCGGTGGTGGCCGAGGCGGTGAAGGCGCGGCGCGGCAGCGTCCATCTCGGACAGGCCTGGCCGCACGGGACGGACGTGGAGATCCAGGTGCCGCTCGGCACGGTGCTCCAGTCGGTGCTGGTGGTGGAAGCCGGCGGGGTTTCCTACGGTCTGCCGACCTACGGCGTTGAGCGCCTGTTGCGGCTTCCGACCGAGGGATTGACCAGCGTGTCCGGGCGTCCGGCGGCCTGGATCGAAATCGGGGGACGCGACGTTATCGTTCCGATCGTTACGCTTTCCGAGCTGCTGGGTGGATCCTCCGTGTCGCTTCCCGTCGAAGCCGGCCATGCCAAGGTAGCAGTCTTGCGGCGGGGCGCACGGCGCTGCGCCGTGGCCGTCGAGGCGTTCCACGAGGCGCGGCCGATGCTGGTGGAAGCCATAGACGGCTTCGGTGCGGACCGCCGGCTGGTGACCGGCGCCGTGCTGCTGGAGGGCGAGACCCCGGCGCCCGTGCTCGACCCCGAGGGGCTGGTCGACCGGTGGATCGAGCGCGACAGCGAGCGGTCCGGCGGAACGCTCGGCCTGCCGGACTGGCGACCCCAGGTCGAAACCAAGCCCGCGACCATCCTGGTGGTGGACGACAGCATCACCACGCGCACGCTGGAAAAGAGCATCCTGGAGGCCCAGGGCTACCGGGTGCTGCTCAGCGTGGATGGGATCGATGCGCTGCAGGTGCTGCGGTCGGGCGATGCCATCGTCGACCTCGTCATCGCGGACGTGGAGATGCCGCGGATGGACGGGTTCGCGCTGCTGGCCGCGATCCGCAACGACGCCCGACTGGCGCCGCTGCCGGTGATCATGATGACGTCGCGGGCGGCGCCCGAGGACGTGCGGCGCGGCCTCGACCTCGGCGCGGACGCCTACGTGACCAAGCAGAAGTTCGACCAGCGCGAACTGCTGGCGACGATCGGGCAACTGCTATGAGGGCCGGAACCGGACCGACCCGGGTGATGATCGTGGAGGACTCGCCGGTGGTGCGGCGGCTGCTCACGCATATCGTGTCGCGCGATCCGCGGCTCCAGGTGGTGGCCGCCGTGGAGAGCGGGGAGGAGGCGCTGGCCGAACTGGACCGGGTCAGGCCGCAGGTGATCTCGATGGACATCCGCCTGCCAGGGATGGATGGGCTGGAGGCGATCGGACGGATCATGGCGCAGCGCCCGACCCCGATCGTCGTGGTGGCCGACGCGGTCGAGGACGCCTCGCTCAGAATCTCGCTCAATGCGCTCCGGGAAGGCGCGCTGTCCGTGGTGGAGAAGCCGGTGGCGCCCACCAACGCCTCCTACGAGGCGGTGGCGAACACCATCTGCACCCAGCTTGCCATCATGGCCGACGTTCCGGTGATCCGCCGCCGCAGCTTCGCCCAGCGGCCACAACCGGTTCAGCGGCCGCTGCAGCCGGATCCGGAGGCGCTGCAGGTGCCGACGGTGGTCGGCATCGGGGCATCCACCGGCGGGCCGCCGGCGCTGGCGCGGCTGATCGGGGCGCTGCCGCGGTCGTTCCCGGTGCCGATCCTCGTCGTCCAGCATATGGGCGCGAGTTTCATGGAGGGTTTCGCCGCCTGGCTGGACGGTCAGGTGGAGCTCGACGTCCGCTTGGCGCGGTCCGACGAGGTGGCAGTGCCGGGACGGGTCTACGTGGCGCCCGGAGACCGGCAGCTGACGGTGGCTCCGGGCAACGTATTGAAGGTGAGCGCCGACCCTCCGGTTGGCGGGCAACGGCCAAGCGCGACGGCGCTGTTCTCGTCGTTGGCGCGGGCCGCGGCGGGGCGGGCGGCCGGCGTGCTGCTCACCGGAATGGGCGAGGACGGCGCGGCGGGGCTGCTTGAGATCCGGCGGGCCGGCGGCTTCACGATCACCGAGGACGAGAGCACGGCGGTGGTCTACGGCATGCCCGCGGCGGCGGTGAAGCTCGGCGCTTCGCGTATCGCGCTGCCGCTGGACCTGATCGCGCCGCGGCTGCTCAGGCTTGTTCCAGGAGGCGGACGATGACGCCCGACATGCAGCCGCAGATGTCGGCACCCTCGCCAGGACGGCTTCTCGTGGTGGAGGACAGCCCGACGCAAGCCGTGAAGCTGCGGCTCAGCCTGGAGCGTTACGGCTATTCGGTCGACACCGCTCCGACGGCGGAGGCGGCGATCGAGAGCATCAACGCCCGGATCCCGGACCTCGTGATCGCCGACTATCACCTGCCGGGGATGAACGGCGACGGGCTCGCCCGGCAGATCCGGATGAACGTGCGGACGCGCACGCTTCCGGTGCTGATGCTGACGGAGGTGGGCGAGCGCGATTTCGAACGGCGCGGGCTGGAGAGCGGGGCGGACGCCTATGTGCTGAAGTCGGCGCCGGAAGACCTGCTGCTGCTGCGGATCCGGGCCTTGTTGCGGCGCGGACCGTCGGGCGGCGAGCATGCGGACAGCGAGCGGGCGCGCGGCGAGTTCCGAACTGCCAGCCTGCTCGTCGCCTGCGACCCGGGCGAGCGATCGGAGGCCATCGGCGAAGCCTTCGCGCACGAAGCCTATTCGATCGCGGTGGTGCATACGCCGGAGGACGCGCTGGCGGCGATGTCCGGTGCGCACGCGGCCGACTGCGTGATCGTCGACCTGCGCGCCACGCGCTTCGACGGCTGGGCGCTGCTGGCCGGCCTGGACACCCTGCGTAACGGGATGACCGGTGCGCAGCGGGACGCTTCCGCCTTCCTCCTGGTGGCGCTCTCGGCAGACGAACCGGCCGCCGGCAACCAGATCGCGGCGGCCTATGCCGCGGGCGCGGACGACGCCATTCCGGAAGCGGCAGAGACGGACGTGCTCGGTCTCAGGTTGCGGGCGCTGGTCCGCCGCAAGCTGTTCGAGGACGACAACCGCCGGATCGAGATCGAACTGCGCGACCGGCGCCTCGCCCTGCAGCAGGCGCAGGCGGAGGCTGCCGAAGCGGAGGCGAAGGCGGCGCTCGCCGGCAAGCTCGCCTTCGCCAACAGCGAATTGGAGACGGCGAACCGAAGGCTGCGGGAAACGCAGGGCCAGCTGGTCCACGCAGCCAAGATGGCGTCGTTGGGCGAACTGGTCGCGGGGATCGCGCATGAGATCAACAACCCGCTCGCCTTCATCCTGGCGCACCACGGGACCGTGCAGCGGCTGGTGAAGGCGGCGGCCGCCGAGGTCGGGCCCACGACGACGGCGGGCGGCAAGCTGGCCAAGGCGAGCGATCGTCTGACGGCGATGACCGTCGGCCTGCAGCGGATCCAGGATCTCGTGCTCAACCTGCGCAAGTTCTCGCGCCTGGACGAAGGCGCCTTCGGGGACGTGGAGGTGGCGCCTTCGATCGAGACGGTGCTGACGCTGCTGTCGCACAAGATCGGTGAGGGGATCACGATCCTGCGCGACTTCCAGGGCGCGCCGCGGCTGCGCTGCTCGGCCTCGCTCCTCAACCAGGTGGTCATGAACATCGTCAGCAACGCCGCGGACGCGGTGGGAGCGGAGGGCACCATCGCCATTGCAACGCGTTCGGACGCGGACACCTACGAGATCAGCATCGATGACAGCGGAGAGGGTGTTCCTGAGGAGATGCGCGACCGGATCTTCGAGCCGTTCTTCACATCCAAGCCGGTCGGTTCGGGGACCGGCCTCGGCCTTGCCATCTCCTACAGCGTGGTGCTGGCGCACAAGGGAGAGATCACAGTTGGGGAAAGCCGGTTGGGCGGCGCCCGCTTCGTGATCACCGTACCGCGGAGCCTTCCATGACCATCGCGACAGACGATACGCCCGACCGGGCGACGGTGCTGGTCGTCGACGACGAACGCGACATCCTGGTGGCGCTCCAGGATCTGCTCGAAGACGAGTACGCGGTGCTCGTCGCGGTCTCCGCCGAGGAGGGGTTGCGCCTTCTGGCGGCGCACCCGGACGTGGCGGTGATCATCTCCGACCAGCGGATGCCCGGGATGACCGGCGAGCGGTTCCTTGCCGCTGCGCGCGCCTTCTCGGACGCGGGCGCGATCCTCTTGACGGGCTACGCCGACCTTTCCGCCGTGGCCGACGCGATCAACAAGGGCGGAATCACCGGCTACGTGCCCAAGCCGTGGGATGCGGCGGCGTTGACCGCGATGGTGCGGGCGGCCGCGGAACGCTGCCTGATCGGGCGGGCACTCGCCGTGGAGCGGTCGCTGCTGCACGGACTGCTGGAGAGCAGCCGGGACGCCGTCTCGTTCAAGGATCCGCAGGGGCGCTTCGTCCGGCTGAACGCCCGGAAGGCGGCGCTGCTCGGTGCGGAGCCGGCAACGTGCCTGGGGCGTACGGAAGCGGAGATCCGCGGCTGCGATCCCGGCGACGGCGCAGCGGCTGACCGCACCGCGATCGAAAGCGGCGCGCATAGCGAGACGGTGAGCGAGACCGCGGAGAGCGACGGGCGCAGCGTTTGGACGGAGACCAGCCGGACGCCGATCCCGGGCCGGGACGGGCGCACCGCCTACCTGATGACGGTGGAACGGGACATCACGGAAAACCGGTTCATCGAGGCACGGCTCCGGCAGTCCGAGAAGATGCAGGCGCTCGGCACGCTGGCCGGCGGGATCGCGCACGACTTCAACAACCTCCTCACCGCGATCATCGGCAGCCTCGACCTTGCTGAACGGCGGCTGCCGGAAGACGAGCGCCTGAAGCGCTACGTCACCGGTGCGCGGCAGGCGGCCGAGCGCGGCGCGGTGCTGACCAAGCGCCTGCTCGGGTTCAGCCGGCAGCGGGAGCGCAAGCAGGAGCAGACCGACGTCAACGGGCTGGTGGCGCGGATGAAGGATCTGCTCGACCATGCGCTTGGCGGCACGGTGACGGTGGCCTGGTCGCTGATGGCGCGTCCGGCGACGGTGATGGTGGACGCAGAGCAACTGGAGCTCGCCATCCTCAACCTTTGCGTCAACGCGCGCGACGCGATGCCCGACGGAGGAACCGTCCGGATCGCCACCGGAAACCAGAGCGTGGCGGAGGGCAATCCGGAGCAGCTGGAACCCGGGCCCTATGTCACCATCTCCGTGGAGGACAGCGGCAGCGGAATTGCTCCCGACGTGCTGGCCCGGGTGTTCGAGCCGTTCTTCACCACCAAGGACGTGGGGAAGGGAACCGGTCTCGGCCTGTCGATGGTCTATACCCTGGCGAACCAGGCCGGGGGTGACGTTCGCCTCGACAGCGCCGTGGGTGAGGGAACCACCGTGACGCTTCGGCTGCCGCTCAGCGAGGCGCGCATGGAGGCCGTTGCGGAGAACCGGGCAGCGGCTCCGCAGAAGGTCCGGCCCGCGCGGGTGCTGGTGGTGGACGACGATCCGGCGGTTCGGGCCGTCACCGCGGCCTATGGCACGACCATCGGCCACCAGATCCAGGAAGCGGACGGTGGTCCGGCCGCGCTTGCGCTGATCGAAGCCGGCGAGCCGTTCGACGTCATGGTCGTGGACTACGCGATGCCTGGCATGAACGGGGTGGAACTGGCCGAGCGCATCCGCGCGCTGCGTCCCGGCCTGCCGATCGTCTTCGTGACGGGTCATGCGGAGGCGGACGCGCTGGATGCGATGGAGCGTTATCTGCCGAAGCCGTTCCGGCAGGAGGATCTGCAGGCGGCGATCGCCGCCGCGCTGCCGGCCGTTCCCGCGGGGACGACGGGACGCCGTCATCGCGTCGGCGTGTAGGCGGTCAGCGGCAGAGTTCGTCCGGATCGATGTCGATGGTGACGACAAGGCCGGCGCGGCGCCAGTCGTGGCGGATGGAGCCGCCGAGCTGACCCATGGCCGTGCGCGTGGCGAGTGTGGAGCCGAAGCCGGCCTGGGCGGGCGGGCCATCGACCGGCGGGCCGCCGACCTCGTGCCAGGTGACGACGACGCGATCATCCTGCTGCCTGCAATCGATGACCAGCCGGCCGTCGGCCGCGGACAGTGCGCCGTATTTCACAGCGTTGGTGGCTAGTTCGTGGAGGATCATGGCGAGCGCGGTGGCCGCCGGACCGGAGATCGGGCGGTCGTCTCCGGTGATGGAGATCTGTTCGACGGGGTAGGCTTCCAGGAGGATGGAGGCGAGGCCGAGGATGCTGTGGGCGTTCTGCAGCGATCGGCGGCTCGTCGGGCGGACATAGTCGTGCGCCTTCCAGAGCGCGGCGAGGCGGGCCTTCAGCTTCTCGGCGAAGGATGCGGCCGCCGGATCGGCGCGGGCCGACAGGGTGATCAGGCTGTTGATCACCGTGAAGATGTTCTGGATGCGGTGGGAGAGTTCGCGGCTGAGCAGGTCGCGCTGCTCGTCGTCGCGGCGGCGGTCGGAGATGTCGCGGGCGACGGCAACGACAGCTTCGGTTCCCCCGTTGTGGTCGCCGATTGCGGTGAAGGTGACGTCCCACCATTTCGGCGTGCCGTGCAGCGTCTCGCCATGGGCCTGAAAGCGCCCGACGTCGCCGGACCGTGCCCGTTCGAAGGCAATGCCAGCCACCGCGGGGTCATCGGTCCGCCAGAATGTGGACCAGTGCTGGCCGGCAATGACGGGGTACCCGTCCACTTCCAGCGTGCGCATGCCGCCATCACTCATGAAGGTGAGGTTGCCGGACAGGTCGAAAACGGCGATGCAGTCGTTGCTGCTGGAGAGCACACGCCGCAGGAAGTCTGCGCTCTCCGGTGGGCTGGGAGACAACTCTTCGACGAGCGTTTCGTCAGCTTTTACCATAAGCTCGACCTCATCCCCTTATCACCGCTCGTCTGTTCCCGTATTGTTTTCGCAAGTGTATTGTAGTCGACAGTCGAGTTCTCCGTATGTCCTGAATATACTATGCCTTGAGCTTGGCTCTCGCGCCGTTTGTTGGGTTTTGCTCTCCGTAGACCCCGATCAATACTTTGTCATAGTGAAGCCTGACGCAGGCGTAACACTCGCAGGACACTTCCTCGAGGGCGTTGCGGCTGAGCACTTCCACCGTTCCCCGGCGGGAGCGGACAAGGCCGCGCTTCTGCAGAATTCCGAGAACGCGCGACAGATAGGTCCGCTGTACCCCGAGCGCCTCGGCCAGGAACTGGTGGGTGACTGGCAGGTGGTCGTTGCCGATGCGGTCCTGGATGGTCAGGATCCAGCGCGCGCACCGGGCGTCGATCGGGTGCAGCGCGTTGCAGGCGACGGACTGGACGATCTGCGCGAGGATGCAGTCCGCGTAGCGGGCCATCAGGTTGCGGATCGCGATGGACTGCTGCTTGGCTGCCTGTAGGCGCGCCGCCTCGATGCGGTAGGCCGGGCCTGCAATCTGTACGACGGCGCGTGAAAAGGCGGGCAGGTTGCCCTGGCTGACGATACCGCCGATCGCGCCTTCACGGCCGATCGTGGCACTCTCGGCCACGTCGCCGTTGCGCATGACGACCAGCAGCGCGCCAATGGTCTGACCGCAGGGAAAGTGGATGGTGTTGACCTCGTCGCCGGCCTCGAACAGGGTCTGGCCTTGGCGCAGATCGACGCGCTGGAGGAAGGGCGCGATCAGCCCCAGGTCGCCCGGCGCCAGAACGTCGAGCAGGAAGTTGCCGGTACCTTTTAGCGTCCGCTCGCTCGCGTCCGTCATTCCGTCCCCGCCGCCGAGCCAATCAGCAATGTATGCGGGCTATAGCATATGGGGTCAGGCCGGTTTGTATGATTTCATACACAGGCGGTACAATTCAGATCCTGGTTTTTGTCCGGCGCGGCGGCGGTTTTCCGGGGCGAACGAGGCCGGCGGCGGTCAGCCGCGCGGCCGGACGTAGCGCGCGTAGGCGACCTGGACGCGGCGCTGATATTCGTCCGGCGTGATCTGCCGCGCGTCCACGCGCGCCGCTTCGGCCATGGAGATCTGCCAGAAGCGCTCCTCGTCTGGCGAGAGGCGGTAGCTCGACCGCTCGATCGCATACTGACGGCGTGCGGCTTCCGCATAGCCGATGCGGCCCTGGTTGCGGAGGATCGCGATGTCCTTCTTCTGGTCCTCGATCGACGCGGCGCGAACCGCGGTCGTCGGCGGAGGACCGAAGCCGACGCAGCCTGCGAGGGTGCCGGCCAGGAGGAAGGTGAGCACGGTGGATCGCTGCCAGGGGGTCATCGTGCGGGGTCCTTTGTCGTTGGTGCCAGACGGAGAACCTCCGGCACGCGCGGCTGTTCCAACCGTCCGCAGCGGCGTGGCGGCAGGACCGGAACTTTCGGGCGGCTTGCCGATTGAGACCACTCCGGCCGCCAGAGGCGGCGCGCGCGACGGAGGACAAGGTCATCACCGCGATCGAACCGGCGGCCTCGCCCAGCCTGATGAACCCCCAGGCGGAGGCCTTCTACACCGAGGCCCTGAAGGAGCTTGCCGACCTCGGCCTGCCCTTTCTGCTGGCCGGGACCTATGCGGTCAGCGCCTACACCGGGATCCGGCGGGCGACCAAGGACCTCGACGTGTTCTGCAAGGGCGGCGATTTTCCGCGCATTCTCGACCACTTCCGGCAGCTCGGCTACGCCGTTGCGATCGAGGACGAACGGTGGCTCGGCAAGGTGCACAAGGGCGAGATGTTCTTCGACGTGATCTTCGCCTCCTCGAACGGCACGATGCCGGTGAACGACCACTGGTTCCAGGACGCCCGGACGCTCGACCTGTTCGGCACCAACGTGCGGATCGTTGGGCCGACGGAGCTGATCTGGTCGAAGGCCTTCATCCAGCTGCGACATCGCTACGACGGTGCCGACATCGTCCACGTGATCCTGAAGCAGTCGGACGCGATCGATTGGAAGCGGCTGCTCGACTACATGGAGCTGCACTGGGAGGTGCTGCTGGTGCATCTGCTCAATTTGCGCTGGATCTATCCGACCGACCGCGACCGCATTCCGCGCTGGCTAATGGACGAACTGCTGGACCGGCTCTCGCACCAGCTGGAACTTCCGCCGCCGGACATGAAGGTCTGCCGGGGGCGGATGCTGTCGCGGGTGGACTACGCGATCGCTGTGTCGGACTGGGGCTATGCGGACGTCGGCGGTGAAGGAGAGTGGCGCAATGAGTGAGGCGGCTGACGGGGTGCGCAGGGTCGCGGCGATGGGCGACATCCACGTGCGGGACAATCACGACGTGGGGGCGCTGCGCGATCTCTTCGGCGAGATCTCGCGGGCGGCGGACGTGCTGGTGCTCTGCGGCGACCTCACCGACCACGGCACGCCCAAGGAGGCGGAGGTTCTGGTGGAGGCGCTGCGCGGCGCCTCGGTGCCTGTCGTCGGGGTACTCGGCAACCACGACTTCGAGTGCGGCCGGGTGGACGAGGTCCGCAAGATCCTCTGCGACGGCGGACTGAAGCTCCTGGAAGGTTCCAGCGTGGAGGTGGACGGGATCGGCTTCGTCGGCGTGAAGGGGTTTGCGGGCGGGTTCGGGGCGCGGATGCTGGGCTCGTTCGGCGAACCGGCGATCAAGACCTTCGTGGCGGAATCGGTGCAGGAGGCGATGCAACTGGAGATCGCCATGCGGCAGGTAAAGGCGCCGAAGTCGGTCGTGGTGCTGCACTACGCGCCCATCCAGGAAACCGTGGAGGGCGAGCCACCGGAGATCTACCCGTTTCTCGGCTCGTCGCGGCTGGCGGAAACGATCGACCGCTTCGAGGTGAACGCGATCGTGCACGGCCATGCGCACCGGGGCCGCTACGAGGGCCGGACGCCGCGGGGCGCGCCGGTGTTCAACGTGGCCTACCACATCGAGAAGCCGACGGGTCGCCCCTACGCGGTTCTGGAGATCTGAGTCGGAGCCCAATAAAAAAGGCCCCGCATCGCCGGGCGACGCGGGGCAGGCAAGCTGCCGCAGGGAGGCGACGGCAGCGCGCGGGCTATATCGAGCCCGGGGGGACGGTCGTGTGGTCGATCGACAGATGGCGAGAGGGTCGCCGCGCGGCAGCCGCGTCCAAGCCGGCTCCACTGCTCATGAATGCGGTAGACGGCGCAACGTTCCTTCGGTTCCTCCTGAAAAGCAATTTTGCAGCTTCAGCCGGAACGATGGCCGGGTCTGATGGTTCGCTTCTGATCGAACCAACGCTGGAGCAGAGCGATGACCCATGCGAGCGACGCCGGCGGCTTTCCGGCCGAGCCCGAACCGCCGGTGCCCGGCGACGTGCCGTCGCCCGACACGCCCGAGCCGACGCACAAGCCGCCGGCGAAGACGGACATGCCGGCCGCCGGTCCCCATTCCACGCCCGAGCTGACGGACGAGGACCGTACCCCCGGCGCGGGCACGCTGCCCGACCCCGGCGAACAGGGCGACATGGATTCCACGTCGGGCTGACCACCGGCGATGCAACGATCCGATCGGGAGACGCGCATGACCGACATCATTCAGGTCGGACTGGGGTTCTGGGGCTACGACTGGGCGACCGGGGTGCTGCCCGAGGTCGAGACGGTGCGCGTGGCGGCCTATGTCGACCCGTCCGAGGAGGCCCGCCAGCGGATCGCCGACAAGTTGAACGTGCCGGCCGACCGCTGTTTCGCGTCGCTCAACGACGCGCTGGCGGCGGTGAACGCGCCGATCGTCCTCGCCACGCTGCGCACCGACGCGCACTACCCGGTGGCCCGGCGGGCGCTGGAGGCGGGGCGACACGTGATCGTGGAGAAGCCGTTCGCCTCCAGTGTCGGTGAGGCCAAGGAACTGGTCGCATTGGCCGCCGCCGAAAAGCGGATGCTGATGGTCAGCCAGAACTACCGCCACTATCCCGCGCCGATCCGGGTGGCGGAGATGGTCGCCCAGCAGGCGCTCGGCCATGTCAGCCTGGTCGACATCGTCTTCCGCCAACATGCGCCGAGCATCGGCTACCGCTACTGGGACTTCCCGGACCCGCTTCTTGCCGACATGTCGATCCACCACTTCGACCTGATGCGGATGATCCTTGCCGACGAGCCGAAGGCGGTGTCCTGCCGGACCTGGAACCTGCCCGGCAGCCCGTTCCAGAACCATCCGGTCGGCGTGGTGACGGTGGAGTTCGCCGGCGGCACAATCGTCAGCTATCGCGGCAGCTGGATGAGCGGCGGCGCGGCCACGGCCTGGGCCGGCGAGTGGACGATCGACTGTGACGAGGGCGAGATCTGGTTCACCTCGCGCGGGCACGGCGCCGAACGGCTGGAGCGCGACCGGGTGGTGCTGCGCCGCCGCGGGTCGGCGGCGGAAGAGCAGATCCTCGACCACGTCAGGTACTTCGACCGCGCCGGCACGATGGCTGCGATGGAGCAGGCCGTGAGGACCGGCGTGCCTCCGGCGCGGTTCTCCTCTGGGGCCGACAACCTGATGAGCCTGGCGCTGATGCAGGCCAGCATCGTCTCGACCCAACGCGGTGGCGACTGGGTCTCGATCGAAGAAATCCTCTCAGTTTGAAGGGCTTAGCCCTATTCGCTGAGAATACGTTAACAGCGATGCGTGAAGTTTCACGATCGGCCTTACGGAATTGAAAACCGCCGGTGGGTAGGGTGATTCCAGGCAAACGGAACCTGGAAGTCACCGCCATCATGGCCACGCGCGCGCTCCCGACCGACCCGATGATCGCAACGTCGTGGCACTTCAAGGCGCTCAGCATCGACAGGGTCTGGAACGAGTACTCCGGCGCCGGCACGTCCACGGGCGTCTACGACGACGGCATCCAGATCACGCACGAGGACCTTGCGGCGAACTACGACGCCTCCAAGGAACTGGTGATCGGCGGCGTTCGCTATTCCGGCGCGATGGGCGACGCGCAGCACGGCACCGCGGTCGCCGGCATCATCGGCGCGGTGGCGGACAACGGCAAGGGCGGGGCCGGCATCTCCTACGGCACCAAGCTCACCGGCGTGACCATCCTCGGCGACGGGCCGGACTTCATGACGGCGATCCGGTCGATGAACCGGTTCGACACCACCAACAACTCGTGGAACTGGGTCGACAAGTTCGTCGACAGCCCGACCAGCTGGTGGGGGTCCGAGTTTCTCGCCGGGCTGAAGTCGGCGGTCGACACGGGCCGCGGCGGTCTCGGTACGGTCATCGTCAATGCGGCGGGCAACGATTGGACCTATGACCGGCGCGACGCCAACACGTCCGAGTTCAACGCGACACGCTTCACCATCACGGTGGCGGCCACCTCGTCCAACGGCGACGTTTCCTCCTATTCGAACCGCGGCGCTTCGATCCTTGTCGCCGGCGCCGGCGACGGCATCGCAACCACCGACCGGATGGGAACGTCCGGCTATGGCAGCGGCAACTACATCACCGGGTTTGCCGGCACGTCCGCAGCCACCCCGACAGTGACCGGCATCGTCAACCTGATGCACGAAGCCTCCGGCAACAAGCTCGGCTGGCGCGACGTCCAAGACATCATCGCGATCACCGCCGATCAGACGACGGCCACCTCGCTGTCGGCCACTGGCGTCGCCGGCCAGGGTGCGTTCACCTGGACCATCAACAAGGCGAACGGCGTCGACGGCGGCGGCATGCACTTCTCCAACGACGTCGGCTTCGGGCGCATCGACGCCTACGAGGCGGTACGCCTGGCCGAGGTGTGGACCCGTTTCGGTGCAGCCAAGACCAGCGCGAACGAGCTGAAGGCGGTGGCGAGCGGATCCAGCTCGATCCAGCTCACCGACAACGCCAGCGCGAGCTTCAGCTTCGCAATCGGTACCCAGCTGCTCGTGGAGCATGTGGACCTGACGCTGACGCTCACCCACGGCAACCTCAACGACCTGCAGGTGGAGCTGTTCTCCGCCGAGGGAACGCGGAGCATCGTGCTGACGCCGGGAACCGGCGTCCAGATCTCGGAGAGCAACTTCACCTGGGCGTTCGGGTCCGAGGCATTCCGTGGCGAGCTTTCCGCCGGCACCTGGACGGTGAAGATCACCGACACGCGGGCCGGCAGCACGGGGTCGCTGTCCGGCTGGAAGCTGGAGGCCTTCGGCAGCGCCGTGTCGCAGGACAGCGTCTACCACTACACCGACGAATTCCTGAAGCTGAAGGCCCTCGACGCTTCGCGCGGGGTGCTCGCCGACACGGGCGGCATCGACTGGATCAACCTTGCCGCGGTGGGCGGCCAGGTGGTGGCGGATCTGCTCGGACCAATCGTCGTGGCCGGCAGCAAGTGGATCGACATCGCCGCCGGAACACTGATCGAGAACATCGTCTCCAGCGACGGCAACGACATCCTCAAGGGCAACGGCGCGGCCAACAAGCTGGTCGGCATGCGCGGCGACGACACCCTGGCCGGCCTTGGCGGCGCGGATGTGCTCGACGGTGGCGTGGGGACGGACACGGCGGACTACAGCGCCTCGGCCGCGGCCGTCCAGGTGGACCTGGCCGCCCTGTTCCAGATCGGCGGCGACGCCCAGGGCGACAGCCTCGTGTCGATCGAGAACGTGATCGGTTCGGCGCTCGGCGACACCTTGTCCGGCGACGCGGGGAACAACGTCCTGGCGGGCGGGGGCGGCAACGACAGCATCGACGGCCGGGTCGGCATCGACACCGTGGTGTTCGCCAACGTGCTCTCCAACTATGCGATCGCCAAGTCGATCGTGAACGGCGTCACCTTCTACACCCTGACTGACAAGACCGGCGCGACCGGCGTCGATACCGTGAGCAACGTGGAGATATTCCGCTTCGCCTCCGGCGACCTCACCGTGGCGCAGGTCGACGCGCTGGCGGTCAACGGGGTCGTGGTGAACAGCATCAGCGGCACGACCGCCGCGGATACGCTGAACGGGACGGTCGGTGCCGACCAGATGAAGGGTTTGGCCGGCAACGATCTGATCCGCGGCAGCGCCGGAGCGGACAGCATCGACGGCGGTGACGGGATCGACACGGTCGACTACAGCCTGTCTACCGCGGCAGTCCAGGTGCACATGACCAATCCGGTGCAGACGGGCGGCTTTGCCGCCGGCGACGTCCTGACCAATGTGGAGAACCTGACCGGTTCAGCCTATGGGGACGAATTGCGCGGCAACGCGGACGCGAACACGATTCTCGGCGGCAACGGCAACGACGTGCTGGAAGGCCGGGCGGGCGCCGATCGGCTGGACGGTGGGGCCGGCATCGACATCGCGACCTACTGGTCGTCGAGCAGCGGCGTGAACGTCGACCTCGCCCGGGCGAGCCAGCTCAACGGCGATGCGCAGGGCGACGTGCTGATCGCCATCGAGAACATCAACGGCAGCAACTTCGCCGACTTCATCGCCGGAAACGGGGCGGCCAACACGCTGAACGGATTTGCCGGCAACGACACGTTCATCGGCCGGGCGGGCGCCGACACCATCGACGGCGGCGACGGCATCGATGCCGTCAGCTACGCCGGATCGCTGGGTGTGAACATCGACCTGACGCGGGCGTCCCAGTTGCTCAACGATGCGGCCGGCGATGTGCTGCGCAACATCGAGAACGTCACTGGCAGTTCCTACGCAGACACGCTGGCCGGCAATGCGGGCAACAACGTGCTGACCGGCAGCGGCGGTGCCGACTTCTTCCGCTTCGTCGGCGATTTCGGCAACGACACCATCTCCGACTTCGTGCGCGGCACGGACAAGATCGTGGTGGTGGGCCGCGCCTACAGCAACCTGCTGTTCTCGGTTTCCGGGGCCGACAAGCTGATCGCGGTCGCAGGGACCGACGACACGATACGCTTGGCCGGCGGGGCGTCGCTGGCGCTCACGTCCAGCGACTTCCGCTTCGCGTGACGCGGAGCCACCCGGCTCAGCGGGGCGGGGGATAGACGTCGAACGGGGACGGTGACCGGCGGCGGCGTTCAACCAGCCGCCCGCCGAGCGCCGCCAGACCAAAGAGGATCAGCGCCCCGATCGCCCAGACCACCCAGACGGCGGCGACGCCGATCCCGGTGAGGCCCTGGAACATGTCGGACGCGAAGACCACCCACTCCGGGTCGATCGGGATCAGGTCCGCGTTGGTGGCCGCGGCTCCTCCCGCGATCTCGACGGCCTTGCCGCCGAGCCAGGCGAGCCCGGTCCAGATGGCGATCAGAACCGCCGCGATCCCGTAGATGAGTCCCTTCACCGGTTACCTCCGCGCACAGGGTTGATCGGCCGGGCGCGCTCCGCCTTGAGGCGGGAGACATGCTCGCGCAGGAGAGCCACATTCTTGGTGTTGGCGCGGAAGAAGAGGTCGGCCACGTCGCCGACCAGGGGCACGACGCCGACGACCGTGTCGATGGCGAGATTGCCGATCATCCGGGCCACCGTGCGGTGTCCGGCGCCCAGTCGCCAGGCTTCCGCGACGATGTAGAGGCCGAGGCCCTGCGTCACGAGATCGCCAACGCCGGGAATGAAGCCGACGATGGTATCCGCGCCGAAGCGGATGCCGGTGCCGGGAATGCGGAAGGCGCTGTCGAGCGCTCGCGCGATCAGGGCGAGCCGCCGCTCGACGGCCTCGATCTCCTCGATGGTCCAGCGATCGATGGCGGGGGTCGTGTAGGTCCGGCCTTCGGGCGTGAGAATTTCGGTCACGGTCATATCAGCCTCCCAAGGGGCGGCGGGGCCGCCTGATGGAAGGGTCCGACATCGCGAGCGCTTCTGCTCGCCAGAGGGGCCCGGACCCGACGGCTTCCATATGGTGCCGATATCCCGGATTTTAAGAGCCATCGCCGCAAACCCCCTCCAACCGCAAGGACATGGCGTCCGAACGGGGCGGCGGGCGTGGTGTTCCCGGCGGAGCAATCCGCGTCAGGCGGTCTCCTCGACGCGGGTCGTTTCAGTGTGGATGCCGAGGTCGATCACCTTCTGCAGGCGGGCGGCCGTGGCAAAGGAGGGTTCGGTGGTGCGGCCGGCCGCGACCGCCGCGACGAACCGCTCGTAGTTGGTCGGCACGGGCTCGACCTGCACGTCGCGCCAGGTCTGGGTGTGGACGTCCTCGCCGGCGCAGAGGCGCAGGGTGGAGCCGTCGAAGCCGTGCTGGACCTCCAGGCCGCCCTTGTCGCCGTAGAGGCGGAGTCGGAGCGTGTTGGCGTATCCGGTGGCCCAGCGGCTGGCGTGGACGGTGCCGAGCGCCCCGTTGCCGAACTCGACGCTCATGGTGAAGCTGTCGTTGGCGTCCAGGTTGTATTCGCCGATGCGGTCGCCGTCGGACTTGTGGAAGGTCTTGAGGCGGCAGAAGACGCGGTCGATCTCGCTGGCGGCGCCGTAGGAGGCGAAGTCGAGGATGTGGATGCCGACGTCGCCGAGGACGCCCTTGGAGCCGTGGCTTTCCGAGAGGCGCCAGAGCCAGCGGTCCTCGGTGCGCCAGTCGCCCCAGTGGAGGCCGACGAGCCAGCTCTGCAGGTAGCTGGCTTCCACGTGCTTGACTCCGCCGAGCTGGCCGGAAAGCACGATGTCCCGCGCCTTCTGGATCTCCGGGACGTTGCGGTAGGAGAGGTTGACCATGGCCACCAGGCCCAGCTGGTCGGCGATGGCGGTCATCGCCTCAGCGTCGGCGTGGTTGGTGGCGAGCGGCTTTTCGCAGAAGACGTGCTTGCCGGCCCGCAGCAGCTTCATGGTTGTGGGGTGGTGCTCGCTGTCGGGGGTGACGTTGGCGACGGCGTCGAACTCGCCCCAGGCGATCGCCTCGTCGAGGGAGGTGAAGCCGCGCGGGATCGAGTGGCCGGCGCAGAAGGCCTCGACTCTGGAATCGAGCACGTCGACCGCGCCGGTCAAGGTGACGCCGTCGATGGCCGCGAAATGGCGGGCATGGTTCGTGGCCATCGAACCGGTGCCGAGGATCAGGAGACGCATCGGGTTGTCTCGGGGTGGGGGTGGCGGGGATTTATGGTCGGGGCTGTTGCCCCTTTTTGTTATCGAGCCCCCGCTCCGGTGGGGCGGGGGCTGGGTCATTTCCCGGGAAATCCGGGCTTTTCCTTTGATCGACGTTCAGCGGTAGCCGGCTTCGCCCGCCTGGTGCAGGCGGGGGCCGCGCTCCTCGATCGGCTCCAGCGCCGTCTCGACCGGGACGTTCGGGGCGTCGGTGATCGCCGTCCAGGCGGGGCCCGGGTTGTAGGCCCACTTCACCGCGTTGCGCAGGACCTTGCGGACGTTCTCGTCGTAGTAGGTGGGGTAGGTCTCGTGGCCCGGGCGGAAGTAGAACATCCGGCCGGAGCCGCGCTGGTAGGTGAGGCCGGAGCGGAAGACCTCCCCGCCCTGGAACCAGGAGACGAAAACCGTCTCCATCGGCTCGGGCACGGAGAACGGCTCGCCGTACATCTCCTCGTTCTCCAGCTCGATGCATTCGGGCAGGCCGGCGGCGATCGGGTGGTTGCGGTTGATCACCCAAAGGCGCTCGCGCTCGCCCGCCTCGCGCCATTTGAGGGCGCAGGGCGTCCCGGTCAAGCGCTTGAAAATCTTGGAGAAATGGCCGGAGTGGAGGATGATCAGGCCCATCCCCTGCCAGACCCGTTCGACAACCCGCTCGACCACCGCGTCGGACACCTCGCCGTGGGCGACGTGGCCCCACCAGAGGAGGACGTCGGTTTCGGCGAGCTTCTCGGCGGTGAGACCGTGCTCTGGTTCCTGCAGGGTGACGGTGGAGGAAACTATCCCCGCATCCTCGCGCAGGGCGGCGGCGATGGTCTCGTGCATGCCGTCTGGGTAGATGGACCGGACGATCGGGTTCTTGTTCTCGTGGACGTTCTCGCCGAAGACCGTTGCCCTGATGACCATGCCGTCCGCTCCCGCTCTGGTGGCGCCCGGTTGCGGAAACCCGCTTTCAAAGCGCTTTGAGACTAGCGATAGCACCAGTCCGAATTGGCGACAATCGGGGAGCGAAGCGATTTTTTCGTGGCGCTTGCGAGGTCATTCGATGAGGCGTGCCACGGCTTCCTGGTTTGCTATCCGTGGATGCCTCACCCTCTCGATTCCTCGTGGCGGTGTAGTCGCCTTTTCCGGGGGAGAAGGCGATTACGTAGCGCTCGACGTCAGCCGATGGTCATCAGGCTGGCGTTGCCGCCGGCGGCGGCGGTGTTGGTGCTGACCGACACCTCCTCGAGGAGGAGTTCGAGGGCATAGTTGTCCTCGCCCGGGGATAGACCCTGGACCGGGACGATCGGACCGTCGCGATCGGCGACCGCGCGGGTGAGGTCGAGCAGGGCGTCCGCGTCGCCTTCAAAGAGCACACCACGCAGAGACTTATCCCCGGCCCAGTCGGGCGAGGTTACAACACGACGGGCAAGGTCGGACGGCAGCTTGGCGAGGAGCGCGGCGGCGGGGTTGTCGGGCAGCACGACAGCCTCGTTGCCTGTGGCGAGGATCGCGCCGAGCTGGACCAGGAGGCCGGACTCCGTGCGGGCGAGGGCGGCAATCCGGCCGCGGGGATGCAGGGCATAGACGTTGCGTTCGCCGACCGGGCCGGGCAGCTCCTTGGCGACACCGAGGCCCGAGCGGGCGATGAAGCCGGCGACGGTCGCCGCTTCCGAGGACCGACCCGCGGAGGCGAGGAAGTCGCGGTAGGCGACGGCCGGCGCGACGGCCGTCTCCGGCGCGGGTTCGGGCAGGACCTGGACCGGGCGGGTTCGGGTGGTGAGGCGGGAGAGGTAGAGCGGGCCGCCGGCCTTGGGGCCGGTGCCGGACAGGCCGCTGCCGCCAAAGGGCTGCACGCCGACGACCGCGCCGATGATGTTGCGGTTGATGTAGACGTTGCCGGCGCCGGCCTTGCGTGTGACGCGGGCGATGGTCTCGTCGATGCGGGTGTGCAGGCCGAAGGTGAGGCCGTAGCCGGTGGCGTTGATGGCGTCGATCAGGCCGTCGAGGTCGTCGCGCTTGTAGCGGACGACGTGAAGGACAGGGCCGAAGACCTCGCGACCGAGATCGGCGATTCCGTCGAGCTCGATGATGGTGGGCGGCACGAAGGTGCCGTTGCGGGTGGCGGGTCCGAGCGGCAGCTGCTCGACCTTGAAGCCCTTGCCGCGCATGGCGGCGATATAGGCGTCGATGCCGTCGCGGGCCTCGGCGGTGATGACGGGGCCGATATCGGTGGAGAGCCTGTCCGGGTTGCCGATGACGAGCTCGCGCATCGCGCCCTTCAGCATGGCGAGGACGCGGTCGGCGACGTCGGCCTGCAGGCAGAGGACGCGGAGCGCGGAGCAGCGCTGGCCGGCGCTGTCGAAGGCGGAGGCGATGACGTCGCCGACGACCTGCTCGGCGAGGGCGGAGCTGTCGACGACCAGGGCGTTCTGCCCGCCCGTTTCGGCGATGAGCGGGATCGGACGGCCGTCCGGCGTCAGGCGTCCGGCGAGGCTGCGCTGGATGAGGCGGGCCACCTCGGTGGATCCGGTGAACATGACGCCGCGGGTGCGCCGGTCGGAGACCAGCGCCGCGCCGATCTCGCCGGCACCCGTGACCAGCTGGACCGCGCCGGCGGGAACGCCGGCCTCGCGCAGGATGCGGACCGCCTCGGCGGCGATGAGTGGGGTTTCCTCTGCGGGTTTGGCGAGCACCGGGTTTCCGGCGGCGAGCGCCGCCGCGACCTGGCCGGTGAAGATGGCGAGCGGGAAGTTCCACGGGCTGATGCAGACCACCGGGCCGAGCGGACGGTGGGTGTCGAGATCGAAGCCGGCGCGGACTTCGGCGCCGTAGTAGCGCAGGAAGTCCACGGCCTCGCGCACCTCGGCGATGGCGTTGGGGATCGACTTGCCGGCCTCGCGGATGATGACGCCGAGGAGGTGCGGCATGCGCGCCTCCAGAAGATCGGCGGCGCGGGCGAGCGCGGCGGCGCGCTCGGCCGGAGGCGTGGAGGACCAGATCGGCTGGGCGGCGAGGGCCTCGGCGAAGGCGGCATCGACGTCGGCCGGGGTGGCGTCCACGACAGTGCCCACCACGTCGCGGTGGTCGGCGGGATTGCGCACGATGCGGGCCTCGCCCTGGCCCTCGCGCTCGCCGATCAGCGGCACGGCGCGGTGTGGCTGGTCGGCGCCGGACAGAAGGGCGGCGGAGAGAGACGCGAGCCGCTGCTCGTTGGAGAGGTCGATGCCGATGGAGTTGGCGCGCTCGGCGAAGAGGTCTCGCGGGTGGGCGATCTTCGGATGCTTGGCGCCGACGGGCTCGATGGCGCGGGCGGCGTCGACGGGATCGGCGATGAGGTCGTCAACCGGTACCGCGTCGTCGGCGATTCGATTGACGAAGGAGGTGTTGGCGCCGTTCTCCAGAAGGCGGCGGACGAGGTAGGCGAGCAGGGTCTCGTGGGTGCCGACGGGCGCGTAGACCCGGCAGGGACGGTTCAGCTTGTCCTTTCCGACGACCTCCTCGTAGAGCGGTTCGCCCATGCCGTGCAGGCACTGGAACTCGTACTGGCCGGCGTAATAGTTCTCGCCCGCCATGGCCATGACGGCGGCGAGCGTGTGGGCGTTATGGGTGGCGAACTGCGGGTAGACCGCGTCGGGCGCGGCCAGCAGCTTTCTGGCGCACGCGAGATAGGAGACGTCGGTGTGCACCTTGCGGGTGAACACCGGGAAGCCCTCCAGGCCATCGACCTGGGCGCGCTTGATCTCGCTGTCCCAGTAGGCGCCCTTGACGAGACGGATCATCAGGCGATGGCCGGAGCGGCGCGCGAGGTCGACAACGAAGTCGATCACGAAGGGGCAGCGCTTCTGGTAGGCCTGGACAACGAAGCCGATGCCGTTCCAGCCGGCGAGCTGCGGGTCGAAGCAGAGCGCCTCCAGGAGGTCGAGCGAGAGCTCGAGGCGGTCGGCCTCCTCGGCGTCGATGTTGAGGCCGATGTCGTAGCGGCGGGCGAGAACGGCGAGGCTCTTCAGGCGGGGCAGGAGCTCGGCCATGACGCGATCCTCCTGCGCGCGGGAATAGCGCGGGTGGAGGGCGGAGAGCTTCACGGAGATGCCGGGGCCCTCGTAGATGCCGCGCCGGCCGGCGGCCTTGCCGATGGCGTGGATCGCCTGCTCGTAGTCGTCGTAGTAGCGCTGGGCGTCCTCGGCGGTGGTCGCGGCCTCGCCGAGCATGTCGTAGGAGTAGCGGAAGCCCTTGGCTTCCATGCGGCGGCTGTTGGCGAGCGCCTCGCCGATGGTCTGGCCGGTGACGAACTGTTCTCCCATCATCCGCATGGCGATGTCGACGCCCTTGCGGATCAGCGGCTCGCCGCCGCGGCCTATCAGCCGCGTGAGGGCCGAGGAGAGGTTGCCCTCCGACGACGTCGCCGTGAGCTTGCCGGTGACGACGAGGCCCCAGGTGGCAGCGTTGACGAAGAGCGACGGGCTGTGACCGACGTGGGCGTGCCAGTCGCCGGTGGAGATCTTGTCGCGGATCAGCGCGTCGCGGGTCGGCCGGTCGGGGATGCGGAGCAGTGCCTCGGCGAGGCACATCAGGGCGACGCCCTCCTGGCTCGACAGCGAATACTCCTGGATCAGGCCCTCCACACCGGTGCCGCCGCCGCGCTTCTTCTCGCGCAGGGCGACGACGAGGGTGCGGGCGAGATCGCGCGCGGAGTCGGCGGTGTGGCGCGGCAGGGTGGCGTCGGAGATCAGGAGGGGGAGGCACTCCGTTTCCGGACGGCGATAGGCGGCCGTGATCTTGGCGCGGAGGACGCTCTGCGGATG
Source organism: Chthonobacter albigriseus (assembly GCF_013839445.1). Taxonomy (GTDB): domain Bacteria; phylum Pseudomonadota; class Alphaproteobacteria; order Rhizobiales; family Pleomorphomonadaceae; genus Chthonobacter; species Chthonobacter albigriseus. The sequence continues at coordinate 81,464 of NZ_JACDIT010000009.1, read as the reverse complement.
GACGGACTGGGCGAACTCCATGAACGGGCGCGGTGCAGCGTCGGGGTCGGTTGCGCCGTCGACGACGTCCAGGGTTGCGCCGTCACCGATGAGGTGCGCCACGTCCTCGCCGCGCTCGATCCGCTCGACGGTGGAGAGCAGCGCCTGCTTGATCAGGAAGTGCGGGGATCGGCCGACCCGGTCGGCGGCGGCCTTGAGCCGGAGGCGGAGATCGTCGGTGACTTTGACGCCAATTGTGGTCGCGGCCATGGGGGTGTTCCAGCGAGGGTGATGGTGTGGTGGTTATCGCTGAAAATGGGGTGAGGTGCAACCCGGGTTTTGAGGAGGTTGCGACGGGGCAGTCGGCAAGTCGGCAGTCGGTATTCGGCAGTCGGGACGCGAGTGTCGCCTCGTTCTCCACCGTCACGGTCCGCGCAGGCGGACCACCCACGCATTTGGGAGAGCGGTAGTCGGTGAGCGGCGGAGAAAAAAGTCGTGGGTGGTCCGCCTGCGCGGACCATGACGGTTGGGGGGAGGAGGTTTAGCGACCGCCGCTTCCCGACTGCGACTGCCGCCTCGTTTTCCATCGTCATAGTCCGCGAAGACGGACCACCCACGCATTTGTATTGGGCGGAAGGTGGGAGGTGGGGAGTGGCGGATAAGAAAGTCGTGGGTGGTCCGCCTGCGCGGACCATGACGGTTGGGGGGAGGAGGTTTAGCGACCGCCGCTTACCGACTGCGACTGCCGCTTACCAACTGCGACTGCCGCCTCGTTTTCCACCGTCATGGTCCGCGAAGGCGGACCACCCACGCATGTGGGAGGGCGGGAGGTAGGGAGCGGCGGAGAAAAAAGTCGTGGGTGGTCCGCCTGCGCGGACCATGACGTTTGGGGGAGGAGGTTTAGCGACCGCGGCTTCCCGACTGCGACCGCCGCTTACTGCCACCGCCGCTTACCGATTGCCACCGCCGCTTACGGACTGCCGACCGCCGACTGCCGACTGCCGGTTGCCCACTGCCGACGCGCGGTTGTTTGAATACGGCATCCCGCGCTTATTGCCTGCTGCCCACGCGCGCCAGCGCCATCAGCGCGATGCCGGCGAGGAGGCCCCAGAAGGCGGCGCCGATGCCGAAGTGGGCGGTGCCGGAGGCGGTGGTGACGAAGGTCAGGATGGCCGGAAGGCGGTCTTCTTCGCGGGACAGGGCCGATGACAGGGCCGCGCCGAGGCTGCCGAGAAGGGCGAGGCCGGCGACGGCCTCGATGAGGAGGGGCGGCGAGGCAGCGATGAAGGCGGCGGCGAAACTGGCGACGAGGCCGAGCAGGAGGTAGGTGGCACCGCCGGTTGCGGCGGCGATCCAGCGGCGGTCGGGATCGGGGTGGGCGTCGGGGCCGGCGCAGAGCGCGGCGGTGATCGCGGCGAGGTTGACTGAGTGGGCGCCGACGGCGGCGATGACGGCGCTCATCAGGCCGGTTGCGACGAAGATCGGGCCGGGATCGGGGCGGTAGCCGTTGACGGAGAGCACCGCGAGACCGGGCACGTTCTGCGAGGCCATGGTGACGATGAAGAGCGGCAGGGCAAGGCCGATCGCGGCGTCCCAGGTGAACACGGGGGCGACAAAAACCACACGCGGGGCGATGGAGGCGAGCGCGCCGTCCGGGATGGGCGTCGACCAGACGACCAGGGCCGCGGTGACGACGACGGCGATCGGCACGGCGTAGAGCCGGGCGAAGCGCCAGGCGAGCGCCCAGACGAGGACGATGGGAAGCGCGAGGGCCGGCATGGCCGCCACCGCCTTCACGGGCGCGAGGCAGAGCGGGAGGAGCACGCCGGCGAGCATCGCGCTGGCGAGGGGCATGGGGATGGAAGACACGGCGCGGCCGAAGGGCTTCCAGATGCCGGCGGCGGTGATCAGGGCGCCGGCGAGAAGGAAGGCGCCGACCGCGACGGGAAAGCCGCCGACGGGCGCGCCGGTGGCGGCGCCGGTGGCGATCAGGAGCGCGGAGCCCGGCGTCGACCAGGCGATGGCGATCGGGATGCGCCAGTGCCAGCTGAGGACGAGGCCGAGGAGGCCCATGCCGATGGAGACGCCGAGCAGGCCGGAGGCGGCCTCGTCGGCGGTGGCGCCCATCGCCGTGTAGCCGGAGAGGACGACGGCGAAGGTGCTTGCGAAGCCGACGACGGAGGCGAGGATGCCGGCCGAGACGGGCTGGAGGATGGAGCCGGCGCGGGGGAGGGGCGTGTCGGTGGGCATGGCGGATCCGGGTGGCGGTTCGCCGAGGCATAGCCGGAGCGGGCGCGGACGGGAAGGGCGGCGCGCGCATGGGCGCACCGCTTTATCGACAGGGGTGGACCGTCAGCGGGACGGGCCCTGGCGCTCGGCGCTGGCGGCCCAGAGGTTGATGCCGCCCTCCACGGCGTGGGCGTCGATGGCGGCGAGCTCGTCGGCGGTGAAGGCGGGGTTCTTCAGGGCGCCGACGCATTCGACGACCTGCTCGGGACGGCTGGCGCCGATCAGGGCGGAGTTGACGCGGCCGCCGCGCAGAACCCAGGCGACGGCCATCTGGGCGAGCGTCTGGCCGCGGCTCTTGGCGAAGGCATCGAGGGCGCGGGCGCGGGCGATGTTCTCGTCGTTGAGGAACTCCGGCTTCAGGGAGCCGCGCTTTGCGGCGCGGCTGTCGTCGGGCACGCCGGCGAGGTACTTGGCGGTGAGCAGGCCCTGGGCGAGGGGGGAGAAGACGATCGAGCCGATGCCTTCGCCGTCGAGGGTGTCGAGGAGGCCGTCGTCCTCGATCCAGCGGTTGATCATGGAGTAGCTGGGTTGGTGGATGAGGCAGGGCGTGCCGAGGCGGCGGAGGATGCCGGCCGCCTCGCGGGTGCGCTGGGCGTTGTAGGAGGAGATGCCAGCGTAGAGCGCCTTGCCGGAGCGGACCGCCTGGTCGAGGGCCGACATGGTCTCCTCCAGCGGCGTGTCCGGGTCGAAGCGGTGGGAGTAGAAGATGTCGACGTAGTCGAGCTTCATCCGCTTCAGGCTCTGGTCGAGCGAGGAGAGGAGGTACTTGCGGCTGCCCCATTCGCCGTAGGGGCCGGGCCACATGCGGTATCCAGCCTTGCTGGAGATCACCAGCTCGTCGCGGAAGGGGCGGAAGTCCTTGTCGAGGATCAGGCCGAAGGCTTCCTCGGCGGCGCCCGGCGGCGGGCCGTAGTTGTTGGCGAGGTCGAAGTGGGTGATGCCGAGGTCGAAGGCGGTGCGGCAGATGGCGCGGGCGTTGCCGAGCGACTTGTCCTCGCCGAAGTTCTGCCAGAGGCCGAGCGAGACCGCCGGGAGCATCAGGCCGCTACGGCCGATGCGGTTGTACTTCATCTCCGCGTAGCGGGTCTCGGCGGGCTGGTAGGGCATGGGGCACTCCGTCTTCTTGTTCGGGCGGACTATGGCGTTTCCCTCAGGCGCGGACAACTCCGGTGGTGCGGATCGGCCGACCGCTCACCGGGATTTGTGCGACGTGACGGAGCGTGGCAGATTGGGGCTGCGGCGGATGGAGGAGGTGGATTTTCCGGGGGCGTTCCGATGAGTCTTGTGAGGAAGCGTGTGCTGGGCGCGGCGTTCGCGCTGGCGATGATGGTGCCGGCGATGGCGGCGGCGGAAGGGCCGGCCGAGATCGTGAAGGACATCTATGCGCCGTATCTGTCGACGACGACGATGCCGAGGCCGCCGTTCGACTTGCCGATCTATTCCAGCCACCTGAAGGGGATGATCGGAAAGGCCGTGGAGGGCGCCTCGGAGGAGGAGCCGGGGCAGCTGGACTTCGACGTGTTCCTCTACGCGCAGGACTACCAGCTGAGCGACCTCACCATCCGCGCGGTGAGCGAAGCCAGCGATCGGGCCGAGGTGGAGGCCGCGTTCAAGAACATGGACCGCCCGACGACGGTGGTGTTCCGCTTCGTCAAGGAGGACGGCGCCTGGAAGGTGGACGACATCGCCTGGCCGGAAGGGCAGGAGACGCTGACCGGGATCCTCAGCCAGACGCCGTAGGGAGGTTCAGCTCCGCTTTCAGCTGAGCCGAAAACTTCGTTTTCAGCTGAGCAGAACGCTTCGCGTTTAGCTGAGCTAAATGCTTCGCGTTCAGCTGAGCCGAAAACTTCGTTTTCAGCTGAGGTATCCGAGGAACCAGAGGATCAGGATGATCGGCAGGGGGATGCCGATGAGCCAGAGAAGTCCGCCTCGCAACATGAGTGTTCCTCCATCAGATGTTTTCGGCAGCCGAAGCGGCCGGTCGGATTTCCAACCTCCAGCTCGGCGGTTCGTTCCGCGGGGGCGTTGACGGCAGCGTGAGGAAACCGGATCGGGGCACGGCGCGTATCCTGCCCCGACCCCCTTCTCCGGAGCCCGCCCGCACCATGATCACCCGCCGCCGCCTTGCCGCCCTCCTTGCGCTGCCCCTCGCCGGGCTCGCCGCCGCGGCCTGCTCGCCGCTCGCCACGTTCAATGCGCTGGTGCCGAAGGACGGCGGGTCGCGCGTGGCGGCGCGGGGGCTCGCCTACGGTCTGGGGCCGCGGCGGATGGTGGACGTCTACGCGCCGACCGAGGGACGCGGCCCCTTCCCGGTGATGGTGTTCGCCTACGGCGGCAACTGGGCGAGCGGCGACCGGGCGGGGTACGCGTTCGTCGGGCACGCGATGGCGGCGCAAGGGTTCCTGACCTTCGTGTTCGACTACCGGCTGGTGCCGGAGGTGCGCTACCCGGCCTTCGTGGAGGATACGGCGGCGGCGATCCGCTTCGCGCGCGACCGGGCTGCTGAGTTTGGAGGCGATCCAGACCGGATCGTGCTCTCCGGGCATTCGGCCGGCGCCTACAACGTGGCGCAGGCGGTGATCGACCGGCGGTACCTGCGCGAGGCGGGGGTGCCGCGTCAGGCGATCCGCGGCGTGGCGGGGCTGGCCGGTCCCTACGACTTCTTTCCGTTCACCTCCGATGTCGCCGAGGAGGCCTTCAAGGGCATCGAGGACGGCCCTGCGACGCAGCCGGTGAACCTGGTGCGGGGCGGCGAGCCGGCGTTCTTCCTGGCCTGGGGCACCGAGGACGACACGGTGAAGCCGCCCAACAGCGAGGAACTGGCGCGGCAGCTGCGGCGGGCGGGGGTGCGGGTGGAGACGCGCGCCTACAAAGGCGTCGGGCACGCCGGGCTGGTGCTGGCGCTGGCGCGGCCGCTCCGGGGGCGGGCGGGCGTGCTGGAGGACTTGGCGCGGTGGGCGCGGGGGGTGGCGGGGTGAGGGGGCGACCTCTCTGTCCCGCGGTCATGGTCGCGCAGGCGGACCACTCACGCGTTTATCCAGGACGGCGCGTCTGCGGGAATGCGGCGTGACGCGGCACCACAAAGTCGTGGGTGGTACGCCTGCGCGGACCATGACGCCGAGGGGGACGATCAGGGGCAGGGGTTTCGGGTGGGTGGTCCGCCTGCGCGGACCATGACGGCGAGGGGCAGGGCGATCAGGGGACGAAGTTTCGGGTCGGTGCGGGGATAATTGCCCCGACCCTCCGGCCTCGAAGTCCTTTGCCGTTTCGGCGTTCGGGCTGCGCCCTCACCTCGAGAGGGGGAGGGAGGTCTGCGGCGTTGAGTGTTCGCCCGCGATCCAGGTGGCTTGGACGTGGAGGTCGGGGGTGAGGTGGACGAGGTCGGCTGCGAGGGCGGGGGCGAGGCGGCCTCGGATCCGGTCGTGGCGGAGGAGGGCAGCGGGGTAGACGGTGGCCATGCGGAGCGCCTCGTCGGCGGAGACGCCGAGGTGGGCGACTGCGTAGCGGACGCTTGCGGCCATGTCGATGTCGGAGCCGGCGAGCGTGCCGTCCGCGAGGACGAGCTTGCCGTCGACGCGGCGGGCGGTGCGACCGTTGAGGGTGAAGCTGTCGCCGTCGGCGCCGACGGTGGACATGGCGTCGGTGACGAGGACGCAGCGGCCGGGGCCGCGCTTGGCGCGCAAGGCCGCGGAGAGGCTGGCCGGGTGGACGTGGTGGCCGTCGGCGATGACGCCGCACCAGACGGCGCCGGAATCGATTGCCGCGCCGACCATGCCGGGGGCGCGATGGCCGAGCTGGCTCATGGCATTGAAGAGATGGGTGACCGAGCGCGCGCCGGCGTCGATGGCACGCATGGCGGCGTCGTAGTCGGCGTCGGTGTGGCCGAGGCTGACGATGACGCCGGCGTCGGCGAGACGGCGGATCAGCGCGGGCGGGGCCTGCTCGACGGCCATGGTGACGAGCAGCGTGCCGATCGCCTCGGCGGCGGCGGCGAGCTGGTCGGCGTCGGCCTCGGTGAGCGGGCGCATCAGCTCGGGCAGGTGGGCGCCGCGCCGGGCCGGGGCGAGGTGCGGCCCTTCCAGATGCAGTCCGATGACGCCTGGGCGGGTGGAAACGGCTTCGGCCGCCGCCGCTATGGCGGCCGCGGTTGCGGCGGGCGTGTCGGTGATCAGCGTCGGCAGCAGGCCGGTGGTGCCGAAGCGCCGGTGGGCGGCGGCGATGGCGGCCATGGCGTCCGGCGTCGGGGCGTCGTTCAGCATGACGCCGCCGCCGCCGTTGACCTGGACGTCGATGAAGCCGGCGGTGAGGATCCCGCCGCCGAGGTCGGTGACGGCGGCGTCGGCCGGGATTTCGGAACGCGGGACGACGCCGGCGATGAGCGCGCCATCGACGAGAAGGGCGTGGCCCTCCAGCCGGCGTTCGCCGTCGAAGAGTGTGGCACCGGTGAGGGCGACGAGGCCGGCGGGGGCGGAGGTCATCAGCGGGTTTCCGTGACCTTGGCAAGGTTGGCGGGGCGGTCCGGATCGTGGCCACGGGCGCGGGTGACCGCCTCGATGAAGCGGTAGAAGGAGGTGACGATCGAGATCGGGTCGGTGAGGCCGTGGCCGGTGGGCGCTGCGGGAAGCGCGACGCCCGGCATCGGCACGGTGGCGGCGGTGAAGACCTGACCGCCCGCCTTCAACAGGCGCTCGATGCCGTCGCGGTTGGCGGCGGCGGCGCGGTCGTCCGGGGCGAGGGCGAGCACGGGAAAGCGGTCCTGCACCAGGCGGAGCGGGCCGTGCATCACCTCGGCCGTGGAGAAGGCCTCAGCGTGGATCGCAGCGGTCTCCTTGGATTTCAGCGCGGCCTCCTGGGCGATGGGGAAGCCGGGGCCGCGGCCGACGACGTAGAGCGACGAGGCGGTCCGGAAGGTTTCGGCGGCGGCGGACCAGTCGGCCGCGAGCGCGGCGGCGAGGGTTTCGGGCAGGCGGGCGACGGCGGCCTTCAGCGCCGCGTCGCCGGTCCAGGCGGCGGTGAGGGCGGCGGCGGCGGCGACGGAGGCGATGAAGGACTTGGTGGCGGCGACGCTGAGCTCCGGGCCGGCGTGAAGCGGGATCACCACGTCGGCGGCGTCGGCGACGGGGCTCTCCTCGACGTTGACGAGGGCGACAGTGAGCGCGCCGGACGCCTTGGCGGCCGCCTGGAGGGCGACGAGATCCGGGCTCTGGCCGGACTGCGAGATGGTGACGAGGACGCCGCCCTTCAGCTTCAGCGGCGCGGCGTAAACCGAGGCGATCGACGGGCCGATGGAGGCGACCGGAACGCCGGTGCCGAGTTCCACGGCGTATTTCAGATAGCCGGCGGCGTGGTCGGATGAGCCGCGGGCGCAGGTGGCGACGACGGGCGGATCCAGCGCGCGGAGGCGGGCGCCGAGATCTTCCAGGCGGCCGGTTTCGCGGGCGAGGAGACGGGCGACGGCGTCGGGCGCCTCAGCCGTCTCGCGGGCCATGGCTGTCATGTCGGTCAATGATCCGCTCCGAGATTGAGTTCGGCGACGAAGTCGTAGGCGTCACCGCGGTAGTAGGACCGGGTGAACTCCACCACGCGCCCATCGGCGAGGTAGGAGACGCGCTCGATCCTGAGCGTCGCCGAGCCGACGGGCACCTCCAGGAGGGCGGCTTCGGTGGCGGCGATGTTGGTGGCGGCGAGCCGCTGCAGGGCGCGGACCGGCCGGATGCCGCGCGCTTCCAGGACGGCGTAGAGCGACTGGTCGACGAGATCGGGGTCGGGCAGGAAGGCCTGGGGCACGACGGCCATCTCGATCGCCATGGGCACGCCGTCGGCGAGGCGCAGGCGATGCAGCCGCGTGACGCGCTCGCCGACCTTGAGGCCGAACACCATCGCCTCCTCCGGGGAGGGCAGCGAGACGCGACGGTCGATCACCTGGACGGTGGGGCGGAAGCCGCGGGCGCGCATGTCCTCGGTGAAGGAGGTGAGGCGGGAGAGCGGCTGCTCCATGCGGTGGGGCGTGGGGGCGACGTAGGTGCCGGAGCCGCGGCGCTGCTGCAGGATGCCGGCCTCGACGAGACCGGCGAGCGCCTTGCGGACGGTGACGCGGGAGATGCCGAGCTCGGAGGCGAGCTCGCGCTCCGGCGGCAGCGCGTCGCCGGGGGCGAGGGAGCCTGCGCCGACCGCCTCGCGGATGGCAGACTGAAGGCGCAGGTAGAGCGGGGCGGGATCGTCCTGCGTGAAGCGCTCGGAGCCTAGGATGGCGGACAGGGCCGTCATGCCGGACCTCCGAGGCCGGAGAGGGCGAGCGCGCCGTCGAGGGCATCGCCGCGCGGAGCGACGAGCACGGGGTCGAAGCGGCTGTCGAGCCAGGGGCGGTAGGGGCCGGAGAGGCCGCCCATCAGGGCGATGCGCGTGGCGCCGTGGGCGACGAGGCGGTCGAGCAGGCGGCCGGCGTCGGCGGCGGCTTCGCGGACGATCTCGGCGGCGACGGGATCGCCGGAGGATGCGGCCTCGAAGACGAGCGGGGCGAAGACGGCGTAATCGCGTGGGATGGCGGTGAGCGCCCAGGCGAGCATGGCGGACGGGTTGGCGTCGAAGCGGGCCATCACCGCCTCGGTAAAGGGCGAGGGCGGCTCGATCGCCTCGTGGCCGAGGAGGGCGCGGCGGACCGCTGCGCGGCCGAGGGTGGCGCCGGAGGCAGTGTCGGAAACGAGGAAGCCCCAGCCGCCGACCGTTCGCACGCGGCCGTCGACGCGGGCGACGCCCTGGCTGCCGGTGCCGAGGATGAGGATGCCGCCATCCTCGCCGCGATGGGCGCCGAGGCAGGCGGTCTCGGCGTCGGATGCGACGGCGACCGAGGCGAACGGAAAGGGATGGGCGGGCAGGCGCTCGGCGGCACGCGCGGCGTTGGCGCCGGCGAGGCCGAAGCCGGCGCGGGCGCGGGCCATCTCACCGGGCCGTAGATCGGCGGCGGCGAAGGCGGCGGCGGCGACGTCGAGGATGGAGGAGATCGCCCCGGCAAAGTCGGTGTTGACGTTGGCCGGACCGCCCGTCGCCTCGCCGAGCACGCGGCCGTCGGCGTCGGTCAGCCGGGCGCGGCAGCCGGTGCCGCCGCCGTCTATGCCGAGATGAAGGGTGTGTGCCCTGTCCGCCAACGCGCAACCCCCGAAGCGCCGGTTTCAGCTCGCGCCCGAGGCGCCGGTCCGGCTTGCCGCGCGATAATACCAAAACAAATCCAATTTGGAAGAGCGCGTCTGGCGAGCCCATAACGGGTGCCGCAAACGTCCCAGAACGGATCAGATTGGTTAAAGTTCGTCGGAATTCGTTAAGTCGACCCGATTTTCGTGCGGCGTATGGACAAGTGGTATCATTTTGGTAGTATCCCATGGCGTTCGCGGAATTGGGATCCCGCGGGCACCCGAATCCGGGCAAAAGGATCCGCGCCTTGCAGCCGAAGCTGGTCACCGAAGAGACGAACGAGCGCTACCGGGCCGTGGAGACATGGGCCGACGCGGACGTGCTTTCGGCGATCGCAGACGGGCAGGGGCGGGCGATCGAAGCGGTGCGGGCAGCCATCCCGGCGCTGTCGGCGGCGGCCGGCGCGCTGGCGCAGGCCTGGGGTGGCGGCGGGCGGATCGTCTATGTCGGCGCGGGCTCGTCGGGGCTGATCGCGCTGCTGGATGCGCTGGAGCTGCCGGGCACCTACGGGCTGACGACCGACCGGCTGCCGGTGCTGCTTGCGGGCGGGGCGGCGTCGCTGACGCACCTCGATGCGGCGTCGGAGGACGACCGGGACGGGGCGCGCAAGGAAATCGAAGCGTTGGGGCTGCGGGCCGGAGACGCGGTGATCGCGGTGTCGGCGAGCGGCTCGACGCCCTACACGGTGGCGGCGGCGGAAGCGGCGCGCGCGGCCGGCGCGACGGTGATCGGGATCGCCTGCAATGCGCGGGCGCCGCTCCTTGACGCGGCGGACCTGCCCGTGTCGATCCTGGCCGGGCCGGAGATCGTGGCCGGCTCGACCCGGATGAACGCCGGCACGGCGCAGAAGTGCGCGCTCAACATGCTTTCCACGCTGGCGGCGATGAAGCTCAACCACGTCTATGACGGGATGATGGTTAACGTGCGGGCGGAGAACGCCAAGCTCGTGGACCGGGCGGCGCGGATCGTGGCGCGGGCGGCCGGCGTCGACGAGGCGGCGGCGCGGGCGGCGATCACTGCAACAGGCGGCGACGTGAAGCCGGCGGTGCTGGTGGCGCGCGGCGCGACCGCAGCGAAGGCGCGACAGTTGATCGAGGCGAGCGGGGGCGACCTTCGGGCCGCGTTCGCCTCGCTTCAGGACCAGCCCTGACCGGTCCGGACGACCCGGGGGCAGGGATTGAAGAACCGCCGCGCAACGCCGCGGCGACAACAGGGAGCAAAGACAACGATGAAGGGGATCACTCTCTCCCTCGGCCTCATGGCCGCCACGGCGCTGACCGTCGGCCAGGCGTCCGCGGAAACCGTCACGCTCACGATCGAGAGCTGGCGCAACGACGACCTTGCCATCTGGCAGCAGACGATCATCCCGGCCTTCGAGGCCAAGCACCCGGAGATCAAGCTGAACTTCGCGCCGATGGCGCCGACCGAATACAACGCGGCGCTGAACTCCAAGCTGGAGGCGGGCTCGGCGGGCGACATCATCACCTGCCGGCCGTTCGACGCCTCGCTGCAGCTGTTCGAGAAGGGGTATCTCTCGTCGGTGAACGACGTCGCGGGGATGGACAACTTCGGGCCGGTGGCCAAGTCGGGCTGGTCGACGGACGACGGCGCGACGACGTTCTGCGTGCCGGTCGCCTCGGTGCTGCACGGCTTCATCTACAACAAGGACGCGTTCGACAAGCTCGGCATCGCGGTGCCGACGACGGAGGACGAGTTCTTCGCCGCGCTCGACAAGATCAAGGCGGACGGCACCTACATCCCGATGGCGATGGGCACCAACGACCAGTGGGAAGCCGCCACGATGGGCTACCAGAACATCGGGCCGAACTACTGGAAGGGCGAGGAAGGCCGCAACGCGCTGATCAAGGGCGAGCAGAAGCTGACCGACGCCGCCTGGGTTGAGCCCTACAAGACGCTCGCCCGCTGGAAGGACTACCTCGGCGACGGCTTCCAGGCGCAGACCTATCCGGATAGCCAGAACATGTTCACGCTCGGCCGCGCGGCGGTCTATCCGGCGGGTTCGTGGGAGATCTCTGGCTTCAACACGCAGGCCCAGTTCAAGATGGGCGCCTTCCCGCCGCCGGTGAAGGCTGCGGGGGACACCTGCTACATCTCCGACCACGTGGACCTCGCGATCGGCATGAACGCCAAGACGGCGCATCCGGAAGCGGCGAAGACGTTCCTGGCCTGGGTGGCCTCGCCGGAGTTCGCCTCGCTCTACGCCAACGCGCTGCCGGGCTTCTTCTCGCTGTCGAACCAGCCGGTCGAGCTCAAGGACCCGCTGGCGCAGGAGTTCGTGTCCTGGCGCGGCAAGTGCCAGTCGACGATCCGCTCGACCTACCAGATCCTGTCGCGCGGGACGCCGAACCTGGAGAACGAGACCTGGGTGGCGAGCGCCAACGTGATCACCGGCGCGGAAACGGCGGAAGCCGCCTCCGAGCGGCTGCAGAAGGGCCTCGACGCCTGGTACAAGCCGGGCAAGTGACGTGACGAGGGGCGCGGGGCCGGTCCGGTCTCGCGCCCTCCCTTGCGAACGGCCGAACCCCTCTTCCCGGAAGACGCGCCATGTCCAGTGTCGAGCTTGATGCGCCGCGCCGGCCGGTTCGCTGGCATATCGCCGTGTTCCTGGCGCCGGCGGTGATCGTCTATTCGCTGATCATGATCGTGCCGCTGTTCGAGACGCTCCGGTCGAGCTTCTATCGGGTGGCGGAGAACCAGGCGTATTTCGCCGGGCTGGAGAACTTCAAGACGCTGTTCCTGGACGACCGGTGGGCGCCGCAGTTCTGGAACGCGCTCTGGAACAACTTCTACTTCTTCCTGATCCACATGGTGGTGCAGAACCCGATCGGGATCGCGCTCGCGGCCATCCTGTCGATCCCGCGGCTTCCGGGGCGGACGTTCTACCGGACGGCGATCTTCGTGCCGACGATGCTGTCGTTCGTGATCGTGGGCTTCGGGTGGAAGCTGATCCTGTCGCCGCTGTGGGGCGTGGCGCCGAGCCTGCTCGACGCGGTGGGGCTGAAGTTCCTGTTCGCCCCCTACCTCGGCAAGCCGGAAACCGCGCTGACGACGCTGGCGCTGATCTCGGTGTGGCAGTACATCGGCATCCCGATGATGCTGATCTACGCGGCGCTGCTCTCCATCCCCGACGAGATCATCGAGGCGGCCGAGATAGACGGGGTGACCGGGACGGCGCAGTTCTTCAAGATCAAGCTGCCGCTTCTCTGGCCGACGATCGGGATCATCTCGATCCTGACCTTCGTGGGCAACTTCAACGCCTTCGACCTGATTTACGTGGCGCAAGGGGCGCTGGCCGGCCCGAACTTCTCCACGGACATCCTCGGAACGCTGCTCTACCGCACCTTCTTCGGCTTCCAGCTGCAGCTGGGCGATCCGAACATGGGCGCTGCGATCGCGGCGATCATGTTCCTGATCATCCTGGCGGGCGTGGCGCTCTACCTGTTCGTGATCCAGCGCAAGATCACCCGCTACCAGTTCTGACGGGAAGGGAGGTCAGCACACCATGAGCCGCGCCCGCACCTCGCTTCCCCGCACGATCGCAGCGCACGGGATCCTGATCACCTACACGATCATCGCGCTGTTCCCGGTGATCCTGATCGTGATGAACTCGTTCAAGTCGCGGAAGGCGATCTTCGCCTCGCCGCTGACGCTGCCGGGGCCGGAGACCTACGATCCGATCGGCTACACGACCGTGCTCGGGCAGGGCGACTTCACGGGGTACTTCATAAACAGCCTGATCGTGACCTGCGGGTCGCTGGCGGGCGTGCTCCTGTTCGGGGCGATGGCGGCCTTCGCGCTCAGCGAATACCGGTTCCGGATGAACACGCTGACGGGGCTCTACCTCGCGCTCGGGATCATGATCCCGATCCGGCTCGGCACCATCGGCATCCTGAAGTTCATGGTGGGGGCGAACCTCGTCAATACGCACCTGGCGCTGATCCTGGTCTACACGGCGCAGGGACTGCCGCTCGCCGTGTTCATCCTGTCGGAGTTCATGCGGACCGTTTCGGACGACCTGAAGAACGCCGGGCGGATCGACGGGCTTTCGGAATACCGGATCTTCTTCCGCCTGGTGCTGCCGCTGGTGCGGCCGGCGATGGCCACCGTGGCCGTGTTCACGATGATCCCGATCTGGAACGACCTCTGGTTCCCGCTGATCCTGGCACCGGCGGAGAGCACCAAGACGGTGACGCTCGGCGCGCAGGTGTTCATCGGCCAGTTCGTCACCAACTGGAACGCCGTCCTGGCGGCGCTGTCGCTCGCCATCGTGCCGGTGCTGGTGCTCTACCTGATCTTCTCCAAGAGCCTCATCCGGGGCATCACATCCGGAGCCGTGAAATGACCGCGCCCATCCGCACCCTCGTCGTCGGCCTCGGCAACATGGGCCTCAGCCATGCCAAGGCCTACCACGCGAACCCGGGCTTCGAGATCGTGGGGCTCGCCAACCGGTCGAAGCCGGCGCTGCCGGAGGGGATGGAGGCCTATCCATTCTTCGAGACCTTCGAGGACGCGCTGGCCGCGACGAAGCCGGAGCTCGTGTGCGTGGCGACCTACACCGACACGCACGTGGACTACGCGATCGCGGCGATGGAAGCGGGCGCTCACGTGTTCGTGGAGAAGCCGCTGGCGATGACGGTGGCCGACGCGGAGCGGGTGGTGGAGGCAGCGACGCGGCTGAAGCGCAAGCTCGTGGTCGGCTACATCCTCCGGCACCATCCCTCCTGGACGCGGTTCATCGCCGAGGCGCGCGCACTCGGCGGGCCCTTCGTGATGCGGATGAACCTCAACCAGCAGAGCGTGGGCGCGACCTGGGAGGTGCACCGCCGCCTGATGGAGACGACGAGCCCGATCGTCGACTGCGGCGTGCACTACGTGGACGTGATGTGCCAGATCACCGACGCCGCCCCGGTGGAGGTGCGCGGCATGGGGGTGCGGCTCTCCGACGAGATCGGGCCGGACATGTACAACTACGGCCACCTGCAGGTGCTGTTCGCCGACGGATCGGTGGGCTGGTACGAGGCGGCGTGGGGGCCGATGATCTCGGAAACGGCGTTCTTCGTGAAGGACGTGATGACGCCGCGCGGGTCGGTCTCCATCGTGATGGACGAGAGCGCCAAGTCTGACGACATCGACACCCACACCAAAACGGCGCGGATCCGGATCCACTCGGCCGCGCAGGCCGGCACGCGGTTTGCGCAGCCGGACACGATGCTCTCGATGGCCGACGAACCCGGCCACCAGGAGCTCTGCGACCGCGAGCAGGCCTACATGCTGAAGGCCATCCGTGAGGACGTGGACCTGACCCGGCACATGCGCGACGCGGTGACGAGCCTGAAGGTGGTGCTCGCCGCCGACGAGAGCGTGCGGACGGGCGCCGTGGTGAAGCTCTGACGACGGAACGTCACGGGACGCGCAGCACATCCAGGGGGAGCCAGTGGGATCGCTCGAACTCAGGCAGGTGAAGAAGTCCTTCGGGGCGGTGGACGTCATCAAGGGGGTCGACCTCACGGTGGCGGATGGTGAGTTCGTCGTTTTCGTCGGTCCGTCGGGATGCGGGAAGTCGACGTTGCTGCGGATCATCGCGGGGCTTGAGGACCAGACCGCCGGGGCGGTGCTGATCGACGGGAAACGCGTCGATGCGACGCCGCCGGCAAAGCGCGAAATCGCAATGGTCTTCCAGACTTACGCGCTCTACCCGCACCTCAGCGTGAAGGGGAACATGGAGCTCGGCCTGCGCCAGGCGGGCGCGCCGGAGGCCACCATCGCGGAGCGGGTGAAGAAGGCCTCCGAGATCCTGCACCTGGAGCCTTATCTCGACCGCAAGCCGTCGGCGCTTTCCGGCGGGCAGCGGCAGCGGGTGGCAATCGGGCGGGCGATCGTCCGCGAGCCGAAGCTGTTCCTGTTCGACGAGCCGCTGTCCAACCTCGACGCCGCGCTTCGGGTGAACACCCGGCTGGAGATCGCCAAGCTGCACCGACTCCTGAAGGCGACGATCATCTACGTGACGCACGACCAGGTGGAGGCGATGACGCTCGCCGACAAGATCGTGGTGCTGAACGCCGGGCGGATCGAGCAGGTGGGCACGCCGATGGAGCTCTACCACCGGCCGGCGAACCTGTTCGTCGCCGGCTTCATCGGCTCGCCGAAGATGAACTTCCTCACCGGTCAGGTGGCGGAGAAGGCCGGGGCGACGACGGTCGGGATCCGGCCGGAGCATCTGTCGCTGTCGCGCGAGAGCGGGGCGTTCGCCGGGGTCGTCGCGCATGCGGAGCGGCTGGGCGCGGATACCTTCGTCTACGTGGAGGCGGACGACGGGGCGCTGCTGACCGTGCGGGTGATCGGGGACACGGACGCTGACGCGGGAGATCGCGTGTTCCTGACGCCGACGGGTCCAGTGCACCGGTTCGATGGGGGCGGGGTGAGGGTGGGTGAGTAGGGGCAGAGTGGGGAGTCGGCAGTGGGGAGTAGGGAGTAGGCCGTCGGGCTTCGGCAGGGGGCAATGGGCAGTGGGGAGTAGGCCGTCGGGCTTCGGCAGTCGGCAGTCGGCAGTAGGGAGTAGGGAGTGGGCAGTAGGCATTGGGCCTTGCCCTCCCCGTCATGGTCCGCGAAGGCGGACCACCCACGCCTTTTTCCGGGACGGCGCACCACACGCGGGACATGAGGCCGAACGGCACCCACAAAGTCGTGGGTGGTCCGCCTGCGCGGACCATGACGGCGTATTGGTGGGGTACGGCTGCTTTTTTCCGGGAGGGCGCACCACACGCGGGACATGAGGCCGAGTGGCACCCACAAAGTCGTGGGTGGTCCGCCTGCGCGGACCATGACGGCGTCGGGGGGCGAGTGCCTACTGCCCTCTGCCTAAGGCCGGCTGCCCGAGCCTGAGTGCTCGGCTTCCTTCAATGAACATATTGACTTGATACGAGACAATTGTACACTCGCTCCAACAAGGACGGACCGGGCCCGCGAAACGCGAGGTTTCGGCCGAGGGGAGGGTGAGGCATGTCGGGCAGAGGCTGCCGCGGAACGGCGGTGGATCCGGTTGCAATGCCGCGCAGTGCGCGGGGTGATCGGCGGTCCGGCAGGGCTGGCTGCGGCGCGAACGCCTGCGATCCCCGATGAGACCGGAGACCCCCATGGACCTGATGGAGAAGGCGATGTCGTCGGCCGAAGTGCGCGCCAATCTGCCGGAGGCCTATCGCAGGCTATCCCCCGACCAGCTGAAGCAGGCGCTGAAAAAGATGCACCTGATCCGCCTGTTCGAAGAGGGCGCGGAGGACAGCTACCAGCGCGGCCTGACCTACGGGACGATGCATCTGTCGATCGGGCAGGAGGCGAGCGCGGTGGGGATCTGCGCGCCGCTGACCGACGCGGACACGATCACCTCCACGCACCGCGGGCACGGCCACTGCATCGCCAAGGGGGCGGACCCCAAGAAGATGTTCGCCGAGTTCTTCGGCAAGGAGACCGGCTACTGCCGCGGCCGGGGCGGCTCGATGCACATCGCGGACGTGAAGACCGGCAACCTCGGCGCCAACGGCATCGTGGGCGGAGGGCTGCCGATCGCGGTGGGCGCGGCGCTCTCCATGAAGCTGCAGGGCAAGGACAGCGTCTCGATCTGCTTCTTCGGCGACGGTGCGAACAACGAGGGTGCCTTCCACGAGGCGCTGAACATGGCCTCGGTGTGGAAGCTGCCCGTGGTGTTCGTCTGCGAGAACAACCAGTACGGCATGTCGACCTCCACGGAGCGCTCCACGGCGGTGAAGAACGTGGCGGACCGGGCGGTGGCCTATTCGATGCCGGGTGTGATCGTGGACGGCAACGACTTCGCGGCGGTGGCGAGCGCCTCGATGGCCGCGGTGGACCGGGCCAAACGCGGCGAAGGGCCGACGCTGATCGAGTGCAAGACCTACCGCACGCGCGGGCACTCGCGCTCGGACCGCAACCGCTATCGCACCAAGGAGGAGATCGAGGCCTGGGTGCAGCGCGACCCGATCCCCCGCTTCGAGCAGGAGCTGATCGGGCTCGGCTTCCTCACGGCGGCGGAGGCGGAGGAGATCCGCGCCGCGGCTGCCGCGGAGATCGACGAGGCCTACGAGTTCGCCAAGGCGAGCCCGAGCCCCGATCCCGCCGACGTCACCCGTTTCGTCACAACCGTCTGAGGCCCACAACGATGGACGCTCCGGTCCGCGAACTTTCCTTTGCACAGGCCATCTATGAAGCGCTGGCGATCGCCATGGAGGCCGATCCGCGCGTGTTCCTGATGGGTGAGGACATCGGCGTCTATGGCGGCGCCTTCCAGGTAACGGGCGATCTCGTCCACCGGTTCGGGGCGGAGCGCGTGCGCGACACGCCGATCTCCGAACTGGGCGGGGCGGGCGTCGCGGTGGGCGCCGCGGTGACCGGGATGCGGCCGGTCTACGAGTTCCAGTTCTCCGACTTCGCCACCCTGGCGATGGAGCAGATCGTCAACCAGGCCGCCAAGATGCGCTACATGCTGGGCGGCGAGGTTTCCGTGCCGCTGGTGTTCCGGATGCCATGCGGATCGGGCACGGGCGCGGCGGCGCAGCACAGCCAGAGCCTGGAGGCGTGGTTCGCCCACGTGCCGGGGCTGAAGGTGGTGGAACCTTCCACACCGCACGACGCCAAGGGGCTGCTGCTGGCGGCGCTGGAGGACCCGGACCCGGTGCTCGTGTTCGAGCACAAGCTTCTCTACAAGATGAAGGGCCCGGTGCCGCAGGGGCACTACACCATCCCGATCGGGGAGGCCGCGACCGTGCGCCAGGGCCGCCACGTGACGGTGGTGGCATCCGCGATCATGGTGCACCGGGCGCTGGAGGCGGCGGAGACGCTGGCTCAGGAAGGCATCGAGCTGGAGGTGATCGACCTGCGCTCGCTGCGGCCGATCGACAGCCGGACCATCATCGAGAGCGTGAAGAAGACGACGCGGCTGATGAGCGTCTACGAGGGCGTGAAGACGCTGGGCATCGGCGCGGAGATCTCGGCACTGATCGCGGAGAGCGAGGCGTTCGGCTACCTCGACGCGCCGATCGTGCGGCTGGGCGGGGCGGAATGCCCAATCCCCTACAATCCAGAGCTGGAGAAGGCGGCGGTGCCGCAGGTGCCCGACATCGTTGAAGCGGCGCGGGCGCTCGCCGGCGGGAGGACCTGAGCCATGCCGGTGGAGGTGATCCTGCCGCGCGTCGACATGGACATGGCCACGGGGAAGATCTCCCGCTGGTACGTGGCCGACGGCGAGACGGTGACCAAGGGCCAGGTGCTCTTCGAGATCGAGACGGACAAGGCGGCGATGGAGGTGGATAGCCCGTCGGCCGGCACGATCCGCGACATCGCAGCAAGCGAGGGGACGGACATCCCGGTCGGCAGCCGCGTGGCGTGGATCTTCGCCGAGGGCGAGGCTTACGCGCCGCCGGTGGAGGCGACCGCCGCCGCCGCCGCCGTTCCTGCAGATACGCGGCCGGCGCCCGCTCCCTCCCAGGGCGCGCCGGTCCTGCCGCCGGAGCGTTCCCCCGCTCCGGCGGCCTCTGTCACGGCTGGCGCCGGCAACGGTCCTGCCGCCACGCCGCTCGCCCGCCGGCTGGCCCGCGAGCATGGCCTGGAGCTTGCCAGCGTTCCGGGCAGCGGGCCGCGAGGCCGCATCCAGGCCCGCGACGTGCTCGTCCGGGCCGAGGCGCTGGCCAGGCCGGCCGCGATCCAGAGTTCCGCGCCGGCGGTTCCGGCTCCGGCGAGACCTGCGGCGGCTTCGGCCGGCGGCGGCTTGCACCGGGAATGGCTGCAGCGGGGCGAGGGCGTGCCGATCGTGCTGGTGCACGGCTTCGGGGCGAGTCTCGACGGTTGGCGAAGCTTCGTGACGGGCGCGGCGTTCGACTGTCCGGTGCTGGCGGTGGATCTTCCGGGGCACGGGCGCAGCGGGCCGGCGGAGGCGTGGAGCCTGTCGGCGCTGGCGGCGGCGCTGGAGGACGCGGTGCGCGGCGAGGGAGTCGCTTCGGCGCATTTCGTGGCGCATTCGCTGGGCGCGGCGGTTACCGTGACGATGCTGGACGAATTGCCGGTGGAGGCGCGGTCGCTGACGCTGCTGTCGCCGGCGGGGCTCGGGCCGGAAATCAACGGGGCGTTCGTCGACGGGTTCCTGCGGGCCAGCAAGCGGGAAAGCCTCAGGCCGTGGCTGAAGCTGCTGTTCGCCGATCCGGACGAACCGCGCGAGGCCTTCGTGGCGGCAACGCTGCGGCAGAAGGCGGACGCGGCGAGCGTGGCGGCGCAGGCGGCGCTGGCGGCGACGGTGTTCCCGGACGGGACGCAGGCGATCGACATCCGCGCGGTGCTGGGGCGGCTCACGGCGCCGGTGAAGGTGATGTTCGGCGTGGACGACCGAATCATCCCGGCGCGGCACGTCCAGGGGCTGCCGGGCGAGATCGGCGTTCACCTGTTCTCCGGGGTCGGGCACATGCCGTACCTGGAGCGCCGTGAGGCGGTGGCGCGATTGGTCCGCGAAGCGGTGCGCAGCGGCAGCTGAAACGGGGCGACGCCTGCGATCAGGCGCGGGCTTCGAGCCGGCTGCCTGCGCGTGCGGCAGGCCGCAGGATCGGCATCTCCGGGGTGGTCCAGTTGGGGCGGCGGCCGACGAAGAGGTCGAAGAAGGAGATGGCCGTGGCCGGATCCTCCTCGGCGTTCTCGCGGAAGGACGTCCAGATGTCGGCGCGGTCGAGGATGGCGGCGGGGGAGAGCGGGGCGCCGATGTCCTGCTCCTGTACCGCGGCGGCCACGGACAGGCAGTAGCTGACGTAGACGAAGCCGGCGGGCCAGACTTCGGCGGGGCCGCCGAGACCGGGCTGGACAACGCGGACCCTCAGCGGCTCGGCGCGGATCAGTTCCGACAGCATGCAGCCGGCGGTGTAGCAGATGAAGTCGGGCCGGTTCATGCGGGCGTAGAAGCGGGTGGCGTGGAAACGCTCCAGCCAGGCGAGGAAGGCGGAGGTGAGGCGGGTGCCGTCGACCTCGCCGGAAAGGCCGTGTTCGCCCATGACGAGGGCCGCGTGGCGGCGGAAGGTGGACTGGAACCACCGGAGCTGCCGGACGCGGTGTCCCACGTCGGGAACGCGCACGATGGAAGATGCCGTCGCGAGATCCATGCCGATCACCCAAGGGCCAGTTGCCCACAGTCTAACGCAAAAACGCCACCGGCGCACGCCGTGCCCAGACAATAACATATTGACAGTCGACAGAACAAATGTTCACATCATCGTCAGGGAACGGGTAAGCTTCGCCGGTGCGGCGAGGTGAGGCCCGACTGGCCGAAAAACCGGGCGTGAAGCTCCGGAACGAGCCGGGGAGGAAACACGGATGGAATGGTGGCAGACGGCTCTTCTTCTGCTGGCCTTGGTGTGGGCGCTGCAGGCGTTCGGCACCTGGTTCCAGATGAAGCACTATCGTGACGTGATGCGCGGCATCGCCTCGCAGTGGGCCGATGGATTCGTGGGGGCGGGCAACGCCCGCGGCGCGCTGGGCAAGGGGGTGATCCTCCTCGTCGTGGTGACCCCTGACGACATCGTCCGCAAGCTGCTGGTCATGGAAGGGCGAAGCGTCTTCGCCAAGTTCCGCGTGCTTCCGGAATACGAGGGGATGACCCTCGAGAGGCTTTCGTCCGGCGCGTTCGGGCGGAAGGAGAAGGGGCGCGCCGAAGCCCTGGCCAAAGCGGTCGAACAGATCCGCAAGGCGCAGGGACGGGCGGAAGCTCCGAACGGGCAGGCAGCCCAAACGGCGTGAGGACGCCGCGGCAGGCCGCAATCGAAGCGTGAAGGGGATGGAGGGAGGAAGATGTCGCTCACGACATTGATGGCGCATGGCGCCGACTTGATGACGCATGCCGCGCATTCCGCGACCTACGGCCAGCTGGCCGTGGACGCGGCGATGCACGGGCTGACCGCCCAGGGCGCCGATCTCGGCCACCACGGGCTGATCCAGCTGGTGCAGGACACCACCACGACGGCCGCGCCGGCCGCCGATGCCGCGGCAGGAGCCGCGGGCGGCATCTCGGCCGAGGACTACGCCAAGCGGGTGCAGGAGATCGGCCAGAACCAGGAAGAGCAGCTGGGCTGGCTGACCACCGCCGGCAAGCACTTCATCGGCGTGTTCCAGAAGGGCGGCGAGGTCTTCGTCGGCTTCGTGACCGGCATCGTGCCGACGCTCGTGGTGCTGATGACCGCCTTCTACGCGGTGACCGGCCTGATCGGCGAGGAGCGCGTGCACGGCGTGGCCCGGGCTGCGGGCCGGGTGGCGCTGACGCGCTACACCATCCTGCCGCTCCTGGCGGTGTTCTTCCTGACCAACCCGATGGCCTACACCTTCGGCACGTTCCTGGAGGAGAAGCACAAGCCGGCGTTCTACGACAGCGCGGTGTCCTTCGTGCACCCGATCCTCGGCCTCTTCCCGCATGCGAACCCCGGCGAATACTTCGTGTGGGGCGGCGTGCTGGTGGCGCTGCTGGAGCTTGAGAAGAGCGGAGCGGTTCCGGCCGGATACCACATCAACGTGGCCATCTGGTACTTCATCGTCGGCGTGGTCGTGATCCTGCTCAAGGGCATCGTGACCGAGAAGATCACCGACATCCTGGCCCGCCGCGAAGGCGTGGAACTCTGATCAACTCGGTTTGGGGGAGTTTTCCATGTCCAAGCAATACAAGTCCGTCCGCGTCGAGCAGGGACGCGGTGGTTGGGGCGGCCCGCTGGTGATCAAGGTGACGCCGGAGCGCGACAAGATCGTCGCGGTGACCGGCGGCGGCATCCCGGCGGTGGCCCAGAAGCTCGCCGACATGACCGGCGGCACCGTGGTCGACGGCTTCCGCACCCCGCCCGTGGAGGGCGAGATCGCGGCGGTGGTGATCGACTGCGGCGGCACGGCCCGCTGCGGCGTCTATCCGCGCAAGCGCATCCCGACCGTCAACCTGACGCCCGTCGGCCAGTCCGGCCCGCTGGCGCAGTTCATCACCGAGGACATCTACGTCTCCGGTGTGAGGGAGGAAAACCTGAAGTACGCCGACGGGTCCGAAGCGGCCACCGTCGCAGGAGGGGGGGCTTCGACCATGGCCAGCAGTTCGACTTCGGCTCCGCGCAGCGCGCCGGCTCCCCAGGGAAGCCAGGGCGGACTGGTGGGGATCATCACCAGCGTGGGCCGGGTGATGGGCCGCGCGGTCGGCATCTTCTTCAACGCCGGCCGCCGCACGATCGATCAGGTGGTGCGCAACGTGCTGCCGTTCATGGCCTTCGTGACCATGCTGATCGGCCTGATCCTCTACACCGGCATCGGCGACGCGCTCGCCGCGCCGATGGGACCGCTGGCCAACAACATCATCGGCCTGCTGATCATCTCGGCCATCTGCGGCCTGCCGTTCCTGTCGCCGATCCTCGGCCCGGGCGCGGTGATCGCGCAGGTGATCGGCGTCGCCATCATCGGCCCGCAGATCGCCAACGGCACCATCGCCCCGGCGATGGCCCTGCCGGCGCTGTTCGCCTACAACACGCAGGTGGGCTGCGACTTCGTGCCGGTGGGTCTCGCCCTCGGCGAAGCCAAGCCGAAGACGATCGAGATCGGCGTGCCGGCGGTGCTGATCAGCCGCCAGATCATGGGCCCGATCTCGGTGGTGATCGCCTGGCTCGTCAGCTTGGTGATGCTCTGAGAAACGCCTGACCGCAAACCTGACGGGCGGGCGCCCATGGGGGTGTCCGCCCGTCCAGACCCGGACCGTCCGGGCTTTCCAAGGGAAACGCGTTGCGATGTCCATCCTGATCAAAACCACCATCACCGAAATCGGCACCGATGCGGTGGAACTGGTGGAAGGCGGCGTGCTGATCCTGTTCGCCGAAGGAGCGCCGCCGGAGCTGGCGGAGGTCTCCGTGATGCACCGGGTGGAGGAGGGGCCGGCGCATGCCGGGCCGGCCGCCGGATCGGTGATCGAGGTCGGCGGCCTGACGGCGGCAGTGACCGCCGTGGGCGATGCGGCCTGGAAGAAGGTGATCGACATCGGCCACGTGGTGGTGAACTTCAACGGCGCCGGTTCGACCGAACGGCCCGGCGAGATCTGCGCGGCGGAAGTCGACACAGCCGAACTCGTGGCGGCGCTGCAGCCGGGCGCGACCATCATCATCCGCGCGGCCTGAGGCCGGCGGAGGGCCGCTCGACCCGCAGCGGGCGGGCGACAGCCGCACCAGCCTCGACGACCGCTTGCGGCGGACGGGGGCGAACCGACACTATCCCTGACGACCATCCCGGCTCCGGCCGGAGGAGCGGTGAACCATGTTCGAGAAGCAAGTCGTCGTCCGCGTGAGCGAGGGGCTGCATGCCCGCCCGGCCGCCCGGTTCGTGCAGCTGGCGAAGAGCTTTTCCGCCGAGATCGAGGTGGTGCGCGGCGAGAAGACCGCCAACGCCAAGAGCTCGGTGAAGCTGATGCTGCTCGGCGTCAAGGAGGACGACCGGATCGTGATCCGCGCCACCGGCGACGACGAGGAGAAAGCGGTGGCGGCGCTGGCCGTGTTCGCCGAGACGCCGGACGCGGGACTGGAGATCCATCCGGGATCGAGCGCGCCGCCGCCCGCGCCCGCGCCGAAGCCGGCCGCCGTGCCCGCGGCGGCGCCTTCCGTGTCGAAGGACGGGACGGTTTCGGGCGTGCCGGCGAGCGAAGGAACCGCGATCGGGCCGGTCTACGCCTTCTTCCGCGAGCCGGTGGCGGCGCTTCGCCAGGCGATCGAGGCGGAGGAGGTGGACAGCGAGCTGCAGCGCTTCCGCGAGGCGGTGGACGCGGTGGCCGCCTCCGTGGTGGGCGAGCGCAACGACCTTTCCACCGATCCGGCCGACCAGGAGATTCTCAACGCGCTGATCGAGGTGATCCGCGACGGCGAGTTCGTGGGGCGGATCGAGACGCTGATCGGCGAGCGAATGGATCCGGTGGCGGCGACGCTGGCCATCGCGGGCGAACTGGCGGCGAGCTTCCTCGCCGTGGGCGACGCCTACATGGCGGCGCGGGCGGAGGACGTGCGCGGCGCGGCGCGGCTGATCGCGTTGAAGCTGCTCGGCCGGGAGGACGTGGATCTGGCGCAGATCCCCGTGCCGTCGGTGGTGGTGGCCGAGGAGATCAGCGCGTTCGACTTTGCCAAGGCGCGGCTCGCCAACATCCTGGGGCTGGTCTGCACCACCGGCGCGGCGACGAGCCACGTGGCGATCATGGCGCGCACGCACGGCATACCGGCCGTGCTCGGGGTTTCCGCCGATCCGGCCGTGCTGAAGGCGGCAAGGACGGCGGTCGTGGACGGAAAGTCCGGCGCGGTGACGCTGGACCCGGCCGACGACGTGGCGGATGCGGTGCGGGCGCGGGTGGCGGCGGAGGCGCGCGAGCGGGACGCGCTTTCGGTGTGGCGCGACGTGGAGCCGAAGACGAAGAGCGGGACGGCGATCGAGGTGGCCGCAAACCTCGGGTCCCTGAAGGAGATCGACAAGGCGCTGGCGGCAGGGGCGATGGGTGTCGGCCTGTTCCGCACCGAGTTCCTGTTCATGGAGCGGCGGATGCCGCCGACCGAGGATGAGCAGGCGGCGGTCTACACCCGGCTGGCGGAGGCCTTCGCGCCGCGCCCGGTAATCATCCGCACGCTGGACGTGGGCGGCGACAAGCCGGTGGCCGGCGTCGACTTCCCGCACGAGGAGAACCCGTTCCTGGGCTGGCGCGGCATCCGCATGTGCCTGGACCGGCCCGACTTCTTCAAGACGCAGCTGTCGGCGATCCTGCGCGCGGCGGCGGTCGGCAACGTCAAGATCATGTTCCCGATGGTGGTCGAGGCCGCGGAGATCCGCCGGGCCAAGGCGCTGATCGAGGATTGCGCGATGGAGCTTCGGGCGCAGGGGATCGCGCACGGGTCGCCGGGGGTCGGCGTGATGCTGGAGACGCCGGCGGCGGCGCTGATGGCGGACGAACTGGCCGAGGAGGTGGAGTTCTTCTCCATCGGCACCAACGACCTGACGCAGTACGTGATGGCCGCGGACCGGATGAACCCGCGCGTGGCGCATCTCAACCGGGCGGACCATCCGGCGGTGCTGAAGGCGGTGGAGATCGTCTGCCGGGCGGCGGAGAAGGCGGGGATCTGGGTAGGCGTGTGCGGCGAGGCGGCGGCGCGGCCGGACCTGATCCCGACCTTCATCAAGCTCGGCGTGCGGGAGCTTTCGATGAGCCCGCCGTCGATCCCGCGGGCCAAGACCTGCGTGGCGGAGGCCGACTGATCAGAGCAGGTGCGGGGCGAACAGGCGGTATTCCGCGGCGATCGACTCCACCGGCTCGGGGCTCTTCAGGGCGTCGAGGAGACGGGCGCGATGGGCGGCCACCACATCGGCGGCAAGGGCGAGGATCTCCGACAGGGAGGCGTCGATCGGCTGCTCGGTCAGGCTGGCGGCGGCCGTGGCGAAGCCGAGCGCGGCGAAGACCTCCAGGTTCAGCGCCTCATCGCCGTGGATGGCGCGATGGCGGACCAGCGAGACGGTGAGGGCTGCGGAGAGGGCGGCCGGATCGTGGATCGGGCGGCCCTTGGCCTCTGCCGCGGCGACGCGGTGGCGCACCTCGTCCCAGGCGGCTGCGATCGCATTTTCGTAGACCAGCGGCGCCGCGCCATGTCGCTCGGCCATGTAGGCCTTGGCGGCGCGATAGGTGGACTTCACGAACAGGCGCTGGCCGTCCGGCCGGTTCCAGTAGGCGGCGATCGGCTGCGGAAAGGCCGGCCGCTGGGCGGTGCGGTCGGTGACGATGCCGCGCATCACCTGCTCGGCGCCGCTGAGCACGCCGTCGGCCGCGCGGGCGACGCGGCGGGGCACGCGGCCGAGGAGATCGACCGGGCTGACGCCGTCCGGCGGGCGCTGAGCCTTGCGGCGAATGGCGTGGCGGATCACGCGCACCGCATCCTTCAAGGTGAGGGCGGTGTTCTGGAACGCCCGGGGCGGTTCGGTGCGATCTTCGGGATCTACGACCATTGTCAATTTCCGTGGCGGCCGAACTGGCGCTATTGCCTTCCCCGGGAAGCAGGTTACGCATGCGCGGGACCATCGCATTCTAAACCGCACCGGCGCCCGGCCGGAAGAGGTCGAACGCTTCAGTGGAGGGACTGACCCGTGGACCAGCCAAGAAAGCGCAAGACCGCCGCCGAGGCCGATCCGGGCCGCGCGACGAACGCGCAATCGGGGGGAATCGCCGAACGGCGGCGGCTGCGGATCCGCGCGGCGTGGATGTACTACGTGGAGGAGATGACGCAGAGCGAGATCGCCGAGCGGCTGGGCATCGGCCGGGTCACGGTGGTGCGCCTGCTGTCGGACGCGCGCGAGCGCAACGAGGTGAAGCTCTCCATCGAGGGCGAACTGTCCGAGTGCGTGCGGCTGGAGCGGCTGTTGGAGCAGGCGTTCGGGATCGGCGAGGCGGTGGTGGTGCCGGTTTCGGACGACCGCGATCCGGCCCATTCGATCGGCACGGCGACGGGCGACTACCTGTCGGCGCTGCTGAAGCCGGACATGACGATCGGCGTCGGCTGGGGGCGGACGCTCTACCGGGCGCTGGGCTCGATCGGCGAGCGGCCGATCAACGACCTGAAGGTGATCTCGCTGCTGGGCGGGATCACCAAGGCGCGGGAGTTCAACCCGTCGGAGTTCGCGTGGCAGTTCGCCAGCCTGTTCCGGGCGGAGAGCTACCTGCTGACCGCGCCGGCCTTCGTGGACAGCCCGGAGACGCGGCGCGCGCTGATCGAACGCTGCGGCCTGAAGGAGGTGTTCGATCAGGCCGAACGGATGGACGTGGCGCTGATCTCCACGTCGGGGATGGAGCCGGACACCACGACCTTCAAGCATGGGCTGGTGACCGCGGAGGAGCGGGAGAGCCTGATCAGGGCGGGCGCGGTGGGCGACTGCCTCTGCACCTTCTTCGACGCCACCGGCCAGACGATGGACCACCCGGTGAACCGGCGGGTGATGGCGGTGCCGCTGGAGACCATCGCGCGCATCCCCAAACGCATCCTCGCCTCGGGCGGCAAGGGCAAGGTGCCGGCGCTGCAGGCCTTCCTGCCCGCGATGAAGCCGACCACGTTCATCACCGACGAGGTGAGCGCGAAGGCGATCCTGAAGGGGGCGGCGAAGGGGAAGCGGTAGGGGTGAGGGGGAGTGAGGCTGTGGGCGGTGGGCAGTAGGCGGTAGGGGTGAGGGCGTCGGTAGTAAACAGTCGGGCGGCTATCGTCGGTTGCTTGTAGGCGCTCCGCCCTTCCCGCCGTCATGGTCCGCGCAGGCGGACCACCCACGAATATGTGGGTGGGGCTTTGTGGGCCACGTGGCCAGCAGATCTCCCGGTAAAATGCGTGGGTGGTCCGCCTGCGCGGACCATGACGACCGAGGTGTGGTGGGAAGAAAGGTCTGCGGCCGGCATTGGGCGAGCGGTCAGCGGGCGGCGGCGTGCCAGGCGGTGCCGTAGGTGTGGTCCGCCTGCGCGGACCATGACGGCGTTGGGGTGGGTGGAAAGAAGGGTCCGCGGCCGGCATTGGGCGAGCGGTCAGCCGGCGGCGGCGTGCCAGGCTGTGGCGTAGGTGTCGAAGGTGGGGCCGAGCCATGAGCCGTCGGCGGTGATCTCGGCGCCGGTAGCGACGGGGTGGCCGGGGGCGGCGAGGAGGGCGGCGCCGGTGCTGGTGCCGGTGGAGCCGGCGGTGCGGACGACAGGGCGGCCGGTGAGGCGGGCGAGGGCGTCGGCGTAGAGTGGGTTGCGGGCGAAGGGGCCCTCCACGACGGTGGGGCCGGCGGCGTTGCAGAGGGCGAGGGCGGTGGCCGTCATCAGCGCCTCGTAGAGGCTGGCGGCGGCGGTCCGCTCGGCGGGGGGCAGGGTTTCCGGATCGTGGGTCCAGCGGCCGGTGCGGCCGGGGAACGGGCCGGAGTGGGACACGAAGGCGGGCAGGGCCATGACCTGGCGTTCCAGCACGGCGCGGACGGTGTCGGCGTCGGGCGGCACGGGGTTGCCGTCGGTGAGGAGATCGAACTCGCGGCCGCCCATGAAGCGCGCGCCGGGGACCGGGCGCCCGTAGGCGTCGATATTGGCGAGGGTGTCGCGTGCCGGGTCGAGCCCCTCCATGGGCGCGCCGACGGCGAAGAGGATCACCCAGGTTCCGGTGGAGACGACGGTGAAGGGCGCCGTCCGCGTCAGGAGGTGCGGAAGCAGCGAGGCGTTGCTGTCGTGGATGCCGCAGTGGACGGGCGTATCGGGCGGAAGGCCGGTTGCGGCCGCGATCTCCGGGCGGACAGGGCCGAGCGCGTCGAAGGCGGAGCGGAAGGGAGGGAGCAGCCGGTCCCAACCCATGCGGACCATCAGGCTGGAGGGCGATCGGGCCCCAGGGTTCCAGAGGTCCGTGTGGCAGCCGAAGCTGGTCGCCTCCGCCGCCTTCACGCCGCAGAGCCGCCAGGCCCAGTATTGCGGGTAGGGGATGATCGTGTCCGCACGGGCGAAGGCATCGGGAAAGGTCCGCTGCAGCCAGAACAACTGCGCGCCGACGTTGAGGCCGCCGGCAAGGCGCGGCGAGGCCGTTTCGGAGAAGGGCGGGCGGACCGCATCGTAGGCGGCGGCGAGGCTGTCCGGCCCGGCGTGCTCGTAATCGAGGACGGGGAGGGCGAGATCGTCGCCGGCCATCAGCACGGTGGAAGCGCCGTGGGTGGTGACGGTAACGGCGTCGACGGAGTGGGCGGCGGCGGCTTCGCGCAGAGCCTCGATCAGGAAGGTGTCGATGGCATCCATGTCGTAGTGCGGATAGGGACCGTCGACGAGCACGCGGTTGGGGCGCGTGCGCACGAAGACGTCCTCGCCCGTCACGAGGTTGTGGACGACGAGCTTGACGTTGGTCTTGCCGATGTCGAGGACGGCGACGTTTCGCGGAGCCATGACGGCGTCAATCCATGTGGAAGACGGTCTGGAGCGGCAGGACGACGGGTTCGTTCGTCGGGTGGCTGGCCATGATGTCGGCCATGTAGGCCCACCACCGCTTCATAACGGGATGGTCGGGAAGCGAGTCCAACGTGTGGTCCTTGCGGCGCCAAAGGACGGCGAAGAGGGTGTTCGTCTCGCCGTCGAGGTGGATCGAGTAGTCGGAGATGCCGGCGTCCTTCAGGAGAGCGGAGAGTTCCGGCCAGATCTCGTCGTGGCGGCGGCGGTACTCGGCCTCCATGCCCGTGTTCAGGCGCATCTTGAAGGCGATCTTCTCGTGGGTGGCGCGGTCCGGCATCAGGCGCTCCTGCGGTGGCGGGCGACGCGGCCGGCGAGGATAGGGATGGCGATGACGCCGATCAGCATCAGACCGATGAAGATCGACATGATGACGCCCGGCACGTTGAGAAGACCGAGGCCGAAGGTGACGAGGCCCATGACGAAGGCGGCGATGACCACGCCGAGGATGGTGCCGGATCCGCCGAGGATGTTGACGCCGCCGAGCACGACCATGGTCACCACCTCCAACTCCCAACCGAGGGCGATGGAGGGGCGGGTGGAGCCGAGGCGGGAGGTCAGCATCACGGCGGCTATGCCGGACGCGAGACCGGTCATCAGGAACAGGATGAACTTCACCCGCTCCACCCGGACGCCGGAGAAGGTGGCGGCGAGGGGGTTGTTGCCGATGGCGTAGACCTTGCGGCCGAAGGTGGTGCGGTGGAGGACGATGCCGCCGACGAGCGCGACGATGAGAAAGGCGACGAACTCGAAGGAGATCACCCAGCCGACGTAGCCCTGGCCGAAAAAGGCGAAGTCGGCGGGGTAGCCCTTGTAGACCTGATCGCCGAGGACGACGAAGGAGATGCCGCGGAAGAGGCTCATGGTGCCGATGGTGACGACGATCGACGGGAGGCCGAAGCGGCAGACGAGCAGGCCGTTGAAGGCGCCGCAGAGGAGGCCGACCGCAAGGCCGACGGCGACGAGGCCAGGCGTGCCGATGCCGAACTGGACCGCCGCGCCCATGGCGGTGGAGGCGAGCGCGATGATGGCGGCGACGGAAAGGTCGATCTCGCCGGCGATCACCAGGAAGGCCATCGCGATGGCGATGATCGCCTTTTCCGTGAAGTTGAAGGTGGCGTCGGACAGGTTCCAGGGATCGAGAAAATAGGGGGAGGCGAAGGCGTTGGCGACGAAGATCGCGATGGCCACGGCGAAGAGCAGCGCCTCCCAGCTGCGGAGACCGCGGGAAAGCCGGGTGTCCAGGCGATCCGGTATGGCGCGAGGCGAATGGGTTGGGACGTCGGTCATGCGGGCGCTCCGACCTGGCGCAGGATGATGCGGCCCTTGCGGCGTTCGGCCCGGGCGTTGATGAACACGGCCGCGATGATGATCGCGCCGGAGATGGCCATCTGCCAGAAGGGCGATACGCCGATCACGGGCAGGGCGTTCTTGATCAGGCCGAGGAAGAGCGCGCCAAGCACGGCGCCGCCGACCGAGCCGATGCCGCCGGCGATGGAAACGCCGCCGATGACGCAGGCGGCGACCACGTCGAGCTCGAAGCCGCCGGCGATGTCCACGTAGGCGACGGCGTAGCGCGCGACCCAGAGATAGCCGCAGGCACCGGCGACGAGGCCGGAAAGGCAGAAGGCCATGAAGCGGGTGCGGCCGACGTCGATGCCCGCGTAGACGGAAGCGACCGGATTGCCGCCGGTGGCGTAGAAGGCGCGGCCGACGGCGGTGCGGGTGAAAATCACCCAGGCTCCGAGGATGACGGCGACCGCGATCCAGGTGAGGACGGGCAGGCCGAGGACGAGCTGGCGCGGGGTGTCCAGGAAGGGGCGCGTCATCTCGTGGGCATTCACCCATTCGCCGCCGGAAATGACGAAAGCCATGCCGCGGTAGATGGTGAGCGTGCCGAGGGTAACCACGATCGGCGGGATATCCAGCTTCCAGACCAGGATGCCGTTGATCGCGCCAAGGACGAGGCCGATCAGCATGGAGAGGCCGATCAGCAGCGCCAGCGGCAGGTCCGGGTGGGTGTCGTTGAGCATCGCGACGACCATGCCGGTGAAGGCGAGGTTCGCGGCGACGGACAGGTCGATCGAACGGGTGAGGATCACTGCGGTCTGGCCGAGGGCCAGGATGATCAGGATCGACGTGTCGTTGAAGACGTTGGCGAGATTGGCCGGCGTGGCGAAGGCAGGGAAGCGCCTGGTGATGGCCACCAGCAGGATCGCCATGGCCACCACGAGCAGGGCTTCGCGACGGGCGAGAAGGGCGGAGATCATGGGCGCTGGCCTGGGGGGTGGGGAGAGAGGGGGAGTGGAGAATGGGTGGGTGGTCCGCCTGCGCGGACCATGACGGCGGGACGCGGACGAACCACGGCCCCGTCCACCCTCCCCTTACCCGTCATGGTCCGCGAAGGCGGACCACCCACGACTTTGTGGGTGCCGCCCCGTTCGGCACTGAAACGAGCATGCTCCGCGGAAAAATGCGTGGGTGGTCCGCCTTCGCGGACCATGACGGCTGAGGAGGGGAGGGGGTGGGCACGCGCGTGGAGGGAATGCGTGGGTGGTCGGCCTTCGCCGACCATGACGGGTAATCGGTGGCGGTGAGGAAGGCAAGTCGGCATCTCGTCAGCCCTCGTTGCCGGTGGCGGAGCGGACGAGCATTTCGGGGGTGAGGCCGGCGCGGTCGTAGGTGGCGACCATGCGGCCTTCGCGCATGACGACGACGCGGTCGGACATGCCGAGGATCTCGGGGATCTCGCTGGAGACCATGATGACGGCCAGGCCCTCTGCGGCGAGCTCGCTCATGAAGGCGTGGACGGCGGCCTTGGAGCCGATGTCGATGCCCTTGGTGGGCTCGTCGAGGATGATGACCTTGGGGCCGGTGGCGAGCCACTTGCCGATCACCACCTTCTGCTGGTTGCCGCCGGAGAGCGTGCCGACCGGCTGGCTGAGCGAGGAGGCGCGCAGGTCGAGCCGCTCCGCGTAGCGGCGGGCGAGGGCGAATTCCTCGGCCATGCGTATGAAGCCCTTGCGCGCCGTTCGGGCGAGCGAGGGCAGGGAGATGTTCTCCACGATCGGCATCGCGGTGATGGCGCCGTGGCGGCCGCGCTCCTCGGGCACATAGACGATGCCGGCGGCGATGGCGTCGGCGGGCGAGCGGACCGTGATCTCGCGGCCTTCGAGGACGAGGCTGCCGCGGGCGGGGCGGGTGACGCCGAAGATCGACTGGCAGACCTCCGACCGGCCGGCGCCGACGAGGCCGTAGAGGCCAAGGATCTCGCCGCGGCGGAGCGTCAGCGAGACGGAATCGAACTCGGTCGGGTGACTGTAGTCGCGAACCTCCAGGACGGTGGGGCCTATGGCGACCTGCTGCTTGGGGAAGACCTGGGTGACCTCGCGGCCGACCATCAGCTTGACGAGGTCGTTGTGGCCGACCTCGGCGAGCGCGCCGGCGCCGACGGCCTTGCCGTCGCGGAACACGGCGAAGTCGTCGGCGATGCGCCAGACCTCCTCGAACTTGTGGCTGATGAAGAGCACGGCCTTGCCCTTGGCCTTCAGCATCTCGACGATGTCGAAGAGGTCCTGGACCTCCTTGTGGGAGAGGGCGGCGGTGGGCTCGTCCATGATCACCACGCGCGACTCGATGGAGAGGGCGCGGGCGATGGCGATGAGGTGGCGCTGGCCGATGGAGAGTTCGCGCAGGCGGGTGCGCGGGTCGATCGGCGCTTCGATGGTGTGGAGGACGGCGGCGGCGCGGGCGTTCATGGCGCGCCAGTCGACAAGGCCGAGGCGATTACGCGGGGCGTGGCCGAGCCAGATGTTCTCCGCCACGGTGAGCTCGTCGAAGAGGACGGTTTCCTGGTGGATGGCGGTGATGCCGGCCTTCTGGGCGGCCTCGGCGTCGGGCAGGGCGCGGGGCGCGCCGTCGATCCGGATCTCGCCTTCGTCGGGCTGGTAGATGCCGGTGAGGATCTTGACCAGGGTGGACTTGCCGGCGCCGTTCTCGCCGATGAGGGCGGTCACGCGGCCGGGCCGGAGCACGAGCGAGACGTCCTGGAGCGCCTTCACGCCGGGGAAGGACTTGGAAATGCCGCGCATTTCCAGGATGGGGGCGGTGAGGGCCGTCGTGGGGTCGGTCATCGCGTTCATGCTGGAACTCGGGGGGATGCGAGGCGGCCCGCGGCTTCTGATGAGCCTTCGGGCGGCGGGTGGGCGCCGGCTAGGGTCCGGCGCCCACCCGGTTCGGGAGATCAGAAGATCTTGGCGAACTCTTCCACGTTCGACGCGTCGTAGACGAACGGGTCGGACATGGCGCCCTCGGCGTTGTCGTCGAGCTTCACGGTGCCCATGCGGCCGATCGGGATCTCGCCGCCGGCCTTGGCTTCGGCGTCACCCTTGACGAGGTGGTAAGCGATCGTCGTGGCGGAGTAGCCGAGGTCGATCGGGTTCCAGATCGCGAAGGACTTGGAGGCGCCCGACTTCACGTGGCCGGCCATCTCGGAGGGAAGGCCGAGGCCGGAGACGTAGATCTGGCCGACCTTGCCGGCGTCGGCGACGGCCTGCGAGGCGGCGACGATGCCGACCGTGGTCGGGGCGACGATGACCTTCAGGTCCGGGTACTTCTGCAGCAGGCCCTGGGCTTCGCGATAGGACTTGTCGGCGAGGTCGTCGCCATAGGCCACTTCGACGAGGTTCACGCCGGGATAGTTCGGCAGGACCTTCTTCATCTCCTCGATCCAGATGTTCTGGTTCGTGGCGGTGGCCGAGGCGGAGAGGATGGCGAAGTCGCCCTTGCCCTCGGGCATCACGTCGGCGGCGAGCTTGACGCACATGTTGCCGATGAGGGCGTTGGACGACGGATTGAGGTGCATCAGCCGGCCTTCGGGCGCGACGCCGCTATCCCAGGAGATGACCTTGATGCCGCGGTCCATGGCCTTCTTGAGGGCCGGGACGAGGGCGTCCTTGTCGTTGGCGGAGATGGCGATGGCGTCGACCTTCTGGGCGATCAGCGCGTTGATGACCTCGATCTGGCCTTCGGCGGTGGTGTCGGTCGGGCCGGTGTAGATGACCTCGACGTCGCCGAGTTCCTTGGCGGCTTCCTGCGCGCCCTTGTTGGCGGCCTCGAAGAAGCCGATGCCGAGCGCCTTCACGACAAGGGCGATCTTGACGTTTTCGGCGTGGGCGGGGCCGGCGAGAAGGGCGACGGCCATCGCCGTGGTGACGGCGAGCTTGCGGAACAGTGACATGCTTTCTTCCTCCCTTATTGACAATGCATCGCTCGCCGGAAGCAGCTGGCCGCGGCCCTTTCGCGGGCTTGTCGGTTCAGGCTACGGACGAGGATCCCAGGGCGTCCTCCACCGGGTTGATGCCGGCGATGACGAGATCTGTGCCGGCGTTCTCGACGAGGCGGCGGGCCTCGTCGGTGATGCCGTCGTCAGTGATGATGGTGGTGGCGCGTTCCAGCGGACAGAGGATGAGGCTGGAGCGGTTCTGGAACTTGGAGCTGTCGACGAGCAGCACGAGCTCGTCGGCCTGGCGCATCAGCCGCTGCTCGGACTGAATGATCAGGCTGTCCTGCTCCATGATGCCGAGCGCGGAGATACCGCGCGCGCTCATGAACATGCGCCGGGCGTAGAAGTGGGCGATGCCGTCGTTCTCGAAGGGCGAGAGGATGATGTTCTGCTCGCGGTAGACGGCGCCGGCCGGCAGAATCACCGTGCACTTGGAGTGCTTGACCAGGTGCTCGGCGATCGGGAACGAGTTGGTCAGAACCTGCAGCCGGCGGCCGGCGAGGTGGTGGACCATCTGGAAGGTGGTGGTGCCGCCGTTGATGATAATCGCTTCGCCGTCCTGGCAGAGGCGCACGGCCTCGCGGGCGATTGCGCGTTTCTGAGCGGTGTTGAGCGTTTCATCGACGCGGAACGGACGGGCGACAAGCGTGCCGATCTGCGGCGGATGCAGCGCCTCGGCGCCGCCGCGCACCTTGCGAAGGCGGTTCTGCAGCGCGAGCGCGGCGATGTCGCGCCGGATCGTGGCCTCGGACGCGCCAGTCAGCTCGACGATGTCCTGCACCGTCGCGATCGGCCGTTCGTGGATGGCGCTGAGAATGAGCCGGTGACGCTCACGTTCGTGCATTCTGCTGCTCCCTTGGTCGTCATCAAATCGATATAGGTGCGATCTGTCAATCAGGTTCCGTCAAAAATGATCATGTTGCGGTGCAATATGACGAATAATGATCAGATACGATTGACATGGCTGTTTGGCTTGCGCGATATCTGGACGCGACCGGCGGCAAGGGCTGGGGCGCATTTCGGCCCAGCGAAGACCGCCCGATGATGTGACATGGAGGACGCCGATGGCCGACTTGGCCGAGATCCAGCTTCTGGAGAACCGCTGGGACGATGCCGTCGCGGCGCGCCTCGACGAGCCCGGCCTGCTGCTCTACCGCTCCAACCTCCTGGGTGCGGACAAGCGGATCACCAATTACGGCGGCGGCAACACGTCGGCCAAGGTGGCGATGAAGGATCCGCTCAGCGGCGAGATGGTGCAGGTGCTCTGGGTGAAGGGCTCGGGTGGCGACGTCGGCACGATGAAGCTCGACGGCTTCTCCACGCTCTACCAGGACAAGCTGGAGCGGCTGAAGGGGATCTACCGTGGGCCGGACTACGAGGACGAGATGGTGGGTTACCTGCCCCACTGCACGTTCAACCTCAACCCGCGCGCGGCCTCCATCGACACCCCGCTGCACGCCTACCTGCCCTATGCGCACGTCGACCACATGCACCCGGACGCGGTGATCGCGATCGCGGCGACGGAGAACTCCAAGGCGCTGACCCGGGAGATCTTCGGCGAGGAGATCGGCTGGCTGCCGTGGCGCCGGCCCGGGTTCCAGCTGGGGCTGGACCTTTCCGCCTTCGCCAAGGCCAACCCGAAGGCGAAGGGCGTGGTGCTGGAAAGCCACGGGCTGTTCACGTGGGGCGACACGGCCAAGGAGGCCTACGAGACGACGCTTCGGATCATCAACACGGCGATCCGATTCTTCGACCGGAAGACGCGCGGGGCGACGGTGTTCGGCGGCGCGGTCGCGAGCGCGCTGGACGGGGCGACGCGCAAGGCGATCGCGGCGCGGCTGATGCCGGAGATCCGCGGGCGGATCGGCGGCGGCGAGAAAAAGGTCGGCCACTTCGACGACCAGCCGGCGGTGCTGGAGTTCGTCAATTCGGCTGAGCTGCGGCCACTGGCGGCGCTCGGCACGTCGTGTCCGGACCATTTCCTCAGGACCAAGATCCGGCCGCTGGTGCTCGACTTCGATCCAGCGAGCGGGGACGTGGACGCGGTGGTCGCCGGCCTGGACCGGGCCGTCGCGGCCTATCGGGACGACTACGCCGGCTACTACGAGCGCTGCAAGCATCCGGACAGCCCGGCGATCCGCGACCCCAACGCGGTGATCTATCTGGTGCCGGGCGTCGGCATGCTGTCGTTCGCGCGCGACAAGGCGACGGCGCGGATCGCGGCGGAGTTCTACGTCAACGCGATCAACGTGATGCGTGGGGCGTCGACGGTCGGCACCTACGTGGGCCTGCCCGAGCAGGAGGCGTTCGACATCGAGTACTGGCTGCTCGAAGAGGCCAAGCTGCAGCGGATGCCGAAGCCGAAGTCGCTGGCCGGCCGGGTGGCGCTTGTGACGGGCGCCGCGGGCGGCATCGGCCGGGCGATCGCGGGCAAGCTCCTGTCGGAAGGCGCCTGCGTGGTGCTGACGGACATCGACGCCGGCGCGCTCGGCGAGACGGAGGCCGGGTTCGCCAAGGCCTTCGGCGCCGACCAGGTGCGCTCGGTGGCGCTCGACGTGACGGACGAGACGGCGGTGGCGGACGGGTTCATCCGCGCGGCGGCGGAGTTCGGCGGCGTGGACATCCTGGTGTCGAACGCGGGCATCTCGTCGTCGGCGCCGATCGAGGAAACCGGCCTCGACATGTGGAACCGCAACATGGACATCCTCGCCAAGGGCTACTTCCTGGTGGCGCGCGAAGCGTTCCGGCTGTTCCGGCGGCAGAAGCTAGGCGGCTCGGTGGTGTTCATCGCCTCCAAGAACGGGCTGGCGGCCTCGCCCAACGCGGCGGCCTACTGCACGGCCAAGGCGGCGGAGATCCATCTGGCGCGCTGCCTGGCGCTGGAAGGGGCCGACGTCGGAATCCGTGTGAACGTGGTCAACCCGGACGCGGTGCTGCGCGGCTCCAAGATCTGGACCGGCGAATGGCGCGAACAGCGAGCTGCCGCCTACAAGCTTTCGCCGGACGAGTTGGAGGAGCACTACCGCAAGCGCTCGATGCTGAAGCTCAGCGTGTTCCCGGAGGACATCGCCGAGGCGGTGTACTTCCTGGCGAGCGACCTGGCCGCCAAGTCGACAGGCAACATCATCAACGTGGACGCGGGCAACGCGCAAAGCTTCACGCGGTAAGGCCGCACGGGCGGGGCCCGGCTCCGCCCTCGACAAGAAAAGCGATCCGGAGGAGACCCCATGGCCGAGCTTCCCCTTTCCCCCGATGTCATCGACGCGGAGAACGAGAAGCGCGCGCGCTATCTCCAGCGCTCATACGAGGCACTGGGCGAACGGCTGTCGTGGCACGGCATCGACATCGAGGCGGTGACGGCCAAGGTGGCGGCGTTCACGGTGGCGGTGCCGTCGTGGGGCGTCGGGACCGGCGGTACGCGGTTCGCGCGCTTTCCGGGACCGGGCGAGCCGCGCGGCATTTTCGAGAAGCTCGACGACTGCGGCGTGATCCAGCAGATCGGGCGTGCGACGCCGGCGGTTTCGCTGCATATCCCATGGGACAGGGCGGACCCGAGCGAGCTGAAGGCGAAGGCCGCCTCGCTGGGGCTGACCTTCGACGCGATGAACTCCAACACCTTCCAGGACAGCCCTGGGCAGGCGCTGACCTACAAGTTCGGGTCGCTCAGCCACACCGATCGGGCGGTGCGCGCGCAGGCCGTGGCGCACAACATCGAGTGCATCGAGATCGGCCGGGCAATCGGGTCGAAGGCGCTGACGGTGTGGATCGGAGACGGGTCCAACTTCCCCGGACAGGCGAATCTCACCAAGGCCTTCGAGCGCTATCTTGATGCGATGACGGAGGTCTACGCGGCGGTGCCGGAGGACTGGTCGCTGTTCATCGAGCACAAGATGTACGAGCCGGCGTTCTACTCCACGGTGATCCAGGACTGGGGATCCAGCTACCTGGCAGCCACCCATCTCGGGCCCAAGGCGAAGTGCCTGGTCGACCTCGGCCACCACGCGCCGAACGTCAACATCGAGCAGATCGTAGCGCGGCTGATCCAGTTCGGCCGGCTGGGTGGCTTCCACTTCAACGACAGCAAATACGGCGACGACGATCTCGACGCCGGATCGATCGATCCGTTCCGCCTGTTCCTGGTGTTCAACGAACTGGTGGAGGCGGAGACCGCGCGCGGCGAAAGCTTCCGGCCGGCGCACATGATCGACCAGTCTCACAACGTGACCGACCCGATCGAAAGCCTCATCCGCTCGGCCTGCGAGATCCGCCGGGCCTATGCGCAGGCGCTGCTGGTGGACCGCAAGGGGCTGGCGGAAGCGCAGGAGGCCAACGACGCCATGAGGGCCCCCGACCCCCTAAAGGGGGGCTTCCGCTTCGCCGTGGAGCCGACCCTGGCGAAAGCCCGCCGCCGCGCCGGCGGGGCGATCGACGCGATCGGGACGTACCGGGCGAGCGGCTACCGGGCGAAGGTGGCAGCCGTGCGGCCGGCGGTGCAGGGCGGGGGCGGGGGGATCGTGTGAGGGATGGGCAGGGGGCGGTGGGCAGTGGGCAGTAGGCAATAGGCAGTAGGCACTGGGCGGTCGTCAGGCGGCAGTCCGTGGTTGGCGGTCGGAGTGGTAGCCGGTTGCCCGTGGTGCCACCCCTCACACCGTCATGGTCCGCGAAGGCGGACCACCCATGCGTTTATCAGTCCCGGGCGTGGGTGGTTCGAACCAGTTTGTCAAAACAAAAACAAAGTCGTGGGTGGTCCGCCTTCGCGGACCATGACGGGGTGAGGTGATACTGCTCGACCGCCGACCGCCGACCGCCGACCGCCGACCGCCGACTGCTAATCGCCGATTGCCGACCGCCGACCGCCGATCGCCGACCGCTTACCGCCGACCGCCGACCGCCGATCGCCGACCGCTTACCGCCGACCGCCGACCGCCGACCGCCGACTGCCTACCGCCGACTGCCGACGGCGCCCTTTCCGAGTGCCTGCGGCCCCTTTGACACTCCCCGCTTTTCCACACCCCCTCCCGACATCCCTTCGACTCCGGGGAGCGAATCGGAAAGGGTCGGGTCCTGGTGGGCGAGGTTGTGGGTTCGGCATGACGGTTGGCGTGGATATCGGAGCGAAGGGGGGCGGGCAGAGGGCGGTGGTCGACCTGGAGGAGCTGCTGGCGACGCGGTTGCTGGTGCAGGGGAACTCGGGGTCGGGGAAGTCGCACCTCTTGCGCCGGCTGCTGGAGCAGAGCGCGCCGTGGGTGCAGCAGTGCGTGATCGATCCGGAAGGGGATTTCGTCACGCTCGCCGATCGATACGGGCATGTGGTGGTGGACGCCTCCGGGACGGAGCGGGATCTTGCCATCATCGCCAACCGGGTGCGGCAGCATCGGGTTTCCGTGATCCTCAACCTGGAAAGCCTGGACGTCGACCGGCAGGTTCGGGCGGCGGCGGCGTTTCTCAACGGGCTGTTCGAGGCGGAACGGGACCATTGGTACCCGATGCTCGTGGTCGTCGACGAGGCGCAGCTGTTCGCGCCGGCGGCCGCGACGGAGGCGGGCGACGAGGCGCGGCGGCAGTCGCTTGCCGCAATGACGAACCTGATGTGCCGTGGGCGCAAGCGCGGCCTTGCCGGCGTGATCGCCACGC
Source organism: Chthonobacter albigriseus (assembly GCF_013839445.1). Classification (GTDB taxonomy): domain Bacteria; phylum Pseudomonadota; class Alphaproteobacteria; order Rhizobiales; family Pleomorphomonadaceae; genus Chthonobacter; species Chthonobacter albigriseus. The sequence continues at coordinate 41,064 of NZ_JACDIT010000009.1, read as the reverse complement.
AGCGGCTCGCCAAGCTCGCCAAGAACGTGGCGGCGGAAGCCTCGAACTTCCTGATGGGGCGCACTTTTCTCGACATCGACATGGCGCGGGCGGCCGATCTCCTCGGCATGGAGCGGCGGCAGGCGGAGGCGTTCCGGAACCTGGAGCGCGGCCAGTTCGTGGCGCTCGGCCCGGCGATGACGCGCAAGCCGGAGACGGTAAAAATCGGCGCGGTGGAAACGCAGGGGCGTGGCGGCAGCCCGAAGCTGGTGCCGCTGCCGGAGCAGCCGAGCGAGGACGCGCATGCGCTGATCTTCACCCGCGGCGAGGGCGAGCTGATGCCGCGGCGGGAACCGGCGCCGGTGTCGACGGCCGAGGTGCTGAGCCAGCTCGCCCGGTCGCGGCCTGAAGCGCCGCCGGCGCCTGAAGCGCCGGACCTTTTCGCCGAGGCGGAGCGGGACGAGGCGATCGAGGAGGTGCTGACCGCGATGCTGGCCGAGCCCGAAGCCGGGTTCCAGCCGGTCTCCATCCTCTATCAGGACTTCCTGGTGCGCTGCCGGATCGAGAAGATCGCGACGCCGTTGGACCTGCCTGCCTTCCGCAAGCGGTTGGCGCTGGCGCGCGCCGGGGTGGGCCAGGGCGAGCGGGCGGTGGAGGGCGGCGACTGGGACCAGGCGACGCTGGTCGCCGCGTCGTTGCCGGAGGACATTCGGGGCGTGTTCCTGCTGGTGGCGCGGGCGGCGCTCCTCAAGGCGCCGTGCCCGTCGGACGCGGATATCGCCAAGGCCTACGGAACGCGATCGCCCGGACGGGCGCGGCGGCTGCTCGCCTACATGGAGGAGCGCGGGTTCCTGGTGTGCGCGTCCGATCTGCGGGGCAACCGGCTGGTCATGCTGCCGGACTTGGGCTGGCAGACCGCGCCCGGCGATGCGGACGCGGTGGCGGCGGAGTAACTCTTCGCGATTGTGGGACGACATTGGCCGAAATGGAAGAAGCCCGCGGAGATCGCTCTCCGCGGGCTTCCTGATTTCAGGTCGTGCGACGACCGGAGGCGTCAGCGCTGCTCGCGGCGACCGTCGGTCTTGCCAGCCGGGCGGGCCGGGCGGCTGGACGGGGCCAGGAAGCCGACGCGGCCGAGGCTCGCCTCGGCGGCGCCGGTGTCGCGGTTCTGCGGCTTGGCCGGGCGGCTGTTGCGCTCGGTCGGGCGCCCGTCGCGGGCGTGCGACGCGGCGTGTTCGCCGGTCGGCTTGCCGAAGCCGGGCTTGCCGCCGCGACGGTTCTGGCCGGCGGGAGCGCCAGCGGCGCGGCCGGGAGCCGGAGCGGCACTGCGACCGTTTCGGCCACCGCCGTTGCGGCCGTCGCGCCGGGGGGCGCGCTCGTCACGGTCGTCTGATGCGGAGCGGGGCGCTTCGGTGATGGTGCCGCGGCGGTCTTCGGCCGGGATCTTCTGGCGCGTCAGCTTCTCGATATCGCGCAGGTAGGCGCGCTCCTCGCCGTCGCAGAAGGAGATGGCCATGCCGCTCGCCCCGGCGCGCGCGGTGCGGCCGATGCGGTGGACGTAGCTTTCCGGGATGTTCGGCAAGTCGAAGTTGATGACGTGGCTGACGCCGTCGACGTCGATGCCGCGGGCGGCGATGTCGGTGGCGATCAGGATCGGCGTCGCGCCGGACTTGAAGCCGGCGAGGGCTTTCTCCCGCTGCGCCTGGCTCTTGTTGCCGTGGATGGCGACGGCGGCGATGCCGTCCTGCTCCAGCGAGCGGACGACGCGGTCGGCGCCGTGCTTGGTGCGCGTGAAGACGAGGGCGCGGTCGGGCTTCTTCTCCACGATGATGTCGCGCAGGAGCGTGCGCTTGGCGGACGTCTCGATGTGGATGATCAGCTGGTCGACGCGCTCGGCGGTGGTGGCGACCGGGGCGACGGCGACGGTGACCGGATCGGTGAGCAGGTCACCGGCGAGCTGGCCGATCTCCTTGGGCATGGTGGCCGAGAAGAACAGGCTCTGCCGCTTCTTCGGAAGCTGCTTGACGATGCGGCGGACGGCATGGACGAAGCCCATGTCGAGCATCTGGTCGGCCTCGTCGAGGACGAAGACCTCGGTCTGGTCGAGCGAGACGGCGCCGGCTTCCATGTGGTCCATCAGGCGGCCCGGCGTGGCGACGAGCACGTCGACGCCGCGGCGCAGGCGGTCCTCCTGCGGGCGATGGCCGACGCCGCCGAACACGGTGGCGATCGACATGTGCCCGAGGTGGCGACCGTAGGCGCGGAAGCTTTCGGCGATCTGGGTGGCGAGCTCGCGGGTGGGCGAGAGAATCAGAGCGCGCACGCGGCGGGGCTGGGCGAGACGGCCCTGCGCCAGCCGGTCGAGGATCGGCAGCGCGAAGGCGGCGGTCTTGCCGGTGCCCGTCTGCGCGATGCCGAGCAGATCGCGGCCCTTCAGGAGTTCTGGGATAGCCTGCGACTGAATCGGAGTCGGGGTCGTGTAACCTTCGTCGGCGAGAGCGCGGAGGAGGTTTTCGGACAGGCCAAGCGTGGTGAAATCGGTCAAGGAGCTTACTTTCGATGTGGCAAACCAAGCTCACCCGGCAGGGCGCCAGGGAGGTGTTCGCGGGGTAAGAACGCCCCGCGTGATTGGGCCATTCATCGGAAATCCAGCGCGACCAGCCTATCGATGCCCCGAACGGGGCTCCGCTCACGCGGCTCGGTCGTCTTTTTTGCGGCGCAGCATTCTGCGCTCTGAAGGAGATGACGGCTGCGGACCGGAATGTCAAGGAAAATGGCGATCAACCGGAGCAGTCCCTCCTCGCGGGCGCGAAGACGCAAGCAACTCCTGATGCGCCGCCCCTCCGTCGAATTAGCAGGGCCTTCCACAGTCGTCCTACGGCCGCGTGTAGCATTTCTTCCCTCCTCCGACAGGATAGACGTTCTGACGCGGGGTTATTTTCGGAGTCGGAATGAACCAGAAGATCTGAGCAGCTCTCAGCGCAGTTGAATCGAATCAATAGGGTGGCTGGCCGGAGAACATCGGAAATTCCGGGATCGCACTATTGGAAATCCCGTATTGAAGTTGGCTGACATGGATAGTATGTCGCAGATGTAAGCGATTGCATCGCGACGCCTCCCCGATCTTTATAGGGGGCAGAGACCTTGTTTTTCGCGTAGTCGGTCGAGACCGAGTTTCCAAGGGGGTGCCATGTCGCCGTTCACGACTGTCGAAAAAGTACAGGTGTTCAGCCATATCCTCGCGGAGGAAGCCGAGCAGTGTGGCTTCGTTCACCTGGCCAATCTCCTGCGGGCGGCACAAGGAGAGGCGTCAGAACTCCTGACGCTGGCCCGCGCGGAAGGCGAACCCCAGGTCTACGGAGTGGCGATCACGCAAAAGGCGCATCTGGCATCCTAACGTATCGGATACCGAACCGTTTCGGTTCCTGTTCAGCCTGCGCCGCGTACCTCGTCGCGCAGGCTATCGCTGTCCCAGCCCGACTCGTCCAGGTCCGGAACCGTCTGGAGGTCTCGGCTGAGAACGCGGGCGAGATCCTCGCGGCGCTTGCGGAACGCAAAGCTGTAGTCGCCGACATTCTTGTTGCGGATTTCGCGCAGGGCGTTGAAGCTTTCCATGTCATGCCGCCGGAAGATGCGACCCGAGCGCTCCGCCTCGAAGGCGGGAATGCCCATCGCCTTGAGGCTTTCCGTCGCCATCTCGACGCCGCCGGCGAACGTTTCCCGGATGATGCGATCGGCCCCGGCCTTCTCCAGCTCGTAGGCATGCGAGCGGTCGTAGGCGCGCGCGACCACGGTCAGGTTGGGGAAGTTGCGGCGGGCCATCTCGACGATCTCCGTTGTGGCCTCCTTGTCGTCGGTGGCGACCACCAGCAGTGAAGCCTCGTCGGCACCGGCCGAGATCAGGAGATCGTGGCGGCGGGCATCGCCGTAGTAGAGCGTGAAACCGTACTTGCGGAGTGCTTCCAGTTGTTCGGCGTCGTGCTCGAGCACGGTCACCGAGATGCCGCGGCCGAGGAGCAGGCGTCCGACGATCTGCCCGACGCGTCCGAAGCCGGCGATGATGACCTTGTTCCGCTCGGGGATCTCGTCCGCCGCCCGCTCCTCGCCTGTCTCGGTGCGGTTGGCCATGATGCGCTCGAAGGCGATGAAGAGCAGCGGCGTTGTGAGCATGGAGAGCGCGACCGCGCCAGTCAGCAGCGAGCGCGTGGCATCGTCGAGGATCCGGTTCTGGCCAGCGAAGGAGAGCAGCACGAAGGCGAATTCACCGATCTGGGAGAGCGCGATGGCGGTAAGCCAGGCGTCCGGCCGGGCGAGGCGAGCCGCGCGGGCCAGCGGGAAAACGACGGCGATCTTCAGCGCCACAATGCCGAAGACGATGCCGGCGAGCAGGAGCGGCTTGGCCATCATGAGGTTCAGGTCGATGCCGGCGCCCACGGAGATGAAGAAGAGCCCGAGCAGCAGGCCCTTGAAGGGCTCGATGTCGGTTTCGATCTCGTGGCGGAATTCGCTGTCGGCCAGGACCACGCCGGCGAGAAAGGCGCCTAGGGCGGGCGAGAGGCCGACCGTCTGCATCAGGAGGGCTGTGGCCGCGACGAGGAGCAGGGCGGTGGCGGTGAAGATCTCGCGCAGCCGCGTCATCGCCATCGCGCGGAACACCGGGCGCACCACATAGCGCCCGCCGACGGCGATCGCGCCGATCGCGCCGAAGACGAGCAGGGTGCTCGCCCAGCCCGGCAGATCCGCGAGCAGCCCAGCGTCGTGGGTCGACCCGGCGTCGACGGGAGCGTTGGCCGCCAGCAGGGGCATCAACGCGAGGATCGGAATCACGGCGATGTCCTGGAAGAGCAGGACGGCGAAGCTGGTCTCGCCGGGCGGGCTCTTCAAGAGGCCCTTCTCGGCAAGGGCCTGGAGCACGATGGCGGTGGACGACATGGCCGCAATGAGGCCGATGGCGACGGCGGGACCGAAGCTGAGGCCGATTGCGTAGCCGGCCAGCGCCACCACGGCTGCGGTGAGGACGACCTGCGAGCCGCCGAGGCCGACGACGGCGTTGCGCATCGCCCAGAGGCGATCCGGCTGGAGTTCCAGCCCGACCAGGAAGAGCATCATCACCACGCCGAACTCGGCGACGTGCATGACATCGGCGCCGGCGTTGACCAGGCCGAGCACCGAGGGCCCGATGATCAGACCCGCGACGAGATAGCCGAGCACGGAGCCGAGGCCGAGGCGTTTGGCGATCGGCACCGAGACGACCGCGGCGGCGAGGTAGGTGGAGCTCTCGATCAGAAAACCGTCGGCGGCCATGGCAGTCCGTCCTCAGCTGGCGACGGCGCGAACGGGCGAGCCGTCGCGCAGGGCGAGAATGCGGGCGCGGTAGGCGGCGGCCGCGGCTGCGGCCTCCGCATCGCCGGCCACGTGGGTGGCATGCACGACGAAGGGCTTCTGCCAGACCATGTGGCAGAGGTTGGCGGTCGCCTCGAAGGGGCGCAGCAGTTCCTCCACCGTCCACTTGTTGAAGCCGTCCTCCCGGTAGGCGGTGTCGCGGCCGCCGGCGGTGACGGACTGCAGCCAGAGCTTGCCCTCCAGCTGACGGCCGTGGCGGCCGTAGGCCCATCCATGCTCCAGGACGAGGTCCTGCCACTCCTTCAGGATCGCGGGGCAGGAGTACCAGAACAGCGGATGCTGGGCGACGACGACCTGGTGCTCCAGAAGCAGGGCCTGCTCGTGGTCGGTGTCGATCGCAAAGTCGGGGTAGGTTTCGTAGAGATCGTGGATCGTGACGTCCTCCAGGCCGGAGACGGCGTCGATCAACGCGCGGTTGATCCGCGAGCGGCGGTAGGCCGGGTGGGCGAAGAGGACGAGCACCTTGCGGGTCATGGGTGGCGGCGAGCTCCGAAGCGAAAAACCATCATCGCCAGTGGTCGGCGGAAGGGAAGGGGTAATGCGTAGCGGCGGACAGCGCGGAACCTGAAGCTTCGCCGTGGCGTTTCCGGACAGTTGCCCCGTTCATGAGAAAGGAACGTCATGACGCTCTCCCGTCCTGTCCTCATCGGCCTCGTCGTCGTCATCGCCGCCATCGCAGTCATCCTGGCGTTCCAGCTCGGGGAAGAGCGCGCCGACAACGGCACCATCGAACTCAACGTCGGGGAGAACGGGGTTCGGCTGGATACGAAGTGACGCGTCGGCGCGCTTCACCCTCGTCGCCGGTCTCCAGGCGGAGGCGCAGGTCGGCGAGCTGATGGCGGAGGCCACGAATGGCGGAAACGTCGAGGCCCATGACGCAGCCGAGGGCGGCCGGTATGCCGGCCGCTTCGGCGCGTAGCGCGTCGCCCCGCGGCGTCAGGCGGACGACCACACGCCGCTCGTCGGATTCGTCGCGCGAGCGGCTGACGTGGCCGGCGGCCTCCAGTCGCTTGAGAAGCGGCGTAAGGGTTCCGGAATCGAGGCTCAGAGCCTCGCCGATCTCCTTCACCGTGCGGGCGTCCCGCTCCCAGAGAACGACCATGACGAGGTATTGCGGATAGGTCAGGCCGAGCGGCGCGAGCAGCGGCCGGTAAGCCCGCATGAAGGCATGGGCAGTGGCGTAGACGCTGAAGCACAGGAGGTCGGAAGCCGGGATCAGTGCCGTCTTCTCCGTCGCCAAGCTGTCGTCGAGGCCGTTCGCCATGGTTCTGTCTTCTCGCAATTGCGGGCGTTCGTCGAGCCCTCGGACAGCTTGAACACCAGAATGTGAATTGAGCGTAATTCGATTGTGCGCAATTGAATATGGGCCGGACGGGTCGACCCTCCGGCCGACCAGATTCTCCAAGGAGGGACGATCCATGAAAGTTGCCTACACCACCCGCGCCACGGCCACCGGCGGCGGCCGCGACGGCACCTCGTCGCTTGACGACGGCAGCATGTCGGTCAAGCTGGTCGTTCCCAAGGAGATGGGCGGACCGGGCGGCGACGGAGCCAACCCGGAGAAGCTGTTCGCGCTCGGCTATTCCGCCTGCTTCCTGGGCGCGCTGCGCTTCGTGGCCGGCAAGGAGAAGGTGCAGCTTTCGCCCGACACGACGGTGAGCGCGACGGTGGGCATCGGCGCTCGCGACGACGGCGGCGGGTTCGGTCTGACTGCCGAACTGGAAATCAAGGTTCCCGGCGTGGACAAGGCCGTTGCCGAAGACCTGGTACAGAAGGCGCACATCGTCTGCCCCTACAGCCATGCGACCCGCGGCAACGTGGACGTCAAGCTGAGCGTGGCCTGATCCGATCCGGCCGCCGAGCCAAGGGTTCCGGCGGCCGATCATCGTTAAAGCTTTCCCTACACATCAGGGCCTAGGGTCTTGTCCCGACAACCGCACGCCGCATTGCGGCCGCCATCACCGGGCGGCCACAATCGCGCGTATTGTGTGGCGGGATGGCAAAGAGATCCGCATGAGGCCCACCGGCAGCCCCGATCCCGACAAGGCCCTGCGCGACGACGACCTGCAGAAGGCGCTCGACGCGGCGCTGGAGTCTGCCTACCGCAACGATCCCGTCGACCTTGACTACGGGCGCGATCCGCTGGATCCGCGGCAGCGGCGGCCGACGTCGCCGGTGGCGCCGGCGATGCTGCCGAAGCAGCGGCGTGGGTTCCTGCGCAGGCACGCCGGGCTGCTGCTCGCGGTCGCGGCGATCGCGCTGGCGGCCGGCGGGACGGTGCTGAAGATCGGCGTCGAGCCGATCGTGGTGGCGGGCGAGGGGTTTCTGCGGCTGCTGCACGAGGGTCCGGCGCAGAGGCCGAAGATCGTCACCGAGGAGATCGAACCGGCGCGGCTGCCGGATCCGCTCGGGGCCTTGCCGCCGGAGATCCAGGCGGTGCTGATCGACAAGACGCCCGCGCCTCAGGTGTCGCCGTTCCGCGCGGCGATGATCGCCTCCCCGGATGCGGTGTGCAAAGCGCTGGGCAAGGCTGGGCTTCCCAATTTCGGATGGCTGCCGCTGATGGAGGGGAGCCCGGTCTACGAGTGCCTGTCGGAACTGGTGCCGATCTCCAATCCTGAGATCTCCGCCGCACTGGCGGCGCTGCCGCCCGAACCGGCGCCGGTGGCCGCCCCCGAGGCGGGCGAGGCAGTGGAGGGTGAGACCGCCGCCGCCTTTGTCGAGCCGGAGGAGACGCAGCCGGCGCGGCCGAAGCTTTCCACCTTCTTCTTCTCGGCGCGCGGCAAGCGGGACCGGATCGAGGCGATCCGCTTCAAGCTGAACCTCGACGACCCGTCCGTGCGCGGCAAGGCGCTCGACATGCTCCTCGGCTACGTCGACCGGATCGCGCCGATCATCGCCTGGAGCCGACCGGAGGACCTGAAGAAGGCGCTGCAGGACGGCAAGCGGCTCAGCGGTTCGTCCCGCGGAGTGCTCTACCAGGTGCTGCCGGAAGCCGGCCCTGTGACGCGGTTGAACGTCGTGCTGCTGATCACCGAGCCGGCCGACCTGCCCAAGCCAGGGTTGACGGTGGCCGCGGTTCCCGAACCGGTGACCATGACGCCGGTCGATCCGGCCGCGTCGCTGCCGGTCGCTCAGGGGGTGACGCCGGCGTTCTCCGACGCGCAGAAGCCGGGATCCACCTTCGATGCGGCGGCGGCGCCCGCCGACCTGCCGGACGGCGCGGTCGGTCCGCTGTCGCCGGTGACGTCGATGCCGCTGCCAACGCTGGGCGGCGAGGGCGAGCCGCCCGCCGAGGCGACCGCGCCTGCGGTGGCGAACCTGCCCGCACCGTCGGAACCGGCTGACGCGGGCGTGCTGCCCGTCGCCACAGACCCCGTTTCGCCCGCGCCTGCGCCGGTGGAGGCTGCCGTCGCGCCGGCCGAGCCGGTACCCGCCGCGGGAACGCCGACACCCGTGATCGGCGAACAGGGTGAACTGCCGGCAACGGCGACCGCGCTGGCGCCCGATGCCGGCACCGTGCCGGCCGTCGAGGAGATCTTCGCCCCCGTGCCGCCGGTGCTGCCGCCGCGCCGTCCGGCATCGCCACCGCCGGCCGTTGCCGCCGTGGCGCCTTCTCCGGCGCCGGCTGCTCCAGCCGCAGCGCCGGTTTCCGTCCAGCCGCAGGCGCTGCCGCTGCCGCAGTTGGAGGAGTTGCCCGGCGTGACACCGGTTCCCGCTCCCGCTGCGACGGCACAGCCGGCCGCGCCGACGCGGCCCCGCGCCTTGCCGCTGCCGCAGCTGGAGGAGGCGCCGCCGGCAACCGCGACGGCGCAGCCCCCGGCCGTGACCGGGCCGGACACGTTCACGCTGCCGGTCCTGGACGGATCGGGCGATGCGCCGGGGCTGCCGGGCGTCAACTTCTGAGGGTCAGGGCGTCAGGAAATCGTCGCGCCGGGGCGTGAAGACGTCGATCAACGCGCCTTCCTCCACCGCGAGCACACCATGGACCAGGTTGGTCGGCACGATGAAGGTGCCGCCCTTCTCCAGGCGCACTGTGCGGCCGTCGATGGTGACGTCGAAGACGCCGCGTTCCACCAGGCTCGCCTGGATATGCGGGTGGTTGTGCAGCTTGCCGACCGCGCCCTTCCGGAAATCGACGCGGACCATCATCAGGTCGTCGGTGTGGACGAGGATCTGGCGGCGGACGCCGGGTTCGGTGTCGGTCCAGGCGGTGCCTTCCGGGCCGGTGAAGAGATCGGACATGACAGGGTGCTCCATCAGCGGGCGAGCCAGCCGCCGTCGACCGGCAGGACGATGCCATTGACGTAGTCGGCGGCGTTGGAGGCGAGGAAAACGGCAGCGCCGCCCATGTCCTCGGGCCGCGCCCAACGGCCGGCGGGAATGCGCTTCAGGATGTCCGAGGCGCGCTCGGCGTCCTTGCGCAGGGCTTCGGTGTTGTTGGTCTCCACGTAGCCGGGGGCGATGGCGTTGACGTTGATGCCGCGCGCGGCCCACTCGCAGGCGAGCAGCCGGGTGAGGCCGGCGAGGCCGCTCTTGGAGGCCGTGTAGCTCGCCACGCGGATGCCGCCCTGGAAGGAGAGCAGGGAAGCCACATTGATGATCTTCGCCGGACGTTCGGCCGCGAGCGCGTGGCGGGCCAGCGCCTGGGCGGCAAAGAAGGCGCTCTTCAGGTTGAGGTCCATCACCGCGTCCCAGTCGGCCTCGGTGAAATCGACCGCGTCGGCGCGGCGGATGATGCCGGCGTTGTTGACGAGGATGTCGAGAGGTCCGACTTCGTCCCAAAGTCGTCCGATGACTTCGGCGGCGGCCATGGGCGGCGAGAGGTCGGCGGTGACCTCGCGGGCGGTGCCGCCGGCGGCCTCGATGCGGGCGAGCGTGTCGGCCATCGACGAGCGGCCCATGGCAAGCACCTCGGCGCCGGCGGCGGCGAGGGCGACCGCGATGCCCTGGCCGATCCCGGTGTTGGCGCCGGTGACGACGGCGCGGCGGCCATGCAGACTGAACGGACTGCTCACTTCAGCACCTGCAGCGTGACGGGATCCTGGTCGGTGTAGTCGACGTTGTCGCCGCCCATGGCCCAGACGAAGGTGTAGGCGCCGGTACCGGCGCCGGAATGGATCGACCAGGGCGGGGAGAGCACCACCTCGCCGTCGCCGACCACGAGGTGGCGGGTCTCGGTGGGTTCGCCCATCAGGTGGAGGATCCTGGAGCCCTCCGCGAGGCCGAAGTAGAGGTAGATCTCGGAGCGGCGATCGTGGATGTGCGGGGGCATGGTGTTCCAGACCGAGCCGGCGGCGAGCTCCGTGATGCCGAGAACCAGCTGGCAGCTGTCGCAGACGCCCGGGATGATCATCTGGTAGATCGAGCGGACGTTGGCGGTCTCCGGCGCGCCGAGATCGAGGCGCTTGGCGTCGGCGATCTTCAGCAGCCGGGTCGGGTAGCTGCGGTGAGCCGGGGCGGAGAGGATGTAGAAGCGGGCAGGATTGGCCGTGTCGTCACTCTCGAACACCACGCTGCCGGCGCCCATGCCGACGTAGAGCACGTCGCGCGGGGCGAGGGCGTGGCCGGCGCCGTCGACGGTGATGCGACCGGGGCCGCCGATGTTGACGACGCCGAGTTCGCGGCGGGCGAGGAAGCTCTCGGTGCCGGTCTCGCGGGTGGCGACCAACGGCAACGCGGCGCCGGTCGGAACGGCGCCGCCGACGATCAGCCGCTCGTAGTGGGTGTAGGTCAGCCGGATCTCGCCGGGGCGGAAGCAATCGTCGACCAGGAAGTTCTGCCGGAGGCCCTCGGTGTCGAGGGTCTTGGCGCGGACCGGATCGACGGCCTGACGCGTCGTGACGTGCATTCCGGATGTGCTCCCAAATTCGTATGATGACTATATCAGGAGGTCATACTAATTCAGGAGCCTGCATGGCGCAACGGGGATGCGACGGCCGCGGGCCGGTTCAAGCGGGCTGCCCAAGGCGCAGGCCGTCGGGGCCGGCCGGCGCGGGCCGGTTGCCGGCGGACTTCTGCAGCAGGTGCTGGTAGCGGCGCTGGCTCTGGGCGAGGTGCCGGCGCATGGCCTCGCGTGCGCCCTCCGCATCCGACACGGCGATCGCGTCGAGGATGGCGGCGTGCTCGGCCTGCATCGTCTCCAGGTAGGGGCGGGAGAGGACGTAGTCGGGCGCAGCCATGGCGACGAGGTCGCGCGGGATGGTGCGGCGGCCGAGCACGTCGAGGATCTCGACGTAGAACGGGTTGTTGGTGGCTTCGGCGATGGCCCGGTGGAAGGCGAAATCGGCGTCGCCGGTGGGCACGCCCGCCTCCAGATCACGATTGAAGCCTTCGAAGGCCTCGCGGATCTCGCCTTCCTGGGCGGCGGAGCGGCGCTGGGCGGCAAGGCCCGCGGCCTCGATCTCCACCGCCATGCGGACTTCCAGGACGTTCAAGACGGCGGAGAGGCGGCCGGAGAGATCGGCGATCAGGTGGGCGAAGCCGTCTCTCGGCCTGTCGAGCACGAAGACGCCCGCGCCCTGGCGGGCCTTGACGAGGCCGTCGCCGGCGAGCACGGCGATCGCCTCGCGCACCACGGTGCGGGAGACGCCGAACTCCTTGATGAGTTCGACCTCCGTGGGCAGCTTGGCGCCGGGTCCGAGAGCGCCGGACGCGATGCGGCCCTTGAGGTGCTCGATCACCTTGTCGGCCCGCTTGGGCTTCGGCTTCAGACCGGGTTCCGCCATCTCCAGGCCCCTCGATGGAAGACGAGCGAATCAGCCCGTCCATGGTGACAATTTCTCACGCGGTGGCGGTTTCCGCCGCCTCCGCGTCACATCACGGCGCCGATCTGCCAGGGCACGAACTCGGCGTCGCCGTAGCCGTGCTCCTCCGACTTGGAGTGTTCGCCCGAGGCGATCTTCAGCATCAGGTCGAAGATCTGCCGTCCCTTCTCCTCCAGCGAGACGCCTTCCAGGACGTCGCCGCAGTCGAGATCCATGTCGTCGGACTGGCGCAGGAAGAGATCGGTGTTGGTGGAGAGCTTCACCGACGGCACGGGCTTGGCGCCGAAGGCGGAGCCGCGACCGGTGGTGAAGACGATCAGGTTGGAGCCGGAGGCGATCTGGCCGGTCGCGGAGACGGGGTCGTAGCCGGGGCTGTCCATGTAGACGAAGCCGCGCACGTTGACCGGTTCGGCGTAGCGGAAGACGCCCCGAAGCGGCGAGGTGCCGCCCTTGGCGGCCGCGCCGAGCGACTTCTCCAGAATGGTGGTGATGCCGCCAGCCTTGTTGCCGGGCGAGGGGTTGTTGTTCATGTCGCCGTCGTTGCGGGCGGCGTAGTCCTCCCACCAGCGGATCCGCTCCATCAGCTTGGCGGCGATCTCGGGCGTCTCGGCGCGGGCGGTGAGGAGGTGCTCGGCGCCATAGATCTCGGGGGTTTCGGAGAGAATGGCGGTGCCGCCCTGGGCGACGAGCAGGTCGGCGGCGACGCCGAGCGCCGGGTTGGCGGTGAGGCCGGAGTAGCCGTCGGAGCCGCCGCACTGCAGGCCGACGGTGAGTTCGCTTGCCGGCACCGTTTCGCGGCGGGCCTGATTGGCGACCTCCAGCATCTCGCGCACGGCGGCGACGCCGGCGGCGACGGCTTTCTTCGTGCCGCCGGATTCCTGGATGGTGAAGGAGCGGAAGTGCGGGCCCTCGACGAGGCCGTAGCGTTCCTTGAGGCGCGGGATCTGGAACACCTCGCAACCCAGGCCGACGAGGAGCACGGCGCCGAAATTGGGGTGCGAGGCGTAGCCCCACTGGGTGCGCTCGATCACCTCGTAGGCCTCGCCCTTGCCGGCCATGCCGCAGCCGGTGCCGTGGACGAGCGGCACGACGCCGTCGACGTTGGGGTATTCGGCCAGGATGCCGGACTGCTCGACGGCCTTGGCGATGTACTTGGCGACGGTGGCCGAGCAGTTCACCGATGTAAGGATGCCGACGTAGTTGCGCGTGCCCACTTTGCCGTTGGCGCGGCGGTAACCCTGGAAGGTGGCCGGCTCGATGGTGGGGACGGCGCGGGCGGCGAGGTCCTCCGGGTCGGCGTGGCGCTCGAAGGCGTGCATCTCGACGTTGTGGACATGGACGTGTGCCCCCGCCTCGATCGGCTCGCTGGCAAAGCCGATGATCTGGCCGAATTTCAGGATCGGCTCGCCCACCGCGATCGCCTGCGCGGCGAGCTTGTGACCCTTGGGGATCCGGCCGCGCGCGACGAGGCCGCCGACGGGGATGCCGGCGTCGATGCGGTCCAGAGCGACGACCACGTTGTCGGCGGGGTTCAGGCGAAGGATGCGGGGCTCGCGGCGGGGGGCATTCATGGGTTCATGCTTCCGAAGGTAGGGATGCGACCGTCCTGGCGGCGCCGTCCCGGAGCAGCCGGCCGAGGGCGTCCGTCACGGCGGCGCGGAACCTCGGGTCGGCCGGCAGCGCGGTGCCGAAGACATCGACGATCTCCAGGTAGCCGTTCGCCAGCCTTGCCGCGTCCTCCCCGGCCGCATCCGCAACGGCGCGGAAGCGCTCGGCGAGGGGGTCGCGGACGTCGATCGCGCGTCCCTGTTCGTCAACTCCTCTGACATAGGCCATCCAGGCGGCCACACCAAGCGACAGGCGGTTGATGGAGGCACCGGAGGCGAGACGATCGCGGATGGTGCCGAGCAGGCGCTGCGGGAGCTTCTGGCTGCCGTCCATGGCGATCTGCCAGGTGCGGTGCCGGAGGCCGCGGTTGCGGAAGCGGCGGATCAAGGCGTCGCGGTAGGCAGGGAGGTCGATGCCGGGGACGACGAGCGTCGGCATCACCTCGCTTGTCATCAGGCCATGGACCAGAGCGGCGAAAGCTGGGTCGGCCATGACGTCGGCCACGGTTTCGTAGCCAGCGAGGTAGCCGAGATAGGCGAGCGTGGAGTGCGAGCCGTTGAGCATGCGCAGCTTCATCAGCTCGAAGGGCTCGACGTCGGCAACCATCTCGACGCCGACGTCCTCCAGGCGGGGCCGGCCGGCGGGGAAGTCGTCCTCCACCACCCACTGGGTGAAGGGCTCGGTCATGACGGGCCACGCATCGGCGGTGCCCAAGGCCTCAGCGACGGCGGCGCGGTCGGCGTCGGTGGTGGCCGGGACGATGCGGTCGACCATGGAGCAGGGGAAGGCGACCTCGGTCTCGACATGGCGGCCGATGGCCGGATCGCGCAGCTCGGCGTAACGCGCGACGATGCGGCGAACGGTGCGGCCGTTGGCCGGGAGATTGTCGCAGGACAGAACGGTGAAGGGCTGGACGCCGGCGGCGCGACGGCGGGCGAGCGCCTCCACGAGGAGGCCGGGGGTGGTGCCGGGCGCCGTCGGATCGGCGAGGTCGGCGCGGATGCCGGGGTGGTTCTCGTCGAGGCGGCCGGTCGCCGGGTCGTGGCAGTAGCCCTTCTCGGTGACGGTGAGGGTGACGATGCGCACCCGCGGATCGGCCATCAGCGCCAGCAGCCGCTCGCGCTCGCGCGGGGCGACGATCACCTCCAGGATGGAGCCGATCACCGCAAAGTCGGTGCGCTCGTCCTCACGGACGGCGAGGGTGTAGAGGCCGTCCTGCGGGTTGAGGGCGTCGGCGGTTTCTGGCGAGCGCAGCGACGCGCCGACGATGCCCCAGGACGGGTCGCGGCGGAGCAGGGCATCGACGTAGACCGCCTGGTGCGCCCGGTGGAATGCGCCGATGCCGAGATGGACGATGCCGGGGGTGACCGCCGCGCGGTCGTAGTCCGGGCGGCTGATGCCGGGCGGCAGGGCGGCGAGGGATGCGGCGTCGAGGGGCATGGTATGCGAGGCCTTTTGGGGGTTGCGTCAGCGGAACGCCGCCGGCAGCCACAGCGACAGCGCCGGGATGTAGGTGACGAGCAGCAACACCAGAACAGACGCGCCGAAGAAGGGCCAGATGGTCTTCATCACCTCGCGAATGGTGATCTTGCCCACAGCACAGCCCACGAAGAGCACCGACCCCACCGGCGGCGTGTTGAGGCCGATGCCGGCGTTGAGGATCAGGATGACGCCGAAGTGCACGGGATCGACTTCGAAGGCCTTGACCACAGGCAGGAGGACCGGGGTCGCGATGATGATCATCGGGGCCATGTCCATGAAGGTGCCGAGCAGCAGCAGCGCAACGTTGATGAGGAGCAGGATGACGATCGGGTTGTCGGAGACCGCCTGAAGCGCAGTCACCAGCGACGTCTGCACCTGGAGGAAGGCCATCAACCAGCCGAAAGCGCCGGCCGTGCCGATGACGAGGAGCACCATGGCCGTGGTGCGCACGGCGCCGAGGGTGGCTTCCACGAAGCCGGACCAGTCGAGCTCGCGGTAGACGAAGAGCGCGACCAGGGCGGCGTAGATCACCGCGATGCAGGAGCTTTCCGTGGCGGTGAAGACGCCGGAGCGGACGCCGCCGAAGATGATGCCGATGAGGAGCAGGCCTGGGAGGGAGACCAGCAGCGCGCGACCGACCGCGGCGACGCCGGGGAAGGTGCCGGAGGGATAGCCGCGCCAGCGCGCGACCCACCAGGCGGTGAGCATCAGCGCGGCGGCGAGCAGCAGGCCGGGGATGATGCCGGCGGTGAAGAGGTCGGCGACCGAGACGTTTCCACCGGCGGCGATCGAGTAGATGATCATGTTGTGCGAGGGCGGGATCATCAGCGCGATGATGGCGGAATGGACGGTGACGTTGACCGCGTAGTCCCGGTCGTAGCCGCGCTTCTCCATCTGCGGGATCATCAGGCCGCCGATCGCCGAGGCGTCGGCGACGGCCGAGCCGGAGATGCCGCCGAAGAGGGTGGAGGCGACCACGTTCACCTGACCAAGTCCGCCGCGCAGATGCCCAACGAGAGAGGCGGCGAAGGCGACGAGGCGCTCGGCGATGCCGCCGCGGATCATCAGGTCGCCGGCGAAGATGAAGAACGGGATCGCCATCATGGCGAAGGCGTTCATGCCGGAGTTGATCTGCTGGAACACGACCACCGGCGGCAGGCCCATGGTCAGCACGGTGGCGAGGGCGGAGATGCCGAGGCAGAAGGCAATCGGCATGCCGATCAGGATGAGCACCGTGAAGGTGCCGAAGAGAACCCAGAGCTCCATCACACAACCTCGATGTTGGCGACGTTCTCACCCTCGACCACCACCGGGCGGGTGCCGGTGAGGAGGTCGACGAGGCGTTCGGCGGAGAAGACGGCGATCAGCACGCCGCCGATGGCGAGGGGGATGAAGTCGAAGCTGCCGGGCCAGCCAAGGGCCGGGAGGGTCGCCGTCCAGGTGCCGATGGCGAGCTCTGTGGAGTACCAGGCCATGGCAAGGCCGAAGCCGATCATCAGCACCAGGGTGATGACGTCGAACACGCGGCCGACAGCCTCGGGGAGGAGGTAGTGCAGGAGGTCCAGCCCCAGATGGAAGTTCTCGCGCACACCAACGGCGGCGCCGAACAGGATGAACCAGCTCATCAGCTGCAGCGTGAGCGGTTCCGACCAGATCGGCGTGGCGTTCAGCACGTAGCGGCCGAAGACCTGCCAGCCGACGATGCCCGTCATGGCGACGAGGCCCAGGCCGGCCAGCCAGAGCGCGCCGGTGGCGATCATGTCGAGGATGCGCCGGATCAGAGGGAAGGGTCTGGAGGTCATTCGCGGGGCCTGGTTGATGGCGAGGTGAAGTGGCCCCGGCGGCGCGGGTGGGCGCCGCCGGAGACCTCGTCGATTGCCGGTGTCGCCGGAGCGACTACTCGGTGGCCTGGATCTTCTGGACGAGGTCCTGAAGCTCAGGCGTGTTGGCGAAGCGCTCGTAGACCGGCTTCATGGCGTCGATGAAGGGCTGCTTGTCGATCTCGGCGACAGTGGAGCCGGCCTCGCGAACCACGGCTTCCGACTTGGCCTCACGCGCCTGCCAGAGTTCGCGCATCTTGGGGACGGATTCCTTGGCGGCGGCCTTCAGGATCGCCTGGTCCTCCGGCGAGAGCTTGTCCCAGCTGATCTTGGAGACGACGAGCACTTCCGGCGACATGGAGTGCTGGCTGAGGGTGTAGAACTTGGCGATCTCGTAGTGCTTGGAGCTCTCGTAGCTCGGCCAGTTGTTCTCGGCGCCGTCGATCACGCCTGTCTCGAGCGAGGAGTAGACCTCGCCCATGGACATCGGCGTCGGGTTGGCGCCGAGGGCCTCCATGGTGGCGAGCCACATGTCGGACTGCTGGACGCGGATCTTCATGCCCTTGACGTCTTCGATCGACTTGATCTGCTTGTTGACGGTGTAGAAGGACCGGGCGCCGCTGTCGTAGAAGGCGAGCCCGATCAGGCCGTGCGGCTCCAGGGCGGCGAGGATCTGCTCGCCGATCGGGCCGTCCATCACCTTGTGCATGTGGTCGGTGGACCGGAAGATGAAGGGCAGGGCCGGCACGACCGTCTGCGGCACCAGGTTGTTGAGCGGCGCCAGGTTGATGCGGTTCATGTCGATGACGCCGAAGCGCGTCTGCTCGATGGTGTCCTTCTCTTCGCCGAGCTGGCGGTTGTTGAACACCTGGATCTCGATGCGGCCGCCGGTGCGCTCCTTGACGAGATCACCCATGAACTTCACGGCGTCGACGGTCGGGTAGCCGTCCGGATGGATGTCGGCCGAGCGCAGGGTGATGTCGGCAGCAAGCGCCGGGCTGCCGGCGAGCGCGGCCGCAACGGCGATGGCGGCGGTGAACGTCTTGAAACGGAACATGTCAGGTCTCCTCCACTGGTCTTCTGAACAAGTCTTCTGTCGTTGGCGTCAGAGCTTGTAGGCCCGCTTGGCCAGCCCGTAGGCGAGGTCGCGGGCCACCTCGGCCGCTTCGTCCTCGTCCAGCCGGTGTTCGACCACCAACCGGGCGAGAAAGGCGCAGTCCACCCGCCGGGCGACATCGTGGCGGGCGGGAATGGACGGAAAGGCGCGGGTGTCGTCGTTGAAACCGACCGTGTTCTGGAAGCCGGCCGTTTCGGTGACGAGTTCGCGGTAGCGCATCATCCCCTCTGGGCTGTCGTGGAACCACCAGGCCGGGCCCAGCTTCAGCGCGGGATAGACGCCGGCGAGCGGGGCGAGTTCGCGGGAATAGGTGGTTTCGTCGAGGGTGAAGAGGATGATGGTGAGGCCCGGCTCCATGCCCACGGCGTCGAGCAGCGGCTTCAGGTCGGACACGTAGTCTGTGCGGCCGGGAATGTCGCAGCCGCGGTCGCGCCCGAAGCGATCGAAGAGGGCCGGCGAGTGGTTGCGGCGGGAGCCCGGGTGGATCTGCATGACGAGGCCGTCGTCGAGGCTCATGCGCGCCATCTCGGTCAGCATCTGGGCGCGGAAGAGATCGGCCTCGGCGGCCGTTCCGCCGCCGGTGCGGACGGCGGCATAGAGGCGTTCGGCATCGATGCGGGACAGGTCGGCCGTGCGGGCGGAGATGTGGCCGTGGTCGGTGCTGGTCGCGCCGAAGGACTTGAAGAAGGCGCGGCGGACCCGGTGAGCCTCCAGGTAGCCGGCGTAGGTGGCGACGTCGCAGCCGGTGATCTCGCCGAAGCGAGCGAGGTTGGCGGCGAAGCCCTCGAACTCGGGATCGACGACGGGATCGGGGCGGTAGGCGGTGATGACGCGCCCGGACCAGCCGCTGTCGCGGATCATGGCGTGCCACTTCAGGTCGTCAAGCGGGCTTTCCGTGGTGGCGATCACCTCGATGTTGAAGCGCTCGAAGAGGGCGCGGGGCCGGTAGGCGTCGGTGGCCAGCCGCTCCGCGATCCGGTCGTAGTAGAGGTCGGCGGTTTCCGGGGAGAGGCGGACTTCCAGGTCGAACAGGGTGGCGAAGGCGTGGTCCAGCCAGCTGCGCGTCGGCGTGCCGCGGAAGAGATAGTAGTTGGCTGCGAACAGATCCCAGATCAGGCGTCCGTCGGTCTCCACCGGTCCGTCGTCGCGGCGGGGGACGCCGAGCCGGGCGAGATCGATGCCCTGGGAGAGCAGCATGCGGAAGATGTAGTGGTCGGGCACCACGAACAGCTGGGCGGGATCCGGGAACCGTTCGTTCTCGGCATACCAGCGCGGATCGGTGTGGCCGTGCGGGCTGACGATGGGCAGGTTGCGCACTTCGGCATAAAGCCGGCGGGCAACCCCGCGCGTCGAGGGATCGGCCGGGAACAGCCGGTCGTCGTGGATCAGCACTCACCATCCTCCCCAATGCGAAGCCGGCCGGTTCGCCCGTTCTCCCGACGGGCCTACGACACCCCAAAGCACGGGGTTGGCAGCCGACCGTCCGGCTCGGGCGTACCATCCTTGAGGCGACCTCTGTCGTCAAGTGGTGTGATGAATTTTTCGAAACTCAGATGATGAATATGCGGGAGGATTTGACGTGCAGGCCGGTTCGGTGCCATGGCTGGCACGGATGGACTGCAGTCAGGGAGGAAACCGGGCCGTGAGCCGCGTTTTTGCCAGCATCGGCGAGTGCATGATCGAGCTTTCCGCGGTGGGCGAAGGGCTATACCGCCAAGGTTTCGCCGGCGATACGTTCAATACCGCCTGGTACGTCCGGGCGCTCAGCGACCCCTCAGCTTGGACCGTGCGCTATGTGACGGCGCTCGGGGACGATCGGTTGTCTGATGAGTTGAGGCGATTCATCTCGGCGTCCGGAATGGACGCGTCTCGGATCCTTTCGGTGAAGGGGCGGCCGGTTGGGCTCTACGCGATCCACCTCGATGGCCACGAACGGTCGTTCTCCTATTGGCGGGAAACCTCGGCGGCGCGGTTGCTGGCCGCCGACCAGGACCACCTCGTCGCGGCGCTGGCGGATGCGGATGCGGTGTATTTCTCCGGGATCACGCTGGCGATCCTGTCGCCGGAGGATCGGCGGACACTGCTCGATGCTCTCGCCGCGGTGCGGGCGCGCGGCGGGCTGGTGGCCTATGATCCGAACGTGCGGCCGCGGCTTTGGCCCGATGCGGAGACGATGAAGGCGGCGATCGCCGACGGCTACCGGGTCGCCACCGTCGCGCTGCCGACGTGGCCGGACGAGAAGGATCTCTACGGCGATGCCGATCCCGCGGCTGAGATCGCACGGGTGACGGGCTACGGCGTGCCGGAGGTGGTGCTGAAGGCCGGGGCCGATCCGTGCATCGTCGCCTTCGACGGGCGGATGGAGAGGGTGCCGGCGGTTTCGGTTGCCGAGCCGGTCGACACCACGGGCGCGGGCGACAGCTTCAACGCCGGCTATCTGACAGCGCGGCTGGCCGGCTGGGCGCCGGTGGAGGCTGCCCGGCTGGGTCACGCGGTCGCGGCACGTGTGATCGGCGTCAAGGGCGCCCTTGCGCCGATGCGGGAGATGGCCGACCTGAAGCCGTGATGCGGTGTGCCGCCGCGGGGCAGCGGGACGCGGCAGGGATCTTGCAGGTTTGGCTTGATGCCAACGGCGAACCGTGGCTGATACCGCCGCAGCATCTGGAGACCTGAACCATGGCGCCTTCTCCCCGATCGCCCCGCGAGGCCGCGCCCGCCCGGATGGGTCGGCTCGCCAAGCTGCCCCTGTTCATGGAACTGACGGGCAAACGGGTGATCGTGGCCGGCGGCGGTGCCGGGGCAGCCTGGAAGGCCGAACTGCTGGCGGCGGCCGGGGCGGATGTCGCGGTCTATGCTGCCGAGCCCGCGGAGGAGATGG
Organism: Chthonobacter albigriseus; assembly: GCF_013839445.1. Taxonomy (GTDB): domain Bacteria; phylum Pseudomonadota; class Alphaproteobacteria; order Rhizobiales; family Pleomorphomonadaceae; genus Chthonobacter; species Chthonobacter albigriseus. The sequence goes on along the minus strand of NZ_JACDIT010000009.1, from coordinate 20,010 downwards.
AAGCGCTGGTGGCGCGCGGGGTCGAGGGCGGCAGCCTGACACTGCACGTGCGGCCGTGGGCGCTGGACGTTTTCGAGCCGCGGCCGGTGTTCGCGCTCTGCGACGCGGAGGGGGAGGGCGAGGCTTGGGCGTTCCGATGCGCGGCCAAGGCGGCCGGCGTGGTGTGCAACGTGGTGGACAAGCCGGAGTTCTGCGACGTCCAGTTCGGCTCGATCGTCAACCGGTCGCCAGTGGTGATCGGCATCTCCACGGATGGCGCGGCGCCGGTGCTGGGGCAGGCGATCCGCCGCAAGATCGAGGCGCTGCTGCCGCCGTCGCTGGCCGCTTGGGGCGCGCTTGCCAAGCGCGTGCGAGAGACGGTGAACGAGCGGCTGAAGCCCGGGGCGGAGCGGCGCAGCTTCTGGGACCACCTGGCGGAGAGGGCGTTCGGGCCGGCGCCGGCGGAGGGCGACGAGCGGGCGCTGATGGATGCCGCCGGCCGCATCGCGTCGTCGGGCGATGGTGCGCGCGGGCGGGTGGTTCTGGTGGGGGCCGGGCCGGGCGAGGCCGACCTTCTGACGCTGAAAGCCGTGCGCGCGCTGCAGTCGGCGGACGTGATCCTGTTCGACGACCTCGTCTCGCCCGACATTCTTGAACTGGCGCGGCGCGAGGCCAAGCGCGTGATGGTGGGCAAGCGCGGCGGGCGCGACAGCTGCCGGCAGGAGGACATCAACGACCTGATGATCAGCCTGGCGCGCCAGGGCCGGCGCATCGTGCGACTGAAGGCCGGCGACCCGATGGTGTTCGGCCGGGCCGGCGAGGAAATCGCAGCGCTGCAGCGCGAGAACGTGCCGGTGGAGGTGGTGCCGGGCATCACCGCGGGTATCGCGATGGCGTCCGCGCTCGGCGTGTCGCTCACCCATCGCGACGCGTCGCATTCGATCCGCTTCGTCACCGGGCACGGCAAGAGCGGCGAGCTCGACGAGCACCTGGACTGGAAGGGCCTCGCGGATCCGGAGACGACGCTGATCGTCTACATGGGCGGGCGCACCTCGTCGGGCATCGCAGAGCGGTTGATCCGGGAAGGGCTGCCCGAGGCGACGCCGGTGGTGCTCGGCTACGCCATCGGGCAGAGCGGGCAGAAGCTGGTGCCGCTCAGGCTGCGCGACCTGCTGACGGACGGGGTGATCGAGAAGGGTCCGACGGTGGTGATCGGGGTCGGGCGGGTTTTCGAGGACGCGGTGGCTGCGGTTGACCGAAACGTTGTCAAGCGGGCGGTGGGAAGTGAATGAACCGATTTTAAGTGCACCTACGCCCGGCTGCTGAACTGGATTGTCGTTACGAGGTGGATTCACTGCCGTATCCGTTGTGGCGGTTCGCGCGCGGTCCTTGTCTAGCGACGGGTTCCAAGCTGGCGAGCGGCGTGGCTCTGCGGGCATCGCCTTGTCCCTCCGGCGCCCCCGCTTCCCTCGACGGCGGGTCTGATCTACGGTCGCGGTTCCGAAGACGACTGACGGTTGACATCCCGTGGCGCTCAGCAGACCCAAGTTCACCCGTGAAGACCCGGAAACCCGGCGTGCGGACCTGATCGCGGCGACGGCGCAGTGCCTGGCGGAGTTGGGTGTGGCGGGAACGTCGGTGCGCGAGGTCGCAGCGCGGGCCGGGGTGTCCGCGGGGCTGATCCGGCACCATTTCGGGTCGATGGACCAGTTGATCCTCGACACCTACCGCTTCGTCGGCGAACGGGTGTCGGCGGCGATCGACGGCGCCATTGCGGCGGCAGGCGACGACCCCTATGCGCGGCTCGACGCGTTCCTGGAGGCGAACTTCCGGCCGCCGATCCTGGACGCGGATCTGCTCTCCACGTGGCTGGCGTTCTGGTCGCTGGTGCGACGCGATCCGCGGGTCCGGCAGGTCCACGCGGAAATCTATGCCGGCAACCGCGCGCAGTTGGAAACCATCCTGGCCGCGATCGCCGAGGCGCGCGGACGGCCGCTCGACACGCGGCTCACCGGCATCGCCATCACCGCCCTGGTGGACGGGCTGTGGCTGGAGCACTGCCTTGATTCCACGACGTTCTCGCCCGCGGAGGCGGTGGAGATCGCGCGATCCTTCGCACGGGTGGTGCTTGGCTGAAGCGGCGACGAACGCGAAACGCTGTTGCACGTCTGTATCAGAGTGGTAGCGTTGCAGACCCGAATTGGTGAGGAGCGGTGCCGGATGGAGCGGACGGTCGAGACGATTTCCGGCGACACGCCCGGCATCGAGCACCGTTTTTCCGTTCTGCGCTTTCGCGGGGCCTCCGCCGACGCTCCCACGGCCTACCTGCAGGCGGCCCTGCACGGCAACGAACTGCCGGGCGTGGCGGCGTTGCACTACCTGATCCCGATGGTCGAGGCGGCCGAGCGGGACGGGCGGCTGCTCGGGGCCGTGACGGTGGTGCCCTACGCCAATCCGATCGGCTCGGCCCAGCACCATTTCGGTGAGCACATGGGCCGGTTCTCGCTCGGGAGCCGAGTGAACTTCAACCGCGACTTCCCGCTGCTGCCGCGCCCCGACCCGTCGCTGCTGCCGGGCGACGACGCGCCCGTCTTCGCCGAGAAGCGGCTGAAGGCCAGGCTCGTTGCGCTTTCGCTCGGGCACGACCTGGTGCTCGACCTGCACTGCGACGACGAGGCGCTCCCCTACATCTACGCGCCCAGGCAGGTATGGCCGGGCATGCAGGACCTTGCCGCCGCGCTCGGCTGCGAGGCGGTGATCATCTGGGACGAGACCTCCGACGGGGCCTTCGAGGAGGCGGCCATCGCGCCCTATCTCGGCCTGTCGCCGGAGGAGGCGCGGTGGGAACGGCGGGCGATCTCGACCGTGGAGCTGCGCGGACGGCGGGACGTTTCGCCGGAGCTCGGGCAGCGGGATGCGGCGGGCCTCTACCGGTTCCTGGTCGGGCGCGGGGTGATCCGCGACGCGGCGGTCGACGGCCCCGCGCGGTTCGAGGGGCCGGCGGTGCCGCTCGACCACGTGGAAATGGCCTATGCGCCGGCGGGCGGCGCGATCCTCTATCACGTGGAACCGGGCGACCGGGTGAGGGCGGGCGATCCGCTCGCCAGCATCCTCACGGCGCCGGGCGAGGCAGGCGGTGCGGTGATCGTCACCGCGCCGCAGGACGGACTGATCCTGACGCGTCGGGCGCACCGCCTGACGCGGGCGGGGGACGATCTTCTGAAGCTTCTCGGCACGAAGCGGTCGGCGACCGCCAAGTCGGGCGCTTTGGAGGACTGATGAAGCGTCGGCCGGTCAGACGGCCGCGCTGTAGACGGGTATGAACGCCAGCCGGAATACCGGCGGTGCACGACAAAAAACGTCGAAAGACGGGAACACGGTCGGTCGACCACGAAAGCAGGGAACCAGAAGCCATGTCGTTCAAGACTATCGCGTATGCTCTCGCCATCACCGCCGGCCTTGCCGGCGCCGCGGCCGCGGAGGACACGGTCCGCATCGGCACCACGCCGGAATCCTATCCGCCCTTCACCACCATCGACGCCAACGGCAACGTCCAGGGCTTCGAGGCGGACCTGCAGGCGGCGCTCTGCGAAGAGATGAAAGTGAAGTGCGTCTGGGTGCTCCAGGCTTGGGACGGCATCATTCCGGCGCTGACGGAGAACAAGTTCGACGCCATCATCGCCTCCATGTCGATCACGGAAGAGCGCAAGCAGGTCGTCGACTTCTCGGACAAGTACTACAACACGCCGGCGATGTTCGTCGGCCGCAAGGACGCGACCTTCGAGACCAACGCCGACGGCACGCTCGCGCTCGACAAGCTGGAGGGCAAGGTGGTCGGCGTGCAGGTTTCCACCACGCACGCTTCCTATGCCGACGCCAAGCTGAAGGACAAGGCGGAGATCAAGACCTACGACACGCAGGAGAACGCGAACCTCGACCTGATCGCGGGCCGTGTCGACCTTCTGCTGGCCGATTCCATCGCGCTGACCGACAGCCTGCTGAAGACGCCCGACGGGGTGGATTTCGAGGTGAAGGGCGCGCCGTTCACCGATCCGCTGATGGGTGACGGCGTGGGCGTCGCCGTGCGCAAGGGCGATCCGCTGAAGGACAAGTTCAGCGCGGCCATCAAGGCGATCCGCGACAACGGCAAGTACAAGGCGATCAACGACAAGTACTTCGACTTCGACGCATTCGGCGGCTGATCGCGGACGCGTCCGGGTCTTTCCGGCACGAGAGGTCCATCCTGCCCCCCTTTCGGGGGAGGGATGGATCGGCTCGTGCGTGGCCGGTCGCATGCCGAGGCCGGGACAGGACGACCCGGGCGCCCTGCCGATCATACCGGCACGGGCCGCCCAGCATTTCCCCTTGGCCCTTCCGTAAAATCGCATAGCATCCCTCCAGTGCTCCAGCCTTTGGATGGGTTGATGAAACCAACGGATCCCTTCGTTCTGCTCGGCTTCGGAGAAGGCGGGTGGGGGTGGACGCTGATGGCGGGCACCTGGGTCACCGTGCAGATCGCGGTGCTGTCGTATCTGCTGGGCCTTGCCATCGGCCTGATCGGGGCCTGGGCGAAGCTGAAGGGTCCGGCGCCGGCCCGCTTCGTGGCGGAGGGCTACACGACCGTGGTGCAGGGGTTGCCGGACATCCTGGTGATCCTGATCATCTACTACGGGGGAACCTCGGCGATCCGCGACCTCGCCTCGCTGGTCTCGCCGGGCGTGGAAATCGAGATCAACGCCTTCGCGGCCGGCGTAACGGCGCTGGCGGTGATCTGCGGCACCTACACCACGGGCGTGTTCCGCGCCGCGTTCATGGCAGTGCCGCGCGGACAGAGCGAGGCGGCGCTGGCACTCGGGCTTCATCCGCTGCAGGTGTTCGCGAAGGTGACGCTGCCACAGGCGATGCGTCTTGCCGCCGCCCCGCTCGGCAACGTCTGGCTGGTGACGCTGAAGGACGCGGCGCTGATCAGCGTCGTCGGCATCCGCGACCTCGTCGGTACAGCGGCGTCGGGTGCCGCCTACTCCCGGCAACCCTTCACCTTCTACATGGCGGTGGCGGCGATCTTCCTGGTGCTTTCGCTGGTCTCGATGGGGCTGAAGGCCTGGGTCGAGCGACGGGCCTACAAACCCGGCATGAGGGCCTGAGCGATGGACACGGCCTTCTACGCACGGGTGTTCACGGCGCTTTTCGATGGGCTGTGGATCACCATCTTCCTGCTGGTCACGACCTCGATCGCCGGCAACGCCGCGGCCCTCGGAGTGGCGCTGGCGCGGTCGTCTCAGCGGGCGGTCGTCCGGCTTCCGGCGATCGCCTTCATCGAGGTGATCCGCGGCACGCCACTCCTGGTGCAGATGTTCATCATCTACTACGGGCTCGGCCAGTTCCGCGAGGTCCGGGCCAGCTTCCTCTGGCCGATCCTCAGGGAGCCGCTCTGGTGCGCGTTCATCGCGCTGACCATTTCGACCGCCGCCTATTCGGGTGAGGTGCTGCGCGCGGCGATCCAGAACGTGCCGCGGGGCCTGACCGAAGCGGGCAAGTCGATGGGGATGGGCAAGTGGCAGATCCGGCTGACGATCGTGCTGCCGCTCGCCATCCGGCAGAGCCTGCCGGTGCTCGCCAACGAAACCGTACTGCTCCTCAAGGCGAGCGCCATCGTGTTCACGATCACCGTGCGCGACATCATGGGGGAGGCCAACATCCTGCGGTCGCAGACGTTCCGGGTCTACGAGCCGCTGCTGGCCGCGGCGGTCCTCTACCTGTCGCTCACCTTCGTCATCCGCCAGGGGTTCGGCCTGCTGGAGGGGCGGATGAACCGGCATCTCCTCCGCAGTCCGGCGAAGAGCGCGGTCGCGCTGCCCGAGGCCCGGTGATTCGCACGGGGGCGGAGAAGGAATCTTCCCGGCGAATCAATTCCCGGCTACGATTCGGGCCACGGGCGAATCGGGGCGGGCCAGTCAGACGTTGCCGCGCCGTTCCCACCAGTCGGGACGGTTTTCAAGAGGGCACGGTGCGGGCACTGTTCTATTCGATCAAGGGCGGGCAGGGTAAGACGACGCACGCCGTCAGCTATGCCAAGCACGCCCGCCTGCGGCTCGTGACCAACGATCACCAGAACGGCACGCTGGAAATCTACGGCGGCGTTTTTCCGCCCGGCCACCTGACGGCGGTTCGGCCGGAGGACAGCTTCGACCCGTTGCGCCATCCGGACACCGTGTTCGATTTCGCCGGATACCTGGACGGCCGGGTGATCGCGGCGGCGCGGGCGTCCGATGTCTGCGTGGTGCCGGTGTGCTTCCAGTCGACCGCCGACATGGTGCCGGCGATCTCCACGGTGCGGGCGCTCCTGAAGCTGAACCCGAACGTGACGGTGGTCATCAACAACACCGAGCGCGACGTGATCCCGCTGGTGCGGGAGATCCTGGGGGAGCAGTTCCCCGATCTGCCGGTGTTCGTCGTCAACAAGTCGCGCTACGTCTGGCGGCTCGCGGACGAGGGCCGCACGCTGCTGGAACTGGTGACCCTCGGCGGGCTCTACGAGCATACGCTGCGCAAGATGATCCCGCAGGTGGAGGCGCTCTACCGCCATCTCGACCGGTTCCGCTACCGGGCCGAGGTGGACCGGACGGCGTTCGAGCCGATCCGGCTGTTCGGAGGGCTGCGCTGAGGCCGGTCAGGCGAGCCAGCGCAGCGACATGCAGGACAGGCCCGCGTCCAGCTTCATCACCTCGTCGAGCTTGAGCTCACGCACCGTGTAGCCGCGGTCGCGCAGGAGCGCGGCCGTCTTCGGGAAGCCGTCGGCGATCAGCACGGTGTCGTTGACGCGCAAGGCGTTGGCGACGGGCTCCTCGCCCTCCGGCACCACGACACGCTTCAGGTCGGGGAAGAGGCCGGCGTCGGCCAGTTGGGCGGTGGCGAGCACGGTCTCCCCGTCGAGCATGGAGCAGGCGGTCTTCAGGTGGAGGACGCCCGGCGGCGGCTCGACGATCACACCCTTGCGGCCGAGGCTCGACAGCGCGGCGACCAGGGCCTCCGCGCCGGCCGTGTCGGTGCGGGCGGAAAGGCCGATGTAGACCGCGTCGGCGGTCACCATCACGTCGCCGCCGTCGGAATAGCCGGGCGCTTCCAGAGCAATGACGGTGCCGAAGTGGTCGCGGATGGCGGGGGCGATCTCGGCGGTCTCGCCGAAGCGGGTCGGCGCGCCGGGTCGCAGCAGGATCGCGCCCTCGGTGAAGACCAGCGCGGGATCCTCCACGAACATGCTGTCCGGATAGGCCTCCAGGGCCGGCAGGACATCGACCTTCAGGCCGAGGCCGCGCAGCGTCTCGACGTAGCCGTCGTGTTCGGCGCGAAGCGCGTCGATGTCCGGCGCGCCGCGGTCCACGGCGCGCAGGCCGTTCACGGCGGAAGCGGCGGGACGGCGCACGATGGCGCGGTCGAAACGGAAGAAGGCGGGCAAGATGGAGCTCCTTTCGACACGCGGGCCGGCATGTTGCGGGCAACGGCGGCGCGTTCGGCGGATCAGAGGCCGAGGGTGGTGGACTTCAGGTCGTCGGCCAGCAGCGTCGCCGTGCCGAGCGCGATGGTGACGAGCGGCGGCATCGGGCTGCGGTCGATCGCGACGAGGCCGACGGCGTGCTCCACGTCCGGCGCGACGAGCGGAACGGCCACGAGGTCCGAGCCGGGGCCGAGGGTGGACTTGACGTACTCCGGCATCACCGCGGCGAGGCCGGTCTCGCGCACGTTGGCGCAGAGGTTCATCAGCGAGTTGGTCTCCACCTTGGCGACCGGGCTGGCGCCGGCGGACTGGAAGGCGCGGTCGACGATGCGACGGTTCTGCATGTTGGGCGTCAAGAGCGCCAGCGGATGGACGGCGGCCTCGGCCCAGGTGACCTGGCGCAGTTGGGCGAGCGGGTCGTCGTGGCGGACGAACAGGCAGTAGCGCTCGCGGTAGACCGGGCGGGCGACAAGGCCGGAGATCGGCTCGTTGTCGAGATAGGTGAGGCCAACGTCGGCAGAGAAGTCGTCGAGCGAGCGAAGGATCTCGATCGAGGTGTGCGAGAGCACGACCATGTCGACGTTGGGGTGGGCGGCGCGGAAGAACTTGGCGAGCCGCGCGGCGATCGGCAGGGCGGACGGGATCACCGCCATCACCAGGCGGCCGGAGATCTGAGCGTCGCCCTCGCGCAGCTGGTTGATCTCCTGGCGCATGGCGCTCCAGTTGTCGAGAATCACCTGCGCCCACTTGAGAACCCGATCGCCTTCCGTGGTGAAGCCGTGGAAGCGCTGGCCACGCTCCACGATGGGGACCCCGAGTTCCTCCTCCAGCTGGCGGATGCGCTCCGACAGGGTCGGCTGCGTCACGTTGCAGGCCTGGGCGGCACGGGTGAAATGCTTCTCCCGGGCGAGCGCCGACAGGTACTGGAGTTGCCTGATGTCCATGGTCTCTTTCTGGTCCCGGATCTCTTGCGAATTCCGTGTTCGGGCGAATGGCGCGCCCGGCCGTCGCTTGCCGTGAGCGACCCTAGCGGTCCCACCGCGGAATCTCAATTCGCCTGCCGTCTGATCGGCCTGCTCCGTCCGGCGGCGGGCAAAAAGAAACCCCGCCGAGGCGGGGCTTCCGAGGTGTCGGGCCCGGCCCGGCGCGAGGCCGGACCGGATGCCTTCCGAGGGCCTTAGATGTTGTCGATGTCCACGTCCTTCGTCTCGCGGACGAAGAGCATGCCGATCACCAGCGTCGCGGCAGCGATGACGATCGGGTACCAGAGGCCGTAGTAGATGTCGCCGGTGGCGGCCACCATGGCGAAGGAGGTCGTCGGCAGGAAGCCGCCGAACCAGCCGTTGCCGATGTGGTAGGGCAGCGACATCGAGGTGTAGCGGATGCGGGTGGGGAAGAGTTCCACCAGCATGGCGGCGATCGGGCCGTAGACCATCGTCACGTAGAGGACGAGGACGAAGAGCAGCACGACCACCATCGTGGTGTTCACCCCGGCCGGATCGGCCTTGGCGGGGTACTTGGCGGCGGTCAGCGCGTCGCCGAGGCTCTTGTCGAAGGTTTCGGCCGGGGTCAGAACCTTCGGCGCGGCCGGGTCGGCGGTCGCGGCGGCGGGAGCTGCCGTGGAGGCAGCCGGGGCCGGAGCATGCCCGAGGTTGACCTCGGTGGTGGGCGCCGGGGTGGCGGCGTAGGACGGGATCACGGTGGAACCGACCGCGATCGAGGCCACTGTGCCGGCCGGAGCCTCGACGTTCGCGTAGGGGATGCCCTTCTTGACGAGCGCCGCCTTGGCGATGTCGCAGGAGGTGGTGAACTTGGACGTGCCCACCGGGTTGAACTGGAAGGAGCACTCGTTCGGGTCGGCGGTGACGACGACCGGCGAGGTGGCGACGGCCGCTTCAAGCGCCGGGTTGGCGTAGTGGGTGATCTGCTTGAAGATCGGGAAGTAGGTCAGGCAGGCGAGCAGCAGGCCGGCCATGATGATCGGCTTGCGGCCGATCTTGTCGCTGAGCGAACCGAACACGACGAAGAAGGGCGTGCCGAGGAGAAGCGCGCCGGCGATCATCAGGTTGGCCGCCTGGGCGTCGACCTTCAGGGTCTGGGTGAGGAAGAAGAGCGCGTAGAACTGGCCGGTGTACCAGACCACCGCCTGGCCGGCGACGAGGCCGAACAGGGCGATCAGCACGATCTTCAGGTTCTTCCACTGGCCGAAGGATTCGGTCAGCGGCGCCTTGGAGGTCTTGCCCTCTTCCTTCATCTTCTTGAAGGCCGGGCTTTCGTTGAGCATCAGCCGGATCCAGACGGAGATGCCGAGCAGCACCACCGAGATCAGGAACGGAATGCGCCAGCCCCAGGCGTTGAAGTCGTCGGCCGACATCGACAGGCGGCAGCCCAGGATGATCAGCAGCGACAGGAACAGGCCGAGGGTGGCCGTGGTCTGGATCCACGCGGTGTAAGCGCCGCGCTTGCCGGCCGGGGCGTGCTCGGCGACGTAGGTCGCGGCGCCGCCGTATTCACCGCCGAGCGCGAGGCCCTGCAGCAGGCGAAGGCAGATCAGGATGATCGGGGCGGCGATGCCGATGGTGGCGTAGTTCGGCAGCAAGCCGACGATGAAGGTCGACATGCCCATGATCAGGATCGTCACCAGGAAGGTGTGTTTGCGGCCGATCATGTCACCGAGGCGACCGAACACCAGGGCGCCGAAGGGGCGCACCGCGAAGCCGGCCGCGAAGGCCATCAGCGCGAAGATGAAGCCGGCGGTCGGGTTGACGCCGCTGAAGAACTGCGCGGCGATGACCGCGGAGAGGGAGCCGTAGAGGTAGAAGTCGTACCATTCGAACACCGTCCCGAGGGACGATGCGAAGATCACCTTCTTCTCTTCCGCCGACATGGGCCGCGGCGCTGGCCGGGCCCCAGAGGTTACTGACGTCATGGGATTGTCCTTGGGTTTCGACTGATCCGGGTTGAGCTTTCAGGACCACGTGCGGGCGACACGGCTGTGCCGTTCGCGCTCTGCCGGTCGGGCAGGCTCGTGGTCGCGGGTTCTTGGCTTTTGCAGTTCCGAAGGAACGTATCCGAGCGACGCCCTCAGGCGGGCGGTGCAGTGGTCATGGCGGTTCCTCCTCGATCTTCCCCCGATCGCCCTGTTCTCACGGCCCTCCCAGGCCGTCTGTCCTCGGAAAAGAGGGCGGTCACGATTTGTTTAGACATGGAAAGGCGGGGTGACCAGCTAAACGATACGCTATTAGGCTTTTGGCTTAAGTAGATGAGCGTAGTCTTTTCTTTCCTTGTCGCAGCAGTCGGTGAGAGTGACGCGCGCGCAGGACAGGGAGTTGACAGTCTGGCTTCAGAAAATATTGGGGCGACCTTCACAGAAATCGAAGGTGCTGCTGGCAGTTTCATGAAGTATTCGGATCGGGTCCTGCGTCCTGTTGCCTCAATGCGCGAATTCGTGGTGACAACAGGCCGAACCGGCCGCAATAAACCTCGAGAAGGAGCCGGGCTGCGGACAGAGTCCGCGGCGTACGGCGCGCGACACTGCATGCCACCGGCGCGGTCCGGCGGCGGAAAACGGGAAGGTGACCATGAGTGCCGAGATCATCGACGGGTTTGCCGTCGCCGCCGAGCTCCGTGAGAAGATCGCCGCGGACGCCGCCGCCCTCAAGGCGTCGCACGGCGTGGTTCCGGGTCTGGCGGTGGTGCTCGTGGGCGAGGATCCGGCCAGCGCGGTCTATGTGCGCAACAAGCTGAAGGCGACGGCCGAATGCGGGCTGAAGAGCCTGGAGTTCAAGCTGCCCGCCTCCACCGGCGAGGAGGAGGTGCTTGCGCTGGTCCGCCGGCTCAACGCCGATCCGGCGGTGCACGGCATTCTGGTGCAGCTGCCGCTCCCCAAGCAGATCGATGCGGACAAGGTGCTCGGCCTGATCGATCCGGACAAGGACGTGGACGGCTTCCATCCGGTCAACGCCGGCCGTCTTTCGGTGGGCCTGCCCGGCTTCGTGCCGTGCACCCCGCGCGGCTCGCAGATCCTGATCGACAAGATCCTGCCCGACCTCTCGGGCAAGACCGCCGTGGTGATCGGCCGCTCCAACATCGTCGGCAAGCCGATGGCGCAGCTGCTGCTGTCGCGCAACGCGACGGTGACGATCGCTCATTCGCGGACCAAGGACCTGCCCGCCGTCTGCCGCACGGCGGATGTGCTGGTGGCCGCCGTCGGCCGGCCGAAGATGGTGAAGGGCGACTGGATCAAGCCGGGCGCGATCGTCATCGACGTGGGCATCAACCGCATCGAGGTGGACGGCAAGGGCAAGATCGTCGGCGACGTGGACTTCGACGAAGCGGTCGAGGTGGCCGGGGCGATCACGCCGGTGCCGCGCGGCGTCGGGCCGATGACCATCGCGTGCCTGATGCTGAACACGCTGGACTCGGCGCGCCGCTCCGTCGGGGGCTGACGCAGATATACAGCCGTGCAATAACGACGACGGACCTTGATCTCCGCCGGCCGCGGTGCTGATGCTCGCGCCGGCGATTTTCGTTTTTACACCACGTCAGGAGCAAGCGATGAGCGACATCTGGTTCAAGGGCGGCGAGGCGACCGTCTTCGCGGCCGAGGGACAGGCGACGGATGCCATGCCGGAGGTGCTGATCGGCTCGGTGAAGGGGCCGGTCGGCCAGGCCTTCGCGTCCATGATGGGGCAGTCGGCGGGTCACACGCGGATGTTCGTGGTGCGCGACTGCAACCAGCTCGTCCGCCCGCTGACGATGATGACGTCCAAGGTGACGATCCCCGACGGCGAGTATGCCAACCTGTTCGGCGGCGTCGTGCAGGGCGCGATCGGCGATGCGATCGTCGATTGCCTGATCGACGGCACGTTGCCCGAGGCGAACATCGACGACATCTGCATGATCATCATGGTCTGGCTGGACCCGCGCTGCCCGGAAGATCCGAACCTGGATCTGAAGGATCTCTACCGGACCAACCACGAGGCGACCAAGCTGGCCATTCGCCGGGCTATGACCGGGAAGCCGAGTGTGGAAGAGCTGATCGCCAACCGCAAGAGCGTGAAGCACTACGCGCTCGACGGTGTGATCGACTACTGAGACGGACGGCGGCGGCGCGTTCAGCCCGCCGTGCCGAGCCTTTCGGCGATGCCGTCCGCGGCCCAGCGGCCGGTCGCCATGCAGGCGGTGAGGAGATAGCCGCCGGTCGGCGCCTCCCAGTCGAGCATCTCCCCGGCGACATGGATGCCGGGGAGCGCCTTGACTTCGAAATGAGGCCCGAGGGCGTCGAAGCGGACACCGCCGGCCGAGGAGATCGCCTCGGCGATCGGGCGCGGCCGGATGACCGTGAGGCGGATCGCCTTCAGCGCCGCGGCGAGGCGCGCCGGATCGGCGCGGGTCGCCTCGTCGAGCGTTTCGCGGACGAGGGCGGCCTTGACGCCCTCAAGGCCCGTCGCCTTGCGCAGGAAGGTGGAGAAGGACTGCTTGCCGCGCGGACGGGCGAGGTCGCGGGCGAGGCGCTCGGGCAGCCGGTTGGGCACCAGGTCGAGCGTCAGCCGGGCCGGCCGACCGGCTTCCAGCGCATCGCGGAGCGCCGCGGCGTGCGCGTAGACGAGGCTGCCCTCGATGCCCGTCCGCGTCACCACGAACTCGCCTGGGGCGATACGCCCGTCCACGGTCATCGTCACGGACTTGACCGGCGCGCCGGCATTTCGATCCGCGAAGGGGGCCGACCAGTCGACGTCGAAGCCGCAGTTTGCGGGCCGCAGCGGCGCGACGGCGACGCCCTCCGCTTCCAGGATCGGAACCCAACCGCCGTCCGAGCCGAGACGCGGCCAGGACGCGCCGCCGAGCGCAAGGACGACCGCGTCGGCGCGAGCCGTCAGTGGACCGCCGGGTGTTTCGAAGCGCAGCGCGCCGTCCTCGGCGAACCCGGTCCAGCGGTGGCGGGTGCGGATGGTGACGCCGGCCTCGGCGAGCCGGCGCAGCCAGGCGCGGAGCAGGGGCGAGGCCTTCATCGCCTTGGGGAACACGCGGCCGGAGGAGCCGGCGAAGGTTTCCACGCCGAGGCCGTTCGCCCAGGCGATCAGCGCCTCGGGCGGGAAGGCGTCCAGCGCCGCGGCAAGGTCCGCGTTGGCGGCGCCGAAGCGTGTGCGGAAGCGCTCGTATGGCTCGGCATGGGTGATGTTGAGGCCCGATTTGCCGGCGAGCAGGAACTTCCGCCCGACCGTCGGCATGCCCTCGAAGATCTCGACGGCGAAGCCGCGCCCGGCCAGGCGCTCGGCCGCCATCAGGCCGGCAGGGCCGCCGCCGACGATCGCTACGCGTGCTGCTGCCATCTTCTGTCGCGATCTCCGAGGATGATTTCCGTGCGGCCGGGGCTTGCCCCTGCCGGTGATCTATCCTGTCGCCGGGATGGGCGAAACCCCCGGGCGTCACTTCCGGAAAAGGGGAGGGCTCGTGTAGTGTCCGCGCATGATCCCGGTGACCGAGCACATCTTCATCGACGAGCGCGACCTTTCGGAGAGCTTCGTGCAAGCCTCCGGCCCGGGCGGGCAGAACGTCAACAAGGTCGCGACCGCGGTGTCGCTGCGCTACGACCTCTACAACGCCAACGGTGTGCCGTGGGAGGTGAAGGTGCGGGCCTCGCGGATCGCGGGGCGCCGCCTGACGCGGGAGGGCGCGATCGTGATCAACGCCCAGCGCTTCCGCACCCAGGAGCGCAACCGCGCCGACGCGCTGGAGCGGCTGGTGGAGATCCTGAAGGAAGCGGCCGTGCCGCCCAAGCCTCGGATCGCCACCAAGCCAACCAAGGCCAGCAAGCGGCGCCGGCTGGAGACGAAGGCCAAGCGCTCCACCACCAAGCGGCAACGCCAGGCGCCGGCCGACGAGCACTGACGGCGACGCCCGACCGACACGTCAACCCGAGGATCGCGCCATGAGCGTCCCTGTCCTGTCCGGCGGCTGCCTCTGCGGGCACGTCCGCTACGAAGTCCGCTGCGAGGATCCGTTCGTCGACTACTGCCATTGCGTGATGTGCCGGAAGGCCGGCGGCGGAACGGTGACCGCGTGGATCCAGGTGACGCCGGCCGACTTCCGGGTGACGGCTGGCGAGGCGGCGGGCTACCGCTCCTCCGAGCGTGCGACGCGCCACTTCTGCCCGCGCTGCGGCGCCCAGCTCTACATGACCGATCCGGCGGGCAAGTCGGTGGGCGTGACGGTGGGGACGCTGGACGATCCCGAGCGGATCCGGCCCACCGTGCACGGTTGGGACGGCGCGCGCGTCAGCTGGCTGCATATCGCGGACGACCTGCCGCGTTTCCCGGCCGACATCCCCTACGACGTGCCCGACGAGGGCTGATCGTCAGAGCCGGATCACGGACGCCCGCGCGCCGAGCGCTTCGCCCGCGATCGCGGCGACGTGCTCGTGGTGGGTGAAGAGGATGGCCTGGGTGGTCTCGCCGAAGTCGGCGAGGGCTGTGAGGCCCGCTCGGGTGCGCGCCTCGTCGAAGGTGACGAAGAGGTCGTCGCCGACGAAGGGCAAGGGCTCGGCGCGCGTGGCGTGGTCGGCGAGGGTTGCAAGACGGAGGGCCAGGTAGAGCTGGTCCTGCGTGCCTTCCGACAAGGCGTCCGGATCCAGCCGCCGACCGTCCTCGCGCACCACGACCAGGCGGGCGCGGCCCTCGTCGTCATAGTCAGCGGCGAGCGCGGGATAACGGCCTTCCGTGAGCGTCGCAAACAGGCTGGTCGCATGCCCCAGCACGGGGCTCTGGTGGCGGCGGCGGAACTCCTCCACAACAGCCCCGGCCAGCCGGTTGGCAGCCTGCAGCAGGCGCCAATCCTCGGCGATGCGCAGCACCGCCGACATGGCGTTCTCCGCCTCCTGTCCGGCGGTTTCGGCGCCTTCCTCGGCGATCAGGCGCTCGTAGGCGTCGCGCGCAGTGGCGAAGACGGCGACCGCGGCGGCATGGTCGCGGTCGAGCGTTTCCAAGCGTTCCTCGACAGCGTCGGCGTCGGCTGCCAGCGCGTCCGGGTCGACGCCGGCGAGTTCCGCGCGAAGGTCAGCCTCCGGCCTGCGGGCGGCGGCGATCAGCCCGGCGCGGGTGTCATCCATGCGCCGGGAAAGGTCGGCGGCTTCCGCTGACTGCGCGACCGCATGGACAAGATCGGCATCCGGCGGGAGTCCGGCGGCCGCGCATGCGCGGAGCCGATCGGCGCGGGCGGCGTGAAGCAGGGCCTCGCGGCGGCCGATCTCCTCCTCGACGGCGGCGAGGTTGGCGTCCTCCGCGGCGCGACGGTCGCGCAGCGCGCGGGCCTCGGTGAGGCGCTCGGCCAGGCGATGGGCGACGTCGGCGGTCCGGATGTCCTCCGGGAGGGGAGCGATCAGAGCGCCCAGTCGAGCCGCTTCGCGGTCGAATTCCGCCGCGCGGGCGGCGATCGCGTCCCGTCGCGCCCGGGCGGCCTCGCGGCTGCGTGCGATCTCCGGAACCTCGGCCCAGATCCCGAGCGCAGCCTCGGCAGCCTCGATCGCGGCATCCGCACCAAGGCCGACGGCGGCAACCGCGATGCGCCAGTCCGCCCGCCAGCCGTCCGCCGCGGTGGCGAGCGCAGCCAGCGCGGCGTCCGCCTCGCGAAGGGCCCATTCCGCATCCGCCTGCGCGCGGCGTCGATCCTTCTCGGCCTGGAAGGCGGCGTCGGCTTCCTGGACGGCGGCCCGCGCCCGCGCCAGCGTTCCGATGGGGTCGGCGGGGTCGGCGCGCACGCCGACCTCGGCACACAGGGCGGCCAGGGTGGCGGCGAGCCGATCGGCGTCGGCCTTCGCAACGCCGGCGTCAGTGGCGGCCGACTCCCACTGGTCGAGCCGGGCGAGGGCTTCGGCGTGTCGTTCCAGCGCGGTGCGGGTCTCGTTTGGGCTCATCGGCGGCAGGCCGTGATCCGCCAGAACGGCGGTCCAGCGCGCCGTCGCCTCCTCGCTCTCGCGGAGCGCTGCCGCGTGCTCGCCGGCGGCGGACGCGTGAGCGACTTCGGCCGCATCGGCCTCGGCCCGGCGGCGGGCGAGCAGCGCCAGCCGGTCCGCTGCCTGAAGCCTGCGATCGGCGATCGCATCGGCCTCGTCGGTCGACCGTTCCAGGTCGCGGGCGGTGTCCAGACGGGTGGACGGCGACGCGTCCACCTCCCCGAAGAGAATGGCGCGGGTGCGCGCCCAGGCACCTGACCGGCGCTCGCGCGCCTCGGAGAGGGCGTCGTCGGAGACCGGCGCCTGCGCGTCCGCGGTGCCGGCGAGGGCAGCCTCCGCGTCCTCCCGGCGCGCCGTCGTTTCTGCGAGCCGGCGGACCGCGAGGTCCAGTCGCTGCCAGGCGTCCCGGTCGTCCGTCTCGGCGCGGTCGATAGCGTCCCGTATGGGTAAGCGGCGGCGGCGGAGATCGTCGGGTCCCGCCAGCCCGACCTGCGCCAACGCGCCGTCCAGACGGACGCGCGCCTGCACGGCGGCGCCGTCGCGCTGGGCCAGCGTCCGCAGCGCGGTCTCCAGTGCAGACAGGGCGTCCAGCGTCGCCTTCAGCGGGGCAGGGTCGAGCAGGCCGACGGCGGGGCTCTCGCCGGTACGGGCAAGCCGGTCGGCGGCGGCGTCGCGGCCATCCTGTAGTGCGGTGCGGCGCGCGGCGTGGTCGCGGCCGGTGCGGGCAAGACCCTTCAGCGCGGCCAGTTCCGCCGCGGTGGGGCGGCGGGCGAGCAGGTCGGCCGGGTCGATGCCGAGTTCCGCCGCGCGGTCGGCGAGCGCGGCCTCGGCTTGGCGGATCGCCGCTTCCGCATCGGCGCGCTCCCGGTCCGCGGCCTCGCGGGTGCGACGGTCGGCGGCGAGGCGGTCGATGGCGTCCGCTTCGGCGAGGATGTCTGCGCGCGGCTGCAGGGCAGCGAGCCCGGCCAGCCGGTCGTCGCGCTGGCGGGCGAGCAGGGCAAGCGCCGTCTCCTCGGCTGCGATCGCGCGATCGAAGGCGGCGATGGCTTCGGCGAAACCGGCGGGCAGGCGGGGCGCATCGGCGAGCGCGGCGAGCGCTTCGCCGAGGCTGTCGAGGCGGAGGATCGCGGGCAAGGCGGCCTCGAGGCGGGAGAGCCGCTCCTTCTCCACGCGGGCGTTCCTGCGCTCCGCGTCGAGCCTGGCGACCTCGGCCGCGGCATCGTCGCGGGCGGCGCGCGCCTTCTCCACAGCCGCGGCGGTCAACGACAGGTCCCGGACGCGTCGGCGGGCCTCGTCCCAGCGCTGCGCGGCGGCGTTGATCGCCTTGCCGCGGCGGCCGGGGTCGAACAGGGCGGATGCGGCGTCGGCGGTGCTCCGCCGCAGTTCCACCAGCCGCCCGAGCCCCGGGGCAGCGGCGAGCAGCGCTTCGCCGAGCGAGCCCTCGCCCGCCTTCAGCGCGCGGCCGCCGGCGCGCAGCCGGTCCTGATCCAGGGCGAAGGCTTCGGTGAAGAGCGCGCGGTCGACGCGGCCGAGGTAGGGCGCCAGGCTGTCGTCGGCGATCGGCTGGTCGGTTTCGTCGAGCAGCGTCGCCTTCAGACCCTTGCGCCGGCGGAAGGCGAGTTCCCGGCCGTCGGCCGCGCGCAGAACCGCGCCGATGCGCATCGAGCCGTAGTCGTGCAGGAAGTCGTAGCGGCTGCGCGCCTCGATGCCGAAGAGGGCATCGGCGAGAGCGGCAAGCGCGGTGGATTTGCCCGCCTCGTTGGGGCCGTGCACGACCGTCAGCGGCGCGGCCGGATCGAATTCCAGGTGGCGGTCGGTGAAGGCGCCGTAGCGGTCGAGGTGGAGGCGAAGGATGCGCATCAGGCGGTCTCGCCGAGGCGGCCTTCCAGCAGTGCCCGGGCGGCGGCCAGCAGCGCGTCGGCCGGTTCTTGCTCCAGCCGCTCCTGCACGCCGGCCGGCAGCTTGGTCCGAAGCAGGGCGAAGTCCGCTTCCAGGGTGGCGGCGAGCGCCGGGTCGGCGAGGGCTGCGGCGAAGGCCTCGTCGATGTCGTCGAGCGCCGGCGCGGCCGGCCCCTCGGCACGGAGCGGCGCGGTGGCGGTTGTGACGCGCTCGAGCGCGAGGGTTTCGGAAACGCCGGCGGCGGCGAGTTCCAGGTCGGCGACGAGGCGGTCCCGATCGGCGGCGAGCGCCTGGTGGAGACGGGTCTGGCC
The DNA here is from genome assembly GCF_013839445.1 of Chthonobacter albigriseus. Lineage (GTDB taxonomy): Bacteria > Pseudomonadota > Alphaproteobacteria > Rhizobiales > Pleomorphomonadaceae > Chthonobacter > Chthonobacter albigriseus. The sequence continues at coordinate 1,373 of NZ_JACDIT010000009.1, read as the reverse complement.
GACGAGACGGAGGCGGACGGCGACGGGACGGCCCTCGGCCTTCGAAGCGACGTCCTCCAGGAGAAGGCGGGCGCGCGCGGCGAGATCCTCGCGGGTCTCCAGCCCCGACGCGTCCAGGTCCGCGGCCGCCCAGCGAGCCGCGTCCACGGCGCGGGTTTCCAACTCCACGACGCGGTCGCCCTCGACCGTCACCAGGGTGGCGGATTTGGCGCCCGTCTCGCGGGCGTGCCGGCCCTGGATATTGCCGGCGTAGACCACGGTCGGGTCGGCGCGGTGGACGACCTCGCGGGCGTGGATGTGGCCGAGCGCCCAGTAGCCGTAGCCGCGGTGGGCGAGGTCGGCGATGGCGCAAGGCGCGTAGCCGGTATGGTCGGGACGGCCGTCGAGGGAGGTGTGGAGGAGGCCGATGTTGAAGCGGCCGGCGACCGCGGAGGGGTAGCGCGGCACCATATTCTCGGTGACCGAGCGGGTCTTGAAGCTCATGCCGTGGACGGCGACGCCGATATCGGCGAAGTCGACGGTTTCCGGCTTGTCCGCGCCGAGCCAGGTGATGCCCTCGGGAAGGACCAGGCTGCGGGTGATCACGTGCTCGGCGTCGTGGTTGCCGCGGATGACGACCGTGCGGATGCCGGCGCGCGTCAGGCGGGTGATGCCGCGCAGGAAGGTCTGCCCGATGGCGTAGTCGGTCCAGTCCTGGTCGTAGACGTCGCCGGCGATCACCACGAAGGCGACCTTCTCGGCGATGGCCGTGTCGATGAGGGCATCGAAAGCGCGCCGCGATGCGCGCGCGAAGAGATCGGCGAGTTCGGGGTTTCGCGCGCCGAGGCCCTTCAGCGGGCTGCCGAGGTGGAGATCCGCGGTGTGCAGGAAACGGAGGGACAAGGGCGGGCCGCTTTGCCGAACAGGAGGAGAACAGAGCGCCACCATCCCCAGCCGGGCGCGCGAGGTCAACCCCCTCTGCCGGAGCACCCCCGGAGCGACCCGGCCACACGCAGGGTGGGGTCTCGATTTAAATCGATTGGTCAAAAAAATGTTTGGCGGCTTTGGTGTTTTCTGGGCTCTCGATCCCCGGGGCGATACAGCCACGGGGCCAGAAAAGCCCGAGTCTCCGCGGTTTTTCGGCTCGGAAAGAGCTTATCCACCAGGGTTCCGAGGCACCGTTCGGGCGTGCTTGACACCCCACGGGGATAGGCCTATAACCCGCTCCATCGACGGCGGCGCTGCGGTGACGTGGTGCCGGCGGGATTGGCGTCTTCGGATACGGGGGTGTTGGTCCGGGGTCGACGGGGTGGTCCGGAAGGATTGCCTGGCGGTCTGATCCTCTCCCTGAATTCTGTTGAATTTGGGCGTTCTTTTCGCTGGGCCGGCTGTTC
>NZ_JACDIT010000008.1 GCF_013839445.1 Chthonobacter albigriseus | reverse complement strand
CTCGGCGGCACGGACCGCCTGGTCCTCGCCTCGGTGGCGGCGAACACCCTCTCGGTGGTCAACATCGAGAGCGTGACGGGCGGCACCGGCTCCGACCAGGTGTGGCTGGCCAACACCCTCTCCAACGCGGTGATCGATCTCGGCGCGGGCTCCGACCAGCTGACGCTGGTGACGGGCGGCACGGCGACGGTCCTGAACGTTGAGACGGTGACCGGCGGCACGGGCGCCGACCGGGTGGTGCTCGGCTCGGCGGTGACCGCCGGGACGGTGGATCTCAACGGCGGCAGCGACACGCTGGTGCTCGGCAAGTTCGTCAACACGCTGACGGTGGCCAACGTGGAGACGCTGACCGGCGAGGCGAGCCGCGACGCGGTGACCTTCACCACGGCGGTCTCCGGCACGGTGGACCTTGCGGCCGGCCTCGACAGCCTGACGCTTGCCGACACCGGCAACACGGCGACGGTCTCCAACATCGAGACGGTGACGGGCGGCACCAACACCGACCTCGTCACCCTGACCGGCGCGGTGACCGGCTTCACGATCAACCTCGGTGCCGGCAACGACAGCCTGACGCTGTCGGGCTCCGGCAACACAGTGACAGTGGTGAACGTCGAAACCTTGGTCGGCAGCACCGGCAGCGATGTGGTGACCTTCGGCCAGGCCATCTCCGGCAGCCTCGATCTCGCAGCCGGCAACGACACGCTGGTGCTCTACAACGGCACCAACGACGTCACCCTGTCCAACGTCGAAACCGTCGTCGGCAATGCCGGCGCGGACAAGGTGACGCTGACCGCCGCCTACACCGGCCGGACCATCGACCTTGCCGCCGGCAATGACACGCTGGTTCTCGCCAACGCGTCGAACAGCCTGACGGTCGCCAACGTCGAGACCGTGACCGGCGACGCCGGTTCGGACATCGTGGTGATGGCGACCAACGCGAGCGGGGTGGTGATCGACCTGATGGGCGGCAGCGACCGCCTGATCCTCGGCAAGTTCACGAACGTGGCGACGGTCTCCAACGTGGAGACGGTGACAGGCGACGCGAGCTCCGACACGATCACGCTGGCGACGCTGATTTCCGGCCAGGTCGACCTTGGCGCGGGCAGCGACAGTCTGACGCTCGGCGCCTTCCTGAACACGGTGACGGTGGCGAACACCGAAACGGTGTCTGGCGGGGCGAGCATCGACCTCGTCACCATCTCCGGCAGCTTGACGGGCACGATCGACCTCAAGGCCGGCACGGATAGCCTGACCCTCGGCGGTCTTTCCACGGTGACCGTCTCCAACGCGGAGACCATCGTCGGTAGTGCCACCCGGGACCTCGTGACGCTCGGCACCGCCTGGACATCGGGCACGATCGACCTCGGCGCGGCCACGGACAGGCTCAGCCTGGCGGCGGGCACCAACACGGTGACCGTGGCGAACGTCGAGACGATCGTCGGCAACACCGGCATCGACGAGGTGATCCTCACCACGGCGCTGGCTGGAGGCTCGGTGGACCTTGGCAGCGGCAACGACAAGCTGACGCTGACGACGGGCACCAACTCCTTCTCCGTCACCAACGTGGAGACGATCACCGGCGTCGGCGGCACCGATACGATCACGCTCTCCAACGCCAGCGGCGTGGTCGTCGACCTCGGCTCCGGCACGGACGAGCTCCGGATCACCACCGGCAGCAACACGGTGAGCGTCGCCAACGTGGAATCCATTCTCGGCGGCACGGGTGCCGACGCGGTGACCTTCACGGCGGCCGCGACCGGCACGGTCAATCTCGGCGCCGGCAACGACAGCGTGACCTTCGCCAACAACGGCGCCACCGCGACCCTCTACGCGGTGGAGACGGTGACCGGCGGCACGGGTGTGGACGCGGTGACCATCGCCGGCGGCATGAGCGGGACGATCGACCTCCTCGGCGGATCGGACAGCTTGACCCTCGGCGGCCTGACCACCGTGACCGTCTCCAACGTCGAAGCCATCACCGGTGGCGCGACGCGGGATCTGGTGACCCTCGGCACCGCCTGGACGTCCGGCACGATCGACCTTGATGCCGGCACCGACAGGCTCAGCCTGGCGGCGGGCACCAACACGGTGACCGTGGCGAACATCGAGACGATCGTCGGCAACACCGGCATCGACGAGGTGATCCTCACCACGGCCCTGGCGGGCGGATCGGTGGACCTCGGCAGCGGCAACGACAAGCTGACGCTGACCACGGGCACCAACTCTTTCTCCGTCGTCAACGTGGAAACCATCACCGGCGTCGGCGGCACCGATACGATCACGCTCTCCAACGCCAGCGGCGTGGTCGTCGACCTCGGCTCCGGCACGGACGAGCTCCGGATCACCACCGGCAGCAACACGGTGAGCGTCGCCAACGTGGAATCCATTCTCGGCGGCACGGGTGCCGACGCGGTGACCTTCACGGCGGCCGCGACCGGCACGGTCAATCTCGGCGCCGGCAACGACAGCGTGACCTTCGCCAACAACGGCGCCACCGCGACCCTCTACGCGGTGGAGACGGTGACCGGCGGCACGGGTGTGGACGCGGTGACCATCGCCGGCGGCATGAGCGGGACGATCGACCTCCTCGGCGGATCGGACAGCTTGACCCTCGGCGGCCTGACCACCGTGACCGTCTCCAACGTCGAAGCCATCACCGGTGGCGCGACGCGGGATCTGGTGACCCTCGGCACCGCCTGGACGTCCGGCACGATCGACCTTGATGCCGGCACCGACAGGCTCAGCCTGGCGGCGGGCACCAACACGGTGACCGTGGCGAACATCGAGACGATCGTCGGCAACACCGGCATCGACGAGGTGATCCTCACCACGGCCCTGGCGGGCGGATGGGTGGATCTCGGCAGCGGCAACGACAAGCTGACGCTGACCACGGGCACCAACTCCTTCTCCGTCACCAACGTGGAGACGATCACCGGCGTCGGCGGCACCGACACGATCACGCTCTCCAACGCCAGCGGCGTGGTCGTCGACCTCGGTTCCGGTACGGACGAGCTCCGGATCACCGTCGGAAACAATGCGGTGAGCGTGACCAACGTGGAGTCCATCCTCGGCGGCACCGGGGCCGACACCGTCACCTTCACGGCGGCGACGACCGGCACCTTCAACCTCGGCGGCGGAAACGACGGCATCGTCTTCAACGCGGCGGGCGCCACGGCGACCGTCTACAACACGGAGACGGTGACGGCGGGCGCGGCAGCGGATGTGATCACCTTCGCCGGCGGTCGGTCAACGATCGACCTCGGCACGGGGCTCGACACGCTGACCTTCTCCGGCGGGACCACGGCGACGCTGACCGGCGTCGAAGCCCTCACCGGCTCCTCCGGTGTCGACGCGGTGACCCTCACCGCCGGCCAGACCACGACGCTCTCCGGCATCGAGGTCCTCACCGGATCGAGCGGCACGGACGTGATCGTGCTCTCGGCGGCGACCACCGGCATGACGGTGAACAACGTCGAGACGCTCACCGGCTCCGGCGGCACCGACACCATCGTGCTCGGCTCGGCGACCGCGGGCATCGCCCTCACCGGGGTGGAGAACATCACCGGCTCGGCGAGCGACGACGTGGTGGTGGTGACCGGTTCCGGCGCGGTGACCGTCAGCCTCGGCCTCGGGGCGGACACCTTCACCGGCGGCACGGGGGCGGACACGCTCACCGGCGGCGGCGGCATCGACACCTTCCGCTTCACCGCGGCGAACCAGTCGGGCACCGGCTCGGCGGCCGATACGATCACCGACTTCGTGTCGGGGACCGACGAACTGGTGTTCACGCTGGGTGGGTCGATGACCTTCATCGGCAACACCGCCTTCGGCAGCGTGGCGAACGAGGTGCGGTTCGACACCGGGACCAAGACCCTGCAGATCGACACCAACGGCAACGGCTCGGCGGACATCGAGATCAAGCTGACGGGCACCACCAACATCGTGGCAGGGGACATCACCTGGTCATGACGCCTATAGGGTGCCGGGCCCCGGTCCGGCACCTGGACTTGTGGATTGCGTTGGTGCAGCGTTCGAATCAGCGCCGGCGTGGATCCTGAACGAACGATCTCGGCGACCGTGGCCCGGTTCGCGAACTCGCATCCCGGGTTCGCGAACCGGGCCACGCCATTTCGAAGGGGCGCTGGTGCGCGCCGGCGGCGGCGGCGGAGGGCGGCGATGATCGAGGTACCGGTGTCCTGGGGCGAGCTGATCGACAAGATCACCATCCTTGAGATCAAGGCCGAGCGGATCGGCGACGCGGCCAAGCTGGCCAACGTCCGCCGCGAACTGGAGCTTCTCAACGGCCGGCTCGCCGCGGCGGCGATCACCGACGAGGTTCGCGCCCTCACGGCCGGTCTGAAGGCGGTCAACCTGGAACTCTGGGACATCGAGGACGAGATCCGCGACCAGGAGCGCGCCAAGGACTTCGGCCCGCGCTTCATCGAGCTCGCCCGCGCCGTCTATGTCACCAACGACAAGCGCGCCGATCTCAAGCGCGCGCTCAACGCCGCCCTCGGATCCGCGATCCAGGAAGAAAAATCCTACGCCGCCTACTGACGCTGGGGCCGAGCGCCGATGTCGATGGTGATGGAGCCCGCAAGGACCGGACCGGATGGTGGCCCCCGCGCTACCGTCGAGGACGGCCGTGCGCGCCACCAGCGCGGCGACCTCTCCGGCGCCGAGGAGATCTACCGCGCCCTGCTGGCCGCCGACCCCGATGACGCGGAGGCCAGCCACCTGCTCGGCGTGCTGATGCACCAGACCGGGCGTGTGCGCGAGGCGATTCCGCTGATCGAGGCCGCCTGCCGCCGGATGCCGGAACGGTCCGCTCCGTTCCAGAACCTCGTCATGCCGCTGATCGACGCCGGACGCGTCGCTGCCGCGGTCGAGGCCGGCGCCACCGCCGTGCGTCTCGCCCCACGCACCGCCGGGCCCTGGACCAACTACGCCTTCGCCCTGGTCGCCGCCGGCCGACTGGAGGATGCGGCGGTCGCGGCGGAGCAGGGCCTTGCCGTCGACGTCGGCAGCGCGGCGCTCTGGAACCAGCTCGCCCACGTGCGCAGCCTGCAGGGCCGGCACGACATCGCCGAGTCGCTGCTGCGCCGGGCGCTCTCCTGCGAGGCCGACAACCGCGACGCGCTCTACAATCTGGCCGTCTGCCTGTTCGAGCTCGGCCGCTACAAGGAGGCCGTGGAGGCCTACACCCACCTGCTGCGGGTAGACCCCCGCCACCGCGGCGGCATCCTCAATCTCGGCGTCTGCCTGTCCCAGATCGGCCGCGTCCGCGAGGCGCTGGCGTTGTGGACCGGTTCCGGGCTGGACCCGGCCGAGTTCACCGAGCTCGCCTATAATCTCGGCACCACGCGCATCCTGTCCGGCGACTGGTCGGGATGGAAGGGCTACGAGCGTCGGCTGGGTATGTCGAACCACCGTGACCCCGCGGTCGTCGCCGGCAAGCCGCTGTGGACCGGCGAGCCACGCCCCGGCGAGACGCTGCTCGTCCACTATGAACAGGGCCTCGGCGACACCGTCCAGTTCGTCCGCCTAGTCCGGGAGGCCGCCGAACGGGTCGGCCGCGTCGTGGTCGTCGTCCAGCCCGTGCTGTTCAACCTCCTCGCCCAGGCCGACCCGTTCCGCCCGGAAGCCGGCGACAAGCGCATCACGCTCCTGAAGGGGGGCGACGCGCTGCCCGCCTTCGACTGCTGGATCCCGCTGCTCTCGCTGCCGCACCGCCTCGGCCTCGAGCCCGAACACCTGCGCCCGGCGCGGCCCTATCTCCACGCCGACCGCTTGCGCGTCGTGCGCTGGGCCGACCGCCTGCTGCGCACCGAACGCGCGGCCGGCATCCTCAACCGGCCGTTCCGCGTCGGGCTGGTCTGGCAGGGCAATCCGAGCAGCCCGGCCGAGCGTCGGCGCTCCTTCCCGCTCTCCACCTACGCCGCCTTGGCCGACCTCCCGGGTGTGGTCTTCTATCCCCTGCAGAAGGGCTTCGGCGCCGAGCAGGTGGCCGATGCGCCGAAGGGCATGCGCCTGCTCGACCTCGGCCCGGACTTCGACACCGGCTCGGACGCCTTCCTCGACACCGTCGCCGTCGCCCGCTCGCTCGACCTCGTCATCACATCCGACACCTCGGTCGCCCACGTGGTGGGTGCCTCCGGCCGCCCGGTCTGGGTGGTGCTGAAGCACGTTCCGGACTGGCGCTGGGGTTTGTCCGGTGAAACCTCGCCCTTCTACCCCAGCATGCGCCTGTTCCGGCAGCCGGAGGTTGGCGATTTCGCCGGGGCCGTGGCCGACGTCCGCGCCGCGCTCGCCCCGCTGGTCACCCTGCGCGCCAAGCTGCTGCGGGCCGAGCGGGAAACCGCCCCGCCCCCGGTGGAGGACGCGATCGCCCGCCATGCCGCCGGCCACTACGCCGACGCCGCGGTGATCTACCGCCGCCGTCTCGCCTTCGACGCCGACGATCCCCTGGCCAACAATCTCCTGGCGATGGCGATCTTCGAGGGCGGCGCGCGCACGCCGGCGGCCGTCGCCGAGGCGTTGCCGCTCGCCTGGCGCGCCGTCGGGGTCGCTCCGGAGAACGCGGACGGCTTCGCCAACCTCGGCGTCCTCCTGAAGGCTGCCGGTCGGATCGCCGAGGCCGAGGGCGTGCTCCGCCAGGCGATCGCCCTTTCGCCCGCCCACCCTGCGGCGCTGTCCAATCTCGTCTCCCTGCTGATCGCCCGCGGCGACGCGGATGCGGCCGTGCGGCTCACCACCGCCCTCGCCGAGGCCTATCCGCGCGATCCGATGATCCGCCGCAACCAGGGCGTCGCCCTTCGCGCGGCCGGCCGATCCGGCACCGCCGTCGCCGCCTTCCGCATCGCCGCCGCGCTGGCGCCGGCCGATGCCGCCGTCCGCGTGCTCCTCGGCAACGTGCTCGACGAGACCGGCGATGTCGTCGCCGCGCGCGCAGCCTGGATCGAGGCGCTGCTGATCCAGCCCGAGGAGCCGGACGCGCTCGGCAACCTCGGCGTCCAGGAGCGCCGCGCCGGCGACCCGCGCCTCGCCGCGTGGCTCTACCGCCGCGCGCTTGCCGTCAGGCCGGCGCACGCCGAGATCTGGACCAATCTCGGCACCGCGCTCTACGAGACCGGCCTGATCGAGGAGGCGCGCGAAGCCTTCGGCCGCGCCATCGCGCTTCGCCCGGACTATGCCGACGCCCACATGGCGCTCGGCATGACCCATCTCCTCGACGGCGACTTCGAGAAGGGTCTGGAGGCCTACGAGTGGCGCCTGAAGAGCGCCCGCGTCGGCATGGCCGGCGACAATCTCCCGCTCTGGAAGGGCGGTGATCCCGCCGGCAGGACGCTCCTGCTCGTCACCGAGCAGGGCTTCGGCGATGCCATCCAGTTCGTCCGCTACGCCGCCCTCCTGAAGGCGGCGGGCGCCCGCGTCCTCGTCGGCTGCCGCGCCCGTCTGGCCAGGCTGATGGCGATGGCCAAGGGCGTCGACGGCGTCGTCGTGGAAGGCGAGACCATCCCGCCCGTCGACGGCATGATCCCGGTCATGAGCCTGCCTTTCCTCAGCCGGACGCGCGTGGAAACCATCCCGGCGGCCGTGCCCTATATCGCCGTCGAACCGGAGCGGGTGCGCCGCTGGGCCGCGCGTCTGGCCGAGAAGGACGGTTTCCGGATCGGCCTCGTGTGGCAGGGCAACCCGGACCCGCTGGTCGACCGTGGCCGCTCGGTGCCGCTCTCCGCCCTGGCGCCGCTCGCCGCGATCCCCGGCGTCCGGCTCATCGCGCTCCAGAAGGGCCCGGGATCCGAGCAGGTCGCGGCCCTCCGCGGCGCCTTCCCGGTGGAAACCCTGGGCCCCGACTTCGACGAGGGGTCGGACGCCTTCCTCGACACTGCCGCCGTGATGGCCAACCTGGACCTCGTCGTCACCACCGACACCGCCGCCCTGCATCTCGCCGGCGCGCTCGGCCGGCCCACCTTCGCGATCCTTAAGGCAAACGCCGAATGGCGCTTCCTGCGCGGCCGGTCCGACAGCCCTTGGTACCCCACCCTGCGCCTGTTCCGGCAGAGCGAGGCGGCGCTCACCGCGCCGGAGCCCTGGGCCGACGTGGTCGCCAAGCTGGCCGGCGAGGTCGCCGCCCTCGCGGCCGGCGACCGCAAGCGCCTGCTGCCCGTCCGCACCACCAGCGCCGTCGCTCGGCCTCGCCGCGTGGACGATCCGGCCAAGGCCTTCGCCCACGCCCTCGACGTCCACAAGGCTGGCCGCCGCGACGACGCCCGCCGCCTCTACGGCGCCATTCTCGCCGACCACCCCGACCACGCCGAATCGATCCACATGCTAGGCGCCATCGCGCTCCAGCGGCAGGCCTACCCGGAGGCGCTGGTCTTCCTGGAGCGCGCCCGCCGGGCCGGCCTGGACAGCGCCGAGTTCTCCACCAACCTCGCCATCGCCTACCGCCGCACCGGACGCACCGACGAGGCCGAGGCGATGCTGCGCGCGGTTCTCGCCGCGCAGCCGAAGTCCGCCGAGACCCTCGTCAACCTCGGCTCGCTGCTGGTGGAGACCGGCCGCGCCGCAGAGGCCCTGCCGCTCCTGGAGCAGGCCGCCGTGCTGCGGCCATGGCTGGCGGAGGTCCACCGCGGCATGGGGAACGCCCTGAAGGACCTCGGCCGTCCCGCCGAGGCGCTGCCGCACTTCGACCGGGCCGTCCGGCTCGCCGCCACCGACGCCGACCTCAAGGTCAACCGCGCCCACGCCCGCCTGGCGGTCGGCGACCTCGCCGGCGGTTTCGCCGACTACGAGGCACGCTGGAAGTCCGGCGAGCTGGTGCCGCGCGATTTCACCGCCCCCCAGTGGGACGGCCGCGCCTTCGAGGGCCGCCGCCTGCTGATCCACGGCGAGCAGGGTCTCGGCGACCACATCCAGTTCGCCCGTTTCCTGCCGCTCGTCGCCCGGCGCGGCGGCCGCGTTCTCCTGGAAGTGCGCCGACCGCTGTTCGGACTGCTTTCCAGCATGGACTTCGGAGGCGCCGTGGAGTTCGTCGAGCAGGGCGGCCCGGTGCCCGACCACGACATCCAGATCGCCATGATGTCGCTGCCCTTCGCCCTCGGCATCACCCTGGACTCGCTGCCGGTCCAGGTGCCCTACCTCGCCGCCGAGCCGGCGCGCGTCGCCACCTGGCGCACCCGCCTGCCGGCGGGCGACGGTCCGCTCGTCGGCCTCGTCTGGCAGGGCAACCCACGCGCCCGCGCCGACAAAGGCCGCTCCCCGCCGCTCGCCGACCTCCACCCCGTGCTGAAGGACCGCCGCGCCCGCTTCGTCGTGCTGCAGAAGGAGCACGGCCTGGACCAGCTCGCCGGTCTGCCCGAAGGCGCCCGCGTCGTCTCGCCCGGACCCGGCTTCGACGCCGGCCCGGACGCCTTCCTCGACACCGCCGCGGTGATGACCCTCTGCGACCTCGTCATCACCTCCGACACGGCGGCCGCCCATCTCGCCGGCGCGCTCGCTCGCCCGACCTTCCTGATGCTGAAGTTCGCGCCGGACTGGCGCTGGATGGAAGGCCGCGCCGACAGCCCCTGGTATCCGACCATGCGGCTGTTCCGCCAGCGCCGCGCGGGCGACTGGCGCGGCGTCGCCGAGGCGGTCGCCGCCGCCCTCGCCGCCGTCCCGGGAGGGCGCTGATGGCCGACGTCGCCCGGCTCCTCGTCGCGGCCCTCGCCGACCACCGCTCCGGCCGCATCGACGAAGCGGCCGACGCCTATTGCCGGGTGCTGGAGCAGGACCCGGACAACGCCGATGCGCTGCATCTCCTCGGTGTCGCCATGCGCGCCCGGGGTGCTTTCGATCAGGCCATCGCCCTGATCCGGCGGGCCACCCGCATCGCCCCGCACATGGTCGATGCCTGGTTCAACCTCGGTAACGCGCTCGCCGCCGCCGGCGACCCGGCCGCCGCCGCCGAGGCCTACGGCACCGTCGTCGCGCTCGACGAAGCGCGCGTCGAGGCCTGGGTCGCCCGCGGCACGGCGCTGAACGCGGCGGGCGAACCGGATGCGGCGATCGAGGTCTTCCTTGCCGCCCTGAAGCGCGACCCGGCCAACCGAAACGCCCGTCACAATCTCGGCAACGCGCTTGCCGAAGCGGGCCGCCCCGCCGAGGCCGCCGAAACGCTCCGCGCCGTCATCGCCGACCACCCGGACCTTGCCGAAGCGCACAACAATCTTTCCCACGTGCTGCTTCGCTCCGGCGATTTCGCCACCGGCTTTGCCGAATACGAGTGGCGCTGGAAGGTCACCCCGCTCGCCTCGCCGCGCCGCTACACCACGACGCCGGAGTGGACCGGCGCGCCCTTCCCGGGCCGCCACCTGGTCGTCCACGCCGAGCAGGGGCTCGGCGACACGATCCAGTTCGCGCGGCTCGTGCCGCTCGCCGCGTCGCTCGGCGGTGAAGTTACCCTCGATGTTCACCGTCCGCTGGTGAAACTTCTGCGCACCATGGAGGGCGTCGACGTGGTGGGGGAGGGCGAAGCGCCGTCCCAGATGGACCTCGCGGTCCCGCTGCTCGGCCTGCCGCACCGCCTCGGCTTGACGCTCGGTGCCGTCCCGGCGAAGACGCCCTACCTGAAGGCCGACCCGGGTCTCGTCTCCGCTTGGCGCGACCGCCTGCGCAAGGACGAACGTCCGATCGTCGCCGTCGCCTTCCGCGGCAATCCCGCCTCGCCGGTCGACCGCGGACGCAGCATCGCCGATGCCGCCCTCCTCGCGCCGCTGCTGGCGGTGCCCGGCATCCGCTTGATCTCGGTCCACAAGCTTGGCCACGAGCAGCTCGAGCCGGTCTGGGGCGGCGGCTGGCGGCTGGCCGAGCCGGATTTTCCCATCGAGCACCCCGGCCCCGAGTTCGACAACGGCCCGGACGCCTTCCTCGACGCTGCGGCGCTGCTGGCGCTGGCCGACCGCGTGGTCACCACCGACACCGCCATCGCGCACCTTGCCGGCGCGCTCGGCCGTCCCACCGAACTGATGCTGAAGCAGGTACCCGATTGGCGCTGGCTGGAAGGCCGGCTGACGACGCCCTGGTATCCCGCCATGCGCCTCCACCGCCAGCCGACCCGCGGCGACTGGGAAACCGTTGTCGCCTCCGTGGCCACCGCCCTCGCCGGCGCGCCGCCGCAGCGCGGCTAGATACGCGAGATCTGGTCGAGCACCACCCGCTTCATGTCCGCCGCCGTCCGCGCCCAGGTCAGCCGCGACAGCGTGTCCGCACCGCGAAGGCCGCGCCGGCGCGCGTCCGTCCGGTCCGCGTAGGCCCGCTCCAGGAGATCGACCGCCTCGTCGACATCGCTCTCCCCCCAGCCCGGCACATCGCCCACCGCCGCCCCGGCGCCGCCGTGCGGCTGCTGCCGCGCAAGCACGTAGCAGTTCTCCTCGCCGATCAGGTCCAGATGACCGGTGTTGGCGGAAAGGATGGTCGGCACCCCGCAGGCCATGCATTCCATTGCTACGAGGTTGGTGCCGCCTTCGCTGCGGTTGGTGAAGAGCGCCACGTCCATCTCCCGGAGCACCGTCGGCATGTGCGCGTTGGGCACGGCGCCGAGATCCAGGAACTGGTGGTCCGCGATCCCGTTCGCCCGCGCCCAGCCCTTCGCGTCCACCCGCTCGTTGGCGTCGAACGGGATCGGCGCAACAAAGCCGGAGGCGTCCAGCGTGCGCGCGAACTGCGGCCACGGGCTGTGCCAGGCGGTCACCAGCATGGCGTCCGGGTGCCGCGCGGCGAAGCGCTTGAAGGCGGCGACGACCAGGTCCTGCCCCTTGCGCAGCTCCAGCTTGCCGCCGCTGAACACCAGGAACCGGTCGCCGAGCGCGCCCCCTTTCGGGGCAGGGTGGAACAGCGTCGGGTCGACCCCCTGGATCACCGTCGTGACGTTGGTGAGGCCGTAGGCCCTGAGGATCCGCTCGTTCCAGGTCGATCCGGCCACGATGAGCGGAAAGGCCCGCGCCCGCTCCAGCGTGGCCGCGTCGAGTTGCGGCACCTCGAAGAACACCACTCCGATCGACGGCCGGCCGGCGAAGGGCACTCCCGCCCTGAGCGGCGTGGAGGAGAAGTCGTTGCCGAGCGCGCAAAGCAGCGGCCCGTCGACCGTCACCGGTGTGTTCTGGAACGGGGAAAGTTTGCCGACCAGCGATGCGGATTGCACCAGGAAGGGCTGCAGCGCCAGCCGCTTCAGCGGGTCGACCGCGATCTGGTCCTCCCGGATCGGCATCGAGGCGATCGGCTCCAGCTCCGGATCGCGCGACCAGTGCAGGGCGAGATTGAGCCCGTAGACGCCCCAGCCGAAGAAGCTGGAGATTCCCCAGTGGATCACCACCCGCCGCCGCATCGCCCGCCCCCGAAGCGCTCGTCCGAGGAGCCGGCGGTCCGCCGCGGTCCGCATCCCTCGCTCCCCTTGCTCTACGGCGATCATGCTTAACGCCGCGTTACCGAGGGGCACCCCCTGGAAAGGATCTGTCAACCGATCGTTAACCAATACGAAACACACTGCGCCTCGGCGACCCCCATGGTTCGGAGGGGTTGAAGGCCGTTGGTGTGAGAGGCGATGAGGGCAAGCGACGCGGAGACGGCCGGACCGTCCACGGCGACCGACGGCGGGCCCGATTCCGCCATGGCCGCCCTTGCGCTGGTCGCCGAGAAGCTGGGCGTCCACCTCGGCGTCGACGCGCTGCGCGCCCGCTTCGGCTCCGGCGAGACCTTCTCAGCCCGCCGCCTGATCCGCATCGCCGACGAGACCGGCTTCCGCGCCCGTCGCACCACGCTCGCCTGGGCGGACCTGGAAAGGCTGGGCGACGCCTTCCCGGTCATCCTGCGCCTGACCTCGGGCGACTGCCTGGTCGCCGAGGGCATCATCCGTGAAGGCGCGACCGTCGCCCTGATGGTGCGCGATCCCGCCAACCCCTCCGCGCCCGCGCTTGCTGTCGACGAACTGCGGCTGGAGGCCCACTGGCGCGGCGAGGCCTACCTCGTCAAGCGCCGCCACGACGTCGACGAGATCGCCCGGCCCTTCGGGATCGGCTGGATGGTCTCCGTGGTCCTCAAGGAGCGCCGGCTTTTCCGCGACATCGGCATCGCAGCCATGGCGATGAGCGTTCTCGCCCTCGTCCCGCCCATGCTCTACATGGTCGTCATCGACCGCATTCTCGTCCACCAGCGCATGTCGACGCTGTGGGTGCTGGTCGGCGCGGTCGCGGCCATCCTCGCTTTCGAGACCGCCCTCGGCTACCTCCGCCGTCTGATGGTCGCGGTCGCCACCGCCCGCATCGACGCGCGCGTCTCCACCCAGATCTTCGACCGCATGATCGCGCTGCCGATCGACTTCTTCGACAAGAACCCGACCGGCATCATCAACTACAAGCTCGGCGAGGTTCGCCGGGTCCGCAACTTCCTCACCGGCCAGCTGTTCGGCACCATCCTGGACGCCACCACCCTGATCGTGCTGGTGCCGGCCATGTTCGTCCTGAACCCCTGGCTCGCAACCTTCGTCATGGGCATTGCGGTGCTGATGGGCATCGTCGTGCTGGCCTACATGGGCCCCATGCAGCGCGGCTACCAGAAGGTCATCGAGGCCGAGCAGCGCAAGAACCAGTTCATGATCGAGTCGCTGCAGGGCATCCGCACGGTGAAGTCGCTGGCGCTGGAAGGCCGCAAGCGCCGCGAATGGGACGTCCGCGTCGCCCGCGCCGTGGTCGCTTCCACCGATATGCAGTTCCTCGCCAACCAGCCGCAGACCCTGCTCGCCCCGCTGGAGAAGCTGATCTACGCCGGCTCGCTCTGCTTCGGCGGTTTCCTGGCGATCCAGGGCGATCACACCGTCTTCGCCGGCACGCTCGTCGCCTTCACCATGATCGCCGGCCGGGCCACCCAGCCGATCGTCCAGATCGCCGCGCTGATGCAGCAGATCCAGGAGGTCCGCGGCGCGGTGGAGCAGGTGGCCTCCGTCGTCAACGTCGCGCCCGAACCGCGCCGCGCCAACGGCGTGCGCCCGCAGATGAACGGCCGCATTTCCTTCCACGACGTCCGCTTCCACTACGACGGCGCCAAGACCCCCGCGCTCGACGGCGTCTCCTTCACCGTGGAACCCGGCACCGTGGTCGGCATCATGGGCCGCTCCGGCTCCGGCAAGACCACCATCACCCGCCTCCTCCAGGGCCTGCACCAGTCCTACGAGGGCCTGATCAAGATCGACGGCGTGGAACTGCGCGAGATCGACCTCGACCACCTGCGCGCCCGCACCGGCGTCGTCCTGCAGGACAGCTTCCTCTTCCAGGGCACCATCCGCGACAACATCCTGATGGGCATGCCCGAGGCCGGCCACGAGCGGATGATCGAGGCCGCCCGCCTCGCCGGCGCCGAGGAGTTCATCGAGCGCCTGCCGCGCGCCTACGACACCCTCATCGAGGAGCACGCCTCCAACCTCTCCGGCGGCCAGCGCCAGCGCCTCGCCATCGCCCGCGCCCTCGTCACCGATCCGCCGTTGCTGGTCTTCGACGAGGCGACCAGCGCGCTTGATCCGGACAGCGAGGCGATCATCGCCGAGAACCTCCGCCGCATCTCCAAGGGGCGGACGGTGATCGTGATCTCACACCGCCTCGCCTCGCTCACCGACTGCGACCAGATCCTCGTCCTCGACCGCGGCCGCCTGATCGATTCCGGCCGCCACCTCGATCTTCTGGAGCGCTGCACCGTCTACAACCACCTTTGGTACCAGCAGAACCGCCACCTCTCGGGAGCCACGCATGTCGAGCGTCACGGCACGGCCGCCCGCGCCTGACGGGCCGGCGGCGAAGGACATCAGGGACTTCCAGTCCGACACCGCCGAGCTGCTCGGCCGTCCCGTGCCCTGGCGCGCCCGCGCCACGCTGCACCTGATCGCCGCCGCCATCGCCGCCGCCGCCGTGCTCGCCGGCGTCGTGCCGATCGACCGGGTGGTCCAGGCCCGCGGCAGCGTCATCTCCGTCCAGCCCACCATGCTGGTCCAGCCGCTGGAAACCTCCATCATCCGCGAGATCGCCGTTCGCGACGGCCAGGTCGTGCGCAAGGGCGACCTCCTCGCCCGCCTCGATCCCACCTTCTCCACCGCCGACCTCACCCGCGTCGAGCAGCAGACGACGGCGCTCGCGGAGGAGATCGCCCGCCTCTCCGCCGAGCTCGACGGAACGCCCTACGCTCCCGCCCGCGACGGCCTTCACGTCACGGCCCAGCGCGCCCTCTACGCCTCCCGCAAGGCCGAGTACGAGGCGGCGCTTGCCCGCTACGACGAGAAGATCGCCGGCGTCGAGGCCGAGATCGCCAACGCCAACAAGGACATCGAATTCTTCCGTCAGCGCCTGGTGATCTTCGCCGACGTGGAGAAGATGCGTCAGACCCTGGAGAAGAAGCAGGCCGGCAGCCGCCTCAATGCCCTCGTCGCCACCGACAACCGCGTCGAGATGGAGCGCAACGTCGTCACCAACGAGGGCCGCATCCGCGCCGCCAACCACGAGCTCGCCGCGCTGCGCAGCGAGCGCATCGTCTACCTCAAGCAGTGGCGCGCCCGCCTCGCGCAGGACTTGAGCGACCGCCAGATCGCCCTCGACGCCGCCCGCGAGGAGCTCGCCAAGGCTACCCGGCGCCACGACCTGATCGAACTGAGGGCGGTCGAGGATGCCGTCGTTCTTCAGGTCGGCAGTTTCTCCGTCGGCTCCGTGCTCCAGTCCGGCGAGAAGATGATGACCCTCGTCCCCCTCGACACCGCCTACGAGGTCGAGGTGATGGTGGAAGCCCGCGACCAGGGGCTCGTGAAGGTCGGCGACGAGGTCCAGCTCAAGTTCGAGGCCTGGCCCTTCGTCGAGCACGGCTCCGCGTCCGGCCGTGTACGCACCGTCAGCGCCGACAGCTTCACCCCGAGCGAACAGGCCGGCGGCCAGCCCTACTACGTCGCCACGGTCGAACTCATCGACACCAACCTTCGCCGCGTACCGGACGACTTCCGCCTCGTCCCCGGCATGCCGCTCACCGCCGACATCGACGTCGGCGCGCACACCATCCTGTCCTATCTGCTCAACGGCGCGCTGGCCAACCTCAACGAGGGGTTCTCCGAACCATGACCGACGCCGCGTCCGTCCCCGTTGCCGAACCCGTTGCATCGGCAGCTGCCGCCGCGCCGACGCCGGCCCGTCCCTCCCGTCTGCGCCGCCTGTTCCGCCGCGACCGGGTCGCCCGCGCCAAGGTCGAGCTTGAGGCCGACAAGCCGGTCGAAGCCGCACGCGTCTACCGCGCCGCAGCCGAGAAGGGCGACCCGGAAGCCGCCCTCGCGCTTGCCGTGCTGCACGAACGCGGCCACGGCCTCGCCCGCAGCCTCGCCGACGCCGCCCATTGGTACCGCCGTGCCGCCGGAGCCGGCGATGCCCGCGCCGACGCCGCGCTCGCCACCCTTCTCCTGCGCGGCGACGGCCGCCCGGAACCGGCGCTCGGGCCGGCGATTCGCCAACTCTTCCCGAACGGCACGACGCTCGCCGCCGACCATGCCGGAGCCCGCGACCATGCCCTCCGCGCCGCCGAGGCCGGCATCGTCGCGGCGCAGGCGACGCTCGGCTACATCCTCGCCTCCGGCATCGGCGGCCCCGCCGATACGGCCGCCGCCGCCGACTGGTACCGCAAGGCCGCGGAGGCCGGAAACCCGGAGGCGGCCCTCGGGCTCGGCACGCTGCTCGCCGGCGGCCACCTTGGCGCCCCGGACCACGAAGCGGCCCGCCGCTGGTTCGAGCAGGCGGCGGAGGCCGGCAACGGCACCGCCCTGATGTCGCTCGGCGTCCAACTGATGTACGGCCTCGGCACCGGCATCGACTACGAAGCGGCCGCCGGCTTCTTCAAGCGCGCCATCGAAAAGGGCAACGCCCAGGCGATGCGCCACCTCGGCCTGCTTCTCCTGGAAGGGCTCGGCGTCCGCAAGGACATTGAGGGTGCCGAAACCCTGCTCCGCGGTGCCGCCGCCCGCGGTGACGCGGAGGCCATGGCCCGCCTCGGCGATCTCTACTCTCGCGGCATCGGCCGCCCTGTCGATCTCGGCTTCGCCTCGCGCTGGTACCGTCAGGCGGCCGTCCTCGGCCATGCCGGCGCCGTGCGCAATCTGGAACAGATCGCCCGCTCTGGCACGGAAGGAACGCTTCGGCCCGCCGCCGCGTCGCCTCCCTCCGACCTGGAAACCGCGGCCAGCCGCGGCAACGCGACCGCCGCCTTCGAGCTCGGCGTCGCCTACGCTACCGGCAACGGCGTGGTCACCGATTTCGCCAAGGCCGCGCGTTATTCCAGGATCGCCGCCGAAGCCGGTCACCCGATCGCCAAGGTCAACATCGGCCGCTTCCACATGCGCGGCGTCGGCGTCCCGCGCGACCTCGAAGCGGCGCGCACTTGGCTGGAGTCTGCGCTGGCCGATGGCGAGCCGCAGGCCCTCGTCGCGCTTGGCGAACTCGCCGCCTACTGGTCCGAGCCGCCCGACTACGCCGCCGCCCGCCTCCATCTGGAGCGCGCCGCCGCAGCCGGCGACGATCGCGCCCGCGACCTCCTCGCAGACGTCCTCCGCCGGGCGGCAAGCTGAAACGGCCGCCCTGAGGGCGGCCGTCCATCGTCATCAACCCTCAGGAAACGGCGTTCAGCCGGCCGCGACCGTTGTCTGCATCTGCTCGCCGAGCCCTTCGATGCCGAGCCGGATCTCCTGGCCCGGCTTCAGGTAGACCGGCTCCGGCTTGATCCCCATGCCGACGCCCGGGGGGGTGCCAGTGGAGATCACGTCGCCCGGCTGCAGGCTCATGAACTGCGAGATGTAGGACACCAGCGTGCGCACGCCGAACACCATCGTGGTGGTCGAGCCGTTCTGCCGGGTCAACCCGTCGACGGAGAGCCACATCTTCAGGTTCTGCGGATCCGCCACCTCGTCGGCCGTCACCAGCCACGGCCCGATCGGTCCGAAGCTGTCGGCCGACTTGCCCTTGGTCCACTGGCCGCCGCGCTCGGTCTGGAAGGCGCGCTCCGACACATCGTTGATCACGCAGTAGCCGGCCACGTGGTCCATCGCGTCGTCCTCGGAGACATAGCGAGCCTCCTTGCCGATGATCACGCCGAGTTCCACCTCCCAGTCGGTCTTCTGGCTGCCGCGCGGGATGATGACGTTGTCGTTCGGCCCGGTGATCGCCGACGTCGCCTTCATGAACAGGATCGGCTCCTTGGGGATCGTCGCACCCGTTTCCGCCGCGTGGTCCGCGTAGTTGAGCCCGATGCAGATGAACTTGCCCACCCGTCCCACGCAGGGGCCGTAGCGCACCGGGCCGTCCACCAGCGGCAGCGACGCCGGATCGATCGCGGCGATCCGGGCGAGCCCCTCAGGCGTCAGAACGTCGCCGGCGATGTCGGTGACATGGGCGGAAAGGTCCCGGATCTTGCCGTCGGCGTCGAGCAGGCCCGGCTTTTCGGCGCCGGTGGGTCCGTAGCGGAGAAGTTTCATCGATGCGAAGTCCTGATTATGGGAAGAAAAAAGTCGGGGGGAGCCTGATCTGTCGGCGCCGATCATCGCAGACCGGAGCGCCTCGGCCCACCCTCAAACGTTCGACCAGCCGCCGTCGATCACCAGCGCCTGGCCGGTCATGAAGGAGCTTTCGTCGCTGGAGAGGTAGACGACGAGCTCGGCCACCTCCTCCGGCGTGCCCAGCCGGCCCATCGGCTGGCGGGCGATGAAGGCGGCGCGCGCGGTGTCGAAATCGCCAAGCGCGCGCATCCGGTCGTGCAGGCTCGGGCTCTCCACCGTGCCCGGACAGACTGCGTTCGCCCGGATGCCCTTGGTGACGAAGTCCGCCGCCACCGATTTGGTCATCCCGATCACTGCCGCCTTGGACGCGCCGTAGACGAACCGGTTCGGCGCTCCGATCACCGAGGAGGCCACCGACGCCATGTTGACGATCGCCCCGCCGCCGTTCTCGATCATCGCCGGCAGCAGCGCCCGGATCATCCGGTACATCGACTTGACGTTGAGGTCGAAGGAGAAGTCGAAGGCCGCCTCGTCGCAGTCCAGGATCGTCCCGGCATGGACGAAGCCGGCGCAGTTGAAGAGCACATTCGGCGCGGGGATGGACGCGGCGAACGCGGCCACCGCCTCGGCCGACCGCACGTCGAGCACGCGCGTCTCGATCCCCGGCGTGCCCTCCAGCTCCTTCAGCTTCTCCGCGTTGATGTCGGTCGCGATCACCCGCGCACCTTCCCGGGCGAAGGCGAGCGCGCTGGTGCGGCCCATGCCTTGAGCGGCGGCCGTCACCACCGCGATCTTGTTCTTCAGCCGATCGGTCATGATCCTGTCCTCGTCGATCGTTCAGGCGGTCGGAACCGGCGCATCCTCGCGCATCAGGCCCGCAGCCTTGAGGTCGCGCCAGAGCGCGACGGGAATCCGCTTCGCCTCGTCCAGGATGGAGAGGTTCGCCGCCAGCTCCGTCGTCCGGGACATGCCGGGGATGACGCAGGCGACGGCCGGATGGGTAAGCGGGAAGGCGAGCGCCGCCGCCGGCAGCCGCACCCCGTGGTCGCGGCAGACCGCTTCGATCCGGCCGACCTTGTCCAGCACCCATTGCGGCGCTGGCGCGTAGTTGTAGTGAGCCCCGGCCACCGGCCCGGTGGCGAGCACGCCCGAATTGTAGGCGCCGCCGACGATTACCGAGGCTTGCTCCTTGAGGCAGCGCGGCAGGAACGACGCCAGCGACTCCTGTTCCAGGAGGGTGTAGCGCCCCGCCAGGAGGAAGCAGTCCCAGCGGGCGAAATCCATCGCCGCCTCGCAGACCTCCCACTCGTTGACGCCGAGCCCGATCGCCTGCACCACGCCCTGGTCGCGCAGCTCGCCGAGCGCCTTCGCCCCGCCGTCCATCGCGATCCGGAACAGCTCCTCGTGACGTACGCCGTGGGTGACACGGCCGATGTCGTGCATCAGGAGCACGTCGATCCGGTCGATCCCGAGCCGCTGCAGCGAGTGCTCGAAGGAACGCATCACCCCGTCGTAGGAATAGTCGTAGACCGGCTCGAACGGCATCGGCGACCAGAACTCCTGGCGCGCCGGATGATCGCCCGCGTTCGGCTTCAGGAGCCGACCCACCTTGGTAGAGAGGACATAGCTGTCCCGCGGCCGCTCGCGCAGGCCGTCGCCGAACCGGCGTTCTGAAAGCCCGAAGCCGTAGTAGGGCGCCGTGTCGTAGAAACGGAAGCCCGCCTCCCAGACCCCGTCCAGCAGCGCCTCGACCTCGGTTTCCGGGATCTTGCGGAACATGTTGCCGAGCGGTGCGCCGCCGAATCCGTATTCGGTGGTGACGAGGCCGGTGGTGCCGATGCGGCGGGTCGCGAACGCCATGGACGAACCTCCCTGGAACGGGCGGATCTGGCGCCCGCCTCAGGAGGATTCACATACACGCCATCGTTCCACCTGTAAACCGATCGTCTCACGCCAGCGCGGCCGAGATCCGTCCTGCCGCCTCGATCAGGCGCGTCAGCAGGGCGCCTGCCTCGATCGGGCGGAGCTTCAGGCGGATGTAGGGCGCCGTCAGCGCCGCCACCGCGCCGCCCTCGCGCGGATCGATGATCGGCGCGGAAATGTCCTGCGAGCCCTCCATCGTCCCGGATGGCCGAAGCACGCCGCCGAGCGCCCGCCAGCGTTCCAGGTCGGCGACCAGCGCCCCGATGTCCAGCCGCGGGTCCTCCTCGCCGATCTGCGCCAGCAGCCGGTGCCGCCGCCGCGGATCCATGAAGGCGAGCAGGCAGTGGCCCGAGCCGGTGATGACGAGCGGATCCCGGTAGCCGACGCGCACGGAAAGCCCGATCTGGCTGCCGCTTTCCGCCCGCCGCACCACCACCATCTGTGTCCCTGAAACCACCGCCAGGTGCGCGGAATAGCCCGTCGCGTCGGCGAACGCCGTCATTACCGGAGCCGCCACGTCCAGGAGATCACGCGTGCCCGGGCGTTCCAGCCCCAGTCGGAACAGCCGGCCGGCCATCCGGAACCGGTCGTCGTCGCCGCGCTCGATGTAGCCGCGCGCCTCCAGCACCGCCACCATCCGGAAGATCTCGCCCTTGCTCCGCCCGAGCGCCTCGGCGATTTCGCTCAGTGTCATCGCCTCCCGGCTCGCCGACAGCGCCTCCAGGATATCCAGCCCCTTCTCCAGCGCCGGCGCACTGTACCGCCGCCCCCCGTCGGCCTCCGGCAGGATGGGATCACCGGTTGAAAGTGAAGGATTATCGTCGCGCATGTTTCATCTATGAAACCGAAGCCGCCGGGATGCAAGCCCCCCGCATCGCTCCCGATGCGGTCGCGGGCTCTCGACCCTGATCCCGGAACATTTCTCGCCGACCGCTGTTTGCCCCGCAGCGCTTACCCCCAAGGTCGTGCGCGGCGCGCCTGAGGGGTCGCGCCGGCGCGGCCGGCGAGACCGGGAGTTTTCATGGGCCAGAGGACCATCCGCCTTGGCATCGTCGGCGTCGGCAACTGCGCCTCGTCCCTCGTCCAGGGGCTGACCTACTACCGCGACGCCCGCGGCAACGAGCCGATCCCCGGCCTGATGCACGTCGACCTCGGCGGCTACCACGTCGGCGACATCGAGGTGGCCTCCGCCTTCGACGTCGACGCCCGCAAGGTCGGCCGCGACGTCTCCGAGGCGATCTTCGCCGGCCCCAACAACACCCAGCGTTTCTCCGCGGTACCCGACACCGGCGTCGTCGTCGCCCGCGGCAACACCCTCGACGGGATCGGCCGGTACCTGAAGGACAAGGTCGCCGAATCCGACGAGCCGGTCGCCGACGTCACCGCCATCCTGGAGCGGACCCGCACCGACGTGCTGGTCTCCTATCTCCCCGTCGGCTCGCAGAAGGCGGCCGAGTGGTACGCCGAGCGGGCACTGGAAGCCGGCTGCGCCTTCGTCAACTGCATGCCGGTGTTCATCGCCTCCAACCCGGAATGGGCCGCCCGCTTCGAGGCGCGCGGCCTGCCGATCATCGGCGATGACATCAAGAGCCAGGTCGGCGCCACCATCGTCCACCGCATGCTCACCAACCTCTTCCGCGAGCGCGGCGTGCGGCTCGACCGCACCTACCAGCTCAACTTCGGCGGCAACACCGACTTCGAGAACATGCTCGAGCGCGAGCGCCTTGAATCCAAGAAGATCTCCAAGACCCGCGCGGTCACCAGCCAGCTCGACGTCGACCTCGATCCCGACGACGTCCACGTCGGCCCCAGCGACTACGTCCCCTGGTTGACCGACCGCAAGTGGGCCTACATCCGCATGGAGGGCACCACCTTCGGCGGGATGCCCTTGAACGCCGAGCTCAAGCTGGAGGTCTGGGACAGCCCGAACTCCGCCGGCATCGTCATCGACGCCGTCCGCTGCGCCAGGCTCGCCCTCGACCGCGGCCTGAAGGGCCCGATCGTCGCGCCTTCCAGCTACTTCATGAAGTCGCCGCCCGTGCAGTTCACCGACGACGAGGCCCGTCGGCGCACGCTCGCCTTCATCGCGGGCCGCGACGAGGCATCGGAGACCGAGCATTGATGGTGCTCCACCTGGTCCGACACGCCGCGCACGGCCACGTCGGCCATATCCTCTCCGGCCGCCAGCCCGGCCTGTCGTTGAGCGACCGCGGCCGCGCTGAAGCCGGCTCGCTCGCCCACGCGCTCGCCCGCCTGCCGCTCGACGCCGTTCACGCCAGCCCGCGCGAGCGCGCCGTGGAGACCGCCGAGGCCGTGGCCGCCCCGCACGGACTTGCCGTCGAGATCGCCCCGGATCTCGACGAGATCGACTTCGGCGCCTTCACCGGCCGCACCTTCGACGACCTTGCCGACGACCCCGACTGGCGAGCGTGGAACGACGACCGCGACACCGCCCGCTGCCCCGGCGGCGAGACCATGGCCGAGGCGCAGGCGCGGATCCTGCGCCATCTCGCCGTCCTCGCCCGCCGCCACCAGGGCGGCGTCGTCGCCTCCGTCACCCACGCCGACATGATCAAGGCGGCTGTCGTTCACGTCCTCGGCCTTCCCCTCGCCGCCATCCACCGCTTCGACGTCGACCCCGCTTCGGTCACCACCCTCAGCCTGGGCGACGCCCCGCCCCGCCTCGTCAGCCTCAACGTCGTCCACGGGGAGGAGCGCGCGTGAAGCTCGTCGTCTTCGGCCTCACCATCTCCTCATCCTGGGGCAACGGCCACGCCACCCTCTGGCGCGGCCTCGTCAAGGCGCTCGCCCGCCGCGGCTGGACGGTGGTCTTCTACGAGAAGGACGTCTCCTGGTACGCCGGCGCCCGCGACTACCACGCGATCCCCGGCGGCGAACTCGTGCTCTACCGCGATCTCGCCGACTTCCGCCAACACGCCGAGCGGCACCTCGCCGACGCCGACGTCGCGATGGTCACCTCCTATTGCCCGGACGGCATCGCCGCCACCGACCTCGTCCTCGCCGCCCCTCGTCCTCGCCGCCTCTTCTACGACCTCGACACGCCCGTCACGCTGGCCCGCCTCGGCGACGGCGAGAGCCTGCCCTACATCGGCGCGCGCGGCCTTGCCGACTTCGACCTCGTCCTCAGCTACACCGGCGGCCCGGCGCTCGATGCCCTGAAGCGCCACCTCGGCGCCCCTGCGACCGCCGCCCTCTATGGCCACGTCGATCCGGACGTGCATCGTCCCGCCGCCCCGGATCCGGCCTTCGCCGGCGCGATGTCCTACATCGGCACCTTCGCCGCCGACAGGCAGGCCGCGCTGGAGACGCTGCTCGTCGCCCCCGCCCGCCGCCGGCCGGACAGCCGCTTCGTCATCGCCGGCGCCCAGTACCCGGACGACTTCCCGTGGGGCGACAACATCTTCTTCGTCCGCCACCTGGCCGCCGAAGCCCATCCGGCCTTCTATGCCTCCTCCCGCCTCACCCTCAACGTCACGCGCGAGGCGATGGCGCGCTCCGGCTGGTGCCCCTCCGGCCGCCTCTTCGAGGCCGCCGCCTGTGGCGCCGCCGTCCTCAGCGACTGGTGGCCCGGCCTCGACGCCTTCTTCGAACCCGGCGAGGAGATCCTGATCGGCCGGTCCGCCGACGATGCGCTGATGGCGCTCGACCTTTCCGACGCCGACCTGTCCCGCATCGCCCGCGCCGCGCGCGACCGCGCGCTCGCCGAGCATACCTCCGACCACCGCGCCGCCGAGTTCGAGGCCATCCTCGACCGCGAACCCGTCGGCATCCTTCCCCGCGAACCCGCCCGTCTGGAGGGCTGAACCCATGTGGGGCATCGTTCCCGCCGCCGGCCGCGGCACCAGGATCCAGCCGCTCGCTTTCTCCAAGGAACTGCTTCCCGTCGGCAGCCGCCTGGATGGCGGCGTGGAGCGGCCCTGCGCCGTCAGCGAATACCTGGTCGAGCGGATGATCGCCGGCGGGGCGGACAAGATCTGCTTCGTCATCGCGCCGGGAAAGTCCGACATCCTGGAATACTACGGTGGCGCCTACGGCTCGGCCTCTGTGGCCTACGTGGTGCAGCCCTCGCCGGCCGGCCTCTGCGACGCCATCTTCCGCGTCGCCCCGCTGGTCGCCCCGGACGAACCCGTCCTGGTCGGCCTTCCCGACACGGTCTGGATGCCCCGCTCGGGCTTCGCTGCGCTGCCCGACGACAGGCTGTCCTTCCTGCTCTTTCCCGTCGACCATCCCGAGGTCTTCGACGCTGTCGTCACCGAGCCGGACGGCCGCGTCGTCGAAATCCAGGTCAAGAGCCCGGAGGCCCGCACCCCATGGATCTGGGGCGGCTTCAAGATGCCCGGCCGTGTGCTGCACGAGCTGCACGCGCTTTGGCGGGCCCGCGACGGCCGCGACGAATACGTCGGCACGCTGATCAACGCCTGGCTGGCGGCCGGCGGCGAGGCGGTCGGCGTGCCCGCCGGCGAGTCTTATGTCGACGTCGGCACCTTGAACGGCTACCGAGCCGCCCTCGGGTTGCTCGCCGAGGCCAACGCCGCGTCCGATGCGCCCGCCAGCGGGTCGCGCGTCGCCCTCGGCTGGCCCACGGGCAGACCCTTCGCCGGCTTGCACGCCACCCCCACCGACAAACCGGAATGATGACCGTGATCGAACCCAGCCGCGACGACCTGCGCGCCCGCATCGAGGCGCTCGGCCCCTGGTTCCACAACATCGAGCTCGGCGGCGTCTGGACCGCTCCGGACCATTTCCTAGGCGACTACCCCGCCGTGAAGTGGCGCCGCTTCGAATCCGCGATCCCCAAGGACCTCACCGGCCGGTCCGTCCTCGACATCGGCTGCAACGGCGGCTTCTATTCGCTGGAGATGAAGCGCCGCGGCGCCGACCGCGTGGTCGGCATCGACTTCGACGAGGACTATCTCGCCCAGGCCCGCTTCGCCGCAGACGTCGAGGGCCTCGACATCGAGTTCCGCAGGCTCTCGGTCTACGACGTCGGCGCCCTCGGCGAACGCTTCGACGTGGTGCTCTTCATGGGGGTCCTTTATCACCTCCGCCACCCGCTGCTCGCGCTAGATCTGATCCACGAGCACGTCGCGGGCGACCTCATGGTCTTCCAGTCCATGCAGCGCGGCGCCGGCCAGGTCGATGTCGTGGCGGAGAACTATCCCTTCACTGACACCGCCCACTTCGACGGCTCCGGCTATCCCAAGCTCCACTTCATCGAGCACCGCTATTCCGACGACCCCACGAACTGGTGGGTGCCGAATCGCGCCTGCGCCGAGGCGATGCTGCGCGCCGCCGGCTTCGACATCGTCGGCCATCCGGAGGAGGAGGTCTACGTCTGCCGCCGCCGCGAGACGCCCCTGGGCAACGCCGTCTACCCCGCAAGCATATCTCGCCATCTGAACGACCGCCCGGAGTAGGAACACCCATGCTCGAAGCTGCGATGATCTGGAACGAGCCGAACAACAAGTCCCATTGGGACCCGGAGATCGACCCGGACTGGACTCTCTTTGCCGACATGGCAAGCCGGGCAGGGCAGGCGATCCGCTCCGCCGATGCCGGCGTTGTCCGCGTCCTCGGCGGCATGTCCCCGATCGACCCGCTGTTCCTGATGAACCTCGCCGGCAAGGGCGTCCTCGACCACCTCGACGCCGTCGCGGTCCATGGCTTCCCGCTCGACTGGAACCTCTGGAAGATCGATGAGTGGCCGCAGAAGGTCGACGAGATCCGCCGCGTCACCCACTTGCCGGTCTGGGTCAGCGAGGTCGGCATCTCCACCTTCGGCGCGGAGGAGGTCCAGCATTGGGGCCTGCGCCGCACTGCCGAGCTCCTGTCCGGCCGCGCCCCGCGCATCCATTGGTACTCCCTCTACGACCTGCCGCAGGCCTGGGGCGCCACCACCCGCCACCGCGAGGCGGAAGGCTCCTCCTACTACCGCCACTTCTACATGGGGCTCTTACGTGAGGACGGCTCGCCCAAACCCTCTGTCGAGGTCTTCCCGGAGTTCACGCCCGAGATCGGCCTCTGCCAGTGGTTCCACTACCAGGATCCGCGCCTGGACGACGCGGTGGCCTGGATGAAGCGGCTGGGCGTCACCTACTTGCGTACGGGGCTGTCCTGGGCCGACAGCTTCCGCCCCAACGCTCTCGACTGGTTCGACCGGCAGATGGACGCCCTTGCCGATTTCGACGTGACGGTCACATTCTGCTTCACCCCGGAGCACCGCGGCTTGCAGCCCCACCACACCAGCGCCCCGCAGGATCCCGCCGAATTCGCCGATTTCTGCGCCGGCATGATCGACCGCTACGCCACCCGGATCGGCGTCACGCCGAAGGCGGCGGCTGAATAGGGACGAAGTCTATGGTCGCGGACGTGATCGCAGCTCTCCAGGATCCGGACCGGCCCCCGCTTCCGGGCCGGATCGCTCTGGTGGTCGCCCATCCCGACGACGAGGCGATCGGCTTCGGCGCCACCTTCGCGCGGGCGCCCGGTCTGCTGGTGGTCCACGTCACGGACGGTGCACCGGCGGACGGACGCGACGCCCAGCGTCTCGGCTTCCGGACGTCCGCCGACTACGCCGCGGCGCGCGCAGCCGAGCTCTCCGAAGCCCTGGACATGGCCGGGGTCATGGTCTCCCAGCGGGTATCTCTCGGCATCCCCGACCAGGAGGCCGCCGACCACCTCGTCAGAATCGCCCGCCGCCTGGCGGATCTCTTCCGCGTCAACGGCACCCGGACCGTGTTCACCCACGCCTACGAGGGCGGGCATCCCGACCACGACGCCGTGGCCTTCGCCGTCTCCGCCGCCTGCGACCTTCTCGCCGACCACGCGCCGGACATTGTGGAGATGCCCTTCTACCGGCTCGATGCCGACCACCTCTTCGTCTCCCAGGAGTTCCCGCCGGGCGAAGACCCTGGCGTCGCAGTGCCCGTCGACGGGGAGGCGATGGCCGTCAAGCAGGCAATGTTCGCCGTCCACGCGACCCAAGCAGCGGTGCTCGACGGTTTCGACCCGGCCGTCGAACGTTTCCGTCCAGCCCCAGTGCACGACTTCACGACGCTCCCGAACGGGGGCCTGCTCTTCTATCCCCGGGTCGGTGCGTCTCTCTCGGGCGAGGACTGGCTGGCCCGCGTTGCCGACGCCCGTGCCGCGTTGGCCCGGACGACATGACCCTCACCGTCCTCCAGGTCGCCTATCCCCTCGCCCCGGTTGGTCCGGACGCCGTAGGCGGGGCCGAGCAGGTTCTCTCCCACATCGACCGCGCGATGGTCTCCGCCGGCCACCGTTCGCTCGTCGTCGCCTGCGAGGGCTCCGCTGTCGCCGGCACGCTGGTCCAGGTGCCGGCGGAGGCGGGTCCGATCGACGAGGCGGTCCGCCGGCGCGCCTGGGCGGCTCATCGCGCCGCGATCTCCGAAGCCCGCCGCCGCCACCCGGTCGACGTCGTGCACCTCCACGGCATAGACTTCCCCGCCTATCTTCCCGACGAGGGGCCGACGCTCGTCACCGTCCACCTGCCGCCGGACTGGTATCCCGCGGAGGCTTGGAGACCCCGTCCCGACCTCGTCCTCCACGGCGTTTCTTCCAGTCAGGTCGCCGCCTGTCCGCCCGGACTGGCCCTCGGCCCCGTGATCGGAAACGGCGTGCCCGTCGACGCGCTCGCCGCCCACTGCCATGCCCGCCGCGACTTCGCACTCGTGCTCGGCCGCATCTGCCCGGAGAAGGGCATTCACCTTGCCCTTGACGCGGCCCGCCGCGCCGACAGTCCCTTGCTGATCGGCGGCCGGGTCTACCCCTACGCAGACCACGAGCGCTACTTTGCCGATGAAGTCGCACCCCGGCTCGACCGCCGCCGCCGCTTCCTCGGCCCGCTCGGTTTTCCCCGCAAGCGCAGGCTTCTCGCCGCCGCCCGCTGTCTGCTCGTTCCGAGCCTCTGCGCGGAGACCAGCAGCCTCGTCGCCATGGAGGCGCTTGCCGCCGGCACGCCGGTCATCGCTTGGGCGTCCGGCGCGCTTCCCGACATCGTCGATCACGGCCGCACCGGCTTCATCGTGGAGAGCGTGGCGGAAATGGCCGAGGCGATCGAGGCCGCCGGCGATCTGTCTGCGGAGCACTGCCGGACGGTCGCCCGCCAGCGCTTCTCGCTTCAGCGGATGACCGCGACCTATCTCGACACCTACGCAGCGCTGGCCGCCGGCCGGCTGAAGGCCGCGTCGTGACCGACCATTCCCGCAATCCGCCAACCCCGGGCGATCCGGTCCGAGCTTGCCCATCGCCAGCCTCCTCCATGCTCGCCGGTGGTGGCGAGGATCGCGATCCTACGCCGGCTGTCGCCGGCGGGGATAATGTCACGCCGCACCTGTCCGCCCGCGTCGTCGAAACCACTGCCGGGCTTCACGCCCTGGAACCGGCCTGGTGGGACCTCTTCGCGCGGTCGCCGGCGGCCACGCCCTTCCAGTCGCCGGCTTGGCTGATCCCTTGGTGGGATGCCTTCGCCCCCGGCCGGCTCACCACCGTCGCGGTCGAGGCCGGCGGCCGGCTCGTCGCTCTCGCACCGCTCTGGTTCGAGGACGGCCCCCACGGCCGCCGCCTGCTGCCGGTCGGCATCGGCATCACCGACTACGCCGACGTCCTGCTGGATCCGGCCTTCCCGGCTGTCGCCGACGCGCTGATGCAGGCCCTCGGCTCCATCCCCGACTGGGAGATCCTCTCGCTGGAGGACCTTCACCCCGCCGCCGTCGCCCGCCGCCTGCCGGTCCCGCCCGGTTGGTCGGCAGATATCTCCGACCAGTCTGTCTGCCCGGTGCTCGATCTTGCGAACGGCACCACCTCCGTCCCGGCCGACCGCCGCCGCAAGATCCGCCGTGCCTGTCGCCTGCTGGAGACCCGGGGCCGCACCCGCATCGAGTCGGTCCCCGCAGCCGATGTTCCGGCCTTCCTCGACGTCCTCTTCGCCCTCCACGAAGCCCGTTGGAGGGAGCGTGGCGAGCCAGGCATTGTCGCCGACCCCCGTGTCCAGACGTTCCACCGCGCCGCGCTGCCCCGGCTGGCTGAAGCCGGCTTGGCGAGGCTCTACACGCTCAACCTCGACGAGCAGACGGTTGCCGCCTGGTACGGTTTGAAAGGGCGGGGGACCACCTACGCCTACCTCGGAGGCTTCGACCCCGCCTTCGCCTACGAGAGCCCGGGCTCGGTGCTGATGATGCACGCCATCGAGGTGGCCGTCGCGGACGGGGATAGGGTGTTCGACTTCCTGCGCGGCGAGGAGGACTACAAACGTGGGTTCGGCGCTACAAACCGTCGAACAGGACGACTACACCTCGCACGGAAAATGGGATGAGTTATCCTCTTTCGACCGCGCTCCGGACCGCCGTCGAAGCCCTCCTGGCCGGGACCCTGTCCCCGGCCATGGCCTATACCCGCCTTTGCATGGAATCCCGAGATTCCGCCGATCTCTCCGCCGCCCTTGCCATGGCCACGGACGCAGCGCCCGCCAATCCGGCCGTCGCAGAACTGGCCGCGCTCGCCCTCGCTCATCCCAACGCCTTGGAAACAATCAGAAAAACCCTCGATGCGGTGTCCCATGACACGCCCGGATCGCTCGGGGAGACCGCCGCCATGTTCGACGCGGCCGCCAACTTCTCCCCGGAAGCGGCCGTTGCGCTTCACTCCTTAGGCGACCCCGACCGCCTCGCCGCCCTGACCGCCGAGATCGTCGCCCACCTGGACCGCCTCTCCGTCCTCTCGCCCGACCGCTCCCTGCTCGAGATCGGCTGCGGAATCGGTAGGTTTCTCAGGGCCTTGGCCCCCCGGCTCGCATCCCTGACCGGCATCGACATCTCGTCCCGGATGGTCGAAATCGCGCGCGAACGGCTGAAGCTGGAACCCAACGTCACCGTCGAAATCGGCTCCGGCGACGATCTCTCCACCTTCGCCGCGGCGTCCGTCGATATCGTGCTGGCGGTCGATTGCTTTCCCTACCTGGTCCAGGTCGGCCCGGATCTCGCCGCCCGAACGATCGCCGAATCCGCGCGGATCCTGGCCCCCGGCGGCGACCTGGTCATCTTCAACTGGTCGTACCGTAACGATTTTCCGGCCGACAGCGCCGACTTCGCCACCGCTTGCCGGTCTGCCGGTCTCGCCGCCCTCGTTGTCGGGGACCGCCCCTTCACCCTCTGGGACGGCACCTTGTTCCACGCTCGCCGTCCGCTCGCCGGTCAGGCGATCGCCTCGTCGGAGGCCCCCGGCGGAAGGTCCTGAACCGCCATCACGCTCCGCTGGCCCGAGGCGTAGGATGCCAGCAGCGCGTCGAGCTGCTCCCGGGATCGGACCTGGAGCTTGCGCCCGCCCACGGTGGCATCGCCCGGTCGGGCGACTTTCAGCCAGAACTGACCCTGGCTTTCACAGACGTGAAGCACCAGACGCTCCAGCACATGGGCGATGGTGTTGTCCGTCTGCCCGGCTTCCTCGGGAAAATCCTCGGTCCGCAGCCTGAGGTCCAGGATCGGCTGCAGGGCGCTGCTCCGCGCCCAGAACATCGATCCCGCGGGGAAGTCGATGTACTGGTTCGGATGCAGGCGGATGTTCATCCGCTGCGCCACCCGCCGTGCTTCGTAGAACATGTCCTGCCATCGGACATGCGGCCGTACCGATTTATAGTGCTGCGGGAAGATCACGCCGAGGTCCGGATAGGTCTCGAACATATAAAGAATGTCCTTGACCGTCTGCGGCGACCCGACGAGGGAGTTCATCATCGTCCGACGCCACTCGTTCGCCGACTTCATCTGCGGTGTGTTCTTGGAGTGCAGGAAAAGGATGAGGTCGTAGATGTCGTAGCAGTCCCGAAACGTGACATACTTCGGCGCGATATCGCGGCCCCGGTTTGGCACGACGCGGATCTCGATCCGCCCCTTCGGCCAGGACCCGAACCGCGTCTCGATCACCCGAGCCTTGTGCGGACTGTCGGTGGAGATGAACACGTCCGCCTTGACGGGAATGTTCGAGAGATAAGACAGGATCTCGCCGACCTGCTCGACATAGTAGATGTGGCAGACCACCGCGAAGCGGTCCTTGCGCTGCGGACCCGCATGCGCGAACTCCAGCGGCAGCGCGAGGCTGTGGTCCTGCTCCTCGGGCATCACGCGCCCTTGGACATCGGGGTAGATCGCGCGAACCATTCGCCGCAGGATCCGCCGCGTCAATGCCTTCTGCTGCTCACCCCACCCGTTCGGAGCGCCGGATTGCCTGTCCAGTTTCATGGCGGGCCGCATCGTCCTTCTCTACGCGAACTCGGGGCAATGCCGGTTCTGTCCCCCCAAGACGCCACGCAACCCATTGGGGAAGCACGACGATTTGCAGGGTGCCAGCAAACTTGGGCAGGAGGGTGTCGTCTGCAGCTGAACGTGGGGGCCTCTTCCAGCAGCAACTCTGGCATGAGCGGTATACGCCGCCCGGCCCGGGCTTGTTCCACGGTGTGCATGGAAAAATTAGCGACGAGGACGAATCTGGCCCGGACGCGACAGGACCGGACGATCAGTCCCGTCATTCGCATTTGCAGCGCGTTGCCGCACTGCAACATATCAACTTCGTTATGTACACCCGCTCACTTCGAATTAGACGGTTATACGAGCGGAGTATACTTATGAGTTGCTGATGAACGTGAGCAGAGGAGGCTCACGCATCAAGACGAGCCGCTTCGACGCGCGCCTCGGACGACGATCGACAACCGAGATTCGGGCGATCGCATCGGGATTTATTGGGGAGGAACAGCAATGTCTTTCAAGAAGCTCCTTATGGGGGCGGTGTATACTTGCGCCTTGTCGGTCGCCAGTGCCGCCGGTGCAGCTGAGCTGACGGTCGGCTTTTCTCAGATCGGATCGGAGTCCGGCTGGCGTGCTGCCGAAACCTCCGTATCGAAAATCGAAGCCGAGAAGCGCGGCATCGACCTGAAGATCGCCGATGCGCAGCAGAAGCAGGAGAACCAGATCAAGGCGATCCGGACGTTCATCGCCCAGGGCGTCGACGCGATCTTCCTGGCTCCGGTTGTCGCGACCGGCTGGGATGAGGTGCTGGAGGAAGCCAAGGACGCCGAGATCCCGGTGGTGTTGCTCGACCGCACCATCGACAGCAAGGACGACAGCCTCTACCTCACCGCCGTGACCTCCGACACCGTCTACGAGGGCAAAGTCGCCGGCGAATACCTGGCCAAGACCGTGGGTGACAGGGACTGCAAGATCCTGGAACTCCAGGGCACCGTCGGTTCGTCCCCGGCGATCAACCGCAAGAAGGGCTTCGACGAGGCCATCGCCGCCCATCCCAACCTCAAGATCGTCCGGTCCCAGACCGGCGACTTCACCCGCACCAAGGGCAAGGAGGTGATGGAGAGCTTCATCAAGGCCGAGAACGGCGGTAAGGACATCTGCGCGGTCTACGCCCACAACGACGACATGCAGATCGGCGCCATCCAGGCGCTCAAGGAAGCCGGCCTCAAGCCCGGCAAGGACATCATCATGGTGTCCATCGACGCGGTGCCGGACATCTTCAAGGCGATGGCGGAAGGCGAGGCGAACGCCACCGTCGAACTGACGCCCAACATGGCCGGCCCGGCCTTCGACGCCGTCATGGCCTTCAAGAAGGACGGCACCCAGCCGCCGAAGTGGATCCAGACGGAGAGCAAGGTCTACCTCCCGGACACCGCCGCGGCGGAATACGAAGCACGCAAGAACCTCGGTTATTGATTTCCGCGGAGGGCGCCGGCGACGGCGCCCGATCGGTTGCCGAACGAGGGCGCCGCATCCCGCGGCGCCCTTCCCTGTCCCGATAGGCCGGGAAGGTCTGGATCCTCAATGGACAACGCCGAGCCATTACTGCTCTCCCTTCGCGGTCTCACCAAGACCTTTCCGGGGGTGACTGCCCTCGACGGCGTCGACTTCGATCTCCGTGCCGGCGAGGTGCACGCCCTGCTCGGCGAGAACGGGGCGGGCAAGTCCACGCTCATCAAGACGCTGACCGGCGTCTACGTCCGCGACGGCGGCTCCGTCCATCTGCAGGGAACACCCATAGCCCCCGCCGACACCGCCGACGCTCAGCGTCTCGGCATCGGCACCGTCTACCAGGAGGTGAATCTCCTGCCGAACCTCTCGGTGGCCGAAAACCTGTTTCTCGGCCGCGAACCCCGGCGGTTCGGATTGCGCGATGCCCGGCGGACCGAGGCGATGGCGCGCGATCTTCTCGTCGGCTACGGCCTCGACATCGACGTGCGCCGGGCGCTCGGCGACTGCTCCGTCGCCGTCCAGCAGATTGTTGCGATCGCCCGCGCGGTCGATCTCTCCGGCAAGGTGCTCATCCTCGACGAGCCGACTGCGAGCCTCGACGCCGGCGAAGTGGTCACCCTCTTCGCCATCGTGCGCCGTCTGACCGCGCGCGGCATCGGCGTCATCTTCGTCACCCACTTCCTCGACCAGGTCTTCGCCCTCGCCGACCGAGCCACCGTGTTGCGCAACGGTCGGCTCGTCGGCACCCGCGAGATTGCCGGTTCCAACCGGCTCGACATCGTGAAGATGATGCTCGGCCGCGAGCTGGAGACCGAGACCATGAAGCGCCACCGGCGCCAGGTCGTCGACGCCCCCCCGGTCGTCTCCGCGCGCGGGCTCGGCCGCCGCGCCTATGTCCAGC
Source organism: Chthonobacter albigriseus (assembly GCF_013839445.1). Taxonomy (GTDB): domain Bacteria; phylum Pseudomonadota; class Alphaproteobacteria; order Rhizobiales; family Pleomorphomonadaceae; genus Chthonobacter; species Chthonobacter albigriseus. Next base: position 159,572 of record NZ_JACDIT010000008.1, on the reverse strand, counting down.
CCTTCGACCTCGACATCCGGCCCGGCGAAGCCATCGGCGTTGCCGGCCTGCTCGGCTCCGGCCGGACGGAAACCGCCAAGTTGTTGTTCGGCATCAAGCAGGCCGACCGCGGTGCTCTCGCCGTCGGCGGAAAACCTGTCCGAATCTCCAGCCCGCGCGCCGCCGCCGCCCTCGGCTTCGGCTTCTGCCCGGAGGACCGTAAGACGGAAGGCATCGTCGGCGACCTCAGCGTCCGCGAGAACATCGCGCTGGCGCTCCAGGCCCGGCGTGGCTGGCTGCGTCCGCTCGGCCGCACCGAGAGTCGGGCGCTTGCCGACAGGTTCATCCGCGCCCTCGACATCCGCACGTCGGATGCGGAGAAGCCGATCCGCCTGCTCTCAGGCGGCAATCAGCAGAAGGCTCTGCTGGCCCGCTGGCTGGCCACCGAACCGCGCTTCCTGATCCTGGACGAGCCGACCCGTGGCATCGACGTGGGTGCCCACGCCGAGATCATCCGTCTCATCGAGCGGCTGTGCGACGACGGCCTGGCGCTGATGGTGATCTCGTCCGAGATCGAGGAGATCGTCGCCTATGCCGACCGCGTCGTCGTCCTGCGCGATCGATCGCATGTCCGCACCTTGGAGGGAGAGGCCGTCAACGTGAACGACATCGTCCGGGCCATCGCGGCCGAAGCCGTCCCCGGAGCCGCGGCATGACCAGCACGTTGCCCGGCCGTCTTTCCTTCGGCGCGCTGCCGCAGTTCGCGACCCTGGCCGCCGTTCTCCTGGCCAACTGGCTCGTCTTTCCGGATTTCTTCGATCTCCGGCTGCAGGACGGCCGCCTGTTCGGCAGCGTCATCGATGTGCTTAACCGTGGTGCGCCGGTCGCGATCCTGGCGCTCGGCATGACCCTGGTGATCGCTACCAAGGGCGTCGACCTCTCCGTCGGCGCGGTGATGGCGATCTGCGGGGCGGTCGCAGCCACCATGGCCGCTGCCGATTATTCGCTGGTCGCGATCCTGGCTGCCGCCCTCGCGGTCGGCGCGCTGTGCGGCCTTTGGAACGGCTTTCTCGTCGCCGTTCTCGACATCCAGCCGATTATCGCAACGCTGATCCTGATGGTGACCGGACGCGGCATTGCGCAGCTGGTCACAGAGGGACAGATCGTCACCTTCACCCACGAGGGCCTGATCGCCGTCGCCGGGTCGTCGGCGCTCGGCTTGCCCATGCCAGTCGTCATCGCGCTGGTCCTCGGCCTGGCGCTCGCGGCCCTGGTGCGCCTCACCGCCCTCGGCCTTCTCATCGAGAGCATCGGCGTCAACCGCACGGCCTCCACCTACGCCGGCGTCGACAGCCGCAGTGTGCTCCTCGCCACCTACATGATTTCCGGGCTGACGGCGGCCGTCGCTGGCGTCATCGCCGCCTCCGACATCCGCGGCGCCGATGCCAACAACGCCGGCCTCTGGCTCGAGCTCGACGCCATCCTGGCCGTTGTCGTGGGCGGAACATCCCTTTTCGGCGGCCGCTTCTCGATCCTGCTCTCGCTGGTCGGGGCGCTGGTCATCCAGGCCATGAACACCGGTATCCTGCTCTCCGGCTATCCGCCCGAGCTGAACCTGATCGTCAAGGCCGTGGTGATCGCCGCCATCCTGGTGCTCCAGTCGCCGGCCGCCGGCCGCCTGTTCGGCTTTCTCAGGAGATCATGAGGGCGTCATGACCAGCCGCAACCTGCCGTTCTTCGCCACCCTCGTCGTCTTCGTGGTCGCCTGGGCGCTCTGCGCCGCCCAGTTCCCAGCGATGCTCTCCACCCGCGTCGCCGCCAACCTGATCACCGACAACGCCTATCTCGGCGTCGCCGCCGTCGGCATGACGTTCGTGATCCTTTCCGGCGGAATCGACCTGTCAGTCGGCTCGGTCATCGCCTTCACCGGTGTCTTCCTGGCCGTCACGGTACGCGCCGGTCTCGATCCGATCGCCGCCATCCTGCTGGTCCTGGTCATCACCACCGCTTTCGGGGCGGTCATGGGGGCGATGATCCACTACCTGGAGACTCCGGCCTTCATCGTCACGCTCGCCGGCATGTTCTTCGCCCGCGGCGTCTGCTTCCTGATGACCACCGATTCCATCCCCATCGACCACCCCACCTGGGACGCTCTTCTGTCGGTCAGCTGGAAGATCCCGACCGGCGGGCGGTTGACGCTCATCGCCGGCATCATGATCGCCGCCACCCTCGTCGGCATCGTGCTCGCGCACCTCACACGCTTCGGCACCTACGTCTACGCGCTCGGCGGCAACCGGACCTCGGCCGAACTGATGGGCGTGCCGATCGCCCGCACCACCATCGCAATCTATGCCCTGTCCGGCGCCCTGTCCGGCCTCGCCGGACTCGTCTTCGCGCTCTACACCTCGGCCGGCTACTCCCTGGCAGCGACGGGCGTCGAGCTCGACACCATAGCCGCCGTGGTGATTGGGGGCACGCTTCTCACCGGCGGGGTCGGAACCGTAGCGGGCACCTTCGTGGGCGTGATGATCCAGGGCCTGATCCAGACCTACATCATTTTCGACGGCACCCTCTCCAGCTGGTGGACCAAGATCGCCGTCGGCGGACTGCTCTTCGTCTTCATCCTGCTCCAGCGCGTGCTCGTCCATCTCGCTGGCCGGAGCCGGGACCGCCTCGTTCCGGCGACCTGACGGACAGTCGGAACAATCTCGATCCGTTATCGTTCGGCACCGTCGACGCTGCAGCTCCGCAGCGTCGGAGGAGGGGGCCGGCAGACCCCTGGCGACGTTCGGTGACGGATGGCCCTCCTCTCGCGACCACGACGAGAGATGCGGGCCCGATCTTGACGCATGACGACCACCGGGGCGGCCGCAAGGTCCTGTTCGCGCTGATCGCCCTCAACCTGATCGCCTTCTTAATTCCACCTCTCGTCGGCAACGGAACGCTCGGCTGGTCGTCCGAGGGCGGGCCCACCACCTTCGCCGCCGCGGCCAGCCTGCTTGTGACCGCCTGGTACGGGTGGAAGGTCCATGCCCTCCGCCGCCGCCCCGTCGGACAAGCCACTGGCCCCGTCCCCGCGCTGCGGGATCCCGCCGCGATCTGGGCGCTGATGAGCTTGGGCTTCCTGTTCCTTGCGGTCGATGACGTCCTGCGGATCCACGAACTGACCGACCATGCGATCCATACCGTGCTGGGCTGGGAGGAGACCGACGCCAGCGACCAGCTCGACGACCTCATCATCGGCGGCTATCTGGTGATCGGCGTGATCGTCATGGGCTTCTATCGCAACGAGATCGCCGCCATGTGGCGGCCGCTTGCCCTGTTCGCGCCGGGCGTCCTCGCCACGCTGGTGATGATCGCCTGCGACTGGATCACCAACCGCCGCGTCTTCCTGGAAGACCGCTTCCCAGGGGAGACCGCGGCGTTCCTGTTCGAGTTTCTCTCGGCTACCGAGGAGTTCGCCAAGAACGGCGGCGCGCTGCTGTTTGCAGTCGCCATGATCCGCGCCTGGCGCGAGGCGGCGGCCCGGCAGCCGACCGCCTCTTCGCAGGCCGGACCGCTGTAGCGGGCACACGCCGCAGTTTCCGTTCCACGGCGCCTGACGGGTGCCTAGACCGGCAGCACGATCACCTTTGTGTCGACCGGAGTCTGGTCGTAGAGGTGGATCATGTCCTGGGTCATCAGACCCGTGCAGCCGCTCGTCAGGTTGGTGCCGATGGTCTCCGGATAGCGCGAGGCGTAGATCGTGTAGAGGGTGTAGACGCCGTCCTGATAGAGATAGAGCGTGCGCGCACCGAGCGGATTGTCCGGGCCACCGGGCATGCCGCCGGCGTATTTGGCCGCCCGCGGTTCACGCTCGATCATTTCCTTGGGCGGGGTCCAGGTCGGCCATTCCGCCTTGCGCCCGACATAGGCGTTACCGCTCCAAAGAAATCCCTGGCGGCCGACGTTGGCGCCGTAGCGGGTGGCTTTCCCTCCACCCTCGACGCGGTAGACATGGTAGTTGCTGGGGTCGATGATGATCGTGCCGGGCGCTTCATCGGTCTCGTAGCGCACCGTCTGCCGGAAATACTTCGGCTTGACCTTGCTGATGTCCGTTGCCGGGATCGGGAACTTGTCGTCGGGCACCGGCCCGTACATCGCCGCCGCCTCTCGGCGCAGCCTGGCGTCGCTGGACATACAACCGGCGAGCCCCAGCACGCCGACGCTGGCGGCGGATCCAATCAGAAAGGACCGGCGATTGAGGCGGTCGGGCCGGAACTCTCGCAGATCCGCGTCGCCTTTGTCGTCGGCATTGCCACTCGCACCGTCCATCATCATGATCGAGAACATTCCCATGTGTTGTCGTCCGCCCGGACAGTCCCGGAACGAACACGCCGAACCTCGTTGCCGGGCGAAGCTTGCCGTCACCGGGCTCCGATGGCAAGTCGCCGGCCGACGAACGGAACGCTGCACCATCCGGCAGCACCCGGTTCCCCATCCGCACGCCGGCGCGATCGGCGGACCCGGGAAGTCGTGAGATTGGATGTCCCGCCCCGCTGCGCCAAGCTTTCCGAGCGGTTCTTTCCCGTCGCGGGCGGCCGTCTGGCGCCGCAGCTGGGTTGGAGGTGGGCGGCAATGCGTTGGCTTCCTCGGCAACAGCGACCGTCGCACTGGCCGGCCCGGCCGATCCGAGTCTCTACGTAGCGCCGGAAGCCGATTCGTTCGTCTACATCCACGACACCGTCCGCAGTCTCGGGCCCCGGACCGACTGGCAGAGCCCCTGGTTTCCGAGGCGCTGGGCCGAGGCCACTTGCCATGGCTGCCGGCCGATCGGGACATCCAGGCCGGCGACCTCGTCGAGCGTCTCGGCTTGTCTCTCGTCTGGAAGATCGTGCTGGTCGTCGAACGACTCGGCCGCTCGAACGGTATCCTTGCCCTTCGTGGGAACCGGTCGTGTCTGACTGCAGTCAGGTCACCGATCGGTTGGCAATTCCAGGCTGCGTTTGACGGTCTTGAGCGCGATGAGGCTCTTGTACTTCCGGACGATCGCTTGCTGATCGTTCATCATACGCTCGATGAACTGATTGTATTCATCGAGATCTCGAACGGCGACAAGCAGGACGAAATCGACGTCGCCAGTGACGTACCAGCAGGACTGAACTTCGGATGCACGGTCCAGCCATCTCTGGAACTGGTCCAGCGTGTGCCGATGCTCATTCTGGATTTCCAGTTCGACAAGGATCGTCAGCCCGCGGCCGACGGCCTTTCCGCTGACGACTGCCACGATCTTCTCGATCGTCCCGTCCTGTTTCAGTTTGCTGATGCGGCGCTCGACCGCCGAAACGGATAGGCCGATCGCATCAGCGACGACCTTGCCGGGCACGTCGGCATTCTTCTGCAGCATCGATAGAATGGTTCGATCGGTCTGATCCACGGCGCAAAGTCCTCCGAATGCGCGGATAATCCGCGTCAGAAAGGCGTTACACGCGGCGTCTGCTGCGCGATCCTTGCATACGATCACTCCATGACAAAACAAACACCTCTCTCGGTCGAGAACATCGACGACGCCCGCCGGCGGATCGATCCGGTCTTCCTCGGCTCCCGCCTGCTTCGCTCGGACAGACTCGCTCTGTCGCTCGTCGCCAAGGACGAGACAGAGAACCCCATCCGCAGTTTCAAGGGACGCGGGACAGGGTATTTCCTGGCCGATCTCCCGAACCATGGGAACCCGCTGGTGACGGCGTCCGCCGGGAACTTCGGCCAGGGACTCGCCTACAACGCAGCGCAGCAGGGGCGTTCCTTGATGGTGTTCGCCAGCTTGAACGCCAATCCCCTGAAGATCGAGGCGATGCGAAGGTTCGGGGCCGAGGTAATCCTCGCCGGGCATGACTTCGATGCGGCCAAGGACGCGGCCAGGACATTCGCAGCGGAACGGAACCTGTTGTTCGTCGAGGACGGCGCCAGCGCAGCCATCGCCGAAGGCGCTGGAACCATCGCCGCGGAATTGACCGAGGAGGTCGACGATATCGACGCGGTCTACATTCCGCTCGGCAACGGTGCCTTGGCAGCAGGCGTCGGATGCTGGTTCAAGTCGCGTTCGCCGCGCACGAGAGTCGTCGCCGTCGCCGCAAAGGGTGCGCCTTGCATGGCATTGTCCCACGCCGCTGGCGAGGCGATCTCCACGCCGGAAGCGCACACGATCGCCGACGGGATTGCGGTCCGCATTCCCGTGCCCTCGGCCGTCGACTGGCTTTCGGACACGATCGACGACGTCGTCCTTGTGGAGGACGACCAGATCCTCCAGGCGATGCGCTTTGCCCATGAGACATGGCAGCGTCTGATCGAGCCCGCCGGGGCGGCAGGGCTTGCCGCCGTCATCGCCCAGGCGCCCGCCCTGCAGGGCCGCCGCGTCGCCACGATCCTTTGCGGCGCGAACCTTACGCCTCAACAGATCGCAGCCTGGCTCCCATCCGCCGCACCAATCGACGGTGGTCGGGGTGGGCCGCCCTGAACGCTCCGCGATCTGCACTGAGACCACGGCACTGTCGGTCGCATGGCATGCCCTAGACATCCCGCGCCTCCGTCCATCGCGGCGAGCGCGCCGTGCTCGGGCCGGCGATGTCGGTCCGCTACGACCGGGGACGCGCCCCTTCCCACCATCGCAAGACGCGCAACGCCTTCGTTGTGATCCAGCGCGACGGCCGGCCGACGCCGTCATCGGTCCGGAACCACCGCTTGCCGGGCGGTTCCCAGTCCATCAGCCATCGACCATCCGCCTGTCGCTTCGAAACGAGAACATCGATCGCCTCACCCAGGCGTGGATCGGGAGAGGTACCGGCGACTGCCGAGACGTCACGGAAGTAGTCGAGAGCCCGCAGGATGTCGTAGCGCCAGTGATTGGGATGGGTGAACGAGAGGTACTGCGGATCTGCGACCTCCCCGGTGCTCAAACGGCGGAACAGACGCCGACTGAGGAGATACGCCTCGCCGCTGCGTCGCGCCTCTTCGACGTCCGGGATCGAACCGGCGGCGCGCCTATGTTCCAGCAGGCCTTCGAGGACGCTGATCGTCGTGTCGAAGGACGATTTCGCCGAGCCTCGCTCCCGTTCGCAGTTCCAGCCGCCATCGGGCTGCCGCTCGCCGAGGAGCCGTTGCACGATCGGTGCGACATCGACCCCGAAATAGCTGCCGTCGGCGACGGTGCGGCCGTTGATGCATTCCTCGACCTCGCCGGACCAGTAAGGCTGACCGTCATGGTCCCAGCGGGCATTGAGGCCGACGAGGCGGACCGTGCAACGCATGCAGGCGCAGCCTGGCTCCACACCGAACTCGCGCAGCTGGGCCAGCGACCAGCAGGTCGCGGTCCAGGGCTGTCCCTCGCGGCGCCACCGCTCTTCCGTGAAGTCCCCCGGGACGAAGGCTCCGCCGTCCCACTGCCCGTCGTCGTCCTGCAGGTCGAAGAGACGCCGACCCCAGCCTTGCGTCTCGATCCTGGACCGCTCTGCCCGCCAGTCCGGCTCCGGCGCGTCGAGCAGATCCCGCATGACCTGCCAGCGGATGGACGGATCGGAATCGAGCAGCCAGGCGATCACGTCGGTGGTCATGGTCTCCCCTCCGATTGTGGAGCCAACCAATTGTGACACGCGGACGATCGTCGCACTATTGCGGGTAGGCGGCCGCATCCCCGCCTTTCCGCCACGAGGGCTCCCGGAAGTCCTCGCCGGGCGTGATCGAGCAAAAATCGCACGCCGCCGCTCGCCACGGGATCAACGCTTCCGGAAATCCAGGTCACGGGCGAGCTCAAGGAAGCCCCTGAAGGCGGCCGAATGGTTGCGACGTCCGGGGTAGTAGAGACAGAGGGGTGCGCGCGGCGGGGTCCAATCTTCCAGAATGCGCACGAGCCGTCCGGCGGCAATGTCCTCTCGGACGTTCGGCTCCAGGAAGAAGCCGATCCCGAGGCCCTCGATCACCGCCGCGCGGGCCAGGCTCGCTTCGTCGAGCGTGAGAGGCCCCGAGACGTCCACCTGCACTGTCTCGCGGTCCTTGGCGAAAGGCCAGCGGAACAGGGCGCCGTTCGGCAGGCGCACGCGGATGCAGGCGTGCGCCCCCAGGTCCGCGGGCGTCTGCGGTCTGCCGTGCCGCTCGAGGTAGGCCGGGGCGGCGACGACCGCCTGCTGGAGGGGCGGGCCGAGCGGCAGAGCGATCATGTCCGCCGGGACGAGATCGGCGGAGCGAACGCCGAAATCGAAGCCTTCGGCGACGATGTCGACCAACCGCTCTTCCGTGACGATGTCCACGTGAACACGGGGATGGCGCCGAAGGTAAGCGAAAACCAGCGGGGCCAGAATTTCGCGGCCGGCAGTCGCGAAGGCGTTGATGCGCAAGGTCCCGGTCGGTTCGGCCTGTTCAGATCGTGCCGCCTCGATGGCTCCCTCGATGTCCTGCAACGCCGGGGTGATCCGGTTGACGAAGGCCCGCCCCGCGTCGGTGAGTGAGACGCTGCGCGTCGTCCGGTTGAACAGCCGGACGCCAAGGCTCGCCTCCAGTCTCGCGATCGCGTTGCTGAGCGCGGTCGTGGACATGCCGAGGTCCAGCGCCGCCGCGCGGAAGGACGCGCGGCGGGCAACGGCCAGAGCGGCCTCGAGATCCGACAGGCCCGGTTTGCGCATTATCCTGATTTCCAAAACGTCTCGTCCACTTTTATCCCGCTTATCGCATCGGTCGTCCAGCCTCACATTCAGTGTCACCCGATCACCGATGGAGAGCGCCATGGACTTGCCTGAACCTGTGAAGGCCTATTTCGACGCCGACAGCGGAGCGGATCCCGAAACGCTCGTCGTGCAGTTCGCCGCCGACGCCGTCGTGGAGGACGAGGGCCGCCGCCATCGCGGACGCAAGGCGATCCGCGCCTGGTGGCTCGAAGCGAAGGCGAAATACCGTCACGTCGCAGAGCCGATCGACATGGAGCGCGACGGAAATCGTGCCCTCGTGAGGGCACGCGTCAGTGGAGACTTTCCGAACAGCCCGGCGATGCTCGGCTTTGCGTTCACGCTCGAGAACGGCCTGATCGCCGCCCTGAGGATCGGCTGATGACGTCCGTTCTCACGCTCCAGGGCAAGCGCGCCCTCGTCACCTCCGGAACGCGCGGGGCGGGCGCGGCCACGGTTCGCCTGTTCCGGGACCTCGGCGCGGACGTTCTCACGACCGCACGCTCGCGGCCGGAGGGCGAAGCCGAGCCGGGCTTCATCGCCGCGGACCTCACGACGGCCGAGGGCTGCGCTACGGTGGCGGCAGCCGTCCGCGACAGGTTCGGCGGCGTCGACATCCTCGTCCACATGCTCGGCGGATCATCGGCTCCGGCCGGAGGCTTTGCCGCCTTGACCGATGAGCAATGGCGGACGGAGATCGACCTCAATCTGTTTCCGGCCGTGCGGCTCGATCGGGCCTTGCTGCCCGGGATGATCGAGCGGCGGCGCGGCGTGATCGTCCACGTCTCCTCGATCCAGCGTCTCATGCCGCTTCCGGAGGCGACGACCGCCTACGCTGCGGCCAAGGCCGCGCTCTCTGCGTACAGCAAGAGCCTATCCAAGGAGGTCGCGCCCAAGGGGGTCAGGGTGGTCCGCGTCGCTCCCGGATGGATCGAAACCGAGGCGTCCATAAAGCTCGCGGAGCGTCTCGCGGCCGAGGCCGGGACGGATGTCGACGGCGGCAAGCGGATCATCATGGACTCGCTCGGCGGCATCCCGCTCGGCCGTCCGTCGAGACCCGAGGAGGTCGCGAACCTGATCGCCTTCCTCGCCTCCGACCTCGCCGCCTCGATCACGGGCACCGAGCATGTGATCGATGGGGGCACCGTTCCGACGGTATAGCCCTGCTCATCGACCCGTCTGACGATCCGGGCCTCGGGAAACCAACCCGTCCGGAGGCCCGGCTCAAGGCTTGTACCCGATCCAGCCCTTGAAGGTCAGCGCCGCATAGAACAGCTCGATATCCGCGAGGCCTGCCTCGCGCAGCAGGGCCTCGTCCTCTTCCGGGGCGAGCGCCGGGAGGCGGTCCTGCATCGCGGCGATCATCTCGTCAATCCGCAGGCCGGGTATCCCCGATCCCGTCAGGAAGGCGGCGTTGCGCCGAAGCCAACGATCCGGGTTGGCGTCCGGCTTCGGAAAGCTGTGATGAACCGCCACGAACGGCGCGCCGGGTTTGAGTCGCTTCACGACGTCTCGGACGGTTCGCAGTCTCTCGTCCCGACCGAGAAAGTGCAGGACCAGCAACGACGTCGCCCCGTCGTAGGGCCCCGCTGGTGCGTCTTCGACCGTACCCAGGTGGAAGCGCACCTTCGCGGCCTGGGGCCCCAGCACGATCTCCGCCTGTCGGATCATCTCGGCCGAAGGGTCGATACCGTCGAAGCGCCAACCGGGATGTCCTTCGGCCATCGCCTTTGTCTCCAGACCGCCGCCGGCTCCGAGGACAAGGACGTGGCCATCGACGGGAACCCTTTCGGCCAGCAGCAGGCAGACCATCCGGTGCAGGTCCCGCAGGCCGGGTACGTGGCGCTCGACCCGATCTGCATACCCTCCGGCTTCACCGGGGTGAGTTGGATGTCGCATCCGGTCTGCCTCAATGACGGTCAGGCTTCCGCCTAGACAAGCCAAGGAAGCCGTGGGAATGGCTGGTGAAGCGATTGCGGCGCCGGCCTGCGTCGATCACCAGGACGGTCCTCCGGGCGCGAAGGAGCTGAAGCGAGGCCGCCATTCCGGCGTAGCTGCCCCCGACGACGATGACATCGTAGTGCATGGGATCGTCCCTCACGCCTTGCGGCGGTCCGCGTGGCGCCGTTTGAAGTCCGCCGCCAGTTCGGCGAGCGTGATCTCTCCGAAGCACTTGAGGAGCAGCTCCTCGGCCTCGGCGAAAGCGCTTTCCAACACCGCGTTCACCGACTGCTCGACGAGACAGGCGGGTGCCTCGTTGCGGTTGCCGATGGCGAAGATCGCGGGTTCGCCGAGGGCGTCGTGGAGATGGCGGAGGCTGACGGACGAAAGGTCGGCCGCGATCCGCCAACCGCCGGAATGCCCGCGGTCGGCCGTGACGATCCCGGCATCGCGCAGGAAGCCCATCGTCCGCCGTACCACCACGGGATTAGCTCCCAGGCAGCGCCCGAGCGCTTCCGAGGTCATCGGCCCGTCCTGCTCCGCCATGTGGAGGAGCGCGTGCAGCACCGATGAAAGGCGTCTGTCTCGTTTCATGTAACTTCAATTATTACGATAAAGCGCACCGGTCAAGATGGGGGCCGACGGAGGTTCACGGTGGCTGCGGTAGAAGGGCTGTCCAGGCATGGTCCGGCCGCTAGCTGAGTCCGTTCGTGCCCCGAGGCAGAAACAGCCAGTGCCGGTCTCCAACAGTTCGGGCTTTTGCCGCCAGACTAGAGAAGCGTCGAGTCGATCGGCATCACCGGCATCGAAACGCCAAAGGTCTCATGCGGCCGCTGTCAGGTGACTGTCCCGTAAAGTAAGGGTCCCCGAACGGGGCTTCTTTGCCGAGCAAAGAGAAAACAGTCCAACCGGAAAATTGGCGCACCCGACTGGATTCGAACCAGTGACCTCTGCCTTCGGAGGGCAGCACTCTATCCAGCTGAGCTACGGGTGCAGGCCGTGCGCGTCGCGGGAGGCGACGGTGGACGGGTTTCGTATAGCGCGGTTCGCAGGAGGAGCAAAGAGGGAAGTGGCGCGACCCTGTCGTTGGCTTCAATGGCAGCGGGTCGTGCGGTTCCGCAACGGGCATGCGGATGAGGGGATTACGGCGTGGTGCGGTCCAACGCCGTCATGACGCCGCGAAGTTCGGCAAGGCCGCGCAGGCGGCCGATCAGCGAATAGCCGGGGTTGGTCGACTTGGTGAGGTCGTCGGCCATGAGGTGGCCGTGGTCGGGCCGCATCGGGATGGCCGCGTCGCGCCGCCCTTCGGCCACCCGCCGCCGCTCCTCTGCTAGCAGCGCGGCGATCACCTCTACCATGTCGACGTCGCCGGCCAGATGGTCCGATTCCGTGAACGATCCGTCGGCGTCGCGCGAAACGTTGCGCAGGTGGGCGAAGTGGATCCGCGGCGCGAAGGCCCTGGCGATCGCCGGCACGTCGTTGTCTGCACGTGACCCCAAGGATCCGGCGCAAAGGGTCAATCCGTTCGACGGGATGTCGACTGCCGATACGATCGACTGAAGGTCGGCGGCCGTCGAGACCACGCGCGGCAAGCCGAACAACGGGATCGGCGGATCGTCCGGATGGATGGCAAGGCGAACTCCGACCTCCTCGGCGACGGGCGCGACTTCGGCCAGGAATGCAACAAGGTTGGACCGGAGTTCGTCGGCGGTCATTCCTGCAAAGGCGCCGATCTCCCGCGCGATTGCGGCGCGGTCGTAGGTATCCTCGCCGCCCGGAAGCCCGGCGATCACAGTGGTCTCGAGACCATTCACCTCATCGTCGCTCATCGCTTCGAGGCGAAGGCGGGCGGCGGCGATCTGGTCCGCGCCGTAGTCGGCCTCGGCATCGGGCCGCTTCAGCACGAACACATCGTAGGCGATGAAGGCGGCCATCTCGAACCGAAGGGCGAGCGCGGTCGACGGCATCGGGAAGCGAAGGTCGGTCCGCGTCCAGTCCACGACCGGCATGAAGTTGTAGCAGACCACCGGAACGCCGGCCCCGCCCAGCGCGGCCAAGCTGTCCTTCCAGGTGTCGATGGATTGCCGCCAGGCACCCTGCCGCAGCTTGATGGATGAGTTCACCGGGATGGATTCGCACACGTCCCAGCGGAAGCCGGCGCTCTCGATGATGGCCTTCCGCTCGGCCACGTCCGCGTCGGTCCAGGCGCGGCGGTCGCCGATGTGGTGCAGCGACGTGACGATCCCGCTCGCGCCGGCTTGCCGGATATGAGCGAGCGGGATCGGATCGTTCGGACCGAACCAGCGCCAGGACTGCAACATCGACGTTCCTCTCCTCTGTGCAGCCAGAGATAGAGGCCCCCGCCTGCCAGGTCCACCGGGCAGATGTCGATCGAGCAACCGTGTCGAGTTCAGGCCGCGCTGTCGACGAACACGGAATCGGTCTGGTCGAGCCGGCGCCGGATCTGCGTCACGATCATGCTGTCGTCGGGCACGCAGTTGTCGTAGGTCAGGTACTCCCCCGCCTTGATCGGCTTGATCGCCCGCGCCCGTTCCGCAAGGCCGAGCGGCAGCGCGCCCGTGCGCCGGCCCTCCGCCCAGGTCACCGCCCAGCCGCGGTAGTCCCGCTCGCCGATCTTGCCCAGCGTCTCGCCGGCCGAGAGGTCGCGCTTGGCGACCGCGATCGCATCGGCGACCGGCCGGTCGATCGGCTGCATGTCCGCGCGGCCGTGCAGCACCGCCCGCACCGCCGAGAGCGGGACTTCCAGGCTGGTCAGGTGGTAGGGGCGGAAGATCGTGAAGTAGGGGCCTTTGCCCACTTTCAGGTCGATCATCCGCTCCAGCACGCGCGGGTGACGCGGTTCGACCACCACGAAGACACCGGGTGCCACCCCCTTGCCGATCGTATAGTCGACCACGCCGACCTGGCTGAGGACGCCGCCATCGGCCTTGGGGCAGAGAACGGACGCAAGCTCCTCCCGCGACGCGGCGGGGCCGTGCATCCCCGGCACATCCGGAACGAGGCCGGTAGCGTTGGCGATCGCCACCATCTCGATCATCGTCTTGGAGCCGTCGACGAACTCGACCAGCATCCGGGCGTTCATGTTGCGCCGCTCCGCCTCGTCCTCGTAGTCCTCGGGCATGGCGTCGAACTTGAGCGGGTTGTTCTTTCCCTTGCCGGCGGCGACGATGCGGAAGCCGAGGCTCTTGGCGAAGTTGATGATCTCCATGGTGCAGGCCGGCTCGTCGCCCGCGGCTCCCGTGTAGATCACGCCGGCCTTGCGGGCCTCCTCCTTGAGGAAGCGGCCGATCGTGATGTCGGCCTCCACGTTCAGCATCACCACATGCTTGCCGTTCTTCATGGCGTCGAGCGCGAACAGCGTGCCGATGTTCGGATTGCCGGTGGCGTCGATCACCACGTCGATCCGGCCGGCGGCATTGAGGGCGTTGAGGTCGTCCGTGATGGCGATCTTGCCGCGTTCGATCGCCCGGTCGATCTCGGCCGCGGTGTTCGCCGTGACGATGTCCTCCCGGGGATGTCCGGCGAGCACCGCCGCGTCGATCGCCGCTTGCCCGCGCACCTCGGAGATGGCGCCGATCCGCACGCCCGGCATCAGCGCGACCTGCACGACGATGTCGGTGCCCATCTGCCCGGCGCCTGCCAGGCCGATGGTGATCGGTCCCTTGCTTTCAGCCCGCTCCAACATCTCCTCGACCAGGGATGCATGCGCCATCGGTCCGTCTCCTCCTCGGGGTCGTGCGCCCCTTGCCTGAACATCGATACAATCGATTGTGCAAAAGTTCAAGACGAGCCAGGTGCGCTTGCGCCTAGGCGGACGCGTGCTCCAGGGATGGAGATCGGCTCGTCAGGCGGCCGCTGTCGGAAACAGCGATGCGAACAGGCCGGCGGCAGCACTGCGGGGGGCGGTCACGGCGTAGCTGTCGTCGGATATCCTGAAAACCTGCACGGAGGTTCCATGCGCCTCTACTTGTGTGCCTTGCCCGACGGCGAGGCGGGTGACGTCGATCCGCATCGCGCGCGACAACGCGGCCGCCGCCGCGGCCCCCTCGACCCGGGCGGTCATGAAACCGCCGGTGACGTCGAACACCGCGCCGTCCGGCCCGGTTGCGGCATGAACCGATCCCGCAGACTCTGCAGCGGCCGGGCCGAAGATCACCTGCCACCGGCCCGGCGCGACGCGAACCAGAGCCGCGCCCGATCTCCGGCAGAGATCGGCCAGCCGCGCCTCCAGGGCGTCGGCCCGGCCCTTGCGGGCGTCCACGAGGAAGCGGGGATCGGACGGACCGATCCGAACGCGGATCGATGGGGTGTGGACGTCGTCAGCCCGCATGGAGTCGCTCGCCTTCCGGATCGAGATGACACGGCGCGGCGATGGTCGCCTGGACGACCGATCCGCGGATCCCGTCCCAGACCTGGACCACTTCGCCGTGGCGCTCGGGCCCGCGCGTCACCAGGGCGAGCGCGATGTGGGAGGCGAGCGTGGGCGAGTAGGCGGACGACGTGACCCAGCCCTGGTCGTTGTCCGCGGTTGCCGCCGCGCCGGCTGGCAGCACGTGGGCGCCGCCCTTCAGCGGCGTGGATGGATCCACCGGCTTCAGACCGACGAGGCGGGGTCGTGCCGGATCGTTCAGGGCAGGGCGCTGCGAAAGCACCCGCCCCACGTGGTCCTTGTCACGGGCGAGCATCTTGGCGAACCCGAGATCATGGGCGGTGGTCTGCCCGTTGAGTTCGGCCCCGGCCGGGTGCCCCTTCTCGATCCGCATCACCGCCATCGCTTCGGTGCCGTAGGCGACGATGCCGTGCTCGTCGCCGGCCCTCATGATCCGGCGGACAACGGCGTCGCCGGCCGACGCGGGTACGGCGAGCTCGAAGGCCCGTTCGCCCGAAAAGGAGACCGCCGCCAGTCGGGCGGATATGCCGCCGCAGACAGTGAGTTCGCGCGCCGTCATCGGGCCGAAGCTCTCCCGGCTGACCGGATCGCCGTCGTCGACCAGCGCGGCGACCACGCGGGCCGACTTCGGGCCGGCGATGGCGAACTGCGCCCACACGTCCGTCACCGCCGCGAGCGACACGTCGAGGTCGGGCCAAAGCACCTGCTGACAGAACAGCATGTGCCGCCAGACCGCGGCCGCGTGAGCCGTCGAGACGCTCGCAGCGAAGCGGTCCTCGGCAAAGCGCGCCACGGTTCCGTCGTCCATGACGAACCCATCCTCGCGCAGCATCAGGGCATAGCGGCTTCGACCGACGGGAATTCGGCTCGGCCGATTGGCGTAGACCCGGTCAAGGAAAGCGGCTGCGTCAGGTCCGTGGATCTCGATCTTGCCGAGCGTGGAAACGTCTGTGACGCCGACGCCGCTGCGAACCGCCATCACCTCGCGGTTGACGGTGTCGAGCCAGCTGGTTTCGCCCGGCCGCGGGAAGTACTGCGGCCGCTTCCATTGGCCGGTGTCGACGAACACGGCGCCCTGCTCCTCGGCCCATGCATGGATGGGCGTCAGCCGCGTGGGGCGGAAGTGGTGCCCTGTCCGGGCCCCAGCGACCGCGCCGATCGAGAGCGGAACCACCGGCGGGCGGGAGAGCGTCACGCCCGCGTCGGCGATCGGCAGTCCGCGCAGCGCCGCCATGATCGCAAGTCCGTCGACGTTCGACGTGCGGCCCTGGTCGGTCGCCATGCCGAGCGTCGTATAGCGCTTGAGGTGTTCGACGGAGACATAACCCTCCCGGTGGGCGAGGTCGACGTCCGCGGCGGTCACGTCGTGCTGCAGATCGACGAAGGCGCGACCGGGCCGCAACGTCCCGGGCTTCCAGAACGCGGTGCCGGCCGCGTGCGGTCCGGGTTCGATCGACGGAAGGTCGGGCATGGCGGCGGTCCGCCCGATCTCGCTCAGGGCTGCGACGGCAGCTCGGGCGCCGTCGGCGAGGCAGGCGGCGAGATCGTAGCGTCCCGCGGCGGCGCCGGCCGGATGGATGCCATGCACCGGACCCCCGATGACGAACCCGCCGATCGCCGGCTCCCAGGTCGGCCGCACGCCGAAGTGGCTGATCAACTGGATCGCCGGGTTGAAGCCGCCGGACACCGCGACGAGATCCGCCGGCACTTCCACGGTACCGCCGGCCTGCGCGATCGCGACGGCCTCCACCTTTCCCCGCCCCAGCGTCCGGTCGACGCGGGCGGCGGGGAAAACCGCCACCTCGGCGGCCACGTCCTCGAACCCGCGCGGCGCACTTCCGCGCGCATCGACGACGGCGGCGACGTTGACGCCGGCCCGCACGAGGTCTCGCGCGGTCGCCCATCCCGCATCGGTGGCCGTCGCCACCACGACCCGCCGACCCGGCGAGACCGCATGCCTGTTCACGTACTGGCTAACGCCGCCGGCCAGCATGACGCCCGGCCGGTCGTTGTCGGCGAACACCAGCGGACGCTCGCTCGCACCCGTCGCCAGCACCGTCCGTTCGGCGACGATCTCCCACACCCGCTGCCGCGGCATCTCCGGTTGAGGCAGCGGCAGGTGGTCTGCAACACGCTCGACAGCGATGAAGGTGCCGTGGTCGAACGCCGCCGCCGCCGTGGTGCGCGAAAGCACCCGCACGTTCGGAAGGCTCCGGATCTCGCCGACGAGCTGCGCCGCCAGCGCCGGTCCGTCCATGCCGCCGGCCGAAACGCCGTCGGCAAGCAGGCGGCCCCCTGGCCGGTGATCCTCGTCGACCAGGATCACGTCGGCACCCGCTCGGCCGGCTGTGAGCGTGGCCATCAGGCCGGCTGGACCGCCACCCACCACCAGCAGGTCGCACGCGGCGAAGACACGCTCGTATCGATCGGGATCGGGTAGGCCGGAAGCCCGACCCAGCCCCGCCGCCCGTCTGATCAGCGGCTCGTAGACCTTCTCCCAGAAGGCGGCCGGCCACATGAAGGTCTTGTAGTAGAACCCGGCCGCGAACACCGGCTTCAGCAGACCGTTGACGGCGAGGAGATCGAAGCGGAGCGACGGCCAGCGGTTCTGGCTCGAGGCGTCGAGGCCGTCGTAGAGCTCGGCGACGGTCGCCTTGACGTTCGGCTCGCGCCGGTCGCCGGACCGCAATTCCACGAGCGCGTTCGGCTCTTCGGCTCCGGCGCCGAGGATGCCGCGCGGCCGGTGCAGCTTGAACGACCGTCCAACGGTGGAAACGCCGTTCGCGATCAGCGCCGAGGCCAGCGTATCGCCGGCAAAGCCGGAGAGGCTCCGGCCGTCGAAGCGGAAGGAAAGCGGCCGGGACCGGTCGATCAGCCCGCCGCGGGCAAGCCGGAAGCCGCTCACGGCCGCTCCTCTCGCACATCCGCGACAGCGAGCACTGCATGGTTCAGCGTATCGCGTGTCACGACCAGCCACGTCTGGCAACCGAACCCGTGGAACCAGTGCTCCCGATGAATGCCCGCCGGGTTGGCGCGATCGTAGACGTAGGCGGCGAACGCATCGACGGCTGCCGGGCTGTCGAGATCCTCGACCGCGACCGCGGGCCGCGTTCGGGCCTCGCCGAGCACGGTGAACTCGATCAGGTCGCGCGGGCCGCAATGGGGGCAGGTGATGCGCATCGATGAGCCCGTCAGTGAAGGTTGGGCGTCGCGCCGACACCCTTTTCGTCGATCACCGTACCCGAGGCGAAGCGATCGAGCCGGTAGGCCATGGCGGCCGGGTGAAGGTCCCCCGTTGCCAGCAGGTGAGCGAAGGTCAGACCCGATGCCGGGGTCGCCTTGAAGCCGCCGTAGCACCAGCCGGCATTGAGGAAGAGTCCGTCCACCGGCGTCCTGTCGATGATCGGCGAACCGTCCATGCTCATGTCCATGATACCGCCCCAGCTGCGCAGGATCTTCAACCGGCCGAGCATCGGCATCATCGCCATCCCGCATTCCGCCACGTCCGTGAATGTGGCGAGACTCCCCCGCTGGGCGTAGGAGGGGAAGGGATCGAGGTCGCCGCCGAACACCAGTCCGCCCTTGTCCGACTGGCTGATGTAGAAGTGCCCGGCGCCGAAGGTGATCACTCCGTCGACGAGCGGCTTGATGCCTTCCGTGACGAAGGCCTGCAGCACGTAGCTCTCGATCGGCAACGTCAGCCCGGCCATGGCTGCGACGCGCGACGCGTTCCCGGCAACCGCCATCCCCACCTTCTTCGCGCCGATCACCCCGCGTGTGGTCTCCACCCCTGCCACCTGTCCTCCCTCAATGCGCAAGCCGAGCACCTCGCAGTTCTCGATGATGTCCACGCCGCGGGCATCCGCGCCGCGCGCATAGCCCCAGACCACGGCATCATGCCGGGCGGTGCCGCCGCGCCGCTGCAGGAGGCCGCCCTGGATCGGGAACCGCGCGTTGTCGAAATCGAGGTAGGGCGCCATCCGGCGAACCTCGTCCCGGGAGAGCAGCTCCGCGTCGACGCCGTGCAGCCGCATCGCATTGCCGCGACGCACGTAGGCGTCCCGTTGCGCGTCGGAATGGTAGAGGTTCAGCACGCCGCGCTGGGACACCATGGCGTTGAAGTTGAAGTCCTGCTCCAGCCCCTCCCAGAGCTTCATCGACAGCTCGTAGAAGGGGATGTTGCCCGAAAGAAGGTAGTTGGAGCGGATGATGGTGGTGTTGCGCCCGGCATTGCCGGACCCGATCCAGCCCTTCTCCAGGACGGCCACGTTGCTGACGCCGTAGTGTTTGGCGAGGTAGTAGGCCGTAGCCAGGCCGTGCCCGCCGCCGCCGATCACGATCACGTCGTAATGGGGCTTCGGCTCCGCCTTGCGCCAATGCGGCCGCCAGCCGGTCTGGCCGGAAATCGCGTTCTTCAGGAGGGCGAAGGCGGAGAACGTCATCGGATGGCGTCAGCAGTCCAGCGTGGTCTGGCGTTCCCACTCGGTGAGATGCCGGGCATAGGCGTTCCACTCCTGGTGCTTCAGCTTGGCATAGGCCTTGGTGAAAGGCTTGCCCAGGATTGCCTGCACGGTCTCCGATGCCTCGAAGGCACGGAGCGCGTCGAGCAAGTTCAGCGGAAGCCGCTTCACATCGGCAACGGTATGCCCCTCTTCGTACATGTTGATGTCGAGCCGTTTGCCCGGATCGAGGTTGCGGCGGATACCGTCCAGGCCGGCGGCGAGGATCGACGCCTGCAGCAGGTAGGGGTTCGCCGCGCCGTCCGCGAGCCGGACCTCGAACCGGCCGGCATCCGGAATTCGCACCATGTGCGTCCTGTTGTTGCCGGTGTAGCTGATCGTGTTCGGCGACCACGTCGCACCGGACAGCGTCCGCGGTGCGTTCAGCCGCTTGTAGCTGTTCACCGTCGGGTTCGTCAGCGCGCAGAGCGCGTCCGCATGAGCAAGGACGCCGCCGAGAAACTGGTAGCCGAGCGCGGAAATTCCGAGCTCGCCGCTCTCGTCGGCGAACACGTTGCGATCTCCCTGCCAGAGCGAGACATGCGAGTGGCAGCCCGATCCCGTGAGGTTGCTGAACGGCTTCGGCATGAAGGTGGCGCGCAGACCGTGCTTCTCGGCGATCGACTTCACCATGTACTTGAAGAAGGCGTGCCGATCGGCGGTCAGCAGGGCGTCGTCATACTCCCAGTTCATCTCGAACTGGCCGTTCGCATCCTCGTGGTCGTTCTGGTAGGGCTTCCAGCCCAGCGCCAGCATGCAGTCGCAGATCTCGGCGATCACGTCGTAGCGCCGCATCAGCGCCGATTGGTCGTAGCAGGGCTTCTCCTGGTCGTCCGCCGCGTCCGCGATGCCCTTGCCGTCCGGCGTGATCAGGAAGAACTCGCACTCCACGCCGGACTTCATCTGGTAGCCGAGCGAAGCGGCATCCGCGATGGCCTTCTTCAGCACCGTCCGGGGTGCCTGCTCGACGATCTTGCCGTCCATCACCAGGTCCGAGGCGAGCCAGCCGACCTCCGGCTTCCAGGGCAGCTGGATCAGGGTCGAGGGGTCCGGCACCGCAAACAGATCCGGATCGGCCGGCGTCATGTCGAGCCAGGTCGCGAAACCAGCGAACCCGGCGCCCGCCCGCGCCATCTCGTCGATCGCCGCCGCCGGCACCAGCTTGGCCCGCATCGTCCCGAACAGGTCGATGTAGGAGATCAGGAAATACTTGATGCCGCGCTCCCGCGCGATGTCCGACAACAGCATCTCGCCCCGCAGCCGTCAGGCCGCTCCCTGCTGACCGTCGGCCCTCCCGCGGCCTTCGGCTGGTTCCCTGTCTGGTCGACCGGCGGGAATTTCCCCTGCTCGGTCGGTTGCTGCACGCTGTCCGCAGGCGCTCCGCCCGCTCTCTTCAGAACCCGCCCTGTCCCGGAATCCAGCTGGTGCCGGCCAGGGGCACGCCGGCCATCGCCGCCGCCTCCACCGTCAGCGCCACGAGATCCTCGGGCTCCAGGTTGTGCACGTGGCTCTTACCGGCCGCCCGGGCGATCGTCTGGCATTCCAGCGTCATCACCGCGAGGAAGTTGGCGAGCCGCCGTCCCGCCAGCAGCGGGTCGAGCCGCGCCGCGAGATGCGGATCCTGCGTGGTGATGCCGGCAGGGTCCTTGCCCTCGTGCCAGTCGTCGTAGGCCCCGGCCGTGGTGCCGAGCGCCTGGTACTCCTCTTCGTACATCGGATCGTTGTCGCCGAGCGCCACCAGCGCGGCCGTGCCGATCGACACCGCATCCGCCCCGAGTGCCAGCGCCTTGGCGACGTCGGCGCCGTTGCGGATGCCGCCGGAGACGATCAGCTGAACCTTCCTGTGCATACCGAGATCCTGCAGTGCCTTCACCGCCGGGCGGATCGCCGCCAGCGTCGGGATCCCGACATGCTCGATGAAGACCTCCTGCGTCGCCGCCGTCCCGCCCTGCATACCGTCGAGAACCACCACGTCGGCGCCCGACTTCACTGCGAGCGCCGTGTCGTAGTAGGGGCGCGACGCGCCGACCTTAACGTAGATCGGCTTCTCCCAGTCGGTGATCTCCCTGAGTTCCTCGATCTTGATCGCCAGGTCGTCAGGCCCGGTCCAGTCCGGATGCCGGCAAGCCGATCGCTGGTCGATTCCCTCCGGCAGGGTACGCATGGCGGCGACTCGCGCCGAGATCTTCTGGCCGAGCAGCATGCCGCCGCCGCCGGGCTTGGCGCCCTGGCCCACCACCACCTCGATGGCGTCGGCCCGCCGCAGATCGTCCGGGTTCATGCCGTAGCGCGACGGCAGGTATTGGTAGACGAGGATGGAGGAATGCCCGCGCTCCTCCTCCGTCATCCCGCCGTCCCCGGTCGTCGTCGAGGTGCCCATCGCCGACGCGCCGCGGCCGAGCGCTTCCTTGGCCTGCGCCGACAGCGATCCGAAGCTCATGCCGGCGATCGTCACGGGGATCTTCAGGGTGATCGGCTTCTTCGCATGCCGCGCGCCGAGCACCACGTCGGTTCCGCAGCGCTCCCGGTAGCCTTCCAGCGGATAGCGGCTGATCGAGGCCCCGAGGAAGAGCAGGTCGTCGAAGTGCGGCACCCGCCGCTTCGCCCCGCCGCCGCGGATGTCGTAGATCCCGGTCTCCGCCGCCCGGCGGATCTCCGACAGGGTGTACGGGTCGAATGTCGCGGAGAAGCGGGGAACCGTCCGCGCGGGCTTGGAATGGTCGTTCATGGACTCCGTCCCGGGCGTCAGTAGGCCGACGCGTTGTCGACGTGGAAATGGTAGAGGGTGCGCGCCGAACCGTAGCGGCGGAAGCTGCCGACATCGACCGCGTGGGCCGCGCCGGCTTTCTCGAGCAGCGCGAACAGCGCGGCCCGGTGATGGTCCTCCATCGGCTTCTCCACGCAGTCGGCGCCTAGGCTCTTCGGCGTCCCCCGCACGAACAGCTTGGCCTCGTAGATGGAGTCTCCGAGCGCATCCCCGGTGTCGCCGAACACGACCAGGCTGCCGGCTTGCGCCATGAAGGCCGACATGGGCCCGATCGAGCCCTTCACCACGATGTCGATCCCCTTCATGGAGATGCCGCAGCGGGCCGAGGTGTTGCCGTCGACGACCAGCAGGCCGCCGCAGCCGGTGGCCCCCGCAGCTTGGCTGGCGTCGCCGGTCACGTGCACCAGCCCGCTCATCATGTTCTCGGCGAGCCCCGGACCTGCGCTGCCGCGCACCAGCACTCTCGCCCGCTTGTTCATGCCCGCGCAGTAGTAGCCGACATCCCCATCGACCTCGACGGTGAGATCCGCGTCGAGCCCGGCCGCCAGCGAATGGGCCCCCCGCGGATTGAGCACGCGGACATGCCCGCTGCGCCCCTTCATGGCGTGCAGGCCGGCGTTGAGATCGCGCAGGCTCACGGCCGCCAGGTCGACGGTTTCCATCGAGAGAGTGTCGGTCATGCCGCGCGATCCCAGAAGTAGACGGTGGCCGGCTCCGGTTCGAAGATGCGGGCGGTCTCGATGCCCGGCAGCACGGTGAGTGCCTTGTACTCCGACCCGAAGGCGACGTAGCGATCCGTCTCTGCCATCACGGCAGGCTTGCACGCGATCGGATCGCGCAGCACGCCGAAGCCGGTCTCCGTGCCGACCACGAAGGTGAAGAACCCGTCCAACTCCTTCAGCGAAGCCTCCAGGGCATCCCCCAACTGGTCGCCCTCGCGTAGCCGCCAGGACAGAAACCCGGCCGCCACCTCCGTGTCGTTCTCGGTCCGGAAGTCGATGCCTTCCCGGATCAGCCTGCGCCGGACCAGGTTGTGATTGGAAAGCGAGCCGTTGTGCACCAGGCACTGGTCCGGGCCCGTGGAATAGGGGTGGGCGCCGTCCGTGGTGACGGCCGATTCCGTCGCCATGCGGGTGTGGCCAATCCCGTGCGTGCCGCGCATCTGCGGCAGCCCGAATGCCACGGCGACGTCGGCCGGGAGACCGACTTCCTTGTAGACTTCCATGGCGTTGCCGACGGAGGTGACTGCTGCGCCCGGTTCCACGGTCGCGATCGCCGCCAGCGCCTCTTCCACGCGGTCTTCCGGCACCTGGAGCACGACGTGAGATCCGCGAACGGCCGCCGAAATGCCGGTCGCGAGCGCGTCGCCGACCTTGTCCGTCAACACCGTCGCATCGGCGCCTTTCGGCAAGCGTACGGTGATCTTGGTCAACCCGATCCGGCCGTCGCCATAGACGGCGAAGCCCGCGCTGTCGGGGCCGCGGTCCGTCATCACCTCCAGCATGGCCGCCAGATAACGGCCGAGCTCCGGTTCAAGGCTTTTGTCTTTCAGGAACAGCCCGACGATGCCGCACATGAAGGTTTTCCGAGGCCAGCGTGTTTCGTGAGAGGAAACTAGCTTGCACTTACGGAAATTTCAAGGGTCAAGGCGATGCTCCAGCAGGATCGGCGATCAGTCCTTCGGGTAGATGATGATCGACAGGTAGGTCATGGGGAGTTCGATCAGTTCCTCCGGTCCGTGCGGCGCTTCAGCGTCGAAAAACAGCGTGTCGCCCGGCTCCAACGGATAGGTCCGGTCGGCGTGGCGGTAGGCCACCTTGCCGGTCAGCATGTAGATCAGTTCCACGCCGGAATGCCGGAACGAGGCATAGGGCTTGGCTTCCTCGGTCAGCGTGATGAGGAACGGCTCCACCACGATCCCCTCGCCGAGCGAGTGGCCGAGCAGTTGGTAGTGATGCCCGGCCTTGGTTCCGCGTCGCTCGATGCTGACGCCCTGGTTGGCCTTCACGAACGAGCAGTCGCGCCGCTCCTCGTAACCCGTGAACAGTGCCGAGATCGGCTGGTTCAGTGCCCGCGCCACCATGTTCAGCGTGGACAGGGACGGCGAGATCTGGCCGTTCTCGATCTTCGACAGCATGCTGGGCGAGATCTCGGCAGCCGCCGCAAGTTCGGCGCCCGTAATGTCGAGCCTCTTGCGCTCCTGACGGATCTTCGCGCCGATCGCCTGTTCCAGCGAGAGGTCGGGCGCCTTCGGCGCGCTGGAGCCCGTGGCGAGACCCTCCCCCCCTTCGACGATCTCCACATCGGTCTCGGACAAGGCACTGTCTCCAGGCTGATGACTTGGCGGTTGTCGGACGGACGGTAACAGCGGGGAACCCGGCTGTCACCGACGGCCGAGGAGCCTGGCCGCGTTGCCAAAGCAAGCGGGAACAGGCATGTAGCACTTGCCGGGGATGGCCCGAGCCGTCGGGCGGCCGGAGGACCAGTTGGACACCATGATGCGGGACCTCGTCATCGGGATCGATGCCTCCACGACAGCGGTCAAGGCTATCGCCTTCGCCAGGGATGGCAGCCCCGTCTGCGAGAAACGAGCGACGTATCCCCTCTCCAAGCCGGCGCCGGGTTATTTCGAGCAGGATCCGGAGGACTGGTGGACGGCGCTCTCGACGGCAACGCGTGAACTTGCAGCGGCCGTCGGCCCCCATCGCATCGCCGCTCTGGCGATCGGTCACCAGCGCGAGACCTTTGCGCTCCTGGATGAAGAGGGGCGCGCACTCCGGCCCGCGATCCTGTGGATCGACGAGCGCTCGCGTCCCCAGGTCGCCGCCCTCTCAGCGCGTGTCGGCCGCGACCGCCTTCGCCAGATCAGCGGCAAGCCGCCGGACCCGACACCGGCCCTCTTCGCGATCGAATGGCTTCGCCAGAACGAGCCGGACCGTCTGGCCGCCGCCTTCGCCGTGGCCGATGTCCACGCTTTCCTTTCCTGGCGACTGACCGGTGAACGGGTGAGTAGCCTCTCATCCGCGGATCCGCTTGGCCTGGTCGACCTCGAAAGAGGAGTCTGGTCGGACGAACTCGTTTCGCTCGTCGGCCTCCGTCCGGACCAGTTGCCTCGCATCGCCCAGCCTGGAACCGTTGTCGGAGAACTGACCGCCGAAGCCGCGGCGCAGACCGGCCTCGACGCAGGGCTGCCGTTGGTCGCCGGAGGCGGTGACGGCCAACTCGCCGGGCTCGGCGCCGGCGCGCTCGACGAAGGCTCGGCCTATCTCGCCCTCGGAACGAGCATCGTCAGTGGCATGGTCTCCGACCGCTACTGCACCTCCGACGCCTATCGCACACTGTCCAGTCCGACAGGCGTCGGCTTCATGGCCGAGACGGTGATCCGGTCGGGGATGACCCTGGTCGATTGGGCAGCTCGCCTCGTTCGCGGCAATGCCGACCCGGAAACCCTCGCCGAACTTGCGACCCTCGCCACCGCGGTCCCGCCCGGCAGCGAAGGCATCATGGTCGTTCCCTACTGGGCCGGCATGATGAACCCGGACTGGGACGACGCGGCACGCGGCATCATCGTCGGCCTGATGCTCAGCCACCGCCCCGAGCATCTCTTTCGCGCCGTCATGGAGGGCATCGCCTTCGAGCAGAGCCTCTCGACCGCGGCGCTGGAGGAGAGCATCGGCCGCCGGGCCGAGCGCTTCGTGGTCTCCGGCGGGGGAACCCGATCGCCGCTCCTGATGGCGATCATGGCAGCGGCATTGGAGCGCCCGCTCGTGACATCCGCCGTCCCGGAAGCGGTGGCGCTCGGATCGGGGATCCTGGCGGCCGTTGCGAGTGGCTGGCATCCGGACATCGCGACGGCCATGGCCGAGATGATCGCCCCGTCCACGCGAACGACCCGACCCGACCCGTCGCTTTCTGCGATCTATCGCGGCCGAATACCAGTCTACCGCGAGCTTTTCCCGGCGAACCGCCTCGCCCTTCATCGCCTGAAGGCCGTCTAGTCCTTTCCGTGAAGGACCGGACTCTCGCAGGCCCGACCGATGGGAACGGTCGATCGGCTGCCAGTAACGCCGCTTGCGGTGTCCTCGCCTTTACAGCGCGGCCACGGTCGAAGATGACGCCAAGCCAAGCAGGCTGCCGGTGAGTTGCCTATCATAAGCGAAAGGCAACAAAGGTCATCATCTATTCGCCGACAGGGTCTTGGTTCTCGCGTTAACAATGCGCGAGATTCCCTAACGATTTTCAGGACATTTGACTCGAATGCCGAGGCCAGCTGTGTCATGCAAGAGGAATTCGGCCGCTTTTTTAGGCGTGGCGTTGGTATTTCGAGATGAGTGCCCGGGTTGACCGGGTGGGAAGCATGGTTGGGCATGATGTTTCGGAAGGCAAACCTTGCCAGTACGGACAAGACGAGGTTTCCAGTCCGCAGGACTGACGGCTCGGACTCCCGACGGGAAATCACCGCTGGCATGGACGGCAGGACGGTCAACATTCTCGGGATCCGCGGTCTGCCGGCCAACCACGGTGGCTTCGAAACGTTCGTCAGCCATCTCGCGCCCTACCTCATCGACCACGGCTGGGAAGTGGTTGTCTACTGCCAGGACCCGGACCCTCGCGCCGAACGCCGTGTCCGCGGCGATGTCTGGAATGGTATCCAGCGCGTCCACGTCCCGACCCGTACATCCGGGTCGCTGGGCACCATGGAGTTCGACCTGCGTTCGGTCGTCCATGTCCTGAACCGTCCCGGCATCGACCTTGTTCTCGGCTACAACACGGCAGTCTTCACGGCGCTGCAGCGGCTGAAGCGCCGTCAGGTCGTCATGAACATGGACGGCATCGAGTGGAAGCGCGACAAGTGGAATGCAGCCGCCAAGGCCTGGTTCTGGCTGAACGAGATCGTCGGCTACGGATTGAGCAGCGCTGTGATCGCCGATCACCCGGAGATCGAGCGGCACCTGTCGCGATTTTACAGGCGCGACTGCGCCGTCATTCCATACGGTGCCGAGCCGATCGTCGACGCCCCTGTGGAGGATCTGGCGCCCTTGGGGTTGAAGGCCGACGACTACTTCGTCAGCATCGCCCGGATCGAGCCTGAGAACATGATCCTCGAGACGGTGGAGGCCTATTCCAGGCAGAGACGCGGCCGCAGGCTGGTCGTTCTCGGCAACATGGACGATCGCATCGCCTACCATCGCCGGGTCCGGCAGGCTGCAGGTCCCGAGGTCGTCTTCCCAGGTGCCATCTACGACCGGACTGTCCTACGCGCCCTGCGTTCCCATTGCCGCGCCTACATCCACGGCCACACGGTCGGCGGCACCAATCCGTCGCTGGTCGAGGCCGTTGGTGCCGGCAATGCTGTCATCGCCCACGACAACCATTTCAATCGCTGGACGGCGGGCACCGGCCAGCTCTTCTATGCGACGCCGGACGTCTTCACCGCGCATATCGAGACATGCGCCTCCGACGACGCGAAGATCGCCGCGATGCGCCGTTCCAGCCGAGCCCGCTTCGAAGCCGAGTTCACCCTGCCGGCGATCCACGAAGCCTACCTGACGCTTCTGGAGGAGGCGCATGCCCGGCAGGCCACTGCGGGTGGCGTGACCGGAGCGCGGGCTCACCGTCGCTGAATGCGGTGAGGTCGGTATCTCACTTCACCGCGCCGGCGGTCAGCCCCTTCACGATGTAGCGCTCAAGGAAGATGCCGATCAGCACCAGCGGCAGGATTGCCGCAGTCGAGATCGCCGCCATCGACCACCAGCTGATCCCCTGCGAGCCCGTCTGGCTAGCCACCATCACCGGCAGCGTCTTGGCGTTGGACGAGGTCAGCAGCGCGGCGAAGAAGTATTCGTTCCAGCACAGGATTACCGAGAGGATGAAGGCGGCGACCATCCCCGGCAGTGCGATCGGCAGGACGATCCGGAAGAAGGCCCCCCAGACAGAGCATCCGTCCACCAGCGCCGCCTGCTCCAGCTCGACCGGGATCGTCTCGAACTGGTCCCGCATGATCCAGATGACGATGGGAAGCACCATCAGCGTGTAGATCAGGATCAGCCCGGTGAGCGTGTCGAGAAGAACGAGGTTCTTGTAGAGGACCAGGAACGGCATCGCCAGCACCACCGGCGGCAGGATCAACTGCGACAGGAAGAAGAAGGAGATGTCGCGGTTCTTCATCCAGCCGAAGCGATAGTCGAATCGGCAAAGTCCATAGGCCGCGATCGAGCCGATGACGATGGCAAGCAGCGACGCGCCCACCGAGGCATAGACGCTGTTGAGGAAGCGTTTCAGGAACTCGTCGCGCACCGTGGACACCTCGAACAGGGTGTCGGGCGAAAGGCCCAGCGACCGCAGCCCCTTCCAGTCCGGCCAGAAGTCGATGAACGGCAGGATGTGTCCCTGCGTCACGTTGTTGGCGGTCTTGAACGTCGTCGTGACCGTCCAGAAAATCGGAAACAGGCAAATGAAGGCCCAGAAGATCAGAGCCGCATAGATCAGGACCTTGCCGAGAGCCAGGCCGGTGCGATGGCTGCGGCTGGTGTGATGAGCTGTCTCTGCGCTGGTTGCAGTCATGGCCATGGTCCGGTTCCTCCCGATCAATCCGGCTTGCGCATGAAGCGCGCCGTGAGATTGAGGAGGAGCGTGATGAAGATGATGATCACGATGAGGTAGACTTCAGCCACCATGGTGCCGTAGCCGACGTTGGATCGGTCGCGGTACTCGCGGAAGATGAAGCTCGAGATGGTGTCCGTCGCGCCGCCGGGACCGCCGGACGTCACGTTGATGACGATGTCGGCCAGCTTCAGCTGGAAGATGATCCGCAGCACGATCGCCGTGATCGACACCGGCAGCATCAGCGGGAAGGTGATCTCCCAGAACGACTGCCAGCCCGTCGCCCCGTCCACCTTGGCCGCTTCCTTGATCTCGTGCGGCAGCGCCTGCAGGCCGGCCAGGAGCAGGATCATGACGAAGGGGATCCACACCCATGCATCCATCGCCATGATCGACAGCCGGGCGATCCAGGGCGATGCGAAGAAGGCGGGACTGTCCCAGCCCAGCGTCTTCATCAGCGAGGCGAGCGGGCCGAAGCGCACCTCCATCAGCGACTTGCCGATCATCCAGCTTACCGCCACGGGGCTCAGCATGAACGGCAGCAGGAACGCGACGCGGAAGAACTTCCGGGCCCGGATCTCCGCATTGAGGAGCAGGGCGAGGCCGAAGGCGATCGCATACTGGACAAGCACCATGGCCACGTAGAAGGCCATGTTCCCGAGCGCATTCCAGAAGAACGGGTCGTTGACGAGGCTCCTGAGGTTGTCGAGCCCGTTGAACTTCATCCCCGTCGACGACGAGAGGTTCCAGTCGGTGAAGGCGATGTAGAACCCGAACACCGTCGGGAAGATCGCCATCGCCACCGTGAACAGCACGGCCGGCAGCACGAACAGAGCCTTCTGTCCCTCTTCGCCCCGCACCAGTACCTGGCGCGCGCAGAGGGCGACCGACCAGAACAGATAGGCATACAGGACCGGCCGCCAGTCGGCGAAACCGATCGCCACCGTGCCTGCCGCGTCGAGAACCTGCAGAAGGAAGATCCCCGCCAGCCCCAGCGAGGCGAGAACAAACAGCCCTTGGCCGATCGCCATACGCGTATCGGCCGGACGCTGCCGCCCGGAGGAGGCCGTCGGTGCGGCCAGACTGCTCGATCGATCCTGCATCAGGCGCACAGACCTTCCTTGAACCTGTTCTCGGTGTCGGCCAGCGGCGACGTTCCCCGCCGCTGGCCCGGTTGCTAGCCGCTTCGGATCACATGCCGAGCGAAGCCTGGTAGAGCTTCACCTGGCTGTCGCGACCGATCTGGTCGGTGATCTTCTCCCAGGCCGCGGCAATGGCGTCCGCACCGTCCTTCACCGAATTCGCGCCGGCGAAGATCTTCGCCAGTTCGTCCTCGGCGACGGAGTAGTACTGGAAAATGCCCGGAATGCGGGGCTCGATCGCCGCGTTCGGATGGTTGTACGAGTTGGACTCGCTGTCCAGGTACGACTTGATGAACGCCTCGTCGTAGCCCGCACCAACCCACTCCGGGATGTTGAAGTGGCTCTTCCGGTAGGGCTGGAAGCCCGACGGATAGGCCGCCGTCCACAGCGACAGGTCCTTGCCGCCGATGTGGGCCGCGGCGCTCCAGGCCGCCTTCTGCTTCTTCGCGTCGCTGTCGACCCGCGACATCACGTAGACGCCCCAGCCGATGTAGGCCATGTTCGGCGCGTAGTTCGGCCCGGAGGCGAGCGTCTCCCACTTGCCTGTCTTCGAGTTGAAGACGTCGTCCGAACCCGGCAGGATGTCGAAGCCCACCACGTCGCCGACCACGGACGAATCCGAGGTGCGGGCGCTGGAGCCGATGTCGCCCCACCAGGACAGCATCGAGCCGATGCCGGCCAGGAACTGCTGGAAGCCCGTGGTGCCGGGATCCGCGTTGAGCTGATCGGCCGGGCCCGACGGGATCAGGTCCACCACGTCCTGGATCGCACGAACCCACGCCTCGTTGTTGATGCGCGGCTTCATGGTGTCGGCGTCGAACAACCAGGCCTTGTCGTCCGGATGCTTGGCATAGGCCGTGGCGCGGGAGGCCAGGAAATAGAAGGCGAAGCCGCCCCAGCCCTTCAGCGGGTCCAGGTAGCCGTAGAGATCCTGCCCGTTGAGCTGCTTGCCCTTCAGGAACTTGGTGACCTCGTTGACCTTCTGCCAGGTTTTCGGCACGCCCCACTCGCCCTGGTGTCCCTCGGCTTTCCAGGCTTCAGCCAGGGCAGCGTCGGAGAACACGTCGGTGCGGTAGTTGAAGTTGTGGCAGTCGCCGTCGATCGAGATGCGGTAGGTCTTGCCGCCCCAAGTGCCCACGGGCGCCTTCAGGTAGTCGACGTAGTCGTCCATGTCGATCAGCGCCTTGACCCAGTCCGGCATCTCGGAGGCAAGGCCCTTGCCGCAGACGTCGCCTTCGAACGGAGCGCCCATCTCAAGAATGTCGAAGTCGACGGTCCCGGTCGCGATCGCCTGCTGGAGGCGCGGGTTGTAGTCGGCCTGCGCAAGGTCGATCCAGGTGATCTTCGCGCCGGTGTAGTCTTCCCACGCCTTCAGGAAGCCGCGGAACAGGAGATTGTGGAGGTTCTGGTTGTTGAGCCCCATGAAGGACAGCTCGACTCCTGCGAACTCGCCCTGCTGGACGGTCTGCTTGGTGCCGCCCAGGCAGAGTTCGCCGACCTTCTGCCAGTCGGCGTCGGTCGGAGAACCGGCGCCGACGCCCGGGATCTTCAGGATCTCGGCCCGGATGTCGCCCTGTGCGAAGGCTGTGCGGATCGAGAGCGGGCTTGCCGTGGCGGCGAGCGCGCCGGCCCCGGCGGCCCCGCGCAGGAGTGCGCGGCGGCTCGCCTGCATGGCCATCAGTTGCTGGTAGACGTTCAGTTTCATCCTATCCTCCCTTGGTGTCGAACGATCGACGCTTCCATTGTCCGGAGGCGCTCCTCCACGCCTTCGGACGTTCCCCACCCTGCGTCGGACCGGTTCTGCCGGCGTTCTGTCAGGGCGTGTTCCCCTGGTCACATATGACCAGAAATCGTCATTTAATCTATAAAAGCACGTTTCCACTGTCAAATCGGAGGGGCGCCTTCCGCTGGCATGACCTTTCCCCTGTCCTCTTCCTCAGTTGAGGCGCAGTCCCGTCTCCTGATCGAAGAGGTGAACCAGCCGCGGATCGATGCCGACGGGCAGGGCCTCTCCGGCACGGCCCGAGATCCTGTCGCGGAACACGCCGACGATCCGCTGTTCCCCCAGCTTGGCGAACACCTGAGTCTCCGATCCCGTCGGTTCGACCACGGTGATCACCGCCGGAATCGTTCCGCCCAGCGTCAGGTGTTCGGGCCTGATGCCGAACCGGACCGGCCGACCGTCGCTGCCGGGGGGCGCTCCGTTGATCGGCAGCTTGATCCCATCCTCCGTCACCACGCTGTCGCCCTTGATCGTTCCCTTCAGGAGATTCATGGCGGGCGAACCGATGAAGCCGGCGACGAAGGTGTTCGCCGGCCGATCGTAGAGCTCCAGCGGCGCGCCGATCTGCTCCACGTGGCCGTCGTGCAGGACCACGATGCGGTCGGCCATCGTCATCGCCTCCACCTGGTCGTGCGTGACGTAGACGGTCGTGGTGTCGAGGCGCTGCTGCAACTCCTTGATCTCCGCACGCATCTGCACGCGGAGCTTGGCGTCGAGATTGGACAGTGGCTCGTCGAACAGGAACACCTTGGGATCCCGCACGATCGCCCGGCCCATCGCGACGCGCTGTCGCTGGCCGCCCGAAAGCTGGCGCGGATAGCGGGTGAGATAGGCGCCGAGGTTGAGGATCTCCGCCGCCGCCTTCACGCGCGCATCGATCTCCGGCTTCGGCGTGCCGCGCATCTTCAGCGCGAAGCCCATGTTCTGTGCCACGGTCTTGTGCGGGTAGAGCGCGTAGGTCTGGAACACCATGGCGATGTCGCGATCCTTGGGCGGCAGGTCGTTCACCACCCGCCCGTCGATCCGGATATCGCCCGAGGTGATCGGCTCCAGCCCCGCCACCATCCGCAGCAGCGTCGACTTCCCGCAGCCGGACGGGCCGACCAGAATGACGAACTCGCCGTCCTCGATCTCCAGGGAAACGCCGTGGATGACCGCGTGCGATCCGTAGGCCTTGCGCACTTCCACCACGTCGACAGAAGCCATCCTCGTCCACCCCTCTCAAGTCCGGACCGGTGAGGCCGGTCATTCCTTCCGATGTCCGCGCAAGCCTATCCGGCCAGCCGCCCGGCGCGGTCTTCCTCAGCCATGGCGACCAGCCGTCCCGCGGCGCGGTTGGCCGCTATTGCGGCGTCCTGCAGCCCGACACCCGCCCCGAGGTGCGCCGCGAGCACCCCCACGAAACAGTCCCCTGCACCATGGGTGCTGGCCACCGTCACCCGATCGGCAGCCAGGCTCACCGGCGATGCCGCGTCCGGCGAGCAGACGGCCAGCCCCTCGCCACCCGCCGTCACGATCACTGAAGCAAACCGTTCGGCCAGCCGCGCGGCGGCAGCCGCAGCGTCCTGCAACGTCGACACAGCCCCACCGCCCAGCATCTCCGCCTCGATCGCGTTCACCACCAGGATGTCGACCAGCGGAACCAGCGTCGCATCCGGTGCCCGGGCGGGCGCCGCGTTGAGGATCACCCGCGCACCGGCCTCTTTCGCCGCGCGCGCCGCGGCGATGTTGACCGGCTCCGGGACCTCGTTCTGCAGGAGCAGCACGTGGGTGCCCGCGAACCGCTCCGCGGTGAGCCCGTCAAGCGGGATGGCTCGGTTGGCTCCCGAGACGACCACGGCACCGTAGTCGCCGGTGTCGTCGAAGATCGCCACGCTCATCCCCGATCCGACGCCAGGCAACGTGGCGACCGCCGACCTGTCCACCCCGACGCGGTCGAGATTTTCGATCAACGCGCGCCCGAAGTCGTCGTCGCCGACGGCGCCGATCATCGCGACGGATGCTCCCGCAAGCCGGGCTTCGACCGCCTGGTTGCCCCCTTTGCCGCCGCACTTCGGCCACCAGGAGCGCCCGATGAGGGTTTCGCCCTTCCGCGGCCGGTCGGGCGCATCGACCATGACGTCGTAGTGCAGGCTCCCGACGACGGCGATCCGTGCGGCAGGCATCTCTTAGGCCCTCCGCTTCGGTCGGACGGCGCCGACCGTCTTCGCCAGGTTGTTTTCCGCCGCCCCGAGGTCGCGCTGGGCGACGGCCACGAACAGGGCGTCAAGGATGTTCAATTGCGCGATCCGGGCGGCGGCATTCTCTCCCATCAGCGGAGATCCGCGCGCCGTGGAGATCAACACGTGATCCGCCACGTCCACCAGTGGCGAGGCCTGATAGTTGGTGAGGGCGATGGTCTTGGCACCGTTCCGGCGCGCCAGCGTGACCGCGTCGAGCACCGCCGTCGATCGTCCGGAATGGGAGAAGGCGACCGCCACATCCCCGGGCCCCAGCAGGGACGCGGACATCAGCATCATGTTCGCGTCATCGAACACGGCGGTGCGCAGACCGATCCGCAGGAACTTGTGCGAGACGTCCCTGGCGATCTGCGCCGAGCCGCCCACGCCGTAGAGGTCGCGCTGTCGTGCGGTGGCGAGAATGTCGGCCACCGCTTCGAAGGCATCCATGTCGAGAACGGCGAGTGTCTCTTCCAGCGCCTGGATCGAGGTGCGGAACACCTTGCCGACGATCTCGGGCGCCGTATCGTCCGGCGAAAGCTCCTGGTGCATTTCCGCGGTCGGCAGCCGGTTGTACTCGCTGATCGCCGCTCGAAAGTCCCGGAAGCCGGAGTACCCGAGCTTTTTGGCGATCTTGACCAGCATCGCCTCGGACACGCCGGCCTCGTCCGCCACTTCCTTGATCGGCGTCGTCTCGTCCAGGTTCCGTTTGTGCAGCACGCACTCCGCCACCCGCGCCTCCAGCGGAGTGAGCGTCGGCATCATCATCCGAATGCGCGGCCCGACGGCCTTTGGGTCCCAAACGTCCATGGTGGATCCTGGCGAACGCAGTAGGCGCTGCTTAGCTGGGGGATCGTCCGAAGATATGCTCCTGCACGATAGCCTGGGACGCGACGGCGTCCTGGGCGGCCATGGCTGTCGCCAGCCGGTTGTCGCCTTCCAGCCGGTCGACCACGTCGAGCATCCGCCCGACGGAGGCGATGTTGCCGGCGCACTCGCCGACCGGGTCGAGCCCGGTGAGATCCGGGAAGGTGTCGAAGTAGATGGCGCCGGAATACCCGTCCCGGCGGATCTGCCGCAGCAGTTCGATGGTCTCCTGCAGGTGCACGGCACCCACCATCAACCCGTCGTCCCGCTTGCCGTGCGCGTCGTTGAGGTGGACGCCGAGCAGCCGCGAATGGCGAGCGATCAACGCCGCTGCGAAGGCCGGCTGTTCGCCGGCATAAAGCACGTGCGCGAAGTCCAGCGTCACCCCGAGATTGGGGGACCCGGCTTCGGAGATCGCCAGCAGTGTTGTCGCGCAGTCCGGCAGGAGGCTGCGCGACCGCGGCTCGTCCGGCTTGTATTCGATCGATACGAGGCAGTCCGGGTCGTGCTCGGCCACCTCGCGGATGCCCTCGATCTCCAGCTCCCAGACGGCGGCGTATTCGGCTTGGAAGGCGTAGTCGAACCCGTCCTGGCCGAGCCAGATCGTCATCAGCGGGCAACCCATCTCGCGCGCGGCGTCGATGCCGCGCTTGGTCAACTCGATGGCCTCCCGCCGCACGGCCGGATCCGGGTTCGTGAAGGCGCCACGCTTGAAGGCAGGGTTGGTGTAGTAGCGCATCGCCAGGCCGTTGAGGCCTAGGCCGAGATCCTTGACCCGCGAGGCGAGCTCGGCAGGAGAGCCCGACACATGGTCCGGATAGTTGAGATCGAGGTCCGTGAGGCCCGGTACCGTCGCAGCACGCTGGGCCATCTGCAGCACGCTGGGTCGCCCCTTGGCGTCTGGCCAATAGCGCTCGGCGCCACTGGCGAAGGCGTTCAGTCGGGTCGCAAATCGAAGCATCGCCGGCATCGCATCCTGTTCAGTCCGTCTCGAGGGGACTTTACAGAAAAAGGTCGAGCCGTAAACAGTGTGTCCTCCCTCCAGGTCAACTTTCGTCGCTGCAAAGCAACAGGTATGAGGTTCGCCAAGGCCTCAAATGGGAGCCCTGCAGCGCGGATTCTTCAGGATATCCTCGATAAAGTCCCGTCCTGTCGCCGTGCAAGATTGACGAGTGTTGTTCGCAAGTGCAGCAAAACTGCCGCAATCGGTGAGC
The DNA here is from genome assembly GCF_013839445.1 of Chthonobacter albigriseus. GTDB lineage: Bacteria > Pseudomonadota > Alphaproteobacteria > Rhizobiales > Pleomorphomonadaceae > Chthonobacter > Chthonobacter albigriseus. The sequence goes on along the minus strand of NZ_JACDIT010000008.1, from coordinate 123,457 downwards.
CGAGTATCGACGGCCTCCCTTCGCCCGAACGTGCATGCATGCAAGACCCTGTCGGCGGCAGGAGCGGACTGGTGCCCGTGCGATGTCCTCTGGACAATGAGGCAGATCTCGGCCTAGCTTCACGAGCGAACGAACAAAGGTAAAGTTCCCGCGCGCGACTCAGGGCCGGCATTCACGTGAGGCCGCCGGAGCGCGACCTGCCGGGACAAGGGATGGAAGCACATGCTGAAGGGTCTCGACCCTCTCCTCAACGGAGAGATACTCAACGTGTTGCGCTCGATGGGCCATGGCGACGACCTCGTCGTCTGCGATACTAATTTCCCCGGGGACAGTGTCGCCCGCCAGACCGCCTGGGGCCGGCCGATCCGCATGGACGGCGTCGGTGCGGCCGGAGCGGTCGCGGCGGTGCTTTCCGTCATGCCTCTCGACAGCTTCGTGCCCCATCCGGCAGAACGGATGGAAGTGGTCGGCGAACCGGACACGATTCCGGCCGTCCAGGCCGAGGTTCAGGCCGCCATCGACGCGGCCGAAGGCAAACCCTCTCCGATGGGCTCGGTGGAGCGCTTCGCCTTCTACGAACGCGCGAAGAAGGCCTATGCGGTGCTCATCACCGGCGAACGGCGCTTCTACGGCTGCTTCCTTCTGAAGAAGGGCGTCATTCCGCCGGACGCTTGAGCATACCGCCCGTTTCACCGTCCAGGAGCGCCTTCGATGGCCGGTCATGACGTCGTCGTCCTCGGCATCTTCGTCGCCGATCTTGCCTTCCGTGCGCCCCGCCTCCCGGTGATGGGCGAGACCATCCTGGGGCAGGGCTTCGCCATGGGCCCCGGAGGGAAGGGGTCCAACCAGGTGATCGCGGCGGCACGGGCCGGCGGCAAGGCCGCCATCATCACCCGGGTCGGAACGGACGCCTTCGGCGAGATCGCCCGCAAGGCCTGGGCCACCGATGGCGTGGACACGTCCGCCGTCATTGCCGATCCGGACGCCCCGACCGGCGCGGCTTTCATCTTCGTTTCCACCGAGACCGGCAACAACGCGATCATCGTGGAAAGCGGCGCAGCGGCGAAACTCTCGCCGGCCGACGTGAATGCGGCGGATCATCTGTTCGCAGGCGCCAGGGTGTTCGTCACCCAGTTCGAGCAGCCGATCGAAACCGCGATGGCCGGCCTTGCCGCGGCGCGCCGACACGGGGCGATCACCGTGCTCAACCCCGCGCCGGCGCTTCCGGTCGAGGACGCCATCTTCGCGCTGTGCGACTACGTCACGCCGAACGAGACCGAGGCCGCGACCCTGACCGGCATCGCCGTCGACACGGTCGAGGACGCCCGTCGCGCGGCCGTCGATCTCGTTCGCAGAGGCGCCCGCAACGCCCTGATCACGCTCGGCGACAAGGGCGCGCTCCTGCACGGGGAACACGGCACCCACCTCGTTCCGGCGTTTCCGGTCTCGAAGGTGGTCGACACCACCGGCGCCGGCGACGCCTTCAACGCAGGGTTCTGCCTGGCGCTGGCCGAAGGCCGCCCGGCGCTGGACGCCGTCCGTTTCGGCTGCGCGGTGGCCGGACTTTCCGTCCAGAAGCCCGGAACCGCCCCCGCGATGCCGACCCGCGCCGAGATCGATCGTCTGCTCGCCGGATGACCTCGGCGGCCTTGAGGAGGTGATATGCCATGCTGAAGGGGATCGACCCCGTCGTCCACGCCGAACTGTTGCAGGTGCTGATGCTGATGGGGCATGGCGACGATCTGGTCGTCTGCGACGTCAATCATCCCGCGGTCACCATCGCCAAGGAGACCACCTACGGGAAGCTGGTGAACGTGTCCGGCTGCGGCATACCCCGCGCCGCCGAGGCGATCCTGAAGCTGATGCCGCTCGACACCTTCGTGGAAGCGCCGGTCTCCCGCATGAAGGTGGTCGGCGACCCCGACCGACAGATGCCCATCTTCGCCGCCATGCAGGCGGTGATCGACGCCGCCGAGGGCCGCCGGGTCCCCATGCAGGCGCTGGAACGCTTCGATTTCTACGCGGCCGCAAAGCGCGCCTTCGCCATCGTCCGCACCTCCGATCCCGGCCCCTACGGCTGCTTCATCCTGAAGAAGGGCGTCATCTGAGGGTCTGACCCCCATGAGTTCCCTGCCGTTCGCCGCCAAGGCCTCCGCGGGACGTGGCGCTGAAGTGCCCCCGTCCGACCTGCCGCTGCGCCCGCTCGGCCGCTCCGGCGTCCAACTGCCCGCGCTAGGCTTGGGTTGCGCCGGCCTCGGCGAGCTCTTCACCCCGGTGCCTGAGGCCGAAAGCGACGCCATCCTGCAGACGGCCTGGAACGCTGGCATTCGATACTTCGATACCTCCCCCTGGTACGGCCGCGGCAAGTCGGAGCACCGGGTCGGACGCTTCCTTTGGGACAAGCCCCGGGACGCGGCCATCGTCTCCACCAAGGTCGGACGCCTGTTCCGCCGCCGCGCGGACGTGACCCGCGAGATCGCCGACCAGTGGCTCGCCGGCCTGCCCTTCGAGCCCCGCTTCGATTACACCTACGATGGCATCATGCGGTCCTACGAGGACTCCCAGCAGCGCCTCGGTCTCGACGTGATCGACATGCTGGTCATCCACGACCTCGACCACTGGCACCACGACGAAGCCGCGTTCGAGACTCGTCTCCGCGAGCTCGCGCAGTCCGGCTGGCGGGCGCTCTCCGAACTCCGTGCATGCGGCGCGGTCAAGGCAGTCGGCGCCGGCATCAACCAGTGCGGCTTCACCGGCCGCTTCCTCGACCTGATGCCGCTGGACTTCTTCCTTGTCGCCCTCCGCCTGACGCTGTTGGAACACGCCCCGTTTCTGGCCGACGAGCTGCCGCGCCTTCGACGCGACGGCGTCGGCATCGTCGCCGGCGGCGTCTTCTCCTCCGGCCTCGGGGCAAGCGGTCCCGTGCCGGGCGCGCTCTTTAACTACGCCCCGGCGGGGCCCGACGCGCTGGCGCGCGCCGCCGCCATCGAGACCGTCTGTCAAGCGCACGGCGTGACCCTCGCCGCCGCCGCGCTTCACTACCCCTTGCGTTTTTCAGAGGTGACGTCGGTGATCCCCGGTGCCGTCGCCGCCGATCAGGTCGCCGCCATCGTCACCCTTTATGGAAGCCCGCCTCCGGAGGCCCTGTGGACGGACCTGTCATCTGCCTGCCTCGTCTCGGCCTGACCTCAGATCCGAGCCACTGAGGTGGACGGACCGCCGCCGCGCAGCTACCAATCCCTTGCGGAACGGGGGCCGCGTATTGCGAGGAAGCGACATGGAGTCGACCACGCCCGAGGAACTGCTCGGCATCCTGAAAAGCAGGTTCACAGCCAATCCGACCCGCCATGCCGACCTGGACTGGCAGACCGTGGAATCGAGGCTGCTGGCCGACGCGAAAAAACTGCAGACGGTGCTGGCGATGGAACGGACAGGTGGCGAGCCGGACGTTGTGCGGCTTGGCCCCTTGGAGAGCGACCTCGTCTTCTGCGACTGTTCGCCGGAAAGTCCTGCCGACCGTCGCAGCCTCTGCTACGACGATGCCGCCCTTGAATCGAGGAAGGAAAACAAACCGCGGGGAAGCGCCATGCAAATGGCCGCGGCCATCGGCGTGGAGATCCTGTCCGAACAGCAGTATCGCACGCTTCAGACGCTCGGGGCATTCGACCGCAAGACGTCGAGTTGGGTGCTGACCCCGACGCCGATCCGAACGCTGGGCGGCGCTCTGTTTTGCGACAGGCGCTACAATCAGGTGTTCGTCTACCACAACGGCGCGGAATCCTACTACGCGGCTCGGGGATTTCGCGGCTGCGTCGCGCTGTGATCGTCGCTTTCCTAGAACCTGGATCGTGGAGCCCCCTTGACACGAGGCATCCTCCTGCGGCGAAACCGGCCGACGCGACTTCGGACACGCGAGAGGCTGCGTGGACCGCTGTTTCTCTGGAAAGCCGGACCCTGAATGACGCTCAAGCCTGCCATGTTCCTGGATCGGGACGGTGTCCTCAACGTCGACCACGGTTATGTCGGCACGCCCGACCGCTTCGACTGGATTCCCGGCGCCAGGGAGGCGATCGCGCACGCCAACCGGGCGGATTTCCTGGTCTTCGTGGTCACCAACCAGTCCGGTATCGCGCGGGGCTACTATTCCGAAGCTGATTTCGCCCGGCTCCGCGACCACATCCGCGCCGAACTGGCGGGAACCGGTGCCTGGATCGACGACGAGCGCCACTGCCCCTACCTGGAGGACGCCCCAATCGAGGCCTACCGGCAGGCGTCCACCTGGCGAAAGCCCGAGCCCGGCATGATCCTCGACCTGCTTGACCGTTGGCCGGTGGACCGCTCCAGGAGCTTCCTGGTCGGCGACCGGGACAGCGACCTGGAAGCCGCCCGTCGCGCCGGCATCGCCGGGCACCTCTTCGAAGGGGGCGACCTCCACGGTTTCCTTCTGGATCGCGGCCTTCTTCCGCCAGCCTGAGGCCGGCGGCCCGGGGGAGAGCTTCCGGGGCTCGGGGGGTGCGCTCCGCCGACGTGGGGAACCCGTCGGCGCCGGGCGATCCAGGCCGTTCGGCCGCGCGGGGTATCGGATCGGGCCCGCGAAACCGACGTCCGGCTGTCATTTCGGCGGTGCGGCAAGCGCCTTCAACACGCCCTCGGCGAACCGCTCGGCCATCGCTTCGATCGTGTAGCGCGCGGCGATCGCGCGCGACGCCTCGGACATCGCCGGAAGACGGTCACTCCCCAACAGCCCGATCACCGCGTCGGCATAGGCCTTCGCGTCGGACCAGGGCTTCACGATCAGCCCGCTCCGACCGTCCTCCAGATAGGCGATCTCCGGGCTGTGATAGGGATAGTCCGTCGTGACCACCGGGAGCCCCATCACCCCTGCGTCCAGCACGGCAAGGCCCACCAGGCCAGGGATCAGGAACAGCTTCCCGAGGGCCATCAGCTCCACCTTGTCCTGGCCGAACCGCGGCCCGGTGACCTTCAGCCAGGGCCGATCCTTGGCTGCCTGCTCCAGCAGCGGAAGATCCACGCCGCCGCCCACGGCGACGAACTCGAAGTCCGGGACCGCCGCGCGGATCAGATCCAGGCACTCCACCAGGAACGGCACCCGCTTGTCGGGATAGATACCGCCGACGTAGACGCAGGTGTTCGACCCGACGAGCCCGAGTTCCGCGCGCCTGATTGCCAGCCGTTCAGCCGTGACCGCCGCCGCCTGGCTTCGCAGGGTGCTCGTATCGACGGCGTTGTTGAACACCGTGATCCGGTCCGCCGGATACCCGATCGACTGCAGATGCTTCGAGGTCTGGTCGGTATAGGCGAACCACCAGTCGACCCGGGTGGCAAGAGCACTCTTGAACCGCTCGGCGAGTGAATGGGGATCTCTGGACTGAAAATTCCGCCCATGGCCGAAGAACGCTACCTTTTGCCGTCCTGCAAGGCTGATCATTTGGCAAAAGTAATTGAGCAGTAGAAGGTTCTCTTGCTGGACAATCACGAGGTCCGATGCGAGCACGTCAGCGAAAGCCATTTGGAGCATCGGGCCTTTATTCCCCAGTCTGAGCAAGGGAACCTTGCGACCCCACGGTATCTCCACAGTGTCCTTCTTAATTTTGTAGGAACCGAAGGGCTCGGAATAGTAAACGCAATAATCCACGTCACTAGACGCAAGCAGAGATCTTACATTCTCATGAAACGGCTGTCGGTAGTGATATGAAGGCGGATAGTAAAAACCGGCTTTCCAACGCATCGCGGTAATCTCCATTAGTGTCATCGACGCGCGATGGCGGTCCACACGCTTGCGTTACGGGAAAGTCGATCCGTCGTGTTCCTCAGGGCGTTACGGGTATCCATCGACACATCGTCTGGCCATGTCCGATCGATCCAGGCGTTGACGGCGGGCAGATCCTCCCTTTCGAGATCCGCATCTTCCAAGCCCTCGTGGTTCTGCCCCAGCCGCGCATAGGTCTGGGCCACGCCCTTGAAGTGGAACAGCGGTCCGCCGATAGCGACATTTCCGGAGAAGCCGTTGTTGATGGGCTCGCCGGGATGGCCGTTCAGGATATCGGTCAAACCTGGATACCGGTCCGAATAGGGCGGCCGGTTGTAGGGAACAGCGGCGAGTCCCTTCCGCAAGGTGCTGTTGGGATCGAGAGGGTAGAGATGCTTCTCGGCCAGGCCCCAGGAATGGAAGGTGATGGCCCCGGCCGGGCAGGCGGACGTTCTCGGCGGCCGTGCGAGCAGGTTGCCTTCGATGCGATTGTCTCGTCCGCCGCCGACGATGATCGGCTGGCAGACGTTGATGAGGATGTTGTGCAGCACGCTGGTCCCGCTCAGCAGGTCGTCCAGGTAGATCCCACGCACCTCCATGGCTTTCGGCTCGTCGGGAGTCGCAAGCAGGCTGGGCTCCTCCAGGGGGACGATGTCGTGCAGGTAGTTTCCTTCGATCACGTTCCCCCGAAAGGTCCAATCCCGTCCGGCATAGATGGCGCCCGCATCGCTCGTCTCCTGGACGACGCGAGTGATCTCGTTGAAGGCGATCCGATGGTCGTTGCCGGCGAATGTGATCGCGTTGTGCGGCAGGTCCGCGATGAAGGTGTCCTCCACACTGTTGCCGACACCATCGAGCCGCACGGCCGGACGATAGGTGCGCTTGCGCACCGACGTGTTCGTGATCACGGACTGCCGGACCGCATGCCCGCCCGGGGCAAGCGTCTGGCGATCTCCGCCCGCCAGGTCGATGCCGGTACCGCCGATATCAAAAACCCGCATCCGTTCGACCACGACCGCATGACCGCCGCGGACGCGAATGCCGGTATCGCCCACATGCATGACGCTGCCGTCGCGGATCACCGCGCCTTCCACGTCTCGCAAGTCCAGCCCGTTTCCGATGGAATAGGCGAAATGGATGTTCTCCAGGACCACGCGACCGCCGCCGACGATGCTGATGAGCGAGCGTGCGACCGGGATCTGGAATTCTGGCGCCTCGGCATCGTCCAGCGGCCGTATGAAGATCCGGCCTGTCGTCGGATCTGAGACGTATTCCCCCGGCTCCGTCAGATCCGCCGGCGCGCCGTGAACAGCGTAGCGGAGCCCGGGCATGGGCTTGAACGCCTGTCTCAGCGGCGCGAGGGCCAACTGGCCCAGCGTGGCGTTCAGCGTTTTGACGTCGGCCGCCTCATGCAGCCAGTCGAAGCCGAAATAGCCGCTGACCGACAACCCGGCCCCGGCCCAATCGGCCGCCTTCTCGGGAGGAACGTCGAATACGAGCCTGGCCGGATCGTCCGAGCGCAGCACTGCAGCCCTGGCGTATCCGGACTTCGGCCAGGACGCGCACGTCAATCGGCGGTCGCCCTGGTACACCGCGACAAGCGAGCCGGCCAGGCAACCCGGCTTCCTCTCGCCGCCGTCGATCCAAAGCTTGCGGATGAGGCTGTCGGCCTCGATGACGAACAAGCTCTTGTCGCGACGCATCCCGTTCGGGAGAGCTTCGTCCGGCCCGACCCGGCGCGCCCGATAGGACCGGGACCCATGGATCCGCGTCTTTCCGTTCACGTCTCCCCGAAGCACCACGCCCCCCCGTGCGAGCGCGCCGAGTTCCAAGGGAGAGCGCAATTCGAATGTCTTCGCAGGCAGATGAAACACACGCTGGCCATTCTCGACGGTGGCTGTTACGCCCTGGCTCTTGTCCAGCACCGAAAGGGCGGAAACGGCGCCCACGTCGGGACACGCCGAGAAGAGGAAAATCGCCGCAACGATGAGCGACGAAATCGGGGCCGGTAGGCGCCGGAAAACGGTCCCATGGTGAGAGCGCGCTCTGGTCGGACTACACATTGGTCGTTTGCCAGTTCTGGGTCGACTGAGAGCCAGGAATACTCGTCGGGCGAATTTTCAGACGGAGGCGAGAGGCGGTAACCGCCAAAGCCAGAACCCAGATCGCTTCGCCGCGGATATCATAGCCGTATCCGAACACGGCACAGGTGACGGTAAAGGCGATCGCAAGACTGGATGAAAGAACGCGAGTGTCGACCAGGCCGTGAACGGCTGCGCGGATATTGGTCAGGAAGCAGAGCGCGAGAAGGACCATGTATGCGCTCAACCCGACAATCCCGCTCAAGGCAAGCAGGCCGTAGTACATGCTATGCATAGAATGTTCCCACAGGTCCTGGGTATTACTCATGAATATGAATGGCTTCTGGCCTGCTGGGAGCCCGAAGAACATCTGGAAGGAAGTCCAGTTCGAGTGGAAATCCATGAGAAGACCTTCCCATACGAGTTGTCGTGTCTCGATTGTCCTCGATCGCCGGCTGAGCCAGTCCGAAAGTGAATTCGGCAGCGTTTCCGCTGCTAAGCGTTCAATCTGCTCCCCGATCTCAACCGAGTAGAAGAAGATGCAGAACAACATCAGGAACGAAAGGAACAGCGTGGTAGCGCCACGAAGGTCTCTGAAGCGACCGTTCCCGCATAAAACCAGGAAAATCAGGCCTGAAGCTGCAGCAAAGGTAGCAGTGCCTTGCTTGACCTGGATCAGTGTAAATAGAAAAGAGAAGGCAATGACGGCTGTAAACTGGAGACGGATTGGTTGAATATTTTTTTGAAAGTTTGAAAGAATATGGTCAATACTGTATAGAAGCGCTATTCCAACGATGAAAGCTCCACTGGAAGATAGAGCACGCCCACCTTCGTTGACGTCGAGAGGGTCAAAAACCTCATGCTGCATCAGGAAACCGGGACCGAAAACTGCGCGGAGGAGTGTGAGTACGACCAGCCCAAGTCCTGCACGAATGAAAGCCAGTCTCACTGTGGCGTTGAAATCGTCTCGCATTGGAATGAAGGGTGCGAGAAGCAGGATGCAGATCGTCGACCCGTGCGCCCTGAGAGAAATGATCGAAGCGAAGAAATCTCCAAAGCCACGGAGAACTCCGAAGACAAGTATCGCCGGGAGAACCAAGGCGGCGCCGGTAACAATATTCATAGACGGGCGCTTGTGAAGAAGATTGACCCACAGCGCGATCAGGTTGAAGAGCAGCGATATCTCGCTGACCGTCAGGTTGTAGTTGCCGAGCATGGCAAGTGAATAGTGACCCACCACCTCGCGGTAGAAGGCGGAAAGGAGCGCCACGGAAATCGCCAAGTGGATCCACCGTTCGGCACTGGCAGGGCCGAACAGATCCGCTGGAATGTAGGGGATCCGGCGCGATTGCATGCAACAGCTCCTGGGCGGCCTAAGGGCCGGCCGTGTCGGTTTGAGGCCGTATCGTCGTGTAGACGTCCATGTAGACCGACGAGGTACGCTCGACATCGAACCGCTGTTCGATGTCGCGCCGCGACGCCTCGCGGAGCCGTTGATAGGCGGTTAGATCGGACTGGAGATGAAGGACCGCGTTGGCGATGGCGTCCGGGTTCCTCACGTCGACGGCCAGCCCCGCCTCCCCGAGGACGTGGGACACGGCGCCGGAATTCACCCCTCCGATCGCGGGGACACCGCGCGCCTTCGCCTCTGCGATGATCACGCCGAACGTCTCCTGCAACGAGGGGTGCACCAGCACGTCGGCGTGATCGGACAGAAACGACATCAAAGTCTCATGGGCGGCCGGTCCATGTCCGACCACCCCCGGTTCGCCGTGGGCGAACGAGGTTTCGAGGCCGGGCCCGAACAGGTGGAGTTCGGCATGCGGCAGCCGGCACTTCACCTCCCGAAAGGCCAGCACGCTGGCGCGGACGTTCTTGCGCCGGGTCGCGTCTCCCACGGTGACGAGGTTGAAGCGTTTCGAAAGGTCCCGGTCGGCCTGTGGTTCGGCCGTCGGAACCGAGACACCGTTGGAGACCACGTCGACGGGGCCGAAGTATCCGTAGTGCCGTGGCAGACGCTTCATCATCGGGGAAACGACAGTCAGCCGTTGGATGCGCGGCATTACCCGCAGCATCATGATCAACCGCATCAGTCGATACGCGTCCCGATATAGCCAGAGGTTGTCCCAGCCTACGTCATGCATGGTCACGACGTGCGGAATACCGCTGCGAACGGCCGCCTCGGCGTACTCGTAGGTCCAGTGGGCGTGGACCAGGTCCGAAGAGACGGCTCGAATCTCCGCCTCCAGCGCTCTGATTTCCTTGGAGAACAAGTCCATCGCCCGCACCCGGGCGCGGTATCTCGGCGCGCCGCGAAGCGGCACGTAGGTCAAAGCGAACCGGTCCCTGGCAACCCTCGAAACCGTGTCGATGGTCGCATCCAACGAGACGACGCTGACGGTGTGGCCCCGCTCCAGCAGTTGATGCGCCAGCAGGGGAACCACGACGCCGCCCGCTGCGCCGGCGGGGTAACCCTCGAGATCCAGGCCGGAAAGGGCCGAGAAGGCAGCGGTGTCGAACGGCCCGGCCAATGTGATCTTCATCGGTGGCACTCGGTGGGTTCGAGTGGTGCGCCAGCCGATCTGCCGCGCCCGATGGCGGCCTCCAGTCGCGTCGGAACATGGTGGGGCCGGACGAAGGTGTGGCGCGCCGATCGACTGTCCCGAGATCCGGCGACCAACCGGTCCGCGGCGGCTGGACACGCTCCGGCGATCTGGAATCGGGCGTCCCTCGCCGGACACGCCGACGGGGGATCGATCACGATGCTGATCGTCGGGTCCGAACGGCCCGATGCCCCCGACGGGCGCTGCGGCGTGCCGCTTCCGGTCGTTCGGAACGATGACTCCGCGGTCAAGATAGGCCTCTCCTTGATTCGATCCGGTCGGATGGAACCGCCTTGCTGTCCGATCATGGCCTGAGCCTCGTGCGGCATCGAACGCGAGGCGGTTCCGTCAGACTTATCGCCGTCGGGAAAACGTGGCGCGCAGCAACCCGACGTAGGGCGCGAGAACGACCGCAGGGGCCCACAAGCCGAAATTCCGGGCGTAGGCGAGGCTGGGCCTTAAGGGATGGCCCAGGGGATGCTCCATCTTGGCAAGCCGCTCCCTGAACCGAAGGCCGGGCGCCTTGAAGTTGCTTCGGCCGGTGGTGTTGGCTTCGCAGACACCGGCATAGCCGGGCATCACCCAACTGCGAACACCCGCCTTGCGAGCTCGCAGGCCGAAATCGAAGTCGCCGAGAGTATGCGTGAAGGCTTCGGGGATATTGCCGGCGACGTCGGCGACCGCGGACGGAATCAGAAGGAAGTTTCCGTTCACCGTCGCGCATTCCGTTGCCTCGTTCAGGTTCGGTTCGACCATCTGGAACTTCCAGGTGAAGATCGGGGAAGCCCGGCGGTAGCCGGAGTATGTCGTTCGCAGCGAGTCGGGTGCGCGCATGGCGCCGACGACGATGTGTTCGCCGCCGTGCGAGCCCTTCAGCCTCGTATAGGTGTCCAGCGCGCGCTGGAGGGCATCGGGAAACAACTCCACGTCGTCGTTCAGCCAAAGGTAGAAGTCGTGTTTTTCCCGCAGAGCGGCCCCATAGGCCACACGCATGCCTCCGGCCCAGAACAGAGTGCCGTCGCCGGCATGGACGAGGACATCCGGGAAGGCTTGACGGATCGCCTCGGCCGAACCGTCGCTGCTCGCGTCGTCGAGTACATGGACACGCAGTGTTATTTCCGGGGCCGTCGTCGACGCCAGAAGTCGGCCAAGGCAGGCGAGCGTCCGGTCCTTTCGGTTGTGGCATGCGATGCAGACGGCGACGGATGTCATGCGAGCGGTCTCGCGGCGACTTCAGTCGTGCGGCCGTCCAGCCTGCAGGCGCTGGCCGCCGACCGGCGGCCGCATCGCGGGCGGCAGTCCGAGCCGGTCCAGGCGGTGTCGTCAACCGGCCCGAACCGCGGAGATGAAATGGCTTGCCCGAGTGGCGGACGAAGTCGGTTCATTGGCCTGCTCGCTTGATACCAACCTGCTCCAGCGCAACGGCCAGGACGAAGCGCGGTGCATAGAACAGGTAGCGCCTCCAAAGCCGTCCCGGTTCGGAAGAAAGGCGATGGAGCCATTCGAGCCCGCTCTCGCGCATCCACACCGGGGCCCGCTTGATGGAGCCGGCGTGGAAGTCGAACGCGGCACCGACGCCGAAAAGGACACCGCTGCCAAGGTGTGGGGCGGCCCGCATCATCCAGCGCTCCTGCTTGGGGCTCGAAAGGCCGACCCACACGAAATGGGCTTCGGATTTTCGGATGAGCTCGAACTCCTGCAGCTCCTCGTCCGACGGCGCGTCGTTCAACGGAACGTCCCGAATCGGGGGCGTGAAGCATCCCGCGACCTTGAGGCCCGGGTACCGTCGGCTGAGCTCCTGCGCCATCATTTCGGCGACTCCGGGCTTACCGCCATAGAAGAAGTGGCGCATGGTCGTGGTCGAGGTCGCCTCGCATACGCGGTCCACGAGATCCGGGCCCGCGGTGCGCCCGATTTCCCGCCCGTGGCCCCGCAGCCGCCCGACCCAGGTCAGCGGCATGCCATCGGGCACGACCATGTGCGCTCTCCTATGGAGCCCCAGCAGTTCGGGATCATCGACCGCGCGCATGAGCCCGTGAACATCCCTGACGAAGACGACACGCAGCAGCCTTTCGGCTGCCCAGGACAACACGATCGACTGAGCCCGCTCAGGAGTCACAAGGCTGATCGGCACGCCGAGTATGTCAATGTTCCGCGGAGCGAAGGTGCCATCATCAGTTCGGGCGTCGATCTGGTGGATCGGCAATGGAAGACCATGATCACCTAAGCTTCCAGTCATCGCACCACACCTGTTCTCTTTGTGTACATCGACAACGGAAATGCGGTTGAAACTTCAGTTCCCTTCAGCGACGGCCAAGGAAGCCGGGAGGCGAGGCAACTCTGAACACTGGTCTGCGACTATCAAAGAGTAGAGAGGCAACATGAACCGCTCTCCGGTCCATAAGGATGTGAAACGCTCGATGACGTTCCGCGCCAAGATCGAAACAACAGGGCGATCAACGGTACTAGTATTCATGAATACATACATATGATGACCGTTCATCCCGTACTGTAGGATAAATACGGAATCATCACTGTCGAGCCGGGAAGATCGCACCCAAAGCATGCAGGACTTTGATGCGGCCCCGATGATGCCATCAGCGTTTCGGACGGTTACGAAACCCTGTTCGATGAGGGCGCCGGCGAGCACCTCTTCAAGCCGACCAGGATCGAGTTGAACGGAGCGTTCGGGCATCGCGGCTTTGAGGATTGCCCCGCCGACGGCGAACAGAGTGAGTGCGATGAGTCCTCTCCGGGTCATCGCCTGAGCACCATGTAGGGAACCAGCAAGGCGGCGATGGAGCCTGTCACCCCGGCAATCGTCGTGCCGACTTCGCCATGCGCCAAGTCGTAAAGATTGGGATCGAGCGCTATGATGCCGATCCGAATGGTATTGATCAGGACGACGACGACGCAAGACAGCAGCATTGCTGAAACAAGGCGATACTTGCCGCTTTCGGGAAAGAAACTGGCTACGGTCACGCACGCCAGGATGGCCCAGGAGAGATTGGAAAACGAAGAGCAGGCTTCCAGAACCTGCAAGACCGTGGATCCGTCCGTGGAATAGACCAGGTTTCCTTGGCTCCCTGTTCCGGCGAAGACGCCGATGACGAAGGCGTCGGCCGAAAGGATGTAGGGTCGGAAGATGGAGGCGATGTAGCGGGCCCATTGCCCGCTGAAGGCGAGCCCGAGCAGGATGCTGCCGAGAGCCCAGCCGGTGCCCGACTGGCGCCGACCGATGGTGAGGTACAACCCGACAAGCGTGACGGCTAGCCAGGACGCGACCGTCAACGGCACCAACATCAAGATTGCGCAGACGCCGATCAGGCCGACCCGCCAGCGGTCTGCAAAAAGCGGCTCGTCTTGCGGAACGAGCTGGATGGCCCGATACATGGCCAACAATGCGACGACGTTGATGCCGAAGGTTTTTGTTGCAAACGCGACGAAGTCGCCCTTCAGAAGCAGGCCATAACTCGCGACGATATGAGCATTGGCGAACAGACCGATCAGCAGGACCAGCGCCGCTGTGTTCACGCCGGCCGTCTTTTCCTGGCGATGAGTAGCAATGGCCGTCATGGTTCGTCCTGTTGAACATCAAGTCAATTCTTCAGGTATGATTTGTATCGAGCCGAGTAATAGCTGACGTCACCCGCGCTCTGATAGAGACTTAGTCGCTTCGGATCGACCTTGTTAAGTATAACTCCAAGTATCTTGTTGCGAACTTCGAATTGCTTTCGAAGTTCATCAACGATGGACGATCGAGAGGTCGCTCCCCATTCGACGACGAAGACGAAACTGTCGATGATCTGAGATACAACGCGCGTATCGATGACAGGTCCGATCGGCGGGAGATCAAGCAGAACGTACTCGTACTCCCGCCCTAGATCGGCAAGAAGGCTGCTCATCGTTGGGGACGACAGGACTTCGCTGGTATGCGGGATGTAATGTCGCTCCATCGCGCCGGGCAGGACATGCAGTCCGGATGCCTTTTCCACATAGATGAGGTCTTTGTGGTTCCGCTCGCCAAGAAGAACTTCGACCAGTCCGGCATCGGCGAAGGGCGTGACGCTGCGCGTGAGGCCCGGATTCCTCAGATCGGCATCGATGATGATGGTACGAGCGCCCGAATGCGCCATGTTGCTAGCGAGGTTCTTGGCGATGGTGGTCTTGCCCTCGCCCGGAAGCAAGGAAGCGATCCCGATCACCTTTGATGGCCGGCCGACACGGCTCACATCGATGGCCATCTTGGCCGCCCGCATCGTTTCGGCGAACTGTGAATGCGGTGCGTCGAGGGCGGCAGACAACACCGGCGGAAGGATCGGAACAGAACGTTTGCCGAAGTCGGCGGCGTCCACGAACAGCGGCGTCCGGTTTGCAAGAATGACGGGCTGTTGGCCCGCCCCTCTCTTCCGGCCTTCCGCAGACAACGAGGGTCGCTCCGGTTTCGGATCGTTCGCCGTCTTCGGCACCATGCCGAACATCTCGATCCCGAGATGGCTGCTGATCTGTTCGCTGGTCCGGAATCCGCGATCCCGGTACTCGCGGGCGGCCGCCACGCACGCCCCGCCGGCAAGTCCGACGACCAGCAGAAGCGCCGCGGAGACTGAGTTCTTTCGAGTATTCGGAGCAAGCGGGACCTCCGCGGGGGTGATCACGCGAGCTTCCGAGATCGGGAACGACTGCCGTTGGATGCTTTCCTGGTAGCGCTTGAGAAACTCCTGGTAGAGGCTGTCGTAGGCGGCAGCCTCGCGCTCGAGTTCGCGAAGGTTAACCATCTGCTCGTTGTCTGCGATGTTGCGCGTCGACAGTCCGCTCAGCCCGTTCTCCAGCGATTCAACACGCTTGGCGGCGATCTCCGCCTCGCTCTTCAGCGTCTGCGCGACACGCTCCAGCTCCAGCAGCATCAGGCGCTTGTAGTTACCCATCTCGTCGCGCAGGTTGCGCGCCTGGATGTGGTTCGGCCCGTAGCGGGCGGAGAAGTCGGCCTCCATCTTGGAGGCGCGGAGATAGCGCCCCCGCAATTCACTGATGACGGAGTTGTTCAGGCTCTCCGCGATGGAAGAATCCGGGTCGCCACTCGCGATGAGATCTTGGATTTGCTTGTAGCGGGCGTCGGCGGAACTCTTGTCGGCACGAGCCAGAACAAGTTGGCTCGTGACCTGCGAAAGCTCCTGGTCGGCCAGCAAACGACCGTCGGTCGACGTCAGGTTGCTTTCGGCCTTGAATCGCTGGACGGCCATGTCGGACGACAGGGCCTTGTCTCTCAATTCGTTGATTCGCGACTGCATCCAATCGGTTGCGCGCCGCGTGGCGTCGTATTTCGACCCCAACTGATCTTCGATGTAGGCCTCCGCGAAGGCGTTCACGATCTCTGCGGCCAGGATCTGATCGGGCGCCGTGAAGCTCAACTCCAACGCATAGGTACGGCCGAGACGACGGACTTCGATACCACCGGCGAGGGCGCCGAGGATCTGGCGTCGGGTGATATACTCCTTGATCTGCGGACTGGCTTCCGGCTCGGCCGAACTCCAGGACAGCAGATCGGAGACGAACGTCTTGATGTCCTTGATCGCACCGGAAATCGGGCCGGGCTTGCCCAGGAGCCGGTCCGGATCTTCCATAAGTTGTAGACGATTGAGAACCTTGGCGGCGA
This sequence comes from Chthonobacter albigriseus, assembly GCF_013839445.1. Classification (GTDB taxonomy): domain Bacteria; phylum Pseudomonadota; class Alphaproteobacteria; order Rhizobiales; family Pleomorphomonadaceae; genus Chthonobacter; species Chthonobacter albigriseus. Next base: position 107,350 of record NZ_JACDIT010000008.1, on the reverse strand, counting down.
CGTTGGTGGATTGGATCAACACAACCTGGCTGTCGACGGCGCCGGTTTCGAACATGAACGCGGCGCCGGTTGTCAGATCCTGAACAGCGCTGGCCTTCTGACCGTCCAGCAACACTTGAGTCGTCGCACGATACTGCGGCGGGGCGTCCCAGAGATAAAGGAGCGCCAACAACGCACCGATCAAACCGCCGCCCGCCAGCACCCAAATCTGCCGACGCAGAATACCCAGATAGAGCGCGACGTTGAACCCATTGGTCGTTGCCTCCAGATCATTGGGCCGTTCCTGGGGTTCGACTTCCTTCAACATCCAGCCTCCACGCGTGTCCGCAGGTCAAAACCGCTGATTGACTTTGGTTATTCAAAGATAATCAGAACCTGATAAGACGTGTATATGGAGAGATCGCCGACAAAACCGTGCAGGGTATATCCGTCAATATCACAATCGCCGAGATGCCATCAAGGCAAACGTAGACAAAAATAACAAATGGCATAAATGTCATAAAACAGCGTCAAGCAACACGACTGTATCGTTTGACTAAATCGATTCCAGTGATGCATGAAAAGGCGGCAGGGTTCCCGGCCTGCGAGGGACGGCACTGTTCGCGCGAAACTGCACGCTGCTCTGCGGCGTAATCGCCCAGTAATTCCGGAGCTTCGATGGGCCGAAAACGTGGGTACGGTTCTAAGCCATCCCGACGTCAGGCCAACTGGGTAATCTCGCGAAGGAAGGGCGGTACCTCGTCTGAAGCAATCGGAGCGTCCAATTCTTCCGCATACTTGCGGCCAGCATAGGTTGCGTGAGCGATCGTGGCTGGCGCAAGCGCGTCAGCGATGACTTGAACGTCCCGCAGCCCTTTGGAGAGCCAGATTGATTTGCTTGTCCTGAGCTCATCGGCGAGGCCCGCGTTCGGCAGCCGAGCGGTCACCAGCACGAGGCTGTCGGCAGGGCAGGTCTCCTCACGGCCGGTATAGATGCAACGCAAGGTAGCTTCTCGGTTGCCGTAGGCAGCCAAGGTCCTGGCGACCGTGATCCGGATTCCAGCCTCCAGCATGCGCCGTTGGATAAAGGTCTGCTCCATGGTAGCGCGCGTCCAGGTTGCGGCCTCCGGCGCCGGCGTTACGTAGTGCACTACGTAGCCCTCTGTAGCGAGTTTTTCCGCGACTACACTGCCCATGTAGTAGTGGTCGTCATCCCAGACGATGACCGTCCGCCCATTCGGTAGGCAACCGTCCATGATGTCGTCCGGCGTCAGAATATCCCCGCCTCTCTCAAGCGGTGGTAGGACGGTGGTGTGCTGGTGACCGATGCCGTCCCGCCGCCATGTGGCGCCGGTGGCGATCAGCACGCGGGGGAAGCCGAAGCCGAGCACGTCGTCGGCCGTGAGCTTGCTGTCGAAGTAGATCTCCACGTTGGGCAGCTTGGTGAGCTGGCCCTGCCGGTAGTCGCGCACCCGGATCCAGGCGGCGAGCCCGGGCAGCCGGGACTCCCGGACCACCCGCCCGCCGAGCACCGTGCCCGCCTCCGCGAGCGTTACCGGATATCCGCGTTTTCCAAGCACCGTGGCGGCCTCCAGTCCGGCGGGCCCGGCACCGACGATCAGCACAGGCTCCTGCGACCGGGCAGGCCTGACCTTTTCCGGATGCCAGCCGCGGCGCCACTCCTCGGCCATGGTCGGGTTCTGGGTGCAGCGGATCGGCGACATCGTCAGGTCGCCGGAAACGCAGATGTTGCAGCCGATGCACTCCCGGATGTCCTCGATCCGTCCCTCGTTGACTTTGGCGGGCAGGAACGGGTCGGCGATCGACGGCCGGGCGCAGCCGATCAGGTCGAGGATGCCTTTCTTCACCAGCGACACCATCCGGTCGACGGAGGTGTAGCGGCCGACCCCGACGACCGGCTTGCCGGTCAGCTTCTTGATGCCGGAGATGAACGGCTCCTCGTGCCCCTCCTCGGCGAAGCGCGAGGTGCGGCTGTCGTTGTCCCACCCGGAGAGGGTGAGATCCCAGAAGTCGGGCAGGTCGGCAATCTCGCCGATCATCTCCTCCACCTCGTCCTTGTGGAGGCCCGCTTCGCCCAGGAGCTCGTCGACCGAGATCCGCACCGGGATCGCACAATCCCCGCCCGCCGCTTCCAGGCTATCTTCGATCACCTCCTTCAGGAGCCGGACGCGGTTCTTGATGGAACCGCCGTACTCGTCCGTCCGATCGTTGAAGCGCCGGGAGAGGAAGTGATGCAGGAAGCCGAAGGTGTGCGCCGCGTAGACGTAGATGATGTCGAACCCGGCCGTCTTGGCGCGCCGGACGGCCGTCTGGTGCCAGCGGCGCAGGTTGCGGATGTCCTCAAGGTCCATCCGGCGCGATTGCACGGGATCGTAGGTGAAGGTCATCACCGGCAGGTGCGAGGGTCCCATCGGCACTTCGCGGCTGTAGAGGTTGGGCCCGTTCATGCCGTTGTAGGCGAGCTCCACCCCCGCGAGCGCGTCATGGGCATGGATGTGCTCCGCCATCCGCGCCAGCACCGGGATGTCGCGCTCGTCCCACAGCCGCAGCTCGATGAACGGCGTGATCTCCGACGTGTGGTGGAACTCCACCTGCTCGGTGCACACCACGCCCCAGCCGCCCTCCGCCTTGATGCCGCGCATCACGGCGGCGGCGGTCGGGTCCCGGTAGCCGAGGCCGTTGCAGTGGGGCACCTGGTAGAAGCGGTTCTTGGTGACCTTCGGACCGAGCTTTACCGGCTCGAACAGGATGTCGTACCGCGGATCCCGGGCGGTGGTGACGGGCGCGTTCATAGGAGCCTCGCAACTTCGCGGCGGAAGGGGGTGACGTCGGGATCGATGACAGCGCCGAGTTCCTCGGCATAGCGATGGCCGGAGTAGACGGCCGCTGCGATGGTCCCTGGCGCGACGGCATCGCCGACGCGGGTGACCGAGCGGATGCCGGCGCCGGCCCACTCGTTTTCGCGTGCGGAGAGTGCGTGGAAGAGCGCCAGATCGGGAGTGCGTGCGGTGACCATCACCACGCCGTCCGTTTCAAGAGTGCTCTCCCGCCCGGTCACGGTGCAGGCGAGACCGACGTGCCCGGCCCCGACGTCAGTGGGGAGTTTGGAGACCAGGATCTCAACGCCGAGCTCCATCAGGCGGGCCTGGATCCGGTGCTGCTCCATGGTGTTGATGGTCCACGCGGAAACCATCAGAGCGGGCGTGACCAGCGTGACCGCGGCCCCGTCTCGCGCAAGTTTCTCCGCGATGACGCCGCCCATGTAGTAGTGGTCGTCGTCGAACACGACGATCCGCCCGGTCGCCGTACGTCCGGCCATGACGTCGTCCGGCGTCAGCACCGGCATCGACGGATCGATCGCGACTGGCGACTGGTGGAAGCGGCCGACGCCATCGGCTCGCCAGTGCGACCCCGTCGCCAGCACGACATGCTCGAAGCCGAAGGAGAGCACGTCGTCGGCCGAGAGCCGGCTGTCGCGGTAGACCTCCACGTTGGTCATCCGGCCGATCTGGCCGACCCGGTAGTCGCGGACGCGGCCCCAGGCCGACAGGCCGGGTAGGCGGCATTCCCGCTCGACCCGCCCACCGAGCACGGTGCCGGCTTCCGCGAGCTTGACCTCGTGACCGCGACGGCCGAGCGACAGCGCTGCCTCCAGGCCGGCCGGTCCGGCGCCGACGACGAGGACCGTTCCTTCCGCCTCCTTGGGACGGATCCGTTCCGGATGCCATCCACGCCGCCATTCCTCGCCCATGGTGGGGTTCTGGGTGCAGCGGATCGGCGACATCGTGAAATCGCCGGAAACACAGATGTTGCAGCCGATGCACTCCCGGATGTCCTCCATCCGGCCTTCTTCGATCTTCTTTGGCAGGAAGGGATCGGCGATCGAGGGTCGCGCCGCGCCGATCATGTCGAGAATGCCTTGGCGGACCATGCGGACCATCAGGTCCGGCGATGTGAACCGGCCGACGCCGACCACCGGCTTCCTTGTCACCTGCTTGACTGTCGTGACGAAGGGCTCCTGGTAGCCCTCCTCGGCAAAGCGCGACGTCTGGCTGTCGTTCTCCCAGCCGGACAGCGTGAGGTCCCACATGTCAGGGTACTCGTCGAGGAGCGCGATGATCTCCTTGGCCTCTTCCCGGTGCAGGCCCGCGGGTCCGATCAGCTCGTCGGTGGAGATCCGGCAGACGACGCCGCACTGGTCGCCGGCCGCCTCCTTAGTTTCCTCGATCAGCTCCTTGAGGAGGCGGACGCGGTTCTGCAGGCTGCCGCCGTATTCGTCGGTGCGCTGGTTGTAGCGCCGGGACAGGAAGAACATCGGCCCGCCCAGGAACTTGCCGGCATAGACGTAGAGGATGTCGAAGCCTGCCCGCTTGCCCCGCCGGGCGGCCTGCCCGTGCCAACGGACGAGATTGCGGATGTCGGTACGGTCCATGGCGCGGGCCTGCACCGGATCGAAGGTGAAGGTCGCGACGGGCAGGTCCGCCGGCCCCATCGGGATCTCGCGGGAGGTGAAGTTCGGGCTGTTGGCGCCGTTGTAGCAGAGCTCCAGGCCGGCGAGCGCGTCATGCTCATGGATCCAATCGGCCGAGCGGGCGAGCGCCGGAATGTCGTCCTCGCCCCAGATCCGCGCCTCGATGAACGGCGTGATCTCCGAACTGTGGTGGATCTCCGCTTGCTCGGTGCAGACCACCGACCAGCCGCCCTCGGCCTTGATCTTGCGCATCATCGCCGCGCCGGACGGATCCCGGTAGCCCATGCCGTTGCAGTTCGGCACCTGATAGAACCGGTTCCGTGCCGTCACCGGCCCGATCTTCACCGGCTCGAACAGGATGTCGAAGCGCGGATCGCGCACGGTGGACGGCTGGGCGGCGGGCTTGTCGAGCATGGCATGCATCCGGGGTATGCGCCGCCGTTCGCCGCGACGGCGGTTGCGGGTCCGGCGGTCGTGGGAGGCCGCAAGGTGAGGGCAGGCTCGGGCCGGCCGGGCCGGCCGCTAGTGCTCCTCGTCGATCTCGTCGTGGAGGAGGCCGATGATCTTGCGCTTGAGCGCGATGAACTCCGGCTCCAGCACCATGTCCATCGAGCGCGGCCGGGGGATGTCGACGAGGAGGTCCGCCTTGATCCGGCCGGGGCGAGCGGTCATCACCAGCACCCTGTCGCCGAGCAGGATGGCCTCGTCGATGTCGTGGGTGACGAAGAGCACCGTCTTGTGGCTGTGCTCCCAGACCCGCAGCAGCAGCTTCTGCATCACGCCGCGGGTCTGGCTGTCGAGCGCGCCGAACGGCTCGTCCATCAGGAGGACGTCCGGGTCGTTGGCAAGCGCCCGGGCGATCGCCACGCGCTGCTTCATGCCGCCGGAAAGCTGGCTCGGGTGGTGGTCGGCGAACTGGGTGAGCCCAACTTCGGCGAGGAAGCGGTCGGCGATGGCGCGCCGCGTCGCCGCGTCCATGCCCTGCCGCTTGGGGCCATATTCCACGTTTTCGCGAACGGTGAGCCACGGGAAGAGGGTGTAGCTCTGGAACACCATGCCGCGGTCGCGGCCGGGCTCGTCGACCTGCTTGCCGTTGACGGCGATCGTGCCGTTGGTGACCTCGTGCAGCCCCGCGATCAGGTAGAGCAGGCTGGACTTGCCGCAGCCCGAGGGTCCGACGAGGACGCAGAACTGGTTCTCCGGCACTTCGAACGAGACCCGGTCGAGCGCCAGCGTTCCCTGAGGACCGCCGTACTGCAGGTCGACGGAGCGCACCGAGAGGCTTGTCGCGGTGCCGCTGCGCGGCGCGGCGTCGGCCGCCCCCGGCTCGGGCACCGGGCGGAACTGCTTCACCGTGCCCATGGCGCGACCCGGGTCCGGAGATGGCGGAAGGCCTGGTCGGTGATCAGGCCGAGCAGGCCGATGGTGGCGATGGCCAGAAAGATGATCTCCACTTGGAAGCCGCGCATCGCCTTCATGCTGATGTAGCCGAGGCCGGAGGAAGCCGCGACCAGCTCGGCGACGACCAGATAGGTCCAGGCCCAGCCCATCGTCACGCGGAGGGTGTCCATGATCCCAGGCAGCGCCGCCGGGAAGATCACGTGCCAAACCACCTCCGAGCGCTTGGTGCCGAGCGTGTAGGAGGCGTTGATGAGGTCGGGATGAACGCTGCGCGCGCTGTCGGCGATCATCACGAGCTGCTGGAAGAAGGTGCCGAAGAAGATCACCGCCACCCGCTGCTCGATGCCGATGCCGATCCACAGGATGAACAGCGGCACGAAGGAGGAGACGGGAAGGTAGCGCACGAAGTTGACCACCGGCTCCAACGCGGCCTGCACCACCTTGTAGGTGCCCATCCAGAGCCCGACCGGCACGGCGATCGCCGACGAGATGAAGAAGCCGAGCAGCACGACCTGCGCGCTGGCGAGCGTGTGGGTGAGAAGCCGCCCGTCGCCGCCGAGCTCCTGAGCCGCGCCGATCACGGCCTGCGGCGTCGGGAGAAACATCTTCGGCACCACGCCGGCGTTGCTGACCAACACCCAGGCGGCGAGCAGTGCCACCCACACGGTGACCCCAGCCCCGATCACGATCCGGCCGGGAATGTCGCCGAAGGGAATAAAGAGGCTCTTCTTCTTCACGGGATGGCGCTCTTTCGCGAAAGGCGGGCCGGCGCGGCTGGTGCCGCGCCGGTTGGCTCAGACGGTCACGGCTCGACGGTCAGCCACTTCGGCTCGATCAGGTCGGCGTAGCCGATCTCCATCTTGAGCTTGCCGAAGCCGCCCCAGATCTTGGCGCCGAGCGCCATCAGGTCCTTCGCCTCGCCAGCCTCCGGGGTGCCGAAGAACTCGATGTTGCGGGCCCGGTCGTAGAACCGCACGCCGGCTGCCGCGCCGGCGAAGTCGGCCGGGTTGGAGAGGTAGCCGCCGACGCCCTTGGCCATCACCTCGTAGGCCTTCTCCGGCTCGGCCTTGATGTAGTCCATCGCCTTGTAGACGCCCTTGACGAAGCCCTCGACCTTGTCGGGGTGCTTCTCGATGTAGTCGCAGGTGATGTCGACCACGTCGACGATCGCGCCGGGGGTGGTGGAGGAGTCGATCAGCACCTTGCCGGTCTTCTGGGTGCGCACCAGCGTCAGGTGCGGTTCCCAGGTGACGGCGACCGGGATGCGGCCGGCGATGAAGGCGGCAGCGGCGTCGTCGGCGGTCATGTTGGTGATCGTGACGTCGGCTTCCGTCATGCCTTCCTTGGTGAGCAGCTGGTTGAACCAGAACTGGCTCACCGAGCCCTCGTTCATGCCGACTTCCTTGCCCTTGATGTCCTGCAGCGAATTGATGCCGTCGGCCACCAGCACGCCGTCGCCGCCATGGCTGTCGTCGAGCGCGACAACCGCCTTGAAGCAGAACTCCGGCGAACGGTACTTCATGATCTCGTCGAGCGTGGAGGCGTTGCCCTCCAGGTTGCCGGCGGCGACCGCGGCCATGTAGAGCGAGGCGTCCTCGATGATCTGCAGCTCGACGTCGACGCCATATTCCTTGAAGAAGCCCATGTCGCGGGCCAGGAACAACGGGCCGTAGCCGACCCACGTGGTCATGCCGAGGCGCAGCGGCTCGGCCTGCGCCGCGCCGGCGGCGAGCGAAGCGGATGCGGCGAGAGCGACGGCGGCGGCGCGCATCGCGGACGAAATGGTCATCGGTTTGGACCCCCCTGGATGGCCTCGGCTCATGCCGGGCGCGAAATCAGTCGCCGAGCGGCGGGAGCATTCCGTCCGGCGCGGCCCGCCTTGTAGAAAATCGGCGTCCCTGGAGCGCGCACCGGCGGCGGACCGGCCTTTTCCTGCCGCCCTCTCCGTCTCGATCGGCAAATCCAATCACCGTCCTTGGGTCGGAAAAAATAGTCTTTTCAATTTTCCTGGTTCGGTTTTTTAAAACCAACCCCGTCGCCGGCCGATTTCGCGCGGAGCGAGCGCCGCTCCAGTGCCGGTGCCACCATGCCGGGGATGTAGGCGTCCGAGATGAACGACTGGCAGTGCCGCTCGAACGCCTCCAGCAGCCGCGATTTCTTAAGCCGCGCGAGCGTCACCAGCCCCATCGTCATCGGCCGGTGGTCGCCCGCCAGCCGCACCCGCACAACCTTCCGCCCGTCGAGCGCGAAGTCCGACCGGGGCCGCACGTTGGCGAGCGTGTAGCCGTAGCCGTTGGCGACCATCGTGCGCACCACGTCCTGGTGGCTGGAACGCGAATGCACCGTCGGCTGGATCCCGACCGCCATGAAGAGGGCGAGGAAATACTCCCTGCTCATCGGCAGGTCGAGGAGGATCAGCGGCTCGCCGGCCAGTTCCTGCAGCGTCACCGCCGAGAGCCGCGCGAACGGGTGCGACTCGCTCACCACCACGTGCGCCGGCAACTGGACGAGCGGGGTGAACGCTATGCCCTCCGGGATCTGCAGGTCGTAGGTGATCGCCACGTCGATCTCCGACCGCCTGAGCCCCTCCAGCAGCCATTCCTGGTGGTTCTCGTGATGCCGGACGGTGGTCGCCGGAAAGGCGGCGGTGAACGAGTAGCTGAGCTCCGGCAGCACCATCGGCGCCAGCGTCACCAGGCAGCCGACGGAAAGCCGCCCCCGGATCTGGTCGGTCACCTCCGAGGCGGATGTGTAGAGACCCTCCGCCTGCTCGATCAACCGCTTGGCGTCGCCCAGCAGCACCCGGCCTGCCGGCGTCAGCGATAGCCCTTGCGCGTGATGGCGGATGAAGAGCTGGACGCCGAGTTCCTGCTCCAGCTGGGAGATCGCGGTGGAGATCGAAGGCTGGGAAATGTTGATCCGCTCGGAGGCGAGCGTGATCGAGCCGGTCTCCCCCGCCGCGATGAAATACTCCAGCTGCCTGAAGGTGAAACGCATGCCGCCCCCGCCTGGGGAACCTTGCCCGAGCGCGCCTGCGATGGCAATCCGACACGGGGCCGCGAACGCGGGTGGGACGGCCGCAAGCGATGCTGTACCTTGCACAGCAACAACGTGAACGGAGGCGCCTGGACGATGCGGCGGTGGATCGCGGCCTTGTCGGTGCTGGTGCTGGCCGGCGTGCTCTCCGCCGCGATCGTCCGTCGGGACGCGGTGGACGGTTGGTCCAGCTACCGCGCCATGAGCGAGCGGCCGACTGCCGCCGATCGCGCCGCTGCCGCCGCCTTCCTCGACGGCCGCGCCGCGCCCGCCGCCCGCTTCGAGGCGCTGTTCGGCTACTTCCTGGCCGGCTTCGTCGCCAACGCCTCGGCCGATTTCGCCCGCGTCGACTACACCGGCCTGCCGTCCGACCGCGGATTCCGGGTGAGCGGCCTGGAGGGCTTCGCCCGCACCGCGCCGCTCCTCGGCGCCTGGATCCACAGCGGACGGCCAGCGGTGATCCCCGACCCGGCGAGCGGCGAGCCGGTGGACCTCGTCGCGGTCCTGCGCCAGGGCATCCTGGCCGGAACCGATCCCGACGGCCCGTCCTATTGGGGCGATGTGCGCGGCGACGACCAGCGGATCGTGGAAAGCGCCGACATCGCGCGCCTCCTCTGGCTCACCCGGCCGGTGCTTTGGGACCGGCTCGGCGAGGCCGAGCAGGCGCAGGTCGCGGCCTGGCTCCTCCAGGCGGTTCGCGCCGAGATCACCTTCCGCAACAACTGGGACCTGTTCCAGGTCGTGGTGGCGACCTTCCTGGACACCGTCGGCCGGATTCCACAGGTCGAGCGCAACGGATACCGCACCTTCATCGCCAACCTGCGCGAAAGCGGCTGGTTCACCGACGGGCCGACCGGCGAGGTGGACTTCTACAACGCCTGGGGCATCAGCTACGACCTGTTCTGGATTCACCAGATGAAGCCGGACTTCGACCCGGCGTTCCTGGTCCCTGCGCTGGTCGAAAGCGGCCGCCTCACCGCCCATCTCGTCTCACCGCGGGGCATCCCGATCCTCGGTCGCAGCGCCTGCTACCGCACCGCGGTTCCGAGCCCCGTGCTCGCCGCCTCCATGCTCGATCCCGCCGCCATACCGCCCGGCCTCGCCCGCCGCGCGCTGGACGCCACCTGGACCTACTTCGTGGAACGCGACGTCCTGCGCGACGGCTCGCTCACCATGGGCTACCTGGAAACCGATCTGCGCCTCGTCGACCGCTACACCGGCCCCGGCAGCTGCCATTGGGGTCTGCGGTCGCTGACGCTGGCCATCATGCAGCCGCCCGTCGATCCGTTCTGGACCGCCCCGGCCGTGCCGCTGCCCGTCGAGCGCGCCGACTTCCGCCTGGACCTGCCCAAGCTCGGCTGGGTGGTATCGGGCAGCCAGGAAACCGGGGAGATCCGGATCGAGATCCCCGCCAATACCCTCCCGGCCGCCGGCCTGGAGGACCAGTCGCTTTCCATGAAGCTCTGGGAGACGCTGAGGCAGCGGCCGGCCCGCCCGCCGAACGACGCTGCCCGCTACGGGCTGAACCGCTATTCCTCCGCCGACCCCTACGGCAGCGCATCGGGACGGCCGTGAGGTCGGGCGGACCTCCGCCGGATCAGCCCTTGGTCTGCAGCGCCATCATCTCGGCGAAAGCGCCCCGCCGCCGGATCAGCTGGTCGTAGGGTCCGCGCTCGACCACCCGCCCCGCATCCAGCACCACGATCTCGTCGGCGTCGCGGACGGTGGAGAGCCGGTGCGCGACGATCAGGATGGTCGCCTTGCTGCCGATCGTCCGCAGCGCGTCCTGGATCAGCGATTCCGCATAGCTGTCGAGGGCGTTGGTCGCCTCGTCGAGGATCAGCAGGTCCGGCTTGCGGATGATCGCCCGCGCGAACGCCAGCCGCTGCCGCTGACCGCCGGACAGCAGGATCCCCCGGTCGCCCACTTCGGTGTCGTAGCCGCGGGGCAGGGCGCGGATGAACTCGTCGGCATTGGCCAGCCGCGCCGCCTCCACGACGTCTGCATCGGTGGCGCCGACGAGGCCGTAGGCGATGTTGTCGCGAACGGTGGCGGCGAACAGGTGGACCTCCTGCGTCACCACCGCGATCCGCTCGTACCAGTCGTCCAGCCGAAGCTCGTCGAGCGGAATGCCGTCCACGGTGATCGACCCCGAGGTCGGATCCATGTGCCGGCAGACCAGGCTGAGGAGCGTGGACTTGCCCGCGCCCGACCGGCCGACCACCGCGGTGGTGGCGTTGTGCCGGATCGTCAGGTCCACCTCGTGCAGGCTGGCCGTGTCGCTGCCCGGGTAGCTGTAGCCGACCTTGTCGAAGCGGATCTCGCGGCGGAACCGGGGGATCGGGGTCGTTCCGGAAGCGATGTGCGACACCGCCGACGCCCGCTGCAGGCGATCGATCTCCAGCACCGCGCTGCCATGTTCCAGCAGTGCGATGCGGGCCGACATGATCCCGCGCACCTTCGGCTGCAGCCGGTAGAGCACCAGCAGGAACACGGCCAGCGTCGAAAGGCCGGTTCCCGTCTGGTGCAGCACGATGATCCAGGTGCAGACTGCGAAGGCGATCAGCACCTCGAAGGCGGGCTGGATCGTCAGCGAGATCAGGTTCATCCGGCGGAAGCACCTACGCACCGTGTCGGAGGCGGCGGCGAAGCGGTCAAGCTCGTAGGACTCCCGTCCGAACAGCCGGATGGTCTTCAGGCCCGCCAGGCCCTCCCAGCCGCGTTTGGTGAGCGCCGCGTTGGCCTCGGTGGCGCTGCGGCCGAGGTCCTTGGCCTGCCGGGTGAGCAGCTGCAGCACGACGAGGATCAACCCGACGAAGGGGATGACCAGAAGCGTGGTCGACCACGAGATGTAGGCCAGCACGGCGATCAGGATGACGGCCGCGGTGGCGTCCGTGATCAGCGCATAGACCACGCCGAGCGCACTCGCCGCGCGCCAGGTCTCCGAGAAGAGAGCGTTGGCGATCCGCCCCGAGGGCTCGCCATTGAGGAAGCCGAAGCTCGCCCGGAGGACGCTCCTGTAGAACTCGCGGCGCATCGTATGCGCGGCGGCCGTATCGAGCGAGGTGAACACCGCCGCGTTGAGATAGCCGATCGCATTCTTGGCGATCACGCTGAGAAGCACCAGGCCGACGAGCGCCGGCACCAGCCAACCCTCCGGGATGGCCTGCACCGCGGCGCGCAGCCAGCCCGGCAGCTGGGAAAGGTCGACCGGACCGTCCAGGGCGTCGAGCAGCGGCAGGAAAAGGTAGAGGCCGACGCCTTCGAAGGCCGACGCCAGCAGCCCGAGAACAACGACGAGCACGAGCGTCAACCGTTTCCCGCCGAGCATCCTCAGGAGCAGGGAGACGATCGAACGCTCGTAGCTGAAGTCAGGCAGGCGGACCACGGGTCATCCGTTCTTGGCGTCAGGCCACGCGGACGTCTTGCTGGTCCGGGCCGCCGGCCTTGAGGTGGTCCTTGAACCACTCCAGGTTCAGCTGGACGCCGAGTTCGTAGGGTATCCGGCACTCCCAGCCAGGCAACACCTTTCTGGCGATGGTGAGGTCGGGACGACGGTTGGTGGGATCCTGCGGCACCGGATCGCGGTGGACCAGGGTGGTGCCGGGCACCAGCTGGGCGATGTGGCGCGCCACCTCGATCACCGGGATCTCGCGCTCGTTGCCCACGTTCAGCGGGCCGTCGTAGCCGTGCTGGTCCCGCCAGAAGAAGCGGGCGAGGCCTTCCACGATGTCGTCCACGTAGCCCCAGCTGCGGGACTGCATGCCGTCGCCGTAGATCGTGATCGGCTTGCCGGCCAGAGCCTGCGTGATGAAGTTCGACACCGCGCGCCCATCGTCCGGGCGCGTCCGCGGCCCGTAGACGTTGAAGAGGCGCACCACGCGAACGTTAAGCTTCTCGGTGCGGCGCATCTCGAACAGCAGCGACTCCGTGCACCGCTTGCTCTCGTCGTAGGACGAGCGCGGGCCGGTGCAATCCACCGAACCCCGGTAGCTTTCCGGCTGCGGCGAAACGAGGGGGTCTCCGTAGACCTCCGACGTGGAGGTGAAGGCAAACTGGCCGCCGGGCTTCAGCAGGTGCAGCAGCCGCATGGCGCCGAGGAGGTTGGCGGAGATCGTCCGCTTCGGCTCGGTCATGTACCACGGCGGCGAAGCCGGCGAGGCGAGGTGGTAGACTTCGTCGAAGAGAACGTCGCTCTGGAAGGCCTCGACGTCAGTGACCACGATCTTGAGACGTGGATCCTGGACGTGGGCGAGGTTCTCCTTGCGGCCGGTCCAGAGATTATCGACAACGACGCACAACCCTACGTCGCTACGTTGAAGAAGGTGATCGCAGAGGTGGGAGCCAATGAAACCGCATCCCCCGGCAACTAGTATGTTCTTCACGGCAAAGACCCCTATCGGCAATAGGTCTTCACCATAACATCCCGATTGTCGGGAAAAAGTGGAAACATCACATATTGTGAATATACATCGATATGTTTAATCGCATTTTTATCGTGTCTGGCTGCGGAAGAAAAACATTTGCCTGTTAGCATGTGTCGCAAAGGCTGACAAAAGGTCGTCGCGATGCATGGAAGTGAAGAGATCGCTGGAGATCGCCAAGATCCGTTGGTGAGCATAATCATACCGGCGTACAACGCTGAAACCTATCTGGCGAGAACGCTCCGCACGGCAGTTCATCAAAGCTACCGCACCGTCGAGATCCTGATCGTCAACGACGGGTCGACGGATTCGACTCTGAGTATCGCTCAGGAGTTTGCGGCGTCGGATCCGCGCATCCGGATCCTGAACACGCCGAACGGCGGTGTGGCCGCCGCCCGCAACGCCGGTCTTGCCGCCGCCGCCGGAGAACTCGTCGCCTTCCTCGACGCCGACGATCTCTGGCATCCCGAGAAGATCCGTCGGCAGGTGGATGCTCTGCGAAGCTGCAACGGCCCGGAATGGGGCGCTGTGTTCACGCTCCACCGCCGGATTGACGAGTTCGACGACGTCATCAGCCAGGGCGCCACCGTGATCTACAGCGGCGATATCCTTGCCCGGCATTTTTATTTCAAGAGCGTCGGCAACGGCAGCGCCCTTCTGGTGCGCCGAGACGCTGCGCTGGCGGTCGGCGGCTACGACAGCTCCTACCGCGCCGCGGGGATCGGCGGCTGCGAGGATTTCGACTTCGAGATGAAGATCGTCGCCCGCTACAAGGTGGCCTTCGTGCCCGAGTTCCTGGTTGGCTACCGCGTCTATGAAGGCAGCATGTCCAGCAACCGGGCGCGAATGGCCGAGGGCATGATCGCCACCACCCGCAACCATCTGGAGGCCAATCCCCAGCTGTCCGAGGAGACCAGGCGCTGGATCATGGCGGGGGCGCTCCACTATGCCCGCGTCAACTTCTTGAGGGCGCGCCGTTTCGACCGCTTCTTCGCGTCCACCTGGGAACTGGCGCGCCTGGACCCGCCGGTGCTTCTTCGGATGGGCAAGCACTTCGTCATGAACCTCATCGGCTCGTTGAACCCGATCAGGCTGCTGCGCAATCGGGAGCCGGAGCCGAGGATACCCTACCTGGAAGCCGACCCGCTGGAGTTTGCCTCGCGCGGCCCGATCGGCCGCTTCCAGACCGCGCGCTTCCAGCGGCTCTGTGAAGTCGATGAATCCGGACTTTCGCGGGCCCTGCCTGATGTTGCAGACATGGCGCCGGCTCAGGGGTCGCCCGGCACGCCGAAGCTCGGCGCCTCAGTCGGGTCCAGTCCGCGCGTGACGTAGGCCTCGAGCTGCGGCGCGTAGATGTCCCAGAGCCGCCGCAGCGCGCCGATCGGGTCGTCGTCGGCCCAGTCGACCCGGAGGTCGGCGATCGGCCAGGGAACGTCGCGCACCACCAGAAGCCCGGCCGAATGAACCGGGCCCGCCTCGCCGCCCGCCGCCAGTCCGCCTTCCAGCCCCGCCAGCAGCCGCGACGGAAACGGCCCGCGTGCCGCTTCATAGGCCTCCACCATCGCCTGCGGAACGCCTGCGTGGGCGAGCAGGTTGCCGATCGCGATCACACCGGAGCCGATCGCCGCGCCGACCGTGCCGAGCGCCTTCTCTCCGGAATGGAAGGCGACACCGCCGTCGGCGTCGACCAGCGCCAGCTGGCGGTACGCGCCGTGCGGATAACCATCCAGAAGAGCGGTGAGCGCCGCATCCGCGGAAAGGCCCTCCGCCATCAGCTCCAGCGCCCGCTGCCCCAGCCGCGGATCGGTGATGTTCTGGCTCGCCGCCACCCCGACGCCGGCCCGCGCGTGCGAGCAGCGCGCCGCCACCGCCGGCGAGGAAGACGAGATGGCGATGCCGAAGGCGCCGGTGCGCGGGCAGCGGGCGGAGATCGAAAAGGTCATCGACTCACTCCGGGATCACGGCGGTGGCGTCCACTTCCACCAGCCATTCCGGACGGGCGAGGCCGGACACCACGATGCCGGTGGAGACCGGGAACACGCCCTTCAGCCACTTGCCGACCACCCGGTACACCGGTTCCCGGTAGCGCGGATCGACGATGTAGATGGTGATCTTGCAGATGTGCGAGAGGTCGGACCCCGCCTCCTCCAGCAGCATCTTGATGTTGGCCATCGCCTGCTCGGTCTGGGCGGCCGCATCGCCGATGCCGACGCTTTCGCTGGTGTCGAGGTTCTGCCCGATCTGTCCCCGGCAGAAAACGAAGGTGCCCTTGGCCACCACCACCTGGCAGAGATCGTTGTCGAGCTTCTGCTCCGGATAGGTCGCGCCGGTGTTGAACGGGCGGATGCGCTTGTGGACGGCCATCGTCGATCCTTGGGGAAGGGGGCTGGGGATCAGGGGGAGAGGCGCGCCGGCCGGCCGTAGGACCGATCCTGATAGATCAGCGGCAGGCCGGCGTGCCCCCGGGTCACGTCCTCCACCGCGCCGATCAGCACATGGTGGGTGCCGACCTGCTGGTGGCTGAGGAGGCGGCAGTGGAACACCACGAGCGCGCCCGCGAGGGCAGGGGCGCCGGTCGTCCCGGGCGTCCAGCCGATGCCGGAGAACTTGTCGCCGGCCTCTGCGGGCCGTCGTCCGGCGAAGACGTCGGCGACCTCGGCCTGGTCGTCGCGCAGGACGTTGACGCAGAATACGCCGTTGGCGAGGATCGCCCCGGCCGTGGCGCTCCGCTCGTGCACGCAGACCAGCAGCGTCGGCTGCTCCATGTCAGCCGACACCGACGACATCGCCGAAACGGTCACGCCGAAGCGTCCGGCCGGCCCGTCCGTGGTCACCACGTTGACCGTGGCGGCGGCCGAGCTCATGCCGCCGAGGAACTTCGCCTTGAGAGGATCGCCCTCATGCTTTGCGACCGCGTTCATCGGACCGCCCTTTCCCGGCCGAGGCCGACCGCTCGTCATTCCGCCGCGGTGCGGGTGATCCCGGCGTTGAACCAGCGGCTGACCGCGCTGTCGCCGGGCGTGCGCGTCGTGGCGCCGAGCACCCTGTCGGAGAGGCCGGCCGCCTTCTGCACGAACTCCAGCGGCCCGTCCCAGTCGAAGTTCCGGTAGACCGCGGCCAGATGCGCATAGGGCGGCGACTGGGCGAACAGCTGGAAGGTGAGCCGGTGCCCGGCGTAGTCGGAGTTCAGCATGTCGCGCGCAAAGGCGAGCAGCTTGCGCCGGTCGTCTGCCACCCAGTCCTCGTTGACGGTGTAGTACTTGTCGAGCCAGGGCTTGGTCTCCGGCGCGTCGAACGCAGCCTTGTCCGGCGTCACGCAGATCTGCCCGCCGCAGAGCTCGCGGGCGATGTGCATCATCTCGTGCAGCTGCGAGCAGGCGAGCACGCGCCCGGCATAGAGCAGCGACTGGTTGGGCATCAGGAGGCCGCCCGGCGAGCGCTCGGCAAGCGCGATCGCGGCGGTCAGGTGAGCGTTGATGCCCTCCCGATAGACGGCGAGCTGCGCGAGCTTCTCTTGAACGGCCTGCTGCTTGTCCAGCCCGGTCTGGCGCGCGTTGAAGAGGGCAGCGCCGATCAGCATGTCGGCGAGCTTCAGGTTGCGCTGGACGAAGGCATAGGCCGAATAGCGGTGCAGCGTCGCCCGGATGAACATCGCCGCCTTGGTGTGGCGGTAGAACAGCACGTTCTCCCACGGGATCAGCACGTCGTCGAAGATCACCAGCGTGTCGACCTCGTCGAACCGGTTGGAGAGCGGGTAGTCCTCCGCCGGCGCGCGGCCCGCAAAACCCGTGCGGCAGATGAACTTCAGGCCCGCCGAGCCGAGGTCGCAGATGAAGCCGACCGCATAGTCGGACAGCGCCGAGTTGCCCCAGTTGGCGATCGTCGGCTTGGTGAAGGCCTGGTTGGCGTAGGCGGCCGCCGTTTCGTACTTGGCGCCGCGCACGACGATGCCGGCATCAGTCTCCCGCACCACATGCAGCAGCATGTCCGGGTCCTGGTCCTGCGGCGGCTTGGAGCGATCGCCCTTGGGATCGGTGTTGGCCGAGACGTGGAAGGGGTCGGTGTGCAGCACCTTGTCGATATGGGTGCGAATGTTCGCCGAGAACTGCGGGTCCACCTCGTTGAGCACGTCCTGCCCGTCGAACAGCGACCACATCTCGCCCACGGTCTCGTCGCCGACGCGGGTGACCACGCCGCCGATCGTCTCCAGCACGGTGTCGGTCGCCCGCCGCTTGTCCCACCAGTCCTGTTGGGTGATCGGCAGCTTGTTGGCGACCGCGTGGGTCTCGCCGTCCTGTTCGAAGGCCAGGATATGCCGCGTCGCCGCTTCGTGCTGCATGTCGTAGATCCGCGCCCGGATGTCGACCAGCGGCTTGAACATCGGGTGGGCCGTGACGTCCTTCACCCGCTCGCCGCCGACGTGGACCTCCCGGCCGTCGCGGATGCTGTCCTTGTATTCGGCGCCTGTGCGGATCATGGATTGAGGTCCCGGAAGAGGAGCGTGGGGGACCGCTGCTGCGGTATCCGCCTGATGAAAGCGCCGCAGGCCCCTTCAGGAAAATATTTGTTTCAAGAGCCGAGGTTCGGGTTTTCCGAACCACGGCGGTCGCAGCTGGACGGAGTCCGGGCCCTCCGCCGCGGCCCCGACCAGCGTCCGGCTTGATTCCCACGCTGTTCTGGTGGATGCATCCACCGCCCGACGCGGCCGAAAGAAGGGGACTCCGGTGACGTGCGCAGACGGTTCGGCTGATGTCGCGGCTGAGATGAGCCGCCACGGCGGCAACCTCGCTGCCGCGCGCCGCGCCTTCCCGCGGGCGCCGGAACCGTGGATCGACCTCTCCACAGGCATCAGCCCCTACGCCTACCCCTTCGGCGACCTGCCCTCCGCCTGCTTCACCCGCCTGCCGGAGGCGGACGCCGAGGCTGCGTTGTTGGGCGCCGCGCGCGCCGCCTACGCGGCGCCCGCCGACGTCGCGATCGTCGCGGCGCCGGGCACGCAGATCCTGATCCAATTGCTGCCGCGCATCCTGCCGGCCCGCCGCGTGGCGGTCGTCGGGCCGACCTACGGCGAGCACGCGGCCGCCTGGATTGCGGGCGGCTCAGCGGTCACGGAGGCGCCGGCGCTGGACGCGGCCGGGGACGCGGACGTGGTGGTCCTGGTCAACCCGAACAACCCGGACGGCCGGCTGGTCGCATCGGCGGACCTCCTCGACGAGGCCGCCCGCCTCGCCCGGCGTGGCGCGACGCTGGTGGTCGACGAGGCGTTCGTGGATGTGATCCCGGGCGCCAGCCTGCTCTCCGCCGGCCTGCCCGACAACGTGCTGGTGCTGCGCTCGTTCGGCAAGACCTATGGCCTCGCCGGCGTGCGGCTGGGTTTCGCGCTCGGAAGCGCAGATCGGATTGGAAGGTTGCGGGCTCTGCTCGGGCCCTGGGCGGTGCCGGGACCGGCACTGGAGATCGGTCGCCGGGCGCTGTCCGACACCGACTGGAGCAAGCGGCTCGTCGGCCGACTGGTGGCCGATGCGGAAAAGCTGGATGCGCTTCTGGTTGCCGCGGGCCTGCGCGTGGTCGGGGGAACGCCGCTGTTCCGACTGGCCGAGGCGCCTGAGGCCGCCGCCTGGTTCGACAGGCTGGCGGCTGCCGGCGTGCTCGTCCGACCGTTCAGCTACCGGTCGGACTGGCTGAGGTTCGGCATCCCCGGGGAAGGGGATTGGGCGAGGGTGAACGCCGTATTGTCGGGCTGAAGTTCAACTCGACGCCTGTCAGGTTTCCCCGCCGCCGCCGTCTGAACCGCCGCCGCCGCCGGAACCGCCGCCGCCGCCGGAGTCAGACCCGCCGCCGGAGTCAGACCCGCCAGAACTGGACCCGCCGCTGCTGGACCCACCGGAACTGGACCCGCCGCTGCTGGACCCACCGGAACCGGAGCCGCCCGAGCCGGACCCGGCACCGCCGTCGGTCCCACCCGTGCCGCCGGTTCCGCCTGTGCCACCGGTTCCGCCCGTGCCACCGGTTCCACCCGTGCCACCGGTTCCGCCCGTGCCACCGGTTCCACCCGTGCCACCGGTTCCGCCCGTGCCACCAGTCCCGCCCGTGCCACCGGTTCCATCGGTCCCACCTGAGCCGCCGGTCCCGCCCGTACCATCCGAGCCGCCGGGGGTGTTACCTGTGTTTCCACCCGTCGTGCTGTTGTCGACCGAGGAGTTCCGGTTGTCCGTGTCCGACGATCCGCGATCGCTGTTGTCCCTGCGGTTCTCGGACCGGGCCACCCGGGGCCGCTCAATCGGCTGCAGCTGGTCGGCCTCGACCATCATGTACTCGCAGCTCTCCCAGAAGAGCTTCTTCTCGCAAACCTTCATCAGCACCGGCGCCGCCTTCTGCTGGCGACGCACGGCCGGCGCCTGGGCTTGCGGAGCAGGTTCCACCGCCGCGACCCGGGCCTGCGGCTGGGTTGCGGGCTTGCGAGCGGCCGTCTCGGTGGTCGCTGGCTTGCGGGTGGTCTGCTGGGCAGGCTTGGCGGGCTTGCGCGGTGTGGTCGCCTCGGGCGTCGTCACCGTCGGCAGCGTTGCGATGCGCGGACGCGGCGTCGGCAGCGGCGGCGTCAGCGTCGTGAAGCTCGGCGCGGCTTCCGACTCGCCCACAAGGGGGGCGGTGGCATCGCTGGCGATGTCCGGATCGATCGCCGCGACCTCGACCGGCCGCGCGGGCGCGGCGTCCGGCGTCGTCGTCCGTGTCGGCTCGGGCATGACGATGGCCGTCGGCGCAAGCGCGGTGGCGGCATCGGGCGTCGGCGCCTTCATCGGCACGCTGGCGGGACGGTTGCTCGCCGACGTCTGGGTCGCGCCGGCGCCGGGAACGGTGACCGAGCGCACAGACAGCGGCGCCGTCGACGGGCTCGCGATCTTCGCAGGTGTAGTGGTCTCCGGTTCGATCGCCGCGGTGACGATCGGCTCGGCCGGTTTGGCGGCCTGAGACGGAGCGCGCGGAACGATCGCCGGAGCGGCGACCTCTGCAGGTGGCGGCGTCTCCACAGCCACGGCCGCCGTCGGCCCAACGGGAACGGGTTCGAGGATCTCGGTCGGCGCAGCGGCGGTCCGGATCTCCTCCGGACGCGGCGCCGGGGTGACCGGTTCCTCCGGCAGGATCGCCTCGTCCGCCGCAAGGATCGGCCGGCGGTCGACCGGGTCTTCGATCGGCGCGGCGACGTCGACGATATCCGCTTCGGCCACGTCGTCGGCGCGCGGCGGAAGCGCCGGCTTTTCGGAACCAAGCGCCGTGACGGTGGTTCGCGGCTCCGCGGACGGCGGCAGCGCGCCGGTCACATCCTGCGGATCGGCACTGGCGGTCTGCACCGGCGGCGTCGTGGCGTCCGGGAACCAGCTGGACCAGCTGGAGCGGATCAGCGGCTCGGCACCGAGCGCAATGGCGGCGAGCGACACGGCCGCGACGGCCGAGGCCATGGCGCGCGGCAGGATGCGTCGCGCCGCCGTGACGGCGCCGGGGGTGATGTGCTTGTGTCCGGAGGCGGGAAGCGCGAGCTCCACCCACTCCGGCAGCGCGCTCATCGAACCGGGACCGCGCTGGACCGCTTCACGCGGAATGGACACGGGCCGCGCATCCACGGTGGAGAGGATGTGCAGGCCGCCCGGGTGCACCTTCAAGGCGGTGAGGCAGCCGGTGCGGTGGGCGCCGGTGTCGATGCCGATCCGATGCCGGCGCACCTCCGGGCTGAGGCGCGCCGTGTGGCCGTGCACCACGAGCATACCGAAGTCGTGGTCGCTCTCCAGGAACTCATGGCGGATCAGCAGGAGGTCGGTGGGCGACTGGCGCTCCAGCGGCACGCCGGGCTTGAGGCCCGCGTGCACGAACAACACGGATCCGATGCGTGCCGTCAGCGGCAGGCCGGCCAGGAACTCGCGGTGCTCCCGCGGCACGGCATGGCGCGCATCGTCTGCGATCCGCTTGCGGTCGGAACGGCCTGGCTTGCCGAGCTGTTCGACACCGTAGGATGCGAGGGTCTCCAGCCCGCCGATCTGCAGCCACGACGCGTTGCTGGACGGCGACTGCAGGTAGTTCTCGAAGAAGGCCTCGTGGTTGCCCTTCAGGCAGATGCGCTTGAAACCGGCCGGGGGCTCGGTCAGCAGATGGTCGATCACGCCGGCCGAATCCGGGCCGTGATCCACGTAGTCGCCCAGCATAACGATATAGCGGGGACCGGCATGGCTCGCCGCATCGGCAACAATCCGGCGCTCCAGTTCGATCAGCTCGCGCAGGCATCCGTGCACGTCGCCGACGGCATAGACGATCGCGTTCGCCGGAAGGAGACGATGGAGGCCACTATCGGGACTATTGCCCGCGGGCTGGTAGCCATGTGTCTTGAAATGGGTCGTCATGATAAAATAATCCGTACATCAATTGCGTTCAGGTTAACGCAACGACGGCCAGATGTCTCCCCGCATTTAGGCTCGGTGACCTGACTGTGCCGAATTGGGGCGAATCGCATTCCTGGTGTTACAAAAAAATAACGCACGAGGGAATAGGCGCTTGTCCCCATCCGTTTTGATCGCATGGACGCCGCTTTGGGCGGGGCTGAAGTTCGGCAGTCACCGTGGCGGCAAATTGATGATGCGTTACAGTCTATTGAGGTCGATGGCCCAGCCGATCGCCGCCATTGTTTTTCGGTGCAGCGTTGACAAAAGAAAAGAAGGCCCGCCGGCGCCCCCCGGCGGGCCTTCTTGATTTCCATGGATCTGACGTCGGCGGCGCCGCCGATTGATCAGGCCGCTGCGACCTGATGCAGAAAACGGTCGACGGCGGCGCGAAGATCGCCAGCCTTGCCGTTGACGTCGCGCGATACGTCGAGCACGTCGGCGGCCGACCGGCTGGTCGCCCCGACGGCCTCGCCGAGCACGTCCATCGCCTCCGCAACCGTTTCGGTTCCGCCCGCGGCCTGCAGCACGTTGCGCGAGATCTCCGATGTGGCAGCGCCCTGCTCCTCCACAGCCGCGGCGATGGTGGAGGTGTAGCTGTCCACGTCGGTCATGTTGGCGACGATCACCTGGATCGCGTCCACCGCGGCCTGGGTGGACCGCTGGATCTCGGCGACCTGCTGGGCGATTTCGTCGGTCGCCTTGGCAGTCTGGTTGGCGAGGCTCTTCACCTCGCCGGCGACCACTGCGAAGCCGCGGCCGGACTCGCCCGCCCGTGCCGCCTCGATCGTGGCATTGAGGGCGAGAAGGTTGGTCTGTTCGGCGATCGCGCGGATCAGCGACACGACCTGCCCGATCCGCGATGCGCCATTGGCGAGTTCGCCGATCGTGGCGTTGGTGGCGCGCGCGTTGCCGGTGGCCGCCGACACCACCTGCATGGCGCCGCTGACCTGCCGTGCGATCTCCTGGATCGACGCCGAAAGCTCCTCGGCCGCGGACGCCACCGTCTGCACCGATCCGGCTGCCGCGCCGGATGCGTCGGTTGCCGTCCGGGCGCGGCCGGCCGCCTGCGCGGCCGTCTCGGCGAGCCCGTTGGCGGTCCGCTCCATCCGATCGGCGTTGCCGCCCACCGCTTCAAGCAGGCCCGCCATCTCCGTCCGGAACCCGGAGATCAGGGCTTCGATCCTTTCCTGCCGCGCGGCGCGCTGGTGGTTCTCCCGCTCGGAAGCCGCGGCGAGCGCGACCCGCTCCACCGCGTTGTCGCGGAACACGCGGACCGCCTCGACCATGCCGCCGATCTCGTCCCGGCGCCGGGTTTCAGCAAGCGCGATTTCCGTGTCGCCGTCGGCCAGCCGGCGCATCGCGCCGGTGATGCCGCGGATCGGTCGGGCGATGGCGCGATCGAGACCGATCGCGATCCCTGCGGCGAGCAACAGCGCCACCACCACGGCGGCCGCCATGGCGAGCGTCGCGGTCTGGCGGGTTTCCGCCGCCGAGCCGGCAAGCGTCTCGACCACCCCGCGGATGGCGCCGGTGGCGCTCATCGCCGCGCTGCGCGCGTCGGTGCGGGCCTTGGCGAAGCCGGTGGAGGCGACCGCCAGGTCGTCGAACGCGGCAGCGAAGGCCGCAACCTTGTCGGCGGCCTCCGGGAAGCCGGCCTTGACGATGTCGCCGACCGACGCCTTGAGCTCGGAGACGAGATCGTCGATGCGGTTCTCCGCCTCGTCCGATCCCTCCAGCCGGTAGAGGAAGGTGTCCGCCGCCAGCGCGGCGATCCGGGCGCTGAAGGTCGCGCCGAGCTTGCTGGTGGTGATCGCCTCGGCGCGCTTGGCATTCTTGGCGCGCTCCTCGTAGGCCATCTTCTCCGCCGCGGTCGCCTGCAGCCGGCCGATCTCGTCGGCGGCCGCCATCGCCTTGTCGACGGCCGCAATGGTCTGGTCGCGCAGGGCCGGCACGGTGGCCGCATCGGCCGCACGCAGCTTTCCGGCGAGCGAAACCAGCGTCTTCGTCTCCGCCGCCAGGGTCTCCATGTGCGGCTTGGCGGCTTCGGTCACCTGGCCGGACGAGACCTTCTTGACCAGGGGAACCATGCCGCCGACGCTGGCCCCGGCCGCCTTGATGAAGCGGTCCTCACCGGTGAGCGCATGGGATTTCAGCGCGGCGGCGGTGCGCAGGCCCGCGATCTGGACCTGCCCGACTTGGCCGGCGATCACGCGCGCCTCCGACAGCGTGCGCGAAACCTTGTCGGCCTCGGCTGCGAAACTGTCCGCCTTGGCGAAGCTGTCGGACTGAACGCGCTCCCCGATCGCGCGCAGATCCGCCAGGGCCGTGAGCGCCGCGGCGAGGGCGGCGTCGCTCTCCACCGTCTTGACCGCCAGCGTGTCGACGGCCGTGCCGAAGCGCAGGACGCTCTCGCTCGCCTCCGCGATCTTGGGATCCCCGGTCGCCGCTAGCCCCCCGACGTCGGTCACCACCTTGGCGATCGCGGTCTTGGCTCCTTCGGCCACCTCCGGTCGGCGGTTCTCCAGGAAGGCGTTGACCGAAGCGCTCGCGCCGTTGACGTCGGACAGGATCTTGGCGGAAAGGCCGGTCTGCTCAACAGCACGGCCCATCCCCGAAAGGCCGGTCCAGCCCACCGCTCCCACCAGGGCGGCCACCGCCGCAAGGCCGGCGACGCCGGCCCCGATCTTCAGGCCGATCGGCCGGGTGACGGAAGGATCGCGTGATGCCATGGAGACGTTTCCCTCAGGACGGACTGCTGCCGGTTGTGAGGGCAAACCCTAATGCGTATTTATTTATAATATGTTGGTCCGGACGAACTGCAGATCACATATATGCACGGATTAACGCGCATTTATCCCGCGATACCCGAGACACCGAGCAGCAGCCGCATCCGATGGGATGCACGCTCCGGATCGGCAAGCAGGCCGGCGGCCGCGGCCAGCCTGAACACCTCGGCGTAGTGCAGGATCGAGCGGCTCGATTCCAGGCCGCCGACCATCCGGAAATGGTCCTGGTGCCCGTTCAGCCAGGCGAGAAAGACGACGCCGGCCTTGTAGTACTGGGTCGGCGCTTCAAAGATCTTGCGCGACAGCGGCACGGTGGGCTCGATGATCGCCCGGAAACCGGCCTCGTCGCCATCGCCGAGCCGGGTCAGCGCCGCCGCTGCCGCCGGTGCGACCGCGTCGAAGATGCCGAGCAGGGCATGGCTGTGCCGCTCGCCGTCGCCGGCGATCAGGTCCGCGTAGTTGAAGTCGTCGCCTGTGTACATCAAGACGCCCTCCGGCAGCCGGCGCCGTAGCTCGACTTCGTAGGCCGCGTCGAGCAGCGAGATCTTGATGCCCTCCACCTTGTCCCGATTGGCCTCGATGATCGCAAGCACCGTCGGCAGCATCGTCTCGAAATCGGTGCCGCCCCAGTAGCCCGAAAGGGCCGGGTCGAACATGTCTCCCAGCCAGTGCAGCACGACCTTGCCCGAGGCCTGCGACAGGATCCGGTCGTAGACGCGGATGTAGTCATCGGCGCCGCGGGCGGTGCGCGCCAGCGCCCGGCTCGCCATCAGGATGGCGCGGCCGCCGAGGCCTTCCACAAAGGCGAGCTGCGTCTCGTAGGCGGAGATCACGTCGTCGAGGGTGAGCGGTGCATCGGCGGGGAGGTGGTCGGTGCCGACGCCCGACGCGAGATCTGCGCCCGGGATCGTCCGGGCCTCGGCGATCGAGCGCCGGATCAGCTCCTGCGCGTTCACCCAGGCAAAACCCATGCCTCGCTGCGAGGTATCCATCGCCTCCGCGATCCGGAAGCCGAGGCTCCACAGGTGCCGCCGATAGGCAAGCGTCGCGTCCCAGTCGACAGCGACGTCCGACCACGGGTTGCCGGTTGCCAGCGGGTCCGCGACCACATGGGCGGCTGCGTAGGCGACACGGTTGAAGCGCGCCGGATCAACAGGACCGAAGCCGCGAGGCTCCGGCACGACGAACCGTTCCAGGCTGCGCACCGCGGTGGGAAGTCGGAGTTCGACCGGCATGAGACGCTCCCTTTTCCGGTCTCAATAATTGGAACGTTCCAAACTTGTCAACCGCATTTGACCGTCGATCGCGGCTCCTCCGGCTGATTGCTGCGCCGCATCAACGCCGTTCGGGGATTTGCAGGGGATTGACGGACCGGGTGATCGCGCCTATTGAACTGGAACGTTCCAAAACAGGCGGGCGGACGGCGTGAGCATCGACGGCGACATCTTGGCGGCGGGAAGGGTAACGATGGTCGACATCGCCCGCCACGCCGGCGTGTCGAAGTCCACCGTCTCGTTGGTTCTGCAGGGCAGTCCGCTGGTGAAGGCGGAGACGCGGGAGAAGGTCTCCGCGGCGATCGATGCGCTCGGCTATGTCTACAACCGTGGCGCCGCCAACCTCCGGCGCGCCAGGACCAACATCGTCGGCATGGTCATCAACGATCTCGCCAACCCCTTCTTCGCCGAGCTCGCCGTCGGGATCGAGCGCGTCTTCCAGGCCGCCGGCTTCATTCCCCTGATGGCGAACACCCAGGAGAACCCGGCGCGCCAGGCCGAGGTGCTGAAGTCGATGCGCGAGCACGACATCGCCGGGCTGATCGTCTGCCCGGCCCGGGGCACCCGCGGCGAGGACCTCGCCAGTCTGGCAAAGGCCGGCATGCCCGTGGTGACCGCCATGCGCAAGCTCGCCGGCACCCGCCTGCCGAGCGTCGCGCCCAACAACGTCCGCGGCGCCCGCCGCGCCACCGAGCACCTGATCCGCCTCGGCCACCGGAAGATCGCCTTCGTCGGCGGCTACGC
Organism: Chthonobacter albigriseus; assembly: GCF_013839445.1. GTDB lineage: Bacteria > Pseudomonadota > Alphaproteobacteria > Rhizobiales > Pleomorphomonadaceae > Chthonobacter > Chthonobacter albigriseus. The sequence continues at coordinate 80,785 of NZ_JACDIT010000008.1, read as the reverse complement.
CGACATGATCGCCCAGAACGAGCGCTGTGGCGGCTATCTCTCCGCGCTGGAGAGCGCCGGCATCGCCGCCGACCCGTCGCTGGTCGTCGAAGGGGCGCCGAACCGCGAGACCGGCCACATGGCCGTCGCCCGCCTGATCGCCACCGGCGCCACTGCCGCGCTCTGCTTCAACGACGTGGTCGCCTTCGGCGTGATGGACGGTCTCGCCGAGCGCCGCCTGCGGGCCGGCGTCGACTTCGGCCTGATCGGCTTCGACGACGTGCGCGAGGCCCGCTTCACCAGCCCGCCGCTCACCACGGTCGGCGTCGACAGCCAAGGCCTCGGCGAGCGTGCCGCCCACACCGTTCTGCGCATGATCCATGGCGACACGCGGGCGGAGGACCACGTCGGCGACGTCTCCCTGATCATCCGCGAAAGCTGCGGCGCGGCCGAAGGAGGAAAGCCATGACCAACATCCGATGGGGCCTGATCGGTGCCTCCACCATCGCCCGGGAGTGGGTGATCGGCGCAATCCGCGACGCGGGCGGCGAGGTCGTTTCCGTGATGTCGTCGAGCGCCGACCGCGCCAAGGCCTATGCGGCGGAGAACGGGATTCCGCGTGCCTTCGACAGCCTTGATGCCTTGCTTGCCGACTCCGAGGTGGACGCGGTCTACATCTCCACCACCAACGAGCTTCATCGCGACCAGACCATCGCCGCCGCCCGGGCCGGCAAGCACGTGCTGGCCGAGAAGCCGCTCGCCCTCACGCTCGACGATGCGATCGCCATGCGCGATGCCTGCGCCGCTGCGGGGGTCGTGATGGCGACCAACCACCACCTGCGCAACGCCGGCACCCACCGTGCCATCCGCCAGGCGATCAAGGACGGCCTCATCGGCCGGCCGCTGGCGGCGCGAGTGTTCCACGCCGTTTACCTGCCCCCGCACCTGCAGGGTTGGCGGATCACCAACCCGCGTGCCGGCGGCGGCGTCGTGCTCGACATCGCCGTCCATGACGCCGACACGCTGCGCTTCGACCTCGACGACGAGCCGGTCGAGGTCGCCGCCCTGGTCCAGTCGTCCGGCATGGCGAGCGAGGGGCTGGAGGACGCGGTGATGACCACCGTGCGTTTCGCCTCCGGCCTGATCGCCCAGACCCACGACGCCTTCACCGCGAAGTTCGCCGGAACCGGCCTCGAGGTGCACGGCACGGAAGGCTCGCTGATCGCGCGGGACTGCATGACCCAGAAGCCGATCGGCTCGGTGGTCCTCCGCAATGCCGACGGTGAGCGGGAGCTGGAGGTCGACCGCGAGAACCTCTACGTCCGCGCGCTCCGCGCCTTCCACGCGGCGGTGCGCGGCGAGGGCCAGCCGGCTGCCACCGCCGACGACGGTATCCGCTCGCTGGCCTTCGGGCTGGCGGTGCTGGAGGCCGCACGCACCGGCAGGACCGTGAAGCTCGGATAGGCGAAAACGCCGGCCGACGAGACCAAAGACTGAAGAGACGCGAAGAAGCCCGATGTCGAAGATCATCACCGCCGACCAGGCGGCCGCCCTCATCCCCGACGATGCCGTCGTCACGGTCTCCTCGTCCTCCGGACTCGGCTGTCCGGACGCGGTGCTCGCCGCCATTGGCCGTCGCTTCGAGGCCGAGGGGCACCCGCGCAACCTCACCACGCTGCATCCGATCGCGGCCGGCGACATGTGGGGCATCAAGGGCATTGACCACATCGCTCGGGAAGGCCTGCTTTCCACCGTGCTGGCCGGCTCCTATCCCTCCGGACCGTCGTCGGCAGAGCCGCCAGCCATCTGGCGGATGATCGGCGACAACAGCATCGCCGCCTACAACATCCCCTCCGGCATCCTGTTTGACATGCACCGCGAGGCGGCGGCCAAGCGCCCCGGCGTGCTCACCAAGGTAGGCCTCGACACCTTCGTCGACCCGGCGCGCGAGGGCTGCGCCATGAACGCCCGCGCCGCCGCCCGCCCGATCGTCTCGCGGCAGACTTTCGACGGCGACGAATGGCTCTACTTCCGCGCCATCACGCCCAACGTCGCGATCATCCGCGCCACCACGGCGGACGAGCGCGGCAACCTCACCTACGAGCACGAGGGCGCCTTCCTCGGACCGCTCGACCAGGCGATGGCCGCGCACAACAACGGCGGCATCGTCATCGCGCAGGTCAAGCGGGTGGCGAAATCCGGCACCATGAAGCCGCAGCAGGTCTACGTTCCCGGCATCCTTGTCGACCATGTGGTGGTCGCCCCGGACCAGATGCAAACCACCCAGACTGTCTACGAGCCCGCCATCTCCGGCGAGATCTTCCGCCCGCTGGAAAGCTTCGAGATCCCCGCCTTCGACATCGGCAAGGTGATCGCCCGACGGGTGGCGATGGAGATGAAGGCCGGGTGGGCCGTCAACATCGGCTTCGGCATCTCCGCCAACGTGCCGCGCATCCTCCTTGAGGAGGGCCGGCACGGCGACGTCACCTGGGTGATCGAGCAGGGCGCCGTGGGCGGCGTGCCGCTTCTCGACTTCCAGTTCGGCTGCGCCTCCAATGCCGAGGCGATCGTTCCGAGCCCCTACAACTTCACCTACTTCCAGGCCGGCGGCTTCGACTGCTCGCTGCTCTCCTTCCTCCAGATCGACCGCTTCGGCTCGGTGAACGTCTCCAAGCTCTCCGTCCGCCCGCACGTGACGGCCGGCGCCGGCGGCTTCGTCGACATCACGGCGCGGGCGAAGAAGATCGTCTTCTCCGGCTACTTCAATGCCGGCGCGAAGCTCGCCGTGGAGAACGGCGCGGTGCGGATCGATAGGGAAGGCAAGGTGAAGAAGCTGGTGCCCGAGGTGGAGCACGTCTCCTTCTCCGGCCGCCGCGCGGTCGCGCAGGGCCAGGACATCACCTACGTCACCGAGCGCTGCGTGATGACGCTGACCGCGGACGGCATCGTCGTCACCGAGATCGCCCCCGGCATCGACCTGGAGCGCGACGTGCTCGCCCAGTCCGACGTGCCGCTGATCGTGGCGAAGGACCTCAAGGTCATGCCGGAGCGGCTGTTCCGGCCGGAGCCGATCGGCCTCGACCTCGGAGGCGCCGCATGACCCCGTCGCGCCTCAAGGCCGAGATCGTCGGCCACGTCGCCATCCTCACCATCGACCGGCCGGAGAAGCTGAACGCGCTCGACCAGCCCCTGATCGAGGAGATCGAGGCCTGGATCGACGCGACCGAGGCGAACCGCACGGTGCGCGCAGCGGTGATCACCGGCAGCGGGCAGAAGGCCTTCTCCGCCGGCGGCGACATCAACGCCTGGGCCGGGATGGACCCCATCGGCTTCGGCCGCGATTGGGTGCGCAACGGCCACCGCGTGTTCGACCGGCTCGCCCGGCTGCGCCAGCCGCTGGTGGCGGTCCTCAACGGCCACGCCTTCGGCGGCGGTCTGGAACTCGCCGCGACCGCCGATCTGATCATTGCCGAGGCACACGTGCGCGTCGGCCTGCCCGAGAGCGGTCTCGGCATGGTACCGGGCTGGTCCGGCACCCAGCGTCTCGTCCGCCGCTTCGGCAGCCGCGCCGTCAAGCGCATGTCGCTGGCCGGCCGGATGTACAACGCCGAGGAAGCGCTCGCTGCCGGCATCCTCGACGAGGTGGTCGCAACTGGCGAGGGCCTTGCCCGCTCGCTCGCCCTCGCCGACGGCATCGCCGCGCGCGGACCGGTCGCCGTCCAGGTCGCCAAGGCGCTGATCAACGCCGCCGAGGGCGAGGAGCGCGACGCCGCCATGGAGGCGATCGCCGGCGCGCTCGTCGCCACCACGGAAGACCTCAAGGAGGGCGTCGCGAGCTTCCGCGAGAAACGCCCCGCCGCATTCAAGGACCGCTGACATGACGCTCGCCATCAACCCCGCCGCGCTTGCCGAGGCCGCCGCCGGCCCGACGCGCTACCGCATGCTGATCGACGGCGCCTTCGTCGACGGTGCGGAGGGGCGCGAAGGGTCGCGCGTCTCGCCGGGCCACGGGGTGGAGGTGAGCCGCTACGCCTTCGGCACGCGCGTCGACGTGGACCGTGCCGTCGCCGCCGCCCGCCGTGCCTTCGACACGGGCCCCTGGCCGCGCCTGAAAGCCGCCGAGCGGTCCGCTGTGCTGCTCAGGGCCGCCGACATCATCGACCGTCGGCGCGAGGAGATCGCGCGCCTCGACGTGATCGAGTCGGGCAAGCCGATCTCCCAGGCCTTGGGCGAGATCGCCGGCGCCGCCGACATCTGGCGCTACGCCGCAGCCCTCTGCCGCACGCTGCACGGCGAGAGCTACGCCAATCTCGGCGACGACATGCTGGGCGTCGTCCTGCGCGAGCCGATCGGCGTGGTCGCGCTCATCACGCCCTGGAACTTCCCCTTCCTGATCATCGCGCAGAAGCTGCCCTTCGCGCTTGCCGCCGGCTGCACGGCCGTGGTGAAGCCGTCGGAGATGACCTCCGCCTCCACGGTGGTGCTCGGCGAGATCCTGATGGAAGCCGGCCTGCCGAACGGCGCCGTCAACATCCTGCTCGGCACCGGCCCGGACGTCGGCGCCCACATGACCGCCCATCCCGGCGTCGACATGGTCTCCTTCACCGGATCCACCCGCGTCGGCCAGGCGACCATGCAGGCCGCCGCGCCGACCTTGAAGAAGGTCGCGATTGAGCTCGGCGGCAAGAACGCCCAGGTGGTCTTCCGCGACGCCGACCTGGAAGCCGCCGTGGACGCGGCCGTCTTCGGTGCCTTCTTCAACGCCGGTGAATGCTGCAACGCCGGCTCTCGCGTCATTCTCCAGGAGGGTCTCGAGGCCGAGTTCCTGGCGGCCTTCGAGGTGCGCGCCCGCAACGTTGTCGTGGGCGATCCCCTCGATCCCCGCACCAAGGTCGGCGCGATCATCACGCCGGACCATCTCCGCCAGATCCATGCCGCCGTCGCCTCGGCCGAAGCCGCCGGCGCGCGCCTCTTTGCCGACGGACGCGGCATCGGAGCCTCAGCCGGCCAGTACATGGGCCCGACCGTGATCGCCGGCGTGAAGCCCGAGATGCCGGTCGCCCGCGACGAGATCTTCGGGCCGGTGCTCTCCGTGCTCTCCTTCCGGACGGCGGAGGAGGCGGCGCAGCTGCTCAACGGCACCGATTACGGCCTCTCGGCCGGCGTCTGGAGCCGCGACATCGACACCTGCATGAACCTTGCACGCGCCGCCCGGACCGGTACGGTGTGGGTCAACACATTCATGGACGGATATCCGGAACTTCCCTTCGGGGGCGCCAAGCAGAGCGGCCTCGGCCGCGAGCTCGGCAAGGCGGCCGTGGAGGACTACACCGAGACGAAAACGATCCAGTTCCACGCCGGCCCGCGTACCGGCTGGTGGGCCACCCCGGCCACCGTAGACTGAGCGCGACCGATCGTGAACGAGAGAGGAAACCCGATGACGGAGGAGCCGATGCCGACCGACGACGCCGCCGTCGCGCACCCGCCCGGGTCCGCCACCCTGCGCACGATCGCGACCATCGCAGGTCTCGGCGTCACCACAGTGTCGAAGGCGCTCAAAGACGCACCCGACATCGGCGAGGCCACCAAGGCGCGCGTCCGCCGCATCGCCAACGAGATCGGCTATCGCCCGAACCGGGCCGGCGTGCGCCTGCGCACAGGCCGCACCAATGTCATCAGCCTGGTGCTCTCGCCCCATGAGGAGCTGATCTCCTTCGGCCTGGAGCTGATCTACGGCATCTCCGAGGTGCTGCGCGGCTCCAGCTACCACCTGGTGGTCACGCCGCATTTCCTCGATCGCGACACCATGGCCCCGATCCGCTACCTCGTGGAGACCAAGTCCGCCGACGGCGTGATCTTCACCCGCACCAGCCCCGACGACGAACGGATCGCCTATCTCCAGCGGCACGGCTTTCCCTTCGTCACTCACGGACGCTCGGCGCTGCCGGAGCCGCACGCCTTCTACGATTACGACAACGAGGCCTTCGCCCGGATGGCCGTGGAGCGGCTCGTAACGGCGGGCGCCCGACGCCTGGCGCTGCTGGAGCCGTCCCCCGCGCTCACCTTTCACCGTCACACGGTGGACGGCTTCCGCGCGGCGGTCGAAGCATACGGCGTCTCCGGAGAAATTCTCGCCGGCATCGACCTCGACACCCCCGTGGATGCGATCGTCGCCGAGGCCCGTCGGATCGCCCTCGGGCCGGACCGCCCGGACGGTTTCGTGCTGCCGGGCGACGTGTCGGCCGCCGCCATCGTCTCCGCCTTCCAGGCCGAGGGACTGGTGATCGGGCGCGACTACCACATCGTTGCCAAGCAGACGCTGCCGATCCTCGGCATGCAGATGCCGGCCGTCGGGCGGATCGGCGAGGACATCCGCCTCGCCGGCCGCGAACTGGCGGCTCTGCTGCTGCGCGCGATCGCAGGCGAGGACCCGGCGACGCTTCAGGCGGTGGAGCAGCCCGACGCGACGCAACGGTTGAGGGCGGCCATGCAACCGGTCGGATGAGAGATCCTGGTTCGTTGACAGGCGGTCACCTGCAACGTTACAGGTAGCACAGGCCATATGGCCGAAGCCCTATACAATGGGGCATGGGAGGAGAAGAACATATGTATAAGCTTCTGATGGGGACCGTGTTCTCGGTCGCGCTCACCGGATCCGTAATGGCTGCGGAGCAGGTGGAGGTTCTGCACTGGTGGACGTCCGGCGGTGAAGCCGCGGCGCTCAACGTGCTCAAGGGCAACCTGGAGAAGGAAGGCGTCGCCTGGCAGGACATGCCGGTTGCCGGCGGTGGTGGCGAGCAGGCCATGACCGTTCTGCGCGCCCGCGTCACCTCCGGCAACCCGCCGACGGCCGTGCAGATGCTCGGCTTCGACATCACCGACTGGGCCGAGCAGGGTGCGCTCGCCGATCTCAACGACCTCGCGGCCAAGGAAGGCTGGGACAAGGTCGTCCCCGAGGCGCTGCAGAAGTTCTCCAAGTATGACGGCAAGTGGGTCGCCGCGCCCGTCAACGTCCACTCCACCAACTGGGTGTGGGCCAACAAGAAGATCTTCGACGAACTCGGCATCGCCGAACCCACCAGCTGGGACGAGCTGATCGCCGCGCTCGACAAGATCAAGGCCGCCGGCAAGGTCGCCGTCGCCCACGGCGGCCAGCCCTGGCAGGACGCGACCATCTTCGACGCCGTCGTGATGTCCACCGGCGGACCGGACTTCTACAAGAAGGCGCTGGTGGACCTCGACCCCGAGGCCCTCGGCTCGGACACCATGAAGACCGCCTTCGAGCGGATGGCGCAGCTGCGCACCTATGTGGACGACAACTTCTCCGGCCGCGACTGGAACCTCGCCTCCGCGATGGTCATCGAGGGCAAGGCCGGCGTTCAGTTCATGGGCGACTGGGCCAAGGGCGAGTTCCTGAAGGCCGGCCAGAAGCCGGGCGTCGACTTCAGCTGCTTCCGCTTCCCGGGCACCCAGGGAACGGTCACCTTCAACTCCGACCAGTTCGCCATGTTCTCGGTCGGTGAAGACAAGCAGGCCGCCCAGGTCAAGCTCGCCGCCGCCATCGCGGAGCCGGGCTTCCAGTCGGCCTTCAACGTGGTCAAGGGCTCGGTCCCGGCACGCACCGACGTGCCCGACACCGACTTCGACGACTGCGGCAAGAAAGGCATGAAGGACCTCGCCGAGGCCTCCGCCTCCGGCAAGCTGTTCGGCTCCATGGCCCACGGCCACGCCGCCCCGGCTGCCGTCAAGCAGGCCGTCTACGACGTGGTCACCGCGGCCTTCAACGGCCAGGTCGATCCGGCGGCCGCCACCAAGCAGCTGGTGGAAGCGGTCGCCGCCGCGCAGTGACGGGTGCGGTCTTGGCGGGCGGCGTTACGGCGCTCGCCCGCCATGCCGGACCACCGCGGACTCCCGGTGCGTTGCCGGGTGCCCCCGGGGCTTTCACCGTCCGCATCTCGATCTGTCCCCGGCGGCTCGTCCGCCGGGGATCCCCCTGACATCTCCCGCGAGGATAGACCCGTGTCGATCACGCAGACCGAAACCGTGCCGATCGTGACGACGGCCACCGCGCGCGAGCGGCTCCAGGGCTGGCTGCCGAGGCTCGTCCTGGCGCCGAGCTTCGCGGCCGTGCTGCTGTTCGTCTACGGCTTCATCCTCTTCACCTTCTATCTCTCCTTCACCAACTCGAAGATCCTGCCGAACTTCACTTTTGTCGGCCTGCAGAACTACGAGAAGCTGTTCGCCGCGCCGAACTGGTGGACCGCGCTGTCGAACCTCGCCATCTTCGGCGGCCTCTACATCGTGATCTGCACGATTGTCGGGCTCGGCCTCGCGATCCTGCTCGACCAGAAGATCCGCGGCGAGGGCCTGCTCCGGCCGATCTACCTCTACCCGATGGCGCTCTCCTTCATCGTCACGGGCACCGCCTGGAAGTGGTTCCTGGATCCCGGCATCGGCGTGGAAACGATCGTCCGCTCCTGGGGCTTCGAGACCTTCACCTTCGACTGGATCAAGAACAACGACATGGCGATCTACACGGTCGTCATCGCCGCCGTCTGGCAGTCCTCCGGCTTCGTGATGGCGATGTTCCTCGCCGGCCTGCGCGGCATCGACAACGAGATACTGAAGGCGGCGCAGATCGACGGCGCCTCCAATTTTCAGCTCTACCGCCGCATCGTGATCCCGCTCCTGAAGCCGGCGTTCCTCAGCGCCTTCGTGGTGCTGGCGCACCTCGCCATCAAGTCCTACGACCTCGTCGTGGCGCTCACCAACGGCGGCCCGGGACGGGCGACCGAGCTGCCCGCCACTTTCATGTATTCCTACACCTTCACCCGCAACCAGATGGGCATCGGCGCCTCCTCGGCGGTCATCATGCTGGTGATGATCGCCTCTGTGATCGTCCCCTACATCTACGCGGAAGTGAAAGGAGGGCAGTCCAATGGCCGTTAGCTCTCCCGATACGGCGGTCCGCACGGGCCGGGTGACGCGGGCGCTGATCTACGCGCTGCTGATCGTCTTCGCCGTCTACTACCTCTTGCCGTTCTACGTGATGGTGGTGAACTCGTTCAAACCGCTGGACGAGATCCGCGGTGGGGCGATGCTTGCACTGCCCAAGCTCTTCACCGTCGAGCCCTGGCTGACCGCCTGGAACTCCGCGCAGATCGGCGTCTCGCCAACCGGCCTCTCGCCCTACTTCATCAACTCCATCCTGATGGTGGTGCCGGCCGTGGCGCTCTCAACCGTCTTCGGGGCGATCAACGGCTACGTGCTCACCAAGTGGCGCTTCCCCGGCCACGACATCGTCTTCGGCATGATGCTGCTCGCCTGCTTCATTCCGTTCCAGATCGTCCTGATCCCGATGGCCCGCATCCTCGGCCTCGTCGGCCTCGCCGGCTCCACGCCGGGGCTCGTGATGGTGCACGTGGTCTACGGCATCGGCTTTACCACGCTCTTCTTCCGCAACTACTACGAGGCCTTCCCGACCGAATTGGTGAAGGCCGCGCAGATCGACGGGGCGAGCTTCTGGCAGATCTTCTTCCGCATCCTGCTGCCGTCGTCCGGCCCGATCATCGTGGTCACCGTCATCTGGCAGTTCACCAACGTCTGGAACGACTTCCTCTTCGGTGCCTCGTTCGGCGACTTCGACTCCATGCCGATGACGGTGGCGCTCAACAACCTGGTGTCCTCGTCCACCGGCGTGAAGGAATACAACGTCCACTTCGCCGGCGCGATCATGGCCGCGCTCCCCACCCTCGTCGTCTACATCGTCTCCGGACGCTACTTCGTGCGCGGCCTGATGGCGGGCGCAGTTAAGGGCTGAAACCAATGGCATTCCTCGAGATCGACAGCCTCATCAAGCGTTTCGGCCCGGTGGAGGTGCTGAAGGGCATCAACCTCCAGGTCGAGGAGGGCGGCTTCCTGGTGCTCGTCGGCCCGTCCGGCTGCGGCAAGTCCACGCTGCTGTCCATGATCGCCGGCCTCGATACGATCAGCGAGGGCGAGATCCGCATCAAGGGCAAGCGGGTCAACGAGCTGCCGCCGTCCCAGCGCGACATCGCCATGGTGTTCCAGTCCTACGCGCTCTATCCGAACATGACGGTGGGCGGGAACATCGCCTTCGGCCTGGAGATGCGCGGTGTCGACAAGGCCGAACGCGACAAGGCGGTGGCCCGCGTCGCCGACATGCTGCAGATCGGTCACCTCCTCAACCGCAAGCCGAGCCAGCTCTCCGGTGGCCAGCGCCAGCGCGTCGCCATGGGCCGCGCCCTGGTGCGCGACCCGCAGGTCTTCCTGTTCGACGAGCCGCTCTCCAACCTCGACGCCAAGCTGCGCGTCGATATGCGCACCGAGATCAAGCGGCTGCACCAGAAGATGGGCACCACCATCGTCTACGTGACGCACGACCAGATCGAGGCGATGACGCTCGCCACCCAGATCGCCGTGCTGAAGGATGGCGTGCTGCAGCAGTTCGGCACCCCGGCGGAGATCTACAACGACCCGGTCAACGTCTTCGTCGCCGACTTCATGGGCTCGCCGGCGATGAACCTCGTCCCCGCCCGCGTGACGGCCAACGGCAGCGCGGTGGCGGTGGCCCTAAAGCGCGACAACGAGCCGGATCTTCTCCTGGAAGCCGGCCGTGGCGCTGCGTCGCTCGCCCGCCACGACGGCCGCGAGATTCTGCTCGGCATCCGCCCTGAGGCGATCACCGACACCGACGGCGCCGACCGCACCGCGCGCACGGTGGTCCACGCCGGCTGCCACGTCGACGTCGTGGAGCCCGCGGGATCCGACACCTTCGTGGTGACGCGCCTTGGCGCCCGCGAAGTGATCGCGCGCATGCGCTCCGACGCCCGCGTCCGCCCCGGCGAGCGGGTCGACTTCGCCTTCAACATGGACAAGGCGGTGTTCTTCGATCCGGCGACCCAGGCTCGCGTCGCCTGACAATGGTTCGTCGAGGCCCGGCGGCAGACGCCGGGCACTCCAAGGCGTAAGATTTGGAACGTTCCAATATGACTGGTTCCCCCGACATCGTCATCATCGGCTCCGGCATGGGCGGCGCCACATTCGCCGCCGGGATCGCCGGGCACGGCGCGCGGGTGACCATCCTGGAGCGCGGCGAGCGGCTGGCGGACCTGCCGGAGAACCGCGACCCGCGCGCCATCTTCCAGCGCGGCCATTTCCGCCCGAAGGAGATGTGGGTGGACGCGGCCGGCGTGCCGTTCAATCCCGGCAACTACGCCAATGTCGGCGGCAATACCAAGTTCTACGGCGCGGTGCTGATCCGCTATCGGCGCGAGGACTTCGACGTTCTCGAGCACATGGAGGGCGTCTCGCCCGCCTGGCCGGTGAGCTACGAGGAATTCGAACCCTTCTACACCGCCGCCGAACGGCTCTACGAAGTCCGCGGCAAGGCCGGAGACGACCCGACCGAGCCGCCGCATTCCGCGCCCTATCCCCACCCGCCGGTGCCGGACGAACCGGCGATCGCCATCGTCCGCGAGCGCATGGCCCGAGCGGGCCTGCGGCCCTTCTCGCTTCCGCTCGGCGTCGACATCGAACGCTGGCTGAAGCGGGCCTCGACGCCGTGGGACGCCTATCCGAACACCGACTTCGGCAAGTCCGACGCGGAGACCTGCGGCCTCAAGGCGGCGCTGAAGGACCCGGACATCAGCCTCGTCACCGGCGCGCGGGTGACCCGGCTGGTCGCCGGGGCGGGTGGCCAAATCACGGCCGTCGAGTACGAGAAGGGCGGGGAGGTGCACCGCTTGACGCCCAAGCTGGTCGTACTTGCCGCCGGCGCCGTGCAGTCGGCCGCCCTGCTGCTCGCCTCCGCCGACGAGGCGCACCCGACCGGACTTGCCAACCGCTCCGACCAGGTCGGGCGCAATTTCATGAACCACAACTCGTCGGCCATGCTGGCCATCGACCCGCGCTGGCGGAACACCTCCGTCTACCAGAAGACGCTCGGCATCAATGACTTCTACTTCACCGACGGCGCCGGCGGCCCGCCGCTCGGCAACGTCCAACTGCTCGGCCGCGTCACCGCGCCCATCCTCAAGGCCAACCTGCCGCGCCTGCCGGAGTTCGCGCTGAAGCCCTTCGCGGACCACGCGGTGGACTGGTACCTCATGAGCGAGGACCTGCCCGACCCGGAAAGCCGAGTGACGCTCGACGGCCCGCGCATCCGCCTGAACTGGAAGCGGTCCAACATGAAGGCGCATGCCCGGCTGGTGTCCGTCATGCGCGAGCGCTGCCGGGCGGCGGGCTTTCCGATCGTGCTTGCCAAGGGCTTCGACCGCCGCACGCCGTCGCACCAGTGCGGCACGGTCCGTATCGGCCGCGACCCGGCGGAGGCGCCGCTCGACGTCTTCAGCCGCGCCTTCGAGCACCCGAACCTCTTCGTGGTGGATGCCAGTGTGCTGCCCACCTCCGCCGCGGTAAACCCGGCGCTCACCGTCGCTGCCCAGGCGCTCCGGGCGGCCGACCACGTGCTGAAGACCGAATTCGCAGCCGCCGGAGGCCTAGCATGAGCCGGCCCGTCGCCCTCGTCACCGGCGGCCGCCGCGGCATCGGCCGGGCCGTCGCCGAACAGCTCGCCGCTGCCGGCTTCGACATCGCCATCGCCGACCTCGTCGCCGACGAGGCGATGGCCGAGGCGGTCGCCGCCGTCGAGAAGCACGGCGCCTACGCCCATGCCGAGGTGCTCGACGTCGCCGACGTCGCCGGCCACGCGGAGGCGCTCAAAGGCATCGAGCGGGCGCTCGGCCGCATCGATTGCCTCGTCAACAACGCCGGCCGCGGCGCCGTCGTCCGCGGCGACCTGCTCGACCTCACGCCGGAGAACTTCGACGCGGTGATGGACGTGAACCTGAAGGGCACGTTGTTCCTCACCCAGGCGGTGGTTCGCCGCATGCTGGAGACGCCGTCCGAGCATCTGCGCTCGATCGTCACGATCTCCTCGGTGAGCGCGGAGGCCGCCAGCCCCGAACGGGCCGACTACTGCATCTCCAAGGCCGGGCTCTCCATGTTCGTCCGCACGCTGGCGCTCCGCCTCGCCGACACCGGCATCGGCGTCTACGAAGTCCGGCCCGGCATCATCCGCACCGACATGACCGCCGGCGTGGCGGAGAAATACGACAGGCTGATCGACGGCGGCCTCGTCCCGCAGCGCCGCTGGGGCGAGCCGGCCGACGTGGCGCGGGCGGTGGTGATGCTGGCGCGCGGCGACCTCGCCTTCAGCCAGGGCCAGATCGTCGACGTCGGCGGCGGACTTTCGCTGCCGCGGCTTTGACACGTTGAGGAATGGGTCCCGGCCGGGACCGCAAGAGGTGAATGCCATGGTCGACTACATCATCGCGGGCGGCGGCCCGGCGGGCTGCGTGCTGGCCAACCGCCTGTCGGAGGATCCCACCGTCTCCGTGCTCCTCCTGGAGGCCGGCGGCCTCGACCGGCACTTCCTGTTCCACATGCCGGCGGGCTTCGCCAAGATGACCAAGGGCATCGCCTCGTGGGGCTGGTCGACGGTACCCCAGCGCCATATGCAGGACCGCGTGCTCTGGTACACCCAGGCCAAGGTGATCGGCGGCGGGTCGTCGATCAACGCCCAGCTCTACACCCGCGGAAACCGGGCGGATTACGACGAGTGGGCGGGCGAGCACGGCTGCTCCGGCTGGTCCTACGAGGAGGTGCTGCCCTACTTCAAGCGCGCCGAGGACAACCAGTCCTTCGTCAACGACTACCACGCCTACGGCGGGCCGCTCGGCGTCTCCAACCCGCTCGCCATGCTGCCGATCTGCGATGCCTTCTTCCGCGCGGCGCAGGAGCTCGGCATCCCCTACAACCACGACTTCAACGGCGCCGTCCAGGACGGCATCGGCCCCTACCAGCTCACCCAGAAGAACGGCCGCCGCTCCTCTGCCTCGGTCGCCTACCTCAACCCCATCCGCGACCGGAAGAACCTGACGGTCGCCTCCGGCGCCAACGTGCTGCGGGTCGTGGTGGAGAAGGGCAGGGCCGTTGGCGTCGAATATGCGCTGGAGGGCTCGGGTCAGAAGCTGGTCGCGCGCGCGGACCGCGAGGTGATCGTCACGGCCGGCGCGATCGGCTCGCCGCGCCTCCTGATGCTCTCCGGCATCGGCCCGGCCGACCACCTGCGCTCGGTCGGGATCGAGCCGGTCCACGACCTGCCGGGCGTCGGCTCCAACCTGCAGGACCACCTGGACCTCTTCGTCATCGCCGAATGCACCGGCGACCACACCTACGACAACTACGCCAAGCTCCACCGCACCGCCTGGGCGGGGCTCCAGTACCTCCTCTTCAAGCGTGGCCCGGCCGCTTCCAGCCTCTTCGAGACCGGCGGCTTCTGGTACGCCGACAAGACCGCCCGCTCGCCGGACATCCAGTTCCACCTCGGCCAGGGCTCCGGCATCGAGGCGGGCGTTGCCAAGATGTCCAACCCCGGCGTGACGCTGAACTCTGCCTTCCTGCGCCCACGCTCGCGCGGAACCGTCCGCCTCGCCTCCGCCGATCCGGCGGCGATGCCGCTGATCGATCCCAACTACTGGGAGGACCCGTACGACCGCAGGATGTCCATCGAAGGCCTGAAGCTCGCCCGCGAGATCGTCCGTCAGAAGGCCTTGGAGCCCTTCGTGATGCGCGAGGTGCTGCCCGGCCCGGATCGGATGACCGACGAGGATCTCTTCCACTACGGCTGCGCCAACGCCAAGACCGACCACCACCCCGCCGGCACCTGCAAGATGGGCGTCGACCCCATGGCCGTGGTCGCGCCGGACCTGACGGTGCACGGCCTGCCCGGCCTGCGCGTCTGCGACAGCTCGGTGATGCCGCGCGTCAACTCCTCCAACACCAACGCCCCGACGATCATGATTGCGGAAAAAGCCGCCGATCACATCCGCGGCCGTGCGATGCTGCCAAAGGTAACGCTGAATCGGCAGGCCGCGGCTGCCCGGTCCGCCGTCCCGCAGGAGGTTTCCGCATGATCCGACACGTGGTGCTCGTGAAGTTCGCCCGCGACGTCTCGCGCGAAGAGCGCGACGAGATCTTCGCCGATCTGGCGGCGCTGAAGGCGCGCGTCCCGGGCTTCCTCGCCTTTGCCGCCGGGCCGAACGTGTCGCCCGAGAACCTCGACCGCGGCTTCACGGAAGGCTTCGTCGTGACTTTCGATAGCCCCGAGGGGCGCGACCGCTACCTCGCCGACGAGGAGCACGGCCGCGTCGGCGCCCGCCTCGTTTCAGCCGCCGAGGGCGGCATCGACGGCCTGATCGTCTTCGACCTGGAAACCCCGGACTGACCTTGGCTCACGCCTTCAGCAGCCATTCGTGTTCCGGGGCGTTGTGGAACTTCCAGGTCCGCACCGGACCGGCCATGACGTTGAGGTAGTAGAGGTCGTAGCCGTGGATGGTGGCGCAGGGGTGATACCCCTTCGGCAC
Source organism: Chthonobacter albigriseus (assembly GCF_013839445.1). GTDB lineage: Bacteria > Pseudomonadota > Alphaproteobacteria > Rhizobiales > Pleomorphomonadaceae > Chthonobacter > Chthonobacter albigriseus. The sequence continues at coordinate 65,357 of NZ_JACDIT010000008.1, read as the reverse complement.
CAGCGTCACGTCGCCGTTCTCCACCGCCATCGCTTCGTCGAGCGACCGGTCGTCCGTGTAGACCCGCTGGAAGGCGAAGCCCTGCGGCGGGTTCAGCCGGTGATAGTAGGTTTCCTCCAGGAACGACTGGCGCGGCAGGTCGTCCTCGTCGTGCCGGTGCGGCGGATAGCTGGAGGTGTTGCCGCCGGGGGTGATTACCTCCACCACAAGCAGCGAATCCGCCGGCTCTCCCTCAGGCAGGATGTTGGTGACGTGGCGCGTGTTGGAGCCCTTGCCGCGTACCTCCTGTGAGACCTGGTCCGGGCCGATCAGCCGCGGCGGGCGCGCACCGGGCACCCCGGGCGCCGAGCAGATCGCCACGGTTGCCGCCGTGTCCGCCCGGACGCTCCAGTCCGAGCCGGCCGGCACATAGACCGAATGCGGCTTGCCGGCGAAGGGCGACATCCGCTCGCCGACGATGCCGAAGTCGACACCGCCCGCCGAGATGTGCGCCTTGCCTTCGACCAGCACCAGGCAGACCTCGCGCGTGCCGGTGTCGCCGGCGATACGGTCGTAGGGCGCGAGCCGCTGCAGCTCGAACCCCACATAGGTCCAGCCGGCGGTCTCCGGCGTCACCGACACGATCGGGCCATGGTCACCGGACGGCTTGACGAGGAGCTTCGACATGGGTCCCGCCCTTCAGCGCTTGAGGCCCGCTTCGGCGAGGAAGCGGACAAGGTTGGCGTAGCCCAGCGTGACATACTGCTTCGGGTTCGCCTTCTCCGGATCCTGCTCGGCCTCGATCACCACCCAGCCGGAATAATCAGGGAGTTCTTTGAACACGGAGACGTAGTCGACGCGTCCGTCACCGGGCACCGTGTAGACCCCGGCGAGCACGCTGTCGAGGAACGACCAGTCGCCCGCCTCGCTCTCCGCCCGAACGGCCTCGCGCACGTCCTTGCAGTGGATATGGCCGATCCGGTCGCGGTAGAGTCGGGCGAGCCGCACGGGATCCGCACCGCCCCAGGTCGCATGTCCGGTATCGAGCAGCAGCTTCACCGCCGGGCCGGTACCGGCCATGAACCGGTCGATCTCCGCCTCGGTCTGGATCACCGTTCCCATGTGGTGGTGATAGACCAGCTGCAGCCCCGCCTCCCGGACCAGCTCGGCGAAGCGCGTCATGCGCGGCAGGAACACCGCCCACTCCGCCTCTGTCATGACGGGCCGCGTGGAGAGCGGCGCGGACTTCACGCCATGGACGGTACGGGTGCACTCGCAGACGATCAGCACCTCCGCTCCCGCCCCCTTGCGAAGGGCGATGGCGTCCGCAGCAGCCGCGAACTCGGCTTCGGCGTCACGCTCCAGGAGAAAGGTGGAGTACCAGCCGGACACGAACACGAGCCCGAACTCGGCCAGCTTGCCCTTCAGGGCCTCCGCCGTCTTCGGGAACTTGTTGCCGAGCTCCATGCCCTCGATTCCGATGGCCTTGGCCTCCGACAGGCAGGTCTCCAGCGGGATGTTCCCGCCGATCTCGATCATATCGTCGTTGGACCAGCAGATCGGGTTGGCGCCGATGCGGATCATGGATGGTTTGCTCCCGGGTCAGACATAAGGGCGGCGCGTGCCGCTGAATGGTCGCGGTGCCGATCGAAACACGTCATGGTCCGCGCAGGCGGACCACCCACGCATTCCGTCATCGGCCCCGCAGCGCGTCCGGCACGGTTGCGCCGGAAACATGCGTGGGTGGTCCGCCTGCGCGGACCATGACGACGAGCGGTGGAGACGAAGACATCAACCGTCCGGTCGAAGCCATCGACGGCGCGGCTGTCCCCAAACAACGCACCATCCTCTCAATTCACCAGCCGCTGCCGCTGGACGGCCGTCTCGTAGGCCGAGCGGGCGCGGTTGACCTCCGGCCGAACGCTCACCTCTGGCACGGCGACATCCCACCAGTGGCCGCCGGCCTCGGTGGTGATCAGCGGGTCGGTGTCGATCACGACGACGGTGGTGCGGTCGTTGCCCTTCGCTTCGCCGAGTGCCGCTTCAAGCTCTCCGATCCCGCCGACCTTCCGCGCGATCGCGCCGAGGGCTTCGGCGTGGCGGGCGAAATCGATGTCGGGCAGCGTGACGTGCCGCGTGTGCTCCAGGAGATTGTTGAAGTTCGCGCCACCGGTCGCCATCTGCAGCCGGTTGATGCAGCCGAAGCCGCGGTTGTCGAGCACGACGATCGTCAGTTTCAGCCCGAGCATGACCGACGTGGCGATCTCCGAGTTCATCATCAGGTAGGAGCCGTCGCCGACCATCACGACGACCTCCTCATTCGGCTTGGCCATCTTGACGCCGACGCCCCCGGCGATCTCGTAGCCCATGGTCGAGAAGCCGTATTCCAGGTGATAGCTGCCCGGCGCGCCGGCTTGCCAAAGCTTGTGCAGTTCGCCCGGCAGCCCGCCCGATGCGCAGACCAGCGTGGCGGTCGAGCCGAACGCCCGCTGCACGGCGCCGATCACCTCCCCGTCCGACGGAAGGCTGTTGCCGGCCCGCTCGCCCGCGCCGCCGGTCTCGCGCGACGCTGTCGCGTCGGCCACCGCCGCAAGCCAGCCGTCCCGCTCGCGGGCGGCGCGCGCCTGCCAATCGGCGGGGGCGGCATAGGATCCGAGCTCCAGCGAGAGCTCTCCGAGACCCGCCCGCGCGTCGGCGACGAGCGGCAGCGCGCTGTGCTTGCCGGCGTCGAACGGCTGCACGTTCAGCCCGATGATCCGCACCTGCTCGTCCTTGAAGAGCGCCCAGGAGCCGGTCGTGAAGTCCTGCAGCCTCGATCCGACGGCCAGGATCACGTCCGCCTCTTCCGCGAGTGCATTGGAGGCCGACGAGCCCGTCACGCCGATGGCGCCGAGGTTGAGCGCATGATCGTGCGGCAGGCTGGACTTGCCCGCCTGCGTTTCGGCAACCGGAATGCCGTGCTTCTCCGCGAAAGCCGTCAGCGCCTGCGTTGCGCCCGAGTAGAGCACGCCGCCACCGGCGACGATCAGCGGCCGCGCCGCGCCCCGCAGTGCGCGAACCGCCTCCGCCAACTCGTCCTCCGACGGCCGTACCCGCCGCGACCGCCAGACCCGCTCAGCGAAGAACGTTTCGGGATAGTCGTAGGCTTCCGCCTGCACGTCCTGGCAGAGCGACAGCGTCACCGGTCCGCAGTCGGCGGGGTCGGTCAGCACCTGCATGGCGCGGGTGAGCGCCGGGACGAGCTGCTCCGGCCGAGTCAGCCGGTCGTAGTAGCGCGACACCGGGCGGAAGCAGTCGTTGGCGGAAACGGTTCCGTCGCCGAAATCCTCCACCTGCTGCAGCACCGGGTCCGGCCGACGGCTGGCGAACACGTCGCCGGGAAGGATCAGCATCGGCAGCCGGTTGACGTGGGCGAGCGCGGCGGCGGTGACGACGTTGAGCGCGCCGGGTCCGATGGATGTCGTCACCGCCATCATGCGCCGGCGGAAGTTCGCCTTGGCGTAGGCGATGGCGGCGTGCGCCATGCCCTGCTCGTTGTGGGCGCGGAAGGTCGGCAGCTCGTCCCGGATCTGGTGGAGCGCCTCCCCGAGCCCGGCCACGTTGCCGTGGCCGAAGATCGCCCACACGCCGCCGAAGATCGGCACGACCTCTCCGTCGATCTCCGTCTTCTGGGCGGCAAGGAAGCGGGTGAGCGCCTGCGCCATGGTGAGGCGGATCGTTGTCATTGCGGTTTCCTCTGCCTCCGGTCGGCCCTTGCGGCCTTGTTGTTCGCGCTCAGGCGGCCTTGGTGCGGACGACCTCGGACCAAGCCCGGACCAGCGTCTCGAACCGCCCGGCCATGTCGGCCACCGCCGCCTCGTCGGTGATCTCCCCGGCGAGCCAGCGGGCGGCCGCATCGGCGAAGATCGTCCGCCCCACGGCAAAGCCCTTGACCAGCGCGGAGCTCGACGCGGCCCGGAACGCCGCCTGAAGAGCCTCCGTCGGCGCCTCCAGGCCAAGCATCACGATGCCCCGGCAATACGGGTCATTGGCGCGGATCACTGCCTCGATCCGCCGCCAGGCGGCCGGGTTCTCCTGCGGTTCCAGCTTCCACCAGTCCGGCCGGATCTTGAGATCGTAGAGCCTCTGCACGACGTCCGCCACAGTGGTCTCGGTCAGCGGTCCGTGCTTGCCCGCGATGATCTCCACCAGCAGCTCCCGACCGACGGTGCGCGCGGCGTCGTTCAGCCGGAGCAACTCCCGCTCCTGCTTCGCCTTCAGGTCCTCAGGATCGTCGGGATGGTAGAAGCAGAGGCACTTGACGGTGTGCCCGATCGGCCATTCCGTCAGGTGGCTGCCGAGATCCGGCATCCCGTCGAAGTCGAGGGGGCGCGATCCCGGCTTCTCCACCGGCCGCCCGATCCAGAAGCCCTGCCGGGCGGCCTTGAACAGCGCCTTCGTGCCATGCGTGCCGTCGAGCAGCATGCCGAAGCCCGGCCGGCCCTTTGCCACCCGCGCCGCGGCTTCGACGGCGAGCACCTTGAAGTCGGCGATCCGCTCGCGCGAGGCGCCCACCCGGTCCGCCACCTCCTCCAGCTGCATGCGGTGATCGATGGCGAGTGCCACGAGGCTGTCCGGCTGGGCCCGGCGCGTGGTCGCCCAATGCACGTGGTTGAGGTCCGGATCCAGGCGCAGGGCGCGGAACCGGCTCCCCTTGGCGAGGAAAAGCTCCAGCTCGTCGAAGGTCGGATACTCCGGCGAGCAGAGCAGGCGCGAGACCGCGAAGGCACCGCAGGCATTGGCCCAGGTGGCGGCGGTGGCGAGGCTCTCGCCCCGCAGCCAGCCACGCAGGAAGCCCGACATGAAGGCGTCGCCGGCCCCGAGCACGTTGTAGACCTCGATCGGAAAGCCGCGGCCGACGATCCCGTCCTCCAGGTCGTCGGAGATAGGCCCGTCGTAGACGATGCAGCCCATCGCGCCCCGCTTGAGAACGACGGTGGCATCGGAGACGGCGCGGATCGCCTTGAGAGCGGAAAGCACGTCGCCTTCGCCGGAAGCGATCATGATCTCCTCTTCGGTGCCGACGACGAGGTCGCAATCCGGCAGGACGGCCTTCAGGTGGGCGGAGACCCTGTCGGACTTCACGTAGCGTTCGAAGCCCGCGTCGTGGCCGGCGAGGCCCCAGAGGTTCGGGCGGTAGTCGACGTCGAACACCACCTTGGTGCCGGCAGCCTTGGCGATGCGGATCGCCTTCTTCTGTGCCGCGTCGCTGTTCGGGCGCGAGAAGTGGGTGCCGGTGACGACGATCGACGCGGCGGAGCGGATCAGCGCCTCATCGATGTCGCCCTCGTCGAGCGCCATGTCGGCACAGTCGGTCCGGTAGAAGATCATCGGGCTGACGCCCTCGTCCTCCACCGCCAGCAGCACCAGGGCGGTCAGCCGCGCGGGATCGGTCTTCACGCCGTCGACCGACACGCCCTCGCGCGCGAGCTGCTCGCGGATGAAGCCGCCCATTTGCTCAGCCCCGACGCGGGTGATCAGGCCGGACTTGAGGCCGAGCCGCGCCGTGCCGATGGCGATGTTCGCCGGGCAGCCGCCGACCGACTTGGCGAACGACGTGATGTCCTCCAGCCGCGATCCGATCTGCTGGCCGTAGAGGTCGACGGAGGACCGTCCGATCGTCACGACGTCGAGAGTTCGCTGCATGGAATCCTCCGTCCGCCGTCCGCTTCGGGCGCTTGGCGGGATGGCCGCTCTCCGGCCGGACGGACCGGCGCCAAGCTGTGGGGTGGCGGAGCTTTATCGCGTCGGAATGAAGCACACGTTTCCGATCGCGTCAATCTGGAACAATCATTCCATTACTGGTCCGCCCTGATCTCGGCCACCGCGACGGTCAGCGTCATCGCCAGGGCGAGCGTGGCGGACAGCGAGCGAAAACCCTGGAAGTCCGCCTCCACGACCTCGAACCAGACGTCCGTGTCCGCCACCAGCGGGCTGAACGGGCTGTCGGTGATGACGACCAGCGGCGTGCCGCGCTGTGCCACCTGCCGGGCATGGGCGAGGGTGGCGGAGGCATAAGGCGTGAAGCTGATCGCGACCGCTGCGTCCTTGTCCGTGGCGAAGGAGAGCGTCTCCGCATCGGTCCCGGCCGCCGACCCGACGAGCACCGTCTTCACGCCGAGCTTGCCGAAGGCGTAGCTCATATAGGCGGTGACCGGGTAGGACCGCCGTTGCGCGATCAGGTAGACCGTCTCCGCCGCCGCCAGCCGCTGCGCCGCCGCCTCGATCGTGCGGATCTCGATCCGGTCGTGCATGGCCGCGATCGAGGCACTGGCCGCCTGGCAGAAGCCGTCGAAAAGCTGCGCCGTCCGCGAATCCGGGCTCGTGTCCGACCGCAGGCGCCGGATCCGGTCGTCATAGGTCGACACCCGGTCGCGCAGCCGCTCGCGGAAGATCGCTTGCAGGTCCGAGAAGCCCTGGAAGCCGATCGCCTGGGAGAAGCGCACCAGCGTCGACGGCTGCACGTCGGCCTTCTCCGCGATGCTGGCGACGGTTCCGAACGCGATCTCGTCGGGATGACCGATCGCGAAGGACGCCACCTGCGCCAGCCGCTTGGGCAGCTTGATCCGGCGGCTGACCATCAGGTCCCGAAGGGACTGGAAGTCGCGCGGAGGAAGGCCCTCGCTCATCGCCGGGTATCCATCTCCAAGGTCGTCGACCATGCCCCGTCATCCCCCTCTGCCAGCCCGGGTCCGCACGGGAACGCAGCTTGACTCGCGCGCCGAAATCAGAATACCAATTCCACAATCGTCAAAAATAGTAAACTGGTTCCGTATCCCGGCTCGCGCCGGCCGCGGGGGATGAGAGAGCAGCATGACCGTAAGACTGGGACTTCTCGGCGCCGGGCGCATCGGCAAGGTGCATGGCGGGGCGATCGCCTCCAACCCCGGCGCGCGCCTGGTCGCCGTGGCCGATGCCTTCCCGGAGGCGGCCGCGGCGCTCGCCGGTCAGTACGGCGCAGAGGTCCGCGACGTCGACGACATCATGGGCGCCAGCGACATCGACGCCGTGCTGATCACCACGCCCACCGACCTGCACGCGACCATGATCGAGCAGGCGGCCAGGGCCGGCAAGGCGATCTTCTGCGAGAAGCCCGTCGACCTCTCCGTGTCCCGCGTCCGGGAATGCCTCGCCGTCGTCGAGGAGACCGGCGCCAAGCTGATGGTTGGCTTCAACCGGCGCTTCGATCCCAACTTCATGGAAGTGCGCCGCCGCATCGACGCCGGCGTCGTCGGCGATGTGGAGATGGTCTCCATCACCTCCCGCGATCCGGGCCCGCCGCCGTTCGACTACATCCCGCGCTCCGGCGGCATGTTCCGGGACATGACGATCCACGACTTCGACATGGCTCGCTTCCTTCTCGGCGAGGAACCGGTGACTGTCTACGCCGCCGCCTCCGTGCTGGTCGACAGGAAGATCGGCGAACTCGGCGACGTCGACAGCGCCTCCGTGGTGCTGACCACCGCCTCGGGGCGGATCTGCCAGATCTCCAACTCGCGCCGCGCCAGCTACGGCTACGATCAGCGGATCGAGGTGCTCGGCTCCAAGGGCATGGTCTCCGCGGAAAACCTGCGCGCCACCACCGTCGAGGTCGCCGACGCGGACGGCTACCGCCGCGATCCGCTGCTCGACTTCTTCATGACCCGCTACACCCAGGCCTACGCCAACGAGATCGCCGCCTTCCTCAAGGGCGTGAGCGGCGACGCTCCGCTCGCCCCCTCGGGCGAGGACGGCCTGAAGGCGCTCCTTATCGCCGAGGCGGCCGTGCTCAGCGCAACGGAAAAGCGGGTCGTGACGCTCTGAACCCGCAAGGATCCTGGAATCGAAGCGGCGGCGCCGGGGTGACGGTCGCCGCCGCTTCCTTCTCGATCGCGGTCGTTTGTCTTTGTTGAAGGTCCCGTCCGTCAGGCGGTCAGGTAGGTCTTCAGGATCGAAGCGCCGATCGTGTACTTCGGGTCCACCATGTTGCCGAGCCGGGCGCGGCCGGCCTGCGTCAGCAGCATGTAGGCGTCGAGTTCGTCGAAGCCGTAGTCGGCCGCCATCCAGCGCGTCAGCTCGCGATAGGCGATGCGGGCCGCGTCCTCCAGCGGCCGTCCGGAGCCGATGGTCATGATGAACCGCTCATTCTCCAGCCGCGGCCACTTGAACGACCAGCCCTTGATCAGGTCGAGGTGGACGGTCGTCACCGTCGGGTGCTCGATCGCCACGCCGCAGAGTTCTCCGTCGCCCTGCGCCGCATGGCAATCGCCGAGATAGACGTAGCCGCCCTTGGTGTTCACGGGGAAGTAGACCACCGAGTCCGGCGCCACGTCAGGCAGGTCCATGTTGCCGCCGTAGTAGTCCGGCTGCAGCGAGGTGATCGCCTCGATCTCCGGCGACACCCCGAGCGTGCCGATGAACGGCTCGTAGGGGATCGTGATCTTGTCGCTCCACTTGACGCCCTTGACCGGGTCGACCTCCACCTTCTTCACCCGCTCCGGCAGCGGCGGGTTGAGCATGGCTGTGTCGCCGGTCCCCACCAGCCCGCCGAACTCGGGGATCAGGCAGGTGGTGCCGGCCGGCTGCGGCCCTCGCGGACGGATCTCCTTGATGCGGATGGCGATCACGTCGCCCTTCTCCGCCCCTTCCACGAAGATCGGCCCGTTCTGCGGGTTGAGGTAGGGGAAGTTCAGGATCTCCGACGGCTTGTCGCTTTCCGAGGTGATCTTCCCCTCGAAGGCGTCGTGCGTCTCCACCGAGATCACCGCGCCCGGTTTCACGGTCAGGACCGGGCTCACATAGGGACCGTAGACGTAGTGGTACTTCCCCTGGGTCGCTTCGGTGATGGAGTGGACCGATCGTTCCTCCCCCTTTGCGACGCCGCGGCGGGCCATGATCGAGCCTTCAAGCCATGACATGGGAGCTTCTCCTGTCGTTTCCCTTGGGGTTTGCAAGTTCTTGGACGCACTAGACCGCGAGGTAGCGGCGCACGGCATCCCGGTCGTCCAGGTCGTGCGCCGCGATTTCAGCGACGATCCGGCCCTTGTCCATCACATAGCAGCGTTGCGCGGTGGCCCGGATCATGTCGAGGTTCTGTTCCACGAAAACGATGGTCACGCCCGTGGCCTCGTTCATCGCCCGGATCGTGCGGCTGATGTCCTGCACGATCGACGGCTGGATGCCTTCGGAGGGCTCGTCGAGCAGCACCAGCGCCGGCGAGCTGATCATCACCCGTCCGATCGCCAGCTGCTGCTGCTGGCCGCCGGACAGGGTGCCCGCGCGCTGGGTCCGGCGTTCCTTCAGGATCGGAAAGGCCGTGTAGATCCGCTCGAAATCCTCCGGTCCCGCCGTGCCGCGGATCTGCACCCCGACCTTGAGGTTCTCCTCTACGGTCATCCGCGGAAACACGTCGCGCCCTTGCGGCACGTAGCCGATTCCGAGCCGGGCGCGCTTGCTGGCCGGCAGCGCCTCGATCGGCGCGTCGTTGAACAGGATCGAACCGCTGTTGGTTGGCAAAAGGCCGATCAGCGCCTTCATCAGCGTCGACTTGCCGACGCCGTTGCGCCCGATCACCGCAACGATCTCGCCGTGTCGCACCGTGAAGTCGACGCCCTGCAGGACGGGCTTGCCGCCGTAGCCGGCCTTCAGGTCCCTCGTCGTCAGGATCACTTCCCTACGCATGGACCTCTCCGAGGTAGATGGCAGCCACCCGCTCGTCGGCGACGATCGCGTCGATCGAGCCCTGCGCGAAGATCCGGCCGAAGTGGAGCACGGTGACCTGGTCGGCGACCTGCCGCACGAAGGCCATGTCGTGCTCCACGGCAAGCACCGTCACACCGTCCGCCTGCAGGGCCCGGACGATCTCGCCGGTGGCAAAGGTCTCGTCGGGCGACATGCCGGCTGTCGGCTCGTCGAGCAGAAGGAGGCGCGGCTTCAGGGCGATCGCCATGCCGATCTCCAGCCACTGCTTCTGGCCGTGGCTGAGGTTGCCGGCTTCCATCCCGCGCGAATCCTCCAGCCGCAGGAAGGCGAGCAGCCGGTCGATCTCCTCCTGCAGGGCACCGGGTGCGGTGTGGTCCTGCAGCGCGATCTCCAGGTTGTGCGCCGCGGTGAGTGCCTTGAAGATGCCGGGCACCTGGAATTTGACGCTCATGCCCTTGCGGATCCGCTGGAAGGGCTTGAGGTGGGTGATGTCCTCCCCGTCGAACAGGATGCGGCCGCTCGACGGCTTGTGCTCGCCAAGGAGCAGCCGGAAGAAGGTGCTCTTCCCGGCCCCGTTCGGGCCGATCAGGCAGTGCACCTCGCCGGGGGTCAGAGTGAAGTTCACGTCGGCGGTCACATGGAGGCCGCCGAAGTGCTTGTTGAGGTTTTCCGTCTGGAGCAGGCTCATGCCTTTCCTCCCCGGCCGAGCAGGCGGCCGATGCGGCGGGCGATCAGCATGATCACGCCTTCCGGGGCAATGAGGACCGTGACGACCAGGAAGGCGCCCATCACCACGAGGGCATACTGGCTGCCGTAGATGGTGAGCGCCTGGAACACCGCCAGCACCACCAGCGTGCCGATCACCGTGGCTGTGAGATCGGATCGGCCACCCACCGCCACCCAGATGATCGGCAGGGCGGCGGCCGTAATGCCCATGCTGGACGGCGTGATGTACTGGCCCCAGGTGGTGTAGAGCACCCCGGACAGCCCGGCGAGGGCCGCTCCGATGACGAAGGCGCCGAGCTGGTACTTGCGCACGTCGTAGCCAAGCATCTCGGCCCGCTCCGGGTTCTCCCGGATCGCCACGAGGACGTTGCCGAACCGCGAGTTCACCAGGATCCGGAGGCCGAGGTAGACGATCACCAGCAGCGCGAGCGTGATGTAGTAGAGCTGGATGTCCGGATAGAGCACGAGGTCGCCTCCCGGCCACGGGATGGTCAGCGGCGGCATGCCGCTCATCCCGTTGAAGCCGTTGAGCCGCGCGGCCCCGACCTTCCATTCCGGACCGGCGGTCTGCGCCATGAACCGCTCGAACACCAGCGTCACGGAGAGCGTGACGATGCCGAGGAACACCCCGCTGATCCGGCCGAAGAACAGGAAGTAGCCCAGCATGGCCGAGAAGGCGGCGGCGACCGCAACGGCGATCAGGGTGGCCAGGATCGTGAAGCCGTAGGCGTCGCCGAAGTTGATGGTGAGGATGCCGTAGGCATAGCCGGCGAGCCCGAAGAAGGCGGTCTGGCCGAAGCTGAGCGCGCCGCCGTAGCCCCAGATCAGGCTGAGCCCGAGCGCCATGAACACCCAGTTGAAGAAGTAGACCGTGTTGCCGACCGTGTAGCCGTCGGTGGTCAGCGGATAGCCGCAGGCGGCGATGAGAACGACGACGAAGCCGGCCCAGAAGCCCTTGCCGCGTCCCATGGTCTGCGGGCCCTCCAGACGGCCGAGGAGCCGGCGGAACGACCCGGTCGAAGTGCGGCGCGGGGTCGTCATGCGCGCTCCCTCAGGAGGAAGCCGGAAACGCCGCGCGGCAGCAGGCGGATCACCAGGATCACGGCGATCAGCAGCCCGATCTGGCCGAACAGCTGGCCGTACCAGGAGGTCAGCGACGCCTTGACGATGGCGAGCGCCGCCGCCGCCGGCGCGGTGCCGAGGAACACGTCCGCCCCGCCGACCACCACCGTCACGAAGGCCTCCATGATGAACGTCGTGCCCATCGTCGGCACCATCGTCATGGTCGGCGCATAGAGCCCGCCGGTGAGACCGGCAAGCCCTGCGCCGATGCCGAAGGTCATCGCGTAGATCAGCCGCGTGTCGACGCCGAGCGCCTCGGCCATGTGCGGCACCTGGATGGTCGCTCGGGCGAGCACGCCGAACCGGGTCTTGTTGAAGAACAGGTAGAGCAGCACGAGCACCGCCACCGCCGAACCCATCAGCACCAGCCGATAGGTCGAGTAGGAGTTGCCGGCGAGTTCGAAGCTGCCGAGCGGCGTGCCGACGCCGGTCATCGTGGAGCCGAGCACGATCAGCGTTCCCTGCGTGGCGATCAGGCTGATGCCCCAGGTCGCCACGATCGTGTCGAGCGGCCGGGCGTAGAGATGGCGGATCACCAGCCTCTCCACCAGCACTCCGATGGCGCCTGCCACGACGGCACCGGCCAGCACGGCGACCGGCAGCGGCAATCCCGCCCGGTTCGCCATCACCGTCACGTAGGCGCCGCACATGATGAACTCGCCATGCGCCAGGTTGATGACCCCCATCATCCCGAAGATGATCGCAAGGCCGCAGGCCGACAGCACGAGGAAGGCGAACGCGTCGCCGAACTGGTAGAGCGACGCGAAGATCGCGCCCAGCGCATCCATGGTGGGGATCGTCCTTTTACGGAGGAGCGGCGGTCGACGGTGGGAACGGGTTCGGCGTCGGCCGCCGGACGGATCGCCCGGCGGCCGGTGTCGAGGCCTTCAGCCGATCAGGGCTTCGGCGGCGGGTTCGAGGGGGTGTACTGCTCGCTCGGATCGTTCTTGGTGAGGTCGCAGCCGGCATCGCCCAGCCAGTACGGCTTGATGTCTTCCCACACCTTCGGGAATTCGATGCCGTGGGTGTCGTTCACCTTCGCCAGGAAGATGGTGTGCGACATGTGCTGGCTCTTCGGATCCAGGCAGACCTTGCCCGACGGCCCGTCGAAGCAGACGTCGCCGGCGGCGATCACCTTGCGCAGGTCTTCCCGGGCGGTCGAGCCGCCGGCCCGCTCCACCATCTGCTTGTAGAGGTTGATGGCGATGTAGGAGTTCGCCGCTTCCTGGTTGACGTAGGGCTCGTCCGGGAACTTCGCGCGGAACTTATCCAGGAAGGCCTTGGAGGCGGGGCTGTCCACCTCTTCGATGTAGTTGGTGGTGACGTACATGTCCTTCAGCGACGGCGGCGTGAAGCGCTTGTGCTCGTAGCCCTGGCCGACGTTGACCGACGAGGCCATCGGCAGGCCGACGCTCGCGGCCGCCGCCTGCTCGTAGTAGGAGGCCTGGGCCGTGCCGACCAGGAGGGTCACCACAAAGTCGGGCTTGGCGCTCTGGATGTTCTGGATCGTCTGCGAGAACTGCGACACGCCGAGCGGGATGAACTCCTCGCCGACCATCTCGCCGCCGTTCTCCTTGACGATGTTGCGCACCCATTCCGCCGAGATCTGGCCGAAGTTGTAGTCGGCCGCGATCGTGTAGACCTTCTTGCCGTAGGTCTCCATCATCCATGGGATGAGCGTGGAGAACTGCTGCTCGGGCACAGCGCCGGTGACCACCATGTTGGCGTCGCAGACGCCGCCTTCATACTGGTTGTTGTAGAAGGCGAAGCCGTCGAACTGGTTGACGATCGGCCGGTAGGCCTCGCGGGAGGCCGACGAGAAGCCGGCGAACACCACGTCCACCTTGTCGCGCTGGAGCACGCGGCGCATGAACTCCTGGTAGCGGGTGTTGTCGGACTGGGTGTCGTAGACCACCAGCTCGATCGGCCGCCCGGCGATGCCGCCTGCCTTGTTGATCTCCTCGGTGGCCAGTTCGATGGCGTGCACCTTGACGAGCGTCGCGGCGGCGAAGTCGCCCGACTGGTCTTCCAGCACGCCGATCTTGATCGGGTCGGCGGCTGTGGCGGCGGTGACGCCGAGCAATAGGCTGCCCGTCAGGGCTGCCAGCGGCAGCCCGGCCATGGTCCGGATCTTCATGGAACAACTCCTCTGGATTATTCGTGTTGGGCGCTTCGTCGGGCGGCCGGAACCTGTTCCGGACCGGCGTCGTCGCCGGTTCCCGCCCGCAGGAGCGTCGTGCAGTAGTCTTCGATGCTCACGCGGCGCCTCATGCTCTCCCGTCGCAGGATTGCGTAAGCCTGATCGTCGTCGATCCCCGCTCGGTGCATGAGGTTTACGATGGCCTTGATGACAAACCGACGGCCGCGTCGCCGCCGCTCGTGATCTTCCAGGCGCGTCTCCAGGTATCGCCTGCGAAGAAATCCGTTGATGCCCATGAACAGGGCCGAATAGACCGCCGCGCCGTGGATCGGCTTGCGCAGGAAGGCGGTTGCGCCGATCTGCATCAGCGCCTTGAGCCGGCTCGGCGCCTCTACGCCGATCAGGCCGATCACCGGCACGACGGGAAACGTTTCGCCGGCGCCGCCGGCGAGATCGAGCGGCAGGTCGAGATCGCCGTCCACGACGAGGACGTCGCGGTCCTCCCGCAGCGCCGCAAGATCCAGGGCGGCCTTGCCGTCCACGAGCGGCACGACGCGGAGGTCGACGCCGAACTTGACGAGCGTGGAGGCGAGCGCGTCGGCGGCTCGCGGGTCGGCGGCCACCAGGTGGACCGTTCCGCCGCTGAAGTTCTGCAGGATCCGTGGTCCGGTCATTGCACGAGCCTCAGGTGGCTGGGTTTCGGGGCGACCGCGAAACGCGGCGTCGACTGCACCAGGTAGGGATCCGGGGCGATCGGGGCGGACGCCGCCATCACCACGTCGAACCGCCCGTCCCTGGTCGATCGGCCGATCCGCGGCGTCAGGTAGGCATGCATGGTGGCCGGATCGATCCGCACCGGCCCCTGCGGCGCTTCGAGCGCGATCTGCGGCACCACGGCCCGCACCGGCTCGATCGCATCGGTGCCCGCGGCTTCCAGCGCCCGGCCGAGGATCGCGACCGCCACATAGGAGGCCTCCGCGTCCGCCGACAGGGTCGGGCCGTTCGGGTAGGCGGCGGCGTAGGCGTCGAGGAACCGGCGGTTGGCGCTGCTCTCCACCGTGGCGAAGTAGACGCTCGAGGAGAAGTGGCCGTCGACCGCCTCCGGGCCGATCTCCTCCAGCTCCGGCTCCGACAGGCTGCAGCTGGCGACCGGCAGGACGGCCGGCTGGTCCAGGCCGCGCGCCGCGCAGGCCAGCCGCAGCGCCCGCAGGAACTGGTAGGCGCTGTTGCCGATCAGCGTGTTGAAGATGAAATCGGGTCGCAGCGCCAGGATCTCCTCGACGCTCTTGGTCACATCGGTCTCGCCCACCGGCAGGTATCGTTCCGCCACCACCTGGCCGCCGCGCGCGGTGATCGCCTCACGCATGATCCGGTTGTTCTCCCACGCCCAGATGTAGTTCGAGCCGACGCAGTAGACGCGGTTGCCCGCGAGCGTGGTCATGTGCTCGATCAGCGGCAGGATGTGCTGGTTGGGCGCGGCGCCCGTGTAGACCACGTTGCCCGAGGTCTCGAACCCCTCGTAGTGCGAGGGATACCAGAGCAACGCGTCGTGCTTCTCGAAAACCGGGATCACCTCCTTGCGGCTCGACGAGGTGTAGCAACCCACCACATGTCGGATGCCGCTCTGCAGGAGATCCGCCGAAAGCTCGGAATAGCGCGACAACTCGCCGCCGGGATTGACCACCACAGCTTCAAGCCGCGGACCGCCCGATGCGGCGTTGAACTCGTCCACCGCCAGCAGCGCACCGTTCAGCATCGACCGCGCCACCACGGCATAGGGGCCGGTGGAGGAGAACAGCAGTCCGATTCGGAAGGTGGCAGGGGTCATCGGAACGTCCACGCGCAAAGGCCCTCCGGCCCGGTGACGGGCCGTAGGCGACGGTGCCTGAATCGATCGAATGTGTTGGTATTTGGCGCAAATCTAGGCAGCATTGCCCCGCGCTCAAGGAATAGGCTCTCGCGAAACCAGCCGCTTGTCAAGCACTCCCGCAAATCCTTTGCGCGTTTTGCCGGACGCTTGCGAAAACCAACCTGTCCGGTAAACTCCTGACCTGCCGGCCCACCGTCGTGCCGGCGAAATCCCTGGCAATTCCAATCGATCGAAGCGCGATCGCGCTTCGCGGCGCCGCATGCGGCGTGCCGCGGCGGATATGCGCACAGGAGGGCGAGTATGGATCTGGGCTTGAAGGGTTTGTCGGCCGTGGTCACCGGCGGCACCAAGGGGATCGGCCGCGCCATCGCCGAGACGCTGGCCAAGGAGGGCACCAACGTCGCCATCTGCGCCCGCAACGCCGCCGAGGTCGAAGCCACGGTGGCGGTGCTCGCCGGCTATGGCGTCAAGGCCACCGGCGCCGCCGTCGACGTGTCCGACGGTCCGGCGCTGAAGGCCTGGGTCGCCGCCGCCGCGGCGGGGTTCGGCGGTCTCGACATCGCCGTTGCGAACGTCAGCGCGCTCGCCATCGGCCAGGACGAGGCCAGCTGGCAGAAGGAGTTCGAGACCGACATGATGGGCACGGTCCGCCTCGTCGATGCGGCGATGCCCTTCCTGGAAAAGAGCAAGGCTCCGGCGATCGTCACCATCTCCAGCGTATCCGGCCGCGAGGTGGATTTCGCCGCCGGCCCCTACGGCACCTTCAAGGCCGCGATCATCCACTACACCAAGGGCCTCTCCTACCAGCTCGCGGGCAAGGGCATCCGCGCCAACGTGGTCTCCCCGGGCAACACCTATTTCGAAGGCGGCGTCTGGCAGGCGATCCAGACCGGCAATCCGGAGCTCTACAAGACGGCGCTCGACCTCAACCCGACCGGGAGGATGGGCACGCCGCAGGAGATGGCCAACGCGGTGGCGTTCCTGGCGAGCCCGGCCGCAAGCTTCATCACCGGCACCAACCTTGTGGTCGACGGCGCGCTCACCCGCGGCGTCCAGTTCTGAGCGGACCCGCGGGCCGAACGAAGCAGGGGCGCTCCCGGCGAGGAAGCGCCCCTGCTTCGCACTGGCGGCCCGGGCGTGCGTCGATCAGAGCGTCAGCACCGTCCGGCCTTCCACCTCGCCCTTCTTCAGGCGCTCGAAGATGCCGTTGATCGCCTCCAGCGGCTCGGTATGGGTCGTCGCCTTCACCTTGCCTTCGGCCGCGAACTCGATCGCTTCCGCCAGGTCGCGCCGGGTACCGACGATCGAGCCGCGGATGGTGACGCGCTTCAGCACCACGTCGAAGATCGGCGTCGGGAAATCCCCGGGCGGCAGGCCGACCAGACTGATCGTTCCGCGCCGCCGCACCATCTTCAGCGCGTCGGCGAAGGCCGCCCGCGACACTGCCGTCACCAGCACGCCATGCGCGCCGCCGTGGGTGGCCTTGTCGATCGCCTTGCCGACATCTTCTGTCTTGGCGTTGATGGTGACGTCCGCGCCGAGCCGCCGGGCGAGGTCCAGCTTGTCGTCGGCGACGTCGACGGCCGCGACGTGTAGGCCCATGGCCTTCGCATACTGCACGGCCACGTGCCCCAGACCGCCGATCCCGGAGATGACGACCCATTCGCCCGGCCTCGCCTCGGTCTCCTTCAGGCCCTTGTAGGTGGTCACCCCCGCGCAGAGGATCGGCGCCATGGCGACGAAGTCCGGATTGTCCGGCAGCCGGCCCACATAGTCCGCCGCGGCGAGCACGTACTCGGCATAGCCGCCATCGACGCCGTAGCCCGTGTTGTGCTGGCCCTCGCAGAGCGTCTCCCAGCCGGTGGTGCAGTGCTCGCAGCATCCGCAGGCGTCGTGCAGCCAGGGCACGCCCACCGGATCGCCTTCCTTCAGGTGCTTGACGCCCGGACCAACCGCCGCGACATAGCCGACGCCCTCGTGGCCAGGGATGAAGGGCAGCTTCGGCTTGACCGGCCAGTCGCCGTCGGCGGCATGCAGGTCGGTGTGGCAGACCCCGCTCGCCACCACTTTGACCAGCACTTCGCCATAGCCCGGCTCGGGGATCGCCACCTCCTCGATCGTGAGAGGCTGCCCGAAGGCGCGGACGACGGCGGCTTTCATGGTTCCGGACATGATGCGGTCTCCCGTTGAATTGCAGTGCGCGGGAACACTGCACCGGGCCGCCGCCGTCGTCCTTGAGCGGAATCAATGAGGCGGGAAAGGACTGCCGCTTTGCACGCCTCAGCTGCGAGCGAACTGGTCGTCGAAGGAATAGCCGGCGCCGCGGACGGTGCGGATCGGGTCCTTCGAGTTGCCGCGGTTGATCGACTTGCGAAGCCGTCCGACATGGACGTCGACCGTGCGCTCGTCCACGTAGACGTCCCGGCCCCAGACGCCGTCGAGCAGCTGCTCGCGCGAAAACACCCGTCCGGGCGACTGCATGAGGTATTCCAGCAGACGGAATTCCGTCGGTCCGAGATGCACCTCGCGTCCCGTCCGGCGAACCCGGTGCGTTTCGCGGTCCAGTTCGATGTCCCCGGCGGTCAGCAGCGTCGACACCGCCTCCGGCTTGGCCCGGCGCAGGATCGCCTTGATCCGGGCGATCAGCTCGGGAACCGAGAACGGCTTCACCACGTAGTCGTCGGCGCCCGTCGCCAGCCCGCGCACGCGCTCCGATTCCTCGCCACGCGCCGTGAGCATGATGATCGGCATCCGCTCGGTCTCCGCCCGGCTGCGCAGGCGCCGGCAAAGCTCGATCCCTGACAGGCCCGGCAGCATCCAGTCCAGCAGCAGAAGGTCCGGCGTGATCTCACGCAGCCGGAGTTCCGCGTCGTCTCCGCGAAACACCTGCTCCACCTCGAAACCTTCCGCTTCCAGGTTGTAGCGAAGGAGCAGGCTGACCGGCTCCTCGTCCTCCACGATCATCACCTTGGGCATTTGCCGACCATCTCCAGGGAAGTACGGCGCGGGTGCGGCTTGATGACCACCTCGCGACCGGTCAGGTCTCGCTTTCGACGCTTTCCAGGCTGCTGTTGTCGGACTTGGGGCGCTCGTCCTCGAAGGCTGTGCCCGTGACCGAGTAGTGGACCGTCTCGGCGATGTTGGTGGCGTGGTCGCCGATGCGCTCGATGTTCTTGGCGCAGAACAGCAGGTGGGCGCACTGCGAGATCGTCCGCGGATCCTCCATCATGTAGGTGAGGAGTTCGCGGAACAGCGACGTGTAGAGCGCGTCGATCTCCTCGTCCCTGGTCCGCACCACCCGGGCCGCGTTGTCGTCCCGGTTCGTGTAGGCGTCCAGCACGTCCTTCAGCTGCTGCAGCGCGATCTCCGCCAGATGCTCGACTCCAACGAGGAGCCGCTTCTGGATGACGGCATTGTTGATCGCGGTCACCCGCTTGGCGATGTTCTTGGCAAGGTCGCCCACCCGCTCCAGGTCGTTGGAGATGCGCAGCGCGGCGACGATCTCGCGCAGGTCCGACGCCATCGGCTGGCGGCGGGCGATGATCAGGATGGCCCGCTCCTCCGTCTCGCGCTGCAGGGCGTCGAGTCGGAGGTCGTCGGCGATGATCCGCTGGGCGAGCGAGGCGTCGAGCCGCGTCAGCGCCACTATGGCGTCGGCCACCAGATGCTCGGCGAGCCCGCCCATCTCGGCGATCCGGCCGGCGAGGCCGCGCAGTTCCTGCTCGTAGGCGGTGACGGTATGTTCCATGGGTCTCTCCGGGTCTGCCGTCCTCACGTCAGCCGAAGCGGCCGGTGATGTAGTCCTGCGTCCGTTGCTCGATCGGCTTGGTGAAGATCATGTTCGTCGGGCCCTCTTCGACCAGATGGCCGAGGTGGAAGAAGGCCGTCCGCTGCGACACGCGGGCGGCCTGCTGCATGGAATGGGTGACGATCACGATCGTATAGTTGGCCCGGAGCTCGTCGATCAGCTCCTCGACCTTGGCCGTGGCGATCGGATCGAGGGCCGAGCACGGCTCGTCCATCAGGATCACATCCGGCGAGACGGCGATGGCGCGGGCGATGCAGAGGCGCTGCTGCTGGCCGCCGGAAAGCCCGGTGCCGGGTTCCTGCAGCCGGTCCTTCACCTCGTTGAACAGCGACGCCTTCTGCAGCGAGGTCACCACCACCTCCTCCAGCTCGGCCTTGGTGCGGGCGAGGCCGTGGATGCGCGGGCCGTAGGCGACGTTCTCGAAGATCGACTTCGGAAACGGATTGGGCTTCTGGAACACCATGCCCACCCGGGCGCGGAGCTCGACCACGTCAAGGTCGGGCGCATAGATGTTGCGGTTGTCGAGCAGGATCTCGCCTTCCACCCGGGCACCGACGATGGTGTCGTTCATCCGGTTGAAGCAGCGCAGGAACGTCGACTTGCCGCAGCCGGACGGCCCGATGAACGCCGTCACCGTGCGGTCGGGGATGTCGATGGTCACGCCGTGCAGCGCCTGCTTGGCGCCGTAGAAGACCTTGACGCCAGTCGCCTTGACCTTGACCGGCCGCGGCTGGAGATCGGGTGTCCGGATGGTGGCGAAGGCGGACGTGTCGGTCTTGATGTCGGCTGCAACGGTCATGCTGACCTCGTACGGATGAAGGTGGCGAGGGGGCGGATCACCAGGTCCGTTCCAGGCGCTGGCGCAGATAGACGGCGATGCCGTTCATGATCACCAGGAAGCCGAGGAGGACGAGGATGCCGGCGGCCGTACGGGCGACGAAGCCGCGCTCGGGGCTGTCGGCCCAGATGAAGATCTGCGTCGGCAGTGCGGTGGCCGCGTCGGTGATGCCGCCTGGATCGCTGGTGATGAAGGCGTTCATGCCGATCAGGAGCAGCGGCGCTGTCTCGCCGAGAGCGTGGGCCATGCCGATGATCGTTCCCGTCAGGATGCCGGGCATCGCCAGCGGCAACACATGGTGCATGATCACCTGGTGCTTGGAGGCACCCATGCCGAGCCCCGCCTCGCGGATCGACGGCGGCACCGCCCGCAACGCTGCGCGCGTCACGATGATCATCGTCGGCAGCGTCATCAGGGCGAGCACCATGCCGCCGACCAGCGGCGCCGATCGCGGCAGGCCCATCACGTTGAGGAACACCGCAAGGCCGAGCAGGCCGAACACGATGGAGGGCACCGCCGCGAGGTTGTTGATGTTGACCTCGATCAGGTCGGTCCAGCGGTTCTTCGGCGCGAATTCTTCCAGATAGATCGCCGCCGCGATCCCGATCGGGAAGCTGAGCACGAAGGTGACCAGCAGCGTCAGCGCCGACCCGACGATCGCGCCGGAGAGGCCCGCGAGCTCGGGGAAGCGGCTGTTGGAGTTGGTGAGCAGCCCGGTGTTGAACGGCGTGGAGATCCGGCCCTGCTCCTCCAGCACGTCGAACCAGGCGATCTGCTTGTCGGTCACGCGCCGCTGGTCTTCCGGCAGCGTACGATCGATGACGCCCTTGGCGAGCTGGTCGAAGGGATCGGAGGCCGGGATGTCGAGGGTCAGCGTACGTCCGATCAGCGTGGGATCGGCAACGACGGCATCGCGGACAAAGAACTGCGTGTTGTTGGTCAGGATCTGCCCGAGCAGCCGCTGGTCGGCCGGACTTGTGACGTCCGGGTAGAGCGCGGCGAGCGCGTCCTTGACGACGGCGCGGTAGTTTCCATCCGCCGGCGCATCCGCCTTGACGTATTTTTCGCTGATCGGAAACTCCATCCGCACATGCGTCTGGACGAAGGCGGTGTAGCCGCTGACGATCAGCGACGCGAACAGCAGGAGAAGCAGGCCGATCGCCAGCGAGATCGCCGCGATGCCGTAGAACTGCAGCCGCCTGTCGGCGGCGTGCCGCTTCTTCCGCCGTGCGTTGGCGCTTTCCGACGCCCAGTCGACCGGGCTTGTGATCTGGATGTCCGTCATGGAAGACCCCGGGTGCCGATCCGTCACTCGTATTGTTCGCGGAAGTGGCGAACGATGCGCAGCGCGATGATGTTGAGCGTGAGCGTGACCACGAAGAGCACGAGCCCGAGCGCGAAGGCGGCGAGCGTCTTCGGGCTGTCGAACTCGCTGTCGCCGGTGAGCAGCGTGACGATCTGGACGGTCACCGTGGTGACGCTGTCCAGCGGATTGATGGTCATGGTCGCGATCAGGCCGGCGGCCATCGCCACGATCATCGTCTCGCCGATGGCGCGGCTGGCGGCGAGCAGGATGCCGCCCATGATGCCGGGAAGGGCCGCCGGCAAGAGAACCTTGACGACCGTTTCGGCCGGCGTAGCGCCGAGCGCCAGCGAGCCGTCCCGCATCGAGCGCGGCACCGCCTTGAGTGCGTCGTCGGACAGCGAAGAAACGAACGGGATGATCATGATGCCCATCACGAGACCCGCCGCGAGGGCGCTGTTCGGAGAGGCCGCGAGGCCCAGCGTCATGGAGAACTCTCGCACCGCCGGGGCGACCACCAGGATCGCGAAGAAGCCGAAAACCACCGTCGGGATGCCGGCCAGGATCTCCAGGATCGGTTTGACCACCGCACGCACGCGCTCGTCGGCGTATTCGACGAGGTACATGGCGGTGAACACGCCGACCGGAACCGACACGACAAGGGCGATGGCGGAGATCAGCAGGGTGCCGACGAACACCGGCACGGCGCCGAACGCACCTTGGCCGGCCACCTGGTCGGCGCGCAGAGCGATCTGCGGCTCCCACTTGAGCCCGAACAGGAACTCGTGGAACGGCACCATCGCGAAGAAGGCCGACGCCTCATAGACCAGCGAAACCACGATTCCGAGCGTGGTCAGGATCGCCACCACCGAGCAGGCGATCATCAGCCCGGAGATGGTCTTCTCCACGTCGTTGCGGGCGCGGAACCTGGGTGACAGCTTGGAGCGCGTGATCGAGATCGAACCGAGCGCGATCGCCACGACGATGACCAGAAGCGCCCAGCCGGCGATGCTCTCCCAGGCATTGAGACGCTCGGCCGCGGCAACGATGGCCGGGTTCGGCTCCGAGAACATGCGGCCGGCCGCGACGTTCTTCACTTCCGAGACCAGCAGCGCGACTTCCGCGCCGGACTTGCCGGAAGAGAGCTCGGCGGGCAGGCTGGCGGTGATCATCCGGTCGATCACAGGCCCTTGGAGGCCGGCCCAGAGGATCACCAGGATCAGCGCGGGTATGCCGACCCAGACGGCGACGAAGGCGCCATGGTAGCCCGGCAGCGAATGGATCTTCTCACCGGCCGCCGGCTTCAGCCGTGCACCGGTGGTTCGACCGAGAACGTAGGCGATAGCCGAGAGAGCCGCCACGAGCAGAAGCGCATAACCGACCAAGATCGCCCCCATTTTCGGCAGTATCGTGAATCGGACCGGCACCCGCAGGATGGAGCGGCCGCCGGTCCGGTATCCGGGCCGAGAGGCGGTTTGCCACTCGGCCCGGGAGGAATGCGGTTCAGATTACTGGGACGCTGCCATCGGCGTACCCTCGAGGGTCGCCTTGCGGACTTCTTCGCGCTTCTCCGGAGACAGCGGGATCAGGCCGCGCTCGGCCAGGTACCCGCCTTCGCCGAAGGCCGCCTCGGAGGTGTACTCCTTGAGGAAGTCGTCCATCCCCGGGATGACGCCGCGATGAGCGTTCTTCACGTAGATGTAGAGCGGACGCGAAACGGCGTAGGAGCCGTCGGCGATGGTCTCGGTGGACGGCGCGACGCCGTCGACCGGGGTGCCGATCAGCTTGTCCTGGTTTTCGTAGAGGAACGAGTAGCCGAAGATGCCGAGCGAGGTCGGATCGGCTTCCAAGCGCTGCACGATCAGGTTGTCGTTCTCGCCGGCTTCGACGAAGGGACCGTCCTGCCGCATGCGCTCGCAGACTTCCTTCTTGGCGTCGCCTTCCAGCGCCTTGATCGCCGGGAAGGCGTCGCAGCCCGGGTGCATGACGAGCTCGACGAAGGCGTCGCGGGTGCCGGAGGTCGGGGGCGGGCCGAACACGGTAATCGCGGAGTCGGGCAGCGACGCGTCGATCTCAGACCACTTCTTGTACGGGTTGTCGACGACCTGGCCGTCAACTTCCACCTTGGCGGCAAGCGCCTGGAAGAGCTGCGCCTTGGTCAGCGACAGTTCCTTGCCGGAGCGGGCATGGGCGACCGAAAGGCCGTCGTAGCCGAGCAGCACTTCGGTGATCGACGTCACGCCGGCTTCGGCGCAGGACTTCACTTCGCTGTCCTTGATGGCGCGGGAAGCGCCGGTGATGTCGGCGTGATCGACGCCAACGCCACCGCAGAAGGCCTTGAAGCCGCCGCCCGTGCCGGTGGACTCGACCACCGGGGCCGCCGATCCGGTCGCCGCGGCAAACTGCTCGGCGACGGCCTGCGTGTACGGGAAGACGGTGGACGACCCGACGATGCGGATCTGGTCGCGGGCCTCGGCGCCGGTGGCGATCGAAACGGTGACCGCGGCGAGCGCGATGGCACTGACGGAATGAATAAGTTTCACGGGGACGACTCCCAGATGTCTTTGTTTACGCCGGTTCGGAGCCCGATGTCGGACCCGCCCCTCGACGCCGTCGCGACCCTAGCGGCCGGTCACGTAGCTTCTATGACATCGCAGCGAAGCTTTTATGACAGGGCAAGCTATTGATGATATTAGCTTTTTGCTGGTCGGCACGCTCAGCCGGGCAGCGCGGCCTCGAACCAGACGCTGAAGACGCTCCCCTCCGAAGGGTTCGAGCGGATCGCGAGCCGGCCGCGATGACGGGCGACGATATGCTTGACGATCGCCAGCCCCAGGCCGGTGCCCTTCTGCTGCCGGCTTCGCGCGGCATCGACCCGGTAGAACCGCTCGGTGAGTCGCGGCAGGTGCTCCGGTGGTATGCCCGGCCCGTCGTCCCTGACCGAGAGGCCCACCCCCACCGTTCCATCCGCCGACGTCTCCGGCCGGACCGTGATATCCACCCGTCCGTTCTCCCGGCCGTACTTGATGGCGTTCTCGATCAGGTTCACCGCCACCTGGATCAGTTCGTCCCGGTCGCCGCGGATCGTGGTCGGACCCTCCGCCACCTCGAGCCCTAGCGTCGCACCTGCCGCCCGGGCCTGGGGCGCCAGCAGTTCCATGGCTTGCGCGGCGATCGCGCCGAGGTCGACCCGCGTTTCCGGCCGCACGTGCGCCTTGAGTTCGATCCGGCTCAGCGACAGCAGGTCGTCGATCAGCCGCGCCATCCGGCCGGCCTGCTCCAGCATGATGGACAGGAAGCGTTCGCGGTTGACCGCGTCGTCCTTCGCCGGGCCCAGCAGCGTCTCGATGAAGCCGGTGAGCGAGGCGAGCGGCGTGCGCAGCTCGTGGCTCGCGTTTGCGATGAAGTCGCCGCGCATGCGGTCCATCCGCAGGAGTTCCGTCTCGTCGTGCAGCCGGACCAGCACGAAGTCCGGCTTGCCGCGCAGCGAGCCGTCCCGCCGCGGCAGGCGCAGCCCGGTCACGCTCGCCCGGTAGGTCCGCTCGGTCGGGAGGCGCTCGCCGATCGGCACATGCTGCGCCTCGCCGCCTCGCCCAACGCTGTCGACCGCCGACAGGAGTTCCGGGATGCGCAGCTTCAGGGACAGCGGATCGCCGGGCCGCGCCGTCCCGAACCGCGCGATGGCGGCAGCGTTCTGATAGCGCAGGACGCCCGCGCCGTCCGCCAGGAAGCAGGGCTCGTCCACCGCGTCGAGCAGCACCTTCATGGAGGTGTCGGGCCAGATCGCGCGGCCGGCGGGCGCCGGCTGCGAGGTGACGCGTTCCACCGTATCCGGGCGGCCTGACAGGAACACGGCCAGCACCAGCACACCGAAGCCCCCGATGACGGCGGCAAGCGGCACCTGATAGACCAGATGGCCGGCGGCGAGCATCAGGCCCGCCAGCACGAGCAGCACCCGGGCCGGCGTCATTCCGCCGGCGGCGGGGCGACCGGCCTGCTCGCGATCCGACCTGTCCGTTTCGTCCGCCATTCCGCCCCGTTCCAGTTCAAAAGGCGGGCTCGAAACCCCACGCCCCGTCTCGCCAGACGATAGTGCGATCTGTAGCATCGCGCAGCGACGTTATCGTTACGCCAAGAAGGATAGCCGATGGCCAAGAAATCCAAGAAGGGCAGGGACACGGATGCGGAAGGCGGCGCATCGACCGAAGCCAAGGGCGCCGACAAGGGGACGGCCCCGTCCGCTGCGGACCTGCTCGCCGAACGGGAAGGCAAGGTCGTGCTCGACGCCCAAGCGCCACAGGCGCCTGCCATCCGCGTCGGCACGATCGACTTCGATCTCGATGAACCGGAGCTGCCGCCCCTCGTCGAGGCGCGGGCGCTTTCCTCCGGCGGCTACCCCTACGCCGAAAGCACCAAGTCGAAGGTCTACGACGAGCAGTTGCGCCTGCTCCAGATCGAACTGGTCAAGCTGCAGAAGTGGGTGGGAGACACCGGCGCGCGCATCGTCGCTTTGTTCGAAGGCCGCGACGCGGCGGGCAAGGGCGGTACCGTCGCCACCTTCCGCGCCTACATGAACCCCCGCTCCGCCCGCGCGGTCGCGCTGCCCAAGCCCAACGAAGTGGAACGCGGCCAGTGGTACTTCCAGCGTTACTCAGAGCAGCTGCCGACCAAGGGCGAGATCGTCCTGTTCGACCGCTCCTGGTACAACCGCGGCGTCGTCGAGCGGGTGATGGGCTTCTGCACCGAGGCCGAGAGCGACGCCTTCCTGGAGGAGGTGCCTCGCTTCGAGAAGATGCTCGTCAACGACGGCATCGTCCTGGTGAAATTCTGGCTCGACATCGGCCGTGAGATGCAGCTGAAGCGCTTCCACGACCGTCGGCACGATCCGCTCAAGATCTGGAAGCTGTCGCCGATCGACATCAAGGCGCTCGGCATGTGGGACGAGTACACGGTCGCCCGTGATCGCATGCTGAAGGCCAGCCACACCAAGCATGCGCCCTGGACGATCATCCTGGCCAACGACAAGAAGCGCGCCCGGCTGAACGCCATCCGCCATTTGCTGGCGCAGGTGGACTACGCCGGCAAGTCCGCCGAGACGATCGGCGAGACCGACCCGCGGATCCTGAAGTCCAGTTTGTCGCTGATCGGCCTCAAGTAGGCCGGTCAGAGCAGGGCGGCGCGGAGCGGCACGCTGAGGTGCGCCACCCGCCCGCCGTCGACCACGCCGTCGGTGAAGCTGCCGCCGGTGGCCTTGGCGAGCGTTTCGACAAGGAAGCGCCGGGTGTCGGCGGCGGCGGCCACGCGCTCGTCGGCGGCCTGGCCGGTCCGGCCGCCGTCGCGAACCGAAAGGTCGAGGCGGAAGCAGCCGTCCTCGATCGAAGGGGCAACCGTCACCGCGTCGCCGCGGGCGACAGCGTCCAGCGCCTGGGCGAAGAAGCCCTGCATCAGGTCGCCGAACAGGCTCGGGCTGCTCTCCACCAGCAGCGGCATCGCCGGCACCAGGAAGGACACCGCGCTCTCGTCGGCCGCCCGGTCCCTAAGGAGCCGCTCCGCGTCGGCCAGAAAGGGCACTACGTCGAAACGGACGGGCTGTCCGGTCCGCCGGGTGGCGCGTTCCAGGCCGGCGAGCTTGTCGATCACGTCGCTGCGGATCTCCGACGAATTCGCGACGATGTCGGAAAGAAAGCCGCGCGCCGCGGCGGCAGCATCGTCGGTGCCGCTGGCGAGCGCCAGGGTCGAGGCGGCATGCACCCGGTCCAGGCTGCGTAGCAGCGCCCTCAGCCACGGGCCGACACCGGCGCCGGGAACGGCGGCCGGACGGGCGTCGTCTCCCGCCAGCAGCGTGACGAACACGCGTTCCAGCGCATGGGCGGACAGGTCGGCCTTGGCGACGAACCCGGCGGCCCCGGCGCGGCGGCCGATCAGCTCGATGTCGTCGTTCTCCAGCGACGACACCAGGACGACCGGGCAGGCCCGCGCCTCCAGCCGGATCTGGTCGATCAGCGGGATCGAGGTGGAATCGCCGAGCCAGAAATCGCAGATCACCACGTCGAAGCGGTGCCGGTCCAGCATGGCCCGGGCGACGGAAAGCGACGGCGCGTAGGCGACCTCCGCAGCGAAACCGCCGAGCGCGGCGAGGTGGCGGCCCATCAGGTGGGCGTCGTCGGCGTCATCCTCCACGCAGAGCACCGCGATCGGCCGGCGCTTCTGCGGCCCGTGACGGTCCACCAGGTGGACCCGGCCCGGACCTTCAGGCGTGCGATGTTCGGACGGCCCACTCATACCAACTCCTGCACTTCCACGCCTCTTGCGTGCGTCGGCGTCGAATCGCCTTCAAAGGTCTTCGATCGATTCCTGGTTAACAAGACTATAAAGATTACGATTAACAGCCGGTTAACCGTTTCAACCTGGAGCTGCCGAAGGGTCCGGGGAATCGGATTCGGACGGCTGCGCCGCGCCGGCGCGACGGGCCGGGCCGGTGCCGCCCGTCCGCTGGCGGTCGGCAGTCCGCCTCGTCCGCCGAAACGGCCGTTGCCTCGCTTCGGTGCAGGGTTTATGAGCCTGTCCGGACATCACCAGCGGAGACGGTTCCACAGATGGCGATTCTGGTCACCGGCGGCGCCGGCTACATCGGCAGCCACATGGTTCACGCGCTGGTGGACCGCGGCGAAACGGTCGTCGTCCTGGACGATCTCTCCACGGGGTTCGAGGCGGTGCTGCCGCACCAGGCCACGCTGGTGCTCGGCGACATCGGTGACGAGGCGCTGGTCGGCCGGCTGATCGGTGAGCATGCCGTCACCGCCATCGCCCACTTCGCCGGCTCGATCGTGGTGCCGGAATCGGTGGAAAACCCGCTCAAGTACTACCTCAACAACACCGTGAAATCGCGCGCGCTGATCGCCGCCGCGGTCGCCGGCGGGGTAGGGTCCTTCCTGTTCTCCTCCACCGCCGCCGTCTACGGCGAGCCGATCCGCCCGCTGATCGACGAGACGGTGCCGCCCTCGCCGGTGTCGCCCTACGGCTGGTCGAAGCTGATGACGGAGATCATGCTGCGCGACACGGCGGCCGCCCACGGCCTGCGCTACGCGGTGCTGCGCTACTTCAATGTCGCCGGCGCCGATCCGAAGGGCCGCACCGGCCAATCGACGCCCAACGCCACCCACCTCATCAAGGTGGCGAGCCAGGCCGCCCTCGGCGACCGGCCCTATCTCAGCGTCTTCGGCACCGACTACCCGACCCGCGACGGAACCTGCCTGCGCGACTACATCCACGTCAGCGATCTCATCGAGGCCCACGTCCTCGCCCTCAAGCACCTGATGGACGGTGGCGAGAACCTCACCTGCAACTGCGGCTACGGCGACGGCTTCTCCGTTCTGGAGGTCGCGGAGGCGGTGAAGCGGGCGTCCGGCGTCGACTTCGAGGTGCGGATGGCGCCCCGTCGGGCGGGCGATCCCTCGGCGCTGATCGCCGATTCCACCAGGATCCGCGAAACGCTCGGCTGGAAGCCGCGCTACGACGATCTCGACACCATCGTCGCCCACGCCTTCGCCTGGGAAGACGCCTTGCGCAAGCGCAACACCCGTCCCTGATACTGACTGGAGCGCCCGGTCCGGAGTCCGTCATGCCCCAGGCGATCCAACGTCAACCGCAAGTCCAGGCCCCGATGCCCGACAAGATCATCGCCTCCGCCCTGCGCACCCTCGACATCACCGGCACCGCCATCGATGCGGTCCGCACGGCGATCGGCGCGGGTCCGCTCGGCGCGGCGCTGGCCGAAGCGGCCCAGCTGATCCTCGGCGCCAAGGGGCGGCTGATCGTGGTCGGCGTCGGCAAGAGCGGCCACATCGGCCGAAAGCTCGCCGCCACCTTTGCCTCCACCGGCACGCCCGCCTACTTCGTGCACGGCGCCGAAGCCAGCCACGGCGACCTCGGCATGATCGGCGAGGACGACGTCATCCTCGCCCTCTCCTGGTCGGGCGAGACCGCCGAGCTCGCCGACATCGTCACCTACTCCAAGCGTTTCGACGTACCGCTCGTCGCGCTCACCTCGGGCGCCGGATCGACCCTGGACAAGGCCGCCAGCGTCACGCTGCTGCTTCCGAAAGTCCAGGAAGCCTGTCCGAACGGGCTCGCGCCGACCACCTCGACCCTGCTCCAGCTGATGGTCGGCGATGCGCTCGCCGTCGCGCTCCTGGAGGAAAAAGGCTTTTCGCCCACCGATTTCCGGGTCTTCCACCCCGGCGGCAAGCTTGGCGCGCAGCTCACGCTGGTTCGCGACCTGATGCACGGCGCCGAACACCTGCCGCTGCTGCCTGAGGGCCGGCCGATGTCCGAGGCGCTGATGGTGATGACCGCGCGCGGCTTCGGCGTGGTCGGCATCACCGCGCCGGACGGCCGCCTCGTCGGCGTCATCTCCGACGGCGACCTGCGTCGCCACATGTCGCCCGACCTTACCGCCAAGACCGTCGATGCCGTCATGACCCGCGCCCCGAAGACCGTCGCGCCTACGGTGATGGCAAGCGAAGCGCTCGACTTCATGCAGACCCGCAAGATCGGCGTGCTCTTCGTCGTTGAGGACGGCCGCCCCCTCGGTATCGTCCACGTGCTCGATTTCCTGCGCGCCGGCGTCGCCTGAGCACCTACCGGCTGGAGAGGACCGCACACCATGGCCGTCGAGGCTGCTCAGAACACCGTCACCGTCGGTTCGGTCACCTTCGGAAACGACCTGCCCTTCGTGCTGATCTCCGGCCCCTGCCAGATCGAAAGTCGCGACCACGCCTTCCGCATCGCGGAGTTTCTGGCCGAGGAGACGGCCCGGGCCGGCGTCCCCTTCGTCTACAAGTCCAGCTACGACAAGGCCAACCGCACCTCGTTGAAGGGCGAGCGCGGCATCGGCATCGACCGCGGCCTGGAGATCCTCGCCGCCGTCCGCGAAGCCTTCGGCTGCCCGGTGCTCACCGACATCCATGACGCCGAGCAGGCGCGCCGGGCTGGCGCCGTGGTCGACATCATCCAGATTCCCGCCTTCCTCAGCCGCCAGACCGACCTTCTGATCGCAGCCGGCGAGACGGGGGCCTGCGTCAATGTCAAGAAGGGTCAGTTCCTGGCGCCGTGGGACATGGCCAACGTGGCCGACAAGATCGCTTCCACCGGAAACCGGCGAATTCTGCTCTGCGACCGCGGCACCTCCTTCGGCTACGGCATGCTCGTCACCGACTTCCGCGGTCTGCCGATCATGGAGGAGACGGGCTACCCAGTGGTTTTCGACGCCACCCACTCCGTCCAGGAGCCCGGCGGCCGCGGCACGTCGTCCGGCGGCAAGCGCGTCTTCGCCCCGACGCTCGCCCGCGCGGCGATCGCCGTCGGCTGCGCGGCGGTGTTCGCCGAGGCCCACGACGACCCGGACAACGCGCCGTCCGACGGCCCGAACATGCTGCCGCTGACCTGGATCCCGGGCTTCCTGGCCGACCTCAAGGCGCTCGACGCGATCGCCAAGCACCGCGCGCTCAAGGACGGCTACTGAGCCTGACGCTTACCGCCGGATGATCGCCTCGACCGGCGTGGTGATTACCAGCGCCGGCGTGGTGATGATCACGCCCGCTGTGGTCCCGACGGCGGACCCCAGGGACCGGCCGAGCGTGCCGATCTTCTCCGACACGGTCGTCTGGTCGAAGTCCAGTTCGTCGCCGGCGGCCAGCCGATCGCGAAGGCGCTGCAGGAAGTCCGGCGCGACCGCGTTGAACTTGGCGTGGTTCAGCCCGTCGTTGGCCGTGACGTTGGACAGGTCGACCACCACCACGCCGAGGCTGGCGATCTCCCCGGCGTCCTCGGTGTAGCCGCCGAGTCGCGGCTTGTCGCCGGCCAGGAACTGCGACAGCTGCAGCGCCCGATCGTCCGCCGAGATCAGCATGAAGAACGGCTCCTTGGGCTTGCCGTAGCGCTCCATCTGCGCCTTGAAGACGTCCACGTCGATGTCCGGCGAGGCGAGCACCACCTCGGTGAGCTTGCCCTTGAAGTCCGGGTTGCCGGTGAGCTTGGCCTGCCGCAGCGCCTCCACCGCCACCCAGTTTCCCATCGAATGGGCGAACAGCACGATCTTGTTCGCCCCGCTCTCCGAGGCGATCCGCAGCGTCATCTCCAGCGCGTCGCGGGCCACGGTGGCGCTGTCGCGGTCGTAGACGTAGTCGAACAGCGAACCGCGCGAAGCCCAGGTGAACAGCACGGGCACGCCGGTGAAGCCGGTATCGTGGGCGATCTGCGCCACCCGGTAGACGCCCTCGTCGAAGGCCGTGTTGTAGCCGTGCACGAAGACGAGGACCGTCCGGTCGGCCGGCGCCTTGGTCGCCACGGCCGCTTTCAGCCTCTGCCGGAACTTCGCTTCGCCGTCGATGTAGTCGCGTTCCCGTGTCACGAAATCGCGCGTCGGGTCGCCGGGCGCGGCCCGCGGCCACTCCACGTCGCCGGCCTTGTGGATCGGCGGTATGGACACTTTCACCCGGGCGAAATCGATGCCGGTGACCCGCTCGCCGGTGAACATCTCTGGCGACTCCGGCGTGCGCTCCCGGGTCGTCGCGACAAGGATCTCGTGCTCGGCGGTGCCAGGCGCTTCCTCGACGATCGGGATCAGCGATCCCCCGTCGGGACGTCCCCCGCTGCAGCCGGCGACGAGCAGCGCCGAGAGAAGGGCGGCGAAGGGGGCCAGACGGGAAAAGTGCATCGACAGCTGCCGTATCCTGGAACTCGAACTCTGCCTCTCTTCGCCGTTCACTGCGGCCGTTTCAAGTTCAAATGAACGGGCACGCCTCGACATCGCGCCCGTTCTCGTGGCAATCCCTGTCGCCATGACCGAAGGGATTTTGCCCATCTCGCCGCCGCGGCTGAAGATCTGCGGCCTCTCCACGCCGGACAGCGTTGGCTGGGCGATCGATGCCGGCGCCGACGCCATCGGGCTCGTGTCGTTCCCGCCGAGCCCGCGCCACGTGGAGCCGGACCGGCTGGCCGGTCTGGCGGACCTCGCCAGGGGCAGGGCCCGCATCGTTCTCCTCACCGTGGACGCCGACGACGCACTCCTCGAAACCCTTGTCGCCGCGGGCCACCCGGACCTGCTGCAACTGCACGGCCGCGAGACGACCGACCGCGTCGCGGCCGTCCGCTCGCGCTTCGGCCTGCCGGTGATGAAGGCGCTCGGCATCGCTACTGCCGCTGACGTGGAGAAAGCCCGCGCCTACGACCGCATCGCCGACCTCCTCCTCTTCGACGCCAAGCCGCCGAAGGACGCCACGCGGCCCGGCGGCCTCGGCGCGACCTTCGACTGGAACCTCCTCCGCGAACCCGGCTTTGCGACGCCCTTCTTGCTTTCGGGCGGCCTGACGCCTACGAACGTCGGCGAAGCGATCGCCCGGGTCCGTCCTGCCGGCGTCGACGTCTCGTCGGGGGTGGAGACGGCGCCGGGCATCAAGGACGAGGCCCTGATCCGAGCCTTCGCGTCGGCCGTGAAGAGCGCGGGTGAAACGCCCGCTGTGTGATGTTTGAGGCAGGGAGGCGCCGTTCAGGCGGCCGGAGTGTCATGAAGCCTAATTCCTACAGGACCGGACCCGACGAGCGCGGTCACTTCGGCATGTTCGGCGGCCGCTACGTGGCCGAGACGCTGATGCCGCTGATCCTGGAACTGGACGAGGCCTACGAGGCCGCCAAGAAGGATCCGGCGTTCCACGCTGAGATCGCCCACCTCCACACCCACTACGTCGGCCGGCCGAGCCCGCTCTATTTCGCCGAGCGGCTGACCGCCCACCTCGGCGGCGCGAAGATCTACTTCAAGCGCGACGAGCTCAACCACACCGGCAGCCACAAGATCAACAACTGCCTCGGTCAGATCCTGCTCGCCAAGCGCATGGGCAAGACGCGCATCATCGCCGAGACCGGCGCCGGCCAGCATGGCGTCGCCTCTGCCACCGTCTGCGCCCGCTTCGGCTTCCCCTGCGAGGTCTACATGGGCGCCACCGACGTCCAGCGTCAGGCCCCCAACGTCTTCCGCATGAAGCTGCTGGGCGCCAAGGTGCACCCGGTGACGGCCGGCCACGGTACCCTCAAGGATGCCATGAACGAGGCGCTCCGCGACTGGGTGACCAACGTGGAGAACACCTACTACCTCATCGGCACCGCTGCCGGCCCGCATCCCTATCCGGCCATGGTGCGCGACTTCCAGTCGATCATCGGCAAGGAGGTCCGCGAGCAGATCGTTGCCGCCGAGGGCCGCCTGCCGGACGTCCTGGTCGCGGCCGTCGGTGGCGGCTCCAACGCCATTGGCCTGTTCCACCCCTTCCTCGACGACGAGGGGATCTCGATCATCGGCGTCGAGGCCGGCGGGCGCGGCCTTCAGGGCAAGGAGCACTGCGCCTCGCTGACGGCCGGCCGCCCCGGCGTCCTCCACGGCAACCGCACCTACCTGCTGCAGGACGACGACGGCCAGATCTTCGAGGGCCACTCCATCTCCGCTGGCCTCGACTATCCCGGCATCGGCCCGGAGCACTCCTGGCTGAAGGACTCCGGCCGCGTCGAATACGTCCCGATCACCGACGACGAGACCCTGGAGGCCTTCCAGCTCCTGACGCGCACCGAGGGCATCATCCCGGCCCTGGAGCCCGCCCACGCGCTCGCCCACGTCATCAAGATCGCCCCGACCATGCAGAAGGATCAGATCATCGTCATGAACCTCTGCGGCCGCGGCGACAAGGACGTGTTCACCGTCGGCAAGATCCTCGGTTTCGACCTGTGAGTGTGTCCATGCTCCCCCAGACCCGCATCGACGCCCGGGTGGCTGCCCTCAAGGCGGAGGGCCGCCCCGCGCTCGTCACCTTCGTCACCGCCGGCGATCCGGACTACGACACCTCGCTGAAGGTGCTGAAGGCGCTGCCCAAGGCCGGCGCCGACATCGTCGAGTTCGGCATGCCCTTCTCCGATCCGATGGCCGAGGGCCCGCCGATCCAGGCCGCCACGCTGCGCGCCCTCAACGGCGGCCAGACGATGGTCCGAACGCTGGAGATGGTCCGCGCCTTCCGCAAGGAGGACGAAACGACGCCGCTGGTGCTGATGGGCTACTACAACCCCATCTACATCTACGGCGTTGAGCGTTTCCTCGCCGACGCCAAGGCCGCCGGCGTCGACGGGCTGATCGTCGTCGACCTGCCGCCCGAGGAGGACGAGGAGCTCTGCCTGCCCGCGCTGAAGGCCGGCGTCTCCTTCATCCGCCTCGCGACGCCGACCACCGACGACAAGCGCCTGCCGGCCGTCCTCGCCAACACCTCCGGCTTCGTCTACTACGTCTCGATCACCGGCATCACCGGCACCGCCTCCGCCGATCCCACGCGGGTCGCGACAGCGGTGAAGCGCATCAAGGGCCACACCGACCTGCCGGTGATGGTCGGCTTCGGCGTGAAGACGGGCGAGCAGGCAGCGGCCATCGGCGCCAACGCCGACGGCGTGGTGGTCGGCTCGGCGCTCGTCAACGCCATCCGCGACAGTCTCGGCGCCGACGGCCGGCCGACGGATGGCACCGTCGGCGCGGTGACCAGGCTGGTCGAGGAACTCGCCGCCGGCGTCCGCCGCGCCCGTTCGCCCGCGCCGGCTTGAACGTCCTGCACCTGAAAACGGCGCAAAACCCGGGCGATGGCTGCCCTATTTCGGCCGCGCCCTTGTGAAATCAACGCCGCGGTCTCATCTTCCCGGTGACGAAACCGGAACAGGGTCATCCCGTGAACTGGATCAACAACGTCGTTCGCCCCAAGATCCGCTCGCTGATCTATCCCAAGCCAGCGGTGCCGGAGAATCTCTGGGTCAAGTGCCCCGAGACCGGCGAGATGGTCTTCCATCGCGATCTGGAGGCGAACCAGTGGGTGGTGCCGAACTCCGGCTACCACATGCGCATGGCGCCCAATCGTCGCCTGGAGCTTCTGTTCGACGACGGCGTCTATGAGACAATCGCGCTGCCGCACGTGGTGCAGGATCCGCTGAAGTTCCGCGACGAGAAGCGCTATTCCGACCGCCTTAAGGACGCCAAGGCCAAGACTGGCCGTGAGGATGCCGTGCTGGTCGGTGCCGGCCGGCTTGAAACGGTGCCCGTGGTCGCGGCCGTGCAGGACTTCGACTTCATGGGCGGCTCGCTCGGCATGGCCGCCGGCGAGGCGATTATCACCGGCGCCGAGACGGCGCTGGTGCGCAACGCGCCTTTCATCCTCTTCACCGCCTCCGGCGGCGCGCGCATGCAGGAGGGCATCCTGTCCCTGATGCAGATGCCGCGCACCACCGTCGCCGTAGAGATGCTGAAGGAGGCCGGGCTCCCTTACATCGTCGTGCTCACCAACCCGACCATGGGCGGCGTCACGGCCTCCTACGCCATGCTGGGCGATATCCAGATCGCCGAGCCGGGCGCCCTGATCGGCTTCGCGGGCCCGCGTGTCATCGAGCAGACCATCCGTGAAAAGCTCCCCGAGGGCTTCCAGCGCGCCGAGTACCTGCTGGAGCATGGCATGGTCGACATGGTCGTCCACCGCCACGAACTGCGCGCGACGCTCGCCCGGCTGGTGCGCCTGCTCGGCCACGAAGGCGCCGTCGTGGCGGCCGACGAGGCCGCTCCGCTCGCGGCTGAATAGGCCCGCGGCGGTCGGAGCCGCACAGCCAGCCGTCACCACCGTCCCAATGCCGCCCTCATCCCGTGGGGGCGGCGTTTTCGCAGATAGCGCCGGGCGCCCCGATCGTTTATGGCCCGGAGCCTTGACGTTTCACCGACGGCTTGAGGAGCCGCCCAGCGCCGCCATGCCCGAAACCCTTGCCATCATCGACAGGCTTTCGGCCCTTCACCCCAAGGGCTACGACCTGACGCTCGGCCGGATCGAGCGCCTGCTTGCCGCGCTTGGCCACCCCGAGCAGAGGTTGCCGCCCGTCTTCCACGTGGCCGGCACCAACGGCAAGGGCTCCACCATTGCCTTCCTGCGGGCCATCCTGGAGGCCGCCGGCCTTAGGGTTCACACCCACACCTCGCCGCACCTCGTCGCCTACAACGAGCGCTACCGGCTTGCGACAGGCCCAGGCCGCAGCGCATTCGTCGATGACGCCCGCTTCACCGACGCGCTGGAACGGGCCGAGGTGGCCAACGGCAACGAGCCGATCACCCTTTTCGAGCTCCTGACCGCCGCGGGCTTCCTGCTGTTCGCCGAAGAACCGGCTGACGTCGTGCTCCTGGAGGTCGGCCTCGGCGGACGCTTCGATGCCACCAACGTCGTCGCCGCACCGCTCGTCTCGGTGATCACGTCGATCTCGCTCGACCACCAGTCCTATCTCGGCAACACCATCGACAAGATCGCCTTCGAGAAGGCCGGCATCATCAAGAAGGGCCGGCCCGTGGTGGTCAGCCCTAATCCGGCCGAGGTCACTGAGGTGTTCGAGACGGTCGCGTCCCGGGCTGGGGCAAAGCCGCTGCTGATCGGCGCGCAGGACTGGATGGTCCACGAGGAGCACGGCCGCCTGGTGTTCCAGGACGACGGCGGCCTGCTCGACCTGCCGCTGCCGCGCCTGTCCGGCCGCCACCAGATCCAGAACGCCGGCACGGCCGTCGCCGCGATCCGCGCCAGCAAGCTCGACATCCCGCTCTCGGCGATCGAGCGTGGCCTGGAAACCGTGGAGTGGCCCGCCCGCCTGCAGCGCCTGACGCACGGCCGGCTCGTGGACCTCGCCCCGCCGGGCGCAGAGGTCTGGCTCGACGGCGGCCACAACCCGGGCGCCGGCGAGGTGGTGGCGAGCGCCATGGCCGACCTGGAGGACCGGGTCGAGCGCCCGCTCTTCCTGATCGCCGGCATGCTCACCACCAAGGATCCCGCCGGCTTCTTCACGCCCTTCGAAGGCCTGGTCCGCCACGTTTTCACCGTGCCGATCCCCGGCTCCGAAGCCGCCTGGGATCCGGATGCGCTCGCCGAAGCCGCCAACGCGGCCGGCCTGTCGGCAGAAGCAGCGCCGGGCACTGCCGAGGCCATCCGCCTGCTTGCCGCCAACTGGACGCTGGAGCGGGCCCCCCGCATCCTGATCTGCGGCTCGCTTTATCTCGCCGGCGACACCCTCGCCGAGAACGGCACGCCTCCCCAAAGCTGACTCCGGTTCAGTCGGCGGGCACGAAAAAGCCCCGGCGGGTGATCCCGGCCGGGGCTTTTCGTCGGCTCGAAAGACGCCGCGATCAGATCGCCGACTTGATCCAGTTGGCGAGATCACCCTTCGGCGCCGCACCCACCTTCATCGCGGCCGGCTGGCCGTTCTTGAACAGGATCAGCGTGGGGATCGACCGCACGCCGTACTTGATGGCGGTGTTGGCGTTCTCGTCGATGTTCAGCTTGGCGATCGTCACCTTGCCGTCCATCTCCGAGGCGATCTCGTCGAGAGCCGGGGCGATCATGCGGCACGGACCGCACCACTCCGCCCAGAAATCCACGACGACCGGCGCATCGGCGCCGAGCACGTCGCTGTCGAAGGTCTGGTCCGTCACTTTCTTGGTCGTCATCATGACACCTCGGTTCGTGGACAAGCGCCGTCTTCCAAACGGGAATCCGTCTGCGCCTGACCCGGTCGGGCCGAACGTAGGAGCGCGGCAAAGGCCCGTCAAGAACGCCCGCTGCCCCGTCCCGTTCCCATTCCCGTGACAAGCCGCGCGAGCATGCCGTCGAGCCGCTCGGCGGGGGCTTCGTCCAGCCGCACGGCCTCGGTCCACAGGATTGCCGCACGGATCGTCCGGCTGGGATAAAGGTCCTGCAGCAGGCGCCGGTAGAGCGCCAGCTGGAGGGCGTAGTCGTCGGGTATCTCGGACGGCACCGCCCGGTTGGTCTTGTAGTCGAGGATCATCACCTCGCCGTCGCGCACCACCAGCCGGTCGACCTGGCCCGACACCTGAAGTGTCCGTCCGCCCGGCGTCTCGATCTCGCCCACCAGCCCGACTTCCGCCCGGCTCTCCGTACCGAACAGCCCCTCGAACCGGGGGTCGAGCAGCACGCCTTCCACCTGCGCGTAGAGCCGTTCGCGTTCAAGCGAATCGAGACCGGCCGCCTCCTGCGCCAGATACCGCAGCGCCTTCTCGCGCCGCTGCGCCCGGTCGAGCTCGGGCAGAACCTCGAACAGGCGATGGACCACCCGCCCCCTCAGCGTCGCCTCCGTGTCCGGCGTGCGTACCCGGTCGAGCGCATTCTGCCGCGGCCGGCGCGGCTCGGTCTCGATCAGCGACAGCGCCGACGACGGCGTGACCGGCACCGCGACATCCTCCCGCGGCGCCGCCCGCGCCAGGAAGTCCGGCAGCGGGGGCGGCGGCGGAAAGGGCGCCACGTCGGGCTCGTCGGCCTTGGCGGCGCGGTTCCGGTCCGCCCGCCACTGCCAGCCGCGGATCGCCCCGTCCGCGTCCTTGACCGCCTCCGCCTCGGACAGCAGCGCGGTGCTCACCAGGGTGTGCCAGCGCCCGTCCGGGCTACCCTTGTCACGGCGGACGCCCGTCACGATCAGCCGGTCGCGGGCGCGTGTGAGGCCGACGTAGAGCAGCCGGCGATACTCCTCCTCCTGGCCGCGCCGGCTCTCCTCCAGCGCCGCTTCCACCGACGACGGTCGTACCCCGCTCTGCACCCAGGCGAGCGGAGCGCCGGGCGCGCTCGCCAGCGCCACGATCCTCGGGTCGTGCGCCTTCGACACCGGCGGCGATCCCGGATCGACCAGGAACACCACCGGTGCCTCCAGCCCCTTGGCGCCATGCACGGTCATCACGCGAAGCTCGTCGCGACCCTCCACCACCTCGCGCTTGACCTCCTCGTCGGTGTCCTTGAGGCGAGCGAGGAAGGTTTCCAGCGTCGGCGTTTCGCGCATCTCGAAAGCCAGCGCGAGCTTCAGGAACTCGTCGATCACCTCGTCGGCCTCATGGCCGATCCGCGCCCGGAACGCGGCCCGACCGCCGTCCGCGCCCACGATGGCGGCGAAGAAGGCGAACGGATCGACCGTGTCGGCGCGCCCGCGCCAGCGGTTCACCGCCTCGGCAAGACGCATCGCGGCCGCGTCGCCGGCGGCCGCCCGCTCCTCTGCCACCGACCAGAGGCTCCGCCCCTCGCGCCCATGTGCGAGCCCGAACAGGTCCTCCTCGCTCAAGCCAACCAGCGGCGACTTCGCCACCGCCGCCAGCGTGAGGTCGTCCTCCGGCAACAGCGCCACGCGGGCGGCGGCCGTCAGGTCCTGCGTCACGATATGGCCGATCACGTCGAGCCGGTCCGCCCCGGCCACCGGCACGATGCGTGCCTTCAGCGCGCGATTCACGGCTTCCACGAAAGCGCCGCGCTTGCGCACCAGGATCAGCACATCCTTGGGCCGGATGCGCTTGCCGGTGGACGGCAGCCGCTCGCCGCGATCCAGCCACCCCGCGACCTCCTCCGCGATCCTTGCAGCGAGCAGAAGGTCGGCGCTGCCGCGCCCGACCCGGTCCACCGGATCCTCCCAGTGTTCCGGCTCCCGCGCCTTCTCCGCTTCGGTCTCCGGCCAGATCTCAACGAGTCCCGCGTCGGCGCTCCGCACCGTCTCGTGGACGGTGGGCTCGTCGTCGGTCGATAGCCCGCGGTGTGCGGCGGGGTCGGCGAACACGCGGTCCACGGCTTTGATCACGTCGGGCGTGGAGCGGAACGACAGCACCAGCTTCAGGTTGTGGAAGAGCAGGTCGGCGGCCGCGATGCGCCGGCCGAACTGGTCCCGGTTCTCCCCGAACAGCTTCGGCGCGGCACCCTGGAACGAATAGATCGACTGCTTCTCGTCACCCACGGCGAACAGCGTCCGGTTTACCCGCGAGCGAGCCCCGGCGCCGGCGAAGAACTCCTCGCTGAGGGCACGCACAATGTCCCACTGCCGCGGGCTCGTATCCTGCGCCTCGTCGACCAGCACGTGGTCGATGCCCTGGTCCAGCTTGTACTGGACCCACGCCGCCGCGTCCGACCGGGCGAGCAGGTTCGCAGTCCGCTGGATCAGGTCGTCGTAGTCGAGTGCCCCGTCCCGCGCCTTGAGCGCCTGATAGGTCCCGATCATCCGGTCGGCCAGCCGCACCAGCGCGCCCGTCCGCGCCGCCGTCTCCAGGCCGGCGGAGGCGGCGAGAAGGTCGCGCACCCGCGCCGCCTCGGCGGCGAACCGCGCCCGCGTTCCCGGCAGCGCGGCCTCCACCGCCTGCGTGATGAAGCTTTCCTTCTTCGGCTCGTTCTTCTGGGTCAGGAACAGCTCGCGCCAGGCTTTTGCACCGGCGGGCAGGTCGAGGCCGATCGCCGCCCGGAGGCCGCCGGCGAACTCCTGCATCCGGACCGAAGCGCTGTCCAAGACCGGGATCAAGGCCGATAGGGTTGCTCCATCGAAATGCGGGGACTGCACCGTTTCCGCGATCAGGCTTTCCGCCGTGGCTCCTTCAGGCACGTCGAGCGCCGCGGGCAGGCCGGCGACAGCAGCGTCCAGACCGCCCACCCGGTCGAACCAGGCGGCCAGCGCCTCGCGGTCCCGGACCAGCGCCCGGAGCGCCGTGTCGATCGCCTGGTCCGGACACTCCGACAGAAGCAGCGCGAAGGCCCGGCCGAGCGGCCCGTCGCCGTCGAGCGCTGCGGCCCGCACCGCCTCCGCCTTGGCCTCCGCGATCAGGAAGGCCGCGCCGCGATCGTCGAGCACCTCGAAGCGCCCGGCGAGGTTGGCCTCCACGGGAAACCGCTGCAAAAGCGCCTCGCAGAACGCATGGATTGTCTGCACCTTGAGCCCGCCCGGGGTTTCCAGCGCCCGCGCGAACAGGCGCCTTGCGACCTTCAGGCGGGCCGGCGGCGGTGGCACGCCCTCCACCGCCTCGATCTCCTTGGCAAGCGCGGCATCGCCGAGCGTCGTCCAGCCGCCCAGCACTTCGAACACCCGGTTGGCCATCTCCGCCGCCGCGGCCTTGGTGAAGGTCAGGCAAAGGATGCGGCCAGGGTCCGTGTCAGTGAGCAGCAGGCGGATCACCCGGCGCGACAGCACCCACGTCTTGCCCGAACCGGCATTGGCCGACACGAACACGGAGGCCTTCGGGTCCGTCGCCATGCGCTGCCGTTCGCGCGTCTCGGCCGGGATCTCGATCGCCATCAGTCGTCCCCGCCCTCGCCGGCCTCGTCGGCGATCATCCATTCCCTGACGCGCGCCAGGTGGTCGTAGTCGCTGCGGTCGCCGCTCTTGAACGGGTGGGCCTTCGACCGGTAACCCCGCTCCGGATCCCGGTAGGCCTCCACCAGCCGGATCAGCGCCTCCTCGGCAGCCGCGACGGTCTCCTCGAGCGACCGCACGAAGTCCTTGCCGTCATAACCTGTGTAGGTCTTCGTCTCGTCCCGGCCCTTGATGCCGCGCAGCACCACGTGGACGAGGTCCTGCAGCGGCCGCGGCGGAATGCCCTCG
The DNA here is from genome assembly GCF_013839445.1 of Chthonobacter albigriseus. Lineage (GTDB taxonomy): Bacteria > Pseudomonadota > Alphaproteobacteria > Rhizobiales > Pleomorphomonadaceae > Chthonobacter > Chthonobacter albigriseus. The sequence goes on along the minus strand of NZ_JACDIT010000008.1, from coordinate 23,403 downwards.
AAGCCGCCCTTCTGCGCGATCACCGCTTCCAGAGGCATCTGCGGGCTTTTCAGCGCCGCGATCTGGCGCTCAGAGGGTGCCGAACCCGTCTTGAAGTCGACGAGCGAGAGCAGTCCATCCGCGGTGATGTCGATCCGGTCGGCCCGTCCGGTCAGCGCGAAGCCGTCCTCGCCGGGAACCACCACCCACCGCCCGCGGATCTCCGCGTTGCGCTCCATATCCGCGCGCCCGGCCTCGAACGACTCGACCACATAACCGGCCGCGGCGACGAACCGCGGCCACCACAGGGCATGCACCTCCGGATAGGCCTCCAGTTCCTTGAAGGCCAGGCGCCCGGCTTCGATCAGTGCGGCGACGGCGGTTTGGTCGAACGGACCTGTCCAATCCTTGGCGAAATCGGCGAGCGCCTGGTGCACCGCCGACCCGCGCGCCCCGAAGTCCGGCTGCTCGCCGAGACCCTCCAGCGCCTGGAGGTCCAGCACCCGCCGCGCATAGACCGCATAGGGATCGCGGATCCATGTCTCGATCTCGGTGACCGAGAGCTGCTTGGGCCGCGCCGCGAGCGGTGGCCTGGGTTCTGGCCGGGGCGGCCGCGGCACCGGTGGGATATCATCCAGCCGCCGCGCCCAGTCCACGATGACGTCCCCGCGGGCGCGCAGGGTCTTGCTGCGCGCCTCGCCGATCACGCTGGTGAAGCGCTGCAGGAACCGCGTCGGCACGGTTGGCGCGCCGTCCCGCTTCTCCGACCGGGTGAGCACCACGTCGCGGGTGCCGAGCGACTGGACGAAGTCGTGTGCGGAAAGGCCGATCCGCTGTTCCGGCGGGCCGAAGGCGAGGTCGGCCCGCATCGGTCGGGACAGCCAAGGCCCGGTGTCCGTGGCGAGCGGCCAGGTTCCCTCGTTGAGACCGCCGACCACCAGCCGGTCCACGCCGAGAAGGCGCGCCTCAAGCGGCCCCCAGATGAACACGCGCGCCGGGCGCGCCGACGTCCGCCGCACCATGCGCCCCGCCATCAAGGCGGCGAGGGTCGCCGGATACTCCCCCGGCGTGACGTCGAGCGACACGCCGGCACTGTCGAGATAGCCCGCGAACACCTCCGCGGCGGCCGTTCCCGCCGGACCATCGAACAGCAGGCTGTCGTCGCCCGTCTCGTCCGCGGCGATCGCCTGCAGGAGCTCCAGATGCGCCTGCAGCAGCGTCTTCAGGTCGACGCGTCGACCGTCGGCCTTCAACGCCTCGATCGGCATGACCGCCGCCCCGATCCGCCGCGCCAGCATCCTGGCGTCTGCGAGGCGCTCCTCGCCGAGAGCGGCGAGCGCCTTTGGCACGCCCTGGCCCTTCCGGCCGGCCCGCGCCAGCGTTTCCGCCGCCGCCATCAGCGCCTTCGAGCCGGTCGCCAGCCGTGGACCGCGCAGCACGGCAATCTCCAGGGCGCGCGCCGCGGCCCGGCACCGCGGGCGGCTGAAGCCGAAGCAGGCAAGCGGGTGCTTCAGGAGCGCAACCAGCTTTTCCGGCGGCAGGCCCTCCACCGCGCATTCCGCCGACAGGGCGACCAGGATCCCGGTGGGCGTTCGCTCCAGCGGCGTGCCGGCGCTGTCCTCCGTGTCGACGCCGAAGCGCGCGAGCTCGGTACAGACCCGCCGGGCAAGCCCGCGGTCGGGCGTCACGAGGGCGGCGGTCCGGCCGGGCGCCTCGATCGCTTCCCGGAGCGCCAGAGCGGCGGCGAGCGCCTCCTCGGCCTCTGTGGCGCCAACCACCAGCGTCATCCCGTCGAGCGCCCGCTCGCAACCGTCGGGATCGAGCGATCCGGCGAAATCTTTCCATCTGTCGGTCGACTCCGCCGGCCGCATGGCCTCGGAAAGGATCGTCAGCCGCCGCTCCATCGGTTCGCTCACCGACCCGAGCTCGGCGACTCCGTTGCGTCCGACCCCGATCACGTGGAGAAGCCGTGCCATTGCGGCCTGTGGATGGCTGGCGATGCCACCGGCGCCGGCCCCGTCAGGTGCAATGTCGCTCCAGGTCTCGTCGTCCAGCCCGAGGTCGAGGCCGGGCAGCACCACCGCGCCGTTCGGCTGGCGCGCGATCGCCGCAAGCAGCCGCGCCGTCGTCGGCAGAGAGCCGGTCGAGCCGGCGGCGATCACCGGACCGCGCGCACCCTCCCGCTCCAACCGCTCCGCGATCGCGGTGATGACCCGCGTTCGCCGCGCCACCGGGTCCATCTGCCCGCGTTCGGCCAGAAAAGCCGGCCACGCCTCCGTCGCGATGGTGAGGAAGGTCAGCGTCAGCTGCCACCAGGCCGCGTAGTCGTCCGGCACCAGCGTGACGAGCTTTGACCAGTCCACGCTCTCCGCCGCCGCCTGGTCCATCAGCGCCAGCAGGTCGCGCGCGAGGTGCACCGCCTCGGAGGTCGAGGAGGGTACGCGGATCCGCTCCCCCGACGGGCTCACGGTGCGGTCAGGCGAGACGTGGCGGCGCCAGTCGGCGATCAGTTGAGCCAGCCCCAGGACCCGCTCCGGCTCGGAGATGGCCGGGGGCAGATCGAGGTCGGTCGGATCGGCGAGCCGTTCCACCACGTCTTCGTCGACGTCGCCGAGCGGGCGGATCCGAGGCAGCACGGCAGCCCGGCCGCCGAGCGCGGCCAGAAAGGTCTCCGAAAGCGCCCGCGCCGCGCGCCGGGTCGGCAGGTAGAGCGTGACGTCGGCAAGCCTGAGCGGATCGTCCCGATAGACCCGGCCGGGCACCAGCACGCCGTCGAGCAGGGCGTCGACCAGTGTCGGCAGGAAGGGTGCCGCGGGGGCGATCGTGAAGACGCGTGGTCCCGGCTCGCCCGTCATGGCTGGCTCAGGCCGCCGAGAGAGCGATCGAGGTCTCCGCCTCGGCGATCGCTTCGGGCGTCCCCACGTGCAGCCAGATCCCGTCCATCCGCAACCCGTAGAGCCGGCCGGAGGCGATCGCCCGGTCGAACAGCACGTTGAGCGAGAACGGCTCCACGGTCCGGCCTTCGAAGAGCCGGGGGTGCAGGATGGCCACTCCCGCGTAGACGAAGGGTGCCACCGTCCGTTCCAGCCGCCGGGTGAGCTGGCCGGTCTTGTCCATCTCGAAGTCGCCGATCCCATCGTAGCCGACGCTGCGAACCGTGGACGCCAGCATCAGCAGCCCGTCCATCGTGTCGCCGTCCCACCGGTCGCAGAGCGTGGAAAGGTTCGGCCGCGCGCCCTCGATCCAGATCGAGTCGGCGTTCATGTGGAGGAACGGCTCGGTACCGAGATGCGGCAGCGCCTTGACGACCGCACCGCCGGTGTCCAGCAGCTTGGCGCGCTCGTCGGAGATCACGATCCGCGGCGACTTGCGCTTCGAGACGTGCACCTCCACCAGGTCGGCGAGGTAGTGGACGTTGACGACGGCGGTTTCCACGCCGACCTCCGACAGCCGGTCCAGGCAGTGGTCGATCAGCGACCGGCCGTTGATCTCCACCAGCGGCTTCGGGGTCGTGGCGGTGATCGGCCGCATCCGCTTGCCGCGTCCAGCGGCAAGGACCATGGCGGTGCGCGGGGCGAACGAAGGCTTTGTCTTCGACAGGGACACGGGTTTTTCGGGCTCTGTTTGCTGCGGGCGACGCCGTCACTCCGGGCCGCTGGCGGTGGTTCGTTTCCAGCGTTCATACCAGAGCCGGACCGGCGCGAGAACCGGGTGTGCGAGCGCCGACTCGACGCGGGCGCGCGCCCGCGGCAGATGCGCCAGATAGCCCGTTCGCCCGTCGCGGAGCGCCAGCCGCGCGAAGCCGCCGAGGATCTTCAGGTTGCGTTGCGCCGAGACGACGGCAAACCCTTCGTCGAAGGCCGCCCGGTCGAACCGGGGATCGTCCTGCCGCCGCCGCGCTGCATAGGCGTCCAGCATCGCCTCGACCAGCGTCGGCTGGAAATCCCGGCGCACGTCCGTCACCAGCGAGACGATATCGTAGACCGTCGGGCCGATCATCGCGTCCTGGAAATCGAGGAACCCCACCTGTTCGCGCGGGCTGCTCCCCTCCATCCAGACCAGGTTGGGGGCGATCACGTCACGCAGCAGGAGACCGCGGGGCAGGGCGAGGATATGTTCAACCAGCGGCGCCGTCGCCTGCCGGAAATCCTCCAGAACGCCCGCGTCCGCCTCCCGTCCGGTCACGAGCCGGTGGTACCACGTGGGAAACAGCGACAGCTCCGTCCGGATCGCATCGGAGTCGAAATCCGGCACCGTCCAGGTGCCGATGGCCGTCTCCACCGACCGCGGCAGCGGACGTCCGTCCTTGTCTGCCAGCACCGCCGCGGCCGCAACGAAGCGGCCTTCGATCGGCCTGCCGGCGTCGTCGACGAGCGATCCCGTGCCGAGATCCTCCATCACGATCAGCCCCGCCTCACGATCCACCCCGTGGATCGTCGGCGCCCTGAACCCGACCGCCTGCAGCAGGTCCGCCACCGCCACGAAGGCCAGCGGATCGCTCTGCACATGCACCAAGTCGCCGTAGGTCCGGCCCGGGAGGAGCTCCGGCCCGCGCGGCAGGCGCGGCCAGTCCATCAGCACGGCGCTGCGCTCTCCCGTCCGGACGCGCTCGTAGCGGCGGGACGAGGCATCCCCCGGCATCGGGTGGCGCCGCGCCCCGGCGAAACCGTGTCCATCCAGCAGCCGCCGGACCGCCAACGTGCGGGTGAGCCGCTCCCCCCACGCGCCCCGGCCATGGAATGCGAACCGCCGTCCCTCCGGTCCGGCACCGTCCGAGATCGCCACGACGAGCGTATCGGCGGGCAACTGGCCGGCCGCGCGCTCCGGCCACTCCACCAGGCAGACACCCTCGCGCATCGCCGCGTCGAAGCCGATCTCGTCGAGTTCGGAGGCATCACCCAGGCGGTAGAGGTCGAAATGGGCCGCCGAAAGCGCCGGCAGATCGTAGGTCTGCACCAGCGTGAAGGTCGGGCTCGGCACCTCCAGCGCCGCGTCGCCGGCCAGCGCCCGAAGCGCGGCCCGGGCGAAGGCGCTCTTGCCCATTCCAAGATCGCCGGAGAGGGCGACCACGTCGCCGGGTCGGAGGATCGCCGCCACATCCTCGGCCAGTTGCCGGGTGCCGGCTTCGTCTGCGACATCGATCGTGAGGATGGGCTCGGTCATTCTGGGGCGCTCGGGGTCCGTCCCTCGAGAACTAGCCGACTTGTCGAACCGGCGCGACTGTCCAGGTCACTCGGCCGCGTCGGCTATCTCCTGACGGGCGGGAAATCGGCAGGTGACGGTCGTGCCCTCACCCTCCCGCGACCGGATCTCCACCGTGCCGCCGTGCAGTTCCACGAAGCTCTTCACGATCGAGAGCCCCAGGCCGGCTCCACGGCGGCGGCTGCCGGTGGCGCGGCTGACGAAGCGGTCGAACACCGCCTCGATGTAGTCCTCCGGAATGCCCCGGCCCTGGTCGCGCACGGTGAACAGGATGTCCTCACCCTCGCGCCGGCAGACCACGTCCACGCGCCCGCCGTCCTCGGAGAAGGCGATCGCGTTGGAGAGCAGGTTGAACAGCACCTGCCGCACCCGCTTCTCGTCCGCCGTGAAGGTGCCGATCGTCTCGGGAACGTCCACGACGAGGTTGATGCGCGCATCGGCGATGCGGTCCTGGATGCCGGACGCCGCCGCCTCGACGGTGGCCGCGATGTCGACGTCGGAGAGGTCGAGCTCCATCACGCCGGCGTCGACCGTGGCCAGGTCGAGAATGTCGTTGATGATCGCCAGCAGCGCGGCCGACGAGTTGATGATGTAGCCGGTGTACTCGCGCTGCTTCGGATTGAGCGGCCCGGCGTTGTCGTCGGCCAGGAGCTCGGCGAAACCGATGATGTTGGTCAGCGGCGAGCGCAGTTCGTACGACACGTGCTGGATGAAGGCGTTCTTCAGCCGGTCGGCCGCCTCCAGCGCTTCGTTCTTTTCAAGCAGCGCCCGCTCCACGTTCACCGTGTCGGTCACGTTCACGAAGGTCACCAGCGTCGCCCCGTCCGGCAGCGGCACGGTGGTGAAGTCCACGACCGCCCCGTCCCGCCGCTCCATCCGGCCGGAGATGCGCGTGCGCGTCTCCGCGAGCCCGGCGATCGCCATGCGGATCCGATCCCAGATCTCCACGTCGTCGTGCAGTTGCTGGCAACGTCCCACCACGTCGCCCACATGCGGGCGCTGGGCGAGCAGGTCGTCGCCGAGCCGCCAGAGACCGGCGAAGGAGGGATTCCAGAGCCGCAGCCGCCCGTCCGAGCCGAACACGGCAACGCCCTCGGAGAGATGGTCCAGCGTCTCGCCCTGAACGCGGATCAGGGCGTTGTAGCGGCTTTCCAGGTCCAGCCGCTCCGTCACGTTCTCGTAGACGTAGGTGACCCCGCCCTGCGGATGCGGGTTGGCGATCACCCGCAGCGTCTGCCCGCCCGGCAGATGCCACCAGGTCTCCGTGGCCTCCATGGCCTGGTAGTGCGCCAGCATGTCCCGCTTCCAGGAGCGGAAGTCCGCCTGTTCCGGCAATTTCCGCAGGGCGCGGAGCTGGTCGAGCACCGCCCCGTCTTCCGGATCCGTCGCCAGGAACTTGCTGTCCAGCCCGAACAGCGAGCGATAGGCCGCATTGTAGAACTTCAGACGGCGGTCCGGCCCGAAGATGGCGACGCCGCTCGCCAGCTGGTCCAGCGTGCGGGCGTGGCTCTCCGTCGTCCGCTTCAGTTCGACCTGGACGTTCTCCAACTCGCTGACGTCGGTGGCGATGCCGGCGCTGCCGTGCTGGCCGGCCACGTCCACCACGTCGAACACCCGGCGCGACCCGGCTACCACCGCCGACAGGCGGCGGGCGAAGACGGGGCCGCCGGCACGGCTTGCCGCCACCGCCTCGCGGCCGGCGGTGTCCAGGAGTTCCGTCCCGTTCGCCATCACCGCCGTCTGGTCGGCAGCATCGACGGCGCGGGCATAGGCCCGGTTCGTCCAGGCCAGGCGGCCGTCCGCATAGCGCGTCCAGACCGGCATCGGCAGCGCTTCCAGGAGGCCGTGCACCGTGTCGACGTCGCGCTTCTGGTCCTCGTAGCGCTCCAGGAGGTCGACGTATTGCAGCCGTTCGCGGGTCAGGTTGCGGAACCTCACGAAGGCATAGGACCCGGCGACGCGCCCGCTCGCCTCCAGATGGGTCCCCGAACCCGTCTTCACGATTTCGCTGAACGGCTCGCCGCGGGTCCGCAGCCCGTCGATCCGGGCGGTGAGCTGCTGGGTTGAGGCTGCGTCCAGCCATTGCCCGAAGCCAAGGAAAGCCGCCTTGCCCTTGGGCGCGCCGGCGCCTTCCGGCAGCGTGCCCATCACGATCGGCGTCTCGCCGGGCGCCGCGTAGATCACCACGCGCTGGTCGTCGGACGACAGCACCGCCTCTGCGCGGTCGGCGGCGAGCTTGAGATCCGCCGCTTCCTGCGTGAGACGGACCTTCTCCTCCTCCGCCCGCGCCCGCGCACGGATCAGGGCTCCGGCGCTCGCCACCGCAAACCCGATCGCGCCGACAAGCGCCGCCAGCCATGCAACCTGGAAGCTGTCCAGCCGCGCCGGATCCGAGCTCTCCGCCACTTGGGCGGCCGCCGGGAAGGCGGTTGCGGTGAGTGTCGAGGCTGTGGCCGCGAGGGTCGCGACGATACCAGCGGACAGGGGAATCCTTCTCCGTTTCCGGCCGAAGTCCGGCATCAACCCTGTCCTTTTCCGCCGCTGATCAATCCCGTCGAAGGTGGTCTCAGCCCCGGGACCACCTTCCGAATCACTTCAAAATAGCCGGTTTGAGGAGGTGCAAAAAGAGTCGCCAACCCCGCCGAAGTCTCCTCGGGACCGACAATCCGGATTTCAAAAGAGTTCGTGACTTGTTCCACACTGCGTAAAACGACGGATGCCCCGGACGGGGGTCCGGGGCATCCTTGTGGATAACGTCTTGGTCGAATGACCGGAATCAACCGTCAGTAGCGATAATGCGCCGACTTGAAGGGTCCCTGCTGGCCGACGCCGATGTAGCTGGCCTGCTCGTCGGAGAGCTGCGTCAGCTTGGCCCCGAGCTTGGAGAGGTGCAGCGCAGCGACCTTCTCGTCGAGGTGCTTGGGCAGCACATAGACCTTTTTCTCGTAGGCCGAGTTGCGGGTCCAGAGCTCGATCTGGGCTAGCGTCTGGTTGGAGAACGAGGCGCTCATCACGAAGCTCGGGTGGCCGGTGGCGTTGCCGAGGTTCACCAGACGACCTTCCGACAGGAGGATCATCCGCTTGCCGTCGGGGAACTCGACGAGGTCCACCTGCGGCTTCACGTTCCGCCACTTGTAGTTCCTGAGCGCCGCGACCTGGATCTCGTTGTCGAAGTGCCCGATGTTGCAGACGATCGCCATGTCCTTGAACTTGCGCATGTGCTCGATCGTCACGACGTCCTTGTTGCCGGTCGCCGTCACGACGATGTCGGCGCGCGGCGCGGCATCCTCGAGCGTCACCACCTCGAAGCCGTCCATCGCCGCCTGAAGGGCGCAGATCGGGTCGATCTCGGTGACCAGCACGCGCGCGCCGGAGCCGGCGAGCGACTGGGCCGAGCCCTTGCCGACGTCGCCGTAGCCGCAGACGACCGCGACCTTGCCGGCCATCATCACGTCGGTGCCGCGGCGGATCGCGTCCACCAGCGATTCACGGCAGCCGTACTTGTTGTCGAACTTCGACTTGGTCACGCTGTCGTTGACGTTGATCGCCGGGAACGGCAGTTCGCCGCGCTCCTGCATCTGGTAGAGCCGCATCACGCCCGTCGTGGTCTCTTCCGAGACGCCGCGGATGTTGGCCTTGCAGCGCGAATAGAAGGTCGGGTCCTTGGCGAGGCGCGTCTTGATCGTCTCGAACAGGCACTCCTCTTCCTCGTTGCCCGGGTTGGCGAGCACGGAGGGATCCTTCTCGGCCTTAGAGCCGAGGATCACGAGCAGCGTCGCGTCGCCGCCGTCGTCCAGGATCATGTTGGCCGTTTCGCCGTTGCCCCAGTCGAGGATGCGGTCGGTGAAGGTCCAGTATTCCTTCAGCGTCTCGCCCTTGAAGGCGAACACCGGGATCCCGGCGGCCGCGATTGCCGCCGCGGCATGATCCTGGGTCGAGAAGATGTTGCAGGAGGCCCAGCGGATGTCGGCCCCAAGTGCGGCCAGCGTCTCGATCAGCACCGCGGTCTGGATCGTCATATGCAGCGAACCGGCGATCCGGGCGCCCTTCAGCGGCTGTGCTGCGGCAAATTCCTCGCGCACGGCCATCAGGCCTGGCATCTCGGTCTCCGCAATCTCGATCTCGGTGCGGCCCCAATCGGAAAGGCCGATGTCCTTGACGAGGTAGTCCGTAGCGCCGGTCATCGGCTTCTCCTGATCAGATTGGCATGGGACGGCGCACCTGCGCGCCGCCGCTCTGCCGCCCTTATAATCAAGCGCCCGCCGGAAGGCAATCAGGATATAAACATCTCTTTATGTCCTTCATCCCGCAGGATGAACGATCTCTTGCAGGACCGCTGCGCGGCTCAGCGCTGCGGGATCGCGGCCACCACCGTGATCTCCACGTCCGCCTTCATCATCAGCGCCGCCTGGACCGTGGTCCGCGTCGGATAGGGCGCCTTGAAGCGGCGGCGGTAGACGGCGTTGTAGGCGTCGAAATGCGCTGGGCTGGAGAGATAGACCGTCGCCGCGACCACGTCGGCGAGCGATCCACCGAGTTCGGCCAGAGTCTCCTCGATCCGGTCGATCGTCCGCTCCACCTGTTCGCCCACGTCGGCCGGAACCTCCGCTTCCGTATCCGCCGGAACTTCACCGGACAGGAAGACCAGGTCGCCGACGCGGCGATGGAGCGAGAGAGGAAGGTCGGACATGGCGGGGTCTCCGAAAAGAGGGACACGGAATTCGGCGCGTCGTCCGTTTTATCCGGCGTGCGCAGGTGTGCGATCGCTTGAAAAGCGGGTCAGCCGCCCGCGGCGCCGTGCTGGCCGCGGCCGTTCTGCTGCGCTGTCTTGGCCGCCGCCGCGAGGCGGTCGTCCGTTCCGGACGCGTCGGCCCAGCCCTGCGAAACGAGCCAGGTGGCGACGTCTTCTCCGTCCAGCGCGCAGCGGGCCTGGATTTCGCGAACCGGCTTCGGCTTGACCACGGACACTTCCTCGCAGTCCACCATCCGCCCGGCTAGATACTGGGCGAAGGCGGCACGCGCCTTGGCGCCGCAGCGCCAGGAAGCCCCGGTCGCCTCGTTCTTGCACACGCGGTCGAAGGGCAGCGGCTCGACGCCGGAGATGCGCACGATCAGGCCCTGGTTCTCGCGAACGGCGCGGAACCCGCCCGCGTCGAGCACGACGACCCGCGTCAGCACCATCGAGTTCCCGCCGGAAACCTTGGTCGGCACCTGTTTGGCGCCCGAAATGCTGCCAGCGGCCGGCATCGCGCCCGCCGCGAAGCTGCCTTCGCTGGCCGACGCGGGAGCCATGGTCGGGGCCGGCGCCACCGCTGCGGTCTCCACTGGCGGCGGAGCTGGCGCAACGACCGGCTCTGGCGCGATGGCCACCGGCTCGGGCGCGATGGCCACCGGCTCGGGCGCGACGGCCACCGGCTCGGGCCCTGGTGCAGGTGTATCCACGGCCAAAGCCGTCGATGGCTCGGGTGTCGGGACGGGTTCGGCGACGATCGGCTCGGCGGCCGGCGGGACCGGCTCTGGCAGAGCCGCGACCGTGAGCGGGTCTGCTTCCGGCGTCGCCGCGGGCACGGCATCGCCGTCGGCCCGCTCGACGAGTTCGGCGAGCGAGGAGGCCGGCTGCTGGTCCCAGAGATCACCCGCGGCCGCCAGACGCTCTTCGATCCCTTCGGCGTCCGGCGCAGCCTCGGCTGGGGCGGGGGTCTCTTCCGCCAGGGCCAGCAGGGTCGGCTCCTCCGCTTGGGTGCGCTCGGCGGGTTTGGGAATGGGAACGGCGGCCACCTCGGCCGGCGGCGCGACCGCGGCGATCGGCTCGATGTCCGCCGTCTGTGGCCCGGCAACCTCGGCCGCGGGCTCGACGGGCGTGGCCGCGGGCTCGACGGCAGACCTCTGCGCAACCTGCGGGACGGTCGCAACCGGATCAACGAAGGCTACCGTACGCGCCGGCGCCGGCAGCGTGGCTGGTGTCGGCTTCGCGGACGTCGGCATCAGTGGCTGAGGCGTCAGCATGACGGCCTCGGCCTCGATCTGCGCCGCGGTCTTCGCCTGCTTGGGGGTCGGGAGCGTGACCGCGGCGACAAAAAACGCAGCGACGGTCACCGTTGTCCCGACCAGAAAGGGTCCAAGATACTTCACGACAGCCTCATCCCCCCGGAAGGCAACAAGAATAGCAAGTCACCGGCAAGGTCAAGACCGCTGAAAGGGTCGCCCGCCCGGCCCGCCGGCCTCGCCCACCTGCCGCGCGCCCGTCGATCGGCCCTTGATTTCCCCGCCTCAAGCGCGTATTTGAGCCCTCAACAGTTCTGATGCGCTCCATAAGCGGATTGGGAGTGGGTCCCTCCGGACCCGCTCCTTTTTCATATCTGGCCCGACGCGTCCGTTGCAGAGTGATCCGGTATCGACCATATGAGTGGTGAACAAGTCCCCGCCCCCGCCCTGCACGGCCATGCCGTGGAAAGTGACCTCGACGAACCGCGTCTCGTCACCGAGACCGGCACCGAGGCTCGCGTGGCGGCGATCGTGGACCCCATCATCCGCGATCTCGGCTACCGTCTGGTCCGCGTCAAGCTCTCCGGACTGAACGGCCTGACGCTGCAGATCATGGCGGAGAAGGCCGACGGCACCATGGCCGTCGAGGATTGCGAGGCGGTGTCCAAGGCCGTCTCCCCGGTCCTCGATCTGGAGGATCCGATCGACAAGGCCTATCACCTGGAGGTTTCCTCGCCCGGCATCGACCGCGTGCTCGTCCGCCGCTCCGACTTCGAGCGCTGGGCCGGCTTCGAGGCCAAGCTGGAAACGGCGGTCCCGGTGGAAGGTCGCAAGCGGTTCCGGGGTTATCTCCTCGGCGTTCGCGGCGAGGAAGGCGGCATCCGCCTGCTCCAGTCGCTGGATGGCGTCATCGATGAAGTCTGGTTTCCGCTGACCGCGGTTGCCGAGACGAAGCTGGTCTTGAACGACGCCCTGGTGCGCGAAGCGCTGAAGGCGGGCAAGGCCGAGAAGAACTGAGGGGGACGGCGCGTCTGGCGGCCGTGGCCGCCCCGCCCGTGATGATTGGTCAGGAGAAAGAAGACATGGCCGTCAGTGCGAACCGACTGGAACTCTTGCAGATCGCCGATGCGGTCGCGCGCGAGAAGTCGATCGACCGCCAGATCGTGATTGCAGCGATGGAGGACGCCATTCAGAAGGCGGCCCGCTCGCGCTATGGATCCGAGACGGATGTCCGCGCCGAGATCAATCCGCGTACCGGAGAGATCCGCCTGCAGCGGCTGCTCCAGGTGGTGGAAGCGGTGGAGAACTCCTCTACCGAGGTGGACCTTGCCGAGGCGCGCCACCGCAATCCGGCCGCCCGCCTGGGCGACTTCATCTCCGAGCCGCTGCCGCCGATCGACTTCGGCCGCATCGCCGCCCAGTCCGCCAAGCAGGTCATTGTCCAGAAGGTCCGCGAGGCCGAGCGCGATCGCCAGTTCGACGAGTACAAGGACCGCATCGGCGAGGTCGTCAACGGCGTGGTCAAGCGCGTCGAATACGGCAACGTCATCGTCGACCTCGGCCGCGGCGAGGCGATCGTCCGCCGCGACGAGCTGATCCCGCGCGAAACCTTCCGCTACGGCGACCGTATCCGCGCGCTGATCTACGACGTCCGCCGCGAGCAGCGCGGCCCGCAGGTCTTCCTGTCGCGCACCCACCCGACCTTCATGGCCAAGCTGTTCGCCCAGGAAGTGCCGGAGATCTACGACGGCGTCATCGAGGTGAAGGCCGTCGCCCGCGATCCGGGCTCGCGCGCCAAGATCGCCGTCATCTCCAAGGACTCCTCCATCGACCCGGTCGGCGCCTGCGTCGGCATGCGCGGCAGCCGCGTCCAGGCGGTGGTGCAGGAACTTCAGGGCGAGAAGATCGACATCATTCCCTGGAATCCCGACGCTGCGACCTTCATCGTCAACGCCCTGCAGCCGGCCGAGGTGTCCAAGGTCGTGCTCGACGAGGACGCAGAGCGCATCGAGGTGGTGGTCCCCGACGAGCAGCTTTCGCTGGCCATCGGCCGCCGCGGCCAGAACGTCCGCCTCGCCTCCCAGCTCACCGGCTGGGCGATCGACATCATGACGGAAGCCGCCGAGAGCGAGCGCCGCCAGAAGGAGTTCAACGAGCGCACTGAGCTCTTCATGAACGCCCTTAACGTGGACGAGGTTGTCGGCCAGTTGCTCGCCACCGAGGGCTTCGCCTCGGTCGAGGAGCTCGCCTATGTCGACCGCGACGAGATCGCGTCCATCGAGGGCTTCGACGACGAGACCGCCGAGGAGATCCAGGCCCGCGCGATCGAGTTCCTCGACGCCAAGGACCGCGAACTCGACGAGGAGCGCGTCAAGCTGGGTGTCGAGGACGCGCTGAAGGAGATCCCGGGCGTCACCACCGCCATGCTGGTCGCCCTCGGCAAGGACGGCGTCAAGACGGTCGAGGACCTCGCCGGCTGCGCCACCGACGATCTCGTCGGCTGGACCGAGCGCAAGGCCGGCGAGACCACCCGCCACAAGGGTGCGTTGTCCGATCTCGACGTTTCGCGCACTGACGCCGAGGCGATCGTCATGGCCGCCCGCGTCGCGGCCGGCTGGATCGAGGCGCCTGTTGAAGTGGTCGCCGAGGACGAGGTCGCCGAAGACGGCGACGCAGGTGAGGAGACCGGGGCCGAGGCCTCCGAGGAGGCGTGAGCCTCCCGCGGCGGCCGCCGGCATTCGGGGTGAGGTGACGCGATGGCGCCGAAGACGGAGACCGCCGAGCGCACCTGTCTGGTGACGCGCGAAGCGCAGCCCCCGGCGGGCTTGATCCGCTTCGTCCAGGACCCCTCCGGCCGGGTGGTCCCGGACGTCAGGGGCAAGCTTCCCGGCCGCGGCGTCTGGGTGACCGGAAGCCGCGACCTGGTCGCCGAGGCGGTGAAGCGCAAGCTCTTCGGCCGCGGCTTCAAGGCCGAGGTCCAGGTCGATGCGGACCTCGCCGACTGGGTGGATCGCCTTCTGAAGGACACCGCGCTGTCGGCCCTTTCGATGGCGCGAAAGGCCGGCAAGGTGGTCACCGGCTTCGGCAAGGTGACGACGGCGCTCGGCAAGGGTCAGGCTGTCGCCGTGATCCATGCGGTCGAGGCGGCCGACGACGGCCGGCGCAAGGTGGCGCAGTCGATGCGACGCAGGGCCCGGGCGATGGCGGAAGGCGACGAGCCTTTCGACGAGGACGACGAAGACGAAGATGACAGGGACGGCGGCGACGATGATGCCGCCGCGCCCGCCCCGGAAGTGGCTTTGGATCCCGCGAAAATGCCGCGCGTGATCGAAGGTTTGTTCTCCGGAGCGGATTTGGATTTGGCATTGGGCGGCGCAAATGTGGTACATGCTGCACTGCTCGCCGGCGGAGCGAGCACCAGCTTCCTCCAACACGCCGCCGCGCTCGCCCGATATCGGGGTGGGTCGCCGGATACGGACTGGATAGCGGGCTCCTGATAAGGGACCGCGATACGATTGGTCATGATGGTCGGACGAAGCCGCTCCGCATGACCGGCGAGGATAGAGCACGGTATGAGCGATACGAAGAACACAGACGACAAGACCCTGGGCGCCAAGAAGACACTCACTCTCTCGCGGCGCACGGTGGAGCAGGGGACCGTCCGGCAGAGCTTCAGCCACGGACGGACCAAGGCTGTCGTCGTGGAAAAGAAGAAGAGCCGTGGACACGGCGAGGGTGCGCCCCAGCCGGCTGCGCCGGTCGCGCCCGCGCGGGTAGCCGAAGGCCTGCAGCCGCGCCGCGATCCGGCCCCGGCCCCGGCCTCCGGTTCGGCGCCCGCGGCGCCCCGGCAGCCCGATCGGCGGTCCAATGCGGGCGGCATGGTGCTCCGCTCCCTGAGCCAGGACGAGCTGGAAGCCCGCCAGGCCGCGCTCGTCCAGGCACTTGCCCGTGACGCCGACGAGAAGCGCCGTGCCGAGATCGAGGCGCGCCGTCAGGCCGAGGAGGAAGCCCGCCGCAAGGTCGAGGAAGCCGAGCAGGCCCGCCGCGACGCCGAGGAGGCGATCCGCCGCGCCGAGGAGGAGGCCCGCCGCGCCGAGGAGGCCAAGAACGCCCCGGCCGACGCGGCTCCGGCAGTCGAGGCCCCGACCGCGACCGCCCCGGCGGCCGCCGCTGCCGCGCCGACCGAGCCCGCGATGACCGCGACGCTCCGCCAGGGCACGGCCGATTCCAAGCGCCCGGGCGTCATCGAGATCCCGCAGCCCGTCCGCGCCAAGGCGACCGCCGAGGACGAGGACGAGGCCCCGCGTGGCAAGGTCGTTCCGGGCGCCGTCAAGAAGGCGCGCGTTCCGGCTCCGACCCCCGTCAAGCGCGAGGACGACCGCCGCAAGGGCCGTCTCACCATCACCACCGCCCTGTCGGACGACGAGGGTGAACGCTCCCGCTCGCTCGCGGCTCTGCGCCGCCGGCGCGAGAAGGAGAAGCGCGCCCAGCAGACCGGCCCGCGCGAGAAGGTGCTGCGCGAGGTCGTGCTGCCCGAAGCGATCACCATCCAGGAACTCGCCAACCGCATGGCCGAGCGCGCGGTCGACGTCATCCGCCTGCTGATGAAGCAGGGCCAGATGCTGAAGATCAACGACGTCATCGACGCCGACACCGCCGAGCTGATCGCGACCGAGATGGGTCACACCGTCAAGCGCGTCTCCGAAGCCGACGTCGAGGAGGGCCTCTACGCCGCCCCCGACGAGGCTGCCGACACGGTGTCGCGTCCGCCGGTGGTTACCATCATGGGCCACGTCGACCACGGCAAGACGTCGCTGCTCGACGCACTCCGCCACGCCAACGTGGCGGCGGGCGAGGCCGGTGGCATCACCCAGCACATCGGCGCCTACCAGGTGGAGATGAACGGTCAGAAGATCACGTTCATCGACACCCCGGGCCACGCCGCCTTCACGGCGATGCGTGCCCGCGGCGCCAAGGTGACGGACATCGTCATCCTGGTGGTCGCCGCCGACGACGGCGTCATGCCGCAGACGATCGAGGCCATCGCCCACGCCAAGGCGGCCGGCGTGCCGCTGATCGTGGCGATCAACAAGATCGACAAGCCCGATGCCAAGCCCGAGCGCGTCCGCCAGGAGCTGCTGCGCTACGAAGTGCAGGTGGAATCGATGGGCGGCGACATCCTCGAGGTCGAGGTGTCGGCCACCAAGCGGATCAACCTGGACAAGCTGCTGGAAGCCATCCTGCTGCAGTCCGAGGTGCTCGAGCTCAAGGCCAACCCGGACCGGGCGGCCGAGGGTATCGTCATCGAGGCCAAGCTGGACAAGGGCCGCGGCCCGGTCGCCTCGGTTCTCGTCGAGCGCGGAACGCTGAAGGTCGGCGACATCGTGGTGGCCGGTTCCGAGTGGGGCCGCGTCCGCGCGCTCCTCGACGACCATGGTCGCGGTGTTCCGTCGGCAGGTCCTTCGATGCCCGCCGAGATCCTCGGTTTCCAGGGCACGCCGGACGCCGGCGATCGCGTCGCGGTGGTCGAGAACGAGGCCCGTGCCCGCGAGATCACCGAGTACCGCATCCGCCTGAAGCGCGACAACATGCAGAAGCGCGCCTCCGGCGCCCGCGGCTCGCTCGAGCAGATGATGAGCAAGCTCCAGACCGCCGGTCGCAAGGAGTTCCCGCTCGTCATCAAGACCGACGTGCAGGGCTCGCTGGAAGCGATCTCCGGCGCGCTGGAGAAGCTCGGCACCGAGGAGGTGGCGGCCCGCATCATCCATGGCGGTGTCGGTGGCGTCACCGAATCCGACGTCACCCTCGCCGAAGCCTCGGACGCGGCCATCATCGGCTTCAACGTCCGTGCCAACGCCCAGGCCCGTCAGGCGGCCGAACGCGCCGGCATCGAGATCCGCTACTACAACATCATCTACAACCTCGTGGATGACGTGAAGGCGGCGATGTCCGGCCTGCTCTCGCCGGAGCGCCGCGAGACCTTCCTCGGCAACGCCGAGATCCTGGAGGTCTTCAACATCACCAAGGTCGGCAAGGTCGCCGGCTGCCGCGTGTCGGAAGGCACGGTCGAGCGTGGTGCCTCGGTGCGCCTCATCCGCGACAACGTGGTGATCCACGAAGGCAAGCTGGCCACCCTCAAGCGCTTCAAGGACGACGTGAAGGAAGTTCACGCCGGCCAGGAATGCGGCATGAACTTCGAGAACTACCAGGACATGCGCGCCGGGGACGTCATCGAATGCTTCCGTGTCGAGGAAGTCGCCCGCACGCTCTGACCGGGCAGGCATGAAACAAGGCAGGCCGGCGCGGACTTCGGGTCCGGCGCCGGCCTTCTCACATCGGGAGCGCCCTTTTCGGCCTCCCTTCAGACCGCAAGTGGCACCCATGAGCAGAAACGCCGGCCGACGGCCCGCATCCCCATCCGGACCTTCCCAGCGCCAGCTCCGCGTCGGTGAACTGATCCGCCATGCAATGGCCGACCTCCTCGCCCGCGGCGAGATCCTGGACGACGACATCGCCGCCCTGATGATCACCGTGCCGGAGGTCCGCGTCTCCCCCGACCTGAAGAACGCGACCGTCTACGTCACGCCGCTCGCCAGCGGCGATCCCAAGCTCGCCGTCAAGGCCTTGGAGCGCCACAAGCGCTTTATCCGCGGCGAGGTCGCCCACCGCATCAACCTGAAATACGCCCCCGACCTCGTCTTCCGCTTCGACGACCGTTTCGAGGAAAGCGCCCGCATCGACGAGATCCTCCGTTCGCCGGAGGTCAAGCGCGACCTGGAAGCGGAAGAGGACGAAGGTTGATCCCGCTTGGGTAGGGGATGAAAGGCGTTCACGCCGGCCCGCGGTCCGATCCCGCGTCGGCGCAATCGACAGGAAGCACATGTCCCGCAGACAGAAGAACAACACCGTCCACGGCTGGGTGGTGCTCGACAAGCCGGTCGGCATGACGTCGACCCAGGCGGTCGGCGCCATCAAGCGGATCTTCGGCACCTCGAAGGCCGGACACGCCGGCACGCTCGATCCGCTGGCCTCGGGCATGCTGCCGATCGCGCTCGGCGAGGCGACCAAAACCGTCCCGTTCGTCCAGGACGGCGAAAAGCTCTACCGCTTCACCGTCCGCTGGGGCGCCGAGACGACCACCGACGACACCGAGGGTGCCGTCGTCGCCGCCAGCGACCATCGCCCGACGGCGGCCGAGATCGAGGCGATCCTTGACGGCTTCGAAGGCGAGATCCTGCAGACCCCGCCCGCCTTCTCCGCCATCAAGGTGGACGGCGAGCGCGCCTACGACCTTGCCCGCGCCGGCGAGGAAGTGATCCTGGAAGCCCGTCCCGTGGTGATCCACCGCCTCGACCTCGTCGAGACGCCGGACCCGGATACCGCCGTCTTTGAGACCGAGTGCGGCAAGGGCACCTACGTGCGCGCGCTCGCCCGCGACATGGGCCGCCGGCTCGGCACCCGCGGCCACGTCACCCAATTGCGCCGTCTCGGCGTCGGCCCCTTTGGCGAGGCCGACATGATTCCCCTGGACTTTCTCCAGGAAATCCGTCATGACGACGCCCGCATCGGCGAACTCGCCGCTGCTCTCCGCCCCGTCGAGACCGCGCTGGACGACATCCCGGCCCTGGCCGTGACGGGAACGGACGCGAACCGCCTGCGCTCCGGCCAGTCGGTTCTCCTGCGCGGAAGGGATGCTCCCGTCTTCGAAGGACCGGCCTACGCGACCTGCCAGGGGCAGTTGATCGCGCTGGGCGAGGTCGAACGCGGCGAGCTTCACCCCAGGCGCGTGTTCAACCTGGGTGCCCGCTGACGGCGCCCGCAGAGGCAAAGGATAGACCGATGTCGATCACCGTCGAGCGCAAGGCTGCGCTCATCAAGGAATACGGCACCAAGGAAGGCGACACCGGTTCGCCCGAGGTCCAGGTTGCGATCCTCTCCGAGCGCATCTCCAACCTGACCGACCACTTCAAGACCCACGGCAAGGATAACCACTCCCGCCGCGGCCTCCTGAAGCTCGTCAGCCAGCGCCGCCAGCTCCTGGACTACCTGAAGCGCACCAGCGAGGAGCGTTACACCACGCTCATCGGCCGTCTCGGCCTGCGTCGCTGATCCGGCTTCGATCATGAGTTTCGGACAGGGTGTCGGATCCGCTCCGGCACCCTGTTCGTTTTTCCGTATCGGGGTGTGCACTCGATGCCGCAAACGTGGTATGTGCACGCCCGACACGTTGCGTCGCCGAACTGGCGAAGCAGCGTCGGGGCCGCCGAGGATCGGCCCTTTCCGCAGGTGGCCGGCGCGGCGTTTCCCGAACGTTCGGGATCACGCGGGCCGCCTCCCCGGTGCCTGAGGGCCATGGGGCAGGATCGCCGGTCGCTTTCCCCGGAAAGCGACTCGCCGTCTTGCCCGTGGTCGCCACCGTACCGGACCCACCACGAGGTTCGAGGATAGAAAGAGAACATGTTCGATATTCAGAAAGTCGAGATCGACTGGGCCGGCCGCCCGCTGACGCTCGAGACGGGCCGTGTCGCCCGCCAGGCGGACGGCTCCGTGCTCGCCACCTACGGCGAAACCGTCGTGCTCGCCACCGTCGTCTCCGCCAAGGAGCCCAAGCCCGGCCAGGACTTCTTCCCCCTGACCGTCAACTACCAGGAGAAGGCCTTCGCGGCCGGCAAGATCCCCGGCGGCTTCTTCAAGCGCGAGGGTCGTCCCTCCGAGCACGAGACGCTGACCTCGCGCCTGATCGACCGCCCGATCCGCCCGCTCTTCCCCGAAGGCTACAAGTGCGACACCCAGGTGATCGTCACGGTTCTCGCCCATGACATGGAGAACGCGCCGGACATGGTGGCCATGGTCGCCGCCTCCGCCGCGCTGACGCTCTCCGGCGTGCCCTTCATGGGCCCGGTCGGCGCCGCCCGCGTCGGCATGATCGACGGGGCCTTCGTGCTGAACCCGCCGGTCGACAAGATGGTCGACAGCAAGCTCGACCTAGTCGTCGCCGGCACCGCCGACGCCGTCCTGATGGTGGAATCGGAAGCTCAGGAGCTCGACGAGGACACCATGCTGAAGGCCGTCATGTTCGGCCACAGCGGCTTCCAGCCTGTCATCGACGGCATCATCCGTCTGGCCGAACGCGCTGCCAAGGAGCCGCGCGACTTCACCCCCGTCGACAACTCCGCCATCGAGCAGAAGATGCTGGAGATCGCCGAGGCCGACTTGCGCGCCGCCTACAAGATCACGCAGAAGCAGGACCGCTATAAGGCCGTCGACGCTGCCAAGGCCAAGGTCATGGCCGCCTTCTTTCCGGAAGGGGGCGAGCCTGCCTTCTCCAAGGAGCAGGTCGGCGCGGTCTTCAAGGACCTGCAGGCCAAGATCGTCCGCTGGAACATCCTCGACACCGGCTCCCGCATCGACGGCCGCGACCTGAAGACGGTCCGCCAGATCGTCGCCGAAGTCGGCGTCCTGCCGCGCGCGCACGGCTCCGCCCTGTTCACCCGCGGCGAGACCCAGGCCCTTGTGGTCGCCACCCTCGGCACCGGCGAGGACGAGCAGTTCGTCGACGCCCTGGAGGGCACCTTCAAGCAGCACTTCATGCTGCACTACAACTTCCCGCCCTACTCGGTCGGCGAAACCGGCCGCATGGGCTCGCCAGGCCGCCGCGAGATCGGCCACGGCAAGCTCGCCTGGCGCGCCGTGCACCCGATGCTTCCGGAGAAGCACGAGTTCCCCTACACCATCCGCGTGGTGTCGGAGATCACCGAATCGAACGGCTCCTCCTCGATGGCCACCGTCTGCGGTTCCTCGCTGGCGCTGATGGACGCGGGCGTGCCGCTCAAGGCCGCCACCGCCGGCATCGCCATGGGCCTGATCAAGGAGGGTGACCGCTTCGCTGTCCTCTCCGACATCCTGGGCGACGAGGACCACCTCGGCGACATGGACTTCAAGGTCGCCGGCACCGAGAACGGCATCACCTCGCTGCAGATGGACATCAAGATCACCGGCATCACCGAGGAGATCATGAAGGTCGCCCTGGAGCAGGCCAAGGGCGGCCGCCAGCACATCCTCGGCGAGATGGCTAAGGCCATCACCGGCGCCCGCGCCGAACTCGGCGAGCATGCGCCGCGCATCGAGGTGATGAAGATCCCGACCGACAAGATCCGCGAAGTGATCGGCTCGGGCGGCAAGGTCATCCGCGAGATCGTGGAGAAGACCGGCGCCAAGATCGACATCCAGGACGACGGCACCGTCAAGTTCGCCTCGTCCGACCTCAAGGCCATCCAGGCCGCGATGAACTGGGTGAAGGGCATCGCCGCCGAACCGGAGATGGGCGCCATCTACGAAGGCACGGTCGTGAAGGTCGTCGACTTCGGCGCCTTCGTGAACTTCTTCGGCTCCCGCGACGGCCTCGTCCACGTCTCCCAACTGGCGCCGCAGCGCGTCCAGAACGTCAAGGACGTGGTCAAGGAAGGCGACAAAGTCTGGGTCAAGCTGATGGGCTTCGACGAGCGCGGCAAGGTCCGCCTGTCCATGAAGGTCGTCGACCAGAAGACCGGCCAGGAGATCAAGCAGGACGACCGCCAGCCGGACGTCTGATCCTCGGCGGGTCATCGTGACTGGTAAGGCCGGGGTGCGTGAGGCGTCCCGGCCTTTTCCATGCGTGAAACCGGCTTGGCCCGGCCGGATGATCCTGGCGCCCTGTTGCGCCATCGCGCTTGACTTCGCGCCCGCCGCGCCTCTTGATGCCGCCACGTTCAGCCCTGGAAAGTGTACGGCTCATGGCCACCAAAGGTATTCCGGTCGACAACCAGCGTTTCTCCGCCTTCGACACCGTGCTGGCGGCGGTCGGCGCCACGCTCCTGATCGTCACCGAACTGCTCGGCGCGGCGTTCGCCTTCGCCTGGGCGGTGGGCGGGCTGCTTGGCGTCGGCGACACCGGGACCTGGATCCTGATGGCCGTCATCGGCATTCCCGGCCTGGTCGCTTCGCTGGCTCTCACCCGCCGCATCCTGCGCGTGGAGAACCTGCTGCGCCGCGAGCCGCCGTCGGCCTGACCGTCGAACCCGCAAGAAAAAGGCCGGTGCGGTCGCCCGCGCCGGCCTTCGTCCGTCTGCAACGGCAGTGTCGCTTACTGCACGACCTGGATCACCGTCCGCGTCTGCGGGTCGACGATGACGCGCTGGTTGTTGACCACAGTGTAGGTGTAGCCTTGCGCCTGCGGGATCTCGTAGAGCTGCACGGTCGGTGGCAGCGGCTGGCCGACCACGATCGGCTCCTGGATGGCGATCGACGGCACCTGCTGCTGCACCACGTAGCTCTGCACTTCCGGCGTCGGCGGGGCCAGGACCGTGCCGAGCGCCGCGCCGGCGACACCGCCGACTGCAGCGCCGATCGGGCCGCCGACGATGGCGCCGGTGACGGCTCCGCCCGCGGCGCCGCTGACGGTGCCTTCCTGGGCCTGGACATGCATCGCACTGGCCGAAATCAGTACGGCCGCGAGAATCGGAATGCTCTTCCTCATGACCGGTTCCTTTCTATGCAAGTGGGTCACGGGGAAAGAACCACATGAGGCAAGGTTGGTTCCGGCGCGCCGTCAGCCGTTATTTTGCGCCTCAGAGGGAATAATCAAAGTGCGGCCGTATCTGCTGGAGGCCTACTGACGATTATCCGGACAGGGCGGGGCGGACGCGGATGCCGACACCGCGATCCCGTATGGTTACTTCCGGTCACCGCGTCCGGACCTTCCGAGAAGGACCGGTGCCGGTCGCAGCCCGTCGGGCATTGCCTCCGTCCGCGACGGGTGGATTCGACCGACCGTGATTCCAGTTTGAGCCCCACGGCGAAAACGGCCCGGTCCCGAATCAGTCGGCAGCAAGCCGAACAAGAAGACCCTGGGTCCTCTTGTGCCCCGTCGGCGTCACCCCATATGTGGAAGACGGCGATCCGTGGCGGTTTTCCGGCGCGAATGGCAGGTCGGCGGAGTGGTTATCCACAACAGGAAAACGGCGTTGTCATCAGTCCGATAATTTTCTGCTTGCCGGCCCGCCGAATCCGTCCTATACGCCACCCCGTCGACGCGGCGCTGACGCCGACGACGGCACGGATCTCCAGACCGACGGGGTTGAGCTCTGCACAGCGCAGAGGCAAGACGCGTCGCCGGAGAGACAGTTTCGAGGGTTTTGCCCTCTGTTCTTTGACAAGTGAATGGGAAGAAAGAGAAACGTGGGCGGCGTCGGCCTGGCG
>NZ_JACDIT010000007.1 GCF_013839445.1 Chthonobacter albigriseus | reverse complement strand
GGGCTGCCGCCGAGCCGCGCGCCCCGCGTGCGCCTCGCCCCGCCGCCGAACCGCGCGCGCCGCGCCCCGCCGCTGAAACCCGCGCGCCGAAGCCTGCCGCCGAAGCCGTGGAGGAACGTCGCGCGCCTCGGCCCGAGCGCGAGCCGCGCGAACAGCCGCGTCATGCACGAGACGATCAGCCCCGCCACCCGCGCGAAGAGCAGCGTCCCCGCCGCGACGACCGTCAGCCCGTCCGGGCCGGTGATCGGATGCCGCGCCGCCGCGACATGGACGACGGCCCCGCCGTGGTCGGCCTTGGCGACCACGTGCCCGCTTTCCTGCTTCGACCTGTGCGTGTGGTAAAAGCGGCCTCCTGAGAGGACAGCGGAGGCCGGGACCACTAGATCTCGGCCGGCCCGGCTCAAAGCTATAGTCTGGCAAATAGCAAACTTGCAATATAAATCAATGTTTGGCTGTTTGCCTCGGGATTTAACCTGACGTTCACTCCGGTCCGCTATATTTACAACCTACGAGCTATCGCATTCGTGGGTGTTCTATGTCTCAGGCCGAGGAATTCCATCGGACGATCGGATACGGCGAGGCGGCCATGGGCCAGCTCCGCCGTAACGAAATTCCGGCATATCCCCGGAATTACGAACTCTGGTACACCTACTGCGCCGGCTTCAATCATGCCCTGAACAAGGCCGTGAACGACATCCTGCGCGCTCGCGGACGGATCTCGCTGGAGGAAGTGAACGGCGTCTACGGTCAGTTTCTCGCGCCCTCGCGCCTGGGAGACCGGATCGAGGAAGTCGGCGGCAAGATCTCCGACGAGATCAACGAAGTGGTCGGCGCAGTCGAGAAGACCATCATCGCCACCTCCCGCTACTGCGAGTCTTTGAACGGCGCGACCAACTCGCTGGCCCAGGCCACCGAACGGGCGCAGGTCGTCTCGATCGCCAAGGAGCTGATCGAAGCGACGCGCCAGACCGAGGCCACCAATCGCGTGCTGGAAGCCCAGCTCGCCGACAGCCGCTCGCAGATCGCCGACTTGCAGCAGAGCCTGGACGCGATCCGCTACGAGAGCCTCACCGACGAACTGACCACGCTGGCCAACCGCAAGCACTTCGATCAGTCGATCGAGCGCGCGGTGGTGAACGCGGAGGAAGCCAACGACAGCTTCTCGCTGCTGATCACCGATATCGACCACTTCAAGAACTTCAACGACACCTTCGGCCACCAAACCGGTGACCAGGTGCTCCGCCTCGTCGGTCTCGCCGTGAAGCAGAACGTCAAGGGCCAGGACATCGCGTGCCGCTATGGCGGCGAGGAATTCGCCATCATCCTGCCGCGCACCACGCTCGACCACGCCCGCACCGTGGCCGACCATATCCGCGTCGCGGTGATGTCGAAGGAACTGGTGAAGCGCTCCACCGGCGAAAACCTCGGCTACATCACCATCTCCGTCGGCGTTTCGACCTGGCAGGCCGGCGACACCGTGCAGAGCGTGATTGAGCGCGCGGACAGCGCGCTCTATCTGGCCAAGCGCACCGGCCGCAATCGGGTCTGCACCGAGCGTGACTTGGAAATCGCCGAGCGCCGCAAGGATACGGGCCGAGTGGCCTGATCGCCCCGATCGCCGCACAGGCATGCCCGCAACGGCTGAACGCCGTTGTTTTCATGTTCGGACTACATCGCCGTCCCACGATGCGGCGACAGGATCCGGATCACCCTTTCTTTCGCTTTCCGGCGCTCTTGGCCGCTTGTGCCCGCAGGGCGGCGGCGCAGGCCGACCTTGCCCAGGAAAGAAACTCGTCCGGCTCGTCGTAGAGCCTTTCGGGCGCCCGCCAATAGCTGGTGATGGTGTGCCTGCCGGTCTTCGTGTCGTAGCTGAACGGGCTTGAGCCCTCCGCCTCGAACAACGGGATCGTCTCCCTGTCCGCCTTGAGATAGAGCACGTCGTCAGCCGATAGAGCGACCATCATGCCGTCGCGATGAATGCCGAGGCCGCCGAACATCCGGCGGATCGTGACGCCGCCGAGCGGTTCGAACAGCTCTTCCAGAAACTCGCGATATCCGTGCGCCGGCATGCCATCTCCCCCGCGACCGCAGGGAACGGAGCATGAACAAATCAGCGCGCCGAGTCCAGCCCCATCTGCCAGAACGCCGCTTCCAGCCGGGTCGCCTGACCGAACACGACGGAGAGCTGTTCGAAGCGGCGGGGCGTCAGGTCGTCCCCGGCGAGCGCATCCAGCGTTTCCGCCGCCGACCGGGCGACGTCCCGGTAGGCCTCGCCGGCGTACTCGCCGATCCAGAAGGCGTAGGGATTGGACGACTCCAGCGCGCCGGGACGGGCAGCGAGCCGCTCGGCGATCACTGCATAGCCGATCACGCACGGCGCCAGCGCAACGTGGAGGTCGAGGAGGTCGCCTCGCAGTCCGGTGTCGATGACGTAGCGGGTGTAGGCGGTCGTCGGCGTGTCCTCGGGCGTCGCTTCCAGGTCCGCGGCGCTGATCCCCCAGCCGGCGCAGGTTCGCACGTGAAGATCCATCTCCAAGTCGAGGATCGCGGAGAGACCTTTCAGGCTGGCGCGCATGTCGGAGAGGCTCCGCCCCTTGAAGACGGCCAGCGCATAGGCTCGGGCGAACTGGATGAGGAAGAGATAGTCCTGGATCAGGTAGTGCCGGAAGGCCGGGGCTGGCAGCGTACCGTCCGCCATGGCCTCAACGAAGGCATGGTGGGTGTAGGCGCGCCAGTCGGCGTCATTCGCCGCGATCAAACGGTCGATCAGGGGCATCGGCTATCCCAGCGGGTGGAAACGGCTGCGGCGTGCGTGGACGACAGGCGCATCGGACAGCGAACCGGCAAAGGTACGCCACGCCGCGTCGAACGCTTCGATGGCGGCGAGATCGTCGAACGAGGAGCGGAACCACGAGTGGGCGAGGATTTCGTCGTCCTCTCCGGCACGCAGATAGGCGCACCCACAGTATCGCCCGTCGGAGTCGCGGATGACCCAGGCGAAGCTGGTGCCGCGCCCGAACTCGCGCTCGTGCCAGCCGAGGTCGACGAGGTTCTCCCGCAAAGTCAGGCCGACCGGCCAGTCGCCACCGAACAGCCCGGCGAGGTCGGCAGTACTCTCCGTAACCGCCTCGTAGTCGATATCGACGTCCTCGATGACGAGCACATCGAGTTGGAAATCCGCGAGCGCCAGCGTGCGGGGAACGGTCCTGTCGCCGAACAACGGGCGCGCCATCGCCTCAGGCCGTGGCTTGGGCGGGAACGAGGTTCACGCTTTCCCCGCAACCGCAGGCGCCGACCTGGTTCGGGTTCTTGAAGACGAAGCCGGTCTTCAGCGTGGTGCGCTCGAAGTCCATCTCGGTGCCGAGCAGGAACAGAACGGCCTTGGGGTCGATGAAGACGGTGACGCCGTGCGCTTCGACGCGCTCGTCGGAGGGACGGGTTTCGCGGGCGAGCTCCATGGTGTAGCTCATGCCGGCGCAGCCGCCGTTCTTGACGCCCACGCGGACGCCGACCGCCTCCCCGTCAGCGCTCTCCAAGATTTCCTGCACGCGCTCGGCGGCCGCCGTGGTGACGGACATGACCTCGAGCTTGCGTCTTGCCATAGCCATTTCGGGTCTCCTGAAACGCATCCGGTTCAAGGCCGGATGGATCTTACACCCAGTGGTCTCAACACTTTGACACGAAGCTTCCCGTCGTGGAAAGCCCGCCGATCCTCAATACCAGTTCAGCGCGACCTGAGCCTCTTCGCTCATCCGGTCGGGCGTCCACGGCGGGTCGAACACCATGGCGACCTCGACGCCGTTGATGCCTTGCACCGTGCCGACCGCGTTCTCCACCCAGCCCGGCATCTCGCCGGCGACCGGGCAGCCCGGCGCGGTGAGCGTCATGTCGATCTTCACGAAGCGGTCGTCGTCGATGTCGATCTTGTAGACGAGGCCGAGCTCGTAGATGTCGGACGGGATCTCCGGGTCGTACACCGTCTTAAGTGCGGCGATGATGTCGTCGGTGATCCGCGCGAGCTCGTCCGGCGGAATCGCGGATCCGCCCGCGGTGGCCGGCGCGTTCGGGATGGTGGATGCGGTGTCGTTCATGGTTCCTATCCGAACATCGTCTCGGCGCGGGTCAGCGCATCGACGAGCGTGTCCACCTCGGCCTTGGTGTTGTAGAGCGCGAAAGATGCGCGGCAGGTCGACGTTACCCCATATCGGGCGAGGAGGGGCATCGCGCAATGGGTGCCGGCCCGAACCGCCACGCCATAGCGGTCGATGACGGTCGCGACGTCGTGGGCGTGGGCGCCTTTCATCTCGAAGGCGACGATGGCGCCCTTCTCCTTCGTCGTGCCGAAGATGCGGATCGAGTTGAGCTGTCCGAGCCGCTCCATCGCGTAGTCGCGCAGCGCGTTCTCGTGCGCGAGGATGCGGTCGCGGCCGATGCTTTCCATGTAGCGGAGCGCTGCGCCGAGCCCGATCGCCTGGACGATCGGCGGCGTGCCGGCCTCGAAGCGGTGCGGCGGCTCGTTGTAGGTGACGAAGTCCTCCGTCACCTCGCGGATCATCTCGCCGCCGCCCTGCCACGGCGGCATCGCCTCAAGGAGGTGCTTCTTGCCGTAGAGCACGCCTATGCCCGTCGGCCCGTAGACCTTGTGGCCGGTGAAGACGAAGAAGTCGGCGTCGAGGTCCTGAACGTCGACCGGCAGGTGGACGGCGCTCTGCGAGCCGTCGACCATCACCACCGCCCCGTGGGCGTGGGCGATCCGCGCCACCTCCTTGATCGGCACGACCGTGCCGGTGACGTTCGACATGTGTGTGATCGCGACGATCTTCGTCCGCGGCGTGATCAGCTTCTCGAACGCCTCCAGGTCGAACGCGCCGTCCTCGTGGACCGGAGCCCACTTGATGACGACGCCGTTCTTCTCCCGGTGGAAGTTCCACGGCACGATGTTGGAATGATGCTCCAGGATGGAGAGCACCACCTCGTCGCCCGGCTTCAACACCAGCCCGCCGTAGCTGGCTGCCACGAGGTTGATCGCCTCGGTAGAGGACCGGGTGAAGATCACCTGGTCGACGGACGGCGCGTTGAGGAAGCCGCGGACGATCTCCCGTGCCTCCTCATAGGCCTCGGTGGCCGCGTTGGAGAGGAAGTGCAGCCCGCGGTGGACGTTGGCGTATTCCTCCGTGTAGGCCGTCATGATGCGGTCCAGCACGGCCCGGGGTTTCTGCGCGGAGGCGCCGTTGTCCAGGTAGACCAGCGGCTTGCCGTAGACGGTCTTCGACAGGATCGGAAAATCCCGCCGGATCGCCTCGACGTCGTAGGGCTGGGCGTGAGTATTCATGACACCTTCCGATAAAGCAGTGCACCCGCTTCGGTTCAGGTACTAGCCCGCCACCCTGCGGGCCAGCCAATCCTCCACGCGATGGATCAGCGTTTCGCGCACGGCCTCGTTCTCCACCTCGTCGATCGCTTCGCCGAGGTAGGCGAGGATCAGCATCTTCTCGGCTTCGGCCTTCGGGATGCCGCGGGCGAGCATGTAGAAGAGGAGGTCGTCGTCGAGCGCGCCGCAGGTGGCGCCGTGGCCGCACTGGACGTCGTCGGCGAAGATCTCCAGCTCCGGCTTGGCGTTGGCTTCCGCGCCCTCCGACAGGAGCAGCGAGGCCGTCATCATCCGCGCGTCGGTCTTCTGCGCGTGGGCCGGCACGTTGATGCGGCCCTGGAACACCGACTTCGCCTCGTCGTCGATCACCGCCTTGTAGAGCTCGCGGCTTTCGCACGCCTCCGCGTCGTGCGTAAGCACCAGCGTGGTGTCGGCATGGCGGCGGCCGGAAAGCAGCGTGGCGCCACGGAAACCGCCGACGGCCTCGCGGCCGGCGAAGCGCGCGAACACCTGCGCCCGGGCAAGGCCCGCGCCAAGGACCGCGTTGAAGGTCTCGAACCGCGCCTTGGCGCCGATCGTGGCGGTCACAGCCGTGAGGCTGAGCGCGTCGTCCGGTTCCAGCTGCAGGCGGATGTGGTCGACGTGCGCCTCGTCTCCGACGACGATGTCGGTGACGATGTTGGACTGGTGCGCGGCCCGGAAAACCGACTCGATGGTCTCGATGACCGTGAGGTTAGCCCCTGCCCCGGCGATCACGACGTTGCGGACGTGGGTTGACACAGCCGTCTCGCCGTCGGCGATGTGCGCGATCTCGATCGGCCGGTCGAGGCTGAGGCCGTCGGCGACGAGGATCACCACGCCGTCCGTCATGAAGGCGGCGTTGAGCTGGACCGCGACGTTCTCTTCGGCCTGCGGGACCTTGGAAAGCGCGCCGAGCACGAGCGGATCGCCACTGGCGAGCGCGTCGGCCAACGAACCGACCGTCACGCCGGCGGGAAGCTCGGCGACGTCGGAGAGCTCCGGCACGAAGCGGCCGTTGGCCACCACCAGCCGGCGGGCGTTGTCGCCCGGAACGGCGGAAGGAAGCGCCCCGACGCGGGCGATGTCGGCGGCCGGCGCGGCGGGGGCGATGGCCCGCACGTTGGCGCGCAGGTCCGTGTACTTCCAGGCTTCCACCCGGCGGTGCGGCAGGCCGGCCGCGGCGAAGCCCGCGAAGGCCTCGTCACGCAGCGACCTCACGGTGTCGTTGCCGGGCAGCGCGGCCTTCTCGGCCGGGAAGCGCCTCAGGAGCGTATCCTCGGCCGGGGTGCGCAGGGGTGTGGGGCTGACCATGTCCGTCATCTCTCCCTCACGCCGCGTCCGAGACGTAGGCCGCGTAGCCGTTCTTCTCCAGGTCGAAGGCCAGCTCCTTGCCACCGGTCTGCACGATCCGGCCCGCCGAGAGGACGTGCACGATGTCGGGCACGATGTGGTCGAGCAGGCGCTGATAGTGGGTGATCACCACGAAGGCGCGGTCCGGCGAACGGAGCGCGTTGACGCCCTCGGCGACGACCTTGAGCGCGTCGATGTCGAGGCCTGAATCGGTCTCGTCGAGGATCGCCACCTTGGGCTCCAGGAGCGCCATCTGCAGCACCTCGTTGCGCTTCTTCTCGCCGCCGGAGAAGCCGACGTTGACCGGGCGCTTCAGCATGTCCGGGGAGATGTTGAGCTTGGCCGAGGCCTCCTTCACGACCCGCATGAACTCCGGCGTGGTGATCTCCGCTTCTCCGTTCGCCTTGCGCTTGGCGTTGAGCGCGGCGCGCAGGAACGTCATCGAGGCGACGCCCGGAATCTCGATCGGATACTGGAAGGCCAAGAACAGGCCCGCCGTCGCGCGCTCGTTCGGCTCCATCTCCAGGATCGACTCGCCATTGAACAGGATGTCGCCCTCGGTGACCTCGTAGTCGTCCTTGCCGGCGAGGATATAGGAGAGCGTCGACTTGCCGGAGCCGTTCGGCCCCATGATGGCGTGCACCTCGCCGGGCTTCACGACGAGGTCGATGCCGCGCAGGATCTCGCGGTCGCCGATGCGGGCATGCAGGTTGCGGATTTCGAGCATGGGTCAGGTCCTTCGTTTCGAGCGCCTCGACGCAACGGCGGAGGCGGTGTGTCCTTCGGTGAAAGCGGGGTGGCGGCCTCCGCGCGGGAGGCCGCGAGGGGTCAGCCGACCGAGCCTTCCAGGCTGATGCTGATCAGCTTCTGGGTCTCGACCATGAACTCCATCGGCAGCTGCTGCAGCACGTCGCGGACGAAGCCGTTGACGATCAGGGCGATCGCCTCCTCCTCGTCGAGCCCGCGCGACAGGCAGTAGAACATCTGGTCGTCGGAAATCTTCGAGGTGGTCGCCTCGTGCTCCACGACAGCCGAAGCGTTCTTGCTCTCGATGTAGGGCACCGTGTGCGCGCCGCACTTGTTGCCGATCAGGAGCGAGTCGCAGTTGGTGAAGTTGCGCGCGTTGGACGCCTTCCGCCCGATCGACACGAGGCCGCGGTAGGTCGAGTCCGAGCGCCCGGCCGAGATCGCCTTGGAGATGATCTTCGACGTCGTGTTCTTGCCGAGGTGGATCATCTTGGTGCCCGAGTCGACCTGCTGGCGGCCGTTCGAGATGGCGATCGAGTAGAACTCGCCGCGCGAGTTGTCGCCACGGAGAATGCAGCTCGGGTACTTCCAGGTGATCGCCGAGCCGGTCTCGACCTGCGTCCACGAGATCTTCGAGTTCCGGCCACGGCAGTCGCCGCGCTTGGTCACGAAGTTGTAGATGCCGCCCTTGCCCTCGGCGTCGCCGGGGTACCAGTTCTGGACGGTGGAGTACTTGATCTCCGCATCATCCAGCGCGACCAGCTCGACCACCGCGGCATGCAGCTGGTTCTCGTCGCGGGTCGGCGCCGTGCAGCCTTCCAGATAGCTGACGTAGGAGCCCTCGTCGGCGATGATCAGCGTCCGCTCGAACTGGCCGGTGTTCTTCTCGTTGATTCGGAAGTAGGTCGACAGCTCCATCGGGCAGCGCACGCCCTTGGGGATGTAGACGAAGGATCCGTCGGAGAACACGGCGCTGTTCAGCGTGGCGTAGTAGTTGTCGGTCGTCGGGACCACCGAACCGAGATACTTCTTCACCAGCTCCGGGTGCTCGCGCACCGCTTCGGAGATCGAGCAGAAGATCACTCCGTGCTTGGCGAGCTCCTTCTTAAAGGTCGTCACCACCGACACGCTGTCGAACACCGCGTCGACCGCCACGCGCGGCTTGTCGGACACGACGCCGGCGAGCAGCTCCTGCTCCTTCAGCGGGATGCCGAGCTTCTCGTAGGTGCGCAGCAGCTCCGGATCGACCTCGTCCAGGCTCTTCGGCCCGGCGGTCTTCTTCGGCGCGGCGTAGTAGTAGAGGTCCTGGAAGTCGATCTTGGGATAGTGCACCCGCGCCCAAGTCGGCTCGGTCATGGTCTGCCAGCGGCGAAAAGCCTCCAGCCGCCATTCCAAGAGCCACTCCGGCTCGTTCTTCTTGGCGGAGATGAACCGGACGGTGCTTTCGTCCAGGCCCTTGGGGGCGAGGTCGGACTCGATCTCCGTGAAGAAGCCGTACTTGTACTTGTCGACGTCGATCGCCGACACCTGTTCGATCGTTTCCTGGACTGCAGGCATGTCTCACTCCATCCACGCGGTTTCAAGGACCGTGGGAAAACGTGGGTTTCTATATGCGTTCAGGCGGCGCGCGTCCCCTGACGTTTCGTCAGGTCTGCGAGGACTTTTCCGAAGACCTCGATGAAGCGCACCACGTCGTCGTCGCTCGTCGTCGGCCCGATGCTCACCCTGAGAGCGCCCTTCAGGAGATCCGGCGCGACGCCCATCGCGGTCAGCACCGGGCTCGCCCCGACCTTGCCGCTGGAGCAGGCCGAACCCGACGATACTGATACGCCGGAAAGGTCCAAGGCGATCAGTGCCGTCTCCGCGGAAAGCCCCGGCACCGCGAAAGCCACGGTGTTGGGCACGCGCGTGACGCCGCTCGCGAAGAGCATCGCCGCCGGCGCCGCCGAGCGGACGAAGGCCTCGATCCGGTCGCGCCGCGCGCGGACTGCATCGACATCCTTCAGATCGTGTCCGGCAGCCTCCGCCGCAAGGCCGAAGCCGTGGATCGCCCAGACGTTTTCGGTTCCCGCCCGGCCGTGCGACTCCTGCCCGCCGCCGATCAGCAGCGGCTGGAAAGCGAACAGGTCCGTCGCCCGGACGATCGCCCCGGCGCCCTGCGGCCCGCCGATCTTGTGCGCCGACAGCGTCAGCACGTCGACGCCGAGATCAGCAATCGAAACCGGGATGCGACCAACGGCCTGGACCACATCCGTGTGGACCAGCGCGCCGTGGCCGTGCGCGATCCGCGACACGTCGGCGACCGGCTGGATCGCGCCGGTCTCGTTGTTGGCGAACATCACAGACACGAGCGCCCGCTGGCCCGAGGCCGCGAGCTCGGCGAGGCGTGCGTCGAGGGCTGCAAGGTCGACAAGTCCGTCGCCGTCGACGGGAATCGTCTCGACCCTTTCGGCGGGAAAGCGGCCGCCCCGCGCCACGCAGGGGTGCTCCACCGCCGAGACCAGCAGCCGGTCGAAGGCGAGCGGCTTGCCGCCGAAGGTCCACTGCGGCGTTAGCACCGTGACCGCTGCCTCGGTGCCACCGCTCGTGAAGGTGACGAAGCGCGGGTCGCCGCCGACGAGCGCTGCCACTTGCCGCCGGGCCGCCTCCACCAGCGCGCGCGCAGCCCGCCCCTCGGCATGGACAGACGACGCATTGCCGGCTCGCCCCATCGCCTCGACCAGACGCGCGGCGACTTCCGCCCTGAGGGGCGCGCCGGCGTTCCAGTCGAGGTAGACGCGATCCGCGCCCATCAGGTCGGGTCCTTCGTCGGTGGTTCGCCGTGATGAGGCGGTGCCGAAAGGCACGGGCGCTACGGCGATCAAGCTGTCTGCGTGCGATTTTTCTTGACGTCCGAGGCCCGCGCAGTCCAGTGCATTCGCCTCAGGCGGAATGACCGATGGCTCGCAGTTTCGAACGGTTCTAAAGAAGTTTTAGGGGGAGCCCGCCCCGGCGTCAAGCCGCGGGCTACGGGTTTGCCCTGACTTCGCCGTCGAAAGCGCATCGGCTCCGCATCCATACGGCACAAGACAGAGAGTCCGAAGCGACCGATGCCTGAAGTGATCTTCAACGGACCCGCCGGCCGCATCGAGGGCCGATTCCAGCCTGCCAAGGGCCGCAACGCCCCGATCGCGATGATCCTGCACCCGCATCCGCAGTTCGGCGGCACCATGAACAACCAGGTGATCTATCGCCTGTTCTACATGTTCAAGGACCGCGGCTTCGCCGTGCTCCGCTTCAACTTCCGCGGCGTCGGCCGCAGCCAGGGCCAGTTCGACCACGGCGCTGGAGAACTCTCCGATGCCGCCTCTGCGCTCGACTGGGTACAGACCATCCACCCGGACGCCAAGTCCTGCTGGGTGGCCGGCTTCTCCTTCGGCGCCTGGATCGGCATGCAGCTGCTGATGCGCCGCCCGGAGATCGAGGGCTTCATCTCGATCGCGCCCCCGGCCAACCTGCACGACTTCTCGTTCCTGGCACCCTGCCCCTCCTCCGGCCTGATCATCCACGGCGACGTGGACAAGGTGGCCCCGCAGAAGGACGTGCAGACGCTGGTCGACAAGCTGAAGATGCAGAAGGGCATCGTCATCGACCAGAAGATCATCGAAGGCGCCAACCACTTCTTCGAGAACAAGGTCGACGAACTGATCGACGACTGCGCCGCATACCTCGACAAGCGCCTGGCCATGGCCGAGGCGTGAGGGAGCAGGCCGCTCGCTGCCCCGAGGGATGAGGAACGCTACCCTCGCCCCTCGGCTCCCACCACCTCACCGGCGACCACCGGTTCCTGCACGCCCGTCGTTCCCGGATAGCTCCCCGGCAGGCCTCTGAGCCGCCGCACGGCGAGGTAGCCGAAAGCTTGGGCCTCCAGGAAATCTCCGTCGAGACCGATCTCGTGGGCCGGGAGGACGGCGGCGTTGGTGCGCGACCCGATCATCTGGAGCAAGGTCGCGTTGTGCGCGCCGCCGCCGGCCACCACGATCGATCCGATGGGCTCGTCCGTGTGCCGAAGGCCGATCGCGACGGCTTCAGCCGTAAAGGCGGTCAGGGTCGCAACGGCGTCCTCGAACGGCAATCCACGGACAGCGTTCGAGGAGAATGCGTT
Organism: Chthonobacter albigriseus; assembly: GCF_013839445.1. GTDB lineage: Bacteria > Pseudomonadota > Alphaproteobacteria > Rhizobiales > Pleomorphomonadaceae > Chthonobacter > Chthonobacter albigriseus. Next base: position 202,935 of record NZ_JACDIT010000007.1, on the reverse strand, counting down.
TCGATCCAGTGATTTCGGTGGATTGTCTGAGAAGTAGGGTGAACTGACCAGCTCGGCAACAAGTTTCTCCTCCACCGTCCCGAGCGCCGCGAAAGCGCCGTCTCGGTCGAAGCGGGCGCCGGTTTTCTCGCGGACGAGGTCGTCGATCAGCGCGTTGCCCGGCCCGGTATCGAAGGCGCAGAGCGAACCGTCGCGGCCGATGATCGTGACGTTGGCGACGCCGCCGATGTTGAGGATCGCCGCGGGAAGCCCGAGCCCGGCCTTTGCCGCCAGCGCCCGGTGGAAGACCGGCACCAGCGGCGCGCCCTGCCCGCCCGCCGCCACGTCCGCCGCGCGGAAGTCATGCACGACGGGGAAGCCGGAGAGGCGGGCGAGCGCTGCGGCATCGCCGATCTGGACGGTGAGCTTACGGTCGGGCGCGTGGAAGACGGTCTGGCCGTGGAAGCCGACGACGTCGACGTTGATGTCGTCTGCGGCCGCACGCTCGGCAAGGCTGCGGACCGCCTCGACGTGCCGGTCGGTGATGATCCGCTCGGCCTCGTCAACCGCGCCGGGCCGCTCGGTCCGGTCGGTGATCCCCACGGCATCGGCAAGCGCCTGGCGCAGGACGGCCCGTTCCGCGTCGGTATAGGGCAGGAACAGCACCGGCCCGAAGGCCTCGATACCCTCCCCGTCGGTGCGGATCAGCGCGGCGTCCACCCCGTCCATGGAGGTGCCGCTCATCAGGCCCAGCGCCCATCGCATTTCGCCGCCCGGCATGCCGCCGCCCTCCCGCAAACACCGGGTGAATCACCCGTCGATCTCTGCTAAGCACACGCCTCGGCGCCGGGCCAGCCGGAGCCAAGCCCCAGGGAAAGGTATCATGACCGGGTTCAAGTCGGACTTCCTGCGCACGCTCGACGAGCGCGGCTTCATTCACCAGATCTCGGACCCCGAGGGTCTCGACGCGGCGTGCGTGAAGGGTCCCATCACCGGCTATATCGGCTTCGACGCGACGGCCACCAGCCTTCACGTCGGTTCGCTGATCCAGATCATGATGCTGCACTGGATGCAGCAGACCGGTCACCGCCCGATCTCGCTGATGGGCGGCGGGACCTCGCTGATCGGCGATCCCTCGTTCAAGGACGAGGCGCGCAAGCTGCTGACGCCCGCCGACATCGACGCCAACATCGCCGGCATCCAGAAGGTTTTCGACCGTTACCTCGCCTACGGCGACGGCCCGACCGGCGCGATGATGATCAACAACGCCGACTGGCTGACCAAGCTCAACTACCTGGAATTCCTGCGCGACGTCGGCCGGCACTTCTCGGTCAACCGCATGCTGTCGTTCGACAGCGTGAAGCTCCGACTCGACCGCGAGCAGTCGCTGAGCTTCCTGGAATTCAACTACATGATCCTCCAGGGCTACGATTTCGTGGAGCTGAACCGGCGCACCGGAACGGTGCTGCAGATGGGCGGCTCCGACCAGTGGGGCAACATCGTCAACGGCATCGACCTCGGCCACAAGATGGGCACGCCGCAGTTGTTCGCGCTCACCTCGCCGCTGCTGACCACCTCGTCGGGCGCCAAGATGGGCAAGACGGCCTCGGGCGCCGTGTGGCTCAATGCCGACCTCCTCAGCCCCTACGAGTTCTGGCAGTACTGGCGCAATACTGAGGACGCGGACGTCGCCCGCTTTCTGAAGCTCTACACCACGCTGCCGATGCCCGAGATCGCCCGCCTCGCCGCCCTCGGCGGGTCGGAGGTCAACGAGGCCAAAAAGATCCTCGCGACGGAGGTAACCGCCCTGCTGCACGGCCGCGACGCCGCCGTGGCCGCCGCCGAGACGGCGCGCAAGACCTTCGAGGAAGGTGCGCTGTCCGCGGACCTGCCGACGGTAGAGATCCCGCGGAGCGAATTGGAGGCAGGCCTCGGCGTGCTCGCCGCGTTCGTCCGGGCGGGGCTGGCCGGATCGAACGGCGAGGCCCGGCGGTCCGCCGACGGCGGCGGCCTGAAGGTCAACGACGCGACGCTGACCGACGTCAAGCGCACGCTGGGCCTTGGCGACCTCAACGAAACGGGCGCGATCAAGCTGTCGCTCGGCCGCAAGAAGCACGTGCTGCTGAAGCCGGTGTAACGAGACCGGCCGACCCGAGATCGAAGGCCCGCTTCGGCGGGCCTTTTCGTGTCAAGGCTCCACGTAGCCACGCGCATGCAGCTCCAGCCGATAAGCGCCCGGGTCCTGGTTGAAGAACAGCCCAGCCTTCCGCTCCGAATGTCGCGGCAGGTAGTCGAGAGTGGCGGTCGCTTCGCCGACGGTCTCCTCCCCGTCCTTGAGCTCTCCGGCGATGTCGAGCGCCGCCGCCGTGCTGAAGCCGTCGTTGCGGACGCGGACTTCGACGTGCCAATGGTCGCCGACCTTCTCGATGCCGACGGGCTCCAGCACGATCACCGGCGGGCCCTCCGCCTGGGTGAACGCCTGGAGCGCCAGGAAGACGACCAGCGAGGCGACCAGCACGACGCCCACGCCGGCGACGATCCATTCCAGCGTCGATGTGCCGGTGACGGACGGTGTTTCGTCCTGATCTGCTTCTTCGTCCTGTCTCACAGGATCAACCTCGCGACCGAGGCGCCGATGGCGCCGGGAAAGGACAGCACCACGCCGGTGCTGAGGATCTCCTCCAGCCCGATCCCGTCCATCCGGCCGAAGCACCAGAGGACGAACAGGCTGACCAGGAACACCAGGGCGTAGCCGACGACGGTGAAGCGCAGGAAGGTGTGGAGGAACGACTCACCCGGCCGCCGTTCCGCACTACCGGAGAATTCCAGGGCGTAGACGAAGGCGTGCATCAGGGCGAGCGACGCACCCAAAAGCGCGAGTTCCTGCAGCGCCGTGAGCCGGTAGGCGATCAGCACCACCTCCTCGGTGGGCGCGACGCTGAAGGACAGGAACAGCGCCCCGACGATCATCAGGAAGATCTCGCCGGAATAGGTCTCGTCCGGTTTGCGCCGCGGAGCGTCGCCGCCGCCGAGCTGGTTCTGCGCCAGCATCGCGCCGATCGAGCCGGGCACCATCTGCACCGCCGTCTTTGCGATGATCTCGGAGACAGGCATGCCGGTGTCGAACACGCCGAGCACCCAAAGGATGGCGAGGAAAGCGACGAAAGCCACCAGCATTGCGACAAAGGCATCTGCGATGTCGTCGGTGAGCGAGGCGGTCTCGCGAAAACCCTCGTAGCGGGAGAGCCGGACCAGCAATGGCAGCGTCAGCAGGATCAGCAACCCGAGCCGGAGTGGATCCATGACGAACCCAAGCCACCACATCTCCATCGTCATCAGGATGGGTATGGAGAAGATCACGGCGCCCGCGAAAGCACGGCCGAGCCCCACCACGAAGTCGCGCGTGGCAGGCCGGCGGATCTCCCGTTCGGCGGCATTCGGCATGTGTTGGTCCCCGATCGAGCCCGGGTAACGCCGAAGCCTCTGCTTCCGTTTCATCGCTCCTTGTCTTGTCACGGCTGGTCCACGGGGATTTCAGAAAGGCCGCATCGTCGCCCCCCGTTAGCGACCTGATCCGGGAACAACTTTCCTTTTTCCCCGTTCGACTGGGGCACGAGCTTCGCCCACACAAAAGCCCCACGGGGAGCCTCACACGTGGCAAAAGTACTCATCACCGGTGGACAGGGCTTCATCGGCCGCTACCTCGCCAAAGACCTTCTCGAACACGGATACGAAGTGCGGGTCCTCGACTCGCTCGTCGAGCAGGTGCACGGCCCCGGCGGGTCCGGCGCCGGGCACGAGGACGTCGAGTTCATCGAAGGCGATGTCCGCGACCACGCCGCAGTCGCGCGCGCGCTCGAGGGCGTCTCCGGCGTCTTTCACCTCGCCGCCGAGGTCGGCGTCGGCCAGAGCATGTACGAGATCGAGCGCTACGTCAGCGGCAACGATGTCGGCACCGCCGTCCTCCTGCAGCAGATGATCGAGCGGCCGGTGCGGCGCATCGTGGTCGCGTCCTCGATGAGCGTCTACGGCGAGGGCCGTTACAGCCTGGTCAACGGCAACCACGTCGACCGCGTTCGCCGCAACCCGGCTCGGGTGAAGGCAGGCGAGTGGGACCTGGTGGCCGAGAACGGAGCCAATCTGATCCCAGTGCCGACCGACGAAGAGAAGCCGGTCGACCTCGCCTCCATCTACGCGCTGACCAAATATGCCCAGGAACGCCAGGTGCTGATCTTCGGCGAAGCCTACGGCGTGGAGGCGGTCGCGCTGCGGCTGTTCAACGTGTTCGGCGCCGGCCAGGCGCTGTCCAATCCCTACACCGGCGTGCTCGCCAACTTCGCTTCGCGCCTGATCAACGGCCAGCCGCCGATGATCTTCGAAGATGGCCAGCAGCGGCGCGACTTCGTTCACGTCCGCGACGTCGCTCGCGCGTTCCGCCTGGCGATGGAGCAGCCGCGCGCCGCCGGCCACGTGATCAACGTCGGCTCGGGTCGGTCCTACCGCGTGGCGGAGGTTGCCGAGCTGGTCGCCGAGGCGATGGGCGTGCCGCACATCCGCCCGGAGATCATGGGCAAGGCGCGCGCCGGCGATATCCGCAACTGCTTCGCGGACATCTCCAAGGCGCGCGACCTGCTCGGTTTCGAGCCGGAATATGCGCTGGAGGACAGCCTCGACGAGTTCGCCGCCTGGGTGAAGGCGGCCGAGGCGACCGACCGCGGCACCGAGATGCGCCGCCAGTTGGAAGCCCGGGGCCTGGTGTCATGATGGCGCTCGATCGCGAGGCCGGCCGCGTCGCCATCATCGGCGGCGCGGGCTTCATCGGCTGCAATCTGGCGGAGAGCTTCCTCTGCGACGGATGGCGCGTCACGGTGATCGACACGCTGGCCCGGCCCGGCGTCGAGGCCAACCTCGCCTGGCTGATCGACCGCCATGGCCCCATGGTGGAGCATCGCGCCGTCGACGTTCGCGACGCCCGCGGCCTTGCCGCGGCGCTTCGCGACGCGGACGCCGTCTTCCATTTCGCCGCGCAGGTGGCGGTCACGACAAGCCTGGTCGATCCGGTCGCCGACTTCGAGGTGAACGCGGCCGGCACGCTCAACGTGCTGGAGGCCGTGCGCGCCCTGGACCGGCGGGTGCCGGTGGTCTTCTCCTCCACCAACAAGGTCTACGGCGGCCTGGAAGACGTGCTCTTCGCCTCGGACGGCGAGCGCTGGCTGCCGGAGAACGAGGACCTGCGCACCCACGGCATTCCGGAGACGCGGAACCTCGACTTCTGCACGCCCTACGGCTGCTCCAAGGGCGTCGCCGACCAGTACGTGCTGGATTACGCCAAGTCCTACGACCTGCCGACGGCCGTGCTCCGGATGAGCTGCATCTACGGCCCCCGCCAGTTCGGCACCGAAGACCAGGGCTGGCTTGCCCATTTCCTGATCCGCGCACTGCGCGGCGAGGCGATCACCATCTACGGCGATGGCCACCAGGTGCGCGACGTCCTTCATGTGGCTGACGCGGTGAAGGCCTATCGTCTGGTTCTCGACCGGATCGATGCCGTAGCAGGACAGGCCTTCAACCTCGGCGGCGGCCCTCGGAATGCCGTCAGCCTGCGCCAGGTGCTGGACGACATCGGCCGCCGTCTCGATCGCGAGCCCGAGCTGCATTTCGACGATTGGCGCAAGGGAGATCAGGTCTGGTTCGTCGCCGATACGAGGCGATTGACGCAGGCGGCCGGCTGGCACGCATCGGTGCATTGGCGCGAGGGCTTGATGGACCTCGCCCGTTGGCTGGAAAGCTGGACTGCTGCCGACGCGCTCGGCCTGCCCGTCGGCGATCGGCCCCTCGATACCCGGAGAGTGATGGCATGACAGCGGCGCGGAAGAAGATCGCGTTGGTCAACCCGGCCTGGAGCTACGAGGGCAGCATCTATTTCGGCTGCCGGCACGCCCACCTGCCGCTGGAGCTGGGCTATTCGAAAGCGCTGCTGGAGCGCTCCGGCCATCAGGTGCTGATGCTCGACGGCCAGCTGCAGGGCCTTTCCAACCAGGACCTCGCGGACCGTGTCTCGGCCTTCTCGCCGGACATCACGGTTGTGACGACGGCGCCGACCTACCTGTTCTGGCGCTGCGCCCAGCCGGAACTGCGTGTCCCCGGCGATTTCCTGGCTCGTCTTGCCGGTCGCGGTGGGCGTACCGTGGCTGTCGGCCCGCATGGCTCCACCACGCCCGCGCCGACGCTTCGCAAGCTCGGCGTCGATATCGTGGTGCGGGGCGAGTGCGAGGAGATCGTGGCGGCCCTGGCGGACGCGGAAAGCTGGGCGGGCGTCTCGTCCACAGCCTATCTCGACAACGACCGGCTGGTCAGCGTCGGCCCGGTCCACGCGTCCATCTTCGTCGACCATCCGCCGCTTCACTGGCCGGCGGAGTGGATCGCCGGGCACCCGCACCACCACCATCGCTTCGACGCGGTGCAGACGGGCTTCGGCGCGGAGGTCGAGGCCTCGCGCGGCTGCCCCTACAACTGCACCTTCTGCGCCAAGATCGATTTCCGCGACAAGTACCGCCGCCGGGATGTCGACGCGGTGCTCGCGGAGATCGATGGGCTCATCGCGCAAGGCGCCGGTTACGTCTACTTCGTGGACGAGATCTTCCTGCCTCAGAAGCCGCTGCTGGAAGGACTGGTCGAACGGACCATCCAGTTCGGCATCCAGACCCGCATCGACCTCTGGAAACCCGACCTGCTCGAGCTTCTCGGCCGCGCCGGTTGCGTCTCGATCGAGGCGGGCGTGGAGAGCCTGACGGTGGAAGGCCGCGAGCTGCTGGCCAAGCGCTGCCGACTCACCACGGAGGAACTCGCCGACCTGCTGATCGAGGCCCGCCGGCACGTGCCCTTCGTCCAGGCCAACCTGATCGGGATGGAGGAGGACGAGGCGGACATGGTGAAGGCCTGGCGCGAGCGGTTGATCGCCGCCGGCGTGTGGGCCAACGAGCCGGTGCCGCTCTACCCCTACCCCGCTTCGCCGACCTATCGGCAGCTCTGGGGCGAGCCGGACGACGAAGCCTGGGAGCGTGCGCACGAGCACTACCTGAAGGCCTTCACCGCCTTCAGCGACATCCAGGATGAGCGCCCGCTTCCGCTCCGCGAACTGGAGGGTGCATGCTGCTCGGGTCACTGAGTTCGGCGTCCGACCCTGCGGCGCCCGTCCCCGGCTTCGGCGGACCCCGGCGCATCCTGATGACGGCGGATGCGGTCGGCGGAGTCTGGCGGTGGGCGGTGGACGCGGCAGCCGGCCTGAATGACCGCGGGATCGAAGTGGTGCTGGCCTGTCTCGGTCCTGCACCCGACGGCCGCCATCTCGCCGATGTCCGGGCGCTTTCCGCCACCTCCCTGATCCACGTGGATGAGCCGCTCGACTGGATGGCGGCGGACGAAGCGGACCTCGACGGCCTCGCCGGACGTCTGCCGGAGCTCGTCGAAGCCCTGGACATAGACCTGGTGCATCTCAACGTTCCCTCGCAGGCGGTGGGCCTCAGCCTGCCCTGCCCGGTCGTGGTCGTCGCACACTCCTGCGTGGCGACGTGGTTCCGCGCCGTACGCGGCACCGAACCGCCCGTAGCCTGGGCCTGGCAGGCCGATCGCACCCGGCGCGGGCTGCTGGCGGCCGACGCCGTGATCGCGCCGAGCCGTAGCCACGCGGCGGCGGTCGAGGATGTCTACGGGCCGCTGACCAATCTCCGTGCGGTTCCCAACGCAGTCCGCTGGGACGTCGCCCCTGCAGAGAAGCGTGACTTCGTGTTCGCTGCCGCGCGCTGGTGGGACGAGGGCAAGAACGGCCGCGTACTCGATCGCGCCGCCGCGCTGTCGCCCTGGCCGGTGGTGATGGCCGGCAGCCTCGTCTCGCCCGCCGGCACGGCCACCGTGCTGAACCACGCCGAGGCGCCGGGCGAACTGCCCGCAGCGGAGGTGCGGTCCCTGATGGCCCGCGCCGGCATCTTCGTCGCGCCATCCGTCTACGAACCCTTCGGCCTCGCCCCCATGGAAGCCGCCCAAGCCGGCTGCGCGCTGGTCTGCGCAGATATCCCCACTTTCCGGGAGATCTGGGACGGCGCAGCTATTTTCGCCGACCCGCATGACCCCGGACGGTTCGCCGGCGCCATTGCCCGACTGGCCGCCGACCCGGAGTTGCGCGCCGACTTCGCCGGTCGGGCCCGCGGGCGCGCCGAGGCTTATTCGCCCGATGCCCAGATCGACGGCCTCGTAGCCGTCTATGCCGAGGTCTGCCGGACCGGCTCGCTCAAACACGCCTCCGCCGCGGAGTGATCATGAATTTCGTCTTCTACACGCATTCCCTGATCTCGGACTGGAACCACGGCAACGCGCACTTCCTGCGCGGCGTGCTCAGCGACCTCGTTGCGCGTGGGCACCAAGCCGTCGCGCTCGAGCCGGAAGACGGGTGGAGCCGCCAGAACCTTCTCCAGGATCAGGGCGACACGGTGGTCGCCGATTTCTACCGCGAGTTCCCCGACCTGCTCTCCGTGACCTACGGACCCGGCTTCGACCATGCGAGCGTGCTGGCCGACGCGGACGTGGTGATCGTCCACGAGTGGACCGATCCCGACATCGTCGCCCACGTCGGCCGGATCCGACGCGGGGGCGGCGACTTCACCCTGCTCTTCCATGACACGCATCACCGGGCCGTCTCGGAGGAGAAGGCGATCGCGGACCTCGGGCTTGCCGACTACGACGGCGTGCTCGCCTTCGGTGAGACCCTGCGGCAACGCTATTTGAAGGCCGGCTGGGGGAGAACCGTCTACACCTGGCACGAGGCCGCCGACACCCGCCGCTTCAAGCCCAGCGTCAACCTCGTCGGCGAGGGCGACCTGGTCTGGATCGGTAACTGGGGCGATGACGAGCGCACCCGCGAACTGCACGAGTTCCTGATCGACCCGGTGCGCGACCTCAAGCTGAAGGCGCTGGTCCATGGCGTGCGTTACCCCGACGAGGCGCTGCGCGATCTGGAGGCGGCCGGCATTCGCTACGGCGGCTGGCTGCCGAACGTGCGGGTGCCGCAGACCTTCGCCCGATACGCCCTGACCGTCCACGTTCCGCGCCGGCCTTACGTGGAGAGCCTGCCGGGGATCCCGACGATCCGGGTCTTCGAGGCGCTCGCCTGCGGCATCCCGTTGATCTCCGCACCCTGGGACGACGCCGAGGGGCTGTTCCGGCCGGGAGAGGACTTCCTCTTCGCCAAAGACGGCGAGGAGATGAAGCGCCTGATGCGCGATCTCCTCAACGACAACGACCTCTCGGCCGGGCTGGCCTCCTCGGGGCTTCACACCATCGAGGAACGCCACACCTGCCGGCATCGGGTGAACGAACTGTTCGACGTGCTGGCCGACTGCGGGACCAGCCGCGTGAAGACCCTCATCCTCGACAAGGAGGCCGCCGAATGACGCTGCGATCGACCGAAAAGCCGACCATCGCATTCTACGGATCCAGCCTCCTGTCGTCCTACTGGAACGGCGCCGCCACCTACTACCGCGGCCTGATCCGGGCGCTCGCCGGCCGAGGCTACCGGGTCACCTTCTTCGAGCCGGATGTCTACGACCGCCAGCAGAACCGCGACATCGATCCGCCGGATTGGTGCGAGGTCGTCGTCTATGACGGCACCATGGAGGCGCTGAAGCGGGCGACGGCAGAGGCCGGCGGCTTCGACGTCGTGGTGAAGGCAAGCGGCGTCGGCTTCGAGGACGACGCGCTGCTGGAGGCCCTGCTCGATGCGGCGTCTCCCGAGGCCGTCCGCATCTTCTGGGATGTCGACGCTCCCGCGACCCTGGCCGAGGTCCGCGCCGCGCCCGACCACGTGCTTCGGCGCACGCTCGACCGCATCGACATGGTGATGACCTACGGCGGCGGCGACCCCGTCGTCTCGGCCTACCGGGCGATCGGCGCCCGCGCCTGCATTCCGATCTACAACGCGCTGGACCCGCAGACGCATCATCCCGTCGAACCGGATCCTCGCTTTTCGGCCGACCTCGCCTTTCTAGGCAACCGGCTGCCGGACCGCGAGGCGCGCGTCGACACGTTCTTCCTGGAGCCGGCCAAGGCGCTATGGCATCAGAAGTTCCTGCTCGGCGGTTCCGGCTGGGGCGACCGCAGCCTGCCGCCCAACGTCGCCTGGCTCGGGCATGTCGCCACTCGCGATCACAACGCGCTCAACGTGACGCCGAAGGCGGTGCTCAACATCAACCGAGAATCGATGGCGGCCGTCGGCTTCTCGCCGCCGACCCGCGTCTTCGAGGCGGCGGGCGCGGGCGCCTGCCTGATGACCGACCACTGGACCGGCATCGAGCTGTTTTTGAAGCCCGACCACGAGGTTCTGGTGGTCCGCGACGGCAAGGATGTGGCCGAGACCCTGAAGGGACTCGACATGGCCCGCTCCCGGGAGATCGGCCGCAACGCGCTGGCACGCGTCCTTGCCGAACACACCTACGACCGCCGCGCCGAAACCGTCGACCGGATCCTGGTGGATGCCGTCGCCGCGCGCCGCGCCGAGGTGGCGGCATGACGGCCGGCCCGCAAGACATCGTCATCCTCGGGCTATCGCTCTCCTCCTCGTGGGGGAACGGCCACGCGACCACCTTCCGCGCGCTTCTAAAGGGTCTGCACCGGCTCGGTCACCGCGTCCTTTTCCTGGAGCGGGACGTGCCGTGGTATGCCGCCAACCGGGACCTCGCCGACCCGGACTTCTGCGATCTCGCGCTCTACACCGGCATCCCCGACCTGCTCTCCCGCTTCGGCGAGCGGATCCGCCGCGCGGATGCGGTGATCGTCGGATCCTACGTGCCGGAGGGCGTCGCGGTTCTGGACGCCGTGCTGGAGACGGCCCGAGGCACTGTCGCCTTCTACGACATCGACACGCCGGTGACCCTCGCCAAACTGGGACGCTGCGACGAGGAGTACCTGGAGCGCCGCCAGATCCCGCTGGTGGACCTCTATCTCTCGTTCGCGGGCGGCCCGACGCTGGACCGGCTGGAGAGCGAGTTCGGCGCCCGTCGCGCGGCAGCACTGTTCTGCTCGGTCGACGAGACGCTCTATCGTCCCCTGAACGAACCGCCGCGCTGGGACCTCGGCTATCTCGGCACCTTCAGTTCCGATCGCCAGCCCACGCTGGAGCGGCTGCTGATCGAGCCCGCGCGCCGGTTGCCGCACCGGCGCTTCGTGGTCGCCGGGCCGCAGTACCCCGACTCGATCGACTGGCCGGCGAACGTGGAGCGCATCGATCACCTGCCGCCGGCCGCACACGCCGCCTTCTATAGCCGCCAGCGCTGGACGCTGAACGTGACCCGCGCCGACATGATCGCATCCGGCTGGTCGCCGAGCGTCCGCCTGTTCGAGGCAGCCGCCTGCCGCACCCCGATCGTCAGCGACGCCTGGCCGGGCCTCGACGAGATCTTCCCGCCGCAAGAGGCGATCGTCGTCGCCACCGACCCGGCCGATGTCGTGCGCCTCCTGGAGACGGCGGGCGCCGAATCGGGCCGCGCAGTCGCCGACGCCGCGCGCCGCCGCGTGCTCGCCCACCACACCGGCACGGCCCGCGCGCGGGACCTGCTTGCCGCCCTACGTCTGGCCACTCCAGAGGCAAGACCTGCTGCCGCCGCCGTGCGCGTCGGAGCGCTCTGAACCGCACCCAACCCTCCGATCCCGCGGCTCCCTCACAGCAAGAGGAAGGAATTCCAAGCGATGAACCTTCAGACCAGTGCTCTCGCCGGATCGGACCGGACCGCCCTCGTCGCCGGCGGGGCCGGTTTTCTGGGTTCGCACCTCTGCGAGCAGTTGATCCGGCGCGGCTGGCGCGTCATCGCCCTCGACAATCTGCAGACCGGCTCCCGAGGCAACCTGCAGCGTCTCACCAAGGAAACCCGCTTCGAGTTCCTGGAGCATGACATCTGCGAACCGCTGCCGCCCGGACTGACCGCGGACCTCGTGTTCAACCTCGCCTGCGCCGCGTCGCCGCCGCGCTACCAGGCCGATCCCGTCCACACGATGATGACCTGCGTCGTCGGCACCAACCACCTTCTGGCCTTCGCCGAGGCGAACCGGGCCGGCTTCGTCCAGGCCTCGACCAGCGAGATCTACGGCGATCCCGAGCTCCACCCGCAACCGGAGGCCTACTGGGGCAACGTCAACTGCACCGGGCCGCGCGCCTGCTACGACGAAGGCAAGCGGGCGGCCGAGGCGCTCTGCTTCGACTACCTGCGCCACGGCCGGACGGACGTCCGCGTGGCGCGGATCTTCAACACCTATGGTCCGCGCATGCAGCCGGACGACGGACGGATCGTCTCGAACCTGATCTGTCAGGCTCTCGCCGGCAAGCCGCTGACCATCTACGGCACCGGCGAGCAGACGCGGTCGTTCTGCTACGTCTCCGATCTCGTCGACGGCCTGGTCCGGCTGGCAACAGTGGCGGACAATCCGCGCGAGCCCGTCAATCTCGGCAATCCCGGCGAGTTCACCATCAACGAACTGGCCGCACTGGTGCTGGCCATGACCCGCTCGACGTCCCGCATCGTCCACGAGCCGCTCCCGCAGGACGATCCGCGGCGCCGCCGTCCGGACGTGACACGGGCCAAGGAACTGCTCGACTGGGCGCCGAAGATCCAGCTCGCCCGCGGCCTTCCGCCCACGATCGCCTGGTTCTCGCGACTGATCGAGGCGGAGTCGCGCCCTGCGGCCGCCCGGTCGCCCGCCCGCACGGCTGGGCGGGTTCCGACGCTCGCCGTGGCCTCCACCGCGAACCGGCGGGACTGAGCAGGCGGTGTCATGACGCGTCCCCGCTGTTCCCTGATCGGCTGACGCCACCAGCCGAGTTTGAACAGTTTTCGGAAGATGCCCGGGGCGAATGCCTTCAGGCTTATGGTCCGAAACTCGACATTAAGGTGGATAGGGAACACTGCAGATTAGAACTGGCTTCGCAAAGGCCGGACCTGCTTCGGCGCGAGGGTGGCATTTCAATGCGTTTGATCGTCGGTGTAATCGTCGTCTTCGCCTGCGTATTCGGCGGCTATATGGCGATGGGCGGCCATATCGAGGTTCTTTGGCAGCCGTTCGAGTTCGTCATCATCCTGGGTGCCGCGATCGGTGCCTTCATCATCGGCAACACTGCGCCGGTGCTCAAGGCCGTGCCCTCGATGCTCCTCACGCTTGTGAAGGGTCCCAAGTACAAGCGTGCGGCCTATGTCGAACTCCTGGCAATGCAGTATGCCATGTACAAGTTCGTGCGGCAGAAGGGCCTGCTCGAGTTCGAAAAGCACATTGAAGATCCGCACGAGTCGACGCTGTTCAACGCCTTCCCGACTTTTGCAGCAAACCATCATGCGGTCGAGTTCGTCTGCGATTACATGCGCATGGTGACCATGGGCGCCGACAACGTCTATCAGATTTCCGATCTCATGGACGAGGAACTGGAGACGCACCACCAGGAGCAGGAGCGGGTCGTCGCGGCCATGCAGTCGATCGCCGACGGAACCCCGGCGCTCGGCATCGTCGCCGCCGTGCTCGGCGTGATCAAGACGATGGGGGCGATCACCGAGCCGCCGGAGGTGCTGGGACATCTGATCGGCGGCGCGCTGGTCGGAACCTTCTTCGGCGTTTTCGTCGCCTACGGCTTCTTCGGGCCCATGGCGCAGTCGCTCAAGAGCATCTTCGAGGCTGAATCCAAATACTTCCAGTCCCTCAAGGCGGGCCTTCTGGCCCATATCGGCGGACAGCCGCCGGTGATGGCGGTGGAGTTTGCCCGCAAGGCCCTGATGAGCGACGTCCGCCCGACGTACAGCGAAGTAGAGGCGGCAACCTCCGAAGTGCCAGCAAATATCTGACGTCATTCAACGCGGTAACACGATGGCCAAGTCAAATCAGCCGATCATCGTCAAGAAGGTCAAGAAGGCCGCCCATGCGCATCATGGCGGAGCCTGGAAGATTGCTTATGCCGACTTCGTGACCGCCATGATGGCGTTCTTCCTGCTGATGTGGCTGATCAGCATGACGACGCCGGAGCAGAAGGTCGGCCTGGCGGAATACTTTACGCCAGCGGCTCTGAGTGAGAGCACAAGCGGCGCAGGCGGCGTCCTGAACGGCAATGCCATCGCCCATTCCGGCAACCAGTCGTCGGGCGCGCGACCCGACATAAGCCGGCGCGACCCCTCCATGCCTCGCGATGCGGCGATCGGCGCCGCCGGGAAGGCCGATGGTGGCCAGGGCAGTGCCGGTGATAGCGACTCCAACCGTCCGGCGGCGGCCGAGAAGGCGTACCATAGCGCGGCGGCCAGCATCCGGCAGGCGCTGCAGGCGATGCCGGAGGTGACGCCCTACCTCAACAATTTCCAGATCGAAGTCACCGACACCGGCCTCGACATCGAGATCGTGGACCAGGATGGGCGGCGGATGTTCGCGGACGGGTCGAAGGTTCCGCTCGGCCCTGCGAACATCATGGTCGCAGCAATCGCTCCGATCCTGCAGCGCCTCCACGCCCAGGTCACCATTGCGGGCCATACGGCCGCAGGCGGGCGCTACGCCGACCCCGTCTACGGGCCGTGGGAGTTGAGCGCCGACCGGGCCAATATGGTGCGTGCGATCCTCACCCGATCCGGGCTTTCCGATGAAAACATCAGTTCGGTGGTCGGCCGGGCTTCCACCGAGCCCTATTTCGTCAATGATCCCTTCATGTCCTCCAACGATCGGGTGAGCATGAGTGTCGTCTTCCGGCCCCCGCCGCTTCCCGAGGAGCTGCAGCCGTAGGGTGGCTCGGGAACTGACCCCGCTCGCCGTAATCTAGCTGCGCCGTCGCGAGCGACGGCGGAAGCCGGACAAAGGGCAGATCGTCTTCAACCCGATCCCGTTCGCCGCGTGCCGTTCCCCGTCAGCCGAGTTCGAACAGCTTGCGGAAGATGCCCGGCGCGATGACCGACAGTGGGTTGACCGACAGCGTCGGGTCGTCGACCGGACCGGTCAGTCGGAACGTGACGCCGAACAGCCCTGCCCGCCCCCCTGCGAACACCGTCTGGCCGAGGATGGGGATCTTGCCGAGGAGGCTGTCGAGCGCGCTCGCCGGGAGATAGGAACCGGACAGGCGCAGCGAGTCCCGCCGGAAATCGATGTCGCCTTGGATCGACAGGCCGGCCGTGTCGGCCCTCACGATACCGTCCTCGATCTGCAGCACGCCGAGGGCGAAGCGGATCTGGAAGATGAGCCGCTTGATGTCGGCGGTCGTCGTACCGGCCGCCGGTCCGTCCGTGACGGCCTTCGACAGCCGCGCCAGCGCCGGCTCTTCCACGATCCGCCAGCGGCTGCCGTCCACGGTGGCCGTGAACAGGCCGGACGGCTCGATCACGCCGGTGACCCGGGCGCGCCCGCCGTAGATCCGAGGGTAGAGGTCGAGGAAGCGCATCAAACGCCCCACCTCGCCGGCCTCGATCTCCACGCGGCGCTGGCCGCCTGCCGGCGTGACGGTGGCCGACGCCGACCCGCCGCCGGCGGTCTGCGCGGTGAACGACAGCGCTCGCGTCCGCCCGTCCACCACCCGTGCCGCGATGTTTACGCCGGCAAGCGCCTCCTCGCCCCACCCGGTCACCGAGCCGACCTCGATGTCGAGTTCCAGCGGCGCACCGATCTCGGCCCCTTCGTCGCCCTTCTTCCACTGCTGGCGGATGAAGGTGCGCGCGTCGAAGCGGTCTCCGGTGATCGCGACCTTGTAGCCCTTGTCCGCCCGCGTGACCTTGACCGCGATCCGGTCGCTCTGCGACAGGCGCACGCGCGGAAAAGCCGCCGAAACCAGCGCACCGTTTCCGTCCAGCGCGAGGCTGCCCTCCAGTCGGGCGCCGCCACCCTCCAGGACGATGGCCTCCACCGTCGTCCGGCTGCCGGTCTTGCGAAGCGTGAAGGTCGCCTTGCCCGGCTTGCCCTTCGCCTTCGCAAAGCCGATGGCCGGCACGCTGATGCTCGCCTTCGTGAGGTCGGCGGTGACCTGCTGGAGCGTTTCGCCGTCCGTCCCCTTCTGGTCCTCGACGGTCACCGTCACCGGCCCCGACAGGAGCCCCGATGCATCGAGCCCGAGCTTGGCGCGGTCGTCGTCGCCGAGCACCAGCCGCACCGCCGACGACCCGCCGGCGTTCCCCTTCAAAGGCCGGGCGATGTCGATCTCCGCCTTGACGCCGTCCACGGACGCAGTCCCGGTGATCGCCGCCATACCGCCCTGCAGTGCGATCGTGATTTCCCCGTCCCGGATGGTGCGCCCGTCCATCGGTTCGGCGATGGCAAGATCGGCGAACCGGACCTCGCCGCCGAAAGTGACCTGCGAGGCAGGAATGTCCTTGATCAGGGGCAGCCTGAGGCGGATATCCGCCTCGGCTGAACCGGATACCGCATCCGACGCCGCCGGCAAATCGACGTCGTCTGAAAGCGGGAGCCGCTCCCAGAGTGCCACGGCGTTCTCCGCCGGGCCCGCCAGTGACAGCTCGACCTCGCCGATCGTCGGATCCGGCCCGATGTCGGCGATGATGAACCTGCCGCGGGCCGCCTCGAGCGTGCGGCCTTGACCGAGGTCGACCAGACCGCGGTCGAGCGTAATCTCCAGTCGATTGCCGACCAGCGTTCCGGTGCCGAAAGCGTTGATGATGGGAGGGCCGTCGTCGAGCGGACTGAAGGCAAGGCTCTCGAAGCGGAAGTTCAGCGCCGCCGCCGTGCCCGGCCCGCCGACTGCGTCGTCAGCCACGGACAGGTCGACGGTAGCGTCCTTGATCAGGCCGGCGCTCACGTGCCGGGTGACCCACGACCGCGCCTGCGGCGAGATCGCCCCCGGCCACAGCGTCTTCAAGGCGTCCACGGACAAAGTCGGGAACACGCCCGACAGGGCGCCGGCCACATGCCCGCGCCCATGGTTGAACCTCATCGCCGCAGCGAAGCTGGCGCCGGGACCGCTGGCGGTGAACTGGTCGACCACCAGTTCGCCGGCGCCCGGGTCGTAGCGGCCGGACAGGTCACCGGAGGCCGTCGGCGTATTGCCGGTATGGGCGATCAGCTTGAGCTTGAACGGCCAGCTGGTACCCGTGCCGCCGGGAAGCCCGACCGTTCCCGTCAGGATGCCGTGGCCGCCCGGAACCACCACCGGCGACGGATCGATCACCAGGGTCCGGTCTTCCGGCCGCCAGCGGACCTCCAGCCGGCTGCGGCCGAGCAGCACGCCCGCCTGTTCGCCGCCCTCTTCCACCGGCCCGACGGTCAGCTGTCCGTCGCCCTCCACCATGGCGCCGCCCTCCGTCAGGCCGATCCGCCCCGTGAATGTCGCCGGACCGTAGGCCAGCGGGGTGGTCTCGCCCGCCAGGGCGCCGAGATCGGCGATGTCGAAGCCGTTGGCCTGCAGGTCGACGAGCCGCGCGCTGCTCCCCTCGCCCGGTCCGACGCTCGCCTGGACCGACCACGGCCCGGTCAGCCCCTCCCCCACGAGAACCGCCTCGACCCGCTCGCCGGCCCGTTCCGCGGTCACCGCGGCCTTCTCCAGGACGGTGCGTCGTGCCGTCTCGCCGCTCCGCCGGGTGATCGTGATGGCGTCGACGTCGAGATAATCGAGTCCGGTGCGGCCGAGGCCGCGGTCGATGGTGGCGATCAGATCGGGAATCGCCGGGATCGGCGCGTCGTTCTCCACCGTCTCCAGGAACACGTGGTCGACGATCACCCGCTTCAGCGCCGTATCCCGGCCGAGCAGGGTGGCCCAGCTGGTGGTCACGGCCAGCGTGTCGATCGAGGCCGAGGCGCGGCCGGGCACGTTGACGGAGATATCCCGCAGGTGGATCTCCGGCTTGAAGTCGGCTGCGATCCGCATGCCTACGACGCCGACCGTCGCCTGCGCCTCCGGGCCGAACGCGGCGGCGAGCGCCGTCGCGATCCGCTGGGTTCCAAGGTCGGTGTAGAGGGGACCCGAGAGCAGGCGAACGAACAGCGCGCCGATGGCGAGACCGAGAAGCAGGACCAGACCGGCGACCGCGAGCGGCCACCGCCTGCCGCGCCCTCGCGGCGTGGGATGATGCGCGCCCTCGTAGCCGTTCTCCGGATCCGGTCCGCTGTTCAAATCAGGTACCTTCCTCCCGTTCGTCGGGTTCGCACACCGCTTCGCCCCGCGTCAACGCAGGATGCGGTTTTTCCGGTGGCAAGCACCGGCAACCCCCAAAGATCCACCCGCCCCCGGCTTGCGTAACGGTCCCGCCGGGTGCCAGAACAACCCGGACTTCCAGCCAACCGATTGCGAAGGACCACCGCGATGACCGATGCCGTGACCGAAGGCAGCCCGGCCCCCGACTTCACGCTCCCGACCGACGGTGCGGGTTCCGTTTCCCTCTCCGCCCTCAAGGGCAAGCCGGTCGTTGTCTACTTCTATCCCAAGGACGACACCTCCGGATGCACCAAGGAGGCGATCGGCTTCTCCTGCCTGAAGGACCAGTTCGACGCCATCGGCGCGACCGTGATCGGCATCTCGCCCGACAGCGCCAAAAGCCACGAGAAATTCCGCGGCAAGTACGAGCTCGCCATCACGCTGGGCGCCGACGAGGACCGCAAGGTCATCGAAGCCTATGGCGTCTGGGTCGAGAAGTCGATGTATGGCAAGGCCTACATGGGTGTCGATCGCTCCACCTTCCTGATCGGTCGCGACGGCAAGGTTGCCAAAGTCTGGCGCAAGGTGAAGGTTCCCGGCCACGCCGAGGAAGTGCTCGCCGCCGCCAAGGCGCTCTGAGGCCGCGATGGTCGAGGTCCCGTCGTCCCCCACCGAACTGCCCGACATCGTGCTCGGCGATACCCTCTACGAGCGGTCGCGGCAGATCGTTTCGACGGCCGACCTCGGCCACAAGGTCGCCCTCGCCTACCGCACCGCGCGCGACTGGTATGCCCGCCGCCTGGCGCGGGGATCCGGCCGCACCGCAGCGGCCATGCCGCCGCGACCCGGTCGGCCGGACAAGCCCGTTCTCCTCGCCCCGCGCGACATGCCCCGCCGCGCGCGCGGCGGTGACGGCGCCGGCAAGATCGCGCTCGTCCATTCGCTGGCGCACATCGAGCTGAACGCCGTGGACCTGACTTGGGACCTCGTCGGCCGCTTCATCGACGAGGACATGCCGCGCTCCTTCTTCGACGACTGGGTCCAGGTCGGGCTGGAGGAGGCCAAGCACTTTTCCATGCTGGACCGCCGGCTGAAGGAGCTCGGCGCCGCCTACGGGGACCTGCCCGCACACGACGGCCTATGGCAGGCCGCGGAGTCGACCGGTCACGACCTGACGGCGCGCCTGGCGGTGATACCCCTCGTCCTGGAGGCCCGCGGCCTCGACGTGACGCCCTCGATGAGCGACAAGCTGCGCGCCGCCGGCGACGAGGCCACGGCCGGCATCATCGACGTGATCTACCGCGACGAGAAACGCCACGTGGCCTTCGGAGCCAAGTGGTTCCGCTTCCGCTGCGATCGGGAGCGACGCGCGCCCGAGCCGGCCTTCCACGCCCTGGTGCGAACCTACTTCCGCGGCCCGCTCAAGCCTCCGTTCAACGATCGCGCCCGATCGGAGGCCGGCCTCACCCCCGGTTTCTACAAGCCGCTGGCCAGCCTCACCGGCTAACGCCCCGGTGCATGCGAATAAATCTTTGTTAACCCTAACCGTTTCTAATCAACTCACGACTTCAGAAGAAGCGTGCGTTGGTTGGAGAACACTCCCATGGCGAGAGAACGCGCCGAAGATCGGTACCGCCCGCGCCCTCAGGCGACACGGCGCATCGTGGTGGTCAAGGGAGACGACGCGCGCAGCTACACGGTGCGGCCGTGGATCGCCGGGCTGGTCGCCATCTGCGGCATCGCCCTGTCGGTCGGTTACATCGGCTCGACCGCCTATCTGCTTTTCCGCGACGACCTGATCAACGCATCGTTCACCCGCAAGGCCGATCTCCAGCAGGCCTACGAGGACCGCATCGCCTCGCTACGATCCGAGATCGACAAGATCGCCTCGCGCCAGCTCCTCGATCAGGTCGCCTATGACGAGAAGGTCGAGCGCCTTCTCGCTGCCCAGCGCAATCTCGACGATCGGCAGAAGGCGGTCTCCACGCTGCTGGACCAAGCGCGCTCCAGCGGTCTCCTGGACGACGCGGCAACCGCCGACGACCGCGCGGCCGCCGATCCGTCGATCACCGGCAGCACCGCCGACAGCTATGCCGCCGATACCACCGCGGCCGACATCGAGCGCCGTTTCGCCGCCCTCGGCGAATCCTCGGCGACCGTGCCGGTGGGACCGGACGGCAAGCCCGACCTGAAGGCGCTCGCCAGCGATCTCAATCGCATGACCGCCGAGCAGGCCGCTGCCGTTCAGGCGATCGCCAATGCCGCCGAAACCCGCGCCGATCAGGTGGCGACGATCGTCGAGCGGCTCGGCGTCACGGTGAACGTCGCCAAGACCGCCTCGGTCAAGTCGGACAGGGTGGACGAGGCGCTCGGCGGACCGTTCATTCCGATGAACAGTCCGGAAGCGCTCGCCTCCGCGATGGCCGACGCGTCGGCCGCCTTCGAGAAGCTCGGAGTGATCCGCAAGGCCGTGGGCAAGCTCCCTGTCGTGGCGCCGCTCGCCTCCGGCTCGGTCACCTCGAATTTCGGCTCCCGTTCCGATCCCTTTCTGGGCTCGACCGCCTTTCACGCCGGCATCGACTTCCGCGCCCCGACCGGCCGCGACGTGGCGGCGACCGCGCCGGGCACCGTCGTCACGGCGGGCAGGAATGGGGGTTACGGCAACATGGTGGAGATCGACCACGGCCACGGGCTGACCACGCGCTACGCCCACCTGTCCAAGATCAAGGTCGAGCTGGGCCAGAAGGTCGCCCGCGGCGCCATCATCGGCGAGGTCGGTTCGACCGGCCGTTCGACCGGCCCGCACTTGCACTACGAGACCCGCGTGAACGGCACCGCCGTCAACCCGATGACCTATCTGACGGCCGGCCGCCAGATCAAAAAGCTTTTGCACTGACAGCCGACACAACTCACCGCACCTGTTCGGCTGAAAGGGCCCGGGACCGACGAGGTCCCGGGCCATTCCTTTGCGGTCAGTCGATATCGCGAACTTCGCCGCGTTGGGTCCCGAAGGCCCGCATGGCCAGCGTCGCCTCCATGAAGGGGTCGAGGTCGCCGTTGAGCACGCCGCCGGTGTCGCTGGTCTCGTGGCCGGTGCGCAGGTCCTTGACCATCTGGTAGGGCTGCAGGACGTAGGACCGGATCTGGTGGCCCCAGCCAATGTCGGTCTTGGAAGCCGCCTCGGCGTTCGCCTTCTCCTCGCGCTTCTTCAACTCCAGTTCGTAGAGACGCGCCCGCAGCATCGCCCAGGCAGTCGCGCGGTTCTTGTGCTGCGACCGTTCCGACTGGCACGACACCGCGATACCCGTCGGCAGATGCGTGATGCGCACGGCCGAGTCGGTGGTGTTGATGTGCTGGCCGCCGGCGCCCTGTGCCCGGTAGGTGTCGATGCGGCACTCGCTCTCGTTGATCTCGATCTCGATCCGATCGTCAACCACCGGATAGACCCAGACGGACGAGAACGACGTGTGCCGCCGCGCGTTCGAATCGAAGGGCGAGATGCGCACCAGCCGGTGCACGCCCGACTCCGTCTTGAGCCAGCCATAGGCGTTGTGGCCCTTGACGACGATGGTGGCGCTCTTGATGCCCGCCTCTTCGCCGTCGTGCTCCTCGAGGAGCTCCACCTTGTAGCCGCGCTTCTCGGCCCAGCGGGTGTACATGCGCAACAGCATGTTGGCCCAGTCCTGGCTCTCCGTGCCACCCGCGCCGGCATTCACTTCCAGATAGGTGTCGTTCGCGTCGGCCTCGCCGGAGAGCATTGATTCGATCTGCTGCCGGGTGACCTCATCCTTGAGGCCGCGCAGCGCATTCTCGGCATCGGTGACGACCGTCTGGTCGTCCTCCATCTCGCCGAGTTCGATCAGTTCGACATTGTCCTTCAGGTCGCGCTCGAGGCGCAGGTAGCCGTTGATCCGGCTCTCCAGGTCGGTGCGCTCGCGCATGATCTTCTGCGCGCGCTCCGGGTCGTTCCAGAGGCTCGGATCTTCGACGAAACCGTTCAGTTCGGCCATTCTCTGCTGGGACTTGTCCCAGTCAAAGATGCCTCCTCAGCAGGGCCATACCCTGCTTGATCTCGTCGACGATGGCCTCGATCTCGGTACGCATGACGTATCCTTCGAAAGGGAGGTTGATCGGTTCCGCCCGCTCGCCGACGCCGGACGGTCCGCCGCGCGGAAAAGCGCGGCGGGCGGAACATAGGGACGGGCGGCAAGGATGTAAACCGCCTGCAGCGGCGGTCAGTAGAGCCCGCCGGTACCGCTCACGGCGGCGCGGTCGGCCTCCGGGTTGACGGTGGTCGGCCCCTCGTAGAAGCCGCCGTCGTAGCCGATGATGTCGTAGGTATCGGCCGGCCCGGTGCCCGGCTTGAAGGCCTCGATGATCGTGCCGTCGCCGCCGTAGGAGCGCATGCCCGTCTTCTTGTCGATCGGGATCAGCGACATGCCGTCCGGAACGCGGAACTCCACCGGCGGCTGGCCGGCCATCGCCACCTGCATGAAGTCGCGGAACACCGGCGCCGCCATCTGGCCGCCGGTCGAGCCGTGGCCCATCGGCTTGGGCGTGTCGTAGCCGAGAAAGACGCCGACGGTGAGGTCCGGCGTGAAGCCGACGAACCAGGCGTCCTTCTCGTCGTTGGTGGTGCCCGTCTTTCCGGCGATCGGCCGGTTCAGGCTCTTCACCACGGTGGCGGTGCCGCGCTGGACGACGCCCTCCATCATCGAGGTGATCTGGTAGGCCGTCATCGGGTCGAGCACCTGCTCGCGCTCGTCGATCAACTGCGGCTCGTCCTGGCCGCGCCAGCCTTCCGCGTTGCAGCCCTCGCAGATGCGCTGGTCGTGCTTGTAGACCGTGCGGCCGAACCGATCCTGGACGCGGTCGATCAGCGTCGGCTGCACCCGGCGGCCGCCGTTGGCGATCATCGAGTAGGCGTTGACCATCCTGAGCACGGTCGTCTCGCCGGCGCCGAGCGAGAAGGAGAGCATCGGCTTCATGTTGTCGTAGACGCCGAAGCGCTTGGCGTACTCGGCCACCAGCGGCATGCCCATGTCCTGCGCGAGGCGCACGGTCATTAGGTTGCGCGAACGCTCGATGCCGGTGCGCAGCGTCGACGGGCCGCCGAAGCCCCCACCATAGTTCGACGGCTTCCAGAGGCCGAGGCCGGCGCCCTGGTCCACCTCGATCGGTGCGTCGAGCACCACGGAGGCGGGCGTGTAGCCGTTGTCGAGCGCCGCCGAGTAGACGAACGGCTTGAACGACGAGCCCGGCTGCCGCATCGCCTGCGTGGCGCGGTTGAACTCGCTCTGGGCGTAGGAGAAGCCGCCGGCCATCGCCTTCACGCGGCCGGTTGTCGGGTCCATCGCGACCAGCGCGCCAGAGATCTCCGGCACCTGACGCAGCCGATAGCTGCCGCCGGAGCCGATCTTCTCCACGTAGACGACGTCGCCGGGCGTGAGTACGTCGGACACCGCGGAGACCTTGGCGCCTTTGCGCGGACCGGTGGCCCACTTCGCCCAGGTGACCTCCTGCAGGGGGACCACGCCACGTTCCCGATCGACGACGACCTTGCCGGTCGGCGTCTTCGCCGGCTGAAGCCCGATCACCGCTTCGCTCTCGCCGGCCGAGAGCACGACCGCCAGCCGCCACTCCGGCAGATCCCAGAGTGCGGGAACGGCGGCGAGCGCGATGCCCCAGTCTCCGGACATGTCGATCGTGGCGACAGGACCGCGCCAGCCGCGCTCCATGTCGTATTTCATCAGGCCCTTCTGCAGGGCCTTGCGCGCCATCACCTGGACCTTGGGATCGAGTGTGGTGCGCACCGAGAGGCCACCCTCGTAGAGGCCCTTCTCGCCGTACATCGCGAGCAATTGCCGCCGGACGTCCTCGACGAAGTAGTCGGCCGCGAAGACGCTCGCGCCGCGGTTCCGGTTGACCACCTCGATCGGCTTCAGCTTCGCCTCGGCAGCCTCCTCCGGCTTGGCGTAGCCGTTCGACACCATCTGGTCGAGAACCCAGTCGCGGCGCTCCTTGGCACGGTCCGCGAACTTGTAGGGGTTGTAGTTGTTCGGCGCCTTCGGCAGCGCGGCGAGATAGGCCACCTCCGCCAGGTCGAGCTCGGCCACCGACTTGTCGAAGTAGGTGAGCGACGCGGCGGCGATGCCGTAGGCGCCGAGGCCGAGATAGATCTCGTTGAGGTAGAGCTCGAGGATCTGCTCCTTGGTGAAGGCCTGCTCGATGCGGAGCGCCAGCAGCGCCTCCTTCACCTTGCGCTCGATCGACTGCTCGTTGGTCAAGAGGAAGTTCTTGGCGACCTGCTGGGTGATCGTCGACGCACCGACCGGGCGGCGCCCCGCGGACACCAGCTCGACGTTCTTCACCATGGCCGCAGCGATCGACACCATGTCGACGCCCGGATGGCTGTAGAAGTCCTTGTCCTCGGCGGAAAGGAACGCGTGCTTGACCCGCTCCGGGATCAACTGGATCGGCAGGAACAGGCGCTTCTCGCGCGCATACTCGGCCACCAGCTGGCCGTCGGCGGCATGCAGCCGGGTCATCACCGGCGGCTCGTACTTCTTCAGCTGGGTATAGTCCGGCAGGTCGCGGTTCATCGAGGCGAGATAGGCCGCCACGCCCCCGGCGACGATCAGGAACATGAAGGCCCCGATCGCAAACAGCCAGCCGAAGAACCGCACGAAAATCATGACCAGTCGTCTCTCCAAACCGTCCGGACGCCCTGCGATCCGGATCGGCTGCACACATCCCCGGGGCGGCTTCGACCTGCGTTCCGCCTGGGTGCAGAAGGCCGAAGCGCCGGGCCGGGTTCCCTTATGCGCCACCCTTGTCCGGGTTTATGGCGAACGTGGGACCGCCTCGTTGCACCCATGCCACAAAATACAACGGATTGTCAGGGGTTGGCTGCCGCGAACTTGGGTCCAAAGAAGCGCATGACGGCGTTACCCACCGCTTCGCTGACTTTCGTCCGCCAATCGTCCGACGTCAGCAGCTTCTCGTCTTCGGCGTTGGAGAGATAGCCGATCTCCACGAGCACGGAAGGAACGTCGGGAGCCTTCAGCACCCAGAAGCCCGCCGAACGGTGCGGATTCTTGATCATCCGCGTGGTGTTGGAGAGTTCGGTGACGAGGTTGTTGGCGAAAGCCGAGGAGAACGTCCGTGTCTCCCGGCGCGTCAGGTCCATCAGGATGTCGCTGACCTCGTCGGTATCCTCCTTGCTTTCCAGACCGGCAATGGAGTCGGCCGCGTTCTCCTTGGCCGCCAGCGCCGCCGCTGCGGTGTCGGACGCCTTCTCCGACAGCGTGTAGACCGTGGTGCCGCGGACGAAGTCCTCGCGGGTCGAATCGGCATGCACCGACACGAAAAGGTCCACCGCCTGGTCGCGCGCCATTCGTACGCGCTCGCGCAGCGGGATGAAGCGGTCATCCTCGCGGGTCATCACCACGTCGACTTTGCCGGTCGCTTCCAGCCGCTGCTTGAGCTCGAAGGCAAACTTCAGGACGATGTCCTTCTCCAGGACGCCGCTCTGCGCGGTGGCGCCCGCGTCGAGCCCGCCGTGTCCAGGATCCAGCATCACGAGCGGTTTGGCCCGGCGCTGTGACGGCGCCATGCCGAGCAGGTCGCCCTTCCCCGCATCCACAGTGTTGGAGGCCTCGCGGGTCATCGCGGTCTTCTGCAATTCCGCCTGGAACTCAGCCGGCGTGGTGCGCACCAGATCCACGACAAGTCGGGCCGGCTGCGCTTCAACGGCCGCCAGGACGAAGGCCTTGTCGATCTTCACCGGCATCGTGGTGTCGAGCACGATTCGTGACCGGCCGCGGGCGAACAGACCGTAGCGCCAGCCGGTGACCAGCCCGCGCCCCGTCAGCCCGGCATCCGTGGGAAGCTCGAAGGCGACCTCCGGCAGGTCGATCACCACCCTGTAGGGATCGCCGAGCGTGAAGGCGCCGATCTCTACGTCGGCGGAGAGGTCCAGGATGAACCGCGTACGCTCTTCGTCGCCGGCGACGCGCGCGTCATTGGCAACCGGAACCGGCCCGCCGCTGGAGACGGGGGGCGGCACGGCGCTTCCCTCCGTCTGCGCAGCGGCGTAGAGCGGCGAGAGGCAGCAGGCGACGAAGAAGGCCAGCGCGGCTATGGCACGCGTCAAGGAACACTCCCGGATTTGGGCGCGAGTGTAGCAGCGCACCATCCGCCCGCCTACCCGCAATGGGTTAACGAGACCTTACCCGACTGTGCAACCGGCGGATCGAACGACCAGAAACACCTGCTGATCGCATGATTTGGCGATACGGACCAGTGTTGTTGTGTCGTCCTCGCTTGCATTGCCCGGCAAGGCCACTTAAAAGATCCAGCAGGAGCCCGAATCCTCGCCTCGGTATACGAGAGCGGCCAAGATGGCACCCTCTTCCGTCCCTTCGGGATGGTGTTCGAGGGAGCCGAGAACGGGGCTCGCGACGATGCGCGGACGCCGGTCGGCAATCTGGAGCGAACCCGGCCTCCACCTCCTCTCCGGCCCATGCAACGGGCCGGTCGTGGTGGTGGAAATCTTGGGCCGTGCTGAATCACCGAAAAGATGACGGTTCCGCCGTGCGGCCGACGACCGCCGGCCAGACGCTTTTCGATCCGCCGTTCTCCGGCGGTGACGCGAGTCAGGAACGAGCCGAACGTGCCGATATCGAGGCCGACTGCGACCAGGCAAAATCCGGGAGTGCGTATCGCCTCCGGCATGGTCGTCGAGTCGTTCTTCGGGCGCCCGGCGTCGGCTCCAACCCCCACCACCCCCATTGACGGCCTTGCGCGCCCCTTGCTGCCCGATCGCGGGCGGCCGGGCGCTTTCGCGCGGCCGGGAGCTTCCCTTTCATGCCCAACAAGATGCTTATCGATGCCACCCACCCGGAGGAGACCCGGGTAGTTGTGGTCCGCGGGACCCGGGTCGAGGAATTCGACTTCGAGTCAGCCACCAAGAAGCAGCTCAGAGGTAACATCTATCTCGCTAAGGTCACACGCGTGGAGCCCTCGCTCCAGGCGGCCTTCGTCGAGTACGGCGGCAACCGCCACGGTTTCCTCGCCTTCTCCGAAATCCACCCGGACTACTACCAGATCCCCGTCGCTGACCGGCAGGCCCTGATCGAGGCTGAGGAGCGCGAGGAGCAGGAAGAGAACGAGCGCCGGTCCAAGTCGCGCCGCGAACGCGAGCGCGAGCGTGAACGCGCTCCGGCAGCCGCGGCGGTCACCGAGATCGACGAGGGTTCCGTCACCGAGATCCATTCCAACGGCAACGGCAACGGCGACGACGACGAGGACCATGTGGAGTCCGTCGGCGCGGAGGACGCGCTGGAGGAAGTGCCCGAGCGGCGCAAGCCGCGCATGCGGCAGTACAAGATCCAGGAAGTCATCAAGCGGCGCCAGGTGCTGCTGGTCCAGGTGGTCAAGGAAGAGCGTGGCACCAAGGGCGCGGCGCTTACCACCTACCTGTCGCTGGCCGGCCGCTATTCCGTGCTGATGCCGAACTCCGGCCGGGGCGGCGGCATCTCGCGCAAGATCACCAACATCACCGACCGCAAGCGCCTCAAGGAGATCGCCCACGATCTGGAGGTGCCGGAAGGCATGGGCGTCATCCTGCGCACCGCGGGAGCCGCGCGCACCAAGGCCGAGATCAAGCGCGACTTCGAGTATCTGCTCCGCCTGTGGGAGAACGTGCGCGAACTGACGCTGCAATCCTCCGCGCCGACCCTGGTCTATGAGGAAGGCTCGCTGGTCAAGCGCTCCATCCGCGACCTCTACAACAAGGACATCGACGAGGTTCTCGTCTCCGGCGACGAGGCCTACCGCGAGGCCAAGGACTTCATGCGCATGCTCATGCCGAGCCATGCCAAGAACGTCCAGCCCTACCGCGATGTGGTGCCGATCTTCGCCCGCTTCAGCGTCGAGCCGCAGCTGGACGCGATGTTCTCGCCCCAGGTGACGCTCCGCTCGGGCGGCTACATCGTTATCAACCAGACCGAAGCGCTGGTCTCCATCGACGTCAACTCGGGCCGCTCCACGCGCGAGCACAACATCGAGGACACCGCGCTCGCCACCAACATGGAGGCCGCCGAGGAGGTGGCCCGCCAGTTGCGCCTGCGCGACCTTGCCGGCCTGATCGTCATCGACTTCATCGATATGGAGGAGTCGAAGAACAACAAGTCGGTCGAGCGCAAGCTCAAGGAATGTCTGAAGAACGACCGCGCCCGCATCCAGGTCGGCCGCATCTCGCACTTCGGCCTGATGGAGATGAGCCGCCAGCGCATCCGCACCGGCGTGCTGGAAGGCTCCACGGAAGTCTGCACCCACTGCCTGGGCGCCGGCATCGTCCGCTCCACCGAGTCGGTGGCGCTGCACGTGCTTCGCGCGCTGGAGGACCAGCTGCTGAAGGGCGTGACGCACCACCTGACGGTGCGCACCCGCACGGGCGTGGCGCTCTACATCCTGAACCAGAAGCGCAAGCACCTGGCTGATCTGGAATCCCGCTTCGGTCTCGTCCTTACGATCTCGGCCGACGAGCACCTCGGCAACCAGCATTTCGCGCTCGAACGCGGCGAGCTGATCCTGAACCCGCTGCCGCCGCCGACGCCCTCCACCCTGACGCCGGAAAGCGTTCAGCCCTTCGACGAGGATGATCTCGCCGTCGAGGAGCTCGAGGAGGAAGAGGAGGGCGAGGAGGAGACCACCGAGACCCGCGCTCGCAACGGCGAACCCCGCCGCGAATCCGAGGGCGACGGCCAGAACCGCCGCCGCCGCCGTCGTCGGCGCCGCCGGCGCGGTGGTCCGGGCGACACGCCCGGCGAAGGCGCACAAGCGGGCTCCGCCGGTGACGAGTTCGAGGACGGCGACGAATCGGAGGGCGACGGCGAAGCCGTTGCCGCCGAGGGCGCGTCCGAGGAAGGTCGGGCCGACGAGGTTTCCGCCGAAACGAGCGAAAGCGATGAGGCCGCCGAGGCCAAGCGCCGGTCGCGACGTCGCGGTCGCCGTGGCGGTCGCCGCCGGAACGGCAAGGATGGCGAGATGATCGCCGGCGACGAGGAGGCTTCGGACGTCGAAGCGTCCGGCGAGGAGGCGACGGTCGCTGCTTCCGACGAGGAAGCCGCTCCGTCCGTCGACACCGCCGCGGCTCTTCCGGCCTTCGCCTCGCAACCCGTCGAGTTCGTGGCCGAGGAAGCCGCGCGTGCGGAATCGGTCGACGACGACACGGCGGCAGATGAGGACGAACCCGCGGCCGAGGTCGAGGTCGACGAGCCCGCGGTCGAGGAAAACCACGCCGAGCCGGCTGCCGCTGCCGAGCCTGCACCGGCTCCGGAGCCTGCGGCGGCTCCCGCCCGCAAGCCTACGCCGGCCCGGGTCGAGGTCGAGGACGACGACCGGCCCAAGCGTTCCGGCTGGTGGCAGCGCCGCAGCTTCTTCTGATCGAAAAGAGACGGGCGCCGAAAGGCGCCCGTTCCACATCAGCTTGCCGACGTCTCCTCGGCGATCAGCGCTTCAGCCAGCCTTCCAGCCGGTCACAGGCCGCCTGCATCGCCTCGTGGGTGCCTGCGAAGGAGAAGCGGATATAGGCGTGGCCGCGTTCCGTGTCGAAGTCCGGCCCAGGCGTGGCCGCCACCCCCGCCTCGTTCAGCATCCGGCGGGCGAAGTCCAGGCTGTCGTTGGAGAAGCGCCGGACGCTGGCGTAGACGTAGAATGCACCGTCCACCGGCAGATACTGGTCGAAGCCGATCGCCGGCAGGCGGTCTAGCAGCAGCGCCCGATTGGCGGCATAGCCGGCCTTCACAGCTTCCAGTTCCTCGACCGCCTCGAAGGCGCCGAGTGCCGCGCGCTGGGAGATCTCGGAGGGCGAGATAAAGAGGTTCTGCGCGATCCGCTCGATCGGCCGCACCAGCGCTTCCGGCAGCACCATCCAGCCGATCCGCCATCCCGTCATGCAGTAGTACTTGGAGAACGAGTTGATCACGACCACGTCGTCGCCGAACTCCAGCGCCGTGGTCTCTTGGCCCTCGTAGACGAGCCCGTGGTAGATCTCGTCCATGATCAATGAGATGCCCATCAACCGGCAGGCGCCCATCAGGTCGGCGATGCCCTGGCGCTCCATCATCGTACCCGAGGGATTGGCCGGCGAGGCGACGATCAGGCCCTTGAGCGGGCCTTCGGCATGCACCGCTTCCAGCATGGCGGGCGTGACCTGCCAGCGGTTCTCCGCCGTGGTCGGAATCTCGACGACCGTGAGTCCGAGCGCCTGGAGAATGTTGCGGTAGGCCGGGTACCCGGGGGTTGGCAGTCCGACCCGGTCGCCGACGTCGAACAGCGCCAGGAAGGCGAGATTGAAGCCGCCTGACGAGCCGCTGGTGACAGCCACACGCTCGGCCGGCACCCGGACGCCGTAGCGGTCGGCGTAGTGCCGGGCGATCCGCTCGCGCAGCTCACGCAGACCGAGCGCCTCGGTATAGCCGATCCGCCCACGCCGGAGCGCCGCCTCCGCGGCCTCCCGCACCTTGGCCGGGATCGGTGCTCCTGGCTCTCCGACCTCCATGTGGACGACTGGCGTGCCGGCGCGTTCCAGCGCGTTGGCGGCCGCCATCACGTCCATGGCGATGAAGGGCGAGACCGCACTGCGCTTGGAAGGCTGCATCCGTTTGAACCCTCTCCCGACTGGATTGACCGACCACCCTGCCCGACCCTACCTTCGCGCTCCGTCGGACGGCCCCTCTGCTACCAGCCGATCCGCGGCAAGACCAGCCCTCAACGGGCGCCTCTCGGAGACACCCATGGCCGAACGGCTTTCGCTCACGCTCGTGGCCGGCCTGACCGCCCTCAGCCTTGTCGTCACGTCCGCCCTGCCCGCCCTCGCCCAGGAACGCGGCCGCCGCGTCGCCCTGATCCGCGACGCGGAAGCCGAGGCGCTCGTCCGCGACTATGCCCGCCCGATCCTCAAGGCCGCCGGGCTCGGCGCGGCGAACATCGAGATCAAGATCGTCAACGACACCAACTTCAACGCCTTCGTGGCCGACAGCCGGCACATCTTCATCAACGCCGGCACCTTGATGCAGACAGAAACGCCGAACGAGCTGATCGGCGTGATCGCGCACGAGACGGGCCATCTCGCCGGCAACCATCTGGCGCGTCTGCGCGAGGCGATCGTCAAGGCGCAGATCCTGGCCGCGATCGGCATCCTCGCGGGCGCCGCAGGCGCGATCGCCGGGTCCGCCGGCGGCAACAAGCAGGCCGCGCGCGGCGGCGTGGCGGCGGCGGCCGGAGGCGGGCAGATCGGCATGCGCAGCCTCCTCGCCTACCAGCGGACCGAGGAGTCCTCGGCCGATCTGGCCGCCCTCAGCTACCTCGCCAAGACCGGGCAGTCCGCGCGCGGCATGATCGCCACCTTCGACCGGCTGTCGCGCCAGCAGCTTTTCGGCGCCGCCTTCAACGACCCCTATGTGCTGAGCCACCCCCTGGCGGCGGACCGCATCATCCAGATCCGCGAGACCGCCGAGAAGAGCCCGCACTGGAATGCGGTCGACGACGTCATGCTGCAGCACCGTCACAACATGGTGCGGGCCAAGTTCATCGCCTTCACCGGGGCGGCCCAGAAGACCGCGCGCGCCTACCCGCCCAACGATCAGAGCCTGCCGGCCAAATACGCGCGCGCCATCGTCGCCTATCGCTACGGTGACCCCCGGTCTGCGATCGCCGCAGTGGACGAGTTGATCGGCATCGACCCGAAGAACCCCTACCTCCATGAACTCAAGGGCCAGATCCTTCTCGACACAGGATCCCCCAAGGCCGCGGTCGCGCCCCTGCGGAAGGCTGTGAGCCTCGATCCCGGCGAGGGTCAGATCCGTGTCCTGCTCGGCCAGGCGCTGATCGCCGCCAACGGCGACGGCGACATGAAGGAGGCGATCGAGCAGTTGACCAAGGGCCTCGGCAACGACCCGGACAACGCGATCGCCTATCGGCAGCTTGCCATCGCCTATGCCCGGACGGGGAACATCCCGATGGCGGACCTTGCGACGGCCCAAGGCGCCTTCGCGGCGGGTGACGTCAAATCGGCCAAGCAGTATGCGATGCGCGCTCAAGCGAAATTGAAGCGGGGGTCGCCGGCGTGGCTTCGCGCCGACGATCTGGTCACATACAATCCGAAGAGATACTGAACAGACGACCTTTGAATCGGAGTCCCTGAGCATGCCCTCGTCCGCCCTTCGAGCCGTCCTGGTCGCCGGCTTCCTGTCCGCCGCCACGTTCCTGGGGCCGGCGACATCCGCGGCGGAAATTTCGGCGGTCGACAAGGACGCGATCGAGGCGGTGGTGCGCGACTACCTCGTCAACAATCCGGAAGTGATCGAAGAGGCTCTCGTCGCCCTGCAGAAGAAGCGGCAGGACGCGGAAGCCGCTGCGCGGGTTGCCGCCGTCGGAGAGGTCAAGGACAAGCTCTACACCAGCCAGCGGCAGGTGGTACTCGGCGACCCCAAGGCGCCGATCACTCTGGTCGAATTCTTCGACTACAACTGCGGCTACTGCAAACGCGCGCTGGAGGACACGCTCGCGTTGCTGGAGGACGACAAGGACGTGAAGATCGTCCTGAAGGAGTTCCCGGTTCTCGGACCGGGTTCGGTGGAGGCCGCCCGCGTGGCGATCGCCGTCAACCTGGCCGCGCCGGACAAGTACCTGGACTTCCACAAGGCGCTCCTGCTGGGTCCGGGTCAGGCCGACGAGAAGCGCGCCATGGCGGCCGTCGAGGAAGCGGGCATCGATCCGGCCGCCGTCGAGGCGCGCCTCAAGGATCCTGAGGTCGCATCCACCCTGGAGGAGGTCTACACGATCGCCAACAAGCTGGGGCTCTCCGGCACGCCTTCCTATGTCCTGGCCGACGAGGTCATCTTCGGCGCGGTCGGCATCGACGACCTGCGCGCCAAGATCGTCGCCGTCCGCGAGTGCGGGAAGGCGACCTGCTGATTGCGCCGGAGGAACCCACACTGGCGTCGGGTTCCTCCCTTTTTTTCCGGAAAGCGAATGCCTATAAGGGTGTTCCCGCAGGGGCGGCACGCTGTCGCGATTCCCTGCCTTTCGGATGAACCCCTTTGGCGCGCGACGTCCTCGTCCTGAACGGACCCAACCTCAACCTGCTCGGCACCCGCGAACCCGGCGTCTATGGCGCGGCGACGCTGGCCGACGTCGAGGCGTCCTGCCGGCAGAAGGCCGACGCGCTGGGTCTGAGCCTGGATTTCCGCCAGACCAACCACGAGGGCGTCCTGATCGACTGGATCCACGAGGCCGGCCGCCGCGGCGCGGGCGTCGTGATCAATCCGGGCGCATACACCCATACTTCGATCGCTCTGCACGACGCCATCAAGGGAACCGGCGTGCCGCTGATCGAGGTCCATCTGTCCAATGTCCACGCGCGCGAAACCTTCCGCCACCACTCCTACGTATCGCCTGTGGCGAGCGGAGTGATCGTCGGGCTCGGCCCCCAGGGCTATCTCCTCGCGTTGGATGCCATCGCCGCGATCCTCAGCAAGTGATCCAGGCCGGAGTGCAGACCAGACGATGACCACCAAAGCGATCGACTACGACCTCATCCGCAAGCTCGCCGAGATCCTCGACGAGACAGACCTGACCGAGATCGAGGTCGAGCAGGACAAGCTGCGCGTCCGCGTGGCTCGCATGCCGGCGCCCGCGGCGGCCTATGCGCCTGCCCCTGCCCCCGCCGCCCAGGCGGCAGCGCCCGCCGCGCCGGCCATCGCCCCTGGTGAAGTGAAGGCGCCTGACCCCGCCACGCATCCCGGCGCCGTCTCCTCGCCGATGGTCGGCACCTGCTACCTCGCGCCCGAGCCCGGCTCGCGAAACTTCGTGGAGATCGGCGACAGCGTCCGCCAGGGCCAGACCGTGCTGATCGTGGAAGCGATGAAGCACATGAACCAGATCGCCGCGCCCCGTGCCGGCAAGGTCACCGCCATCCTCGTGGACAACGGTCAGCCCGTCGAATACGGCGAACCGCTGATGATCATCGAGTGAGCGGCGCAACACGCATGTTCAACAAGATCCTCATTGCCAATCGCGGCGAGATCGCCCTCCGGGTGCTGCGCGCCTGCAAGGAACTCGGCATCGAAACGGTGGCGGTCCACTCCACCGCCGACGCCAACGCCATGCACGTGCGCCTCGCTGACGAGAGCGTGTGCATCGGCCCGCCGCCGGCCCGCGACAGCTACCTCAACATTCCGAGCCTGCTCGCCGCCTGCGAGATCACCGGCGCGGAAGCGGTCCACCCGGGCTACGGCTTCCTGTCGGAGAACGCGCGCTTCGCGGACATCCTCTCGGCGCACAACATCGCCTTCATCGGCCCGTCCGCGGAACACATCCGCATCATGGGCGACAAGATCGAGGCGAAGAACACCGCACGCCGGCTCGGCATTCCCGTGGTGCCCGGATCCGACGGCGCGGTGACCACCGACGAGGACGCGATGCGGATCGCTGCCGAGATCGGCTACCCCGTGCTGGTCAAGGCTGCCGCCGGCGGCGGCGGGCGCGGCATGCGCGTCGCCATGACCGAGGACGAGATGTCGTCGGCCCTGTCGGCGGCCCGTTCCGAGGCCAAGAACGCGTTCGGCGACGACAGCGTCTACATCGAGAAGTATCTCCTCAAGCCGCGCCACATCGAGATCCAGGTTCTCGGCGACGGCAAGGGCAACGCCATTCATCTGGGCGAACGCGATTGCTCGCTCCAGCGCCGGCACCAGAAGGTGTGGGAGGAGGCGCTCTCGCCTGCCCTCAACCAGGAACAGCGCGACCGTATCGGCGGCATCGTCGCCGATGCCATGGCCGAGTTGAAATACTCCGGCGTCGGCACGATCGAGTTCCTCTACGAGGACGGCGAGTTCTACTTCATCGAGATGAACACCCGCCTGCAGGTGGAGCATCCGGTGACCGAGATGATCACCGGCATCGACCTCGTCAACGAGCAGATCAAGGTCGCCTCCGGCGCCTCGCTGACGATCCGCCAGTCGGACGTCACCTTCAACGGCCATGCCATCGAGTGCCGCATCAACGCGGAAAACCCGGCCACCTTCGCGCCGTCGCCCGGCAAGATCACGTATTGGCATCCGCCCGGCGGGTTGGGTGTTCGTGTCGATAGCGGCGTCTACCAGGGCTACAACATCCCGCCCCACTACGACAGCCTGATTGGCAAGCTGATCGTCCACGGCCGCACGCGCGTGGAATGCATGATGCGGCTGCGTCGCTGCCTGGACGAGTTCGTCGTCGACGGCATCCAGTCGACGATCCCGCTGTTCCGCCACCTCGTCGACAACCAGGACATCGCCAACGGCATGTACGACATCCATTGGCTGGAGAAGTGGCTGGCAACGGATCCCTTCCAGGCCTGATCGAAGCAGTGCCGTAGCCGCGTTGCCGCAGCCTTGGTCGTCAGGCGACGGCGGCGCGTTCCGGCCGGCGCACCGCCGCGAGCGCCGCGTCCAGCACCTCCAGCCCCGCGCCGGCCTTGACGCCGCCCTCCGTGAGGATCCGCCGCCAGGCGCGCGCGCCGGGCCGTCCATGGAAGAGCCCCAGCATGTGCCGCGTGACCTGCCCCAGCCGCCCGCCGGCCGCAAGGTGTTCGGCGATGACCGGCCGCATCGCGTCCACCGCGTCGAAGAGATCGGTGTCGGGCTGGTCCACGCCGTAGATCCGACGGTCGACGCTCGCGAGCAGGCCGGGATCGTGGTACGCGGCCCGCCCGAGCATCACCCCGTCCAACCCGACCGCGAGCAGCCGCTCGGCATCGTCCAGCGTGGCGATGCCACCATTGATGCCGATGAAGACTTCGGGCAAGCGCTGCTTCAGCCGCAGCACCCGGTCGTAGTCGAGCGGGGGAATGTC
Source organism: Chthonobacter albigriseus (assembly GCF_013839445.1). Taxonomy (GTDB): domain Bacteria; phylum Pseudomonadota; class Alphaproteobacteria; order Rhizobiales; family Pleomorphomonadaceae; genus Chthonobacter; species Chthonobacter albigriseus. Next base: position 166,916 of record NZ_JACDIT010000007.1, on the reverse strand, counting down.
GCGGTTCTCCTTGGGACTGAGGCCCTTCAGCCAAGCCTTGCGTGCATGCACCCAGAGCGCATCGGCCCCCGCCTGGAGCACCGCATCGGCTAACACGTCGAGAGACTGCTCCGGATCCTGGTCGTCGACGCCGATCCGGCATTTTACCGTGACGGGAACCGAAACCGCTGCTTTCATCGCGGCAACGCAGTCCGCCACCAGATCCGGCTCGCGCATCAAGCATGCCCCGAACCGACCGGACTGGACCCGGTCGGACGGGCAACCGCAATTGAGGTTGATCTCCACGTAGCCGAAGGCCTCGCCGATGGCCGCCGCCTCGGCCAGTTCGCCCGGATCCGAACCGCCGAGCTGCAACGCCACCGGCTGTTCGTCGGGGGAAAAGCCGAGCAGCTTGGGACGGTCGCCGAACCGGATCGCCGCCGACGTGACCATCTCCGTGTAGAGCAGCGCGCGCGACGTCAACCGCCGATGGAACCGCCGGCAGAAGCTGTCGGTCCAGTCCATCATCGGGGCTACGGCGAAGGCGTGCTGGGGGTATCCGGCCATCAAGTCGATCTTCGATCCTCGGGAGGACGCCGGATCTAGCGCATTTCGGCCCGAGGCGCGAGCGCTTTCCCCGAACGCCCCCCTACCAGCGCGACTCGTCCGGCGTCACCGTGCGCATGTGCCGGTTCTCCACGGCGAAGCGGATCAGGTCTGCGGTGCGGTCGACGCCGAGCTTCTCCTTGATGCGCGTGCAGGTGTTGGCGACAGTCTTGTAGGCGACGCCCAGCGCGTCCGCGATGTCGGAGAGGCTCTTGCCGTCGGCGAGCAGGCTGAGGATCTCCAGCTCGCGGTTGGAGAGGTGATTGACGTTCTCCTGCGGCGAGAAGGCGGTCAGAGCCAGCTCGCTGGCAATCGCGCTGTCCACGTAGGTCTCGCCGCGCGCGGCGCGCTTGACCGCCATCAGCAACTGGTCGGACGCCGCGCTCTTGGAAACGTAGCCGAGCGCGCCCGCCCGCCGGGCCGAGGTGGCGTAGACCACGTCGGAGTACATGCTGAAGATGACGACGCGGACCGCCGGATCCTCCGCCTTGATCTTGCGCAGGAACTCCAGGCCGCTGTTGCCCTTCAGGTTGATGTCGAGGACGATGACGTCGGGCGGTTCCGTCCGGAAGATGGTCATCGCGTCGGCCGCGTTCTCCGCCTCGCGGATGATGGCGCCGGGCAGTTCGGCGAGCAGGCGGCTGACGCCCTCCCGCACGATCACGTGGTCGTCGACGATCAGAATCTTCATGCCACCTCCTTGACCTCTTCTCCGCCATTCAGGCTGCTGTCCGCCTCGGCAAGCGGGATCACGGCCGAGACCGCGACGCCTTTTCCATAGGCTCGGTTGGCCACGGTGATCGTGCCGCCGACGCTTTCCACCCGCTCGCGCATGTTGATCAGCCCGTAGCCCCCGGCCTGGACGTTCGCCGGCAGGCCGTCGCCGTCGTCCTTCACCGAGAAGGCCACTTCGTTGTCCATCGGCACGATGGATACCTCGACCCGCCCGGGCCGGCCATGTCTCACCGCGTTGTTCACGGCCTCGCGGACGACCGCCAGGATCACCGAATCAAGCGCATTGCCGAAGCCCCTGTCGGGCAGGTCCAGCTCGAAGACGACGCTCGGGTGCCGCTCGGCGTGAAAGTTGGCCAGTTCCTGGATCGCCGCGCAGAGGCCGAGGCTGCCGGCGACGCCCGGACGCAGGTGGCCGAGGATAGAGCGGACGTACTTGCGGGCATGCGCGGCCGCCTGCCGAATTGCCTCCGCACGCTCCCCCACCCGTGCCGCCGGCAACGGTCCGCGCGATTCGGCCATCCCCGCCAGCGCCGCGGCATCCACGTCGATCGCGAACAGGAAAGGTCCGACCTCGTCGTGAAGGTCGCGTGCCAGATCCGCCCGCTCCTCGTCCTGCAGGCGGATCAGCTGGTCGGAGAGCTGCCGGTTGCGCGCCGCCATGCCTTCCAGACGGCCGGCCATATCGTTGCAGCCGGCGCAGAGGCGCTTCAGTTCCGGCGTGCCGTGTTCGGCGATACGCACCGCGTAGTTGCCCTCGCCTATGGCCCGGAAGGCGCTGGACAGCGAGGCGATCGGCGCCAGCGCGCGGCTGATGATGGCGGAAACGAAGACGAAGGCCGCGACGCAGAAGACCGACAGCACCGACAGGTTCAGCAGCATGTCGGTCCAGACCTCGTCCACCTCGCTGCGCGGATCGGGCACCAGCCGGATCGACCATCCGCCCTGGACGACAGGCGTGATGACAACCTCATGTCCGCTGAAATCAGGCGCAACCAGCCGGACGAACCAGTCCGGCACCTCCCCCGCGGGCGTACGCAGGGCGGAGACCATCTCCACCTTGCCCCCAGGACCGAGCAGTTCGGCGCGCACATGCCGATCCCCGTCGAACACCCGCAGGGCGACGACAAGCGTCGCGCGCTGGATCGGCTGCGGGGCTTCACGGATCGCGCGCGCGATGGTGTTGCGCGCCACGTCCATCGCAGCGTCCATCTCCAGCAGGACCTTCCGCTGGGCGTGCCCATAGGAGAACACGCTGCCGATCAGCAGAGCGGCGGCCAGAACGACGGCGATCGCTCCTATCAACCGGCCCCTCAGCGACATTTCACTCCTCCGGACGAGCACCCCGGAAAGGCGGGCGGCCGCCTTATTGGGAGACCGGCATCCTTCTTCCCACAAGGAAGGGTATTCTGCACGGCAGAGCGGGAAAATTCTCCCGGCTCTCATAAAAAAGAAAGCGGCCGCCCCGGGGAGAGCAGCCGCTTGTTCTATGGATCATCGGATCGTCGAGGTGGACGCGCCGTGTCCTGCAATCAGGTGCGGCATTGAGGGATACCGCGTGTTGGCTGGCAGACCGGACCGTCGTGGGCTAGGGATCCCCTTTCGGCCGGCCCGCCTTGAAGCCGACGATCAGAGGATGCCCTCGCCCAAGCGTCTGTACCAGTTAAACTTCCTCCATGATTCCGCGTCATGGGCAGCGAAAACTCTCCCTCGCTTTGGGAGTATTTCCCGAAGTTAGGGCAACCGGCTCGGCGATGGCCTTGCCGGCTGCCCCCGGCCGATACGAACGGAACCTTGAGGGAAGGCTCAATCCGCATCGCCCGGAACGGTTTCGCCGAGTTCCCAGTACTCGACGTTGACGAGTTTGACCTTGCCGCTCGCGGCGTCGACGTAGACGTTGTATTCGCCGCCGGCGCCGGTGATCTCGACATCCACCTCGAAGGCGGCGGTCCCGTCCGACAGGAGCAGCCGCTTGACCTCTTCGACCTCGCCCTTGTAGTTCGCCATCGCCGCCGCCTTGGCGTCGTCCTCGGAGATCTTGGCGAGCGCCTTGAAGCGCGCGTCGTCATCGTCCGCGATGACATCCACCTCGGTCACCAGACCCGTCGTGCCGCTCACGCCGACGTAATAGACATCGGCGGCCGTCTCCACGATGAACTCGTAGGTGGGCACCCCGTCCCGGCTCTCGAACTCCAGGTGGGTGATCTTCGACCCGATCGTTGCCGTCACCACGTCGAGCGCCGCCGGCAGGGACACCGGCACCTGGGCGACGGAATCGGCGATCGGTCCGGCCTGAGCGCCACCAACAGCAGCCATAATCATCAGTGTAGCAATCGCAGAACGCATGATGTCCTCCTTTGATCTTCTGCGCCGCCCCGTGTGTCGAACCAGAACGTCGCGCTGGAGGAACTTGTTTCATCCCAAAAGTAGGGCACATGACCTAGATCATCAATGGGACACAGTCCCATACGAACAGGAACTATTCTTGTTTGATAGGGACTTTATCCCTAGTAATTCGAATATCTATTCTGCTCCGATGGAGCATCTTGCGGATAAAATATCGTTTCGAGCGAATCGGCGGATGCCCGCGCGCCACGATCCTCGCCGGTTCGGCGTCCGCGCCGCATTCCCCTTCCTGGACGGTACGCGTATCCTGGTCATCGAAACCGGGACCGGCTGATGACGTCACGCGACGACCTGACCTTCGAGATCACGCCCGACGTGCTGCTGAAGGCCTACGCCTGCGGCATGTTTCCGATGGCCGAGAGCGCCGACGATCCCACCCTCTTCTGGGTCGAGCCCGAATGGCGCGGTGTGCTCCCGCTCGACGCGTTCCACCTCCCAAGGCGGCTGGCCCGGACCGTGCGCCAGGAGCTCTTCGAGGTCTGCGTAGACACGCACTTCTTCGGGGTTGTCGACGGCTGCGCGTCGCCCGCGCCCGGGCGCACCAAGACCTGGATCAACGGCCGTATCCGGCGGCTCTATGGGGAGCTGTTCAGGCGAGGCCACTGCCACACCGTGGAGTGCTGGTCGGACGGAAACCTGGTCGGAGGCCTCTACGGGGTCTCGCTCGGCGCCGTGTTCTTCGGCGAGAGCATGTTCTCCACGGTGACCGACGCGTCCAAGGTGGCGCTCGTCCACCTCGTCGCCCGCCTGAGGGCTGGCGGCTACCGAATGCTGGACACCCAGTTCGTCACCGAGCACCTCCTCAAGTTCGGGGCGACCGAGATCCCGCGCGAGATCTACGGCCGGAAGCTGGAGGAGGCGCTGGTCCAACCCGCCGACTTCTTCGCCCTTCCCCGGTCCGTCTCGGGAGAGGAAGCACTGCGCTGGATCGCACGGACCTAGCCGCGTCCGGCCGGAATCAGTCGAGGATCTCGCCGGGTGTCTCTTCCGCCGTCTCCGGAATGTCCGGGACGATATCGCTCGGCGTCGGCGCCGCAAGAGTCTCGGACGGTGCCGTCGGCTTGGGCCGCGGGACCGGGATGCCGTCGACCATCAGAACCGGCCCGCCCCCCTCGCCGGCTGCTGCGCCGGGATCGGCCGCGCCGCCGGCGCCGGCCACAACGCGATCCTGCTGGCAGTCGTTCAGCCACACGTCGTAGACGGGATGCTCTACGGCGTTCAGGCCCGGGCTGGCGGCGAACATCCAGCCGGTGAAGATCCGCTTGATCGCGTTGTCCAGCGTGATCTCGTCCACCTCGACGAACGCGTCCGTCTGCGCCGTCTCGGTCGGCGGCCGCGTGTAGCAGACGCGCGGCGTCACCCGCAGGGCGCCGAACTGGACCGTCTCGTCGATCAGCACGTCGAACGTGATGATGCGCCCGGTGATCTTGTCGAGCCCCGTGAAAACCGCGACCTTGTTGGCGACCTTTTCGGCCGACGCAGGGGTCGCCGCAAGAATGGCGACGGCGGCAAGCGCCGAAAGGCGAAGGCGGGCTGGCGTCATCGGGCGGCGGGACCGGATCGGTTTGAGCGGGAGAGCCTCCGGGTGCTAGCACCCGTGGCCCGGCTTGAAAAGCTCACCTCGCCCCAGAATGCGGCGCTTCCACGACCTTTCGTTCAACCAAGGCGCCGGAACGCGTCCAGGATGAGGTCGAAGAAGCCATCGGCATCGACATGTGTGATCCAGGTCGCATTCTTCGGCCGCTTGGTGACGCTCCAGCGGTCGACCACCGTCTGCCCGAAGCAGAGCCCCGGCGTCGTCTCAATCTCCACGTTGACGAACTTGCCCTTGAAGAGCTCCGGCTTCAGCAGCCAGGCGATCGTGGTGGGATCGTGCAGCGGCCCGCCATCGGAGCCGTACTTCTCTTCGTCGTAGCGCTCGTAGAACGAGAGCAGCCCCACGAAGGCCTCGGAGCACTTCGTACCGAGGCCGGCCAACTCATTCAGCCACGCGCGCTTGATCAGCGCCTGATGAGTGACGTCGAGCGACATCACCACGATCTCGGCGCCGGAGTTGAACACACGGGCCGCCGCATGGGGATCGACGTAGATGTTGAACTCGGCCGTCGGCGTGACGTTGCCGCCCTCGATCTGTGCCCCGCCCATCAGCACGATCTTGTCTATCCGGTCCGCGATTCGCGGCTCCTTCGCCATGGCCAGCGCGATGTTGGTGAGCGGCCCGAGCGGGCACAGCGTCACCGACTTCGGCGGCCGGCTCATCACCGCCTCGACGATGAAGTCCGGACCGAACTCCGGTCGCAGCGCCGTGGTCGGCTCCGGGAACGTCCAGCCGTTGAGGCCCGTCTCCCCGTGCACATACTCGGCCGTCTCAAGGGGAACCATCAGCGGCGCGCTCGCCCCCGCATAGACCGGGATGTCCGTCCGGCCAGCCAATTCGAGCAGCTTGAGGGAATTCTTCGCGGTCAGCGGCAGCCCGACATTGCCGGCGACGGCGGTGATCCCGATCACGTCGAGCGCTTCGGCATGGCCGAGGGCGAGCATGATCGCGACCGCGTCGTCCTGGCCGGGGTCGGTATCGATGATGATGGAGCGGGGAGACGACATGACGTCCTCGAAGAATGCGCGCGGCCGACGGCCCGGAGAGCCTCGTCGGATACCGCTATACGCAGATGAGTTGGGTGTTGGATGACCACGGGCCGGAACGCCACGCCGCGAACAACCGCGACTCTCGGCCGTCCGAAGCGGTCGGCGTCGGCTTCAGGCCCCGCCGTCAGCCTGGTGTCCAGGCGTCGTAGTCGCCCGTCGACCGTGGCCGCGTGCCCTCGGCGAGAATGGAACCCTTCGGGCGATAGGCCTCGCTGGTCCCGGTCATGTTCTCCCGGTGCGGCTTTTCCCAGGCGTGCGGCTTGTAGCCGTCTTCGCTCGGCGGCACGTCGGTGCGGAAATGCATCCAGCCGTGCCAGCCCGGCGGGATCTTCGAAGCCTCGGCGACACCATTGTAGATCACCCAGCGCCGCTTGCCGCCACGCTCCTGGTAGTAGGTGTTGCCAAAAGCGTCGTCGCCGACCCTGACGCCCTTGCGCCAGGTCCAGAAACGCGTGCCCATGGTCTGGCCATTCCACCAGGTGAAGATCTGAAGAAGAAGCTCTTTCATTACCCTGCGACCGTCCGTCGGATCTGCGGCGGACTATGGCGACCGCACCGCGCGATGTCCAGGGGAAACCAGCCCGGGACAAACCCTGACGTTTCTCAGGTGTTCGGCACCCGGATCGCCGCGTAGCGATGGGTGGAGGCCGGCAGCGTCGACGCCTTGGCGGCCGTCCGGCGGTTTGCGACGACGATCTTGTTGGCGACCTCGGCCGTGGCCGGATCCACCTTGTGCTCGCCGCCTTCCTCGGTCTCGATCTGGCGCAGCGCCGCCTCGTGGTACTCGCGCGCCTTGAGCAGCGCATCGGTCCGGGCCTGCTGTACGGCCAACACCTTGCGCACGCCCTCGATCTCGTAGGCCCCGCCGTCGTGGTCGAGCACGAAGCGGCGCTGGTCCTCGCAGAGCCGCTGCACCCGGTCGAGCAGCATCGCCGGAGCCAGCGGCTTGACGAGCAGGCTGTGGGCGCCGCTGTACATCGCGCGTTCCACCACCTGTCGGGTGGCGTGCGCCGTGACAACGATCACCGGAACGAAGCAGAGCGGCGACATGCGCTTGTCGCGAATCGTCTTGAGGAACATGGCGCCCGACATGGGCTCCATGCGCCAGTCCGTGATGATCAGGTTCGGCGGCTCGTGGAGCATCGCCTCCAGGGCCTCGTCGGCGCGGTCGAAGGTCCGCACCCGGCGCGGTTTCAGGCCGCCGATGATCGACCGCAGGATCGCCTGCATCGGCTTGGAATCCTCGATCAGGACGATGTCCAGGAGATCGGTCGGCAACGCGTAGGCGGCGTGGTAGGTCATCGCGGTCCATCGGATGTCGCGATGCGCATAGCTGCACCGCCGCTGTCCCAGGCACTGGCCGCGAGGCAATGAGATACGCCTGCAACCGGTCTGAAGGCGACACTAGCAGGCCGATTTTAAGCCCCCTTGAAACCAACCCGCCGGATTCGGCTAAAATTCTCACTATCCCTGCGCTGCTCTGTGATTCCCTGCCCCTAAGCACCATATGTATGGCTTGGTTGCGCGGGACGACACTAGATCTTGTTGACCCCATGGCAGACTCGGCCTAGCGTGAAGGCGTCGGAAGGAACCGCGCAGGCGGCTCGCGACCGATGCGCAGAACCGGTCGAATCGGTTCGCCGGCTGAATGTCGGTCAAGAGCGGTGAACGGGTTCCGGGTCGGTTGTGTCCTGCGTGCGACGCTGCCTCCTCAACAGCGGGGATAACCCCTCGGCGTTGGGGAAAACGTTGGTAAGAGATCTTTAACCGGACTCACGATCCACTCTAGATCTAGTCGGCGGCGAACGAGGGGGCACTAGACCTGGACAGATTGTGATCTGTCCGTCCCGAACGACCGGCTGACTGAGGCGTTCTGGAAGACGATAAGAGCCGTTAACATCAATCGGGTGCGGGGCCGGGCCTCCCATGGAAGGGAGAACGAACCGGCGCGCCAGGGCTTCATAGGGGATGGTTAGATGCGGATTGAGCGGCGCTTCACAAAGGACGGCCAGTCTCCCTATGCGGAGATCGAATTCCGGCTGGCCACGAGCGAAATCCGCAATCCCGATGGCTCGGTGGTCTTCCGTGCGGCCGACATCCAGGTACCCTCGGCGTGGAGCCAGGTGGCCAGCGACATCATCGCCCAGAAGTACTTCCGCAAGGCCGGCGTGCCCAAGGCGCTGAAGAAGGTCGAGGAGACCTCCGTCCCCTCCTTCCTCTGGCGCTCCGTGGCGGACGAGAAGGCCCTCGCCGCCCTGCCCGAGGCCGAGCGCTTCGGCGGTGAGACCGACGCTCGCCAGGTCTTCGACCGGCTCGCCGGCACCTGGACCTACTGGGGCTGGAAGGGCGGCTACTTCAACGGCGAGGAGGACGCCCGCGCCTTCTTCGACGAGTTGCGCTTCATGCTGGCCACCCAGAAGGTGGCGCCGAACTCGCCGCAGTGGTTCAACACTGGCCTGCACTGGGCCTACGGCATCGACGGCCCGAGCCAGGGCCACTACTACGTCGACTACAAGACCGGCAAGCTGACCCGCTCGGCCACGGCCTACGAGCACCCGCAGCCACACGCCTGCTTCATCCAGGGCGTCGAGGACGACCTCGTCAACGACAACGGCATCATGGACCTCTGGGTCCGCGAAGCCCGCCTCTTCAAGTACGGCTCCGGCACCGGCTCCAACTTCTCCAAGCTGCGCGGCGAGGGCGAGAAGCTCTCCGGCGGCGGCCGCTCGTCCGGCCTGATGAGCTTCCTGAAGATCGGCGACCGAGCCGCTGGCGCCATCAAGTCCGGCGGCACGACCCGCCGCGCCGCCAAGATGGTGGTGGTCGATATCGATCACCCCGACATCGAGCAGTACATCAACTGGAAGGTGAAGGAGGAGCAGAAGGTTGCAGCTCTCGTCACCGGCTCCAAGACCTGCTCCAAGCATCTCAACGCCATCATGCAGGCGATCGGCTCAACCGAGCTGCCCGGCGACGAGAAGTTCGATCCGGCCAAGAATCTGCCGTTGAAGCGCGAGATCCGCGCCGCCAAGAAGGCGAGCGTGCCGGAGAACTACATCCGCCGCGTCATCCAGTTCGCCCGCCAGGGCTACACCGCGATCGAATTCCCGGTCTACGACACCGACTGGGATTCGGAGGCCTACCTCACCGTCTCGGGCCAGAACTCCAACAACTCCGTCCGCGTCACCGACGACTTCCTGCGCGCCGTGGAGACCGACGGCTCCTGGAACCTCACCGCCCGCAAGGACGGCAAGGTGATGAAGACGCTGAAGGCCAAGGACCTCTGGGAGCAGATCGGCTACGCCGCCTGGGCCTCCGCCGACCCCGGCATCCAGTACCACACCACCATCAACGACTGGCACACCTGCCCGGCCAGCGGCGAGATCCGCGCGTCCAATCCGTGCTCGGAATACATGTTCCTGGACGACACGGCCTGCAACCTCGCCTCGCTGAACCTCCTGCAGTTCCGCCAGTCCGACAAGGCGTTCGACATTGAAGCCTTCGAGCACGGCTGCCGCCTCTGGACGGTGGTGCTCGAGATCTCGGTGACGATGGCGCAGTTCCCGTCCAAGGAGATCGCCCAGCTCTCCTACGAGTTCCGCACCCTCGGCCTCGGCTACGCCAACATCGGCGGCCTCCTGATGTCGTCCGGCATCCCCTACGACTCGGCCGAGGGCCGCGCCATCTGCGGCGCCATCACCGCCATCATGACCGGCGTCTCCTATGCAACGTCCGCGGAGATGGCCAAGGAGCTCGGCCCCTTCCCCGGCTACAAGAAGAACGCGGCCGACATGCTCCGCGTGATCCGCAACCACCGCCGCGCGGCGCACGGAGCTAAGGACGGCTACGAGAAGCTGCGCACGCCTCCGGTGCCGCTGGACAAGGGCTCCTGCCCCGACAAGCGTCTGATCGAGGCCGCCGCCCGCGCCTGGGACAGCGCCCTTGCGCTCGGTGAGAAGCACGGCTACCGCAACGCCCAGGCGACCGTGATCGCGCCGACCGGCACGATCGGCCTCGTGATGGACTGCGACACCACCGGCATCGAGCCGGACTTCGCCCTGGTGAAGTTCAAGAAGCTGGCCGGCGGCGGCTACTTCAAGATCATCAACCGCGCCGTTCCGGAGGCGCTCCGCGCCCTCGGCTACACGGAAAGCCAGATCGCCGAGATCGAGGCCTACGCCGTCGGCCACGGCTCGATCGCCCAGGCGCCGTCGGTGAACCCCTCTTCGCTGCGCGCCAAGGGCCTCTCCGACGCGGCCATCGAGAAGGTGCAGGGCTCGCTCAAGTCGGCCTTCGACATCAAGTTCGTGTTCAACCGCTGGACTCTCGGCGACGAGGAGATGAAGAAGCTCGGCCTCGCCGACGCCCAGCTCAACGACCCGGCCTTCGACCTCCTCACCCACCTCGGCTACACCAAGGCGGACATCGAGGCGGCCAACACCCACGTCTGCGGCGCGATGACCCTGGAAGGTGCCCCCTTCCTGAAGCCGGAGCATTACGCGGTCTTCGACTGCGCCAACCCCTGTGGCCGCATCGGCAAGCGCTATCTCAGCGTGGAGAGCCACATCCACATGATGGCGGCCGCCCAGCCGTTCATCTCGGGCGCCATCTCCAAGACCATCAACATGCCGAACGAGGCGACGGTGGAGGATGCCAAGGAGGCCTACATGCTCTCCTGGCGCCTGGCGCTGAAGGCCAACGCCCTCTACCGCGACGGCTCCAAGCTCTCCCAGCCGCTCAACAGCCAGCTGCTGGCCGACGACGAGGAGGACGCCGAGGACGCGGTCGAGGCGATCGTCGCCGAGAAGGCGATGGCCGCCCGCGCCACCGCCGCCGCCGAGCGCATCGTGGAACGGATCGTCGAGCGGCACATCCGTGCCCGCGAGAAAATGCCCGACCGCCGCAAGGGCTACACCCAGAAGGCCATCGTCGGCGGCCACAAGGTCTACATCCGGACCGGCGAGTACAATGACGGGCGCATCGGCGAGATCTTCATCGACATGCACAAGGAAGGCGCTGCCTTCCGCGCGATGATGAACAACTTCGCCATCGCGATCTCGCTCGGCCTGCAGTACGGCGTGCCGCTCGAGGAATACGTGGAGGCCTTCACCTTCACCCGCTTCGAGCCGGCCGGCATGGTGCAGGGCAACGAGATGATCAAGAACGCGACGTCGATCCTCGACTACGTGTTCCGCGAGCTCGCCGTCTCCTACCTCGGCCGTCACGACCTGGCGCACGTGGTGCCGCAGGATGCCGGCAACACCGGCCTCGGCGGCGGCGTGAAGGAGGAGAAGGGCGCGGAGGGCATCGTCAGCCACGGTCTCGTCCGCGGCCGACCGGGCGCGCTGAAGGTCGTCTCCGGCACCCCCGATCCGAAGGGCTCGGCAGCCGGCGGCGCCATCGCGTCCGGCGGCGGTTCGGCCACAGCCTCGGTGTCCGCATTCGCGACCGCCCGGGCTTCATCCGGCGTCACCGCGATCGCCGCCGGCGCCGCCGCGACCGCCTTCAAGCGGGACATTGAGGCCGAACCGGCCGTCGCCGCCACGGCGGCCGTCGGAATCACGCAGGCGCCGCCGCAACTCGACTACGCCTCCAAGGTCGCCCAGGCCCGCATGAAGGGCTACGAAGGCGAGGCCTGCTCCGAGTGCGGCAACTTCACGATGGTGCGAAACGGCACCTGCCTGAAGTGCGACACCTGTGGCAGCACCAGCGGCTGCAGCTGAACGAAAAACGGGGGGCGAAAGCCCCCCGAACTTTTTCTAGGCCACCGCCCTCCCCCGCCCAGCTGCCGCATCCGCGAGGTTGGCAGCGGCACCGAGGACGAGGCCGGCGTTGACAAGGTGGAGGGCGAGGAGCGCGCCGATGTCGGTCGCCTGGCCGAGGCCGGCGAGCGTGAGCTGGACGAGGTAGGCGACGGCGAGGAGCCCCGCCGGGCGCAGGAGCGTTCGATGGCGCTCCTGACGGTAGGCGGCGAAGAGCACGATCCCGATCGGCAGGGCGAGGAGGCCGCCGAGCGCGCCGTGAAACGCCCAGAAGGCGGCATCGTGGAACAGCGCCAGCCCGGCGAACAGGAACTGGCCCATGACGCCGAGCGGCGTCACCCGCGCGGCGGTTGTTACGAGAGAGCCGGTCATCAGACCCTCCCCTGCGATGCGGTTGCAAGGGCCGATGCGTTGGCGTTCGCCGCCGCGCCGAGGCAGCCGAGTCCGATCAGCGTGGCGCGAACCGCATCGTCCAGCGGTGTCCGGGGCTCCTCGCCGATCAGCGCGAGGAGCCGGTCGTTGCGCATCCGCACCGGCTGCTCCCAGAGATAGCGCATCTCAGCAAGCTCCCGGAACAGCGGCACGACGGGGCCCAGCAGGCGCATCAGCGTCCAAGGCAATCGCCGCACCGGGAGATCCGGCGCTCCGACCACGCGTCGGATCGCCTCCACCATCCGCATCCCGTTCGGATCCCAGTGCCCCTCCATGTGGAAGGTCGCGAAGTTGCCAAGGGATCTGGTTTCGATGACGCGGACCATCGTCTCGGCGACATCGGGGAGATACGCCCACTGGTGGCCGACGTCGGGGCGTCCCGGATAGGCGATCGACGCCGGTCGCTTTCCCGGCTTCACCAGCCCTTGCGAAAACCAGTTGTTCGCGGCGCGCGGACCGAAGAAGTCGCCGGCGCGGACGACCACGGCCGTCGAGTGCCCGGCCTCCGCCGCGCGGAGGAGTCGGCGTTCCATCTCAACGCGGATCCTGCCCTTGGCGGTCACGGGGTGCTGGACGGACAGTTCGTCCGGGTTCGGCAGCGCATCCGGCCCGTAGTTGTAGACGGTGCCCGGGAGAAGGATGCGGGCGCCGCTGGAGCGCGCCGCGGCGAGCGTGCTGTCCAGCATCGGCAGCACAAGAGAACCCCAATTCCGGTATCCCGGCGGGTTGACCGCATGCACCAGCAAGGACGCGCCGTCTGCCGCCGCCGTAACGTCTATCGGCGACAGGGCATCCCCGGTGATCCACTGGATACCGTCCCGCAGGCCGGCGCGGGCAGCATCGCGGTGGAGGGCGCGGACGGTCCAGCCCCTCCCCTTCAGCGTGCGCGCGACTTCGCCGCCGATGCCGCCCGTCGCGCCGAGTACCAGTGCCGTTCGAGTGCTCATGATCGTCTCCATCCGAAGGTGATGGAGCGAGGATGCGGGCAAACCAGGATCAACGGAATTGCGCAAACTTGTACGGTCGCTATACTAAAATGCATGAACTCTGAACCGTCCTGGGACCTCTACCGCACCTTCCTTGCCGTTCTGCGCGAGCAATCGCTGTCGGGCGCCGCGCGTAGCCTTGGGCTGACCCAGCCGACCGTGTCCCGCCATATCGACGCTCTGGAGAGCCTCGTCGGTTACGACCTCTTCATCCGTTCGCAGCGCGGTCTCTCGCCCACCGAGGCTGCAGAAGATCTGCGGCCCTACGCCGAAACGCTCGCCGCCACCACCGCCGCCCTGGTGCGTGCGGCCTCAAGCCACGGCAAGGAAGTGCGCGGCCCGGTTCGGCTCAGCGTCAGCGAAGTGGTGGGCGTGGAGATCGTGCCCGCGATCCTCGCCGATCTGCGCGCCAGGCATCCGGACCTCGTGATCGAACTGGTGCTCTCCGACGCGGTCGACGATCTGATCCGCCGGGACGCGGACATCGCTGTGCGAATGGTCGAGCCGACGCAGGAGGCGCTGCTGGCCCGGCGCGTCGGCACCATCGAACTCGGGCTGCACGCCCACCGCAGCTACATCGAAAGGCGCGGCGTTCCTGCATCACTGGCGGATTTCAGGGGTCACGACCTGATCGGCTTCGATCGGGAGACCCCCGCCATCCGCGCCATGCTGAAGCAGATGCGGTTCATCACGCGCGACCACTTCGCGCTGCGCGCCGACAGCAACCTCGCCCAGTTCGCCGCCATCAAGGCGGGGTTCGGCATCGGCGTCTGCCAGGTCCAGCTTGCGCGCCGCGAACCCGACCTCGTGCGGGTGCTCCCCGAGGAAGTCTCCCTCGGCCTGCCCACCTATGTCGTCATGCACGAGGACCTGAAATCAAGTCCCCGCTGCCGGGTCGTGTTCGACGCCCTGGCAGCGGGCCTCGCAGCCCATATCCGCGCCGTTTGAGCGCCGATCATTCAGGCGACCTTCACCACCACCTTGCCGAAGTTGCGGCCCTTCAGGAGGCCGAAGAAGGCTTCCGGCGCGTTCTCCAGGCCTTCCACGACATCTTCGCGCGCCTTGACGCGGCCGTCCTTCAGCCACGCGGACATGTCCCGCGCGAAGGCTGGAGCCTGATCCTGGAAGTCGCTGACGATGAAACCGCGATAGGTCAGTCGCTTGGTGAGCACGTCGCGCATCAGCGCCGGCAACCGGTCCGGACCGGGCGGCGGAGCGCTGTCGTTGTAGTGCGCGATGAGCCCGCAGACCGGAATGCGCGCGAACGGGTTCAGCAGCGGCTGCACCGCCGCCGCGACCGGCCCGCCGACGTTCTCGAAGTAGACGTCGATGCCGTCCGGGCAGGCCGCCGCAAGGTCCTCAGCAAAGGTCGGCGACCTGTGGTCCAAGGCCGCGTCGAAGCCGAACTCCTCGGTCAAGGCCCGGCGCTTCTCCGGCCCGCCCGCGATCCCGACCGCGCGCGCGCCCTTGATCCTGGCGATCTGCCCGACGGCGGACCCCACCGGCCCGGTGGCTGCCGCCACCACGACGGTCTCGCCCGGCTTGGGCTGCCCGATGGTCAGGAGCCCCGTGTAGGCGGTCATCCCGGGCATGCCGAGCACGCCGAGCCAGGCCGATAGAGGCGCCGCCGCGCGGTCCAGCTTGCGCAGCCCTTTGCCGTCCGACACCGCATGGCTCTGCCACCCCGCATAGCCGAGGACGACGTCACCCGGTTTGAAGGCGCTGTTGGTGGAGGCCACCACCTCGCTGACCGTGCCGCCCTCCATCACCGCGCCGATCTCGACCGGTTTGGCATAGGACTTGGCCGCGCTCATCCGCCCGCGCATGTAGGGATCGAGCGACAGGAACAACGTCTTGAGGAGAACCTGCCCCGGTCCGATCTCGGGGAGCCGGACCTCTTCAAGGCGGAGGTCGGAGGCCTTGGGCTCGCCGTCCGGGCGAGCCGCCAGCACGATGCGTCGGTTCAGGGTTTCGGCCATGGAAGCGCTCCGGTTGTTGGCGGTGGACGCTTCATATGGTCCCGGACCGCGCTGGCAGCGAGTCTTGTCGAGGGAACTTGATCGGACCCCGCGAGGGAGTTCGTGGCCCGACCGCACCGTCCGCTGCCATGCGGCGGGCGACGGGGGACGGGCAGCCCGCCCCCGCCAACAGGTCCTCAGATCGCCGCCTGCCCGACGATGCGTGCGGGACGCGCCGCGTGTTCCAAGGCTGTGATCACGGCGACCGCTGCCGCCTGGGCGAGGACGAGCGTGGTCCCGAGCGCGGTGGTCTGCACCATTCCGGTCGCAAGAATGAGCAGGCTTGCGGCGATCCAGCCGACATTCCCGGCAACGATCACCGCCACACCCGCGGCGGGGATCGCCGGACGGCTCGCCACCACAAGGATGAAAGCCGCCACCGGCAGGAGAAGGGCGCCGGCCACCATTGCGAAGGTCTGCGACAGCCCGGTGAGGGGCTCGAGCGGGCCCGCCAGCCCGATCAGGCCGATCCCCATGACGAGGCAGGCCGCAGCGTCGGCCATCAGGATGGGGCGAAGCGGAAGGGATTTGCGATCGAAAGGCATCTCGGGATCTCCAAGTTGAAGCCGCCGACGGCAGCTGACCGTTTGATGCTGACCGCCGCCGCACGACGGGTCGATTACGTCGGAGGTCATTGGATCGCGCCGCCGTCGGGCCTACCCTCGGCTCATGATCGACATGCAGCCCTCCTTCGGAACGCTTCTTCAGAGCTGGCGCAGACGCCGGCGCTTGAGCCAGCTCGACCTCGCGGTGGAGGCTGGCATCTCCCAGCGCCATCTCAGTTTCGTGGAAACGGGACGCTCCTCGCCCAGCCGGGACATGGTGCTGCACCTTGCCGAACATCTGTCGGTTCCCGCGCGTGAACGGAACGCGATGCTGGTCGCTGCCGGATACGCGCCGCTGCTCCGCGATCGGGGCATCGACCACCCCGACCTCGCCGCGGCGCGCGCCGCCGTGGACGCCATTCTCGCGGGCCATGCCCCGAACCCTGCGCTGGCGGTAGACCGGCACTGGAACATCGTCACCACCAACAAAGCCGTCGCCCCCTTGCTGGACGGCATCGATCCGACGCTCCTCGGCCCCGGCGCCAACGCGTTGCGCATAAGCCTCCACCCCGGCGGGCTGGCGCCGCGCATCCGCAACTACCGCGACTGGCGCGCCCATGTGCTCGGCCGGTTGATGCGGCAGATCGATGTCTCCGCAGACCCGGCGCTGGTGGCGTTGACAGAAGAGCTGAAGTCCTACCCGCCGCCGGCCAACGCGCGCCCACCGACGCCCGGCGAGGCGGCCTACGGCGGGATCGTCGTGCTGCTGGAACTCGGCATCCCGGACGGCGCCACCTTGCGCCTCCTGACCACCACCACCGTCTTCGGCACGGCCGTCGACATCGGCCTGTCCGAGTTGGCGATCGAATCCTTCTTTCCCGCCGATCCGGAATCCGCGGCGGAACTCGCCCGCCTCACCGCCCGTTGAGAGCGCCGGGTTGAACCGAGGCCCGCCCGCCCTAGACCTTCCGGCGGGGGGCCTCATGAAAGGCCCATCGATGATCCGCGTACTGACTCCGGCGCTCGCCGCGATCGCCCTGTCCACCCTGCCCCTCCGGGCCGCCAGCCTGCACGTGGAGGTCTCCGGCATCGCATCGAACGCCGGTGAGATCGGCTGCGCCCTGTTCGCGGAGGGCGAGCCCTTTCCGGGCGGCAACGCGACAACGCGGACGGCGTGGGAGAAGGCCGATCCGGCGGGGGTGACCTGCCGCTTCGAAAAGCTCCCGGCCGGCCGCTACGCGGTTGCGGTTTCGCACGACGTCAACGGCAACCGGAAACTCGACACCAACGTTTTCGGCATCCCCCGGGAGGACTGGGCGGTGACCAACAACATCCGGCCCGTCATGCGCGCGCCGCGGTTCGACGAGGCCGCGATCCGCGTCGACGGACGAACGCGGACCACCGTCGACATCGCCCGCTGAGCATTCGCCAATGCTTGGCGTCGCCAAGCGTTACACATGCGTTACACAACTTGCACCGGGATTGAACTCACCCCTCCGCACCATTAACCCTAGGGTGTTGCATGCCGTTCAGCCACTGCGGCTGGTGGCGGCGGCCGGCATGACTGGGGGCCTAGCAAGATGGTGTCGCGGGTGGTTCTTCTGGGCGAACCCGCCCTCTACATCGACGGGCGTTCGGTCAAGTTCCCGGTCAAGGCGCTTGTCGCTGCCGCCTACCTGGCGACCGACGCCGGCGGGTTCCAGGCCACACGCGCCCGGATTGCCGAGCTCCTCTGGGACGCCACGCGCACCGACAGTCTCAACGGCAACTTGCGCCAGTTGCTTCTGCGCGTCCGGGAGGCGCAAGCGCGTATCGGGTGCGAGGTTCTGACGGAAGTCGACGGCCGCATCCGCCTGGCGACCGACGGCATCGAGATCGACGTCCTGGAACTGGAGGAATCACCCGCGCGGCCGCTTTCAACGGAAACGCTCCGCCACCTCTGCGGCAGCGAACTGCTCACCGGCGTGGAGATGGAAGGCGACGTCGGGCGACAGTGGCTGTCGTCGGCGCGCAACAAGATCCGCGACAAGTTGCTGGAGACCCTTCTGGAACGGGCGGAAGGCGAAGCGACCCCCGCCGAACGCCGCAATCTCCGCGACGCCGCCGTCAGCTTGATCGAGGCCGACCCCTACCGGGAAACGGCCTATCGCGTGCTCATCCGGATCCTGGCCGACGAACACCAGTTCTCCCAGGTTCGGGAGGTTTTTGCCCGCTGCCGGTCCCGCCTGCGCGAGGAACTCGGCATCGAACCGGACGAGACGACGCTCGAGCTGGTCCGTTCCATCTTCCGCCAGGGTCGGTCCGGACAGGCCGGACCCGCGGTGCCGGCGTCCGTGCGGGCGCATCCGCCGTTGGAACCGCACGGCTCCAGCTCGGCGATCCTCCTCCCCCGGGTCGCGGTGATGCCGCCGGAACTCGCGCCCTCCGCGGGCGAGGCAGGGCACGTCGCCACAGCCCTCCTGGAGGATGTGACGCTCGGCCTCTGCTCGGCCCGGTCGGTCTCGATGGTCGCACCGCATACGTGCCAGCGCCTCGCTCAGGAGTCCGTCGACACGATCGCCCAACTCGGCATCGACTACTCCGTGGAAAGCCGCCTGGTCCGTTTCGGCGAGACGGCCAGCCTCCAGGTCAAGCTGGTGGATGCGGCCAGCCGGACGATCATCTGGGCCGAACGCTACGGTGTCGACGCACTCGACGCCCACGGCAGCTACCGCGATCTCTCCGCTCGTATCGGCACGTCGGTCATCGAGACGGTGGAGCGGACGGAGCTGGACAAGCTGCTGCCGGAACACGACGGGTCTGCCTACTGCCTGTTTCTGAAGGGCCGCTTCCATCTGCGACAGATGGATCTTCCGAGCATTCGCAAGGCCCGCAAGTGCTTCAAGGCTGCCACCAAAGAGAGCCCGGTCTACGCCTCGGCCATCGCCGGGATCGCCCGGACCTATCACCTGGAATGGCTCCTGCTGGCCCGCGGCGACGCTTCCTGCCTGGAACAGGCCGGGGAATATGCTCGTCAGGCCGCCGAACTATCGCCGACCGAAGTCCATGCCCTCCGTGAACTCGGACTTTGGAACCAGTTTTCCGGCCGCTTCGAAGCCAGCCTTCAGGCGTTCGACGAGGCTGAATTGGTCAGCCCACACTATGCCGATCTGCTGGCCGACCATGCGGACGCGCTTGTCCATGCGTCGGAGCCGGAGCTTGCCCTTCGCAAGATCCACCAGGCGACAGCCCTCAACCCGCTCTGTCCGGACGACTACCGTTGGATCGAGGGGGGCGCCAACTTCCTGCTCGGGAACTACCGCGAAGCCATCGAAGCGCTTCAGCGGATGCGCGAACGCGGCCCCGCCTACCGTCTGATGGCAGCCAGCAGCGCCATGGCGGGCGACATGGAAGCCTCGCGCCAATACGCCCGCAAGGCCAGGGCGATCCATCCGGATTTCCGGGTGGAGGACTGGCTGGCGGTCTTGCCGCTCCGGGACCCGCGGCAGCGGGACCATTACGAGGAGGGCCTGCGCAGGGCAGGCTTCAAATAAGGAGATACATGAGATGAGCAAGCAGATCATTCTTGGACTGAAGGGTGAAGCCGGCCTGTGGATGGTTGACCTCGACGCCGGCACTGCCGCGCGCGTGGCTGAATCCGACGCGTTCCTCAGCGAAGCGAACGCCGCCCGCGCCGCGGGCGAGAGCCTGATCGACGGCATCGACCTCGCTGTCGCCGCCGAGATGCGCGCGGACGCCCCGTCGCAGCGACTGTCGTTCAGCAACTGACCATGACAGGACGGCTCGATCTTGGTTCGCAGCTCCAGTTGCCCGCCGATGCTGGTCGGGCCGTCCATCCTGCCGACACGCTGGCACGTGTCTGGCCTCTGGCGCAGGCCCTCGGCATCACCCGTCTGGCGCGAGTCACGCACCTCGACGATATCGGGATACCGGTATGGTCCGCCGCGCGGCCTAATGCCCGCAACCTCTCGGTCACGCAGGGCAAGGGGCTCGATGACGACCATGCCAGGGCTTCGGCCCTGATGGAAGCTGTCGAACAGGCGCTGGCGGAGCGGCCCCGTTCCGAACTGCGGATCGGGACGGCCACCCTCCTGCCGGACGGCGACGTGGTCTCCACACTTCCCGAACTGGTCGCCAAGGGCGCATTCCCTCTGGAACCCGAGGACGAGACGACGTGGGTGCGCGGGACGGACCTCGGCACCGGCATGTCGACCTGGATACCTCTGGAAGCAGCCTCTCTGGACTACACCATCGCCCCCCGTTTCCGCCGTTACTGGCAGTCGACGGACGGGCTGGCTTCGGGCAACACGCTTGCCGAGGCGATCCTGCACGGCCTCCTGGAGCGCATCGAGCGCGACGCCCTCGCGCTTTGGGCTCTGCGCCATCCGGCTGACGTGCCAAATCGCTTGCGTTCCGCCGCGGCCTTCCAAAGTCGCGACGTCGCTTGTCTCTGCGCGCGCGTGACGGCCGCCGGTCACCGGATCCGGCTGTTCGACCTGTCGAGCGACATAAAGGTACCGGTTATCGGCGCCGCCATCATGGATTCCGGCGCGTCGCTATCGCATGTACCCCGGCATTTCGAGATCGCCGTCGGCAGCGGTTGCCACCCCGATCCGGCAAGGGCCGCTGTTCGCGCCATCACGGAAGCAGCGCAGTCACGGGTGACGGTCATCTCCGGTGCGCGGGACGACTTTCTCCCTGACGAGTACCGCGCAAGGTCCCAACCCGGCGCCCTTGACTACTTCGGCTTTGATGAAGCCTCCGCACCGCCAACACCGACCCTGCAGCCGCACGCGCCGATGTCGATTGCCGACCTCGTCGGAGCCGTGGCTGCCGCTGGTTCGCCGGTGATCGCGGTTCCCCTTGCCGATGAGGCGGACTTCGCCGTCGCCAAGGTGCTCTGTCCGGGCCTGGAGAATCCTCCCGGGGGTCGTCAGCGCAGCATCGGCATGCGCGCGATCCGCCGGATGCTTCAGCGTGCCAAGGGAGTCGAGTTCGCGTGAAGATCCTGTTCAGCGGCCCCACCCTGCATGGCGCCTTGCCGCCGATGCCGGGTGTCACGGTGCATCCTCCGGCGGCCGCCGGGGATGTCGCCCACGCGGTTGGCGCAGGCGCCCGTGCGATCGGCCTGGTCGACGGCGTCTTCGGCGATGTCGCAGCGGTCTGGCACAAGGAGATCCTCTTCGCCCTCAGCCGCGGCGTCACCGTGATGGGCGCCGCCAGCATGGGAGCCCTGAGAGCAGCCGAGTGCTCCGCCTTCGGCATGATCGGGATCGGCGAGGTGTTTCGCCGCTACCAAGACGGGCGGCTCGACGACGACGCGGCCGTCGCTCAGCTTCACGCGCCTCCGGAGCTCGGCTGCACCCCTTTGACCGAAGCGCTCGTCAATGTCGACGCAACCGTGGAAGCTTTGTCGGCGGAGGGCGACCTGGCGCCCGACACTGCCGTTCGGATCCTCTCCGCAGCCCGGTCGCTGCATTTCCGCCGCCGCACCTGGGACCGGATCCTCGACTGTGCCGATCTCGACACCGAGACCCGGCTGGAGACGGCGCGCCTTGTCCGGTCCCGGTTCGTCAACTTGAAACGGATGGACGCGTTGCTCCTCTGCCAGGCGCTGGTAGTCGCGTCGACAGACCGCCGTGTCGTTCCGGACTGGCACTTCAACGCAACCGGGACCTTCAACGCGCTTCTGTCCTCCCGGTCCGAGGCCATGCTCCGCAGACCATAACGCGGAGGTGACGCGCATTGACCTATGGGAGGTAGGCAGAAATGACCGCCACGGGATCCGAGCCGATGTACACGGACAGAAAGCTTCCCGCCGAGCTCGACGAGAGCGAGGTCCGGCGCCTTTCGACGGCGGTTTCGCTGCTGAGAATGGCCGACGAGATCCTCGACGGCCTCGGCGCGGAGTTTCCCTCCTACTGCCTCTCCTTGACGATGACCGCCGTGCTCGATGAAATGCTCGAACGCAGCCTGCGGACTCCCATCGCCCCGGACCTCGTGTCGACGCACCCGCTCCCCCGCGCCGAACCGAACTGACAGGCGCCCTTCCCTTCATGCCTGAAATACCATCCTTCCAACGGGCTCCGGACCGTTTAAGACTCGGGATCTGAACCGGCGGAGGAACCGCGTACACCCGTTGGCCGGCGTCGGCGCGGGTGGTGGCTTCCGCCCAAGAAGATCGTCTTCGGAGGATGCCGCGATGCTCGACCTGGATACCTCGCCCGCCTCGGCGCTGCCGTCGGATGCCGATGCGGCCCTGGTCGGTCGCCTGTTCCGGCCGGAGGTGAATGGACCGTCGGTCGTCAAGATCGCCGGGGACCGGTTGATCGACGTTTCCGCCACCTTCCCGACCGTACGCGACCTCTGCGAAACCCCCGATCCGGCCGCCGCGCTCAAGGCAGCGCCGGGCGAAGACGTCGGCTCGCTCGCCGAGGTGCTGGCAGCAACGCCCGCCCGGCCTCGGGACGCGGGCAAGCCCTATCTGCTCTCGCCCGTCGATCTTCAGGCCATCAAGGCGGCCGGAGTGACCTTCGCCGCATCGATGCTGGAACGGGTGATCGAGGAGCGCGCCCGCGGCAACGCCGACGCCGCCGCCGCAATCCGCACCCACATCCGCGAACTCGTCGGCGAAGACCTGCGCCGTCTGCGGCCGGGATCGCCGGAAGCAATGGCCCTCAAGGACACGCTGGTACGCGAGGGCGCCTGGAGCCAGTACCTGGAGGTCGGCATCGGACCGGACGCCGAGATCTTCACGAAGGCGCAGCCGATGTCGTCCGTCGGCACGCTCGCCGACATCGGCGTCCATCCGAAGTCGACCTGGAACAACCCGGAACCGGAGGTCGTTCTCGTCGTCTCGTCTACCGGATCCATCGTCGGCGCCACACTCGGAAACGACGTCAACCTGCGGGACGTGGAGGGGCGCTCGGCGCTGCTGCTCGGCAAGGCCAAGGACAACAACGCGTCCGCTGCCATCGGCCCGTTCCTGCGCCTATTCGACGGCGCCTTCACGCTCGACACGGTCCGCCGGATGGACCTGACGCTGGACGTTCTCGGGGAGGACGGTTTCCATCTTCAAGGCCGGTCCTCGCTGAGCGAGATCAGCCGCGACCCGGCAGATCTCGTCGCCCAGACCCTCAACGCCCACCATCGCTACCCCGACGGCTTCGTGCTCTATCTCGGGACGATGTTCGCACCGGTCGACGACCGCGACGCTCCCGGCCGCGGATTCACCCACAAGCACGGCGACATCGTACGGATCGCCGCGCCGGCTCTCGGCACCCTCGTCAACCGTGTCGTGGCGACGGACGAGGCGGAACCCTGGACGTTCGGGGTCGCCGCCCTCATGCGCAACCTTGCGGACCGGAGGCTGCTCGGAACCTGAACCGCCCCCCCCGCTCGGTCGACAGCGGCTGCGCATGGGCTGCGCAGATCTTTCGGAGGCCGTGTGCGTTCTCGCACATCGGCCTTCCGCGGCCCCGTCCAAGCTCCTTCCATCGCGACCGCCGGTCGCTCCCTGGAAGGAAGCCGACATGTCCAAGACCAACATCCGCCGATCCCTGACCACCAGTCCGCGCCGCCCGGCTCCGCGCTCCACCTGGTCGCTCGGACCCGCGCGCCTCTGGGCGACGATCTGGTTCTGCAACGGAGCGGACAGCGCGTGTGACGAGCGCGTCCGCGACGACCAGCCGGATCCGGACCGTCTCCGGACCGAAGCTTGGCGCGACCCGATGTTGTGACGGTCAGATGCCCTTCAGCGCCGCCGACAGGGCCAGCACGTCGCGGATCACCAACCGCCCCTCCCGCTTGAGAAGAGCGCCGCGACGCTGGAGAGCACCGAGCTCACGCGTCACGGCCTCGCGGTGGGTCCCGATCCGCGCCGCAAGTTCCGCATGGGTGACGGGCGCGACGACGCCCTCCCGCGGCCGACCGGGCACCGGGCTGGCCAGCCGCAGCAGTTCGGTGCGCACCCGCTCCGAAACGGTCAGGCTCGCAAACTCGTGGACGCGGTCGTCGAGGGTTCGGATCCGGCCGACCAGCACCTTCAGCACATGGTCGCACACGCTGGCGTGCCGGTGGATGAGGTCGAGGAAGACCGACGCCGACATCCGCACCAGAGACACCGCATCAAGCGCCACTACGCTCGCCGAGCGAGGCCGCCCGTCGATCGCCGACATGTCGCCGAACAGCGCGCCGGTCTCGAGGTCGCCGAGGATGAGTTCGCGGGTTTCACCGAAAAGCAGCACCCGTACCCGACCGGATACGACCGCAAACACCTCGCGGTCCCCATCGCCATGGGCGACGATCCATTGCCCCTCGTCATGATCCGAGAAACGGACCCGCCGCGCCACCTCCGTCAGATCGGTCGGCGCGAGACCGGCGAACAGAGATAATCCGCCGAGCCGTTCCGCCCGCTCCTCCATGTCTCCCGCCATCGGTGCCCTCGGGTGTCCAACTGTCGCGCGGCTCCTGGATGTTCGGCGACGCGGCTCAATCCGCTGCGGGTTCGAAATCCATCGCGACTCCGTTGATGCAATAGCGCAGAAAGGTGGGCGGCGGGCCATCGGGAAAGACGTGGCCGAGGTGGCTGCCGCAGCGGCTGCAGTGCACCTCGGTCCGCACCATGCCATGGCTGCGATCCTCGGTCGTCTCCACTGCGCCGTCGACAGGTGTGTCGAAGCTCGGCCAGCCCGTGCCGCTCTCGAACTTCTTGCCCGCTTCGAACAACGGCTGTCCGCAGCCCACGCAGGTGAAACGCCCGGGTCGCTTTTCATGAAGGAGCGCGCAGCTGCCGGGCCGCTCCGTCCCGTGGGCGCGCATGACCCGATACTGTTCCGGCGTCAGCAGCGCCTTCCATTCCGCGTCGGTCCGGGTGACGGGGTAGATCTTGGCATCCATGTGAACGATCCTCGCTCTGTCTCCGACCGGAATATAGGCGCGCGGCTTCGTGATGGCACCCGGCGAGCACGGGCCTCACAACGAATTCAAGGCCGGCGATCCGTTATGCTGCGGACTTCGCAGTGCCGGCGCAAACGCTAGGCTTGCCCCCGTGTCGAAAGTCAGGGTGTCCGATGTCCGAACAGGAACTGCTGACGCGTCTTGCCGTGGCGCTCGCCATCGGCCTCCTCGTCGGCCTGGAGCGCGGCTGGCATACGCGCGATGAGGACGAGCAGAAGCGTGCCGCAGGGTTGCGGACCTTCGCCTTGTCCGGCCTTCTCGGTGGTGTCTCGGCCGCCGTCGGCGCCGCGACGAACCCTCTCGTAATCGGCTTCGCCTTCCTGGGCTTCGTCGCGGCCTTCACAGCCTTCCATCTCCTGGAGGCACGGCTGGAGCACAACGTGGGCGCCACCTCGGTGGTGGCCGGAATGCTCACCTTCATGCTGGGCGCCTATGCCGGGATCGGAGAACTCAGGGTCGCTGTCGCCTGCGGCGTCGCCATGACGGTTCTCCTGGCACTTCGAGAACAGCTTCACGGCTGGGTCGAGCGACTGCGCTGGGAGGAGATCCGCGCGGTCCTCACGCTCCTGGCGATGACGTTCCTGCTGCTCCCGGTGCTTCCCAACCGGACGATCGACCCCTGGTCGGTTCTGAATCCGGCGGAGATCTGGATCATGGCGATTGTCATCGCCGCAATCTCCTTCGGCGGCTACATCGCCGTGCGGGTCCTCGGCGAGCGCCTCGGCATCCTGGCGGCGTCGATCGCCGGAGGGCTCGCCTCGTCAACGGCCACAACGCTGACGCTGGCGCGCCTCGCCCGCGCCGAGCCGGCGGCCTGGCGCCTGCTCGCCGGAGGCATCCTGGCGGCCGGCGTCGTCATGGTTGCTCGCGTCGTCGTCGTTGCCGCCGCCCTGAACCGCGACCTCGTGGAACCTCTTCTGATTCCCCTGGCCACTGCAGCCGGCACGCTGGCGGCCGGTTCCGCTTTCCTGTTCCTGATCGGGGCGAAGGACACCCGCACCGACCTTGCGATCAGCAACCCGCTGGAGATCGGCACCGCCCTCAAGCTCGCCGCCTTTATCGCGCTCGTCCTGGTCGGCACGGGAATCGCGCGCGAGACGGCGGGCGATGCCGGGGTCGTGCTGCTCGCCGCCCTCTCCGGGATCGCCGACGTGGACGCCGTGACGATCTCCATGGCGCGCCTGTCCGGCGGCGAACTTTCGATCGGTACGGCTTCCGAAGCGATCGCGATCGCGCTCACCGTGAATACACTGGCAAAGGCGGTGATGGCGACGTCGGCCGGAGGGTTGCGCCTTGGGATGACGGTGACCGCGATCAGTGTCGCCGCGGTGACGGCCGGCGCCCTGGCCTGGGACTGACGCGCCTAGTCCGTGCCTACTGGACCCGGCAAACCGTGAACTCTTCCAGATCCTCGAACGCCGGCGGCACGAGCGGAACGTGCTCGTTGGCCTCCGCTTCCGCATTCCTGAGCAGTTGGGCGAGCAACGGCATCTCGTTCCGGTCGGCCTCTTCGGCCAGGA
Organism: Chthonobacter albigriseus; assembly: GCF_013839445.1. Classification (GTDB taxonomy): domain Bacteria; phylum Pseudomonadota; class Alphaproteobacteria; order Rhizobiales; family Pleomorphomonadaceae; genus Chthonobacter; species Chthonobacter albigriseus. Next base: position 140,326 of record NZ_JACDIT010000007.1, on the reverse strand, counting down.
TCGAGGTGAACCGGGAAATCAGTCGAGCCGTGTCCACCACACTCATTATCGCGCTCTCCGCACCGTCAGACGACTAACGAAGAGAATAAATTAATCTGATACAGCGCGAAATTCGGGATTGTACTACCGACTGCTTCTCCTAGCGAACATGCTGTTGCGATGAAGCTGAAGGTCAACAATACCTAGTCGAATACAAGCGCTACTCTGTCCAAGCGACCTCAGGCACGCGATCGCTTTTCATTGAGATCGATGAGATTGCAAGTCGAACCGCTAGGCGGCGACTTGCTGGGAAGACAGCGAGTTGCGGAGAACGATCGCAAGCTCCGGCGGCGCGAATATGTCCAGTCGGGTCGGCGGAAGCGGCGGCAATTTGCTCAATTCGAAATCTTTGAAGGCATTGTGGTGGGTCAGCACGCAGGGAGAGAAGCCCGCACCGGAGGACGCCAGGTGATATGCGTACCCGCAGTCGTTCACTTCCAGCGTCTTCTTCACTTCAATCCCATGGTCGAGCAGCACGTGCCGGGCACGCTGCCACAGGTCGGACTCCTGGGTCGACTGGATGAAGACCCCGTTGTTGGCGCCGATCCAGATCGTCTGGAGATCGACGTAGAAGGAGGATCGCCTGCGCAACGTGGGGACGACGACCCGGACGTCGAAATCCGTGCGGGCGACAACGTTGACGCTATCAAGGAATTCTACCGAATAGGCGTGGAAACTGTCGCGGTCGACCTGATCGAACATCTGGGCCACATCACGGCCGCTGAGGATCGGGGACAGTCCGAGCTTGAAAGTCGCGCTGCGGGCGCGGTGGCTTTTGATGTCAGCCAGCAGATCCATCACCCGCTGCAGCGTCGGCAACACGCGCTTGCCATCCTGGGAAACGGAAACCTGCGGACCTGCACGGTCGAAGAAGCGGAAACCGAACTCCTCTTCCATGCGCTTCACCGCCAAAGACACGGCCGGCTGGGATATGCCGATGGACTCTGCAACCTTTGAGAAAGATCCCCGCTCGCAAATGCCCAATATGATCTCGATGTCCTGAGTCCTCACCGATCGATCTCCCCACCTGATCCGGCTACACCCGCCCGAACAGCACACGCCCGGCACGGGAAAAGTCCCCGCCGGCCATCAGGAATGTGATGAGCGCTGTCCCCGTTCGACGTTGCAGCCGTTTTTTTCGTCTTGTGCAAAAAACAGCCTACTTGAAATGACGAATCCTGCAACTGAAAAGACGATTTGTGCCGTTGGCCTTCAGTACAGACTATGGTAATAATTACCAATATTCGCCGCAAACCTAAAGCGAGACCGGGCGAGCCTATGGTGCGGTCTTGCTCTTGGACTATCGGTCGATGTGACCAAGCGCCAGTTCTGGGTCGATCGCGTCGCGTACTCGCTGCTTCAGGGACTTGACGTCGGGGAACCCTCCATCCTGGGATCGATCCCAGACTATCACCCCATCGACAGCGATTTGGAAAACACCGCCGGTCCCAGGGACGAGTGCAACCTGTGCGAGCTCCTCCGAAAAAGTTGAGAGGAGCTCCTGCGCCATCCACGCGGCGCGCAGAAGCCACTGGCATTGCCGACAATAGGTGATCGAAACCATCGGTTTGGCGGTCATGTCGCTCCCTCACCGCGGGCACGAAGCATCCGACGCGACCGTCCGCGTCAGATGACCAGGACGCCCGAATGCTTGGCCTTCGTGTCGGGCTCCACGTGGATGCTGATGACCGCCGGCCCGATGGCGGCCTTCAGCGCTGCTTCAACCCGGTCGCAGATCTCGTGCGCCTCCGTCACCGTCTTCTCACCATCGACGACGAGATGGAAGTCGATGAAGGTGACCTTGCCCGCGTGCCGGGTCCGCACGTCGTGCGCTTCGATCGCCCCTTCCGCCGAGCGGGATATGATGAGCCGGATCTTCTCCAACTCCTCAGGCGGTGCCGCGGCGTCCATCAGACCGCCGATCGAATCGGTGACGAGGCTCCATCCGGACCACAGGATGTTGATCGCGACCAAGCCGCCGAGAACCGGATCCAGCACGGCCCAACCGGTCAGCGTCGCCACACCCAGGCCTAGCAGGACCCCGATCGACGACAGCACGTCCGTCAGCAGATGCCGGCCGTCCGCGACCAGGGCGGGCGAGCGAAGGAAACGGCCGCGATGGATCAGGACGAAGGCCCACACGGCGTTGATCGTACTTGCCAGGCCGTTGACCAGGAGTCCTTCCGCAGAGACGTCGAGGGGCTTCGGCGCGAGGTACCCCAGATAGGCTTCCCGGAAGATCGCGAGCGCCGCCACCACGATCAGAACGCCCTCCAGCACCGCCGAGAAGTATTCGGCCTTGTGGTGCCCGTAGGGGTGGTTCGCGTCGGCAGGCTTGGCGCTGAGCCGGACGGCGATCAAGGCGGCCAGCGCAGCCGCCACGTTGATGATGCTCTCCAGGGCGTCCGAGTAGAGCGCGATGCTGCCGGTCATGAGGTAGGCGAGCGTCTTCAGTCCAAGGACGGCACAACCGACCAGCAGGCTCCCGATCGCCAGCTTGAGAGTTTGTTCCAAGGCAAGGCTCCCCGATACGACCACCCGGCCGTGTCCGGCGTCGGAGTATCATCGCTCATCGAAAAACGCCACGGACGATCAGGCCCCCTGAGCATTGATGCGGGCGTTTCAGCACTTGTCCCGCCGATTCCCCCCTGCCCGCTTGATCCAGATCAACGCTGATCTCTCAGGAGGGCGCGACGCTGTATCAGGTCACTCATCGGCCGGAGCCTTGGAGGCGCAGATGTCAACCCTTTCGCAGAAGTCCGTCGCCGTCGAAATCCAGTCCGGTGAACCCGTGCTGATGCGGGAGATGATCCATGTCCTTGGCGTGGACGGCGCATTGGCCGGCGAGGCGAGGAAAGCAGCTGCCGGCCGCTGCGAGGGATGCACAGACCGGGACGATTGCCGGCACTGGCTGGATATCGCCGCCCTGGCGGGCGCCGAACACGCCCCTGGTTTCTGCCGCAACGTCGAAACCTTCGACGCGCTCGCAAGCGAAGCACCGTCCACGTTCTGAACGGACCCGCGAGAAAGCCCTGGCGCGGCTTCCCCGTACAGGTCCCGAAAGTGTGAACGCCAGCTGAGCGGAACGCCGCCGGCTGCCGGACGTTGAACATCCAAGGATGCCGCATCCCGTCCAATGGACGCGGCCACCACCCCTATAGAACGGCTCCCGGCACGAAAGATGTGCGCCGGCAGCCGGATGGGAGTTTCGGATGTTCCATTCGCGTACCAAATCACAGGTCAGCGCCCGCAGTCTCGTGATCGCCGCGGTCACGGGCGTGATGACGCTGGGTTCGTTGGCCCTGCCGTCCGCACCCGCCCACGCCGCGTCGGTCGGCCTCAACCTCGATCTGGCCAGGCCTGGGATCGTCACGCAAGTTGACCACGACGACTGGCGCTGGCGTCGCCACCGCAGTTTTGACGGCTACTACAATGGCAAGCGAGACTACGACAGCCCGCGCCGCATCTATCGCGACCGTGATCGCGACCGCGACCGCCGGTATTGGCGCCGCCACCGCGACCGGGATGACCTCGCGGCCGGCCTTGGCGGCTTGGCAGCCGGCGCGCTGCTCGGCGGCGTACTTGCTCAAGGCGGATTCGGCGGTGGCGGCGGCAATGTCGTCAGCGCGCCTCCGGCTGCCGGCTACGCACCTTTCTCGGCTGGCTACATGAGCTACTGTTCGTCGCGCTACCGGTCGTTCGACCCCCGGACCGGAACCTTCATGGGCTACGACGGCCAGCGTCACTTCTGCCGCTGAACGGCGGACACGCTCCAAAGACAAAGGGCCGGCCCTCGGGCCGGCCCTTTTCCATTCAACCGGCCGGCAGATGGGCTTTGATGGCAGCCACCAGTCGCGGGTCCTGCGGGTTCATCGCCGAGGGGAACGCCGCGATCAGGCGGCCGTCGGCGCCGATCAGATATTTGTGGAAGTTCCAGCCCGGCGCGTTTCCAAACCCCGCCTCCGTCTCCGCCCACCGATAGAACGGATGCGCCAGCGGCCCGCGCACATGGATCTTTTCGGTCAGCGGGAAGCTGACGCCGTACTCACCGCTGCAAAATCCTTGGATCTCCTGCTCCGACTTCGGCTCCTGACCGCCGAAATCGTTCGAAGGCGTGCCGATCACCGTCAGCCCACGCGCGCCATAGAGGTCCCAGAGCGCCTCCAGGTCCCGGTATTGGGGCGTGTAGGCGCAGCGCGATGCCGTGTTGACGACCAGGAGAAGACGCCCGGCGTAGGCCGAAAGCGGCATCGGCGCGCCGTCGATACCGATGAACTGGAAGCGGTGCGCCCCTCCGGTCGACATGGCGGGCGCCGCCAAGCCGCGTTGCGGCAGCAGGCCGAGACAAAGGGCGGTGGCGACGAATTCACGGCGGGTTGGCATGCAGGCACCTGCGGGTCGGAGCCTCTTACGGAAGAGTATCCGTCATTACGCTGCATCGGCCCGTTCGGTTTTCTCCGGCGTGACGTCTTCAGGCGATGCCGACGGGGCTTCACCCTCCATCATCTTCCAGGCGAGTTCCAGGAAGGCGGCGGCTGGAAGCGGCTTGGCGAAGAGGTACCCTTGCGCTGTCGAGACGCCGATCCGCTTCAACTGTTCCACCTGCTCCACCGTCTCGACGCCCTCCGCGATGATGCCCAGCCCGAGCTGTGTGCCGAGTTCGACCAGCGTCTCCACAATGGTCTGCGAGGAATGGTCGGTGGCGAGGTTGTCGATGAACATCTTGTCGATCTTGATGATATCGACGCCGAGCTTTTGCAGGTACGCGAGGCCGCCGTGGCCCGTCCCCACATCGTCGAGCGCCACGGAGGCGCCGAGCGCCTGGATGCGCCCGATGATCGTCCGTGAAAGCGCAAGATCCTTGAGCGGGTTCTGCTCGGTGACCTCGAAGCAGAGCTGGTCGTAGGAGATGCCGCTGTCGGCATATATCAGGCGGATATCGTCGACGATCTCCAGGTCGACGAAGTGCATCGCTGTCAGGTTGATCGAGAGCTTCAGCGTTCTGCCTGCCGCATAAAGTGCGCCGCAGTCGTCCACCGTCTGCACCATCAGCTGCCGTGTGATGTCCCGGATCAGGCCGGTGGCCTCCGCATAGGGCAGGAATTGTCCCGGCGGCACCATCGAGCCGTCCGGCTTGATCCAGCGGACCAGAACCTCGCATCCCTTCAGCTCGCCGGTGAACAGGTCGAACACGGGCTGGTAGTAGGGCACGAACTCGCGGTTCTCCACCGCCCGGGTGAACACGTCGCCACTGCCGTCCTTGCCCCAGGAAAGCCAGAGCCCGGCGATGAAGACGCTGAATCCACCGAAGATCGACACGATGAGCACGATCGTCTTCAGCGGCGCCATGGTCGCCCGGGCCGCCGAGGCGGACGTGGCGACGATAATCCGGATCGGATAGCGCGCCGAGGTGAGCGTCTCCGTTACCGCGTCCGCCTCCTTCTCGGGCGTCCAGTTCTCGGCGATCGACATCCACTCCGCGCCGTCGTCGAGGAAGATGCCGATCGTGGTGTGGTCGATCAGGTATTCGGGCCCTGCTTGCAGGTCGAGGCTTTCGCGCCGTATGCGGGCGATCAGCCGCGTCTCTTCCGAAACCCGCAGCGTGATGACGGCCTGGCGATCCTTCTTCGGTCCGTTCAGGATCCCGAGCATCACCGAGGGATCGCCGCGTTCGCTGGCGGGAAGCCGGATCGGCTGGGCCAGAGAGCCCATCGGCTCGCCGCAGATCAACGTTCCGCTCGCGTCGGCCACGCCGATCTGCTGCACGAAGGCTGATGCGAAAGCAGCCGTACCGTAGGCCTGCCGATCGGCCAGCACGCAGGAGGTATGCTGTTTTTCCCGCAGCGCCTGCAACTCGCCGAGGCTTTCGGCAACCACAGTCTCGGTCCGCTCCAGGTAGCGGTCGGCAAGCGCGCGCGTTTCGCTCCGGCTCTGCGACAGCGCGTGGTGGTCGAAGATGTATTCGGAGATGAGAACGGGACCGGCCGCCACGAATCCCGCGGCTGCGATCACCCTTGCCCATCGCATCATAAGACCGCTCACGCCGTACTCCATACCAGGGCGGATCGCCGGCAAGTCTAGGGATCCGCCCTGAAGAAACTCTTTCGAAGCGATGTTTTCGGCGCGGAAAGGCGATATTAACCGCCTCTGGAGTTCACCGGCCGGTTCGGGCCGCAGTGGCGGCTTGCGGGCTCACGGGCAATCGAACGATAACGGATTTCAGTTCATGACTTGGCCGTTATTCCATAGCCTCCTGGTTCCGACTCACCTGGACCGGCGGTCACCGCGTCGACACGTTCGGCGCCCGGCAGGTCACTTGTCGCAGCAGTCCTGTTTTTGCAGAGTATCCGGCAAACGCCCGCCGAAGGTTCCGGGAAGCCATGGCGGAGCACTACCTCGTCCCGGTCTTGGGAGACGTCTATGTTGTTGAAGCGCAGGGTGACGACGTCGGTCGCCGCCATCGCCATTCTGGCCCTTTCGTCGGCTACCGCTTTCGCGGCAACCGAAGCCGAGATCTCCAAGGCTCTCACCGAACTCTTCGTCGGACCGGGCGGCAACACCGACGTCAAGCTCGGTACGCCCACCGAAGACGGCGGGTCGCTGGTCTACAGCAATGTCGAGATCAGCCAGCCGCCCACCTCTGATGGCGTCGTTCGCGACGGCAAGATCGAGACCCTGACCCTGACCGGCGCCGACATCGACGAGACCGGCGCCCTTATCGCCGAGTCCCTGGTGGCCGAAAAGGTTTCTGGCAACTCCAACGACGGTTCGAACCTCAAGGTCGATCAGATCGAGGTCACCAACCTCGTCGCCAAGCGCGGCACCGGCGACACGCTGGAGAAAGGCCGCTACGACAGCATCATCGCCACCACCATCACTGGCATCGGTCAGCAGAACCAGGCTTTCTCGATCGACAAGATCTCTCTGGAGAACGCCGACTACGTCGGCGACTACCCGCGCACCGTCGGCGTCGGCGTCGAGGGCGTTCTGGTCGATCTGACGACCGCGCCTCCCGATCCGGGGGCCGACCAGTTGAAGGCGCTCGGGTACACCCAGATCCGCGTCAACCTGTTCGGCGATGGCACCTACGAGGAAGGCCAGGGCACCATCTCCCTCGAACGCATCACCATCGAAGGTGACGAGATGGGGTCGCTGACGCTGGAAGGCGAACTCTACGGCTTCACGCCGGACGTGCTTGCGATGCTTCAGCAGCAGCAGCCGCCGCCGGACGTGCTCGGCAAGATCACCCTCGGCACCGCGACCCTGACCTACGAGGACAGTTCGCTGGCCAACCGCATCATGGAGCAATACGCCAAGGCCCAGGGAGTCACCAGGGAAGCCTTCGCCGAGCAGATGGCCGCGGCGCTCCCGCTGTTTCTGACGGCGCTCCAGAATCCAGCGTTCCAAGCCAAGGTCGCGACAGCCGCCGGCGCCTTCCTGAAGGATCCGAAGAACATCTCCATCACGGTCGCACCCGAGAACCCGATCTCGCTGATGGAACTCGTCGGCACGATCCAGGCCGCCCCGCAGACGCTGCCGGACGCGTTGAAGGCCGAGATCCAGGCCAATCAGTCCGAGTGATCCAAATCAGGCCGGCCGGGACGGTGTTCCGGCCGGCCTCACCTCGAACCGGAGTTCGTCCATGCGCTGCCTCCCCATGCGCCTCGCGGCCTCCGCGACGCTCATCGTCCTGTCCGCTTTCCCGACCTTCGCAGCCTCGCCGCAGGAAGACCTGGTCCGCGAGTGGCTGGAAGTCACCGCCATGGGCCTGGACGTCAAGGTCGGCGGCTCGTCCTACAATCCGGCAACCGCGTCGGTCGTCCTGGAGAACGTCGTGTTCGGCGGCGAAGGGTCGTGGGCCAGGATCGACTTTCCCGTTTTCGTGGTCACCGATCCCCGCAAGACTGCAGCCGGCATGTTCGCCGCCCATGCGGTTCGCGGCGAGAACATGAAGGCCACGCTGCACATCGACCCGGCCGCCTGGTTCCCTGAACTCGCCAAGAAGATTGCTGAGACGGGCGGCGGGGCCGAAAACTCCGGCCCCGACCAGGATGAGGATGGCGTGGACGCAAGCGTCGACGTCTCGGCCGCCTACGACGTCGAACTGACCGCCGACCTCCTCCTCTATGAGCGGATCGAGACCCCGCTGGAACCCGCCAAGGTGGCCGCCGATGCCGATACGATCACACGGGTGCTCGCCCACGCCCGCCATAGCCTCGCGGCCCGGGCCGACTGGTTCGAGATGGACAACCTCAGAACGGTCACCCGTGGGCTGCCGGAAGGCGAGTCGGAGACCAGTTACGAGCTGATCTTCGCGACAGGCATTCATGACGGCCGCATCGAGCGGTCCGGCTACAACAACTATCGCGGAACCACCACGGCCGGCGAATTCAAGCAGGCCTTCTCCGCGGAGACGAGCTACATGTCCGGCATGGACCTCGGCGCTGTGCTGGCGGTCCTCGACCCGGCGAGCGTCAAGGCCGGCAAGCCCGACGGCCGCTGGCGTACGGTCGTGCAGCAGCAGGGCATCGTGAACATGTCCATCGAGGCGGAAGGCGTTGCCGTCAAGCTCGGGCTGATCGAGCTGGACGTCCAGCAGATGCGCCAGACCGAAAAGTCCGTGGTGGAGATCTTCCAGGCCGTGTTCGCAGATCCGGAGGCGGTGGAGAAGGACCCTCTCGCCTTCGTTTCCACGATTTTGCCGAACCTGACGGGACTGATGCGGTTCAACAGCCTCGCCATCGACAACACCGAAATGACCGGACCCGACGGTGTCGCCGCATCGCTGGCCGAACTGGACATCTCCGACATCGACGGTGAGGGCATCGGCGCGATCACCCTGCGCCGCGGCGAACTGACCGTCGATCCCCAGACATCCGGCAAGTTCAACGTGGTCTCGCTCGGCAACATCCGCTTCGGCGCCCTGAAGCCTCTGCTGGAGCTGGGCGCGGCGACGGAAGGGGGTGGCGAGCCGCCGCCGGAGCTCATCCGTGCAGCCCTCATCGATGGCATGCCGCGGACCGATTTCGCCGAACTGAACGGCCTCAGCATCAACACGCCCTTGGGAACCTTCGGCCTCAGCGCCCTCACGGTCACCGGCGGGGACTGGCTGGGTTCGATCGCCCGCCGCGGCGAATTCGCTTGGACGGCGCTGAACTTCCCCGTGACGGCGATCACCGATCCCTCCGCCAAGGACGAGCTCACCGCCATGGGCTATGAGCAGATCAGCGTCTCCGGCGGCGCTAGCTGGAGCTGGGACACCGACAAGGGGATCGTCCGCCTGGACGACGCGACGGTGACGGTGGCGGACATGGGACTGGTCTCCTTCGACGCCGAGGTCAACGGCCTTCCGCTGTCGATCCTGGACAATCCGGACCTCATCGAGCAGCGGATGCAGGACGTGGCGCTCGTCGGCTCGTCGTTCCGTTTCGGCAACAACTCCATCGTGGAGCGGACCTTCGAAGCCCAGGCCAAGAAGCTCAATCAGAAGCCCGAGGACTTCCGAGACAACTTCGCCAACGCCCTGCCCCTGATGCTCGGGTTCCTCGAGGACAAGACCATCCAGGACCGCTTTGCGGCCGTCCTGAAGGACTTCTTCAAGGATCCCAGATCGCTGGTGGTCACGGCGAAGCCCGCCGCTCCGCTGCCGTTCACCGCCATCGAGGCGCTCGGCAACGACGGCGTCGGCCCGCTCCTTGACGCGCTGAAGTTCAAGATCGTCGCCAACCAGTGATGCCGACAGGAAAAAGCCGGCTCGTCGCGTGACGGGCCGGCTTTATTGTCGCCTCTGCAATCGCTCAGTTCGGCAGGTTCAGCTTGATGTGCAGCTCGCGCAGCTGCTTGTTGGTCGGATCGGACGGAGCGCCCATCAGGAGATCCTCGGCCCGCTGGTTCATCGGGAACAGGGTGATCTCGCGCAGGTTCTGCGCCCCGCAGATCAGCATGATGATCCGGTCGACACCCGCGGCCATGCCGCCGTGCGGCGGCGCGCCATACTGGAACGCGCGGTACATGCCGCCGAACCGCTCCTCAACGTCGGCCTTCGAGAGTCCCACCAGCTCGAACGCCTTCACCATCAGCTCCGGCGACTGGTTGCGGATCGACCCCGACGCGATCTCGAAGCCGTTGCAGACCATGTCGTACTGGAACGCCTTGATCGTCAGCGGGTCCTGGTTGTTGAGCGCATCGAGGCCGCCCTGCGGCATCGAGAACGGGTTGTGCGCGAAGTCGACGCGCTTCTCGTCCTCGTCCCACTCGTAGAACGGGAAGTCGACGATCCAGCACAGCTCGAACCGCTCGGTGTCGACGAGGTTGAGATCCGTGCCGACCCGCGTCCGCGCCTCGCCGGCGAACTTGTAGAACTTCGCCGGATCACCCGCCACGAAGAAGCAGGCATCGCCCTCGTTCAGGCCGAGCTGGGTCCGGATGGCTTCCGTCCGCTCCGGTCCGATGTTCTTGGCGAGTGGGCCGGCGCCTTCAAGCGCATCGCTCTCGGTACGCCAGAAGATGTACCCCAGCCCCGGCTGACCCGCGCCCTGCGCCCAGCTGTTCATCCGGTCGCAGAACGCCCGCGACCCGCCGCCCTTGGCCGGGATCGCCCAGACCTCCGTCTTCGGATCCGCCTCGATCATCCGCGCGAACACCTTGAAGCCGGATCCGGCGAAATGCTCGGTCACCGCCTGCATCTCGATCGGATTGCGCAGGTCCGGCTTGTCCGAGCCGTACTTGCGGATGGCCGTGTCGTAGGGGATGCGCGGGAACGACTGCGTCACCGGCTTGCCGTTGGCGAACTCCTCGAAGAGGCCGCGCAGCACCGGCTCCATCGTGTTCCAGACGTCTTCCTGCGTGACGAAGCTCATCTCCAGGTCGAGCTGGTAGAACTCGCCCGGCAGGCGGTCGGCGCGCGGATCCTCGTCGCGGAAGCAGGGCGCGATCTGGAAGTAGCGGTCGAAGCCGGCCACCATCAACAGCTGCTTGTACTGCTGCGGCGCCTGCGGCAGCGCGAAGAACTTGCCCGGGTGGATACGGCTCGGCACCAGGAAGTCGCGCGCGCCTTCCGGCGACGACGCCGTCAGGATCGGCGTGGAGTATTCTGCGAACCCGATCTCGTCCATCCGCCGGCGCATCGCCGCGATCACCTTCGTGCGCGTCACGATGTTCCGGTGCAGCGTCTCTCGTCGAAGGTCGAGGAAGCGGTACTTGAGCCGCACGTCCTCCGGATAGTCCGGCTCGCCGAACACCGGAAGCGGCAGCTCCTTGGCCGCCGACAGCGTCTCCAGGTCGGTGATGAAGAGCTCCACCTCGCCGGTCGGCAGGTTCGCGTTGACGGTCTCGGCCGTCCGCGCCTTGACCGTTCCGTCGATCCGGATCACCCACTCCGAGCGAACCGCCTCCGCCGCCTTGAAGGCGGGCGAATCCGGATCCACCACGCACTGCGTCAGGCCGTAATGGTCGCGCAGGTCGATGAACAGCAGCCCGCCGTGGTCGCGCACCCGGTGAACCCAGCCCGACAGGCGCACGCTGGCGCCGACGTGGGCGGAGCGCAGTTCTCCGCAGGTGTGGGTCCGATAGCGGTGCATGGGATCGTTCCGTCGATGGATCGTGGGCCAGAAAGGAAGGGCGGAGCAAAGCCGGAAGGGCTGGTCCGCGCGGGCCGGAAAAGCGCACGCCGACCCGCATTTGTCAAGGATCAGCGGGTTTTCACCGGGCTGCATGCAGGGTTTGGACGCACCGATCGCCGACCGCCGGGAACCGCCATTTTGCCTCGAAACCCCGTGCAGACACGTCGCCACGATTCGGCTATATCTCGGCCAGCCATGACGATGATCACCACAACCGCCGCCCTCGCCGCTGCCTGCACCGATTTCGCCCGCTATGACGCCGTAACGGTCGACACCGAGTTCCTCCGCGAGACCACCTTCTGGCCCAAGCTCTGCCTCATCCAGATGGCAAGCCCGGACGCGGCTGTCGTCGTCGATGCCCTTGCGCCGGACCTCGATCTCGGCCCCTTCTTCGACCTGATGCGCAACGAGAAGGTCGTGAAGGTCTTCCACGCCGCGCGCCAGGATATCGAGATCGTCTGGCACCTCGGCGGCTTCGTTCCGCATCCCGTGTTCGACACCCAGGTCGCGGCCATGGTCTGCGGCTTCGGCGATTCCATCTCCTACGACCAGTTGGTGGCCCGCATCAGCGGCGCCCACATCGACAAGTCGCACCGCTTCACCGACTGGTCGCGCCGGCCGCTGTCCCAGCACCAGCTCACCTACGCGATCGCCGACGTCACCCATCTGCGCGACGTCTACCGCTTCCTCAAGGCCAACCTGGAGGAGCAGGGACGCGCCGACTGGGTGCTGGAGGAGATGGAGGTCCTCACCTCCGAGGGTACCTACAGGTCCGAGCCGGACGAAGCCTGGCAGCGGCTGAAGATGCGTGTGAAGAAGCCACGCGAATTGATCGTCATGAAGGAAGTCGCCGCCTGGCGCGAGCGCGAGGCGCAGACCCGGGACGTGCCGCGCTCGCGCGTCCTGAAGGACGATACGATCTACGAGATCGCCACCCAGGCGCCGACCGATCCGGCCAGACTCGCCGAACTCCGCACGATCCCGAAGGGTTTCGAGCGCTCACGTGCCGGCGAGGAGATCGTCGCCGCCGTCCGCCTCGCCCTCGAGACGCCCAAGGAGCAGTGGCCGCGCATGCCCAAGGGCCGCCACGCACCCGAGGGCGCCGGCGCCGCGGTGGACCTCATGAAGGTTCTGCTCAAGCTCGTCAGCGAGAACGAAGGCGTCGCCGCCAAGATCATCGCGACCGTCGACGACCTGGAGGAGATCGCGGCCAGCAACGACGCGGACGTGCCCGCCCTCAAAGGCTGGCGCCGCGAGTTGTTCGGCGAACAGGCTCTGCGCGTGAAGCGCGGAGAGCTGGCTCTGACCTTCGACGGCAAGAAGGTGGTCATGGTCGAAGGACCGGGCCTCGCCAAACCGGTCGACGGCCGGCAGGCGGCCGAATAGTCGGGCGCCGCCGCCGTCATGGCGGCCGGTGGCCCCCTCAGCCCACCACCCGGATCGCCCCTTCGCGTCCGCCGCCGATCTTGGCGAGCGACGACAGCCGCTTCAGCAGCCGCTCGCCGACGATGTCGGCAAGGTCCGGCGGCACCTGCAGCACCAGCGTATCGCCGTCCATGACAAGCTGGGTGCGGGGGATCACCCCGGGCATCGACGCGGACACCAGGTAGGCGACCCGGAGCGCGGCGCCGAGCGTCCGGGCACGCTCCTTCAGCCGCGTGGAGCAGAGCTCGCGGATGCGCGGACTGACCGCCTCGTCCACCAGCCCCACGTGCCGGTAGTAGATCGCCAGCGCCAGGTAGGCACGTCCGGGATGGTCGATTCCGATGAAGGACGCGTTGGCCAGGATCGACAGCGTCTGCTCGCCGCGATAGTCCGGGTGAGCCCGCCAGCCGATGTCGGAAACGAGGCAGCCTGCGATCCGCAGCCGCTCCTCCTCCGCGGTCTCGTCGATCCCCAGTTCGGCGAAGGCATGCCCCACCCAGGGGATCAGCTCCTCGGCGTGCTGCGGCGAGCGCGAGCGCAGATAGGCCAATTCGGCGCAGGCCTCGATTAACGGATCCTGCGTCATCTCCTCCTCGGAGAGCAGTTCGTAGAGGTGCCCTTCCCGCACGCCGAGCGCGGAGATGACCACCTGCGACGGCTGCACCGTCCTGATCACCTGCTCCAGCACCAGCGCGCCGAACGGCAGCAGCTCGCGCCGTGCCTTGGAGACCACGTCGATCTGGTCGAGCGCCTCGGGCGCACGCCGCGCGACCATGCGGGCGAAATCCAGTGCCTCGTCCGCCCGGATGGCGTAGTGGTGCATGACGTGCAGCGGATAGCCGATCTCGAACATGTGCAGGCGCGCGAACGACCGCCACGTCCCGCCCACGGCGAAGAATGTCGAGCCTTTCGCATCGAGGCCGTCGCCGGCGTCGGCCAGCGCCTCGGCCACGATCTTCTCAGCCTTGCGGATCGATCCCTCGGACGCCTCCTCCAGCCGGATGCCGCCGAGAGGGAAGGTCCGCCCCTGCCCCACCTTCCCGTTGGCCACCTGCACGAGTTCCAGGCTGCCGCCGCCGAGGTCGCCCACCACGCCGCGCGGCTTGTGGAAGCCCGACAGGATGCCGTAGGCGGAGAGCCGGGCCTCGTCGGCCCCGGACAGCAGCGTGACCTTCACGCCGCAGATCTTCTCCACCGCCTTCAGGAACTCCGGTCCGTTCGCCGCGTCCCGCGAGGCCGCCGTCGCCAGGATATGAAGCTCCACCGAGCCGCTCTGGTCGGAAAGAAATTTGAACCGCCGGATCGCGGCAAGCGCCTGCTGCACGGAATCCGTGCGAAGCTTGCCGGTGCTGGCCAGCCCCTTGCCGAGACCGGCCATGACCTTCTCGTTGAAGAGCATCGTCGGCGAACGCGACAGGCGTTCGTAGATCACAAGCCGGACCGAGTTGGACCCGATGTCGATGACGGCGATCGGCCCCATCCCTTTCAGGCGGCCCGGTGCCTCACGTCCCTCGAGTGCGTTGGCGGCGACGTACGATCGGTTTGGGAGAATCGGTTTCAAGCGAGTGTCCGCGGCCGGAGAGCGACGGGTTTGTCATGAAGTATTGATGCGCGTTGAAGGGCTCGTCGCCCTCCTCCGGCACGATGCGTTCATGGCTCCCGTCCGGCAGCAGGCGCCAGCTCTGCTGATTGTCCCTGATGTTGGCGACCATGATCTGGTCGACAACCTGCGCATGGACCGTCGCGGTCGTGAGCGGCACCAGAACCTCGACGCGCCGGTCCAGGTTCCGTTGCATCATGTCGGCGGACCCGATGTAGACCGTCGCCCGGTGCGAAGGCAAGCCGTGACCATTGCCGAAACAGAAGATCCGGCTGTGCTCCAGGAAACGCCCGACGATGGACTTGACCCGGACGTTCTCCGACAGCCCCTTGATGCCGGGGCGGAGGCAGCAGATGCCGCGCACGATGATGTCGATATGCACGCCCGCCATCGACGCCTTGTAGAGCGCGTCGATCACTTGCGGGTCGACCAGGCTGTTCATCTTCATCCAGATTGCCGCCGGCCGCCCGGCGTTGGCATGCTCGATCTCCGCGTCGATGCACTCGATGATCGTCTTGCGCAGCGTCATCGGGCTCATGGCGAGCGCGTTCAGCTTCTGCGGCTCGGCATAGCCGGTGATGAAGTTGAAGATTCGGGCGACGTCGTGGGCGATCGGCTTGTCGGCCGTGAAGTAGGACAGGTCCGTGTAGATGCGCGCGGTGATCGGGTGGTAGTTGCCTGTACCGAGGTGGCAGTAGGTCGTCAGCCCCGTCGCCTCGCGCCGGACCACCATCGACAGCTTGGCGTGGGTCTTCAGCTCGATGAAGCCGAACACCACCTGCACGCCGGCCCGCTCCAGGTCCCGCGCCCAGCGGATGTTCGCCTCTTCGTCGAACCGCGCCTTCAGCTCGACCAGCGCCGTCACGGACTTGCCGGCCTCCGCCGCCTCGATCAGCGCCCTGACGATCGGGCTGTCGGACGAGGTGCGGTAGAGCGTCTGCTTGATCGCGATGACGTCGGGATCGGCCGCAGCCTGCCGCAGGAACTGCACCACCACGTCGAAGCTCTCGTAGGGGTGGTGGACGACGATGTCCTTCTGCCGGATCGCGGCGAAGCAGTCGCCGCCGTGCTCGCGGATCCGCTCCGGGAACCGCGGCGCGTAGGGAACGAACTTCAGTTCCGGGCGATCCAGCGCGACGAGCTGGCTGAGCTCGTTGAGCGCCAGCGCTCCGTCCATCAGGAACACCTCGTCGTGTGTCGTCCCGAGCGCCTCGGCGACGAAGTCGCGCAGTGCGGCCGGCATCGAGCTCTCGAATTCAGCGCGGATCACCGATCCCCGCCGACGGCGCTTCAGCGCCGTCTCGAACAGACGGACGAGGTCTTCCGCCTCCTCCTCCACTTCGATGTCGCTGTCGCGGATGATCCGGAATGCGCCCTGCCCCAGCACGCGATAGCCTGGGAAGAGCCGGCTGATGAACAACGAGACCAGCGTCTCGGCCATGATGAAGCGGTGCACCGCCGGCGTCTCGCCCCGGTCCGGCAACCGCACGAAACGATCCACCTTGGCGGCCATGCGGATCAGCGCCGTCATCCGCTCGTCGTCCCGGTTGCGCTCCAGGTCCAACGCCAGCGTGAACCCGAGGTTCGGGATGAACGGGAAGGGATGCGCCGGATCGACGGCAAGCGGCGTCAGCACCGGGAAAACGGACGAGAGAAAGTAGTCCTCGATCCAGGCGTATTCCTCGGGCGTCAGGTCCTCACCCGACACGATGACGATGCCGACTTCGGACAGCTCTTGCCGCAGCTTCACCCAGCGTCGCTGCTGGGAGGCCGCCAGTTGGGCTGCGGCGTCGGAGATCTTGGCCAGTTGCTCGGCCGGCGTCAGTCCGTCGTCGGAGAGCGTGTTCACGTCCTCCCGGATCTGCCCCTTGATGCCGGCGACGCGCACCATGAAGAACTCGTCCAGATTGTTGGCCGAGATCGACAGGAAGCGCAGCCGCTCCAGCAGCGGGTGATGGGGATTCTCGGACTCCTCCAGAACGCGCCGGTTGAACCCGAGCCACGAGAGTTCGCGATTGATGAAGCGCGAAGGACTGCCGATCAGATCTCCCGGGCTTTTCACGGCCGCGGGGACGGGATCCGCCATCAGGGAGGTCTGTTCCAACTCTCTCGTCTCCACCTTGATCTCCCCGTCGGCAGGTCAGCTCGACCTGAGCATCCGATCTTTATCCGGAGAGTATGACGGTTCTTCCGCACCCGCGACGGATAAAACCGCGTCCGTCAATCGTCCGCTTCACTACCGACGCCGAGGAATTCGGCGGCCATGGCTTTGGTGACGCGGCGCCCCCGCGCGAGAGATTCCCGGTCGAGCGCCTCCACAATCCGGTTTGCCGCCGCGAAGGAGCGCTCCATGCGTGCGAGCACGAAGTCGATCAGACCGATGTCGGGCTCCATCTGGCGATCGGAGAACAGCTTGACGAGCACGCGCCGCAAGAGGTCGTCGTCTGGTGGGCCGAGGATCGCCGGCTGCGCCGCCCGAAGCCGCGAGAGCAGGTCCGGCAGCGTCAGGCCCCAGTCGGCCGGTACGCTGTGCGCCGTGATGAGTACCGACGCGCCCCGCCCGCGGGCGGCGTTGAGCAGGTGGAACAGCGCCGTCTCGTCCATCGCCGGATCGTCCGCATCCTCCACCGCGACGGCCCCGCGGCCGACCAGCTTCATCGGATCCTGTCCGGCGAGATCCTCCGCGACGACGATCGGCGCCGCGCTCCGATCAGCCCAGGCGCGTGCGAGATGGCTCTTGCCGGACCCGGATGGCCCGATCAGGAGCACCACCAGGGCCGGCCAATCCGGCCAGGCGTCGATGAAGGACGTGGCGTCGGCGTTGGATTCGCCGACAAGAAAATCCGCGCGTCCGAGGGCTGCCTCATGAGGAAGGGCCAGCGGCAGTTGCTTCGGGCGTCCGTTGCTCATTCCTCGGATCCATGCTGTCGGGGCAGGAGGGTCAGCGGTTTTCCCGTGGGATCCGGCGCGACCAGGGTGCTCGTGTAGCGCCCCCGGTAGAGCGGACTGCCGAGATACTGGGTGAGCGCGAAGCGGGCGAGGACGCCGACTGCCGTGGCGGCCGGCACCGCGACCAGCATGCCCACGAAGCCGAACATCGCGCCGAACGCGAACAGGGCGAACATCAGCCAGACGGGATGCAGGCCGACGCTGTCACCGACGAGCTTGGGCTGCAGGATGTTGCCCTCGATGAACTGCCCGCTGGCGAACACACCCGCCACGACCAGCACCCAGGTCCAGTCCGGCCAGAACTGCACGATCGCGACACCGATGGCGATGATGCCGCCGAGGATCGACCCGACGTAGGGGATGAAGCTGATCAGCCCGGCGAACATGCCGATCAGCAGCGCGAAGTTGAGCCCCGTCAACGACAGCCCGATGGCATAGTAGATGCCGAGGATGGTGGACACCGACACCTGGCCGCGGACGAAGTTGGAAACGCCCTCGTCCATCTGCCGGGCGAGCTCCCGGATCGTCGCCTGGTGATCGCGCGGCAGCCAGCCGTCGACCTTGCGGACCATGCGATCCCAGTCGAGCAGCATGTAGAAGGCCACCACCGGCGTCACCACGAGCAGCGACACGACCGACATCAGGGCCTGCCCGCCGTTCCACAACGACGAGAGGATCTGGCCGACCCAGCCCGCACCCTGGTTCACGATGTCGCCGAGCGAGCCCTTCACGTCCTGCGGCGACATCCGCAGCATGTCGCGGATGCGGCCCCCGGCGATCTCGTTGAGGAACAGCTGCAGGCGGTTCACGTAGTCCGGGATGTTCTGCAGGAACCCGCCCAACTGCTCACCGAGGATGGGGGTCAGCGTGATGAGCAGGACGATCGCCACCACCACGAACAGAACCAGGATCAGCACCGTCGCCAGAAGGCGCGACATGCCCATCCGCTCCAGCCGGTCGGCGACCGGATCGAGCAGGTAGGCCAGCGCCATGCCGGCCACGAAGGGCAGCAGCACGCCGGAGAAGATGTAGAGAAACAGGATCACCACGACAGCCGTGGCGATCCAAAACAGGATGGTCGACCTCAAGCTCACCCGTCTTCCCCCATCTTGGGCCCGGCGCCGCCGGGTTCGCCCATGTGCCGGACCCACTCGATGAGGTAGGCCGCAGCGGACGCGATCGTCAAGGCGGCGACGGTCCAGGCCAGGAGATCCGGTGTCAGCCCGAGCCTCCAGCCGAAGGCGAGGTCGGCCAGCGACACCGACGCGAACACGATCTGGAAAGCCGTGTTGGCTTTCGACACGAAGATCGGCTTGATGCTGACCGGCCGCGAGATCCCCCACGACAGCAGCACCGCACCGATGATCAGAACATCGCGGCTCACCACCAGCACCGCCAGCCAGGCGGGCGCATAGCCGATGATCGCCAGCGTCACATAGATGGAAACCAGCAGCGCCTTGTCCGCGATCGGATCGAGGTAGGCGCCGAGCGCGCTCGACTGCCCCTTCACGTGCCGGGCGATCGCCCCGTCCACCGCGTCGGAGATGCCCGCCGCGACGAACACGGCGAAGGCCATGCCGTAGGAGTGCTCCAGGATGAGCATGACCACGGCCGGGACGGCGATCAGACGTGCGATCGTGATCAGGTTGGGAACCGTCAAGCCGGTCTCTTCCTCGGGTCTGCTCGCGCCGCGTTGCGCGTGCCTTGCGATCATGTGGACGGAAAAGGCGCCGATTTGAAGGGTTGAAGCGTCGCTCTCCTCGCTTTCCCCTTGAATCCGGGGGCATGGCTCGTCAATCGTCTTGCCAAACCACTCCGATTGAGGTTTGACCGCGGCTCTGGAAGGCGAGCAGGCGAAGGACGAACCCTCATGGCCGACGAGACAAGGTCGAACGGTCTGACCTACCGCGACGCTGGCGTCGACATCGATGCGGGGAACGCGCTCGTTGACCGGATCAAGCCGCTGGTCAAGGCCACCCGCCGCATCGGCGCCGACGCCGACATCGGCGGCTTCGGCGGCCTCTTCGATCTGAAAGCCTGCGGGTTCAAGGATCCCGTACTTGTCGCCGCAAACGACGGCGTGGGCACCAAGCTGCGCGTCGCGATCGAAGCCGGCATCCACCGCACCGTCGGCATCGACCTCGTCGCCATGAGCGTCAACGACCTCGTCGTGCAAGGCGCCGAGCCTTTGTTCTTCCTGGATTATTTCGCCACCGGCAAGCTGTCGGTCGACACCGCCGCCGACGTCATCGCCGGCATTGCCGACGGCTGTCGAACCGCCGGCTGCGCGCTGATCGGCGGCGAGACGGCCGAGATGCCCGGCATGTACGCCGACGGCGACTACGACCTCGCCGGCTTCGCCGTCGGCGCGGCGGAGCGCACCGGCATCCTCCCTGCCCCCACCGTTGGCCCCGGTGATGTCATCCTCGGCCTCGCTTCATCTGGCGCGCATTCGAACGGCTACTCGCTTGTTCGCAAGGTCGTCGAACGGGCCGGCTTGTCCTATGGGGACGAAGCGCCCTTCGCGCCGGGCCGCAGCCTCGGCGAGGTGCTCCTCGAGCCGACGCGCATCTACGTCAAGCCGGTGCTGGCGGCCATCCGCGATACCGGCGCCGTCAAGGCCCTCGCCCACATCACCGGCGGCGGCTTCGTCGACAACATCCCCCGCGTGCTCCCGGACAAGGTCTCCGCCCGCGTAGACCTCTCCGCCGTGCCGGCGCTCCCGGTTTTCGGCTGGCTCGCGCGAACCGCCGGCATCGACCAGTCCGAGATGGTGCGCACCTTCAACTGCGGTGTCGGCATGATCGTCGTCGTCGCCGAAGCCGATGCGGAGGCCGTCTCGGCAGTGCTCTCGCGCGAGGGCGAGACTGTCGTCCGCCTCGGCCGCCTGGAGGCCGACGCTGAGGGCCCGCGGACGCTCTTCACTGGCAGCCTGAGCCTCTGACCATGACCAGCGCCGCCGCCAAGCGCCGCCTCGGCGTGCTCATCTCCGGCCGCGGTTCCAACATGCTGGCGCTGGCCGCCGCCGCCGCCGAGCCCGGATTTCCCGCCGAGATCGCCTGCGTGATCGCCAACAAGGCGGACGCCGCCGGCCTGGGTCTTGCCACCGCGCGCGGCATACCGGCGATCGCCGTGGCCCACCGCGACTACCCCGACAAGGTGGCCTTCGAGCAGGCGATGACGGCGGAACTGGAGGCGCGCGGCGTCGAGCTGGTCTGTCTCGCCGGCTTCATGCGCCTGCTCTCGCCCTGGTTCATCGACCGCTGGCGGGATCGCCTGATCAACATCCACCCCTCCCTGCTGCCGGCCTACAAGGGCCTCGACACGCATGCGCGGGCGCTCGCCGACGGCGTCAGGATCGCCGGCTGCACGGTCCACTATGTCCGTGCCGAG
This sequence comes from Chthonobacter albigriseus, assembly GCF_013839445.1. Classification (GTDB taxonomy): domain Bacteria; phylum Pseudomonadota; class Alphaproteobacteria; order Rhizobiales; family Pleomorphomonadaceae; genus Chthonobacter; species Chthonobacter albigriseus. Next base: position 119,299 of record NZ_JACDIT010000007.1, on the reverse strand, counting down.
GTGGACACCGGCCCGATCGTCGCCCAGGCTGCCGTGCCGGTTCTGCCCGGCGATACGCCCGACAGCCTTGCGGCGCGAATCCTGACCGCCGAGCACAGGCTCTATTCCTATGCGGTTGCCATGATCGCCACGGGGGCCGCTGTGGTCCACGGGGATCGCGTCGACATCGACCCGGCCCGCGCCGGCGACGGGACCGCCCGCCTCTTCGCGCCCGCGCTTCCAGCGCTATGACGGTTTGAAGCAGGCCGCGATCGCCGCCTGGATCGTCTTGGTCTGCGGACCGGTCAACCCGCCTGAACGGGGCTCCTGGAAGCTGTCGCCCTCTTGTGTGGCCATCGCGGTTTTCGTCGCGCAGCGGCAGTTCTCGATCATCTTCTGACGGTTGATGTCCTTCACGCCGAACTGCTGGTAGACGCAGGAATCCAGGAACCTGCGCTCCAGGGTCTCGCGCGAGATCGTGTCCGCCAACGCGACGCCGACCCCCGGCGTCACACAGGCCAATAGGCAGATCGCCGAAACGAATCTGGTCATATCCAACTCTTCAGGAATCAGCGGGCGCGCCGCGCGCCAGCTTGACACTTTTTTACTGGAGCGGCGGGGAAACGCAACGGACCGGTTGTTTCGGCACCCGGTCCCCGCCCGCGTAAGCGGCTCGCAGTATTCGGAAAACTTTGGCTGACGTGGCGAAGTTTTGCCAAACTTTAACGGTGCAAGATGCAAATTCCGGGAAATCTACAGTGGTTCCCAGTGAAAACGATCGCGTCCGTCACCTCGCAAGCACTGCTCTGCACTCTCGCCGTTCTGGCGATCGCGCTGTCGCCCAAGCCGGGCGGCCACGTGGCCGTCATACTCGGCCCGGGGTCGTCCGAACCGGCGGCCGTCGGAGCGATTGCCGCCGCGGACGGTCTTCTGGTCGACGGGACAGGGCAATCTTGGATCGTTGTCGCACGGTCTGACAACCCCGACTTCGTTTCGGCGCTCTACGCCGCCGGCGCTTGGCTGGTGATCGATGCCGGTTTCGGGTTCGGCTGCACAAACAAGGATGTGAAGGAAACACGCTCATGACGACCCTGGACCAGCTCCGCCGGACGTTCGGCCCCGCATTGATCGCCTTTCTCTGGCTGAACGTCGCCATTCTCGGGGGCATCGCGCTGATCGGCGGCGCATCGTCCGGCTGGATCGGCCTCGCCGGCGGCGCCGTAATCGCACTCGGCGCAACGATGTCCTGGCTGTCCGACCGCACCGGCGTCGCCACCCGCGTCTCCACGTCGATCGCCGCCTCCGCCCTGGTGGCGGTGATGGTCTACCAGGCCGCGGGCCACCCCTATCAGATCGACCTGCACATGTACTTCTTCGCCATGCTGGCGGTGGTCGCCGGCTGGTGCGACTGGCGGGCGATCATCGCCAACGCGGCCTTCACCGCGGTTCACCACCTCGTTCTGAACTATGCCCTGCCCTCCGCCGTGTTCCCGGCCGCGGAGCCGGACCTCGCGCGCGTCCTTCTGCACGCCGTGATCGTCGTGCTCCAGACCGGCACCCTGGCCTGGATCGTCTGGAACCTGGACCACGCGTTCGTCACCTCCGACAACGCCCTTGCGGAGGCGACCGTCGCCCAGCAGTCCGCCGCCACGCTGGCGAACGAGCAGCAGCAGCACGCCGAGAAGGAGGCGCGGATCCGCGCGAGCGTCGAGGCCTCGGTGGCAAACTTCCGCTCCGAGGTGAGCGAACTCGTCTCTCGGCTGCGCAGCCAGGCCGACCAGATGGACACCACTGCCGACAAGCTGACCGGCATTGCCGCCGATGCCTCGCGCAGCGCCGGCGAGGCGGCATCCAGCTCGCTCGAAGCGTCCCGCAACGTGGGCACCGTTGCCGCGGCCGCCGAGGAAATGACGTCCAGCATCGGCGAGATGACCGATCACGTGGTGAAGGCGAAGTCCGTCGTCGACGAGACGATGTCGTCCGTCCAGCGCACGACTGCCGACGTGGCGACCCTCGCCTCCGAGGCCGAACGGATCGGCGAGGTCCTCAACATCATCCAGGACATCGCCGGCCAGACCAACCTCCTGGCGCTGAACGCCACCATCGAGGCCGCGCGCGCTGGCGAGATGGGCAGGGGTTTCGCCGTGGTCGCCGCCGAGGTGAAGAACCTCGCCAACCAGACCACCCGCGCGACCGAGGACATCGCCAACCGGATCGCCGCGATCTCGGCGTCCACCCGCGGCGCGGTCGATGCCATCCAGGGCATCTCGACCCGGATCGAGGAGGTTGCGAACTTCACCGCGTCGATCGCCGGCGCCATGGAGCAGCAGCGCGCGGTGACGGAGGAGATCGCCCAGAACGTCAGCCATGCCTCCGACGGTACGGCCCGCGTCGCCGCGGTCTCCGAGCGCTCCGACAAGGCGGCGTCCGAAACGAACCGCTCGGCCCTTGCAGTCCGAGCCGCGGTGGCCGACGTGATGACCGTCACCGACCAGCTGGACCGTCAGATCCAGTCCTTCGTCCGCAGCATCGCGGCCTGACCTGTCGGAACCGCTCCGGTCGGCCGTAACCCGGCCGGAGCGGCGCCCACGTCAGCCGCGAGCGATCCACACCTTCGTGTCGTGGAAGGCAGCCCCGCCATAGGGCGCCACCTGCTCCGCGCCGGTCAGCGTGTTGATGCCGACGCCGCCCTCGTGCGCCTCGTTCGGCCAGATCCCCTCGGCGACCACCACGCCCGGCTGAATGCCGGAAAACACCTCGGCGTGCAGCACCACGCGCCCGCGGTGATTGCCGAGCACCATCCGATCGCCCGTCTCCACGACCAGCCGCGCGGCGTCGTCCGGATGGATTTTCACCGTCGGCCGGCCTTCCCGCTTCACTGAGGACCGAGTCTCAACAAAGGTGGAATTGAGGAACGACCGTGCCGGCGCCGTCACCAGGCGGAACGGATGCGTCTCGTCGGCGGCCTCGATCACGGGCCAGAAATCGGGCAGCGACGGCATGTCGGCCCACGGACCCATCGGCCCCATATTGGGCGCCTTCACCGTCGTCCAGTCCGGCTTGAAGCGGAACTTGCCGTCCTCGTAGCCGAACCCGTCGAGGTAGTGGGCGCGCTCGAACGGCGGCTGGCAATCGAGCCAGCGGTTCGCCTCCAAGTCGGCCAGACTCCCCCAGCCGGACGCCTTCAGCATCCAGTCCACGTGCTCGCGCGGGGTCATGTCGAAACCGGGGTGCACTGCCCCGAGCCGCCGGGCCAGCTCCACCTGGACGAAATGGTTCTCCCGCGCCTCGCCGGGCGCATCCACCACCTTGGGCCCGAACATTAGGTACTGGTGCCCGCCGCCCTTGTAGATGTCGTCGTGCTCCAGGAACATGGTCGCCGGCAGCACGATATCGGCCATCGCCGCGGTGTCGGTCATGAACTGCTCGTGCACGCAGACGAACAGGTCGTCGCGCGAAAACCCGCGGCGGACCTTCTCCTGCTCCGGTGCCACCGTCATCGGGTTGGTGTTCTGGATGATCATCGCCGTCACCGGCGGGCCGCCCGCGAGCGCAGCGGCCTCGCCGGTCAGGATGGCCCCGATGCGGGACTGGTCGAGCTGCCGCACCGTCGGATCCAACGCGTCGGTGCCCTCGATCATCGACTTGTTGAGCCGGTAGATCGCCCCGTTGTTGTGGAACGCCCCGCCGCCCTCGTGTTGCCAGGACCCGAGCACCGTGGCGATCGAGGCCGCCGCGTGCATGGAAACCGTACCGTTGCGGCTCCGCGTGAAGCCGTAGCCGAGCCGGAAGAAGGTCCGCTGCGTGGTCCCGACCAGCTTGGCGAACGCCTCGATCGCCTCCACGGTGAGCCCGGTGATCGCCGATGCCCAAGCCGGCGTCCGGCTGGCGAGATGCGCCTCCAGTTCCTCCGGCGCGTCCGCGTAGCGCGCCATGTAGGCCCGGTCGGCGTAGCCGTCGCGGAAGGCGACGTGCATGACCGCGCAGGCGAGCGCGGCGTCGGTGCCGGGCCGGAGCACGAGTCCGATGTCGGCCTGCCGCACCGTCTCCGTCTCGTAGACGTCCACCGCCACGATCTTCGCGCCCCGCGTCTTGCGGGCACGCACGGCGTGGGTCATCACGTTGACCTGCGTTGCGACCGCGTTGGTGCCCCAGATCACCACGCAATCGGCCAGCGCCATCTCCCGCGGGTCGGGCCCGGCGAGCCGCCCGGTTCCGGCGATGTAGCCGGTCCAGGCGGGGTTCGTGCAGATCGTGTCGAACTCGCGCGAATAGCGCTTTACATGCCGCAGCCGCTCGATGCCGTCGCGCTGAACGAGCCCCATCGTGCCGGCGTAGAAGTAGGGCCAGACGGTTTCCGCGCCCAGCCGCGCTTCGGCCGCAAGGAACGCCTCGGCGGTCCGGTCGAGAGCCTCGTCCCAGGAGATTTCGCGGAACTGGCGCGATCCCTTCGGACCGGTCCGCAGCAGCGGCTTCGTGAGCCGGTCCGGATGGTGGACACGCTCCGCATAGCGGGCGACCTTCGCGCAGATCACCCCGGCCGTATAGGCGTTGTCCTCTGCGCCCCGCACCCGCCCGATCGTCCGGTCGTCGATCACCTCCACCTCCAGCGCGCAGGTCGACGGGCAGTCGTGCGGGCAGGCGGAATGCGCGATGCGGGGCGTGACGGGGCGGTTCATGCGGCCAACTCCAAGCGATGTCGCACGAGATCAGGCGAAACGGTCAGGCCGGTCAAGCCCCGCGAGCCCCGATGGCTTCATCGGAAAAACGAAGGCCCGCGCTGGCGAGCGCGGGCCTTGAAAAACGACCAGGTCGCTCGCCGTCAGCCGACGATTTCGGTCTCGGAGAACCAGTAGGCGATCTCCTGCGCAGCGGTCTCCGGGGCGTCGGAGCCGTGCACCGAATTCTCGCCGATCGACAGCGCGAATTCTTTGCGGATGGTGCCTTCGGCGGCGTTCGCCGGGTTCGTCGCGCCCATCACTTCACGGTTCTTGGCGATGGCGTTCTCGCCTTCCAGCACCTGCACGATCGTCGGCGCGGACGACATGAACTCGCACAACTCGTCGAAGAACGGCCGGCCCTTGTGCACGGCGTAGAAGCCCTCCGCCTGACGCCGGCTCATCCACACGCGCTTGGAGGCGATCACGCGCAGGCCCGCCGCCTCCAGCTTGGCGGTGATGGCGCCGGTCAGGTTGCGACGGGTCGCGTCGGGCTTGATCATCGAGAAGGTGCGTTCGATCGCCATGTCTGCTTGCCTTTCAAGGGTGCCGCCGTCCGGTCGGAAGCGGCTCGAATGCCGAAGTCTGCGGGCTTATAGCCGCCGCCTCGTGCCGCGACAAGCCCGCCCGCCCACCCTCGCGATGCTCGGATTGGTGCCCGGACGCACAACGCGCCACCACGTCGCCAAGCCGTTCGAACAACGGCGTCAGCGGGCTGGAGCGTCGCCAGGCCAGCCCGACCGTCCGTTTCGGCTCCGGCCCGGCGAACCGGTTCAGCCGGATGGCGGACTGGTCCATCGCGGCGTTCTCCAGGAACATCTCCGGCAGCAGGGTGATTCCCTGCCCCGCCGCAACCAGCTGCAGGATCGTGGTGAGCGAGGTCAGCCCAGTGTTCCGCAGCTTGCGCATGTCGAGGGCGCCGCACACCTTGAGCGTCTGGTCCCTCAGGCAGTGCCCGTCCTCCAGCAGCAGCAGGGCTTCCGCCGGGATCTGCCCGGCGGAGTCGGCGCTTGCCAGCGCGTACGGCCCTTGTCGGGGGGTGGCGAGAAGGAAGCAGTCGTCGAACAGCGGCATCTCCTCCAGCGCCGGATGGTCGAGCGGCACGCTGGCGATCACGAGATCGAGGTCGCCGGCGACGAGCTCCTCCACCAACGTCCCCGTCACGGTCTCGCGCACGGCGAGCTCCATCCGGGGAAAACGGTCGCCCAGGATGGGAAGCAGCCGCGGCAACAGGAATGGCGCGATCGACGGGATCAGTCCCAGCCGGAACGGCCCGGCAAGGTCGCCGCTTTGCGCGCGGGCGTAGGACTCCAGGTCTCCCACATCGCCGAGGATCGCTCGGGCTCGCGCCGCGACCTCCGCCCCGACGCGCGTCAGCCGGGCTCCGGTCGGCAGCCGCTCGACGAGCGTCACCCCGAGGAGGGCCTCCAAGTCCCGGATTTGCGCCGACAACGCCGGCTGGCTGACGGCCGATCGTTCGGCGGCGCGACCGAAATGCTGTTCCGTGGCAAGGGCATCGAGGTAGCGAAGTTGGCGGAGGGTAATCTTCATAGGTTTGTCTTATCGCCTTCGTCCGAACTTGCGATTTGATCTTATCACCGTCCCCGGTCACAGTCACCGCCGAGCCGCAGGCCGATTCCGGTCCGCAGCCGAACGACTTTTCTCGTGGGGAGCCAGACAATGACCGATCGTCCGATCATGACGACCACGGCGGGCGCGCCGATCGCCGACAACCAGAATTCGCTGAGCGCCGGCCCGCGCGGCCCCGTGCTGCTTCAGGACTGGCAGCTGATCGAAAAGCTGGCGCACCAGAACCGCGAGCGCATCCCCGAGCGCGTCGTCCATGCCAAGGGCTGGGGTGCGCATGGCACCTTCACGGTCACCAACGACATCTCCAAGTACACCCGCGCCAAGCTCTTCGCCGAAGTCGGCAAGTCGACCCCGGTGCTGGTGCGCTTCTCCACGGTGGCCGGTGAACTGGGCGCAGCTGACGCAGAGCGCGACGTGCGCGGCTTCGCGGTGAAGTTCTACACCGAGGAGGGCAACTGGGACGTCGTCGGCAACAACACGCCGGTCTTCTTCATCCGCGATCCCCTGAAGTTCCCGGACTTCATCCACACCCAGAAGCGCCATCCCCGCACCAACCTGCGCTCCCCGACCGCCATGTGGGACTTCTGGTCGCTCTCGCCGGAGAGCCTGCACCAGATCACCATCCTCTTCTCCGACCGCGGCCTGCCGGTCGGCGTGCGTCACGTCAACGGCTACGGATCGCACACCTTCTCGTTCCTGAACGATGCCGGCGAGCGCTTCTGGATCAAGGTCCACTTCAAGACCCTGCAGGGCCATAAGCACTGGACCAACGCCGAAGCCGCCGAGGTCGTCGGCAAGACCCGCGAGTCCACCCAGGAGGATCTCTTCTACGCCATCGAGAACGGCGAGTTCCCCAAGTGGCGCGTCTGCGTCCAGATCATGCCCGAGCTCGACGCCGACAAGACGCCTTACAACCCGTTTGACCTCACCAAGATCTGGCCGCACAGCGACTATCCGCTGATCGAGGTCGGCGTGATGGAGCTGAACCGCAACCCGGACAACTACTTCGCCGAGATCGAGCAGGCCGCCTTCTCGCCGTCCAATATCGTTCCCGGCATCGGCTTCTCGCCCGACAAGATGCTGCAGGCGCGTATCTTCGCCTACGCTGACGCTCACCGCTATCGCATCGGCACCCACTACGAGGCGCTGCCGGTGAACCAGCCCAAGTGCCCCGTCCACCACTACCACAAGGACGGGTCGATGCGCTTCTTCCCCAACAATCCGAACCCGAACGCCTACTACGAACCGAACAGCTTCTCCGGCCCACGCCAGGCGCCCGAATACCGCGAGCCGCCGCTGCGCATCTCCGGCGATGCGGACCGCTACGACCATCGCGCCGGCAACGACGACTACAGCCAGCCCGGCGCCCTGTTCCGCCTGATGACCGAGGCCGAGCGCGAGCGCCTGATGGACAACATCGCAGCGGCGATGGGCGGCGTTCCCGCCGAGATCATCGAGCGCCAGGTCGCCCACTTTGCCAAGTGCGACCCGCGCTACGGCGAAGGCGTCGCCCGCCGCATGGGCGTCGCCGTCCCGCCGATGCCGGTCGCGGCCGAGTGACCTGACCGAGTTGGCCGCGCCACCCCCTCGTGGCGCGGCCACAAGCGCCCGGCCATCCACCGGCTGACACCCGGCCGGACGTTTGGAGCCGCCGCTCACCCCCTGGGTGGGCGGCGGTTTTCTTTGGTGCGGCCGTATCGGTCACGGCGTCTCTCGAATTCGCGACTTCGAAACCTGACGCTGCTACCCTAGTCGTCGGTGGTTCAAGTCGAACGGGGCACGCCTTCATCATGCGCAGCGTCTATTGGGCGGCGATAGCCGTCGTCATCCTGTCATCTCCGGCGCGATCCGCCGAACTGACCTACGAGGACCTGACCGAAGACGAGACGACGGCCGCCGTCGAGTACGTCGTCGGCAACGCCCTCTACACGATGCTGCATGAATCCGGTCATATGCTGATCTCCGAGTTCGACTTGCCAGTGCTCGGCCGCGAGGAGGACGCCGTCGACAACCTCGCCACGATCATGCTGCTCGAGGGCGGCTCAGAAGCTTTCGAGCAGGCTCTGGCCGACCGTGCCGACGGATCCTGGACCAAGCACGAGCTGGCCGCCGCAGCCGACGACGCGGAGGAGGATCATTCCGCCTACTACGACGAGCACGGCCTGGACCTGCAGCGCTCCTACCAGGTGATCTGCCTGATGGTCGGTCAGGATCCCGATCGCTTCAGCGACATAGCCGACAGCTACGAGCTACCCGCAGACCGGCGCGAACGTTGCGGCTGGGAGTACCAGCAGGTTTCCGACTCCTGGGCAAAGCTGCTGGAGCCGCACCAGAACACCGACGGCAGCGGCGCGGCGATCACGGTCTCATACGAGGAGACCAGCGACCCCGAACTCCTCTGGGCCTACACGGTGATCAAGGAAAGTCGCGTCCTGGACACCGTCGCTGAAACAATGGCTCAGCGCTACGTCCTAGAGCCCGGCATCACCTTCACGGCCAAGGCGTGCGGCGAGGCGAACGCCTACTGGTACCCGGCGAAGCGCGAGGCGACCTTCTGCTACGAATACGCCAACTTCTTCGGCCGGATCATGCTGGACTGGACCGCCGGCGAGCGGAGCGGCGCAAACGCCGAAGAAACCGAGGGAGCGGACGCTGGCGATGACACCAGCGACAGGCAGACGAGCGCGCAGTAGCCGGCGAGCTACTCCAGGAAGACGGTGACCCGGTCGGCGCGCCCGAGCGCGTCCACTACGCTGAGCGTCACGAAGCCGGATCCTGCAGGCGTGAACAGGATCTCGCGCGAGAAGGGTTCGCGCGCGATCGGCGCCCCGTCGGCAAACCACGTGAACGGCGCCCGCCCGTTCCGCACCTTCAGGGAAAGGCCAGCCCCGTTGCCGCCGAGGTCCACGCGAGCCCCGTCGGGCGGATAGGCGATCGCCGGCCCCGCGTTTCGGTCCGCCACCTCCGCCCGCGCGCCTCTCAGGCGCCGCAACGGCGGGGGCAACTGCGACGAGGTCGCGTTCAGGAGGCTCACCGGCGACGGCGGCAGGCGGGTGATCCCGCCGGCCCGCACGAAGGCGTCCGCCAGCACCGGCACCGCCACGTCCACGCCCATCAGTCCCGGCATTGGCGCGCCGTCCGGCCGGCCCACCCAGACCCCGATCACCAGCCGTCCGTCGTAGCCCATGGCCCACGCGTCGCGGTATCCGTAGGAGGTGCCGGTCTTCACCGCCACCCGCGCGTCACCCTTGGTCACGCCGGGTGTCCCGGCAAGAATATCCGTGACGTAGGCCGCTGCTCGGGCATCGAAGATCGGCTTCATCGGTTCCGCCGGCCGCAGCCCGCCCAGCCGCTCCACCAAGGGCACCGGATCGCCGCCGCGCGCCAGCGCCACATAGAGCGTCGTCAGGTCGGCGAGCGTCAGTCCGACGCCACCGAGGCCGATGGCCAGGCCCGCCGGCGACATGTCCGGAAAGCGCGGCGTCACGCCCGTCCGCTTGATCCGGCCGACCAGCCGGGCCGGCCCGACCTGCTCCAGCACCTGCACCGCCGGCACGTTGAGCGACAGCTCCAGGGCCCGGCGAACGGTCACGGTCCCGTGGAAGGTCTTGTCGAAGTTGCCGGGCGTATAGCCCCCGAAGGCGGTCGGCCGGTCTTCCACGAGGGTCGCTGGATGCGCGATCCCGCTCTCGAACGCCAGCCCATAGATGAAGGGCTTCAGCGTCGAGCCCGGCGAACGCACGGCGCGCGTCATGTCGATGAACCCGTCCCGGCTCTCGTCCATCAGCTTGGCTGACCCCACCGAGGCGAGCACGTCGCCGGTGGCGATGTCCGCCACCATGATGGCGACCGAAACCTTCGGCCCGATCGCCTCAGCCCGCTCTTCGGCGAGCCGCTCCAGCTTGCCCTGCAGGTCGCCGTCCAGCGTCAGCCGGATGATCGGCTCGGCCGGCGTTTCGCGGGCGACGCGGTCGGTCGTCTGCGGCGCGAGCATGGGAAAGGCGATCCGCCGCTCCGGCACCGGCTCCCCCATGGCGGCCTCGGCGTCGGCGCGGCTGAGAACGCCCGAGGCGACAGCCCGGGTGAGCACCCGGTCCCGCGCGATCTTCGCCGCCTGCGGAAAACGGTCCGGCCGTCGCGCTTCGGGCGCCTGCGGCAGCGCCACGAGCAGCGCCGCCTCCGCAGGCCGCAGCCGCCGCGGCTCGTGCCCGAAATAGGCAAGCGACGCCGCCCGGATCCCCTCCAGGTTCCCGCCGAATGGGGCGAGCTTCAGATAGGCGTCGAGGATCTGGTCCTTCGACACGAAGCGCTCCAGCGCCAGCGCGCCGACGATCTGGCCGAGCTTGCCCGGGACGTCGCGTGTATGCCGACGTTCGGCGAGCCGCACCACCTGCATCGTCAGCGTCGAGCCGCCCGAAACGATCCGCCCCGATGTGACCAGCTGCAATCCGGCGCGGACGATAGCGGTCGGGTCGACCCCGCGGTGTTCGGGAAAACGGTGATCCTCCGTCGCCTGCAGCATCGCCAGATAAAGCGGATCGACGGCTTCCACCGATGCCGGCAGTCGCCACAGGCCGTTCTCCACCACGAAAGGTCGAAGCAGCCGGCCGTTCCGGTCGAGTACCACGCGGGATGTCTGGACGAACAGATCCGCCGGCTTGGCAGCCTCCACCGCGAGCCGCAGCGCGATCGGCGCCGCCGACGCGGCGAGGCCGACGCCGATCATCAGCGCAATCAACAGTCGGGCACGCAGGCGGGCACGCAACGCGGCAAGGCTCCTTCTGGAGAGCCTATTCTAGCAGCGGTGCCGGAGAATACAGCCCCGCCGCAGGTCGTGATCAGACCACGTTCTTCTCCACCACCGGGCGACCATCCGCGATCCGGTCCGGCGACAACTCCGAAAGGTCGAGCGTGCGGTAGCCGCCGTGCACGATCAGTTCCGCGATGCCGCGCCCGACGGCCGGCGACTGCTGCAGGCCGTGTCCCGAAAAGCCGTTGGCGAGGATCAGGTTGGGCACCGCCCGCGTCGGGCCGAGCAGCACGTTGTGGTCGAAGGCGCACATGTCGTAGGTGCCCGCCCAGGCCCGTCCCGTCCGGATCCGCTCGAACGCCGGCACCCGCGCCGCCAGCGTCGGCCAGATCACCTCCTCGAACAGGCCCCACTCCACCTCGAAGTCGCCCTCCACGTCCGGGTCTTGGTCCGCCGGCGGAGCGGTACCGCACAGGAAGCCGTCGCCCTCCGGCCGCACGTAGACGCCGGTGGGATCGATCAGCAGCGGGCAGCGCTCCACCGGGTCGGCGCACTTGAAGGTGAAGATCATCCGCTTCTTCACATGGATCGGGATCTCGACCCCGGCCGCCCGCGCGATGGCGGCACCGCCCGCGCCGGCCGCATTCACCACCGTCCCGCAGGCGATCTCCGAGCCGTCCGAGAGCGTCACCGAGACGACACGCCCGCCGGCCGTCCTCACGTCCACGACGCTTGCCGCCCGGTACTCCACGCCGAGCGACCGCGCCTTGCGCCGGAACGCCTGCATCAGCCCGTATCCGTCGAACCAGCCTTCGCCGGTAAGCCCGTAGCAGCCGGCCGAGAGGTCGTCGACGGCGAGCCACGGGAACGTCGCCTTCAAGGCTGCAGGGTCGAGGAAGGCGATATCCGCGCCGAGCCCGACCTGGATTGCGTGGTTCTCCTCCAGGATCTCACGCCCCGCGCCGGTTGCCAGGAACAGGTATCCGCCTTCGTGCAATTGCACGTCCGGCCGGTCGCCGTCCACTTCCAGGATGTCGCCGATCGAGCGCAGGAAGGCGATGCCGTGGAGCGAGATCTTGACGTTCACCGCCGACGAGAACTGCTGGCGGATGGACGCCGCCGACAGTGCCGAGGCGCAGGTCTGGTAGGAGGGATCCTTCTCCACCACCAGGATCGACCCGGTGAAATCCGGATCCGCAGCCAAGTGATAGGCGACCGAAGATCCGGTGACCGCTCCGCCGATGATAACGACGTCATAGCTCTGCATGGGGGTATGCTGGTGTCCTTGGGAGGCCGAGGCTCGCTCCGGTCCTCCAGGTTGAGGTTTCGGGCCGTCAGACCCCGCGCGAGATCTCGTCCAGCGTCTTTGCCGGCGTGATCGCCTGCGGGTCGATCAGACAGTGCAGGATCGCCGGCAGGCCGCTCGACCGGGCCCGCTCGAAGGCCGCGACGAACTCCTCGGCCGTGCGCACTGTCTCGCCGTGCCCGCCGAAGGCACGGGCATAGGCCGCGAAATCGGGGTTCTTCAGCGCCGTTGCGGACGGGCGGCCCGGGTAGGTCCGCTCCTGGTGCATCCGGATCGTCCCGAACATCCCGTTGTCGACCACGATCGCGATGATCGGCAGGCCATACTGGACCGCGGTGGCGAACTCCTGGCCGTTCATCAGGAAGCAGCCGTCACCGGCGAAGGCGACCACCGGGCTCTCCGGCCGCTGCCGCTTGGCCATCACCGCCGCCGGCAGACCGTAGCCCATCGAGCCGGAGGTCGGCGCAAGCTGCGTCGCGAAGCTGTTGTAGCGCCAGTAGCGGTGCACCCAGATCGCGTAGTTTCCGGCACCGTTGCAGACGATCGTGTCTTCCGGCAGATGGTCCCGCAGCCAGCGCATCACGTCGCCATATTGGAACGCGCCCGGCAGCGTCTTCGGCGTCTCGGTCCACGCCTTCCAGTCCTCGCGCGCCGCCCGGGTCCGCTCCGCCCAGGGGATCGAAACCGGCGGATGCACCGTCTCCAGCGCCGCCGCGAAGGCATGCGCCGAGGCGACGATGCCAAGCGCCGGCTGGTAGACGCGGCCGATCTCCTCCGGATCCGGATGGACGTGCACCAGCTGCTGCTTGGGCGCTGGAACGTCGATCAGCGTGTAGCTCGACGACGGCATCTCGCTCATCCGGCCGCCGATCAGGATCAGCACGTCGGCGTCCTTCACCCGCTCGGCCAGCTTCGGGTTGGGCCCGATCCCGACGTCGCCGACATAGTTCGGGTGCTTGGCGGGGAACAGGTGGGAGCGGCGGAAGGAGGTCGCGACCGGCAGGTCGAACCGCTCCGCAAACCGGATCACCTCGCGGCAGGCCCGCTCGCTCCAGCGCGAGCCGCCGAGGATCACCAGCGGCCGCTTCGCCGACCAGAGCATCTTTTGCAGCCGCATCATGTCGGTGAGGCCCGGCCAGGTTTCCACCGGCTCCACCTTCGGCGCATCCGCGACCGCCACGGTCTCGGTCAGCACGTCCTCGGGCAGCGCGATCACCACCGGGCCAGGCCGGCCCTGGCAGGCGACGCGGAAGGCGCGGGCGATCAGTTCCGGAATGCGGGCGGGATTGTCGATCTCCACCACCCATTTGGCCATGGTCCCGAACACGGCCTTGTAGTCAACCTCCTGGAAGGCCTCGCGCTCCTTCATCCCGCGCTCGACCTGCCCGACGAACAGGATCATCGGCGTGGAATCCTGCTGGGCGATGTGGACGCCGGGGCTGGCGTTCGTCGCTCCCGGACCGCGGGTCACGAAGCAGATGCCCGGCCGGCCGGTCAGCTTGCCGTAGGCTTCCGCCATCATCGCCGCCCCACCCTCGTTGCGGCAGACCATCACGTCGATGGAGGCGTCGTGGAGGGCGTCGAGGACGGCGAGGTAGCTTTCACCCGGCACGCAGGTCAGCCGCTCCACCCCCTGGGCGATCAGCTGGTCCACGAGGATCTGTCCGCCGGTGCGGGTCTTCGTCTCTGAACTCACAGGGTATCTCCGCCTCGATCTTGCGTCACCGCGATGGATTTGAGGATGTCGGCCGTGTCGGCCCCGAGCTTCGGGCTCGGACGGTCCGCCGCCATCCGGACGCCGTCGATCACGATCGGCGACGCGACGGAGGGAACCACCGCACCATCGTCACCGGCGAGCGCCAGTTTCAGCCCGCGGTGGACGACCTGCGTATCGGCGAACACGTCGGCGACCGTGTTGATCGGCCCCGCCGGAACGCCGGCCGCCTCCAGCCGCGCCAATACGTCGACCCGGGTCAGCGCCTTCAGGAAGGGGGCAAGACGGGGCACCAGATCAGCCCGCAGCCGCACACGGTCGGCGTTGCGGGAATAGGCGGCGTCGGCGGCGAGCTCGTGCGCACCGATCACGGCGCAGAACTTCTGATACTGGCCGTCGTTGCCGACCGCGACGATGACATGGCCGTCACTGGTTTCAAACACTTGATACGGAACGATATTCGGATGGGCGTTGCCGAGCCGGCGCGGCGCCTTGCCGGAGGCGAGGTAGTTCATCGCCTGGTTAGCCAGCATCGAAACACCGACGTCGAGCAGCGACATGTCGATGTGGCCGCCCTCCCCGGTCTCGTCCCGACGTCGCAACGCCGCGAGGATTCCGACGGCAGAATAGACACCAGTGAAGACGTCGACGACCGCAACGCCGACCTTCTGCGGTTCGCCGGCCGGGTCGCCGGTGATGTCCATCAGCCCGCACATCCCCTGGATCATGAAGTCGTAGCCGGCCCGCGCCGCATAGGGCCCGTCCTGCCCGAAACCGCTGATTGAACAGGTGATCAGGCCGGGATTTCCCGCCTTCAGGCTGTCGTGGTCGAGACCGTACTTCTTCAGTCCGCCGACCTTGAAGTTCTCGATCACCACGTCGCAGTCCGCGGCAAGGCGCCGGACCACCGCCCGGCCCTCCTCGGTTTCGAAGTCGATCGCGATCGACCGCTTGCCGCGATTGCAGGCGTGGTAGTAGGCCGCCCCCCAGCTTTCGCCGACGGCATCGGAGATGAAGGGCGGACCCCATCCCCGGGTGTCGTCGCCGGATCCCGGTCGCTCCACCTTGATCACCTCGGCGCCAAGATCGGCAAGGATCTGCCCCGCCCAGGGTCCGGCAAGGATCCGCGCGAGTTCAAGGACCCGAACACCGGCAAGAGGCTTAGACA
This sequence comes from Chthonobacter albigriseus, assembly GCF_013839445.1. Classification (GTDB taxonomy): domain Bacteria; phylum Pseudomonadota; class Alphaproteobacteria; order Rhizobiales; family Pleomorphomonadaceae; genus Chthonobacter; species Chthonobacter albigriseus. Next base: position 104,074 of record NZ_JACDIT010000007.1, on the reverse strand, counting down.
TCGGCGGACCTTCGCGGCACGAACAGCGGGATCAGGGCGAAGACGACCTGGGCGGCAAGTCCGACCAGGCGTGGCGGGGAACCGTATTCCTGCAGGTTCTGCGGGACGTTATTGCCGAAAGTTCCAGTGCCGACCAAGCCCGCGAGCAAGGTTTCGGCGACCAGCAGGAGGCCGAAGGCGACGAGGCCCACCGCCAGCCGATCCGCCAGCGCGTCGCCGACACCGAACCGGCGAACCGCCCATCGCGACCCCAGCGCCGAGATCACCAGCATGATCGGCACCTCGAACAGCACCGCGGCCAGTTCGCCGAGCTTCGGCGCCAGCAACAGGACCCGGATAGTTCCGAACACCATGCCGAATCCAAAGGCGATGGCGAAATAGGCGATGGCGGCCCGGATCGGCGGGGTCATGGCGGCCCTCTCAGAAGAAGGCCTGCAACCCGGTGATCGCACGGCCGAGGATCAGCGCGTGAACATCGTGCGTTCCTTCATAGGTGTTCACGGTCTCCAGGTTCACCATGTGACGCATCACCTGGTATTCTTCCGAGATTCCGTTGCCGCCATGCATGTCTCTGGCCATCCGGGCGATGTCGAGAGCCTTGCCGCAATTGTTGCGCTTGACGATCGAGATCATCTCGGGGGCCATCTTGCCCTCGTCGAACAGCCTGCCGACACGAAGCGATGCTTGCAGACCAAGGGCGATCTCGGTTTGCATGTCCGCCAGCTTCTTCTGGATAAGCTGGGTCTGCGCCAGCGGCTTGCCGAACTGCTTGCGCTCCAAGGTATAGCCTCGAGCAGCGTGCATGCAGAACTCGGCCGCACCGAGCACACCCCAAGAAATCCCGTATCGCGCCCGGTTCAAACACCCGAACGGACCCTTCAGGCCGGAGACGTTCGGAAGAAGAGCATCCTCTCCGACCACGACGCCGTCCATCACGATCTCGCCGGTGATCGACGCGCGAAGCGACAGTTTTCCGCCGATCTTCGGAGCGGAAAGGCCCTTCATGCCCTTCTCCAGGACGAAGCCGCGGATCTCGCCGCCGTGCGCTTCCGACTTCGCCCAGACGACGAAGACATCCGCGATCGGCGAGTTGCTGATCCACATCTTGGAGCCGGTGAGACGATAACCGTCCGATACCTTCTCCGCCCGGGTCCGCATGCCAGCGGGATCCGACCCCGCGTCCGGCTCGGTCAGGCCGAAGCAGCCGATCCACTCGCCGGAGGCAAGCTTCGGAAGGTATTTCTTCCGCTGGCTTTCATCGCCGTAGGCATAGATCGGGTACATCACCAGGGAGGACTGCACGCTCATCATGGAGCGATAGCCGCTGTCGACACGTTCGACTTCCCGAGCGACGAGGCCGTACGAAACGTAGTTCGCGCCGGCGCAGCCGTAGTCTTCCGGGATCGTGACACCGAGCAATCCGAGTTCTCCCATTTCGCGGAAGATCTCCGGATCGGTCCTCTCCTCGGCGTAGGCCTCGATGACCCGCGGCTGCAGCTTCTCCTGGGCATAGGCCCGGGCGCTGTCCCGGATCATGCGCTCGTCCTCGGACAGCTGGTCGTCCAGCAGGAACGGGTCATCCCATTGAAACGACTGGCGCTTTTCGGGGGCGGACTTGGCGACGGCGGTCATGGGAAACCTCTTCAGTCGATGAGTTGATCGAGGCCGCGGCGCAGACCGGCGACTTCACGGACCCGACGGATGGCGAGCAGGGTGCCGGCGACATAGGGCGCCGCCGAGCTTCCGGCGTCGTGGCGGATCACGAGACGCTCGTCCGGAGCACCGAACTGAGCCTCGCAGGACAGCACGAAACCGGGCATCCGAAGCGAGTGGACCTGAACCGAACCTATTGTTCCGCCACGGGTTTCTCTGACGCCACCGAGTTCTGCGACCGGCTTGGCCGTGGACGGCAGCCGCACCGCCGAGAGCCGTTCGGCAAGTTCCCGCGCCGTGCCCGACGGCGTGTCCGGCTTCTTGGCGGATGCATAGTCGACCACCTCGACGTCGGGCACGTAACGTGCTGCCATCAAAGCGAATTTGGTCATCAGCGTGGCCGTGATGGAGTAGTTTCCGGCGGCGAAGACACCCACCCCGGCACCTCTGGCGGCGGCGTCGATCTCGGCGTAGTCGGCGGCCGTGAGGCCCGAGGTCCCGATCACCACGGCGACCCCGTGGGCGATCGCGGTCAGCACGTTCGATTTGACGACGTCCGGCTTGGTGTAGTCGACCAGAATTTCCGGCAGAGGTGTAGTCGTCATTATCGAGGCGACGGACGTATACGTAGTGCAACCCGTCGCAACCCCGCCGAGCAGGACGCCGACGTCCGTCCCGGCTGCCGAGCGCGACACGCCGGCGACCAGATCCATGTCGTCGGCGGCCATCACGCCCCTGGCGACGGCGCTTCCCGTCCAGCCGGTTATCCCCGCCACTGCGACCCGCGTTACCATGGCCGTTGCCTCTCTCACTCGACGTCGAACACGACGCCCTGGGCGAGCGGCAGCTCGCGGCCGTAGTTGATGGTGTTGGTGGCGCGGCGCATGTAGGCCTTCCAGGCGTCCGACCCGGCCTCGCGGCCGCCGCCGGTCTCCTTCTCGCCGCCGAACGCGCCGCCGATCTCCGCACCGGACGGACCGATGTTGACGTTGGCGATGCCGCAGTCGGATCCCTCCACCGAGAGGAACCGCTCGGCCTCGCGCAGGTCGTTGGTGAAGATGGAGGAGGAAAGGCCTTGCGGTACCCCGTTATGCATCGCCAGCACCTCGTCGAAGGACGACCAGCGCATCACATAGAGGATGGGCGCGAAGGTCTCGTGGCAGACGATATCGGTCTGCGCCGGCATCTCCACCAGCGCCGGACGGACGTAGTACGCATCGCCGCCCAGAGCCTCGTTGACGCGCTCGCCGCCGTGCACCGTGCCGCCGGCCGCCTTGGCCGACTGCAGCGCCTGCTGCATGCCCTCGAACGAGCGACCGTCGATCAGCGGCCCGACCAGCACGCCCTGCTCGCGCGGGTCGCCGACCCGCACCGACCCGTAGGCCTTCTTCAGGCGGGGAACCAGCGCGTCGTAGACGCTGTCGTGGACGAACAGGCGGCGGAGCGTGGTGCAGCGCTGGCCCGCGGTGCCCATCGCCGCGAAGGCGACGCCGCGGACGACCAGGTCGAGATCGGCCGACGGGCAGATGATCGCGCCGTTGTTGCCGCCGAGCTCCAGGATCGCGCGGGCGAACCGCTTGGCAAGCCGCGGTCCGACGGCCCGGCCCATCGCCGTGGAGCCGGTGGCCGAAACGACCGGCACGCGGGGATCGTCAACCAGGGCCTCACCGGCATCGCGTCCGCCGATGATCGTTTCGCTGAGGCCGGCCGGCACGCCGCCGAACTTGGCGGCCGCCCGCTCGAACAGCGCCTGCACCGCGAGCGCGGTCAGCGGCGTCTTCTCCGACGGCTTCCAGACCACGCTGTCGCCGCAGACGAGCGCGAGCGCCGCGTTCCAGGACCAGACGGCGACGGGAAAGTTGAACGCCGAAATGACGCCGACCACGCCGACCGGGTGCCAGGTTTCCATCATCCGGTGCGAGGCGCGCTCGGTGGCGATAGTCAGGCCGTAGAGCTGGCGGGACAGGCCGACGGCGAAATCGCAGATGTCGATCATCTCCTGAACCTCGCCGAGACCCTCCGAGGTGATCTTGCCGGCCTCGATGGTGACCAGCCGGCCGAGATCGGCCTTGGCGGCGCGCAGTTCCTCGCCGAACAGGCGGACCAGCTCGCCGCGGCGCGGCGCCGGCACCTTGCGCCAGGACAGATAGGCATCGTGTGCACGGCCGACGGCCGCCGCCGTCTCCGCCGCCGAAGCCTCCGGCAGGCGGGCGAGCACCGCGCCGTTGATCGGCGAGCGCACGACGATCGGGCCCTCGCCGGCCAGGGAAACACCGAGCCGATCCAGAACGGCAGCCGCTTCCGCGGCAAGGGTGTCGAGCTTCGGGGCGATCGTCATGGCCTGCGTCCTCATCGGGATGGCGGCGGACCGGCGATTGCCGGGCACCCGTTCAGTCGAACGGGACCTGCCGCACCATCGTTCATGTCAGGCCATCCTTATCCTCCTCCCCACTCTCGCTCTCAAGCGATGATTTCTGGTAGGATCATGACTGGAACTCATGACCCCAAGGTCCGATGGCCCGCGCGATCCTTCCCTCCATGTCTGCTCTCACCGCCTTCGAGAGCGCGGGGCGGCACCTGTCGTTCTCCAGGGCCGCCGCGGAGTTGCACCTGACGCAAGGCGCGATCAGCCGGCAGGTCCGCCAGCTGGAGGAGACGCTCGGCGTGGTGCTGTTCGAACGGGTGAACCAACGCGTTTTCCTCACCGACGCCGGCCGGCTCTATCTTCGCGAGGTGCAACGGATCCTCGCCGACCTCGGCGCGGCGACGCAGCGCGTGCTCGGTTTCGCCGGCACGGCCGGCACGCTGAACCTTGCGGTGCTGCCGACTTTCGCCACGCGGTGGCTGATGCCGCGCCTGCCCGGCTTCCTGCGCCATCACCCCGACACCACCGTCAACTTCTCCGTCCGCCTGGAGCCTTTCGACTTCCTGGAGGAGCCGTTCGACGGCGCGATCCACCACGGCGAGCCGACATGGCCGGGCGCGGTGTGCGAACATCTCTGCGACGAATCCGTGCTGCCGGTGGCGGCCCCGGGCCTGCGGGAAAAGCTCGGCATCGGATCTCCCGAAGACCTCGACCGGGTCCCGCTGCTCCACCAAAGCACCCGGCCGACGGCCTGGCGCGACTGGTTCGCCGCCGCCGGGGTCACCTCCAGGAACGCCTTCAAGGGCGCCCACTTCGACCAGTTCGCCATGATCGCCGAAGCGGCCGTCGCCGGCCTGGGGGTGGCGCTGGTGCCCCGCTTCCTGGTGGAGGAGGAATTGCGTTCCGGCCGCCTGGTCGTGCTGTTCGATGCGCCGCTCAGTTCGGGGACCGGCTACTGGTTCGTCTACCCGGAAGCAAAATCCGGCTCCGCCCTCGTCCGTGCTTTCGCCGACTGGCTGAAGCGGGAGGCGGGGTGACGGGGGGCGGCATGGTCCGAGCGGGAGGGGGTGATCCTTCACTTCCCCGTCGCCGTCATGGTCCGCGCAAGCGGACCACCTAAGAATTTGTGGGGTCCGCTCGGTGCGTGTCTTTCGACGTCGGGGTATCGGCAGGCAAAAAGGCGTGGGTGGTCCGCCTGCGCGGACCATGACGGCGGGTGGGGCGGGGAAGCTGGTGGTCCGCCGGCGCGGACCATGACGGCAGGTGGGAGTGGGACGAGCTCGGCCGTGGACACAGACGAATGCGGCGCGCGGTCACGTCGTAACCGTCCATGCGGTCGGGTGTGATCCTCTACTCCACCCCTTCGCCCTCATGGTCCGCGCGGGCTGGTGTAATCCTTTACCCCACCGCCCCCTCGTCGTGGTCCGCGCAGGCGGACCACCCACGAGTTTGTGGGGTGAGCTCGGTACATGCCTTTCGACGTCGAGGTGCCGGCCCGGAAAAATGCGTGGGTGGTCCGCCTGCGCGGACCATGACGGCGGGTGGGGTGGGGAAGCGAGTGGTTCGCCGGCGCGGACCATGACGGCAGGTGGGAAGAGGCAGCTGGTTGGCAAGCTCGGCGCGCGTCCTCCGCCGTCGGCGTCCTGGCATGACCCGCATGGTCGGTCCAAAACGAAACGGGCCCGCCTTGCGGCGAGCCCGGTCCGGACGCGGTGGTGTTGAGGGTTCTTACTGGCTCTGCGCGGGCTGGCCGGCGGCCTTCTGGGCGTCGATGAGCTTCTGCTGGGCTTCCTTCGCCTTGCGCTGAAGCTCGGCCTGGAGCTGCTGCTGCTGGCGCTGCAGCGCTGCGGTGTCGATGGCCGGGCCGTCGTAGGCGCTGGTGAAGCCCTTCAGCGAGATCTTGAAGCTGACGCCCTTGGCCTGCTGGTTGAGGGTGGTCAGCACCAGGTCGCTGCCCTTCTTGAGGGACGAGATGAAGTCGTCCGTGATCGGCAGTTCCGCAAAGCAGGCGTTCGGGAAGCAGATCGTGTACTTAGCCGCGTCCTGCTTGCCCTTGTCGACCTGGACGCGCATGCCCGGCTGGATCAGCATGCCGACGGGGGTCTGCACGAGCAGGATCTTGCGGGACTCGCCGTTCACCTCGCGGATGCCCGCCGAGGCCAGGAACTGGCCGGAGTCGGTGCGCAGCTCGCGCTGGGTGAAGCAGATCTGCTTCTTGGTGTTGGGGTCGGAGCCGCACAGCTTGACCCAGGCGTTGGGATCGGCAGCCGGAGGAGCCGCCTGGCCGCTGGCGGCCGGCGCCTGGGCCGGAGCCGCGTCCTGGGCCGAAGCGGGGCCGGCGAACAGCGCGCCGGAAACCGTCGCGACGGCCAGAGCCGTGGTGGCAGCGCGCATGATGTCGGTGATCGCCATGAAAATCGTCCTCGAGTATCGGTCCCGGCTGGGGTGATGTCCGCACCGGCTGTTCAGAAATATACGCCCCGAAAGCGTGCCCTTCTGGCCGGCCCGATCCGACGGTCGTCTGTTGGACCGCAATTGGGGCGACACGGTGGCCCGATTCCTTTCATCTCAATAAACGAGTGGGCGTGCGAAATGAAGCGGGTGGCGATCACCGCCCGACATCATGGTAGATTCGCCGTGACGTACCGGGAGATTCGCAAACCGAAGGTGTCTGAGCCGTGCTGAACCCTGCCCACCGCATGCCGTCCTGGAAAGTCCTGGCATGCGCGGCGCTCGCCGTCGTCCTGGCGCCTCTGGCCGCGCGCGCCGAACCCGCCCACGGTATCGCCATGCACGGGGATCCGGCGCTGCCGGCCGACTTCGCCGCCCTGCCCTACGCCAACCCGGACGCGCCCAAGGGCGGGCGGATCGCCTACGGCTTCACGGGCACTTTCGACAGCCTCAACCCCTTCATCGTGCAGGGTAACGCGCCGCGCGGCCTGCTCGACAACCTGCTCGGCAACAACGTGTGGGACACGCTGCTGGCCCGCTCGGCGGACGAACCCTTCACGCTCTACGGCCTGATCGCCGAGACCGTGGAGGTTCCCGACGACCGCTCGTGGGTGGAGTTCCAGCTCCGCCCGGAGGCGAAGTTCTCCGACGGCACGCCGCTGACGGTGGACGACCTGATCTTCACCGTCGACCTCCTGAAAGCCAAGGGCCGCCCGGTCTACCGCAACCGGTTCAAGAACGTGACGTCGATCGACAAGGTCGGCGACCGCGGCGTGCGCTTCACCTTCGGCAGCGGCGCTGACCGGGAACTGCCGCTGCTGATCGGCCTGACGCCCGTGTTCCCCAAGGACCGGACCGATGCCGCTAGCTTCGACAAGTCCACCCTCGCCCCGCTGATCGGCTCCGGCCCCTACATGTTCGACAAGGTCGAACCGGGCACCCGCGTGACGCTGAAGCGCAACCCGGACTATTGGGCCAAGGACCTGCCGATCAAGCGCGGCTTCGACAACTTCGACGAGATCAGCCTGGAGTATTTCCGCGACGGCAACGCCTATTTCGAGGCCTTCAAGACCGGCGCCTTCGACGTGATCTTCGAAAGCGACCCGCAGCGCTGGACAGACGGCTACGGCTTCCCCGCCGCCAAGACCGGCAAGGTCGTGCTCGACGAGGTGGAGAGCGGTTCGCCGAAGGGGATGAGCGGGTTCGTGCTGAACACTCGCCGCGAGATCTTCCGCGACCCGAGGGTGCGCGAGGCGATGAACCTGCTGTTCGACGCCGAATGGGTGAACCGCAACCTCTACGGCGGCATCTACCAGCGCACGGCCTCGTATTTCCAGGGTTCCGCGCTTTCCGCGATCGGCAAGCCGATGGACGACGCGGAGAAGGCGCTGCTGGCGCCCTTCCCGGACACCGTGCTCCCCGCCGTAGCCGACGGCACCTACGCCCCGCCCAAGAGCGACGGCTCCGGCCGCGACCGCAAGCAGCTGAAGGCGGCGCTGACGCTGCTGGGCGAGGCGGGCTGGAAGCTGGACGGCGGCGCGCTGAAGAACGCGGCAGGCCAGCCCTTCACCTTCGAGTTCCTGGCCAAGACCAAGGAGGAGGAGCGCCTCGCGCTCGCCTGGCAGCCGACGCTGAAGACGGTCGGCATCGCCATGTCCATCCGGCTGGTGGACTCCACCCAGTATTTCGACCGGCAGAAGAAGTTCGACTTCGACGCCCTGCAGATGCTGTGGACGGCGTCGCTTTCGCCCGGCAACGAGCAGAACAACCGCTGGTCGTCCCAGTCGGCGGAAACCGAGGGCACCTTCAACTACGCCGGCGCGTCCTCGACCGCCATCGACGCCATGATCGACGCGCTGCTGTCCGCGCGCGAGCGCCCGGCGTTCGAGGCGGCGGTGCGCGCTTTGGACCGGCTGCTGATCTCCGGCCGCTACGTGGTGCCGCTCTTCCACACGCCGAAGGACTGGATCGCGCGTTGGAAACGCATCGCAGTTCCGGAAAAGTCCGCTTTGACCGGCGCGCAGCCGACCACCTGGTGGTATCAGGGGGAATGACGGGATGACGAGGGGAATGGCGCGATGATTCTCTCCAGCGAGGCGCGCATCGCAGCGGCCGTCGAGGCCGGCGCCTGGTCACGCACCACTGTGGACGACCTGTTCCGCAAGGCGGCGGCCGCCGCCCCGGAGCGCACCGCGCTGACCGACGTCGGGGCCTCCGCGGTGCCCGGACTGGGCTCGTCCTACACCTACGCCGACGCCAACCGGCGAATTGAAGGATTGGCCGCCTTCTTCTCCTCCATTGGGCTGCGTCCGGACATGGTGATCGGCATCCACCTGCCGCCCTGCGCCGACGCCGCCGTCGTGACGCTGGCCGCGCTGAGGGCTGGTCTCGTCGTCAGCCCGCTGCCGCTGCACTGGACCAAAGCGGAGATGGAAACCGCGATCGGCGTCGCCGGCATCAAGGCGATCGTCACCGCTTCCGAGATCGAGGGCCAGCCCTCCGGCGAACTGGTCCGCGACGTGGCCGGCGAGGTCTTCGCGATCCGCTTCGTGTTCGCCGTCGGCGAGGGGCTGCCCGACGGCCTGATCGATCTCGCCGAGGTGATGGCCGAGGTGGACGCCCTGGGCGCCGCCCCCGCTGTGCCGCGGCGCGGCTCGCCGTCGGACCATGTCGCGCTGCTGTCCTTCACCCGTACCGTGGACGGCAGGCTCTGCGCCGTACCGCTCGCCCACGCCGCGCTGGTGGCGATGGCCGCCGCCCACGTCCGCGAGGCCGGCATCGAGGCCGGCGCGACCCTATTCGACCTGATGCACCCGGCCTCGTTGACCGGTTTCGTCGGCTGCCTGGTCTCCAGCCTGGTGGTCGATGGCACGGCGGCGTTCCACAATGGCATCCGCATGCGGCTGATCGCCGAGGCGGCGGGCCAATGCGGCGCCGACCGCGTGATCGCCCCCGCGGCGCTGGGGCCGGCGCTGGCCGCCGCCCTGCCGGCGGAGGTAGGGCTTTCGCTCGCCTGGACCGGCCTCGACGGCCGCAAGCCGGCCGCTGTGCCCGCCGCGCGCCCGGTCGTCGACCTCATCACCTACGGAGGCCTGACGCTGCTGCCTGCCGCGCGCGACGACGACGGCGCCCCGCGCGACATCGCCGTCGGGCCGCACCGCCTGCGCACCATGCCCCTCGACGGTCCCGTCCTCGCCGAGGCGCGCCTCAAGGGCCGCGGCACGCGCGACAGGCGCGTCACGTCGGGCGAACTGCTGCTCTCCGGCCCGCTGGTTCCCGACGCACCCTGGCCGGAGCCGGTCAGCGGCAACGTCGGCGGCGTGCTGGCCTTCATGAGCGACGGCGCGTTGCGCACCGGACTGACCGCCAAGGTCTCGCAGGATGGCGCCACGCTGACCGTGACCGGCACCACGACCGAGACCATCGTCGTCGCCGGCCAAGCGATATCGCCGGCGCGGGTCGACGACCTGCTGCAGCGTCACCCCGCCATCGTCGACGCCGCCGTGTTCGGCATCGAGGACCGCACGCTCGGCGCCCGCCTCGGCGTCGCGGTGGTGAACCGGCCCGGCCGGCGCCTCACCCTCGACGAGCTCAACGAGTGGCTGGACGCAGAGGGCGCCAGCGTGCTCGACCGCCCCGCGACGCTGATCGCCGTGCCGGAAATCCCCCGCGCGGCTGACGGGTCCGTGGCGCGCAAGTCCCTGTTTCTAGCCGCTGTGGCGTAACGATTCCGAGATCGCGCCGCCGCGGGCTTGAGGGGCGGGGTGCGGCGGGGTTAAACCGGCCGGTGTCCCAAGAGCCCGGAGCCGCAGCCATGTCCACGCCTCTCACCCTCGACGTCGTGATCGACGTGGTCTGCCCCTGGTGCTACCTCGGCAAGCGTCGCCTCGACGCGGCACTGGAGACCCTGCCGGACTTCGAGACGTCCGTCCGCTACCGGCCGTTCCAGCTCGACCCGACCATCCCGCCGGAGGGCAAGGAACGACGCGCCTACATGATCGAGAAGTTCGGCGATCCCGGCCGCGTGGCCGAGGCGCACGCCCGCCTGGAGGAGGCCGCCGCCGGCAGCGGCATCGCCTTCGCCTTCGAGCGCATCGAGGTATCGCCCAACACGCTGGACGCCCACCGCCTGATCCACTGGGCGCAGGAGGACGACCTCGGCGACGAGATGGTCGACCGGCTGTTTGCGCTCTACTTCGAGGAAGGCGCCGACATCGGCGACCGCGAGGTGCTGATCAAGGCGGCCGAGGACGTTGGCCTCGACCCGGATTTCATCGGCCGCAACCTGGACGACGGCACCGACCGCGAGGCGATCCAGCAGGCGATCGCCTACGCCGGGCAACTCGGCATCACCGGCGTCCCGTGCACCATCATCGCCGGCAAATACGCCATCTCCGGCGCGCAGCCGTCCGCCGTTATGGCCGACGCAATCCGGCAGGTCTCCGACGAACTGGCCCGCGCCGCTGGAGGCTGACCGGGATCAACCGACCGGCTCGGGCAGCTTGCGGGCGGCCTGCTCCACGAAGGCCTTGGCGGCCTGTCCGTCCTCGCCGGTGACGAGGCCGAAGGAGATGACGAGCTTGGCGGCGTCCTCCACGCTCATGTCGAGCATGATCGCCTCGGGCTCGGGGATGAACAGCAGATAGCCGCCGGTGGGGTTCGGTGTGGTCGGCACGTAGATCGTCAGCATGCCGTCCCCGCCCGGCGCCTTCAGCGCAACCTCGCCCTTGGTGGCGGCGGCGACGAACCCGATCGTCCAGACGCCCTGGCGGGGAAACTGTACCAGCGCCGCCTTCTGGAACGAGCGGCCGCGCTCGGCAAGCACGGACGAGAAGATCTGCTTCAAACCGCGGTAGAGATTGCGCACCACCGGCATGCGCTGGAGCATGTGCTCGCTCCAGCCGAACAGGGTGCGCCCGACGATGTTGGCGGTTAAGAAGCCGATCAACGTGATCACGAAGATGGCGACGATCAGGCCGTAGCCGGGGATGCTGAACGGCAGATAGTTGTCCGGGTTGTAGGCGGACGGCAGATAGGGCTTCACCCAGCTGTCCACCCAGGTGATCAGCGCCCAGGTGATGTAGACGGTGATGGCGGCCGGTCCCGCCACCAAGAGACCCGTCAGGAAATAGTTGCGCAACCTCGCCACGACCGCTCACCCCGTTCCGCCGGCGCGGAGGGTGCCCGCCGGCCACCGCTTCCGTTTCCGATCCGATTGGGGCGGAAATCCGAATGCGGCATTGCAGCGAGCAGCGAACCACACGCATATTGCGCTGGCAAGAAGGTGCGGCCACACCGAGGACCATCAGGCCCGCCGCCCTGGAGCCTCCATGCGTATCCTCTACTTCGCGGCCGGGTTGCTGTTCCTGGCGATCGGCATCGTCGGCGCCTTCCTGCCGCTCCTGCCCACCACGATCTTCCTGATCCTGGCGGCGGGAAGCTTTGCCAAGTCGTCGCCGAAGCTGGAAGCCTGGCTCCTCGACCACCCGACCTTCGGCCCGTCGATCCGGCGCTGGCGCGACACCGGCGCGATCGCTCCCAAGGCGAAAGCTCTCGCCACGGGCGGCATGGCCGTCGGCTACGCCCTGTTCCTGCTGAGCGCTCGCCCCGGCCTGCCGCTCGCCAGCCTCGTCGCCGCAATCCTGCTCGGTTGTGCCCTGTTCGTGGTCAGCCGTCCGGACGGCTGATAAGCAAGGGCAATGCGCGGCGTCGTTGCATCAGTCGGCTGGTGTCGGTGGGTCGCCCGGGCGGAATCGGCGCCCTGCGACTTGCCGGAATCATCGGCATCCCGTCTCATGAGCGGCGAAGGCGGGTGAGATTCGCGACCCTGCATAGATGGGGCATTCCACTTGAGGGGCGACTTCGGCGACAAGTTCGATCCCCTCGGCACCGATCGCACGGAGCCGAGCGGCATCGTCGTGTCGTTGTGGGCCGGGGTCGCGTGCCTCGCCCTGATTCTCGCTCTCGTCGCCTGGCAGTACGGCAGCCCGGACCGAAACGGCGAGGCGGAGATGTCGTCGACCGGCAGCGTCTACGCCGATCCCGGCGGACGTAGCGACATCGCCGCGATGGGCGGCGGTCCGGCCACCGAGCACCTCGCCGACATCGCCGCCGAACTGGCCCGCCAGCGCATCGAGAACGCCGCGCTTCGCCAGACGCAGGACGTCATGCGCGGACAGATCGACGGCTTGTCCGACCGGCTCTCGGCGCTCGAAGCCAAGCTGACCGACATGACGGGGACGATCTCCGCGGCCGAGCCCCCGCCGCCGGCCGCGGTCGACATGGTGTCGCCGCCGGCGGGCGAGACGGCGACGCTCGCCACAAGGGCGCCGGCCGCCGCCCGCACCCAGTTCGGCGTCGAACTCGGAACCTTTGCCGATCTCGGCAGCATCCGTGACGCATGGCGCCGGATTCGCCGTGAAAACCCGGAGCTCTTCGGCAGCCTGAGCGCGCTCGCCACCGTGCGCGACCGGTCCGGCCAGACCGAGCTGTTGCTCGTCGCCGGCCCCTTCACCAACGCCTCCGACGCCGCCTCGCTCTGCGGCCGCCTGGCCGGCACCGAGCAGTCCTGCATGCCGGCCTTCTACGTCGGCCAGCCGCTCTAGAACGGCAGAAGGGCGGAGCAAGCCCCGCCCTCCCCACCCCCCACCGGTATGGCTCCGAGCCCAGTGCTCAGATCGTGCCGGCGCTCATCTCCTGGGCGATGAAGTCGGCCTGGCGGATCGCCAGCGCCACAATGGTCAGCGTTGGGTTCTCCGCGCCGCCGGTCGTGAACTGGCTACCGTCGGAGATGAAGAGGTTCTTGATGTCGTGCGTCTGGCCGTGCTTGTTGACCACGCCGTCCTGCGCCTTCTCACTCATCCGGTTGGTGCCGAGGTTGTGCGTGGAGGGATACGGCGGCGTCGGGAAGGTGCGGGTCGCACCGACCGCGTCGTAGATCGCCATGCCCTGCTTGTAGGCGTGATTGCGCATCGCGATGTCGTTCGGATGGTCGTCGAAGTTGACGTTGGCGACCGGCATGCCGTGCTTGTCCTTGGTGTCGGACAGGGTGATGCGGTTGCTCTCCTGCGGCATGTCCTCGCCGACGAGCCACATGCCGGCCATGTTGGCGTAGCTGTCCATGGCGGTGGTGAACTCGCGTCCCCACGCGCCCGGATCGAGGAAGGCGGCCATGAAGGGCACGCCGAGCGCCAGCGTCTCCATCTCGTAGCCGCCAACGAAGCCGCGGCTCGGATCGTGCTTGGCCTCGTCCTGGATGATGCCGGCCATGGTCGTGCCGCGATAGAAGTGCACCGGCTTCTCGAACACGCCGTAGACCGACCCGGTCATGTGCCGCATGTAGTTGCGGCCGACCTGACCGGACGAGTTGGCAAGGCCGTCCTTGAAGGTGTTGGAAGCCGAGTTGAGCAGGATCCGCGGGCTCTCGATGGAGTTTCCGGCGACCGCGACGATGCGGGCCTTCTGGCGCTGCTTGTTGCCGTCCTTGTCGGCATAGACGACGCCGGTGACCTTGCCGCTGTCGTCGTGCTCGATCATCAGCACATGGCTGTCCGGGCGGACCTCAAGCTTTCCCGTCGCCTCGCCCTTGGGGATCTCCGTGTAGAGGGTCGACCACTTGGCGCCCCACTTGCAGCCCTGGAAGCAGAAGCCGGTCTGCTGGCAGGAGTTGCGATCATCGCGCTGCACCGAGTTGATGGCCATCCGCCCGGTATGGCACTCCTTGTAGCCGAGCTTCTTGGCGCCGGCCTCCAGGATCTTGAAGTTGTTGTTGCCCGGCAGGCCCGGCAGACCGTTGGTCCGCGTCACGCCCATCTTCGCCTCGGCCTTCTCGTAGTAGGGCGCGAGATCCTGAAGGGTGATCGGCCAGTCCAGGAGGTTCGCCCCGTCGACCTTGCCGTAGGTCGTCAGCGTCTTGAACTCGTGCTCCTGGAAGCGCAGCGACGCGCCGGCCCAGTGCGTGGTGGAGCCGCCGACAGCCTTGACGATCCAGGCGGGAAGGCCCGGGAAGTTCTTGGCGACGCGCCAGGTGCCGGACGTGGTCCGGGCGTCGGTCCAGGCCAGCTGCGAGAAGCTCGCCCATTCGTCGTTGATGAAGTCCTCGTACTCGTGCCGGGAACCGGCCTCCAGGATCACCACGTCGATGCCCTTCTGGGCGAGCTCGTTGCCGAGCGTGCCGCCGCCGGCGCCGGATCCGATGATCACGACGACGCTGTCGTCGTCCTTGGAATAGGGAGCAGCCATCCTCGTTTTCCCCTCAATCGATTTAGTTTTTTGGCGCGTCGTGGCGCGCGACAGGGTGGTTCAGAGCCAGTCGATGTCGTCGAAGCCGCGCTCGATGTAGCCGCCCTTGGAGTAGGATTCGCCTTCGTAGCCGAAGATCGGCCAGACTTCCTGCTGGTTGTAGAGGCTGACCACGAGGTCGCCGCGCACCGCCTGGAAGAAGGGCGTCTCCTCGATACCGCGCAGGAGCTTGACCCGCTCGGCCTCCCAGCCGAGGCCGAGGTAGCCGCCCTGCCCGGCCGCCGCGTCGAGATCGGCGATGCCCTTCTCGATCAGCTCCTTGTGGGCGCCGTCGGCGGCGGCCTTGTCGTCGTGGCCCTTGACGGCGATGGCGTAGAAGCGGTCGGCGATCTTGTCGTGCGGGTAGATGTCCCGGGCGAGCTGGATCAGCGTCTTCATGGTTTCCGGCTTCAGCGCCTTGACGTCCATAGCCCAGGCCTCCGGCGCATTGAGAAGCGCGCCGCCGGCAGTGACGGTGATCGCCGCGGCGAGCGTCAGCTCGGACGAGCGCATCAGGAAGCGGCGACGCGTCAGCGGCGCCCGGCCCTTTCCGTGGCCGTGTTCATGATCGTGATGGTGGTGGCCCATGCTGTGTTTCCTCCGATGTCGACGCCTGTCGGCGTTCTGTCGTTTTGATGAATTGAAAGGGCGCGCTGCGCGCGCCGGGCCGGTCAGCGGTAGCGGCCGTGCTTCTGCAGCACCTCGATCTTGTAGCCGTCGGGATCGGCCACGAAGAAGAAGCGCGCCAGGAGGTCGCCGCCCGGCTTGAACTCGACGATCGGCCGCGGCTCGAGGCCCAGGCCGGCAAAGCGCTCGCGCTCGGCGTCGAGGTCGTCGACGACGAAGGCGATATGGCCGTAGCCGGTGCCGAGATCGTAGGGCTCGGTTCGGCCCTTGTTGATGGTCAGCTCCACCTCGAAGTCGGCGTCCGGGCTGCGCAGGTAGACCAGCGTGAACTCCGGAAAGTCGAGACGGTCGGCGACCTTGAGCCCGAACGCCTGGTCGTAGAAGGCGACCGAGCGGGCTTCGTCGAGCACGCGGATCATCGAGTGTATAGCTTTGGCCATGCGGTCCCTGTCCTCGTTGAAAGGACGCTTCCGGAGAAGGCGTCGTTTCATTGAGGCTAGCGGAACCGGACGGCCCCGGGTGTTATAGGCATACTACGCCGCCGGCTTCGGCCGGACCCTCAGGCCGCGGCGCGCCCGTCGGCGAGCTCGGCCTCCGCGCTCGACAGGCTCCCCTCCAGCGCGACCAGGCAGATGCAGCGCAGGTGCGACGTGAAGTTCGGCGCCTCCCCCCGGATGTTCAGCACCTCGTCGTGCAAGGTGGAGATGAACTTCGGCACGCTGAGGCCTTCCTTGGCCGCGATCATCTCCAGAACGCTCCAGAAGATGCGCTCCAGGCGGATGCTGGTGCTCTGGCCGTTGAGGCGGATCGAACGCGTCTCGAACGCGTAGCTCGCCGGCGCTTGGCTCGCGAAGATGTGGCACATGGGAACCGTTCCTCCTTCGGGTTCCGCTTGCAGGTCGGGCCTGCCGGATCGTCGTCCGCAGACGGCGTCCACCCCTATGCGGAAACCCTGATTCAGAAAGTAGGGCGACAGCGCACGCGAGGGAATTGGCCTTTGGAGCAAAACACCCCCTGCGACGGTCCGACGCGAAACGAAAAACCCGCCGCAGAGGACGCGGCGGGTGCAATTTTCCGTCTCGGCGGCACCCGTCACTGGGCGGCGACGTCGAGCCCGTCGCGGTTGTAGATGTCGTCGCGGAACTGGATGATGCCGTCCGAGTTCGCCCACGCCGTGACGTACTGGAAATAGAGCGGCACGGGATCGGCGACCGGCGCGTCGATGCGCTCGCCCGAGGTGAGCGCTTCCGCGATCCGCTCCTGCGGCCATTCCGGCGTGTTCTTGAGGATCCAGAACACGTACTCGCGCACGTTCTGGACGCGCACGCAGCCGGACGAATGGAAGCGCGCGTTCTCGCCGAACAGGCCCTTGGAGGGCGTGTCGTGCATGTAGACGCCTTCCGGCGACGGGAACTCGATCTTCACCGAGCCCATCGAGTTGAGGTCGCCTGGATCCTGCCGGAACAGGTAGTCCGCCGCCTCCTCCGAGTTCCAGTTGATGGTGCGCCAGTCCAGCGGCTCGCCCTGCTGGGTGTAGATGTAGATCTTCTGCCGGTCCAGGTAGCCGGAGTCCTTCTGCATCTTGGGGATCAGGTCCTTGATAATGATGGACCGCGGCACCGTCCAGAACGGATTGAACTTGATCAGGTTGATCTTGGTCGTGAGCAGCGGCGTCTGCCGGTCAATCTTGCCCACCACGGCCTGGTGCCGCGAGTGGACGATGTCGGCCTCCACCGTCTCGATCTCCGCGCCCGGAATGTTGGTCATCACATAGCGGTCGCCGAGGAAACCGGACATGGAGCGCACGCGGACGAGGTTGGTCTCCAACTGGCGCAGGCGGAACTCGACGGGAAGGTTGAGCTGCTTCAGCGTCTCGCCGGCGACCTTGCCGTCAGCGTTGAGACCGTGCCGCAGCTGGAAGCGCTTCACGGCGCCGTCGACGAAGCTGTCGAAGCTGTCCGGCTGGCCGCCGACGCTCTGCAGGTCGCCGGTGACGGCGAGCCGCTCGCGCAGCGCCCCGATCGCCGGATCGCGCATGCCGATCTTCAGCATCTTGTCGGTCTGCACGGTGGGCCAGCCGCCGCGGGCGGAGAGGTCCATGTACTGGGTGATCGCCTGCTCGGTATAGGTCGCCGTCTCGGCCGAAAGCGTGGGCCGGGCCGAGCGGATCGGCGCCTGGTAGGGCGCGGACGCGTCGAAGCCTTCGGTCCACTCCACCGCCTGGTTGGCGGGCGTCGCCTGCAGGGTCTGCGCCTGCGCGCCGAACGCCGACATGGTCAGGCCCGCGGCCAGTCCCGCCTTCAGCACGTCGCGCCGGGACAGATCTAGAGCGGAAGCTGATCCATTGGCGGTGCGTATGCGTAACATCACGGTCATGCAGCTCCCGTGGCTGATGTCGCCCGCTCCCCGGCCATACGGCGGTTCGTGAGGGCGCAGCGGTTCTCAAGGTTCCGGCGGATCCGGAACGGATTTCTGTTGCAGTCGTGACCAGAGCCCCCGGACGTGGGAGTTCTCCAGGCATCTACGCCGGGCCGACAAGATCCGATCACCACGCGCCGGCCTCGAGCGAACGAAGTGGACACGAAATTGGCTAACGAATTCATACCAGTCGCGTCAACGCTCTGGGATCCCTCGACGATCCTCCTCGCGACGTTCCTGGCCACGATCGCGCTGTTTTCGTTGGTATGGGGGATTCATGTCAAAATCAGGGACGCCGGCATCGTCGACTTCTTCTGGGGCCCGGGTTTCGCGCTGGTCGCTTGGCTGACCATCGCGCTGTCGGGCGGCGGCACGACCGGCACATTGCTGCTCGCCGGCCTGATCACCGTCTGGGCGGTACGCCTGACAGCGCACATGGTCTGGCGCCACCGCCATATGGACGGCGAGGACGCCCGCTACGCCGCCATGCGCCGCAAGGGCGGCCCAGGCTGGTGGTGGCGCTCGCTGTTCACGCTCTACTGGCTGCAGGCCGCCATCCAGTGGGTGCTGGGCACCCCGGTCCATGCGTCCCTGTTCGGCCGGACGGAGGCGCTGTCGCCCGCCCTGCTCTATCCCGGCCTGGCGCTGTTTGCGGCCGGCATGGTGTTGGAGACCGTGGCCGACTTCCAGCTCTGGCGCTTCAAGGCCGATCCCGCCAACCGCGGCCGGCTGATGACGGAGGGGCTGTTCGCCTGGAGCCGCCATCCCAACTATTTCGGCGAGACGCTCGTCTGGTGGGGATTCGGTCTGATCGCCTATGCAGACACCGGGCTGGTCTGGGCTCTCGTCGGCCCCGCGCTGATCACGCTGCTGCTGCTGAAGGTCTCGGGCGTGACGCTGCTCGACACCCATCTGGCCGCCACCAAGCAAGGCTATGCCGACTGGGCCGCCCGCACCCCGGCCTTCGTGCCGCGCCGGCCGCGCCCGGCGGACGACCGTGGGGCAGCGGCCGCCGAGTGATCGACAAAGAAAAACCCCGGAGCAAGCCTGTGCTCCGGGGCTTCAAGGTCCCGCACCCGGGGAGGGAGGGTGCGGCAGGGGTGGGTTTTGGCCGGAGGTCGGCCGAAGGTCACAGGCGATAAAGGATCTGATCCGTCCAGAAGCGCTCGAGCCTCTGCAGGGACTTGTTCAACATCTTGAAGTCGTCCCGCTGGATCCCGCCCACCGTCTCGATCGAGGTGATGTGGCGGTTGTAGAGCTTCTCGATGATCTGGGCGACTTCCTGCCCCTTGTCGGTGAGCCGGACACGGACCGAACGGCGGTCCATGCGCGAGCGCTGGTGATGGATGTAGCCCATCTCGACAAGCTTCTTCAGATTGTACGAAACGTTGGAACCGAGATAGTAGCCGCGGGTCCTGAGTTCACCGGCGGTCAGCTCGCTGTCGCCGATGTTGAACAGGAGAAGCGCCTGGACGGCGTTCACGTCGGTGCGACCGGCGCGATCGAATTCGTCCTTGATCACATCGAGGAGACGGCGGTGAAGCCGTTCGACGAGGCGGAGCGCTTCGAGGTATAGCGGCTGCAAGCCCTGCTCTTCGTCGGTCTGGGCATAGACGTCGTAAGCGCGCTTGGCATTGGCCATAGTTGACTGCCTCTCTGTCGATTTCTCTTCTGCACCGTGGATCTGTGTCCACATTGAGAAGAAATCTAACCGAGCTGTTTGAAAATCGACTTAAGCGAAAGACTGAACGTTTATTTAAAATGATCGGACCCCGGGGGGAAACCCGGCAAACCCCCGCTTAACCTTTCCGAATTCCTGCAGGACGTCTACAATTGCAGGAATCCCGGTTTTCAGCGGTTCCGCTTCCTCGCCGAACCCGTGAGGCTCTCATGCATCCGGCCGCGACCGCTCGTAAAGCCATGTGAGAACCGCATACATGACCACAGTCGCGCCGTGGAACACGATGATGGCCGGATCGTAGCCGAAGATTTCCCGGAAAAACGATTTCAGCACCACCTCGGTGAGGGCGGAGATCAGCCAGACGACCGTCCCCCAGGATGCCAGCAGCCACAGCCCGACGGCCGCGACGAGATCGGTGACGGCGAAGAACACCGTCGCCACCATCTGCTCGGTGGGCAGGGACAGGAAATCGCCTTTCGGCGCGAGCGGCCCGAGCACCACGGCCCAGCGCTGCAGGCCGGACGCCATGAACAGCATCGCCAGGATGCGCACCATGATGACGAGCGCGAGCCGCGGGTCGAACCCCGACAGGAACTCCAACGGCAAACGCTTCGCCCTGCTCATGCTCTCTCCCTGCGGCCCGACACGCCTCTTTATGCCTGCCTTCGCCGCTCCGCGGAAGAACCCATCCGGTGATTGCGCGACCGCTTCACTTGAGACCGCGAAAGGTGAAGGGGCACTTCCTAGGCGTGTTCGCAAGAGGCCGGTGCGCCGTCGCGAACAAAAGGCGTGGGTGGTCCGCCTTCGCGGACCATGACGGATAAGGCGGTGTGCAAATCTGGCCGGATGGAGGGGCAGGCTCCGGACGGGCGGATCAGGGACATCGGAAAGGGTGTGCGTCAGGACACGTCAAGGCGGGCGGTTTGGAGGGCGCGCGGATCGGGACGGAAGAACAGGTGGGCTGCGGCGGTTGAAAACGGCGCGCGCCGACCGGCCTTCGATTTGCCGCACGGCGATGGTGACCGGCGGCGCAGGCGTGATATGACGAGCCAAGAAAAGCGAGCCGGGAGACGCCGACCGACGTGTCCGCGCCCAAGCGGCCAGCAAGGTGAGATCCAATGACGTTCCAGCGTGGCCACGGCACCCCGGTCCCTTCCTCCGACCTCGACGACATCCTCAATGGCCGGCGCATGCGGCGCCTCCGCCGCACGGACTGGTCGCGTCGCCTCGTCCGTGAATCGACGCTGACCATCGACGACCTGATCTGGCCGATGTTCGTGGTGGAGGGTGACGACACGGCGACGCCGGTGCCCTCGATGCCGGGCGTGGAGCGCTGGGGCATAAACAACATCGTCCGCGCGGCGGAGGAGGCCGGGGCGCTCGGCATCCCGGCGTTGGCGCTGTTCCCCTACACGGACCCGGACCTGCGCGACGAGAACGGCTCGGAGGCGCTCAACGAGCAGAACCTCGTCTGCCGTGCGATCCGCGCGATCAAGGCGGCGGTGCCGAACGTCGGGGTGATCACAGACGTCGCCCTCGATCCCTACACCAGCCACGGCCACGACGGCTTGATGGCCGGCGACGAGATCCTCAACGACGAGACGGTGGCACAGCTCTGCCGGCAGGCGCTGGTGCAGGCAGCCGCGGGCGCCGACGTGATCGCCCCCTCCGACATGATGGACGGGCGCATCGGCGCGATCCGCCGGGCACTCGACGAGAACGGCTTCTCGCACGTCCAGATCATGAGCTACGCCGCCAAGTACGCCTCGGCCTTCTACGGCCCGTTCCGCGACGCGGTCGGGACCTCCAAGACGCTGCGCGGCGACAAGCGCACCTACCAGATGGACCCGGGCAACACCGACGAGGCGATCCGCGAAGCCGAACTCGACCTTGCCGAGGGCGCCGACACCATCATGGTGAAGCCCGGCATGCCCTATCTCGACGTGCTCCGGCGCATCAAGGACACCTTCGCGGTGCCAACCTTCGCCTACCAGGTCTCCGGAGAATACGCGATGATCCAGGCGGCCGCGCAGAACGGCTGGATCGACGGCGAGCGCGCGATGGTGGAGAGCCTGATGGCCTTCAAGCGCGCCGGCGCCGACGGCGTGCTCACCTACTTCGCCCCGGCGGTTGCCCGTCAGCTGAAGGCTGGGGGGTGATCCACCGGCTGCTCGACCGGCCCCGGCCGTTTCGGACGGGCCTGGCGCTGGGCGTGATCCTTGCCATCCTGACCGGCGCCCTCGTCACCGGCTCGCGGCTCGACGGCGAACAGGGCCGACTCTGCCGATCACTGGTCCCCGCGCTGGAGCCGGTCGGCACCCTCGTCGTCACATCGATCGCAACCGAACCCGATGCTCGCCACGGCGTCCGGGTCGATTACACCCTCGACGGCGTGTCGAAGCGGCTGCGCTGCGCCTTCGCCGGCGGGTTCCTGGATCAGGGCCGGTCCCAGCTCGTCGCCGTGGAGACGGCCGACGGGCTGGTGGGAGACGCGCGGCTCTACTTCCTGCAGCGCTTCTGGCTGGGCGATCCGGAAGCCCTGGACGAGGGCGAGGCCCGGATCGGCGGCATCGGTGGCGGTCGGCCGCTGCTGCCGCTGCCGGTGTCTAAGGACGTCGGCTACGCCCTCCAGCAGCTCCTGAACGCCCTGCCCGTCTCCGCCGTCTACGCCTTCCTGGCGGTCGCCTATGCGCTGGTCTATGGGCTGGTGAACCGCATCAACCTCGCCTTCGGCGAACTCGCGGTGATGGGCGCCTATGCCACCGTCGCGGTGATCACCGGGTTCAGTGCCGGACTGGCCGGGACCGCCGGAGCCGGCGCCGCCTTTGCGGTGTTGGCCGCCCTGGCGGGTGCGGGACTGCACGCCGGCCTGCTCGGCGGGATCGTCGGCAAGGTTGTGTTCCGGCGATTGAGCAACGCCGGCCACCGCGCGTTTCTGATCGCTACCATCGGGTTGGCGATCGCGCTCGGCGAGGCGGTGCGGCTGGCCGCCGGCTCGCGCGATCGCTGGATCCAGCCACTGTTCGGCGACCCTCTGCTGCTTCTGGACGGCGGCTTCCGCGTCACG
The DNA here is from genome assembly GCF_013839445.1 of Chthonobacter albigriseus. Taxonomy (GTDB): domain Bacteria; phylum Pseudomonadota; class Alphaproteobacteria; order Rhizobiales; family Pleomorphomonadaceae; genus Chthonobacter; species Chthonobacter albigriseus. The sequence goes on along the minus strand of NZ_JACDIT010000007.1, from coordinate 81,532 downwards.
CTCACGGTGATGCGTCTGGCCGAGACGCTGGGCGCGGCGGCCCTGCTGACGCTGGTGCTGGTCGCCATGCACCGCTCGCGATTCGGCCTGGCCTGGCGGGCGACGGCCGACGACCCGCAGATGGCGCGCTTCCTGGGCCTCGACACCGACCGGATCGCCACGGCCACTTTTGTGCTGTCCGCCGCGCTGGCCGGTCTGGCAGGCGCCATGACGGCCTTGCACTACGGACAGGCGAGCTACGGGGCCGGTACCATGATCGGCCTCAAGGCCCTGGTGGCCGCGCTGCTCGGCGGCATCGGCTCTCTGCCGGGCGCGGCCCTGGGCGGCCTTGCGATCGGTCTCGGCGAAACGCTCTGGTCCGCCTACCTGCCGATCGAGAACCGCGACATCGCGATCCTCACCGCCCTTGTGCTGGTGCTGATGTTTCGCCCGCACGGACTGCTCGGGATAGACCGGCAGCTCGGCGACGCGGCCGACCGGCGATGGAACGCCGGCGGCTGACCGCCGGTTACGGGCGGTGGTGATAGCGGTCCGGCTTACGCTGGATGATCGGCACCGGGCGGATCACCGACGCGGTCCTCAGGCGCGGCTCGGGCAGGCTCCTGGGTCGCATGGCAGCCGGCCAGCTCGGCTGAGCGCGATCGCCTGGGCGCATCTTCAATGCCGCCAAACCCTGCCCGGCGGCATAGACCACCACGCAAAAGACGAACACCGCCAGCGCGAACCAGGCAGCAACGATCTCCAGTACCCCGGAGGGAGTGGCGCGTCGTGCGGGAGGGCGCCCGGCCCCCCCGTCTTCTCCAACGTCCATGGCGTGCTCCTTACATGTTCGCCAGTTGTTGAGGACAGGGTCGGCCCGTATGGTTTCGATAATGTAAACAGATCTCCTAAAATTCATCGCCTGGACCGGGCCCGTTCTCAAAGTAGAGCCGTTGAATATTTCCCCGTCTTCACAGGCCAACGCATCGGCAGCACCAATGCATGCGGGATAAACTGTTCCGACCTTTTGCGGTTTTCCTATGCTGCTGCAGCAATGGACAAGTCGCCGGCCCGGCACGTGTTCGCAACAGCAAAATCCGCTGCAACCGATTGGCCGCCTTCGGCGAATCGGTGCGGGACGAGGCCGCCGGAACGCAAGCCCGTTCGCAACTGCAAACGGATGGGATCCACGGACGTGGCGCGTATCCCTGACGGGGAGAAGGAGAAAAAGTGGCGGGAGTGACGGGGCTCGAACCCGCGACCTCCGGCGTGACAGGCCGGCACTCTAACCGACTGAGCTACACCCCCGCTCGGGCGATTGGCGATCGATTTGCGTCAGTGCCGCGTGTCGTTCGCCGTCGGTGGCGTTGAAGTATGGGAACGGGCGGGGGAAGTCAAGCGCCCTTTTTCCGATCCGCGCCAGAGAGGGGATTATCACGAGAAATCAAGCACTACGCGCCTCTCCCGCCGACCTTCCGCAGGAGATCCGCGTGCGTCGGTTCGGGACCGGGCGCGGGCGTCGCATGGCCTGACGATGCCATTCCAGGCAGGCGCGGCCCAGCCTATCGAGCGAGCACCGGAGCGCCGCGGATTTCTTCCCGTTCGGAGCGATTCTCCGATTGGTCGGAAACGTCCCAGTGCGAACCGGCCTCGGTTTCTCTCCACTGCCGGACGCCGCTGGACGGTCAGGCGCTCTGTCCGAGGAAAGGAATGGTGCGGGGTGACGGGTTCGAACCGCCGACCCGCTGCGTGTAAAGCAGCCGCTCTACCACTGAGCTAACCCCGCGTCCGATCCGCGCGCCGCAGCGGTCGGCGGATCCCTGCACCGCGGGCCCGCTGTCCGGCCTTCGGCGGCTTTTCCGGCCCCTTGGGGACCCTGCCGCCGCGGCCGGGATACGGGCCCGGCTGCGTGCGATCCGTTTAGGCTCTGGCGCCAGGCTTGGCAAGCCGGTGATCACCACCAAAAACAACGGGCGGTCGGAGCCCGATCGGATCCGTACCGCCCGCAACGCAACGATGGCTTCGCCGAAACGGCAAAGTCATTCCCACCGATCAGCCGTTCACCGCGTCCTTGAGGCCCTTGCCTGCGCGGAACTTCGGCTGCTTGGAGGCCGGAATGTCGATCTCTTCCTTCGTCTGCGGATTGCGGCCCTTGGTGGCGGCACGCTCGGTCACCACAAAGTTGCCGAAGCCGACGATGCGCACTTCGTCACCGGCCTTGAGAGCGCCGCTGATGACGTCGAAAACCGCATCAACCGCTTCGCCGGCCTGCGCCTTCGTGAGCGAGGCCTTCTCGGCGACCTGCGTGACCAGATCGTTCTTGTTCATGTCGAAATCCCTTTTCGATCTCTCGCGGAGGCGACCCTTACGGCCGCCGCTCCGGCCGGCACGTTTCCCGGAAATCAGCCGGATTGCAAGAGGCGATCGCCCGAAAAATCGCGGTTTCCCGCCTCTCGTGACGAAAAAGCCCCGGCGAGTGATCGCCGGGGCCAATGCTTCAAATCAGACTATTTTTTAGTGTGCGGTGACGGCGGTGGGATCATCTTCCAGCCCGGTCGTCGCCGGCGCAGGCATTTTCGATTCGTCCCACTCGATCGGCTCCGGCATCCGCGTCAGCGCGTTGCGCAGAACCTCGTCCATCCGGGCGACGGGGATGATGTCGAGACCGCTCTTCACGTTGTCCGGAATATCCGCGAGGTCCTTCGCGTTCTCTTCCGGGATCATGACAGTCTTGATCCCGCCCCGATGTGCGGCCAGCAGCTTCTCCTTGAGACCGCCGATCGGCAGCACACGGCCGCGCAGCGTGATCTCGCCCGTCATCGCCACGTCGTGGCGAATCGGAATGCCGGTCATCACCGACACGATGGAGGTCACCATCGCGATGCCCGCCGACGGTCCATCCTTCGGCGTCGCGCCTTCCGGCACGTGCACGTGGATGTCGCGCTTGTCGAACAGCGGCGGCTCGATGCCGAAGTCGATCGCCCGCGAGCGGACGTAGGACGCCGCCGCCGAGATCGATTCCTTCATCACGTCGCGCAGGTTGCCCGTCACCGTCATGCGGCCCTTGCCGGGCAGCTGGACGGCTTCGATCGTCAGGAGCTCGCCGCCGACCTCGGTCCACGCCAGGCCCGTGACGACGCCGACCTGGGCGTCCGTCTCGGCCTCGCCGTAGCGGTAGCGCGGCACGCCGAGATACTGCTCGACCTTGTCCGGCGTCACCGTGACGGACACGGCCGCACCCTCCCCGCGATTGCGAAGCAGCTCGGTCACCGCCTTGCGGGCGAGCGTCATCATCTCGCGATCGAGGTTGCGCACGCCCGCTTCACGGGTGTAGCGCCGGATCACGTGGCGGATCGCCTCCTCGGTGATTTCGTACTCGCCCTTCCTGAGGCCGTGGTCGTTGATCGCCTTCGGCAGCAGGTGCCGCTTTGCGATCTCCACCTTTTCGTCCTCGGTGTAGCCGGCGATGCGGATGATCTCCATGCGGTCCATCAGCGGCGCCGGGATGTTCAGCGTGTTCGCCGTGGTCACGAACATCACGTCCGACAGGTCGTACTCGACCTCAAGGTAGTGGTCCATGAACGTGGAGTTCTGCTCCGGATCCAGCACCTCCAAGAGCGCCGACGACGGATCGCCGCGGAAGTCCATGCCCATCTTGTCGATCTCGTCGAGCAGGAAGAGCGGGTTGGACTTCTTCGCCTTCTTCATCGACTGGATGACCTTGCCGGGCATCGAGCCGATGTAGGTGCGCCGGTGGCCGCGGATCTCGGCCTCGTCGCGCACGCCGCCGAGCGACATGCGGACATACTCACGGCCGGTCGCCTTGGCGATCGACTTGGCGAGCGACGTCTTGCCGACGCCCGGAGGGCCGACGAGGCAGATGATCGGCCCCTTCAGCTTGTTGGCGCGCGACTGCACGGCCAGATACTCGATGATCCGCTCCTTGACCTTCTCCAGGCCGAAGTGGTCGTCGCCGAGCACCTTCTCCGCGTAGCCAAGGTCGTTCTTGACCTTGGAGCGCTGCTTCCAGGGAATCCCGAGCAGCCAGTCGAGGTAGTTGCGCACCACCGTCGCCTCGGCCGACATCGGGCTCATCTGGCGCAGCTTCTTCAGCTCGCCGAGCGCCTTCTCCCGGGCTTCCTTGGTCAGCTTGGTCTTGTTGATGCGCTCTTCCAGCTCGGCCAGCTCGTCACGGCCTTCCTCGCCGTCGCCCAGCTCCTTCTGGATCGCCTTCATCTGCTCGTTGAGGTAGTACTCGCGCTGGGTCTTCTCCATCTGGCGCTTGACGCGCGAGCGGATGCGCTTCTCCACCTGCAGGACGGAGATCTCGCTCTCCATCAGGCCGAGCACGCGCTCCAACCGCTCCGTGACGCTGGTGAGCGCCAGGATCTCCTGCTTCTCGCCGATCTTGACGGCGAGATGCGAGGCGACGGTGTCGGCGAGCTTGGAATAGTCGTCGATCTGGCCGATGGTGCCGAGCACCTCGGGCGAGACCTTCTTGTTGAGCTTCACGTAGTTGTCGAACTCGGCCACCACCGAGCGGGCCAGCGCCTCGACCTCGACGCGATCGCCATGATCCTCGTCGAGCAGCGACGCCTCGGCCTCGAAATACTCCGAGCGGTCGAGATAGCGGGTGATCTTGGCGCGCTTGCCGCCCTCCACCAGCACCTTGACGGTGCCGTCGGGAAGCTTGAGCAGCTGCAGCACCGTCGCGAGCGTGCCGACGTCGAAGATGGCGCCGGGCATCGGATCGTCGTCGCCGGCGTTCTTCTGGGTGGCGAGCAGGATCTGCTTGTCCGCGGTCATCACCTCTTCGAGGGCGCGGATCGACTTCTCGCGGCCGACGAACAGCGGCACGATCATATGCGGGAAGACGACGATGTCGCGCAGGGGCAGGACCGGGAAGACATCCTTTTCGTGACCGGGCGCGTGGGAGGAAGCGGTCATCGCAGTGGTATCCTTTCTGAACGGCCCGTCCGGTGCCTTCTTCTGGGGAAAGGCGGCTGGACGGCCTTTGGTCGACGCGAACTCGGCGGGAGGAGGGCCGGACTTCGACCTTTGAAGCTCTTCGTACAGAAACGCGCTACTGGGGAAGGAGGCCGGATCGCCCGGCTTTCGACCTTGTTCGAGGCCGGTTCCGCGATGCCCGGGAGAGGCGCATCGCCGAACCGCCTGTTCGTGTTTCAGGCGTTGCCGCGTCGAAACGATACATGTGCCGCGGCGGCGTCCATTTCAAGCCTCGCCCGGGATCGCGCCGATGCCGGTCGAGCGGGTGTGAACGGGCGGTGATCCGCCCGTCCGCTGCCCTGGTCAGGCGCTCGTGCCGGTTTCGGCGAGCGGCTCCGAATGCACGTAGATCGGCCGCGCGCGACCGTCGACCACGTCCTGGCTGACCACCACCTCGCGCACGCTGCCCAGCGACGGCAGTTCGTACATGGTGTCGAGCAGGATGGCCTCCATGATCGACCGGAGGCCGCGGGCGCCGGTCTTGCGCTCGATGGCGCGGCGGGCGATCGCCTTCAGCGCTTCGTCCTGGAAGGTGAGCTCGACGTCTTCCATCTCGAACAGGCGCTGGTACTGCTTGACCAGCGCGTTCTTCGGACCGGTGAGGATGGTGACGAGTGCGTCCTCGTCGAGGTCCTCCAGCGTCGCCAGAACGGGCAGACGGCCGACGAACTCGGGGATGAGGCCGAACTTCAGGAGATCCTCCGGCTCCACTTCGCGGAAGAGTTCGCCGGTCCGGCGGTCCTCCGGCGCGGAGACCTGGGCCTTGAAGCCGATCGAGGTGGACTTGCCGCGGGCCGAGATGATCTTCTCCAGCCCGGCGAACGCGCCGCCGCAGATGAAGAGGATGTTCGTGGTGTCGACCTGCAGGAACTCCTGCTGGGGATGCTTGCGGCCGCCCTGCGGCGGCACGGACGCGACCGTGCCTTCCATGATCTTCAGGAGGGCCTGCTGTACGCCCTCGCCCGACACGTCCCTGGTGATCGAGGGGTTGTCCGACTTGCGGCTGATCTTGTCGACCTCGTCGATGTAGACGATGCCGCGCTGCGCCCGCTCGACATTGTAGTCGGCGGCCTGCAGCAGCTTCAGGATGATGTTCTCCACGTCCTCGCCGACATAGCCGGCTTCGGTGAGCGTGGTGGCGTCCGCCATCGTGAAGGGCACGTCGATGATGCGGGCGAGCGTCTGCGCGAGCAGCGTCTTGCCGCAACCGGTCGGGCCGATCAGCAGGATGTTGGACTTGGCCAGCTCCACGTCGTTGTTCTTGGCGGCGTGGTTCAGGCGCTTGTAGTGGTTGTGGACCGCCACCGACAGGACCTTCTTGGCCTTGTCCTGACCGATCACGTAATCGTCGAGAACCTTACGGATGTCCTCCGGCGTCGGAACGCCGTCCCGCGACTTCACGAGGTTGGACTTCGACTCCTCACGGATGATGTCCATGCAGAGTTCGACGCACTCGTCGCAGATGAACACCGTCGGGCCCGCGATGAGTTTGCGGACTTCATGCTGGCTCTTGCCGCAGAACGAACAGTAGAGCGTGTTCTTCGACTCGCCGCCGCTGACCTTGGTCATCCAAATCGTTCCTGCTCGGTTGTCGGACGGGAGTCCGTCCTAGCCAACCCCTTGCTCCAGAACGCCCCGCTCTCCGCGCGGCTTTCCCGTTGCGCCGGGCTGCCGTTCCCCAACCCCTTGTCTAAGCCTGCATACTGAAATCTACGCTAATCTCTGCATGCTGGCGGTCGAGGGATCAAGATACCCTTAACATCTCACCACCACCCGTCCGACCACCGGGACGGACGGCGTTATCTCCTGAACGCCGCGGCACCCTCGCCGGATCCCTGCACCGTTCGGGAAGGTCCGGCGTGCGCCCGCTGCCCTCAGCGCGCCGCGCCCGCTTCCAGGCCGACGCGGCTTTCGATCACGTCGTCGACGAGGCCGAAGGTCTTCGCCGCATAGGCGTCCATGAAGTTGTCGCGCTCCAGCGCATCCTCCACGGTCTTCAGGTCCTGCCCGGTGTGCTTCACGTAAATCTCGTTGAGCCTGCGCTTCAGCTTCAGGATCTCCTGCGCGTGCAGCATGATGTCGGCCGCCTGCCCGCGGAAGCCGCCGGACGGCTGATGGACCATGATGCGCGAGTTCGGCAGCGTAAAGCGCATGCCCTTCTCGCCGGCGCAAAGCAGCAGCGAGCCCATCGAGGCCGCCTGGCCGATGCAGAGCGTCGACACCTTGGGGCGGATGAACTGCATGGTGTCGTAGATCGCCAGGCCCGACGTCACATAACCGCCAGGCGAGTTGATGTAGAGAGCGATCTCCTTGTTCGGATTCTCCGATTCCAGGAACAGGAGCTGTGCGCACACCAGCGTGGCGACGCCGTCGTCGATGCCGCCCGTGATGAAGATGATCCGCTCCTTGAGGAGCCGCGAGAAGATGTCATAGGCCCGCTCGCCGCGGTTCGTCTGCTCGACGACCATCGGGACGAGATTGCTCATGGTGAAATCGACGGGGTCCTTCATGCCACTCCTCGGCCTCGATCTTCGGTGGGCTCCGCAACCTGCCGGCGGCGGCACCTTCGCGAATGCAAATCGCCTTTATGGGGATCGTTACATCCCGGCTCGCCCCTTGGCTACACCGGCCTCGCTGAATTTTCGGTGCATGGGGCCAAACAAAACGCGCGCTTCGCGCGCCGATGCGCCGTGCCCCAGGGCGGCGGGCGCCAACGAATTCCACATATGGGACGGCAGGTTGGAAAAGAGAAGGGGCAACCGCCACCCTGCCCCCTGGCTGGGCCTCCGCAACCGCCGCGCCGGACCCAATTGCCGCAGCCTGCAACAGGGCCGCGGCACCCGATAGAGAGAATCGCCGGGAATCACCCGCTGCGCCGCAGCATGAGCCCGCCCTGGACGAAAGCAGACCGGCCGGGGAGTCGCCTCCCCGGCCGGCTGTCGGATCTTGGCAGGGAGAGGGGCGCCTTAGGCGGCCTCTTCCTCGTCGTCCTTGAAGAGTTCGTCCTTGGAGACGGTCTTGTCCTCGACCTTCACCTGGGTGAGCAGGTGGTCGACGACCTTCTCCTCGAACACCGGCGCCTGCAGGGTGGCGAGCGCGTTCGGGTCCTTGCGGTAGTACTCGAACACGGCGCGCTCCTGGCCCGGGAACTGGCGGGCCCGGTCGATCAGGGCGCGCTGCAGTTCCTGCTCGGTCACCTGGATCTTGTTCTCCTCTCCGATCTTGGAGAGCACCAGGCCGAGGCGGACGCGGCGCTGCGCGATCGTCATGTACTCCGCGCGCGCCTTCTCCTCGGTGGTCTCCTCGTCCTCGAAGGTCTTGCCCGTGCGGGCCATCTCCTCGGTGACCTGACGCCAGATGATCTCGAACTCCTGGGCGACCAGCGTCGGCGGCAGGTCGAAGGAATACTGCTTGTCGAGCGCGTCGAGCAGCTGGCGCTTGACCTTCTGGCGGGTCTGCATGCCGTACTGCGACTGGATCTGGCTGCGGACCGCCTCGGTCAGCTGCTCGATGCTCTCCATGCCGAGGGTCTTGGCCCAGTCGTCGTCGAGCTTCAGCTCGCCGGGCGCCGCGACCTCGAACACCTCGATGTCGAAGGTGGCCGGCTTGCCGGCCAGATGCTTGGCCGGGTAGTCCTCGGGGAAGGTGACCTCGATGGTCTTCGTCTCGCCGGTCTTTGCGCCGACCAGCTGCTCCTCGAAGCCCGGAATGAAGCGCTTCTGGCCGAGGAAGATGTAGGCCTTGTCGTCGGCGCCGCCCTCGAAGGGCTCGCCGTCGATCTTGCCGACGTAGGAAAGGGTCAGCCGGTCGCCGTCCTTGGCCTTGGCGGTCTTGCCGCGCGGCTCGTAGGTGCGAGCGCCTTCGCCGATCTGCGTCAGCCGCTCGGTGATCTCCTCGTCGGTGATCTCGGCGATCGGGCGCTCGATGGCGATCCCGTCCACGGACTGGATCTCGAAGGCCGGGATGACCTCATAGGAGAGGGTGAAGGCGAGGTCGGCGTCACCGGCCAGGACCTTCTCGGCCTCGGCGTCGGCGAGATCGATCTGCGGCTGCATCGCCGACTTCTCGTTGCGCTCCTCCACGGCCTTGGCCGTGGACTCGCCGATGACCGTGTTGACGATCTCGGCCATGGCCGACTTGCCGTACACCTTCTTCAGGTGGCCGACGGGGACCTTGCCCGGGCGGAAGCCACGGATCTGAACCCGGCCCTTGAGATCGTTGAGATAGGTTTCGAGGCGGTTCGCCAGCTCGGTCGCGGGAACGACGATCTTGAGCTCGCGCTTCAGCCCCTCGGTCGCGGATTCGGTCACCTGCATGGGTCGGTCTTTCGTTCCTGTCCTTCGAAGCACCTGTCGAGAAGCCCGCGGCTCCTGTGACGAAACAGGCCTTCGAGCATCCAATTCGTCTGCCTGGGCCGGTCCGGACGGCGGCAAGCCATACCGGAACGGTCATCGACGGGCCGGCACGAGCGGCGGAAAAGCGGTGACTTGGTGCGGGCGGAGGGACTCGAACCCCCAAGGCTTGCGCCACTGGAACCTAAACCCAGCGTGTCTACCAATTCCACCACGCCCGCCAGACACGAGCTCCCTCGCTTCGCGGCCGGGGCCCGAGGCGGCGTCTCTATAGCACCCTTGTTTGCAGCCGACAAAGCGAAAAGGCGGCCTCCCGGAAGCACCGGAACACCGCCTTTCCGCCGTTGTCATGGACCGAAGCGGATCAGGACGCCGGACCGTTGATCGCGGCCATAACCGCAAAGCGGTCCTGTCCCGTCTTCGCGGCGAGCCCGGCGATCGTGTCGTCGAGCGTAGCGCCGGCGATCCCGGCGGCAGCGAGGCGCTCGATCAGGACCGGCCCCTCGACGTCGACGATGGCGGCCACTTCGGACAGCGGCGCCTTCTGAACCGAGCCGATCAACCGCTGGGCCGGGTTGCCGCCCGTCGCGCCCGCGCCTTCGAGGGCGAAGGGAACCGCCACCGCCAGCGACAGCGCCAGCGGCACCCAGATCGTGCCGCGCTTGAAGTAGCCGACGAGCGCCGGCCAGTTGCGCCACAGGTGGAACGCGAACGGCACGATCAGCACGAGCGACAGGATCTCGTGCATCTCATGGAAGTAGCTGGTGCCGATGTGCAGGAAGAGCGCCAGGCCGGATATGGTCGAAACGAGGAAGAGCCCGGTTGTGAACGGTGTGGCATAGCGCCAGAGAAAGCCGGTGACGGGAGAAGCCATGATGCGGAGCCTTCGGAATTCGCCGCGCCGGCTGCCCGGCGGGAGGTCCGGCACCCGGCGGCGAGGCGTCCACAACCCTAGGCCCGGCGAGGACGGGAGTCCTCACGGGCGTGTAAGAAATCGTAACGAAATGTAGCGACGACGGAGGCCGGCATGCCGGCCCCCGCCCTCAAGCCCCCGCGGCGACACGCTCCAACTGCTCCGCGACAGCGCCCCACCCTTCGTGGAATCCCATTCTGTCGTGGGTGTTGCGATCCTCGGTCGTCCAGTGGCGGGCGCGAGCGGTGTACCGGGTTCGGCCCGCGCCGGCATCCTCGAAGGTGATGATCCCGACCATGAACGGCTTATCCGACGGCGCCCACGCGGAGGTGAAGGCGTCGGTGAAGACGATCTTCTCGTTCGGCACCACCTCCAGGTAGACGCCCCGGTGGGTCTGCTCCTCGCCCTCCGGCGAGCGCATCACCACCACGCTCGACCCGCCGGTTCGCACATCGAGGTGCGCCTCGGGGGTCGTCCACGGCAGCGGGCACCAGAACTGCTTCAGGAGCTCCGGCGTCGTCCAGGCCTTGAACAGCTTCTCGCGGGGAACGTCCAGGATGCGGCAGATCGCGAGCTCGAGGTCGTCGGTGGGCGTGACGTCGACGGGGGTGGCCATGGGTGTCTCTCCTCACTGGCGATGGTAGGACGCGCGACAGGCGCGGTCACGCCGTTTCTGCCGGCACGGGGCCGCCGATCGACCAGAGCACGCCATAGGGATCGCGGACACGGCCGAACAGGTCGCCCCAGAATTCCTTGCGCATCTCCATCTCCACGGTGCACCCGGCGTCGAGCGCACGCGCCCACCAGACCCGTGGCTCCGGAACCTGCAGGTGCAGCGTGAAGCCCTGGTAGGGCTCCAGCGGATAGCCGTATTCCGGGAAAGCGTCGTTCAGGAACAGCACGCCGTCGTTGACGAGGAGATGGCAGTGCAGCAGGCGCTTGCCGTCGTCGGCCGGGATGCGGGCGACTTCGCGGGCGCCGAACGCCTGCTGGTAGAAGGCCGACGCGGCAGCGGCATCCGGCAGCCGCAGGTAGGGTGTGACGCCTTCGATCACCATCGAGGTAGGCGCCGGGTTCGGGCTCTGCAATGCGGACATCGTTGGTTCCTCCCTGGACCGATCAGCCGGCCTCTGAAACGCGATACCGCCGACGATCTGCCCCAAGGACGCGGCCGGCACCGCCTGCCCGACAGAGGATCGACCTTTTTTGGCCCCGCTGACAGGCCGGCGAAGGGATCGCCTGAGCTTCCGCTGCGTTCATCTGAGCGGGCCTGTCGGCAGAGGGTGACACCGCGCCCCCTTGGCGCTGATGGCCGCGCCCGCGTATAAGCTCTCGCAACCCCGGGGGCGGCCTGGTTCCAAGATGAAGGATGTCACGTGAGCATCGGACTGATCGCGCTTCTGGACGACATCGCGGGCCTCGCCAAGGTGGCCGCGGCTTCCATCGACGACATCGCGGGACAGGCGGCCAAGGCGGGGGTCAAGGCCGCCGGCGTGGTGATCGACGACGCGGCGGTGACGCCGCGCTACGTCACCGGCTTCGCGGCGGAACGCGAGTTGCCCATCGTCGGCAAGATCGCGCTCGGCTCGTTGAAGAACAAGCTGATCTTCCTGTTGCCCGCCGCCCTGGCGCTCGGCTTCTTCGCGCCGTGGGCCATCACGCCGCTGCTGATGCTGGGTGGCGCCTATCTGGCCTACGAGGGCGCGGAAAAGGTCTACGAAAAGATCGCACCGCATGGCGCGCACGAGCACGAGGCGCACCTGGAGCCGGTGTCGCTGACCGCCGAGACCTTGGAGGACCAGAAGATCGCCGGTGCGATCAAGACCGACTTCATCCTCTCCGCCGAGATCATGGCCATCACGCTCGCCGCGGTCACCGAAGGCGGCTTCTGGACCAAGGCGATCACCCTCGCCGTCGTCGGCATCGGCATCACCCTCGCCGTCTACGGAGCGGTGGCGCTGATCGTGAAGGCGGACGACGCCGGCGTCGCCCTCGCGCGCAACGGCTCGCAGTCGGCCTTCGGCTCGCTGTCGCGCGGGCTGGGCCGTTCCCTCGTCAAGGGGATGCCGGTGCTGCTCGCCATCCTCGGGGTCGTCGGCACCGCGGCGATGATCTGGGTTGGCGGCGGCATCATCATCCATGGCCTGGAGGAGTATGGCTTCGACGAGATCGGCCACTTCGTCCACGATTGGGCGCTTGCCGCCGGTCACGCCGTGCCGGCAGCCGAGGGCTTCGTGGAATGGGTGGTGACGGCAGCCCTGTCAGGCGTCTTCGGCCTGATCGTCGGATTCATCCTGATCCCGATCATCCAATACGTCATCGCGCCGGTCTGGCGTGGCGTCAGGGGCTTGTTTGCCAAGAAGGCCTGATCTGTGAGCGGTTCGGCTCAGCCGAGCCGCGCCAGAACCGGGAAGGTCTCCAGCAGCCAGAAGGAGATGGTCTGCATCGTCCCGGTCAGAAAGAAGATGCCGGTGACGACGAGCACGGCGCCCATCGCCTTCTCGACCTTGTCGAACTGCGCGCGGAACCGCTTCAGGAACGACATGAAACGGGCCGCAAAGAGCGACGCGGCCATGAACGGGACGCCGAGCCCGGCCGAATACACCGCCAGCAGCACCGCCCCGTCGCCAACCGTTTCCCGCGAGCCTGCGACAGCGAGGATCGTCGCCAGGATCGGGCCGATGCACGGCGTCCAGCCGAAGGCGAAGGCGAGCCCCATCAGGTAGGCTCCCATCGGCCCGGCCTTGAGGTCCCGCGCCTGGATCCGCGCCTCGCGATAGAGGAATCGCAGCCGGAACAGCCCCAGGAAATGCATCCCCATGAAGATGATGACGAACCCGGCGACGGTGGCGAGCCACGGCGTGTTGCGCGCCAGCACCTGCCCGAACACCGACGCCGTGGCGCCGAGCGTGATGAACACCGTGGCGAACCCGAGCACGAAGCAGGCGGCGACCGTGACCACGCGCAGCCGGGCGACCCGCCGGCTCTCGCTGGTATCGACGAGTTCCTCGATGGTGGCGCCCGCCAGGAAGCCGAGATAGGGCGGTACCAGCGGCAGCACGCAGGGACTTACGAAGGACAGCAGCCCGGCAACGAAGGCGGCGAGAAACGAGACGTCGGCGATCATGAAGCTCTCGGGATGACAGGCTTTCCAGCCCAATATGCGATGAGGAGGTTAAAGGCGAGGCGGTGTCGGCCGCGGCTGCTTCAATTCTGCGTAAGCGGCGCCTTGTCCTGATCGAGTTCTCCCGACGCGCCGTCGCTGACGATCATGCCGTCGACCAGGTGGATACGCCGCTGCATGCGCGCGGCGAGGTCGAGATCGTGCGTGACCGCGACCACGGTCCGTCCGTCCTTGCGGACGATGTCGTCGAGGATCTTGAACACCGCGTCGGTCGACTTGCTGTCGAGAGAGCCGGTGGGCTCGTCGGCCAGGATCAGCGGCGGATCGTTGGCGAGCGCCCGCGCCACCGCCACCCGCTGGCGCTGACCGCCGGAGAGCTGGTCCGGCCGCTTCGTCATGTGATCGCCGAGGCCGAGCGCGGAAAGCACCTCCTCCCCCCGTGCCCGCATCGCCGAAGCGCTCCGGCGTCCGAGCCGCCGCATCGGGATCATCACGTTGTCGAGAATGGTGAATTCCGGCAGCAGGAAGTGGAACTGGAACACGAAGCCGATGGTGGCGAGGCGGATCTCGGCGCGCTCGTCGTCGGTCATGCCGGCGGTGGTTCTGCCGTCGATGGCGATCTCGCCGGATGTCGGATGGTCGAGCAGACCAAGCAGGTAGAGCAGCGACGACTTGCCCGACCCGGACGGCCCGGTGACGCCGACGAACTCGCCCCGCCCGATCGACAGCGTCGCGTCCTTCACCAGCGTGACCGGCACCACGCCCGGCAGCACGCGGGTGACATGGAGGGCGCTGATCAGGGGAGCGGTCATGTCGCCCCTCGGATGATGTCGACCGGGTTCAGCGACGCCGCCTTGCGGGCCGGGAGATAGCCGGCGATCCCCGCGGAGATCAGCGCGAACAGCGCCGCGATGAGATAGTGCCGCCAGTCGATGTCGACCGGCAGGTGCGTCATCTCCACCTCCGCCCTCACCTCGAAACGGATGGTGGCAAGCAGCTTGGACAGTCCGAAACCGAGGATCCAGCCCAGCACCGAGCCGGCTGCCCCCATCGCCATGCCCTCCACCAGGAACAGCCGGCGCATGTCCGCGGCCTTGAAGCCGAGCGACTTCAGGATGGCGATGTCGCGCGCTTTCTCATGGGTGATGGTGGAGACGATGTTGAAGATGCCGAACCCTGCGACGAGCAGGATTGCGCCGACCACCGTGTACATGATGACGTTGCGGATGAAGATGGCCTCCAGCAGCGACTGGTTGGACTCCTGCCAGGACTTGGCGTCGAGCCCGAGCGTCTTCTCCACGCGGTTCGCCACGGCGTCGGCCGCATAGGGGTCGTCGAGCGACAGGCGGATGTCGTTGATGGCGGACGGCTGCTCGGCCAGCGTCTGTGCGTTCTTCAGCAGCATGTAGACGAGCACGTCGTCCTCTGCCGCGACACCCGCGTTGAACATGCCGACCACCTTGAACACCCGCGAGATGCCGAGCGATGACGAGATCGTCACGTTGGACCCGATCTGCGCGCCGAGTTTCTCGGCCACGCCGTCGCCGATCACGATACGCGAGGCTGTCGCCTTCAGGTCCGCCAGCCGGCCGAGCACCATGTTTTCGCCAAGCGTGGAAACCTCATCGTAGCCGTCCGGATCGATGCCGACCACCGACACTCCGACGTCGTTGCCGCCAAGCCTTGCGGTGGCCTGCAGCCCGAAGGTGCCGGCCAGGCGCCCCGGGATCCAGCTTTCCAGCGACGCCTCCACCGCGCCCGGGTTGAGGATCCCGCGACGGTCCTCGCGCGGCCGCAGGCCGGCGTAGGCCGTCGCGTCATAGGCTTCGTCGCCCGGCTGCGGGCGCGGATTGCGGGTGTCGACGCTGATCGACACGTGCGGATACTCCTCCACCAGCGTCTCGATCAGGTCGTTCTGGCTACCCTGCATCAGCGCCGCCATCGCGATCGAGAAGCCGACGCCGAGGGCAACACCGAGGACGGACACCACCGTCTGCCGGCCGCGACCGGCGATGTGCGTGAGGGCGAGATCGAGGAGCAGCCGGATCACGAGCCGCCCTCCGTGGCCACAACCTTCGCACCGTCCGTCAGGTCCTCTGGCAGCGGCGAAACGACGGTCTCGTCGCCCTTGAGGCCGGACACGATCTCCGTGGTCTCCAGTCCGCGGATCCCCACCTCGACGGACACAGACCGGGCCTCGCCCCCCTGGACGACGAAGACGGTATTGCCGGAGAGAGCGGCCGAGGGGACCACGATCGTGTTCTTCACCTCCCTGACCACGACGTTTGCATCCACCGACATGCCGATGAAGAGCGGCGTGTCATCGGGCAGCGACAGCCGGACCCGATATGTCTTGGCGACCGGGTCGCCCTTCGGCGTGATCAGGCCGACGGAGCCCGTCAGCACCTGGCCCGGGAAGGCGTCGGACCTCAGCAGGACCTTCTGCCCGGTCGCGATGCGAGGGATGTCCTCCTCGTTGACGTCGGCGACCACCTCGAGCGGCCGGGCGCTGCCGACCCAGGCGAGCGCCTCGCCGGGATCGGCGATCTCGCCGACGGACGCGTCGAGCCGCAGCACCTGGCCAGCGATCGGAGCGGTGATCAGGTGGTCGTTGGCCTGCTCCAGCATGGCCGCGAGCGAGGCCTCGATCTGGGCGAGTTCCGCGTTGGCGCGCTCCCATGTCTGCCGGCTGCCGACGCTGCGCTCCAGGAGGTCGGCGGCGCGCGCGAGCTCGGTGTTGGCCAGCATCCGCCGGGCTTCCAGCTGGCGCATGTTGGCGCGCGTCTCACTGTCGTCGAGCCGCACCAGGAGATGCCCTGCCTGGACCGTCTCGCCCTCGCAGTCGCAGACCTCCATGATCCGCTCGCGGACCAGGCTGGTCACCTTGGCCCAGCGTTTCGGCTCCACCACGCCCGTGGCGTAGACGAGCTCCGCCGCGTCGCCGTGGCGGGCCAGCTGTGTGGTGACCGTAAGTGGCCGGGAGTAGATCCAGCCTGCCGCGCCGGCGGCTGCCAGGAGAATCAGGATCAGGATCACGACCGTGGTGCGACGCATGCCGTCCGCCTCCGCGCCATTCAATGTGCGCAAGGCCCAGGTTCTAACCCATGGCTGCAGCCGGCAATATGATCGAGATCACACTGTTTCACCCTGTTCCTGCCCGCGTCCGCTCGCCCAGTCCGCTCCGCGCGTGGGTCGATCGGCGATTGGTCCTGCGGTCGGCTGTCGCAGTGAAGAGAAAACATCATAGGCAGCGCCTATGGGCAGTATTAGGTTCACCGCAGTTAATCGTTCAGATCGGATGATAAGCGCTGTTCTGCGGCGTCCGTCTGGCGTCGGCGGGATTTTGTTGCACTGCACCTTCAGTTTTCTTAGCGCCCCCGTGAAGAAATTCGTGCTGTTCACGAGGACGATACCCGCGCACCTTCAGCCCCAGGAGGAACCCGATCTCGCATCCCCATGAACGGCGTCGCGCAAAAAACAGCGTGACACCGAACGGGCGAGGTTTGGCCGACAACCCGCGGCCCGCGTGGCCGCCGACCTTTCGAGGAGCACGATGCGCTACCATACCGGTCTCTTCATCCCCGGCCCGACGAACGTCCCGGATCCTGTCCGCCGCGCGATGAACCTTCCGATGGAGGATATGCGTGCTCCGGACTTCCCGAAGCTGACGCTGCCGCTGTTCGCCGACCTGAAGAAGGTCTTCAAGACCGAAACGGGCCAGCCCTTCATCTACCCGGCGTCCGGCACCGGCGGCTGGGAAGCGGTTCTGACCAACACGCTGAACCCCGGCGACAAGGTCCTGATCTCCACCTTCGGCCAGTTCTCCCTGCTCTGGGCCGACATGTGCCAGCGCCTCGGCTTCGACACCCAGGTGGTCGACGTCGAATGGGGTGAGGGCGTGCCGGTCGAAAAGTTCGAGGCGATCCTCTCCGCCGACAAGGAGCACAAGATCAAGGCCGTGCTCGGCACCCAGAACGAGACCGCCACGGGCGTCACCTCCGACATCGCCGGCATGCGCAAGGCGCTCGACGCCGCCAACCACCCGGCCCTGCTCTACGTCGACGGCGTGTCCTCGGTCGCCTCGATCGACTTCCGCATGGACGAATGGGGCGTCGACGCCATCGTCTCCGGCTCCCAGAAGGGCTTCATGCTGCCGACGGGTCTGGCCATCATCTGCGTGTCGCAGAAGGCCCTCGAGGCGCACAAGTCGTCCAAGTTCCCGCGCTGCTTCTTCTCCTTCGAAGACATGATGCGCACCAACAAGGACGGCTACTTCCCCTACACCCCGGCCACCACGCTGCTGCGCGGCCTGCGCTGCTCGCTGGACCTCCTCTTCGAAGAGGGCCTGGAGAACGTCTTCATCCGCCACAACCACATCGCCGAGGGCGTGCGCAAGGCGGTCGAGGCCTGGGGCATGACGCTCTGCGCCAAGGAGCCCAAGTGGTACTCCGACACGGTGTCGGCGATCCTGGTGCCGTCGAACGTCGACAGCGCCCAGGTCGTCCGCCAGGCCTACAGCCGCTACGGCGTGTCCTTCGGCGTCGGCCTCAACAAGGTCGCCGGCAAGGTGTTCCGCATCGGCCACCTCGGCGCCACCAACGAGCTGATGCTGCTCGGCGCGGTGGCCGCGGCCGAGATGGCCCTGGTCGACTGCGGCGCCGACATCGAGTTCGGCTCCGGCGTGGCGGCCGCGCAGGCCTACTACGGCTCGCGCCGCAACATCACCGCGGCGGCGGCCTGATCGATCGGGGCGGACGGGCGCGAGGAACGCCCGGATCCGCCCCGTCCGCCCCGGCATCGCATTCGACATCCAGCCGACCGCCCTGCCCGCGTCAGACCCTTCGGCCTCCTTCGCGGGAGGCCGCGAAGGGCGACCAGCGGACCGGCCGCAGGTTCGGCCACAGAGAAATTCCGGAGGAAATCCATGAGCTTCACCCAGTACAAACCCGTCAAGACGCGCGTCCAGCGCTCCGAACTGGCGGTGCCGGGCTCCAACCCGCAGATGTTCGAGAAGGCGCTGAACTCGGAAGTCGACTTCATCTTCCTCGACCTGGAAGACGCCGTCGCGCCGAACGACAAGGTCCAGGCCCGCGAGAACATCATCAAGGCCCTGAAGGAGATGCCCTGGCGCGCCAAGGGCAAGACCATCTCGGTCCGCATCAACGGCCTCGACACCCACTGGATGTACCGCGACGTCGTCGACGTGGTGGAGCAGGCCGGCGAGTTCCTCGACACCATCCTGATCCCCAAGGTCGGCGTGCCCGGCGACGTCTATATGGTCGAGGCCATGGTGGCGCAGATCCGCGAGGCCAAGTCGATCCCCAACGAGATCGGCCTCGAAGCCCTGATCGAGACCACCCTCGGCATGGCCAACGTGGAGGCGATCGCGGCCGCCCGGAACCTGGAGGCGCTGCACTTCGGCGTCGCCGACTTCTCCGCATCGCGCCGCTCGCGCACCGTCGTCATCGGCGGCCTCAACCCGGACTATCCGGGCGACCAGTGGCACGCTGCGATCGACCGCATGGTCACGGCCTGCCGCGCCTACGGCCTGCGCGCCATCGACGGCCCGTTCGGCGACTTCTCCTCGCCTGAGGACTACGTGAAGGCTGCCAAGCGCGCGGCGGTGCTCGGTTGCGAAGGCAAGTGGGCGATCCACCCCTCCCAGATCGCACTTGCCAACGACGTCTTCTCGCCCCCGCCGGCGGAAGTGGACCGCGCCCGCCGCGTGCTCGTGGCGCTCGACGAGGCTGCTGCGCAGGGCAAGGGCGCTGCCTCCCTCGACGGCCGCCTGATCGACGCGGCCTCCGCCCGCATGGCGCAGAACATCGTCATGGTGGCCGACGCCATCGAGGCGAAGGGCAAGGCCGCCAAGGCGGCCTGAGGACGGGGGCGAAGCCCCTCTCGATCAACGGATGAGCGCCCTCCCCTCCTGACCGGGGGAGGGACTGGGTGGACCACGCCAACGGGCCGGATCCGCCGCCAACGAGACCCAGAGGAAGAGACCGATGGATATCCATGAATACCAGGCCAAGGAGATCCTGGCCAAGTTCGGCGTCCCCATCCCCAAGGGCGGCCTCGCCTACAGCCCCGAGCAGGCCGCCTACCGCGCCCGCGAGATCGGCGGCTCCGTATGGGTCGTCAAGGCGCAGGTCCACACCGGCGGCCGCGGCAAGGCCGGCGGCGTCAAGGTCTGCAAGTCGGAGAACGAGGTCGAGGAAGCCGCCGAGAAGATGCTCGGCCGCAAGCTCGTCACCCACCAGTCCGGCCCGGCCGGCAAGATGGTGAACCGCCTCTACGTGGAAGGCGGCGTCAACATCGCCAAGGAGCTCTACCTCGGCTTCGTGCTCGACCGCGCCGAGCAGCGCGTCATCGTCATCGGCTCCACCGAAGGCGGCATGGACATCGAGGAAGTCGCCGAGCAGAAGCCGGAGTCGATCGTCAAGATCTCGGTCGAGCCGGCCGTCGGCATGCAGGCCTTCCAGGCCCGCGAACTCGCCTTCCAGCTCGGCATCCCGGGCACCGCCGTCGCCGACGCGACCCGCGTGATCCTCGGCGCCTACCGTGCCTTCCGCGACAAGGACGGCATGATGCTGGAGATCAACCCGCTCGTCTTCACCGGCGAGGGCACGCTGATCGCGCTCGACGCCAAGATGAGCTTCGACGACAACGCGATGTTCCGCCACCCCGACATCTCCGAGCTCCGCGACAAGAGCCAGGAGGATCCGCGCGAGACGCAAGCCGCCGACCGCGGCCTCTCCTACGTCGGCCTCGACGGCGACGTCGGCTGCATCGTCAACGGCGCAGGTCTCGCCATGGCCACAATGGACATGATCCTGCTCGAAGGCGGCGCCCCGGCCAACTTCCTCGACATCGGCGGCGGTGCCACGCCCGAGCGCGTCGCCAAGGCCTTCCGCCTGGTCACCCAGGACAAGAACGTCAAGGTCGTGCTCGTCAACATCTTCGCCGGCATCAACCGCTGCGACTGGGTCGCCCAGGGCGTGGTGAAGGCCGTGGAGATCGCCGGCCTCGACCTGCCGCTCGTCGTCCGCCTCGCCGGCACCAACGTCGACGAAGGCCGCAAGATCATCAACGAGAGCGGGATCAACGTGATCTCCGCCACCACCCTCGCCGAAGCCGCCCGTCTGTCGGTCGCCGCCGCCAAGACCGGCAAGGCCGTCGCGGCCTGATCGCCCGAGCGAAGGAGAGAACCAATGTCCGTTCTGGTCAACAAGAACTCCAAGATCATCGTCCAGGGAATCACCGGCAAGATCGGCTCGTTCCACGCCGAGGACATGATCCGCTACGGCTCGCCGGTCGTCGGCGGCGTCACCCCGGGTAAGGGCGGCACCGAGATCCACGGCAAGCCGGTGTTCAACACCGTCAAGGATGCCGTCGCGGCCACCGGCGCCGACGTCTCCATCGTCTTCGTGCCGCCTCCGTTCGCAGCCGACTCGATCATGGAAGCCGCCGATGCCGGCATCAAGGTCGCGGTCTGCATCACCGACGGCATCCCCACCCAGGACATGATGCGCGTGAAGCGCTACATGAAGCGCTACAAGGCCGAGAACCGCATGCGGCTGCTCGGGCCGAACTGCGCGGGCATCATCACCCCGGGCGAGGCGCTGGTCGGCATCATGCCGGGCCACATCTACCTGCCTGGCCGCATCGGCATCGTCGGCCGCTCCGGCACCCTCGGCTACGAGGCCGCCTCGCAGCTGAAGGAGATCGGCATCGGCGTCTCGACCTCCGTCGGTATCGGCGGCGACCCGATCAACGGCTGCTCGCATCGCGACATTCTCGAACTGTTCGAGAACGATCCCGACACCGACGCCGTGATCATGATCGGCGAGATCGGCGGACCGCAGGAAGTGGAAGCCGGCATGTATGCCCGCGACCACATGACCAAGCCGGTCTGCGCCTACATCGCCGGCCTGTCGGCGCCCAAGGGCCGCAAGATGGGCCACGCCGGCGCCATCGTGTCGTCGGTCGGCGAATCCGCGGCCGAGAAGGTGGAACTCCTGAAGGAATGCGGCGTGACCATCGTCCCGACGCCGGCCGAGTTCGCCTCCACCGTGCAGAAGATGCTCTCCGGCCTGCGCGTCGCAGCGGAGTGACGGGAACGGGCGGCCGGAAGGAACGGTGGTATCTCCTCCCCGGAGCCGGATCCGTCCGGCCGCCCGCCTCCCGATCGACGGACGGATGTGCCGCACGGCTTCGAGCGGAGCTTTCAGGGCTGTAGGGAAGCGAAATCGAAGGCAGAATGCGTGGGTGGTCCGCCTCCGCGGGCCATCACGGAGGCGGCGGGACCCGGTCCTGCTTTCCCCAAGAACCTCAGAGGAAACACCCGTGTCGAAGAAGAAAGTGCTCGTCACCCGCCGCTGGCCCACGGTCGTCGAGGAGAAGCTCAAGGCGCTCTACGACGTGACGCTGAACGAGAGCGACATCCCGATGACCGGCGCCGAGATCCGCGAGGCGCTGCTCGCCTACGATGCGGTCTGCCCGACCGTGTCCGACAAGGTGGACGCCGCCGCGCTCGACGTGACCAACCCGCGCGCCAAGATGCTGGCGAGCTACGGCGTCGGCTACAGCCACATCGACACGGAAGCTGCCAAGAAGGCCGGCATCCAGGTTTCCAACACGCCGGAGGTGCTCTCCGAGTGCACCGCCGACCTCGCCATCACGCTGATGCTGATGGCCGCCCGCCGTGCCGGCGAAGGTGAGCGCGAAGTGCGCGCGCACAAGTGGACCGGCTGGCGCCCGACCCACATGATCGGCACCAAGGTCTCCGGCGGCGTGTTCGGCGTGCTCGGCTTCGGCCGCATCGGACGCGAAGCCGCCAAGCGCGCCCACTTCGGCTTCGGCATGAAGGTGATCTACTTCGACCCGTTCCCGGTGAAGCCCGAACTCGCCGCCGAGACTGGCGCCGAGAAGCGCGACACCATCGAGGACGTGCTGCGCGAGGCCGATGTGGTCTCGCTGCACATGCCCGGCGGCAAGGAGAACTACCACCTGATCAGCACCGACCGGCTGAAGCTGATGAAGCCGACGTCGATCCTGGTCAACACCGCCCGCGGCGAGGTCGTCGACGGCGTGGCGCTCGCCAACGCACTGAAGGCGGGCGTGATCAAGGGCGCCGGCCTCGACGTGTTCGAAGGCGAGCCGCGGATCGTCACCGACCTCTACGAGTGCGAGAACGCGGTGCTGCTGCCGCACCTCGGCAGCGCGACTGCCTCGACCCGCGAGGCGATGGGCTGGCGCGTCCTCTCCAATCTTGAAGCTTTCTTCGATGGCCGCACGCCGCCCGACCGGGTGGCCTGATCGGCATCGAGGTCCGGATCGTCCCCCGTCGGGGGACAGCGGGACGATCCGGCTCCGCTCCGGCTCGCGGACAAATGGGGGATGCGAGCCTCACTGAAGGGCTCTTCTCGAAAGGGAAGAGCCCTTTTTTTCGCCTGCCCGCCCGGAAAAAGAAAAGGCCGTCCCCCGAAAGGGACGGCCATTGGCACCGCCGGATGGTCTGGATCCGGACGGATCAACGCAGCTGGTTGGAAACCTGCGAGAAGGTGTTGCTGATCTTCGAACCCAGGGTCGAAGCAGCGCCGATGATGACGACTGCGATCAGCGAGGCGATCAGGCCGTATTCGATCGCCGTGGCACCGGATTCGTTGCGGATGAAGTTCTTGATGGTCTGACGCATTGGGGCCTCTCCGTATGTCTGTTGCGAGTTGTCCTCGCTGAAAACAACCTAGCAGGCCCACCTCTACAGACATGCTAACCGACATCGGTGAATCCCGTTAAGTACACTTAACCTGAAGATTTTAAGAACAAGCTCCAGGTTTCTGTCGGTCCGCTCGTCGGGCGAACCGACGAACCGCCAGGATCCGACAGGGCCCGGACAAAAAAAGAGGTCGCCCGACGGGGCGACCTTTGCGCGGGGATCGACTTGGGATCCGGCCGTATTACCTGAGCTGGTTGGAAACCCGGCCGAAGGTGTTCGAGATCTTGGTGCCCAGGGTTGTCGCAGCACCGATGATGACGACGGCGATCAGCGAAGCGATAAGGCCATATTCAATGGCCGTCGCACCAGACTCGTTGCGCAGAAACTCGTGAAACTTCCCAACCATCTTCAAGCCTCCATGACGGGAGCCAGATGTTGTCCCGTTAGCGGCAAGCCTCTCATCCAAAATCTTATAAATGTTTAATCTGATCACATAGAAAACCGGATCCAGACAGATCCATGATTTGTGATACAACAACGATCAGAGCTCCGTTTTGCTAGAAACAACCGACGCGTATCTGTCGCCGAACAACCGAAACGCCAGACTGAACCCCTCGAACCGATACGTTTGATTCACCTTAGCCCGACAGAACCTTACCAAGGCGATGAACAGCCGCAGCCGGCGCGGCAGTTGGCACGTCGATCGCATCCCACCGGCCATCTACCATCGTCCGCGCGCCGCTAGCGCCCGAACCGGCTCGGCGAACAGCCTGATAAGCCGGCGTCGCGGCGATTGCGACCCCGCCTGTATCTGCAGCATCCCGTTTCTGCGGTACCGACCAACCCGGCGATTTCGCCGGACTGCAAAGCGCTCTAGCATGACGGTCCGCCAACCCGCGTGACCCCTGGGACAAGCCAAGCATGATCACCGTCTTCTCAGCCGACCACGAGAAACGAAACGTCCGCACCGAACTCTACGGCGGTGTGCTGGTGCCACCGCACGAACGGGCCGAGCGCGCACGCATCGTCCTTGACCGTGTCCAGGAGGTCGGGTTGGGAGACGTGGTGGCGCCGACCCGACATGGCCTGGACCCGGTGCTGAAAGTGCACGACGCGGGCCTGATCGAATTCCTGTCGACGGTGGAGGACGAGTGGGCCGCCGCCGGCTATGAGGGCGAGGCCATCCCGACCTGCTGGCCGGCCCGGCGGATGGTCGACCGCGTGCCCCGTCACGTCGACGGCAAGCTCGGCTACTACGCCATGTCGACCGAGACGTCGATCGGGCCCGGGACGTGGGAAGCCGCGCAGGCCTCCAAGGACGTCGCGCTGACGGCCGCCGCGCTCGTCGCGGGCGGTGAGAAGGGCGCATTCGGCCTCTGCCGCCCGCCCGGCCACCACGCCGCCTACGATCTCTACGGCGGCTACTGCTTTATCAACAACGCCGCCGTCGCCGCCCAGCACTTGCGCGACGCCGGCGCTGGACGAGTCGCGATCCTCGACGTGGACTTCCACCACGGGAACGGCACGCAGGACATCTTCTACCGGCGCGGCGACGTCTTCTTCGCCTCGCTCCACGGCGACCCGGCCGACGCGTTCCCGCATTTCATGGGCTATGCCGATGAGGTCGGTGAAGGCGCCGGCGAAGGCTTCACCGTGAACTACCCGATGCCTCCCGGCACGGCATACGACCAGTGGTCGGACGCCCTGGCTGACGCACTGCGGCGCATCAGGGCCTTCGGGGCCGAGGCGATCGTGGTGTCGCTCGGCGTCGACACCTTCGAGCGCGACCCGATCAGCTTCTTCAAGCTGACCAGCGACGACTTCCGTCGCTACGGCGGGCTGATCGGACAAGCCGGGCTTCCCACCCTCTTCCTTCTGGAAGGCGGTTACGCCGTGGCGGAAGTGGGGATCAACGCCGTGAACGTGCTTTCCGGCTTCGAGGACGCCTGACCGCCACCATCAGTCGTCCGTGTGGATTCCCTTGCGCGCGCGGGCGACATCCGGCTTTTCGGGCCGAGGCTCGCCATCCTCGTCGAGCGTGACGCGATGGCCGAGCGAAGCGCCGCGCGGGGGTGCCGTCTGGCCCTGCTGGTTCGCGCCCTGCCCCATGTGGCCGGACCGCCGTTCCGGATCGCTGTTGCTGTTGTTGGCCATGCCGTTCTCCCGCTTTCGGGGAAGAAGACGCGGGACGGCCGATCGGTTCCACCGCAGGCTACTGAGAGGCCGTCCCGTTCGCCGCATCGCGCAGCGCCTTGCGGCGCTGGTCGGCCGTGGCCGCGTTGGACTTGCGGTCGCTGAAATTCGGGTCGCGTCCGGCTTCAACGGCCCCGACATACTCGAAGGAGCCGTCCGGCTTCATCACCCAATGCTGGTACTGCCCGTTCATCCGCTGGTACCAGTTGGTGTCGCCGGGGCGCTCCGTGGTCACGTTCTTCGGCAACGGCACGACAACCGGCCGGTTGACGACGTGGACGATGCTGGCGGTTGCGCCGACGCAGAGCACAGCGACCGCGAGGCCGCAGACGATCCAGGCAAGCCAATTGATCCCCGGCTCCTTCCGCACAGGCTTGGCGGCCTTGCGGCTCTTCGTACCGGAGGGGGTCTCATCGAAGACGATCCGCCCAATCCCCCGGCCGACGGGCTGATCGCTCGAGACCGGCACAGATCGCGTAATGGCCACCACCTGCTCCATAAGCATCGGACGGTTTTTGTTTTCCCTATGAAAGATCATGATACCCCCCGACACCTTAGCGGGAAGTTACAGGGGCTCCCCACGCCCTCCACTCTAGTGGGGGGACCCCTTTCCAGCCGGTTGACGCCCCCTCAGCCCTGAGGTGAGAAGCGCCGTTCAAGGTCGGTGACCGGCTCCTTCGTCAGGTCGGCGGTCAGCTCGGCGCGGATCACCGCCTTCAGGGTCACCGGAGCGGCCTCGCGGAAGATGCCGATCGCCCGTGGTGGGGCGACGACCACGGCCGAGCGGATCGTCCCGTCCCTGACGGAGGCGTCCAGAAGCGTGGCCGTCTCCCGGACGAACGCAGCTTCTGCCGCGTCGTGAAGGTCCGGGGTCTCCACGGCGCTACCCGCGGTGCCGACGGAGGGCTGCACCCGGCCGGGACGGTCGGTTCCAAGCGACCGTGCAGGTCCCGTCACCGCAAGTCTCTCGAAGCGGAGCGCGAGGGTCGGCGTCCGGCGCGTCCCGCTGTTCTGGAAGGCCAGCATCTTGCGGCCGTCGAAGACGATCAGCCACTCCAGCGCGTCGAGGTGGTCTGTGTGTGTCATGCGATGCCTCCTGCTCCGGCCACGGCTTCCGCTGCGTGTTTCCAGCCGGCGCCGGGCTCGAGGATCGAAAGGATACGCCCGAACGCCCGGCTTTCCCTTGCGCCAAATCATGCAAGTTACGAGTTTCTTGAGAGACGGCAGCGATCCGGAGCATCCCAGGAGACAAGCCTCCACGCGACCGCCCGGCCTCGACGGCCGCCCTTTGCCTCCCGGCTTTGCGCACGGCGCGAGGCCGGCACGGCCGAGCCAGGCGGCATCATTCCGCGCACGGACACCGCGTCGAATCGCTCGCAGCCGTCATGCGATCGGGCGCCCAACGGCCGTCACCCCCCTCGGACGGCACCCCCGACTGCGTGCCAAAACCGCGGGCCGAAAGCCGAGAACCCGCAAGTGCGGCAGCCCCTGCCCGCGGCCCTGCCGACTTCCCCACCGCGCATCCCTGCGGGGGTTGACCGGACCTCGGTCATCCACTACGCATTCCAGCCGTTGGAGCTGTGGCCGAGAGGCTGAAGGCGGCGGTTTGCTAAACCGTTGTACGGGCGTAAACCCGTACCGAGGGTTCGAATCCCTCCGGCTCCGCCATCTCTTTTTTGAACTGATGGGCTGGGCCGCATCGCCCCGTCGTGGCCGCGGCGGCACCGGCCGGCACCAGCGCTGACCTTGCCTTTTTCGCTCCGAGGAACCGCTCGGACGCGCGACCCCAGGTCTTTGCCGGCCCCGCCCTCAGCGCTGCACCAGTTCCACTCGGCGATTTTTAGCCCGTCCTGCCTCGTCGGCGTTGGATGCGACCGGGGCCGCGAACGAACAGCCGAACGAGGAAAGCCGCGCCTGTGGGATGCCGTAGGTCTCCACCAGCGCGGCCGCGACGGCGGCGGCGCGGCGATTGGAGAGGTCGAGGTTGTAGTCGAAGCTGCCCTCCGAATCCGTGTGCCCGACGACCAGGAGTTCCAGGTCGGGATCCTCGGTGAGCAGCTTGGCGATCTCGTCCAGCGTCGGCTTGGATTCATCCTTCAGGGTCGCCTTGTCGAAGTCGAACAGGATGCCATAGAGGCTGATCCGGCCCGTCTCGTCGATCGCGGACCGCATCTGGGAGGCGTCGACGAAGGTGATCTTGTCGGCTTCCATGGCCGTGGTCTCGACCACGCGGACCACCGCGACATTGCCGGAGCCGCTCTCGCCGAGGAATACCTCCGCGTGGACCTTGCCTTCCGGCTTGTCGAACGTGGCGTAGAGATAGCGACCGCGGTTGCCGAACCAGTTGTGCACGTAGTCGCCGTTCAGCTTGGGCAGCGCCAGGACCGGACCGACCGCCTGTCCGAGCAGGTACCCGGCGGTCTCGCTGCCCCCCGCGTAGCAGGTGCCGTCCTGGGTGTCGCAGGTAAAGGCGACAGCGCCACCCTTCCCTTCAATGGAGGACTGGTAGTTGCGCAGGACTTCCAGCGTGGAACGGTCCGGTGGCAGCATGTAGTAGATCAGCGTCACCTTGCCCTCCACGGGGAGCCAGCCCTCGCCTGCTCCCGTGTCGATCGTCGCTGGATCGATCGGCCCCGTGATCACCTTCGCCGCATCGAACTCGGTGGTGGAGTACTCGACGATCTCCGAGCCCTCGTAACGGCCGATCAGCGGGTCGTCCTTCGACCCCGCGACGTCCGCGGCGCCAGCGGCTGCGCTCCAGGCCAGCGGCAGCAGGAAAAGGACCACGCCTGCAATTCTCCCCAACCGAGCCATGGCTTTCTCTCCGTTCCGTCGTAAGGTTGGCTCCAGGCTGGCGTTTCCAGTCCAGGCCGCGGCGGATCCGACCTTTAACTGCAAAAGACGGATCTCCTCCGCGCAGACCCTAAGGCCGATTGTCGCCAGGGCAAAGGCCGAGAACGGGCAGAGCGCGGATGTCGGCAGTGTCGGCCACGATCGGCAGCGGGGGTGTTCGTTCTTGCGCGGGCAGGAACAGCTGAAACATCCGCCTTGCTGCCATCCGGCCGGTGTCACCGGTGCTCTGCCGTCAAGACGTTCTGCGATGATGCATGCGCGCTGGCGATCGGCAGATACTTGCGTTCCTCGACCCGGCCGCTTCGATCAGGGGCCGCATGTATCGTCGCTCCGGGGCAAGGATCGCGCCAGAGCGATACGGGAGGCAAGCCTTCGGCCGTGTTCGCACGTCGCTCGCCTCCAGTACGGCGGAGCGGGCCGCCTACGCCGCTTTCATGCGATCAAGGAAGTTGTCGATCTGGCCACTCAGGAGTTGAGCGTTGCGTGACAGCTCCGCCGCGGCTTCCAAGACCTGACCTGCGGCACCACCGGTTTCTATCGCGGCGGCGCTGACGCCGACGACGCTCTGCGTGACTTCGTCTGCGCCTTGCGCAGCCTCACTGGCGTTCCGGGAGATCTCCCGCGTCGTCGCCCCCTGTTGTTCGACAGCGGCGGCGATGGCGGCCGCGATCTGGTCGACACCCTGGATCGTGTCGCTGATGGCACCGATCTCAGCCGCCGCCTTGCGTGTCTCCGCCTGGATCGAGGCGATCTGCGCCCGGATCTCGTCGGTCGCACTGGCGGTCTGACCAGCAAGACTCTTGACCTCGCTCGCAACGACGGCGAAACCTCGTCCGGCCTCCCCCGCCCTCGCCGCTTCGATGGTGGCGTTGAGCGCGAGCAGATTCGTCTGTTCGGCGATCGACGTGATGAGCTGCACCACGTCGCCGATCCGCTCCGCAGCCGCCGCGAGCCTGCCCACAAGATCATTGGTGCGGCGCGCCTGTTCCACAGCAGACTGCGTGACACCTGACGAATCGTTCACGCGCCGCGAGATCTCGTCCACCGACGCTGCGAGTTGTTCCGCGGCCGCGGCAACGGACTGCACGTTTGCAGTGGTTTGTGTCGACGCGCTTGCTGCCGAGGTGGCCAGGGTCTCGCTCCGTTTGGCGAAGGACGCGAACGAACCGGCGCTGGCCTCCATCTCTGCGGCAGCGGCCGAGACGCTGCCCATCACGCTGCGGACGTTCTCCTCGGCAAACCGCGCGAACGCGACGGTGCGCTCGTCGATCGTGTGGGTGGCGGCATTGAGGGTTCGAGCCGCATTGGCGTAGGCGCCCGGCATGCCGCGCAACATGACCTTTCGGAAGTACTTGCCCGCAGCCACCGCTGCCATCGATCCGGCGGCTTCCCTCACAAACGCATCCGACACATCGAGGACGCGATTGACCGAGCCCTGAAGTCGTCCGACCGGCCCCGGTTGGATCGCATCGAGAACGCGGGCCTCCAGGTCGCCTTGGCTCGCTGCCTCGCAGACCGAGGCCACCCGATCGAGAAGACCCTCCAGCATCGCCGTAAAGTACATCCCCGCTCCAAGGACAGCGGCGGCGAGTGCGAAGATCGAAAGCTCCACCACGACAGGCAGCAAATCGATGACGCGCAGGACGAACAGCAAGAACAGCAGGATACCCGCAGAGAGGATCGCCAGTCTGGACTTAAAGAGATAGGACGAACTCATCATAGCCGAGCCCTTTGTCACGGAGGATGGTGTCGAGCAGGAAGCGAGAGGAATGCAGCCCGTCCTTCCGCTTCGTCGGTCGGCGCTCCTCCTCGAGGAGTGCGGCATAGAGGGGTTTGATGGCAGCAACCTGCGGCCCGTCCGGTTTCCGACGGTTCGAGTGGTAGCCCACGACGTTGCCGGCGCCGTCGAAGCTCGGCGTCACGTGGGCAAGCACCCAGTAGTGGTCGCCGTTGGACGCCAGATTGACGACATAGGCAAAGATCTCGCAGCGAGCCTCGATCTTCTCCCACAGGAGCTGAAAGATGGCCCGGGGCATGTCCGGGTGCCGAATGATGTTGTGAGGCTTGCCGATCACGTCGTTCGAATTGAACCGCGACACGCGCAGGAAAACGTCGTTGGCATAAGTCAGACGGCCTTTCATGTCCGTCTTCGTCACTATGAACTCGTTCTCGAAGAAGGGGCTCTCCCGTCCCGTCGGCGATGGTGCCTGTGTCGACATGCGTGCTGCTGTGCTCCGTTGCAGGGGCAGCAACTCCGGAATGCAAACGACCGCTGCTGAAGGAGCAGCGGTCGCCTTCCACGTTGAACCATGCTCAATACATGGCAGTCGTGAGATCCCGGATAAGCCCCCCTCTCCGGTTCCAGATCTGTCTACCCCGATTTCACGAGTAATACGAGAAGGGGCAACTGCTGATCGAATACTTTGAAGCTATCCAACACAAAAAAGTATGTCATCCTGACATTTTCTTCGGAAAAGTAATTTCATAATGCACGAGGAGCAAATATAACAACGTTAACTATTAGGGAGTTGGATTGGATTGATCATCCGATGTCCCATTCCAGGAGGAGATCGAAGAATCTGTACGGTAAAGTTCGAACGGAACTACCCACGACTACGGATCGCCGGCATGAACGTGCCGGCCGAATTCAGGCGCCGGCCGGCACGTCGACGCTCGGGTGCGGCCTCAGGCCGGGGCGCTCCCTTCGATCCGGTTCGCCATGCCTGCCGCCCGCCGCCGGCGCCAATCGCCGAGGAACAGGAGGATCGGCGCGGCGATGAAGACCGATGAGGACGCGGCGATGACGATGCCGAAGATCATCGGCACGGCGAAGCTCTCCACCGCGCTACCACCCCAGATCGCCATCGGCAGCAGCGACAGGAAGGCCGTCACCGAGGTGTAGAGGCTGCGCGCGAGCGTCTCGTTGATCGAGAGATCGATGATCTCGCGCAGCGGCATCGCCTTGTAGAGGCGCATGTTCTCCCGCATCCGGTCATACACCACGACCTTGTCGTTGACGGAATAGCCGACCAGCGTCAGCAGGGCGGCGATGGCGGTCAGGTTGAAGTCGAGGCCGGTCAGCGCGAAGAAGCCGACCGTCTTGGTGACGTCCAGGATCAACGTAGCGATTGCCCCGACTGCAAAGGGCCATTCGAACCGGACCCAGATGTAGACCAGCATCGCCAGGCTGGCGAACACGACGGAAAGCAGGCCGGCCGTGGCCAATTCGCCTGAAACCTTCGGTCCGACGACCTCCGTCCGTTCCACCTCGGCGGTCGGGTCGATCGCTCGCACCTCCGCTTTCAGCGTCTCCACGGCGGCGGTCTGCGCCACCTCTCCGCCCGGCTGGCGCTCCACCCGGACCAGCACGTGGCGGGCGTCGCCGAACTCCTGAAGCGCGACCTCTCCAAGGCCGAGATCGTCGAGCCCGGAGCGGAAAGCGGCGAGGTCAGCCGGCCCTTCGGTGACCACCTCCATCTGGATGCCGCCGCGGAAGTCGACGCCGTAGTTGAGGCCGGGCGTCACGAACAGAACGATCGAGGCCGCCGACAGGAAGGCCGAGAAGCCGATGCCGAAGAACCGCGCCTTCATGAAGTTGATGCGCGTGCCGTCCGGAATGAGCCGAACGGGCAGCAGCGGCCGGATGTTCAGCGTCTTCAGCTTGAAACGGCGCACGATGGCCAGCATCGCAACGCGCACGATCGAGACCGCGGTGAACATCGAGATCGCGATGCCGAGGCCCATGGTCACTGCGAAGCCGCGCACCGGGCCCGAGCCGAACCAGAACAGCAGCACCGAGGCGATCAGCGCCGTGACGTTGCCGTCGACGATGGTGGCGAAGGCGCGCTTGAAGCCGGCGTCCAGGGCCGCGATCGCGCTGCGTCCCTTGCGCGTCTCCTCCCGGATGCGCTCGTTGATCAGGACGTTGGCGTCGACGGCGAGACCGATGCCGAGCACGATGCCCGCGATGCCCGGCAGCGTCAGCGTCGCCCCCAGCAGCGACAGGCCGGCGAAGGTGAGGATCACGTTGAGGCCGAGCGCCAGGTTGGCCAGCAGCCCCCACGCGCCGTAGAGAACCACCATGAACCCGACCACCAGGCCGAAGCCGATCAGGCCGGTGGTGACGCCCATGGCAATCGCGTCCGCACCCAGATCGGCGCCCACCGTGCGCTCCTCGATGACGGTGAGCTTGGCCGGCAGGGCACCCGCGCGCAGCAGCGCGGCGAGATCGGTGGCGCTCTCCACGGAGAAGTTACCGGAGATCTGACCCGATCCGCCGGTGATCGGCTCGCGGATCACCGGCGCCGAGAGCACCTTGGCGTCGAGCACGATGGCAAAGGGCTTGCCGACGTTGGCGCGTGTGATCTCCGCGAACCGCGCGGCGCCCGCCGTGTCGAAGCGGAACGACACGATCGGTTCGTTGGTGTTCGGATCGAAGCCGACCCGGGCGTCGGTCAGCCGGTCGCCGTTGAGCTCGATGCGGTCGTCGACCGGGTAGCTGCGGCCCTCGTCGTCGCGCAGCATCGTCACGCCCGGCGGCACCGCTCCGTCTACGGCGCTCTCCGACAGAAGGTGGAAGCTCATCTTGGCGGTCGAGCCGAGGAGGTCGCGGATACGCGCCGGGTCTTGAACGCCCGGCAGCTGGACGAGGATCCTGTCGGCGCCGACGCGCTGAATGGTCGGTTCGGCGACGCCCACCTGGTCGATGCGCTGACGGATGATCTCCAGGCTTTGCTCGACGGCCGCGCTCGTCCGATCGGAAAGGCCGGCTTGCGTCAGACCGATGGTGATGGTGCCACCCTCCCCTGCGAACGCCAGGTCCGGGGTGCCGGAGATGCCGACGGTCGTCGCCAGGCCGTTGAGCGCGGTGAGAGCGGCCGCTCGGTCGGCCGGGTTGCCGAGGCGAACGACGAGCCCGCTGTCGGAGCGCCTGATCGTCGTGTCGGCGATGCCAGCGTCACGGAGCGCGCGCCGGGCGTCCTGCGTCAGGGTCTGCAGGCGCTCCCGTGCGAGGTCGGCCCCGTCGACCTCCAGGACGAGATGGGAGCCGCCGCGCAGGTCGAGGCCGAGCGAGACCTTGTCCCGCGGGAGCCAGGACGGGAGCGAGTCGAGGGTGGACTGTGAGAGAATGTTCGGCAGGGCGGTCAGGATGCCGAGCGCGACGATGACCACGTAGGTGGCCACCAACCAGGGAGAGGTCTTCATGGGAATGTCCGTGCCTGCGCCGACAGCGTCGAGCCGTTCGGCATCGAAGCGGGGGCGCGCCTTGATCAGGGATGAGGATCAGGCCGGCACGGTGGGAGGCGCTCGCGGCGGGTGGGCGCGGGAAAGGGAGACCGCCCGGGGCGTCGTAGGCCGCCGGACGACGACCTCGCCGGAACGGTCGACCGTCGGGAGGCCGGCGGCGCGCGCGGGCCCGAGGGCCGGCGGGGACGGCGGCGACGGTACCCGCGGATCCGGTCGGTCGACTGTGGCGACGGCCCGAGGACCCTCGCGGCCGGCCAGGTGCTGCCAGCCTTGCGCGCCCTGGACGCCTGCTTGCGCCGATCCGATCCGGAAGTCCGGTGCAGGCGCCCCAAGCAGAAAGCCGATGTAGGCGAAGACGAGAGCGACAACCGTCGCGGTCGCGCGCGACCGGGCGCCGACGGATGCCGGCGTCTGGTCGATCCCGCTGCCTCGAAGGTTCGCGAACGTCATCCTTGATGCCTATCAGACCGGAGCGCCCGCCGTCGACCCCGCGCTCGCCTCCGCGGCAACCGGGAGGTCCGGCTGACGCCGCACACGATCCAGCATGCCGCGGGCGATCTCCCGCTCGCCCATGATCACGACGTCCGCCCCCAGCCCCGTGAGGTGATCGACCTCCGCGTCGGAGTGCGCGCGCCCGATGATCAGAATGCCGGGATTGGCCTTGCGGGCCTGTTCGACCACCTGACCAGCCTCGAAGGACTCCGGGATCGCGACCAGGATGCAACGGGCGGCCGCAAGGTTGGCGAGGGCGAGGACGTCGGCCGCCGCGGCGTTGCCGACGATCACCTCGATGCCAGCCGCCTGCAGGGCGTCGACACGCTGGTCGGCATCCTCAATCACCACCAGCGGCGCGCCATCGGCAGTCAGTGCGCTGCCGATCAGGCTTCCGACCCGGCCGTAGCCGACCAGCACCGTATGCCCGGTGAGCGAGGTCGGACGGATGTCCTCGACCTCGCCGGCTGCCTCCGGGACATCCGCCCGTCCTGCAGCATCGGGCCCCGAGCGGGCGGCCTCGATTTCCGGCGCAGCAGCGGCGGGTCCGTTTCCGGCCGGCGGGGCGGTCACCCGTGTCTCGGCCGCCGGTTCGGTTGCGGCGCGGGGCGGCTGGCGGATGACGCGGGTCTCAAGCCCCGGCTTGACCGTTTCGGCCAGCCAGAAGATCAGCGGGTTGAGGATGATCGAGATGATGGCGCCGGCCAGGATCAGGTTCCGGCCCTCCTCCGGCAGCAGGTTCAGCCCCACCCCGAGTTCGGCGAGGATGAAGGAGAACTCGCCGATTTGCGCCAGGCTGGCCGAGATCGTCAGCGCCGTGCCGGTGCTGCGGCGAAACGCCAAGACGATCAGGAAGGCCGCGATCGATTTGCCGACCACGATGATGGCGACGGTGGCAAGCAACGGCCCCGGGCTCTCCATGAGGATCGCCGGATTGAACAGCATGCCGACCGAGACGAAGAACAGCACGGCGAAGGCGTCGCGCAGCGGCAGGCTCTCCTGCGCGGCTCGATGGCTGAGCTCGCTCTCCGACAGGATCATGCCGGCGAAGAACGCGCCGAGCGCGAGCGAGACGCCGAACAGCTTGGCGGCCCCGAAGGCCACCCCCAGCGCGATCGCCAGCACGCCGAGGCGGAACAGCTCGCGGCTTCCAGAGTGCGCGATCCGGTGCAGGATCCAGGGGATCACGCGCCGGCCGACCACCAGCATGAGACCGACAAAGGCGGCCACCTTCAGCAGGGTCACGCCGATGATCCCGGTCAGGCCGAGATCCACGCCGAGGAGTTGCCCCAAGGTCGCCACCATGGGATCGCCGCCGCCGTGGCCGCCGTCGCTGACGCTGGCCGCAGCCGGGATCAGCACGAGCGCCAGGACCATCGCAAGGTCCTCCACGATCAGCCACCCTACCGCGATCTTGCCGCGTTCGGTATCGACCAGCCGCCGCTCCTGGAGCGCCTTCAGGAGGACCACCGTGGAGGCGACGGAGAGTGCCAGGCCGAATACGAGACCCCCGCCCGTTGTCCATCCCATCGCCCAGCCGAGGGCCCAGCCGAGCAGCGTGGCGAAGCCGATCTGGGCCAGCGCGCCGGGCACCGCGATGAAGCGGACGGACATCAGGTCCTTCAGGGAGAAATGCAGCCCGACACCGAACATGAGCAGGATGACGCCGATCTCGGCGAGTTCGGGCGCAAGACTTTGATCGGCCACGAAACCGGGCGTGTAAGGTCCTACCAGGATGCCGGCGACGAGATAGCCGACCAGCGGTGGCAGACGAAACCGATTGGCGATGGCACCGAAGATGAAAGCCAGCACGAGGCCCGCGACGATCGTAGAGATCAGGGGTGTGTCGTGCGGCATGAGCTGTCCTCGGTCTGGATTTCTTGCTGGAAAGCACCATATTGGGGTGATACCAACCAATATGGTTGACATGCACTATGGTTCAAGACGTTAGAAACCGCAGTTTGACACCGGCATTCTGTCGAGGCGCGCGTGGCCTGCTGGACTGGTCGCAAGCCGACCTCGCGGAACGGGCCCAGGTCTCCCGCAGCACGATCAAGGATTTCGAAGTCGGCGCGCATGAACTCCATCGCGCCACGGAAGCGCAGGTTCTGCGCGCCTTCGAAGAGGCGGGGGTGTCGATCATCCAGGTGGAAGGGCTGGGAACCGCTCTGCTCTCCCGCGATCAGCCGCCGAACGCGGTCGACTAGACGGCGGCATCACCCGGCCGGCGCGACGTTGCCTCGTTCATCTCCGGTTCCGGACGCGCGGCAGGCGGTCCTGGCGAACCGCAATCAGGCTTCCAGCTGCTTTCCGATACGAAGTTTGCAGAATAGGGAATATGTCCCTAGCCCCGACTCCACGCCTCTCGCTAAGCTCGTCGAATCCGGCGGCGAGGAGCGCGATGGGCAAGCTGGCAAGTCTGCTGGTCGTCTTGACGACGATGGTCACCGCGGCCGCAGCCCAGGAACCGGCGGTCGCCGAACTCGTCAGCGCCTTCGCCAACGGCAAGCCGTTCCAGGCGAAGACCTTCTCCGGCCTGGTCGCGACCTTCATCCTGCTGCCCGACGGGACCGCGCTGCTTTCGGCGCCGGACAAGGCGTGGAAAGGCCGCTGGGCAGTGCGCGCCGAGGCGTTCTGCCTTCGCTGGGAGGAACAGGCGGAGAAGTGCTTCGTCGCGGAGATCGACGGGCGAGTCGCCACGATCTTCCATGACGGCGAACCCGTCGGGACGTGGACTCGATAACCGGCTGAGGCAGCGGCCGGACATCCGATCCGGGAGGTTGGCAAGCGACCGGCACGATGTCGTCGCCCAACTGTTGCCGTTTAGCATGCGAATATGTATCTTTACCTAATCGCATGGAGCCCGGGGCAGAGCCGGGTGGCTATTCCGGCCGCCAATCCGCCGGACAACCGTACCGACGCCATGAACCGCTCATTTTTGCGGCAGCGGTGTCGGGACTGCGCGTTCAACGTCTGAGGCGGGCAACCTTCGCGGCCGGAGCCCGTTCGTCATTGGAGCATTTTCAGGTCCGTCCGCTCGCATCCAGCGGGAACGGAGCGGCGGACTCGTGCATGAGGATACTATGGTCATAGGCACGTGCGTCGAGACGATCGAAAGAGCCGGGTGCATTCAACCCTTCGTTTTGAGCAGACAGTCCGTTCGTTTTGCTTGGTTTAGGGCCGGATTTCGCCCCTCCGAAAGCGTATGCGCGCGGCTTGGAAGCCGCTGCATGACAAGAAAGCGTTGTTTGCCGACGAGGCCCGAAAAATGATCGGGCTGAGAGACCGAAGAGGCCCTGTCCTGGTCACGGGGTCGCATAGATCCGGTACGACCTGGGTCGGCTCCGTGCTGAGTTCCGCGCCAGCCACGAGACTGGTGTTCGAGCCGTTCAACATCCATTTGAGGAACGAGCAGCGAAACTTCGACCCGCGTCACTGGTACCTCTATCTCCACGAGGACTCCGATCCGGCCTACCGCGCCAGTATCGCCTCGACGATCAAGGATTACCCCTACTGGCAGGAAGCGGTGCTTCTCCGTCCGGGGCTGAAGCCTCTCGCCAAGTATGCTCTCCGGAGATCCAAGTACGTTCTTCGGCGCTCCAGCCGCGTGATCTACAAGGACCCGCTGGCCTTCTTCTCCGCCGAATGGCTCGCCGCCCATTTCGGCATGCGACCCGTGGTGATGATCAGGCATCCCCGCGCCTTCGTGTCGAGCTTGCTCGTCAAGGGTTGGAACTTCGACTTCACCAATCTCTCGTCACAACCGAAGTTGATGGAAACTCTCGCACCCTTCCGGGAGCAAATCGCAGCCTACGCGAGACGACAACCTGACATCGTCGACCAGGGAATTCTGTTGTGGAACTGCATTTACCACCGCGCGGATGTCTACCGGGAGAAGCACCCCGACTGGGTTTTCGCGCGGCATGAGGACCTGTCGCGGGATCCGGTGAGCGGCTTCAGGGCCCTCTTCAAGGCTGTGGACCTCCACTTCGGTCCGAAGCAGGCCCGGTTCGTCGAGCAGGTGAGCGGTTCCCACAATCCAAGCGATCAGGACGGTTTCGGCGTGCGCCTGGACAGCCGGAAGAACCTCGACAACTGGAAGAAGCGGCTGACGAACGAACAGATCGACAGGATCGACCGGGGTACCGAAACGGTCTGCGCGAGGTTCTACGAGCCGTGTGAGGCCTAAGGGCTCGCCCGGTCCGACCTCGACAGAGCTTCCAGGATCACAACCATTGCCGCACAGCCGGGATCGACCGCGCCTTCGGTCCGTTCTCCGACCCAGCCGGCGCGACCGATCCTGTTCCGGAGCGGCGTGACGGCGTCGAGCCCCTGGCGTGCCGCCTCGAGCATCCGCTGCCCGGCATCGGCAAGCGAAGCGCCCTCCCCGATCGCCGCCTCGAAGGCCAGCGCCGCCGGATGCAACGCGTCGACGACGGTCTTGTCGCCCGGCTTCGCCTTGCCGCGTTCCTGGATGCCCTGGTCGGCGGCGAGCAGCATCGCGACAAGGTCGGCGCTGGTCAGCGTCGCCTTGCCGCTCGCCGCCTTGCCCGCGCGCATCAGCGCCGTGGCGAGCAACGTGCCCATGGTCGAAGAGGCGACACGGTTGACCGCCATGCCGCCCTGCGCGACGAACTTGCCGAGGTCTTCGCCCGGATCCCCGTCGGCATGCGCGGCGATCGCCTGCCCCGCCTTGCCGGCCGTGATGCCGAGGTCGCCGTCCCCGACGGCCTGGTCCAGTTCGGTCAGCCGGTCTCGCGCGGCTTCCAGCGCCGCCCCGACCCGCCGCATCGCCGCTGCAACGGCGGCTGCATCGATCTCGCTCATGGTCAAACCTGCACGAAGAACGGCGAGCGCGCGGGCGCGTCGAGGAGGTCGGCCAATTCGTCGTCGAGCCGCAGGATCGTGAAGGACGCGCCAGCCATCTCCATGCTGGTCGCGTACTCCCCGACATAGGCCCGATGCACGCGGATGTTCCTCTCGGCGAGCAGGTCGTGGACGGTACGGTAGAGGATGTAGAGTTCCTCCGGCGGCGTAGCGCCGAGACCGTTGACCATGACCGCCACCCGATCGCCGGCGGCGGGCTTCAGATCGTCCAGGATTGCCGTCAGCATGCGCGTGGCAATCTCGTCGGCGGTCTGCAGCGTCTCGCGCTTCATGCCGGGCTCGCCGTGGATACCCATGCCGATTTCCATCTCGTTGTCGCCGATGGTGAAGGTCGGCCGGCCGGCGAGCGGAACCGTGCAGGGCGACAGCGCGACGCCCATGGTGCGGAGATTGGCGAGCGTCTTCTCCGCGATCGCGGCAACCTCGTCGAGCGAGCCGCCCTTCTCGGCAAGCGCGCCCGCCACCTTGAAGGCGAACACCATGCCCGCGACACCGCGGCGGCGCTCCCACTCGGCCGGCGGCGCAGACGCGACGTCGTCGCGCACCAGCACGGTGCGGACGGGGATGTCGTCCATCTCGGCCATCTCGGCCGCCATGTCGAAGTTCATCACGTCGCCGCCGTAGTTGCCGTAGATGTAGACGACGCCCTTGCCCCCGCTGATCCGCCGCGTGACGGCCAGCATCTGCTCCGCCGAGGGCGAGGAGAACACGTCGCCGACGGCGCAGCCGTCGAGCAGGCCCTTTCCGACATAGCCGAGGAACACCGGCAGATGGCCCGAGCCGCCGCCGGTGGCGAGCGCCACCTTCCCCTGGACCGGTGCGTCGGCGCGCACGATCGCGTGCAGTTCCCCGGCATGGGCGAGCTGATCGGGGTGCGCCTTGAGGAGCCCGTCGAGCATCTCCGGAACGAAGTTCTCGGCCTTGTTCAGGATCTTCTTCATGGATTCCCTCCCTCCCTGGCGGCCGCCCGCGGACGGGTCCGGCCGAATTGAAGTCCGTTGACCACCATCACCAGCAGCAGCAGCGCGCCCCAGATGAACTCCTTCGCGAAGTTGCTGAACTGGAGCATGTTGAAGCCGCTGGACAGGAACTGCAGCGACAGCACGGCGAGCACCAGGCCGCCGACCTTGCCGAACCCGCCGTAGGGATTGATGCCCCCGAGCACGGCGATCAGGATCGAGAGCAGCAGGTAGGACGTGCCGTAATCGGCCTTGGCCGAGTTGGCGCGCGACATCAGCACCACCCCGGCGATCGAGGCGAGCGTGCCGCTGAGGAGATAGGCCCGGACGGTGAGCCCGGTGTTGTCGACGCCCGCGAACCGCGAGGCGAGCGCGTTGGTGCCCATCAGGTAGAGCTTCAGCCCGAAGGCCGTGCGGTTGAGCAGGAACGCCACCGCGACTGCCAGCACCGCGAAGATGACCAGCGGCACCGGGATCCCGTAGATCGAGCCGTTGCCGATCACGCTGAAGGCGGCGGGAAAGCCGAGCACCGCCTGTCCCTCCGTCAGCACGACGGCGATGCCGGTGAAGATCAGGCCGGTGCCGAGCGTCGCCAGGATCGGCGGGATGCCGATCACCGCGATGATCAACCCGTTGACGAGCCCGCCGATCGCACCGATGGCCAGCGCCGTCGCGACGGCGAGTGCGATCACGCCGAACGCGGAGCCGCCGGCGGCGAGGTCCGGGCCGAAGGCGGTGAGCACGAAGGCGGCGAGGATCGCGGAGAGGTTGGCGAGCCCGATCACGGAAAGGTCGATGCCGCCGGTCAGCATGGCAATCATCATCGCAAGCGACAGGATGGCGAACTCCGGGAACTGGAAAGCCATGGAGCTGAAGTTGCCCCAGGTGAAGAACAGCCCGGGCTTCAGGAGGCTCATCACCACGAAGATGGCGATGGTGATCGCAAGTAGCCGCGCCATCGTCGGATCGCCCCGGAACGGCGATGCGAGGCGGGACGCTGTTGGATCTGCGGTCGTTGAGGGATTGGGCGTCTGCATGGGTGGCGTGCGCTCCGCTTTCAGGCCGATGCCGCCGCGCGGCGCCGCGCCTGCCAGGCGGGCATACCGGTGCCGAGCAGGATGAGGAAGCCGATCACCACGTTCTGCCAGGTGGACGGAATGCCGAGCATGATCAGGCTGTTGTTGATGAGCACGATCAGCGTCACGCCGAGCAGCGTGCCCGTGATGGTGCCGTGGCCTCCGGTCAGCCGCGCCCCACCGAGCACCACGGCCGCGATCACCTGGAGCTCCAGGCCCACCAGGTCGAAGGGGTTCGCGACCCGAGCGAGCGAGGCGTGAACGATGCCGGCGAGCCCAGACAGCACGCCGACGTAGCCGTAGACGAAATACTGCATCGCCGTGACGTTGATCCCGACGCGCGCCGCCGATTCCCGCGAACCGCCCATCGCAACGATGCTGCGCCCGAGCACCGTCCGGTTCAGGATGAACCACGTCAGCACCACCGCACCGACGAGGAACAGCGTCGCGGTCGGCACCGCCACGAACGATCCGCCGGGCGTCTCGCCGCGGAAGATCATGCTGCGGGCGAAGTCGCGCATGCCTGGCGGCACGTTGGTGATCAGCTGGCTGCCGACGAACGTGAGCAGGAACCCACGGAAGGCGGTGAGCGTGCCGAGCGTGACGATCAGCGTCGGCAGCTTGAGGGTACCGATGAAGACCGCGTTGATCAGCCCGAGCGTCAGCCCGATCGCGGCTGCAACAAGGAAGGCGACGATGATCTGGTCCCCGACCCCGAGCGCGATCATCAGCTTCGTCGCCGAGTACATGCTGAAGGCCGCGATCGCCGTGAACGAGACGTCGATGCCGCCGGAAACGAGCACCAGCATCGCCGCGATGGCGAAGATGCCGATCACGATGCCGTTGCGCAGGAGATCCGTGATCGTGGTGATCGTCAGGAAGCGCGGCTCCACGATCGCGGTCACCACGCAGAAGGCGACGATGATCAGCGCCACCAGGGTTTCGTTGCGGGAGAACAGCGATCGCATCGTCCGTGCCTCCCGTCAGCTCGCCAGGCGGTGGGCGAGCGTGTCCTCGTCCGCGGAGTCCCGCCCGACCTCCTCGATGATCCGCCCCTCCCGCATCACCAGGATGCGGTGGCAGGCGGCAAGCACCTCCGGCAGGTCGTCGGAGATCACGATCACCCCGAGCCCTTCGCGCGCGAGGTCGGCGATGATGGCGTGAATGTCGGCCTTGGAACCGACGTCGACTCCTACCGTAGGCCCGTTGAGGATGAGAATCCGCGGGTTGATCGCCAGCCAGCGGGCGAGCACGACGCGCTGCTGGTTGCCGCCGGAGAGGCTCTGCACCGGCAGCGCCGTCGATGGCGTCGCCACTTTCAGCCGGCGCACCCATCCTTCCACCGCATCCGAGAGCCGCGGCCGATCCACGACACCGGAACGGCCGGCGAAGCGGTCGAGGATGCCGACGGCGACGTTGCGGCCGATCGCCTGTGGCAGGAAAAGCCCTTCGGTCAGTCGGTCCTCCGGCACATAGCCTATGCCGAGGCCGATCGCGTCCTTGACGCTGGTGATCGCAACGGGACGACCCCCGACGACGATCCGCCCCCGATCGGCGGGCGCGAGCCCGAACAGCGCCTTTGCGAGATCCGTCCGGCCGGAGCCGAGCAGCCCCGTGATGCCGAGCACCTCGCCCGCGCGGAGGCTGAAGCTGACCCCGTCGAACTGGCTGCCGCGGCCGAGGTCTTCCACGCGCAGGAGCTCCGCGCTGCCCTCGCCGGGCGCCGGTGGCAGCTCCACCGCCGTCACGTGGCGGCCGGTCATGTGGTAGGTGAGCGAGGCAAGGTCGAACTCGCGCGCCGGCCCGTCGGCGACCTTCCGACCGTTCCGCAGCACCACGATCTTCTCGCAGACGGCAAAGATCTCCTTCAGCTTGTGGCTGACGAAGAGCACCGCGACGCCGTCCTTCTGCAGCTTGCGGATCACCTGGAGCAGTGCGCGCACCTCGCGCTCCGTGAGCGCAGTCGTGGGCTCGTCCATCACGATCAGCCGCGCATCGTGGAGCAGCGCCCGGCTGATCGCGACGAGCTGCTTGTCGGCGACCGGCAGCGTCTCCACCACGCGGTCGAGGTCCATGTCGACACCGATCCGGGCGAGCGCCTCGCGCGCGATCCGCCGGTTGCGGCGCTTGTCGACGAGGCGGCGGCCGTGCACCAGCTGGTCGTTGAAGGCGATGTTTTCGGCGACGGAAAGGTTCGGGAACAGCGAGAAGTCCTGGTAAATCACCTGGATGCCGGCTCGCACGGCCTCGATCGGATGGAGCGAGCCGCGCGCCTGCCCGTCGATCTCGATGGTCCCGCTGTCGGCGCCCTGCGCCCCGGCGAGGATCTTGATCAGCGTGGACTTGCCGCTGCCGTTCTCGCCGGCGAGGCAGACGATCTCGCCCCGCCCCACGGAAAGGCTCACGTCATCAAGCGCGTGGACGCCGGCGAACGCCTTGGAGATCCCGGAGAGCTTCACCAGGGGCAGATCGGTCATGGAGCACCGTCGGCAGATTGGGGGCTCCCGGCGCAAAAGCACGCCGGGAGCCCGGGTGAGACCCGATCAGAAGGGGAAGTCCTTCATGTTGGTCTTGTCGACGAGCTTGTAGGCTTCGCCGTAGATCACCTTGCCGTCCAGCTTGATGGCTTCGTAGCCCGGAACGCCGAGGTTGGCGCCGTCCTCGATCTTGCCGCCCTCGATCAGCGTCGCAGCGACCTTGTTCATCACGATCGCGGCGTCGGCCGGATCCCAGAAGCCGATCGCATCCACCGCGTCGGTCTCGAGGTACTGGCCGGCGATCGACGGGAGGCTGGTGCCGGCCACGCAGGTCTGAGCCTCAAGGCCGCGCTCCTCGATGGCGAGCCCGATGCCGGCGACGTCCGTCGACGCGGAGCCCTGGAAGCCCTTCACGTTCGGAAAGGCGCGCATCACCTCCTGCGCCTTGGCATAGGCCTGCTGCTGGTCGTCGTAGGTCTCGTTCTTGGACCCGACCAGCGTCATCTTCGGATAGGCCTCCTTCTGGCGCGCGATCGCGCCATCGACCCACTGGTTATGGGTCTTGGAGGTGAGGCTGCCGACGAACACGGCGTACTCGCCCTCTTCACCCATGCAGGCCGCCAGGCGGTCCATCAGCTGGGCGCCGAAGTCCTCGTTCTTGAAGGCCTCGATGTCGTAGTCAACGTTCTGAATCGAAGAGGCTTCGTGCGCCACGACCTTGATGCCCTGGTCGCGTGCCTTCTGCAGAACCGGCTCCAGCGCCTCCGGCGAGAACGGAACCACGGTGATGGCGTCGACCTTCTGGGCGATCATGTCCTCCAGGATCTGGACCTGCAGCTGGGCATCGGCCTTGGCCGGTCCGACCTGGAAGGCGTTGTGTCCGGATTCGGCGGCGTATTTCTTCACGCCCTCCTCCATCCGGTTGAACCACTGGATGCCGGAGATCTTCACGACGGTCGGGATGTCCAGTTTCTCCTGCGCGACGGCGACGCCCGCAAGCGTGGCGGCGCCGAAGGCTACGGCGACAGCAAGCGACGAGATTCCGACGATCTTCTTCATGCCGAATATCCTCCCAAGCCTGCTCTGGGTTTCCCGTCCGGGTGCAGGCGACAC
The DNA here is from genome assembly GCF_013839445.1 of Chthonobacter albigriseus. Lineage (GTDB taxonomy): Bacteria > Pseudomonadota > Alphaproteobacteria > Rhizobiales > Pleomorphomonadaceae > Chthonobacter > Chthonobacter albigriseus. The sequence continues at coordinate 37,142 of NZ_JACDIT010000007.1, read as the reverse complement.
CGGCGGGTTTTCGATGCGCGACCTCTTGGACCTCAGTCCTTCAGGCCGGCCATGTCGAACTGCATCTTGTGCAGGCCCGAGGCGTTGAGGTCGCCGAGGCCGAGATTGACCGCCGCCTGGTAGAGCTGTGCGATCGCCGACGTCGCGGAGAGCGGCACGCCGAGATCGCGGGCCGTGTCGCCGATCAGACGGGCGTCCTTCAGCATGTGGCGGAGATAGAAATGGGGCGAGAAGTCACCCTTGAACGACGCCCGCCCGACGCCGCGGATCAGCGCGGAGGAGTAGTCGGTGACGTCGAGCACGCCCATGACGGCCTCCGGGTCGAGGTTCGCCTTGCGCGCCATCGACAGCGCCTCGCCGAGCGATGCCATCTGCGCAGCGACCAGCAGATTGCCGACCAGCTTCATCGTCGCGCCGGTCCCGGTCTCGCCGAGATAGTGGACGCTGTTGGAGAGCGGGTCGAACAGCGGGCGAAACGCCTCGAACGCGTCGCGCGGGCCGCCGCACACGAAATCGAGCTTGCCCTCCCAGGCCTCGTTCCGGCTGCCGAACACCGGCGTGTCCAGATAGACCGCACCGGCGGCGGTCACCGCGGCAGCGATCTCGTGGGTGAGCTTCGGATCGGTGGTGGTCGCGTCGGCAACGATGGTGCCGCGCCGCAGGTGCGCCGCAAGACCGTCCGGCCCGAGCAGCACGTCGCGCTGCGCGTCGGGACCTGTCAGGCAGACCAGGATGCGGTCGCTGGCCTGCGCAGCCTCGGCGATCGACTTGGCGCGCGTCGCGCTTGCGAGATCGGGATGCAGGTCTCGATCGGTCCGGTTCCAGACGGTGACCGCATGGCCGGCTTTCAGGCTGTTGCGGGCCATGCCGCTGCCCATGATCCCGAGCCCGATGTGAGCGATTGTGGCCAACGCATCCTCCCGGAGAAGCCTCTGATCGGCGGTCTCTGCGGCGCCTTAGGCGCCCGGCCGCTCTCGATCGCACTGCACTACTGGTCCAAACAGTAGACCAGTTAAGTGAAGCCATGGCGGGATGGGTTGTCAAGATCCCGGCATGCACAATTGTCGCCAGGACTCACGAATGAGCGTCGCCGTCCTCAGGCCGCTTGGCCGGGAACTACGCCCCCGAGTTCATCCTCGATGTGCACGGCCAGGATCTCGTCGAACGAGCGCTCGGCTGCAAAGCCAAGCCCCACCGCCCGCCGCGCGTCGAAGTCCCGCGCCCACCCGGCGACGATCCGGTCGATCACCGGATCCGGTTCACGCCGGATCAGCGCCACCGCCCGATCGCCGGCGACGCGCCGCAGCGCCTCGATCTCCTCCGCGACTGTGGCGGAGAGACCCGGCATGTTGAGATTGCAGCGGGGGCCGACTCGCGAAAGGTCGATGCCGGCGGCGTGCAGCAGGAAGCCGACCGCCGCGCGCGGGCTGGCGAACCAGTGGCGCACGTCCTCCGACACCGGAAGCAGCGCTTCCTGCCCGACCAACGGCTCGCGCAGGATGTTGGAGAAGAAACCCGACGCCGCCTTGTTCGGCCGGCCTGGACGCACGCAGATCGTCGGCAGGCGGATACCGATGCCGCCGAGGAAACCGCGCCGGCTGTAGTCGGCGAGAAGCAGTTCGCAGATCGCCTTCTGGGTGCCGTAGCTGGTGAGCGGGGTGGTGAAGAACGTGTCGCCGATCCGCTCCGGGAACGGGGCGCCGAACACGGCGACCGAGGAGGCGAACACCAGCCGCGGCGTGTAGCCCGTCGCGCCATGCGCCAGGCGGATGGCCTCTAGGAGGTGGCGCGTCCCGTCGAGGTTGATCCGGTAGCCGAGCTCGAAGTTCGCCTCCGCCTCGCCCGAGACGATCGCCGCCAGATGGAAGATCAGGTCCGGGCGCTCGCCCACCAGTCGCTCGGCAGTCGCCGGGTCGGAGATGTCGGCAGCGATGCGGGCCGCAGTCCCACTGAAGGCCGGCGGTACCGGCGGGGCCTCGACGTCGACCAGGGTCAGCGTCCCGATCTCCCGTCCCGCGACTGCGCCGTCCGCTGCCAGTCTGGCAACAAGCTTCTGGCCGATCATCCCTCCGGCTCCGAGGATCAGGACGTGCATGAAGGTCGGCCTTTCTGGCACGCGGGAGGACAGGGCGACGACGTGCAGGGCATCCGCCCTAACCCGCCGCCTCATGCTGCGAAACGCGATCGTCGGCAACGAGCAGCGACCGCGTGGTGGTGTAGATCCGGTCCAGGTGGATGTCGAAGGCGGCCACGACGGCCGCGGGGTCGCGGGCACGGAGGCCTTCAACGATCAGCACGTGGTCGTCGAAGCTCTTCTGGATCGACCCCGGCTTCGACACCGCTACCCGGCGGTGCTCCATCATGTAGCTGTAGAGGTCGCTCACGAAATCGCCGAGCACCGGGTTCCCGCAGCTTTTGTAGATCGAGAGGTGGAACTCGCGGTCGCAGATCAGGAAGCGGACCGGCTCGTCGAGAGCCGCCCTCTGCTCGGCGAGCGAAGCGTCAAGCTTGGCGAGCGTCGCCGCGTCCATGCGCTCGGCCGCGTCGGCCACCACCTGCCTCTCGACCAGGAGCCGGGCAGCGTGGATCGAATCCAGGTCGTAGCTGTTGATCAGCCGTGGCTCGCGAAGCCCCGAAGCCAGTGGCGCGACGTCGGCGCTGACCACCCGCGTCCGCGCGCCCTGCCAGACTTCGATCACGCCGCGCGCGGCGAGGATCTGGATGCCACCACGCACGGTCTCCCGGCTCACCTGGAACGCCGCGGCGAGGTCGCGTTCGCTCGGCAGGGCATCGCCGACCTGGAGAATGCCCGAAGCGATCAGCGAGGCGATCTTGTCGGCCACGATGTCCCGTACGGTCTGGCGCGACACGCCGTCCCGCAGTTCGGGCATCTGCTTCAGCACGGAAAGAGTACGGCGGGAGGTCATCGCTGAACCTTCACTGACCTACTGGTCCATACAGTAGACCAGTTAAGGAGCCGCACACCGAAGTTGTCAAGCGGAAGCTGCCGCTCGGCGCGTGACGCCCCGCACCCGCCTTGCCGGTCCGCACCGGGTCTGTTTGAAGCTCTGGCCATCGGTCTCCCCCACCGCAGTCGTCGCGCCCAACCCATAGCATGCAGGAACCATTCCGCCGTCGCGGCCGTTCGTCCAGCAACCCGATGGAGGTAGAAATGGCACGTGGATTTCCGTCAATGACCGCACTGCTCGGCTTGCTGGCCGTGGCCGGCTATCAGAACCGCGACAAGATCGCAGAGTATCTCGGCCAGTCGCGGACCGGCTCCGGCGGCGCCAATCCGGCCGGCGCCTCGGGCGGGGGGCTCGGATCGATCCTGGGTGGCCTCACCGGCGCTCTCGGCGGCAGCCAGAGCAGCCCCGGCGGCGTGCTCAGCGGCGGTCTCGGCGACCTTGTCGAGCAGTTCCGCCGCAACGGCAAGGGCGATGTCGCCGACAGCTGGGTCGGCACCGGGCCGAACCGCGAACTCGCCCCGTCCGAACTGGAGCAGGCCATCGGCGACGATACCCTGGCCGACCTCAGCGAACAGACAGGTCTGTCGCGGGACGAACTGCTGGCGCGCCTTTCCCGGACTCTCCCGGAGGCCGTCGACCGTTACACCCCGCAGGGCCGCATCCCGCGCGAGGACGAGTTCGGCGCCTGATCCGTTCGGATAGCCCCGTCAACGAAAAGCCCCGGACCATCGGCCCGGGGCTTTTGCATGTCGGCACGGATATCTGGGGCCGGCCCGTCAGGTCGCGGCCAGGACTTCCATGCTGCCGCGGTAGATCATCTCCAGCGCGACGTAGAGGATGATGACCAGGCCGACGTAGGCGATCCAGCGATGCTTCTGCAGCAGCTGGGCGATGAAGCTCGCCGCCAGACCCATCAGCGCGATGGAGAGCACCAGGCCGATGATCAGCACCGTCGGGTGGTCCCGCGCGGCGCCGGCCACGGCCAGCACGTTGTCGAGCGACATCGACACGTCCGCCACCACGATCTGCCAGGCCGCTTGCGCGAAGGTCTTGCGTGGCGCTCCGCCCGCCACGGTTCCATCTGCGTTGAGGTCCTGGTTGGCGAGCGCCTCCTCGGCGTTCACCTCGTCGGCATGGCTGGTGCTCAGCTCACGCCACATCTTCCAGCAGACCCAGAGCAGCAGAATGCCGCCGACCAGCAAGAGGCCGAGGATCTGCAGCAGTTGGGTGGTGACCGCGGCGAAGCCGATGCGCAGCACCGTCGCAGCGATGATGCCGATCAGGATCGCCTTGTTGCGCTGGTCCTTGGGCAGCCCCGCCGCGGCGAGGCCGATCACGATCGCATTGTCGCCCGCAAGCACAAGGTCGATCGCGATCACCTGAAGGAGGGCTGCGAAGCCCTCACTCGTAAACACTTCCATGGATGTGCCAACCCTTCCGTCATTGAGGGGTCGGCTCGTCGGACGCCCATTCCGCCAGGAGGGCTGGCGGTCTCCACCACGGTAATTCCGTCGAGCCTGTCTTGTCTGATTTCCAGTCCGACATCGCAGCGCAGGGAGCGCTGCCAGAGGGGCCCGGCCTGGCACGAGAGCGGCCGGATGGCCGCGCGCCGCCGGCTATGAAGGCCGGCGGCGATCCTGTCAATCAGTCCTCGTCCGCCGCGAGCTGGTTGAGGACCTCGCCTCGTCCGCGCAGGCGCATGACGAGGGGTATGAGCAGCGCGGCGGCCGCGATCAGGTAGAGCGCGATCGCCAGCGGCGACTGGACGAGAACCAGGAGATCGCCCTGGCTGATCGCGAGCGCCCGCCGCAGCTGCTGCTCGGCGAGCGGTCCGAGAATCAGGCCGATCACCACCGGCGCGATCGGGTAGCCGAAACGCCGGAGCCCATATCCGAGCAGGCCGAAGCCGAGCAGCATCCCGAGTTCCACCTGCGACGGGTTGGCGCCGATCGTGCCAAGCGTCGAGAAGGTCAGGATTCCGGCGTAGAGCCAGGCCCGCGGGATCGCCAGGAGCCGCACCCAGAGCCCCACCAGCGGCAGGTTGAGGATCAGCAGCATGAAGTTGGCGACCAGGAGGCTGGCGATGAGGCCCCAGACGAGTTGCGGGCTGTTGATGAAAAGCAGCGGCCCCGGCTGCAGCCCGAACTGCTGGAATCCCGCCAGCATGATCGCCGCCGTCGCGGACGTCGGCAGGCCGAGCGTCAGCAGCGGCACGAGCGTACCCGCCGCCGAGGCGTTGTTGGCCGCCTCCGGCCCGGCGACGCCCTCGATGGCGCCGTGCCCGAACTCCTCGGGATGCTTGGTCAGCCGCCGCTCCGCCGCATAGGAGAGGAACGTGCCGATCTCCGCGCCGCCGGCCGGCATCGCACCGATCGGAAAGCCGATCGCGGTGCCGCGCAGCCACGGCTTCCACGAGCGTCCCCAGTCCGCGGCCGTCATCCACACCGAACCGCGCACCGGCTCGATCTTGTCGGGCGCCCGCGCGCCGGCACCGGCAACTGCCAGCGTCTCGCCGATCGCAAACAGCGCCACGGCGAGCGTGGTGACCTCGATGCCGTCAAGCAGGTCCGGGACGCCGAAGGCGAGCCGTGCCTGACCGGTCTGCAGGTCGATCCCGACGAGCCCGAGCGTCAGCCCGATGAACAGCGACGTCAGACCCATCAGGGCGGAGGACCCGAACGCCGCCGAAACCGTGACGAAGGCCAGCACCATCAGCGCGAAATAGTCCGCCGGCCCGAAACTCAGAGCCAGCTTCACAACGGTGGGGGCCAGGAAGGCGAGCGCGATGGTGGCGACGAGCCCGGCGATAAACGATCCGATCGCCGCCGTGGCCAGCGCCGGGCCGCCGCGGCCGGCGCGGGCCATCTTGTTGCCCTCCAGCGCCGTGATGATCGACGCGCTTTCACCCGGCGTGTTGAGCAGGATCGACGTGGTCGAGCCGCCGTACATGCCGCCGTAGTAGATGCCGGCGAACATGATCAGCGATCCCGCCGGGTCGAGCTTGTAGGTGACCGGCAGCAAGAGGGCGACGGTCAGCGCCGGCCCGATGCCCGGAAGCACGCCGACCGCCGTGCCGAGCAGCACGCCGATGAACGCGTAGACCAGGCTCATCGGCTGCAGAGCCGTCAGCAGGCCTCCGGCCAGAAGCGAAAAGGTGTCCATGGCGCAGCCTTCAAAGGAAGAGACGCTCGAGGGGGCCAGCGGGAAGAGAGAGCTGGAGCAGGCGGGCGAACACCAGCCAGATCGCCAGCGACAGGCCGATGCCGATCGGCAGCGTCATCCACAGCGGTCCCCGTCCGAAGCCGCGTGCCGTCAACGCGAACAGGATGCCGGTCGCGATCGCAAACCCCGCCACCTTGAGGAGCAGCATCTGCGCCGCCAGCCCGCCCACGATCCACAGGATCGGCGCCGGCTCGTCGGCTTCCCGAACCGGGAAATGGCCGCGCCACGCGCGGAGCGCGGTGCCGATCGAGATCAGCAGCAACGCCCCTGCGATCGCATAGGGAAACGCGGTCGGCCCGATCCGGGCATAGCTGCCGGCCGTGCCGATGCTGGCCGTGTTCCAGAAGATCACGCCCGACAGCACTGCCAGCCCGGCCGCGATGACCAGCGCCGCCCGATCAGGGCGGCGCTCGTCGCGTTGGGAGCCGAGCTCCGACATCACTTCACCAGGCCGATGTCTTTGAGGATGCCCTCGGTGGCCGTGATGTCCTTGGCAAGCTGTTCCTCGAAGGCCGGACCGGCGAGGAAGGTGTCCGCCCAGCCCTTGGCGGCCAGCGCGTCCTGCCAGGACTTCGACTTCGCCATCTTCTCGATGTCGGCAGTCACCGCGGCCTTTTGCTCGTCGGAGAGACCCGGCGCGGCGGCGACCATGCGCCAGTTCTGCAGCACCACGTCGACGCCGGCTTCCTTCAGCGTCGGCGCGTCGGCACCCGGGATCCGCGTGTCGCCGGACACTGCGATTAGCCGCAGCGCGCCGGCTTCCACCTGCGAGGCGAACTCGCCGTAGCCGGAGATGCCGGCCGTCACCTGGCCGCCGAGGATGGCCGCGAGCGCTTCGCCGCCGCCGGAGTAGGCGATGTAGTTGATCTTGGTCGGGTCGACCCCGACCGCCTTGGCGATCAGTCCGGCCGCGATATGGTCGGTGCCACCGGCCGAACCGCCGGCCCAGGACACCGAGCCTGGATCCGCCTTCAACTGGGCGACGAGATCATCCATCGACTTGATGTCGGAAGCGGCGGGAACGACGATCGCCTCGGATTCACCCGTCAGGCGGGCGATCGGCGTCACGTCCTTGAGGCTCACCGGCGAGGCGTTGGTCAGGATCGCGCCGACCATCACGTAGCCGCCGACGATCAGCGACGTCGGATCGCCGCTCGCCTGGTTGACGAACTGCGCCAGGCCGATGGTACCGCCCGCGCCCGGCACGTTGGTCACCTGCACGCTGCCGGAGATGCCTTCGTCCTGGAGCGCCGTCTGCATGGTGCGAGCGGTCTGGTCCCAGCCGCCGCCCGGGGCGGCCGGCGCCATGATCTTGTAGTCCGCTGCGTTGGCAAGGCTGGGAAGGGCGAGCGCGCCCGCAGCCAGCAGGCTGATGATGAACTTCTTCACTGAATTCCTCCCTGGCGACAAAAGCCGCCTGTCGATTGGTCGTGGCGTGGCAGATCCGGCGGATGTCACGGCTTGGGGCCGCTCCTCTGACATCCCCCGGGTGGCTCTGCCGTGCCCGGACACGCCGAACATGGGTTGCGGACCTGTCACGAGCCTGTCAGGCCCGCCAACCGAACCCGAAACTTGGCGTTTCGTTCGATGCATGTGTTTGTTGCAGGGCAGCAATCCGATGCACGCCCTACTCCCGGCGCGGTCGAAGGCGCATCTTAGGCGCAGCCGGAGATGTTGGCGGGCCGCACCGTGGCGCCCGCGCCGGCTGGATCGAGGACCAGATGTTGACCCGCCGTACCGCCTCTCTCGCCCGCACCATCCGTGACATGGTCGGCGCCTTCGAGGGTGCCGTCCAGGCCGCCGGTGCCATCGACACCGGCCGCAAGCCGTCCCGCGCCGCACTCGTCAAGCTCGGCATCCGCCCGGACGCCTTCGACAACACGCGCCTGTTCTAGAGTTCGGACGGAGCTCAGGGACCGCCGCTTGTCACCGACCGCCAGAGGTCGATGAACTGGCGGCGGCGGAGCGGGTCCGTCAGCGCCAGCAAGCTTGCATTGAGCGGGATCGGCCGCACCGGTCCCCGCGCCGCGGGAACCGCGCTTTCGCCAGCCTGCGGCAGGAGCGCCTCGTCGCCCAACGTCGCCTGTGCCGCCGGCGACACGAGGAAGTCCAGGAAGCGGTTGGCCGGCAGCGGGTTCCGCCCGTCCTTCAGGAGGATCGCCACCCGCGTGATCGCGACGGTGAAGTCCTCCGGTTCAACGATCGCGACGGCTCCGCCCTCCGCAACCCGAGCCCGGGCGTAGGACCCGAGCACGTTGTAGCCGACCAGCGCTCGGCCATCCTCCACCATGTCCAGCACCAGTGACGTGCAGCATGCCGTCAGCAGGCCGGTTCCGCTGGTCCGCTCCACGAACGGCCAGTAGTCGCTCATGGTGCCCGCGTCGAAGCTTGCCGCGAGATATCCGATCCCGCTCTGCCCGACGTCGTAGGTCGCGACCTTCGGTCCGTCCACGCCTCCTGCCGCCACCAGCTGCGCCAGCGCCTCCCGCGTCCGGGGACGGTTCTCCACGGGCAGCAGCACGGGATTGACCACGAACACCAGCGGTTCGAAGGTGAAGCCGAAGGCCTCGTCGCGCCATCGCGCCCAGTCCGGCAGGCGAGCCGTCGCGTCCGAGGCATGGCTGCGGGTGTAGCCGTCATTGACGAGGCGGATCTGGAGATCCGCCGCCGACGAGATCACCACATCCGGCTGTGGCTGCAGCGACCCGCTCGTCACCGCCTCGTAGAGTTCGACCGTTTCCTGCTCCAGGTAGGTGACGGCGATGTCCGGGTTGGCGGCACGGAACGCCACCAGCAGCGGCTCCATCGCCGCGCGGTCCGTCGATCCGGCCACCACCAGGCCGGCGGCCGACGCGGGGCCGGCGAAGAGCACGGCCAGCGCGAAGAGCATCTCCCGCGTCATCGTCATGCTCCCTCATAGGGGTCTTGCACCGGGAGCCGGATGGACGCGACCAGCCCTCCGCCTTCGCGATCCTCCAGGCTTACCGTTCCCCCGTGCGCAACCGCGACCCGCTCCACGATGGCCAGGCCAAGGCCCGAGCCGCCCTCGCCCGCCCCCGCCCCACGCTCGAACCGGCGAAGCAGGCGGGGCTTTTCTTCGGCGGGTATGCCGGGCCCGCGATCCGCCACCTGGACCGAGGCCATCATGAGATTGGGGCGCTCGACCGTCACCTCCACCGTTCCCCCAGGGGCTCCATGCACCAGCGCATTTTCGATGAGATTGCGGACCGCTTCGCGCAGCGCCGCGGAATCGGCTGCGACGAGCGTCCCCTCCGCCGCCTCCGACACGTCGAAGCGAATGGTCCGCGCACCGGAGAAGCCCACCGCGTCGTTGACCGCCTCGGCGGCCAGCATGTCCAGCCGCACCGCCTGCCGCCGTCCGGTCTGCAGCCGATTGGCCACTGCCGCGTCGGCGAGCAGCTGGTTGGTGATGCGAGCGGCCGAGACGGCGCTGCGGTGGATCCGGGCGATCTGGTTGCGCAGCGCGACAGGATCCTGCTCGTTGGCCGCCACCTCCGCCATGCCGCGCAGGCTTGCCAGCGGAGTGCGGAGCTGATGCGCGGTTTCGTCGATGAAGGCCCGGTTCTGCGCGAGTGTCTCCTTCAGCCGTGCCACGAAGTGGTCAAGCGCCTCGACGAGCGGGGCGATCTCGCGCGGCACCGAGGGCGGGTCGAGCGGGCCGAGGTCGGTCGGCTCTCGCGCCTTCACCGTTTGCTCCAGCGCCGCGATCGGCCGCATCACCTGCCGGATGGAGAACGGGATCATCACCACCGCCGCCACGCAGACGACGAACAGCGGCACCAGCGCGTAGGTCCGGATCTCCGCAGCCAGCACCTGCCGGCTTTCCCGTGTCTCTGCCACCAGCACAACGACACGCCGCGGCTCGCCGGCCGCGCTGATCAACCGGCGCGTCGCGGCCACGCGCACGGGCAAGCCGAGGTAGACATCGTCCGCATAGGCAACGTCGCGACCGGGCGCGAAGCGGAAACCGGGTGCCAGGTCGCCGTAGCCGGTGATCGCCGAGGAGGGCTCCTCCGTCACGCGATAGAAGATGCGGTCGGACTTCCCGATCGCCAGCATGGAAAAGGCCGAGATCGGCACGTCCACCGTCAGGTCCGCCCCGACGATGCGGATGGCGTCGGCGATCGACTGGGCGGAAGCGAGCAGCAGGCGATCGTAGGCCTCGTTGGAGGCGCGGTCCGAGAACGAGATCACGATCAGCGCCATCACGGCGACAAAGGCGACCACCGAAGCACCTCCGGCGATCGCAAGCCGGCGCGCGATCGAATAGCTGCGGGCCGTCTTCATGATCGGCCCTCCTCGGCCACGTAGCCGAGCCCGCGGATCGTACGGATCTGGAAGCTGCATCCATCCAGCTTCTTGCGCAGTCGCGAGACGTAGAGTTCGACGGCGTTCAGCCCGATCTCTTCGTTGAGCCCGACGAGATGGTCGAGAATCTGCTCCTTGGAGAGCACCCTGCCCCTCCCGACGATGAAGTACTCCAGCAGCCGATACTCGCGCGCCGAGAGTTCGACCAGCTGGTCGTTGACGAGGACGCGGCGTCCCTCCGCGTCGAACAGGAGGTTGCCGACGGTGATCCGCTCCCCGGAATATCCGTGTCGGCGGCGAAGCAGCGCCGAAAGCCTTGCATCGAGCTCCCGCAGATCGAACGGCTTGACGAGATAGTCGTCGGCGCCGAGCTGGAAATGACGGATCTTGTCTTCGATCTCGCCCCGTGCGGTCATCACCAGCACCGGTGTCGGGTCCTGGCGACTGCGCAGGCGTTCCAGCACGCTGGTTCCCGAGCGGACCGGCAGGTTGAGGTCCAGCAGCACCGCGTCGAAGTCTCCGGCCTCGGCCAGCTGGATCGCGTCTGCGCCGTCGCGCACCCATTCCACGACATGCCCACCGCGTGCGAGATGGCGCTCGATCGCGTGACCAAGGTCCTCCGCATCCTCCACCAGGAGCAGTCGCATCGATTCCCCCGCTCCGCGCCGGCAACGGACGGCCTTGGCGGAATGGCTCAATTCTTCTGCATTTGGCGCCGGCTTTCCACCCCCGTCGCGACCAATGCGCAAGCCAGCCCCATTGAACGATCCGGCGTGGTTGACGCCGGTAAAGTCTGTCTGTTCAGTGGCGGCCGAACGGTGACGATCCGCCAAGAAGAAAATTCGGGAGGTGCCGCCGATGGCACGACTGACGATCGAGGCTCTGCGGGAGCGGTTCAGCGCTAAAGGCCGGACCCTCGGCTGCCCCGCCTGCGGCGGATCGGAGCTTGCCGCCTCCGTGTCGAAGGACGGCAAGCCCCTGGCGCTGCTTTACGAGGATCATCCGGTGTCGTGGTTCGGATCGCCCGGATACCTGCGTGTCTTCGCCTTCACCTGCGTGGACTGCAGCCATGTCCTCGTCTTTGACGCCGACCGCATCCTCGGCGACACCAGTCCTCGTTAGGCGAACGCAAGAAGGGGCCACCGCGGCGCGGTGACCCCTCCTGATCGATCCTGCGGAAACCCGCCGACCGTTACTGGGCCGGAGGCGTCGCTCCACCTGCCGGAGGCGTGGTGGTGTCCGGCGTGGTGGCCGGCGGCGTCGTCGTATCCGGCGTCGTGGTATCGGGCGTCGTCGCCGGAGGCGTAGTCGGCTCCGGAGTCGTGGTCGCCGGCGGGGTCGTCGGCTCCGGCGTGGTCGTGGCCGGAGGCGTCGCGTCCGGCGTGGTCGTGGCCGGGGGCGTTGCGGTGTCGCCGCTCACCGGCGCATCCGTCGTCGTGTCGACCGTGTCATCCGTCCCGCCGAAACCGAAGATGAAGATGATCGCCAGGATCACCGCCACCGCCAGAACGACCAGCACCGTGGTGTTTCGGGAACTCGAGCGGGGCTCCCTCGGCCCGTTGTCCAGCGTCATGAGCTTCCTCCGACTTTTTTGGGTTCCGAAGGCGGCCGCCTTCTGGCCATTCATCGCGCGAGAGGCCCTATTGGTTCCACACCGTGAACGATCGGCGTCAACATAAGCGTCGCCGCGGCGTTCGCGCCCGTTTTTGCTGCATGCGGAAAGGGCCCCGGCGACCTGCGCCGGGGCCAAGTGTACCACCGCGTCATGTCCGGCTCCGGCTGTGCCGAAGCAGCGGCACGGAACCCGAGACGATGCGACAACGTCCAAGAACGTCGATCGTTCACTGCGAAGGGACTTTTTTTGCCGGAACGCATCCGTTGAGCCGCGCAAAGAGACGACCATCCCGTCCGCGCACCGATCAGGTCAGGATCTTAAGCCCTGCAATTCCGGCTGCGATCAGGGCGATGCAGCCGAGGCGCACAACATCGGCAGGCTCGCCCAGGAATGCGATCCCGAAGATCACCGTGCCGATGGTCCCGATCCCGGTCCAGACGGCATAGGCGGTTCCGAGCGGCAGGTCACGCACCGCGACAGCCAACAGGAAAAGGCTGAGGGCCATGGCGACCAGGGTTGCAATGCTCGGAAGCGGTCGTGTGAAGCCGTCGGTGTACTTGAGCCCGATGGCCCAGCCGACCTCCAGGAGGCCGGCGACGAGAAGAACGAACCAAGACATGGAACGACGCTCTGGTTTTGCTCCGGAGGGCCGTCCCTGCCGCGTGGTGGTGAATGGGGGGCGGGGTCGTCCCCGCCACATCGATATATGGGAAGCCGGGCCGGTCTTGAAAAGATGTGCGCGGCAGGCGGAGGGCTCAGCCGTCCTGCTTGGGCTTCTCGAACTCCGACCGTCCGCCGTGTGCCGCGGACCAGCCCGCCGGATCGTTGAGGAATGCCTCCACCGCGTCGAGCGTCGCGGCCGGGAAGGCGCCGGAGGCTCGGGCCTCGGCCAGGATGTCCCACCACGTCGCCAAGGCGTGGAGCTTGATGCCCTCTTCCGCAAGTACGGAGGTGCTCTCCTTGAAGATGCCGTAGTGGAACACGACCAGCGTATGGGCGACGCTGCACCCGGCCTTGCGGATCGCGTCGGTGAAGAGGAGCTTGGAGCGGCCGTCTGTCGCCAGATCCTCGACGAGAAGCACGCGCGCGCCTTCACGCACATCGCCCTCGATCTGAGCGTTGCGGCCGAAGCCCTTGGGCTTCTTGCGGACGTAGAGCATCGGCAGTTCCAGCCGATCCGCGATCCAGGCCGCGAAGGGAATGCCCGCCGTCTCGCCGCCGGCGATCGCGTCGAGCGATTCCGCGCCGATCTCCGCGAGGATCTTCTCCGCCGCGAAATCCATGATCCGCTTGCGCAGGCGCGGGAACGAGATGAGCTTGCGGCAGTCCACGTAGACCGGGCTCGCCCAGCCCGACGTGAAGATGAACGGCGTCTCGGCGTTGAACTGGATAGCTTTCACTTCCAGCATCATCCGCGCCGTCTGCGACGCCATGAACGCGTTGTCCATCGCCTGCTGATCCCTTCACCGCAGACGCCGACTGTCGGCGCCCTCGACAAAGGCGGCAATATCACCCGCGGGCGGCGATGCCAAGAACACCGCGCACGAGACCTTGGACAACCTCGATCAAGCGGCCGCGGTCAATGCCGGGACAGCCACTCGCGGGCGTCGCGCTGCGCGGCGGCGATGTCGGCGGCGGTCATCTCCTCGGCGACTTCGCGGCGGTAGCGGGCCGCCTCGTTGCTCCCGCGGAGTGCGGCGAGATTGAACCACTTGTGCGCGGCCACCAGGTCGATCGGAACCGTCCGCCCGGTCGCGTACATGATGCCCAACTGGAAAAGGACATCACCGGAAGCATTCTGACCTTCGGCAATCATTTCGGCGGAAGCAGTGTTGAAACGCGCCATCATCGACTTGTTCCTGGGTTCTCTAGGTCTGTCGGATCAATGTCTTCGAGTTCTTCGAAGATGAGATGATGGTGACGCTGCTCCTTGAATAGGCTGTTAAACCACGCGCTTAATTTTCTGAAAATTGCTCGGGTCTTGCCACACTGGGTGAACGGATTTTTACTTTAAATATCCCGGTATTCAGCCGATCTAACGATCTGATGGTCCCGATAAGTTGCTGAATTTGTACACAATTTATTCACCAAACTCAACGGATACGGTTTCGTCGACAGCAGACGCCGTTCAATGAAAAGCCCGGCACGGGATGGACCCGGCCGGGCTGTTGCAACGATGATCGGACGTCGTCAGCGGGCGCGCTGGTTGAACAGGACCTTCTGCGCTTCCTTGTCCTCGGCGAGGTTCACCGGCGGCTCTTCGGACTTGACCGCGAGCCCCTTTGCGACGGCCGGACGGGCAAGCAGCCGGTTGACCCAGGCCACCACGTTCGGAATCTCCTTTTCCGTCACCTCGTGACGCTCCCAGAGCTTCGCCCAGCCGATGATGGCCATGTCGGCGATGGAGTAGTCGCCAGCCACGTAGTCCCGGCCTTCCAGCTGCTTGTTCAGCACGCCGTAGAGACGATGCGCCTCGTTGGTGTAGCGGGTGATGGCATAGGGCAGCTTCTCCGGCGCGTAGATCGAGAAGTGGTGGAACTGCCCGAGCATTGGGCCGAAGCCGCCCATCTGCCAGAACAGCCACTGGTCGACGTCGACCCGGGCGCGTTCGTCGGTCGGATAGAAGCGTCCGAACTTGCGGCCGAGATACTGCAGGATCGCCCCCGATTCGAACACCGAGATCGGCTTGCCGTCCGGCCCTTCAGGATCGATGATCGCCGGCATCTTGTTGTTGGGCGAGAACGTGAGGAACTCGGGCTTGAACTGATCGCCTTTGCCGATGTTGATGTAATGGACGTTGTAGGGCACCCCCAGCTCTTCGAGCATGATGGTGATCTTCCACCCGTTCGGGGTCGGCCAGTAGTAGAGGTCGATCGGCTTCGTCTGGTTCACCGCAACTCTCCCATGTCGTTCGAGAATGACCTGCTGGTCAGCCTGTCCGCAGAAATATCCCCACCCCGTGGCGGCCGGAAGTCCCGGCGCGATCACCTGTCGGTGACAGGCCCGAAGACCTGCCTGCAGGGCTCGGCGTTCCGGCCGAGATCGATCAGCCTGTAGACCCCCACCCGCGGCGAACCGAGCAGCGTCTTCGCCCAGGGAACCTCCAGGTCCACCGCTGTCCGCGTCGCCGCGTCGGGCGCAAGCGCGAGCAGGGCCTCGGGTAATGCAAGGTCCGGTTCCGGCCTGCCCGGAGTGCGGTAGCCGGCGTTCCAGAACAGCACGCAGGTCCGTTCCGCAGCATAGCTCATCGGACGCATCAGCCGCACGGTCACAGCCGATCCCGCCATCGCGTCGGGGAGCGCCGCGATCAGGTTGCCTGATTCCTGGTGGAGGGCCGTCACGAAAGCAGCCGATCCGTAGCCCATCTCCGACAGACGCATCGCGACCGCGGCATAGGGCTCGTAGTTGCGGTTCCGGTTCTTCTCGGTGAACCCCGGCGACGCGAGCGCAGTCACCCTGACCGCCAGCACCAGAACGACCAGCACCGGCGCGGCGACGGCCACGATCCGCCCGGACCGCACGCCCCTCCCCCGCGCGGCCACCACCGCGAGCGCCGCGACGACCATCGGAAGCCCGATCGGATAGAGGTACCGGGTCCCGATCTCGCGCACCCCGAGCACGGCGACACCGATCACCAGTGCCGACACCGCCAGAACCGAGAACCGGAGGAGAAAGCCGACCACCGGCCCGCCGTCCACCTTGCGGCTGCCGTAGAGCGCGATTCCGACGAGCAGCGCCCACGGCATGAAGAAGAGCGGCACATTGGCAGCGGCGTCGCCCAGCCCTTCAGCCAGCCGCTCCCAATAGGGCTTGGTTCCGATCAGGTTCGAGCGCGACATCGCCACCACGTCGCCGCCGAGTTGGGAGATGCCGGTGAGGACCGGACCCAGCGTCAGCGCCGACGCCGGCAGAATGCCGAGCAGGCGCGCGTCGAACAGCCGCCGCCGGGTCTCCGGTCGAAGGGCCATGGCCGCGACGAGCAGAGCCAGATAGAGCGTGAAGTTCCACTTCGTGATGAGGCCGACCGCCGTGACCAGCGCCAGCAGCAGGGCCGTCCGCCCGTCCGGCGCCTTGATCCAGCGAAGGGTGAGCCTGAGGTGTACGAGGCAGGCCGTGATCAGCAGCAGAGTGTGCGTCACGAACTCGTGGAAGTGCCAGCCGAACCAGTAGAAGGCGAACAGGCTGTAGGCGGCCGCCGCAGCGGTCCGCCGGTCGCCGGTGGCCTCCTCGACCGCCGCCCGGAGCGACAGGCCGATCGCCACCATGAGCCCATAGCGCAGCACCAAGTGGGCAGTGAGACCTGGTCCGGCCAGTCCGTGCAGGAGATGGATCAACCACTCCCAGAGCGGCGGATTGCGCACCTGGTAGGCGAGCGCGAAGGTCCGTTGCAGCGTTTCCTCGGCAAGCGCGTCGTCGAAGGGCAGCGTCGCCGAGAAGGCGAGGCGCAGCCCCGCGTGCAGCAGCCCATAGGCGAAGAACACCAGCGCGACGGAGCCGGGCGACGACCACCGCTCCAGGATACGGTCGACCGCCGTCCAGAAGCCGCTTCCGGCTTCGCCTCGCCCATCGGCGGACTTGGAGTTGACGTTCATGGACGGGGATCGCGCCGCTCGAATTTGGTTGCGGCGGTCTTAGCGGAGTGCGGAGCCGTTGGGAAGGAAGCCGTTGGAACGGCCGCTGATCGGACAGGTCTGGCCGACGCCAGCGCCGGCGCGGTCTTCTCGATCACCAGGTCGGCCAGCCCATTGGCCCGCCAAAACGGAGCGACAGGGAACAACGGAGCGGTATCGGCGAGCCCCATCACGCCGGACAGTACGGACTCCGACTGGCCCTATTGCCCCAGCACGGGGGCGGCGGTGGTATCCCGTTGCGCGGAGAGTTCTCGGGGCCGGACAAGCGACCTTTTGCGGGGCTCTCGAACGTCGGGTCAACAGTCACGCAGACTTAGGCCATCACTATCCGGGACCGGGTTTCATCCACGCCGGAGGCGCGATCCGCGCAAGCAGGACGGAGACCGCGAGTCCCGCCGTCGACAGGACGGTGACGCCTGCCACCACCCCGTGCCATCCGCTCCACGCCCAGAGAAGACCGCCCGCCGTACCGGCGAGGCTGGAGCCCATGTAGTAGGCGAGCAGGTAGAGCGACGACGCCTGCGCCTTGGCTCCATTGGCCCGCAGGCCGACCCAGCTCGAAGCGATCGAATGCGCCCCGAAGAAGCCGAAGGTCATCACCGCGATCCCCCCGACGATGAGGACGAGGCCGGAGCCCAGCGTCATCAGGATTCCCGCCAGCATGATCACAATGCCGGCCCAGAGCACCCGACGCCGTCCGAAGCGGTCCGCGAGCCCGCCCATCCACGCCGACGAGAGGCTGCCCAGCAGGTAGCTGGCGAAGATCAGCCCGATCGCGGTCTGGCTGAGCCCGTAGGGCGGCGCGAGGAGCCGGTAGGCGATGTAGTTGTAGACGGTGACGAAGCTGCCCATCAAAAGGAAGGCCAGCAGGAAGAGCAGCCGCAGTCCAGGGTCGCGCAGATGGCCTGCGAGCGATGCGGCCAGCGCCGTCAGATGAAGCCTTCGCGGCTGGAAATGGCGCGACGCCGGCAATCCCCTCCAGAGTAGGATCGCGCAGGCAAGGCCCACCGCGCCCAGGACCGCCATCGCGATCCGCCATGTCGTCACATCGACAAGCACGGACATGATCAGCCGTCCGCTCATTCCCCCGAAGGCGCTGCCGCCGATGTAAAGCCCCATGGCGCGGCCGACGGCGGCGCTTTCCACCTCATCCACCAGATAGGCCATCGCGACCGCCGGCAGTCCGCTCAACGTCGCCCCCATCAAGGTCCGCAGGATCAACACGTGCGGCCAAGTCGAAGCGAACGCCACGGCCAGCGTGGCCAAGGCCGAGGCGGCCAGGGCGACCACCATGATCCCCTTCCGCCCGACCACGTCGGAGAAGGAGGACGCGATCAGCATGAACACCGCAAGGACGGCCGTACTCAGCGACAGCGCCAGACTGGCGACCGCCGGTGTCACACCGAATTCACGTGAAAATTCAGGCAGGAGCGGCTGGACGCTGTAGAGCAGCGCGAAGGTTGCGAACCCCGCGCTGAACAGGCCCCAGGTGGCGCGCCGGAACTCGGCCGTGGCGGCGCGGATCCGGCCGCCTCCCCCTGTGTCGACACCCTGGTAATCGATCGTCCCGGCGATCTCCGGTGCTGGATCCTGAACCACGGACGAAGATCCTCACCCGGCCCGACCGGCCGCCGCGGTCACTCGATGCCGAGCTTGCGCTTGACCAGATCGTTGACGGACTGCGGGTTCGCCTTGCCGCCGGTTGCCTTCATCACCTGCCCGACGAACCAGCCGGCCAGCGTCGGCTTGGCCTTGGCCTGCTCGACCTTGTCCGGGTTGGCGGCGATGACCTCGTCGACGGCCTTCTCGATCGCACCGGTGTCGGTGACCTGCTTCAGCCCCCGCTGTTCGACCAGCGCTTTCGGATCGCCCCCTTCGGTCCAGACGATCTCGAACAGGTCCTTGGCGATCTTGCCGGAGATGGTCCCGTCCTGGATCAGGTCGACGATCGCGCCCAGCTGTTCGGCCGAAACGGGGGTTTCCTCGATCCCGAGCCCCTCCTTGTTGAGGCGGCCGAACAGTTCGTTGATCACCCAGTTCGCCGCGGCCTTGCCGTCCCGTCCGGCGGCAACCTTTTCGAAGAAGTCCGCCGAGGCGCGCTCCAGCGTCAGAACCATGGCGTCGTAGGTGGTGACGCCGTAGTCGGCGACGAACCGGGCCTTCTTCTCATCGGGAAGCTCGGGAAGGTGTGCCTTGAGGCTCTCGATCCAGGCAGGATCGAGTTCGAGCGGCAGCAGGTCGGGGTCGGGGAAGTAGCGGTAGTCGTGCGCCTCCTCCTTGGAGCGCATCGACCGCGTCTCCCCCTTGCCGGGATCGTAGAGCCGGGTCTCCTGGTCGATCGAGCCGCCATCCTCCAGGATCGCGATCTGCCGGCGGGCTTCGTACTCGATCGCCTGACCCGCGAACCGCATCGAATTGACGTTCTTGATCTCGCAGCGCGTGCCGAGCGGCGCGCCCGGCTTGCGGACGGAGACGTTGATGTCGGCCCGAAGCGAGCCCTCCTCCATGTTGCCGTCGCAGGTGCCGAGATAGCGAAGGATGGTCCGGAGCTTGGAGAGATAGGCCTTGGCCTCCTCCGAAGACCGCAGGTCCGGCTTGGAGACGATCTCCATCAGCGCCACGCCCGACCGGTTCAGGTCGACGAAGGACATGGTCGGATGCTGGTCGTGGATCGACTTGCCGGCGTCCTGCTCCAGGTGAAGCCGCTCCACCCCGACCTCGATCGACGTGCCGTCGGCAAGGTCGACGACCACCACGCCTTCCCCGACGATCGGCTGCTTGTACTGGCTGATCTGGTAGCCCTGCGGCAGATCCGGGTAGAAGTAGTTCTTCCGGTCGAACACCGAATAGGGGTTGATTGCCGCCTTCAGCCCCAGACCGGTGCGGACTGCCTGCGCGACGCATTCCTCGTTGATCACCGGCAGCATGCCCGGCATCGCGGCGTCGACCAGACTGACGTGCGCGTTCGGCGCCCCGCCGTATTCAGCCGAGGCACCGGAGAACAGCTTGGACTGGGAGGTGACCTGGGCATGCACCTCCAGGCCGATGACGACCTCCCAGTCGCCGGTGGCGCCCTTGATCAACTTCTTCGGGTCGGGCGTTCTGACGGCGGCGGTCATGGCGGCAACGATCTCGCTTGGATGGGACGGGTCTTCAGCCGCCGGATATCGGTTTTTCGCCGGCCGGACAAGGGTTCGCACGGACGCGGCCCGCGAAAACGAAATCGGCTGCGGATCGCTCCGCAGCCGATG
The DNA here is from genome assembly GCF_013839445.1 of Chthonobacter albigriseus. Taxonomy (GTDB): domain Bacteria; phylum Pseudomonadota; class Alphaproteobacteria; order Rhizobiales; family Pleomorphomonadaceae; genus Chthonobacter; species Chthonobacter albigriseus. The sequence continues at coordinate 17,125 of NZ_JACDIT010000007.1, read as the reverse complement.
AACTCGTTGATCCCAGGATGCGGGATCAGGCGGCGATCTGCTGCCGGCGACGGTAGAAGCCGTAGGCGATCATCCCCGCGATGACCGGAAGCCCGGCGCCGGCGATCGGCCCCGGAATAGCGGTGATCTTCACGTCGTCGACGGTGAACGAGACGAACTCGTTGCCGCTGTCGCCCACGAAGCGGAGCGAGCCACCGGCGATCGCCGTGAAGCTGGTGCTCAGCGTCGTCGGCAGCGTAGACGCGACGTAGTTGCCGAGGTTCGACCCGCCGTAGAAGACCGACAGGAAGTTGTTGGTGCCGTAGAGGCTGGTGAGATTGGTCTTCCCGAGCGAAACGGTCAGGTTGTAGACCTGCCCCACCACGGCATCCGTGAGGGTCTGCGTGATCTGGCCGAAATCGAAGATGTTGCCGTTGGCACCCAGCTCGACGGTTGCGTTGCCGCCCGTGCTCCACGGAGTCGTGCCGTTCGCAAGGAACTGCTCGAAGGTTCCATCCTTGACGACCTGAGCGAACGCCGAGCCGGAGCTCAGGAGCCCAACTGCCACAACGGTGGCTGCGCTCAATGTCTTCATCATTTGTTTGACTCCAATTGCTGTCAGAAACAAATGAGCCGCACCAATAGTCCCGGGCCTCCCGGGACTCACGACCCTACGCCTCTAGCTTTTATGTTTAATGCCGTTGAGTCTGTCAACGCGAGATTCACGTTGAAATGTCCTTCGGTTGCACCGCACACCCCGCGAGAATCCGCCATATTTTGAGTTCGAAGTAGTTTCAGCAACTTACCCGCCCCCTGCCCGTCGAAGGATTTTTTCGACCGCTGGTGGGCCCGATAGGGTCGCAACCCATCCCGCCAGCCTCGCCCCGTCTGGCGCCGGCCGACCGTCGAATCAGGCCGGCGAGGAAATCGCGGTTTGCAGCGGCATCTCCGCTGCGCCCGGAGGACGGCCCCGCCCCAGAAGGTGGCTGCGCTTCGAGCGCGGTCGCGAAAACAACGATCGGCCGAGGCGTTCTCCCCGGCCGATCGGACAGATCGAAGCCTTGTCCCGCCCTCAGGCCGCCACGGCCCGGCGGCGCCGATAGAAACCGTAGGCGACCATGCCTGCGATGACCGGCAACCCGCCGATCGCCGGACCCGGAACGGCGAAGACTTCGTTGATCGAAGTGGACTGGCCGTTAAATGCGTTCACGCCCGCGCCGATGGTCGTGAATGTCGAGACTTGGCCGGACGTCGCAACGGCGACGGAAGCGGTGATGACGAGCGGGTTGGGAAGAGCCAGTTGCAGGAACCCGAAGGTCTGGTTCGTACCGCTCCAGATTGGGAAATAGGTCGTCTTGATGAAATTGTAGAAGTCGACCGTATTGGTGAAGCCGGAGCACCCTATCGGCAACGAAAAGGTGCAGGTCCCTGCAGCATTTGCAGGAGCAGTAGCAGCAAGGCCGGACGTCAGAACGGCTGCAGCAGCGAGTTGCCTGAACATGGACCCTCCAAATTACTGTTACACACCGAAGTCATCGAGTGCCGGTTGGCCAGAAACGTTTGAACCACATGCAAAGAGAGGCTACCAAGTTCACATGCTACGGGCGCTACCTCCGTCGTCCGAAAGCACGCCCCTCACGAACCTCTCGCCCGCCGCTCCGGCCACCCGCATCCGAGCGCCTGAGGTTCACGAAGCAAGCCGCCGTCCCGCCAGCATCCCGACCTCGTAGGATGGCTTCAGGCGGCCAGCTGCTGCCGGCGCCGCCGATAAAGACCGAAGGCGGCGAGTGCGGCGACAACGGACAGCCCACCGAGTTCCGGCCCGGGAACGGCAACCGTGTTGCTTGCGCTGAAGTTGTCCGCGATGAAACCGGGCACCGTGAAACCGGTCCCGGTCGTGGTGACGGACGTCGTCGCGGAGTTCAGCGCCGTGACAGCACTGATCGTGGCCGTGAAGAAATAGGTCCCCGGCAGCTGTCCGAAGCCTAGGGTTTGGGTCAGGCCAGCCAAGGAGCTGAAAAGCCCGGTGCCCGAGATGTAGCTGTAGAAATCCGACACGCTGCTGAACCCCGTGCACTGCCCGCCGGCCAGCGGCGTCGTGCAGGATCCGGCCGCACCGGCCGGATCGCTCGCGAGAAGACCTGCAGCAACAAATGATGCCATCACAGCCATCTTCAGCATCGGAAACCTCACACCTGAAAAGCGCTTCTGGCGCACTCCATACATCTCGCCCTGGATAGCCGGAGCATGCAAACAGGTGTCGTTTTTGTCAACGACAATTTAGCCAAAAAGTTGCACAAGTGTTCAGCAGTTGTACAGGCCGGAGTACAACGGGTCTGCCTGGCAGCTGGACATCCACGCCTTCCCCGGAGTGCGGGGTCGAACCGGCGAGATCCCGGTCTTCACCACCATTTCGCCGGAGCGAACGTTCCCACCGCCGCCTCGATGGCGCTGCCGACGCGGAACAGCGTCTCCTCGTCGAATGGCCGTCCGATCAGCTGCAGGCCGAGCGGCAACCCTTCCGATGAAAGCCCGGCCGGCACGGCGAGCCCCGGCAGTCCGGCCATGTTGACCGTCACGGTGAACACGTCGTTGAGGTACATCTCCACCGGATCCGCGCCGGCCTTCTCGCCGATCGCGAAGGCGGCGGACGGTGTGGCGGGCGTCAGGATGGCATCGATCCCGTTCGCGTAGACGGCCTCGAAGTCGCGCTTGATCAGCGTGCGGACCTTCTGCGCCTTCAGATAATAGGCGTCGTAGTAGCCGGCCGAGAGCACGTAGGTGCCGATCAGGATGCGGCGCTTCACCTCCTCGCCAAAGCCGGCCGCACGAGTCCGCTCGTACATGTCGACGATGTCGTCGCCCGGCACCCGCAGGCCGTAGCGCACGCCGTCGTAGCGGGCGAGGTTGGACGAGGCCTCCGCCGGCGCCACGATGTAGTAGGCCGGCAGCGCGTATTTCGTGTGCGGCAGCGAGATGTCGACGATCTCCGCCCCGGCATCCCGAAGGATGTCGATCCCCTTCTGCCAGAGTGCGTCGATTTCGGCCGGCACCCCGTCCAGCCGGTACTCGCGGGGAACGCCGATCTTCAGCCCCTTGACGGACTGGCCGATCGCCGCCTCGTAGTCGGGCACCGGCACGTCGACGGAGGTGGTGTCCTTGGGGTCGACCGAGGCCATCGATTTCAGGAGAATCGCGGTATCCCGCACGTCGCGGGCGATCGGCCCCGCCTGGTCCAGCGAGGAGGCGAAGGCGACGATGCCCCAGCGCGAACAGCGGCCATAGGTCGGCTTGATGCCGGCCGTCCCGGTGAAGGCGGCCGGCTGGCGGATCGAGCCGCCCGTGTCCGTGGCCGTCGCCCCGGCGCAGAGCCGCGCCGCCACCGCCGCCGCGGACCCGCCGGACGAGCCGCCCGGCACCAGCGTCGCGTTGGAGCCCTGCCGGCGCCAAGGGTTGGTCACCGGCCCGTAGTGACTGGTCTCGTTGGACGAGCCCATGGCGAACTCGTCCATGTTGAGCTTGCCGAGCATCACCGCGCCGTCAGCCCAGAGGTTGGCCGAAACGGTGCTCTCGTAGGCGGGCTTGAATCGGTCGAGGATGTGGCTGCAGGCCTGGGTGTGCACGCCTTCGGTGGCGAACAGGTCCTTGATGCCGAGCGGGATGCCTTCCAGCGGCCGCTCCTCGCCGCGGGCGAACCGCTCGTCCGAAGCACGGGCCATGGCCCGCGCCTTCTCCGGCGTCTCCACGACGTAGGCGTTAAGCGACCGGCCGCGCTCGACGGCGCCGATGTAGGCCTCGGTCAGTTCCGTTGCGGTGAAGCGCTTGGCCTTCAGCCCGTCGCGGGCCTCGGCAATGGTCAGGTCGGTGAGATCGGTCACGGCTTGGATGTCCTGGAGGAGGAGGGGCGGGATCGGAGCGGCGGCGCGCGCTACTCGACGACCTTCGGCACCATGAAGAAGTTGTCGTCGGAGATCGGCGCGTTTCCGGTTACGCGTTCCGGGATATCGCCGTCGGTCACCACGTCCTGGCGCTTCTTCATGCGGGTGGAAACGACGGCGGTCATCGGTTCGACACCGGTCACGTCGACCTCGTTCAACTGCTCGACGAAGCCGAGGATGGAATTGAGCTCGTGCGTCATCCGCAGAGCTTCCTCATCGCTCACCTTGATGCGGGCGAGACGGGCGACGCGTCGGACAGTGGCCGTATCCACGGACATGGGTTTTCGGTTCCTGGGTGTGAGACGATGGTGTCCGCGCCGCTATAGCAGAGCGCGCCTTCGCTCGCCAACGGGCTCGCGCGGAGAAGCGATTGAGATTTGTCGCAACACGGCCCGCTTCATGATATTGCCGGTAGGGGGAGACCGTCGGTTGGGCAAGGGAACCGCCGGTTCGAGAACGGAAAATTGGAATAGATGCATATCGTTGTCGTCGACGGCAGCCGCACCGGCTTGATGATCCTCCACCGCATGATCGAGCACCGGGGCGACCTGGTGACCTACTTCATCGATGGTCAGGAGGCGCTCGACTTCATCCGCGCCAACGAGGATGTCGAGCTGGTGATCACCAGCTTCGAACTGGCCAGCCTGTCCGGCTCGCAGCTCTGTTGGGAAGTCCGCGTCATCGCCGACGGCGGTCGCCCGATCTACGTGATCGCCATGTCGGCCAACACCGACCTGGAGCATGTCGTCGGCATTCTGGACGCCGGCGCGGACGACTTCATGATGAAGCCACCCCGCGCCGATGAACTCAACGCCCGCCTCCGCGTCGCCGAGCGGACGCTCACGATGCAGCGGCACCTGATCGCGATGGCCACGGTCGACGACCTCTCCAAGATCCTCAACCGCCGCGCCTTCTTCGAGAAGGTCGAGCAGGTCCGCTCCGGCCTGCAGCCCGACGGCGCCCTTTCCATGATCCTGTTCGACGTGGATCACTTCAAGCGCATCAACGACGTCTACGGCCATGCCGCGGGCGACGAGGTGATCGCCCACATCGGCAAGCTGCGCATGCCGCCAGACGCCATCTTCGGCCGCATCGGTGGCGAGGAGTTCGCCGTGGCGATCCCGGACGTTCCGCTCGACGGCGCGATGTCGGTCGCCGAGTACCTCCGCGAGCAGATCGAGGGCATCGCCATCGAGTTCGGCGACCAGGAGATCGCCTTCACCGCCAGCTTCGGCGTCTCCGACCTCGCCGCCGGCGAGGCGATCGGGGACATGGCGCGCCGCGCCGACACCGCGCTCTACCACGCCAAGAACAGCGGCCGGAACCGCGTCTCCAGCTTCTCGCCCCTCAGCGTCGGCTGACCGACCATCAAAGTTCCAGGACGGTCCCGGGCGGGACCGCCTTCACCCGTCCGGCCTGGTCCCCCATGCCGGCCACGAAGGTGTCCGCCGTCTGGTCGAGCAGGCCGAACGTGCCGTAGTGGCAGGGGATGATCGCGGAAAAATCGAAGAACCGGCGGCAGGCGAGCGCCGCCACCTTGCCGCCCATTGTGAACCGGTCGCCGATCGGCACGAGGCCGATCTCCGGCCGGTGGATCTCGTTGATCAGCGCCATGTCGCCGAAGATGTCGGTGTCGCCCATGTGGTAGAGCACCTTCTCGCCCGGCGCCTTCAGGATCACGCCGTTCGGATTGCCGAGCGCGTGGCTGACGCCGTCGTCGGTCTGCGTCGCCGACGAATGCAGCGCATGGACCAGGGTGATGGTGAACGCGCCCTGGTTCGTGGTGCCGCCCGTCCCCATCTCGTCGACGTTCTCCAGCCCGCGCAGGGACAGCCAAGCCCCGAGGTCGGCGTTCGCGATGACCCTAGCGCCCGTCGCCTTGGCGATCGGGAGGGTGTCGCCGAGGTGGTCGCCGTGGCCGTGGGTGAGCACGATGTGGGTGACGCCCGCCTGCACCTGCTCGACGCTGCCCTTGAACGACGGGTTCTGCGACAGGAAGGGGTCGATCAGCACGACGGCGCCGGCGAACTCGACGCGGAAGGCGGAATGGCCGTACCAGGTGATCTTCATGGGCATGTTCTCCGTTGTCGAGGGTCGGGACCGGTCCCGCCCGGTACCCGAAACATAGATCTTTATCGATGCCGTGACAGGCCTTTGCGGCCCGGCGCGGGCCAACGGGGCGCACCGGAGATCGCTTGGGCGGCGGGCCCTTGCATGCTATCGTTTGTGCAATGCACAAATCCTGGAGCGCCTCCATGTTCCCCTTCCCGCTGACGTGGCCGGACCTCAAGATGTCGGTCGCCGACCAGAACGCGCAGTGGATCGCGCCGGTCGCCAACTGGCTGTCTCCGACCATCGTCACCTACGAGGGCGACCGCCGGATCGAGCAGCGCGTCGTGGAGGAGATCGCCAGCTTCGGCAAGCAGTTGGGAATCCTCACCGACGCGCTTCTGGAGATGGCCGACGGCGGCCCCGCCGAGGCCGTCGAGCGGCTGCGTGGCATCGCCAACCGGGTTGAGGCGATCAAGCACCAGTCCCGCCGCGCGCTGGAGGACAAGGCGGAGGAGGCCGTGCTCGCGCTGCTGAAGGTTGACCCGGTCGCCGCCAAGCGCCTCATCGCCGCCCTGGAGCAGAAGGCCGCCCTGCCGCCACCCGCCCCGAGAACGTGACCTCTGTGGACGTGACCCCGCCACGCCCCTGTGGTACCACGCCGCCCATGCCCGCGGATATCTTCGACGACCCCCTCGCCTTCGCCGCCGCCCTGCCCCCCGCTGCCCGGCTGTTCGGCCTCGACCTCGGCAGCAAGACCATCGGCGTCGCGGTCTCCGACGGCGGCCACCGGATCGCCTCCCCGCTGGAGACGATCGCCCGCGTCAAGTTCACCAAGGACGTGGAGAAACTGCTGGCCCTTGCCGCCCGCCAGCAGGTCGGCGGGATCGTCATCGGCCTGCCCGTCAACATGGACGGCTCCGAAGGCCCGCGCGCCCAATCCACCCGCTCCTTCGTCCGCAACCTTCGCCCGCTCACCGAGCTGCCGATCGTGTTCTGGGACGAACGCCTTTCCACCGCCGCCGTCACGCGCATGCTGATCGAGGCTGACACCTCCCGCAGGCGCCGCGACGAGGTCGTCGACAAGATGGCCGCCGCCTACATCCTCCAGGGTTTTCTCGACCGCCTCCACGCGGAGGAACGGCGGGAAGATTTGAGGAGGTTGTGACGGTGGGTCGACCGCGAAGTTCGAGCACCTGCCGACGTTGGATAAGGGTGAGGTGACGCGTTCCGTTTCAATGGAAAATTCCATCCGGCACCGGAGGAAGGCCTTCCCAGACCTGCCGGCTATCGTCCCAGATCTCCAGCCGCCTGTAGAGGGTGAAGACCTCCGGATAGGCCAGCAAGGATCCGAGGACCCGCATGTCGCGCCGCTCCGAAATCAATCGGACCCGCAATTGCATTTGGCTGAACTCGGGCCAGACCGCGTAGACACAGGGCGGCATCGTTCCGGAAACATCGAAGTTGTACCCGAGTTGCAGTATCTCGCCGCGGTCCGCATGGCTGTAGTGAACGTCCCGATAACCCAGATGCGTCCGCACAAGAGGAAGCTCGAGCAGCTTCTCGCAGAGTTCAACGGCCTCATCGAGGTGGTCGGCGCTCATTGTGAAATTGGCAACGAGTTGCAAGACGAATACCCCGGCAAGATCTAGTCGCTGTGGAAGAAGTCACGTCGGCCGCTTATCACCGCCCATGCCGGGACGAGGCCCTGATTTGAAGCTCGACCTTCTTATCCGGACTCGCCAGGACTGCCGTTCTCCGGTAGCGGCGGGTAGCCCTCGAAAATTTTGATGCCGCGCTCCCAGATCGTCGCCGGCCCGTAGAGGACGAAAATATCAGGGTTCGCAAGCAAGGCGCTCAGGCATGGTGACCGTGCGTCGGTCCCGGAGAAGTACAGCCTGGATGCTTCCTGCGGACAGTCCGGCCACACAGCCCGGATTGTTGGGGGGAGCGTCGTATCTATGGTGTAGTTTGGAAGTATGTGGAGCATGTCTCCGTCCGAGAAATCGAAGGCATAACAGCCATCCTCGAAGTCGTTTAGCCAAAGCGCAAATTCCGCGCCGAACAGGCTTTCGCAGAGATCGACTGTCGCCGCTACGCTGTCTGATCGAACCGCGAACTCGGCGCAGATCATCTGGTCTACTCCAGGACAGTGAAAGGGCCACGGGCTGCGAGCGCCGCTAAATCTCGAAGGATGATGAGGCTGATGTCCCTCCGAGCTATACCCCGTAGAGCCGTCAAAAGATCGTTCAGCCCAAGGCCGTAGGCGACCGCCGATCTTTCTCTGATCGGACAGGTCCGCTGATCGGTGCTGTAGGATCGTTCCAGGGTCTTGGCTTGATCGAAGAGACTCCGCCCGACAACGGCGAGTTCATAGCCGCAGTCATCGTCGAACACTCGGCCGGTACCGTAACTGAACCCTGTTGCGCCTCCGCCCCGGATGGCGACGAGGACGTGTGGCTGGCCGTTCTCCCGCAGAAGGCGGTGGCATTCGGTGACGAAGCCGACATACGCCTCCGCAGATCGGAACCCGAAGGGCAGCAGCGGAACCTCGTTGAGGAAGGGGCGATACTCCCCGAGAACCCGGGAAAGGACAGGTCGGGGAAGCCCGGCCTTGGAACCCCTGTCATCACCGTTCGATTGGCGTCGCCCCAGGCAGCCGGTTTGAAAGGCCGCAACGAACTCGCGATAGCCGATTTCCTGCTCCAGATTTTTCCAATGCGCCGCTTCGCTCAGGTCGGACATCGCAAGCCCTATCAGCTGGACAGGAGATCCATGTTTTTATCGAGATGGCTCTATTGTTTGACTTCAACGATGGCAGCAATCGGCCTTGCAGCTTGCGCCCGATATCCTGATGAGCACGACGAACACAGTCAAGCCGGCATCCGCCACAGCGGTATAATTCAATATTTCGCAAGTCCGCCCAATCCAGACGCGGAACAACAATGGAAACCGGATTTTTTCTTTCCAGCCGAAAGGGCGTTTCCATGAGCCAACCGTGTAGTTGCGGCTCCGGTTCATGGTTTCCGCTCACCTGGCCAATCGTTTCCGAGCGGACTTAGGACATTGATCCTATACTCACTGCGCGAGGATTACTTTTTTATAGACCGGAAAGACAAACGGGGCCGGTCCGAGCCTGCCCCGAGCTTGTTCGCCATCCAAGCGCTCGCCTACTCCGCTGCCTCCGCCTGCCCTGCTCGCTTCCGTTTCACGTCCGGCGGGACGATCTCCTCGGCGACCATGGCGAGGGCATCGGCGAGCGCCATGCCCTGCGGGTGCTGGCTACCGAGCCGGCGGACGTTGACAGCCTGCTCTTCCGCCTCGCGCTTGCCGCAGACGAAGATCAGCGGGACCTTGGCGTGGCTGTGCTCGCGGACCTTGTAGTTGATCTTCTCGTTGCGAAGGTCGAGGTCGGCCCTGACGCCGGCGGCGATCAGCTTGGCGTGGACCTCGCTGGCAGGTTGCAGTCCACATGCGTGGTGCCGCACTGCCATTCCCGGCCGATCGCATCGCGCAGCGTGAAGCCGGTCAGCTCCGCAGGACGGCTTCGGGAATGGGGGGATAGCCTTCGAAGATGCGTTCCCGACCTCGGTACACCGCCATCGGCTTGCGGAGCGTGAACAACTCCGGTCGATCAAGGAAGAAGGCCAGTACACGCGACGCGGGATCCGCGGTTCGCACGTGGACAATCACGGCGTTGGGCGAAAATTCTTCGTCGCACGTATACCAAGTCTGCTCATCGCCCTCATAATCGAATGCGAAATTGCTACTCAAGCTGCATCCATCGTCCAGACTGGTTTCTATCTCGTAGTGAACGCCTGCGTAGTCAGATTCCCCTCCCTGCGCCGTCAGCCCCAGGGCCTCCGAACAGAGATTTGCCGCGTCTTCGAGCTCCATTTTTTCAGATACGAACACTGCATATATGTACATCTCTCACTCCACAGCTACGAAAAATCGACGGTCAATAAAGGTCTGCAGATCTCGATAGACGACGATCGAGGAAGGCTGACCGGTTCCCGATCTTGCTCGCAAAATGATGTCCGCTATACCGAGGTCTACTGTCAATTCATCGCTGGACTTCAGTGGATCCGTGCGACCTTGTTTGCTGTTGACCCGCCTCGGTGCGATCACTGCGATCCTTTCGTAGAGGTCTCGGCTGATGATGGCGAGGTCGATGTCGCTCGGCTTCGTCGAAGAGTCGTTGAACGCCCGGCCGGTCCGATAGCTGAAGCCCGTCGCCGCGCTGCCCCGAATCCCGATGAGCGCATTGGGATAGCCCAGCGCGGACAACTCGTCGTAGGCGCTCCGGACGAAACGGGCGTAGGCCGCTTCGCTCGGGAAACCCATCGGTCGCAAAGGGATCTCTCCGGGCACCTGCTGCGGCGTGCCAGTGAAGACCATTTGGCCGGACCGCCCGGCCATGCCGCCGCGCGGTCTGGACTGGGCGAGGACGATGGGCCTCGTCCCATCGCCCGTGGAGGAAGCGCCGCCCGCAGGTCCGTCGGCATCCGTCCACCGGCCGCCGCCGGCCTGACCGCGCGGCACCCGAGGCTGGTTCGGATCGAACCCCGCCTTTGCCGCGAACTGCCGTAATGCCCGGTCCAGGCAAACCAAGCGACCTCGCACCTGAGACGAAGAAGCGCCCACTGCGTGCTCTGGATGTCCTGAACGGACGTGTGCACCGACCTGCCCCGTGAAATCATCGGAGAAGGATTATTTTCCTATACTGTAAGTGCGGGGATAAGTTCTATGAAACCGAGCAGGAATAAACCACAGATTGTACTCAGTTAGTTGTGGCCCCGGACCCTTCAGCCGAAGTTCCGCTCGCCAAAGAAGCGGAGGTAAAGAAATGGAATCTTGCACGGATACAAACGGGGACAAGTGGGAAATTTACAATTCGGACGGTTGGCGGTGGCGTCGCACAGCTTCCAACGGCCGCATAGTAGGTTCATCTACCCAGGCTTACAGCAACAAATCAGATTGTATAGACAACGCCAAACGGAACGGGATGAAGTGCACTCCTCGATGAGTGCGCAGTCGCGGATGGGCGCCACTGATGCGCCCATCCTGAGTCCGCCCCCTACTCCGCCGCGACCGCCAGCTCCGCTCGCTTCCGTTTCACGTCCGGCGGGACGATCTCCTCGGCGACCATGGCGAGGGCGTCGGCGAGGGCCATGCCCTGCGGGTGCTGGCTGCCGAGCCGGCGGACGTTGACAGCCTGCTCCTCCGCCTCGCGCTTGCCGCAGACGAAGATCAGCGGGACCTTGGCGTGGCTGTGCTCGCGGACCTTGTAGTTGATCTTCTCGTTGCGCAGATCGAGGTCGGCCCTGACGCCCGCGGCGATCAGCTTGGCGTGGACCTCGCTCGCATAGTCGTCCGCGTCGGAGGTGATCGTGGTGACGACCACCTGCGTCGGCGCGATCCACAGCGGGAAATGGCCGGCGAAGTTCTCGATCAGGATGCCGAGGAAACGCTCCATCGAGCCGCAGATGGCCCGGTGGATCATCACGGGCGTCTTCTTCTCGCCGTCCTTGTCCACGTAGAAGGCGCCGAACCGCTCCGGCAGGTTGAAGTCCACCTGCGTGGTGCCGCACTGCCACTCGCGGCCGATCGCGTCGCGCAGCGTGTACTCGAACTTCGGGCCGTAGAAGGCGCCCTCGCCCGGGTTGATGCCAGTCTTGATGCGCCCGCCGGAAGCTTCCGCGATCTCGTTCAGCACCTGCGTCATCACCTCTTCGGCGTGATCCCAGAGATCGTCCGAGCCGACCCGCTTTTCCGGCCGGGTGGAGAGCTTGACCACCACTTCGGAGAAGCCGAAGTCCTCGTAGACCGACAGGATCAGGTCGTTGATCTTGTGGCACTCGGCGGCCATCTGGTCCTCGGTGCAGAAGATGTGCGCGTCGTCCTGCGTGAAGCCGCGCACGCGCATCAGCCCGTGCATGGCGCCCGACGGTTCGTAGCGATGCACCGCACCGAACTCGGCCATGCGGATCGGCAGCTCGCGGTAGCTCTTCAGCCCGTGCTTGAAGATCTGGATATGGCCCGGGCAGTTCATCGGCTTCAGCGCGAACACGCGCTCGTCCTCGGTGTCGTCGCCGGCGGACTGAACCTTGAACATGTTCTCCTTGTACCAGCCCCAGTGGCCGGAGGTCTCCCACAGGCTTTTGTCGAGCACCTGCGGAGCGTTGACCTCCTGGTAGCCGCCTTTCAGCCGCCGGCGCATGTAGGCGACCAGCTCCTGGAACATCGTCCAGCCCTTGCCGTGCCAGAACACGACGCCCGGCCCCTCCTCCTGGAAGTGGAAGAGGTCCATCTCCCGGCCGAGCCGGCGGTGGTCGCGCTTCTCGGCTTCCTCCAGCATATGGAGGTAGGCCTTGAGATCCTCCTCCGTGTGCCAGGCGGTGGCGTAGATGCGCGTCAGCATCTCGCGGTCGCTGTCGCCCCGCCAATAGGCGCCGGCCACCTTCATCAGCTTGAAGGCGTTGCCGATCTTGCCCGTGGAGGTCATGTGCGGGCCGCGGCAGAGATCCAGCCACTGGCCCTGCCGGTAGATCTTCAGGCTCTGGTCGGCCGGGATGGCGTCGACGAGCTCGATCTTGAAGGCCTCGCCCTTGGTGGCGAACCAGTCCTTGGCCTGGTCGCGCGTCCACTCCTCCTTGGTGAAGCGGGCGTCGCGCGCGATGATCTCGCGCATCTTCGCCTCGATCTTCGGCAGGTCATCCGGCGTGAACGGGCCCTCGGGCCGAAAGAAGTCGTAGTAGAAGCCGTTCTCGATCACCGGCCCGATGGTCACCTGCGTGCCCGGGAACAGCTCCTGCACCGCCTCGGCCATCACGTGCGCGGCGTCGTGGCGGATGAGCTCCAGCGCGCGCGGGTCGTCGCGCGTCACGATCTCCAGCTTCACGTCGCGGGTGATGGGGTCGGAGAGGTCGGCGAGCGTGCCGTCGAGGGCCATCGCGACCGCCTTCTTGGCGAGCGACTTGGAAATGCCCTCCGCGATCGCCTGGCCGGTGATGCCCGGCTCGAAGTCGCGCACGGAGCCGTCGGGGAAGGTGACGTGGATCATCAGGTGTCTCCTCGCTCACTCCCGCTGACGAGCGCGGGTAAGCGGTTGGGGGTGTTCGAAGCGGGGGTTGGTATAAGTCGGCGGGCGGCCGGATGTCCAATGGGGAGTTTTCGGGCGGGTCCGCACGGCCACCGCCTCCCTCTTCGGCCTCGCCTTTTCCATTTCGATCCAACTGAAGCGGCGGAAACGTGTTGCCGTTCAACATAGGAGATGTCATTTTCTGCAATACGGGTAGCGATATCCGGAATCACAAGCTCTGTTCCATGATGGAGCTTCCTTTGAGGTCCTGCGACTCTTCGGCCTTCAGTGGGTCGAATACGAAAACAGGAAGCGTGAACATTGCATTCCGAAGCTCAGAAACCATCGGTAGTGATCGTCGGGACGATTCGGAATGGTACAAGGTCACTGATCCGCGACATCAAACGCTTGGATGCCGCCACTGCCGGGTTCGGACGGCGAACCTACTTCGTTGTCGAGAGCGACTCCAGCGACGGTACGGTCCGGATGTTGGAGGCGCTATCTGCGAAACGATCGGATTTCAATTTCAGGTCTTTCGGTCAGCTCGCGTCGGAGATGCCACTGCGCACCCAGCGGCTGGCATTCTGCCGAAACGCCTGCATTGAATTCGTATTCACATCTCCAGAACGACACGACTTCGTTTTGGTCGCTGACCTTGACAATATAAACGACGGCATCAACGAAGAAGGATTGATGTCGTGCTTTGCGATAGATCAGAAGTGGGATGTCTGCACGGCGAATCGATTTGGGCGTTACTATGATGTTTTTGCACTGCGATGCGATGACTGGGTCGAAGACGACTGTTTTGCTGCGCTCGACCGGCTTGGGCAGAAGTTGGACAGAGCAGTCGCCCGGAAACTGCTGGTCGAGGGAAAAATGATTACGATCCCCCCAGAGCACCCCGCGATTGAGGTGAAATCGGCTTTCGCCGGATTGGCGCTCTATCGTCAGGAGGTTTACGTCAGTTCAAGGTACGAAGGGCTGACTGCCGACGGCCGGGAAGTCTGTGAACACGTAGCGTTTCACGCAGGTATAACGTCGAACGGGGGCAAGATACTGATAAACCCGCGAATGCAAGCTGGAGGACGGCCCGAATTCGGGGGGAAGAATCTTCTTAGGATGCTTTTTCGTCGCGCTTGAGATTGCTCAGCTTCGTAAAATCGAGTCATCTTGAATGGTCAGCGGAAACGGATTCGGGCGCGCGATAAGATGGAACACGCTCGGCTCATTATCGCGGGCGATCGCAGCGCTATTTGTGCAAGTTTGCCTCATGCGATTGCTCGGACCGGAAATCCTCGGTCAGTTTGCTATTTACCTCTTAATTGTCGGCTTCGGAACTATACTGTCCGACGGTGGCATTGGTTCCGCTCTTGTTAGATCTCCGCAGTTCAGTCATCAACTGCTGCGAGTTGGATTGTTCTGGACATTCGTATATTCATCTTGTGTGGCTCTGTCCATAGTAGCTTTGCAGGAGTCGATCGCCCGAGTGTTAGGAATTCGAGAGGCAGATCGGTCACTTATCGTGTATGCAGCTCTGACAATCGTGCCGCTTGCTTTGTCATCGGTACCGATGAGCGTTCTACGTCGTGAATACCGTGCGCTCGAAGCGCAGGTTATTCAACTTTCCGCGTATATCATCAGCTTTTTGTTCGTAAGTCTGCCGGTTGCGATCTACTTCCCCTCCGTATGGGCCTTGATCGCAGCATTTATACTGCAGACCCTTCTAGCTTTGTGTGCGACATGGATCGTTGGACATTGCCCGCTTGTTCCAACTTGGCGGGGAGGAAGAGATCTGCTGACTTACGGCGCAAAGGGGGTTGTTGTGAACATGGCGCAGTTCATCAACGAATCCATCGACAACGCATTTATATCCCACTACTTAGGTCCGCGCTCCCTTGGACTTTATTCAATGTCTTTCAATTTGGGACGAGCGCCAACAGATGCGATCGTCTCTGTAATCCAGTCTCCTCTATTGGTTTCCAGCGCTCATGAGCAAGATGATTCAGCAGTAGCTGCTCGAAGGTACATAGAAATACTCAACGCTTCGATCTGCCTTGTCATGCCCATCTACTTGTTTGTGGCGCTTTTTCCGGAAGTAATCATAAAGACATTGCTGGGAAAGAATTGGATCGAAGCAGCACCGATACTGGGTATCATAGGTATTGTCATGGCGCTCCGGCTGTTGGGGTCGATCAGTGGCGCCGTACTATGGGGTCGCAACCGCCTGGGTTTTGATTTGACTGCACAGATGATGGGTATAGCCACATTCTGTATAGGATTTTGGATTTTTCCGATCGAGGATGTCTATCATGCGGCTTATGTAACTCTTGCAGCATACGGCATTCGAAGTATAATATTAATAGGAAGTGCCGTTAAATTCGCCTGGGTCGACGGAATAAATTTCCTCAGAGATATCCTTGCACCTATGGCATCGACAGTGTTGATGATGATACCAGCCATCATTGTCGATTATTTGCTGATATCCCTGTCTAGCCCTTTCCGCTTTTTCGTTTTGGCTTTTGTTTTTACCATCACATACGCTTTCAAGGTCCGTTTAGAGGTCGGTCAGACACACTTCGAGTGGCAACGACGAGTCGCAGCTTTCGTCTCTCGCGTGACTACCCCATGACATGTCGCCAACAAGCACCGTGGGTATCTTTTGGAAGACATCCAAAGCCGGCATCACCGGTTCGGGATCGTCTACGCTCGACCGTAACCGGCAAAGGATCGGTCGTGCCGGTGTTCGGTCGCGCTGGTACTGGCCGCGTGCCTTCTGCCGATCCTCACCCGGCTGGCGGAACTCAAGCCCTTCGTCGAGACGCTCCGGGCGGCGGTGAGAAGAACCGGGGCCCTGCCGACCCGATGAAAGCTGGCGATGCGGGAGATCGAGCATGGCGTTGCGCTTCGCTTTACCGGTGGTGAATGGCCGTGGATCCGGCCTGGGCAACGAGATGATCCCCTGGGCCAAGGCGATCATCGCGGGGCAGGCGCTGCGGATCCCCGCGCTTCCGCCGGCCTGGGGCGCCAACAAGCGGGCCTACTGGCGATACTTCCGCAGCAACCGGCTGGACTTCGTCGCCCACCGGCTCCTCAGGGCCGGCCTGCCCTATCTGGAGTTCCGGGAAAGCGACCTGCTTCCCGGCCGCTCCCTTCACGACAGCGTCCTCGCCTTCGCCGCGCGGGAGGGCCTCGGCGACCGCCTCGCCTACGTCCTCGGCTTCGACGGGCTGTGGGGCGGCTTCGACATCCTGCGCGACGCCCGGCTCACGCTGCTGCAGAAGCTGCTGTCGACGCGGCACACGCTCGACAACCTCTATGCGCTGTCTCGCCGGCTGCGTCCCGACGCCCTCCACGTCGGCGTGCATATCCGCCGCGGCGACTTCGGCTCGGCCTTCGACCCCGCGGACTTTCGGGCGCGGTTCAACACGGCGATCCCGATGGACTGGTACATCGCGGTGGCGCGGCGGATCGCCGGACACTTCGGTTCCCGGGTCCAGTTCGTGGTCGGAACCGACGGCACCGCCGCCGACATCGAGCCCTTCACGCGCGAGTTCGACTGCGTCACCACGCTGGAGGAAACCCATCGGGACGTCTCCGATCTGCTCGTCCTCGCCCGAACCGACCTGATGATCTGCTCGATCTCCAGTTTCAGCTGCTGGGCGGTCTTCCTGAACGACAGCCGCTACGTCTGGCTGGCGGAGAACCTGACCGAAATGGGCGGCTTCCGTTCGATCTGGGGCTACGAACCCGGTCAGCAGCCGCCGGACGGCCCCACCGCCCGGGCCCGGGACACCAACGCCAGGCTTGTCGGAACCGGCGAGACCCTCGTGCCCCGCGGCGTTGCGGTGGACTGGTCGGGAAGCGTTCCGGACGACCTCCTGGCCGACCTGGAACACCGGGTCCGGATCCGGCGTCGGACGACGGATCTCGTCCTTTACGGCGCCATCCCCGCGACACCCTCGGTTGCCGGATGAGGCCCACCGCGGGTGGGCCGACTGGAAAGGCGCACCTCTTCGTTTCCGCGCGGAGTGCCGCCGGAGCATGGGATGCAAGGCTGCCCCGATGCGCGGGGCGT
>NZ_JACDIT010000006.1 GCF_013839445.1 Chthonobacter albigriseus | reverse complement strand
AGATCCACCGTCCCGGCGGTCACCGCCGAGCCGAGCACCACCCGGTCGGCGCCCGTGCCGCCGGTCACCGTCTCAACGTTCAGGACCGTCGCCGTGCCGCCCGTCACCAGCGTCAGCTGGTCGGAGCCCGCGCCGAGATCGATCACCGCGTTGGAGAGGGTGTTGGCCAGCCACACCTGGTCGGAGCCGGTGCCGCCCGTCACGCTCTCGATGTTGACCACCGAGAGGGTGTTGGCCGCCACCGAGGCGAGGACCAGGCGGTCCGTGCCGCCAGCAAGATCGATGCTCCCAGAGGTCATCGCAGACCCGAGGGTGACCAGTTCGGTGAGGCTGCTGCCGACGATCGTCTCCACACCGGTCGCGGTCATGGTCGCGCCTGCGGTGGTGGAGAGGATGTCGGATCCGCCTCCCAGATTGATGGTCGCGCCCGTGATGCCCGTGCCCAGCGTGATCGCGTCATCGCCGGTGCCGCTGGTGAGGGACGTGACGTTGTCAATCGTCGCCGTCACCGGGCTGTTGCCGAAAGAGAATGTGGCCACGGGCTCTTCCTCCACGGAGGGGCGCGCAAGCCCGACGACCTTCCTGGTCGTCAGAAGCCGATCCTTCGGCATTGCCCCACCTATACGTCGTGACAGACTAGGCGAGCCGGCTTTAAGGCTGAGTTAATGGACCAGGATCGTTTCGTAACCGATCACGCAGCGGTATCCAGCCGTTTTTTCGGCTGGCATGACGATGAGGAAGGTCTTTCCTGCCCGATTCATACCTGACGAAGCCGCAGCAAACGTTGCGATTCCGTTATAAAATCAGCAAGGTTAACGCGGGAGCCGGCATAGTTTGGCGCCCATCGTATCGATGCTGCAACGACATGCGACCTGGCCGGTTGATTTCCGGCATTCCGTCGCTTGCCATCGCCCGAACGAGGCCGGAGGATCGCTAGGGATGACCGATTCGGGGCTTGCCGGAGCGATCGCCCGGAGATCGAGCCGAGTGGCCAAAGCGCACAAACAGTCAGGGTTCGAGCAGGTTGCGGCGCTGCCCTGGCGGCGCGTCGAGCGAGGAATCCACGTCCTGCTGGTGACGACGCGGGAGACCGGCCGATGGATCGTGCCTCGGGGCTGGCCCATCAAAGGTCTCAGCGCGGCCGGAGCAGCGGAGACCGAGGCGTTCGAGGAGGCGGGCGTGAGCGGGCGGATCGGCAAGAAGCCGGTCGGCAGCTACACCTACGAGAAGCGCTTTCCGAAACGGACGGCAGAGGTGACCGTGTCGGTCTACCCGCTGGAGGTGACCAAGGAGCGGACAGACTGGCCGGAGAAAGGGCAGCGCGAAACCCACTGGGTCAGCGCGCAGGCCGCGGCCCTGGCCGTGTCCGACCAGGGCCTGGCGGAGATCATCCGGGCCTTCGCGGCCCGGTTCGAGCCGCCCGAAAGCCCTGCGACCGATCAGGCCAGCCCTTCGAAGAGCGCGGTGGAGAGGTAGCGCTCGGCGAAGGAGGGGATGATGATGACGATGGTCTTGCCGGCCATTTCGGGACGCTTGCCGACCTTGACCGCGGCCGCCACCGCTCCGCCCGAAGAGATGCCGACCGGGATGCCTTCCAGGCGCGCCACCAGGCGGGCGGTTTCAAGCGCCTCGTCGGAGGAGACCTGAACGACCTCGTCGTAGATCTTGGTGTTCAGCACACCCGGGACGAAGCCGGCGCCGATGCCCTGGATCTTGTGCGGTCCGGGGTTGCCGCCGGACAGAACCGGGCTTTCCACCGGCTCGACGGCGACGATGCGAACACCCGGCTTGCGGGCCTTCAGGACCTCGCCGACGCCGGTGATGGTGCCGCCAGTGCCGATGCCGGAGATCACCACGTCGACGCCGCCGTCGGTGTCGTTCCAGATCTCCTCGGCGGTGGTGCGGCGGTGGATCTCCGGGTTGGCCGGGTTCTGGAACTGCTGCGGAATGATGGCGTTCGGAATGGTCTGGACCAGTTCCTCCGCCTTGGCGATGGCGCCCTTCATGCCCTTCGGCGCCTCGGTGAGCTCCAGTTCGGCGCCGAGGAGCTTCAGCATCTTGCGCCGCTCGATCGACATGGACTCCGGCATCACCAGGATCAGGCGGTAGCCCTTGGCGGCGGCGACGAAGGCGAGCGCGATGCCGGTGTTGCCGGACGTCGGCTCGACGAGCGTGGTCTCGCCGGGCCGGATGCGGCCCTCC
Source organism: Chthonobacter albigriseus (assembly GCF_013839445.1). Classification (GTDB taxonomy): domain Bacteria; phylum Pseudomonadota; class Alphaproteobacteria; order Rhizobiales; family Pleomorphomonadaceae; genus Chthonobacter; species Chthonobacter albigriseus. The sequence continues at coordinate 259,587 of NZ_JACDIT010000006.1, read as the reverse complement.
GCTTCAAGCGCCTCGATCATGGCAACGCCGATGCGGTCCTTGACGGAGGCGATGGGGTTGAAGAACTCCAGCTTGGCGACCAGCTTGGCCTCCACGCCCTTGTCGCGGGCCACCTTGTCGAGGCGGACGAGCGGGGTGTCGCCGATGGTCTCGGTGATGGAGTTGTAGATCTTGCCGCGGCCGCGGCGGGTCGTGTCAGCCATCTCGTCATCCTCGGCGTTGTCCGGCTCCGACGGCTTCGGAGCCTGTTGAATTTCCTGCCCAAATCTAGCGGAGGCGGTGTTGCCGCGCGAGGGACGGGCCTCCGCGTGCTTGCGGCCTTCCGCACTTTCATTCTCTGGCGAACCCTGTCTCAGGAACGCCATTCCTCAACCGGTCAGCCCGGTGGAGCCGAACCCTCCGGCGCCGCGATCGGTCTCGTCGAGATCGTCGACCTCGACGAGGGTCGCGCGGACGACGGGCGCGATCACCATTTGGGCGATCCGATCGCCCCGCGCAATGACCACGGGCTCGGTCCCGAAGTTGACCAGGATCACCTTGATCTCGCCCCGGTAGTCCTCGTCGATCGTGCCGGGGGCATTGAGGACGGTGACGCCGGCCCGCGCGGCGAGGCCGGACCGGGGCCGGACCTGCGCCTCATGTCCCGGCGGCAGGGCGACGGCGATGCCGGTCGGCACCAGGGCCCGCCCGAGCGGGGGCAAGGCGAGAGGCGCTTCAACAGCGGCCATCAGGTCGAGTCCGGCCGCGCCAAGGCTCTGGTAGGAGGGCAGCGGCAAGCCGGCGGCGTTCGGCAGCTGGAGGACGCGAACGATGGCGGCGGTCATGGACGTCCTCCGGCGAGCCGTTCTGCGAAGAGAGCTACGAGGCGCTCGGCCACCGCCTCCTTGGCGAGCTTCGGCCAGCGCGTGACGCCGGCGCGGTCGATGACGATCACGGTGTTCTCCGTGCCGCCCATCACGCCGGTCCCGGGCGAGACATCGTTGGCGACAATGAGGTCGGCGTTCTTGCGGGTGAGCTTGCCCCGGGCATTCGCCTCCACGTCGTCCGTTTCGGCGGCGAAACCGACGACCAGGGTCGGGCGGGCCGCGCCGAGATGGCCGACGGTCTTCAGGATGTCCGGATTCTCCGTGAGGGCGAGCGCCGGCGGCGTGCCGCTGCCGTCCTTCTTGATCTTGCGGTCGGCGGCGTCGGCGGTGCGCCAGTCGGCGACGGCGGCGGCAAGAACGGCGATGTCCGCCGGGAGGGCGGCTTCGACGGCGGCGAGCATCTGCCGCGCGGTCTCGACACGCACGACGCGGACGCCGGGCGGGTGGGGCAGCGATACCGGGCCGGAGACGAGCACCACGTCCGCGCCAGCGCGGGCGGCGGCGGCGGCGATGGCGTGGCCCTGGCGACCGGAGGAGCGGTTGGCGATGTAGCGGACGGGATCGATCGGCTCGTGGGTCGGGCCGGAGGTGACGACCATGCGTCGGCCGGCGAGCGGCTTCGGAGCGGCGGCAGCCTGGAAGAAACGCTCCACCTCGGCGACGATCTCAAGCGGCTCGGGCAGGCGGCCGACGCCCTCCTCGCCGCGTTCGGCCATACGCCCCGCCGCCGGCTCGACCACGGTGGCGCCGTCGGCCTTCAGGCGGGCAACATTGCGGACGGTGGCCGGGTGGGACCACATGCGCGGGTTCATCGCCGGGCAGACCATGACCGGGGCGGTGGTGGCGAGCAGGCAGGTGGAGGCGAGATCGTTCGCGAGGCCGTTCGCCATCTTGGCGAGGAGATCGGCGGTGGCGGGCGCGACGAGAACCAGGTCGGCCTCGCGGGAGAGGCGGATGTGGCCGATCTCGTGCTCGTCGGTGAGGTCGAAGAGGTCGGTGTGGACGCGTTCCTCGGTGAGCGTGCCGACGGACAGCGGGGTGACGAACTCGGCGCCGGCCTTGGTGAGGATGGCGCGAACGGTCGCGCCGCGCTCCTTCAGCCGGCGGATCAGGTCGAGCACCTTGTAGGCGGCGATGCCGCCGCCGATGATCAGGAGGATGCGTTTCTTTTCAAGCATGCGCCAGGTCCGGGCCGTTCGGGGCGGACCGTAGCGCGAAGCGGATCGCTGCGCAAAGCGATTGGCGGATCAAAGTTTCCGCAGCATCACGGTCTCGATGGAGTGGACCGCGCTCTTCCTGAGGATCAGGTCGGCGCGCGGGCGGGTGGGCAGGATGTTCTCCTTTAGATTGGGGAGATTGATCCTGTCCCAAAGGCCGTTGGCGGTGGCGACGGCTTCCGCCTCGGTGATCTCCGAATAGCGCTGGAAGTAGGAGCGCGGGTCGCGGAAAGCGGTGTCGCGCAGGCGCATGAAGCGCTCCACGTACCAGCGGCGGAGATCGTCCTCCTCCGCGTCGATGTAGATGGAGAAGTCGAAGAAGTCGGAAACGAACGGTACCGCCTTGCCGTCGCGCGGAAGGCGGCTGGTCTGAAGGACGTTGAGGCCCTCCAGGATGAGGATGTCGGGCCGGTCGATGGTGATGCTCTCGCCCGGCACCACGTCGTAGACGAGGTGGCTGTAGACCGGCGCGCTGACCTTGTCCTTGCCCGCCTTGATGTCGGAGAGGAAGGCGAGCAGCGACGGCAGGTCGTAGCTTTCCGGGAAGCCCTTGCGCTCCATCAGCCCCTCGGCCTTCAGCACGGCGTTGGGCAGCAGGAAGCCGTCGGTGGTCACCAGGGTGACGTTCGGGCTCGCCGGCCAGCGGCGAAGCATGGTCTGCAGGATGCGGGCGGTGGTGGACTTGCCGACGGCGACCGAGCCGGCGATGCCGATGACGTAGGGCATCTTGGCGTCGGAGTGGCCGAGGAAGCGGCGTGTCGCCTGGTGCAGGCCCTGGGTGGCCTCGACGTAGAGGGAGAGAAGGCGGGAGAGCGGGAGGTAGATGTCCTCCACCTCCTCCAGCGAGACCGGATCGTTGAGAGATCGAAGACGGATGACGTCCTCGATCGTCAGCGTCATCGGCGTTCCCTGGCGCAGATGAGCCCATTCGGCCCGCGAGAAGACCTGGTAGGGGGAGAAGGCGTTCCTGGCGATCTGGTCCATGTGTCTCACCTCATCCGCCTTTTCGGCGCGGATGGCGGTCGGCACTCGGGACCTAGGCGGTCGGGCGAGCCGATCGTCGACTTCCGGCGACGTCTAGCACGAAACAGTTACCGGACCGTCCTAGTCTTTCGGCCGTGCGGCCTTTTCGTCCAGGCCCGAACGGCCGGTGCGGCGGGCAAGTTCCTCAAGAACGTCGTCGAGCGTCACACCGGAAAGGGCGAGCACGACGAGGAGATGGTAGAGGAGGTCCGCCGTCTCCGACGTAACGGCCGCCCGGTCGCCGGAAAGGCTGGCGATGACGGTCTCCACGGCCTCCTCGCCGAGCTTCTGGGCGGCCTTGGGCATACCCCTGGCGGCGAGCTTGCGGGTGTAGGAGGTGTCGTCGCCGGAGGCGAGGCGCTCGGCGATCACCGCCTCCAGGTCGGCCAGGGAAAAGGCGGTCATGGTCAGCCGTCCAGGCGCATGGGGATGCCGGCGGCCGCCATGTGGGCCTTGGCCTCGCCGATCGCATAGGTACCGAAGTGGAAGATCGAGGCGGCGAGGACCGCCGTCGCGTGCCCCTCGCGCACGCCGTCGACGAGATGGTCGAGGGTGCCGACGCCGCCGGAGGCGATCACGGGCACGGTGACGGCGTCTGCGACGGCGCGGGTCAGCGGGATGTCGAAGCCGGCCTTGGTGCCGTCGCGGTCCATGGAGGTGAGCAGCAGCTCGCCGGCGCCGAGGGCGACGACCTCGCGGGCGTAGTCGATCACGTCGATGCCGGTGGGCTTGCGGCCGCCGTGGGTGAAGATCTCCCAGCGGAGCGGCTCGCCGTCGGCGGAGACCTTCTTGGCGTCGATGGCGACGACGATGCACTGGTCGCCGAACTTGTCGGCGGCGCGGCCGACAAAGGCGCGGTCGGTGACGGCGGCGGTGTTGATGGAGACCTTGTCGGCGCCGGCCAGAAGCAGGGCGCGGATATCCTCGACGGTGCGCACGCCGCCGCCGACGGTGACCGGCATGAAGCAGCGCTCGGCGGTGCGGCGGACCACGTCGAGGATGGTGCCGCGGTTCTCGTGGCTGGCGGTGATGTCGAGGAAGCAGAGCTCGTCGGCGCCCGCGGCGTCATAGGCCGCGGCGGACTCCACGGGGTCGCCGGCGTCGATCAGGTCGACGAAGTTGACGCCCTTGACGACGCGGCCGTCCTTGACGTCCAGACAGGGGATCACGCGGGCCTTGAGCATCGTTGTTAGTGCCGGGTCGGTGGGTTTCGGATCGGCGTTCTACAAGGGAAGGGCCGCGGACGCCAGCCTCACGCCGCGGCGGCGATTCGGGCGAGCGCTTCGCTCGGGTCCAGGCGTCCGTCATAGAGGGCGCGGCCGGTGATGGCGCCGTCGAGGATGCGGGCGTCTGGCTCCAGCATGCGGTCGATATCGTCCATCGAGGCGAGCCCGCCCGAGGCGATGACAGGGATCGACACGGCACGGGCGAGGTCGAGGGTCGCCTCCATGTTGAGGCCCTTCAGGATGCCGTCGCGGTCGATGTCGGTGTAGACGATGGCGGCGACGCCAGCGTCCTCGAACTTGCGGGCGAGATCGACGGCGGAAAGCTCGGCGGTTTCGGCCCAGCCTTCTACGGCGACCTTGCCGCCGCGGGCGTCGATGCCGACGACGATGCGGCCAGGATGGGCGGCGGCGGCCTCGCGGACCAGCGCGGGATCGCGGAGGGCCACGGTGCCGAGGATGACGCGGGCGATGCCCTTCGCCAGCCAGCCCTCGATGGCCGCCCGGTCGCGGATGCCCCCGCCGAGCTGGACCTTCATCGCCGGGGTGACGCGGGCGAGGATGGCCTCCACCGCCGCGCCGTTGATGCTGGCGCCGGCGAAGGCGCCGTTGAGGTCCACCACGTGAAGCCAGGGGAAACCGAGATCACGGAAGGCGGCGGCCTGGGCGGCCGGATCCTTGTTGTAGACGGTGGCCTCGTCCATGTCGCCGAGCTTCAGGCGCACGGCCTCGCCGTCCTTCAGGTCGATGGCCGGATAGAGGATCATGGCCGTCACGGTCTCCAGGCGAGGAAGTTGGCGATCAGGGCGAGCCCGAGAGTCTGGCTCTTCTCCGGGTGGAACTGGGTGCCCACCAGGTTGTCGCGGGCGACGATGGCGGTGACCGGCCCGCCGTAGTCGGTGGTGGCGAGCACGTGGTCCGGGTTGTCGGCGACGAGGTGGTAGGAGTGCACGAAATAGGCGTGCAGGCCGCCCTCCCCCGTGGCGATGCCGGACAGAACGGGATGGTCGCGGCGGACCGATAGCGTGTTCCAGCCCATGTGCGGGATCTTCAGGGCGGGGTCGGACGGGGTGATCAGGCGCACCTCGCCCGGGATCCAGCCGAGCCCTTCGGTGACGGTCTTCTCGCGGCCGCGGCTCGCCATCAGCTGGGTGCCGACGCAGATGCCGAGAAAGGGCCGGCCGCGGCGGATCACGGTCTCCTCCAGGGCGGCGACCATGCCGTCCACCGCGTCGAGGCCGGCGCGGCAGTCGGCGAAGGCGCCAACGCCGGGGAGAACCACGTGGTCGGCAGCGCGCACGACGTCGGGGTCGGACGTCACGTCGACCGTGCCGGCATAGCCGCTCTCGGCGGCGGCGCGCTCGAAGGCCTTGGCGGCCGAGCGCAAGTTGCCGGAGCCGTAGTCGATGATGGCAACGGACATCAGCGGCCCTCCCGGTCGGGGAAGAGGCCGATCACGCCGGACGGGGTCGCGCGGACGGACGGGACGGCGCGGCCTGCGGGCGGCGGGGGTGCGTCGGAGGCTGCCTGATCGTGGAACCAGCCGTCGAAGAAGCGGCGCTCGGCGCTTTCGCGGCCGCTGCCCTCCACGACGGCGACCAGCGGCAGGCCGCGGCGTTCCAACACCCAGCGGCGCATGGCGTTGGCCTCCAGCGCGAACCAGAGGGAAAAGGCGATCGCGACCACGGTGGCGATCGTCTCACCGGCGACGAAGTCGATCCCCTGGATGACGCCGAGCGCGAGAACGTAGCCGAGGAGCGGCAGCCACATGCGGTGCCAGAGCAGCCAGACGAAGGGGATGAACAGCGCCGGCCAGGCGAAGCCTTCCTTGACGAAGCGGACGGATTCGGCCGCCTCGGCCGACCGGTCGCGGCCAGCGGGGGCGTGCACGGTGTAGATGGTCATCGGTGTCAGCCTTCCAGCACGCCCTTGGTGGACGGAACCCGCCCGGCCTGGCGCTCGTCGATCGCGACGGCCGCCCGGAGCGCCCGGGCGAGCGCCTTGAAACAGCTCTCGGCCACGTGGTGGTCATTGGAGCCGTACAGCGTCTCAACGTGCAAGGTGATGCCGGCGTTCATGGCGAAAGCGCGGAACCACTCCTCCACGAGCTGGGTGTCGAAGGTGCCGATCTTCGGCGTGGCGAAGGCGGCGCGGAAGACCAGGAAAGGGCGGCCGGACACGTCGATCGCGCAGCGGGTGAGCGCCTCGTCCATCGGAAGGTGCACGTCGGCATAGCGGGTGATGCCGCGCTTGTCGCCGAGGGCCTGGCGGACGGCCTGGCCGAGCGCGATTCCGACGTCCTCCACCGTGTGGTGGTCGTCGATGTGGAGGTCGCCCTTCGCCTTGACGTGGAGGTCGATCAGGCCGTGCCGGGCCACCTGCGTCAGCATGTGGTCGAAGAAGCCGACGCCGGTGGAGATGTCGGCGACACCGCTGCCGTCGAGGTCGACGGTCACGGTGATCTCGGTCTCGCTCGTCGCGCGCGACAGGCTGGCGGTCCGCATGGGTCAGATCGTCCGGTCCAGGGGGGAAACGGGCGTGTTCTAACAGGTGAAGGTTAGGAAAGAAACAGCGCGCCCGCCGCAGCCGCCGCGTCCCATTCGGCGCGGACGTCGGGGTCCGTCTCGGCGGCGCGGCGCGCGGCGGTCAGCCGGCCGGGATCCAGGCGGGACAGAGCCCAGACGGCGGCGCCGCGGACCAGCGGGTCGGGATCGGCGAGCCGCTCCTCCGCGGCCGGGGCGAGCGACGGGTCGGCGCTGTTGCCGATCGCGACCAGAACGTTGCGCAGGAAGCGGCTTCGGCCGATCCGCTTCACCGGCGAGCCGGAGAAGAGCGCGCGAAAGGCCACGTCGTCGAGGCCGGCGAGGTCGGCGAGCCGCGGCGCCTCCAGGTCCGGCCTGGCGGCAAGCTTGGCCTCGCGCGAGACGGCGGCGAACTTGTTCCACGGGCACACGGCGAGGCAGTCGTCGCAGCCGTAGATCCGGTTGCCCATGGCGGCGCGGAACTCGGCGGGGATCGGGCCAGCGTGCTCGATGGTGAGGTAGGAAATGCAGCGCCGCGCGTCGAGGCGGTAGGGCGCGGGGAAGGCGTCCGTCGGGCAGGCGTCGAGGCAAGCCCGGCAGGACCCGCAGTGGTCGGTTTCGGGCGCGTCGGGAGCGAGCTCCGCGTCGGTGAGGATGGCCCCGAGGAAGAGCCAGGAGCCGAAATCGCGCGAGACGAGATTGGTGTGCTTGCCCTGCCAGCCGAGCCCGGCGGCGGCAGCCAGCGGTTTCTCCATCAGCGGGGCGGTGTCCACGAAGACCTTGACCGCGGCGCCGGTCTCCCGGGCGAGCAGGCCGGCGATCTCCTTCAGCCGGCCCTTGAGGACATCGTGATAGTCGCGGTTGCGGGCGTAGACGGACAGGTTGCCCACTGCCGGCCGCCCGAGGTTCGCCAGGGGATCGGCGGAAGGACCGTAGTTCAGGCCGAGCATGACCACCGAGCGGACGGCCGGCCAGAGCACGCGCGGGTCGGCCCGGCGGTCCAGCGTGTCGGCCATCCAGCTCATCTCGCCGTGGAGGCCGTCGGCCACGAAGGCGCGCAGGCGCAGGCCGGCCTCGACCACAGCGTCGGGGCTCGTCACACGGATGACATCGAAGCCGAGCGATCGTGCCCTCTCGGCGACGGCGGCGGGGATCAGAAGTCCAGGTCGGCGTAGGTCTTCGACGGGGGCACGCCCGGCACCTTGTCGGCGAGCAGGCCGCGGAACGATGGGCGAGACTTCACCCGGGCGTACCAGCTCGTCACGTGGGGGTCCTCGTCCCATGGCAGTTCGCCCAGGTAGTCGATGACGGACAGTTCGGCGGCGGCCGCGAGGTCGGCGAAGGAGAGACGGTCGCCGGCAAGCCAGTTCCGGGTGCCGGCGAGATAACCGAGATAGGGCAGATGGAGCCTGACGTTCTGACGCGCAACCCGCAACACCTGGCTGTCGGGCGCTCCGCCGCCGCGGGAGGGCGGGATCTCGAGCTTGTAGATCCGCTCGTGGGCGAAGTAGGCCGTGACCTCCTCCTGGACCTTGCGGGTGAACCAGTCGACCAGGCGGCGCATCTCGGCGCGCTGATGGGGATGGTTCGGCATCAACCGGCGGTCGCCCAGGGCGTAGCCGCGGGTCTCGTCGACGTATTCCATGATGGGTCCCGCGCCCACGATCGGCGGGCCGTCGTTCTCGACCAGCACCGGAACCTCGCCGGCGGGGTTGAGCGCCATGAAATCCGGGCGGCGCTCCCAGAATCGTTCAACGACGAGCTCCACCTTCGCCTCGTGTTCGGCCAGAACCAGACGGGCGAAGCGCGAGGAGGCGGAAAACGGGTGATGATAGAGCTTCAGCATCTATTCGAAATTCCAGGCTACCCTGGCGGCCGCCACGTTGTTGAACTATTGACGCCACACGGTCCGTCGCGCCGCGGTCAGACTGATTCGCACTGTTGACAAATCGGCGGGGACCGGCCGGCGCGGCTCGGGTATAGAGCGCTGCGGAGTGGTGAACAAACAGTTTCCAAGGGCAGCGTGCGTGCGCCGACATCGGGTATATCCAAAGGCCATCTTTCATGGACATCGTGTTGCTGCTGAAGGCCCTGCTGCTCGGCTTCATCGAAGGGCTGACCGAGTTCCTGCCGGTGTCCTCGACCGGACACCTGCTGCTGGTCGGTCATTTCCTCGGTTTCCACTCCACCGGCCGCACCTTCGAGGTCCTGATCCAGCTCGGCGCGATCCTCGCCATCCTCACGGTCTACGGCGAGCGGCTGCTGAAGATCGCCGCGGACGCGCCGCACGATCCGGCTGCGCGCCGGTTCATTCTCGGCGTGCTGATCGCCTTCCTGCCGGCGGTGGTGATCGGCGTGGCCGCCCACGACTTCATCAAGGGCGTGCTGTTCGAGACGCCCGCGGTGGTCTGTACGTCGCTCGTCATCGGCGGCGTGGTCCTGTTGCTGGTCGACCGGATCAAGTTCCAGGTCCGCTACACCGACGCCACGAACTATCCGCTCCGCGTCTACCTGGCGATCGGCCTGTTCCAGTGCCTGGCGATGATCCCGGGCACATCCCGGTCCGGCTCGACGATCGTCGGCGCGTTGATGCTCGGCGCGGACAAGCGCTCGGCGGCGGAGTTCTCGTTCTTCCTCGCCATTCCGACGATGGCCGGCGCCTTTGCCTACGACCTCTACAAAAACCGCAGCATCCTGACGATGGACGACCTCGCGGTGACCGCCGTCGGCTTCGTGGCGGCGTTCATCACGGCGGTGGTGGTGGTGCGCGGGCTGCTCGATTTCGTCTCGCGGCACGGCTACGCGCTGTTCGCCTGGTGGCGGATCGCCGTCGGGCTGGCCGGATTCGCCGGCCTGGCGGTTCTCGGCTGAATGCCGCAAAGCCGCACGACCGACTTTGCCATTCGATAACGACCGTCAGTTAGGATCAACCTCGCTTTCCTGCCGGCGCGACCGGCCAACCCGGTGTGCCTGCCGGCGAGGGTGACACTCGATGCTCGATGCCGCGCTCCTCGTCCGGGGCCTTGCCAAGCGTTTCGACCGTCCGGCCGTCGACGGGCTGGATCTCACCATCCGGCGCGGCGAATTCTACGCCCTGCTCGGCCCGAACGGGGCGGGCAAGACGACCACGCTGCGGATGGTCGCCGGGCTGATGACGCCGGATGCAGGCTCGATCTCGATCTTCGGGGTGGACGCGCGGCGCGACCCGATCGCGGCGAAGCGGCTGACGGCCTGGGTGCCGGACGAGCCGATGATCTACGACAAGCTCACCCCGCTGGAGTATCTCGCCTTCGTGGCCGGCCTCTGGGGCGTGTCGCCGGCCGACGCCGAGAGCCGCGCCCGCCACCTCGTCGACTGGCTGGGCCTCGGCCCGTATGCCGACGAGCGCTGCGAGGGCTTCTCCAAGGGCATGCGGCAGAAGGTGGCGCTTGCCGGGGCGCTGGTGCACGACCCCTCGCTGATCATCCTGGACGAGCCGCTGACCGGCCTCGACGCCGGTTCGGCACGGCAGGTGAAGGACGTTCTGCTGGAGCGGGCGCGCAACGGGGCAACGGTGATCCTCACCACTCATATCCTGGAGGTGGCCGAGCGGATGGCCGAGCGGATCGGCGTGATCGCGCGCGGCCGGCTGATCGCGGAAGGCACCCTGGAGGAGCTGCGCGGCCAGGCCCGCGGCGGTCGCTCGACGCTGGAGGAGATCTTTCTCGACCTCGTCGATGCGGAGAGGTCCGCCGCGTGAGCGCTCCGGGATCGCTCGCCTTCTTTGCCGCCCACGAGGCGCGGCTCGCCTGGCGCGATGCCGCGGGCATGGTGAGCGGCGGCGGCAAGCGGCGGCTGACGGGACCGGCATTCTGGTTCTTCGGCTTCATCGCGGTAATGCACGTGGTCGCCTTGGCGGCCATGCCGAAGGCTCTGCCGATCGATCTCACCTCCGAGCGGGACACGCTGCTCACGGTAACGGGCGCGGCCTTCTTCGCCTGGGCGCTGATGCTGGCGCAGGCGATGGAATCGGTAACGCGGGCGGTCTATTCGCGCGGCGACCTCGACCTGGTGCTGTCCTCCCCGGCGACGACCGCCAACCTGTTCGCCTTCCGCACCGGCATCCTGGCCTTCGGCACGACCTTCATGGCGGCGTTGCTGGTGGGACCGTTCATCCACGTGCTGGCGTGGCGTTTCGGGGCCGGATGGCTCGCCTCCTACGGAGTGCTGGCGGCGATGGGCGCGACCGCGACGGCGGCGGCGATCCTCGTCACGCTGGTGCTGTTCCGGCTGATCGGCGCGCGGCGGACCCGCCTTGTGGCGCAGATCGTGGCGGCCGTGATCGGGGCCGGATTCGTGGTCGGCGCGCAGGCGATCGCCATCATCGGGCGCGGCGAGTTCTCGCGCTTCGCCGTGTTCAGGAGCGACTTCGCGCTGTCCAACATGCCGGGCCCGGAAAGCCTGTTCTGGTGGCCTGCGCGAGCGGCGGCCGGCGATCTCATCGCGCTCGGCGGCGTGCTCGGGGCCTCCGTGCTGCTGCTTGCCGTGGCGGTGGTCGCGGCGGCGGCCCGGCTCCCGGCGGCGGCGATCGCCACGGCCGGCGCGGCGCAGCCCAGGGTTCGCAGCAGCGATGCATCGGGGGGCCGCCTGTTCCGGCCACGGAGCGCGGAAGCGACGCTGCGGGCCAAGGAGATCACGCTGCTGGTGCGCGACCCCTGGCTGCTGTCGCAGAGCCTGATGCAGATCCTGTATCTCGTGCCGCCGGCGCTGATGCTGTGGAAGGGCTTCGGCTCGGACCTCGGCACCGCGGCGCTGATGGTGCCGATCGTGGTGATGGGGGCGGGCCAGCTCGCCGGCGGCCTCGCCTGGCTGACGCTGTCGGGCGAGGATGCGCCCGACCTGATCGCCTCGGCGCCCGTCACACGCGGGGCGGCGGTGCGGGCGAAGGTGGAGGCGGTCCTTCTGTCGGTGACGGTGCCGATCGCGCCGCTGATCGCCGGGCTCGCGGTCACATCGGCGAAAATCGCGGTGATCGCAGCGATTGGCGTGCTCCTCGCCTCGCTGGCGTCATCGGCGATCCAGTTCCTGTTCCGCTCGAGCGCGCGGCGCAGCCAGTTCCGGCGGCGGCAGACCGCCTCGCGGGCGGCGACCTTCGCGGAGGCGTTCTCGTCGCTGTCATGGGCGGGGGCGGCGGCCCTCGCGGCGGCGGACACGACCTACGCCTTCATTCCGGCGGCGCTCGCCATCGGCGTGCTGTTGATCGCGGCGGCGGCGAGCCCGAACGGCTTCCGGTTCGAACGCTAGCCGTCAGGTGGGCATCCGGTTGCGGTCGTACTGGCCGTGCGCCAGGTAGCGGTAGAGGTAGGTCGGCACGATCGAGGCCAGCGAGTGGGCTTCGATGCCGAGGCCGGCCAGGGTGCGACCCTCGGCGACGGCGGCGTCCGAGACGACGTTGTCCGACTTCAGCAGCTCGACCTGATCGACCGTGAGCGGCGCACCGGGCGCCCATTGCGTCAGCTTGGCCATGGTCTCGGCAATGGAGAACGGGATGTCGACGAGCATGCGATTGCGACGCGTCTCGCGGCAGACGATCTCCATGCATTCGCGGAAGGTCTTCACCTCCGGCCCGCCGAGTTCGTAGACCTTGCCGCCGGGCACCACGCCGGAGGCGGCGGCGGCGACCGCGGCGGCGACGTCGCCGACGTAGACCGGCTGGAAGCGCGTGTGACCGCCGCCGATCAGCGGCAGGATGGGCGAGAAGCGGGCCATCTCGGCGAAGCGGTTGAAGAAGTCGTCCTCGGGTCCGAACACGATCGATGGCCGGAAGACCACCGCGCCCGGCAAGGTCTCGAACACGGCGGCCTCGCCCTCGGCCTTGCTGCGGCCGTAGCTGGACGCCGAGGCCGGATCGGCGCCGATGGCGGAGACATGGACGAGCGTCGGCACGCCGGCAGCGCGCACGGCCTCGGCGACGGCACGGGCGCCGAAGGCGTGCACCGCGTCGAAGGTCTGCCGGCCGGCGGGGGCGAGCACGCCGACGAGGTTGATCACGGCGTCGGCGCCGGCCACCGCCCGGTCGACCGAGGCGCGGTAGCGTAGGTTCGCCTGGACCGCGTGGATCTGGCCGACGGTGCCGAGCGGCTGGAGATGGCCGGCAAGGTCAGGCCGGCGGACCGCGACGCGGACCCGGTGTCCGGCCCGGGCCAGGGCACGCACCACATGTCGGCCGAGGAAACCAGACCCGCCGAACACGGTGACAAGGCGTCCCTTCTCGTTCCTGACGGCCATCGATCCAGCTCCCGTTGCGATCCGTTCCGGCGCGGCAAAGCGCCGACATGCTGCCGAAGTCCTGATCTAGCCAAGCCGCCGGCCGCTGTACAGGCGTGATTTCGCGGACGCGAAGGGGGCCGGCGCACACGACGGTACCTGGGGCCGTCAAATCCCGTTGACAAGGCGGATGCCACCCCTTATTCACCCCGCTCACTGCCCCCGTGCCCAGGTGGCGGAATTGGTAGACGCGCAGGTTTCAGGTACCTGTGCCGCGAGGCGTGAAGGTTCGAGTCCTTTCCTGGGCACCAGCGGCGGCAGCCGCCGCGAGATCGGTCGTCGCCACCGGGACACTCCGTCCCGAACCCCTCTGAACAGGTCGACAGTTTCGTCCCGGAGGCGTCCGGCGACGACCGGGCGCGGGCGGTCCCGTTTCGTCCGGCGACACCCGAGGCCTCGATGACCATCCGCACCCATGTCCGCGACCTGCCCGATCTCTCCCACTATGGGGACGTCGTGGCGGTCGATACGGAAACGCTCGGCCTCAATCCTCACCGGGACCGGCTCTGCGTGGTGCAGCTCTCGTCGGGCGACGGCAGCGCTGACGTGGTGCAGATCGAGCGTGGACAGACGGAAGCGCCGAACCTCACGCGGCTGCTGACCGACCCGGCCCGGATCAAAATCTTCCACTACGCGCGCTTCGACGTGGCCATCCTGCACAAGGCCTTCGGCATCACGGTGACGCCGCTGTTCTGCACCAAGATCGCATCACGGCTGACGCGGACCTACACCGACCGGCACGGCCTGAAGGACGTCACGCGCGAGCTGCTCGGCATCGACATCTCCAAGCAGCAGCAGTCGTCCGACTGGGGCGCGGCGGACCTGACCCCAGCCCAGATCGACTATGCGGCTTCCGACGTCTTGAACTTGCATGCGCTCAGGGAGAAACTGCTTGTCCTCCTTGCCCGGGAGGAACGGCTCGAGCTTGCCGAGGCCTGTTTCCAGTTTCTGCCGACGCGGGCCCGTCTGGACCTTTCCGGGTGGGCGGAAGAGGACATTTTCTCGCATTCCTGATGCGATTTGCCGGTTATCCGGCCAATTGCTAGGAATTTGAGAAGGACTACTCCATATCTTGTCCACGTATCCGTTCATTCGGATGCGAGCGTTCACGCGGCCCGCATCGACCATCGGTTCCGGGGCGACGTCAGTCTGGACACATCCGAAGGCCGATCCTCGTGAGGCATGCAGCAACACTCGGCAGCGCAGGCACGCCGGCTTCGATCGCTTCGGCGATCGATCCGATGCGTCGGCGCGCGTTCGAACACGCCGCCCGCCAGAGCAAGCGAATCCGCCGGCTCAGGGTCGCCCTGCCGTTGCTGGGCGTCGCCCTGTTCGGCGCGGTGGTCGGCATCACGATCCTCTCGCGGATCGAGCTTGCCCTCACCTTCGGCGATCTTTCCATCTCCAGCGAGGGACTGGCCATGGCCGCGCCCAAGCTGTCGGGTAGCGACGGCAAGGGCCGGACCTACTCGGTGCAGGCGGATCGGGCGGTCCAGGACCTCGGCAATCCCAAGCTGATCCGACTCTACGGCATCAACGCCCACATCCGCCAGGCGGACGGGCGCACCGCGGACTTCGGCGCCGGCTCGGGGATCTACGACGCAGGCAAGCAGACGCTGGTCCTCGACGAGGACATCACCATCCGCTCCGACGACGGTTCGGCCGCCGGGCTGGAGCGGGCCACCATCGACCTTGCCACGGGCGACGTTCAGAGCAACGCCCCCATCGCCTTCTCCTCCTCGCTCGGATCCATCCAGGCGAAGGGCATGTCGGTGGAGCAGAAGGGCGGCTCCGTCACGTTCCGCAACGGCGTGAAGATGACGGTCGACCCCAATGCCGTCCAGAGCGGTGTGCCCGAGAAGGGCGACCTGACGCACGGTCAACAACCCTCCGGGGACCAAGACTCATGATCCGAAGCGATCTTCTCCTCCGGCGCCGGTTCGCCGCCGCCGCCCTTGCCGCCGCCGTCGCGTTTACCGGCGGCACGGCCATCGCCCAGACGCAGAAGCAGACGGGAACGATGCCAAACGCCTTCCAGGGCCTCGGCGTGTCCGGCGACCAGCCGATCAACTTCGAAGCGGAATCGCTCGAAGTCCGCGACCAGGACGCCATGGCGATCTTCTCCGGCAACGTCGTCGTTCGCCAGAACCAGACCGTGCTGAAGACTGCCAAGCTCACCGTGTTCTACGAGCGCGACGAGACGGCCGCCGGCGCGGCCAAGCCGGCCGAGAACCAGCAGCAGCAGGTCCGCCGCCTGGAAGCGGAGGGCGACGTGCTGGTGAGCTCGGGTCCGCAGACGGCCAGCGGCAACAATGCCGTGTTCGACACCAAGGCGCAGACCATCCTGGTCAGCGGCAACGTGGTGCTCACCCAGGGCGACAACGTGATCCGCGGCCCGCGGCTGGTGATCAACGTGGCGACCGGGCAGGCCAAGATGGAAGGCGGCCGGGTGCAGATGCTGATCGAGCCGAAGAGTCTGCAGCAGTCGCAAGCCGGCAACTGATCCGGGACTCCATGGCCGCCGCCCTCCGCCAAGCCCAGGTCCAGCGCACGCCACCCCCGGCGCCGTCTCCCGACGGCGACCTGGTGGTCTCCAACCTCGCCAAGAGCTATCGCAAGCGGCAGGTGGTGCGCGACGTCAGCCTGACGCTCCGGCGGGGCGAGGCGGTCGGCCTGCTCGGGCCGAACGGGGCCGGCAAGACCACCGTGTTCTACATGATCACCGGGCTGATCCCGGCCGACGGCGGCACCATCGCGCTCGATGGCCACGACATCACGGGATACCCGATGTACCGTCGCGCGCGGCTCGGCATCGGCTACCTGCCCCAGGAGGCGTCGATCTTCCGCGGCCTGACGGTGGCGGAGAACATCCGCGCCGTGCTGGAGATCGTGGAGCCGAACCGGCGGCGGCGCGAGCAGGAGATCGACGAGCTGCTGGCCGAATTCGGCCTTACCCACCTGCGCGACCAGCCGTCGATCGCTCTTTCAGGCGGCGAGCGGCGGCGGGTGGAGATCGCCCGGGCACTCGCCACCCGGCCTTCGTTCATGCTGCTCGACGAGCCTTTCGCCGGGGTCGACCCGATCGCCGTGGGCGACATCCAGCAGCTGGTGCGGCACCTCACCGCGCGGGGCATCGGGGTGCTGATCACCGATCACAACGTGCGCGAAACGCTGGGTCTGATCGACCGGGCCTACATCCTGCACTCCGGAACGGTTCTCGTGGAGGGTGACCCCAGCGAGATCATCGCGGATCCGGATGCACGGCGCGTTTACCTCGGCGAACAATTTACGCTTTGACCTCAGCGCCCGGGAGTGCATAGTCTGGTTTGAAGCAAGAACCGGACCACTCAACGGGATGTTCTGATCACGATGGCGCTTTCGGCTCGCCTGGAATTTCGGCAAAGCCAGTCGCTGGTGATGACGCCCCAGCTGATGCAGGCGATCAAGCTGCTTCAGCTCTCCAATCTGGATCTTGTCGCCTATGTGGAAGCCGAGCTGGAGCGCAACCCGCTGCTGGAACGGCCGGAGGAAGGCACGCCCGAGGCCGGAACCGACGGTCCGGACGGCTCGGCGCCCGACCGAGACGGGGCGGACTGGTTCGAGGCCGACGGCGCGCCCAGCCAGGAGCGGGTGGAAAGCGTCCTCGATACCGACATTTCCAACGTCTATCCGGACGAACCGGTCCAGGTCGAGCGCGGCCCCCTCGACGCGGGCGCACTGGCGGGCGACCAGTGGTCGTCGGTCGGCTCGGGCGGCAGCCTGGGCGACGACTACAACCTGGAAAGCTTCGTTTCCGGCGAGGTGTCGCTGCACGACCATCTGGCCGAGCAGCTCGCCGTCGCCCTGCACGACCCGGTGCAGCGGCTGATCGGGCACGACCTGATCGATTCGGTGGACGAGGCCGGCTATCTTAGGGCCGACATTCCCGCGGTGGCGGAGCGGATGGGGATCGACGAGGCGGCGGTCGAGGCGGTGGTGGCGGTGCTGCAGACCTTCGAGCCGACCGGCGTCTGTGCGCGCAGCCTGTCCGAATGTCTCGCCCTGCAGCTGGCCGAGCGGGATCGGCTCGACCCTGCGATGCGCACCCTGCTCGACCACCTGGACCTCCTCGCCCGGCGGGACATGGCGCAGCTGCGCCGGCTCTGCGGGGTGGACGAGGAGGACCTCTCGGACATGGTCCGGGAGATCATGGCGCTCAATCCCAAGCCGGGAAACGCCTTCGGCTCGGTGGTGGTGCAGCCGGTGGTGCCGGACGTGATCGTGATGCCGGCGTCCGACGGAGGCTGGTCGGTGGAGCTCAACACGGAGACCCTGCCGAAGGTGCTGGTGAACCAGTCCTACTACGCCCGGGTCGCCAAAACGGCGCGCGGCGACCAGGAGAAGGTCTACCTCACCGATTGCCTGCAGACCGCCAACTGGCTGGTGAAGAGCCTGGACCAGCGGGCGAAGACGATCCTGAAGGTGTCGGCCGAGATCGTGCGCCAGCAGGACGCGTTTCTGGCCAAGGGGGTCGCCTTCCTGCGTCCGCTCAACCTGCGGACGGTCGCGGAGGCGATCGGCATGCACGAATCCACGGTCTCGCGGGTGACATCCAACAAGTACATGGCGACGTCGCGCGGGATCTTCGAGCTGAAGTATTTCTTCACCTCCTCGATCGCCTCGGCGGAAGGTGGCGACGCCCACTCGGCGGAGGCGGTCCGGCACAAGATCCGGCAGATGATCGACGGCGAGCACCCGGACGACATTCTGTCCGACGATACGATCGTGAAGAACCTTCGCGACGCCGGCATCGACATTGCCCGACGAACCGTCGCAAAGTATCGCGAGGCGATGCGAATCCCATCGTCGGTCCAACGGCGTCGGCAAAAGCAGCTGATGGCCGCCACCTGAGGCGAAAAGGAGGGCTTTCCCACTTCCAGCGTTGACTTCGAGATGCCACCTACTTAAAGAGCGCCCCGTCCCCCGGACGCGATCCGCGCCTCCGGGAGAGCCGAACTCGAAAAGAACGGGAGCGCTTCCACCATCGTCCGATCGTGGCGCCGACGCGCGCGACGGTTTCCGACCAGCCGGTCGATCGCCCGTGGGCGATGGGGCCGGGCGGACGAACGATAGGCGCGCGAAAAACACCGAGGGAGGCCCCATGCCGCTACGCATTTCCGGCAAGAACGTCGATATCGGACAAGCCCTGCGCGAGCACGTCGAGACGCGTCTCAGCGATGCCCTGGGCAAGTATTTCGACGGCGGCTACGGCGGCCATGTGGTCATCGAGCGCGAAGGCTCCGGCTACCGGGCGGAGTGCTCGATCCACCTGGATACGGGAACCCATCTGACGACCACAGGTTCGGCGCATGAGGTCTACGCCGCGGCGGACCAGGCCACCGACCGCATCGGCACCCGGCTCCGGCGCTACAAGCGCAAGCTGCGCAAGTACAACGGCGCCAACGGCGCGGATGCCGGTCCGGTGGAAGAGGCGCCGTCCTACGTGCTCGCCGCCCCCGACGAGGAGGAGGAGGTGCCGGAGGATTTCGCGCCGCTGGTCGTGGCGGAAACAACGCAGCCGATCCGCACGGCCACCGTCGGCCGGGCGGTGATGGATCTAGATCTCTCCGGGGCGCCCGTCGTGGTGTTCCGCAACGCCGGCAGCGGCGCCATCAACGTGGTCTACCGTCGTCCCGACGGCAACATCGGCTGGATCGATCCCGCGCTCGCGGACCTTCAGACGTGACGCTTGTCTTCCCCCATCACCTGCCGGGGCGCCAGTGGCGCCCCGATGCATTGAGGTTCCAACCATGGATCTGAGCGACCTTCTGCAGGTCGAGGCGGTCCTGCCGCACCTGAAGGCCAACTCCAAGAAGCAGGCCCTCCAGGACATGGCGGCCAAGGCGGCAGCCATCACCGGGCGGCCCGAACGCGAAATCTTCGACACGCTGCAGCAACGCGAGAAGCTCGGCTCCACGGGCGTCGGGCATGGCGTCGCCATTCCGCACGGCAAGCTGGTCAACCTGGACAAGCTGGTGGGCGTGTTCGCACGTCTCGACAAGGCGGTCGACTTCGACGCCCTCGACGATGAACCGGTGGACCTGATGTTTCTGCTGCTGGCGCCGGAGAACGCCGGCGCCGACCACCTGAAGGCGCTAGCGCGGATCGCCCGCGTTTTGCGCGAGCCGGCAATCGCCGTCAAGCTCCGGGCGGCCAACGATGCGGCCGCCATCTACTCGCTGCTGACCCAGCCGCTCGCGTCCAACGCGGCCTAGGCACGTTCGGAAAGCCGGGATCCCGGCCTTGCGGCCGGGATCCTGATACCCCTCGTCAGTGCACGCTCACGGTGGTGAGTTCGGCTTCCATGGCGTTGGCCATGGCTGCCTCGCGGCTGTCGGTGAGCAGGATGGGCGTTCCGTCGGCGGAAAGCAGCGCCCAGAGCTTCAGGCCCGGGGCAAGCTGCGGCGCCTGCGGAAACAGCGACCGCACGTCGTCGGACGTGATCCGCCTGATGTAGGCGACCTTGCCGTCGCCCAGCTGGAGGAAGGCCGCGTCGGGCATGATGCCTTCGACGGGGGACTTCTGGATATCGTACTCGTTCATCACGCACCTCCTCGTATCCGGCAGATACGCTCACCCGGGAACGACGCGAAGCCGCGGCGTTGCAAGTGTCGGACCGAAACCGTTCCGGCCGTGTTAACGACCGGGGTGGACTTGCCAACCCGATCCCTTGCAGAGGCAACGGATCGGAAGGAAGAACGGTTCCGCCAAGGTCGAACGGCCACAGGTCCCGCCTGGTCTACGCGGGCCCGTTCGTCTTGGACCTTCCCGGTTTGCCGGTTCAGCCTTTGGCGTTGATCTCGATCCGGCGGACGACCCGTTCGGGCTGCGGGCGCACTAGGTCGATCGACAGAAGACCGTCCTGGAGATCGGCACCGAGGATCTCGATGCCCTCCGCAAGGACGAAGGTCCGCTGGAACTGCCGGGCGGCGATGCCGCGATGCAGATACTGGCGCGCCTTGTCTTCGGACTGCCGCCCGCGAATCACCAGCTGGTTCTCCTCGACGGAGACATCGAGCTGGTCCCGGGTGAAGCCTGCAACGGCCAGCGTGATCCGGATGACGTCCCCGTGGGGGCCGGCGGCCGGAATGCGCTCGATGTTGTAGGGCGGGTAGCCGTCGTTGGCGGCCTTGGACACCCGGTCGAGGGCCCGTTCGATCTCGTCGAACCCCAGGAGAAAGGGGCTCTGGAACGTGGACATGCGCGTCATCGATCAAAGTCCTCGCGGTGAAGCGACCTTGATTGCCCGGACCCGATCATCGGCATCCGGCGGGCGTATCGCCCGTTGACGCGAATATGGCGAGGCTCGCCGGCCCGTTCAAGGCCGGTGCGATCGAAACGCGAACGCCGGCCGCCGGGTCACGCGGCGAGGGCGAGCGCGGCTTTCGCGGTCACCGGCGCGTCAGCGAAGACGACCCGGTTGCCCGAGGGATCGACGACCGCATCGCCGACCGCGCCGCTCTCCACCGGGACGCCCGCGCCGCGGAGGCGAGCGGCCAGTGCGGCCCGGGCGGCCGGCGGCAGGATCACGACGGCGGCGGCGAGACCCGTGGTGCCGGGCACGCGGGCGGCGCCCGCGCTTTCCCAGGCGTTGAGGCCGAAGTGGTGGTGGTAGCCGCCGGCGGCGATGAAGAGCGCGGAGGGATAGCCCTCCTCGGTCGCCTCGAAGCCGAGGGTGTCGACGTAGAAGCGTCGGGTTTCGGCAACATTGGCGATCTTCAGGTGGACGTGCCCCATCACGGTCCCGTCCGGAATGCCGGTCCAGGGTGCGTCTGCCGCGTCGCCGTCGGCCAGGATGCCCGGCACGTCGAGCGGCGCGTTGTCCATGTGGATCCTGCCGTCGCGGATCGGCCATTCGGCGCGGCCGCGGTCGCGGTAGACCTCGATCCCGTTGCCCTCGGGATCGGCGAGGTAGACGGCCTCGGAGACCAGGTGGTCGGCGGCGCCCTGCAGGCGGATGCCGAGGGCCGCAGTGTGGCGCATCCAGCGGCCGAGGTCGGCGCGGGTCGGCAGAAGGATGGCGAGGTGGTAGAGCCCCGGCTGGCGGCGGGGCGCGATCTTTGCGGCGGGATCGGCGATCAGCGTCACCAGCGGCGTGCCGGCAGCGGTGCCGAGCACCGTCGCGCGGTCGTCGGCGGCGAGTTCGGCAAGGCCGAGCGCGCGGCGGTACCAGTCGGCGAGCGCGGCGCGGTCGCGGGCGATCAGCGCGACGGGGCCGACCGACGTGGCGGGGTCGAGAGCAGGTGCGGACATTGCGGCATGTTCCATGTTGGGCCGGTGGCGGCCGAGGTCATGGTCGCAATATACGCGCGCGCTGAACAATGGAGGAGTACTCACCTGGATAACACGCTGGTACTGAAACAGTAGACAGTCGCGCACTGCCGCCCGGATCGACCGGGCGGCGGCAGGTGGAGGCGGGTCGGCGGGTTCAGCGGTCCAGGCCGGCGACCAGCATGTATTTCTTCTCGGTGTACTCCTCCAGGCCGTGGTGGGAGCCTTCGCGGCCGTTGCCGCTCTCCTTGATGCCGCCGAAGGGGGCGAGCTCGGTGGAGATCAGGCCGGAGTTGATGCCGACCATTCCGTACTGGAGCTTCTCGGCGACACGGAAGATGCGGCCGATGTCGCGGGAGAAGAAATAGGAGGCGAGGCCGAACTCGGTGTCGTTGGCGTAGCCGATCACCTCGGCCTCCGTGTCAAAGGCGAACACGGGCGCCACGGGGCCGAAGGTCTCCTCCTTGGACACCTTCATGTCCTGGGTGACGCCGGCCAGCACCGTCGGCTCGAAGAAGGTGCCGCCGAGCGCGTGGCGGCGGCCGCCGGCGACCACGCGGGCGCCCTTGGCGAGCGCATCCTCCAGGTGCTCCTCGACCTTTGCGATGGCCTTGTCGTTGATCAGCGGGCCCTGGGTGGTGCCTTCGGCGGTGCCGTCGCCGACCTTCAGGCGGGCGACCGCCGCGGTCAACTTTTCCACGAAGGCGTCGTAGACGGCGCGCTGGACGTAGATGCGGTTGGAGCAGACGCAGGTCTGGCCCATGTTGCGGAACTTGGAGACCATCGCCCCCTCGACGGCGGCGTCGAGGTCGGCGTCGTCGAAGACGATGAAAGGCGCGTTGCCGCCGAGTTCCAGAGCGACCTTCTTCAGCGTGCCGGTGCACTGGCGGGCCAGCAGCTTGCCGATCGCCGTGGAGCCGGTGAAGGAGAGCACGCGCACGGCCGGGTGGGAGGTCATCACCTCGCCGATCGGGGCCGCGGAGCCGGTCACCACGTTGAGGACGCCGGCGGGAAAGCCGGCGCGGTCGGCGAGGACGGCGAGGGCGAGCGCTGTCAGCGGCGTCTCCATCGCCGGCTTGACCACCGCGGTGCAGCCGACGGCGAGCGCCGGGGCCACCTTGCGGGTGATCATGGCGGCCGGGAAGTTCCATGGCGTGATCGCGGCGACCACGCCGACCGGCTGGCGGATCACCAGGATGCGGGCGTCGGCGCGGTGCGACGGCAGCGTCTCGCCGTATACGCGTTTGGCCTCCTCCGCGTAGAACTCGATGTAGGCGGCGGCGTAGTCGATTTCGCCCCTGGCCTCGGCGAGCGGCTTGCCCTGCTCGGCGGTGAGGATCAGGGCGAGGTCGTCGCGGTTGGCCACGATCAGGTCGAACCAGCGACGCAGGATCTGCGAACGCTCCTTGGCCACCTTGGCCGCCCAGCCCTCCATGGCGGCGGCCGCGTGCTCGATCGCGGCTGCCGTTTCCGGGCCGCCGAGGTTGGGCACGCGGGCGATCACCGCGCCGGTGGCCGGGTTGGTGACGTCGACCGTGCTCTCGCCGACGAAGGCGCCGTTCACGTAGGCGCGTGTCTGCAGGAGGGTCGGGTCCTTCAGGGGAAGCGTCATCGGATTCAGCCCTTCGCCTTGATCAAGGACGCCTCGAGCTTGTCGAGGCCCTCGTCCACGATCGCGTCGGAGGCGGTCAGTGGGACGAGGATGCGGATGGCGTTGTTGTAGACTCCGCAGGAGAGCAGGATCAAACCCTCCTCCAGGGCGGCGGCCGTCACGCGCTTGGTCGCCTCCGGATCGGGCTCGTAGGCGCCGCGCGACTTGACGATGTCGAAGCCGATCATGGCGCCGGGGCCACGAATGCCGGTGATGGCGACAACGTCGTTGCGCAGCGCGATCTTTTCAAGGCGGCCCTTGATGCGGGCGCCCATGGCGTCGGCGCGGGCGAGCAGGCCGTCCTCCTCGATGACGTCGAGCACGGCGAGCGCTGCGGCGCAGGCGATCGGCGAACCGGCGTAGGTGCCGCCGAGACCGCCCGGTTCGGCGGCGTCCATGATCGCGGCCTTGCCGAGCACGCCGGAGAGCGGGAAGCCGCCGGCCAGCGACTTGGCCATGGTGACGAGGTCGGGCTCGACGCCGGAGTGCTCGATGCCGAACAGGCGGCCGGTGCGGGCGAAGCCGCTCTGCACCTCGTCGGCGATCAGAAGGATGCCGTGCTCGTCGCAGATGGTGCGGAGCGCGACCAGGAGGTCCTTGGGCGCCTCGTAGAAGCCGCCCTCGCCCTGGATCGGCTCGATGGCGATCGCCGCGACCCGGGACGGCTCGACATCGGCCTTGAACAGGAATTCCAGCGCCTTGAGGCTGTCGGCGGTGGTGATGCCGTGATCGGCGACCGGGAACGGCAGATGGTAGACCTCGCTCGGCATCGGGCCGAACTTCTTCTTGTAGGGCAGCACCTTTCCGGTCATCGCCATGGTCATCATGGTGCGGCCGTGGAAGCCGCCGGCGAAGGCGATCACGGCGGAGCGGCCGGTGGCGGCACGGGCGATCTTGACCGCGTTCTCGGCCGCCTCGGCGCCGGTGGTGAAGAAGATCGTCTTGGCCGGACCCTTGAACGGCGCCTTGGCGTTCAGGCGCTCGGCGAGCGCCACGTAGGGCTCGTAGGGTACCACCTGGAAACAGGTGTGGGTGAAGAGCTCCATCTGCTCGCGCACCGCGGCCATCACCTTGGGATTGCGGTGGCCGGTGTTCAGCACGGCGATGCCGCCGGCGAAATCGACGTAGCGATTGCCCTCCAGATCCCAGAGCTCGGCGTTCTCGGCGCGCGCCGCATAGACCGGGTAGGCAGTGGCGACGCCGCGGGGCACGGCGAGCTGGCGGCGGGCTGCGAGTTCGGCACTGGTGGCCATGGCGATCTCTCCCTTTTCGGACGGCGCGCAGGCACGTCGGTGGTGATGTAGGGAAGCGCAGGTTCGCGTGTCTGCAAAGGCGGGAAATCGGCCCCGCTGTGTTGACTCTAGGTCACCACTAAAGATTCACCCGCATTCAGCTCCTGATGCAGCCAGCGCCGGATGCGGACCAGGAGCGGCTCCGTCCAGCGGCCGGCGTCCGCCTGGAGGGTGTAGGCGCCGATGCGGATGTCGGTGTGGAGGAGCTCCTTCAGCCGGCCATCGGCGAGTTCGGGCGCGACCTGGAGCCGATTGACGAGGGCGAGCCCCTGGCCGAGCAGCGCCGCCTCGATGGCGACGTTGGCGTACCAGAGCCGCGGCCCGTCGAGCGGCGGCACCGGGTCGAGGCCGGCGGCGGCGAGCCAGTGGCGCCACTGCTCGCGGCTCTCCTCGTGGATCAGGGGCTGGCGGGCGAGGTCGGCGGCGGTGTCGATCGGCGCCCTGCCCTTCAGGAAGCCCGGGCTTGCGACGGGAAAGAAGCGCGGCGCGACCAGAGCCTCGGCGCGGACACCGGGCACGGGGCGCTCGCCGAAGCGGATCTCCAGGTCGGCCTCGCCGCGCGTCAGATCAGGCGCCTGGTCGGTGGGACGAAGCACGATCTCGCGGTCGGGAACCACCGCCTGAAGCGCATGGAGGCGTGGCATCAGCCAGCGGACGGCAAGGCCGGGGACGCACCAGATGCGGAATTCGCCGCGCCGGGCGCGCGGACGCACTTCGTCGGTCGCCTGGCCGATCAGGTCGAAGGCCAGTGCGACCTGGCCGGCATAGCGGCGACCTTCGCTGGTTGGAACGGAACCGCGCGGACCGCCGTCGACGAGTCGGACGCCAAGATAGGCCTCCAGGTTGCGAACGTGCCGCGCCACCACGGCGTGGTCGACGCCGAGTTCGTCGGCCGCCTTGCGGATGCTGCCGAGGCGGCAGACGGCCTCGAAGGCACGAAGGGCGACGAGCGGCGGAAGGTGGCGGGACATGTCTCGTCCGTGGTGGGAGCCGGCCGGATCCTCAGGCCTCGGCGCCGGATTGTCCATCCGCTTCGGGCTCGGGGGCCGGCATCGGCTGCTCCGTCGGAAGGTAACCGCAGCGGGTGAGCAGGCGGCGCATGTGGTCGGGCACGGGCGCCTCCACCACGACGGTCGGCTTCTTGCGGTAGAGAGGCACCTCGACCCGGCGGGCGTGAAGGTGCAGGCGCTTGTCCACCCCGCGGGCGCGGTCGCCGCCGTAGACGCCGTCGCCGACGATAGGGTGGCCGAGGTGGGCCATGTGGACGCGCAGCTGGTGGGTGCGGCCGGTGCGGGGGGAAAGGTCGACGATGGTCAGCGTCTCGCCGCGGGCGAGCACGGTCCAGTCGGTCACGGCCTCCTGCCCGGTGTCGTCGACCTTCATCCACCAGGATCGCCGGTCGTGGCTCTGACGGGCGAGCGGGGCCTCGATCGTCCCGGCGTCGCCCTCGACCACACCGCAGACCACGGCGAGGTAGGTCTTCTTCACCTTCTGCGTGGCGAAGAGTTCGCCGAGCTCGGCGGTGGAGCGGCGGTGCCGGCCGAGCACGAGGCAGCCGGAGGTGTCCTTGTCGAGACGGTGGGCGAGCGCCGGACGCCGCGGCAGGCCGAAGCGGAGGGCGTCGAGAAAATCCTCCAGCGTCTCGCCCCCCTTCGGCCCGGCGTGCACGGCTATGCCGGCGGGCTTGTCGATGACCAGCATCAAGGCGTCGCGGTAGAGAAGGCGGGCAAGCAGCGCGTCGGGCGTCATGGTCCCGCCGTCATACAGGAAGGCGGCTCAGGGCTCCACCGGTTCGGCGGCGTGGCAGCTGACGTGGCCGGCGGCGACGAGAACGCCCTCCGCCGGCAGACCGAAGGCGGCGGCGAGGCCCTGCAGGTAGCGTTCGATCGGCGGTCCCGCGTCGCGGATCAGATCTCCGGTGGCGGAGCGCAGGCGCGAGGCTTCCAGCGTGTTCGCAGGATCGTCGGCGATCTCGCCGACGGCGATGCGGACATCGGCGCGGGACAGGAGGTCGTCGAGGGCATCCGACAGGTCGCGCGGCTCGCGAACGACGCGGGTGGTCGGATTGGTGCGGCCGCCGCCCAGGCGCAGGTCGGTCGGCTGCATGAACTCCAGCTCGCTGCGACCGAGAACCCAGGCCTTGACGCGGACGTCCTCGAAGATCCTCGCCGGGGACGTCTGGCCAGCGCCACTGCCGAAGCTGACGACCACGGCGCCGGGGTCCGCGCGCATCGTCTGTTCCAGTGGGCGCGACCGTGCGAACCGGCAGTCCGGCTCCTGCGCGTCGACGCGGCCCGGGCGGACCTCCAGCAGGACGGGGATGGTGACGGTGCCGACCAGCGGCTGGGCCGTACCAAGGACCTGCACGTCGAGCGCGATCCAGCCGGACGGGAGCTCGATCACCGCCGGCAGGCGCCGGGTTCCGGCAAACGGGGGCACGGGTTTCTCCGGGCTGCCGATCGAAACTTCGGCGACCGCCCGGGTCAACGCCGTGTCTGCGGTGTCCAGAGTCACCTCCACGGCCCCGTCGGCGGCGATCCGCCGGGCCATCGCTGCGAGCAGGCCGAGCGGACGGAACGTGGCGGGCGGCGCCATTTCAGCGCCGACGCGCGTGCCGGCGTGGGAGCCGAGCTCGACGAGGTCGACGGCGGACAGGGTGGCCGGCGAGCCGTGCAGGCTTTCGGCAAGCGAGACGAGGGTGTTGCGCAGCGCCCCGTCGGCCGCGACGTCGGCGGCGGCGCGAACCAGCAGGGCGGCCGGGACGCGGCGGGCGGCGACCTGGCCGTAGGTGGCGGTCTCGTCGGAAAGGGCGTCGGCAAGCGCGGCCAGCCAGCGGTCGACCGGCAGGCCGGCATCGGCGAGGCGGTCGACATCAGCGGCAGAGAGCGCGACGGGCGTCTGGAAGACCGCCGCGTAGGCGGCACTGATCACCTCGGCCGGCCGCATCAGGGAGGGTGCGGCTTCGGCGGAGGCGGAGGACTGAGAGGTGCGGCGCGCCGCGGCCGTGGTCTCGACCGTCCAGTGGGCAAGCGGTGGAACTGTGGCGAGGAGCGGCAACTCGATCTCGGTGCCGACGGAGACGCCGACAGCGTCCGGTCGGTGCTCGGTTCCCGGATGCGTGCGGATCCAGACCAGGCGCCCGTTGGCGCGCTCGGACCAGAGACGGTCGGCGGTCAGTTCGGCGGATTCCGGTACGGCGGCGACGGCAAGGGCGAGTTCGGCGGTGAGATCCGAAAGCCGAGCCTTGGCGTTCATCACGGTCATCGCGCTCAGGCCGGCCACACCGGCCGGCACGCCGACGAGGAGCCCGAGGAAAGCGCCGCCGATCCGTCGGCGCAGGCGCGCCCTGCGGCCCAGCCGGTCGTACCGCCGCGATCGCGCGGTCTCCGCCCGACGCGCCCAGATGTCCCGCAGCGCCCGCACTCCGCCCCCTTGGTCTGACCCCCGCGGGGCCGTCCCTCACGCCCGCAGTCAAGCGGGCCATCGCCTTGAAACGCAGCGTAGCCGGCCTTGCGGTAAGAAATAGTAACCGACGCATTTGTCCGACGATGAATTCCCCGAAATGCCAATGGGCGACCCGCCGGCGCGGCGTTATGTTGCAATGCAGTAAAGACAACGATCCGGAAATGCCTCCCATGACCGTCGTGCGACCCCGCCGCAGCGTGCTCTACATGCCGGGTTCCAACGCCCGCGCGCTCGACAAGGCGCGCAGCCTGCCGGCCGACAGCCTGATCCTCGACCTGGAGGACGCGGTGGCGCCGGACGCCAAGGACCAGGCGCGCCAGCAGGTGAGCGAGGCGGTGACAGCCGGCGGCTACGGCGAGCGGGAGATCTTCATCCGCATCAACGGCGCCGACACGCCCTGGGGCGCGTCGGACCTCGACGCCGCGGCGGCGGCGATGCCCGACGGCATCCTGGTGCCGAAGGTGTCGAGCCCGGACGACCTGAAGGCCATCTCCAAGGTGATGGACGGGGCCGATCCGGAGCGCAAGGTGGCGCTGTGGGCGATGATCGAGACGCCGCTCGCCATCCTCAACGTGGGAGCGATCGCCGCCCACGCCCGCGAGGAGGGCTCGCGGCTGGCCGGCTTCGTGATGGGAACCAACGATCTCGCCAAGGAGACGGGGGCGCGCATCGTGTCCGGACGCGGGCCGATGATCCCGTGGCTGATGACGGCGCTCGCCGCCGCGCGGGCCTACGGCATCGCCATCGTCGACGGCGTCTACAACGATCTCGACGATCCGCGCGGCTTCCTGGAGGAGTGCGCGGCGGCGCGCGACATGGGCTTCGACGGCAAGACGCTGATCCACCCGATGCAGATCGAGACGGCGAACCGCACCTTCACCCCGTCGGCGACCGAGGTCGCCTGGGCGCAGAAGGTGGTGGAGACCTTCCGGGTGCCGGAGAATGCCGACAAGGGCGCCGTCCGCATCGACGGGCGGATGGTGGAGCGGCTGCACGCGGACATGGCGGCGCGGACGCTGACGCTGATGGACGCGATCGCCATGCGCGAGGTGACGGCGACGGCCTCCTGAGTGGGCTTTCCGCGATGGCCCGGAGCCGGCTATAGAAGCGGTTCCGTCGCGATGCCGCGACGCTCCAGCCGGACACCGACGCCAGCGCCATGAAGCTCTACCGATTCATCACCGGGCCCGACGACAGCGCCTTCTGCCACCGCGTCACCGCGGCGCTCAACAAGGGCTGGTCGCTGGCCGGCCCGGGCTCGCTGACCTTCGATCCGGTCCAGGGCCGGGTGATCTGCGGCCAGCCGATCTCCAAGGAGGTCGAGGGAGCCGACTACGCCCCGGACATGAAGCTCAGCGACTGGTGAGGCTGCGGGCGGCTCCGGATCCGGCGGGAGGGCGCAACCGCCCGACGCCCCGGATCCGGCATGCCGCTTGCCGCCTTGTTCACGCCGTGCGGGCGGGCCGCCCGCCGAACCAGCCGCGGACCGCGGTCCAGAGGTCGCCGAGCGAGCGGCGGTCGGCGATCGCGCGAATGCGGGCGGAAACGCCGTTGGGCGTCATCGCGCCGTGGTAGTGGCAGTCGCAGAGCAGGTGATGGGCCTGCTCGTCGGTCAGCTCGAAGAAGCCGACCGCATCGCCCAGGCTGTCGCTCCTCAGTCCCGCCGCGCGCAGCACAGGGTCGGCGAAGGCGACCGCCAACGGCGAGGCTTCGTCGCGCAGCGCCCGCCGCTCGTCCGGGGTGAGGTATTCGATCCGCTGCAAGGCCCGGACCGGGCCGGTGTGGGCCTCGAGCACCGTCGCCCAACGGCGCAGACGATCGCGGCGGGTCAGGGCCGTCAACGGCTCGGCGACAGCATGGGCTTTGGTCGGTACGACGTCTGGAAAGATTTCGTGACGCATCGCAGTCTCCCAACTCGCTTGTCATGGCGGTGGCGAGTTCGGCCAGCCAATTCGGCTGCCGTTGCGACCATCTCTTGAAATCGAAGGGCTTTGACGCCCTTTCAGGGCCGCGCTTATCCACGATAGATCGATTTGCGGCAGACCCCAAGTCCTAAAATGGATCACTTTTTACTTTGTGTCGGCGCACAACATCATCGGTGTCGACATGGTTAGGCGGCCGCCGGAGGCTCTCCGGCGGCTCGTCCAAGGGGGTGCGCGACGCGGTCGTTCAGGACGGCGTCCGCGTGGTGGAGGTCGCGCCGACGGCGTCGGCGGGGCGGCCGGTCGGCCGGTTCACGGATGACGAGCCAGGGGTGGCCGAGGTGCCGGCGGAGGCGGTCCGCTGACCGGCTTCGCCCTCGGGCTTGTCGCGGCCGTCGGATGACGACTTGTCGTCCCCGGACCCGGATAGGCCGGTCTTCTCGCCGATCTTCTCAGCCGCCCGGTCGATGGCCTCGCCGATGCTGGCGCCGGACAGGCCCTTCTCGTCGACGGTCCGCATGGCGTCGCTCGCCACTTCGGACGCGGTGCTGCGCACTTCGCCGTAGGTGCTGCGGGCGGTGTCTCGCGCCTGGTCCTTCAACCGGTCGGCCGTATCGCCCATCAGGCGATCCTCCGCCCGGGTGGAGGGAAGCGCCGCGCCGATCGCGGCCCCGATCGCCAGGCCGATGGCGCCGGCAACGAGCGGCTGGTCCTGGAGGAGTCTCGACCAGCCGTGCCGGACCTGCGAGCCGTAGCCGGCCAGGTTTTCGCCGGTGGAGCGGCCGTAGGAGGAGGCCGATCCTGCCATCGAGCCGGCGCGGTGGCCGACCGAAGAGGCGGTGCTACCGATCGACGAAGCCGCGCCACCGACCGCGGAGGCCGCGCCCGATGCCGCGTCGCCCACGCTGTGGACGGCACTGCCGACGGCCGAAGCGACGCTGGAGGCCGCGTTCTTCACCGAGGACGCGATGCCGCCCGCGGTGTCCGCCGCGCCGTGGTAAGCGGAGGAGGCCGCGTGCGAGGCGCGACCGGCGACATCGCCGACGCGTTCGCCGAAGCCGGGCGAGGTGTCGACGGGGTTACCGTACTGGTCCTCGGCGTAGCCTGCCGCAGGATAGCGGCCGGCGGCGGCACCGGACCGGCGGTCGCTCGCCATCAGCCAGGCCATGCCGGCGCCCATCATCAGGAGGGGCAGCGGATTGTCGCGGACGGAGCGCCCGAGGTTGCGGGTGAACTCACCGCCGCCGGACTGGCGGGCGTAGTCGAGGGCCTGATCCAGGATCTGGCCGGGCGACATCCGATCGCGGATCTCGTCGAGGGTGCGGGTCAGGCGCGCACGCGCCTCCTCCACCTCGGTCTCGATCCGATCGGGGTTCTGGTCATGCGTGCTGGTCATCGCACCTTCTCCCTGACGGCCGTGACGTTGCGCTGCATCTGCTCGGCGGTGCGGTGGGGCGTCAGGTTGGAGGCGCTGACGTCGTTCATGCCGTTGCGGAGCAGGATGTAGCCGATGATGGCGACGACGAGCCCGACCGCCAGGGCACCCCAGCGATAGGGTATGTCGACGAAAGCGAGCCATTCCACGATCGCCTGCAGGAGCATGACGAGCGCCGCGATCATGAAGACCGCGCCGATGCCGACGCGGGAGAGCGCGCCGCCGACGCGGCCGATCTTTTCGGAGATCTCCGCCTTGGCGAGCTGGACCTCCTTGCGGAAGAGGGTGGATGTCTCCACCACCACGTCGCCGAAGAGGTCGATGACGGTACGGTTGGGATTGTGGTCCATGGGGTCGTCCTCAGCGGTCGGGATCGGAAGAGCGGCCGTTCTCCAGCGACGGCGCGCCGTCGCCGGTGGAGGCGCCCTTGCTCAGGGAGGTGGGCGTGGCGCCGCTGCCGCTGATGGTGGAGCGGCCGGACGCGGGATCGGGGTCCGGTCCCTTGCGCACGTCGGGGCGCTCGGGCGGCTCGGGAGCGTCGGAAAGTGGCCCGCCGGCGCGCGAACCGGCGCCCGCCGCGTAGTCCGGCTCGTCGGCCGTCGGGCGCAAGGTCCCGCTGGACGTTCCGGCCGGCTGCGTCTCGTGCCGGCGCATGGTGGACGCCGAACCGCCGGGCTGACCGATGCCGGATGCGGCCGGCATGCCATGGTCACGGGAACCCGCGCCGATGCCGGACGACGAACCGATGGCGCCTGTCTTGGCGGTCTCGCCGAAGGAGGATGCGGTGGAGCCGGGGCCGGGCGACGACCCGGAGGTGGAGGCGGCGCTGCGCGGCGTCGCATTCGATCCGAAGTCGGACGCGGCGGATGAGCCGGAGCCCGCGTTGCCCATGCCGGAGCGGCGGTAGCGGTCGTCCATGTCCTCGCGCCCCGCGTAGCCGCTGCCGTAGCCGCTGCGGTAGGTGCGATCGCCGGCGCCGGATGCCATGCCGCTTGCCACTTCATCGCCATGCCGGTCGTGGCTGTGGCGGGACGAGGAGGAAAGGAAACGGGCGACCGCGAAACCGGCGACAAGGGCGGCGCCGAAGAAGGCGACCGGTTCGCGGCGGGCGAAATCGTCGGCGCCGCGGATCACGTCGCCGATGCTGCGGGTGCGGATCGCCTCGGAAACGTTCTCCGCCATCGTGGCGGCTTCGCGGGTGTAGCGCGCGATCTCCGGGGAGTCCTTGTCGAGCTGGTCGGCGGCGGTGCGGACCGCCTTGGCGACGCTGTCGACGGCGGCCGCGCCGGTTTCGCGGTGCGAATCCACGGCTTGCCTCGCGCCCTGGCGGGCTTCGTCGGCAAAACGCCGCGCGTCGTTGCCAAGGTCGCGCTGTCCTGTACCGTTACCCTGATGGCCCGGGTTGGGTGAAGGCCCACCGGCCTTCGGCGTCTGGGCGGGCGTGTCGTACTGGCCCATGGCTGTCACTCCTCGATGCCTGAGGCGGCCGGCTCGCAAAAACCGCGGCCGGGCCGTCACTTGGGAAGCCAACAGCCACCGGGCTGTTATGTTCCCCGGCACCATCCGGAGACGGCGGCCGGCGGCGCGAGGACTTGACCGCGGACGGAGGGAACTGCACGATCGTGCAACAGCTGAGCCCGACGACCCAGCATCTGCCGCCACGACTTTCACCGTGGTGAAGTTCCCGCGGGCAGACTCAGAGCAAAGAGCGGCAAAATCCCCTTGCTCAGCGTCGCATCTTTCACCATCATGAAATCCAGCCCGTATTCCTGGGAGGAAGACAGATGGAGCGCCTGGGTTCTGATGCCGAATGGTCGTTGCCGGCGAGCGCGTATCGCGATCCCGTGCGCTTCGAGGCCGAGCGCAAGCAGATCTTCGAGACGAACTGGCTGCTGTTCTCCTGGTCGGAGCGGATGGCCAAGCCGGGCGACTTCGTCGCCGGGACGCTGGCCGGGCACAACATCTTCGCCATCCGCGGCGACGACGGGCAAGTCCGCGCCTTCCACAACGTCTGCCGGCACCGGGCGGCCGAACTCGTCAAGGGCGAGACGGGCTCTTGCGGCAAGGTGATCGTCTGCCCCTACCACAGCTGGAGCTACAAGCGGGACGGGCGGCTCAACAAGGCGGTCAACTTCGGCAACGACACCCAGTTCGATCCGGATGCGTGGGGTCTCTACGCGCTCGATTGCGAGGAGTGGCGCGGTCTGGTGTTCGTGCGGGTCCGCCGCGGCGGCCCGTCGCTGGTGGAGTGGCTCGGCCCGGTGGTCGACCTCGCCGCGCCCTTCCCGCTCGAAAAGCAGCACTACTTCACCAAGAAGGAGCGGGTCGTCGACGTCGACTGGAAGACCTACGGCGAGAACTACCTGGAGTGCTACCACTGTCGGGCGATGCATCCGGGCCTCTGCTCGACGCTGGACATCGACCGCTACGCCATCGACGTGCACCACGAGCACAAGTTCTTCCACCTGCACGCGCCGGGCCGGTCGGCGGACGACACGCAGGGCTTCTATCTCTACCGCTTCCCCTTCCTGATGCTGAACCTCTACGACTGGGGCTCCTCGATCGCCACCGTGGAACCGCTCGGCCCCGGACGGCTGAAGCACATCAACTGGTACTTCTTCGAGGACATCTCGCCGGAGAAGGCCGAGGCGAACCAGAAATCGGCGGACTGGTCGGCGCAGATCATCACCGAGGACCTGGAGGTGATCACCACCGTCCAGAAGAACCTCAACGCGGGGATCTACACGCAAGGGGCACTCTCCAAGGAGCAGGAATACTCGGTGATCGCCTTCGACCGGATGTGCGAGGAGGCGCTCCACGATCCGCAGCCGGCGCACCGGATCGCGGCCGAGTGAGGCGGGCAACCCGATGACCCAACCCGGTTCCGCCGCCGCGCTCAAGCTGGCGAGCGACGTCCAGACCGGCGACGTCCCGGAAAGCGCCGAGGAGATCGGCGTCCGGCTCGGGGCGGAGATCCGCGCCCTGCGCCAGGACCGCCAGCTGACGCTCGCCGCGCTCGCCGAGGAGACCGGCCTCTCGGTCGGGCTGATCAGCCAGATCGAGCGGGGGCTCTCCGAGCCGTCGGTGAAGGCGCTGCACCTGATCGCCACCGCGCTCGGCGTCACCATCGGTTCGTTCTTCCGGGAAACGGAGGAGGATGCCGCCGAGCGGGACGGCGTGACCGTCCGGCGCGGCCAGCGCAAGCGGCTGGACTACGGCGGCGGGCTCGTCGACGAGCTGCTGTCGCCGTCGCTTGACGGTCAGCTGGAACTGCTGCTCTGCCGGCTCGGTCCGGGTTCGGGCAGCGGGCCGGAGCCCTATACCCACGTCGGCGAGGAGGCCGGTTACGTGCTCGCCGGCTCGCTGGAGCTGACGGTCGACGGCGTCTGCCACCTGCTTCAAGCGGGCGACAGCTTTGGCTTCTCGTCAGCCAGCCCGCACAGCTACCGCAACCCGTCGTCCCAGGAGACCGTGGTCGTCTGGGCCGTCACCCCGCCGTCCTACTGACGACCGCGACACGCTTCCTTCCCTTCCGTCCTATGCAGGTAGACCGCCCATGTCCTCGGTTCCGAGCCCGACCACGCGCAGCTACGACGCCCTGATCATCGGCGGCGGCCACAACGGCCTCGTCTGCGCCAACTACCTGGCGAGGGCCGGACTGAAAGTGGCTGTTTTGGAGCGCCGCAGCATCGTCGGCGGCGCCGCGGTGACGGAGGAGATCGCGCCGGGCTTCAAGGCGTCGATCTTCTCCTACCTGATGAGCCTGCTGCACCCGCGGATCATCCGCGACTTCGAGCTGAAGAAGCACGGGCTTACCGTGCTGCCCTGCTCCGACATGGTGTCGCCGATCGACGATGATTCCTACATCGTGTTCTCCGACGACATGGCGAAGACGCAGGCCTCGTTCGCCAAATTCTCCAAGCACGACGCGGCGATCTATCCGGAGTTCGACGCCTATCTGCAGGAGGCGACCAAGATCGTCCGCCAGATCCTCTGGGAGACGCCGATCGATCCGGCCCGGCGCGACTGGCGGACGTTCAAACAGGGTGCCGAGTTTCTCTGGAAGTACCGCAAGATCGGGCGGAAGATGTACCGGATCGTCGACATGATGACGATGTCGGCCTACGACTTCCTCCGCGAATGGTTCGAGGACGAGCGCGTGATGGCGGTGCTCGCCTACTACGCCTCGATCGGCACCTTCGCTGGTCCGAAGACGCCGGGCTCCGCCTACGTGATCATGCACCACGTGATGGGCGAGCACGAGGGCGCCGGCGGCTGGGGCTTCATCAAGGGCGGCATGGGGGCGATCACCCAGTCGCTGGCGAGCTACGGGCGCTCGGTCGGCGTCGACATCGTGACAAACGCCGACATCAAGGAGATCCGCGTCGCGGGCGGCCGGGCCACCGAGGTGGTGACGGCGACCGGCGACGTCTACCGGGCGAAGGCGATCGCCTCCAACGCGTCGGCGCGGCACCTCTACCTGGACCTTGTCGGCGAGCAGCATCTGCCGGCCGAGGTGGTGCGCGAGATCAAGGGCTACCGGACGATGGGCACGGCGTTCAAGATGAACGTCGCCTGCGAGCGGCCGCCGCAGTACAAGATCCTCGACCGGGTCAAGGCCGACGGCGTGCTCGGCAGCTTCCCCTACCCCACCTATATGCACATCGCGCCGGACATCGACTATCTGGAGCGCGCCTACGACGCGGCCAAGCACGGCTGGTACTCGTCGGAACCGTTCCTGACGCCGGTGGTGCCGACCATCGTCGACGACACGCTCGCCCCGCCCGGAAAGCACGTAGTGAACTTCTTCGGCGGCCACGCGCCCTACACGCTGAAGGGCGGCGACTGGGCGAGCGAGAAGGAAAACTTCAAGAAGACCGTGTTCGACACGATCGAGCGCTTCGCCCCGGGCTTCCGCAACGACGTGATCGAGGCGCAGCTGCTGGTGGCGCCGGATATCGAGCGGATCGTCAATCTGCCGCAGGGTCATATCTTCCACGGCGAACTGTCGACCGACCAGCTGTTCTTCCAGCGGCCGGTCTCCGGCTATGCAGACTACCGCACCCCCATCCAGGGGCTCTACATCTGCGGCTCGTCGATGCACCCGGGCGGCGGCGTGTCGGGCATTCCCGGACACAACGCGGCGCGCGAGATCCTGCGCGACCTGAAGAAGAGCATGCGGTAGCGGAGGGCGCATACGAAGGAAGTTTTCTATCTTTCAGGCGCGAAAACATTCGGTTCTGCCGTTGAACCGAAAAGATGTCGGAATCCTACAAGGCCAATGCCGTATCCATCTCGGTGAAGGAGAGCGCTAAACCGGTCGACACGAAACCTTCTTCCAGCCAAGCTAGGGTTCCGCGCGCCGCCCCGGAACGCCCCTAATAAGGACGAGTGGCGGACAGATAACAACCGCGTGCGAAATTGCAGGGAAGCTGTCTCATGTCCACACACAAGACTTCAGGTATCACGCGTCGCGCCATGCTCAAGGGCGCAGCGGCGACAGGCGCCGTCGCGCTCGCCGCACCGGCTATCGTCCGCTCGGCGTTCGCGTCTTCGGGCGAACTCAACTTCCTCGGATGGGCGGGCTACGAGTCCACCTTCCCGGGCGTGTTCGAGAGCTTCGAGAAGGCGACCGGCATCAAGATCAACTTCACCGGCCTCGGCAGCCAGGACGAGTTCGTCGCCCAGGCCAAGACCGGCGGCGCGACCAACGGCGCCTTCGACATCTCCGAGCCGACCTCCGACCGCCTCTCCAGCTGGCTCGACAACGACTTCATCCAGCCGTGGGATCCGGCCGCGATCGGCGCCGATAACGTCGAGCCGTCGTTCCTGACGGCCATGAAGGACGGCAAGCTGATGGCCTCCCCGTCGATCTGGGGCACCGAGGCGCTGACCTACAACAAGGACGAGGCTCCGCTCGCCTACGGCACCGCTTCGCTCGGCGACCTGTTCGACGACAAGTACGCCGGCAAGCTGACGCTGCGCGGCCACTCGGGCCTGGCTGCCGCCGGCCGCTGGCTGGACAGCCAGGGCCAGCTGCCGCATCCCTTCGTGGAAGGCTACTCCGACCCGGACAAGATGGTCGCCATCTGGGACAAGGTTCTGGAGTTCGCCGTCGCCAAGCGCGGCAACATCGCCCAGTTCTGGTCCAACGAGAACGAAGCGCAGGGCGCGTTCCGCACCAACGGCTGCGTGATCGGCTTCAACTGGGACACCTCGGCGGCGGCGCTGGCCAAGGAAGGCCTGCCGATCGGCTACCTCGCCCCGAAGGAAGGCGCGATCGCCTGGGCGCAGAACTTCGTGCTGATGAAGGGCGCCAAGAACGTCGAGCAGGCGAACGCCTGGGTGAAGTGGATCAACTCGCCGGAAGGCGGAGCAGCGTGGGCCGCGGCCTACAGCGCCAACCCGGTCGCCAAGGGCGCGGTCGCGCTGATGGCGCCGGAGGCGAAGGCCTTCTTCGAAGCCGCCTACCCCGGCGATGCCCTCACCAAGCTGTGGTGGTGGCCGGAGCAGCCGTCGTGGTTCATCGACAAGCGCACGGAATACGCAACGAAGTTCGTTTCCGCCTGATTTTCGCGCTTTCCTAAACCGGCGTACCGCCACACGAAAAAAATCGGCCGGCCGGGGCCCCGGAGCCATGCCCCGCAGGGGCCGCGGCCGGGCACCGTGCCGTGCAGGGGTCACCAGGGGGTTCAATGAGCCGGGATGTGGAACTCGACCACGTGACGATGCGCTTCGGCGACTTCACGGCGGTCAACGACGTCTCCCTTCATATCAAGGCCGGCGAGTTCTTCTCCTTCCTCGGTCCGTCCGGGTGCGGCAAGACCACCATCCTCCGGATGATCTCCGGCTTCATGGACCCGACCGGCGGCGCCATCCGTATCGGCGGACAGGATATGCGCGGTATCGGACCCAACAAGCGGCCGACGGCGCTGATCTTCCAGAATCTGGCGCTGTTCCCGATGATGTCGGTGGCCGACAACATCGCCTTCGGGCTTGAGATGCGCGGCGTCGACAAGGCCGCGCGGCGCAAGCGGGCGGAAGAGCTGCTCGACCTGATCGCCCTGCCCGGCTCCGGCGACAAGCGGATCGACGAGCTCTCCGGCGGGCAGAAGCAGCGCGTGGCCATCGCCCGGGCGCTGGCAGTCGAGCCGCAGGTGATGCTGCTCGACGAGCCGCTCTCGGCGCTCGACCTGAAGCTTCGGCAGCACATGCGGGCCGAGTTGCGCGCCATCCAGCGCCGCACCGGCCTCACCTTCATCTACATCACCCACGACCAGGGCGAGGCGCTGACCATGAGCGACCGCGTGGCCGTGATGTCGCGCGGGCGGATCGAGCAGGTCGGCCCCTCCGCCAGCATCTACGACGCGCCTGAAACGCCGTTCGTCGCCACCTTCGTCGGCGAGAACAACGTGTTCCGCGGCAAGGTCACGGCGGCGGCGGACGGGCTCGCCCGTGTCGAGACGCCGGCCGGCGTGCTCCTCGGGCGCAACGCGCGCGGGATGTCGGTGGGCAGCGACGCGCTGATCTTCGTGCGCCCCGAACGGATGCGGCTCGATCCGGCGGATGCCGGCGACAACCGCGTAACGCGGCCGGTGGCGCATCTCGACTTCGAAGGCAGCTTCGCCAACCTGGTGCTGTCGGCACCGGAGGGAAGCCCGCGGCCGATCCTGGTGCAACTCGCCAATGACGGGCGGCTGGGCAGCCTGCAGCCGGGCGCCGAGCGCACCGTCGGCTTCGCTCCTGCGGACGGCCTGGTGCTGCCGGCCGGCGAGCTCGCCAAGGACTGAGGCCAGGAGAGGCATCCCATGTCGGAGCTCGTCAAGCGATACGGCCTCGGAATCACCACGGCGATGGTGCTGGTGACGGCGTTCTGGCTCATCGTGATGGTGGTGCTGCCGGCGCTGGTGATGGTGGAATACTCCTTTCATACCAACGTGCCGGTGACCAAGCGCGGCGGGCCGGAAGACTACTACACGCTCGACAACTACCTCTCGCTGGTGCGGGGAACGGACTGGTCGACGTGGACCTTCCCGAACGACTTCCGCGTCTTCCTGCGCACCATCTGGGGCGCCGCCCTCGTTACCCTCCTGTCGCTGGTGGTCTGCTACCCCGTCGCATGGTACGTGGCCAAGCTCGCCAAGCCGCAGCGGGCGGCGATGCTCCTGCTGCTGCTCGTGATCCCGTTCTGGGTGAACGAGATCCTCAGGACCTTCGCCTGGTACATCATCCTGGCCTACCAGGGCCCGCTCAACGCGGCGCTGCTCGGGATCGGCATCCTGGAAAAGCCGGTGCGCTGGCTGTCCGGCAGCGGCGGCGTGCTGATCGGCATGGTCTACGCCTTCCTCCTGTTCATGATGTTCCCGCTGATCAACGCCATCGAAACCCTCGACATGAACCAGGTGGAGGCGGCGGAGGACCTCGGCGCGCCGTGGTGGCAGATCCACCGGCGGATCGTGATACCGCATGCCAAGCCGGGCATCGCGGTCGGCTGCATCATGGTTTTCGTGCTGGCGGCGTCGAGCTACATCGTGCCGTCGCTGCTCGGGTCGCCCGGCACGCGGTGGTTCACCGAGACCATCTACGTCTGGTTCTTCGAGGGCCAGAACTGGCCGCGCGGGTCGGCCTACGCCTTCATCCTGCTCGGCCTTTGCGTCGGGTTCATCATGCTGATGATGCGGATCTTCCGCGTCGGCCTCGCCGACATCGCCAAGTGAGCCCAGCACCATGACGACGAGAACCTCCGCCTCCGACCTCATCCTGCGGCTCTACCTCGCGATCTTCTTCATCTACCTGCTGCTGCCGCTGGCGGTGATGGGGATCGCGACCTTCAACACCAGCAAGTTCCCCACGGTTACCCCCTGGCTCGGCACCACGACCCAGTGGTTCGGCGCGCTGATGGCCGACAACCAGATGTGGGTCGGGCTGACCAACTCGGTGATCGTCGGCATCGCGGTGATCCTGATCTCGGTGCCGATCGGGGTGGCCGCGGCGATGCTGCTCGACGGGGTGCACCGGCGTGCCAAGAGCATGCTCTACGCGGTGATGGTATCGCCGCTGCTGACGCCGGGCGTCATCATCGGCATCTCGACGCTGGTGTTCTGGGACCGGCTCGGGGTCAAGGGCGGGCTGCATCTGTCGGTCATCGGCCAGTCGAGCTTCATCATCGCCTACGTGATGCTGATGGTGTCGGCACGGCTGCAGCGCTTCGACCGGACCCTGGAGGAGGCGGCGCTGGATCTCGGCGGCACCCACATGCAGGTGTTCCGGCGAATCCTGTTCCCCTACCTGAAGCCGGCGGTGTTCGCCGGGGCGGTGCTGGCGTTCTTCCAGTCGTTCGAGAACTACAACACCACGCTGTTCACCCGCGGCACCGACGTGACGCTGACCGTCTACATCGCGTCCAAGGTGCGCACCGGCCTGACGCCGGCCGTGAACGCGCTGGCGCTGATCCTGATCGCCATCACCATCGCGGGCGCGATCGCCTACGAGATCTCGCGGCGCCAGGCGGCCGCGGAAGCCGCCGCCGCCAAGAAGCGGGCGGCGGAAGCCGACACCATGGCCGAGCTGAAGATCGCCTGATCGCTGTTCCAGGGCCCCCGGACAAAGAAAAGCCCGGTGCAGGGAGGCCGTTCTCCTTCCTGCCCGGGTCTTGTTGTCTGGCGCGACGGACTTCTTGTTCGACCCTGCTGTCAGAGAGGTCCTGCGGAGTCTTCGGTGCGGTGTTGCCGCCCGGGATCTGTTGTATAACCTGATGGCATAGAAGCAAAGAACCAGACGTCATGTCCTGAAGACGGATTTCCGGCACCATCAACACCTGTTCCGCCCGCTCGACACAAACAACAGGTCTGTTCAGACCTTCTTCACGCTGGTTCTTCCGGAATTCGGGTCGTTCCAGAACATGTTGTTCGCGGCTTCGGCCAGGGTTAACGGCCGGTTGACGGATACTGATCATTCTAGGGATCAGAAGAATACATTAATTCATTTACATTTTTTCCCGCATATTCACATCTTACTGTTCATATGTCCCGCAGTGGTGGAAACCTGGGGCAGAATGACAATGCGGGCTCTCCTGATCGACGACAACCCGACGAACCTGTTCATGCTCGGCAAGCTGATACAGAACGCCGGTATCAGCGATCTCTCGTCGCACAAGGACCCGCGCCAGGCGTTGGATGCCGCCCGGGATATCCAGTTCGACCTCGTGCTGGTCGACTACATGATGCCGGGAATGGACGGCCTGGAGTTCATCAAGGCGATCCGCCAGCTGCCGAACTACGAGGACGTGCCGGTGGTGATGGTCACCACCGTGGACCAGAAGGACGTCTGCTACGCGGCACTCGATGCCGGCGCGACGGACTTCCTGACCAAGCCCGTCGACATGGCGGAGGTGAAGGCGCGGATCCGCAACCTCGCCCATCTCCGCGACCTTCAGAACAAGATGCGTGACCGGGCGGCATGGCTCGCCGAGGAGGTGCGCAAGGCCACCCACGAGATGGCGCTGATGGAGGAGGAGATCATCCTGCGCCTCGCCCGCGCCTCGGAGTACCGAGACAGCGACACCGGCGCTCACGTGATCCGGATGGCCCGCAACTGCCGCGAGATCGCCGAGGCGCTCGGCATGACCGCCCAGTTCTGCCGCGACATCTACCTCGCCTCGCCTCTGCACGACGTCGGCAAGATCGGCGTGCCGGACGCGATCCTGCGCAAGCCGGAGCCGCTGTCGCCGGAAGAACGGCGGACCATGGAGACCCACGCCGGCGTCGGCCAGGCGATCCTATCCGGCTCGGAATCGCGGCTGATCCGCCTTGCCGCCGAAATCGCCGGCTCGCATCACGAGCGCTGGGACGGCACGGGTTATCCGAACGGCCTGAAGGCGACCGAGATCCCGATCGCCTCGCGGATCGCCGCCGTTGCCGACGTGTTCGACGCGCTCGTCTCGCCGCGGCCCTACAAGAACGCCTGGTCGGTGGAGGACGCCGCCGCGTTCATCCGCACCAACGCCGGCGTGCTGTTCGACCCGCAGGTGGTGCGCGCCTTCGAGGAGCGGCTGCCGCGGATCGTGCGCAACCTTTCCGAGGCGCCGGACTACGCCGAAAGCGCCTGACCACCACTCGCCCGGCACCGCCCGGTACAGGGCGGGTCTGGCGGGGACGTCCTCCGGCGAGGGCGTCTTCCGACTTTCCAAGAAACCACGCTACCACCCCAAGGATCCTATCGATGATGCTGAAGCCCATTCTCGCCTCGGCCGCCCTCCTCGCCCTTTCCGCCTTCCCCGCTGCCGCGCTCGATGCGCCGAAGGGCGAGGTGATCCTCGTCGTGAAGGGCGCCATCACCAACACCAACGGCCCGGACGGCGCCAGCTTCGATATGGCGATGCTGGATGCGCTCGCGAGCCGCACGACGAGCACGGCGACGCCGTGGGTCGAGGGCAAGGTCGACTTCAAGGGTCCGCTCGGCAGCGCCATCCTCGACGCCGTGGGCGCGACCGGCACATCGATGACGGTCACCGCCCTCAACGACTACAGCGTCGAGGTTCCCGTCGCCGACTTCCGCGAACACGAGGTCATCCTCGCCACCACGCTGAACGGCGAGCCGATGTCGGTGCGTGACAAGGGTCCGCTCTTCATCATCTACCCCTTCGACAGCGAACCGCAGCTCTACAACGAGCTCTACTTCAGCCGATCGGTCTGGCAGATCGCCACCATCGACGTGAAGTGACCGCCGGCTGGCGGGCACTTTCCAGGAGCGCCCGGACGGGGTTCGGACCGACATGACCCGACGGCTCACCACCTCCCTCTCGTCGCGCAACAGGAGCGGCATCCTGCTCGCGGTGGCGGCGGTGATCTTTCTCCTGGCATCCTTCGCGGTGCTCGGGATCCTGATCACGCACCAGCGCGAGGTGCGCGACAGCGTCCAGGAGGACGCGTTGTGGGCGACCTACCAGCTCGACCGCGAGGTGCGGGCGGTGGCGGAGGCGGTCTACGAGGCCGAGCGCGAGGGTATCGACGCCAAGGGCGTCGCGGCGCTGTCGCGCCGATTCGACATCCTCTACAGCCGCATCGACCTCCTGCAGCGCGGATCGTTCACCAACGCCTTCGACGACGATCCGAAATTCCACGCCGACATGGTGACCGTGCTGCGGGCCGTGCGGGAACTGACTCCGCAGTTCGACCGCTTCAACGCCGGCGCGATGCCCATGCTCGCCGACCTGCGCCGGCTGGATGTTACGTTCGACGCGATGGCCAAGGCGTCCGGCGCCATGGTGCTCACCGCCAATTCGGTGATGTCGGCGGTTCGGACGGAAAACCGGTTCTACGTCCAGCAGCTCTACACCATGCTGGCCGGCCTGGTGGCGGCACTCGCGCTCTCCATGGCGTCGATCATCGCCTTCCTGGTCAAGCAGCTGCGCGAGATCCGATCGTCGCGCCGGCGGCTGGAGCAGCTGACCGGCGAGCTCACCGACGCCTCGCAGGCGGCGGAAGCCGGAAACCGCGCGAAATCGGCGTTTCTGGCCACCATGAGCCATGAGATCCGCACCCCGATGAACGGCGTGATCGGCATGGTCGATCTGCTGCTCGACAGCGACCTGTCGCCTGAGCAGCGGCGGTTCGCCGATACTGCGAAAGCCTGCGGACTCGCGCTCACCGAACTGATCAACGATGTCCTCGACTTCTCCAAGCTGGAAGCCGACAGCCTGGAGCTGGAGGAGACGACCTTCGATCCGGTGGCGGAAGCGGAGACGGCGATCCGGGTGCTGGAGACCCGCGCTGCCGAAAAAGGCATCACGCTCATCCTGGCGCCGCTGACGCCCCGCGGCGTCCGGTACGGCGGAGACCCGGCCCGGCTGCGGCAGGTACTGCTCAACTTCGTCTCCAACGCGGTGAAGTTCACCGAGACAGGCACCGTGGTCGTGCGGCTGCTGGAGACCGTCGGCGGAGCGCGCCCGCGGCTGCGGCTGGAGGTGCAGGACACCGGCATCGGCATTCCCGAAAGTGCCCGCGAACGCCTGTTCCGCGAGTTCGTCCAGGTGGACGCCTCGATCACCCGCCGGTTCGGCGGCACGGGCCTCGGTCTGGCCATCTGCCGGCGGGTGATCGAGCGGATGGGCGGGACGATCGGCTTCTCCAGC
Source organism: Chthonobacter albigriseus (assembly GCF_013839445.1). Taxonomy (GTDB): domain Bacteria; phylum Pseudomonadota; class Alphaproteobacteria; order Rhizobiales; family Pleomorphomonadaceae; genus Chthonobacter; species Chthonobacter albigriseus. Next base: position 215,223 of record NZ_JACDIT010000006.1, on the reverse strand, counting down.
GAGGTTGGTTGCGGCAGCACGTTCCATGCGGAGGTTCCGCTTGCCTCTGCGCCAACGGCCGACTGTCCGGCGCCGCTCGCCGGGCACACGGTGGTGGTGCGCGGACGCGGCGTGCTGGAGACCGACGCGCTCAGGCGGGCCGTCGTTCACGCCGGCGCGATGGCGGTGGCGGCAAGCGACCACCCGGACCTCGACGTGGTTGCGGAACCGGCCAAGCCGGAGGGCACAGCGCGGATCCGGATCAGCGGCGGTCCGCACCGGCCGGTGGAGCTGACCTCCATCCTGACACCGGCAACCTTCGCCGCCTCGGAACCGCGCAAGCTCGCGGCACCGTCTGCGAGCCAGGGCCCTGCCCTTCGGATCCTGCTGGTGGAGGACAACAAGGTGAACCAGGAGGTGGCGGAGCGGCTGCTGGTCAAGCTCGGGCACGTCGTCACCAAGGCGGACAACGGCGCGGAGGCGCTGGCGCTGGTCAACGCGCGGCCCTTCGACGTGGTGCTGATGGACATGCAGATGCCGGTGATGGACGGCCTGCAGGCGACGGTCGCGATCCGCAAGAGCGAAGGCCGCGGCCGACGGGTGCCGGTGATCGCCCTCACCGCCAACGCCTCCACCGACGACCGGGAGGCTTGCCTTGCCGCCGGCATGGACGGCTTCGTCACCAAGCCGGTGGACCGGACCTCGCTGACGCGGGCCATCGCCTCCATCCGACCGGCGGATACCGCCACCGCCCCAGCAGCGCCAGCCGCCCTGCCTCGCGACGAGGCTTCCGAGTCCCGGGTGCGGGTGCTCGTCCAGGAACTCGGCGCCGATGTCTTCGAGGAACTGGTGGCAAGCTTCCTCGGTGATCTCTCGCAGCTTCTGGGTGATCTGACGCAGGCGCTCGAGGCGGGAGACGTGCCGACCATGCGGCGGACGCTGCACACGATCAAGGGCTCGGCCGCCAACGTCGGCTTCACGGCGATCGAGAACGCCGCAACTGCCGCGATGGCCGACGCGGAGCCCGATCCGGGCCGCTTGTCGCATCTGGTGCTGGCAATCACCGGCGCGGAGGACGTCGCCCGCCGGCTTACCGCGACGGCGGCTGCCGCGGCCTGACGGCGAGGCCCACCACGCTTGCCCGGTACACCTGGTACTCGGCGCGGCAGGCCGCTAACTTCCAGCACCTTGGTTCGACTCGAGACGAGGCCACTGGGAATGAGCACCGTGAAACTGTGGAGCGACGCCGAGGCCGAGGCCGATCCGCGGGTCAAGGCCGTGTTCGACGACATCCGGGCGACGCGCAAGTCGGACTTCGTCAACAACTTCTGGCGCGGCCTCGCCAACCAGCCGGACCTCCTCGCGGCGACCTGGGAGCGGCTGAAGGCGGTGATGGTCGCCCCGGGGGCGCTCGATCCGCTGACCCGGGAGCTGATCTACATCGCCGTGTCCACCGTCAACGGGTGCTCCTACTGCGTCCATTCGCATACCGCCGCGGCGCGGGCGAAGGGGATGACGGATGCCCAGCATGGCGACTTCCTGGCCGTTGTCGGCATGGCCATGCAGACGAACGGGCTGGTGACGGCGATGCAGATCCCGGTGGACCCGGAATTCCAGGTCGGCTGATCCGGCCCTCAGCGGCCGCGGCCGCCGCGCACCGCCGACGCCTCGAGTTCTCGGGTCAGCCGGTCCAGAGCGCCCGCGTCGAGGGTGCCGATCGTCTCGGCAAGGCGGTTGGCGAAGGCGGTGGCACGCGGATCGAGGCCGGCAGTGTCGATCACCACGCGCGGGTGGGAGATCTCCGAGAGGCGCTGCAGTTCCTCCGCGTCGTCCCAGATCACGTTGAAGTAGCCGATGATCCGCTGCAGCAGGAACCAGGTTGGCCGGCCGCGCTTGCCATGTTCCAGGGCGGAGAGATATGCGGGTGAGACGCCGATCGCCTCGGCCATGTCCTTGAGGGTCACGCCGCGCGCGGTCCTGAGCTCGCGGACCTTGGCTCCGAACGGTGTCATGCCGGTGTCTTCCAGACAAACGCCTGCCGCGTCAGGGCTTTCTGCGGCGGATGCGGATATAGAGCGCACCCTCCCCGCCATGCGCAAGATGCGCATCCTCGAAGCCGAGCACGAGGTGGCGGAATTCCGGCAGGCTGAGCCACAAGGGCACCACCCGGCGCAGCACGCCGCGCTCCGGTTCGTGCAGCGCCTCGAAGCCGCCGCCCTGGCGGCCCTTGCCGGTGATCACCAGCACCAGCTTGCCGCCGCGGGCCTGGACCGTGGAGAGGAAGCCGAGAAGCCGGGCGCGCGCCTCGTCCTGCCGAAGCCCGTGCAGGTCCAGCCGGCCGTCGATCTCCAGGGTGCCGCGGACGAGCTTCTTTTTCTCGCGCCGGTCGAGCGTCTGAAGCGAAGGGATGGCCGGCTTCATGGGCTTGGGCCGAACGGGGTGCTGGGACGATGCGGCGATATCGGGCGGCGGCGTGGCGGCGCTTTCCGGCACGGGCGGCGCCGGCGGCGGCTCGGGGGTGCGCGGCTCCGGGCGGAGCGGCGTGACGGACTTCTTCACCGCCGTCCAGAGCGCTTCCTCCTCCGGACCGAGGCGGCGTCGATCACGGGCCACGGACGCCTCGCCGGGGGACGAGGAGGGTGAAGCGGGCGGGATGTCGGACGCGGGCGGCCTGCCGCCAGGCGGCGTCGCCGGTGCCGAAGAAGATGTCGCCGCGGGCCGGGCCGAGGATGGCGGAACCGGTGTCCTGGGCGATCATCAGCCGCTGGAAGGGAAGCGCCTCGGCGCCGGTCGCCCCGTCGAGCACGGTCTCGACGAAGACCGGGACGTGGAAGGTGTGGAGGTTGCGGTCGACGGCCAACGACCGGCCGGGCGTCAGCGGCACGCCGGCGGCGGCGACCGGGCCGAGCGCCTCGTCGGGCACCGGCGCCTCGCGGAACATGATGTAGGAGCGGTTGCGGGCCATCACCGCGGACGCCTCGTCCGGGTTCTCCTCCAGCCAGCGCCGGAGCACGTCGGCGGTGGCCTCGGCGGGCTTCATCAGGCCCTTCTCGACAAGGACCCGGGCGATCGGAAAATAGGGGTGGCCGGACTTGCCGGCGAAGCTGACGCGCAGCGTGCCGCCCTCGGCGAGGCGGATCCTCGCGGAGCCCTGGACATGGATGAAGAAGGCCTCCACCCAGCTTTCCACGAAGGCGATCTCCAGGCCGCGTCCGTCGAGAGCGCCGGCCATCACCGCCCCGCGGTCGGGGAAAGGCTCCAGACCGCCATCCGGACGGCGACGGGCCCAGGTGAGCGCGGGATCGAGATCGCTCCGGTCTGCCTCGTCTGGGATCTCGACGAGATCCTCCGGGCGGGCATGGATCGGCACGGGAAAGCGGTCAGAGCGGCTCCTGGAGCCGGGCACCTCGGGCTCGTAGTAGCCGGTTACGAAGCCGCCGCCTTTCAGGGGCCGGATGCGGCGGGGGCGGAACCAGGTCTCGAAGAAGGTTTTCGCCTCGGCTCGGTCGAGCATCACCGGGCGGGCGAGCGCCGCCTCGGCAGCCGGGCGCAGCGCGGCGGCGCTGATGCCGAAGGGCTTGGTGGTCGGGGGGTGGCTGAGGATCCGTTCCGCGGAGCGGCGGAAGGCTGCGAAGGCTGCCGCGTGGTCGTCGGCGGTCCAGCCCTTCAGGCTGCCGAAGTCGGTTCGCCCGAGCCGGGCGGGCAGATCGGTCGGCGCGGACACGACAGGGTTCAGCCGTCGTTCTCGGTTGCGATCAGCTTCCAGTTCGGGTCGCGCGACCGGGTGTCGCGGGCGAAGGTCCAGACGTCGGTGACGTCGCCCACCTTGGCCGGGTCACCCTCGACCACGCTGCCGTTGCGGTCGCGCGTGACGGAGATCAGCTGGCTGACGAAGCGGACCGTGATCTGGGCGATGCCGCCCTTCAGGGCCGCCTCGGTGATGTCGGCCTTGTCGATGCCGACGAAGGTGGTCTCGACCTTCTCGCCGCGCTGCTCGCGCTCGGAGATGGCAGCGTCGAAGCCCTCATAGACCTCCTTGGAGAGGAGGTTCCGCAGGGTTTCGCGGTCGCCCGCGGCGAAGGCGCTGACGATCATCTCGTAGGCGGCGCGGGCGCCGTCGATGAAGGAGCGGGCGTCGAAGTTGCGGTCGGCGGAGACGATGGTGCGGAGTGCGGTGTTGAGCGCCGAGCCAGCCGGTGCGACGGTGTCGATGCCCGCCGCGGTCTGGTCGGACATGGAGGACGGGCTGCGGGAGGAGCGGGGGAGGGCGACCACGTTGTCGTTGGTGTCCGCGCCGGCGGACGCCGATTTCTCCTCGCGGCGGGCGAAGGGATCGACCGGGGGACGCTCGTTGCCGGTCCGCCGGCCGAGCACGCTTCGCAGCTTCCAGAAGATGGCGACCGCCACCAGGAGGAAGACGAGGCTATAGACGTCCAGAAATCCGTTCATCTCGGCTTTCAGCCCATCAGCAATGGCGAGCGGACGATCATGACCCGACCGCGGTTGGCGGAACTTGCACTCCGCTCTTATGTATGTCCGATCCGTCCAGCATAAAGGGGCACGCGACACGGCGATAGTGCCCGTTTCATGCCTTTGCCAGTTTCATCGGCATGGATCAATCTAAACCGCCGTTCCTTTTCCTTTCGTTTCCATCGATCCGCATGCCACGCCCTCCGTTTCCGGGACCGTTCATGAAGCTCAAGCCGCTGATCATCCTTCTGGTGCTCGCCCTGCCGATCCTGGAGATCGCGACGTTCATCGCCGTCGGTCGCGAGATCGGCATCCTGTGGACCCTGGCGCTGCTCCTCGTCGCCGGCATAGCCGGTACGGCGGTGATCCGGCTGCAGGGCGTCCAGTTGATCCGGCGGCTGCAGGCAGACGTCAACGCCGGGCGGGTACCGGCGGAAAGCCTGGTGCAGGGCGCGCTCCTGGCGCTCGCCGGGTTCTTCCTGCTGCTGCCGGGTCTCCTGACGGACGTGCTCGCCTTCATCCTGCTGATGCCGCCGCTGCGCAAGCTCGCCGCGGCCTGGCTCCGGCGCAACATGACCGTGGTGGAGACGGCGGCGGGGTTCCGGGCGACCGCCGGCAGCCGGGGACCGAGCGGCGTGGTGGACCTCGATCCGGACGAGTTCGAGGTCAAGGACCGCGACCCGGACGCGCCGCCCTCACCGTGGTCGGAGGGCCGCGAGCCGCCGCGGCTGCCCTGAGGCAATTCGCAGCCGTTCTTGCATCCTGCGCCCGGCCCGTGCTAGCCCACCGCCCGGAGACGTGCCGCATCGCATGAGGCACGCGGCAGAGGATTTCAGACCCATGACCACGGTCGGACCGGACACCCAGGGCGGCATTCCGCAGCAGCCCTCGCTCAACGTCATCGCCCAGTACACCAAGGACCTGTCCTTCGAGAACCCGAAGGCGCCCGACAGCCTGCGCCCGCGCGACAAGAGCCCGGCGATCAGCGTCGGCGTCAATGTCGGCTCCAAGCAGCGCTCGGGGATCGAGTACGAGGTCGATCTCAAGATCGAGGTGAAGGCCGAGCTCGACGACGAGGTCGTGTTCCAGATCGAGCTGCTCTATGGCGGCCTGTTCCGGGTGCAGAACGTACCGCAGCAGCACCTGCATCCCTTCGTGATGATCGAATGCCCGCGGCTGCTGTTCCCGTTCGCGCGCCAGATCATCGCCGATGCGAGCGTGCGCGGCGGCTTCCCGCCGCTGCTCATCGACCCCATCGATTTCGTGGGGCTCTACCAGCAGTACATCTCGCGAATGCAGCAGCAGGTCCAGTGACCGGCTGACACGCCGCGCAAGATCGACGATCTCAGTGAGAGCCGCTGGCCGCCGCCGGCGGCTCTTCCGTTTCCTGGTAGCGGATCCAGAGCGCCTTCTCTCCGATCGCAGCGATGAAGGCGCGGTGCGCCTCGGCCTCCTCCGCCGTGACGCGGGAGGGGAGCGGTTCCGGACGGGGCCGGACCTTGCGCAGGGTGGCGAGCACGCGGCTGTTGCCGCCGCCGGCGGTGAAGCCGAGGTCGGCCTGCCGGCCGCCGTTCAGCTCGATATAGACCTCGGCCAACAGCTCGGCGTCGAGAAGCGCGCCGTGCTTGACGCGCTTGGACGTGTCGATGCCGTAGCGGGCGCAGAGCGCGTCGAGGTTGGCGGGCGAGCCAGGGTGCTTGCGCCGGGCGATCTGCAGCGTGTCGATCACCCGGTCGATCTCGATCGTGACCCGGCCGGATCGCTTCAGTTCGTGGTTGATGAAGCCCATGTCGAACTGGGCGTTGTGGATCACCAGCCGGGCCCCCGCGACGAACTCCAGGAAGGCGTCGGCAACGTCGTCGAAGCGCGGCTTGTCGGCGAGGAAGGCGTCGGAGAGGCCGTGCACCTCGAAGGCCTCGCGCGGCATCGCCCGCTCGGGGTTGATGTAGACGTGATAGGTGCGGCCCGTCGGGAACTGGTTGACCAGCTCCACGCAGCCGATCTCGACGAGCCGGTCGCCGGTCTTCGGGTCGAGACCGGTGGTTTCGGTGTCGAGAACGATCTCGCGCATCAGGCTTTCGGGTCCGCGTCGTTCGAAGGGGCTGTCGGGGCGACCGTGCCACCCTCATCCAGGTTGCGCAAGGCGCGGGTCGGCTTTTCCCCGGTGCGGTCCAGCCGGGTCAGCGTCTCGAGGATCCGGTCGACCGCAGCGGCAGCCGCTTCCAGCCCGTCGCCGGTTTCCACTACGAAATCGGCACGGGCACGCTTCTGCGCATCGGGCAGTTGGCGGGCGAGGATCGCGTCCAGCTTCTCGAAGGTCATGCCGGGCCGGGTGAGGACGCGGGTGCGCTGGACGTCGGCCGGTGCGGAGACCACGACGACCGCATCCATCTCGGCGTCGCGGCCGGTCTCGAAGAGGAGGGGAATGTCGAGCAGCGCGACCGGTGCGCCGCTTGCCCGAGCTGCGTCCAGGAAGCGCGCCTGCTCGGCGCGCACCGCGGGGTGGACGATCGCTTCCAGGCGCTTTAGCGCGTCCGGTCGGCCAAGCACAGCCGCACCGAGGTGAGCGCGGTCGACGGTGCCGCCCACCGTCGTGCCTGGGAAGGCCGCTTCGATCTCGGCGGCCAGGGGGCCGGCGTAGAGCGCGTGGACGGCCGCGTCGGCATCGAACACCGGCACGCCTCGTGCCTCGAAAAGGCCGGCCGTGGTGGACTTGCCCATGCCGATCGAGCCGGTGAGGCCGAGAACGATCATGGCTTGAGATCCGCCTCCACCAGCGCTCGAAGTTCAGGCGTCACCGTGGGCCGGACCCCGAACCAGCGCTCGAAGGCCGGGACGGCCTGGTGCAGAAGCATGCCGAGGCCATCCACGGTGCGCAGGCCTGCCGCCTCGGCACGCTGGAGGAAGGGGGTCTTCAGCGGCACGTAGACGATGTCGGTGACCACCGTTTCGGGGCCGAGGCGCGCGAGATCCAGGTCGATGTCGCCCTCGCCCTTCATGCCGAGCGAGGTGGTGTTGACGACGACGACGGCGTCGGCGAGCAACCGGTCAGCGTCGGCGAAGGCGTGGGCAGTGGCATGGCCGGGGTAACGGCCGGCGAGCTCCTCTGCGCGGGCGAGGGTGCGGTTGGCGATCCGCACCGTAAATCCTCGCGCCACAAGGCCGTCGACGACCGCACGAGCGGCGCCGCCGGCGCCGAGAACCAACGCTGCGCCGGGATTACGATCCCAGCCGGGCGCAGAAGCGTCCAGATTGCCGAGAAATCCTTCCGCATCCGTGTTGGCGCCGCAGACCTGTCCACCCTCGATCCACAGGCAGTTCACAGCCTGCAGACGCTCGGCCACCGGGTCGTGACGGGCTGCGGCGCGAAAGGCGTGCTCCTTGTAGGGGATGGTCACGTTCGCCCCGACGTAGTCCTGCTCGGCGAAGGTCGCGAAGAAACGGTCGGCGTCCTCGGGCGCGACCGGGATCCGCTCGTAGTGGGCGTCGATGCCATGCACGCGGGCCCAGTGGTTGTGGATCAGCGGCGAGCGCGAATGGGCGATCGGCCAGCCGATCACACCGGCCTTCAACGTCATGTGTCGAGGACTCCGCGGGTTCTAAGGAAGGCGAGAAGCGGCAGCAGCGGCAGCCCCAGAATGGTGAAGTGATCGCCGTCGATCTCCTCGAAGAGCTGGATGCCGAATCCCTCCACCTGGTAGGCGCCGACGGAGGAGAGCGCCCGCTCGCCGACCACCGCCAGGTAGCGGCCGACGAAGGCGGGCGTGAAAGGGCGCATGGTGAGGCTGGCGGTCGCGACATGCCGGAATAGCGGCTCGCCGTTGACGGCGACGACGGCGGCGGAGTGGAGCTGGTGGGTGCGTCCGCGCAGCGCCAGCAGCTGGCGCCGGGCCGCCTCCATGTCTGGCGGCTTGTGGAAGCGCTCGTCGCCCAGGGACAGCGTCTGGTCGGCGCCGATCACCAGCGCGTCGGGGAAGCGGAGGGAGACTTCGGTCGCCTTCACTTCGGCGAGCACGGTCGCCACGTCGTCGGGGCCGACGCCCGTCTCGGCGAGCGCCGATTCGACCGCGCGCTCGTCCACGTCGGGACTGCGACGCTCGAAGATCAACCCCGCGCTGGTCAGCATGGAAGCGCGGGTGGCGCTGCCGGAGGCGAGAATGAGGGTCATGCGCGTCGAACTCCTTGAAGGCCCGGGCGAGCCCCCATCCGGCGCAATCCGCCGGTCAGGCGAACGGTTCCTTGGTCTTGCCGTAGCGATGTTGATCGTAGAGCGCAAGGATCGCGGCGGCGGTCTCCTCGATCGAGCGGCGGGTGACGTCGATCATCGGCCAGTTGTTCTCCGAGCAGAGCCGGCGCGAATAGGCGACCTCCTGGGCGATCGCCGTCTTGTCCACGTAGGGCGTGTCCTGGTCGGCCGCGTTGAGCGACAGCAGGCGGTTCTGGCGAATATGCATGATCCGCTCGGGGCTGGCGATCAGGCCGACGACGAGCGGTCGTTTCGCATCCAGGATCTTCTGCGGCATCGCCACCCCCGGCACCAGCGGCATGTTGGTGGCGCGCACGCCGCGATTGGCGAGGTAGATGCTCGTCGGAGTCTTCGACGTGCGGCTGACGCCGATCAGGATGATGTCGGCGTCCTCGATGTTCTCCGGCAGCTGGCCGTCGTCGTGCATCATGGTGAAGTTCAGCGCGTCGATCCGCTTGAAATACTCGGCGTCGAGGGCGTGCTGGGCGCCGGCCTTTCCCGTCGCCGGCAGGTTCAGGTAGGAGCGGAAGACATCGACGATCGGGTCGAGCACATTGACGCAGGGCAGGGTCGCGGCCTTGCAGGCTTCCTCGATGCGGGCGCCGAGATCGCGTTCCACGAGCGTGTAGAGGACAATGCCAGGCGAGGCCTCGATGTCGCTGATCACCCGGTCCAGATGGCGCATGGAGCGGACGAGCGGATAGACATGCTCGATGGGCGCGATGCTCTCGTAGCGCGCGGCGGCCGCCCGGCCGACGGTGAGGAGTGTCTCGCCGGTGGAGTCGGACACCAGATGCAGATGGAAATAGATGTGCCCGCGCTTCATCGCGCTCCTCGCCCGTTCGTTTGACGGAGATTGGCACGGACCGGCAGGTTTCGCGAGGGGCGGGCCGTCACAGGCGCCGATCCGGCCCGGATCGGCGGTTTTCTGTTCTGATGGAGGCTTCCGTGCAGGGTTGTCCCCAGCCCTGTGGAGAAGTGTGGAGGGCGGGGGCCGGATCGGGGCGGCGGCGGGAGCCTGTCCCGGGTCGGCCCAAATCATCAACAAATCCTTACCGGAGCGTGTCACCGTCGGGCAGGCTGTGGGCAAGGGTGATCTGCAGACGTTGTCCGCCAGAAGGGACTGTCATCGACTCCTCATCCACAAGGCGGAGTCGGCAGCCCGGCCTTTGAATCGGCTCCGAAACAGCCGGATTCCAGCGTTCTCAACAGAGTGGGACGAAGCGGGCGGGAAAAACGTCCCCACCGGACGATGCGACGGCACGGAGGCTGACGGATTGTGGACGGCGGGGGATCCCTGTAATCCACCCCCCTAATAGAAACGAAAAAGTCTTATCAGACTCTTAATCTCTGAAAGGGATGGAGCCCGTGGACCACGACAAGCGCGCTTCCGGCAGTCAGTCGCCCGCCTCCGACGGAAGGGGCCAGGAGAAGGCGATCCTCCGGGTGCTCGACGGCGAGCGCCTGTTTCCGCCGCCGATCTGGCTGATGCGCCAGGCCGGCCGCTACCTGCCGGAGTACAAGGCAACCCGGGCGGAGGCCGGCGGGTTCCTGGATCTCTGCTACTCGCCGAAGCTGGCGACCGAGGTGACGCTGCAGCCGATCCGCCGCTTCGGGTTCGATGCGGCGATCTTGTTCTCCGACATCCTGGTGGTGCCGCACGCGCTCGGCCAGACGGTGTGGTTCGCCGAAGGGGAGGGTCCACGGCTGGAGCCGGTCACGCTCGATGGGCTCGGCGGTCTCGACCTCGATGGCATGCTGGGGCGGCTGGAGCCGGTGCTGGAGACCGTGGAGCGCATCCGGGCGGCCCTGCCCGCCGAGACGGCGCTGCTGGGCTTCTGCGGGGCGCCCTGGACGATTGCGACCTACATGATCGCAGGCCGGGGGACGCCCGACCAGGGCCCGGCGCGGCGGGCGGCGCTGACCGATCCGGAGGGGTTCGCCCGGCTCATGGACCTGCTGGTCGATGCGTCGGTCGCCTATCTGGTGGCGCAGCTGAAGGCCGGCGCCGACGCGGTGCAGATCTTCGACACCTGGGCGGGAAGCCTCGACGACGAGGGCTTCGAGCGCTGGGCGATCCAGCCGGTTGCGCGGATTGTCGCCGGAGTCCGGGCAGTCGTTCCGGGTGCGCGGATCATCGGCTTTCCGAAGGGCGCTGGAGCGCGTCTGCCTGAATACGTGCGGCGGACCGGCATCACCGCCGTCGGGCTCGACTGGCAGGTCCCTGCCGTTTTCGCCCGCGACAATGTCCAGACGCTGGTGCCGGTGCAGGGCAACCTGGACCCGCTGCGGATGGTGGTCGGCGGCGAGGCGCTCGACCGCGGCGTGGACCATGTGCTGGAGATGCTCGGACACGGACCCTTGATCTTCAACCTCGGACACGGCATCACCCCGGACGCCTCGCCCGAGGCGGTTTCGCGGCTGGTGGCCCGCGTCCGCGCGGCGCGGCTCTGAGGAAGGGTCCACGATGGGTGATCTCTACGCCTGGCTGAAGGTCGGCCATCTCGCCGCGCTGATCGCCTGGATGGCCGCGCTGTTCTACTTGCCCCGCCTGTTCGTCTACCATGTGGACGCACCGGTCGGTTCGGCCCAGTCCGAGACGTTCAAGGTGATGGAGCGGCGGTTGCTCAAGGCGATCATGACGCCGGCGATGATCGCGACCTGGATCTTCGGCCTGGCGCTCGCCTGGCAGGGCGGCTGGTTCTCGGACGGTTGGCTGCATGGAAAGCTGGCGCTGGTGCTTGCCCTCTCCGGCTTCCACGGCGCCTGCGCCAAGTGGCTGAAGGATTTCGCCGCCGACCGGAACACGCGGCCCGGGCGGTTCTACCGGATCGCCAACGAGGTGCCGACCATCCTCATGATCCTGATCCTCATTCTGGTCGTCGTTAAGCCTTTTTGAGGGGAGTTTCGGTTAAAAAGCGGTCGTCGGCGGGCTTGTGGCCGGTCGGCGAAGCAGCTATATGCTCGGCATAAGACCGCTGCAGACGTGGCATCCCTTGCCCGCCCGGGCAAAACGAGATGCCGGGGGCTATCGGCCCGAAGCCGCCGATTTCTGCACGGACCGGATCCCCTCCGGTTCGCTGCCTCGCTCTCCAGATCTTGCGCGTAATTTCCCTTCCTTGCCTCGACGCGGGTCTCCCATGTCCCGCTTGACCTTTCCCATCTGACAGAGACCGACGCCCCATGGCGGAGATGAAACTCCAGGACCTGAAGAAGAAGACCCCCACCGAACTCCTGGCCGTGGCCGAGGAACTGGAGGTCGAGAACGCCTCGACGATGCGCAAGCAGGAGCTGCTGTTCGCGATCCTCAAGCAGCTTGCCGCGCAGGATGTCGACATCATCGGCGAGGGTGTGGTGGAGGTGCTGCAGGATGGCTTCGGCTTCCTGCGTTCGCCGGACGCAAACTACCTGCCCGGGCCGGATGACATCTACGTCTCGCCCTCGCAGATCCGCCGCTTCTCGCTGCGGACCGGCGACACGGTCGAAGGCGAGATCCGGTCGCCGAAGGAGGGTGAGCGCTATTTCGCACTCCTCAAGGTCAATACCGTCAACTTCGAAGATCCGGACAAGGCTCGTCACAAGGTCCACTTCGACAACCTGACGCCGCTCTATCCGGACGAACGCTTCCGGATGGAGGTCGAAGGCCAGCCGAGCAAGGACTACTCGGCCCGCATCATCGACATCGTCTCGCCGCTCGGCAAAGGCCAGCGCGCCCTGATCGTGGCGCCGCCCCGCACCGGCAAGACCGTGCTGCTGCAGAACATCGCGCACTCCATCACATCGAACCATCCGGAGTGCTATCTCATCGTCCTCCTGATCGACGAGCGTCCGGAGGAAGTGACCGACATGCAGCGGTCCGTCCGCGGCGAGGTCGTGTCCTCCACCTTCGACGAGCCGGCGGTGCGCCACGTGCAGGTCGCCGAGATGGTCATCGAAAAGGCCAAGCGCCTGGTCGAACACGGTCGCGACGTGGTCATCCTGCTGGACTCGATCACCCGCCTCGGCCGCGCCTACAACACCGTGGTGCCGTCTTCCGGCAAGGTGCTGACAGGTGGCGTGGACGCCAACGCCCTGCAGCGCCCGAAGCGCTTCTTCGGCGCGGCGCGCAACATCGAGCAGGGCGGTTCGCTGACCATCATCGCCACCGCGCTGATCGACACGGGCAGCCGCATGGACGAGGTGATCTTCGAAGAGTTCAAGGGTACGGGCAACTCGGAAGTCATCCTGGACCGCAAGATCTCCGACAAGCGCGTGTTCCCGGCGATCGACATCCAGCGCTCCGGCACCCGCAAGGAAGACCTGCTGGTTCCGCCGGACAAGCTCAAGAAGACCTTCGTCCTGCGCCGCATCCTCAATCCGATGGGCACCACCGATGCGATCGAGTTCCTGCTCGACAAGCTGCGGCAGACCCGGACGAACTCGGATTTCTTCGACAACATGAACACCTGACGGCACCGCCGTCGGATTCACGTGAAACAGCCGCCCGGAGCGATTGCTTCGGGCGGCTTTTTTGTTTCACGTGAATCAGAGACCACGGAGAGCTCTGGGATCGGTGACCGGAAGCGAGCAGGTGGCGCCTTTGCAGACGTAGGCGGCCGGGACGCCATCCACCGCCGCCTTGCCGGAAGCGGGATGCACCGGACCGAGGCCGTCAGTCGATTCGGACACGAAAAGAACCGCGGTGGGTTGGAGACGGCGGGCGGCGGCGACAAGCAGATCCCGCTCCTCGCCGGGTGGTCCGACCACGACGACCGACGCCATGTCCAGCCGGCGCGCGAAGGCCTCGAGCGTCGAGGCCGCACCGACGATGTTGCGCGCGATCTCGGCGCCTGCTGCGCGGAAGATCGCATCGGCGCGGTCGAGATGGCGCTGGCGGCCGGTCAGCAGATAGAGGTCGAGCGAGGCGCGGGCGGCGAGACCGTTGGCATTGGGTGTGGCTTCGTCGTGGATGGACTTCGGGCGGACGATCAGGTCGGCGACGTCGTCGGCGGAGAGATGGAAGAGCCCGTCGGTTGCGGCGTAGTGGCGGTCGAGGATGGCGAGCAGCGCTTCCGCCTCGTCGATGAACTCCGGGCGGAATGTGGCCTGGTGAAGCGCGATCGCGGCGGCGGCCATGCCGGCATGGTCGGTGGCGAGGCCGGGGCGCGTGAAGCGACCGGCGCGGGTCGCGTGGGCGAGGCGGCCGTCGACGTCGGCCATGACGTCCATCACGAAGCGATAGGCGGTTTCGGCCCGCGCGATCCAGTCGGGGCGCGCGAGAGCCACGCCGGCAGCGCAGAGGCCGCGGATGACCAGGGCGTTCCAGTCTGCCAACACCTTGTCGTCGCGACCGGGCTGGGGTCGACGATTCCGCGCGGCGAGGAGGCGCCCTAACGCATCCGACAAGCGACTCTCGGTAAGCCCGTCCCGTTGCGGCGCGAGTGTCCGATTGAGGATGTTGCGACCTTCGAAGTTGCCCGTTCGGCTGACGTCGTAGGCGTCGAAAACCAGGTTCGCATCCTCCTCGCCGAGAACTTCGGCGATCTCATCGGGCGTCCAGACGTAGGTCAGCCCCTCGTGGCCTTCCGTATCGGCGTCGAGGCTCGCCGCGAACCCACCCCCATCCACTTTCATCTCCCGGCCGAGCCAGGCGATCGTTTCTTCGATTCGGCTGCGGAACGGCCATGCGCCGCTGAGGGCTTCGGCATGAGCAAGCAGCGCAAGCAACTGGCCGTTGTCGTAGAGCATCTTCTCGAAGTGCGGGACGAGCCAGCGGTCGTCGACGGAATAGCGCGCGAAGCCGCCGCCGACGTGGTCGTAGATGCCGCCCTGGGACATCCGTTCGAGCGCGAAGACCACGGAAGCCAGCATGGGCTCGCTGCGGGTCCGGAGACCCTGGGTGAGGAGGAGGTTGAGCAGGGTCGGCTGCGGGAATTTCGGCGCACCGCGCAACCCGCCATGGACAGGGTCGAGGAGCGATACGAGGCGCGAACAGGCGGCTTCGAGCAGGTCGGGCGTCGGCTCAGGGCCTGGTGATGAAGGGGCTGAGAGTTGCTGCAAGTGATTGGAGAGGGCGGTTCCGTTGGCGGTCACCTTCTCCGGCTCCTCATGGAAGATCCGGGATATGGATTCCAGCACCTGCGTGAAGCCGGGCCGACCATAGCGGGTGGTCTTCGGAAAGTAGGTGCCGCCCCAGAAGGGTTCTCCGGCGGGTGTCAGGAACATGGTGAGCGGCCAGCCGCCCTGCTCGCCGAGCGCGTGGAGCGCGTTCATGTAGATCTGGTCGACGTCCGGGCGCTCCTCGCGATCGACCTTGATATTGACGAACAGGCGGTTCATCACGGCGGCGACCGATTCGTCCTCGAAACTTTCGTGCGCCATCACGTGACACCAGTGACAGGCGGCATAGCCGACCGACAGTAGCACCGGGCGGTTCGACCGGCGCGCCTCCTCGAAGGCTTCGGTTCCCCATGGATACCAGTCCACGGGGTTGCCGGCGTGCTGGAGCAGGTACGGGCTGGTCTCGTCGGCCAGTCGATTGGTGGTGCCGCTCTCGGTGGTCATCGGTCTCGTCCGCATCGTTGTCAGACGCGCAACGCAGAGCGCGCATCCAGGGTTCAGCCATGAGCGAGGGTACACCGGGACAAGTAGGCGCGTCAGGCGGAGGGCGGGACACGATCGTCGCGCTTGCGAGCGGCCATCCGCCTGCGGGGGTCGCGGTGATCCGGGTATCCGGGCCGTCGACGGGGTCGGCGATCGCCCGGGTCGTTCGGACGGTGCCGACCGCTCGACGCGTGAGCTTCCGCGCCATCCGGGATCCCGACACAGGCGAGGTGATCGATCGGGGAATCGTCTTCCTCATGCCCGGGCCAGGCACGTTTACCGGGGAGGACACGGCAGAGATCCAGGTGCATGGCAGCCGAGCAGTCGTGCAGAAGATCCTCGCGGTTCTCGCATCGCTTCCGGGCTGCCGGCTGGCGGAGGCGGGGGAGTTCACTCGCCGCGCCTTCGAGAACGGCCGCCTCGATCTGACTGCGGTGGAGGGCCTTGCCGATCTGATCGCGGCCGAAACGGACGCGCAGCGGATCCAGGCCCTTGCGCAGGCGGATGGCGGTCTCGCCCGTTCGGCGCTCGACTGGCGGACGCGGATCCTGGAGGCGCGGGCTCTCCTGGAGGCGCACATCGACTTCTCCGACGAGGAGGATGCGGCGGGGGCGGACCTTTCTCCGGTGGATGCGGCGCTGGGCTCGATCGCACGCGAGATGGCGGAGGCGATCAGCGGCAGCCGACGGGGCGAGCGGGTGCGGGACGGCTTCC
This sequence comes from Chthonobacter albigriseus, assembly GCF_013839445.1. Lineage (GTDB taxonomy): Bacteria > Pseudomonadota > Alphaproteobacteria > Rhizobiales > Pleomorphomonadaceae > Chthonobacter > Chthonobacter albigriseus. Next base: position 199,232 of record NZ_JACDIT010000006.1, on the reverse strand, counting down.
AGGTTGCGCTGATGGGTGCCCCGAACTCCGGAAAATCTAGTCTTATCAACGCTTTATCTGAAAGGGACGTGGCCATCGTCTCCGACGTCCCGGGCACGACGCGGGATCTCTTGGAGGTGCACCTGGACCTGCGGGGCGAGGCCGTTGTGCTGTTCGACACGGCAGGCCTGCGGGACACGGCCGACAGCGTTGAACAGGAAGGCATCAGACGCGCGGTCGATCGCGCGCGGCGCGCCGATCTCGTGCTCTGGCTCGATCCGGAGGGACGGACGCCACCGGACCACGTGGCAAGGCTCGGTCCGCCGGTCCGGCTGCTCCGGACCAAGAGTGATCTCCACCCAGGCCGGGCGGGAGACGGGTTGGCGGTCTCGGCGGTGACCCCCGGTGGGTTGGACCTGTTGATCGCCGAGCTGGTGGCGCAGGCCTCGGTCGGGGCGCGCGGCGAGCCCGCTCTCGTCACCCGCGCCCGGCAGAAGACGTGCGTCGCGGCAGCGCTGGAGGCCGTCTCGGCGGCGCAACGATCCGGACTACCTCTGGAAATCCGCGCCGACCACCTGCGCCGGGCATCCGAGGCGATCGGCCGGCTGGTCGGGCGTACGGATGTCGAGGACGTGCTCGGTGCGATCTTCTCGCGCTTCTGTATCGGCAAGTGATCCACAGCCTATCCCGGCTGTTTCACGTGAAACACTCCACAGGCTGTGGATATCTCGATTCGGATCCGGTCCGTTTCACGTGAAACAGCTCGACCGACGTCGTTTTGACCCGGGCGACGTTTGGGGATAAAAGGCGGGCCGATCCCCACAGAACAGGTCCACACATCGTGTCGGGCAGCTTTGACGTCATCATCATCGGCGGTGGACATGCCGGAACCGAGGCGGCCCACGCGGCGGCCCGGATCGGTGCGAAGACCGCGCTCGTCACCCATCGCTTCGACACCGTCGGCGTGATGTCGTGCAATCCGGCCATCGGGGGTCTCGGCAAGGGTCACCTCGTCCGGGAGATCGACGCGCTTGACGGGGTAATGGGCCGGGCTGCCGATGCGGCCGGCATCCAGTTCCGCCTGCTCAACCGCCGGAAGGGCCCTGCGGTGCGTGGTCCTCGGGCCCAGGCCGATCGCCGTCTCTACCGCGAGGCGATCCAGGCGGGGGTCCGGCGCGAGCCCAACCTGACGGTCGTGGAAGGCGAGGTGGACGATCTCCATCTCAGCGAGGGCCGGGTCACAGGCGTCGTCCTGTCGGATGGTCGCGCGCTTGCAGCCGGGGCGGTCGTGCTCACCACGGGTACCTTCCTCGGCGGCCTGATCCATATCGGCGAGCGCACGGTCCCGGCCGGCCGGGTCGGCGAAGCGCCTGCGCTCGGCCTGTCCCGGACCCTAGCGAGGGCAGGGTTCGCGCTTGGCCGTCTGAAGACCGGCACGCCAGCGCGGCTCGACGGCCGGACGATCGACTGGGCCTCCTTGGAGGTGCAGCCGGGCGACGACGTGCCGACGCCCTTCTCCACGCTGACCACGGCGATCACCACCCCGCAGATCGCCTGCGGCGTGACGCGGACCACCGAGGCGACTCACCGGGTGATCCGCGAGAACATCCTGCGGTCTCCGATGTACTCGGGCCAGATCGAAAGCCGTGGACCGCGCTATTGCCCCTCGATCGAGGACAAGATCGTCCGCTTCGGCGACCGCGACGGGCACCAGATCTTCCTGGAGCCGGAGGGCCTGGATACGGACGTGGTCTATCCGAACGGCATCTCCACCTCGCTGCCCGAAGAGGTCCAGGCCGCCCTCATCGCCACCATCCCTGGGCTGGAGCGGGCGCGGATCCTGCAGCCTGGCTATGCCATCGAATATGACCATGTGGACCCCCGCGACCTTAAGCCGACGCTGGAGACGAAGCGCATCGTGGGGCTGTTCCTCGCCGGCCAGATCAACGGGACGACCGGATACGAGGAAGCCGCGGCGCAGGGACTGGTGGCCGGCCTGAATGCCGCGCGCCGCGCCGGCGGGCTGGACGGCGTGGTGTTCGACCGGTCGCAGGGCTACCTCGGCGTGATGATCGACGACCTCGTCACCAAGGGGGTCGCGGAGCCCTACCGCATGTTCACCTCGCGCGCCGAATACCGGCTGACGCTGCGCGCCGACAACGCGGACCAGCGCCTCACGCCGATCGGGGAGGCGCTGGGTCTGGTCGGGCGCGAGCGGTCGGCGGCTTTTTCCGCCAAGATGGCGGACCTGGACGCGGCGCGCGCGCTTGCCCACGGGCTGCGGATGACGCCGAGCGAGGCCTCCCGGCACGGCCTCGCGCTGAACCAGGACGGGGCGCGGCGGTCGGCCTACGACCTTTTGTCCTATCCGGATATCGACCTCGCCCGGCTGGTGGCGATCTGGCCGGAGCTCGGACGACTGCCGTCCGCGGCGGCCGAGGCGCTGGAGATCGAGGCGCTCTATGCCGTCTACATGGACCGGCAGGACGCCGACATCGCCGCCTTCCGGCGGGACGAGAGCCTCGCGATCCCGTCGGATTTCAGTTTCGAGCTGCCGGGCCTCTCCAACGAGGTTCGTGCGAAACTGAACGCCGTCCGGCCGGTGACGCTCGGGCAGGCGGCGCGGATCGACGGCGTCACGCCGGCGGCGATCACGCTGCTGCTCGGCCACGTCAAGCGCGGCCAGCGTGCGGCGGGAGCTGCGTGATGGCCGCGCCGTTGCCGGACGGGCCGGAGGCCGTGCGGGCGATCCTGCCGCTGACGGAGGCCGCCAAGGCGCGGCTCTCCGCCTATGTCGACCTGATCCGCCGCTGGCAGCCGGTGAAGAACCTTGTCGCGCCGTCGACGCTTGGCGACATCTGGCGGCGGCACATGGCCGACGGCGCGCAGGCACTCGCTGCGTTTCCCGCAGCGCGCCGGTGGCTCGATCTCGGATCCGGCGCGGGAATTCCGGGGCTGGTAACCGCCATCCTGCTTGCCGACGAGCCCAGTGCGCGGGTCACGCTGGTGGAATCGAATGGCCGCAAGGCGGCCTTCCTTCTAACCGTGGCGCGCGAGCTGAAGCTGCCCGTTCGGGTCCTCAACGAGCGCATCGAGCAGGTCTCAGCCCGGTCCGGCGCCGAGATCGGGCCGGTGGAGGCGGTCTCGGCGCGTGCACTCTCCCCACTCTCCAAGCTGTTAGAGCAGGCGGAGCCGTGGCTCACCCAGGGCGCGGTGGGTGTTTTCCACAAAGGACAAGATTTTGCGTCCGAACGCGATACGGCCACTCTATCTTGGGAATTCGATCTGGTAGAACATCCCAGCAGGATCGAACCGGACAGCCGCATCGCGGTGATCCGGGGGCTCGCACGGCGGCGGGCAGCAGGTTAACCTCTGATTCACCATATCGAATCCGGCTCAGGGGCGAGAGGCCACCGATGACCACACTTCCCGATCAACCGCGCGTTCTCGCGCTCGCCAACCAGAAGGGTGGCGTGGGCAAGACGACCACGGCGATCAACCTGGGCACCGCCCTCGCCGCCATCGGCGAAGAGGTGCTGATCGTCGACCTCGACCCGCAGGGCAACGCCTCGACGGGGCTGGGCATCGACCGTCGGTCGCGGTCGGTCTCTACCTACGATGTCCTGGTCGGAGACGCGGCGCTCGGCGAGGCGTTGGTGGAGACGGTCGTGCCGCGGCTCACCGTGGCCCCGTCCACGCTCGACAATCTCGGCGTCGAACTGGAAATCGCTCACGAAACGGATCGCGCCTATCGGCTGCGCAACGCCATCGCCCGGCAGGCGGAGCTGGCGGCCAAGGATCCCACCGGCAAGACCAAGCGGTTCACCTATGTGCTGGTCGACTGCCCGCCCTCGCTGAACCTCCTCACGATCAATGCGATGAGCGCGGCGCACTCGATCCTGGTGCCGCTTCAGTGCGAGTTCTTCGCGCTGGAAGGCCTGTCGCAGCTGTTGCAGACGGTGGAGCAGGTCAAGCGCACGCTGAACCCGCGGCTGACCATCCACGGCATCGTGCTCACCATGTTCGACGCGCGCAACAACCTGTCGAACCAGGTGGTGCAGGACGTGCGCTCGACGATGGGGGACACCGTCTACGACACGATCATCCCGCGGAACGTGCGGGTGTCGGAAGCGCCATCCTACGGCAAGCCGGCGCTGCTCTACGACCTCAAGTGCTCCGGCAGCCAGGCCTACCTGAAGCTCGCCTCCGAAATCATCCAGCGGGAACGGCGGCTGAAGGCGGCCGCCGCGGCCTGAGCGGCAAGGATCCAGACCCATGACCATGACGGACGATAGCGGCCGGCGGCGGCTCGGGCGCGGGCTCGCGGCGCTGATCGGCGACGCCAGCAACGAATTCGAGGTGGTGGAGCGGGTGCGCGGCACGCGCAAGGTCGCGATCGACCTGATCCGGGCCAACCCGAAGAACCCGCGGCGGCTGTTCAAGGAGGAGGAGCTGGACGAGCTCGCGTCCTCGATCAAGCAGCACGGCATGATCCAGCCGGTGGTGGTGCGTCCGGTTCCAGGCGGTGGCAGCGGCTACGAGCTGATCGCCGGCGAGCGGCGTTGGCGGGCGGCGCAGAAGGCCGGCGTGCACGAGATCCCGGTGATCATCCACGAGCTGAACGACAAGGAAGCTCTGGAGATCGCGATCATCGAGAACGTCCAGCGGCAGGATCTCAACCCGCTGGAAGAGGCGTTCGGCTACGACCAGCTGATCAACGAGTTCCACTACAGCCAGAATGATCTCGCGTCGATCATCGGCAAGAGCCGCAGCCATGTGGCGAACACGCTGCGGCTGCTGAAGCTTCCGGAATCGGTAAAGCAGTATCTGAACGATGGATCCCTGACGGCCGGCCATGCGCGCGCGCTGGTCACAGCGCCGGATCCGGCTGCGCTGGCGCGCCGGATCGTCGAGGAGGGGATGACGGTCCGTTCCGCGGAGGCGCTTGCCCAATCCGTGGTGGAGCAGCCGCACGGGCGTGCCAAGACGTCGGGCAAGGCCGAGAAGGATGCGGACACGCGCGCGCTGGAAAAGCAGCTCTCCGATGCGCTCGGTTTCGCGGTCGAGATTAAGCACAAGGCCGACGGCAGCGGAGAGATTCGGATCCGTTACAAGTCGCTGGAGCAGCTCGAAGAAGTCTGTCGGCGATTAAACGGCTAAACAGGTCGATTCAGATCCGAGACGATTCTGATGGTCCGATGTCGAAACGAACCCGCTGCAGAGGCCCGTCCATGTCTGCAGCGGGTTTCTTGTATTCCGGCGATCGTTTCGGAGGGAGTCAGCGCCGGCCGCGGTTCTGACCGGCCGCATAGCGCGCCAGCGTGATCAACGTGTCGCCGACGATCTCGCGGGAGAGGGCGTTGTTGAGACGCTGGTCGCGGACCGTGTCGCTCAGGAGGCTCATGGCCCGCTGTAGACGCGCGGCGCTCCAGAGGCCCAGCGCTTTGGCCACCTTGGCTTTGCGCTTGAAGAAGATCGGTGGCCGCATGCCTTCGACGGCCTGGTCGGGCGTGCGGCCGGCATCGACGTCGGGGCGGGCCGCGTCGAGGGCCTGGAAATGTCGGAGGGCGGACAGGGCGATCTGGTCGGTGGAAAGTCCCTCGCTGGCGGCCTTGGCGAGCAGAACCGTCAGACCCGCCAGGTCGCCGGTGGCGGCGGCATCGACGATCTCCTCGGTGGCGATCGAGGAGCTGTCGCCGATCAGTTCCTCCACGTCGGCCAGTTCGATGGCGGGCTTGCCGAGCGCGAAGAGGCAGACCTTCTGGATCTCACCGCGCGACATCAGCCGGTCGCCACCCAGTTGGGATACCAGCAGCGCCCTGGCTTCGGCGCTGATGGACAGGCCGTGCGCGCGCACCTCCTCGTCTACCAGCCGCGCGACGGCGGCCTCGTCATCCACGTAGCAGGGAATGGCGTAGGCGCCGCGGTCCTTCTCGAACAGGGCGCGGAGCGGGCTCGCCTTCTTCAGGTCGCCGGCCTCCACGACGATCACCGTTTCCGGCGGCGGACTGGCGATCAGCGGGGCGATCACGGCGGCGAGGTTGCTGCGCCCGCCAGCGTCGCGGATCAGGATCGCGCGCCGTCCGCCGAACATGGAGACCGCGTAGGCCTCGTCGGCCAGCCGGCTCGGATCGGAGGTGAGCTGGGCGCCGTCCAGCCGGATCAGGGAGAACGGATCGGACGGGTCCGCGGAGGCCGCCGCGATGCGGCCGGCCCGTTCGGCCGCCGATCCGGAGTCCGGGCCGTAGACCAGGTAGAAGCCGATCTCCCGCGGCGGCCTGGCGGCGATCCGATCGGCGTCCTGGGCCTTGGCGGCGACCATGGCGTCAGCTGCCGGCGGCCAGCACCGTCGCGAGCCGGGTGCGGATGTCTTCCGCGACCTTGCGGGCGGCACGCTGTTCGGCGTCACGCTTGGCGCGCAGGTTGGCGAAACGCTGCGAGGACACGTCGTAGGATGCCGTCGAGGAAGCGGTGCCGGTGGTCACCACGCGTCCGGTCTCGATCTCCGTCAGCGTGTAGGTGACGGTGAGCGTGATCAGCGTTGCCGTCGGCAAGCCCTCGAACTTCTCGATGCCGAGTTCCGACGTGCGGTCCGAGGCGATCAGCTTCAGAACGTAGCGCTTCTCGGTCAGCGCTGCGCCGCCGCGCATGTCGAAGATAAGCTGGTTGACGACCTCCTGGCCGACGTCGTCGCGCAGCGGCTCCACCGCGATCGTCTGGAGAGCGGCGATGGTTCCGCTCGTCTCGGCGCCGCCGGCACCGTAGAGCGGGCGCATCTGGCAGCCGCCGAGGACGGTGGCGGCGACGAGGGCGGCGGCGACGAAGGCGGCCGGCAGACGGTCACGCGACGACATTCACGATCCTCTGGGGCACGACGATGATCTTCTTCGGCGCCTTGCCCTCGAGCGCCTTCAAAACCGCATCGATCTGCATCACCGCCGCTTCCACCGAGGCCGCGTCGGCGTCGCGCGGGACGGTGACATCCGCGCGCTTCTTGCCGTTGACCTGGACGGGGAGGGTGATCTCGTCCTCCACCAGGAGGGCCGGTTCCAGCGTCGGCCAAGGGGTCATCGCCACGAGGCCGGTGTTGCCGAGCGCGGACCAGCATTCCTCGGCCAGGTGCGGCGTCATCGGCGCGACGATCTGGACCAGGATCTCCAGGCCCTCACGGAAGGCTGCCTGGAAGGAGGCGTCGGCGTCGAAGCGGGCGCGATCGTTGGCGAAGGCCGAGCCGAGCACGTTGACCAGTTCGTAGATCTTGGCGAGGGCGACGTTGAAGCGCAGCCCCTCCAGGTTCTCGTCCACCGCGGCGAGCGCCTTGTGGGCGGCCTTGCGGATGGCGAGGGCGGCCGGCGAGGGGTCGGGCGACGTGGTGGCGGTGCCGACGATCTCGGCGGATTCGCTGACGAGGCGCCAGACGCGCTGCAGGAAGCGGGCGGTGCCCTGCGCTCCCGCGTCGGTCCACTCCACGTCGCGCTCGGGCGGCGAGTCCGAGAGCACGAACCAGCGGGCGGCGTCGGCGCCGTAGGTTTCGATGATGTCGTTGGGATCGACCACGTTGAGCTTGGACTTCGACATCTTCTCCACGGGGCCGATCGTCACCGGCTCACCGGTGGTGACCAGCGTCGCCCGGCGGATTCCGTCGACCATCTCCACCTTGACGTCGGCAGGCGAGACCCACGCGCCGGAAGCGTCCTGATAGGTTTCGTGGGTGACCATTCCCTGGGTGAACAGGCCGCGAAAGGGCTCGTCGAGCGAGAGGTGCCCGGTCGCCTTCATGGCGCGGGTGAAGAAGCGCGAATAGAGCAGGTGCAGGATCGCGTGCTCGATGCCGCCGATGTACTGGTCCACCGGCAGCCAGGCGTCGGCCATGGCCGGGATCGTCGGATCCTCGGCGTCCGGCGCGGTGAAGCGGGCGAAATACCAGGAGCTGTCGACGAAGGTGTCCATGGTATCCGTTTCCCGGCGGGCGGGCTTGCCGCAGGACGGACAGGCCACATGGCGCCAGGTCGGGTGGCGGTCGAGCGGGTTGCCCGGGCGGTCGAACTCCACATCGTCGGGAAGCGCGACGGGCAGGTCCTTCACCGGCACCGGCACCACGCCGCAGTCGTCGCAGTGGATGATCGGGATCGGGCAGCCCCAGTAGCGCTGGCGCGAGATGCCCCAGTCGCGCAGGCGGTAGTTCACCTGGCGCGTCGCGACAGGCTTGCCGTCGATCGTGCGGCTTTCCAGGGCGGCGGCCACCGCCTGCTTGGCGTCCGGTACCGATCGCCCGTCCAGGAAGTCGGAGTTGAAGATCGTCCCGTCGTCCGTGTAGGCGACGTCCCCGACAGTGAAAGCGGCCGGATCGGCGCCGTCCGGGAGCACCACCGGGGTGACGGAGAGGTCGTATCTGCGGGCGAAGTCCAGGTCGCGCTGGTCGTGCGCGGGGCAGCCGAAGATGGCGCCGGTGCCGTAGTCCATCAGGACGAAGTTGGCGACGTAGACGGGGTACGTCTCCTCGGTGAAGGGGTGCTTCACCCGCAGGCCGGTGTCGTAGCCCTTCTTTTCGGCGGTCTCCAGCACGGCGACCGAGGTGCCCATGCGGTGGCATTCCTCGACGAAGGCAGCGAGGTCCGCGTTCTCGGCGGCCAGCGCCTTGGAGACCGGATGGTCGGGCGAGAGCGCCAGGAAGCTCATGCCGAACAGCGTGTCGGGCCGTGTGGTGAAGACCTCGATCGAGCGCTCGCCGGCGGGCGCGGCGTTGCCGGCCACCTCGAAGCGGACGCGCAGGCCTTCCGACTTGCCGATCCAGTTCTTCTGCATCAGGCGCACCTTCTCCGGCCACTTGTCTAGGCCGTCGAGGGCGGTGAGCAGGTCCTCGGCGTAGTCGGTGATCTTCAGGAACCACTGGGTCAGCTCGCGCTGCTCCACCAGCGCGCCGGAGCGCCAGCCACGGCCGTCGATCACCTGCTCGTTGGCGAGCACGGTCATGTCGACGGGGTCCCAGTTGACCTTCGACTTCTTGCGGTCGACCAGCCCGGCGGCGAGGAAGTCCAGGAACAGGCGCTGCTGGCGCTTGTAGTAGGCGACGTCGCAGGTGGCGAATTCGCGCGCCCAGTCCAGCGAGAGGCCCATCGACTGGAGCTGGCCGCGCATGGTGGCGATGTTCTCGTAGGTCCACGCCTTGGGGTGGACCTTGTTCTTCATCGCGGCATTCTCTGCCGGCATGCCGAAGGCGTCCCAGCCCATGGGATGCAGCACGTTGAAACCCTTGGCGCGCTTGAAGCGCGCGACGACGTCGCCCATCGAGTAGTTGCGGACGTGACCGATGTGGATGCGGCCCGAGGGATAGGGAAACATCTCCAGCACGTAGTACTTGGCGCGCGGGTCCTCGTTGCGGGTCTTGAAGACCTCGTTGTCGGTCCACGCCTTCTGCCAACGGGCCTCAGCCTCGCGGGCGTTGTATCGCTCGGTCGCCATGGGTGATGTACAAGTCCTGGTCACTGGGGTCCGCCACCCGAATCGCAGTGGGCCGATGGGGCGGATTCAAGGGAAAACGCGTCGGTTGGACCATCACCAGAAATGGTCCCGACGGTCAATGGGATCGGCGACGCGGGCGCATCTCCCAGCCGAAAGCGTGCGGCGAAGACACGGCCGACGGGGCCTTGCGCCACCGGCTCGACCGCGCTAGCCAGGGCCGGCCCAGCAGAACCGAACGGAGAAGCGCCCCGATGACCGCGACCGCCGCAGACCGTCTCCGCGCCATTCGGGATCGCCTCGAAGCGGCGACGCGCGATGCCGGTCGGCCGGCGGGTTCGGCGACGCTGATCGCCGTGTCCAAGACCTTCGAGGCCGACGACATCCGCCCGGTGATCGCGGCGGGGCAGCGGGTCTTCGGCGAAAACCGCGTCCAAGAGGCGATGGGCAAGTGGCCGGCTCTCCGGGCGGAGACGGACGGCCTGGAGCTCCACCTGATCGGGCCGCTGCAGTCCAACAAGGCGCGCGAAGCGGTCGCCTTCTTCGACGTCATCCACACCGTCGACCGCGACAAGATCGCCGCCGCGCTCGCCGCCGAGATCGCCCGCCAGGGTCGTGCGCCGAAGCTGCTCGTCCAGGTCAACACCGGCGAGGAACCGCAGAAGGCGGGTATCGCGCCGGCCGAGGCGGTCGCCTTCGTGGAGCGTTGCCGAACGGTGCATGGCCTGGCTGTCGCCGGGCTGATGTGCATCCCGCCGGTGGAGGAGAACCCCTCGCCGCACTTCGCCCTCCTCGACGAGCTGGCCGACCGGGCGGGCGTGCCGCTTCGCTCGATGGGCATGTCGGCGGATTTCGAGACCGCGATCCGGCATGGGGCGACCCACGTCCGTGTCGGCAGCGCCATCTTCGGGCACCGCGACACGCCAGCCTGACGTTTCGCCAACCTCCCGAAACCAGGCGGAAACCACGTCCGCAGAACCCGGCCGGAACTTAAGCGCGACTCGTCGATTGACGGGAAGCCCTCTACCGCGGATTCAGCATTGTGGCGGCAGAGTGGCGAGATTGGGACGACCCATGTTCACGCCAGGCCCCATGGACCAGACGATCGGCCTTCTCCCCGCGCTCATCCTTGCCGCGATCGTGTTCGCGGGCACGGTGGCGTCGGCGATCGCCGTTGGCGTGCTCCGCCTCTCCAAGCCCAACAGCGGGCCGGTTCACATGATGGACCATGAAGATCCGCTCGGCGCGATCCGCATGCTGGAGATCGTCATGCTCGGCGTGTGGCTCGCCGTGGCGGTTCACCTCTACGGTCCGCTGGTGACCGGAATCCTCGGCTTGGTCGCGCTGGAGTGTCTCAACACGCGGACGGCAAGCGAGCTCCTTACCCGCCATGTCGCGCGGATCGGGCTCGGCCGGTTCGCCCGCGTGACGCTGATCGCCTCGGCGCTGCTCGCCGTGGCGGCGATGGCGACCTACGGGTTGTTCTCCGTTCGCTGACGTCCCTCTTGCAGGACGGGCGCGGGTGGGAGAGAACCGCCCGCCGGACCCTTCGTTCTCGGGCCGTCCCGCATCCGCCGGAGCCACCCATGACCTTCGCCTCCAGGCGGACCTACGGCATCGTCCTCGTCACGCTCGGCACCATCACCTGGAGCACGGGCGGCCTGTTCGTCCGCCTGCTGCCGATCGACCTCTGGACCATCCTGTTCTGGCGCTCGATCTTCGCCGGGCTGTCGCTGATGGCGATGCTCGCCGTAATGAACGGGGGCCGCGTCCGCGAGAGCTTCGCCAGTCTCGGCCGACCGGGCCTCCTCGCGATCCCGCTGTCGGCGATCTCGATGGTGTCCTACGTCGCCTCGCTCAACTTCACCACCGTCGCCAACGTGATGACCATCTACGCGACGTTGCCCTTCGTGGCGGCCGCGGTCGCCTGGGTGTGGACGCGCGAGCAAATCGGCCGACGCGTGGCGATCGCGAGCCTAGTCGCTTTCGCGGGTATCCTGATCGTGGCCGGCTCGGCAACCCACCCGGAGGACGTCCTCGGCAACGCCCTCGCCTTCGCCATGACCGCATCCTTTGCCGTGATCCTGGTGATGGCGCGGCTCCATCCCGGCATCCAGATGGCGCCCGTCAACGGGCTCGCGGCCTTCGTCTGCGCGGCCGCCTGTTGGCCGCTGGTCGGGGGGCCGCTGCCGACGCCGTTCGAGTTCGCCGTGCTCGCCGCCTTCGGCTTCACCACATCGGGGCTCGCCTACCTCCTGTTCCTCACCGGCGGCAAGCACATCCCGGCCAGCGAAGCAGGGCTCATAGGCCTGCTCGACGTGGTCCTCGGCCCGTTCTGGGTCTGGCTCGCCTTCGCCGAAGAGCCGGGCCTTCCCGCCATCCTCGGCGGCAGCCTCGTGCTGGCCGCGGTCGGCTGGTATCTGGCGGGCGAGCTCAGGCGGCCGGCCGTCAACGCCGCCTGATCCTGCACAGTGCCGAAGACCTGCTTACTCCTGCCGGCGCGTTGACAATTCCGCGCGCAGAATCAAGCATGACCGGCACCTCAGCGCGTGCCGCCGACGGCACTCGGGCACGGACCGTCGATCCGCCATGCCAGATTACCCGCGGCGGCTTCAGGAAGGCAGTATCGATGCGACGTGGCCTGTTCAGCGCGATCCTTCTGGCCACGCTCGTGGGCGCGACGGCCGAACCGGCCACGGCGCAGACCTTCAATCAGCTGTTCGAGGATCTCTTCAATCCCGGCGGACGGGGCGGCGGGCGGCCGATCGTCAACGAACCGGGCATGTCGCGCGAAACCCGGATGCAGGTGCAGGCGGGGCTTTCGGCGGCCGGTTTCTACTCCGGGCCGATCGACGGTGCGATCGGACAAGGCACGCGGGCCGCGATCGTCCGTTGGCAGGAGGCGAACGGCATCCGGCCGACCGGTTTGCTCACCCGGTCCGAGATCGCACGGCTCCGCGACCTCGCAGGGTCCTTCGACGGAAATATGGGAGGAATCGACGGTTTCGCGGATTCCCCGCTCGATACGCCGCTCGATGGCGCGGACCTGCCGCTCGGGCGGTCCGAAACGGCCGAACTGCAGCGCCGGCTCAACGAGCTCGGCTACGATGCCGGCAGTGTCGACGGCCGATGGGGCAGCCGGTCCCGTCAGGCGCTCGCCCGGTTCCGCGAGGAGACGGGCCAGCCCGGACCGGCTGATCCGACGGTCGCCGCGCTGGTCACCGTCCGAGCCGCGACCGGAGATGGTCCGGCCAGATCGGCGCCGCGCGAGCTGCCGCCCGCCTCCGACTATGCGCTGGTGGATTCCGACGCCCGTCCGATCGACGAGGTGGGGGGAAGAACCCTGAGGGCTCTGGCGTTGCAGGCGATCGCCGCCGATCCGGCGCTCGTCGACGAGGACGACGAGGTGCTCACCTTTCTGGGCGCGGACGACACGCTGCTCGGCTCGAAGCAGGTCGCGGAGTACCGGCAGGCGAACGAATTCGACCGGCCGCGGATCGTCAGCGCCGCGCGGGCTCGCATCCTCTTGGAAGCCGAGGAGACCCCTCGCCGACCCCTGAAAGTCGCGGTGACCTTTCGCGCGTCCTTGCTCGACTTCGAGACCGGCCGTGGCTTTCCGCTCGAGATCAGTTCTGCGACGGTGAACCCGCCCAACCCGTTGCTCGTCGTCGCTCTCGATCACCTCGGCGGCCGAGTCACCGCAGCGGCCGCAGGCCTGCCCGCGCTCGACCTCCTGCCGCTTGGCGAAAAAGAGGGCGAGAGCTTCCTTGCCAAGCTGAAGCGGCGCGACGACCTCATCGGCGTGGTCTGGGCGGATATCAGCGCGGAGGACATCCAGGAAGATGCAGCGTCGGAGCGGATCCGCCTTTCCGCGACGACGACGGCGGCGAGTCTCCATACGCGCGGACCGCGTGTGGGCACCGGCCCGAGGCTGGTACTTGGCGATACCCTCTACCGATGGCGGCTCGCAAGCGATCGGCCGGACGCTCCGCTCGGTTCGGACGTGCTTGGCCTTGCCAGGGAGCTCAGGATCCCGGTGGTCCAGGATCACCTCCTGATGCCGTCCAGCGGCGGCGGAGACGACGCTGTCTTCAATCGGCTCCGGGTCGACAGCGGCGGTGTCGTACGTGCCTGGCAACGGCTGATCGACTACATGGTCCTTAACGAGAACCCGGCTCTGGCCGAGTCGGATGAAAACGTCCTCACTCTCGCGGCCGTCCACGGCCGGCGACGGACATCCGGGCAGCTCAATTTCAACGGGCCGGATCCGCTCAGGTTCGCTGACGAATTCGAGCGCAAGGCCTTCCTGGACCGTTCGCGTGCGGACCTCATTCCAAGCCTTCTCGCCAGGAAGGTACCCTATCCGATGCCGGCGGCGATGATCTCCGCCGTTTCACTCGGGGAGTACGATTTCGAGCGGCAGGGTTTCTCGCTGGGCGCTAACCGGTCGGACGCATACCCGGGCGTCGGCAGTTCCCTGGTGGAGACGTTGTTCCAAGGATCCCTGCAGTTGCCAAAGTTCCTGCCGATGGGCGTGGAGGAAGGCAAGAGGTTCCGGCGCGGACTGCGGGGCAACACGCCGACCCTCTACGTCCTCACTCGCTTCGAGATCACGGAGACCGCCTTCGCACAGGCGAATTCGCGCAATCCGAACGGCATGGTGCTGGTCTTCCGCCTTGAGGACTCCATCCTCTACGCCGATGCCGCCCTCAGCAACGCGATTCATCGGTTCGGCACGGCCGAGCTGAACCCGACGCCGGATGCCCCGGAGATCACCGACGCGGAGGCCCTGATCGGTTCGTTGCGGCTGGTGACCGCGCGCGACCTGCTCGACTGGGCCATCCGCAACGGCGGTGGGGAGCCGCTGGCCGAACGTGCCGCGGCGCAGTCCCAGGTGGTCAAGGAGGCGAACGAGTTCGACCGATCGGCAGCGCTGGAGAAGGAGAAGGCCGCGATCCTGCGCTACAAAGCTGCCGAGGAACTCTGGACGGCCGGCGAGGCAGTGCTCGCCGAATACGACGGAACGGGATTCCCGATCCCGGAAAGCACGCAGACTTTTCAGAACGACAACGGGTCGTCCCATGTCGCCCGGATGGTCAACTTCCAGATCTCGAATCCGAACGCCATTCGGCGAATCGACGTCGACCGCGAGACCGCCAAAGCCGGGCGGACTGCCATGGGTAACCGGCGGTTCCAGATTCTGCACCGGATCCGGCCGGTGGGCGTCACCGCCGACGGCGACCGGTCGGTCGTGCTCGTGGAAGCGCTGGAGACCATCGTCTGGTACCGGGCCGACCAGGACAAGCCGCCGGTGATCCTGGCCCGCGTCAGGCACGACAACCAGCCCCTCGCTGCCGATCCGGACACCGTTCCGATCGAGACGGCAGACCGGTTGCCGCTCACGCAGGAGGGCGTCGACCTCCTGCGGGTCAAGCTCGACCCCCAGAACATCACCGACGCAGACTGGCAGCGCATGCTGCTCGACCGTTGGGTCGCGGAACGGACGGGAAGCGCGATGGGCGCGCGGTTCTTTGCGGAAAGCCTTACCGTCGCGCCGACCCGGTTCGAGAGGGACAAGCTGCTCTCCGGCTTCCAGTCCTGGATGCGCAAGCGAGCCGAGAAGGCCGGCGACGCGGTCGACCTGATGACGATCGCTCACTACAACTCTTTCTACTGCTCCAACCTGCCGAAGTCGGTGTACCTGTTTCTCCGCCCGCACGAGATCACCCCGGAGATCCAGACATCCCTAAGCCAGCCCGCGCTCGATGACGGCGCCTTGTCGCTCCAGTCATTCAACAAGATCTCCGAGCCGACCCTGTCGTCGCGCCTCGGCTACCGCCTGGACTCCAACTTCGCTTCGAACGGCAGCTGCCTCAGGGAGTTCTCCAACGAGCTCGACCGGATCTACACCGAGACGACCGGCTCGGCCCAGCCCAAGGGCGCGGTGGTCGTCATCGCCGACGCGGTCGGCCTGATCCCGCTCGGCAATTCAAACGAATGGTATCGCACGGCCCGGCGGATCGAAGGGCGGGTGAAAAGCCTGCGCACCGTCGCCGGCGCCAAAGGGGTCGACGTGATCCTGGAACTCTCTTCGGAGCGAACGGACTACTACCCCTACGACCCCGACGTCGGTCGTGGCGAGGCTTCGCTTGGAGACAAATCCTTCGCCACCGTGGACCATACGGCCCTCAACACCGCCGCCGCGGCCGAAGCTGCGGCGCGCGCGGAAGCGGAGCGGACGGCGACGCCGTTCGACATCATCGGCCTCACCCTCGGCATGGACATGGCCGAAGCGGAGAAGACGATCCGCGCGCACATGACGGTGTCCCGCGTGTTCGAGAAGCGCCGCCCGTTCGCGGCCGATCCTGCCGACATGGTGGCCTACGGCTCGGCCAAGGCCTTCATCAGGGACGATGGGCAGGAAGCGATCGTCGTGTTCAACGAGCCCGGCGCGGCGCCGGACAAGGTTGTCGCCGTGTCGCGCGCTCTGTTCCTGGACCCGACGTCGGTCGACGACAGCGCCGTGATGGCCAACCTTCGGGAGAAATACGGCAAGGAGGCGAAGGTCCTCACCACCCCCGGCGTCACGGGCCTTGAGGGCTACTGGCTGCGCCGGCCGAGCGATCCGCCCGATGCCGCGATCGTCGCCTGTCTGCAGCAAGGGCAGCGGCACGACGTGTTCAACGTGCAGGGCCTTTGGTTCGAGAATGGCGTCGCCGATCCCAATCCATGGCTGTCCAACGCGGACGGCACCGGTGTCGTCTTCAATCAGCGGCCTCCCTATCAGCAGGTGCCGCCGCCGCTGCCGATGATCCCCGACATCGCGCAGGAGACGCGTGCGAGCCTGGATGCCTGCGGTCCGAGCGTTTATGCGGCCTACAAGCCGGGCGCGCTCGCCTATCTGGGAACCATGCTGGTCGACCCGGCCCGCTACGCCGACCTCCTGCTGGAAAGCCGCCGCCTCCTGGATAGCGCCGCCACCCCCGGTTCGGCGAGCGCTGCTCCCAAGGTGAAGCTCAAGCTGTAGTCGAGAGCGCGAGCGGAGTACCGGCCGCCGGAGCACGACGCATCCGCCCAAAAGAAAACCCCCGGCTCATGGCCGGGGGTCGTCGCGCGATCGGTCTTCCTGTCTCAGGCTGCCTCAGGCAGCCAGCTGACGCAGCACGTAGTGCAGGATGCCGCCGTTCTTGAAGTAGTCGAGCTCGTCCAGCGTATCGATCCGGCAGAGAAGCTCGACGTTCTTCTTCGACCCGTCGGCGTAGGTGATCTCGGCGGTCAGCATCTCGCGCGGCTTCACGGTGGTGAGGCCCTTGATGGTGACCGTCTCGTCGCCCTTGAGGCCGAGCGTCTGCCAGCTCTCGCCGTCCTTGAAGGTCAGCGGCACGATGCCCATCCCGACGAGGTTGGAGCGGTGGATGCGCTCGAAGCTCTGCGCGATCACCGCCTTGACGCCGAGGAGGTTGGTGCCCTTGGCCGCCCAGTCGCGGGAGGAGCCGGTGCCGTATTCCTTGCCGGCAAAGACCACCAGCGGAACGCCCTCGGCCTTGTACTGCATGGCCGCGTCGTAGATCGGGGCCTGCGCGCCGTCCGGATAGTGGACGGTGACGCCGCCTTCGACGCCCGGCACCATCTGGTTCTTGATGCGGATGTTGGCGAAGGTGCCACGCATCATCACTTCGTGGTTGCCGCGCCGGGTGCCGTACTGGTTGAAGTCGATGGGCTTGACGCCGTTGTCGACGAGGTACTTGCCGGCCGGGCTCGCCGCCTTGATCGAACCGGCCGGGGAGATGTGGTCGGTGGTGATGGAGTCCAGGAACAGGCCCAGGATCCGGGCGCCGTGGATGTCCGAGACGTCGCCCGGCTTGCGGCCCATGCCGACGAAGTAGGGCGGGTTCTGGACGTAGGTGGAGCCGTCATCCCAGGCGTAGGTGAGGCCGGCCGCCACCGAGATGGACTGCCAGTTCTCGTCGCCCTTGAACACGTCCGCGTACTTCTTCTCGAAGATCTCACGGGTGACGTTGGCGCGGATGAACTCGGCGATCTCCTTGGAGGAGGGCCAGATGTCCTTCAGGTAGACCGGCTGGCCGTCCGACCCGGTGCCGAGCGGCTCGGTGACGAGGTCCACCTGGAGCGAGCCGGCGAGGGCGTAGGCGACCACCAGCGGCGGCGAGGCGAGGTAGTTCGCCCGCACGTCCGGGTTAACGCGGCCCTCGAAGTTGCGATTGCCGGAGAGCACCGCCGCGGCGACGAGGTCGGCCGCGTTGATGGTCTTGGAGATCGCTTCGGGCAGCGGGCCGGAGTTGCCGATGCAGGTGGTGCAGCCGAAGCCGACCAGGTTGAAGCCGAGCGCGTCGAGGTCCGGCTGCAGGCCGGCCTTGTCCAGGTACTCGGCGACGACCTGCGAGCCGGGGGCGAGCGAGGTCTTCACCCAGGGCTTGGTCTTCAGGCCCTTCTTGACCGCGTTGCGCGCCAGCAGGCCGGCGCCGATCATCACGGACGGGTTCGACGTGTTGGTACAAGAGGTGATCGCCGCGATCACCACGTCGCCGTGGCCGAGGTCGAAGCCGGTGTCGCCGACGAGCGTGCGCTCGGACGCGTCCGTCTTCTTGAACTCGGTCTCCATGCTCTTCAGGAAGCCGGCCTTGGCGTCCTTCAGGAGCACGCGGTCCTGCGGGCGCTTGGGGCCGGCAAGCGACGGCTCGACGGTGTCGAGGTCGAGCGCCAGCAGCGAGGAGAACTCCGGATCGGCGGTCTCGGCGGTCCGCCACAGGCCCTGCGCCTTGGCGTAGGCCTCGACGAGCGCCACGCGGGCCGGGTCGCGGGCGGTGTCGGCGAGGAAGCGCACCGTTTCCGCGTCGACTGGGAAGTAGCCGCAGGTCGCGCCGTATTCGGGCGCCATGTTGGCGATGGTGGCGCGGTCTTCCAGGCTCATGTTGTCGAGGCCGGGGCCGAAGAACTCGACGAACTTGCCGACCACGCCGTGCTTGCGCAGCATCTCGGTGACGGTGAGCACGAGGTCGGTGGCGGTGACGCCCTCCTTGAGCTTTCCGGAGAGCTTGAAGCCGACCACCTCGGGTATCAGCATGGAGAGGGGCTGGCCAAGCATGGCCGCCTCCGCCTCGATGCCGCCGACGCCCCAGCCGAGCACGGCCAAGCCGTTGACCATGGTGGTGTGGCTGTCGGTGCCGACGAGGGTGTCGGGATAGGCGACCTCGGAGCCGTCCTCGGCCTTGGTCCAGACGGTCTGGGCGAGATATTCCAGGTTCACCTGGTGGCAGATGCCGGTGCCGGGCGGCACGACGCGGAAGTTGTCGAAGGCCTGCTGGCCCCAGCGCAGGAAGCGGTAGCGCTCGCCGTTGCGCTCGTACTCGAGTTCCACGTTGCGGTCGAAGGCGCGGGCGTTGCCGAACTCGTCGACGATCACGGAATGGTCGATCACGAGGTCGACGGGCACCAGCGGGTTGATCTTCTGCGGGTCGCCGCCGAGGGCGGTCATGGCGTCGCGCATGGCGGCGAGGTCGACCACCGCCGGAACGCCGGTGAAATCCTGCATCAGCACGCGGGCCGGGCGGAAGGCGATCTCGCGGTCGCTGCCCTTCCTCACCAGCCACTCGGCGATGGCGCGGATGTCGTCGGCGGAAACCGTGCGGCCGTCCTCGAAGCGGAGAAGGTTCTCCAGGAGGACCTTCAGCGAGAAGGGCAGGCGGCCGACGCCCGGCAGGCCGTTCTTTTCGGCCTCGGTCAGGCTGTAGATGACGTAGGTCTTGGCGCCTACGGTGAGTTCCTTGCGGGACTTGAAGCTGTCGAGCGACATCGGTGGTTGGTCCCTCGTGGTTGGCGGCGGCCGGGTGGCCGGGTCCTTATGACGCCTTGGGAGTGCGCCGGCCCGTCCTTTGCCCTCATGTGGTGCCACACCCCGGAAATGGGAACCCGGAACGCGACGACCGCCTTGGCGAAAGTTGCTTTACGTTTACGTAAAGGGTCGCGGAGATCGACCCCGGTGAACCCGCGGGCCTTATAGAGAAGTTCGTAGCACGTGACTAGGATGACGATAGTCGTTAAGGCGGTTTTCGTACGCCATTGTCCCAAGATCCTTCAGCCCGCCTCCTCCAGCCCGCCGGTTACGCTTTCATGACCACCTCTCCGTCGCCGTCCGGCGGCCTTCCCGACTTCCGACCTCGCGCCGCGGTGCATCTCGCCGTGGAGGACCTCATCGTCGAACGCGGCGGGCGGCGGGTGCTCGACGGCGTCTCGTTGACGCTCGCCCCCGGCGAGGCGCTGCTTCTCACCGGGCCGAACGGCGTCGGCAAGTCGACGCTGATCCGCGCGCTGTTCGGACTGGTGCGGGCGGAGGCGGGACGGATCCGCGTTGCCGGCGACAGCGTGGAGGAGGCCACCGACGTCGCGCCGCATTGCCACTACCTCGGCCATCGCGACGCGTTGAAGACCGCGCTGTCGGTGGCGGAGAACCTCGCCTTCTGGCGCGACTTCTCCGGCTCGCCCGGAGCGACGGTGGACGAGGCCCTGGACGCCGTGGATCTCCTCGACCTTTCAGACCTGCCCGCGGGCTATCTCTCCGCCGGCCAGCGCCGGCGATTGGCGATCGCGCGGCTGGTCGCGGTCGACAAGCCGATCTGGCTTCTCGACGAGCCGACCGCCGCCCTCGACGCCGCCTCCGAAGCGCGGCTGGTCGCCGTGATGGCCGCGCACCTTGCCGCCGGCGGCTCCATCCTTGCCGCAACCCACCTCTCCATCGCCCTCGCTGGGACGCGTACCCTAAGACTGGAAAGGCGGTACGACCAAGCGGAGCTGATGCCATGAAAGCTCTCCATCGGGCGATCAGCGATGCTATTCCAGCTGAACTCCGTCCCTTGAGCGGGAAGGTGTTTTACAGCGGCCCTTCTGCGTACTCGCAGCCCGGAACGGTCTACCTCCTTGGTCGCAACCCGGGCGGTGATCCGGTTCTTCAGTCCGGTGAGACAATCGGCGAAGACATCAGGTATCTCGCCGAAAGGCGGCCTGAGCGGTGGTCTGCCTTTCTGGATGAATCCTGGGGATTGCAGGCGACAGGACAGGCACGACTTCAACGCCGTATACAACACCTCTTCGACCGGATCGGGCTCGACCTAAGAGATGCTCCCGCTTCGAACTTGGTGTTTGTCCGTTCGCGCCAAGTTGCTGACCTCGGTGAGGCCTATGATCGTCAGCTGATCGACCTGTGCTGGCCTTTTCATGTCGCGATGATCGAGCAATTGAGCCCGAGAGCGGTAGTCTGCTTCGGCGTGGAGACTGGGCAGGTCGTGGCAAGCAAGCTTGGCTGCGGTGCTCCGATCGGCATTTACAAGGAACGGAACCGCCGACGATGGGCCAGTTATGCGTGGCAGACGTGCTCCGGCAGATTCGTTTTCGGTCTCACCCATCCCGGCAGAGCAAACTGGTTGTCACCATCAGCGGACCCGGCCCCTTTTGTCGCTGCAGTTCTCAATGGTCAAAAACCGGGTGTTGAGCTCCCATGAACGCCTATCGCAGCCTGTTCCTGCGCGAACTCCGGATCGCGGTGCGCGTCGGCGGCGGGGCGCTGATGGGCGTCCTGTTCTTCCTCATCGTGGTGACGACGATCCCCTTCGCGGTCGGGCCGGACCTCAACCTCCTGTCGCGTCTCGGGCCGGCTGTCCTGTGGATCGGGGCGCTGCTTTCCACGCTGCTTGGGCTCGACCGGCTGTTCGAGGCGGACCGGGAGGACGGGGCGCTCGACCTCATCGTCGGGTCGGGGCGGATGCTGGAGCTGGTCGTCATCGTCAAGGTGCTCGCCCACTGGACCGCAACCGGCCTGCCGCTGGTGATCGCTGCGCCGCTGTTCTCGCTGTTCCTCGCCATGCCGCCGGCCACCATCGGCACGACGGTGTTGACGCTGCTCGTCGGCACGCCGGCGCTGACCTTCCTCGGCGCGATCGGTGCGGCGCTGACGGTGTCGCTCAGGCGCGGCGGGCTCCTGGTGCCCATCCTGATCCTGCCCTTCGCGATCCCGGTGCTGATCTTCGGCGTCGCCGCCTCGACGAGCGTGCTCCTCGATCCCGCCGGCTTCTTCACGCCGTTCCTGCTGCTCGCCGCCGTGTCGCTGATGGCGGGCGTGGTGGGGCCGATCGCGGCGGCGGCGGCGCTGCGCGGCGGGCTCGATTGAGCGCGGCCATGCGCTCGATCAAGGACGGCGACGGTCCGCCGCGCTCATCTGACGTGGAAAGGCGGGCCGCGCGTCCCTACATTGCGCGGAAACCCGGCCCGGATTAGAGAAGCGCATGGCCCTGACGCTCACCGAACTCGCCAACCCGACCCGCTTCATGGGTCTCGTCACCCGCGCGCTGCCTTACCTGGCGGGGGCGACGGTGCTCCTGTTCGCGGTGGGGCTCATCCTGGTCGCCGGCGCGCCGGAGGACTACCAGCAGGGCATGACCGTGATGATCATGTACATCCACGTGCCCGCCGCGTGGCTCTCCATGTTCACCTACGGCATGATGGCGGCCTCGGCGATCGGCACGCTCGTCTGGCGGCATCCGCTCGCCGACGTGTCGGCCAAGGCGGCCGCGCCGATCGGGGCGGCGTTCGCCTTCCTCTGCCTGTTCACCGGCTCGCTCTGGGGCAAGCCGATGTGGGGCACGTGGTGGGAGTGGGACGCGCGGCTGACGTCGATGCTGGTGCTCTTCATCATGTACCTCGGGCTGATCGCCCTCTGGCGCACGATCGAGGATCCCACCCGGGCGGCGCGGGCGGCGGCGGTGCTGATCCTCGTCGGCACGGTGAACCTGCCCATCATCAAGTTCTCGGTCGACTGGTGGAACACGCTGCACCAGCCGGCGTCGGTGTTCCGGATGGACGGGCCGACCATCGACCCGTCGATGCTGTGGCCTCTGCTCGTCATGGCGCTCGCCTTCACGGCTCTCCTCGTCACGCTGCACTGGATGGCGATGCGCAACGAGATCCTGCGCCGCCGCGTGCGGGCGCTCGGGCTGATGGCGGCCGGAGGGGCGCGCTGATGGAGAACCTGTTCGGCCTCGGCCCGCACGCCGGCTTCATCGTGGTCTCCTATGCCGCCGCGGCGCTCACGGTGGCGGCTCTGGTCGTCTGGATCCTCGTCGACCACCGCACGCAGACCCGGCGCCTGGCCGAGCTGGAGGCACGCGGCGTGCGCCGTCGCTCGGCGGCCAAGGCGGCGGCGGTCGCCGGCCAGGAGAGCGGCGCATGACGACGCCCGACGACGCGACGCCCGCCCCACGCCGGTTCCGGATCTGGGCCTTCATGCCGCTGATCCTTTTCGCGGTGCTGGCCGGCGTCTTCTACAAGCAACTCTACGCCGGCGATCCCTCGGCAATCCCGTCCGCGCTGATCGGCCGGCCGGCGCCGGAGTTCGACCTGCCGCCGGTGGAGGGCCTGACCGTCGGCGGCAAGCCGGTGCCCGGCCTGAAGCGGGCGGATCTCCTCGGCAAGGTGTCCGTGGTCAACGTGTGGGCCTCCTGGTGCGGACCGTGCCGGGACGAGCATCCGCTGCTCATCGAGCTCGCCAAGGACAGCCGCTTCGCCCTGGTCGGGATCGACTACAAGGACGACCCGGACAACGCCACGCGCTTCCTCAACGCGCTCGGCATCCCGTTCTCGGCGATCGGCTCGGACCGCAGCGGCAGGACGGGCATCGACTGGGGCGTCTACGGGGTGCCGGAGACGTTCGTCGTTGCCGCCGACGGCACCATCGCCTTCAAGCACGTGGGGCCGCTGTCGCCCGAAAGCCTCACCAAGCGGCTGATGCCGGCGATCGAGGCCGCGCTCGGCAAGGCGCCCGCCCCGGCGAGCTGATCCCGTCGCATCGCCCCGTCATGTTGCTGCTATAAGGGTCGCCCGTTTCGTACAGGAGCCGGCCGCCCCCCGATGAGCATCGCTGTCCGCCCCTCCTTCGCCGACCTCGTCTCCGTGTTCCTCAAGGTCGGCCTGCTCGGCTTCGGCGGACCGGCCGGCCAGATCGCGCTGATGCATCGGATGATCGTGGAGGAGCGGCGCTGGCTCGACGAGGAGCGCTACCTCGCCGCGCTCAACTTTTCCATGCTGCTGCCCGGACCTGAGGCGCAGCAGCTCGCCACCTATGTCGGCTGGCACCTGCACGGGGTGCGCGGCGGGGTGGCGGCGGGTCTGCTCTTCGTGCTGCCCGGCTTCGTCATCATCACCGTCATCGCGGCCGTCTATGCCGCCTACGGCGATGTGCCGATGGTGGCCGCGCTGTTCTACGGTCTGAAGGCGGCCGTGCTCGCCATCGTGGTGGAGGCGCTGGTGCGGATCGCCCGGCGGGCGCTCGGCTCCGGCTTCGCCTACGGGCTGGCGGCCGCGGCTTTCGTGGCGATCTACGCGCTGCACGTGCCGTTCCCGCTGATCGTGCTCGGCGCTGCGGTGATCGGCGCCATCCGCGGCGGCGCGGCGAACGGGGTGTCCCTCCCGCCGCCGGCGCGCCGGCCCGGGTTCGGTCACACCCTGCGCACCGCCGCCACCTGGGTCGCGGTGTGGGGCGCCCTGCCCCTGGCGCTGGCGCTTCTCACCGGGTTCGACGGGATCTTCGCGCGGCTCGGCGCCTTCTTCTCCACCATGGCCGTCGTCACCTTCGGCGGGGCGTACGCGGTGCTCGCCTATGTGGCGCAGGCGGCGGTGGAGACGGAGGGCTGGCTCAGCGCCCGCGAGATGCTCGACGCGCTCGCCATGGCGGAAACGACGCCGGGGCCGCTGATCCTCGTGCTCGTGTTCGTCGGCTATCTCGCCGGCTTCCGAAACGCCGGCGGGCTCGATCCGGTCGTCGGCGGCCTCCTCGGCGCGCTGGTCACGGGCTGGGTCACCTTCGCGCCGTCGTTCCTCTGGATCTTCGTCGGCGCGCCCTATGTGGACGCGATCATCCGCTCGCCGCGGCTGAAGGCGGCGCTGTCGGCGGTGACCGCGGCGGTGGTCGGCGTGATCCTCAACCTGTCGGTCTGGTTTGCCCTCCACGTGCTGTTCCGGGAGGTGCCGCGTACGCCCGTGGGCCCGTTTAACCTGGACCTGCCGGTGCTCGCCAGCGTCGACGGCACGGCGGTGGCGCTCTCCGCCGTGTCCGCCGTGCTGGTGTTCGGCCTCAAGGCCCCGCTCTGGGTGACGCTCACCACCGCCGCGGCGCTCGGGCTCCTCGCCCACGCGGTCAGCTGACCGGCGGTTACATGTTACGCAGTACCGGCGCGGCCTTGGTGCCGAGGATCCGCCAGGTGCCGAGCAGGCCGAAGCCCACCGTCAGCAGCAGCGCGACCACGGCCGCGATCACCGCGACGGTCCAGTCGAGCACGGCTGGGATGTCCATGATCCCCTCAAGCACGCCAAAGGCGGCGGCGGACCCGGCAACCACGCCAAAGATCGCGGCGGCGAGGCCGAGCATCAGGTACTCCGCGACGAAGGCGCCGAGCACCCGGCGGCGGGTCGCGCCGAAGGTCTTCAGGAGCACCGCGTCGTAGATCCGCTGGCGGTGCCCGGAGGCGAGAGCGCCGGCGAGCACGAGCACGCTCGCCACCAGTGCCACGCTGGCCGCGACCCGGATCGCCACGGCGAGGTCGGCGACGATGTCGTTGACGGCCGACAGCACGTCCTTGACGCGCACGGCGGTGGCGGTCGGGAAGCCCTGCACCACCGCCTTCATCAGCGCCAGTTCCTCCGCGCGGGTGCCGCCGTCCTTCAGGGCGGCGGTCGCCAGGAAGGTGTGCGGCGCGCCGGCGAAGGTGTTGGGCGAGAAGACCATCACGAAGTTGATCGACAGCGACTCCCAGTCGACCCTGCGGGTGTTGGCGATCTTTGCCGTCACCTCGCGGCCGAGCACGTTGACGGTAACGCTGTCGCCGATCTTGAGGCCGAGCAGGTCCGCCAGTTCCGCCTCGTAGGAGACCAGCGGCTCGCCGGCGTAGTCGGCCGGCCACCATTCGCCGGAAACCAGTGTCGAGTTGCGCGGCAGCGCGGCGGCGTAGGTCACCCCGCGCTCGCCCTCCAAGGCCCAGCGGGCGTCGCTCGGGGCGTCGATCTTGTCGACCGGCGTGCCGTTCAGCGACACCATCCGGCCGCGCAGCATGGGCACGCGGTCGACGGCGACGCCCGGCGCGGTCTTCTCCACCAGCGCCTGGAAGGCGTCGACCTCGGCCGACTGGATGTCGAGGAAGAAGAAGCTCGGCGCTCGCTCCGGCAGCGCGCCCACCAGCTGGCGGCGGAGGTTGCCGTCGATCAGCGCGAGCGTCACCAGGAGGGCGAGGCCGAGGCCGAGCGACAGCACGACGGAGACCGTCAACCCGCCCGGCCGGTGGATGTTGCGGACGGCCAGCCGCATCTCGGCGGACCGCACCGGAGGCGCCCGTCGCGCCAGCGCCATCACGCCGAGTGCGACCGCGTAGAGGAGCAGGAAGGCGCCCGCTACCGCGCCGACGAACACCACCGCGACGAAGCGGTCGTAGGCGAGCGCCACGGAAAGGCCGGCGAGAAGCAGCACGGAGGCGACGGTCAGCCCGAGGTAGGTGAGCCGCGGTCGCCGCCGCTCCGGCGCGACCCGGTCGCGGAAGAGGGCGGAGACCGGCACGTCGTGCGCCCGCCCGAGGGCGAAGATGGCGAAGGCGAAGGCGGTGGTGAAGCCGTAGAGCGCGGCAAGGGCGAGTTCGCCGGGATAGACGCCGATCCGGATCGGCAGGTTCAGCGCGTCGGCGAGCAGGCCGCCGCCGAGATAGGGAACGAGAAGCCCAACGACGAGACCGATGGCGATGCCGACCAGGGTGATCGCGGCGATCTGCAGGAGGTAGACCAGCACCACGAAGCCGCCGGGGGCGCCAAGCGACTTGAAGGTCGCGATGGTGTCCCGCTTGCGGTCCACGTAGGACTTCACCGCGTTGGTGACGCCGACGCCGCCGACCACCAGGGCGGTCAGCCCGACGAGCGTCAGGAACTGGGCGAAGCGCTCCACGTTGCGGCGCAGACCCGGCGAAGCGTCGTCGCGGCTGCCGATACGCCAGCCGGCCTCGGGAAACTTCGCCTCGGCTTCAGCCTTGACGGCGCGGACGCGCTCGTCGGTAGCGGTTCCCGGCAGCAGCACCCGTGTGGAGTAGCGAACGAGGCTGCCCGGCTGGATCAGCGCTGTGGCGTCCAGCGCCTGCCGGCTCAGCATCACGCGGGGGCCGAAGTCGATGCCGGAGCCGATCTTGTCGGGTTCGCTGGCGATCGTGGCGGCGATGGTGGCACGCGCCTCGCCGATCAGGAGCGTGTCGCCGATGGAGACTTCCAGGCGGGAGGCGAGCAGCGGGTCCACCGCGATGCCGAAGCTGCCGTCCGGCTGCTGCCGCAGCACGTCGGCAAGGGCGCCGCCTTCGTCGAGCTGCACCGCCCCGCGCAAGGGATAGGCGTCGTCCACGGCCTTCAGCTCGACCAGCGCCTGGTTCTCGCCGTCGGCGGTGCGGGCCATGGCCCGGAGCGTGGCGATCTCGGACGTCTTGCCGAGGCCGGTCAGGAAGGCGGCCTCCTCGGCGGACGGCTCGCGGTGGATCAACGAGAAGGAGAGGTCGCCGCCGAGGATCGTGCCGCCTTCCGCCGAGATACCCTCAGTAATGCCGCGCGTGGTGGAGCCGACGCTGGCGATCGCGGCCACGCCGAGCGCGATACAGGCGACGAAGATCCGGAAGCCCGAAAGGCCGCCGCGCAGTTCGCGGGCGGCGAAGACGAAGGCCGATCGGAGAGAAGGGGACCGCGGTCCCGCGACGAAGGCTGACATCGGTCCTGGCCTCCGGTCAGACGGGAAGGGGCGCGCGGGAGACGCCGGTGCGGACGTCCTCCACGACTTCGCCGGAGCGCATGGTGATGCGCCGGTCGCAGCGTTCGGCCAGCGCCTTGTCGTGTGTGACGAGCACCAGGGTAGCGCCCCGGCGAGCACGGGCCTCGAACATCAGGCGGATGATCTCCTCGCCGGTTTCCGCGTCGAGGTTTCCGGTGGGTTCGTCGGCGATCAGGATGGTCGGCTCCGGGGCGAGCGCCCGCGCGATGGCGACGCGCTGCTGCTCGCCGCCCGAAAGCTCGGCGGGGTGGTGGTTGAGGCGGTGGCCGAGGCCGACTGCCTTCAGTTCGGCCTCGGCGCGTACGAAGGCGTCGCGGCGGCCGGCCAGTTCCAGCGGCACGGCCACGTTCTCCAGCGCCGTCATCGTCGGCATCAGGTGGAAGGACTGGAAGACGATCCCCACCGAACGGCCGCGGAAGCGGGCGAGACCGTCCTCGTCCAGCGCCTCCAGGGCTTCCCCGGCGACGCGGATGGTGCCGCTGTCGGCCTTCTCCAGGCCGGCCGTCACCATCAGCAGCGTGGACTTGCCGGATCCGGAGGGCCCGACGATGCCGACGCTTTCGCCGCCGGCCACCGACAGAGAGATGCGCTTCAGGATATGCACGCGGGCAGCGCCGCTGCCGAGGCTCAAATCGACGTTATCGAGCTCTATCGCTGGTTTGGCCACCTGGAGCTACCCTATATCTGAAGATGATCCGCCGGTCGGCAGGACGTCTGACGTCGCGCTGATATGGGTTATCGTCAAAACCGTTCCAGACGAGGTCACATGCCCGTGAGATTTGTAACGAGATTACGCAAGGGTTTTCTGGGCGGATTGGTGGCGCTCCTCGTTTCCGGCTTAGGGCCGTCGCCGGCGGCGGCGGAGCCGGTGACGATCCTCGCCTTCGGCGACAGCCTGACCGCCGGCCTCGGGCTGCCGGGCTCCAGCGCGTTTCCGGCCAAGCTGGAGGCGGCGCTGAAGGCCAAGGGCCACGACGTGAAGCTCGTCAACGCCGGCGTTTCCGGCGATACGGCGGGCGGCGGGCTGGCGCGGCTGAACTGGTCGCTGACGCCTGAGATCGACGGGGTGATCGTGGAGCTCGGCGCCAACGACGCCCTGCGCGGGCTCGACCCGGCGGAGACGCGCAAGGCGCTCGACGCGATCCTCAAGCAGCTGAAGGACAAGCAGCTGCCGGTGCTGCTCGCCGGCATGCTCGCGCCGCCCAACATGGGCGCGGCCTACGGCGAAGCGTTCAATCGGATCTACCCGGAGCTCGCCGCGACGCATGGGGCGATCCTCTACCCCTTCTTCCTCGACGGCGTCGTTGCAGATCGGGCGCTCAACCAGCAGGACGGCATCCATCCGACCGCCGAGGGCGTCGACATCATCGTCGCGCGCATCCTGCCTGCGGTAGAGAGCCTGATCGATCGGATCGAAAAGTCTGATTAGACGGGCCGCCATCCGGGTTGTAGGCAGGGCGACGCCTTGCCTCGCCCCTCCCACGGAGTTCCCGATGACGACCTTCCTCGACCACTGCCGGCTGATGGCGCGCTACAACACGTGGATGAACGCCAAGGTCTACGACACCGCCGCCAAGCTGCCGGCGGGCGAGCTGACGGCCGACCGGGGCGCCTTCTTCAAGTCGGTGATCGGCACGCTCAACCATCTCGCCGTCACCGACATCATGTGGCTGCAGCGACTGCGCGCGCTCGACAAGGCCGAGCCGGCGCTCACCGACGTGCTGTCGATCACGCCGCCGAAGACGCTCGACCAGATCCTCAGCCTCGACCTCGGCGAGCTTCGCCTCCTCAGGGAGCGCCTCGATGCCGCGATCGAGGCCTACGTCGGCGGTCTCGACGCGGCCGATTTCGACGTGCTAGTCACGTTCACCCGGGCGAACGGCGAGACGCAGAAGAAGTCGCTGGGCTCGATCTTCTCCCATCTCTTCAATCACCAGACCCACCATCGCGGCCAGATCACCACGCTGTTCAGCCAGGCCGGCCTCGACGTCGGCGTCACCGACGTGAACGCGCTGACGCCCAACCTGATCTGAGCCCCTCAGCGGAGCTCTCGTCCATGCAGCAGCGGCGCCTCGGCCGGACCGACATCCACGTCGGCGTGATCGGCCTCGGAACCATGACCTTCGGCCAGCAGAACACCGAGGCCGAGGGCCACGCCCAGATGGACCGGGCGGTGGCGGCCGGGGTCAACCTCCTCGACGCGGCCGAGCTCTATCCGATCCCGCCGAAGGCGGAGACGCAGGGCCGCACCGAGGAGATCATCGGCACGTGGCTGAAGGCGCGCGGGCGGCGCGACGACGTGGTGATCGCCACCAAGGTGATCGGCCGGTCGGAGATGCGCTGGTTCCGGGACGGCGGCGTCGAGGGACGGCTCGTCCGCGGGCAGATCGAGGAGGCGGTGGACAAGAGCCTGAAGCGGCTGCAGACCGACGTGATCGACCTCTACCAGGTGCACTGGCCGGACCGGGCGACGCCGGGCTTCGGTTCCAACCCCACCCGCTGGACCTCGCCGAAGCGGATGGCGGACGAGACGCCGATCGAGGAGACGCTGGCCGCCCTCGCCGATGTCGTGAAGGCCGGCAAGGTGCGCTACATCGGCCTTTCCAACGAATCCGCCTGGGGCGCGATGCGCTGGCTGGTCGCCGCGGAAGCCGGGATCGGCCCGCGCGTCGTCTCCATCCAGAACGCCTACAGCCTCGTCAACCGCACGTGGGAGGGCGCGCTGGCGGAAGTCGGCGAGCGGGAGGACGTGTCGCTGATCGCCTACTCGCCGCTGGCGCAGGGGTACCTTTCCGGCAAGTACGAGAACGGTGGCCTGCCGGAGGGCAGCCGCAAGCAGCTGTTCGACCGGCTGCAGCGCTACGAGAAGCCGCACGCGGCGGCAGCCGTCTCGGCCTACGTGCAGCTCGCGCGCGACTTCGGCGTCAAGCCGGCGGTGTTCGCCAACGCCTTCGTGGCGAACCAGAGCGTGGTGACCTCCAGCCTGATCGGCGCGACCACCATGGACCAGCTGGAGGATGCGCTCGCCGCCGCTTCGCTCAAGTGGACGCGGGAGATGCAGGCCGCGGTGGACGACCTCCATCAGCGGTTCGGCAATCCCTGCCCCTGAGGTCAGGCCGCTGCAGCCTGCGCGGCCTGCGGGCGGTTGACGAGGACGATGCCGAGCGCCACCAGCGCCACGGCGGCCGCCAGGTTCCACGTCAGTGGTTCAGCGAGGAAGACGATGCCGCCGATCACGCCGAAGATCGGCGTCATGAAGCTTGCCGCCGTCAGCAGCGAGGCGGGGTAGATCCGCATCAGCGAGAACCAGATCATATAGGTCACGCTGCCGACCCAGAGCGTCTGGTAGGCGAAGGACCAGACCACCGGGGCGGTGCTGAAATCGGCTGCTGGCTCGCCCAGCGCGACCGAGACGACGAGGCCCATCGCGGCGGAGACGGCGAGCTGATAGAGCAGCGTCTTCTCCGCCGGGATCTTCAACAGCACCGTCTTCTTGATGAGGATGGTGGAAAAGGCCCACCCCACCGAGGCCAGCACGCAGAGCACGTCGCCGTAGAGCTGGTGCGGGCCGGCCGCCGCTTCGCCGCTGCCGGAGAACAGCAGCACCACGCCGGCGAAGGCCACCGCGAGGCCAGTCACCTTCAGCACCGTCAGCCGCTCGCCCAGCATCACATGGGCGAGCCCCGCCACCATGAACGGGGCGAGATAGAGCAGGATCGCGCCGTGCGAGGCGGTGGTGTAGCCGAGCCCGATGAAGAGCACCAGGAACTCCAGCCCGAAGAAGGTGCCGAGGAGCAGCCCCGGCAGGAGGCTGCCGTCGCGCTCCATGAGCGGGACGCCGCGCAGGAGGCACCAGCCCCAGACCAGCAGCCCGGCGACCGCCGAGCGCAGGCCCATCTGAAGCACCGGCGGAATCCCCTCCAGCGCCGCCTTCACGGCCACCTGGTTGAACCCCCAGGACGCGCAGCAGAGCACCAGCACGAGAAGCGCCAGACCGTCGAGGCGGGTTTTCATCGCGGGGAGGGCTTTCGAGGGGGGTGGGCGAATTGCATGCTGATAGTCCGGCCGGCCATCGATGTCGAGCACGGCGGCTGCCACGGCCGCCGTCCCTATTGGCAATACAATGGATCCGGTTCAGATCGCGTAGAGGTCGCCGGCGGTTGCCGAGAGTGGCAGCCATGACGGGATCCGCCGCTTCTCCAGCCAATAGGGCCGCCAGACGCGCTGCCACGTCAGCCGGTCGAGGGGGATCTGATACGCTAACGGCCGGTCGGGCACATCGATAAGGCGAAACGGCTGAGCGCGGATCCAGGTATGGACGGCCACCCAGACGTCGTCATCGACCGCTGCGTTTCGTATGCCGCGGAGCTGCTTGACGATCGGCGCCCGAGACCGGCCTGTTGCCAGTTCGAGGCTGGCGACAGGTCGCCCGTCTTGCTCGATGCTCCATAGCCGCGACTGGCCCAGTGCCACGCAATCGCCGTAGGTGCGGATGCAGTGATCCATCCGTCTTGCCTCGTCGTCGATGGCCGACACCGTGGCGAGCGGAACGAAGTGGTAGCCGAGCGCCTCGCCCGGCTCCAGCCAGAGATCGGCGATCTCAAGGCCAGCCAGCTCCAGCTCCAGATCGACTCGATCTTTCCACGCGCGAGCCTCGCCGATGGCTCCGACCCCACCCATCGTCGGTTGCCAGCGCCGTTCGCACCACACGCCAGCTACGGTGGCCGGACGCTGCGAATACCAGGCCCAGAGCGCCAGGTTGCGCCGGTCCCGGCGATAACGACGCGATACTAGAAACGGGTTTTTGTCGCGTGTCTCGACCCGGGCCGTCCACAACGCGTAGGTCTCGTCGCCCCATTCCGCGGCTTCCATGACCGTTTCCAGCCAGGCAGCGGCCTGCGAACGACGCTTCGGCAGCAGGTTAGCGATGCGGACCCTGAAGAAATCGCTCGTCGGCAGAGTGCCAAGCGGACGCCGATAGGCTTCGGGCGGCAGAGCGCGAAGCCAGCGGGGTAGGCCGATGAGCGAAGCGGCCCGGTCGATGCTCTCGCCTCGGGTGATCGCAGCGGCAGCTTGTCCGGTCCTCGCGTTGCGGGCGGGGCTGCTCCAACTGGCGGGAACGGCCAGAGAGAACAGGAGCCCCGGATATGATTTCGCGAGATCCGCGAGGTAGCGGTGCTGCGTGGCGATCGCGTACACGGCTGGCCGAACGTCGGGATCAAACCGGCGCAGTCGCCGCTCCAGATTGGAGAAAGAAGGCGTGACGATGCCGCCGCGAAACGCGGCAACGGAAGACAGGGCAGACATGGGACGTCCGTTCTTGGCTTAATCAGCCAGGATCTCTGAAACGGTGACGGGTGCGCGCTATGCGGCTCTTCCCGTCAGGTTCCCTGCAGGCCAGGGACGATCATCGTTGCAAGCATGGCATGTCTCCCCGGTCAGAGTGGACGAACGGCGGTGTGACTAGCAAACATCCGTCGAAATCACAAGCACAAATGGAAACGGCCGGGCGCTTGGCCCGGCCTTTACGCTCGACTTCACTGTAGATGCCGCTCAGGCGGCCTTCTTCTTCGGCTTGATTAGGCCGCGGTTGACCAGCACTTCGGCGATCTGCACCGCGTTGAGGGCCGCGCCCTTGCGCAGGTTGTCGGAGACGATCCACATGGAGAGGCCGTTGTCCACCGTCGCGTCCTCGCGGATGCGGCTGATGTAGGTGGCGTCCTCGCCGGTCGCCTCGTAGGGCGTGATGTAGCCGCCGGGCTCGTGCTTGTCGATGACGAGGCAGCCGGGGGCCTCGCGCAGGATGTTGCGCGCCTCGTCCGCCGTGATCGGTTCCTCGAACTCGATGTTGACCGCCTCGGAATGGGAGACGAACACCGGCACGCGCACGCAGGTGGCGGTCAGCTTGATCTTGGGGTCGAGGATCTTCTTGGTCTCGACCACCATCTTCCACTCCTCCTTCGTGTAGCCGTCCTCCATGAACACGTCGATCTGGGGGATCAGGTTGAAGGCGATGCGCTTGGGGAACTTGGAGGCTTCGACGGGATCGGAGACGAACACCGCGCGGGTCTGGGTGAACAGCTCGTCCATGGCGTCCTTGCCGGCGCCGGAAACGGACTGGTAGGTGGCCACCACCACGCGCTTGATGCGGGCCTTGTCGTGCAGCGGCTTCAGCGCCACCACCAGCTGCGCGGTGGAGCAGTTCGGGTTGGCGATGATGTTCTTGCGGGTGAAGCCGGCGGCGGCGTCGGCATTGACCTCGGGCACGATCAGCGGCACGTCCGGGTCCATTCGGAAGGCCGAGGAGTTGTCGATCACCACGCAGCCCTGCTGGCCGATCCGCGGCGACCACTCCTTCGACACCGATCCACCGGCCGACATCAGGCAGATGTCGGTGTCCGAGAAGTCGTAGGTGTCGAGCGTCTTCACCTTCAGCGTCCTGTCGCCGTAGGAGACCTCCGTGCCCTGGCTGCGGCGCGAAGCCAGCGCCACGACCTCGTCGGCGGGGAACCCGCGCTCTTCCAGGATGGCAAGCATTTCCCGGCCCACGTTGCCCGTGGCACCGACGACGGCGACCTTGTAACCCATGATGGAGAACCTTTTCTTGACCGGACCGTCCCCCGCTTCAGGTCCGGCTGCCCGGCGGGTCGGATCACCGATCCCGAGAGGCTCGCCGCCCGCCCCCTCGAACCCCGAGGAGGACGTTGCGGGGAGCGAGAGGGTCGATCACGTCGTGGTCGTGGTTTTCGTCCCCGTCGTCATGCACGCCTGTACGCCCGCCGGGAGAGCCCGGACGGCGCTGACGTCATGACGGTTGGATACGGAACGGCTCATCGACCGGTTGACCTCTCGAATGGCCGGGTTTTCAGCGAAAAGCGGGCGGGTGTCAAGGGTCGGCGAGGATGAGCCGTCATCGGTGCGCTACCGGACCACGCCCTTGAAGGTGGCCACGAGGCCGAGGTCCAGCTTGTGGCCCATCGCCTGCAGGCGCTTGTAGGCGTCCTGCTTGGTGCGGACCGGGCGGGACGGGCGTTGCTCGATCAGGTTGGCGTAGTGGTTGGCGATCGTCAGCATCCGCGTGAGAGGACGGATCTGGGCGCCTTTCATGCGGTGGGGATAGCCGCTGCCGTCCATGTATTCGTGATGGTGAAGAACCGCGTCGAGGATGTCGAAGTCGCGCTCTCCGTAGGCGCGGAGCATCTCGAAGCCGAGCTTCACGTGCGTCTGCAGGATCGCGTCGTCGCCCGGTGCGGTCCGGTCGGCCCGGTTCAGGATCTCGACCGGCAGCTTGGCCTTGCCGATGTCGTGGAGGAGGCTGGCGGCGGCCAACTTCCGCAAAAGCGGGGGCGGCAGCTTCGTCAGGGTGCCGAAAGAGACGGCGAAGGCCAGAACCTGCAGCACGTGCCTGTAGGTGGGGCTGTGGACCGCCTCCAGCGCCTTCAGCCAGGCGGCCACCCCCTTGGTCTGCAGCGATGCGATCGCGGCGTCGATGGCGGTGTTCAGGTCCTCGGACGCCGACGTCGTTGCCCGGCCGGTCATCGTTTCCGTGACGATTGCCACCGTGCCGGCGATCGCCGCCATCAGCACGGGATCGTTGCTGAACGGCGAGGGCATCGCCATGAACCGATTGGCGAAGATCGGATCGCGCAGCAGGCCTGCGGCGTTCGAGATCTCGTGCACGCGCGTGGCGCCGAGGGCGCTGGCGCGGGCCGACGTCTTCACGTCGCGCCGGGCGGTGACGACGATCAGCGGCTGCTCCAGGGCGCGCTCGCGCAGATGCCGGATGCCCGCCGTCACGGTACCCTCCTGGTCCAGATCGGCGGCGAAGATCCAGCCTTCGACGGAGTCGGTGAGAAGCGGCGGCGCCTGTTTCAGATTGATCTGCCGGATCGCGCCGCTCGTGCCGAGGACCTCGCAGGTCCGGCGGGCGATCTCGGAAGTGTCGGTGAGGAGAACTAGCATCGCCGGATCATTTCTCCGACAGGCCGATGGTAGCCTTGAAGTGGATGCCGACCCGCATGTAGGTCTTCCAGGCGACGGTTCCGGGAACGCAGAGCTTGGCATCCTGGAAGTGGATCTCGACCTCGTTGCCAAGTCCGAACACATCGCCCTCCAACTGGCATCCGCGTTCGCTGATGTCCAGAATCGCGCAGTCGGTCCGCAAGCCGTCCGAGTAGACGGTTGCCGGCAGGCTGCAGAGGCGTCGCTTGACCGCACGCTCGATCCGCATCGACTCTCCTTCGGCACGCGGGATGATCACCTGGCGCCGCGGTTCACCGGCCCGCGCCCGCCAGTTCCGGATGCCGTCCCTTGGTGAATACGGCAAAATCCCTGACAGTTGGTGACCGTCGCTGGCGACCGGCAGAATCGCCGGGCCGGTCGAAGGGGCGGTGGCTCCGTGCCCGATGCGCATCGGCGTTCGGCGCGGACCCTTGAATTCCCTACCTTGTTCGCTGGCAAGCGAACCGCCATATTGACGGGCAAGGGTTCCTGCCGGCCGCCCGACTGATGCCTGGCCGGCATGCACGAAAGGTTTCATGTCCATGCCGTACCCCGATCCGAACGTCGGCGCCCGCCCGGGCGTGACGTCGCACGGCTACGCCGGGGAGATCGATCAGGGTCTCCGCGCGTACATGCTCAAGGTCTACAACTACATGGCGATCGGTCTGCTGGTGACCGGTCTGGCCGCCTATGGCGCCTTCTCGGCCGCCGTCGTGGAGACTTCGGAAGGCCTCGCGCTGACGTCCTTCGGCCAGCTCCTGTTCGCCAGTCCGCTGCGCTGGGTGCTGATCTTCGCGCCGCTCGGCGCGGTGATGTTCCTGTCGTTCCGCATCCACAAGATGAGCGTCGGCGCCGCCCAGCTCACCTTCTGGATCTATGCCGGCCTGGTCGGTCTGTCGCTGTCGTCGATCTTCCTGGTATACACGTCGACGTCGATCAGCCAGGTGTTCTTCGTGACGGCGGCCGCCTTCGGCGCGCTCAGCCTCTACGGATACACCACCGGCCGCGATCTCTCGGCGATGGGCTCGTTCCTGATCATGGGCCTGTTCGGGGTGATCATCGCCTCGATCGTCAACATCTTCCTGGCCTCCTCGGCGCTCGCCTTCGCGGTGTCGGTGATCGGCGTTCTGGTGTTCGCGGGCCTCACCGCCTACGACACCCAGCGCATCAAGGAGATGTATTTCGCGGGCGACGACGGCGCGACGGCCGGCCGCAAGGCCATCATGGGCGCGCTGACGCTGTATCTCGACTTCATCAACATGTTCGTCATGATGCTCCAGCTGTTCGGCGAACGCCGCTAAGGTCGAGCCGAGTATGGACCGGATGGAGGGCGCGGGGACAACTCCCGCGCCCTTCGTCGTTCCGGGGCCTCTTCCGCGGATGCGGGGCCGCGTGCTACTCGCCGGGCTCCGCCGCCCGCCAGCCTGCCCGAGGTCCCGATGACCGCCACCGCCGTCCTCCGCCCGTTCGCTCCGGCCGACATTCCGGCGATCCGCGCGATCTATGCCGATGCGGTTATCCATGGCACCGCCTCCTGGGAGCTGGAGCCGCCCGACGAGGCGGAGATGGCGCGGCGGGCCGAGACGATCCTCGGCGGCGGCTATCCCTATCTGGTGGCGGAGGTCGCCGGCCGGCTCGCCGGCTATGCCTACGCCTCCGCCTACCGGCCGCGGGCGGCCTACCGGTACACCATCGAAAACTCGATCTATGTCGATCCGAGCATTCAAAGAGCGGGTGTCGGGCGGGCTCTCCTGTCCGGGCTGATCGCCGCGGCCGGGGATAGAGGGTTCCGTCAGATGATCGCGGTGATCGGGGACAGCGACAACGCCGCCTCGATCGGTCTTCACCGGGCGATGGGGTTCGCGATGATCGGTGTCGCCCGCTCGGTGGGGTTCAAGCACGGGCGATGGCTCGACCAGGTGCTGATGCAACGGGCGATCGGCGAGGGCGACGCGTCGGCACCGTGAGCGGGGCTACGTAGCCGGGTGTCGCGCCGGAAAACGCGACTACACCTTCCACGACAAACCGGGGTCAGGCGTCGACCAGCTTGAGGGTCTTGTCGAGCACCCGCAGCACCCGGGCGAGGTCGGGGCCGCGCTTCAGGATCATCCCGGTCTGGGATATCACCGCATAGGCGCCCTGGCGGCGGGCGAGCTTCGGGTTCTTCTCGATCCGGTAGATCGGCATCTCCGAAGAGCGCCTGAAAACGGAGAAGACCGCCCTGTCCTTCAGCATGTCGATGGCATAGTCGCGCCATTCGCCGGCGGCCACCATGCGGCCGTAAAGCTTCAGGATTTCAGAGAGTTCCCGTCGGTCGAAAGCGGTATAGGGCGGCTCCCGGTGCGGGCTCGGCGCGGCCGGGGAGCCCGCTTCGGGCGGGCTTGCCCGCAAGGGCACCACGGGGGCGAGCCGCTGCTCTTCGTCGTCCACTCTCTCGGTCAACCGAGCCTCCGCGTCCGAGTGGTCATGCTAACGTCATGATCACCCCGGACGACGCGGGATGCAACGAAAAAGCCCTCCCGCAGTGCGGGAGGGCAGGTTCGGCAATGCAATTTTCCTCAGAAAACCGGGATTTTTCAACCGGCCTTGCGGTTCTGCCGGTTGTCGATCAGGTCGGTCACCACGCCCGGATCGGCGAGCGTGGAGGTGTCGCCCAGGCTGCCGAACTCGTCCTCGGCGATCTTGCGCAGGATGCGGCGCATGATCTTTCCGGAGCGGGTCTTGGGCAGGCCGGGCGAGAACTGAATGAGGTCGGGGGTCGCGATCGGACCGATCTCGCGGCGGACCCAGTCCTTCAGTTCCTTCTTCAGCGCCTCGG
Organism: Chthonobacter albigriseus; assembly: GCF_013839445.1. Lineage (GTDB taxonomy): Bacteria > Pseudomonadota > Alphaproteobacteria > Rhizobiales > Pleomorphomonadaceae > Chthonobacter > Chthonobacter albigriseus. Next base: position 161,124 of record NZ_JACDIT010000006.1, on the reverse strand, counting down.
TCGGCTCCTCGCCGGCCATCAGCGTGACGTAGCAGTAGATGCCTTGGCCCTTGATATCATGGGGATATCCGACGACGGCGGCTTCCGAGACCTTGGGATGGGCGACCAGGGCGCTCTCCACCTCGGCGGTTCCCATGCGGTGGCCGGAGACGTTGATGACGTCGTCGACGCGGCCGGTGATCCAGTAGTAGCCGTCGGCGTCGCGCCGGCAACCGTCGCCGGTGAAGTAGAGGCCCTTGTAGGTGGAGAAGTAGGTCTGCTCGAAGCGCTCGTGGTCGCCGTAGATTGTCCGCATCTGGCCGGGCCAGCTGTCGGTGATCACGAGGTTGCCTTCGGTCGCGCCTTCCAGGAACTTGCCTTCGGCATCGACGACTGCCGGTTTGACGCCGAAGAACGGGCGGGTCGCGGAACCCGGCTTCAGCGCGGTCGCGCCCGGCAACGGCGTGATCAGGATGCCGCCGGTCTCGGTCTGCCACCAGGTGTCGACGATCGGGCAGCGCTTCTCGCCGACGACGTTGTAGTACCAGAGCCAGGCTTCCGGGTTGATCGGTTCGCCGACGGAACCCAGAATTCTCAAGGACTTGCGGCTGGTCTTGGTGACGTGGTCGTTGCCGGCACCCATCAGCGAGCGGATGGCAGTCGGTGCGGTGTAGAAGATGTTGACGTTGTGCTTGTCGATCACCTGCCAGAAGCGGCCGGCATCTGGATAGGTGGGCACGCCCTCGAACATCAGGGTGGTCGCCCCGTTGGCGAGCGGTCCGTAGACGATGTAGCTGTGACCTGTGACCCAGCCGACGTCGGCAGTGCACCAGTAGACGTCGCCGTCGTGGTAGTCGAAGACATACTGGTGCGTCATCGAAGCGTAGACGAGGTAGCCGCCTGTGGTGTGCAGCACGCCTTTCGGCTTGCCGGTCGATCCGGAGGTGTAGAGGATGAACAGCGGGTCCTCCGCGTTCATCTCCTCGGGCGGGCAATCGGCGGAAACCTTGGCAGCTTCGTCCGAATACCAGAAGTCACGACCCTCGGTCATGGCGATGGCGCCGCCGGTGCGCTTGACGACGATCACCTTCTCGCCGCCGGGGGTCTTCTTCAGGGCCGCGTCGACATTCGCCTTCAGCGGTACCTTGCGGCCGCCGCGCAGGCCTTCATCGGCGGTGAGGATGATCTTGGACTCGCAGTCCTCGATGCGCCCGGCGAGGCTGTCCGGGGAGAAGCCGGCGAAGACGATCGAATGGACCGCCCCAACCCGGGTGCAGGCCAGCATCGCGTAGGCCGCCTCGGGGATCATCGGCAGGTAGATGGTGACGCGGTCGCCCTTCTTGACGCCGTGCGCCTTCAGAACGTTGGCGAAGCGGTTCACCTCCTCGGACAGCTCCCGATAGGTGATGTGGCGGCTGTCGTTCGGATCGTCGCCCTCGAAGATGATGGCGGTCTGGTCGCCGCGCGTCGCAAGGTGGCGGTCGACGCAATTGGCGGACACGTTGAGCGTGCCGTCCTCGAACCACTTGATCGAAACGTCCGGCGCGTAACGGGTGTTCTTCACCTTGGTGTAGGGCTTAATCCAGTCGAGCCGCTTGCCCTCGTCGCCCCAGAAGCCCTCGGGATCCTCGACCGAACGGCGGTACATCTCCTGATACTTGGCATCATCGACCAAGGCCGTCCTGGCGACGGACTCCGGAACCGGAAACAACTCGACCGACATGACGATCCTCCCTTGCGGCCGCGGGTTTTCTCCTCGGCCCCGGCGGCCTCCATTTCGGGCCGCATTATGCGAAAGCGGCCGGGGGGCGTCCACGGGTCAACCGTCGAACTTTCGTTCACCGGAATAGCCCTGATGGCTGTTTTCCCGCTCATCACTTCGTAGGGTGCGATGCAGCAACCGCCCGCCAGAAGGGTGCGGGCCGGTGCGCGCGGATCATAGGAAGCGCCAGACCCTGGTGTGCTTGACCTCGTTGTCCTCGATCGCGCGGGTTACCGGCACCCGGTACTCGGCGATCGCCTCGATGCCCGCCTTCGGCAGGTAGCTCCGCCCGGGATCACCGAAGAGCACAAGGGCGCCTTCCGCCTGAGCCTGTTTCAGGAAGGGTTCGACCCTGTCGGCCATCGGCTTCTCGTAGAAGACATCGCCCGCGAGGACGACGTCGAAGCCGGCGGGGCCGGAGGAGAGGATGTCGCGCCCGGTTGTCTCAACCGTCACCTTGTTGGCCACCGCGTTCAAACCGATGGCGACCAGCGAGAAACGGTCGATGTCGGTCGCAAGCACCCGGGCCGCGCCGGCCATCGCGGCGGCGATGGCCACAATGCCTGAGCCAGACGCGAAATCGAGGACTGTGCGGCCGCGGACGGTCTCGGGGTGGTCGAGCACGTAGCGCGCAATCGCCTGCCCGCCGGCCCATGCGAAGGCCCAATAGGGCGGCGGCAGGCCCATCTCCCCCAGTTCCTCCTCGGTCCGGTGCCAGAGGTCGACGGCTTCGTCGGCCAGATGCAGCCGGATCTCCGGTACGTGGGGCGGTGCGGAGAGGCGTGTCTCCGCGCGGATGAAGGCCTCGGGGTCGCGTGTCGGCTCGATCATGGACGCGACCCCTCCCGGGTCATGACTTGTCCGGGGGCAGGCCACCCATCTCGCAGACGATCGCCCATTCCTCGTCGGTGACCGGTTGGACCGAGAGGCGGAAGGAGGTGACGAGGCTCATGGCGGAAAGGCGGGGTTCGGCCTTGATGGCGGCCAGGGTAACGGGCCGCGGCATGTCCGCCACGGCGCGAATGTCGACGCAGTCCCATCGCGGATCGTCGGTGGTCGGATCGGGGTGGGAGAGAGCGCAGACCTCGACGAGGCCGACCACAGCGAGGCCGTCGTTGGAGTGGTAGAAGAAGCCGCGGTCGCCGATCCGCATGGCGCGCATGAAGTTGCGGGCCTGATAGTTGCGCACGCCGGTCCACGGAGTGCCGGCCGCCCCGGCGGCCTTCTGCTGGTCCCAGGACCAGGCCGCCGGTTCGGACTTGTAGAGCCAGTGGGCCATGGGTGCGTCAGCCGGGATTGCCGATGACCCAGCGCCAGGGGCGGATCTCGATCCGCTCGAACAGCCCGGCCTTGGCGTAGGGATCTTCCGCGAGAAGCGCGTCCAAGGCGGACCGGTCCGCGGCCTCGATCACCAGCAGGGAGCCGACCATGCCGGCGCCGTCGTCGGTCAGCATCGGGCCGGCGATCTTGACGGCGTCCGCGTTGGCCTTGAGGAATTCCAGGTGGGACGACCGGTTGTCGGTGCGGACGGCCGCGTGGCCGGTCTTGTCGATGCAGGTGACGGCGAAAAGCATGGAGGGGTCCTTGCCGAAGTCGAGGGGGTGAAGCTAGTTCGAGAGCGGGGCGCCGTCCAGCGCGTCCGTTTGAACCACCGGGGCCCGGCCCTGGAGAGCGGAGTTGCCATGCGGATCGATGTCGTCGTGCTTGCCGCAGTGTTGGCGGCCATGGCGTTGCCAAGCCGGGCGGCCGAATCCGTGGACCTCGCGGGCCTCGTCGCGGCCTGCGCTCCCTGCCACGGGCCTGAGGGGCTGGCGCCCGACACGCTGGTGCCTCATCTCGCCGGCCAGAACTACGGCTATCTGCTGTCGCAGCTCAGGGCCTTTCACAGCGGGCAGCGGGCGCACGAGGAGATGCGCTTCATGACGCGGCGGATGACCGAGGCGGAGATGGAGGCATTGGCCGACTACTACGCTTCCCTGCCGCGCTGAACGTCCCGATCTGCGGTCCGACGGATCCTGCCAGCATTCCGCGCGTTGTTCCTTCAAGTGAGGCGCGGAGCAGGACCATGGGCTTGTCGGTGATCGTTGCGGACCAGGAGGACATCGAGGCGCTCGATTTTGTCGAGGATGTGAGCCAGATGTTCGTGCTGGAGGCCCCCTTCGGAGAAGACGAGCGGATCGTGGAAGTGCAGAACTGGCTGCGCGCCAACGTGCCGCCGTTCGCCTACCAATACCAGGTGTTCTCGGACTGGGAGGACGGCGAGTACGCGACGACGATGATCTGCATGTTCCTGGCCGGAAATACCCAGCACAGCGCGGCGTTCGCGGCCGCCTGGCTGACTCCGCAGAAGCGGCTCAACTGACGCCAACCACCCTGCGGCCGGTCAGCCTGCCAGGGCCGAGGGTCGGGCCGCGTCGCGCGCGATCAGCGCGGCTATCGTTGCCGAGTCGACCGGCTGGGAGAACAGGTACCCCTGTCCTTCCGTACAGCCCATCCGCCGCAGGCAGTCCTGCTGCCGCTCGGTTTCTATGCCTTCCGCGACGGTCCGCAGGCGCAGGCTCGCGGCGAGCGCGACGATGGACCGGACGATCGCAGCGGCTGTTTCATCCTCGGGAAGCCCCATCACGAAGGAGCGGTCGATCTTGATCTTGCCGACGGGGAAGCGGTGCAGGTAGCCCAGCGACGAGTATCCGGTGCCGAAGTCGTCGAGCGCGAACCCGACGCCGAAGCCGCGGATCCGGCGCAGGCGCTCCACGAGAAGAGGCGTCTCCTTCACGAAGGCGGTTTCCGTGATCTCCAGTTCCAGGCGATCGGGGCGCAAACCGGTGGCGGAGAGGATATCTGCGACGGTCGCGGGAACGTCGCCCATCTCCAGTTCGATCGCAGACACGTTGACGGCGATCCGGATGTGCTCCGGCCAGCGCGCCGCCTCGCGGCATGCCGTTGCCAGCGTCCAGGCGCCCAGCCGGTGGATCAGGCCGGTCTCCTCCATGACCGGGATGAATTCGGCGGGCGAGACGAAGCCGCGTTCCGGGTGGTACCAGCGCGTCAGCGCTTCCGCGCCGACGATCTCGCCGGTGGCCAGCGAGACCTGCGGCTGGAAGACGAGCCGGAGTTCGTTGTTGCGGAACGCCGCCTCCAGATCGTGCTCGAGCCGCAGTCGCCGCAGACGGGCGACTTCAAGGTCCGGGGAGAAGATCACCGCGCGATTCCGACCTGCCTTTTTGGCCTCGCCGAGTGCAAGGTCGGCCTGCCGCAGCGTATCCTGGGGTGTGGTCTGCGAACCGTCCAGAAGGCGCAGTCCGGCGCTCGCGGTGATCGCAATCTTGTGGTTCTGCAACGAGAATGGCCGCGACAGGTCCTTCAACAGGGCCATCGTGCGGTTCGCGGGATCCGACGCCGAACCTGACGGCAGGAGCGCGGCGAATTCGTCGCCGCCGAGGCGGGCGAGGAAAGCGTCCGGGCCTATGGCGCAGGTGGCACGCGTCGCGACATCCCTCAGCAGCGCATCGCCCCAGCCGTGGCCGAGCTTGCCGTTGACGTCCTTGAACCGGTCGAGGTCGAAGAAGAGCAGGGCAGCGGGCATTTCGGCCGGTGAGTCCGCAAGCCGGGCCTCCAGGGCGCGCCGGTTCGGCAATCCGGTCAGGGCATCGTGGTAGGCGAGGTATTCCATCTGTTCGGCGGCCCGCTGGCGCTCGGTAACGTCGCGGAACGACAGGCAGACCAGAAGCCGAGGCTCCTCCGTCGGGCCCGGGCCGGACTCCGGATCGAGGCGGACAGGTCGGGTCGCGTACTCCAGGATCCGCGCCTCGGATCCCTCGCCCATGCGCAGGAGGCCGCTGGACGGCTCGACGCCGTCGTGGGCGCCGGGCCGGGAGACCAGGCGGGCGACGGGGTCGGGGAGATCCGCGATCGTCCGGGGCAGGGCCTGGTCTCCGAGGCCGAGGATCGCCGTCGCCGACCGGTTGGCGTGGCGGATCCGACCGTCGGAGTCGACCACCAGGATCCCGTCGAAGCCCTCTTCGATGAGGTTGACAAGGATCCGGTCGGCGTTGGCGATGCGCGTCCGGGCGAGACGCAACAGCCATTGGCGCAGATCGAGTTCCCTCAAGAGGCCCCAGAGGCTGAAGACCGCGACCGCGGCGAGGGCGGGCCCGGTGTCGAGGGTCTGGGCGGTGAAAGTGTGAAGTCCCACAGCGGCGCCGTGCAGCGCAACGCCGGCCCCGGCGAGCAGCGGCATCACCGTCCAGGAGGAGATCAGGGCGAAAGCCAGGATCGCCAGGACCACTGCGCCGGCGAGGAGGGCGAGCGCATAACCGCCTCCAACATCCACGGCGCGGTCCTGCGCCACGGTTTCGGTCGCGAGCGCGAGGATCGTCGAGCCGGAGACGAGGCCGTGACGGGGCACCTGGAAGATGTCGCGGAGCTCGACCGCGGTGGCGCCGACGATGAGGACGCGGCCCTTCAGCGTGTCGGGAGGAACCGTTCCACGGAGGACGTCGACGAACGAGACACGGCGAAGGCCGGCGGCGTCGATCGAGTAGTCAATGGAAAACGCCCCGGTGGTCCGCTCGGACCCAGCCAGGAGCGCGGGCATCGACTGGACCGGCCCTTCCGGGGTGTCCAGGCCGTAGAGGATCGACCGGACCGCGCCGTCCGGATCGACCGGCACGTTGACCAGGGCAGGCCAGGCGCTTTCCATCAAGGCGGGTGTCGGGAGCGACAGAAGCAGCCGGTCCGGACCGGCTGCCGTCTCCGGCTGCACGAAGGCGGCCATGTAGACCGGCACGCCTGAGCCGGCCAGGGCTTCGGCGAAAGCGGCGTCCGAGCCGGTGGTCGAGCGCGTGCTGAAGTCGATGTCGAAAGCGACGGCCTCGGCCCCGTGCGTGGCAGCGGACGCGAGGAGGTCGGCATAGATCCGGCGATCCCAGGGCCATACGCCGATCCCGGCGAGACTGCGGGCGTCGATGTCGACGAGAACGACCTTGTCGGAGGGTGCGCGGGTCGTTGCGTGAAAGCGCTGGTCCTGCAGAACCCGGGAGAGCGGCGCGAAGACGCCGACGCCATGGAGGAAGGCGAGAACCAGCCCGATGACGGCGATCAGGCTGCCGTCGCGCACGGCCTTGCGGCGACGACCATCACCTTCGGCTTGATGCTGGAGGGACATGGCCCGTCCTTCGCTCAGTGGCGACCGCCGCCGTGCCCATGGCCACCCGAGTTGCCGCCGCCATGCCCGGAATTACCGCCTCCACCGCCGCCGTTGCCAGAGTTGCCTCCAGCTCCGCTGTTGCCGCCGCCGTTTCCGGAATTGCCGCCACCGTTTCCGGCGTTGCCGCTCTTGCCGTTGCTGTTCTTCGACTTGTCCGGTTTGCCGCTGTCGGCCTCGGCTGAGGCCTTCTCGTCCGAGGCTGCGCCGAGCGACTCTACGGAGACCTTACGGGTTCCGAATGCCTTGACGGTGGCCTCTGCGGGCTTGCCCTTCTCCACGACGGGTCTGTCGACACCGGCGACGGAAAGGCCGCCGGTGCCCGGCCGGGTCTTGGCGCGCTGTCCGGGACCGAGATCAGCGTGGTCTCCGGACGTGAAATCGGAGACCTGGACAAGTCCACGGTCGACGTTGACGGAGGCCCGCGACGGGGAAACGGTCACGGTGAAGCGGGTGCCCTTGACGACGGCCGCCAGGAAAGGCGTCTCGACGGAAAAGTAGGGCGCGCGCCGCTTTTCGACGTCCACTTCGATGGAGCCGACCTGCTGCTCGATGCGCACCTTGCGCGAGAAGAAGGACGTGGGGCCGACAGAAATGACGGTGTTTGGGCCGAGCGCCATGCGGTTCTTGTCCTGAACGAGCAGGACCCTTGCCCGATCGGCGGTTGCCACGGTCTGGCCGCTGGTGACCGTCATGCGGGGTTTGAGCGCGATCGGTTCCGTGCCACTTCCGGTGATCCAGGCGCGGCCGGTTACACGCTCAACGGTCCAAGCGGACGCAAGTACGGCCTGGCTGGTTGCCAGAAGCAGGGCAAGCGCCACAAGCAATTTCTTGAAGATGTTCATATCGGCCCCGAAGCGGCGTCCTCCCACCAAAAATATGTTCTAACGAGAATGTACTTTCGTCGGCTTAAAAGAGCTGGTGAACGGGATTCTAACCCCTCCATCAACTATCCGGCGGATCGGATTCACGCCTTCTTCATCAATCGGGGCGTGCCGTGTTCAGTGGACGGTCGCCCCTTCCGAAACCGTCCGAAAATCGCTACCTATCGGGTGTCAAGCCACCCATGGATCGAATGCTCCCATGACCGACGGCGTGCCTTTCACAAAGATGAACGGGATCGGGAACGAGATCGTCGTCCTGGATATGCGTGGCCGGCGCGAGCGGGTGACGGCGGATGCCGCGCGGGCGATCGGCCAGACGCCTGGTGCGCATTTCGACCAGCTGATGGTGGTCTACGATCCGGTGACGCCGCAGACGGATGCGGCGATGATCATCTTCAACATCGACGGATCGGAGTCGGCGGCCTGCGGCAACGGCACCCGGTGCGTGGGGCGTTTGATGTTCGACGAGAGCGGCAAGGACCGGCTGACGCTGCAGACCCGGGCGGGCCTGCTGACGGTTCGCGAGGCCGGCGACGGGCTCGTGACGGTCGACATGGGCCGGCCGGAGTTCGCCTGGGACAAGATCCCGCTGGCCGAACCTTTCCATGACACGCGGGCGATCGAGCTGCAGATCGGGCCGATCGACGATCCGATCCTGCATTCCCCGTCGGTGGCCAGCATGGGCAATCCGCACGCGATCTTCTGGGTCGACGACGCATCGGCCTACGACCTCGGTGCGATCGGCCCGATGCTGGAGCATCACCCGATCTTTCCGGAGGGAGCGAACATCTCGCTTGCGCAGGTCACGGGACCGGACTCGTTGATCCTGCGGGTCTGGGAGCGCGGGGCGGGACTGACGAGGGCCTGCGGCTCGGCGGCCTGCGCCGCTGCGGTTTCGGCGGCCCGTACCGGCCGGACCGGGCGCACGGTGCGCGTCAGCCTGCCGGGCGGCGACCTTCTGATCGAGTGGACGGACGCCGACAAGGTTCTGATGACAGGGGCGACCGAACTGGAGCATCGCGGTATGCTGCCGGGCGAGATCTTCGCCCCCCGGGCTGCGGTCGCCTGACCGCCGATCCGGCGCCGCTCTGGCGTTTGTCCGCCGTTTCGGCCATATAGCGGCGGACCAACCCCACAAGCAGGGCATCGACCACTCCCATGGCTATCGAGGTGGTGACCTTCGGCTGCCGTCTGAACACGGTGGAATCGGAGGTCATGAAGCAGAAGGCCGAAGCGGCCGGACTGACGGACGCCGTGCTGGTGAACACCTGCGCGGTGACCGGCGAGGCCGTGCGCCAGGCCCGGCAAGCGATCCGGCGCGCGCGGCGGGAGAACCCGGCCGCCCGGATCGTCGTGACCGGCTGCGCTGCGCAGACCGATCCGGCGTCCTTCGCGGCGATGGAGGAGGTGGACCTCGTCGTCGGCAACGACCAGAAGATGACCGAGGCGGCCTACCGGGCCCTGCCGGACTTCGGCGTGGCGGCGGCGGAAAAGACGCGCGTCAACGACATCATGAGCGTGCGGGAAACGGCGCTGCATCTGGTCGACGGGTTCGAGGGGCGGGCGCGGGCCTTCGTGCAGGTTCAGAACGGCTGCGACCACCGCTGCACCTTCTGCATCATCCCCTATGGCCGCGGGAATTCGCGTTCCGTGCCGATGGGCGAGGTCGTCGCCCAGGTCCGCCGGCTGGTGGAGAACGGTTATGCGGAGGTGGTGCTGACGGGTGTCGACCTGACGTCCTATGGACAGGACCTGCCGGGGACGCCACGGCTCGGTAAGCTCACCCGGACCATCCTGGCGCATGTGCCGGAGCTGAAGCGTCTGAGGATCTCCTCCATCGACTCGATCGAGGCGGACGAGGACCTGATGCGCGCGATCGCGGAGGAGGAGCGGCTGATGCCGCACCTGCACCTCTCCCTGCAGGCCGGCGACGACATGATCCTCAAGCGGATGAAGCGCCGACACCTGCGCGCGGATGCAATCCGCTTCTGCGAGGAGGCCCGACGGCTGCGGCCCGACATGGTGTTCGGCGCCGACCTGATCGCCGGGTTCCCCACCGAGGACGAGGCGATGTTCGCCCAGTCGCTCGCCATCGTCGACGATTGCGGGCTGACGCATCTCCACGTCTTCCCCTATTCGCCGCGGCCCGGAACACCCGCCGCGCGCATGCCGCAGCTGGAGCGCGCGGTCATCAAGGAGCGAGCGGCGCGGCTGAGGGTGAAGGGAGACGATGCGTTCACCGCCCACCTTGCGAGCGAAACCGGACGGCGGCGGCTGGTGTTGATCGAGAAGAACGGCCTCGGGCGGACCGAACAGTTCACGCTGGCCGAGATCGCCGCGGGCCGGCCGGGCGAGATCGTCGACGCCGTCGTGACCGGCCATACCGAGCGGGCGCTCGTGGCCAAGGCCGCTTGATCAACTGACCTCTGGAGACGGGACCGACGATGGCCGAAGACAAGAAGCCTGGATTCTTCGGCCGCCTGTTCGGCTTCGGCAAGGACGGGGAGCCCGAGACGAAGCCGGCGGCGGAGCCCGTTGCGGTGGAGCAGGCTCCGGACGAGCCCCAGGCTCCCACGGTGATCGCGGAGCCCGGAGAGAACCCGTTCGCGCGCTTCGCTCCGGCGCCGCTCGGAGTTCCCGCGGTCGATACCCCGGCGCCCGACGCCGGCGAGACGGGCCCGAAGAAGTCCTGGCTCGACAAGCTGCGCGAAGGGCTGTCGCGCTCGCGCACGGCGATCGGGGGCGGGATCGTTTCGATCTTCACCAAGCGCAAGCTCGACGACGAGACTCTGGAGGAGCTGGAGAACGTCCTGATCCAGGCGGACCTCGGCGTGCAGACCGCGACCGCCATTACCGAGCGGCTGGCCAAGGGCCGGTTCGGCAAGGACATCTCCGACCAGGAGGTCCGCACGGTTCTGGCCGAGGAGGTCGAGGCGGTGCTTTCGCCGGTGGCCAAGCCGCTGGAGATCCGGGCCGACCTGAAGCCGCATGTGATCCTGGTGGTCGGCGTCAACGGTTCGGGCAAGACGACGACGATCGGCAAGCTGGCAGCGAAGTTCCGGGCCGAGGGCCGGTCGGTGATGCTGGCGGCCGGAGACACCTTCCGGGCGGCGGCGATCGACCAGCTGAAGGTCTGGGGCGAGCGGACACAGGTGCCGGTCGTAGCCCGACCGGTGGGTTCGGACGCCGCCGGCCTGGCGTTCGATGCCCTGACGGAGGCCAAGGCCGGCGGACGCGACGTGCTGATGGTCGACACGGCGGGACGGCTGCAGAACAAGGCCGAGCTGATGGCGGAGCTGGAGAAGGTCGTGCGGGTCATCCGCAAGGTCGATCCGAGTGCCCCGCACGACGTGCTGCTCGTCCTCGACGCAACGACCGGCCAGAACGCGCTCAACCAGGTGGACGTTTTCGGCAAGACGGCGGGCGTGACCGGTCTGGTCATGACCAAGCTGGACGGTACGGCGCGCGGCGGTATCCTGGTGGCCATCTCCGCGAAATTCGGCCTCCCCGTCCACTTCATCGGTGTCGGCGAGCAGATAGACGACCTGGAGCCGTTCCAGGCCCGCGATTTCGCCCGGGCAATCGCAGGGCTGGAAGACTGACGACAGTGTTCGTCGCCTGCGGGGCGCACACTGCCCTTTCCGTCGGCATGCCTACGGGTTAGGCTTCTACTGCCCGCCCGGATGGTTTCTCATGGCGGGACGTTGCGCAACGCGAGGCTGAAGACCTGATGGCGATCCTGACGAAGCTCACCCACGTCACCCGCTATACCTACGACCGCCCCGTCCAGCTCGGACCTCAGGTGGTCCGCCTCAGGCCGGCGCCGCACAGCCGCACCAAGGTGCCCTCCTACGCGCTGAAGGTGACGCCGGAGCCGCACTTCGTGAACTGGCAGCAGGATCCGCACGGCAATTGGCTGGCCCGGTTCGTGTTCCCGGAGCCATCGACGGAGTTCTCCGTCTCCGTCGACCTGATGGCGGAGATGGCGACGATCAACCCGTTCGACTTCTTCACAGAGGACTATGCGCAGAAGTTCCCGTTCGCCTACACGCCTGAGCTCGGGATCGAGCTCGCGCCCTACCTGATCCGCGAAAGCGAGGGGGACCTCTTCCGCGACTACCTGGCTGGCGTTTCGCGCAAGCTGGTGCCGACGATCGACTTCCTGGTCGGGATCAACCAGGACCTGCAGCGGCACATCAGCTACGAGATCCGCATGGAGCCGGGGGTGCAGACCCCCGACGAGACGCTGGCACGGCGGTCCGGCTCCTGCCGCGATACCGGCTGGCTGCTGGTCCAGCTGCTGCGACACCTCGGGCTCGCCGCCCGCTTCGTGTCCGGATACCTGATCCAGCTGAAGCCGGACCTGAAGGCGCTGGACGGGCCGGCCGGCACGGCGGTCGACTTCACCGACCTGCACGCCTGGTGCGAGGTCTACATCCCCGGCGCCGGCTGGATCGGGCTCGACCCGACGTCGGGGCTGCTCTGCGGCGAGGGGCATATTCCGCTGGCCGCGACGCCCCATTACGCCTCGGCGGCGCCGATCTCCGGCGGCTATACGGGGCACCCGGACACGCAGGTGTCGTTCAGCTTCGACATGTCGATCGCGCGGATCGACGAGCGGCCGCGGGTGACCTATCCGTTCGCCGACGACGCCTGGGAGCGGCTGCTTGTCGCCGGCGACACGGTGGACGCCGCGCTCCAAGCCCGCGACGTGCGGCTGACGATGGGCGGCGAGCCGACGTTCGTTTCGATCGACGACTACCAGTCGGCGGAGTGGAACACCGCGGCGGTAGGCCCGACCAAGCGCACGCTGGCCGACCAGCTGATCCGGCGGCTGGCGGACCGCTTCGCGCCGGGCGGCTTCCTGCACTACGGCCAGGGCAAGTGGTATCCCGGCGAAAGCCTGCCGCGCTGGACCTTCTCGCTCTACTGGCGCAAGGACGGCAAGCCGGTCTGGCGAAACCTCGACCTGGTGGCCCGGGAAACCGGCAACACGCCGCCTTCGATCGACGACGCCGCGGCCTTCACGGCGGGTGTCGCCAAACGGCTCGGCATTCCCGCCAGCTTCGCCGTGCCGGCCTTCGAGGATCCCGGCCACTGGATCCTGAAGGAGCAGGGGTTGCCGGAGAACGTTACGACCGACGACAGCAAGCTGGAGAGCGCAGAGGAGCGGGCCCGCATCGCGCGGGTGTTCGAGCGCGGGCTCGGCAAGGCGTCCGGCTACGTGCTGCCGGTCCAGCGCTGGCAGTCGCGCGCGGGTTCGGGGTGGGTCTCCGAACTCTGGAATTTCCGGCGCGGCCGGCTGTTCCTGATTCCCGGAGATTCGCCCGTGGGCTACCGGCTGCCGCTGGCGGCGCTGCCCTATGTGCCGCCAGCTGCCTATCCCTACATCGTGGAACGCGACACCTTCGACGACAGGCCGGACCTGCCGGATCCGGAGGAGCTGCACCAGACGTTCCGCCGCTCCACCGAGGTGACGCCGGACGACCCGCGCGTCCAGCAGTGGATGACCGGGGTCGGGGCGGTGCGCACCGCGCTGTCGGTGGAGCCGCGCGACGGACGGCTCTGCGTGTTCATGCCGCCGACCTCGACGATCGAGGATTACCTGGAGCTGCTGGCCGCGGCGGAGAACACCGCCGAGGAGTTGGGGCTTCCCGTTCACATCGAGGGATACGCGCCTCCGTTCGATCCGCGGATAGGCGTGGTGCGAGTGGCGCCGGATCCGGGTGTCATCGAGGTGAACGTGCATCCGGCCGCCTCCTGGCGCGCGTGCGTGGACATCACCACGGGCGTCTACGAAGAGGCGCGGCTGACGCGGCTCGGTACCGACAAGTTCATGACGGACGGCCGGCACACCGGCACCGGCGGCGGCAATCATGTGGTGATCGGCGGTGCGACGCCTGCCGACAGCCCGTTCCTGCGCCGGCCGGACCTGCTGAAAAGCCTGGTGCTCTACTGGCAGCGTCATCCGAGCCTGTCCTACCTGTTCTCCGGACTGTTCATCGGCCCGACCAGCCAGGCGCCGCGGATCGACGAGGCCCGGCACGACGCGCTCTACGAGCTGGAGATCGCGCTGGCGCAGGTGCCGCGGCCGGGCGAGGGGCCGGCACCGCTGCCCTGGCTCGTCGACCGGCTGTTCCGCAATCTCCTGGTGGACGTCACCGGCAACACGCACCGGTCGGAGATCTGCATCGACAAGCTCTACTCACCGGACGGCCCGACCGGTCGGCTCGGGCTGGTGGAGTTCCGCTCGTTCGAGATGCCGCCGGACGCGCGGATGTCGCTCGCCCAGCAGCTCCTCCTCAGGGCTCTGGTGGCCTGGTTCTGGGACCAGCCGCAGACCGGCGGCTTCACACGCTGGGGCACCGACCTGCACGACCGCTTCATGCTGGAGCACTTCGTGTGGGCGGATTTTCGGGAGGTGGTCAGCGATCTGCAACGGGCCGGTTTCCCGATTGAGGCACTTTGGTTCGAGGCGCAACGGGAGTTCCGCTTCCCGTATTTCGGGACGGTGTCCTATGGCGGGGTGGAGCTGGAGATCCGCGGCGCGCTGGAGCCGTGGCACGTAACGGGTGAGGAAGGCGCGGTCGGCGGCACGGTCCGCTATGTCGACAGCTCGGTGGAACGGCTGCAGGTGAAGGCGACCGGGCTCGACCCGAACCGGCACGTGATCGCGTGCAACGGCCGGCGCGTGCCGATGCTGGCGACCGGCAGCAACGGCCGGCATGTGGGCGGGGTGCGGTTCAAGGCCTGGCATCCGGCGAGCGGCATCCATCCGGTGCTGCCGGTGAACGCACCGCTGACCTTCGACGTGGTGGACAGCTGGAACGGGCGCTCGCTCGGCGGCTGCGTCTATCACGTGGCCCATCCGGGCGGGCGGAACTACGACACCTACCCCGTCAACGCCTACGAGGCGGAAGCCCGCCGTCTGGCGCGGTTCCAGGACCACGGTCACGCGATCGGGCCCATCGCGGTGCCGCCGGAGGAAAGGCCCGGTGCGTTTCCGGCGACGCTCGACCTCCGCCGGCCGGCGTGGATGTGACGGCCGTGTCCAGCGACCCTTCCGAAGGGGCTGGACGCTTCGCGTATTTGCCTTAGCCTGACCGTGCGCCGATCCTGCCGAGCTTTCATGAGCGAGACCCGTCCCGACACGCTGAAGACCGACGCCCGCTCCGCGGCGCGTGGCGCGCTGCCGGGGTGGATCTCGGCCCTCGTGGGCCGCTATCGACCGCTTCCGGGTGTCCACGACGAGATGATGCGGGCGGACGGGTCGCTGCGCGAGCCGTGGCACCGCTTCCACGCGGAGATAGGCCGGCTTGGACCGGAGCCGTTGAAGGAGGCGTTTTCCTCCGCACGGCGGCACCTGGAGGATTCGGGGGTCTTCTACCGCGTCTACGACGACGCGCAGGGCGGCGAACGCCCGTGGCCGCTGGCGGCGATGCCGCTCCTGATCGGGGCGCGCGAGTGGGAAGGCCTGAAGGCGGGCGTGATCCAGCGTGCCCGGCTGGCAGAGGCGCTGCTGAAGGACGTCTACGGAGAGGGACGGCTCGTCCGCGACGGCGTGCTTCCCGCGGCCGTGGTGACAGGCAGCCCGGACTACCTGCGGCCGCTGGTCGGCCTGCCACCGCCCGGCGGTCGACATCTCCACCTCTACGCAGTCGATATCGGGCGCGGTCCCGACGGCGCGTGGTGGGTGCTGAGCGACCGCGCCCAGGCTCCGTCGGGCGCGGGGTATGCGCTGGAGAACCGGATCGCGGTGTCGCGCGCGATGCCGGACATCGCCCGCGCGCTCAATGTGGAGCGACTGGCGCCGTTCTTCCAGAGTTTCCGGGACGAGCTTGCGCGGCTCAACGCGCGCGCCGAGGCGCGGGTGGCGCTGTTGACGCCCGGGCCGCTCAACGAGACCTACTTCGAGCACGCTTATCTCGCGCGATACCTCGGCTTCCTGCTGGTCGAAGGGGGCGACCTGGCGGTGCGGGACGGGGCGACCTATGTGCGCACCGTGTCCGGACTGAAGCGGGTGGACGTGGTCTGGCGGCGGCTCGACGGCGACTTCGCCGATCCTCTGGAGCTGCGGACGTCGTCGCGGCTCGGCGTGCCGGGACTGGTGCAGGCGATCCGGGAAGGCGGCGTCACGGTCGCCAACAGCCTCGGTTCGGGCGTGGTGGAGAGCCGGGCGCTGATGGGCTTCATGCCGGCTCTGGCGCGGCATGTTCTGGGCGAAGACCTGATCCTTCCCAACGTGGCCACCTGGTGGTGCGGGCAGCCGCGCGAGCGGGAGGCCGTGCTCGCTCACCTCGACGGCATGGTGGTGGCGCCAGCCTTCGGGGCGCACATCCCGGGCCTGCCGGAGTTCAAGACCGGGGTGGGCGCCGGGCTCACCGCGGAGCAGCGCAGAGCGCTGAGGGAGATCGTCGAGCGGCGCGGCATGGACGTGGTGGGCCAAGAGGCGGTGAACCTGTCGACCATGCCGGTGTGGACCAATGGCGTGTTGGAGCCCCGGCCCTTCGTGCTCCGCCTGTTCCTGGCGGCGGTGGGCGACGACGACTGGACGGTGATGCCCGGCGGGTTCTGCCGGATCTCGGGCTCGTCCGATGCGCGGTTCGTTTCGCTGCAGCAAGGGGCGAGCGCTTCGGATGTCTGGGTGCTCGGCGACGGGCCGGTGGCGGAGACGACACTGCTGCCGACAGCGGATCGCGTTCGCGTGAGGCGGACGACCGGCACGCTGCCAAGCCGTGCGGCCGACAACCTGTTCTGGCTGGCGCGGTACCTGGAGCGGACCGAGGCGACGCTTCGGCTGGTGCGGGCCCTGCTCGGCCGGGTGGTGGATTCCGGCGTCGCGTCGGAGGGGCCGCTGGTCGAACGGCTCGTGCTGCTCTTGTCGCGGATGGGCGCGCTGCCGGGTCCCGCCCGTCTGCCGGCGTCGCGGCTGGCGATGTCCGTCCTGACCGACCGCACGGCCATCGGCGCATTACCGCGGCTGACGGCAATGGCGCGCTCGGCAGCGGCGGTGATCCGGGATCGCCTGGCACCGGACGCATTCCAGGCGGTGACTGACATCGCCGCGCGTTTCGAAGCGTCCGGACGCCGGATGACGCCAAGCCAGGCCTTCGACGAAACGAACCAGGCGCTCAGACTGGTCGCCGCCTTTTCGGGGTTGGCCTCGGAAAACATGAACCGCCAGATGGGCTGGCGTTTTCTGGAGCTCGGGCGCCGCATCGAAAGGGCCGTGAACACCTCCCGCTTCGTGCAGATGTTCGGAGAGGAGACCGCCCCGTCGGGGGCGCTCGACGTGATGCTCGAGCTTGGCGACAGCCAGATCACCTACCGGTCGCGCTATGTCATGACGGCGTCCCGGGTGCCGGTGCTCGATCTTCTCGTGCTCGACGACAACAATCCGCGATCGGTGGCCTTTCAGGTGGGGCGGATCAACCAGCACCTCGGCGAACTGCCGGCGACGACCGTCGACGGCCGACCCGTGCCCGTGTTGCGGGCTTCGCGGAAACTCCAGGCGATGCTGTCCACCACACCGGTGGAGGATCTCGCCCTCGCCGATCTGGACGAGATCATGGGCGACCTGTTCCGCCTTTCCGAGGGGATCTCGGAGCGCTTCTTCCGTCAGGCGCCGTCGCAGGATCTTCCGGAGGAGCTCGGATGATTTACGACGTCCGGCAGGTCACGACCTACGCCTACACGTCCACGGTTCCGTTCTCGCGCCATGCGGCGCGGCTGTTGCCGGTGAACAGGCCGGGACAGCGGGTGATCGAGGCCGCGCTGGATATCGACCCGGCGCCGGCCGAGCGATCAGACGCGCGGGATTTCTTCGGGAATCGCCTGACGGTGTTCGCGCTCGAGCAGCCGCATGCCGAACTGGTGGTGTCGCTGAGCGCGCGGATCGAGGTGCAGGCTCCCGAACCCCTCCTGGCGAGTCTGACTCCACCTTGGGAGGCGGTGCGGTCGGAAGCGATGGCGAGCGCCGACCTGTCGTCCGGCTCACCGGCGCATTTCCTTTATCCGTCCCGGTCGGTGGCGCTGGATCCGGCGATCACTGCCTGGACGGCAGAGAGCTTCCCGCGATCGCGCCCGATCCTGGAGGCCGCTACGGCCCTGATGACGCGGATCAAGTCGGGACTGCGCTATCAGCCCGGCGCGACCGACGCAAAGACGCCGCCGGCTGTCGCTTTCGCCGCAAAGAGGGGTGTCTGCCAGGACTTCGCGCACGTGATGATCGCGGGTCTGCGGGGGCTCGGTCTGCCGGCCGCCTATGTCAGCGGATATCTCAGAACCGATCCGCCGCCCGGCCGGCCCCGCCTGCAAGGCGCGGACGCGACCCACGCCTGGGTGTCGGTCTGGTGCGGCGAGGCGTCGGGCTGGGTGGGGCTCGACCCGACGAACGGGATCGCCGCCGGGGAGGACCACATCGTGCTCGCCATCGGGCGGGACTACGCGGACGTCTCGCCCCTCGACGGCGTGATCATCGCCTCCGGCGAGCACAGCCTGACGGTTGAGGTGGATGTGGTGCCCGTTCCATCAAAGCCGCTCGGGCGGAGCCGCCCGGCGACGGCTGCTCAGTAGACGTCCTCGCGCTTGAGCGGCCGTGACAAGAGGCGCTCGACGGCTCCGTCGACGGAGAGGCTGCCGTCCAGCACGGCGGCGACGCAGTGCATGATCGGCGCCTCGATACCGAAGGCGACAGCCCGTTCGACAGCAATCGAGGCGGTGAACGCCCCTTCGGCGAGCTTGCCGAAGGTCGCGGGGTCGGCGCCTTCGCCGAGCGCGACGCCCAGTGCGAAGTTGCGCGACTGGGTGGAGCGGCAGGTGAGAACGAGATCGCCAAGGCCGGATAGCCCCATCAGCGTGTCGGACTTCGCGCCCCAGGCTGCCGCAAGCCGGCGCATCTCGACGAAACCGCGTGTGATGACAGCCGCTTCGGCACTGGCCCCCAGGCGGCGGCCGGCGACCACGCCGGCGGCGATGGCGAGAACATTCTTCAACGCGCCGCCGAGCTGGACGCCGACCATGTCGCTGGCGGCGTAGGGACGGAAGCCAGGGCCGGCGAGGATCTGGCAAAGGGCCTCGGCCAGGATCAGGTCCTCCGCCGCGATGGTCACCGCCGTCGGCAGGCCGAGGGCGACGTCGGCGGCAAAGCCCGGGCCCGATAGCACCGCGATCGGACCCTTCGCGTAGCTGGCGAAGGCGACCTCGGACACGAGAAGCCCTGTCTGCCGGTCGATCCCCTTGGCGCATGAGACCACGGCCGTGCCGGGGCGGGCGTGACGGGAGATTTCGCCAGCGGCGATTCCGGTGACCTGGGCCGGGGTGGCGAGCAGGATGATCTCGGCGTGGAGAAGGCTTGCCGGGTCGGCCGTCGCCTGGATGCCCTCCGGAAGGTCCATACCGGGCAGATACGGCGTCCTGCGCGTCCGGTTGATCGCATCGGCTACGGCGTGGTCGCGTCCGACGAGCGCAACCTCGTGACCCGCCCTGGCGGCCACCATGGCCAGAGCCGCGCCCCAGGCGCCCGCTCCGTAGACCGCGATGCGCGTCCGCTCCCTCGCTTCTTCCGATATCCCAGACACGCTGCTGCGGTCTCCCCTCAAACCTTGGCGCCGAGCCGACCGCGGCCGACAACCGGTTCCGATTCGCCGTCGAGAGGCCAGCGTGCGCGGGCCGGCGCGTCGAGTCCATCGACGAGCCCGAGTGCAAGATGCTCCGCACCCGCCCAGGCTATCATGGCGCCGTTGTCCGTACAGAGCTTGAGAGGTGGTACGATCAGACGCGCACCGAGCGATTTGGCCAAGGTTTCCAATCGGGCGGCGATCGTCTTGTTGGCCGCGACACCGCCCGCGACGACGAGAGTGGGGATCTTGTCGCCCATCGTTGCTGCAAAACGACGCAAGGCAAGGCCGGCGCGGTCCGCGATGACGTCGGCGACAGCGGCCTGGAAGGACGCGCAGAGGTCGGCGACGTCCTGCGGGGAGAGGGGGCTCGCCGCCTGCGCTTCCTGTCGGACCGCGGTCTTGAGACCGGAGAAGGAGAAGTCCGGTTCGGGCCTGTGAAGGAGGGGGCGGGGGAGCGGGAAGCGTGCCGGATTGCCGTCGAGGGCCATCCGTTCGACCGCCGGCCCGCCTGGATAGCCAAGGGCGAGAAGCTTGGCCGTCTTGTCGAAAGCCTCGCCCAGGGCATCGTCGATGGTGGTGCCCAGGCGTGTGTAGCGGCCGATGCCCTCGACCCTGACGATCTGCGTGTGTCCCCCTGACACCAACAAGAGAAGGTAGGGGAAATCGATCGCGTCCGTCAGGCGAGCGGTCAGAGCGTGGCCTTCCAGGTGGTTGACGGCGACGAGCGGCTTGCCGGTGGCATAGGCGAGCGCCTTGGCGGTCGTGAGGCCCACCAGCACGCCGCCGATCAGTCCCGGACCTGCCGTGGCGGCGATCGCGTCGAGGTCGGCGAGAGCGACGCCGGCGTCCGCGAGCGCTGCGCGGATGACGTCGTCCAGCGCTTCCACGTGGGCGCGGGCGGCGATCTCGGGCACCACGCCGCCGAACAGCGCGTGGGCGTCGATCTGGCTGAGCACGACGTTGGAGAGGATGCGCCCGCGCCCTTCGGATGAGCGCGCGACGACCGCCGCGGCCGTTTCGTCGCAGCTCGTCTCGATGCCGAGGACGAGTGTTTCCGCCATTCGTTACGCCATCCGTGTCGTCACGGGTTTCTTCGGGGCCGTCCGGGCGCTATATCGGGCCCTCGACCGAAACCCGGCCCTATCATCTGGACGACCCCGAGTGCAAACTATTCCCGTCCGTATCGGAACCCGCGGCAGCCCACTGGCGCTCGCCCAGGCGCACGAAGTCCGGGACCGGCTGTCGGCCGCCTGGGGAGAAGCCGCCCCGGCGTTCGAGATCGT
Source organism: Chthonobacter albigriseus (assembly GCF_013839445.1). GTDB lineage: Bacteria > Pseudomonadota > Alphaproteobacteria > Rhizobiales > Pleomorphomonadaceae > Chthonobacter > Chthonobacter albigriseus. Next base: position 140,389 of record NZ_JACDIT010000006.1, on the reverse strand, counting down.
GGTGATCAAGACTTCGGGGGACCGGATCCTGGACCGTCCGCTGTCGGAGGTCGGGGGGAAGGGCCTCTTCACCAAGGAGATCGAGGAGGCGCTGATCGCCGGCGACATCGATCTGGCCGTCCACTCGTCCAAGGACATGCCAACCCTGCTGCCCGACGGCCTGGTGCTCGAGCATTTTCTTCCGCGCGAGGATGTGCGGGACGTGCTGATTTCGACCCGCCATGCCTCGCTGGCGTCGTTGCCTGCGGGGGCCGTGGTCGGGACGGCTTCGCTGCGCCGGCAGGCGATGGTGAAGCGGCTTCGTCCCGACCTGGACGTCGTGACCTATCGCGGCAACGTCCAGTCGCGACTGCGCAAGCTGGACGCCGGGGAGGTGGATGCCACGCTGCTCGCATTGGCCGGGCTCAACCGGCTGGGCCTCAGCCATGTCGCGACCGAGATCCTTCCGGAGGAGACCTTTCCGCCCGCGGTCGGGCAAGGCGCCATCGGCATCGAGACACGGGCCGGCGACGCACGGATCGACAGCCTGGTGTCGGCGATCCACGACGAGGCGACCGCCGTCTGTCTGAGGGCGGAGCGCGCCATGCTGGCGGCGCTCGACGGCTCCTGCCGAACGCCGATCGCGGGGCATGCGAAAGTCGCGCAGGGACTTCTCACGCTCTACGGGCTGATCCTGACGCCAGATGGACGGATTCATCACGACGGAACCGTCTCCGGCAGGCCCGAGGACGCCGCGGCTCTCGGCAGCGGTCTCGGCGAGCGGCTGCGGCTTGCGGGTGGACCGGCGTTCTTCACACAGCATCCGGCCGAGGGCTGACGCCGATGCGGGTCCTGATCCTCAGACCCGAACCCCAGGCCGAGGCGATGGCCCGGACGCTCGCCGGGCACAGGATCACGTCGATCATCGCGCCAATGCTGCGGGTGGACGCCCTGCCAGGCGCGGGAGCGACGATAGCCGCCGACCGGCCCGGGCTCCTCATCCTGACCAGCCTGAACGCCGTGTCCGCGCTTCAGCCGGTACCGGAAAGCTTGCGAACCTGCGCAGTTGTCGCAGTGGGGACGGCCACGGCCGAAGCCGCGCGGCATGCTGGGTTCGCGGACGTCTACGATGCCGGCGGTGATGCGGAGGCAGTCCTGGAGCTCGTGCGCAATCGGTTCCAGCCCTCCGTCGGACTGGTTATTCATGCGGCCGGCCGGGACAGGGCCGGTGACGTGGCCGAACGGCTTGCCGCGGACGGATTCGCCGTCAAGGTGGTGGAGGTCTACCGGGCCGAGATGGCCGACAAACTTCCTGCCGAGGCGATCGCCGCGCTGGGCGAGGGCTCCGTCGATGCGATCGTCGTCGGATCCGAACGAACCGCAAGGGCGTTGCGGCGTTCCCTTGAGGCTGCCGCGCTGACGCTTGGGGGAGACCGGCCGGCCGTGGTGGCGATCTCGGCCAAGGCCGCGGCCCCGCTCGCGCCTGAATTGACGCGGATCGTCGTCGCCGAACACCCGACCGGCGAGGACCTTACCAAGGCCGTGGTTGCGTTGGGGCTCACGCTCGAAAACAATGCGGGCGTCGACGACATCGAGACAAGATCCCCGGACTCGGGGAGCGACGATTGGGAGGAAGCGGCAAACATGGCATCCGGAAACGATCGTCGCGACACCGATCCCTTCGCCAAAGCGGGCCGTCGCAAGGGGAAGCCGACCACCATCGACCTGACGGCGACCGAGATCGCCGCCCGCGCGGCGCGTGCGGACGAAGCTGCCGCCGCCGCGCAGGAGACGCCGGTGGCGCCCGAACCGATGGCGGAAGCGGTGGGAACTCCGGGCTCCGCGGCAGCCGACCTTGCCGCGGCCAGCGACCCCGCAGCCGAAGCCGCAGCGGTCGAGCCTGCCGGTGAAGCGTCCGCCGAGCCGGAAAAGAAGGCCGACGATCCCGACCAGATCTTCGTCAGCGATGTGCTGGCCGGTGCCGAACAGCCGGGCGCTACGGGGTCCGAGTCGACTCGCGATGACGCTTCGACCGAGGACACGGTGCACGCCTCATCGGCGGCCGAGACGGCGGGCGCTGCCTTCGCCGAAGATCCTGCGCCCCGTGTCGCGGCGGCCACCTACCCGCCTCCGCGGGAGGGCCGTGGAACCCTCGGCACCGTGGCCGCCGCTCTCCTGGGCGGTGTGGTGGCTCTCGGAGGTGGTGCACTGCTCTATACGAGCGGCGTGCTTCCGCCCGTCGGGGCGGATCCTGCCGAGGTTTCGGCCCTCCGCACGGAGGTCGCCGCATTGTCCGAACAGCTCGCGGCGCTTGATGCCCGACCGGCGCCTGCGCCCGACGCGGCGCTGGCCGAGCGGGTCGGTAGCCTGGAGACGGCGCTCGGCGCCCTGCCGCAGCCTCCCGCCGACCAGGGCGAGGCGGTGGCGGCCCTCAAGGGCGCCGTCGACGAACTCGGGAGCCGGCTCACCGTGATCGAGCAGCAGGCCGGCGGGACCGAAGGCTCGCAGATCGCGGAGGTCACCGCAGCGCTGGAAAGCTTGCGGGCCGATCTCGACGGTTTGCGCACGGCACAGACCGACTTCGGCCGTGGTCTGGAAGAACAGCGCGCGGCGGTAACCGACCTCGCCAACCGGCCGCAGCCGCCGACCGTCGATCCGCAACGCGTCGAAACGCTGGAGCAATCGGTTGCCGGCGTCATCGAACGGATCGGGGCGCTGGACCAGTCGCTCGGCGAGACCAGGGGCTCCGTCACGGCGACCGTGGAGGGCTTGCGGAGCACGATCGACGGCGTGGCCGGAAGCATCAAGCCCGTTGCCGACCAGCTCACCGCACTGGATGGCCGGCTGGCGGACATCGAAGCCCGGTTGGCGGAAGCGCCCAAGCAGGGCGAAATCGCCGCGCTGTCGCTGGCCGTGACCTCGCTGTCGTCGAAGGTGGCCGCCGGAGAGCCGTTCAAAGGGGATCTCGACGTGCTGCGCGCAACAGCAAGCGAACTTCCGGACCTTGCGGCACTCGACGCCACCGCGGCGGCTGGTGTCGCCACAACGGACGAACTCGTCGCCGGGTTTCCCACCGCCGAGATCCTCGCAGCGCGACCCGCGGGCGAGGACACCGGTCTCCTGGACCGGATGATGATCGGGGCGAAGTCGCTGGTGAACTATCGCGAAACCGGCGACAGCGCGACCGATCCCCTGTCGGTTCCCCTCGACGATCTGCGCAAGGCCCTCGACGCCGGCGACCTGCCGGCTGCCGCTGAAGCCTGGACACGACTGCCGGCGTTCGCCCAGGAGCGTTCCGCCGCCTGGAAGGCAAGCCTGGACGAGCGGGTTGCGGCCGACAAGGCCGTGGCCGACCTGACCCAAAGCGTCTTGACCCGATTGCAGGCGGGCGCCGGAGAACCGGCCGCCCCCGCGGCGAACTGAAAAGAGGTCCGTGGATGATTCGCGTCCTTGTCGCCATCGCCCTTCTGTTCGCCGCCGTGTTCACGCTGGACTGGCTCGGCGGCGTCCCGGTCAGCGTGGCCATCAACTGGCCGGGCGGCGAGATGGCTCCGCCGCTCCGCGTGGTGGTGGTCTCCCTGCTGGTGTTCGCGCTGGCCGCCATCGTGCTCTGGAAACTCGTCAGCGGCCTCTTCCATACGCCGGGCGCCATCCGCGGGTTCTTCCGGGCGCGGCGGCGCGACAAGGGGTACCAGGCGCTGTCCCGCGGGATGATCGCGGTGGGGTCGGGCGACATCCGGCTGGCGCACCGCTACGCCGGTGAGGCCGGACGCCACCTGTCGCGCGAGCCGCTGGTGATGCTCCTCGAAGCGCAGACCGCCCAGCTGGAAGGGCGGCCCGACGCGGCCCGCAGCGCCTTCACGCGCATGCTGGAGGATCCGGACACGCGGCTGCTCGGACTCAGGGGCCTGTTCATCGAGGCGACCCGGGCCGGGGAGAGCGAAGCCGCCCGCCACTACGCGGCCGAAGCGCAGAAGATCGCTCCGGGCGTTCCCTGGTCCGCCACGGCGATGATGGAATACCAATCAGCGGAACACGACTGGGAAGGGGCGCTCTCGACGCTCGAGCAGGCGGCGGGAACGCGGCTTCTTGAGAAGAGCCAGGCGAAGCGGCTTCGGGCGGTGCTGCTCACCGCGCGGGCCGCAGACGTGGAGGACGCCGAGCCGGACAAGGCGCGCGCCTTCGCCCTGGAAGCCCACCGCCTGGTTCCGGAGTTCGTGCCGGCTGCCGTGCTGGCCGCCCGCGTCCTCACCCGCCTGAACGACACCCGGAAGGCGGCCAAGGTTGTCGAGACAACCTGGAAGCTGGAGCCGCACCCGGAACTCGCCGAAGCTTTCATTCACGTCCGGCCTGGCGACTCCACGCATGACCGGCTGAAACGCGCCCAGACTCTCTACGGGATCCGGCCGAACGCCCGTGAAGGGGCTGTCGCCGTCGCCCGGGCGGCGCTCGATGCGCAGGAATGGGATCTTGCCCGCGAGTATCTTGGCAAGGCCCTTCGCCTGATGCCGACGCAGCGGATCTGCCTGATGATGGCCGAGCTCGAGGAGCGCCAGCACGGAGACCGCGGCCGCGTCCGCGAGTGGCTCTCCCGTGCCGTCCGTGCGCCGCGCGACGAGGCCTGGACCGCCGACGGTGTGGTGGCTGAGACGTGGCATCCGGTTTCCCCGGTCACGGGGCGGCTCGACGCGTTCGAGTGGCGGGTGCCGGTCGCCACGGATACGGGCGCGACCGAACTCGACGGATCCGATCTTGCCGAACGGGCGGCGCTTCCCTTGGAAGCCCCGCCGCCGCCGCCGGTTGTTGAAGCGAGCGTCTCCGACGACGATGGCGACGATCGGAATCCGCCCGCCCCGCCCCCGCCTGCCCCGGAGGAACCCGGCGCCGCCTTCCCGGCCGACTCGCGTCCTGTGCAAGCGGCGACTCCGGAACCGGCACCAGCAGAAGCGCGCCCGGCCGCCCGATCCGGTTCGTCGGCATCGATGCTCACCATGCCTTTCCGTCCGGACGACCCCGGTCCCGGCGGCGAGGCCGTCGAACCGACGCCGTCGCGGGTCTTCGTGTAGGTTCGCACGACATCGGCGCTTGAAATTCGCCATCGTTGGGGCTATCAACCGCCCACTCGTTCCGGACGGAACCGCCCGGGACCGCCGCTTTCCCCGGGGAAAGCGACAGAGATGCCGCAGTAGCTCAGCTGGTAGAGCACGTCATTCGTAATGATGGGGTCGGGGGTTCGAGTCCCTTCTGCGGCACCACTCGTCCTCTGTTCGTTCCGGACACATGGGTGACAACCTCGTGCCGGACGGTGTGCGATAGCGCCGATCTGCAGCCGGGGTCCGTCGGACACGCGGTAGACGCCACCCGGCTATCTGATGCTTCCGCGAAGCGGTATCCTGGACATCCTCGAGCAGGGTATCCGCACGAATGGATCTGCATTCGACCCATCTTCTTGTCCGCCAAGCGACCCGGGCGACCTTCCGTGAGATCGCCAGTGAGCGGCCGGGAATCATCCTCGTGCGCCGAGGGCAGAAGCGGATCCTGAGAGGCAGATCGCTGGTCGTCGTGAACCAGGGTCAACTTGCCCTGCTGCCTGCGGACGAACCGCTGACGATCGAAAACATACCGGCGACGTCCGGTGTCTATCTGGCAAGCGCCCTCGTTCTCGACGCAGGGCGGCTGCCGGCCGGAAGCTTCGAACGGGTCGCGTCCGACGACCGGGCGGCGGCCGCCTTCGAACGAGCGGCCAGCGCCTGCGAGGATCCGCTGGTGCCGGCGGACATCCGGGAGCACAAAGTCGGCGAGGTGCTGCTGTGGCTTGCACGAGAGGGATTGGGAGCGCCTACGCCCAAGGCTCAGGGCGTGGTATCGCGTCTTCGTGCACTGCTTGCCCGCGAAATCGCAGCGGAATGGACCGGACCGGACGCGGCGCGTGCACTGGCGATGAGCGAAGCGACTTTGCGGAGGCGTCTTGCCGCCGAGGGCACAGCATTCAATGAAATCCTCTCCGATCTGCGCATGACGCGTGCGCTGGGCCTGCTCCAGACCACGACCTTGCCGGTCGGTCGGATCGCGCTCGAGGTGGGCTACGGCTGCCCCTCGCGTTTCGCCGCGCGGTTCCGGGCGAGGTTCGGAATCCCGCCTTCGGCGATCAGGGGCAGGATTGATCGGATCGGCGTCGCGATTGATCGAACCGGCTCCAACGGAGGCGGTGCATCCCGGTAGGAGTGGGCGGACCAAAGGAGAATTCAATTGTCCGACCGCCTCACACATGTCACCGCGTTCGTTGCGCTCGCGCTGTTCGCCCAGCCTGCTTCTGCTCAGATGCGCCTTTTCTCTTCCGATGTCGAAAGCGGGATACTCGAGCCCGATCAGGTGCTGGCCGGGTTCGGGTGTGACGGCGCGAACCGGTCGCCCGCCCTGGCCTGGACGGGCGCGCCGAAAGGCACGGCAAGCTTTGTCGTGTCGGCCTACGACCCCGACGCCCCGACAGGGTCCGGATTCTGGCACTGGTCTGTCTTCAACATCCCGGCTTCGGCGACTTTTCTCCCCGAGGGGGCCGGCCAGATCGGCGGCGGTCGATTGCCCGAAGGTTCGATTCAGGCGAGAAACGACCTCAGTCTGAATGCCTATTCGGGGGCATGCCCGCCCCCGGGCAGGTCGCACCGCTACATCTTCACGGTCTTTGCGATGCCGGAGGCTGTCTTGCCGCTGGACGAGACCGCCTCGGCAGCGCTCGTCGGCTTCTTCGCCAACACGTCCGCACTCGGTCGGGCGTCTCTCACGGCGACCTATGGCCGGGCCGAGTAACCGCGAATGACGCACATGACTGCGGGACGTCGTCGAGGCCCCATAGAAAGGACGAGGAGATGTTCTCGCACATCCATGTCGGGGTCTCGGACCTTTCTCGCGCCCTCGCGTTCTATCGATCCGTGCTCGGGGAGATCGGCCTGGAAACGAAATTCGTCGATTTCGACCGGGGCTGGTTCGGTTTCAGGCAGCCCGGCTGCGACCGGCCGCTCTTCCTGGTCGGCCGGCCTTACGACGGTCGCGATCCCAGCCCCGGCAACGGCCACATGGTTGCACTGCGCGCGCCGACACGGGCCGTCGTCGACCGCGCCTATGCCGCGGCCCTGGCCAGCGGCGGTTCGGATGAAGGCGGTCCCGGACTGAGGCCCTGGTATCATGCCGATTACTACGGAGCCTACCTCCGCGACCCCGACGGCAACAAGCTCTGCATCTGCTGCCACGAGCCGGACGGACCGCCGGCGTCGGAATGATCCACCCAGGAGCCAGACATGGGCGACATTGACGAAAAGCGGCCATTGGCGATCGCGGCGGCCTCCGCTCCGGTGCGCGCAAGGCCCAGCCACTATCCCGAGCCTTTCGCCAGCCGCATGGTCGGGCGGGAGAAGCGGCCGCTCGGCGATCTCTTCGGCTTGCGGAATTTCGGGGTGAACCTCACCCGCCTGGCGCCGGGAAGCCAGTCCGCCCTGATGCACCGGCACAGCCGTCAGGACGAGTTCGTCCTGATCCTGGAGGGTTTTCCAACCCTCGTCACCGACGTGGGAGAAGCCCTCCTGGCTCCGGGGATGTGTGCCGGCTTCCCGGCCGGGGGCGTTGCCCATCACATCGTCAACCGGTCGGAAACCGATGTCGTCTACCTGGAGATCGGTGACCGCACCCCGGGCGACGAGGGCAGTTATCCTGCGGACGATCTCCAGGCACGGCTTGGCCCGGACGGGTGGATCTTTACGCATAAGGACGGTCGCCCCTACTGACCGTCGGGGGGGTGACCGGGCATCTTCCAGGGACTGACGGGGGCGGCGCGGCAGGCCGGGCACGATCCGGGCGTCGGGTCACCACCCCCCGGCCGAGATCCATCGCTCCATCATCCCCATCCGGTCCCAGCCCCAGAAGGGCTCTTCGTCGACAATGAAGAAGGGGGAGCCGAACACCCCTTTCGAGAGAGCCTCATCGGACTTCTCCCGAACGCGAATCTTCAGGTTCGGGTCCGCAATCCCGAGCAGAACGTCACCCGCCCGGACGCCGACCGTAGCCTCCGCATGGACGGCGACCGCTTCCGGCGAGGCCGTGTCGAGGAGGCCGGTGTAGTAGACCCGGAAGACCGAAGCCGCGAAGACGGAGGCCCGGTCGGGCGCGCGCTCCTCGATCCAATAGAACGCCCGGGTCGCCGCCAGCGCTGTCGCCGGATGACTGGACGGGGGATCGAAGGGCACCCGAAGCGATGAAGCGATCCTTTTCCAGTCCTTCCAGGCGTAGTCCTTCTTCAGAGGCGTGGAGGACAGATTTTGCGATCCGGTGACTTCGAACGCGGCTCCGAGCATATAGGGCCGCCAGAGAACGCGGCGCCCGACCCTTTCGCCCAACGCTTCCGCGCCGAGCGACGCGAAATAGGCGTAGCCCGACGAGAAATCGAACCAGAATTCGATAGGTGAAGGCGTTTCCACGATGAAGACCTCGGGTCGGACACGGCTGTTCCGGACGCGATACGCGAAGCGTTGCCGCCCGCCGCAGAGGCTTTTCTACCACGAGACGCGCCCGCGGGACCTCGACCTTCCCAGCCCTTCTACCATCCGGCGGTGGACTGTTGGCCGGCCGTCCACTACATACACCTCAGGATTCACGCCAGGACGACGCTCATGGAGCTGTCGCGGCCACGAGCCGCGCCGGAACACCGAGCCATTCTCGACGTTGTTCGAGACCAGGGTCGGTCGGCATTCGAGTGGCTGCATCTCTTTCACGCACAAGGACAAACTGTTTGATGAAGAAGGTCGATGATCTCGCCGAGCGTCGCAAGACGGCCGAAGCGGCCAAGGCTGCGCTCCTGGAGCGCTTCAAGAGCCGCAAGCCGTCGGACGACGCCGACGTCGTAGCCAGGGCTGCCGAACGCAAAGCGATCGCGGACGCCCGAAACGAGCGCCTTGCCAAGCGTCAGGCCGAAGAGGACGAGCGCCGGGCCGAAGCCCTTGCAGCCGAGCAGGCCCGCAACGAGGCCCGCCTTGCCGCGGAAGCGGCGGAGCTCGCTGCAGCACAGGCGGCCGAGGATGCCCGCCGGCGAGCCGACCGGGATCGCGCGGTGCGTGTCGTGGAAGACGACGCCGCCCGAAAGGCGCAGCGTGACGCCCGCTATCAGGCTCGCAAGGCGCGCAGTCAGGGCTGAGGTCTGTTTCCCGGCGGCTGCATCAGCCGGCTTCGTCCGGCGGCTCGCACAGCCCGCGTCAGGTCTCGAAGCGATGAGACGGGGAGGCGGGAGACGGTCCAGTAGAGGTCGATGTCCAGCCGTCGCCCCGGCGGGAGTTCAACCAGGTGGCCTGCATCGATGTGCGGGGCGGCGAGGGCGAGGGGTTGCATGCCCCACGCCAGCCCGGCCAGCGCGAGATCCAGGAAGGCGTGGGTGGACGGCACCCGATGAACGGGACCGGCCTGCTCCGTCCCATGGAATGCCGCCATCCACCGCGCCTGGAGCATGTCCCGGTTGTCGAACCTCAGCTGCGGGGCCTTGGTGAGCGCATCGGCCGTCACCCCGCCGGGGAAATGACGGGCTACGAAACCGGGGCTGGCGCAGGCCGCATAGCGCAAAACACCGAGGGGAACGGTTCGACAGCCTTGCACGGCCCCGGGATCGGCAGTGACGGCGGCCAGCACCTCGCCGCTGCGAAGGCGCTCTGCGGTATGTCCCTCGTCATCCAGCGTCAGGTGAATGGCGAGGTTCGTCGTGACGCCGAAATCGGCAAGGGCCGCGGGAAACCAGGTGGCAAGGCTGTCGGCATTGACCGCGACCTTGAGGGTCAGGGGCGGCATGCCCTCGTCCGGCATGTGGCCGAAGACCGGGGCCAGGTCCGCCTCCAGCATCTGCACCCTATCGAAATGAGCCACCAGGGCGCGGCCGAGGTCGGTCGGCCGGCAGGGCTGGCCCCGGACGATCAGGATCGCACCAAGTCTCTCCTCAAGTCCGCGAACCCGCTGTGAAATCGCGGACGGTGTGATCCGGAGGGCACCGGCGGCGCGCTCGAAGCTTCCCTCTCGAAGGATGGCGGCCACGGCCGCCAAGGCCGGATAGTCGATCATCGATGAAGTTTTGCTTCATTCGGTTCAGAAGAACAAGCTTCTCTTGTTTGCTGCTCGGCCTCATGCAGGTCGCATGACCGATCTGATCGCACCGTTCACGACAGGCTTTGCCCTCTCCGCCGCCCTCATCATGGCCATCGGCGCCCAGAACCTCTTCGTGCTCCGCCAGGGGCTCCGCCGCGAACATGTCGGACCCGTCGTGCTCTTCTGTGGTGCCTCCGACGCACTCCTGATCACCCTCGGCGTGAGCGGCGTGGGGGCATTCCTTGCCGGTGCGCCACAAATGGCGACAGCCCTCGCCCTCGGCGGTGCGGTGTTCCTTGGCTGCTACGGGCTGGTTGCCCTTCGCCGAGCCTCGACGACGGAAACCGTCACGCCGATGGCCTCGGAGGGGCAGTCGCTGGGACGCGCCTTGGCCGTCACCGCCGGCTTCACCTTCTTCAATCCCCACGTCTACCTCGACACCGTTCTGCTGATGGGGGCGGCCGGTACGGCGCAGCCCTTGGAGGATCGACCGGTCTTCGTCGCGGGCGCCGCCCTCGCGAGCTTCGCCTGGTTCACCCTGCTCGGATTCGGTGCCCGCCACCTGCAGCCTCTGTTCAACCGTCCCTCCGTCTGGCGCGCCCTCGATTTCGCCGTCGGGATCGTCATGCTCGCGCTTGCAGTCTCGCTGGCCGCCTCCGCGTTCGGGTCGCCGACCTGACCGCATCCGGACCACGGCTCCATCGGCCATCTCGGCGATACCGACAGCGATGCCAACCTGCCGCGCCATGAACGCCGATGGGCGATTGAAGGGGCGGTGACGACCCTCGTCCGATGCCGGCTCAGTCAAATCGGATCGGCAGGGTCGCGTTGATCGCCTCTCGTCCAAGATCCGCAGGAATCGGCGGTACCGGACTCGCGCGCCGCACCAGGGCCACCGCCGCCTCGTCGAGCACCGATGCCCCCGAACTGCGCACCACCGCGATATCGGCGATCTCCCCCGACGCCGCAATCCGGAACCGGACGACCGCATGCCGGCCGCGCCCCGACCCGTGCAGACCACGCCGCTGGCGCATGATGTCGGCGCGCACCGAAGCCAAAAAACGGGAAAGCGCGTCGGGGTCGGTCCGACCGGCGCCCGAGGCGGCCTGGCTGGCCTGCTGTCCGGCGGACGCGACGGGCGGTTGCCGCTTGCGCGGATCGGTCGCCACCTGCGTCTCGCGCGGCGGCATCGCCGGCTTCTGCTTAAGCGAGACAGACGGTTCGGCCGCCTTCGGCCGGCGGGGCGGAAGGGGTGGCACACCCTGTTCCGCCACCTGCGCCGCCTTCGGCTCGGCGGCAATCGACGAAGCGATCTCCGGTGGCGGAGGGTCCGCGGGCCCGACCGGCGCCGCGTCTTCGACCGGCGCAGGGGCAGGCGCCCTCTGCACGCTCCTGGCCGGCTCCACCGCCTCGGTCGGCACCGACGTCTCTGCCATCGACGAGGCTTCCTCCACCACCTCGGGGCGGGGCGACGGGTCGATCACGGCGGGACCAGGAGCCTCTCGCTCGAACGGGTCGGCCGGCTGTTGTTCGGCGATCCGAACCGCAGGTACATCGGGCGCGGCGACGCTCTCGACGCTTTCATCAGGCGGCAGTGCGAGTTCGGCCGGCAGATCGATCATCACCAGCGCCTCCGGCCCTGCCGGCGTCGGGATTACGGGGTTCGCGCCGAACACCGCCGGCAGGATCACGCCGGCATGGATCGTCATGGCGAGGGCGAGCGCCACCGACCAGGGCTCGGGCGACCGGTCGCGTCGCTGCGGCCCTCCGCCGACAACCGGCAAGCCGGCGAACGGGCTCGTCCTCCTCGGATCGAAAACCAGGGTGTCGGTCCTCACGGTGCGCGACCCCGGACCGGGCCGGACGGGACTATCGCTGGCGCGGTGACGGTGGCGCCGGCGCCTGGTGTGAGTTCCAGTCCGACCAGTGCCACCTTGTGATACCCGGCAGCGCGGAGCGCATTCATCACGTCGGTGAGATCGCCATAGGCGACGCCGGCGTCGGCCCGCAGAAAGATCCGCTCCTCACGGTCACCGCCGGTTGCGGCATCAAGCGCGGTCGGAAGGGCTCCGCGCGGCAGCGTCTCGTCACCGAGGGCCAGCGTCAGATCCTTGCTGATCGAGAGGTAGATCGGCCTCTCCGGCCGTGGCGCGGGCAAAGCCGTGGACCCCGGCAGATCCACGGGCACCTCCACGGTGGAGAGGGGCGCCGCCACCATGAAGATGATGAGCAGCACCAGCATGACGTCGATGAAAGGTGTCACGTTGATCTCGTGCATCTCGACGAGATCGTCGCCGCCCCGGGGTCTGGCTGCCATTGCGCTTCTCCTATTCCGCTATTCCGCCGCTGCCGAAGCTGCGGAGACCCGGTGACGGTCGAGGTCGCGGGATACGAGGCGCTGGACTTCGGCAGCGGCGTCGCCCACCAGCACGCGGTAGCCGGCGATCGAACGGGAGAGACCGTTGTAGATCACCACCGCCGGGATCGCCGCGACGAGGCCAAAGGCCGTCGCCAGTAGAGCTTCGGCGATGCCCGGCGCCACCACCGCGAGGTTGGTGGTCTGCGCCTTCGAAATCCCGACGAACGCGTTCATGATGCCCCACACGGTGCCGAACAGCCCCACGAAGGGTGCGGTGGATCCGATGGTTGCGAGGATGCCGGTTCCAGCCATCGTCGAGCGCCCGTTCGCCGTCTCGATGCGATCCAGGTGTGAGGCGACACGCTCCTTAAGGCTGCCCGTCGCATGCTCCGAGATCCGGGTTTCCTGCGCTGTGGCCTGGATCATCCGTGACACGACGCCCTCGCCGAAGCCGAATGTCGTCGCTGCCTCGACAAGGCTCCGGCAGCCCGCCAGCGCGCCGATGTCCCGCCTGAGGCGCCGACGCCAGCGGGCAAGTTGCAGCGACTTGGCGATCCAAACGGTCCAGGTGACGAGGGACGCGGCCAGCAGACCCAGCATCACAGCCTTCACCACCACGTCGGCCTGCAGGAACATGGCGTAGGCCGAGGAACCGTGTGAATGCGCGGCGGCCGCAGACTGCGCCAGGGATGCAGGAGCGGCGCCTGGAACCAGATCCGATGCCACCGCGGCAGCACTGATCGTAACCGGCATGTCACCCATTCCCCATTCCTCATCTGGTCGAGGGACGACCCCTCGCAGCCCCGATTCCGATCGTGTCGCACCCCGAATTGTCCGATCCGGCGTTGACGTCGGGACCTGCCAGCCTGCGGGACGACGGCCGCCTCTATAAAGTGGAATGAAAGACTCCACAATTGTCGCTGTCAAGGCAAAGCGGCCTCGGCGGTGTCCGAACCGGAGACCTCCTGCCCGCTCGGGCAGCGCGTCTGATCTGCCCGGAGGCGTCCATCGTAAGGACGTTCGAATGGCGCAAGCTCGTGGCCGGGCGTTCTGGCGAACTTGCCCGCCCGACCTCCGCCAAACCATATCCGGTCGCGCGCGTTAGGTTTTTGGGGTTCCAACACGATGGATGATGAGATGAACGGACCTTTGCGGCTGGGCTTCCCGGTAAAGGTGATGGGAAACCCGGACCTGAAGTCGAACGACACCCGCCGCTGGGCTCAGAACCCGCATCTGCGCCAGTCGCTCGTCTACCTGGACGCGATCCTCGACCATCTCACGGACAACGGGATCTCGATGTATCGGATGTCATCGGATCTCGCCCCCTACGCCACACACCCTGACATGCCGCAGTTCCACAGCATGGTCCGCGAGTGCGAAGCGGAACTCCGCGCCGTCGGGGCCAAGGCCCGGCAGCGGGACATCCGATTGTCCTTCCATCCCTCGCAGTTCGTAGTGCTGAACAGCCCCGACGAGACGCTCGTCGCCAAGAGTGTCTGGGATCTCCGGTCACAGGCCGAGATGCTCGACCTCATGGAACTCGGACCAGAGGCCGTCCTCGTCATCCATGTCGGCGGCGTCTACGGCGATCGGCTGCTGTCGCGCGAGGCGTGGGTGCGAACCTGGGACGTCCTGCCTGACCTCGTCAGACGTCGCCTGACGCTCGAGCATGATGACCTGCGGTTCGATGCATCGGACACGCTCTGGATCCACGAACGCACCGGCGTGCCGCTGATCTTCGACCACCAGCACTTCCACTGCCTGAACCGGGATGGTTTGGCGATGCGTCCGACCGTGGAGGCCATGCTGCGGACCTGGCCGGAGACGGTTCGGCCGAAGGTTCACTTCTCCTCGCCGCGTACGGAGCTGCGCGAGATCAAGCGAAAGAATCCGAAGACCGGGAAAGCGGAGACCAGTCTCGCCGCGCCGGTCTGGACCAACCATGCCGACTTTTGCCAGCCGTTCGAGTTCATCGCCTTCATGCGCCAGGTCGACGGGCTCGTTTTCGACGTCATGCTGGAGGCGAAGGCCAAGGACTTGTCCCTCCTCCGGCTCCGGTCCGACCTTCTCACCTATGCACCTGATATCGCCGCGCGCTTCGGGCTGAGCGGCCCGGCGATCCCGGCGGAGGAAGCCGCTTTGGAGGACGTGGACTGACCGCGGGTCGCCCCCGGCGGCGTCGACGACCGGTCCGACTATGCCGTCAGGCGAGAACCTCCTCCGTCACCACCTCGAACTTGACCAGCTGCGAGGGGCCGAAGTTGGTGGAGAGCGCGACATCCGTCGCGTCCCGGCCCGTTGCCATCAGGATACGGCCGATGCGCGGCTTGTTGTGTCGGGCATCGAACGTGTACCAGTGCCCGCCGAGATAGACCTGGAACCACGCGCTGAAATCCATCGGATCCGGGACCGCCGGAACGCCGATGTCGCCGAGGTAACCCGTGCAGTATCTCGCCGGGATGTTCATGCACCGGCAGAGCGTTATGGCCAGGTGCGCGAAATCGCGGCAGACGCCCGTCCGGTCGTTGAACCCGTCGAACGCCGTCCGCAGCGGGTTTGCATTCTGGTAGTTGAACGCGATGTGCCCATGCACGAAGTCGCAGATCGCCTGCACGCGTGCCCAGCCTGGCGGTGTCGAGGAAAAGGTCTGCCACGCGAACTCGCTCAGCCGATCCGTGTCGCAATAACGGCTACCCAGCAGGTAGACGAGCACCTCGTCCGGGAGGTCCTTGACGTCGTGCTGGACCGCGTCGCGCTGGATGATGTCGGGCTGTCCGCTGTCGTAGATCTCGAACGCGGTGGAGATGGTGGTGATCCCGGCCGGCGCAACGATGCGCGTGCAGGTGTTGCCGAACCCGTCGACATAGTCCCAGGCCTGCAACGGCGGGTCGAAGACGAGCACCTGGTCCGTGAGAAGATCCACGCGCCTGGACGGGTGGATGTTGAGCACGAGCAGCATTGGCGTCGGCTGGGGGCACTGGTAGCTCAGGGAATAGCCGGCACGTATCTTCATGGTCGCTCCAATCCGTGGCCGTACGCGTGTGTCGCGGATCGGTCGCGCAGCTTCAACGAGACCTTGCACGATCCGTTCCATCGAGCCGGCGCTCTTCCCCCGACTTCTCCGTCGTGACGTTCACCTGGACGCTCATTCCGAGATCGTCGGAAGCGTAGCCGTGGAAGCTCCCGGTCAGCGGGATGGCCTGCCGCGGGTCCCGCGCAACAGCGACCCGGATCAGGTCCTGGTTGCCGACAATCCCGTTGGTCGGGTCGAACTCGACCCAGCCCGATCCCGGAAGGTAGATCTGGCACCACGCGTGGGTGGAGCCACCCCCGAGCGTCACGGACCCGTCGCGGTCCGGCACATAGATGTAGCCCGTAACAAACCGTGCAGCGAAGCCGAGCGATCGAACGGCCTCCATCATCAACAGGGCGAAATCCCGGCACGTTCCGCGGCGCAGCCGCAGCGTGACGTCCGGCGGCTGGGTGCCCGCCTCCGTTCGCCGGGCGTAGACGAAGCTTTCGCGGATCGCAAAGCAGAGCGTCATCAGCAAGGCCCCGGTTTCCGTGGGCCGACCCACCCGCAGGAAGCGCCGCGCCCACTGGCCGACCTCGTCCACCTGATCTGGATAGTGGCGGTCCGCTGCCCGGCCGAAGTCGGCCCTGTCGTCTTCCGTGTAGGCGATCGGATAGGTCCGGGCGTCCTCGTCGATCCGAAAATTCGGCACCTGGAGCGGGGTGTGGTCGAGCCGGATGGTCGTCTCGAACCGGAGGATGCTGGAGGTGCCCGGAATGGAGACGCGGGTGATGCAGTTTCCGAAAACGTCGTGGATCCACCTGATCTCGCTCGGCTCCGGACTGACCTGCAGGGTGGAGCCGAGGAGATGCTGGTCGAAGCTGTCGCGCGGCCGGAACAGAATCCGATGCTCGCCGAAGCTCACCGGACGGGAATAGTGGTAGGTGGTGATGTGCCGGACCGAGTAGACCGTCATCGTCGCACACTAGCCGGTCCGATCGAGGGTGTCAGCAAAGGAGCAGGGGACAGGGCGTCGCGCGCACCGGTCGTGCACAGGGGGACATCGCGGTCCCGATGCTGCCGTCTCTGCCGCCCTCGGGCTCTGTTTCACACGGCCAGGAAGCCGCCGTCGACCGGAAGGGCGACCCCGTTCACCATCGCTGCGGCATCCGAAAGCAGAAAGGCGATCACGGCGGCTACTTCGTCGGGCTCGACGAACCGGCCGAGCGGTATGCGCGCCAGCATGCCACCTGCCTTCTCCGGATCGCTCCAGGCCTTCACGGCCATGGGAGTGAGCGTCACCACGGGGTTCACCGCGTTGACGCGGATCCCCCTTGATCCGAGTTCGTTGGCCATCACCCGTGTCAGCGCGTCGAGGGCACCCTTGGAGGCGCAATAGGCGGCATGATCGCGGAACCCCACCGTCGAGGCGATCGAAGAGACGTTGACGATCGCGCCGGTCAGGCCTCTGGCGATGCGGTCTCGCGCATACTCCTGAGCGACTATCAGCGGCGCACGGGTGTTGACGGCGTGGATGTGGTCGAACGTCTCCGACGAGACATCCAGCACGGACTCGAGCGACGTCGTACCGGCGTTGTTGACGACGAAGTCGACCGGAAGCGCGCTCCGCACCGCGTCCCGGGTCGCCTCAGCATCGGCGAGATCGACGGCAACCGGCGTGCAATCGATCCGACCGGCGAGGTCGTCCAGGTCTGCGGGGCTGCGCGTCAGGGCCACGATCCGTGCCCCGAGACTGGCCAGATGCAGCGCGGTCGCCCGTCCGATGCCCTTGCCGGCGCCGGTGACGAGAACGGTTCTTCCTTGAAACGACATGCTCGCCCATCCTCCAAGCCCGGTCCGGGCACGGTCATGCTGCACGAAACCCCGACCTGAAGCGAGGCGGGCGAGATCTCGTCCGGAAACAAGGCTACGAAACGACCGCCCCTTCGTAGCGGCTCGGCATCGTGCCGACCCGCGTCGAGAAACGAAATCCCGTTCCAAATGTTCTACAGGAAAGCTGCAACTGCACGGGAAATCGACCTCGATGACCAGGGAATTGGCTTCGACCGGAATAGGCGGCCTGGACAACGTCCTCGGCGGCGGTTTCTCCCGCGGCCATCTCTTCCTCATCGAGGGGGAACCAGGGGCGGGCAAGACCACCGTCGCGATGCAGTTCGCTCTCGCCGGCGCACAGGCTGGCGAAAAGGTTCTCTACATCACGCTCTCGGAAACCGAACAGGAGATACGCGAGGGCGCGGCCTCCCATGGTTGGGTCATCGACGACCGGGTCGCTGTTCACGAACTCGTCCCGCCGGAGTCCCTGCTCAACGAGGAGAACCAGCAGTCGCTGCTTTACTCCTCCGATCTGGAACTCGGGGAGACCGCGAAGGACATCATCGCCGTGATCGAGCGGCTGCGGCCGTCGCGGGTGGTCATCGACAGCCTGTCCGAGATCCGGCTGCTGGCGCAGAGTTCGCTGCGCTACCGCCGGCAGGTCCTCGCCCTGAAGCACCATTTCGCACGCTTCGACACCACGGTCATCCTCCTCGACGACCTGACCTCCGAGGGTCACGACCGGACCATGCACAGCCTGACCCACTGCGTGATCAAGCTGGAGCAGCTGGCGCCCGAATACGGCGCCGAAAGACGCCGACTGAGGGTACTCAAGTACCGGGGATCGTCCTACCGGGGCGGCTACCACGATTTTTCGATCAAGCACGGGGGCGTGGTGGTCTACCCGCGTCTCGTCGCCGGCGAGCACCGCACTCTGGCGCCGCGCGAACGCCTGAAGAGTGGCAGCCCGGAGCTCAACGAATTGCTGGGCGGCGGCATCGACCAGGGATCCGGCACGCTCGTGCTGGGTCCGGCCGGAACCGGCAAGAGCTTGCTTGCCCTGCTCTTCACGAAGGCTGCGTTGGACCGAGGCGAGCGGGCGGCAGTCTTCATCTTCGACGAGGAACTCGCCCAGCTCCGCAAGCGGATGGCCGAGCTCGGCATCGACGTCGATGCCGCAGAGAGCAGCGGTCAGCTTCATCTCCAGCAGATCGACGCGGCCGAGATGTCGCCGGGCGAGTTCGCCCATGCCGTTCGCGCCGGGGTGGACTCCCGCGATGCCAAGTGCGTCGTCATCGACAGCCTCAACGGCTACCAGGCCGCGATGCCCGACGAGCGGCTGCTGATCCTCCACATGCATGAATTGCTGCAGTATCTGAACCGGCGGGGTGCTTCGACCTTCCTGACGGTCGCCCAGCATGGTCTTGTCGGCGACATGAAGACGCCGATCGACATCACCTATCTGGCCGATACCGTGATCCTGCTGCGCTATTTCGAGGCGCTCGGCAAAGTCCGCCGCGCGATCTCCGTGATGAAGAAGCGCCTGGGCACGCACGAGAACACCATCAGGGAGTACAAGATCGAAACGTCCGGTCTGAGGATCGGCCCGGTGATCGAGGGGTTCCAAGGCATCCTGAGAGGCGTGCCGAGCTTTGCGGGTGAACCGGATGCCCTCTTGACGGACGGGGCTTCGTGAGGACCGACGTCACCAACTCGGAACGCGTTCTCGTGCTCGCGCCGTTCGGCCGAGACGCGGAGATCGCCGCGGCGCTTCTGAAACCGGCCGGCTACGTCGTCGAGATCCAGTCCGGGCTGCGCGATGCCGTCGCGTCCATCGAGGCGGGTGCCGGGGCGGCCGTCATCGCGGAAGAAGTGCTGAAGGATGCCGACCTCGCGCCGCTGGCGGCCTGGCTGGACGCGCAGCCGGCGTGGTCGGACTTCCCCTTCGTGGTCCTCACCAGGCACGGCGGTGGAGCGGAGCGCGCGGCGGCCGCTTCGCGCCTGGAGGTCGCGCTCGGCAACGTCACGCTGGTGGAGCGTCCGTTCCACCCGGTGACCCTGGTCAGCCTCGTGGCATCCGCTATCCGGAGCCGCCGCCGCCAGTACGAGGCGCGTCGCCTGCTCGACGAGATCGTGGTCGGCGCACTTGCCCTGAAGGAGAGCGAGGATCACTACCGGCATACGGTCGAACTGAACCCGCAGGTGACCTGGACCGCGCGACCGGACGGCCAGTTGGACCGTGTCGCGACGCGCTGGAGCGACTGGACGGGAAACGACGGACTCGGAGCCAATTGGGGCGAAGCGGTCCACCCGGAGGATCTGGAATCCTCGATCCTGGCCTGGGCCACGTCCTGCGCCACCGGGATGCCCTACGATATCGAGCATCGGATCCGCATGAAATCGGGCGCATACCGGTGGATGCGATCGCGAGCCTATCCGCGCCGCGACGACCGCGGCGGGGTGATCGCCTGGTACGGAACGACCGAAGACATCGACGAGGAGAAGCGCGCGGGCGATCAGCAGCAACTGCTGATCCGGGAACTCCACCACCGCGTCAAGAACACGTTGGCGACGGTCCAAGCCGTCATGGGATCGACGGCACGGGCGTCAGGAACCGTAGCCCAGTTCCAGGAGGCCTTCTCGGCCCGGATCGCCTCGTTGGCCCGCACCCACACCCTCCTGACGGCCAGCGACCGGCAGCGCGTCAGCTTCCGTGAACTGATCGAGGCGGAACTCGCACCCTATGCAGAGCGCGAGCGGGTGGCGCTGTCCGGCCCCGGTATCGAACTGGCTTCCGAAATTGCCGTTCCGCTGGGCATGGCGATCCACGAACTGACGACCAATGCGGCCAAATACGGCGCGCTGTCCACACCCGCCGGCCGGATCAGCGTGGATTGGCAGTGCAGTGGGCCGTCGCCCGTCATGGTCTGGCAATGGCGGGAACGTGGAGGTCCGGCCGTCCAGCCGCAGCGCGTGCAGGGCTTCGGAAGCAAGCTGCTTCAGCGCGTCCTTCGCGAACAGATCGGGGCGGAGGTGAACTTCGACTTCGACCCCCTGGGGCTCAACGTCCAGGCCCGCATCCCTCTGACGGCCATGTGAGCGGTTGGTCGGCCATCGCCTGGCGGCGGGCTTTGTCACCCGCTGTCGCGCAGCCACGCTGGAAGCTGTGCAGGCGCAGATCCTCGGCAGGCCGCTTCCACGCACGCCTCCAGGCTGCCGAAACCGAAGCGTTTGCCGGTCAACCCGGGACCGTAGTGCGCATATTTGGCCGAGTTGGTCATGATGCAGCCCGTCCCATGCGGGATCAACGGTGCGCCGATCATGCACCAGCAGGTGTCGGTGACGAACCGGACGCCGAATGCTTCCAGCTCGGAAACCAGACCTGCGTGAACCGCCTTCTCGTGAATTGCGCGTCCGGACGTGACCACGACGGACACTTCGGCGTGCTTGCGGCGGCCGCGGCACAGGCTTGCGAGCCTCTCGATCTCGGCAAGCGAAAGATGCGGATTACCGAGCGCGACGAGGCCGACAGGTCGGCCGTGCGCACTATCGAGTTCCGCCCAGCTTCGCCGAAGATCGGCAACGCCGACCGCTGCCGTCTGCATCGTTCCTACGCGGTCGTTCGACGGATCGTGCCCTGCCGCCTCGGGGGTGACCCCGACGATGTGAAACATCGGTGCGCCGGAGGTGGTGGCGAAGGCGGCACCGAACGCTTTCAGGTCGTCCCTCGACGGAGCCGTCTCCGCGAGCCCGGTCACGATGGGGATACGATCGGCGGCGAGAACGCCGACGTGGTAGCCGAGAAGCGGAAAGAACGCATCGTCGAACGCGTCGACCGGGGCTACCTCGATCCGGATGGTGGGCCGGCGACCGGACGTAAGGTGCGCCCCGGCAAGCGGAGCACGTCCGGTCAGCGCGATGCAGAGGTCGAGGAAATCCGGATACTTCATGGTCCTGGCGCCCAGCACGCTGTTGGCGAAGGCGACGGCGTTGGACTCGCCCCAGGCGACCTGCTCCCCCGCTCCGGGCGCCGTTTCCAGCAGGTAGGGCGCGCAGGTGTAGGTGGCGGCGGCGCCCATGGCCAGATAAGCGTCCGCAAGCGCGCTGGCCGGACCAGCGAAGGCCGGGTCGACCCCCTGGTCGCGCCAGCGCCGATGGTCGACCGAGATGGCGTTGAGCGTGGTCGGAACGGCAACCCGTCCGCCCCAGTCTCTCATCCGCTCGGCGAACCTGAGGGAGCCGGGTCCGGTGTAGATGCAGCCGTCGATATGGACCTGCGTGACGTCCACCAACTGCTCGGCCCCGTAGAGACCGGCCATCCGCACGACGATGCGCATCGCCGCCTGCGCCGCGCGGCCTTCGGCGCCGCCGAGGATGGCCCGGTCTCGCGCGGTGAGGCGAACGGCGGCGCGACTGGCTGGTGCCGCTCCCGGCGCGGCCTCGTCCGCCGATTTGGCGAAAGGTTCGGCACGGGCGGAAAGGGAAACACGGCCGTCGACGATCCGGGCGTGTGGCGCTGTTGCCGCCAAGGCGAACCCATCCGGTTCGAGCGCGATGACCGGGATCGACCGGCCGAATACGTCTGCCGCTATGACGACCCCGAGCGTGAGGATGTCGTCCGGACGGGCGACCAGGATCGCCGCGGGCCCCTTGCCGTTCAGCAGCAGTTCGAGCAGCACGGCGCTGCCGGTACAGGATCCCCGGCTGCCGGGCACCGCCAGGACTTTTCCGGTCAGCAACTGGCCGCTCAAGGGATGATGTCGGTCGATGATCTCGCCGCTCGCCGGATCGACGCCACCCCAGAAGCTGAGCTCCAGGTCGGTCCCCAGGATGACGCCATCGGTTGTCCCGTCGACGAGACTGGCGCCGCGAAGTTCGTTGGATCCATCGGATTCAACCATGCGCTTTCCTTGTCGGGCGATCGATCGCCGGGTCGGCCGCGCCCGCGAAAAAGGCGTACCCCCATTTGCGAGACGGCACAAAGGCTGCCGGCCCGAATGATCGCAGACCGCCGCCGTCGACCCGGTGCGGGCCGGCATCCCTCATTCATCACCGATCGCGTTGTAGCGATAGGGTCGCGTGTCGCCATGGTCGGGATATGCTCGATACCAGGAGTCCAGATGCGGCATCAGCTGCTCCACCATGCTCTGGGCTGCCGCTTCAGCCGGCGTGAACGGTCGCGCCAACCGCGCCTCGATCTCCGCCATGACGGCCTCCCGGTCGACCCCGATCGCGCGTCCGTCCCGCACGACCTCCCGCCCTCCGACGAAAACGCTCCGCACCATGTCCTTGCGGCTGCGCAGCACGAGTGCATCGAGCAACGGCGTCCGGGCCTCGACATGCGGTCGGGCGACGGTCTTCCAGTCGACGGTCACCACGTCGGCGGCCATTCCGACATCGAGCCGTCCGATCCGGCCTTCGAACCCGGTCGTAGCGGCGGCATGCTCGCTCGCCATCCGGAAGACCTCCGCCGGGGTGGGCGTCCGCCCGAACATCGTCGAAGGCCGATGCAGGGCGAACACGAGCCGCATCTCCGCATACATGTCCCGATCGTCGTCGAGGTTCGACTGGTCGATGCCGAGGGCGACGCGGATTCCGCGCTTCTGCATTTCGGTGACCGGTGCGATGCCGCTGCCCAGGCGAAGTCCGGAGCTCGCGTTGTGGCAGACCTGGCAACGGTGTTCGGCCAGAAGGTCCAAATCCGCCGGGCTTGTCCAGATGCCATGCCCGAGCGTCACGTTCGGCCCCAGGCAGCCGAGGTGGTGCAGATGCGCGACGGCCGACCGGCCAGTCCGCGTCAGGGCATAGGCGGCCTGACGTTCGGTCTCCACCAGGTGCATGTGCACCTTCGCCCGGTGCCGGCGTGCCGTGTCGAAAATCGCCTCCAGCGTTGGATCCGTGCACCAATGCAGGTTGGCCGGCGCCAATTGCAGGCGAACCCGGTCGGGATCGCGGGCTCGCCAGCGGTTCGACGCCTCCTCGAAGAAGGCCATGTGCCATTCGACCGGGGCGAGGGCCGAGCGGACTTGCGCACCGAAATGCGCGGCGACGTCGGCCGGCAGGCGGGCGAGGAAGGTCTCGTCCGCCTCGTAGGTGAGCTGGTTGCGATCCCGGAGCATGAAGGACCAGGAGACCCGCATCCCGATCTCGCGATAGGCCTCGACGACCGGATCCACCGTGTCGAACCAGGTCTCCTCCGGCCCTGACAGCCCGCCTTGGATGTGCTGCACGGTGGTCGTCCCGCTTTCCAGCATCTCGATCGCCGCGTAGAGCGTGTCGAGCCGGTGCCCGACCGACCGCATGCCCCGGAACTGCGGTAGCCAGAGTTCCAGCGGTGCAAAGGGTACACCCATCATGATCGGCGTCAGGCCGAAGTGGTGGTGGGCGTTGACGAGCCCCGGCACCGCGACGACATCCGGCCCTCCGAATACGGTGCAACCGGGGTGAGCCTTGGCCAGATCGTCCGCCGGACCGATCTCCGCGATCACGCCGTCGCGGACCAGGAGGGCGGCGTTCTCCTCGACCTCCGCCAGGCCCGCGGCGGAGACGCCCCTGACCACCGCCTTGGCCCGAATGAGAAAAGAAGTTTCGGTCACGACGGGTGTGTTCCTCTCGTTCGATCAGGGTTCGGGGCGCAACGAATGTCTGGACACCCCCGCGGGCCTGGGCGAGTGTCGGACTTCCGTCTCCCGGATCAAGCGCAATCATTGGGCGTCCGCTGCTCCGCTTCATGACTCGCGGCGCCGTTGATGGGCCTGGCAGGGCTGCGGGTGCGAGCCGGTTCGTCCACCCCAGCGGGATCGCGGCGGACATGGCTGTGCGGAGAAACGCAGGAAAGGGACAGGTCTTGGCCGACACGTTGTTCAAGAACGCGAGGATGGCGGACGGTCGCGCGATCGATCTTCTTGTCGCCGGGGGCCGCATCACCGCGATCGAGCCGGTCGGCCGCTTGCCCGTCCTTGAGGGTACGTCGGTCGTCGAACTCGCGGGTGCCCTCCTGGTGCCGCCCTTCGTGGAAGGCCACATCCATCTCGACACCAGCTTCATCGGCGATAGCTGGAGGCCCCACAAACCGTGCACCGACGGTTTCGACGTGAGGGAGCGGGTGGCGTTCCAGGAGGAGAACCTCGCGACCGCTGCGCCGATGGACTATCGCGCCGCCCGCCAGGTCGATCTCTGCCTTGCCGCGGGCACCCTGCGCATGCGCAGCCACGTCCATGTGGACGCCGGGCCAGGCTTGTCGCACCTGGAGAAGATCCTGCCGGTACGGGAAACCTATCGCGATCTCATCGACATCCAGCTGGTCGCCTTTCCCCAGAACGGCATCCTGTCTTCCCCCGGATCGGTCGAAATCCTGGACGAGGCGATCGCGATGGGGTGCGACGTCATCGGCGGGCTCGACCCGGCGACGCTCGACCGCGACATCGAGGGCCAGCTCGACGTGGTTTTCGACATCGCCGAGCGGCGAGGCGTCGGCGTCGACATCCACCTCCACGACCCCCACATGCTGGGGGTGTTCCAGATCGAGCAGATCTGCGATCGGACCCGCGCGCTGGGCATGCAAGGCCGCGTGGCGGTCAGCCATGCCTACGGGCTTGGCGAGGTATCCGAAGCCGCTGCCAAGAAAGCCGCGGATCTGATCGCCGCCTCCGGGGTGGCCATCATGACCAACGCACCCGGCAACCATCCTTTCCCGCCGGTAGCCCTTCTCCGTGCCGCGGGCGTCACCGTCTTCTCCGGCAGCGACAACATTCGCGACAGCTGGTGGCCGTATGGCGACGGCGACATGCTGAACCGAGCCAACATGATCGGCTACCGATCCGGGTTCTACACGGACCCGGATCTCGAAGCCGCCTTCGACGTCGTCACCGCCGCCGGAGCCGCGGCCTTGGGGATCTCCGGCGACTACGGCATCGCGATCGGCAAGCCCGCCGATTTCGTCTGCCTGGCGGCGGAACACGTCCCGGAAGCCGTCGTCGGCGTTCCGCGGCAACGCACCGTCTACCGCCGCGGCCGGACGATCGCCGAGAACTTCGTGCTCGCCAGTCCGGCGAACCGCGGCTGAGAGGCGACGCGGTCACCAGTAGGTGCGCGCCGGAGGCCTGTGCATGACCGGCCGGCCGGCTTTCCAGGACATCAGAGCCGGCGCGATCCGTGCAACCGCCTCGCCGGGCGAAGCGGCATCGAAGAGCACGAGATCCGCGGGCGCGCCCACCACCACACCGTAGGGGCTGGTCGGCTGCAGCAGCCGCGCAGCCGAATCCGCCACCAGTGAGAAGACCGTGTCGAGGGCTTCCGGGGTTCCGGCCTGCGCGACCGTGGCATAGAGGTTCGCCATTCGCATCAGCGATGCGTCGCCGAAGGGCGTGAACGGGTTGAGCACATTGTTGGTGGCGATCGACGCGGTGACGCCGAGTGCCGCGAGCCGGTGCGCCGGCGTGACGCCCCGCGGAATGAGATGGTCGGCGTCTCGGCCGGTCAGAAAGAGATCGGTCGCAGGAAGAACGGTCACGGTGACGCCGGCTTGCGCCATCCGTCGCCCGATCGCGTCGAATGCGTCGGGACGCCATGCGGATAGCTTTGTGACGTGACCCACCGAAACGCGACCGCCCCACCCGCGCGCCTCCGTTTCGGCGATCACCCTCGGCAGGTTCGATCCCGTCGGATCGAGATCGAAGTCGAGATGGAAATCGACAGCTACCCCATGGCGGCGGGCAAGCTCGAAGATCCGCGCGATGTGCCCTGCCGGATCCGGGTCGGTGTAGGGGCAGCCGCCCACCAGGTCCGCGCCCTCGTTGAGGGCCCGGTCCAGCATCTCCTCCGTCCCGGGATCATTGCTGAGGCCCTCCTGGGCGAAGGCGCAAATCTCGATGTCGATCGCCGGAGCGAACCGGTCGCGTACCGCCTTGATCGCCTCGAAGGACCGGTAGCCGGCTCGCGGGTCGATCTCCACGAAGGTCCGGAGGCGCATGGTCCCGCCGAGAATGGCTGCCTCCACCACCGCAGCGGCACGGTCGTAGACGTCCGCGACGGTGAAGCCGGATTTCGCGCGCGATGTCTCGGCGACCGCCTCCGCCAACGTTCCCTCGCAGATCTGGCATCGCCCGATGATGCCGGCCTTGTCGAGGTGGATGTGGGTCTCCACCAGCCCGGCGGTGAGCAGACGCCCGCGCCCGTCGACCGCCGGCGCATCGCAGGCGAGTTCGTGCCCGATCGCTGCGATCCGCCCCTTGGACACCGAAATGTCCTGCAGGTCCGCACGGCCCGGGAGACGAACGCCCCGGACCACGAACTCGCCGGCAGGCAGGTCGACAGGAACACTCGGGAACCGCGCGGCGACGCCGGAGGCTGGCATGGAATCAGATTTCTCCGCCGTGTGATGGCGCCGACCGCGGCGACGCGAGCATATCCACCGGCAACCGGGGACTCCGCTGCAGGTGAATCGAGTGGGCTCCGGAGTGTCCGACTTTCATCCGGAGCGGTGAAGCATGAACAATGGGCAGGATCGATCGAGCAGCGCCCAGAAGATGCACGACACCCTCTCCGACTCCTTCCGCAAGATCTCACGATGCAGCGCCATCACACCAATCGCGCAATCGTGACGCCGTGAGACGTTGCACGGCACAAATCCGTTGGCCATTTGTTCGAAGATCATGTTGATACTTGACCGGGCTGGGCTCCTTTTCGATGTTTGATGCTCTTCGATCCTTGATTTCCGACCTGACGGGCCGGCCCGACGCACCCGAGGTGCTCGACGAACGGTTGGCGACGGCTGCGCTCCTGGTTCACACCCTTGCAATCGATGGCGCGATCTCGCCGCGCGAACGGGCTGCCCTGCATGCCGCGCTGATGTCCACCTTCGGACTCGACCGGTCGGAGGCGGACCAGTTGATCGAGGAGGCGCGTGAACGCGATCTGGAGGCCGTGGACCTCTACGGTTTCACCAGCGTCCTCAAGCGCTCGCTGGATCATCCCGGACGCGAACGGGTGATCGAGCTGATGTGGGAGATCATCTTCGCCGACGGCAACGTGCACGAGTTCGAGGACAACATCGTCTGGCGGGTGGCCGAACTCCTCGGCGTGTCGTCTCGCGACCGTATACGACTCCGTAAGCGGATCGAGGCGAAGCTTGCAAGTTCATGACTGTTGGGCGCATGCTGCGGTGCAATGGCGCCCATCGCCGATCGCCGCCGCGTCACATTTCGGACCATGCGACACGTTTCAGCAACCGACCTCATGACTGACGGGCCCAGCCCGAAGATCCTGATCGTCCTGCACCAGGAGACGTCGAGCCCCGGACGCGTCGGGCAGGCGTTGGAACGACGGGGCTTCCTGCTCGACATCCGACGTCCCCGCTTCGGCGATCCGCTTCCTGCAACGCTGGCCGAACACGCAGGTGCCGTGATCTTCGGCGGCCCGATGAGCGCCAACGATCCCGACGACTATGTCCGGGCCGAGATCGATTGGCACGCGGTGCCGCTTTCGGAAGGCAAGCCGTATCTGGGCATCTGCCTCGGGGCGCAGATGCTGGTCCGCCATCTCGGCGGGCGCGTCGCGCCGCATTCCGACGGGCATGTCGAGGTCGGCTACTACGGCCTGGAGCCCACGGAGACGGGCTCGGCCTTCATGGACTGGCCGAGCAAGGTCTATCAGTGGCACCGGGAGGGCTTCGATCTTCCCGCGGGTGCCGAACTTCTGGCCAGCGGGGAAACCTTTCCCAACCAGGCGATCCGCGTCGGGCCGGCTGCCTTCGGCATCCAGTTCCACCCTGAACTGACCTGGGCGATGATGAACCGGTGGTGCGTCCGGGGCGCCGAACGATTGACCAGTCCCGGCGCACAGGCCCGGCACGCCCATTTCCATGGCCGCGCCATGCACGACGCCGCCGTCCGGGCCTGGCTGGACCGTTTCCTCGACCTCTGGCTGGAGAGCGGCACCCGGGAGACAGTCTGCATTCCCGGCGCATTGGCCACGGCCTGACGATTTGATCGAACGCGGAAAGGGTTTGGCAACCATCGTCGCGCATAGTCCCGGCGTCGGCAGGTGGTTTTGCGTCGTCGACTCAGCCGGACGGAAGCTCGGGCGGTCTCTTCAGGTCTTGCGTAGGAGATCGCAGCTTCCGCGCCGGTGGTGACGGACGACACCTCCCATCTCGTGTCGCGTCGATTTCTGCTCAATCTTCAACGGCTCAAGCCGCCGCAGTCGCGCCGATGCGGGCCATCGCCGTCTCCAGAGCCTCGATACAGATCGGATCGTGGGCTGTTCCGGCGCCTTCCTTCAGGATCGACAGCGCCTTCCAGACCGGCATGGCCGCGCGGTAGGGGCGATCGGCCGTCAGAGCGTCGAACACGTCGGCTGTCGAGATGATGCGCGTCTCCAGGCAGATCGCTTCCGCCGTCAGCCCCTTCGGATAGCCCTTCCCGTCGAGTCTCTCGTGGTGAGCGCCGGCGATCCGCGACAGTTCGGCAAAGGCTCCGATCCGCGACAGGATCAGTTCGGAATACTCCGCGTGCAGGCGCATCGCCTGCCATTCCTCGTCATCGAGCCTTCCTGGCTTGTCGAGCACCGCGTTGCTGACGCCGAGCTTGCCGATATCGTGCAGCAGCGCGGCCCGTTTCAGCCAGCGGCGACGGTCCGGGCTGAACCCGATTTCCTCCGCGATCATATCGGTGAACAGAGCCACACGATCGGAATGGCCGCTCGTGTATGGGCTTTTCGCATCGATGACCTTGGCGAAGGCTTCGGCAATATCGTCGAGGTAATCGTCGTCGACCACGTCCTCGACCTGTCCGGGCGCCATCGAAAGCACCCGTTGTTCGATGTCGGGAGCGGCCAGGGCGTCCCAGAAGCCGGAAGCGGACGCAGCGGTCTGGAAGGCGGCGACCACCGCCGGGTCGAACCAGGTTCCAGATTTCCTGATGACCTCCCGCATCGCCACATCGGGCCCCGCTGTCGTGCGGAACACGTCCACGACCTGGGACAGAAGTGCGATGCGGGCAAACAGCGAGATCGACGCTCCTGACAGGCCAGCCGGGCGGCCACCGCCGTTCCAATGCTCGTCAAGGTCCAGGATCCCCTGCGCCACCGCTTCGGAGAATCGCATCTTTCGCGCGATCTCGGCTCCGCGCCGACACCGGGTCTCGATAAGTTCGGTCGCGATCTGTCCGCCATTCCGGACAATCTGAAGCACGGTTCGAAACCGCTCGGCCAAGCCGGCCTTGAGTCCGGTGTGCGAGAGCACGAAACGAAGCACTTGGGGAAGGCTGTCGCCGACCCTTTTGAAGTCACTTTTGAACTGGAGGTCGTCCGTCAGATACAGCTCGCAGATTCGCGCGGCATTGCTGCTGCAGCCGAGGTCCTTGAGGAGGAGCGTGTAGTAGAGATCGCGCAGGGCGGTCCCTTCGATTCCCATTGCCCGCCCGGTTTCCACACCGATCCAGGCGCAGCGGACGCAGTGGCCGGGCGGCTGCCCCTCCGTCAGGTCCAGGGCGCGACTGAGCGCTCCGAGCAATTCGGCGAGCTGGAGCGTTTGTCCAGCCATCGGTTCGCTGCCTCCTGATCGTTCCATGCAGCAAAGCTAGTCGATGCGGGTTAATGCAGGCTGCAACAGATCCTGCTTGCCCCGGAAAAGGCCTTCGCCGCGTTCTGTCGGGGAGCTGATTCGCTGGTGATTCGCACTGGGCGAATCGAATCCCGCGCACCCGGGTGCGTGCAGTTCCAATGCCGGGCTTACCAGCACGTCGGGCCCTGTTCGCCCGTGCTGCATTTTTTGCAAAACGGCCGGAGCAGAATGCATGCATGCGTCGCCGGTCGACGGTGCCCGGGCAGAGTTCTGGCATTTTTCCACAAAGGTTCAGGGCCAGGAGCCTGCTCGCCGAGGCTGAGATGCCGGGAAAACTCGGCATCTCGAGGCCCGGCAAAAAGAAGCGTTAAGGTTAATCTCCCATTAGCCATTTCCCGAGATGATTAACCACACCTCAGAACGAGGCAGCTAGCCGGGAAGGAACCCCTGTACCATGGCCGGGAACGTCACACTTTCGGCAGGTGTTCGCCAGAATCTCCTGTCTCTCCAGAACACCGCTTCGATGATGTCGGTGACGCAGAACCGCCTTGCCACCGGCAAGAAGGTGAACACCGCGCTCGACAACCCGACGAACTTCTTCACGGCGTATGCCCTGAGCGCGCGGTCCAAGGACCTGTCGAACCTTCTGGACGCGATGTCGAACGGCATCAAGACGCTGGAGACGGCCGACAACGGTCTGACATCGATCACCAAGAACCTGGAATCGATGCAGTCGACGCTGCGCCAGGCCCGGCAGGACAAGTCGTTCCAGACCGAATCCTTCGAGTTCGAGACGACCGACACCTGGCGCACCGTTGCCTTTGCGACGGACGCCGACAAGGTCGGTTCGTTCGCCGCCGCCCACAGCGTGACCTTGAACTCCCTGGAATCGACCGGCTTCGATGTCGCGAACGTCGAGAACTCGACGATCACCATCGGCATGACGGATGATAACGGCGGCGCGCTGGACTCCGTCGAGGTCAACATCAAGGCGGGCGACTCGGCTAAGGAGATCGCCAACAAGATCAACAACGCGCTGCGCAACTCCGAAAACGGGTCGCAGGGCATCCGCGCCACCATCGTGGCGGGTGAAATCCGGATCACGGCCTCGAGCCTGCGGACGCTCACGATCGCGTCGGTGGACAGCCAGGGCGTGGACAACCTGTCCGACTTCGGGCTTGGAACCGGCACCGTCGCGGCGGCGGCGGACGATGCTTCCAGCGTCGACGAATTGGTAGCGGCCATCAACGCGGACACCATCGCTGCCGAGAGCGTCCGGGCCTCCAACAACAACGGCAAGCTCCGGATCGAGAACCTCTCGACAACCGCGCTCGCGATGGAGATCCAGGACAGTCTTTCGGCCCAGCAGGAAAACGTCACCATCGGTGGCAACCAGGTCCGTAAGAACCTCGCCGACCAGTTCAACGAACTGCGCGACCAGCTGGACAAGCTGTCCGACGACTCGTCCTTCAACGGCATCAACCTGCTGCGCGGCGACAAGCTGACGATCACGTTCAACGAGATCGGCACCTCGACCATCGAGATCCAGACCAAGAACGGTGAAGCGATCACCGCCGCTCGGCTCGGCCTCTCCGACGTCTCCGCCAGCGAACTCGACAAGGACGATGACATCGACACCCTGCTGACCAACGTGGCGGAAGCGCTAAACACGATCCGCTCGCAGTCGTCGGCCTTCGGCTCGAACCTCTCCATCGTGGAGAACCGCACGAGCTTCACGAAGATGATGATGAACACGTTGCAGACCGGCGGTGATGCTCTCGTGCTCGCCGACACCAACGAGGAAGGCGCGAACATGCTGTCCCTGCAGACCCGGCAGCAGCTCTCCTCGACGGCCCTGTCCCTGGCTTCCCAGGCCGACCAGACCGCACTCCGCCTCTTCGGCTGACGCGAACGCCGATCGAAACCATGCAGAGGCCGGCCGAAGCGCCGGCCTTTTCGCGTTCGGGAAGAGTTGCTATCCGCGTCGCCGCTTCCAACGTGGGGCGATCGCCGAGCCGTCGATGAATTCCAATCCACCGGCAGCGTTCAGGGTGTGGATGCGGCGGCCCGGCCACGCCGGGCCCGCGGTCAGGATCGTCTCGACAGACTGCTCGAAGCCGTCCTGGTCCAGCTTGAGGATGCGGGCGATGCCGAGCGCCACGCCGTAGCCCTTGCGGCAGTCCTGAACCGGCCGGAACAGGGCGCCGCCCCGCTCCACAATCCGACCGGCTGGGCGGGCGGAGGCGATGTCGACGAGCACAGGGTTGCGCGGATGCGCGGTGTAGGGGCCGCGAAAGTCCGGAGCCGACCAGAGGTGGAGTGCATCGGAGAACGAGCCGCCGCCGTCGCGCACGGTAGCGAAGATCCACCACAATCCGCCATGATGGACGAGCGTCGCGTCGCTGGCTGTGACGCCTGAAACCAGCACGCTTTCGCGTGTCCATCCGTCCGGAAAACGTGTCGCGCGGAACAGCTCCACCGTACCTGCCCCCGACGTCTCGGGGATCATCCACATCTCGCCCTCCGCTTCGAAGACGAAGGGGTAGGAGAGGTGGACCGGAAGTTCCAGAACGGGACGCGGGATGCCGACCGGTCCCTGGGGACCGAACTCGACCGCCGAAATGATCCCTTTCCCGGTGCGGTGGGGAAAATCCTCGACGAAAAGCGTAAGCTTGCCGCGGTGCTCGATCGGAAACGGGTCGGCGTAGAAACGTCGACCGTCGTCCGGGATGTCAGCCCATCCGGTATCAGGGTGCCTGCGAAGATCGAAGAGATCTCCGCCCTCCGCCCGGCGCCAGCCGGTGCGCCAATGCGGGGACCGCGTCGCTGCCAGGTAGATCATCCGGACCGCGGCACGTGCGATCGTCTTGGCCGACCGGACGGCGACAGACTTGCCGGTGATTGGCGCGGCGATCGGCGTTTCGGACGACGTGTCCGGAAGGGACGGCGGCGCGGCGGTCGGGATCCCTTTCGCCGCGGCCGCGATCATCGTGACGATCCGCTCCAGCATGTCTTCCAGGGTGGCGAGGACGACACCGGTCCGCTCGCTTCCCACCCGTCCCGCGGCGATCACCTGTCCGCTCGCCTCAAGGGTCACCCGGGGCGTGTGACCCGCCATGACCGCGCCGAGCAGCGCCACGGGACCTTCTTGGCCGTCGAAGCGGAGGCGCCAGGCCCGGCTCGAGGCAGGCTCGGCCGAGTCGAGTGAAAAGTCGATGGTGACATCCACGACCGACGTCGGCGGTGCGAGGTACCGCTCGAAGGCGGCGCATGGCAGCCGGGTCAGCGGCCCGGGCCGCGGAATGCCGAAGAGGGTGGCTTCCAGCTGGAACAGCGCGTCCACCTCGGCCGGCCAGGCTTCCGTCTCCTCGGCCCAATCGATACCGACGTGGAGCTTAGGGTTCGACGCGAGGGCCTCCAGGAGCGTGAGGTGCCAGGCCCTGCCGCCCGCCTTCGGCAGCCGAACCACAAAGGTTCTCGCCCGCGTGGGATCCTTGGAAACTTCTGTCTGAGAGACGGTCGACATCATCTTTGCGGGCACCATCAAGATCTGCGTGGTTTCGACATTCTTGACCTGACCGCACCGCCTGGCGCGCTGGCGTTTTGGTTCACTGCGTCCGTTCACTGTGTTCCGGGATATCACTTGAATCTTTCGATTGGGCTAAGCAATGGTCATGTAAACTTTTACGCATCTGAGAGCCGGATCCCCCTTTTCCCCGGCGACATGTTTTTCGAGCTGGCTGATGACCATGACCATGACGCCGATCACCGACCGTTTCCGGGAAGATGATTTGCCCAGCCGCTCCTTGCCCGCGGCATCGGACGATGGCGGCGTGGAGATCCAGGACCTCTGGCGCATCCTGTGGCACAGGCGCATGTGGGTGGTGGTGACCGTCGTCCTGTTTGCAGGGCTCGCCGTTCTCTACAGTCTGGTGACGCCGCCGCTCTACTCTGCCACTGCCCAGTTGCTGGTGGATCCGCGCGACCGCCAGATCGTCAACAACGCCCTCAACCCGAGCATGATCGCCTCCGATGGCGGCATCACCCAGGTGGAAAGCCAGGTCAGCGTGCTCCAGTCGAGCGGCGTGCTGCTGCGCGCAATCCAGGAGACCCGGCTCACCGAGGACGAGGAGTTCAACGGAACGAGCCTCATCGGCGAAATGACCAGCCTTGTGGCAGGTATGCTCGGCCGCCAGGAATCGGTTCCCAACCTCACGTCCGTCGAGGTGAAGACACTGGCCAATCTGCGACGTCGCCTTGCGGTGAAACGAGCAGACAAGGTGTTCGTCATCGAGGTGACCACGACGGCTAAGTCGCCGGACAAGGCGGCGCGCATCGCCAACGCGATCACCGCCGCCTACCTGGCCGATCAAGGCGAGGCCCGCTCCCGGGCGGCGCGCGAAGCCTCCGAAGCGCTGACCGCGCGCCTGGAAGACCAGCGCCGGGCGGTGGAGGCGGCCGAGAACGCCGTCGAGACCTACCGTTCCGAGAACAACCTGGTGATGGCGAGCGGCCAGCTGGTCAGCGAACGCCAGCTCGCCGACGTCAACGAGCAACTGTCCGCAGCCCAGAATCGCGTCGCCACCTTGAAGGCGCAGATCGACCAGATCGAGCAACAGGCAGCTGCCGGCACCGCATCGGGAGCGACCTCGGAAGCGATGCAGTCGGCCGTCGTCGCCAAGCTTCGCGAGCAGGAGAGCACGCTGGCGCAGCGCGAGGCCGACCTCAGCAGCCGGCTCGGCCCGCGCCATCCGTCCCTGATCGCCGTCCGTACCCAGCTGGAGCAGGTGCGTCGCTCGGTCACGGGCGAATTGGAGCGCGTGGCGCTGTCAGCTCGGGCGGACTACGACAGGGCTGTCGCCAACGAGCAGCAACTGGCCGCCAAGCTTGAGAGCCTGAAGCAGCAGTCGCTCGCCGTGGACCAGACGTCGGTTCGCCTGCGCGAATTGCAGCGCGATCTGGATGCCGTCAAGTCGGTCTATTCCGCCTTCCTGGTCCGCGCCCAGGAGGCACGCGAGCAGGCGAACGTGAACAGCACCAACGTCCGGGTGATCGGGGAGGCCCTGCCGCCGAACCAGAAGAGCTGGCCGAGGCTCAGCCTGCTCCTGGTCGGAGCTATCGGTGCGGGTGTCGGGATCGGCGCCGGCCTTGCCTTCCTGCGGGAGTTCGGGTCGCCGTCGCTTCTGTCGATCGGCCAGGCGGAGGCGATCGCCCAAGCCCCGGTTCTCGGCGTTCTCCCCAAGGTCCGCAGCGAACGCGCGCGTCGCTCGGCGTCGGCCGACAATGCCGCAGGGCTCGTTCTCGCCCGGATCGGGGACCGCGCTTCTGGGGCGCCTTCGACGGACACCCTTCGCACCATCCTGTTGACGTCGGGCCGCCGCGACGAGCCGCAGCGTCATCAGGTGGCTGCCCAGATCGCCTCGGCGTCGTCCGTCCGCGGTGACCGGGTTCTTCTGATCGACGCGAACGCCGCCGGCGGCCGCCATGGCTCGCAGCCCGGACTGCTCGATATCCTGCGCGGCGAGAGCGGCGTGATGGACGCCATCCGCATCAACGGCGGCGCCGGCTTCGCGGTCATGCCCCTTGGACGTGCCTCAGGACCGATCATGGATCGGATCGCGCGCGTTCAGGCAAGACGCATCCTGACGGAGGCCGGTGTGCACTTCGATCTGGTTCTCGTCGACGGTGGAGCCGCCTCGGACAACATCGCCTTGGCACCGCTCGCCGACGCCCTCGACGATATCCTGGTTGTTGCCGAACTCGGCACGTCCGCACAACGCGACGTCAAGGGTGCGGTCCGGACGATCTCGCTGATCGGCCGATCGGTCACCGGGGTGGTGCTGATCGGATCCGGCGACACGCACTGAGCGAGTCCGCGGGCTCCTAGTCCGGATTCCTGACGCCCAGCGCGGCGAGGATCGACCTGTCGAACTCGCGTGTCCGGTCGTCCATCAATCCCATGCCGTCGAAGAGATTCCAGAACGCCCAGGCGAACCCGTGGGCTTCCGCGCTTTTGCGCACGTCCCTGACATAGCGGGCCCGATCCGCGGCCGCGGCTGCCAGATACAGCTCGTCGGTCCTGAGCGCGCCGAACTCGCCGAGAAGGACCCGTTCGCGCGGTATCGCATGGGCGTCTGCCCAGGCGCCGACCTTCTGGAGATACTGATCGACGAACCACCGCGCGGGATCGGCTTCGAAGTAGACGCGCAGCACCTCTTCGATCTCGGAGAAAACCGCGTCCTTCACGTTTCCGGGCACGTCGGCGGCCGCCGCCATCCGCTTGCGTACCGCCGCGAGCGTCTTCTTTCGCGACCCTGCCGACGCCGGCCACGGAACCCCGTTCAGCCAACGGTAGATCGGCTCGCCGGTCATCCACGGCGCTCCCTGGTGGCTGAACACGTAGGGTTCGTAGAAGTGAAAGGTGTAGAACAGCGGCTCCAGGCTCTTCAGCTGTTCGATGTCGAGGCTTGGCAGCCCGTCGATCATGCTGCCGCAGGCGCCGGTCGCAACCAGGGTGAGCTGCGGAGCAGCCTGTCTCGCCTGTTCGAGAATGGAAGCCTGAAGGTCGTTCCAGTCCGATCCGGAACACGACTGCGGCGGCTCGTTGACGGGCTCGAAGGCGATCCGCGTCGTATCGCGGCTGGCGAGCCGGGCTGCGAATTCGCCGACCAACGCCTGAAAGCCGGACCGTTCCGGAGCATCAAGGCCGCCGTACATCCGTTGCGGGTTCCAGTGGTGCGTCGCGGCGTTGCCATGGAGGTTGACGACCACGGAAAGGCCGGCGGCCAGGATCTGATCCACCGCGGTCATCACAGCGCCAAGGAGATTATCGCGCCGAGTGGCCGTGCTTGCCATCAGCGGACCGGGGTCCACCGGGAGACGGACGAAGTCGAAGCCTGCTTCGGCGAGCCTCATCAGGTCTTCGACATGTGGAACCGGGCGGCCTTCCTGATAGACGGGATCGCCGTAGTCGGTGCGCGGCGCCGGGAATTCGCGCGTCAGCGAAAACCACGGCCAGGCGTTGACGCCCCGCCGCAACCGCAACGCCCTCGAGGCGGACCGGCTCGGCCGCGTCAGCAGGACCGTTGGAGCCGCCAGGGCTCCCGCGAGAACCACGCGTCGGGTGATCTGCATGAGGGGCGCTGCTCCTCCGGCCGGAACGGCGGGGACGATCATCATGGACGCCGGCCAGGATGCCGCTTGAGGCGGCCCCGTGCAAGACGCACCCGAGGCGTGCAGGTTTCGCGCGCCCCGGCGATGACGCGGCAAAACCTTGGAAGCGTTCATCCGCGGCCGGTTACCATTCGAAAAGTTTACTGCGTACCTCCCTACAAAACACAGCGAATCCGCTTGAAAGTTTAGCGATGTTGGCCTCACAACTGCAGCAATGGATCGCCGCCTGCCTCCTCTGTCAGCTGCAAGTGACGACAAATCGTCGGAGCGAATTCAGGGGTCGCGGCTGTCGGAGAAAACTGGTGAATCGATGCGAATTGCGTGCATACACCAGGGTTACGAGCGCTACGGGTCCGACCGGAGCTTTGCCGAAAGCGTGGCAACGCTTGCCCGTCATTTTCCTGGAGCCGATATCGAGGTGGTCCTTCCCCGCGAAGGGCCCATCATCAGCCTGTTCGCGGGGCTGCCGGTCCGTTTGACCTTCGAGCCGCTGTGGATCCTGCGCCGCAGCAGCCTGTCCAAGCTCCTCACCGCCGGCTTGGCGACTCTACCTGCTGCTCTGCTTCGTGCTGCAAAGCGGTATCGATCGGCGGACCTGGTGTATGTCAACACGTCCGTGGTCCTCGACTATGCGCTCGTGTCCCGCTTCTTTCCCGGGCGTACACTCCTGCACATCCACGAGATCGGCGAGGGCCGGGCAATGCAGGTGCTTCGCTTTCTCGCCCGCTTCAGCCGAGCCGAGCTGATCTTCAACTCGAAGGCGACGAAGGCGGCGTTCGGACTGCCTCGATCCATCCCGCAGCATGTCGTCTACAACGGGGTGCCAGGCCCGGCCGCGCCGTACCCGACGACCTACGATGGCCGCCGGCCGCTCCGGCTTCTCCTGCTCGGGCGCGTCAATCGCATCAAGGGCCAGGAGGTTCTTCTGGAAGCCATCGCGCGGCTGCCGGACGCGTTGCGAAGTCGTGTCGAAGCCCGGCTCGTTGGAAGCGCCTTCGAAAACCCCGACGCGGAGAAGGACCTCGAGGCGCTCGTCGAGACGCTGGGACTGTCGGCAGTCGTCCGCACCGAGCCGTTCCGGGATGATCCCGCGGAGCTCTACCGCTGGGCCGACGTGGTGGTGGTGCCGTCGCGACGCCCGGAAAGTCTGGGCCGGGTTGCCATCGAAGCCATGGCGAACGGCCGTCCGCCGATCGCATCCTCGATCGGAGGGCTGACAGAAGTCGTCGTCCACGGCGAGACGGGCTGGCTCGTTCCCCCCGGCGATCCGCAGGCCTTGGCCGCGCGCCTGGAGCACATTCTCCTGCAGCCTGCGGACCTGTCCACCGTGGTGGCTGCCGGTCGAACCCGCTACGAGCAGCTGTTTGCCGAAGACGTCGCCGACCGTCTGCTCGGGCAGATCGCAACCGCGAAACTGGCTGTCGGCGCGAACGCCTCTCCCAAGGCCGCCCAGAAGGCTCTGGGCGCGCCATGATCGGCAAGCTCCTCCCTGCCCGAATGCTGCATTTCGGCGTGATGGTCGGGGGAGAGGCTATCCAGAGCGGCTTTCATTTCGCGCTCAACATTCTCTTGATGCACCTCCTCTCGGCGAGGGACTACGGCATCTTCGCCCTGCTGATGGTGATCGGCGGGTTGGGCCTGACCTACGTGCGTTCGCTCACCGGCATGCCGGCGACCATCCGGATCGCGCGGAGCACGACACGCCATGCCGTGACGGCCTACGACATTACGTTCGGGACCGCCGCCGTGGTGATCTCGATCCTGGCGGGCGGGATCGCGGGGCTGTTGCTTCATCTTTGGCTGGAGGCCGGACAGGTTGCGGGCGGCGCCTTCGTGGCGCTCTGGTCGCTGCGCAGCCATCTGCGGTCGACATTCTTCGCCCGGAGCCGCCGGGTAGAGGCGACGATCGGCGATCTCGCCTTCGCGCTGTCCGGCGCGGGCGGAACGGCCCTCTCGCTGTGGTTCGGGGGCGATACGCTCGTCCATATCATCGAGGTGCTGGTCGTCGCCAACCTCGTCGGGATCGTGGTGATGCTTGCGCTGGTGCGCCAGCCGGTCCGTCTCAGCTTCCGCAGAGCCGCCCGCCGGCGCTACGGGGCGATCTGGCGGCAACTGGTCTGGTCGAGCCTTGGCATCACGACGTCGAACCTGCAGGCGCAGGGCATAGCGTTTCTCGTCACGGCTACCTCCGGACCTGCAGCCTACGCCCCGATCGCCGCAGCAATGGTCTTCTTCGCCCCGCTGCGGCTGGTCTCGACCGCACTCGTCAACCTCACTCAACCGGAACTCTCCAGCCTTCTGTCGCGTGGGCAAACCGAGGCGGCAAAAGGACTTATCCGCTACTGGACGCTGATCGTCTGCGCAGGGACCGTGGCCTACGGCGCCATGGCCGCCGCCGTCACTCCCTTCATCCATACGCCGGCCCTCCAGGACGCGCCGGTCTTCGCGCTGTGCTTCTTCGCCTGGGTGATCTACACGGCAGCGCTGCTCTACGTGGTTCCGTGGGCCGCGCTGGAGGTCCTGGGCGACTTCCGGGCCATCGCGATCACGACCTTCGTTGCTGCGGTCACCAGCCTCACCAGCGTCATCCTGCTCCTCTGGCTGGTGCCGACCGCCTATGCCCTGGCCGGCGCGGCCGTTTCCGAACTGGTCGTCCTCGTTGCCTGCCGGCGGCTTGTGGCCGTGCGGCTGCGCGGTGGCCGGCCGGACACCTGGGCCGGGGGCGCGGATCCGCAGGCTCAGCCAGCCACGCACCGCGGTTGAACCGACGGTCGGCCACCCCAAACGCCGGCGGTTTCTACGCGGAATTCCTTGCCGGTCGTGCGCGTGTCTGGCCCATTGTCCACTGCTCCCGTCACGCCGGAAAAAAGGCGCGATCCTGAGGTTTGTCGAGACACAGGCCTGGACAACGCAGAGCGGACGCCCAGGTCGTGCCTAGAGGCGATGCTGGCGGGAGATGCCGGATGATCACGGTTCTGCGGTGGGTTCTGATCGGGTTCGTCGTGATCTATCTGGTGCCGATCGCCATTTCGGCCCTCGTCTACAGCATCGCCGACCGCCCGGCCGATTGGCGCAGCGCGGACCGGTCGAGTGCCGGACTGCTGCCGAACCCGCCGCAGGCCGAGGCGGTGGTCCGCATCTTCTCCGCCCGAACCGTGCGATGGCGGGGGATCTTCGCGACCCATTCCTGGATCGTCATCAAGCCACGAGGTGCGACCAGCTACGAACGCTACGACTACACTGCCTGGGGAGAGCCCATCCGGGTGAACGGGTTCGTCGCCGACGGGCGATGGTTCGGCAGCATGCCCGACCTCGTCTTTGCGGCCGACGGCGATGCCGCCGAGCGGATGATCCCCGGAATCCGAGCGGCGATATCCGACTACGCCTACGCCAAGCGCGGCGACTACCGGGCCTGGCCGGGCCCGAACTCGAACACCTTCGTCGCCGCGATCATCGCCGCGGTTCCGGAGATCGAGACGGCCCTGCCGCCGACGGCCCTCGGTCGCGACTACCCGCATGACGGGCGCTGGTTCGGTCTGACGCCGTCGCGGACCGGGATCCGCATTTCGATCGCGGGCTACGTAGGGGCGACCGTCGCGTGGATCGAAGGGGTGGAGCTCAACATCATGGGCGCTGTCGCCGGGCTGGACCTGGCGCGGCCCGGCCTCAAGATTCCGGCGCTCGGCCGCTTCGGCACCTGACGCCAGGGACTGCTTCGGCCGCCCGGCGATTGCGCTCGATCAAACGCATTCTGCTGCCCGCATGCGACCATGCCTCTCACGTCCAGGAAGCGCGGCCGCCAGGCACGTCGGCGACTGCCCATCGGGAGGAAATCGCCATGACGTCCGAAGCGACCTATACAGCCTGGTTCGAGCAACTCGGCAGGGGGGATGTCCCGACCGTCGGCGGCAAGAACGCGTCGCTCGGCGAGATGGTGCGCACGCTCGGCGAGAAGGGCGTCAGCGTTCCGGGCGGTTTCGCCACGCTCGCCAGCGCCTACCGGACCTTCGTGCGGGACAACGACCTGACGCCGCTGATCGCCTCCGCCATGACCGATTGGCAGAAGGGCGTGATCGACCTGGCCGAGGCTGGCACGATGATCCGCAAGGCCTTCCTGCGCGGCAGTTGGCCGGGGCCGATCGCCGCCGAGATCCTGGAGTTCTACGCCCAGCTGTCGAGACGCTACGGGGTGGAGGCCACCGATGTCGCCGTCCGCTCCAGCGCGACGGCCGAGGACCTGCCCGACGCCAGCTTCGCCGGCCAGCAGGAGACGTTCCTGAACATCCGCGGCCCCGACGCGCTGCTGGATGCCTGCCGCCGCTGCTTCGCGTCGCTGTTCACGGACCGGGCCATCAGCTATCGCCAGACGAAGGGTTTCGATCATCTTCAGGTCGCCCTGTCGATCGGGGTCCAGAAGATGGTCCGGTCCGACCTCGCCGGCTCCGGCGTGATGTTTTCCATCGACACCGAGACCGGCTTCGACAAGGTCGTGCTGATCGACGCCGCCTGGGGCCTTGGCGAGACCGTCGTCCAGGGGCAGGTGGATCCCGACCAGTACACCGTCTTCAAGCCGCTGCTCGACGATGCCGCCCTGAAGCCGATCCTCGACAAGAAACGCGGCGCCAAGGCGATCAAGATGATCTACGACAGCACCGGCTCGCGACCGGTCCGGCAGGTGCCCACCTCCCGGGCCGAGCGCGACGCCTTCGTCCTGGCCGATGGGGAAATCCTCCGGTTGGCGCGATGGGCGCGGGACATCGAGCGTCACTACGGCTGCCCCATGGATATGGAGTGGGCGAAGGACGGGGAGACGGGCGAACTCTTCATCGTCCAGGCGAGGCCCGAAACCGTCCAGTCGCGCCGCTCGCTGACCGAGGTCCGCACCTACAGCATCACCGGGAAGGGTCCCGTCGCAGTCAAGGGGCTTGCAATCGGGGAGGCGGTGCTCACCGGCCGGGTCAAGGTCATCGAAAGCGCCCGTGACATCGCAGACTTCCCCGACGGTGCGATCCTGGTGACGAGCACCACGGATCCCGACTGGGTGCCCATCATGAAGCGCGCCGCGGCGATCGTGACCGATCACGGTGGACGCACCTCCCACGCGGCGATCGTCAGCCGGGAACTGGGTCTGCCCGCCATTGTCGGCACCGGCGACGCGACCCACCGCCTGCATGACGGCCAGGACGTCACCGTTTCGTGCGCCGAGGGCGACCAGGGCTTCGTCTACGAGGGGATCGGCGCCTTCACCGTGGACACCACCACGCTTGAGGATCTCCCGCCCACCCGGACCGAGGTGATGCTCAACCTCGGCAACCCCGCGGCGGCGTTCCGCTGGGCGAAGCTCCCGGCCGATGGCGTCGGGCTGGCGCGCATGGAGTTCGTGATCAGCAACGCGATCAAGGTGCATCCCGTCGCCCTGACCCGCTTCGATGCCGTTACGGACGAGGACGCGCGGAAGGCGATCGTGGCGCTCACGCGGGGCTATGCCGACAAGCCCGCCTACTTCGTCGAGGCGCTCGCCCGCGGCCTGTCGCGGATCGCGGCGGCCTTCCATCCGAAGCCGGTGATCATCCGGATGAGCGACTTCAAGACCAACGAGTATGCCGGGCTGATCGGCGGCGCCGCCTTCGAGCCGCACGAGGAGAACCCGATGATCGGGTTCCGCGGCGCGTCACGCTACTATTCGGACCGCTATCGCGACGGCTTTGCGCTGGAATGCCGGGCGATCCGGATGCTCCGCGAGGAGATCGGCCTGACCAACGTGGTGATCATGATCCCCTTCTGCCGGTCGCTCGGCGAAGCCGACCGCGTTCTCCAGGTACTGGCCGAGAACGGGCTGGAGCGCGGCCGCAACGGGCTGCAGGTCTACGTGATGTGCGAGATTCCCTCCAACGTGATCCTCGCCCCGGCTTTCGCCGAGCGCTTCGACGGCTTCTCGATCGGCTCCAACGATCTGACCCAGTTGACGCTCGGCGTCGACCGGGATGCCGGAGATCTGGCCGCGCTGTTCGACGAGGAGGATCCGGCGGTGAAATGGATGATCGGCCACGTGATCGAGGCCGCGCGGATAGCGGGGGCCAAGATCGGCCTTTGCGGACAGGCGCCCAGCGACCGGCCCGACTT
Organism: Chthonobacter albigriseus; assembly: GCF_013839445.1. Lineage (GTDB taxonomy): Bacteria > Pseudomonadota > Alphaproteobacteria > Rhizobiales > Pleomorphomonadaceae > Chthonobacter > Chthonobacter albigriseus. The sequence goes on along the minus strand of NZ_JACDIT010000006.1, from coordinate 97,234 downwards.
CGCCGGATTTCTTGTCGATTGCGGCATCGACTCCGTCTCCGTGACGCCGGACAGCTTCGTCGCCGTGAAGAAGAGCATCGCCGCCGCGGAAAAGAAGCGTCGGGAGACCGGCAGCTAGCGCCGGATCGGGCGGCTCGCGGTCACCGGGACGTCACGCGCCGTTCTGGATCCGCGCGAACCGGGGCGCGCGTAGAGCAGCGTTAGGATGATCGTGAATTTCGAGAGGATGTTCGTCTTGGAGGCGATGCTCTCCGCCGTGTTGAGCAGGATGGCGATCCCCAGCAACGGCAACCAGACTCCGGCGTGGGCGAGCTTGGCCTGCTCGCCGAGATAGAGCACGACAGCGATCGCCATGATGACCGTCACGAACGCTCCCTGGTAGAGGGTCATCCGCACGATCGGGTTCTCGATGCCCATCTCCAGGCCGAGAATCCGCCGGTTGCTGTCGATCAGCGCGACGTCCGGACCGACGATGATCTCGCGCAGCGACAGGTCGTCGAATAGGCCAAGCATCTCCACTCGCGCGTTCGCGCTACCGCCGTCGTTGAGGAATCGCTCGATGAAAGGCTCGAAAAAGCCGCCGGTCGCCAGCAGCCCGATGCCGATCGGAACCAGGGCGAAAGCGAGAAAGGCGGCCGCCACGGCGACCAGCTGCACGCGACCGGTCTGCAGTTGGCGGAGCGCCGCGTAGATGCCGTAGGCGCTGCCGAGCACCAGGGTGACGACCAGCGCGGAACGGCCGCCAAATGCGACCAGGGCGGGGATCTGCAACCCGATGAGCGCGAACCGCACAGGCGCCGGCAGTCCGCGGGCGCCGGTCATCAGCGACAGCGTGTAGATCGAGGTGACGAACGCATTCACCAGCGGGTGGCCCTGGAACGCGGACGACCGCTTGTCCATGGGGAACACGTCACCGTCGAAGCGATAGGGGAACAGCTGGAACTTGAGCACGTATTCGGCAAGTCCGAGCAGCGCGTTCGCCGTCATGATCACGTGCAGCAGCAGCGTCAGGCGGGAGAGAAGCCGCTCGTCGGCATCGGAGAGGAGCAGCACCAGGAGGCCCGGCGCGATATAGGTGTCGATCACGCCCGCCATGCCGGGACCGTTGCGCAGCACGACGGTGGCGAACAGGAACACGCCGGCCATTGCGAGCAGGGCGCCGGCCGGACGCGCCGTCGCGGCGCGGGCGAGATAGCCGACCGGATTGCCGGCAAGTGTGGCCCTCGCCAGGAACAGCAGAAAGATCAGATACGTGGACGGGTGTATCTTGGTCGCGCCGCTGCCGGTGAGGCCCTCGTAGTTCCAGCCGAGAACCCAGAGTACGCCGCCGGAGAAACCAAACAGCACGAAAAGGATCGCCGGCAGTCCCACCGAGGAGACAAGCCGTCCGGAAGAGGAAACCGTTCCACGACCTTGCACAACCGACATCGTGCTCAGACCCACACCGCCATAGCCGCCCTTCCGCCTCCGCACTGCTCCGGTTTCACAAGGGCGCCTTCCGCCCGCCATCAGGCCGCAACCTTCGTTTCGTAGCCTTCCAGACTAAGGCTCCATCCCGTTAAGCGTAAGTGACGGACCGAGTTGAAGGCCCGCGGAAAAGAGCGCATTAATCCGTTCAATCTAAACAAAATTCCTTCTCAGCAATATTGACAGGTCAGGGACATGGAAGACCAGATTCGAAGCCTTGTTCAGCGCCACGGCTCCCTCGATATCGATGTCACGACGATCGACGCCGATGCGGATCTCTACAAGGCAGGGCTTTCCTCCTTTGCTTCGGTGCAGTTGATGCTTGGACTGGAAGATGCCTTCGGCATTGAGTTCCCGGAAAGCCTGTTGACCCGCCGGTCCTTTGCCAGCATCGCGGCCATCAAGGCGACCGTGGAGAAGCTGGTCCACGAACAAGAGACCGTAAAGTGACCCACTTCGCCCGACACGACCTCGGTACGCTCGCCGAACGCGCTCAGCGCGTCGCGGCCGTCGCATCGGCGCATGCCGGCGATGTCGACCTCCAGGCGCGGTTTCCGCGCGAGGCGATCGACGCCCTGCGGGCTGAGCGGCTGCTCGGCATCCAGATCGCCAGGGAGTTGGGCGGTGAGGGCGAGGGGATCGGCGCCATCGCCGAAGTGTGCTGCGCGTTGGGCCAAGCCTGCGCCGCGACCGGCATGATCTTCGCGATGCACCAGATCAAGGTTTCGAGCCTGGTCTCCCATGGCGAGGACAGTGCCTGGCATCGGGCCTTCATGCAGCGCCTGACGAACGACCAGCTGCTGCTGGCGTCCGCCACCACAGAGGCCGGCATCGGCGGCGACCTGCGCAATTCGGTCTGCGCCGTCTCCGTCTCCGGACCCGACGCGCATCTGGAGAAGGATGCGACCGTCATCTCCTACGGCACTCACGCCGACGCCATCCTGATCACCTCGCGCCGCGCCGCGGACGCCGCCTCGTCGGACCAGGTGATGAGCGTGGTGGAAAAGGGCCAGTACAGGCTGGAGCGCACCCACGACTGGGACACGCTCGGCATGCGCGGCACCTGTTCGGAAGGCTTCAAGTTCGTCGCCGATTTCCCGGCGGAGCAGATCTTTCCCAAGCCCTTCGCCGAGATCGCGGCCCAGTCGATGCTGGCCAGCTCGCATATCCTGTGGAGCGCGCTCTGGTACGGCATCGCGGCCGATGCGGTGGCGAGGGCCCAGGCCTTCGTGCGCGCAGCGGCAAGGCGCCAGCCGTCCGGCGCCGCCGGTCCCGGTCCGCTGCGTCTAGCCGAGGCCGTCAACCAGCTGCAGGCGATGCGCGCCAGCGTTGTCGCCGGGATCAAGCGTTTCGAGGAAGCCAAGTCGGATCCCGACGCCTTGTCCACCATGAGTTTCGCGGTCGCGATGAACAACCTGAAGGTCTCGACCTCCCAGGAGGTCTTGGCCATCGTGAATCACGCCATGCTCGTTTGCGGCATCCTCGGCTACAAGAACGGCACGCCCTACAGTCTCGGGCGGCACCTGCGCGATGCCCATTCGGCGCAGCTGATGATCAGCAACGACCGGATCCTCAACAACCTCTCCACGCTGCTTCTGATCCAGAAGCCGGAGACCAGCCTACTGGCATAAGCCCTCATGGACATGGCACCCGATTTCCTGGACCAGCTGTTCTCGCGCGGTCTCCTGATTCCGACTGGCGTGGACGGGCTCTACGGCCGCAGCGGCGTCTTCGAGGACGTCATCACCCGCTTCGACGCGCTCGTCTCGACCTATGGCGAAGCCGACGGTGCGGAGGTGGTGCGCTTCCCGCCCGGGATGAGCCGGATGGCCTTCGAGAAGAGCGGCTATCTCAAGAGCTTCCCCCAACTTGCCGGAACGGTGCATAGCTTCTGCGGCGACGACCACGGCCACAACCGCCTGCTGGAGTGCCTGGCCGCTGGAGACGACTGGACCGGCGAGCAGGCGGCCACCGACGTGGTGCTGACGCCCGCCGCCTGCTACCCCCTCTACCCGGTGATCGCCTCGCGCGGGACGCTGCCGGCGGACGGTCTGCTGTTCGATCTGCAGTCCTACTGCTTCCGCCACGAGCCGTCCCGCGAGCCGACCCGCATGCAGCTGTTCCGGATGCGGGAGTATGTCCGCGCCGGTACGCCGGAGGAGGTGGTCGCCTTCCGCGAGACGTGGCTGGAGCGCGGTCAGCAGCTGATCCGCTCGCTCGGGCTGCCGATGACCGTGGACGTCGCGAATGATCCGTTCTTCGGCCGCGCAGGGCGGATGATGAAGGTCAACCAGCGTGACCAGGGCCTGAAGTTCGAACTGCTGGTTCCGGTCAACAGCGAGGACCGGCCGACCGCCTGTTTGAGCTTCAACTATCACCAGGACCACTTCGGCCGGACCTGGGGCATCAAGACCGCTGAGGGCGAGACGGCCCACACCGCCTGCGTCGGTTTCGGGTTGGAACGCGTGGCGCTGGCCCTCTTCCGCCACCACGGCCTGGACGTCGCCTCGTGGCCAACCGATGTGCGCACGGTCCTTTGGGGAACAGCATGAGCGTGTTCTTCGGTTCCGACCGCACCCAGCGCTGATCCCGGAGAGAGCCCCGTGCTGGCACAGGCAGAGCGCCCGACCTCAACCGCAAAGCAACGGCCGGATGCCGTCTTCCCCGACCTGCGGCCGGACACCCATGTCCCGCATCCGCTCCACGCGCAGGATCGGGTCTGGCCGGAGACGAACTGCTACGTCGACCTCTGGATCGAGGTGCTGCAGGCGCTTGGAGCGCCGCCCGAGGCGGTGCTCGGCTTCACCGTCAGGCAGGACTTCGAAGGCGACCAGTTCACCTTCTTCAAGTTCCCCATTCCGGACATCGAAGCCGTGACCGGCGCCGATATCCAGGAACTCGCCATTTTCGAGAACCCCGAGGATCATGTCGCTGTCCAGGTGGCGCGCGGCCGCCTGTGCCTCGTGGAGGTCGACGGATTCTACTTGCCCGACACCAGGGGCGTCGCCTACGGCACCGTCCACGGCAAGACCACCATCGCCGTCAACCGGATCGACATCGCCAACCGACGGATGGAGTATTTCCACAACGCCGGATACTTCGCGCTGGACGGCGCAGACTTCGACGGCGTGTTCCAGCGCATCGAAGGTCCGGACGGCCGCCGGCCCCTGTTCTTGCCCTATTCTGAGTTCGTCAAGCTTCCTCCCATGCGCCAGGCCCGCACAGATCTCGCTGACTGGGCCCGTCGTCGTCTGGCCGAGCATCTCGCCCGCCGTCCCGACGCGAACCCGATCGCGGCCTTCGCCGAACGCTTCCCGGCCGAGGCGGCCTTGCTGGCCGACCGTCCGTTTGACGCGTTCCATCGCTACGCTTTCAACACGCTGCGTCAGGTCGGCGCGAACTTCGAGCTGCTGGCGTCCCACCTCCGCTGGCTCGGCGACAACGGATCGGCCGCCAGGCAGGCGCTGCAGATCGCGGAAACCGCCAAGGCTGCCCAGTTCCAGCTCGCACGGGCCGTTTCCAGGCGGTCGTTCGACCGCCTCGGGCCGGCGCTCGATCCGGCGATTGCCGCCTGGGACGATCTGATGGCCGACCTCCAGGTCCGCTACGGCGGATGAGCGCCGCGACCGACACGGCCCCGGATGTCGCCCGGCATGAAGGCTGGCGCCTCCTCTCCACCCGGTCGGGTGCCTTCCCGACGCCGGACGCCCTCCCGCCGGATGCCGAGTTTACCCCGGCAGAGGTTCCCGGCACGGTCGCCGGCGCCTTGGAGCGCGCCGGTCGCTTCGACCGACAAGCGCCCATTCCTCTCCACGACGATGACCACTGGTTTCTCGGCGACCTCGTCGGTCGGGGCCGCACCCGGCTGGTCTTCGAGGGGCTCGCCACGATCTGCGACGTGTTCGTCGACGACCGGCATCTCCTTCGGACGTCGAACATGTTCGCCCGGGATCACGTCGAGGTGGAGCTCGACGGCCGCCACCGGATCGCGCTCTGCTTTCGGGCGCTGAGCCCGGCACTTGCCATGAAGGGCCCGCGTGCCCGTTGGCGTCCGCAGATGATCCCGACGCAGGGCCTGCGCCTCGTCCGGACCACCCTCCTCGGGCACATGCCGGGCTGGTGCCCGTCCGTGCACGCCGTGGGGCCCTATCGGGAGATCAGGCTCGAAGACCCCAGCACGCCGTTTTTTGAGTCCAAACGGGTCGATGCGGCCTGGGACGGCGGAAAAGGCCGCCTCACGGTTCGTGTCGAGGCCTCGAACCTCCCCGGGGGCGCCGCGATCGTCTGCGCTGGTCGGTCAGCCCCGCTTGTGGGGGACGGGGCGGGCGGACATATCGCCTCCCTGGACGGTCTGGACGTCGAACCCTGGTGGCCGGCGACGCACGGCGACCAACCGCTCTATCCGGTAACGCTGGCAGGCGCCGGACGGGAGATCGAACTCTGCCGCACCGGCTTCCGGACGATCGGGGTCACGCATGGATCCGACGGCCGCGGGTTCGGTCTCAACGTCAACGGCGAACCGATCTTCTGCCGCGGTGCGGTCTGGACCAACGCCGACATCGTCGACCTTCCGGCGGATGGCCCGCGTCTTTCGGAGCGCCTGTCGCTGGTCCGTGAAGCCGGGATGAACATGGTCCGCATCGGCGGCACCATGACCTACGAGTCCCCCGCCTTCTTCCGCCTCTGCGACGAGCTCGGGATCCTCGTCTGGCAAGACCTGATGTTCGCCAACTTCGACTACCCTGCGTCCGATGCCGCCTTCGTGGCCGAGGTCAGGCGCGAGGTGCGCGACCAGTTGTCGGCTTCGGCAGGGTCGCCCTCCCTTGCGGTCGTCTGCGGCGGCAGCGAGGTGATGCAGCAGGCAGCCATGTTCGGCCTGCCTCGGGACGTTTGGCGTCATCCGCTCTTCACGGAGATCTTGCCGCCCGAACTGGAGGCCCTGCGGCCGGACGTCCCCTATGTGGAGAACTCTCCCTCCGGCGGGCCGCTCCCCTTCGTTCCCGGCGAGGGCATCGGCCACTACTACGGCGTCGGCGCCTACGGCCGGCCCTTGGAGGACGCCCGACGGGCCGAGGTGCGCTTTGCCGGCGAGTGCCTTGCCTTCTCCAACGTGCCCGACGAGGCGACGCTTGCCCGCTCGCCCCTCGGCCCCGCCGTCCATCATCCCCGCTGGAAGGCCGGCGTGCCGCGTGATCTCGCGGCCTCCTGGGATTTCGAGGACGTGCGGGAGACCTATCTCGCCATGCTCTACGGCATCGATCCGCAGCGGCTGAGGCGGGAGGATCCGGTGCGATACCTGGAGCTCTCCCGCGCCGTGACCGGCGACGTGATGGAGGCGACATTCGGCGAATGGCGGCGTGGCGCTTCCCCCACGCGGGGTGCCCTGGTCTGGACCCTGACGGACCTCGCCCCCGGTGCCGGTTGGGGGGTCGTCGACCACTCGGGCTGTCCGAAGCCGGCCTGGCACGCTCTGAAGCGCGCTTTCCGCCCGCTCTCCGTCTGGTTCACGGACGAGGGAACCAACGGCCTCGCCATCCACCTCGCCAACGAGCGCCCTGCCGCCGTCAAGGCTCGCCTCAAGGTCGAGGCCTTGCGGAACGGCCGGACGAAGGTGGTCGGCTTCGAACGCGAGGTCGACCTGCCGCCGCGGTCGCTCCAGGCCTTCGATGCCGCCGGTCTTCTCGGTGCATTCTTCGATTTCACCTATGCCTACCGGTTCGGCCCGCCGAGCCACGACGTGGTGACCGCGTCGCTGGTCTGCGCGGAAACGGGAGACATGCTTGCCGATGCCCACCACCTGCCGCTCGGCAGGCGGGTGGAGCGCCAGCCAATCCTGCTGACCGCGTCTTGCGAGACACACGAAGACGGTTTCGTCCTGTCGATCGCCACGGACCGGTTCGCCCGCGGCGTTCATGTGGTCGACGAGTGCTTCCGGGCGGTGGACGACTGGTTCCACCTGTCCCCGGGGGTGACGCGACGCATGCGCCTCGTCCGCCGGCCCGACGCCGCGGCCTCGGCCGAACCCCACGGGGAGATCCGCGCCCTGAACGCCTGCGACGGCGTCTCCTATCAGGTCTGACGCGGCCCGCTGTCCGCGTTCACGCGCGCGGCGAAATGCAGGATGTGCGCTTCCAGCGTCGCGCGCGCCAGGGGCGGCGTGATGGTGTGATCGGCGTTGGGGATCAAGCTTACCGTCACGTTGGGGAACGCCCCCACACCGCGTCCGGACCGGCCGTAATAGGCGGCCAGTTCGTCGAGCCCGCCATCGCCGACACTGTAGACAAGTGAGATCGGAGCCCGGCGCGCCGCGAGAGTCTTGAACCGCCGCCGGACCTCGCGCGCAAGCCCGCCGTATTTGGTGAGACCACCGGTCACCGGAGCGATGAGAATCCCGACCTTCTTGGCGATGCGACGCCCGATGTCGAGGACCACGCCGGGAACATCGATATCGCCGGTGACCAGCCGCTTCAGCGTGGCGGCCGTGAACAGTCTTTCCCGGTAGTCGCCGAGCGATCGGAAGGTGTTGCGGATTGCGATCGCCACGTCCTCGTCGGGATCCCATACCAGGCGCTGGATGTTGACCACCACGGCGCCGCGGACCCGCGCATCCGCGACCGCGCCACCGAACGCCAGGAAGGCCCCGCTGCAGCGTCCGACCAGGAAGGCGCCGGGATATCCGCGGTCGGCGAGCGCATCGAGCGCGGCCGAGACGTCTGCGAGTTGCGCGTCCGAATAGAGCACCGGAACCGGTCCCCCTGGCGCGGCCAACCCTTCTCCGATGTCTGACGAATCAATGCGCATCGCCGCAAAACCCGCGCGCGCGAGAGCCCGAGACTGGTCGACCGCCATCCGAGCCCAACCGATGTGGTGGTCGAACCCGGAGTTGAGGAAGACGGCGGCGACGCTGCCGGAAGGCGGGCTGGCCTCCCCCGCAGGCTCGCAGAGGATGGCGAACAGCCGGTCGTCGGGCCCGAACCGGAAGGCGGTCTCGACGTAGCCTGGGCCGACGGCCCGCGGTTCACCGCCAACGCCAGCTTCCGGCCGTGCGACATCGCCCGGAAACGTCTCGGCAAGCCACTCCACGACCGCATCCCACGTCGCGAGCGGCACGACCGCCGAGGTCGGGTCGGTCGCCAGCTCCGCATAGCCTTCGAAGGGAATGGTCCGCACGGACGCGCCCGCGTCCGAGAGCTTCCGGGCCACCGCAGCGTCGCCGTCCCGTCCGGGGCGGACCGCCACGAGTGCTTGCGCCGGTGCAGGCCCGGCAAGGGGATCCAGCGCCTGCAGGGAAGCGGCAAAGGCTGCGGGCATTTCGAAACCCGCGAAGTCCAGACCGCCCGAGCGGTCCGTCTTCGGCAGCCCGATGATTTCGTTGATCAGTGCCGCCCACGCGCCGATCTCGCGCATGGCGCGCCTGCCGTTTTCCGGCGGCGCCAGCAGGATGGAGCCGACGACGTCGGACCGACGCGCGGCCGCGACCCGGGCCAGCACCGAACCGAGCCCCTGGCCGCAGACGACGAGGCTCGTTGCGCCGCTCGCCGACTTCAGAACGGTCGCTGCCTCGTCGACCGCCTCCAGCCAATCCTCGACGCCTTCGCAGTCATCGAGAGAGCCCTGAGCGTCACCCGTGCCAGGATAGTCGAACCGCAGCACCGCATAGCCGGCCGACGCTATCCTGTCCGCCAGGATCCGGTAGCTCTTGTGGACGCACAGGGCCTCGAAGCCCCACGGGGCGCAGATCAGGACGGCTGTGTCCTTGCGGCCGGGATGAAGGAGGGCGAAGCCATCCCGGACGGCGATCGGTCGTGCAATGGCAGTCATTCAATGGCCAGTTTGGAATGTGTCGTCGGCAACTCTACCGGCGAGCGGTTTCCAATCCGACAAGGAAAGCAACCCTGGTCTCCCGTGGCCTCATTTCGCCTGCGACCGGATATAGGCCACGAGATCCTTCGTCTCCTGGCGGGAGAGGTTCAACTGGGCCATCGGCGGATGTGGATCGAAGAGGAATCCCACGATCTCCTGGTCGCTACGCTTGGCTGCGATTTCAGGGAAAGGAGGAGCGCTCTCGGTGCCCTCCGCCTGGTCACCCTTGACCAGATGGCACTCCTGGCACCACTGCTCGGCGATCGCCTTGCCCTCGGCGACCCCGGCATGCGCCGCCGGCGCGAGGAGGAAGACGAAGGCACTCATCAGGAGCAGGGGGACACGCATGCGGAGCTCTCCCGAGACAAGGTTCAGGCCATCGAATTCCGGTGAGCATGGACAAGGGAACGGCTTCCGTCCTTGATCCAGAACAACCTGGGTCGGCGCCTAGCGGAAGCTCTGCCGGTAGAGGTGGTTGAGGGACCGGATGAAGGCTTCGGCGTTCGATCCCCGGCGAAGGGTCTGATTGATCAACTCCGCCGCTTCATGCTGGAACGGCATGTATCCGTCGTGGCGCGGCCTGAGCCAGGCCCCATCCAACGTCCGGCGCGTTGCGCGGTAGAAGCCGTGCGTGGCATCGTTCGTCGCAGCATCCGTCCAGGCGTCCGAATGGCCCGGCTGCCCGCCGGCCGTAGCATAGAGGCCGCGCTGGACCTCCCCTCCGGCAACCCAGTAGGCGAAGTCTACCGCGGCCTCCGGGTTGGCCGAGAATGCTGAAACGGCGATGCCCGTGCCGCCGAGGGCGGAGCCGTGCGGCGGCCGCCCGTCGATCACCGGCATGTCCCCAAAGGCGATCCGGGACGGCCGGAATCCGTCGATCGCGTAGTTGACGTAGCCGTAGATCAGCGGCGCTGACCGGAACCGGGATGTCGGCTCGGCCATCGCTTCGAACGCGGCGATCGGATCCATCTCGAACCCGGCGGGGTCGACCACCGAGGCGAGCGAATGCAGGTGTTCGTAGACCGCGGCCCCGGCTTGCGGGTCGATCAGCTCCGGACCCTCGGTCGAGCAGGCGTGGCCCAGGTGCGCGGCCAGGGTGAAGAAGCACATCAAGGAGTGCGGTGGCCGGAGTGGCAGGATCACGGCTCCGGCCCGGGCGAGCGTGACCACCTCGTCAAAGCTTTGCAGCGGCCCCGGGAGGCGGTCCGGCCGATAGGCCTGGACCTGCGTCGCCGCGTCGATCGGAAAGGCCCATTGCCGGCCCTTCCACCGGTAGCTCGGATAGGATGCACCAACGCTTCCGGCGGAGAGCCTCGCCCTCTCCTCCTCCCGGCCAGGCACGTCCAGCGGCAACAGGCAGTCCTCCGCGGTGATCTGGCCGACGTGCGGATGATCGATGACGATGAGGTCGTAGGTCTCTGCCAGGGTGCGAACGGGAAAGGACTCGAAATCCTGCAGCGATCGCTTGTCCCATGCGATCGACACACCCGTCCTCGCCCGCCATGCGTCGGACGCGGCGACCAGGGGATCGAAGCCCCGCGGATGGCTCCAGGTCATTCCGCGCAACTGGATGTCCGTCATGGCGAAGCCTCGCAGATGGAAGGAGCCGGACCGCGCTCCCGCCTGAAATGGTGTACCGGTTCAACCTGCCGGACGGCGGTCGACGAGGAGGATGTGGTCGGCCGCAAGCACCACCTCGTCCCGCTGGTTGATGACCTCGCAGCGCTCCACGACCCGGCCCTGCCCGGGCCGCTTCGGATCGTCCTCCTTTGCCGCAATGGTGACGCGGGTGCGGATGGTGTCGCCGATGAAGACCGGGCGGACGAAGCGGAGTCTGTCGTAGCCATAGGAGAAGGCCACGGGGTTGATCAGCGTGGCCGTCAGTCCGACGCCGATCGCGAACACCATGGTGCCGTGGGCCACGCGCTGGCCGAAGGGCAGTGTCTTGGCGAATTCCGCGTCCATGTGGTGCGGAAAAAAGTCGCCGGTATGCCCCGCGTGGACCACGAAATCGGTCTCGGTGATCGTGCGACCGGTGGTGACCCGGACGTGACCGGCCTGGTAGTCCTCGAAATAGATGACCTGTTCCATGACGCCGCCTCAGGGCTTTTCGGCGAGCGGGGTCGCCGGACTCGCGCTCGATTGAAAGAGGGCCTCGACGAGGGCCATGGTCGACCAGGCGTCCTCGACGGAGCCGACGAGCCCCGCGTCTTCGCCGGACACGAACCGCTGGAGGTTTGCCATCCGGCCAACGAACGCATCGGGAAACCAGCTGCCGGCAAGCGGAACCTGCATCCAATCGGCATCGGCCTTGCCGCGGATCCACAGCTCGTCGGGCTCTCCGCGGGGATAGTCCAGCAGCAGTCCGAGCTTCATGTGCGCGGCGCCGTCGGTGCCGTCGACGCGGATCTCGGCGACCTGGTTTCGTCGCCCGAACGCATGGTCGTGATTGATGGAGAGCGTGCAGCGAATCCTGTCGCCGTAGTCGAGGATGGCCGAGGTGCGCGTCTGGGCCATGTCCGACTTCGGGTGCCCGAGGGTCCTGGCGTGCACGCCGAGGGGGTCGCCGATCAGCCCGCGGATCAGGTCGAGGTAGTGGATGGAGTGGACCGCGATCTCCACCCGCGACAAGCCCTTCAGGAAGGCGAAGAGATGCCATGGCGTATGGATCGCCAGGTGGACCTCCACGTCCACCACTTCGCCCAGGTACCCGCGGTCGATCGCATCCGCCAGCGCGAGGCTCATCGGAGCGAAGCGCAGCTGGAAATTGACGGCGGCACGGAGCCGCTTAGCGCGGCAGATCTCCAGGATCCGCGTCGCGTCCGCCTGATCCCGACCCATCGGCTTCTGGATCAGTACGGCTGCACCGTCCGGCAGCCGCGACAGTACGTCGGCATGCGCCGCCGGCGGGGTCGCCAGGTCGAACACCACGCCCTGCCGGGACAGGGCGTCATCCAAGTCAGTGAACACCGTCTCCACGCCGAACTGCGCGGCCACGGCGGCCGCCCGCTCGTGATCGATGTCGAATACGCCGGCGATCGGGAAACCCGCCTTGCGATAGGCGGGAAAGTGCGCGTCACCCACGATCGAGCCGGCACCGATCGTGATGACGGGCAGCGGGGCGGACGGCAGCGGCCAGGACTGGCGGAGGGAATGGGTCATGCTGGAATTCCCGTCGATCCGGCCGCGAACGGCCGGGCAGGCGATCAGTCGTGGTGGAAGACCTCTTCCATGCCGGCCCACCATTCGCCGTCGCCGCGGGTGGCGAGCGGGTTCTGGCAGGGCATGCAGACGGACCACCACTCCTGCGTCACCGGATCGGCCGCCATCTTCGCCATGTCGGCGGCAAAATCGGTGCCATGATACTCGAAGGAGGCGAACAGCAGATTCTCCGGCTCGCGAAGGAAGATCGAGTAGTTGCGGATGTTGCAGGCGGAGATCATCGCCAGCACGTCCGGCCAGACGGCCGCGTGAAGGCGCTTGTACTCGGCTATCTTGTCGGGGCGGACGCCGATCACCTGGCCGTAGCGCTTCATGCTGTCCTCCGGATCTCTCTGGTGAACTCGGGGATGCTGCGGTTGCGGACGGCCTCGAGATCCCACGCGATGCCGAGTCCCGGCTCAGCGGGGGCGAGAGCCATGCCGTCGGCCACGGTCATCCCGTGCGTGGTCAAGTCGTCGAGCTGGGGAATGTACTCCACGTACTTGCCGTTCGGCACCGCGCAGACAAGGCTGACGTGCAACTCCATCAGGAAGTGGGGGCAGACCGGCACATCGAAGGCCTCGGCCATGTGCGCAACCTTGAGCCAGGGCGTGATGCCGCCGATCCGCGCCACGTCGACCTGGACCACGGAGCAGGCGCCGCGGGCGAGATACTCACGGAAATGCCGGATCGAATAGAGCGACTCGCCCACCGCGATCGGCGTCGCGGTCGAACGGGAAAGCCTCTGGTGCCCCTCGATGTCGTCGGCGGGCAGGGGCTCCTCGATCCAGGCGAGGTCGAGGTCGCGCAGGCGATCGGCCCGGCGGATAGCCTCGTCCACGAGGAAGCCCTGGTTGGCGTCGGTCATCAGTTCATATGTGTCGCCGACGGCCTTGCGGACGGCAGTCAGGCGGGCGACGTCCTCGGAGACGTGCGGCCGACCGATCTTGACCTTCGAGCCGCGGAATCCCTTCGCCTTCGCCTGCAACGCGTCGTCGACGAGCGCCGCCGGCTCGATGTGCAACCAGCCGCCTTCGGTGGTGTAGAGCGGGCAGCGGTCCTTGGCGCCCCCGGCCAGCACCCAGAGCGGCAGGCCCTGCCTGCGGGCCCGCAGATCCCAAAGCGCCGTGTCGATCGCAGCGATGGCAAGCGCGGTGATCGCGCCGATGGTCGTGGCGTGGGTGGCGTATTCCAGGTCTCGCCAGATCGCCTCGAAATGGTCGGCATCGCGGCCGATCAGGCGGGGCGCGAGATGATCCGCCAGCAGGCGCATCACTGATGAGCCGCCCGTGCCGATCGTGTAGCTGTACCCGGTGCCGACGGCTCCGTCGCTGTCGGTGATTGTGACGATGGGCGTCTCCTGGCTGACGAAGCTCTGGATCGCGTCGGTCCGCTTCACCTTTGGCGGCAGGTCGACCATCCTCAGTTCGATCCGTTCGATCCGGGCCATGTCAGACTCCCTTCCGCTGGATCGCGCGGCCCGTTTCGGCCGAGAACAGGTGAGCCCGGGCAAGGTCGAAGCTCGCCCGGACCGGCTCGCCGATGACCAGCGGACGCGGGTTCAGCATGCGCGAAACCCACTCCCGGCCGGCGAACTCCAGGAAGACCAGCGTTTCGTTGCCGAGAGGCTCTGTGATCGCGACCCGCAACGCCGTTTCGTGAACGGCCGTGGCCTCACCGGAATGCAAGCCGTGGCCGGTCGGGTAGAGGTCGTCCGGACGCAAGCCGAAGACAACCTTCTCACCGGCCGTAACGCTGCCCCGGAAGGCCTCCGGCACCGGCAGCCGGTCCCCGTTCGCGAACACGACGAACCCGGCGTCGATCACACCGTCCACCAGGTTCATCGGCGGGGACCCGATGAAGCTCGCCACGAAACGCGTCGCGGGGCGCGAGAACACCTCGTCCGGCGTTCCCACCTGCTCGATATGCCCGTCGCGCATGATCACGATTCGGTCCGCGAGCGTCATCGCCTCGACCTGGTCGTGCGTGACATACACCACCGTCGACTGCACCTTGGCGTGCAGCTTCTTGATCTCGGTCCGCATCTCCCCGCGCAGCTTTGCGTCGAGGTTGGAGAGCGGTTCGTCGAACAGGAAGACTTCCGGGTGGCGCACGATGGCCCGGCCCATCGCGACGCGCTGCCGTTGTCCGCCGGAAAGCTGGCTCGGCCGGCGGTGGAGCAGCGGCTCCAGGTGCAGGATCGCGGCGGCCTCGGCCACGCGCCGCTCGATCTCGTCGGCGGGACGCTTGGCGATCTTCAGCGAGAAGCCCATGTTCTCCGCCACCGTCATGTGCGGGTAGAGCGCATAGCTCTGGAACACCATGGAGATGTTGCGGGACCGCGGCGGCAGATCGTTGACGATGTCGCCGCCGATGCGGATCGTGCCGGCGCTGACGTCCTCCAGGCCGGCGATCATCCGCAGCGTGGTCGACTTGCCGCAGCCGGACGGCCCAACCAGGGCAATGAACTCGCGGTCGCGGATGGCGAGGTCGATGCCGTGTACGACCTCCAGGTTGCCATACCGCTTGACCAGCTTTTCGAGAGTGACGGTTGCCATGGATCAGCCCTTCACCGCGCCGAAGGTCAGGCCGGACACGAGGTGTTTCTGGATCGCGAAGGTCAGGGCCAGAGCGGGGACGATCATGACGACCGCCAGCGCGCACATGCCTCGCCAGTCGATGGTGAACTCGGAGGTGTAGTCGAGGAGGCCGACCGGCAGGGTCTTGGAATTCACCGATCGGGTCAGTTGGGAGGCGAGCGCGAACTCGTTCCAGGACGTGAGGAAGGCGAAGATCCCGGAGGAGGCGATGCCCGGCCCCGCAAGCGGGAACTCCACCGCCCAGAAAGCCTGCCAGCGGGTGCAGCCGTCGATCTGGGCCGCTTCGGCCAGATCCTTAGGCACCTGCCGAAAGAAGCCTTCAATCAGCCAGATCGTGAACGGCACGTTGAGGGCCACGTAGGTCACGATCAGGGAGAAGTGGGTGTCGATGATCCCCATCCGCGCATAGATGATGAAGAGCGGCAGCGACAGCGCGATCCCCGGCACCGTCCGGCTCAGCATGAAGCCGAGGAACAGCGTGGACTTGCCCCGGAACCGGTAGCGCGCGAAGGCGTAGCCGCCGCTCATCCCGATAGCGATGGCGATCACGGTGGAGGTCACCGAGATGATCAGCGAGTTGCGGAAGTAGTCCCAGACGGGGATGCCGCCCTGTCCGACCCGGCCGAACATCGCCACGTAGGCGTCGAGTGAAAGATCCTGCGGGATCCAGACCGGCGGCTTGGCCATGATCTCCACGGCGGGGCGCAGCGAGTTGAGGACGATCCACAGACCCGGCAGGCAGATCACCGTCATCGCCAGGAACAGGCCGACGAAGTGGCCGAAGGCGAGCAGGCGGCGGGTGGAGCGGGCACTCGAATTGCGGTCCATGTCACCACTCCGCAGCGATCTGGGTGCGCGCCGCGGCGAGCTTCCGGTAGAAGTAGACGGTGAACAGGATCGACAGCAGGATCGAGAAGTAGGCCATCGCGTTGGCGAGCCCCATTCGGGCGTCGCTGTAGGCGATGCGCCCCACCAGCGTCCAGATCAGCTCTGTGCGCCGCGCCGGTCCGCCGTCGGTCATGATCTTCACGATGTCATAGGCGCGGGCGACGTCGAGCGATCGGATCGTCATGGCGATGTAGGCGAACGGCATCACGAACGGCCAGGTCACGTAGCGGAACGTCTGCCAGGGCGTGCAGCCATCGACCCGGGCGGCCTCGATCGGCTCGCGGGGCATTGCCAGCAGGCCGGCGAGGATCAGGATCGCGAAGACCGACGTGGACGACCAGACTTCGGCGACCAGGATGGCGAAGAAGGCGAGGTCGCCCTCAATCAGCCAGGGGATCGCCTGGTCCGTCAGACCCAGCGATTGAAGGGCGTTGTTGACGAGGCCGACGTTGTCGTTGAACAGGAACTTGAACTGGAAGCCGACGAGGATGGGCGAGAACATCATCGGGAACATCATCATCGTGCGCAGCATACGCTGCCCGCGCGTCGCCCGGTCGACCATCATCGCCAGGCCGAGCCCGAGCAGCATCTCCACGTTGAGTGCGATCGTCAGCAGCAGCACCGTCCGGCCGAAGGCCGTCCAGAACACCGGGTCGGAAAGCACGGTGACGTAGTTGCGCAGGCCGATGAAGACGAACAGCGTCTCCGGCTTGGTCAGCCGGAACGACGTGAAGGACGAATAGAAGGAGAGGATGAGCGGGACCACCACCACCGCCGCGATCACGAGGATGGCGGGCATCAGCAGCAGGACCGGAGCGGAGACGCGAAGTTTGCGCATGACGGCCGGGGGTGTGTTCAGGACGAGGTGGCGTGCCTGTCGGGACACCGGCGACGTTCGCCCGGCCGACCACGTCGGGCGGGCGCGGAGACCGGCGCCCGTCACCGGGCGCCGGCCTATCGGCAAATCAGAGCTTGCCCGCGTCCTGCAGCACCTGCGTCGCCTTTTCAGCGGCGGTGTCGAGGGCTTCCTTGGAGGTCTTGTCGCCGAGGATGGCGGCCTGCAGTTCCGGATAGACCACGTTGGAGATCTCGATCCACTCCGCCAGCGGCGGCACGGGGAAGGCGTGCGTGCCCGCCTCCTGGAAGGCGGTCAGGACCTCCTTCTTGTAGGGATCGGTTTCCGCCTGGGCGATCACCCAGTCCCACACCGAACCGCGGGTCGGCAGCGAGCCGTTGCCCGCTTCGATCTTCTGGCTGTCCTCGTTGGTCAGCCACCAGACGAGCGAGGCGGCCGCTTCCTTGGTCGGGCAGGACTCGGTCACCGAGAAGCCGTGCGCGCCGGACCAGCCGGTGTGCTTGCCCGACGATCCCGCCGGCTGAACGACCACGCCGACGTTGCCGGCCGCCTTGGACGACTTCGGATCGTTGAAGTAGCCGGACCAGCCGGGCCAGTCGAGGTTGATGGCGATCGTGCCCGATGCGAAGCCGGCGCCGAGTTCGTCCCACAGGTAGTTCGTGGTGCCGGCCGGCACGGCCTTGGCCTTGTAGAGGTTGACGAACCAGTCCAGCGCCCGGATACCGGCTTCCGAGTTGAAGGCCGGCTTGCCGTCCCCGTCGATGTACTCGCCGCCCTCAGCGACCAGCATTTCATAGAAGCGGCCGTTGAGGCCCTCTTCCTTGCCGGCGAACTGGGTGCCGTAGAAGTTCGGCGGATCGGAGAAGAAGATCGCCTGGTCGGTGACTTCCTTCCACGTCTTGGGCGGAGCGAGGTCGTAGCCGTACTTTTCCTTGAAGGCGGCCTTCTTGGCGTCGTCCTGGTAGAGGCTCTTCTGGTAGTAGAGCGCCGAAACGTCGAACTGGGCGCGCGGCAGCATCACCAGCCTGCCGTCGACCGTGGAGGCGCCGATGTTCGCCGGGACGAACTTGGCGATCTCGTCCGCGGGGATCAGCGCCGTGAGATCGGTGTAGAGGCTGGGGTACTGCGGTGCGAACGAGGTATGGTTCGAGCCGACGCACCAGTTGATCGTGCCGGATGCGATGTCGGACTTGAATTCCTTGTCCAGCTCGAAGTGGTTCTTCTTGGACAGGATGTTGACTTTCGCTCCGGTCGCCGCCTCCCACTCCGCGATGCGGGCGTAAAGCGCCTCGTACTGCTGTCCGCCGATCAGTTTGGCGTCGATGGTGACGCCGTCGAACTTGCCGGGCATCTGAGCCGCCACCGGGGTGGCGAGGAATGCGGCAAGCGCCAGCGCCGAAGCGCCTCCGAAGAATTTCATCGTTCTCTCCTCCCGTTAGGTGGTCCGCCTCTGTTTCGGACCCGCTTCCATATCGATCCAGGTTCTTATTGTCGCTTAAATATGGATAGTGTATTCATCGATAAACGGACAGTTCGACGTCGTCAAGTCGGTTCGGGCGACGTGCAGCTTCGGCCAGGATCCGCTAGAGAAGACGACGGCCGGCAAGCAGCTGCGGATGGACGGGCATGAGCGATATCGAGGACAACGACCGCTATCGGGCGCCTGCGCTGGACAAGGGGCTGGACATCCTGGAACTCCTCGCCTCGATCGACGGCGGGCTCACACAGGCCGAGATCGCCAAGTCCCTCGGGCGCACCCCAAACGAGTTCTATCGGATGCTCGACCGGCTGGTGCGCCGCGGCTATGTCGCGCGGACGGCCGACGACCGCTATGAACTGACGCTCCGCCTTTTCGCCCTTGCTCACCAGCATGCCCCGTTGCGCCGCCTCGTTTCCCAGGCGATGCCGATCCTGCGCAGCCTGTCGGCGAGCACGCTGCAGGCCTGTCATCTGGCGGTGTTCGATCGGGGTCACGTGATCATCATCGCGCAGATCGATTCACCGGGTTACTGGGGCCTTTCCATCCGGGTCGGTGCGAGGGTGGGTCTGTTCAACACCGGGTCCGGCCACGTGCTCCTGGCCTTCCGCTCGGCGGAGGAACGCGCCCTGATGGTCGCGGAATACGAGCGGGTGGTGGACGACACCGAGGAGCCGGACAACATCGCCCAGCGGCTCGCCCAAGTGCGGGCGCGCGGGTTCGAGGCGATGCCCAGCCGCCAGACCGCGGGCGTGCACAATCTCTCCGCGCCGGTCCTCGGCCCCGACGGCAACGCGATCGCTGCCCTGACGGTGCCTTATCTCGCTCCGCTCAATCAGCCGTTCGCCCCGGATATGCCGGAGACCATCCGTCTGGTGATGGAGGCGGCCAGGCAACTCTCCGAGATGGTCGGAGGACGCGAATCGATCGCACCTCAGCTCCAGCATGTCTGACATCCCGGACTTTTGTATTTGAACTCTGCATTCAAATGTGGAGAATGATGGCGAAGCGGCCGCACAAGAGCTGTCGGACGGAATGGGAGGGACAGGTTGATGAACCTGATCGACACGCATCTGCACGTGATCGAGCGGAGCCGGCTTTCCTACCCCTGGCTCGCCGGCGTCCCGGCGCTCGATCGCGATTTCACCTATGACGCCTATGCCGCGGAGGCGCGCCGGGTCGGCGTCACCGACGTCCTGCATATGGAGGTCGACGTCGCCGACGGCGACATCGAGCGCGAGGTGGAGATGGTCCGCGCCTTGATGCTCCGCCCCGGCAGCCTGGTACGCGGGGCGATCGCGGCCTGCCGTCCCGAGAACGAGACCTTTCCGGCTTTCTTGGAAGCGGTGCAGGACGGCGGCGTGGTACGCGGCTTCCGCCGCGTCCTGCACGTCATGCCCGACGATCTCTCGGAAGGCCCCCTCTTCCGCCAGAACATCGCGCGACTTTCCCGAACCGGTCTGCCGTTCGATCTCGTCGTCCTGCCGCATCAGATCCCGAAGGCCATCGCCCTCGTCGACAGTGCGCCCGACGTCCAGTTCGTGCTCGATCATTGCGGCGTGCCGGCCATCAAGGATCGTGCTGAGCACCCCTGGCGCGAGTATGTCGCCGAGATCGCCCGCCGACCGAATGTGGCCGCCAAGATCTCGGGTGTGGTCGCCTATGCCGATCCCGCCGCCTGGACGCTCGCAGACATCCGCCCTTACGTGGAGCACGTCGTTTCCTGCTTCGGATTCGACCGCGTGGTCTGGGGCAGCGACTGGCCTGTCGTAACCCTGGGCGGCACGCTTTCCACCTGGGTCGCCGCCACCCATGCGCTGATGGCGGCCTGCAGTCAGGACGAGCGCTCGGCGCTGTTCGCCGACAATGCGCGGCGCATCTGGCGGCTTCCAGCCTGAACGGACACGTCCATGCCTTCTCGCACCCCCACGGTGGGCGTTCACACGACCCGCCCGACCGACATGCCGGCCGACCACGCGGAACTCCCGGTCTGGAACGCGGAGAACTGGTTCTACGAGGATTTCGAGGTCGGCCACCGGATCCGGTCCCTGCGCCGGACGATCTCCGAGGGCGAATCCATGCAGTTCAACGCCCTCGTCACCGACATGCACCCCTATGTCGCCGACCAGATGTTCGCTGAACGCGAGGGCATCTTCGGACGCCGTCTGGTCGCCGGAGCCTTCGTCTTCTCCGCCGGTCTCGGCCTGGTCGCGACCAACTGCGTGAACGCCTTCTCCTACGGCTACGACAAACTGCGCTTCATCAAGCCCACGTTCATCGGCGAAACGATCTACACGATCCGCACCAACATGGAGAAACGTCCGAAGTACAAGGATCTCGGGCTGATCCGGGCGTCCTACGAGGTGTTCAAGGGCGAGGGCGAGCTGGTGCTCTATTGCGAGCACATCCAGACCGTCCGCTATCGCGATCCGTCGGCCTTCGCCGATGCGCTGGAGCAGAAGGGATGAAAGGCACCGTGTCGCTCGAGACGGAAACAGCGGCGGCAGGACTCCTGGAGGGCATCGTCGTCCTCGACATGAGCCAGTTCCTGTCCGGTCCCTTCGCGGCGCTCCGCCTTGCCGACCTTGGCGCCCGCGTGATCAAGATCGAGCGCCCCGACGGTGGCGACCTCTGTCGCCGCCTTTATCTCTCCGACACCGAGATCGGCGGGGACTCCACCCTTTTCCATGCCATCAACCGCGGAAAGCAGAGCTTCGCTGCCGACTTCAAGAACCCAGCGGACATCGCGGCCGTCCGCGCGCTGATCGCCCGGGCGGACGTGGTGATCCAGAACTTCCGGCCCGGCGTCATCGAGCGCCTCGGACTGGACTACGCGTCGGCGAGCACCCTCAACCCGGGCATCGTCTACGCCTCCATCACCGGTTACGGCTCGAACGGACCTTGGCGATCGCGACCCGGGCAGGATCTTCTTGCCCAAGCTCGCTCGGGACTGATGTGGCTGAACGGCGATGCGGACCAGGGGCCGGTTCCCTTCGGTCTCGCAGTCGCCGACCTCCTCGCCGGCAACGCCATCGTCCAGGGCATCCTCGCGGCCCTGGTCCGCCGCGGCGTCAAGGGACGCGGCGCGCATGTGGAGACCAGCCTGTTGGAAGCCCTGGTGGACTTCCAGTTCGAGGTGCTGACCACCCATCTCAACGACGGCGGCCGTATCCCGCAGCGCTCCGCGTTCCGAAACGCACACGCCTATCTCTCTGCTCCCTACGGCGTCTACGAGACGGCGGACGGCTGGCTCGCCGTCGCCATGACGCCGCTGGACACCCTCGGAGCTCTCCTCGGCCTCGAGGAGATCGTCGGTCTTCCGGCCGATGCCGCCTTCAGGAAGAGGGACGGAATCAAAAAGGTGATCGCCGATCGGCTCAGGACCGTGCCCACCGCGCACTGGACGGCGATCCTGGAGCCTGCCGACATCTGGTGCGCCGAAGTGCTGGATTGGCCCCGGCTTTTTGCCAGCGACGGGTTCAAGCTGCTCGACATGCTGCAGACCGTGTCCCGCGACGATGGCGTCGCCATCCGCACCACATCCGTGCCGCTGCGCGTGGACGGAGCCCGGGCCCACGGTGCCCTGGCGGCGCCGCGGATCGGCGAGCACACCGAAGCGCTCCGCCGCGAGTTCGGCCTGAACTAATCCGGCTTCCCCTCGCCCGCTTCCGCCCCCGCAGGCCCGGAGGCCGGCTGGCCGATTGCCAAGTCGGACCCCGTGATGCCAATGATTTCGCCGAGCAGGCCGTGCAGGCGGTCCCGATGCCCGGTCCGGGCGGACGGCCGAGTGTCGTCCGAGGTCATCACCACGGTGAGCTTCAGGTCCGGCACGACGTAGAGCATCTGTCCGCCGAAGCCCCAGGCGTAGCGGACATCGTGCCCGTTGATCGAACGCGCGAACCAGCCGTAGCCGTAACCGTCTCCGCTGAAGCGGGACGAGGTGCGCGGTCGCCAGGACGCTTCGATCCACTCCGGTGTGATCAGCCGCGTCCCGTCCGGTGTGACACCGCCACGCCGATAAAGCTCGCCAAAGGCCAACAGCGACCTCGGCGACATGGCCATCTGGTTCCCGCCGAAGTAGACGCCCTGCGGGTCGCGGTCCCAGCTGGTGATCGAAAAGCCCTTCAGCGGCTTGAGCCATTCCCGTGCGAGCTGGAGCGTCGATCGGCCGGATACACGGGTCAGGATCGCGGACAGAATGTGCGTGGAGCCGGTCGAGTAGAGCATCCGGCCGCCCGGCTCGTCCTCGAACGGTTGGGCAAGCGCCGACCGGACCCAGTTCCGGCTCGCGACCCATTTCCCGTAGTTCGGGCCTGAAGTGCGGGCCAGACCCGCCTGCATCGAAAGGAGATGTCCGATGGTGATCTGGCGCAGGCGCGGATCCGCATCCCGCGGCATGTCCCGGGCGACCAGCGCGCCGATCCGCTGGTCGGGCCCCTCCAACAGACCCTTGGCGATGGCGATCCCGACCAGCGCCGAGACGATGGTCTTTGAGGCCGACTTGATGTTCGTCGGCTGGCCGACAGATGCGCCATGGTAGCCGTGCTCCGCGACGACCCGGCCGTCGACGGAGATCAGAACCGTTTCCAGCGCGTCGATCTCCGCCGCCCGGTCGAGAAGCGCGCCGTATCGATCGGCGGCCTTGCCGCCGCCACTCGAGCCGAGCAGGACGAGGAGGGTGAGCAGTGCCGGTACGAACCGGCTGATCCAGATTGATGTCATCGTCTGGAGTTGGCTGCCTCCGGACCGGTTGTCCATCTCCGTCACGCCGATTTGAGTCCGGTGACGGTCAAGCTTTTCCGATGTTCCGGAGCAGATCGTCGGCGAAGCGGTCGGCAATTGCCAATACTGCGGCATGGATGGGTCCCGATGTGATGCTCGGGATGACGGACGCATCGACCACCTGGACGCCGGAGAGGCCCCGCACGTTGAGCTCCGGGTCGACGACCGACGCAGGGTCGGATCCCATCCGGCATGTGCCGACGGGATGATGATGGGTGATCGCTGCCTCCTGGATGAAGGCAAGGAGCGAGTGTCTGTCCCGAACCGCCGGACCGGGATGGATCTCTTCGGCTCGCCATTCGGCGAGCTCTGCCGATGCGCCGATCTCCCGGGCGAGTTCCAGAGCGCGGACCGCCATCTCCCGGTCGTGGTCGGTAGAGAGGTAGGCAGGATCGATCATCGGAGGGTCGTCGAGGTCGGGCCCGGTGACGCTCAGCCGGCCGCGGCTGGTCGGATGCGTCACACCGGAGAGGATGGTGTAGGCGGTCCCGTACTCCACCGGGGCCAGGCGTTCCGACGTCGTCGGCGCGGCGACGCAGGCGAGCACCACCGAGGGTGCGCCGTCGGCCTTCATCGGGTCATCGGCGTCGAGATACATAAGCGACTCCGAATGCTGCAGCCGCGACGGCGGCACCGGACGGCGCGCGCGATAGACATTGCCGGCGGTGAGCATGTGGTCGTGGAGGTTGGCGCCGATCTCCGGGACATCGAGGAGGCATCGGATGCCCGCGGCTCGGAGATCGACCTCGGGGCCGATCCCGGATCGCATCAAAAGAAGCGGCGTGGCGACCGCGCCCGCGGCGAGAAGCGTGCGGCCCGCGCTGACGGTCTCGGTCCGCCCGTTCCGTTCCGCCACGACGCCGATCACCCGCGACCCGTCCAACGCCAGGCGATGGACCTTCGTGCCCGTGAGCAGCGTGAGGTTGGGACGGTCGAGCACCGGTACCAGGAAAGCATCCGCCGCGCTGACGCGGCGACCGTTTCGAATGGTCAGCGAGTTCGGAGCAACCCCCTTCAGCGGACCGCCGTTGTGCTCGCCGATGAAGGGCACGCCGCGCGCAAGCCCCGCGGCCATATAGGCTTTGACGACCGGACTCAACTCCTCGTCCGGCAGATGGACCGGGAGCGGTCCCGAACCACCGTGCAAGGCGTCTTCCCCACCAGAATAGGCTTCGGTGCGCCGGAACGAAGGAAGCAGCCCGTCGTACGACCATGCGTCGGAGCCGGTCGCCTTTGCCCAGGCGTCGAAATCGTCCGCATGGCCGCGAACATGCGCCATCGCGTGGAGACAGCTGGACCCGCCCACGATCCGGCCCCGCGGCCATGGATGGATGCGCCCGGCCGTACCGGCCTGCGGCGTGGTGCGATAGGCCCAGTCATAGGACCGGTCCTGCAGCATCGGCCACTTCTGCGGGATGGCGATATCCGGGTCGTCCGGAAAGCCGCCCGCCTCGATTACGCCGACCCGGATTTCCGGATCCGCCGACAGGCGCCAGGCCAGAACGCTCCCCGCCGACCCGGCGCCGATAATGAGGATGTCGAAGGGTCCCGTCATGCCGCCCCCACGCTCTTTCGATCGGACATGCATCCGCCATCGCCAACGGCGAGCAGCCGCCGGCGGGAAGTGAACCTCTTCAGGCGGGAAGCCTGTTCGCCCTAATAGGCGCTCCCGGGCGCGAGCCTGCCCATGATCTTCTGTTGGATGGCGACCAGATGCTGCCGCATCGAGCGCTCCGCCGCTTCCGGATCCCGCGAGGCGATCGCCTCCGCGATCAGGCAGTGCTCAGCGTCGCGCTGGCGGACGCGCTCGGGCACGAGGCTGGCGTCGCTGTCCGTGAAGCGCAGGCGGCCGTCGTTGGCCACCCTGTGGAGGATGACGTAGAGCTCGGAGGCCAGGCTGTTGCGGGATCCAGCAGCAATCGCCTTGTGAAAGGTCATGTCCGCCGTGTTCGGATCGGCGCCCTGCGCCGTCGTGGCGGCTCGGCGGATACGCTCGATCTCCATCGGCGAGGCGCGCAGCGCGGCCAGCCGCGCCAGCGACGGTTCCAGCATCAGGCGCAGTTCCATCACCTCCAGGGGATTGGTGGAGTTGATCAGGCTGCGGCCTTCGCCGGCCTCCGTCGAAGCGCGGCGCCCGGCGCGTGCCGGCTCCAGTTCCCCGCGCGCCCGCATCAGGCCGAGGGCCCGGCGCAGCGTATGTCGCTTGACGCTGAGTTCCTCCGCAACGGTGCGTTCAGGCGGCATGCTTCCTGTCCGCGCCAGGATGGAGCGAAGCGATTCGACGAGATCGTCCAGGCCGGCGGAACCCGCCTGTCGACCGACGGGTCGCTTGCGCTCCTTCTTCGCGGGCTTGTCCGCGATGATGTCGATCGAGCTCAATGGCCTACTCCGTCGTGAGCCTCGTGCGGGCCCTGCACCCCGATGTGCCAAGGCCTGACCTGATGAGGGGAGGGCTGACGCCCGTCGACACCGAATTCAACATTGGTTGGAACATGGTCGTCCGCAACACAGGCTTCCTGCTGGCCGGGAGCCGGTCTGTATCCCGACCGCCGCGGCTGTACAAGTCCCGAAACGCACGCCTGTCGAGGCCTGTTCCCGGGCAAAGTTCGTGACTTCCACCGTGTCGTCGGCACGTTCGTCACCGGTTGACATTGTCGAACCATTGTTTCGATATTGGTCGAAATTTGGTTGCGTCGGGCCGACGAGGTCAAGTTCGCAATACCACCATCAAAGAGGGGCCCGTCATGCGCTACGCCACCACCGCTCTTCCGGTCCTGACCCTGACCACCGGTCCGGTCGATGCCTATCCGGCGGTCCTGCGGGGCCTCGCCTCTCCCGTGCTCTACGACTACGACCCTGCCTTCCAAACCACCTACCAGCGCGTTTGTGAGACGCTGAAGAGCGTGGTCCGGTCCGAGACCGTGCCGGTTCTCTTGCACGGCGAACCAGTCCTTGCCCTTGAGGCCGCCGCAGCTTCCCTGATCGGTCCGGGCGACGTCGTCCTCAACCTGGTGTCGGGGGTCTATGCCAAGGGTTTCGAGGGCTGGGCGGCCCGGTCCGGCGCCGAGATCGTCGAGCTTGCCGTGCCCTACGACAGCGTGATCGAACCCTCGGCCGTGGCGGAGGCGCTCCGCCAGAGACCCGACGTCACCATCGTCGCCGCCTGCCACCACGATACCCCGTCCGGAACCGTCAATCCGATCGACGAGATCGGAGCGGTGGTCGCGCGCCATGGAGCGCTGTTCCTGGTGGACACCGTGTCGTCCTTCGGCGGCATGCCGGTCGACGCGGCCAGCTGCCGGGCCGACATGTTCATCACCGGACCGAACAAGTGCCTGGGTTGCCCGCCGGCACTCTCCATTCTCGGCGTGTCCGAGCGATCCTGGGCCAAGATGGCCGCAACCGCGACGGCCCCGCGGGATTCGATCCTCAGCATTCTCGACTGGCGCGATGCATGGCGCGCCGACCGGCCTTTCCCGTTCACGCCCTCGGTTGCCGAGGTCAACGGCCTTGAAGCAGCGCTCGACCTCTACATCGCCGAGGGACCGGACGCGGTGTGGGCTCGCCATGCTCTGACCGCCAAGGCCTGCCGGGCCGGCATCCTGGCCATGGGCCTGTCGCTCTGGCCGCGGGAGGAACGGTTCGCCTCGCCGACCTGCACCGCCGTCCGCACCCCGGTGGGGATTGACGAGGCGGCCCTGCGTGCCGAGATCCGCGCCCGCTACGGCGTCGTGCTTTCCTCCGGGCGCGGCGAAACGCTCGGCCGGCTTACTCGCATCGGCCACATGGGTCCGACGGCCCAGCCGATCCATGCGGTCACGGCTGTCGCGGCCTTCGGCGGCGCGCTTGCCGCGTTGGGTCATGCGGTCGATGTCGGCAGGGGCGTGGCCGCCGCACTCGCCGCCATCGATGCCGGATAGCTGCCGGGGGAGAGCCGTCATCGCGCGCCCCTCACGTAGTGGCTGCCGAGCGCCGGCGGCAAGCTGGCCCGACGGCCGAAGACCACCAGAATGGCAAGCACGGCGGCGAAGGGCAGCATCTGGATGACGTCGGTCGGGATGTCGACACCGGCGACCTGCAGCGCCGTCGTCGCCGACAGGCATGCTCCGAAGAGCAGCGCGCCCAGCAGCACCCACAGCGGGCGACCGCGGGCCAGCATCGCCAGCACGATTCCGATGAAGCCCGCTCCGTTGGTCATGAAAGGAACGAAGATCCCGGCGCCGACCTCCGCCATGAAGGCGCCGCCAAGTCCCGCCAGCAAGCCGGTGGTCAGCACGGCGCCGGTCCGCACGGCGATCACGTCGACGCCGGCGGCGTCGAGCGCCGCGGGTTTGTCGCCGGCCGCCTGCAGCGCGAGCCCGAGGTTCGTGGACCGGAACACCCAGGCGGTCACGGCCACGGCGGCAATCGCGAGATAGATGATCGGCGGCCTATCGAACAGCGCAGGCCCGATGACCGGCAGCGCGGACAGGCCGGGGATCGCAAGCGACTCGACCGCTTCCAGCCGCGGATAGCTTTGCGAGAACTGGAAATGGTGGAGCAGTGCGGTCAGACCCTCCGCGCCGAGCGTGAGGGCGATGCCAATGACGATCTGGCTGAGGCCCAGCCGGACACAGAACAGCGCCATCAGGGACGCGACGGCCATCCCCCCGAGACTTCCGCTGAAGAATCCGAGCCAGATCGAGCCGGTGAAATAGGCGACCAGGAAGCCGGTGTAGGCACCGATCAGCATCATTCCCTCGATGCCGATGTTCAGTACGCCTGCCTTCTCGGAGATCTGCTCCCCGAGACCGGCCAGCATCAGCGGGATCCCGGCGGTGACTGCTCCCAGGATGAGCGCCGTCAGAAAGGCTTCCGTGAAGAGCGCTGACATCGGTCAAGGCCCTCCCGCGCGGCGGCGCTGGTCCAGATACTCGGCAAGGCCGAGCAGGATGAGAAGAATGCCGACGATCACCAGGGTGAAGAAGTTGGGCACACCCATCCGCCTTGCCGCGCTCTCACCGCCGATCGAGAGCACGGAGAACAGGAACACGAAGGCGATCGTGGCCGGCCCGTTGAAACGCGCCAGGAACACCAGGGGCACCACCGTAAGGCTGTAGGCCGGGTTCCAGTCGGCCCTGACGTTTCCTTGCACGCCGAGGATCTCCACTGCGCCCGCCAGGCCGGCGAGACTGGCCGAGATCGCGAACACGGCCACCGTCAGGCGCGGAACGGAGAGCCCGGCGTGCACGGCCGCCCGGGTGTTGGCTCCGACGATCCGTAGTTTCAGTCCAAAGGCCGTGCGCGTCATCATCACGTGGACCGCCAGGATCGCGACGATGCCGATCACCAGCCCGCTGGAGATCGTCGTCTCGAACAGGCGCGGCAGGCGGTCCGCGACCTCGAGCGTGCGGGTCTGCGGCACCGTCGTGCCCGGATCGCGGAACGCGAGTTTCACCAGCACATTGGCGAAGGAGACCCCGAGGAAGGTCATCATCAGCGTCGTGATGATCTCGTTGACGCCCTGATAGGCCTTGAGAAGCGCCGGCAGCACCGACCACACCGCTCCCACCAGGGCGCCAAGCGCCATGCAGACGACGAGCACGGCCCAGCTCGGGAGGTGCTGGATCAGCAGTGGCGCCGCCGCCGCGACGACGACCGCGCCAAGCAGAAACTGGCCGTCACCGCCGAGATTCCAGATCCCCGCCCGAAACGCGACGATGAGGCTGGCGGCGATCAGGAGAAGCGGCGCCATCCGGGTCAGCGTCGCCTGGATTCCGGTCGGCGACAGCAGGCCGCGTTCCACGACAAATACATAGTAGGCGATCGGATTGACGCCGAGCACGAGCAGAACCAGGCCACCGAGAACCAAGGCGGCCAACACCGGCCCCAAGGCCAGAGCGGCGCGCCGGGCGAGCGGCCCTAGATCCGGTCGCGGCGCGGAGGCCGTCATTCTCTTGCGCGCGAGTTCCGACGTCATCTGTGCGCCCCGCTCATCAGGGCCCCGACCCGGGATCGGGCGTCGGCGTCGTTGTCGACCACCCCGACGACGCGGCCCTGGTCCATGACCGCGATGCGGTCGGACAGCTCCAGAATTTCTTCGAGATCGGTCGAGATCAGCATCACGGCGCACCCGCGCTCGGCCGCGTCACGGATCCGTTGCCGCGTCGCCCGGATATTCTGGACGTCGAGCCCGTAGGTCGGCTTGGCGAAGATCACCACCCGCGCCTCGCCGGAAAGCTCGCGCGCCAGCAACGCCTTCTGGATGTTGCCGCCGGACAGCTTGCCGATCGCCGTCTCCACCCCGGGCGTGCGGACGTCGAACTCGGAGACCAGGCGGCGGGCATGGTCCGCGATCGGGGCGGACCGCTGCACGCCGCGAAACCAGAACGGCTCTTCGCCGACCTGCTTGAGGACGAGGTTGAGCGCGATCGGAAACGATCCGACGGTTCCCTCGTTCAGCCGGTCGTCGGTGACGTAGCGAAGGCCGAGGCGTCGCCGGTCGGCCACAGACAGGGTCTCGATGGCGACGCCCGCCAACCGGATCGTCCCGGCGCCGAGCCGGCGTTGGCCGGCGATGGCCTCCGCCAGTTGCTTCTGTCCGTTGCCGTCGATCCCGGCGACCCCGAGGATCTCGCCCGACCGGATGGTCAGGTCGACGCCGCGCACGGGTACGCTCTCGTCGGGAACGTCGATCGCGGAGAGGGCCAGGACCGTCTCGCCGGTCGGCGTCGGCCGGCGACGGCCGCCGGTGTCGGCGCCGACGACATGCGACCCGAACATCAGCCGCAGAATCTCCGCGGTCACGGCTTCCGAGCCGAGGGTGCGCAGCCGATCCGGGGCTATTTCGCCGACCTTCCGGCCGAGCCTCAGCACGGTGATCCGGTCGCCGAACTCGACCGCCTCGTTGAGC
The DNA here is from genome assembly GCF_013839445.1 of Chthonobacter albigriseus. Lineage (GTDB taxonomy): Bacteria > Pseudomonadota > Alphaproteobacteria > Rhizobiales > Pleomorphomonadaceae > Chthonobacter > Chthonobacter albigriseus. Next base: position 67,208 of record NZ_JACDIT010000006.1, on the reverse strand, counting down.
TTGTGGGTGATGAAGATGACCGCGAGTCCGCGCGCCACCAGCCGGCGCATCAGGGCACCCAGTTCCTGCGCGCCCTTGGGCGTCAGCATCGCCGTCGCCTCGTCGAGGATCAGCACGCGGCTGTGGCGCAGCACCGCGCGGACGATCTCGACCTGCTGCTGCTCGCCGAGCGACAGGGATCCGACCCGCGCGTGCGGGTCGATCGTGATCCCGAGGTCGGTGCAGACCTTGTCCATGTCGCGCCGGATGCCCTGACGGTCGGGCCTGGTCCAGGCTTTGCCGCCGAGGGCCATGTTCTCGGCCACCGTGAGGGAAGGCACAAGCATGGCGTGCTGGAACACGGTTCCGATTCCCAGCGAAAGGGCGGTGGCCGGCGTGTCGATCGAAACTTCCCTGCCTTCGATCAGGATCCCACCGTCGTCCGGCTGCTGGATGCCGGAAAGCATACCGACCAGCGTCGACTTTCCCGCCCCGTTCTCCCCCAGCAGCACGTGCACCTCGCCCGGCCAGATCGCCACCGACACCTGGTCGTTTGCGACGACGCCTGGAAAGCGCTTGGTCACGTGGTCCAGCGCGATCAACGGATCAGGCATGCCGGGAGAGGGATGAATACCGGAGGATGCGGCCGGATCGGTCATGAACGGTCCAACTGGGTATGGCCGGAAGGCGCGGGCGTGCTAACCCCGGAGGGAGCGGCCGGGACCCCTGACGTGGGTCCCGGCCCTCGGTTCGTGCTTACTCGGCTGCGACCGCCAGCTGGGTCACCACCGCATGAACGCTTTCCGCGTCGAACTTCGGCGTCAGCTTGATCTTGCCGTCGACGATGTCCTTCTTCAGCGCTTCGATCTGGGCCCAGATGTCGTCCGGGATCTGCTTCGTCTTCAACAGGCTGACGCTGTCGTCGGCGAGTTGGATGCCGTAGTTGCGCGTGCCGAACTTGTCGGCCTTCACGTCCTCGATCATCGCGGAGTAGACCGGCGTCAGGTTCCAGACCACCGAGCTCAGGAGGTTGCCCTTGTCGATGGGGGTCTTGTCGCCGATCACGTCGATGAAGAAGACCTTGCCGCCGTCGGTGGCTTTGCCCGTCTCGATCGCCTGCAGCATGCCGAAGCTCGACCCGTTGCCCTGGCCGAAGATGATGTCGGCGCCGGCGGCCATCAGCGCTTCGGTGACCCGCTTGCCGCCCGCAGCGTCGGCATAGGCCGCCGGCCCGATCACCGCGTAGCGGACGGTGATGTCCGCCTTCTCGGCCTTGGCGCCTTCGGCGAATGCAACCGACTGCGCATTCCACGACGGAGGCTCGCCGGAGACGACGATCCCGACGGTACCGGTGCGCGACATCTTGGCGGCCAGACGACCGGCCAGATAGGCGCCTTCGTGGCCGCTGCAGGTGTAGTCCGCGACCGCTCCGGCCGCGAGCGCGTCGGGACGATCGACGATCGCCACCGGGATCTTCGCTTCCGCTCCGATCTCCGGCGCGGCGGTGTTGTAGCCGCTGGCGTGGGCGATCAGGAGGCCGGCGCCCTCTTGGGCGAGTCCGCGCAGCGTCGGACGCACGTCCCCGTAGCCGAGGTCCTCGGCCACGACCGCCTCGATGCCGGCGGCGGCGCCCGCCGCCTTGGCAGCATCCACGCCCTGCTGGTTCCAGCCGTAGTCGGTGCCGGCTTCCGGCGTCAGAATCGCAATGGACTTCAGTTCAGCCGCATGCGCCACAGACGCGAACGCCATCATGGCGATCGCAACGCCTCCAAGCAAATACGTCTTCATGACTTTGTTCCCCGTTTGCTGATTATCGTTTACTGGCCTACTTGTAACAGATCGATCGCCGGTGATATCGATATACTGAAGCTATTCAGATCGGATAGGGATTTTGCCGGCGATGCGAGCGCGTACATACCTGATTCCACTTGCCGCAATTCTCGCCACGACGGTGGCCGCCGCCGAAGAGACTCACCCGATGAAACGAGGGACGGACGGCCTCACCGCCGTTCCCTTCCGGGCCGACAACAGGAGCTCCGCGGCGATCACTTGCGCTGCGACCATCGCTCACTGGTACTCTGCCGAGGTTGGCAGCGCCGCGCCTGGCGCCAGCGTGACTGCGACCCTCTGGTCGGACCCGAAGACCGGCGAGGTCTTCGCGCTCAACGAGCACCTGGATCGCATGCCGCTGCTGCGCGTCTGGTGTGGCTACTCCGGCGCCGACGTCAGCACGGCCAGCGACCTGCCGCTTCTTCGACGAGCCGGAGCGGCCGAAAAGCCTATTTCGGTCGCCTGCCATGGCGCGGCGGGCACCAACCGACTGGACTGCACGCCCCTTCCGGCTCCATGATCGCGTTGTGCGTCTATCGGTGATCGACATGGCGACCCCACTGGCCGACCTCCGGTGACGGATCGTCCCGAGAGGCACCGTATGCTTCAACCAAAAAACCAGAACCGGACGATTTGGTCAACAAGATCGCGGCGGTGATTTTACCGAACGCAGCACGCCGCCGCCGTGCGGAAATCCGTTCTGCCGTTTTGTCGCGCATCTCTAAGTAGTTGATTTTCCAGAAAATATCGTGCATCGCGGTGCGTGCCTGCGGCCCGATTGGTCGAATTCGGCGCTGCCGCTCAAATGAAAGGCAGGTTCCGCGGCTCTCAACCAACGAAGCCATCTTGACCAATTCGGGCGATTAATGGTTGGATCATGAAACCGACCCGGTCGCTGAGTGCGCCGAGAGTGTCTGCCGGTCGGAGCGTTCGCCCTTGGCGACCCTCCGCGGCAGTCCTCCAGAGAAGCGTCGCGCGAGCCCGGTCCATCCAGAGGAGTGTGGACATGACGGCGCAAATGCGGGAGACGAGCGTGAAGCACCGGTTGAAGACCGGCGCCGAGTTCAAAGCGACGCTGCGCGACGGGCGGGCGCTCTGGGTCAACGGCGAGCGAATCGAAACGGTGTTCGACGATCCCGCCCTGTCGGCCGGCGTCGACCTCGTCGCCAGCATGTTCGACGACCAGTTCGATCCGAAGTTCGCCGATGCCACCACCTACACGGATCCGAGCGACGGCGTGGTCTACAGCCGCGCCTGGCAGGTGCCGCGCACGCTGGAGGATCTCGCCGACCGGCGCAAGATGATCGAGTACACCAGCCTGAAGACCGCCGGCACCTTCGGCCGCCCGCCCGATCTGGCGCCGGCGATCGCCGTTGGCCTGCTGGCCCACCTGCCCACCTTCAAGGCCAAGACCTCGCTGATCGACGGATGCTCGCCGGACTTTGCCGAGAACATCGAGGCCTACGTCCAGTTCGGTCGGGAGAACAACCTGACCGCCTCGGAGAGCCTCACCGGACCGCAGAACGATCGCTCGAGCCCCAAGGGCGCCGAAGCCTCGCTTCTCAAGGTCAAGAGCGTCGAGAAGAACGGCATCCGCGTCTCGGGCGCCAAGACCGTGGGCTCGATCTCGGCGCAGGCCAACGAGATCTTCTTCACCAACCTCGGCGGCATTCGCGAAACCCCCGCAGAGGCGTGCATCTGGGCTTCGGTTCCGATCGCTTCGGAAGGCATCCGCCTGATCTCCCGCGAGATGGTCTCCCATCCCGGCTCCGACCCTTTCGACCACCCCGTCGCCAGCATGGGTGAGGAAGCCGACCAGCTGATCATCTTCGACAACGTGTTCGTGCCGAAGGACCGGATCTTCAATCTCGGCGATCCGACTGCGATGTCCTACTACGGCCCGGTCTGCGTCTTCGCGCACTGGCACGTGCTGACGCGCCTCGCCGTGAAGGCGGAGCTCTTCGTCGGCGCCGGGCAGCTGGTGCTCGACGTTCTCGGCACCGGCCATATTCCCGCCGTGCAGGGCATGCTCGGTGAGATCATCCAGTACGCCCAGACGCTTCGGGCCTTCATCACGGCGGCCGAGGCCAAGGCCAAGCTGACCGAGGGCGGCGTCATGGCGCCTGACGTCGGCATGCTGACCGCTGGACGGCTCTATTCCATCGAGCACTACCCGCGGATCATCCACATCCTGCAGGAGCTCTGCGGTCAGGGCCTCGTCATGCGCTTCGGCAAGAAAGCCTTCGAGAACCCCGAGATCGGGCACTATCTCCAGGATCTGCTGCCGGGCAAGGGCGTCACCGCCGAGGTCAAGGAACAGCTGATGAACTTCATCTGGGACATGACGGCGTCGTCGCTGGCCGGCCGCGTGGCCCTGTTCGAGAACGTCAACGCGAGCCCGGCGCCGCGTCTGCGTGAACGCCTCTTCAACGAGGTGAAGCGCGACGCCTTCGTCAACCAGGTCAAGACGCTCGCCCGCATGCCCTGAACGAACGGGGCGTCGCTCATGGAGCGGCGCCCGACCGATCCGCCCAGTCAGTCCGGAGCAACAGTCATGAGCCATGGGTCGGCCCTCGACCTCGTGGACGCGTTCTATCGCGCCTACAACAGCCGTGACGCTGCAGCCGCGGCGGCCCTCTATCGCGAAGACGCCTGGCACCAGGAGGGCACTGCCGGTCCTCGCCGGACCGGGCGGGCGGCTCTGGAATCCGGGTTGTCCGGCTTCTTCTCGCTGTTGCCGGACGCTCATTGGGAGCGACGGGAGACCATCCCGGCGGGCAGCACGGTCGCGGTGGTCTACACCCTGACGGGCCATCTCGGCATCGACATGGGCGGCGCTCAAACCAAGGGCCGCCCGATCCGCCTGGACGGCGTCCACCTCATCGAGCTCGACGGGGACTCGATCGCCGGAACCCGCGACTACTGGAGCCTCGACGACTTCAAGCGTCAGGCCCGAGGAGAGGCGGCGTGACAGGCCCGCGACCGTCCTCTTTTCCGGACTACGAAAACTACGACGCGCTCGGGTTGGCCGCGCTCGTCAAGGCGGGAGAGGTCACGGCCTCCGAGCTCCTGGAAGCGGCTCTCGACCGCGTCGAGGCTGGCGAACCGGTGCTCCACGCGCTCGTGCATCGCTTCGACGATCTGGCCCGCAAGGCGATCGGCCAGGGCCTGCCGGACGGTCCGTTCACCGGCGTTCCGTTCATCCTGAAGAACACCGGTTTCGAAGCAAAGGACACGATCCTCTCCACCGGATCCCGGCTCTTCGCCGACGCCGTGTCACGCGCCGACACCACGCTGGTCGCCCGCTACAAGGCGGCGGGACTGGTGATCTTCGCCAAGAGCAACACCCCGGAATTCGCCCTGAGCTTCACCAGCGAGCCGGAAGCCTTCGGGCCGAGCCGGAATCCGTGGGATACGGCCCGGTCGCCCGGGGGGTCTTCGGGCGGATCGACGGCTGCCGTCGCCGCGGGCTACCTGCCCATGGCCAACACCTCCGACGGGGCCGGCTCCACCCGTGTTCCCGCCTCCCATTGCGGCCTGTTCGGCTTCAAGCCGAGCCGCATGGTGAACCCGCTCGGGCCGATTGCCGTCGAGGGTATCGCCGGCATGTCGACGCCGCACGCCGCAAGCTGGACGGTCCGGGACAACGCCGCCCTTCTGGACGTCTCCGGCGGACCCGACGTCGGCGACCCCTATGCCTCGCCGGCGAAGCCACGCTCCTATCTGGCGGAGACGCAGATCGAGCCCGGCCGGCTGCGGATCGGCTACACACCGCAGTCCCCGCTGGGCACGCCGGTGGATCCCGATGTGGCTGCCATCGTGGCGGACGGCGCTCGCTTTCTGGAAGGTCTCGGCCACAGCGTCGAGGTCGCCGATCACGGCTACGACGCCCATGCCCTGAAGGCGGCCTGGCGGGTGATCGCCGGCACAAACGTTCTTGCGGGCGTGACCGCCCGCGCCGCCCATCTCGGCATCGACGATCTCGCCGGCTGGATCGAGCCGGTCAACCTCGCCTGGATCGAGGAGGCGAAGACCTTGCCGGCGACAGCCTATCTTGCCGCCGTCAACCGCCTTCATCAGAGCGCCCGCGCCCTCGGCGCCTTCTTCCAGCGCTACGACGTCCTGCTCTCCCCGACAACGGCCACCCCGGCTCCGCTTCTCGGCACGCTGGCCGGCGCGGGGAAATCGCTTGACGAATTCTACGATGCGTTCTGGTCCCACGCGCCATTCACCTGCGTCTTCAATGCCGCCGGAGCTCCCGCAATGAGCGTTCCTTTCGGCCAGACGTCCACGGGACTGCCCGTCGGCCTGCATCTCGGCGCACGGTTCGGCGACGATGGCCTCCTGTTCCGTCTCGCCGCCCAATTCGAGCGCGCCCGTCCCTGGATCGGAAGGCGGCCGCCGAACGTCCGCGGGAGCACGCCATGACGTCCATGTCCGACGAGGAGATCCGCGGGCTCGACATCGCCGCTGTCGCGACCGCGGTCCGCGGGGGCCGCTTGACGCCCTCGGCGGTCGCAGAGGCGCACCTCGCCAGGATTTCGGAGCGAGAGAAGGACGTGCAGGCCTTCGCCTTCCTCGATCCGGATCGTGCCCGACAGGAAGCCATCTCCAACAAGGCGGCAGGTCCGCTCGCCGGCGTCACCTTCGGCGTCAAGGATGTGATCGACACGGCGGATATGCCGACGGGCTACGGCTCGGCCGCCTACGAAGGCTTCCGTCCGCGATGGGACGCGCCGATCGTGGCGCTCGCGCGCGCCTTCGGCGGAACGGTCCTCGGCAAGACGGTTTCGACCGAGTTCGCCATGTCGAGCCCCGGCAAGACGCGCAATCCGCACAATCTCGCCCACACGCCCGGCGGGTCGTCGAGCGGATCCTGCGTCGCCGTCGCCGCGGGGATGGTGCACGTCGCCTTTGGCACGCAGACGTCCGGATCGATCATCCGCCCGGCCTCCTATTGCGGGGTGGTCGGCTACAAGCCGTCCTTCGGCACCCTCAACCGCACCGCCGTCAAGGTGCTTTCCGACAGCCTCGACACGATCGGGGTGGTGACGCGCACCGTTGGCGACGCCGCCACCGTGGTCGCCGCGTTAGCGGAGAACCCGGCGCTGGCAAAAGGATCGGCCCCGGCGAACCTGCGCATCGGCGTTTTCGCGACGTCCCGCTGGGCCGAGGCGGAGCCGGCGACCCGGCAAGCGCTGGACCGCGCCGCGGCCGCGGCCCAGGCTGGCGGCGCGAAGGTCCGGCCGGCCGAGGTGCCGGACTGGTTCGAAGATCTCTACGCGGGCCACGATGCGGTGATGGGCTGGGAGACACCGCGGTCGCTGGCCTACGAGCGCAAGGTGCTGACCGACAAACTCGCCGCTGAAACCCGCCGTTTCCTGGATGTCCTCGCCCGGACCACCCGGGCGGAGTACGACGCCGCGCTCGAAGCTCTCGTCGACCGCGCCAGCCTGCTCGACAGCCTCCTCGGTGACGCCGATGTCCTGATCACGCCGGCAGCGCCCGGCGAAGCACCTGCCGGGCTCCAAGCCACCGGAAATCCCGTGTTCAACAAGGTCTGGACGCTGCTGCACGGGCCTTGCATCACCGTCCCGACCGGCGTCGGCCCCGGTGGACTGCCGGTCGGCGTCCAGGTCGTCGGCCGCCTCGGCAGGGACGCCGAGACGCTTGCCGCCGCCGCCTTTCTGGAACGCGCTCTCCACGGAGCCACGTCATGACCGTTTCGACCGCCGGTGGCGCAACGCGCCGGCCCGGCCTCGCCATCCCGTCCAACCCTGGGCCAGCCGCCGACCCGGCACTGGTGGACGTCTTCAAGCAGGCGATGGGAAACCTGGCAGGCGCGGTCACCATCATCACCGCCGGTCGCGGCCCCCTGGCGCGCGGCCTCACCGCCACCGCCGTCAGCAGCGTCTCGATCGCGCCCCCGACGCTACTCGTCTGCGTCAACCGGACCGGCGAGGCGCACCAGGCGATCGCGGAGACCGGCACCTTCTGCGTCAACATCCTCGCGGCTGCCAACCGGCCGGTGGCCGACCGCTTCGCGGGCAGGGCGGGCGCATCCGGCGCGGACAAATTCGCCGAGGGCACCTGGACGGAGCTCGCCAGCGGCTCGCCGGCGCTGGACGGCGCCCTCGTCAACATCGACTGCCGGGTCGCAGAGAGCGTGGAAGCCTACACCCACACCGTCTTCTTCGGGACGGTGCTCCAAGTGCGGATCGGCGACGGCGGTCCGCCGCTGGTCCATTTCGACCGCGCCTACCGGACGCTCGCCTGACACATCGCATCAGTCCATCGGGGGACACGCACCATGGCCATCAGTGATCTTCAACTCGTCGAAGCCTGGAAGGACGTCCTGACCCTGTCGAAGCTGACCGCCGGCGAGCAGGTCTCGCTGCTTGTCAGCGACGACAGCAACCCACAGCTCGTGTCCACGGCCCGCATCGCGGTCGGCCAGCTCGGCGGCATCCTGACGATCCTGACCCTGCCGCCGTTGAACGGCGACGTGGCGCTTTCACGCGACAAGTCGGGCTATGTCGGCCACACCGCCCTCAAGGGAAACCGGCCCGCGCTAGAGGCGATGAAGCACTCCGACCTCGTCATCGACACCATGATGCTGCTCTTCTCGCCCGAGCAGGAGGAGATCCTGAAGACCGGTGCCCGGATGCTGCTTGCCTGCGAACCGCCGGAGGTGATGCTCCGCATGAAGCCGAACGCCAACGACGGCCGCCGCGCCAGCAACGCCGCGAACCGGCTTGCCCGCGCCCGCACCATGACCGTCACGTCGAAGGCCGGCACCGACTTCCGCTGCGACCTCGGGCAGTATCCTGTCCTGAAACAGCAAGGCTTCGTCGACAAGCCCGGCGGGTGGGACCACTGGCCAAGCTGCTTCGTGGCGACCTGGCCGAACGAGGGCAGCTGCAACGGCGTCATCGTAATAGACACCGGCGACATCCTGCTGCCGTTCAAGCGCTATGCCCGCGAGCCGATCCGGATCGTCATCGAAAACGGCTGGATCCGACGGATCGAAGGCGGCTTCGAGGCGGAGTACCTGCGCAGCTACATGGAGACCTTCGACGATCCGGACGCCTACGCCATGGCCCACGTCGGCTGGGGCCTGCACGACCGGGCGCACTGGACCACCCTCGGCCTCTACGACCGGGAAGCCGGTCTCAGCATGGATGCCCGCTCCTTCATGGGCAATTTCCTGTGGTCCAGCGGCCCCAACACCGAGGCCGGCGGCACCCGCGACACGCCCTGCCACATGGACATTCCGCTCCGCGGCTGCTCGCTCTCGCTCGACGGCGAGCCGATGACCATCGACGGCCGCGTGATCCCGGAGGACCAGCTCTGATGTGGGATATGTGGACCGGTTCCCCGTCAGCCCGCCGCCTTCTTGTCGACGTCCGCGAACACCTCCTTGGCGACGCGGAAGCTGTCGAGCGCGGCCGGCACGCCGCAGTAGATCGCCACCTGCAGAAAAATCTCGCGGATCTCTTCCCGGCTAAGGCCGTTGTTCAGCGCACCCCGGACGTGAAGCTTCAGCTCGTGCGGGCGGTTGAGCGCGGCGATCATGGCAAGGTTGATCATCGACCGCTCGCGGCGTTCCAGACCGGGCCGGCTCCACACGTCGCCCCAGCAGTAGCGGGTCACCAGCTCCTGCAGCGGCCGCGTGAAGTCGTCGGCTTCGGCGAGCGACTTGTCCACATATTCGCTGCCGACCACCGCACGGCGGATCTCCAGGCCTCGTTCGTAAAGGTCGTCCGTCATTGAAAACTCTCCTCGTGGCGCTTTGGCGCTGGGTCGAACGTACTGAGGGCAGCCTTGGCCGCGGCGGACACGTGCCGGGCGGCGAGCTCAGCGGCTCTCGCCGCGTCGCGCGCGGCCAGGGCTTCGGTCAGCGCCTCGATCTCGGCGAGCGAGGCGACGCGCCGGTTGCGGTCGGCCAGCGATCGACCGCGCAGCAGTCCGGTGCGCGCCGTCAGCCGGCCGAGCAGCTCCGTGGTGACCGGATTGCGCGCGCCCGCCAGCAGCGCGGCGTAGAAATGCTGTTTGGCCGCCAGGATGTCGGCCACCAGATCCGCTGCGTAGGCGGCCTTGAGCCGGTCGAGTGCCGTCCGGAGCGCCTGAACGTCCATCGCTTCGGCTCGCGCGCAGAACTCGCGCGCGGCCAGCGCCTCCAGGGCTCCACGGACCGCATAGACGTTTTCGGCTTCGGTTCGGTCGATGGTGCTGACGACCAACCCACGACGGCCGGGTGTCAGCAGGCCGTCCACCTCCAGCTCGCGCAGGCTTTCCCGGAGCACGGTCCGGCTGACGCCGAACCGTTCGCAGAGATCCTTCTCCACCAACTGCCGGCCGGCCGGCAGGTCACCGCTTTCCACCAGGCGCCTCAGCGTCGTCACCAGGCGGCGACGAAGCGGGGCATGCTCCCGTGGGATGTGATCGGCGAGGTCGGGCTCGTTCCGCATCATTGCGCCCCCGGCTCGTCAGCCGGACATGAGGAAGGGATCGACGGCTGCATGGAAGCCGTCCGGCCGGTCGAGGTTGGCAAGGTGCCGCGCCCCCTCGATCACCTGGAGATCGGAACCTGCGATCAACCCGGCGATCTCCTCCGACAGCCGCGGTGGCGTCCTCTGGTCCCGCGAACCCACGACCACGCGCGTGGGGACGCGGATGGCGCGCATCAGCTCCACCACGTCCGCGGTGAAGACGGAGCGCGCCGCCTCCACGTAGGCCTCCGCCGACATGGCGGCGATGCTCGCCACCAGCTTCTCCCCATGGGCCGGATCGCCGTCCTCGACCAGGGTGTCCGCGGCATACTGCCGGGCGTAGGCGTCCATGCCGCGCGCCTCGATCGTCTCGGCGATCGCGGTGGCGCGCTGCGCGCCGGCTTCGCCCTGCGTGGCGAAACTGTCGGCGATCACCAGCCGTCGGACACGCTCCGGAGCGAGGTCGGTGAGATGCGCCGCGATCGGCCCGCCCATGGATATCGCCACCACGTTGGCGGCCGGAAGCCGGAGCGCGTCCAGCAGCGCGGCGCAATCCGCGGCGACGTTGCGCACGCTGAAGCCGCCGCGCCGCGTCGACCGTCCATGCCCACGCGCGTCGATGGCCAGGACGTCGAAGCGATCGGACCAGCGCCGGATCTGCTCCTCCCAAAGCCACGCGGCGGTGCCCAGGCTGTGGATGAGGAGCAGGGGTTCGCTCGATCCTGCGCGCTCGTAGGCGAGGCTTTCGCCGTTGACGTCGATGATGGGCACGCAAGCCTCCCGAGCAGATCGGACCACACGAACCATAACTGTCGTACAGACATACAATCAGACACGCATGCCGTTCGGTCAAGCGTGGCGAAGTCCAGAGACGGAGGTTGTTGGAATGCGGATCGATGATCACGGCGGCGGCGTTTCGGGCGTCGTCTTCACGCGGAGCGAGGACGGAAACACCGTCACCTCGGCCCAGCTGGCGGAGTTCGCCGCCGCCCTGGACACCGTCCTGGGCCGGCCAAACCTGAAGGCGGTGGTGATCAGCGGGGAGGGCGAGAATTTCTGCGGCGGCCGCATCGGCGCGAAGGGGCTGGCCTCCGCAGCCGACGTCTCCGCCGACCTGAACCTCATCCTGGAGGTGAACAAGCGACTTCGCGAGTCGCCGGTACCCTTCGTCGCTGCGGTGGAGGGAAAAGCTTTCGGCTTTGGCTGCGGCTTCGCCACCCAGTGCGACGTGACGATCGCCGCCGAGGGCGCCCGCTTCGCCCTGCCGGAGATGTCGCACAAGCTGCCACCGTTGATCGTGCTCTCCTATTTCGGCAAGTTCGTCCCCTTCAAGAAGGCGTTCGAGCTCGCGCTGACCAGCCGCGAGTTCGGTGCCGAGGAGGCTGTCGCGATCGGCGTCGCGACGGAAGTCGTCCCGAAGGGCGAAGCCCATGCACGGGCGGTCGCCTTTGCACACCTCATCGCCGGTCTGGATGGGGAATCGGTGCGCATGCTTCGCGCCTTCGCCCGCCGCGTCGCCGGGCTCTCGGACGACCAGGAGGCGCAAAACGGCGTTGCGACCATGGCGATCATGCTGGCGGCGAAAGCCTCGGTGCCGCACTGAAAACCGAGCCGGGAGGCCACCATGGACGACACCGTCCTCTTCATCGGCGCAGGACGCATGGGCGGACCCATGGCCGAACGCCTGCTGGATGCCGGCATCGGGCTTTCCGTAGCCGACCTCTCCGACGACGCCCTGGCGCCTTTCAAGGCACGCGGCGTTCCGGTCGGCCATCGCGGCGCGGAACTCCCCGGTGCTGTGGTCATCACCATGCTCCCTACCGATCGGCAGGTCGAGGACGCCCTGTTCGGTCCGGAGGGCGCCTGCCGCGGCCTGCCGCGCAGCGCCGTGATCGACATGTCGTCGGCATCGCCCGGTTCCACCGCTCGCCTCTCCGGCCAACTCGCCGCGCTCGGCATTCCCATGCTGGATGCGCCGGTCAGCGGTGGCATGGCGAGCGCCCGCAAGGGAACCCTCACCGCCATGGTGGGAGGCGATCCGGCCGTGTTCGAGCGCTTCGCGCCCTTGCTTCAGCCGATGTGCGGCGCGGTGACCCGCGTCGGTCCCGTCGGCTCCGGGCACGTCGTCAAGGCCCTCAACAACTTCCTGTCGGCTGCCACCCTCTGGACCGCCACCGAGGCGCTGATCATCGGCATGCGGCTGGGCGTGGATCCGGAAACCATGCTGAAGGTCTGGACGGCGGGCTCCGGCCGCAGCCATGCGACCGAGGTCAAGCTGCCCCAGCACGTGCTGACCGGTCGTTTCGATTTCGGCCAAACGCTGGAGCTGTTCTGCAAGGACATTGCGATCGCGGCCTCACTGGCCGAGGAGGCCGGCGTCGACGCGCGCGGACTGGACGCCCTGCAGCTGCTCTGGACCTCGGCCCGCGATTCCCTTGGCGGGAGCAACGATATCACCCGGATCGCCGAGATCATCGACGAGCGGTGATCGCCGTCACTGCAACCGGCGAAGCGGCCAAAGGATGGCTACGCCTTTGACAACGCCGATCCGTATCGATGAGAGCAGATGGGAACTATAGCCGGCCCCAATCCTCGGCTTACCGACCGCGCCAAGGGGTCCGCCTTGCGCACAGGTATGGACAGGAAAGGGGGTTGGTGGAGCCGAGGGGAATCGAACCCCTGACCTCTGCAGTGCGATTGCAGCGCTCTCCCATCTGAGCTACGGCCCCGGTCAGGTGACGCGCATTTAGGAGACCGGGCCGGGTGATGTCAAGCGCCCGTCTGGGGCGGAAAGCATGGCCCGCCGGTTCGCCCGCGGATCAACAGGGTTGCAGGCCATGCCGCGCATCCGCTACACCCGTTCCAACCTGAAGCCGGAGCGCACGCGCCTCATGCTCGCCGTCCTGAACGTCATTCTCATCGCCCTCAACCTCTACACCTACGTCATCATCGCGGCGGCCATCTTCTCCTGGCTCTACGCCTTCAATGTCGTCAACCCGCGCAATCAGGTGGTGGCGATGATCGGCAACACGCTCTACCAGCTGACCGAGCCGCTGCTGCGACCCATCCGCAACGTCATGCCCAATCTCGGCGGATTGGACCTGTCCCCGATCGTTCTTCTGCTGGGCATCATCCTGATCGAGCAGATCATCTACATCTACCTGATCCCCATCGCCTTCTGAGGCGGCGGTGGAGGGGGCTGTCCGGCGCAACGGTGTGCATCTCGACGTCGACGTGCGGCTGACCCCGCGGGCGGCGATGGATCGCATCGACGGATTGGAGCGTCTTTCCGACAGCAGGCCGGTCATCGCCGCGCGGGTGCGCGCGGTGCCCGAGGACGGCAAGGCGAACACGGCGCTGGAACGATTGCTGGCCGAGATGGCGGGCGTGCCAAAATCCTCGGCGACGGTGATCGCCGGCAAAACCGCCCGGTTGAAGACCGTGCGCCTGCGGGATGCACCCGTGACGGCCGAGACTGCGCTCCTGGCCCTCTTAAAGGGCTGACCGCCTATTCGTCGTCGCCGAGCGGGCGGGCCTCGTCCGGCAGCATGATCGGCACGCCATCGCGCACCGGATAGGCGAGCCGTGCGGAGCGCGACACAAGCTCCTGAACGTCCGCCCGCCACTCCAGCGTCGTCTTGGTCAGCGGACAGACCAGGATCTCCAGCAGCTTCGGATCGATCGCACCGGCCCGTCGGCCTTCGTCGGACATGCTGTCCCTCACTGCAGAGGCGTGGATTCGCCGCCGCCCTTGGCTCGGGCGAGCGCGAATTCGGTGATGGCGATCAACGTGTCGGCGCGCGTCTTCAGGTCCGGCGCTTCGAGGAGAGCCTGCTTCTCGGGCGGCCCGAACGGGCTCATCATCGACAGCGCGTTGACGAGGGCCTCGGTCGGCGTCTTCTCCACGCTTTCCCAGTCCGCCTCCAGGTCGTTGGCGGAAAGATAGGCCTGGAACGCCCGCAGCAGCGCCGGCCGGTCGACCTCGCTCTCGCCGACCCGCGTCAGGAAATCGACTTCGAAGGGCTCCGCGGTGACCCGGCAGACCCGGAACAGCCGGCCGGCAGAGCTTTCCTCCTCCTCGATCCGGAAGCGGGTGATCCCGGTGAGGGTGATGAGGTAGCGGCCGTCGCCTGTTTCGTTGAAGGTGGTGATTCGGCCAGCGCAACCCACGTTGCAAAGTGCCGGTTCCGAGCCGTGGCGCTGTGCGCCGGCATCGAAGCGCGGCTGGACCATGCCGATCACCCGGTCGCCAGCCAGCGCCGCATCCACCATCGCAATGTAGCGCGGCTCGAAGATGTTGAGCGGCAGCTGTCCGCGCGGCAGCAGCAGCGCGCCGGACAGCGGAAACACCGGCATCCGGCGCGGCAGGTCTGTCGCAGTGTCGTATCGCGCGTTTCCGGCCATCATGGCTGCGGACCACCTCGGGCTTGACTCACCGGCATCGCCCCGGTGCTCGCCTCAATATAGGTCGCCGCCCGACGGCGGCGACTCCCCTCAGGAGAAGAGAACCGACGATAGACGTCGCCGGCCGTAGAGGGTCGCCGGGTCCGTCGCGCCCCACGCCTCGAAGAAGGTGACCAGCTGCTTGCGCGCCGCCTCGTCGTTCCAGCCGCGTTCCCGGCGCACGATGTCGACGAGGTGGTCGACCGCCTTCTGCCGTTCGCCGCGGGCGGCCAGCGCCACCGCCAGCTCGAAGCGTGCGTCGAAATCGGTCGGGTGGCTGTCCACGCGGCGGACCAGCTCGGCCACGTCGCCAAGGCTTGCCGCCTGTTCGGCGAGCTCAAGCTCGGCCCGGGCTCCCGCGATCGCCGCGTCGCCCCGCTTGGCCTCCGGGACGTTGTCCAGCACCGCCTTGGCGTCCTCCAACTGCCCGACGCCGATCAGCGCCCGAGCGAGACCGCCGGTGGCGGGGAGGTTTTCCGGTTCGGCCTGGAGCAGCGCCATGAAAAGCTGCGCGGCGCCCTCGAAATCCTTCTCTGCCAGCGCGGCCAGCCCTTCCTCGAGGATCTGTTCGGCCTGGCTCGGGCCCGACGGTCCGACCAGCCGCTCGATAAACTGCTTCACCTGGCCTTCCGGCAGCGCCCCCATGAAGCCGTCGAGCGGTCGACCCTTGTCGAAGGCGATCACCGCCGGAATCGACTGGATGCCAAGCTGGCCGGCGATCTGCGGGTGGTCGTCGATGTTCATCTTGACCAGGCGCACCTTCCCGCCGGCCGCCTTGACCACCTTCTCCAGCACCGGCGTCAGCTGCTTGCAGGGACCGCACCAGGGCGCCCAGAAGTCCACCAGCACCGGCACCGCCTTGGACGCCTCAAGCACGTCGCGTGCGAAGTCCTTCGTGGTGGTGTCCTTGATGAGGTCGCCAGCCGGGGCGGCCGGGGCGGCTGCCGGCTGGGGCGAAGCGCCGAAGCTGTTGCCGAAGGAGAAAGTGGGTCCGCTCATGATCGCATCCAGGGTTGGTGCGCGTTCGTCCGGAGATGACCGGCGTTCGCAAGTTGGACCTTATTTGGCGTGAAACGGGCCGGAAAACAAATCCGGAAAACGACGCCGTGAATTGGCCGGCCTGCAGCAGGGGGACGCGCCCCGGCCGGCGGCCCGGATCAGCCCTCGGCGAGCGGCAGATCCACCACCAGCGGCTCGTGGCCGGTGGCCCCGAGGAAGCGGACGAGGTCGTCGGGCCGGATCGACGTCGTGGCGGTATTCACCAGCGGATGAAAGTTGACCGGATCGAACGCCATCAGCGCCCGCTCCAGCACCACGGTGACCCGTCCGGCCGTATCGTTGATCGCACCGAAGGGGGTCACCGCACCCGGCTTCACTCCCCACACCTCCTCCAGGAGTTCACCTGAGCCGAAGGACACCCGGCCCGATCCCCCGATCGCCTCGTGGACGCGCTTGAGGTCCAGCCGCGCGTCCTCGCGGGCGGTGATCAGGAACAGTCGGCTTTTCTTGTCCTTCACGAAGAGGTTCTTGGCATGCCCGCCGGGAATCTCGCCCCGCAGCGACTGGCTCTCCTCCACGGTAAACAGCGGCGGATGCTCGGTCGTCCGGGTCTCGATCCCGAGTTCGGTGAGAAACGAAATGAGGTCCTCGGGCGTGTTCGGCATCCGGCTGTTTCCCCGGTTCGGTCGATTTCGACGGACGGTTTGCGACAGAACCCGGCGGTGCGCAAGTCCGTCCGCCGCCGCTTTCGCCCGCGCTTCCCACCCTCTGCGAGGAGCCAACTTTCCCTGTTGCAATCCCCTCCGCTTTGGTTCATATACGCCCTCGCTCCGGCGACGGAGCAAGCCGGAAACGGTGCGAGCGGGTGTAGCTCAGGGGTAGAGCACAACCTTGCCAAGGTTGGGGTCGTGGGTTCGAATCCCATCGCCCGCTCCAGTTTCCGATGACTACAAAGCCGCGGGAAACCGCGGCTTTTGCCGTTTTTGGGCCTTCCATGAGGACCACGATTCGGAGTTGAAGCAGGCGTCGGGTCACCGCCGGGTTACACGGCGGATTCGGGGAAGCGGTTGAAGTCGCGGCGTCGCTGCGGTTCACGAGGTATCCCGCAATAGGACGCGCCCGACCGTCTTGCGCAATGATCACCACCGGCGCCGCACCGAAGGGCAACGCTGGGCTTGACCACCACGACCGCGAAGGTCTGCCCCTGCTCGCGGATCACCGCGCCTTGCACACGCATCGCCGCCTCCTACGCCGCCATCTTGGGCTTGCGGCTGTCGAGCCATTCCCAAGCCTCTTTCGGAAGCCAGCCCTGATAGTCGCGGGTGACGCCGATCACGAGGAAGAAGTCATTCTTGTCGACATGCGGGGCGAGCCGATCCCAGATGCCTTGGGCGGTCAAACTGGTGTCGACGAGCCACGTTGAGTCGAGGTGGTGCCACCAAACGCCGCACGACTTGATGGCCTGATACAGCGCCTCGTAGTTCTGACCCGGACGCTTCAGGTCGTAATCGATCGCGTAGATCATGATTTCGGCCCTCCTTGAGCCGGTTGACTAAGGAAAGAAGCGCCGGGAAACGCCCGGCCCCTGACTTCGCCGCGTCCTACTTCTTTTTGTTCGGACGCTGAGTGAGGGCCGAGGCCGCCGCCGACTTCGCCGCCGGGCTGGCCTTCGGGTCGCGGAGCACTTTCGACGCCGCCGTAGCAGCCTTCGCGCTCGTCACTTCCTTGTTCGACTTCGCCATGTTGATCACCTCCTTTCCGGGCACATTGCCGCCGCCTACCGCAAGCGGCGCTTCACTTCCTCGATGAGCGCGGGGGACCCCGCGACCTCGAAGGAGAGATTGTCGAGAGAGCGCCCGACGACCTTCACGGTCGGCGCAGCGCCGGTTTCGGGATCGCGGACATTGCGCAGCTTCTGCGCAATCCCGTCCTGAACCTGCTTAAGCATCGCCTTCTCCAACTGGTTGGCGATGTCATTGGGGCGAACAGTGCGCCCATTCAGTTTGAACTCGACCTTGACCATCGTCGCCGCTCCTTGCGCATCGACCCGGATGGCCCCTTGACCACGAGTCGCCGATGGGCGTAGAAAATATTAGGGGAGCGCTAGGCCTGTCAAGGTTCTCATACTTTCGATCCCCATTTTCGAGAGGCGTAGCGTCAGATGGCAGACGATGGACAAGGCCTAAAGTGGGGCATCGAGCAGCGGCTTGAATTCATCGAGTTCAAGGCGTTTTGGGAGGATGGCGTAAACCGGGCCGATATCATCAATCGCTTCAAAGTCTCGGAGCCGCAGGCATCTAAGGATTTCACCCACTATCGCGAGATCGCGCCGGAAAATCTGCGCTACGACGCCAGCATGAAGCGGTACTTCGCGAGCGAGACCTTCACGCCGCGATATCTGAAGCCCGATGCTTCCGACTACCTGATGCAAATGGCGGCAAAGGACCTCGCACCTTATGCCGCGAGCCAGTCTTGGGTGGCCCAGCCCTTGGCCTTTGCGACAATTCCCTTGCCGAAGCGGATGATCGATCCGGCGATGCTGCGCCAACTGCTAGGCGTGATCCGTGCGGGGCAATCCGTGGAAATCCGGTACCAGTCCCTGAACCCGGACAAGCCCAAGCCGCAATGGCGACGAATCACCCCGCACGCCTTCTGCTTCGACGGAATGCGCTGGCATGCCCGCGCCTTCTGTCACGACAATCTCGATTTCCGCGATTTCATGCTGCCGCGAATCATCGGCCTACGGGCGGAAGCAGAGCCGGGCCTATCGGCGGTGAAGGATCACGCTTGGCATGAGACATACAAGATCAAGCTGAAACCCCACCCCGGCTTCTCGGACGAGCAGAAGCGCGCTGTCGCGTCCGATTACGGAATGAAAGATGGGGAATTCGAGGTGCCGATGCGTCTCGCGATGCTCTTCTACTTTATGAAACACCAGAGGCTCGACTACAAAGAGCACCAGAGATCACCGCAACAGCAGCATATCGTCATGGCTGATCCCGCTTCCGTCCGTGAAGCCGAAGCCCGCGCCAAGCTGCCGCCCGTTCTGTGAGAGTAGACATGTCCGAAAAATCAAAGATCGCCTACGGCCCCGGTAACCCGCACCCGCTCTCGCAAATGCGGACGGAATTGGTGTGGGAGGGAAAATACGATGAGTTCGGCAACCGCCGAGAGGTCAACGTAGCCAACGTTGCAATGCCGCTGCAACGGATTGAGACGATCGACGAGCCTCGTTCTAGATCACATGCACAAGGTACGCTCTTTGACGAGAAGAAGGCTCATCATGATGACTTCAGAAACAGACTTATATGGGGAGATAACAAAGTCACTCTCGCTGCACTCGCAGCAGAATTCAGGAATTCGATAGACTTGATATATATTGATCCGCCGTTCGATGTTGGCGCAGATTTCAAGCTTAACGTTCCTCTTGGTGAGGAGGACGAGCACATTTATAAAGACCAATCAATAATGGAGATGGTCGCGTATCGTGATATTTGGGGCAAGGGGACTGGCTCGTATCTTCATATGCTCTTCGAGCGACTCACTCTTATGCGTGATCTGCTCTCAGAGACAGGGTGCATATATGTGCATTGCGATAACACGATGGGGCATTCGATCAAGTTGCTTATGGATGACGTGTTTGGAAAGGATAATTTTCTAAATAACGTAATCTGGTCATATCAAACACGGCATAGTAGTGACCGGTTCTGGAATAGAAAGCACGATGACCTTCTTTTGTACAAGAAGGGTGCCAAGTGGACCTTCAACTGGAACGTGGAAGGGGTAATACAACCGCTATCAGATGTAACGGTCAAAAAATATCGACTCAGAGATGAAAACGGTCCTTACCGGCTTTGTGGCCGCTTCATCAAGGGCAGTCCCATCAAAGGAGCAAAAGACGTAGATCCAAAGTGGGAAACTACAAATCCTGAGTTAGTTGTTAGGGATTATCTTCGAGCGGGAATACCTCCGAATGATTCGTTTTTCATTCCGATGGAAAATCAGTCCTCGAATGATCGAACTGACTATGCAACGCAAAAGCCAACCGCGTTGCTCGAAAAACTGATCAAAGCATCGAGCAATAAAGGTGATCTCGTAGCAGATTTCTTTTGTGGGTCTGGAACGACTGGAGCCGTCGCAGAACGCTTAGGGCGGCGATGGTTGATGGCCGATTTGGGTAGGTTTGCAATTCATACTACTCGAAAGCGAATGATAGGGGTCCAACGTGACCTACACGACAAGTCTGTTCCTTACAGGTCATTCGATGTCTTCAATCTCGGGCGCTACGAACGGCAATGGTGGCAGCAGGACGCGCTAAATGGCGCTGAAACAGAGCATCGAACCGTCGTCCTAAACTTCTTCCGCGCTGAGCCGCTGCCAAACGCACCTTCGCCGCTTATCCACGCCCGCAAAGCGGCAGCTTTCGTGCATGTCGATGGGATCGACAGCATTTTCTCGCGCGAGGAAGCCAAGGCGGTTGCCGCTGCCGTCAAAGCAGCAGGCGGAAAGCAGGTTCATTGCCTCGCTTGGGATTTCGAGATGGACATTCGCCAAGCCATCGCCGCTATAGAGACCGAGCTTGATGTAAAGATCAGGCTGCACCGCATCCCGCGCGAGATCATGGAGAAGAACCGCACGGAGGTTCCCCCTTTCTTCGAGGTGGCCTTGCTTGAGGCCGAACCTGTGATCCGCAAGGCCGCGAAGGGCAAGTCGGTGGACATCAAGCTGAAGAACTTCTTGCCAAGCCTCACGGAAGTGCCGTCAAAGGAGCTTGAAGCCCTACAGGAACGCGCGATGACCAGCGGCTTCGATTTCATCGACTTTTGGGCGGTGGATTTCGATTGGGTGCCGGGAAAGCCTTTCAATCACCATTGGCAGGACTACCGTACGCGCAAGGACCGCTCCTTGAAAACGGTGAGCGACGCTGAATTCACCTATGACGCGCCGGGTCGATACACCGCCTGCGTCAAGGTGGTGGATGTGTTCGGCTGCGACACCAGCATCACGGTGGAGATCGAGATATGACCGACGCACCCGCCGAGACAATTTCGATCAACGTGGCAGCGCTCGAACCGCTGTTCGCACCTTGGGAGGAGCCGAGCAAGCACCGCATTCGCGGCGCGAAAGGGCAACCGCCTGAGATCAAAACCTATCGTCGGCAATCACCCATTCGAATGGTGAACCCGCTTCGCGCCGCCGTGAAAGAATGGCGCGAACTCAACTATTTCGGAGCCAGCGACACCACCCGCGAACTTTTGGCCTACTGGTTCGAGCGTCCGCACCGGCTGATGAACGGGGGCGGCGAGGAATTCGATTTCCGCTATTATTTCTGCCAGCGGGAGGCCATCGAGACTTTCATCTATCTGATCGAGGTTCGCCGCCTCACATCCCTCTCATCCCTCATCTTCGAGTACGGCGGACCGAACGCCGAAACCGAAGCGCTCGGCATCAAGCCCGAAGATGACGAATGGGCGCGCTATGCCTTCAAGCTGGCGACCGGAGCAGGCAAGACCAAGTGCATGAGCCTTGCGATGGTTTGGAGCTACTTCCACGCCTTGCGAGAAAGCGGCTCCGAGATGGCGAAGCATTTCGTCATCATCGCGCCGAACCTCACCGTCTTCGAGCGTTTAAAGGAAGACTTCCGTCCCGAAGGCGGCGGTCCTGACATCTTCCAGAAAGACCCCCTCATTCCACCGGAATGGCGCGGGGACTGGAATTTCACCTGTGTGCTCCAGGACGAGGCCAGTGGCGCGAGCACGGGCGGTATTCTCTATCTCACCAATATCCATCGGCTGTTCGAGCCGCGCAGCGGAAGCCGCTCCGAGGCGGAGACCTATGATTGGGCTGGCCCCGCCGTCGCCAAGTCCAAAGCGCTCGACACAGGCGCAGAGCTTCGCGACCGCATCACGTCGCATCCGCGCATCATGGTTTTGAACGACGAGGCCCATCACGTTTGGGACCCCGGTTCGGCTTGGAGTGAGGCCATTCGATGGCTGCACGAGGCGATCAGGAAGCGCACCGGCAGCGGCCTGAGGGCGCAACTGGATTTCTCGGCCACGCCGAAGGACAACAAGGGCCGCATCTTTCCGCATGTCGTTTGCGACACGCCCCTTGGCGAGGCCGTTGACGCCGGTATCGTCAAGACGCCGATCATCGGTCGCACCAAGGAATTGGTTGAGCAGGCCCATGATGACGCGGCCTACCGCTACGAGGCCCATCTTCGCCTTGGCTATGAGCGGTGGAAGCGCAGCCGGACGGAATGGGAAAAGAGCGGGAAGAAGCCGCTGTTGTTCGTCATGTGCACCGACACGGACGCGGCGAACCAGATCACGGCACGTCTCAACGCCGATGGTGTGTTCGCGGAACTGAACGGGAAGACCATAAATCTCCATACGAACCTCAAGGGGTCGGTGAAACGCCGAAACATCGGCGGCCAAACCATCGAGGTGTTCGAGGAAAGCGAAAAGGACATCAGTGACGACGACCTGAAGGCAATCCGGCGCATCAGCCGTGAGCTTGACCGCGCCGACAGTCCCTACTCGTGCATCGTGTCGGTGCTCATGCTTCGCGAAGGCTGGGACGTCCGGAACGTGACGACTATCGTCCCACTACGTCCCTATAGCTCTGTCGCCAACATCCTTCCCGAGCAAACCCTTGGTCGCGGCCTTCGCCGCATGACCGCGCCCGGCCAAGCCAACGAGCTTGTGACCGTTGTCGAACATCCCGCCTTTTCCAGCCTCTACGAGCAGGAGCTTGAGCAGGAAGGCCTACCCATTGAGGTGCTGGACACTGACAAGGTTCCCGCCACGACCGTCACCATTTTCCCGGACGAGTCGAAAGACCTGACGGCGCTCGACATCGCGCTTCCAGCATTGACGGCGGCTCACGAAATCCAGCCGAAGCTTGAAGGGCTGACCATCGAAGACGTGAAAGGTGCTTTCGCGCGCTACTCACCTCTGCCTCTTGGCAGTAAAGGCGCGGTCGATGTCGTTTACGAGGGTCGCCACCTCATCACCGATGAAGTCGTTGAGGTGATGAACATCAGCTTGCCGCTGCTTCAGAACGGCGTCACAGCGATCTCGTTCTACGTTCGCGAATTGGAAGCCGCCTGCAAGGTGCAATCGACCCATCCTGTCCTTGCGCCTCTGCTTCAGACTTTCCTCACAGACATCCTATTCGCCGAGAAGGCGGGGCTGTTCGACAAGCGGCTGACAAGCCGCCTCGCGGATCAGGATGTTCGCGAGCACATCCGGGCGGTGTTCATTCCCCTGATCCGGGCGCGCACTGTGAAGACGGAGAAGCGGCGACCGAACGGGGCATCGACGCAGCTTCGGAACTGGAAGCCGTTTCAGGCGACGCTTTCCGAGCGAAAGCCCGTCGAGAAAGCCAAGCATACGCTCTTCAACCTCGTTCCATGCGATCAGTCGCTTGAAGTCGCCATGACGGCGTTCCTCGACAATTGCGCCGATGTTGTCGCCTTCGCCAAGAATGCTGGCCCGCAGGCGCTTCGCATCGACTACCTGACGGCTGACCAACGCCTTGCGTTCTATCGCCCGGACTTCTTCGTTCGGATGGAGACGGGCGAGTATGCCCTTGTCGAGACGAAAGGACGCCAAGACAGCGACGTTCCGCGCAAGGCGCAAGCTGCCATCGAGTGGTGCAAGGCCGCCTCGAAAGGTGGGATAAAGTGGACCTACGTCTTTACCCCGCAGAACGTCATGGAGCGGCTGACTGGCAATCGCTTCGCCGATCTTGCGAGAGCGTGCGTCCCGGCACTTCAGAACTTGCTCAGCGAGACGACCGCGCAGCCCGAACTTCCGTTGTTCGGTCCGAAGTCAGACAATGACGCAGAGCAGTTCTTCGGCAAGGAGACATTCGACCGGCTCCCGCTTCGCGCCAAGAAGGCGGCCACTGATGCGCTCGAATTGTATCGGTTCTTCGAGAAGAAGACCGAGGCCCCTAATTTCGCGCCTGTGTTCAGCGCCTTGCTTGGATCTTTCGACGAGGCGTGCAAGGCCGTGATCGTTTCCCGCCTTCAGTCGCAGCTTCCAGCCAAGCCTGTCGATCAACGGGATTGGTTTGAACCCTATATGCCGAGCGGCATCGATAAAAAACGCCTCGACCACTACAATGGAATGGCAAAGAACTTGAAACGCGGGCTCGTTTACGGCAACCCACATTCCGTGATCGGCCTGCTTCGTTCCTGCTTGGACTTCGCGCTGAACGACAACACGAAGGTGGACGGCGTGTTCAAGGCTGTGACGACTGCGTTCCGCGTCGAGGGGGCGCGTGCACTGCTGGACAAAGTGACGATGGTCAACGACTTCCGCAACACATATGTCGCTCATGCCGAAAAGGAGGTCCGAGATGCGAAGGTTGCTGAGCATAACTTGCGAGCGTGGGTTTCGGCGCTGGCGGACGTAGCCGTCATGTGACGTGGGTACTCTTGATCTGAAGGCGGGTTCCCTCACACGGGCGTCTCATGAACTGGTTCGGGTGTACTGCACGGTGGCGGCGCCGGACTATGCTGAAGAAAAGGATTGTGTATCTTGGCAAGAGGGGTTCTTGATATGCTACGCTTCGCGAACCGCTCCGGAATCTGTCAAGCCCCTGACCGGTCAAGTTACAGGAAAGCTCCACACCTCGTCACCGGCGCGAGGGCAAGCAAGCGGACGCCGTCTAAGCGGAGGTTGTACCCTTACAAAAACTGAATCTCTGCCGTTTAAGAGTCGGGCTGCACTCGACGGGATGTCTTAATTGAACTCAAGCAAGATAGTTCATTTGATTTCGCTTGTAATCATTACCTCACTGGCTTATGCGTCAGGAGGGTATGTCCCAGAACTCTGGAGTAATCGCGTCGCGGTATTCTCAACTGCAAGCGGTTTTCTCACATTTTATGGCGTCGTATTCGCCGTGATTGAGACTTGGCGCGCCCGATCTGCATCCGAACTAGCTAGGGAAGCCGCTCGTTCAGCAAATCGAAGAATAACTGATCTAACCAAAATCAGAAATGCAGCTGAATGCCAATTGTGTATCAAAAGCTCTTTGCAGGACCTCGATAAAGAGGGTTGGGTTTCGATCTCGCTGCTATCGCGAGTAATTGAGCTATACTCTGCGGAGTTCTACGCGGCGTATGACCAAAAGAATTCCCCTCAGAGCCTAGCAATAGCCGCACTGCAATCGCATGCGATCAGCGCGCCTGGCCCACTTAAACCAAAAGCCTTCGGACGCCTGAAGGGAACGCTCGTTGAAATGCTAGCCCATGTCACCGCGTCCGCAAGCGCAAGAATGTCGGAAACTGAACAATGATACCAACTCCAATAAGACCTTTTATTCATCGACTGCTGCAAGCCACAAACGAGGGCCAAATTACTTGGAGAGAAGGCGCCGAGAGCGCTTACTTCGCTGTCCTAAAGGATGCAAATATTCACTTTAGATTCCTGTTCGATCAAGAGACAGAAGAGACTGCTTACTCATTCCGTATTATCCGAGGGAAAGGTGATGCTTTTTTTACCGTAACCCAGGAAGAGGAAGAATTCTCTCTGATGCGGAATCTCTACGCCGCGGTTAGTGTCAACGCAGCGGGCGGCGCCAAAATCGTTGATGATTTGTTCGATTGAAGAATGGTCCAGAGATTAGGCCTATTAGCGGAGTCGGCTGTGGCCGGGTCGTACTTGGAACTCGGTTCGTATTCGACGCACTGGTCCGCGTAGGTGAATGGTCCCATCGACATGCACCCGACGTGGCGCTTCGACGGGGTCGATCCGTCCGCGGCGATGATCCGTCACGCGGAAACCGTTCTGGGCGGCGATGTCGACAGAGTGCGCTTCCACCTCGGCACCATCGAAGACGCTCCCGAGGGCCAAATGATGGGGCGACGGCGTTGCTGGTCTTGCACTTCCTCGATAGGAACGAGAGACTCCGAACCGTCCGAGAGGTCGTGAAGCGCCTCAAACCCGGTGCGCCGTTCGTGGCGATTCATCACAGCTTCCCGAAGCCGGATGCCGACCCGGATCGCTGGCTTCGGCGCAACGCGGCCTTCCTGGCGGGATCGGGGATACCCGGCCTGCGAAGCGGCGAGATGATCGCAGCAATGAGGGAGCGCCTCCCAGCGCTTACGCCGGAAGAGGACGAGGCGGTGCTATACGAGGCGGGACTTGAGGAGGTCGAACTGTTCTATGCCGCGCTGACCTTCAAGGGCTGGATAGGGTGCAAGCTCTAGGCAGGCTTTCGGATGTGACGAACCAAGGCTGGTCGCGACGGTTTGGCGCCTCAACCGGAGACAAACATGAACCCCGACGTGATCGCCTGGCTGCTCGATTCCGATCCGTCCGTCCGCTGGCAGGCCATGCGGGATCTGCTCGACGCGCCGGAGCCGGAATGGAAGGCGCGTACCAGCTGTTCAAGCCTGAGGATGTGATTACTGCTCGAATGATCCGGCTTCAGCAGACGCTTGGCTACACTCTTGGAGAGATCCTCGCTCTTAACGAGGAGTACCGGGCAGGCGAGCATTCCTCGGAGCGGACTGTTGAGATTCTTCAGCTGCAGATCGGACGACTCCAGCAGCGCAAGGATGCGTTGGAAGCAGCCCTGACCTTCCTTCATAGGAAAGTCGAATGGGTTAAGGCCGGCAAGACGGGACCCGCACCGCGGCTTGAGGATAACCAGCTCTGAACCAACCGCCTTGCAGTCCCGCGCGCCCGTTCACCGGACAGGGAATCAGCGTTCAACGGCTCATGTCGACCACTCCTGGCGCGGTACGCTGGAGGAAGCCGAGCGGTTATACATCGCAGGGCGCAAGAGCTGATGCAGCTGCGTAGATGAGCGACTACCAAGTTTCCATCCTGGAGGCCGCAGGGTCCGTAGCGACAGTGGACGACATACTCGCGATGGAGGTCCGCTGGAAGCTGAAGCTGCAGAGCCGCGAGATGGGGCTGAACCGCAACTAGTGATCCGGGCTAGACGCTTTGTACACATTGTTGGCGGCTGTTTTCTGGACCACAATCCGGCCAAACATCGCCAGCGCAACCGCTACCGTCATTAATGCAGCAGCGACTGCAAACGTCATCTGCATGCCCGAGGTGACCGCGTTCGGATCCCCGGGACCGGCAGGCGACGTTCCGACGGTGATCGCGAAAATTGCCCCCATGGCTGAAGCACCAGTGACGAGCCCGAGATTGCGCGACAGGTTCAGCATGCCGGACCGCACGCCGCGCTCGCCGGGGGCAACAGTGGCCAGGACGGCTGTGTTGTTGGCCGCCTGGAACAGCTGATATCCCGGGGTCAATAAGAGGATTCCTGCGACATAGCCGACGAGCCCATACGGACTGGACAGCTCTGCGATCGCCGCAGCTCCGGCCAACATCGTCATGAGGCCTGCGGGCACCATTCGCGATGCGCCATAGCGGTCCACAAGGTGGCCTGCTGGCACGCCTGCGCATGCCGAAACGATCGGCCCAATCGACATCACCAGGCCGACCTCCACTTCGCGAAGCCCAAGTGCACCGGTGAGGTAGAACGGTCCAATCACCAAGGTCGCCATCATCACGGTCGAGACCAAGGAATTTGCGGCAAGCCCGGCACTGAAGCCTTTGTCCTGGAAGGACGCCAGCCGGATGAGCGGTGACGCGACTCTCGTTTGGGAGAAGAGGAAGACAACCATTCCTCCGGCCGCGCCGACGACCAACGCGCCATTCAGCAAACCAAAATGGCCTCGCCCTAGGGTCATGGATAGGGCGAAAGCTGCCATTGAACTCGCCAGGAGCACAGTGCCCAAGCCGTCGAACCGAGCAGCGGATGTCCCGGCCTTGGTGTCTGGGGGCAGGTACAGTGAGGCCAACCCGAAGGCCAAGATACCCACTGGAACGTTGATGAGAAAGACAGCCGGCCAACCCCAGCCGGCGATGAGCATCCCGCCCAGGGAGGGGCCAAGCGCCGTACCCACGGCAGAGGTCGTGGCCAGCAATCCCATGGCGCTGCCGGTCCTCTCCTCGGGAGCGGCTTCGGTGACCAGGGCCATGGTCAGCGCCATCATCACGGACGCGCCCAATCCCTGAATGCCACGGAAGACGACCAGTGCTTGCAGGCTCGTCGCCACCGCGCAGAGGGCCGATGCCGTCGTGAAGGCAGCAAGGCCGGCCAGCAGGAGTCTGCGGCGCCCGACGATGTCGCCGAGGCGGCCGACGCTGACGATGAAGCTGGTTATGACGACGAGGTAGGCGATGACGACCCACTGGACCTGCTGGAACGGGACGTTGAAGGCATCGCTCAATGTCGGCAGGGCCACACTCGCGATGCTCGTGCCGAGCGACGACAGCAGCATGGAGAGAGAGAGGCTGGCGATGGCCAGGCGGGCAGACGGCATGGCGCGGATCTCCGCATTGGGTGTGTGCCCTTATGAGTAGGCCTGGAGCTGAACAGGCGGAAGGCGCATGAAACGCAGGATATCAGTGCATGAGACGCAACGATCCGGAGGCTGTGTTATTGTGCAGCCATGAGTCAGCCAGATCTGAACCTTCTCGTTACCCTGGACGCGCTCCTTTCGGAGGGCAGTGTTGTCGGGGCAGCCAAGCGACTGCAACTCAGCCCGTCCGCCATGAGTAGGGCATTGACGCGGCTACGGGAGACCACGGGCGATCCGCTTCTGGTCCGGGCGGGCCGCAGCCTTGTCCCGACCCCCCGGGCGATGGAACTCCGCGGTCGGGTCGGCTCCCTCGTCGATGAAGCGATGGCGGTCCTCAGGCCAGCCGAAACCCTGGACCTTGCTCGCCTGACCCGGGTGTTCACACTGCGAAACCGCGAAGGATTCGTGGAGAACTTCGGACCGGCTCTCGTCTCCCGGGTGGCACTCGATGCACCCGGGGCCAGGCTTCGCTTTCTCCCGAAAGCCGACAAGGACAGCCTGCTGCTCCGCGAGGGCGCAGTGGACCTTGAGACGGGAGTGCTCGGTGAGGACATCGGACCGGAAATCCGGGCGCAGGCACTGTTCCGAGACCGGTTCGTGGCGGTAGTCCGGGCCGGGCATCCACTGGTATCGAGCGAGATCACCGCGACGGCCTACGCTGCTGCTCGGCACGTGCTCGTCTCGCGCCGTGGTTCGGCTCGCGGCCCGGTCGATGCAGGGCTGGCGCGCCTTGGATTGGAGCGGGCGGCGGGTACCGAGGTCGGGAGCTTTTCGGAAGCGCTCGCACTCGTCCGTGCAACCGATTCGATCGCAACGGTCCCAGAGCGCTTCACGGGCACGCTTCGGGAGGGCCTGCTCACCTTGCCTCTGCCCTTCCAACTGCCCGCCCTGACAATCTCGCTGCTCTGGCATCCGCGCATGGACGCCGACCCTGCTCATCGCTGGCTGCGCGAGTGTGTTCGGGAGGTATGCCAGAATGTTAACTGCGGCTGATCCTCACCGACCGAACTAATCGCCTTATCCAGCTGATCAGTTCTACGATACACAGACGGCTCATGAGATTCTCTCAATGGAGGTCCGCTGGAAGCTGAAGCTGCAAAGCCGCGAGATGGGCTGAACCGGAACTGACGTCGGCGGTGCCGCATGCCGAATCATGGCCTTTCGCAGACCCAGGCCAACACGATTTCCGACGATAGAAGCCCGGCAGCTATACTGAAAATGATCTAAAACGCGCCCGACCGAATACCTCGGCGTTGCAGGCCACCGGCACAGGAATCCCCGCTCAAAACTGCGGTGAACTGCTGGCCGACGGTCCTTGATACAGCGTCTCTGGACCTAATCGTCCGGCGGCATGCGCCAGGGGACGCATTTGATCAAGGTGCCGGAGCCGGTTGCGCTGGGCTTGGAGGTGTTCCGTCCGGTCCCTCATTATCTTGAGAAAGCCGCCGGGGCCGTCCCGCAGCGACATCAGCAGTCCGCTTGTGAAGAAGCGGCTGTCATGATGATGAGTAAGTGATAGCGCCGCGCCTCCGCCATCCCCGCCTTGCGCTAACGGCCGTTCTGTTATGGCCGTCGCCTGGTTCGGATCCGATCGATGTCAAGGCCGGCCGTGAGTCCTCCAGCCATAAACGTCAACGCGGTTCGATCGTCCTGGTCGTCGCGACATCCCGGGCCACGTGCGGCAGCACCGACGTGCCGTAGGCCTCGATATCGCGTCCTGGTTTCGCCCGAGTGCATGCACTTGCAGCTCATCCGCCCCGAGCGCGACGAACTCGGACAGCCAGTCCACATGCTTCTGGGCGCTCGCCGACACTAGGCAAGACGAACGCACGTCCTCCGGCCGCACGAATCATTTAGCCAGATTAAAATCCGAGGGCCGACGCAGCTCCCAGTTTACGTCGCCACCGATGAGGTTCGGCGCCCACTGCTGGTGCGCCTCGTGCAAGGCCTCTTCCTCGGTAGTGCCCCAGGATACCACCATCTGGGTCATGATCGGCTTACCCTCGCCGCCGCCGCGCCGAAAGGCGTCCATGACCTTGCGCAGCTGGTCCGGCTCGGCGTGCACGGTGATCATCCCGTCCGCCCAACTCCCCAGCCATTGGGCCGTCGCCTCCGAGACCGCCGCGCCGATCAGCTTCGGCGGCCGCGCCGGCCGGGTGTAGAGCTTCGCCTAGACGCAGGTGATCTGGCCCCGGTGCGTCACCGTCTCGCCCGCGAAGAGCGAACGGATCACGTCCACGCATTCACGCAACCGCGCGTTCCGCTCCGCCTTCTCCGGCCAGGGGAGGCCGGTGATCGCCTCATTGATGGCCTCGCCGCTGCCGAGTGCCAGCCACAGCCGGTCGGGATACATCTCCAGAAGCGTCGCGGCGCCCTGGGCGACGATCGCTTATGGAATCCCGTACGCCAGATCCTCAACAAAATATTGGAGATTGTTTGCGGTGCGGCGCGCCAGCGCTTTATTCGTACGCGCGAGCTGCTCGGCATCCTCGGTGCTGTAGTCCGGCACTTGGTCGCCGTTCACGTCGGTATCGACTACGTTAGCAAATGGTGACAGGTGGCCAACTTCATGGAGGATTGTGCCTGCTTGAGAATCCGCCCCTTTAGTCGATAGAGAGAAGAACAAAGATTGGAGGAACAGTTCGCCCGTCGTATCAGCGGGCACCCAAGCTATAGTATCTCTTCCGATCTCTTCATCCGGTAGCGTAAGATTTGGACACCAGATTTTACTGATTATCAAAGTAGTCCTCATCCCGGAGAAGATCTTCTCGAGATTTGCATCGGTGTCTCCTTCTGGACCACCGAACCAGCGTTTGAAGGCATTGCCCTCCACCGAGTTAACCGGCGGGATCGCGGATTCTGCCACACCCACGAGCCGTCCAGATTCAGCAACGGCGGCCTTCGCTATGGCGGCATCTGTATCGCTACAGACCACGCGATATGCTTCCAAGTCAACCGCCAAAGCGGGACTCGCGAAAGCCGCATAAATTACTAGAGCGCTTGCTGCGAGGGCCTTCGTAAGCGTCATTGTTCATCCGCTCCAGGTCGTCTCATATCGCGCAACGCGTCCATATCAAGACATCGTCGACCCCTAGACACCGGTCTTCGGCCAACTCGTGCCACTAGCTACCTTCTAGTACTATATGCCCGCAGATCGGCGGCAATCAAGACAGGGTCCCCAACACCCTTGCGTCGCACAGTCTTTTGTCTCAATCTGGCGTTCCGAACCGCGACAGCGTGCCACTGAGGAGGATGCGATGTTCACCCGCGGATTGGCAACCTGCATTCTACTTGTTGTGATGCTCCTCACACCTCCGGCGCATGCCTTCAAGGTGGACGTCCACATCTGGGTGGCGCAGCAAGTACTCAACGATCTTCGGGACGGTGACCTGGAAATCGAAATTGGCGGTATAATTAAAACGATTCGGATCAGCGAAAGATACCGTGCAGCCCTCAGGAACCACCCCAAGAGCTTCTTACTCGGCAGCCTTGGGCCAGACGCGTTCCCGGACGTATTCTCTGGACAAATGGTTATCCACCCGTCTGTTCCTGGCGGTTGGGGCACTTCGGAATGGCTACAGCACCTCATAAGAGACCCGAGCCTACAAGGGGCAGAGCTGGCCTTTGCGCTAGGTTACCTCACACATGCGGCAGCCGACGCGTTCGCGCATACCTTCGTGAACAAGTACGCTGGCGACGTGTTCGACCTGTCTGAACACGAATGGGCCGCCATTCGTCACATACATATTGAGACATTTATATCTAACTATCTACCCCGTTTGAATAATGGCAGTGGGGCGGCGCAACCGTTGCACGAATTTATTAAGTCGGATGGCGAGTTAAACTTCCCAAGCGACCTAATTCTTCGTAAATTCTTGCTGAACCCAGAATCGATCGAGCAACTCAAAAGGTCCGGAACAGCTGGCCACTTAACGGGCGTCTATGACCTACACCGCTCGCTCAATGGATTTCTCGCCGAAGACGGACAACTGTTTGACCTAGAGGCTCTTGTCCTAAGATTGTTAGCCGAAGCGGCGGCAGGAATTCCCATCGCCGAGGAACTGGCGAAGGAGGTTCAGAGGCTCTCAAACAAGGTAAACTCAGAGCTTAATAACTATGCTGGTGATCTTTCAAAATTTGTGCAAAACGTAAATACCGAACTACATAAGATTGAAGGGCTTCGGAATGACGTAATTGAGAAAGGGATGACTGAAACAATTAGTTTAGCGCAGAACTTGGCGAAACTTCATCTGGACGTGGCAGCGAAGCTTGTGGAGCTGCAGCGTCTCATAGACGAATTCAACAATCTTCCAGAGAAAGTTGCCAAGGAAGTTTGCCGAAACCTGCCCTGGCCATTGGACAAGTTGTGCGACGTAGTTCTAGAATTAAACCCTGCTCGGCTGGCTAAAAAATTTCTAATCGAGCAGGCTGAGAAGGCCATAGCTGATGCTCGGCGCGAGATTGATCAACTAACTCCCAAACTCAAAGACGCGATTCGGGAAGCGTTTGACATTATCGAGGTAGAGCTGCAAACGCGCATAGCATTAACTAATCAGTTCATTGCCTTCGTTGGTGATAAACCGTTTGGCAATGCGTTCCGGCGCCACTTTGAAATCTGGAGGGATAACCTGCCAGTTGTGATGACCGAATGGACTCGAGCTAATCTACAAGCGATCGTTAACACCATTGATCCGTCCAAACCCAGTATTACGGAGCCGTTAAAAAAGTGGATCGTCTGCTATGGTGGTGGGTTGTTTGCGGTACCCGTCAAAGCGACCGAAGGCATTTGCATTGTTTGGAACGGGGTGCAGCAATTTGAGCAGGAGCTGCAGGAGCTCGAAAAATCGCTAGCTGAACTGACACCAATTACCCAAGAAATTTTCGAGGCGAAGGCTCGACTGGAGCGCAAGCTGGAGGAAGTGAAGCAGAAAGTGAGCAATGTCGCAGTTTCAGCGCTGCTACAGGAATTCGATAAGCGCGCAAACACGAACACGACATATATATTCAAAGGACTTACCCAGCCAGTTGGGGCTGGGGAGCTCAACGAGGTCATGTCGAGGGATGAGAGTGGTCAAAACTTGCTCCTCATTCCTGATGCGGCGCAACGCATTCTGGAGGAGATGCACATCAGAGATGGTACGTTTGATAAAGCTCGATTCAACGCCGTTTACAACGCGGTAGTCCTTTCGAAGCTTGCGATGCTGGATCGAACCGGGCTTGTCAACCTCTCGCGCGCGGCAGGTATAAAGGATTCTGTCTTCGGACCTAATCTCTATGGTGATGAGCATGTCGCGTCCGAAAACATTCTGTTCGGGTTCTTGCAGAATATCGATGGAAATGATCAATGGCATGATCTTTCGCCCCCCCATCCAAGAATTGGAGGTTATGATAAAACGGACTTTTCGAACCGAAGCGCAGATGTTGACCTAAGATACGGCTATTACGACCGGGCGTGCCCGAGGCGCCTAGGAATGCGGATGTGGGTCGATCCCCGCGCGCGTAAAAAGCTTTTTATGGCGCTGTTTAAGGGAAAGATTGCGGCTGGCATTGATGATCCTGCCGGGCTAGGATCGGGTTTCGCGCCCGTCCTCGATCCCAGCTATCCTGACCTGTTCCGCGGGAATGCTTGGGACGACGATGGCATAACGCTCACTGCAAGCGCTGCAGCGACTGTTTTCAATCTGCTGCTCGAGGATGCTGATCCGCAAGCTGCTAGCGCCGAAATATCGGCGGACGGAGAGATTATCTCCGTGGCCCCCTATGATAGCAATGGTGTTATGCACCACACCTTTGAGATTAGGGTGGGGTCAGTTGCGACCGCGCTTCGGGTAGTTAAAAAGACTGCAAACGGAGAGATAATATCTTCCTACGTTGTCGAGCTCGGATGCACCGGCCTGGCGAAGGATACTCTGGTTTCTGAGCATGGCTTCATAGAGGTTGTCACTGCCGATAGCCTGTGGAAGATCAGCAAGAGAATAACGGGCGAAGGATCTCAGTATTCAACGCTCTTCCAAGCTAATTCGAATAGAATTAGGGATCAAGACCTTATTTTTCCTGGGCAGAAACTTGAGAACCCCTGGTCGCATCCCGTACGGTTGTCGGTGTTGTAAAACAGGAGCTTGGCACCGTGAAAGGAGCACGCTCTCTTAGGCTTGGCCTATTCCCGGGGAAACTGGTGCATTCGAGTTTAAATTCCCAGTATGAAAAATACCGGCTGAGAGGAGCGGAGCCGATGACGGCATTGAGATCCACGAATTCCCCGGAGGCGTTCGTTCTGTAGTAGGAGACGAGTGCATGCCAGTGACGGAAAGCTACCGGAAGGCGGAACACTCCGTCGGCTTGCCTGGACGGGAGAAGCCCAGAGTAACGCCCGTACGATGGGTTGGTGCCCCTGAGATGCGGCGGCTGAAGCTACCCGGCTGTAGGATATTTGGTGCATCTTAAGCAGAGCATCCGCTTCCGGAGCGAGGGAGATCTGACTGTTTACCCCGGACATTTCCGTCGTGTCTTCCGGGTCCCTCTGACAGTGGTTGCAACATCGCACATGGGGGAGGATGCGAGGCATCGCCCCCGCACGGAGAAGGACCCCCGACAGCCCGCTCCCGGCGCCCCTGACGTACGTCGCTACGCCTGAGGCCAGGAGTGCTACGCCGGCGGCCGTGAGCAGGCGGGCGGTACGCCGGTAGCGGGCGGCAGGAGCGCCCGTCCCGTGGCCGCTCCCTGGCTCATGCGGCGGACTGGGCCGCGGCCTCGTAGGCGGTGATGGCGAACCGGTCGGTCTCGCAGGTCCCGCACTCCTCAATGGCCCACTCGATCTCGTGACGGTCGATCTCCGTCAGCGCCTCAGCGTCTTCGAGGGTGAGGGTCTGGACATCGCCGGTCTCCAGGTCTTCGACGCGGTACTTCGACATGGCTCGGATCTCCCGAATTTCTACAATCCAGGAAAACACGGGCCCGATATCGCCCACAATTATGCGGGGATCGCAGCCGGCGATTGGCTGCCGCTGCCGATTGCAGCCGTCACAGCGCGTATGCCTCATCGAGATTCGCTATTGCGCTCTCGCCGCCGCGAACGGCTTGCGTGTAATGGCCGAGCGTGACGGTCGGATTGGCGTGGCCAGCGATCTGCGCGACGAGGCCGACCTCGACGCCCTGGGCCTGCAGTGTGGAGATGAACGAGTGTCGGGCCGAGTGCGGCGTCACGTAGGGAAGCCGGA
This sequence comes from Chthonobacter albigriseus, assembly GCF_013839445.1. Classification (GTDB taxonomy): domain Bacteria; phylum Pseudomonadota; class Alphaproteobacteria; order Rhizobiales; family Pleomorphomonadaceae; genus Chthonobacter; species Chthonobacter albigriseus. The sequence continues at coordinate 31,845 of NZ_JACDIT010000006.1, read as the reverse complement.
GAGCCTTGAACACGGGCTCCCAGTACCGCCGACGGAAGTTCTGGTAGAGCAGCACCCCACCGCCGCCGATCCGCGGCTTCGGCCAAGGCTGCAGGCGCCCAGGTCCGGGAAACACCCGATGCAGCGTCTTGCCCTTCCGCGGGCACCGGTCGCGCCAGTCGAGCAGCATCGCGCGAAGCAGCGGGCTCATCGGGATCTCGCGCGTGCCGGCCTCCGTCTTGGTCATGTCGGTCAGCGAACCGTCCCGCTCCTGGACGCGGCAGATCCGGATAACGCTCCGGTTGAAGTCGACGTCGGTCCATAGAAGGCCGAGCTGCTCGGACGGCCGCGTGCCGGCAAGGAACGGAAACGCGTAGTAGAGGCCGTGTTCGTCATCGGTCCGGGCATGGGCGATCAGCCGGGCAATGTCCTCCGGCTTGAGGATCGCCTTCTTCAGCTTGCCCCGACCGCGGGAGATGCCCGTCGGCATCGACGGTGCCCGCACCCGAAAGTCCTCTTCGGCGAGTGCGAGGATCGACTTCAGGTGCGACATAGCGCGGTTGGCGGTATACGGAGCGACCTCGATCGACAGGAGCCTATGCCACTGGCGGATCTGCGCCGTCGTGAGGTCGTTCAGGCGAACGTCGCCGAGGAGCTTCAAGAACCGGGCGCCCTTCGGCGTGATCCCCTTCTCGGTGAAGTCGGCGCGCTGCTGCTTCGTCCCGACGAGGAGCGGACCGACAATGGCGCCGCGGACGACGACACGGTAGTTCTTCAGCGTGCTCGGCTTGACCGCGCCATCCTTGGTCGCCAGCCAATGCTCTGCCGCGGAGGCGACCGTTGGCACCCTCCGCTCGTCCACGAACGAGCCCTCGGCGAAGCGCCGAAGCACCTCCGCCTTGTACGTCTCCGCCTCGCGGCGGGTGTTGAAGGCCCGGCGGATCCGGCGGCCGGACTCTGGGTCGCGGTAGTTAGCGTAGTACTGTTTGTAGGTGCGCTCACCGGAAGCAAGGTTCCGGCGGCGGACGGTCGTGGTGATGCTGATAACGAGTTCCATGACGATGAGCCTGAACGAGAACGTCAAAACGAGACGAAAACACGGCTGTGTAACCGACACAATTAATCGCGACGCGGCCAGGTATTCCGGCCAAAGCGGCAGCTTGTAACCTGGCGTGTAACCTTGGACGACGCGACTATTCAGAGGCCGCGACGAAGGCGGGTCTGCGAATACCTGACTCCAAGTGGACCAGGATTGAAATCGCAAGTCAGCGGCGGGACAGACAGGTAGGCGGCCACTGCCGGCGCGGCCTGTAGCGGGTGTAGCGGGTGTAGCGGGTGTGGCACACACCTGGGGAGGTGCCCACGCCGCGGCTGCCGGCCGACCCCCCTCTTTCCCCTTTTGATTTAGCGCACAGTAGACGTGTCACACCTGTTCTCCCTGAGTGGGGATGGGAAAACGCTGACCCGAGCGCGGGGCAGCGGTGGCGCGCACGGGACCTCCATAAGGGTCCCGCTACACGTGCTACACCCGCTACACCCGCTACAGCGACCCGGTCCCTTTGGCCTCTCAAAACGACTCTGGCGTCTTCGGTGGCAAGACGTAGCCGTCCGGCCTCGGCTTCTCGTACCCGCGGATCACGCGCCCGCCCTGGCGCAAACGGACTGGCTTCCACCCAAGCTTTTTCATCAAGACGGCCAGCCGCTTGGTGTGTCCCTGATTCTGCTGGTCGGGCCGGATATCGAGAATGTTCGCGAGAAGGTTCGTCGTGAAGTGGCGCAACATCCCGTCGACCACCTGGGGCCGGGCATTTTCGACCGCATCCATCCACGGGTCATCTTCGGTTCTGGCCGCCTGCTCCGCAGTGGCTTGGGCCCACAACTCGGTCGGGAGAACGATGGACTCGCCGGCCGCCTCGCGGCTGGCTGCCTCGGCGATTAACTGATCACGGTCGCGAGCGAGCGCCTCAAGGTCAATGGCGCTGGTCATGACTGGCCAGAAACGCCGGTTTCCGGTCGGGTCTCTGAGGTACTTCTCCTCGTTCGTCGTGCCGACGAACACAGCCTGTCGCGGGCGTGCGACGGAGTAGTGCCCGTAAGCAGGTCTGGCCCGGTCGACGGTCCGGGACGCGAACGCTTTGATCCGATTGGCCTCAGCCTTGTTGAGGCCGTCGAGCTCGCCGAGTTCATAGAACCAGACGCCCTCCATCATCTCCATCTGAGCCTTGGCGTCGAGGTTGATGATCTCCTGATCCGAGTGGTTGCCTTCTCCAGCAAGGATCCGAACCGCGGTTGATTTGCCCGACCCTTGCGGCCCCTCCAAGACGACGATCTGGTCGAACTTGGTGCCGGGCTTCCGGATCCGCCGCACGGCCGCGATCAGCAGGATGGCGCCGATGGCCCGATTGAGTGGCGTCTCCTCGGCGCCGAGGTAGGTCGTCAACCAGGTGTCTAGCCGCGGAACACCGTCCCACGTCAGCCGGTCGATCTCCTCCCGAACGGGATGATAGGCGTTCTCGATGCAGAGGAAATTGACCGCGTCGCGGACGTTGTCGGACCGCGGGTCGAATCCGAAACGCTTCAGGATGAGGCCCCGGATGGCCAACACGGCGTCGTCGCTGATTTCGCCCTGGTGCTCCTCCAGCTCGTAGCCGCTGAGCGTCTTGCGGCTTTTGAACTGGTTGAACGCGAACCGGATCTCGAGCCGCTGGCAGGCGACCAGCGTGTTGCGGAAGGTCGGTCGAGGGTTAATGCTCTTGTCGACGTCCGGCCAGCCGTCACCAACCGCAGCAATGGCGTCCCGGGCCTGCTTCACGGAGTATCTATTTGGATTCCGTTTCTCCAAAATCGACTGCGAAATGCCGAACACAGGGTTGATGAGGACGCCGGCGATCCGGGCTTCCTCCCAACCTTCTCGGGCCAGTGCACAAGCGACCCGGAACACCGCCTCGCTGCGGGACGGGTACCGCGCGTTCTCCGACCCGCGAGGCCTGACCGGGTCATCGCCGGTCGCAATCAGCACCTTCTCGTAAGCGGTGAGCGCTCCGGGCAGGTCTTCAGGGCCGATCGGCACGACCTCGACGCTACTCGTGGCGGCTGCCGCCGTGGGCGGGGACGCCTCTTTGAAGTCGGCCAGGTCATACCGAAGGTCCCAGTTCGCTTCGACGACACGCGCCGGCACCGCTACCCGGCCGGCCGCCCGCTTCTTCGCGTTCGGCACATTGATAGTGCCCGGGAGCCGGAGAATGCGGTCCACGTTGTGGCAGTGGTCGGCGCCGAGGGCTTGCTCAAGAGCTCTGTTGCAGCGTTCCACTCGGTCGAGGTCGAAAGAGGGCTCCTTGAGGAGCCAAAGCGCCTGATAGCCGCCACCACTCGCCACGACCACCGAAGGCGGAGGGGAGAAGCTACGGATGCGATCTAACGCGTTTAGGTCGTCGACATCAGCGTGGAGGCAGCGGGCGTGCTCAATGTCCGCTTTGGTCGCCTTTTTGTCGCGAACTCCATCCTTCAGAACGTTCACATGATAGTAGATGTTCTCCGCCCCCATCTTGCCTTCGATCCAGTCGCGGACCTTTGCGAAATCGATCGGGTCGAAGGTGCGACACACGGGGCGATTGTCGGGCGGCATGGCCACAAGGTGAGCAGGTTCATCCGGTGCCAAGCACCGGAGAAATTCGACAGCTTCGGCGGTCGGCTCGGGTGTCATTCGGCATCTCCCGAACGGCATCCGCAACCGGCGTAGGCCAGAACCTCAGACATGAGCAGAAGTCGGCGAGAGTTGCCAAACTGGTGGACCGGGAAACAGCCGGCCTTAGCTGCCCGCTGAACTTTCCAGTACGGCAGCCCGAGCGCCTGGGCCATTTCCCTAATGGTATAGAATTTCTCCGGGCTGGACATTGCAGCCACTCCTCTGAACGGGGAGCGATGCTGCAGAGCTGGTCGTGCATCATCGCTCCGTAAAGTACGGATACGTTGATGCGATCCAGCCGGGACCCTTCGAGATTGGGTCTACCTAGCGCGGCGGTTTGCCCACGGCTTTCCCGCCTCAAGGTCAGCGCCGGCACCCGGTGGTGTCTGCACGCAGCTAACCTCTGTCACGCATGCGTAGGATAAGTGATTCGGGGGTATATAATCCAGGCCCCATATTGCCCCGCCGAACCACATGTTGCGCCTGTTCAGGGTTGACACCCCTATATGTGCCGACCTAGCCTTCTCGTGGTTTGGAGGGAGACATTATGGCAGATTGGCATTGTTATCAGCTGGACCCAATTGATTTCGGGCGGGAGCGGCTTGTCGAAGTTGATGAAGTTCTGTGCAGTAGCCCGGACCAGTTTGGTTTCACACAAAATGAAATCAACCGAATTCGGCTCGATCTGCAGATTGCCAAAAGCCTCGCTAAGAAGGTTAATTGGGACGGTACCTTCAGATCGGGCAGGAAACCCAGACTGCTTCCGCTGGTGAGTGGATCGAACAGTTTCGTGCACGGTTTCGTGTGGAAGCAGGAGAATAATGGCGAGACTTTCGTCTTATCTCCAGTACCTCTCAAGCAATTGGAAGATGTCTCTATCCGGTTTGGTAGGATGTGAAGCTGTTACTCTGCTGATAGTGTTGCCTCGATGCTACCTCGTCCTGCCCTTTAGCGCATATGGCTGCGGCGCGTCGGTTAACGACTGGGATATGAAGCCATAGTAGGCGCAGGGGAATGTAGCGGGATATGGCAGGGAGCAGCGTAGCCGGTCCGAACAATTCAGCGAGAAAGTTTGACCATTCTGGATTGGGAGCGTGAAGTTGACCCCGTCAGACCGGACACTCGGCGGGCTTCGACATGGTTCTGATGAACTCGCGTGGTGAGCGGTATCCGAGCCGGCTGTGGGGATGGACGTCGTTGTAGTCGTCCATCCAGGTTGGGATCGCCGCCATCGCGGCAGCGGCGGTGGGGATTGGGCTCACGCGGACGTAGTCGCGCTTGAACGTCTTCACGAAGGCCTCGGCCATCCCGTTGCTCTCGGGGCTTTCGACCGGAGTGAAGCAGGGATCGAGATTGAGGGCGAGCGCGATGTCGATGGTCTTGGCAGCCGCGTAGATCGAACCGTTGTCGCTTAGCCATTGCACACGATGAGGTGCGCGCGGTGCCCCGAAGCGGGCCTCCACGCTCTGCACCATCATGTCCCGGATCATCTCGCCGGAAAGACCCGCCGTTGTCGCAGTCCAGCCGATGATCTCCCGGTCGTGGCAGTCGAGGACGAAGGCGACGCGCACCACCTCGCCGCTCCAGCATGTGAACTCCAGCCCATCCGAACACCAGCGGATATTGGATCGGAGTGTCGCCACCTGGCCGTCGTGCTCCCGGGCGCGACGGCGGCCGGTGTGCCGGGCCAGGAGTAGGCCGAGCTTCTTCAGGAGCCGATAGACCCGTTTGGCATTGACGGTTGGCAGTCCGGCGGCGGCGCGTTCGCGCCTGAGAAGAGCGGCGATCCGCCGATATCCATAGGTCGGCCGAGCATCGACGAGGCGGCGGATCTCGGCGCAGAGTTCCAGGTCGCCGTCCCGGGTCTGTGGTCCTCGCTTGGGTCTCGATCGCCGCACCCGCTCGGCGACGTTCGATCGGGAGACGCCCAACGTGTCCGTGACGGCCTTCATCGGGAACCGTCCCTCAGCACAGAGCTCGACAGCGAGATCGCTTTTTTTGCCCGTGCGAGGTCGAGGGCCTCCTTGAGGATCTCGACTTCCAAGGTCTTGCGGCCGAGCATGCGTTCGAGGTCGCGGACGCGCTCCTCGAGCCGGCGGACCTCGTTGGCACCGACGACATCGTCGTCGACACGAACGGCTTCCTTCCCGCCTTCGCTCATCAACTGCCTCCATCGAAACACGAGGCTGGGTGACCTGCCACTGAACCTTCATCCAGCGGCGACTAGAGTCTCGGCGGATTGTGCGCCGTCTGGCGCGGGTGGAGCAATGGCCGATCGGCGGAGCTGGTCGGGGTTGCGCAGCCGATTGGCCATTGCGGAGAGATTGGCCGCATAGACGGCCGGGGTCTGGTAGCCGAGAGCCGAGTGAGGTCGGATCCGGTTGTATTCGTCCGCCCAGGCTGCGATCTTCGCCCGGGCATGGTCGAGGCCGAAGAACAGGCTCTCGTTCAGGAGCTCGTCGCGCATGCGGCCGTTGAAGCTCTCGCAGTAGGCGTTCTGCATGGGCTTGCCCGGCGCGATGAAGTGCCAGGTCACCCGATGCTCAGCCGCCCAAGCGAGCATGGCGTTCGAGAGCCTGCCCCCGCGAAGGCGGGGGTGAACTCCGTCCCGTGATCGGAGACGATCATGCCCGGCTTGCCGCGCCGGGCGAGCAGGGCCGTCAGTTCCCGCGCGACACGGCGTCCGGAGATCGACGTGTCCGGGATCGCCGCAAGGGACTCGCGGGTCACGTCGTCGACGACGTTGAGGACCCGAAAGCGCCGCCCGCAGGCTAACTGATCATGGACGAAGTCCACCGACCAGCGGGCGTTCGCCTTCGCCTCGACGAGGATTGGCGCCCTGGTGCCGACCGCGCGCCGCCGGGCGCGTCGCTTCCTCACCGTCAGTCCCTCCTCGCGGTAGAGCCGATAGACCCGGTTGATGCCCGACGGCTCGCCATCCCGGCGCAGGAGGACGAAGAGACGACGGTATCCAAACCGGTGCCGTTCGTTCGCCAGAGCCCGCAGACGCTCACGCAGCGCCGTGTCCGCCGGCCTGCGAGAACGGTAGCGGATCATGGTCCGGTCTGCCGAAACGATGCTGCAGGCCCGCCGCTCCGACAGGCCGAGCACGGCCTTCAGATGCGCGACCGCTTCGCGCTTGGCGGCGGGCCCTACCATTTTTTTGCAAGCAGTTCACGAAGAGCCGCCGCGTCGAGCATCGACTCCGCCAGCAGCTTCTTCAGCCTCGCGTTCTCATCCTCGAGCGCCTTCAGCCGCTTGGCCTCGGACACGTCCATGCCGCCGTATTTGGCCTTCTAGTTGTACAGTGTCGCCTCGGAGATGCCGTGCTTCCGGGCGAGGTCGGCCGTCTTGGCGCCTGCCTCGTGCTCCTTCAGCACCCCGATGATCTGTTCCTCAGTGAACCGTGCTCGCTTCATCTGTCCGTCCCTCGTCAGGCCGGACTCTAACGCCACGTGGAGGAAAGAAGCAGTGGCAGGTCAATCCAGCACAAGACGGATCGCCCTCTGGCGGACTTCGGGAGAAGATTTGTTGATCGTATTGCCCATGGAGGCTCCACCTTCTCAGGAGTTGGAGCCTCCGGCAAACCCAGGGCGGTTCATAACCGAGGCGGAAAACCACTTTGAAAACGCCCGGAACCTGTTCAGATCAACCGAGCCTCCTCTGGCGTTCAGCTCCGAGCACTTCGACCTTCATAAGATGATCACCTTAGGTCTGGACTTAAGGGCGAACCTTGATCGGCGCGGAAGCGGCCACAAGGCGGGTGTCGCCGGAGGCTTACGTCGCAGAAATACGAATGCATCTATCTCCACGCCTCCGAGACCGGGTCCGAAGCCCGCGCCGGGCTCGAACGATTGGTGACCTCCTGCAACGGCTCACGGCCACACCCGGCACTAGGCGGACGGACGCCGGAGGAAGTCCGCCAGGGTGCCGATGGCATCAGACTGGCGGCTTTACGACGGGAAGAAACAAGCTTCGCAGCGCCGCTAAAACGTCCGGGAAACGGGGAGCACCTCAGCCTCTCGTCCGTAACTGAGTCGAACACTAGCTCCATGCCGAACCGGTCGTCCTAGCTGCATCGCTCAATAGACTCCCGGTCTGTCCCCTTCGTTCATGAGCAAAGCGATTCAGAAGACGATGCGCTCGAGCACCCTTGGTGTTGTAGCCCAACCGTTCGCATTTCAGCCGTGCCTCGATGAGCAGGTTCCGAGCGTGTTCGTCTTGACCTTCGCTCTGGATAATCTCCGCATAGAGGATAAGAGCGTGCAGCTTTCGGAGACGTATGCCGTGTCGGTTGCAGATCGCGATTGAGCGCGCTACGAGGGCTGCGGACTGATCGGTTTCCCCCTGCTGGAACATGATTTCCGCGCGCATACGCAGCACATCGGCTTGAAGTTTCAAGATCCCGGCACGTCGACCGTAGGTGTCGACCTGATCCAATCGCTCGAGTGCGCCTCGAGGGTTTCCGCCCCGACCAAGCAGACTGGCAAGTGTCAAAAGGCATCCATGGAGCACGTCCTGCTGCTCTGACCTCGCCGCCGCAGCGACCGCCAGATTGATCTGCTCACGGGCGTCGTCCAGACGTTCCTGACTGGCGTAGAGGTCCGAGAGATGACGTCGAAAGATGGCGACGCCGCGCATGTTTCCCTGCTCGTTACATCCATCAATCACCGACAGGTAGTTTTTCTTGGCAGGATCGACGGCTCCAGAGAGGTGATCGGACAGGGCCAAGTATCCTCGGGCGTAGAGATTCGTCACGCTCCGGGTCGACCAGTCGAACTCCGCCGTGTGGTCGAGGATGGAGACCGCCTCATCCCGAGCCTTGACGATGTTACCGCGGTCGATCTGGGCCGCGATCCAATTGAGCCGGATCCGCCGTTCCATGGCGAAATAGGCGCTCTCCTGGACACTCGCATCGCGTGTGTGTCGGACGAGTTGATGAGCCCGATGGAAATGCTGGACGGCATCGTAGGTTCGCCCTTGGACGAATGAAACAAGGCCCCTTTCATTCAGGAGCCAGGCGATCTCCTCCATGAATAAAGGGCGCAGATACGACAGAGTCTGCCTTTTCTCACGAAGCTTCGCTTGCTCGCCATTTTTAATACCTGAATTCTCCAGCCGCTTCTCAATCTTTCTGTCGATCTTATCGATCATCTCGTCTAGGCCGTTTGCGGCATTGATTAGCCTGCGAAGCCAATTTCGGAATTCGCCAAATGGTTTTTTTTGTTCAACATCCTCCTCAGTGAAGGGAAGTCGAGCAAGGACAGCGATCGAAAAACCACCTCTCAGGATTCCGTAAGTTGCTTGTAGAGACTGCGCTACAGCTCTGGCCAGCCTCAATTCTCTCGAAATCGTTTCAATTTGAACTGGACGCGGGTCGTTTTTGGAGTAGTATTCTCCGACGATCTGACGGCACACATCGATCTGGTGCATCACGATATCTCGAACCCACGTGAAATGCTCCATAGATGGGGTAGGTAGGTCACGAGGCTGTGTGCAGTAGAGCGACGCTTGGTAATGGTTTCTCTCGGCTCCGTCTGGAACGAATAGGCCCATGCTGCGGGCATAATGCTCTCTGATCTGATCATGCATGACGTATGTTACGTCCTGATATTTATTTTTATTAAATTTCTGTAGCAAACCCCGTGCAGACAAGCGTTCAAGTGTTGCGGTTACGGCGCGTAGCGCAGTCGTGTTCTTGTCGGCGATTCGACAGACGTCCGGGCAATTGCTTAATGTCCGAGCCGATACCGGCGTGACGAACAGCGTCAGGTGGCGCAATATGACGCTATCGTTCCGCGGAACGCTCTTTTCAAGATTGTTCCGATCCCAGGCAACCCAACTGCCCAAAACAGCTGAGAGAACACCCGAGGCGCCACCTTCCGCAGCACCGTCATCCAAGCGCTCCAAAAACTCTATGAGTTCTGCCTTCGAATCCTTTCCAGTCCTACCGTAGACGGTCTCTCGATACAGGTGAAAACACCAGGCCGTCAGCGCCATACTACTCTCGAGGGTCTTCAGGATTTGGCCCAGCTTCCAGATGCTTTTTGCGGTGGCGACATCTAGACCCTCAATAAATTTACTTAAAAAATCGCCCGCCTCTTTGCTTTTTACTGTGGAGTTCAAAACTCTTATTTTCTCGTGCAGACTAAGGTTGCTCAGAACTGTTCAGTTCTTCAACTCTCTGTTGACTCCGCTACTTGCCAAGTCGTGTGAGGTACTGGGCTCGCTCAGGTAAGCGAGCGGCGTTTCGACCCAGCTGGAAACGAGGACGAGATCCAGTGGCCAGTCCTTGCTATCAAAGCCGTACGCCGTGATCATTCGAAAGAAGGCTCGATGGGTCGGGCTGAACGCGTGCCCGCTGGAATCGCAAAGCCGATCCAGACCTCCGAGGCATAAAAAGATTCGGCCGACCTTCCCGCTTCTATATAGAGCTACGTATTTCTCCATAAGCGCCTTCAGAAGATCGAGGACATGGACGTGGACGACCGATATTTTGTCGTCACGTTTCAACACCCTGTGCGGATACTTCTGCGCAATTTCGTCGTTTTCGTCATCTACCTTAGCGATCGCGCCAGCCAGCATGGAACAAAGAGCTTGGATGACGGAGTTAAATTGTATGCTGAAGGCGGTAGAAGCGAAAAAGGCACTCTGATATTCGTTACTGGAGCTGTTTTTGGGGAATAATTGCTTGTGAATCAGAGGATTCTGGAGCATAGAGAGGAAAGTGCCGCGTCCGGCTCCCCGCGTCATGGCTAGGCGGAGTATACGTAATCCAAACGGACAAGGGTATGCGACAGCGGGGTTCGCAGCGGCTTGAGCCTGCTTTAGCATCTCGAAATCTGTAATTTCATTGACGGAGCGCTCCAGCACGACTGCTTGCCTGCTCCAAACCGGGTGAGGAACTTTTTCAGACTTTTCCTTAACGTTGAAAGTGGGTCGCGCAAAGCGGGGCAGAACACGCCAGTCACGCCACCATTCCTGCTGCCTTTTCTCGATGTGTTCGAGTTCATGCATCAAGGCGCGCGTCCGCATACGGCTGGAGATGGCGGCGATAAGGAGCCGGCCAAGTCGTCTTGTTTGTTGGATACGTTTTTGTTGGATGCGTTTGCGGACGTCGTCTTTATTCTTCCCGCCCGTCAGATCCTCCGAATGTCCGTAAATTTCTCTGCGCAATGCGTTAACTGCGTCTACCTCATATCTTCTTATAGGTAGCTGTTTGTATTCGACGCCAACATCGCCAGTCGCATTGTCACTCTTAACGATCTCATCTATTTTAGTCAGACTTTTACCGGCGCGTTCTAGCCACATCTTCCATTGGTCGACTTCGCCTGCTGAGAACGAAGACGCGTCATCCATTACCTCTTGAGCCGATTTGAACGCCCGCTGTATCTGCCGATAGCCCTTCATCCTCCTTCCGAAAAAGAGGGTGCTGACCCCGTACTTGATTTTGAGATCGATCGCCTTTTGAACATCGTCTCGAGAGTACTTTGTATCGCTATCTTCTGTATCGGCGACGCTTTCAATTAATACGTAGGTCTCGCGCGTTTCCGTGTCAGAATTCGGGTCTCGGGTCATGTAAAGTCGGAGCGCGCCGAGAACGTCGCTTTCCTCCATACCGACACCGACGAACAACACATCGTTCCCTGACAGTAGGATCTCCTGGCCGTCTCGAAAGATGCGACGCGAGATCCCGTCTTTCACGTAGAGCCTTTTATAGTCGTCCTCCGTCAGGATCATGCCCTCCGGGCGATCAGCGCGACCGTGGAGATGAAAGACGGATCGCTCTGCTCGCTTTGGATGCGCACTGAAGTTGATCAGGTCGGCAGCTGTTTCCTCGCACATTTCCACGCTGATGGACGGGGCAACACCAGGAGCGTGTTGCGTCTTACGTACTTTCGAGTTTCCGTGCTCACTTTCGCTCAATAGTCTACCGAAATCTTCTTTAGATGTGTCCTTTGCCTCGTGTGCGATTCGCCTCTCAATCTCAACATCATAATTCAATGTAACAAATCGCCGAAGTCCGAGATCCATGAGAGACTTGATAATGTCGCAGTCCGGGGCGCATCGAATTCCTTCGTCGACGTCCTCAAAGTGCTCCCTAAGGAACGACGTCTGATTGGGGGATACCGTTTCGCTCGACGTAATCAGGTGCGCTAGGAGGCGGACGAAGTCGAACGGGCTGTACGGAGGGATTTTCTTGAGATCGATTTTCACTTTGGCGCGCGTTAGCCGGTTCTGCGCGACTTTCTTGGGTGGCGATAGTATCTCACGTGCAATTTCCTTTCGGGCAGCCGCGGCAATTTCGGCGCTGGTCCCGCCCCCGGGCTTCTTGGCCAGGATCTTGAGCGTAGCTTCGCAGAGCGCGAGGAGATTGGGAATACGGCTACTCAGCCGAAACTCGTCTTCTGGGTCGAGTTTGAATACTACTGCAACCCGTTCTTTGATGTCCTTGTCAGAGGCCCCGAGGAGTTTGGCAAGGCTCTTCGCTTCGCCCGGCCAGTCATTCGGTTTGTGGTCGTCAATCTTCATTCGGACAGCCTCGATTGCGACGGCCGCGAGTTCCGCCCAAGTCGGCTGCCCATAGGCGATCGTCACGCCTGAGCCGATAAACCCGACGACCCGGCGCAGGCTAAGGGCTCGGTACAGAGCCATACGCCCGTGCCTTTCAATCGACTCGGCGGTCAACTCAGCTTTCTCGTAGGGATGAACATGCGTCCACATGGGTGATCGATCGCTTTTCGTAGGAACGGGTTTGGTGCAAATGGCCCCAAGCTCTTGAATGAGCTGCATCAGGACAATGTCTTCAACTCTCCCCGAATGGCGGAAAGCAGCTCGCCGGTTGCGACGTGCAGTTTCAGTTGATCGTCGGGCGGCAGTTCCGACAGTCCGAAATGGGTTGTCTCGGCGTCCGCACTGCTCATACGCAGGATTGCTTCAAGTGAGCGGGTCCCGTGCTTGAAACGGGGAACCCCGAGGAGGCCGTCCAGTACCGGTTCGTCTATGTCAGCGACCCCGTCTTGGTCGAAGACTTTCTTGAACTGCCGCGAGAGGAGGCTTCTTAGGATCAACGCCCGGCGGATCTGCCACGATCCGTCATCCATTTCGGCGTCGTCCGGGCGGTCGATACCGCGGATGTCGACGGAACCGCTCAAGCGGCTGATGAAATCCGGTGCCTTAGCGTCGCGTAGTTCCTTTTCTGTCTTGCTGTCTTCGAGTGGTGCCGTGAACTCGCGGTAAGACTTTGCTGTGCCACCGGCGAATATGAAGATCGCTCTGCCAATGGTGTGGTCCTGCGCCTCGTCGCGGAATGTTCCATCCTGCATGGGCGCGAGGAAGAGCTTGAGCCAGTTTCGACAGTTACCGTCGAACTCGTCGAAGAAGGCTAGAGGCATCTTTCCTGCGATCGCCTCGTCCCGAATGCGGTGGAGAGCCATCGTGAGGTCCCGCTGGCTCGACCATTGAGCGACGTTAAACTCGAAGATGGCAATATCCGGTTTCAACTGCTTCTTTGAGAAGGATCGTGCGATCTCCTTGACACCGAACGACTTACCAGACCCGGGGGCTCCGAAAACGGCGAGGGACAGGGGCGTCGCTTGCTGTCCGGCGATGTACTTGCGGATCAGATTGTCGACGTAACGGAAGGTTTCGACCTCGCGCCAGTCCGTGACCACCAGGCCACCAAAACGAGCCCGCAGATAGGGTCTAAGCGGACCCTCACCCTCTCGGACGACCCGCTTGGCGAGAGCCTGGATGTCGTGTCCAGTGGTTGCAGTCGCCCGATAGTGAGTCGGCCAAAGTGCCGTCACGGCTGCATCGGTTTGGTAGTTCCGGACAAAACGTGATCTGTCCGATTGGGGTCTGAAGCCTGCTGTTTCATTGGCCGGCGGGGGAATGGTGAGTTTTGGCTCAGGGCCGGACTCCACCACGTAGCCGTTCAGGCGGTACGATAGGGCGGCGTTCATACCAGCTTCAACGCACTGCGCCACGTCGAGATCGGGGCTGTTCAATTTACCGCGAAGTGCCGCCACGACGAGGCCAGCGGTAAAGGCAGACGTTTTTCCGGACATCTGGGCTCCCGAGCCAGCTTCCAGATCGTCTTCGATTGCAGACGGCTCGGCGATAAGTTGAACCTCGCCGTTCGAGAGAATGCCCGTGCCCTCAAGACCAAGACGCACAACGACGGTATGCTGTCCGCCGTTGGAAAGTTGACTGAAGGGTTCCTTCGTCGCGTATCGCGCGAGGTCCGCTGTCGTCCTTTCCCAGGATAGCCGGCGGCTGATGTCGTGCCCGTCATCGCGAAGATCGTAGCCGTTGACGACAACAATCCTGTTGGCGGCCGGATAGGAAGTGAAGCTTTGGAACAGGGGGCTTTCGGTCCGGAAGGGGCGGTTGATCTTCAGGACAGCGAGGAAACATGAATGGGCGCCAGGTTTTCGCAGCCAATCGGGCCACAATTCGGGATCGTCTCGGAAGCCGTTGCCCGCATCGTCAATCACTACGACATCAGGCTCTCTTCCGTCCGTATCCACCCCGCGAAGTGTCTTCTCAATTCCTTTATTGCTGGAGGGCGTGGCTGAGCGACTGAACCCCGCGAACTGCGAGGCGAACCAGCGGTTCTGAAGTTTTCCGTCAATGACGGTCTCTCTTCTCACGAGGTAGGCGAGCGACCTGATGATCTTTACGGGGGCATCAAATCGGTCCGGCAGTTCGAACTGCGGCGTGGATACCGCGATCGAAAGACCCGCTCGCTCGGCGCATGCTTTCAAGAGGTGGCCAAGAAGGAGAACACCGCCCCCCAATCTGTACCGCCGGAAACCGACCTCGCGATGCCAGTTTTCCTGACTGGTGGGGTTGGTAATCTGCTCGCGAACCTCCTCCTGAAAGCTATCAATTGCTGGGTCTCCCGCGACGGCGATCAGTGCCTGACAGTGTTCGGCTTTCCTCGCTTGCTCTTCGAACAAGGTTGCCCCCGAGTGTCTGTTGTTCTCTTTAGTTGCAGTCTAACGGTTGGGAAGCACGTTTGGAAGAACACTGTGTCCGTTGACAGGAAGTAACAAGGGCGACGCGAAGCTGAGGCGCGCCACTGAGATCAGCTTGATGGTGCGCGGGTACATCTGGTGACGTTGCAGTTGGCGCTGATATCTGGAGTAGGGCAGCCTCGCCCAAGGGCCGGGTCCCCGCCCGGTCACCGTCACACCCGTTCCTTCCAGTTCACCGGATTGGCCTGCGGTACATACCGCTCCGCGGCCCGTACTCGGTCGCGATATAGTACTCCAGTACACCCCGCTGAATGCCACCGAACTGCAGTGTAAGGTTGTAACGCTCCAATTTCTTGCTTGCCAAGGTTGGGGTCGTGGGTTCGAATCCCATCGCCCGCTCCAGTTTCCGATGACTACAAAGCCGCGGGAAACCGCGGCTTTTGTCGTTTTTGGGCCGAGCATCGAAGCTGCGATTCCGGATTGCGGGGGCGTCGGGTCATTGCCGGGTTTCAAGACGGACCCCAGCAGATGCAGATCAGGTCGAGATCCACGCCTCGTGACGTGCGACCAGCCTGAGTAGAAAGAGCTCGCAGCCTGGGAGCCTGAAGACCCGCTTACGTTCTACTGTACTCGGCGCCAGCGAATCTGATCTCCGGCGCCAACCAGGTCCGATCCGTCCATATACAGCTCTGCACTTATGCAGGCGCTGGTGCGACTCAAGTCAGACCAGTTGATCATGAGATATATCGTATTCCGCTGCGTTGCATGGGCGGCCCATTGACCATGGCCGCCGTTGTTCGAACAGGTGAAACCACCGCAGGTTTGATCCTGATACGAAAACAGACCATTCGCGTCGATCGTTCGATAACTCCGACTGACCGCGTCGTTGTTCGGACTTACGATCTCTATGTAATAGGTTCCGGCAATGCTCGCCATAAGCTGTGGATTGGCCGCCCGTTGCGTAGCTAACCAGTTCGCGGTCAGGTTCTGGTCAAAGTAGGCGGCGGTGTTTCCCGCGATCATCGGGCCATCCCGCGTTATATAGCACCCTTCTGGTGCTGGTTGCGCCAATGCTGGAGCAGCGGCAGCGATAAAGAGTGAGAAAACTGCTAGCCGCATGTCTTTCCCTCCTAATTTGATCGCCGTAGAAATTGAAGCGCTTCGCGAGTGCTACAATACAACGCACTGCTACATGGGCGATCGTATATCTGAAAGTGAGGGCGAGCAATGAAAGCTCTTCATGTGTTTGGCTCGCGGCAATTCTGGTCGCTCAGCAATCTGAACGCGATTGTCGGCGGCGTTCTGACCGTTGTCGCCGGTATTGCCTCTGTCATCTATGCTGACGATGCGCGGCGCCGAATTGATGCGGCAGACGAAGAATTGGCGATTCTCCGAGGTAGCATCCAAGCAATCGATCGCGCAGTTTCGGAGTATCAGCTCTTTGTCACAACCGGGGCGCTCATAACGGCTGTCGTTCATACGGACAGCCTTTCTCCGTCGTATCGACCGGAGTTCGTTCAGTTGATCGATACAAGCAGGCGTCAGCCGATCAGAGCTGTAGTTGCTGAAATTCAGGCATTTGTACCGAATCCCCCATTTTCCATCGCCAAGTTCGATGAGGTTGCATCAGCTGCGAGTCGGGGCAGTGAAGCGCTTAATGAACTCGTGAGATATGAATCAGACGTACTGACATTTGGGCGACGTCTTCAGACTGAGCTGATCAAGCAGACGGAAGATAAAGATAAACTGAAAGAGACTGCTTCCAGAGACAGGGACTATTACACATTCGTAGGTTTTGTCCTGCAGCAGATTGGGTTTGTCATTGTGCTACTGGGAAACATAGTCGTCCCGATCATCGGCGGTCACGATAGGGCGCTGAAGGTCGAGCGATTATCGCAAACCGGCGATCAATAGGACAATTCACCGACAAATCATCGCGCGGTCGTTTGGCTGTTGGACCTGGATCCAGGTGGATGCACCTAGTCTACGCAATAACCTGTGATGTCGTCGATCCGGTCTTCAAGCCAAACCTTCAAGCCCGCCGCTCGGCCCGCAGACTGTCGATGTCGCGATAGAGCGAGCGCAGCGACATGCCGGTTTCCTTGGCGAGACGGGCGGCCGTGATCGGCGCCGGCATGACCCGCATTGCCTGAAGAAGCTGAAAAAGCCTGTCTGCCCGGGCCATGATCCAACTGCCAGATACTGTCAGTTGGGATCACGTCTAACATCTGCATCAACCCGGACCAAGGAGCCGTCCATGACCATCGAGACCCCCGTTCTGCCGACGGCTTTCATGTCATGGCCTACGACGTGCCAGGCGCACGCCCCTGGTACCCGGGCGAAGATCCGGTCTTCGTTTCGGTACCCGGCGACGATGCTGGGACCCTGAAGGGCTACTGGGACAAGCTTTCCGAGGGCGGCACCGTGATCCGGCCGATCGGCCCCGCCGGCTTCTCCCCGCTTTACGGAATGCTGAAGGATGGCTTCGGAGTAACCTGGGTTCTCGATCTCCATTTTGCTCACCCCGCCACCTAGTCACGCAATCCAGAGCTGGGGTTGACTTCCCATTCGGTCTTTCACGGAGACCTAGATGTTCAACGTTCTTGGCCAGATCAACTGGCGGCCATTTCGCGCCATCGAAGCGGCCGCCACGGCGCGTGAAACCGATGGTGGCCCTGAACGGTCGCCCGCTCACCGCCTTGTCTTGACATAAGGCAGAGCGATCAGTGGAGATTCGCAGCTCGGGAGAAGGGATCGAAAGCAGTTCAAGCAGCGAACACGGCGGGCTTTGTCCCACCCGCCGTGGGGTGATCCCTTGCTAAGGACTGCAGCTTGGGTTCACTCCGGATCTGATCGTCGGCACATCGGCTTTGCCGATTTCAATGTTTTTCGCCGCGGCCGCCTTCTTCCGCCGGGTCAAGAGATCGGAGACCCCGTTCGGCAGGAGAATGACCACGAGAACGACGATCGCACCGAGGAACAAGAGCCGGTACTGCCCGGCCTCCCGCAGAAGCTCGTTGCCGACGGTCACCAGGAAGGCACCAAAGATGGCCCCTGGAAAACGCCCGAGGCCACCGATGCTGAGCATCACCATCACCATCAGGAAGAACTCGTTGCCGAGCACGCGCGGTGTCATAACCCCGACGTAGTGGGCATAGAGAGCCCCTCCGAAGCCGGTGACCGCCGCTGACAAGGTGAAGAGCTTCAGTTTGGTGCGATACTCATCGATCCCGAGCGACCGGGCGAAGGCTTCGGAGTCCCGCAGGGCGACGAAGGCCCGGCCCCAGCGCCCCTGGACCACCACGAAGTAGATGAGCCACACGCTGATCGCGGCCGCCGCGAGAGCGAGGTAGTACCAGCCGATCTTGTTGCTTGTGGTGAAGGCGAGATCGCCGATCCGGATCGGGGGAACGCCGACAAGACCGCTCGCACCGCCCGTACCCCAGGCTCGGCCCTTCTCGAGAAGGGTCGGGAGGGCGAGGTGCACGGCGAAGGTGAAGAGGGCCACATACTCGCCGCGCAGCCTGAGGCACGGCAGCGCGATGAGGAGTCCGAATGCTCCGGCGATCACCGCCGCGAGCGGCACGGCTAGAACCGGCGGCATCCCGGTCCCGATCGCGAGCATGCCGGAGGCGTAGCCGCCGACTGCGAAGATGGCCAGCTGGGCGAAGTTGAAGATGCCCGCGTAACCCATCACGAGGTCCCAGGCCGAGACCACGATCACCCAGATGAAGCAGAGCACCATCACGTGGAGGATGTAGCTGTCGCCGATCAGGGGCGCCGCGATGGCGAAGGCCGTGACGGCCGCCAGAAAGCCCAAACGGGCAGTGGTTTCGCCGGTCATGTCAGTCTCCCCAGGATCCGAGCAGCCCACGCGGGCGGACCATCAGGACGGTCAGGAGCACAAGGAACCAGATCGGCATCGTCCAAGACGCGCTGAGTTCGGCGACGACCACCGCCTCGACGAGACCGAGGATGAAAGCCGCGTAGAGCACGCCCTGGGTGCTGCCGAGGCCGCCGAACACCACGATCACGAAGGCCTTCAGGAACGGCGCCCAGCCGCCGAGAGGCGAGATCAGGTAGACCGGCGACAGCAGCACCGCCGCGACGCCGGCCAATACCGCAGAGATCCCGAAGCTCGCTGCATAGACCCGGCCGACCCGGATACCCACCATCTCCGCGCCGGTCATGTCCTGCGAGACGGCCCGCATTGCCCGACCGAAGGCGGAATGCGTCAGGAACACCTGAAGCGCGGCCACGACCAGCACTGCAAGGACCAGCGTGACGGCGCTCTGCCGCGAGATGACCACCGGGCCGAGCGCAAGCGTTCCCTCCACGAGCGGCGCCAGTGTGATGCTGGTCGGACCGAAAAGGACGAGGTTCAGATTGTCCAGGACGAAGGCGAAGCCGAGGGTGGCCATCATCGTGGCGGTCTTCCAGTTGGCGTGCGGCCGGAGCGGCCGGATCACCAGCCGTTCCACCCCTACCCCGAACAGGAAGAGCACAGGTACCAGCACTAGGAGCGCCACGCCGACGGGAAGCGTGAGCCAGCCTGCCGTCAGCAGCCAGGCGAGGTAGGCCGCCGTCATGTACATCGAACCGTGTGCGAAGTTGAGGATCCGCGACGTGCCGTAGACGAGCGACAGCCCCAGCGCGAACACGCAGTAGACCGCGCCCTGCGACAGGCCGCTGACAAGGATTTCAAGCACTTGTTGCATCGGCCCGCCTGGTCGGAAGATGGTGGATCCTATCGGTCATGCGTGGGCAAGGGCGGCGATCCGCCCTTCCTCGATCTCGTGGACCGCGTGGACCCGGTCGGCGATGAGCGCCAGGCTCTGCTCGACCAGGAGGATGGTGATGCCTCGGGCGTTGATGGCCTGGATCGTGTCCAGCATGGTCGCGGTCAGCCCCGGCGCGAGACCGAGCGACGGTTCGTCGATCGCCATGAACGCCGCCTCCGACATCAGCCCCCGGCCGAGCGCGAGCATCTGCGCCTCGCCGCCACTGAGCGTTCCGGCGAGTTGACGCTCGCGCTCCTTGAGACGCGGGTAGAGGCTGTAGACCTGATCGAGATTCCGCGCCGCGGCCTTCCGCGCCCGCGGCAGATAAGCTCCCAGCATCAGGTTCTCGCGGACCGTCATCTGCGCAAAGAGATGCCGCACCTCGGCGACGTAGACGATGCCCCGGGCGACGAGATCGGGTGCGCTGAGCCCGTTGATCCGTTCGCCGCGGTAGGTCATGGACCCCGCGCGCACGGGAACGAGCCCGCAGATCGCTTTGAGCAGCGTGCTCTTGCCGTGTCCGTTCGCGCCGATCACACCGGCGAGCTGCCCCTCCTCAACCGTGAGGGAGACCCCGTGGAGAACGTGGAAATCGCCGTAGAAGACGTGAAGGTCGCGAATCTCAAGCGACATAGCTTCTACCGAGATAGAGGTCGATGATCTCCGGATCCGCCAGGATCTCGGCGGGCGGACCGAGCCGGACCAGCCTCCCGAAGTTCAGGATCATGATGCGGTCGGAGAGGCGGGCGAGCGCACGCACCTTGTGCTCCACCAGCACGATCGAGAGCGCCAGCGTCCGATGCAGGGTCGCGATCAGCTCGGCGAGCGTCTCGATCTCCTCTTCGTTCAGTCCCGCCAGCGGTTCGTCCATGAAGAGGACTTTCGGCCCGGTTGCCAGGGCTGCGGCCAACATGATGCGTTTGCGCGTGATGAGGTCGACGTCGGCGGACGAATGATCGCCAAGCCCGTCCAGGCCGGTGACGCGCATCAACTCCTCGACCGAGAGGCGGCTGCCGGAACCGGGTCGCCACCCGAAGGTCGCACCGACCTCCACGTTCTGGCGCACCGTAAGCGATGAGAACACTTGGGGGATCTGGAACATGCGGGCGACGCCGGCGTGGCAGAAGCGATGCGGCGGCCGGCCCGAGAGGACGGCTCCCTCCACGAGGACGTCACCCGCGTCCGACTTCTGGTGGCCGGTACAGACCGCCAGCAGCGTGCTCTTGCCGGCACCGTTCGGACCGGCGACGCCGAGGATCTCGCCTTTGCGGACAGTGAAGCTGAGGTCGCTAAGCGCCTGGATCGGACCGTAGTGCTTGGATACGGCGCGGACCTCCAGGAGATCGGAAGGCGCTCCGTCGCCGGGGTATCCGTCGGCTCTTGCCAGCATGGCGCCGGGTCTCCCGTCATTCGGATAGGCAGGATGAAAGCCGCCCGGAGCCTGCCTGAAAGGCCCCGGGCGGGATCGGTCAGGGAGCGATCCAGGCAGGAACCTTGAAGTCGCCCACCTTCTGGCTGCCGACCTTCAACTGCACGTGGCGACCATCCTGCGCCTGGATGAGGTGGGACGGAAGCGTGTCGTCGGCGACGGGGACATACTGCTCCTCGTTGAAGCGGTAGACGCCGGTGACGCCCTCGTAGGCAAGCCCGCGGATCGCCTCGTTGATGGCGGCATAGTCGTCGACCGAACCGACCTTCTCCACGGCGGCGGCCCAGAGCATCAACTCGTCGTAGATCGCCGCGCCGATGCTGAACGGAGGCTTGGCCCCGTGCTTCTTCTCCCAGGCTGCGACGAAGGCTTCGCCCTTTGCCCCGGGAAGCTGCGCCGACACGGTCATGCCGAGGACGCCGTTTGCGCCGCCGCCCGCCACGATCTCCTGAAAGGCCGGCGTGCTGAAAATGTAGCCGGCATAGAGCAGGGACGTCTTCGGGGGATCGACCAGGAACTGGTCGACGAACGAGCTGACGCCGGCGGTGTCCAGCAGCTCGAAGAAGACCAGGCCAGGCTCCTCGGCTTTGATCTGGGAGAGGACGCCCGACCACTGACGGTTGTCGTAAGGCACCTCCTCGTCGATCACCACCTCCCAGCCGGCGGCCTCGGCCGCTTCCCGGATGCCTTGCGCCGAGTTCAGTTCCCAGTCGTAGGGGCCGTGGACGATGGCGACGGTCTTCGACGGGAAGGCGTAGCCGAGGTCGAGGATCTGCTGGAACGTGGCCTTCGCATAGGCGCTGTCCACGTCGGATCCCATGAAGATGTTGCCGCATTCCATCTGGTTGCGGAGCGGCACCACGTTCGAGGTCGCGTTGTTGTTGATATAGGGGACCGGGTAGGCGCAGAAGGCCGGGATGTCCGGACCCATGCCGCCGTATCCATTGATCAGCACGGCGGCATTGTTCCGCGAGACGAGGTTGGTGCCCGCGGCCTCCAACTTGTCGGGGGTGAGGTCGCCGATGTCGAACTCGACGAGCTTGAGCGGCCGGCCGAGGAGGCCGCCCCGGCCATTGATCTCCTCGACGGCGAGGTCCAGGCCCATCTTCATGGCGATCCCGTCGCTGGCGAAGGGTCCGGTGACCGGAATGGGCGCTCCGACCACGATCGGCTCCTGCGCCGTCGCCGGGCCTGATCCCGCAAAGCCGGCGAGCATCAGAAGGACCGCGGATCCTCCGCGCAGAACGTCTTTCCTCGTCAACATGGCTTCCACCCTCCAGGTCTTGTCGTCGGGACGATCCGTTGCAGCCGCCCTTGTGTTTCCGGCTGAACGGCGGCAGCCGGGCCCTGACAGTTCTTCTTGGCTTGGGGCGATGTTCGGCGCCGGAACCGCCGTGGGCAATGGTGACCGCAGGCACCATTGGAGTCGGCGGCGGTCCGCGACAGTCTGGGCCCATTCGACGGCGGGCGTCCGGGTGAGGGCGCCGGTTGACCGCGAGGAACAGATCAGATGTCCGATACCGTGACCTTCAGCGAAAACGCCTTCGCCGGGCTTCTCCACGCCGGAACCGGCGGCACCTTCATGCGTCTGCCGCGGCTGGCGGCGAGCGCGTCAGCGCTCTCTCAGGCCGGAGTGACCGCAGCCTTCCTGGGCTTTCCCTGGGACGCCATGTGCATCAGTCGGACCGGCACGAACTACGGCCCGCGCGCCATCCGCGAAGCGTCGGACCAGTTCAGCTTTTTCAACGCCAACCACGGGATCGACCTCAACGACCACTACCGCTTCGCCGACGTTGGCGATGTCCCGGTCGTCCCCGGTTCGGCCGTCACGACGATGAACCGGGCGGAAGCAATTGTCTCGGAGGTCCTCTCCGGCGGGGCGATGCCTGTCACGGTCGGCGGCGACCATTCCATCACAATCGCCTGCGTCCGTGCCTTCCGGAAGCGCTACGCCAATCCTGGCCTCATCCTGGTCGACAGCCACTTCGACACCGCGCTGGATGTCGGTGGCGAGGACCTCAGCCACTGCTGCCCGATCACGCGGGCGGTGGACGCCGGATTTGATCCACGGAAGATCGTGATCGTCGGCACCAACGGCTGGATGAACCCGAAGTCGGAACTCGACTACATCCGGGAGAAGGGGATCACGCTCATTCCGCTCGAAGCGATCTTGGAGCGCGGACCTGTCGCGGTCGCCCGTGAAGCCACGGCCATTGCCGGTGCCGGCACCGACAGCGTCTATCTCACCTTCGATATCGATTCCATCGACGGCGCCTACGCGCCCGGTACGGGTGTGCCCGCGCCCGGTGGCATGACCTCGCGCGAGGCCATCGCCCTCATCCGCGAGATCGGGAAGGTCGGTCTCGGCGGCATGGATCTCGTCGAGGTTTCTCCGCCCTACGACCACGACGGCATCACCAGCCGCCTCGCCGTCCAGCTGATCCTGGAGGCCCTGACCGGCAACGCCGGCGCAGTCCGGCGCGGCTGATCGCAACCGGAAACCCGGAGCGCGCGCGCCGTCCTCACCGGGCGGCGCGTGCGTCGAGCTTGAGGTCCCGATGCTGCGTGCTGAGCATGGGATGAGCGGCTGGGGCTCGGATCGCTTCCGTTCTGCAGGCCAGGAACACCTCACCGGACGCGCCGGCCCGGGCGATGTCCCGGCCGTCGAAGCCGATGATGCCGCTGAGCCCCGTGTAGGCGAGGTCTCCCTCCGCGCCGGCAAGGTTGGCGTAGACGACCGGGACCCCATTCTCCAACGCCCGCGCGCGCACCAGCGTGGTCGGCACGTCGATGAAGGGTGTCATGTTGGCGGTCGGGACGCAGATCAGCTCGGCGCCGGCACGCTTCAGCGACCGGGCGATTTCCGGGAACTCGATGTCGTAGCAGATCGCAAGCCCGACCTTCAGGCCGGCGAGAGTGACGACCTCGGTCCGGTCGCCCGGCGTAAAGATCGTCGGCTCGATGTCTCCGAAGAGCTGGATCTTCCGGTATCGGCCGGCGAGGCTCCCGTCACGGTCGATGGCGACCGACGTGTTGTAGACGTCGTATCCGTCGCGCTCCGGAAGTCCGAACACGAGGGCCGTCCGCGTCTCCCGGGCAATCGCCCGGGCGGCGGCCACGGAAGGCCCATCGAGGGGCTCGGCGAGGCCGGCGAGCCGGTCGCCGAGGTTGTACCCGGTCAGGAAGAGCTCCGGCATGACCAGGACGTCGGCTCCGCACTGCGAGGCGAGGAACGCCGTCCGTCGCAGGGTGGCGAGGTTGGCGGTCTTGTCAGCCGCGACGGGAAGACATTGGAGAAGGGCTGGCATTGATTGACTCCCGCGCGGCATGGATCATGGGCTTGAAGACGCCAACACGAACCGTCGACCTCTGGCAAGGTGACCGAAGTCACCGGGAGGTCGGCCTTGCGGAGACGGTGATGACCGCGCCGAAGCACGGCTTCCGGACCGAGGAGATCGAACCGGCCCATGCCGCGCCGGACCAGCAGATCTATGCCGAGATCGCCGACGTGCTGGAAAGCGCCGGCCGCACGGGGTTCTACGACGTGCTGTCCCGCTTCGTCGCGCGGGCGACAGGATGCGACCAGCGCCTCGTGATGCGCTACGCCGCCTACGAACGGCCGGCGTTCCTCGTCAACGGCTTTATGACCCCGGAGGCAGTGGACCTCTACCTCGGCGGTCTTCATCGCCTGGATCCGCTTCAGGAGATCGCGCGCCGCAACCGCGAGCCTGTCGTCGTCAACCTTCGCTCGCTCCAGCCCGACGATCAGATCGAGGAGCAGTATCTCGCCGAGATCTTCAAGATCGCCTTCATCTTCGACGAACTCGCCTTCATGCTGCCCTCGCATGGCGGTATCACGGTCGCGATCTGTTGCGAGAAGTGCGTCGAGCCCTTCACCGAAGCCGACCGCGAGAATGCCCGCGCCATGCTGCCGCTGATCGCAGCGTTGCACCGCCAGCATGTGGACGCCGTCTTCGCCGCGGCCCTCAGGCGGCTCGGGCAGACGGACGCAAGCGGCATTCCGGGTGCTGTGCTCATCCAGGATTGCACCGGCCGAACCGTTTTCGCCAACGAGGCCTGGCGCGAGCATGCCGGATCGAAGGACCTGGAAAGGGCTCTGTCCCTGGCCCGAAGCGACGAAGCTGCGCATGTCACGCTCGACGACGAGCACGTCCTCCATCGGGATGCACTCGGTGAGGAATTCTCGATCGCCCCTGGCGGCACCCTCTGGATGATCGAGCGCCGATCAGACGGTCCAATTCGTGTGTCGGCCACCGACGCCGTGGAAGCCTTCTGCCGCCGCCACGACCTGACTCCTCGCGAGGCCGAGATCGTCAAGCTGATCCTGCTCGGTTTTCCCAACAGCAAAATTGCCGAGCGGCTCGGGGTCTCGGCCGGCACGGTAAAGAACCATCGCTGGAGGCTCTACTACAAGCTGGACATCACCACCGAACGCGAACTGTTCCACCAGTTCCTGACGGCTCTTCTGTCTATGGACACCGGGAAGGAGACACCTCTGGCCTAAGCGGGTTGGTGCTATCATCCAGTATCTTTCCGAAGAGCGGATTTGGCGGGAAGACGAGACGATGCGCATGGAGCCGGGTAGGGTGAGGGCCCTGGCGTTGAGGTGCGGGATGGACAGCGATGAGGCAGGAGACGGCCGGTCCGACCCCTCGGGAGTTGAACATCAACCGAGAGCCCCAGGTCTTTTGGGACGCATGGTTTTAAGGCTTGTCGCATGGGACTTTTGACCTTCAGCCTCAACGTCACCCTGGACGGCTGCGTCGACCACGAGGAGGGGATCGCGGACGACGAAACGCATGCGTTCTTCACGCGCCTTATGGACGAGCGCGGCGCGATGCTGTGGGGCCGCATCACCTACGAGATGATGGAGAGCTTCTGGCCGGCGGTTGCTCGCGGCGAGGTGGAAGCGGCGCCGGCGGTACGGGAATGGGCGGTCAAGCTTGACGCCAAACCGAAATTCGTCGTGTCGTCGACACGAACGGACTTCCCATGGGCCAACAGCCACAACATCGGCAGCGACCTGCGAACAAGCGTCCAGAAGCTCAAGGACGCCACGCCCGCCGGCGTGCTCCTCGGTAGCGGCAAACTGGCGGCTGAGTTGGACCGGCTGGATCTGATCGACGAATACCAACTCCTGGTCCATCCCAGGATCGCGGGCCACGGCCCGACCCTGTATCAGAGCGGGCTGCACAGGGCGCGACGGCTCGAACTGGTCTCGGCGAAGCCGCTCCGCAGCGGCGCGGTCGCTATGCATTATCGCCGTGAGCGCTGACGCGGAGCAACCTCAACGCCCCCTGTTCGGGAGCCTGCGGCGAAGGCGGGTCTACGAATACCTGACTCCGCGTGGATCAGGGCTGGGGTCGGACAAACCTCCTGTCGGCTGTACCGTGCGACAGGTCGAACCAGGGGAGGGTCTCGAAACCGGCTCGATGCCACCTCGTCCCATCCTACAGCGCATCTGGCTGCGGCGCCGGAGGTACGACTGCGGTACCATGGCTGGTCGCGCATAACGGTGCAGGTCAGCATGGGGGGAGCAGCGTAGCGAACCAAACCAAGGTCAACGAGACAGCTTGGCCACTCGGGCTTGGGAGCGACCCGTCTTCCGCGCGTCACTCTCCACCAGAACGCGTGCCTGATCGGCGGGAACCGGCCTGCTGAACAGATAGCCTTGACCGAACTCACATCCTCGACCAGCCAGTTTGGCTCGTGCCACCTCGTTCTCGATACCCTCGGCTACGACTGCAATCCCGAGGCTTTCAGCAAGACCGAGGACGGCATCGACGATTTTCTCGCTTTCCGGGTTGTCCGCCATCGTCATGATGAACGATCGATCGATCTTGAGGCGGTCGAACTTGAGCTCCCGCAGATGGTTCAAGCTGGAGTATCCGGTCCCGAAATCATCCAGCGCAACGCTTATCCCAAGCCCCCTGAACTCGCTCAGGACATGTCGAGCGCGGTCGACATCTCCCATCAGAGCCGTTTCGGTCACCTCGATCTCAAGCCTTGAAGGAGGGAAGTTCTCACGGGTGAGAACGGCTAAGATGCGTGTCGGGAGGAATGGATCCTGCAGTTGGAGCGGTGAGATGTTGAGGGACAGCTCCACATCCCAATCTCGGGTGTCCTGGCAAGCACGCGACAGCATCCGGGTCGCAAGCTCATCGGCAAGCCCAAGTTGCTCTATCACCGGAATGAACAGATCAGGGGACACAGATCCCCGTGCCTCGTCGTTCCAGCGGGCGAGAATTTCGAACCCTTTGATGTGGCCGGATCGGAGGTCCAGGAGCGGCTGGTAATAGGGCTCGATCGCACCGGAGAGGAGACCCGCGCGGACATCCTCCTCGAGCTTTGCCCTGGTTTTCCGCTCCTCGTCCATCAGAGGTTCGAAGTTGCGGTAGGTGTTCCGACCACCCTGCTTGGCGCGGTACATGGCAACGTCCGCCGCGCGGAGCACCTCGTCTGCATCCGCTCCGTCGGTGCTGCAGAGGGCGATCCCAACGCTCGCACCGATCTCCACCGCAATGTCTCCCACAGATATGGGTGTTCGCGACGAAGCGATAATCTGCTCGGCGAAACCCTTTGCAGTCTCCAGAATGTCCGACCGTGATCCTGGCCGGCACAGGATTGCAAACTCGTCCCCGCCAAGACGCGCCACCATGTCGTCCGGACCAGCCAGGCGGAGGAGCCGTCTTGATACTTCACAAAGCACCTGGTCGCCCGCAGCGTGACCATAGGTGTCGTTGACCGGCTTGAAGCGATCGAGGTCGATCAAGAGCACGTAGGAACCGGTGTCCGTGCCATCCGGGTCACCGATGGCAGAGGTGAGCGCGGCAGAGAAGGTGCGGCGGTTGGGTAGACCGGTGAGCGCGTCATGCCTGGCCAATTCCTCGGCCGCTCGTTGAGCCTCGACGACGGCCTGATGGGCAAGTTCCAGAGCAGCCGCGTTCGCGCTGAAGACGCCAAAGGCACGAGCAAGAACTCCGATTTCGTCGTGGCGGTCGATGGCCGGAACGCCGGCACTCCGGTCACCGGACGCAAGACGCGCCAATGCCGATGTCATCTCGCCGAGCGGACCGGTCACCCGCCGCTGCACGAAAACCAGCAATCCCGTTGCCAGCAAACCGATTGCGAGAGAGATGATTCCAACAGATATCAGAATGATGTCGCTGATTTCGTCCGCGCCTCGAGCGTCTTTGCCTGCAAGTTCGTGATTTTCCCTGACCAGCCGATCAACCGCGATTTTCGTGTCAATGTAGAGCGCATGCAATTCGCTCCCGTCCTGGGCCGGTCCATCGTCTTCTCCAGCAAAATCGGCAACGACCCACTGCCGGTTCGCTCGCCTGTATTCATGGAATGCGACGAGAAATGCATGTACCTCCTCATTGGGTTTCTCACTGTTAAGCATGTAGGAGTATTCATCCAGCAGGTCCCGGACCCTTATGGTGCTTTCCATGATCCGCTGCTGCGCCTCAACCCGGCTATCCCGGTCGGGCGCCAAAGCGCGCGAAACTTCCGCCATTCGGAATTCGGATACGGCGCTGCTGATGGCGCCAAGCAATTGCGTCCCATTCAGCCATTTGCCTTCAAGCGCCTCGATCTTCTGATCGACGATGCGGACGCCGCTCACAGTGGCAACGCCCATGATGATCAGCAGGAAGACGAATGCCGACATGCACCAGTTGATGGCCGATTGGATCTTCAGGTCACCCATTCCTCACATCCCGACACGCGCCCCCTTGTGTGAGCGTTACATAAAACGATTAACCGCCAGTATGAGTCGAGCCAACGCCGCGGTGCCGGACGGGCGTCGACCCGTCCAGCGACCGGTACAATCCTGATTGAATTCTGAGTCTTCAGCTTTTAGGGGGGTGTCAGGTCCATCGCCACAACTACGCGGTCGTATGGGATCTGAGCCTCGTCGTTCAGGCGCTTGACGTCTTCAGGACTTTCGGCCTCGAAAAGACACATACACCGCCCGTCTTCCGGCGCGAACGTCGACCGAATGTACCTCATAGGGGTGCCCTCGGCGCGAAAATCATTCGCTTTGCGTATGGCTGCTTGCTGTGCCTCAGCTAGGGCGCTCATCTCAATGCCCTTGAGATTGCGCTCGACCATGTAAACGGTCATCTGGTCCTCCCGCGATGACCCACCGCGCACCGAGCTTATCACAGCCTGCGTCGGCCGTAGCCTGCGCAGCTAAACTCTGCCGCCCACCTCATCCAAGTGCTTGAGCAAATCGGCAGGATCCTCGAACACCCGGTATGCGCCTGCGCGCTCCAGTTCATCGGATCCATAACCGCCGCAGAGGAGACCGACACCGAGCGCGCGGCACCGCTGAGCTGCAAGCATGTCCCATATGCTGTCGCCGACCACGATGGCGGTCTCGATTCTGACCCCGAGCCGCTCGGCCGCAGCCAGAAACAGATCGGGATCAGGCTTCGCATACTTGACCAGGTCGCGCGTGATGACCGGCGTGTTCTCGGGGTCAAGGCCAAGCGCGATGAGATTCTGCGCCGCGGTTTCCATTCGGCCGCTCGTGGCGATGGCCCAACGGAGGCCGTACTCGTCAAGCGTCTTGAGGAGTTCTACGGCGCCGGGCAGGGGGTGAATGCGATGAGCTAGTCGCTGATAGGCTTGGGCGTGTAGCCTTCGAAGCCGATCGTTGCGCTCGTCGTCGAGCGTCAGACCCGTTTCGCGGAGCAACTGGTTCGTAAACAATCCGCCGCTCATCCCGATCTTACGGTGGATCCGCCAGACCGAGAGCGAGATGCCCTCCTCCTCGAGCGCTTCCTGCCAGGCAAGGACATGCTGGTAGACGCTGTCGACGAGAGTTCCATCCAGATCAAAAAGGAAAGTGGTTTCCTGTCGCATGACTGGATCTCCTCCGCGTTCAGGCTGTCGGGCGCTCACATAACCGGAGCGCCCCACGTCCAACTAACAGAAATCATTACTTCGGCTCTTTGCGAAGATCGGCAGAAACCTTCCACTCGCGAAGCTTGTATACCGTACCGGGTCGTGGCCGCGCCGTATCCGACCCTTCTCTCATCCGCCGCTTGAAGCTATGGATTGGAGTGGCGAGATCATCAATCCTGATCTCGACGACCGACGGGCCGTCGTGTGCAAATGCTCGGTCGAGAGCGGCGCCAATCTCGTCGGGCTTCTCGACATAGATTCCGAGCAAACCCAGACCACTTGCTGCCTGGGCGAAATTCGGCTGGCAGCTTTGATTTTCCAGCATGGCCGATTGGACATTCTTGAAGAAGATTTCCTGCCAAAGCTGTATCCAGCCGAGCCGACCGTTATTGAGGACGATATTGACGATTTTCTGATTGTTCTGGACTTGGGTTGCGAGCTCCCCGATCGTGTAGGAAAAGCCCCCATCTCCCGCCACGGTAATTATCCGTGTGCCGGGGCGCGTTGCAGCGGCACCGATTGCCGCGGGCGTCGAGTACCCGAGCCCGCCCTGCCCTCGTGCGTACAGAAAGTGCCGCCCGGCCTTGCGCGCAGGGAGGTAGTTGGCGATCCAGCCGGCGGAAAAGCTGGCGTCCGAGACGACGATGTCGTCCGGCTCCACCCTCTTGGCGAGCTCTGCCATTGCTCGGGGAGGATTAACCGGAATGCGTTCGCTGGC
Source organism: Chthonobacter albigriseus (assembly GCF_013839445.1). Lineage (GTDB taxonomy): Bacteria > Pseudomonadota > Alphaproteobacteria > Rhizobiales > Pleomorphomonadaceae > Chthonobacter > Chthonobacter albigriseus. The sequence goes on along the minus strand of NZ_JACDIT010000006.1, from coordinate 1,337 downwards.
GATCTCCTCGGCTTTTTGCGCTTCGCCCTCAGCTTTGACTGTCGCGATCCGATCCAGCCATTCCGGGTGATCCTGCTGCTCAAGCACATCGTTGAGCATAGTCAGCGCTTCCTTGACATCGCCAAAGAGGCAAACGGTGGGTAGGAATGTCCGGCCATGTTCGTTCGGATCAGCGTCGATCGTGATTGTGGCCTGCTCAGGCAGCGGAAGGGTCCAGTTCATCGCGGTATTCTGGCTAGCCTTGGATCCGCACCAGATCACGAGATCCGCTTCCTTGATGAGCTCGATCGCCGCATAGGAACCGAGCGGATTGAGAGCACCTGCCGCGTAGGGCAGCGTTTCCGGAACAGAGCCCCGCCCCGTTAGGCTGGTGACGACCAGGCCACCAAGTCGATCTGCAAAACTGACGGCTTCCGTGACGGCGTCGGCCCCGTGCACACCGCCTCCATAGACGATCGCCGGTCGGCGTGCGGAACGGATCAAGTCGGCTGCCTGATCCACTGCGGAGCGGGTTGGTGCGGATCGAATGAACGGGGCGCGGCAGGCTCGGTGGTCGACAGCAACCTTGATGGAGGACTCGTCCCATTCGGCATCGAAGATGTCATGTGGGATGATCAATGCGACCGGACCCGGCCGCGGTGCCGTAGCAACGCGGAACGCGGTCCGGATCAGATCGGGAAGAGCTTCAACCGAGGGGACGAGCCACGCATCCTTGGAAAAGGTCTTGAAGAAGGACAGTTGGTCGAAACCCTGCGAGGCGATGCCTTTCTCCTTCAGCGAAAGCCAGTCTAGCGGTAGTTCGCCCACGATCCCGATCATCGGGATCGAGGCGTTCAAGGCTTCGAGGAACCCGGCTGGGAGCAGGTTGGCACCCGGGCCGACCGTGACGTCGCAGACTCCCGGCTTTCCGGTCAGTCGAGCATAGGCATCGGCAGCATAGGCAGCGTTGCGTTCGTCTCGCATCAACACGTGACGGATCCGATCCGTCCGACGAGAGATGCCGTCGTGAAGCGCGGTAGTCTGGCCGCCCGGCATTCCAAAAACCAGCTCGACGCCATATTGCGCCAGCATTTCTGCAACGAGGTCTCCGATGTGCGGCATAGTACAACTCGCTTCTTGAGATTAGGTCGCTGACTGGAAGCTGCGAGCGACGTTGGGTTTTCAGCAGCTACTCGACTGCTGGAGCAGCTTTGAAAGGTGTGGGCAGGGCGCGGCACGAAGGTCCGCGCCCTGCTCGCGTCACCATGGGAGAGCTGGTGACGTTATTGCTTGGCGTCGGCCCAGCTCTTCACGAGCTCGTCGTAGTTGACGGTGATGGGCTTTTCCTTTTCGTTCTC
>NZ_JACDIT010000005.1 GCF_013839445.1 Chthonobacter albigriseus | reverse complement strand
ACCCTCCCCCATGGATCGGCACTTGGATCCGAGCACGTCCCCGCATGGGAGGGATGAGGGGAGTGTAGGCATGGGTGGGGAGGGCGGGGATAAGGGGAGTGGGGCTTCGGCAGTCGGGAGTGGCCAGTAGGCAAGGGGCGGCATCCAGCTGGGGATGCGCTTGGCTAACGTTTCACCTTTAACGCAACAACATTTCGGACGGAATTCACAAAACCTGTAGTTGAACTGAAAAACGAAATAGGACAAAATTGCGTCAGAAAGCAGGATATAGAAACAATCAAAGGCCGGTTATGGACATCAATGAGCTGACGCGCCTTGGGCAGTCACTGGAATCCAGCGGAATGTTGAAAGCAGATTACAGGGGCAATCTATTCGATGTTATCGCTGACCGTGCCGGACGACTAAACGCAAAACAGAGAGCATTGTTTACAGAACTCGTTGCGCGCTTTACGTATATCAACAACTATAACGCCTACATATTCGACATTTGTACAGAAATAGAAAGTATACTAACCAAAAATGGCAAATACATAATTTCGCCGCTTGTATCATATCGACCGAGCAAGGTTAAAAGCGGAGAAGTCGTTTTCTATGACATAACTACAACAATACGAGTTCCAAGAGGAATAGAACTTAAAAAAGAGCGCCATCCAGCGTCGAAAAAAATGGACTATAGCAATGTAAACACTTTAATAATTGTAGACGACTTTATCGGGACCGGCGATCAACTGCTTTCATTATACAGTCATTTACGAGAAAGAGGATTGAATGCCAGTAAACTTCACGTATTTACGATAGTCGCCTGCCGACAGGCAATCAGTAGAATAGAATACATTGGTGCCAACATCTCAACCCGCTTCATAATTCCTCCGGCTATTCGGAGCGGAAGTGGCATTGGAGAGTTGTCTATCCAGAACGCATACGATGTCTACGAAACGATCATTTCTGACAAGAAGATCAGAAAGACAGATAACACGGGGTTTGGGTATGGCTATGGTAGGTCTGAAGCATTAGTCTGCCTCAAGAGAGTGCCGAATAACACTTTAGCGATATTTTGGAATGAATGGACCGACGGGAGAAGACGATGGCCAGCAATATTCCCGCGATAATTGAAAACTCTATGTTTCTGGTACGTATTCTTGAGAAAGTCAGAACAGGTGCGTCCATATTTGATCTAACCAATGAGGGCTATAGCTATGGACAGATTTCCGACGGTACAAACCTCCTGTTTAATGCAGGATACATTATACGAACTCGGATTGGTCTAGAACTGACTTCCCAAGCAGTTAATCTTATTCAGGAACTCAATCCGGAACGCTACCGCACTCTGCCTCGCGACGAAATGCGGGTTGACAAACTAGGAATCACATCGATATACCCGTTAAAGGCGAGTTCATTGCGCCTAATATTAACGCGAGTACGACGCTAGCGGCTCTGCCGCACGGGAAGCGAGTCGCTTCCCAAGGGTGAACTGACGAAACGACCTAGTCATGGACCAATTTCTGCGCAGGAGCTCGAAATCAGTCCATGACTAGCGCTTTCAGCGCTGCTCATCCGCTCCTTTGTCGCTACTGAGAAGATTTCCTTTTGGTTGCTCGCACGCAATGAACTCGCTCTACACTCCTGAATACTTCGTGAAAGTAGCAGAGCACTGCAGCAATGCGGGATTTGCTGCTGATGCAATCGAAGATGTGCTCGTATACGCGATTCAGATTGCAAATCAGGGACTCCCAATCATATATGATGATCAACATTTCTCTCAATTGGTAGGCTACGACCTTCAATACATCTACGGAGTGACGAACGATCAGAGTAAATTCTATAAAAGCTTCACGAAGAAGATGCGATCAGGAAAGAAGCGTGAAATAGACCAACCCTATCCCTCGCTTATGGAAATACAATATTGGATACTGCATAATATACTTGAAAAGATTGAATGCTCTCCTTATGCGAAAGCCTACATCAAGGGCAGAACCTTGAAAGATAATGCTCGATACCACGTCGGAAAAAACTTTATCGTCAAAGTAGATATAAAAAATTTCTTTCCGAGCATAAAGACGGGAAGCGTTTACAAACTGTTCTATGATTGTGGATATACAAAGCAGCTCGCTACCTTGTTTTCGCGAGTTCTCACTCTGAATGGTCACTTGCCACAGGGGGCTCCAACTAGTCCCGCTATTTCGAATCTGGTTTGTCGTAGCTTAGATGAAGTACTATCTACTATCGCCCATGACCGCAAACTTAGTTATACGCGCTATGCCGACGACATAGCATTCTCGGCTAACGAATATCCTAAGTTCCTGATACGTGAGATCCGTTCATGTATGCGCGACCATGGTTTTGAGCTAAACGAAACAAAAACCAGGGTGATGCGACAAAGCGGACGCCAACAAATTACCGGCATCGTCGTCAATAAGAAAATGAATGTATCTAAGGAAAGACGGCGCAGAATTAGACAGGAATTATACTATATCGAAAAGTATGGCATTGAGGATCACATCCGATATATAAACGAGACGCGAAAAAACACAATTGCTCATTTGGCAGGGAGCTTAAGCTACGCAATTTGGATTCAGCCGAGATCAGCCGAGCTGAAAAAATACAGTAAAATGCTCGCGACGTTACACAAAGATCTTGAAGGAGAAGACGATATCCAAACCGAACAGTAAATCTACCTCCCCTTCTTCCCAGCCGCCGTGCTCGGCGCCGGCCGCCGCGGCTTCTCCCCGCCCACGGGCACTTCCGTCCGGCCTACCGTCATCTCGTCCAGCGTGTTCTTCCGCACCCGGCTCGGCGGCATGTTGCCGGCCTTGCCGTACTTGCTCCCTCCCCCGAACCCGCCGCCTGCCGCATCCACGTCGGACTGCCTCGCCAGCGGGTCGTCCGCCACCGCGAGTTCGGCGGCCTGGAGGCGTTTGAGTTCGTCGCGGAGGCGCGCGGCGGTTTCGAATTCGAGGTTGGCGGCGGCTTCGCGCATGCGCTTTTCCAGGTCCGCCATGTGGGCCTTCATGTTGTGCCCGACCAGCGCCCCCGCCTCGGCGAAGCCGGCGTCCACGGTGACGTGGTCCTGCTCGTAGACGGACTGCAGGATGTCGCCGATCTGCCGCTTGACGCTCTCCGGCGTGATGCCGTTGGCGGCGTTGTAGGCGAGCTGCTTGTCGCGCCGGCGCTCGGTCTCGGCCATGGCCGCCTCCATCGAGCCGGTCATGTGGTCGGCGTAGAGGATGACCTTGCCGTCGACGTTGCGCGCGGCGCGGCCGATTGTCTGGATCAGCGAGCGCTCGGAGCGCAGGAACCCCTCCTTGTCGGCGTCGAGGATGGCGACGAGCGCGCACTCCGGGATGTCGAGGCCCTCGCGCAGCAGGTTGATGCCGACCAGCACGTCGAAGGCGCCGAGGCGCAGGTCGCGCAGGATCTCGATGCGCTCCAGCGTGTCGATGTCGGAGTGCATGTAGCGGACGCGGATGCCGTGCTCGTGGAGATACTCGGTGAGGTCCTCCGCCATGCGCTTGGTGAGCACGGTGACGAGCGTGCGGTAGCCGGCCTGCGAGACCTGCCTGACCTCGCCGAGGAGGTCGTCCACCTGCGTCTTGGCCGGGCGCACCTCCACGGGGGGATCGACGAGGCCGGTGGGGCGGATCACCTGCTCGGCGAAGGTGCCGCCGGACTGCTCCAGCTCCCACGACGCGGGCGTGGCGGAGACGGCGATCGTCTGCGGGCGCATGGCGTCCCACTCCTCGAAGCGGAGCGGCCGGTTGTCCATGCAGGACGGCAGGCGGAAGCCGTACTCGGCGAGCGTCGCCTTGCGGCGGAAGTCGCCGCGATACATGGCGCCGATCTGGGACACGGTGATGTGGCTCTCGTCGAGGAACACGAGCGCGTTGTCCGGCAGGTATTCGAACAGCGTCGGCGGCGGCTCGCCGGGCGCGCGGCCGGTGAGATAGCGCGAGTAGTTCTCGATGCCGGCGCAGGCGCCGGTGGCCTCCATCATCTCCAGATCGAACATGGTGCGCTGTTCCAGGCGCTGCGCCTCCAGGAGGCGGCCGTGCGCGTAGAGCTCCTCGAGCCGGTGCTTGAGCTCCTCCTTGATCGACTTCATCGCCTGGGCGAGCGTCGGCTTCGGCGTCACGTAGTGCGAGTTGGCGTAGACCTTGACGTACTTGAGGTCGGCGGTCTTGGAGCCGGTCAGCGGGTCGAACTCGGTGATCGCCTCGATCTCGTCGCCGAACAGGGAGATGCGCCAGGCGCGATCCTCCAAGTGGGCGGGGAAGACCTCGACGGTGTCGCCGCGCACCCGGAAGGTGCCGCGCACGAAGCCGATGTCCTGGCGCTTGTACTGCAGGGCGACGAGGTCGGCGAGCAGCTGGCGCTGGTCGATCCGCTCGCCGATCTCCAGGCCGAAGGTCATCGCGGTATAGGTCTCCACGGAGCCGATACCGTAGATGCAGGAAACCGACGCGACGATGATCACGTCGTCCCGCTCCAGCAGGGAGCGGGTCGCAGCGTGGCGCATCCGGTCGATCTGCTCGTTGATGGAGGACTCCTTCTCGATGTAGGTGTCCGTCCGCGGGACGTAGGCCTCCGGCTGATAGTAGTCGTAGTAGGAGACGAAGTATTCCACCGCGTTGTCGGGGAAGAAGGTCTTGAACTCGCCGTAGAGCTGCGCGGCCAGCGTCTTGTTCGGCGCGAGGATCAGCGCCGGCCGGTTGGTCGCCTCGATGACCTTGGCCATGGTGAAGGTCTTGCCCGAGCCGGTGACGCCGAGCAGCACCTGGGTGCGCTCGTCGGTCTGGATCCCGTCCACGAGTTCGGCGATGGCGGTCGGCTGGTCGCCCTTGGGCTCGTAGGGCGACTTCACCTCGAAACGGATGCCGCCCTCCGACTTGGGCGGACGCTCCGGCCGGTGCGGCACCCACGGCTTGCCGTCGCGGAACAGGTCGCGGCCGCCCTGGATCAGCTCCTCCAGCGCCTTGACGGTGGCAGTGACGCCGCCCGTCGGCATCGCAGCGGCCTCCTCCATGGAGAGCGACATGCCGGCGACCGGGTTGAGCCCGCCCTTGGCGCGCGTCTTCGGGTCGGTGGAGGCCCCCATCGAGGTGCCGCGCGCGCTGCGGGCCGGCTTCTCCGGCTTCCCGGCCTTGGGCGGCTTCGGCGCCTCGCGATGCGGCCCGGGCGCGGGTTCGGCGATCCGCGAGCGCGCGGGCGCAGCGCCAACCTCGTCCGCGCCGGCGATGTCCTTCAGCCAGTCCGACACCGACCCGGCGAGCGGGATGCCCTGCAGCGCCGGCTGCGGCGCCTCGCCGAAGCCGGTCTCCGGCGGCTGGCCGGCGTCGGGATAGCGGTCGTCGCCGCCGGCTTCGGCCGGGCGGCGGGCGGGGGAGATCTTCTTGGAAGCCATGCCGCTTATGTTGCCCGAGGCCGGCCCAAAGGCAAGGGTGGGCGCGAGCGGATCAGGCGATCATGCTGACAGCTGCTGGCAGCAACGGGTCGGAGCTTCCGGTGCGCCCCGCCGACGGCCGGCTTTAGCGAAAACGAAAGCCGGATCTGCTCCACTTCCGCGCGGCGGAAGCGGAGTGCATGATGACCAGCATGGACACGGATCTGAAGGGCGGCATGGCGCGTGCGGCCGCCGGAAACGGGGCGCTGGCCCTCTTCTCGGCCACGATCTTCCTGTCCGCTTTCCTGCTGTTCTCCATCCAGCCGATGTTCGCCAAGCTGGTGCTGCCGAAGCTCGGCGGCTCGGCGGCGGTCTGGTCCGTGGCGATGGTCTTCTTCCAGGCGATGCTGCTCGCCGGCTACGCCTTCGCCCACCTGCTGACGAGCCGGCTCGCGCCGAAGGTGGCGGTGATCGCGCAACTGACGGTGCTTGCCGGGTGCCTGACGGTGCTGCCCGTCGCCCTCCCGGAGGACTGGGGCGCGCCGCCCGAGAGCGGCACGGCCTTCTGGCTGATGGGACTGTTCGGCGCGGCCGTCGGCCTGCCCTTCTTCGCGGTCGCCGTCAACGGGCCGCTGCTGCAGGCCTGGTTCGCCCGCACCGGCCATCCGCACGCCCACGACCCCTACTTCCTCTACGGCGCCTCCAACATCGGCTCCTTCGCCGCCCTGCTGTCCTATCCGGTGCTGATCGAGACCACGCTCGGCGGCCGTGCGCAGACCCTGGCCTGGACCGGCGGCTTCGTCCTCCTGGCGGTGCTGATCGCAGCGTGCGGGGCGTCCATGCTGCGCACGGCCCCGTCAAGCCCGGCGACGTCGCAGATCCCCGGGCTGGCCGAGGACGCTCCATCGGCCCGGCTGCGCCTGCAGTGGATCGCGCTCGCCTTCGTGCCCTCCGCGCTGCTGGTCGCCGTCACCGCCCACATCTCGACCGACGTCGCGTCGGTCCCGTTTCTCTGGGTCGTTCCGCTCGCGCTGTTCCTGCTGACCTTCGTGCTGACCTTCCGCCGCGACGGTTCGGCGTTCCACCACCGCCTCCTGGCTCTGCAGCCGATCGCCGTCGGGCTGCTGGTCGTCTTCATGGCCTCCGGCGTCCTGTTGCCGCTGCCGATCAGCGTCTACCTCCATCTCCTGGTTTTCTTCATCACCGCCATGGTCTGCCACGGTGAACTGGTTCGCCGACGCCCGCCGCCGGCGCGCCTGACGGAGTTCTACCTGCTGATGTCGCTCGGCGGCGTACTCGGCGGCGCCTTCGCCTCGCTCGCCGCGCCGCTGCTCTTCTCCACCGTGCTGGAGTACCCGATCCTGCTGGTCGCGGGCCTGCTCTGCCGGCCGGGGATCTGGTCCGGCGACCGGATCGCGATCCGTCGCGACTGGACGCTGGTGGCCGCGCTCGCCGCGCTGCTCTCGCTGCCGGCGATCCTCGGCCTCCCGCTCGGCTTCCTCTCCGGATCGACCTTTCCCACCGTCGTCGGCATCGCCGCCACGCTCACCCTCCTGGCCCGACGCAACGACCGGCGCTTCGCCGGTTTCGTTGCGCTGGTGCTCGTCGGCACGCTCACCTACGATCCCCTGTTCGCCACGTCCGCCTCGCTCCGCAGCTTCTACGGCGTGCACCGGACGCTGGAATCGCCTGAAGGCGAACACCGCCTGCTGGTGCACGGCACCACCGTCCACGGCGCCACCCGGATCCGGAATGCCGACGGCACCGCCTACACCGGGCCGCCGGAGGCGATCGCCTACTATTGGAGCGGCTCCGGCATCGGGCAGGCGATCACGGCGGTTCGGGCGGCAAACGGAGGCAAAATCGCCGAGGCGGCCGTCATCGGCCTCGGCACGGGAGCCCTCGCCTGCGCGTCCGTGCCCGGCGAGCGGTGGCGGTTCCTGGAGATCGATCCTGTTGTCGTCGACCTCGCCCGCGACCCCGCCCTGTTCCGGAACCTTAAGGCCTGCGCGCCCGATGCGCCGATCGTGATCGGGGACGCGCGGCTGACGCTGGCCGACGGCGACGACACGCGGTTCGACCTGCTGGTGGTCGACGCCTTCTCCTCCGACTCCATTCCGGTTCACCTGATGACCCGCGAGGCGATCCGCCTCTTCATCGACAGGATGACGGACGCGGGCGTCATCGTCTTCCACGTTTCAAACCGGCACATGGAACTGACCAGCGTCGTCGCCGCCGCCGCCGCCGCGGAAGGCTGGGCGGCCGCCGCAGGTTCGGTGGCCGCGCCGGAAGGCGGCGAACCCTATCGCCTGGCGACGCGGGTTGTCGTGATCGCGCGCGACGCCGCACGTCTGGCGCCGCTTGCCGCAAATCCCGATTTCGAACTGGTCGAGGCGAAGCCGGAGATCGACCCCTGGACGGACGACGTCTCGAACGTGCTCGGCGCGATCTGGCGGAACTACGCCGACAAGCCGGGCTACGTGTCGCTCGAGTAGCGGCGGCGGCCGGAACGAGGTCGTCCTAGCCGCCGAAAGCTGTCGCGGTCATGCGCCTCAGTCGTCGCGGCGTCCGTTGTTGAGGAGCCGGCTGCCCGGGCAGGGCTTGCCGTCCGGGCACATTACCAGGCCGCGGTTGGAGCCTTCCTCGCCCAGCTGCTGCTGCCGGCGCAGCACCTCGCGGGTCTCGTCGCCGTCGCGTTCGCGATCCCAGCCCCTGCGAGCCTCCTCGCGGACCTGATCGCGCTCCCGCTGAGCCTGCTCGCGTTCGCGCAGACGTTCCCGTTCGGCTTGCAGCCTCTCGCGCTGGCGCTCGCGGTCCGACTGTTCGATCTCACGCTGCCGCTCGTACTGCGACCGCTCACGCTCGCGCTGGCGCTGCAACTGGAGCTGCTCGTCCTCGAACTGCCGGGTGTAATCATCGCGATCGTACCGATCGCGGCGATCCTCCCTTCGCTCCCGACGATCACGCCGGTCGTCCCACCGGTCGTCGCGCCAGTTGTAGCGGGACCAGCGATCGCGGTCGCGATACCACGAGCGATCGCGGTAGTAGCGATCCCAGTAACCGGTACCGAAGGTGATCACCGGACCGTCGTAGCGCCGCCGCGACGGCACGTAGACGCGCCGCTCGTTGTAGAACACGTCGAGGTAGCGGGACGACACCCACCCGCGCTCGTAGCCGGCGGAGACGTCGCACCAGGAATAGCCCTGCAGGCAGCCGTGGATCTCAACCTCCAGCCCGCGCGGCAGCACGCTGACGCGTGGATAGGCCGTGCTCGGACCCGCCCGCATGTTGACGTTGCCCGTGGTGAAGCCCGGATCGGCCAGCGCGGCGCCGGCCGAGACGGTGGCCCCGAGGGCGATGAGACCGCTGAAGAGATACTGACGCATGGCTCTTGAACCTCCGTCGGCGTGTCGGGTCCACCGTGGACCCGGATCAACACGCCCGGACCGTGACTTCTCAATCGCATGCCCGCGATGTCCCCGCCCTGAACCGACCGTTCACCGGGCGTTCATGGAAAGCGCGAGCGCTGCGGTTTCCGGGAAGGTCAACGCCGCGAACCGCTTGCGGGATCCATCGCCGCCTTAAGCCCTCCTTAGCTGCCGCCGGATAGGGTGCGCTTCAGGCGAGGACGCGATCGCGGGAAGGCACACGATGACGGCAGGCGCCGGAGACCTGGCGGGTCCGACCGCCGCCGAACCGGCCGTGGCCGGTGGGAGGCACCAGGCGATCTGGGCCTGGCCGATCGCTTTGTCCGCCCTGCTCGCCGTCGCGCTGCAGGGTTTCCATCCGGTCCACCCCGATGTCGGCTGGCTGCTGGTGCTGGCCGGCCGCTTCCTCGACGGCGCGCGCCTCTACGTCGACGTGGCCGAGATGAACCCGCCGATGTCGATCTACCTCTACGTCCCGATCGTGGCGCTGCAGCGCCTGACGGGCTTGACCGCCCCGTGGGCGGTTCTGGCCTCCGTGCTGGCGGCGACCGCCGTCTCGCTGGCATTGGCCGGCGCCGTGCTCCGGTCCTGGCGACCGGCGACCGCGCCCCTCGCGCTCGCCGCCCTCGCCGGCGGCGGCCTGCTGGTTCTGCCCTTCGCGACCTTCGGCCAGCGCGAGCACTTCGCCCTTCTCGCTATCCTGCCGCTGCTGGTCGCCATGGCCGCCCGGGCCGAGAACCGCGGCCCTGCCCTGCCGGCCGCGGTCGCGATCGGCCTCTGCGCCGGCCTTGGCGTGGCGGTGAAGCCGCATTTCGCGCTCCCCGTTGCCCTCCCAGCCCTTGTCGCCGCTCGGTCCGCCCGGTCCTGGAAGCCGCTGTTCGCGCCGGAGGCGATCGTCGCGGGCTTCACGGCCATCGCCTACGCGATCCATGTGCAGGTGAGCTACCCGGCCTTCATCGATGTGTGGATGCCGATCCTGGCCGACACCTACCGCCCCTCCCGCGCCCCGGTGCTGGAGCGGCTTACCGATCCCGGCACGCTGGCGCTGCTCCTGTCGAGCGTGCCGGTGCTGGTTGCGCTCGTTCGCCGGACGGCGCCCTCGCTCGCCTTGACGCTCGCCGTCGCGGGCCTCGCCTTCTGGCTGGCGGCCTTCGAGCAGGGCAAGCTCTGGAACAACCATTTCGCGCCGGCACTGTTGCCGATGATGGCCGCCGGCCTGCTCGCCTGCGAGCGCCTGGACCGCGCGGCCCGTGTCGCCGGCCTCGTCGCGGCACTCGGCGGCGTCTGGCTCGGCATTTCCGTCCTCACCATCCGCGGAGCGGACACCACCGCCTTCGCCGACACCATTCGCCGCGAGGCGCCGCCGCACCCGCGCGTTCATGTTATCACGCCGTCCATCGCCGCGGCCCACCCGCTGACCGAGATGGTCGGCGGCGTCTGGACCAACAGCCTGCACGGCAACTGGCTCTGGCAGTTCGCCGACCACCGCCTGCGGACCGCCGATCCCGACGCGCCGACGGCCGAGCGCCTGCGCCGCTACAAGGACGAGGATCGCATCCGCTTTCGCGAAGACCTGACGCGCGCCGATGCCGACGTGATCCTGATCGACAGGGCGCACGAGGACTGGCTGGCCTGGGCACTCGAGGACCCCGAAGTCGCCACCGTCCTTGCGCGCCCCCGCGAGGGGGAGGAGCCCGCCGGCGTCGAGCTGTGCCTCCCGCTGCGGGCGGCGGCCCCGTGAGGAGCGCGGCCGGCATCGCCGCGGCAGCGGCCGCGCCCGCACGGCGAGCGGGCTGGCTCTGGCCGCTGCTTCTGGCGGCCGAGATCGCAGCGTTCCTGGCGCTTGCCTGCACCGCGCCCCCCATCCCGGATGCCGCCTGGCTGCTCACCGTCGCCGAGCGGTTCCTGGACGGCGCCCGGCTCGCCGTGGACATCGTCGAGGTCAACCCGCCGATGTCCGTCTACCTCTCCGTTCCGGTGGTCGCCCTGGCGCGCCTGCTTGGAATGGCGCCGGACACGCTGCTGCCGTTCTACACCGGGCTGGCCATCCTCTCCGGTATCGTCGCCGCCGGCCGCATCCTCCACCGCGCCGGCCTCGTCGACACGCCCTCAGCCTGGAACGCCATGGCCTTCGCCGCGATCGCGCTCGCCCCGATCGGGCTGACCGCCGAGCGCGAACAGTTCGCCGTCGCCCTGATGCTCCCCGGGCTCGCCCTCCTGATGGCCGGCATGGCCGGCTCGCCTCTAATCGCTGGCCGGCGCTTCGCGATCGGCATCGCGACGGGCCTCGGCGCCTGCATCAAGCCGCATTTCGCCCTGGCCGTGCTGCTCGCGGCCCTGGCGTCGGCCGTCCGCACCCGCGACGTCCGCCCGCTCTTCGCGCTGGAGCACTGGACGGCCGCGGCCGTCCTCGCCCTCTACGCCGGCGTCGTGATGGTCTTCCATCCGGCCTATCTCGACGATCTGCTGCCCGTTCTGGCCGAGGTCTATCTGCCGCTCGGCGCCGGCCCCTTGCGGGTGCTTGCCACCGAGGCAGGCGTTGCGACCGTGCTGATCGCCGTCGGCTCGGTGATGGCCTGGCGCCGCCGCATCGGCGAGCCGATGCCGCTCGTCCTCCATGCGGCCGCACTCGGCTTCTTCACGGCGTTCCTGCTGCAGGGCAAGGGCTGGGCCTACCAAGCCATCCCCGCGGTCGCCCTGCTCCTGATCGCCCTCGCCTGGGGTCTGCGGACGCGCGCCGCCGACGCGATCGCGTCCCCGTTGCTGCCCGCCGCAGGCGTGATCGCCGCCGCGACCGGCTTCGCCCCGGCCGCGGACGACTTCCTGGCGCGCTTCGACGCCGCCGAGCGCTACGGCACCGTGATCTGGCAACTCCGGGGCGCGTCGGTGGCGACGATCAGCGGCGACATCGCGCTCGGCCACCCCGTCGTCCGTCTGATCGACGGACGCTGGGTGCAGCGGGCCGCCTACCGTTTCATCGCGCTGGGCGCCCGCCATGAACTGATGGAGACCCCGCCACCCGATCGCGCCGCTCGCCTTGAGGCGCTGATCGACGCCGATCGCGCGGACCTCCGCACGGAACTGGCCGCCGAGCGTCCCGACGTGATCCTGGCGCACCGGGCCTATTTCGACTGGCTCGCCTGGGCGCGCGAGGATGCGGCCCTGGCCGCCGTCCTCGGCGGCTACCGGACCGTGGAGCGCGTCGATCTGGCGGACACCGGACTGGGCATCGTCGACATCCTGGTTCGCGGCGACCTCGCCGCCGCTCGTGCCCTGCCCGCAGTCGTCGCATCCGACCCGGCCGATTAGCCCTGCCTTAACGGCGCCCGCGTATCGTGCTCCATCAAGGAGGACGGGACCCATGCTCCAGGAGAGCGCCGAACGCCCGCGCTACAGCATCGTGATCCCGATCTTCAACGAAGAGGCGGTCATCCCCCTCTTGCTGCACCGTCTGGAGGCGCTGATGCGGCAACTCGACGGGCGCACGGAGGTCATCTTCGTCGACGACGGCAGCCGCGACAGCTCCTCCATCGTGCTCGCCGCCAAGGCGGCCCACGATCCGCGCTACCACTTCGTCGCGCTCTCCCGAAACTTCGGGCACCAGCTGGCCATCACCGCCGGCCTGGACCTTGCCCGCGGCGACGCGGTCATCGTCATGGACGCCGACCTGCAGGACCCGCCGGAGGTCATCCTCGATCTGGTGGCGGAGTGGAAGAAGGGCGGCGAGATCGTCTACGCACAGCGGATCGAGCGCGAAGGCGAGACCTGGTTCAAGCGCAAGACCGCCGACCTGTTCTACGGCATCCTCCGCCGCCTGACCGCCGTGGACATCCCGCGCGACGTCGGCGACTTCCGCCTCGTCGACCGCAAGGTGCTCGACGTCTTCAAGCAGATGCGCGAGCGCGATCGCTTCGTGCGCGGCATGTTCGGCTGGGTCGGCTTCCGCCAGACCGCGGTGCCCTACGTCCGTTCCGCCCGGGCGGCCGGTTCGACCAAGTATCCGCTGCGCAAGATGCTGCGGCTGGCCAACGACGGCCTCGTCGGCTTCTCCGACATTCCGCTCAGGATGGCGCTCTGGGTGGGCTCCATCGTCTCGATCGCCGCCCTCGCCTACGGCGCCTACGTGATCGGCCTCTATTTCGCCGGGTCCGAACTCGTCACCGGCTGGGCCTCCACCATCGTCGTGGTGTCTTTCCTCTTGGGCGTGAACCTGCTGATGACCGGCATCGTCGGCCTCTACGTCGGCCGCATCCATGCCGAGGTGAAGGGGCGGCCGCTCTACATCGTGGCGCGCAAGGTGGGTTTCCCAGCCGAAGCCGAGGCCGACCTGCCCAAGGACGAGCCCGCCGCCTGGGAGCGGCGCGCCTCCTGGCACTAACGATCGATCGGCTATTCCGCCGGCGCGAGAGCAGGCTGCCGCGCCCGCGCGACGCGGCGGACGACATGGGCTGTGAGCACCGCCGACGCCCCGAGCCCGACCACGATCATCCCCGACTTCAGCATCTCGGCCGTCGAGCCGTTTTCGACGCCGGCCGCCGACACGCTGCCAATCAGCACGTAGCAGAACAGCGCCGGCAGCGACGCGAGCGTTCCCACGATGTAGTCGCGGAAGGAGAGCCGCGACAGGCCGAGCAGATAGCTGGTCGGCGCGAAGGGCAGCACCGGCGACAGCCGGATCAGGCAGACCAGCCGCCAGCCCTCCGCTTCGAGAAGCGCGGTCACATCGGTCATCCCCGCATGCCGCTCGCGCAGGCGCTCGGCGAACGGCCGCAGCAGCGTGCGGCTGAGCAGGAAGGCGGCGGACGCCGCGGTCAGCAGCGCGACGGCGGAGATGGCGAAGCCGAGCACAGGTCCGTAGAGCGCGCCCGTCACCGCCCCGAGCACGGAGCCTGGGACGACGCCGAGCAGCGCGACGGCGAACTGGACGAGCGCGACCGCCACCCAGCCTGCCGGTCCGGCGTCGGCGAGCGCGCGGACGAAGGCGTCGAACCCGGCGGCGAGCGCTTCCCGCTCCAGGACGCCGACCGCCAGTCCGGCGGCGACGATCCCCGCGAGCGCAAACGCCTTCGCCTGGCCGGCGGAGAGCCCCGGGATCACAGCGCCTCGCGGTAGCTGCGCGGGCGCGCCTGCGGCAACGAAGCCGGCGGCTCGCTGAAGAGGCTCGTCTCGAAGCCGAGCCGGTCGGCGAGGAAGGCGAGCGACGTGGACATCACGCCGAGCCCGTAGACGCAGCTGCGGCGGAAGTTGATCGACGACGCCTCCGGGAAGTAGCGCGTCGGGCAGGAGATCTCGCCGATCCGGAACGACTGCGCCGCGGCGAGCGCCAGCATCTGGTTGTCGAACACGAAATCTTCCGAGCAGCGCTCCAGCGGCAGCGTCTCCAGCACCTCGCGGCTCCAGGCGCGGTAGCCGGTATGATACTCCGACAGCTTCAGCCCGAGCATCAGGTTCTGGAAGGCGGTGAGGAAGCGGTTGGCGACGTACTTGTAGGCGGGCATGCCGCCCTTGCGGGCGCCGGCGCCGAGGATGCGCGAGCCGAGCATCACGTCGTAGTGGCCGGAGGCGATCATCGCCGCCATGGCCCCGACCAGCCGGGGCGAATACTGGTAGTCCGGGTGCAGCATCACCACGATGTCGGCGCCGCGATTGAGGGCCGCGGCGTAGCAGGTCTTCTGGTTACCGCCGTAGCCGCGGTTCTTCTCGTGCCGGATGGTGTGGATGCCGAGCCGCTCCGCGAGCGCCACCGTGCCGTCCTTGCTGCAGTCGTCCGTGAGGATCACGTCGTCGACGATATCGCGGGGAATTTCCCGGACCGTCTGCTCCAGCGTCTTCTCGGCGTTGTAGGCCGGAAGCACCACGCAGACCCGCTTACCGTCGATCATGTCAAGACTCCCGCACACCATGTGATCGAACACAATTACACCGGGAACATAGTCTTAAGAGATTTACGGAACATTGCCGGTGACGTGTAGATCCACAGTAACGGCGCCAAGGATACATCGTGCAAATCGAAACGATGATGGTACAGCCGCGCGGCAGCGCCTCGCCGTCCGAGCGGCTGGCGAGGTCCGACATCGGTTCGCTCGTCGTCTTCGGCCTCTGGCTGGCGCTGTTCGCCCTGCTGGCGTGGACCCACACGCCCTGGCGCGACGAGGTCCGCGCACTGTCGATCGTGATGGAGGCGGGGAGCCTCTCCGAGCTCTTCGCCGGCATCCGGCCGGAGGGGCACCCGCTGCTCTGGTACGCGCTCCTGAAGCTCGGCTACGCCGTCAGTGGGTCGCCGCTGGCGCTGCCGGCGGTAGCCGCCCTGGTCGCCATCGCCTCGGCGGCGCTGATCGTGTTCAGGGCACCGTTCAGCCTGCCGCTGCGCGCCGCGATCGTCTTCTCCCAGGTGGTGCTGATCCATTTTGGCGTGATCGCGCGGAACTACGGCATCGCCTTCCTGCTGATCCTCTGCTTCGCCGCCCTGATGCGCGAGCCGCGCCGCAACGCGCCCTGGATAGCGCTTGTGCTGTTCCTGCTGCCGAACGCCAACGTGCCGGGCGCGGCGCTGGTGCCGGTGCTCGGGCTGGTCTGGGCCGGCGCCCTGCTGCCCGATCGGGCACGGCTCGCCGACTGGTTGACGCTCGCCAAATCCCCGGTCGTGCTCGCCGTCGCCGCGGCGGCGCTCGCCGGCATCGCGCTCTGCGCGATCACGGTCTACCCACCGACCCAGGATCTCTTCACCATCCGACACGAAAGCATCGCCTGGAGCCTCGCCAAGGGCATCGCGAACCCGGGTGAACTGTTTACAGTCATCGTCAACGACCTGCTGCCGGGCTGGACGACGTCGATCCTCATGGTGCTGATGATCGCCGGCCTGCGGCGCGAACCCCTGCTGGCCATGGCGCTCGGGGTCGTGACTCTGATCCTCGTCGCCTTGTTCGCGGCCGTCTATCCCGGTTGGTACCGGCACCAGTCGATGCTGATCGCAGCGGCGGTCGCCCTCTACTGGATCGCCGGTGACCGCCACCCGGGACAGGGCATCCACCGGATGGCGGGCGAATGGCCCCTGCTCACCACCATGGCCGCCGTGGTCGTGACCGGAGGGCCGACGGTCAAGACCATGATCGATGCCCCGTTCACGATGGCGCCCCGGCTCTGCGAAACCCTGTCATCCCGGCCGGACCTCAAGGACGCGATCCTCCTCGCCGAACCTCAATGGCTTCTGGAGAGCGTTCCCTACTATTGCCCGAACCGGCTCTACCTGACTCGCGAGGAGCGGTTCGGCACCGTCTCGATCTTTGCCTCAAGCAACATGAAGGTCGACTATGCGTTGCGCGACCTGCTCGATACGGCAGACCGCCTGCACAAGGAAACCGGCCACCCGATCGTCCTTGTTGTGTCTGCCAAACTCGACCTGGAGGATCCCCGCGGAGTGGAGAACTACCGCGAAAAGGTCCCGAACATGACTCCGGTTACGTTCGCCTTCGACAAGGAAAGCCTGGCGGAGCTCGCGCGACGGACAACCCGTCTTGAAGCGGCCGTTCCGACCTTGACGGACGAGACCTACGACATCCTGAAGTTCGAGTGACGGCGACGCCAGCCGCCCTTGCCCCGCGCGGCGGCCTCGGCCAATGTCCGCGCCATGAACTACCGCCACGCCTTCCACGCCGGAAACTTCGCCGACGTCCTGAAGCATGCCGTGCTTGCGCGGATCCTGGACCATCTCCGCCGGAAGGACGCCGCCTTCCGCGTGATCGACAGCCACGCCGGCGTCGGGCTCTACGACCTCGCCTCCGACGAGGCGCTGCGCACCGGCGAGTGGCAGGGTGGCATCGGTCGACTGACCGGGATCGACCTGCCGCCGCCGCTCGACGCCTTTCTGGCCCCGTATCGTGACGTGCTGGAGCGCGTGAACGGCGGCCGCGATATCCTGGTCTATCCAGGTTCGCCGATGATCGCCACGACCATGGGCCGCCTGCAGGACCGCTTCGTCTTCAACGAGCTGCACCCGGAGGACTCCCGCCAGCTGGCGGCCCAGTTCGCCACCGACCGACGGGTCCGCGTCACCGCGGAGGACGGCTGGATCACGGTCCGCAGCCAGCTGCCGCCGCAGGAGCGGCGCGGCCTGACGATCATCGACCCGCCGTTCGAAGAGGCCGGCGAGTTCGACAGGATCGCCCGCGCCCTGGGCGAGGCCGACAAGCGCTTCCAGACCGGCACCGTGCTCGCGTGGTATCCGATCAAGCACCGTGCGGACGTCGGCGCCTTCCACTACGCGGTCGAGAACAGCGGCATCCGCCGCGTGCTCCGCATCGAGCAGTGGGTCCGGACGCCGGGCGGCGAGGGACCGCTCGCCGGCGCGGGCATGCTGGTGGTGAACCCGCCCTGGAAACTGGCCGAGGAGGCCGCAGCGGCGATGCCTCACTTGACGGAACGCCTTGCCGCCGGCCCCGGTGCGGGTGGCCGCGTGGATTGGCTGGTGGGAGAATGACACCGTCGACATCCGGAGCACCGGGCGTTTACCCCGCCATGCATCCCGCGGCGGTACCGCTTGACCGGCCGCGTCCTGCTCGGTCATCGTGATCGCCCCGTTCAGCTTCAGGTGTCTCATGCGCCTTGCGATTCTCGCCCTTGCCGCTTTTCTCGCCCCTGCGCTCGCGATGGCCGGCGAACTGCCCGACCCGCGCGGACCCGGCGCCATCCCGCTCTGCGACGCGCCGTCGGTGGTGTCCGCCGTGATCGCCCGGCAGAACTGGGCCGAGGCGAACACCTGGCAGGACGGCAAGCGGATCGCCGGGGTGACGCACATCCGCCAGCGCTACGCCACCACCAAAGGCATGAGCCTGATCGAGCACCGCCACTGCCAGGCCCGTGCCCAGCTCGACAACGGCCGCACGGAGCACGTCTACTACGTGATCAGCCAGCGCGGCGGCTTCGTCGGCCTCTCCTGGGGTCTCGACGTCTGCCTGCCGAGCCAGGACTACTACAAGGTCTATGACGCGGATTGCCGGGTGCTGCGGTGAGGCGAGCGGCGGCCGCGTTCGCGGCGGCGTTCCTGATCGCGGCATCCCAACCGGCCGCTGCGGACACGCCGGGCGACTTCGACTTCTTCGTCCTCTCGCTCTCCTGGTCGCCGAGCTACTGCGAGGCGGAAGGCGACAGCGACGACCCGGAGTGCACGGGGTCGCGCCCCTACGCCTTTACCGTGCACGGCTTCTGGCCGCAGTACGAGCGGGGCTGGCCGGAGTTCTGCGACAGTGACTGGGACAGGCCGTCGCGACGGGACGTCGACGGCGTCGACGACCTCATGCCGAGCGACGGCCTGGTTCGCCACCAGTGGCGCAAGCACGGCAGTTGCTCGGGCTTCTCGCCGGCCGAATACTTCGAGGAGCTGCGCCGGGCGCGCGAAGCGGTGACCATCCCGCCCGCCCTGCGCCGGCTGGACCGCTACGTCACGGTGTCGCCGACCGCCGTGGAGGCGGCCTTCCGCGCCGCCAACCCGACGATCCCCGCAGCCGGCATCGCCGTCACCTGCGACCGCCGTCGCCTGCGGGAGGTGCGGATCTGCTTCTCCCGCGATCTGGAGTTCCGTTCCTGCGAGGAAATTGACCGGCGCGACTGCGACCGGTCGTCGGTCGTGATGCCTCCCGTCCGATGACGCCTATATGCATGGGAAGTTGGGCAGGAGAGGAGACGACCGAGATGGCGCACTTGAACCGGACGACGCCGTGGACCTGGCCGGCGCTGGTCGTCGCCGCGACGATGTTTCTCGCGCTCCCCGCGCTCGCCCAGGCGCCTGCGACGCAGCGCTTCGGCAACGCGGAGGTCGCCTGCGATCCCGATCTCAACTGCGTCGCCTTTCTGACCGCCAAGGATGCCGACGGCGAAACAGCGAGCGTCCTGCAGTTCCGCCGCAGCCCGGAGCGGCGCTCCCGCTGGTCGATCGCGATCAGCACGGTTCAGAATCTCGCCGACCGCAACCGGCCGATCTCGCTGGCTGCGGACGGCGGCATCGCCATCACGCTCCGCCCTGAATCGGACTACGCACCCTTCGTGACGGTGCGCGACTTCTTCATCCTGTCCCAGTTCGCCCTCGACCGGCTGATGGTCGACCTGCAGGCGAGCGAGACGATGCGGCTCTCCTACATCGACATATCGGGCGCACCCCATACCGACCGCTTCCAACTCGACGGCCTGCGCCAGGCCTTGCTCGAGGTCGATCGCCGGCAGAAGTTCGTGGTCGGCGACCGCAGGGCCGGTCCGCCGGAGGACCTGCCGCCGGCGCCGGAGGTCGACAAGCAGGCGATGGTCGCCATGCAGGGCGTACCGCCAAGCGTGATCGAGATGCACCTCGGCTCAGACTGCGAGGAGCCCGACACCCCGGCCTTCTCAGGGATCGAGCCGATCGTCGGCATCCTCTCCGACACCGCCATGCTCTACGCCCTGCCCTGCTTCCGCGCCAAGGAACGCGTGAACTGGCGGCTCTACCGGGTGGAGAGCGGCGAGATCGGCGGCGTCGACCTGCTGGTCTGGGCGACCTGGTCGTCGCGTTTCGGTTGGATGGGAACGGAGACGCTGGAGGACGTGGCCTGGAACGAGGACAGCCGAACCCTCTCCGCCACCAAACTCGGTGAAGCCGCGGGTTGCGGCACCACCGGAAGCTGGACCTGGGACCAGTTCGCCTTCAAGCTCGTCTCCTTCCGAGCCCACGAATCCTGCAACGCCCCTCGCGACCCTGCTTCCTGGCCGGAAATCTATCCCGGCCCGGGAAGCCAATGATGGATCATGCGCCGATGACCGACCTGACCCTGCGTTCCTCGCCCGCCTCGCCCTTCGGCCGCAAGGTCAAGCTGGCCGCCGCCGCCTGCGGGCTGACCGGACGGATCGACATCGTTCGCGCCGACACCAACGACCCGGCCGACAGCCTGCGGACGCAGAACCCGCTCGGCAAGATTCCGACGCTGGTCACCGCCGACGGCACCGTGCTCTACGACAGCCGCGTGATCGTGGAGTACCTGGACCACCTCGCCGGCGGCGGCAAGGTGATCCCGACCGAACCGAAGGCCCGCTTCGAGGCGCTGACCCTGCAGGCGCTGGGTGACGGGATCATGGATGCGGCGATCCTGCGCCGCTACGAGGCGACCCTGCGCGGCGAGGGCGAGCGCAGCGCAAGGTGGGACGGGCACCAGCAGGGCAAGGTGGACCGCGGGCTGGATCATCTCGAGGCGAACCTGCCCGCGGCGGAACGGCTGACCATCGGCGAGATCGCGGTGGCCGCCGCCCTCGCCTACCTCGACTTCCGCTTCGAGGGGAGCTGGCGCGCCGGCCATCCGAACCTGGCGGCTTGGCTCGACACCGTCGGCCCGCGCATGCCCGGGTGGGCCGAGACGACGCCGGCCTGAAGCGTGAGAACGGGGCGGCGAGCGGGCTCTCCGCCGCCATCACCCGTCTTTGCGCGATCGAGCGGCTTTTTGTGTGAAACTACGGATATATATACGACAAATGACGATAGAACATGCTAGAACTAGAATACATAAGCGTAAGTAATCGGCGAACTTACTTGATGAAGCCTTAGTCTACACGCTTCCTTAAAGCTCCCGTCCCATATTTCCCCCACATAAAGTCATGGGGGAATGTATGTCGCTGACCATCCGGTCCAAACTGTTACTGATCACCGGGCTGTTCATCGTACCGCTGGTGATGATGTCTTGGCTTTTTGTCGCTCAGAGCCGCAAGGACATCAATTTCGCGGCAGCCGAGCAGAGCGGCGTCACCTGGATGCGGAGCGCCTGGCCGGCCGAGGTCTCCTTCGCGACCACAGCGATCGGCGACAAGGCGGATCTTTCCACCCTGACTGGTCTGGTCGACGTCCCTCCCGACGTGGCGGGCGCTCGCGACAAGCTCGCCGACGTCGCCGCCGGCTCCGATCCGGCCGCCACCGCCGCCGCCTTCCGGGATCTGGCGACCGCCATCGGCAACGCCTCGAACCTCATTCTCGACCCGGATCTCGACAGCTACTATGTCATGGACATCGTGATCATGCGCCTGCCGGACATCGCCGGCCGCGCCACCGCCCTGGAGGCGATGGCCCGCGCGCAGGCCGGGATGCCCGAGCTCGACGACGACGCCAAGGCCGCCTACATGATCGAGCTCGGCCAGATCGAAGGCGCCGCCAACGCGATCCAGGCATCCTATGACGCCGCCGCCGCCAGCAATCCCGACGGATCCGTGAAGGCCGACCTCGCCGCCCCCGTGGCCGACCTGATCGCTGCGACGAAGACCTATCGCGAAACGGCGCTGGCCGTCGCCGGCACCCTGCGCGACCCCGCCCAGCGCGCCGCTACCGACCTCGACGGCTTCAAGGCCGCCCGCGTCGCCCTGGTCAAGTCGGCCGACGCCCTCTGGACCAAGTCTGCCGCCAACCTCGACCACCTGCTCGACCTCCGGATCGGCGGCTTCAGCAGCCGCCTCTGGACCATGCTCGGTCTGGCGCTCGGCGTCGCCGCGCTCGCCATCGGCGCCGCCATGGCCGCTTCGGTCTCCATCATGCGCTCCATCGATCGCCTCGACCGCCGCATCCGTGCGCTCGGGGACGACGACCTCCACGCCGTCATCGAAGGCGCGGACGGCAAGGACGAGATCGCCAAGGTCGCCCGCGCAGTCGGCTATTTCCGCGACCGCACCATCGAGAAGCTGGAGGAGGCCAACGGCGAGGAACGCCGCCGCGAGCTGCTGGCCGGCGAGAAGAAGGCGCTCGCCGCCGTCGCCGACAAGCTGCGCAAGTCGGTCGGCGCGGTGGTCGAGGGCATCGCCGAGGTCGCCACGTCGCTCAAGCAGCAGTCGACCGTCGTGAGCGGCAACGCGGCCCGCACCTACACCGAACTCGACGTCTCCCTCCGCAAGCTGCAGGCCGCCAACGGCGACGTCTCGATCGTCGTCGCGGCGGTGACCGAGCTCTCCTCCTCGATCGCGGAGATCTCCGCGCAGACCGCCCGCTCGGCCGCCGAGGCCGACGTCGCGCGGACCCGCGCCGAGGCAGCCCGCGCCGTCGGCGACCGGCTCGCCAACACGTCGACGCGGATCGGCGAGATCTCGGCGCTGATCTCGGCCATCGCCCAGCAGACCAACCTGCTCGCCCTCAACGCCACCATCGAAGCGGCGCGCGCCGGCGAGGCCGGTCGCGGCTTCGCAGTGGTCGCAGCCGAGGTCAAGGCGCTCGCCAACCAGACCTCCAAGGCCACCGAGGAGATCGAATCCCAGGTCGAGGACATCCGGCAGGCGGCCACCGACGTGCTGGATGCGGTCGGCGAAGTGACCGAGGCGATCGTCGGCATCTCGTCGCTGGCAACCTCCATCGCCGGCGCCGTGGAACAGCAGAACGCCGCCACCACCGAAATCAACGGCAGCCTGTCGCGCGCCACGGGCACCAACGAGGAGGTCGTCTCCGGTCTCGCCGTCCTGCCCAAGATCGCCAACGAGACCGAAGCGGCCGCCATCGCCCTGGACCGCCTGAGCGGCACTCTGGTTGGCCAGGTCAACGGCCTCAACAGCGAGGTCGACCGCTTGCTGCGCGATCTGACGGACCGTCGCGGCGACAGCCGGACGGCGGTCGCCGGCAGCCGCGTCCGCATCGACTTCGGCCAGGGCCCGCAGTCCTGCGTGCTGGAGAACATCTCCGTGGCAGGGCTGGGCGTCCGCCTGGACCGTCCCGCCGCCGTCGGCGCGAGCCTCAAGCTCGACCTGCCGAGCCGCTCCGTGAACGGCAAGGTGGTGTGGACCGAGGACGGCACCACCGGCATCCAGCTGGTCAAGGCGCGCTTCACCGAGGCCGAACTGGATGCGCTCTCCGGGGTCCGCCAGGCTGCCTGAGACGAACGATCCCACATTGGACCGACGCCCCGGAGCCCGCTCCGGGGCGTTTCTTGTTCCGCGCCCCGGTTTGCCCTATGAGGCGCGCCATGAGCACGCAACCGAAGCCCCCCGGCACCATCTACGTCGACGGCGACGCCTGCCCCGTCAAGGACGAGGTCTACCGTGTCGCCGAGCGGCACCGCTGGCCGGTGGTCGTGGTGTCGAACAGCTGGATCTCGATCCCGCGCGACGGATCGGTGCGCCTGGAGGTCGTACCGAGCGGCCCCGACGTGGCCGACGACTGGATCGCCGCGCGGGCCGGTGCCGG
This sequence comes from Chthonobacter albigriseus, assembly GCF_013839445.1. Classification (GTDB taxonomy): domain Bacteria; phylum Pseudomonadota; class Alphaproteobacteria; order Rhizobiales; family Pleomorphomonadaceae; genus Chthonobacter; species Chthonobacter albigriseus. Next base: position 291,194 of record NZ_JACDIT010000005.1, on the reverse strand, counting down.
CGACGTGGTGGTCACGGCGGACATTCCGCTGGCCAGCCGCTGCGTTAAGGCCGGCGCCGCCGTCATTTCACCGACCGGCAAACCCTTCGACGAGGGCTCGATCGGCATGGCGCTTGCCGTCCGCGACCTGATGACCGACCTGCGTTCCACCGGCGAGATCACCGGCGGCCCCCGCCCCTTCGCGCCGAAGGACCGCTCGCGCTTCCTCTCCGCCCTGCACGAGGCGATCGTGCGCATCTCCCGGCGCGGTTGACCCGTCCCGAAACGCAGAAGAGCCCGGCCTTGCGGGCCGGGCTCTTCCGTGGAAGTCCGATCGTCGGTGGATCAGAACTTGTAGCCGACGCCAACCTTGACGAGGTGGCCGGTGAAGTCCAGATCGGCCGAATCGGTACCGTCGGAGTAGGTCTCCGAGCCGGCGTCGATGTAGTTGTACTCGCCGCGGACGGTGACGTTCTCGGTCAGAGCGGCCTCGACACCGGCGCCGACGACGTAGCCGACGTGGGTGTTGCTGTCGCTGCCGCCGGGAAGATCGACTTCGCCGAAGCCGACCGCAAGACCGGCGGTGCCGTAGACCAGCACGCTGTCGAAGGCGTAGCCGACGCGGGCACGGACGGTCGACAGATAGCTGTCGCTCGTGGAGCCGGTGTCACCGAGGGCGGTGGCGAAGCCTTCGTCGCTGCCGAACCAGTGGAAGTCGGCCTCGCCGCCGACCACCCAGTTCGGGGTCACGGCGTAGTTGTAGCCGACGAAGGCGCCGGCCGCGAAGGCGTCGGTGAAGGCACTGTCGTCACCGAACACGTAGCCTGCGTCGGCGCCGATGTAGGTTCCGGTCCAGTCGAACGCGGTCGGCTCGACCATGGTCTCGGCCATCGGGGCGGCGGGGATCGGCTCCGGCAGGTCCGCGGCGAAGGCCGGGGCGGCCACCAGCACGGCGGATCCAGCGAAGAGGGCTGCGATCACACGGTTCATGGAAATACTCCTTAAGCTCAAACACGGGCGCCGGATCGCGGGGGGAGGATCGCAAAGACCGGCGACAACACATCGTCACGGCGCGCTGCCTGGAGGGCGGGGGCGCGACCGGATCGACCCGGACGTTGACCCCTGATTGTGGCTGGGCGCGTCTCATGCAATGGCGACAATGCGGCGAGGACGGGAAAGTTTCGTGGATCGCCGGGTCATGGTGAAGGGTGTGTTAACCCTGCCACGCGATTAAGCCACACGTTAAAACTTTTCATTCTCAACGGGAACTGAACCGCCGGGCTCGTGGTTTCGTATGCCCTTCCGAGCGGACCGGAATCCTGGTCCCGGCGCGTTCAAGCCTTCGCGATCAGCCCTGTCCACGGCAGAGCCGAAGCCTATGTCCAGCGTGGCACTTATCGGAGACGGGCCCATGTATCACCACGAAAGAGGCGTCGCTGTGGTCACCGGTGCGGCCCGCCGCATCGGAAGGGCAATCGCGCTCGATCTCGCCGCCGAGGGCTACGCGGTGGCGCTCCACTGCAATCGCTCGCGCGAGGAGGCCGAGGACGTCGCCGACGAGATCCGCCGCGGCCAGGGCCGCGTGGCCGTGATCACCGCCGACCTCGCCGACCTCGACGCGGTCGCCCGCATCATTCCCGAGGCCGAACGCCGGCTCGGCCCGGTCGACGTGCTCGTCAACAACGCCAGTGCTTTCGAACGCGACGAAGCGACGAGCCTGGAGCCGAACCTCTGGGCCCGGCACATGAACGTCAACCTCGCCGCCCCGGTGTTCCTCGCCCGCGACCTCGCCAACCGCCTGCCCCCCACCCGCGACGGTGTGGTGATCAACCTGATCGACCAGCGGGTCTGGCGGCCGAACCCGATGTTCTTCTCCTACACGCTCTCCAAGTCGGCTTTATGGAGCGCGACGCAGACGCTTGCCCAGGCGCTCGCCCCCCGCGTCCGCGTCGCCGGCATCGGCCCCGGGCCGACGCTGGCCAATGTCCGCCAGGGCCCGGACGACTTCCGCAAGCAGACGGACGCCGTGCTCCTGCAGCGCGGCCCGAGCCTCGACGAGATCACCGCCGCGGTCCGCTTCATCCTGGAGAGCCGCTCCTTCACCGGCCAGATGCTCGCCCTCGACGGCGGCCAGCACCTCGCCTGGGAGACCCCCGACGTGGTCGGGATCGCCGAATAGGCCTTGCTCTTCAGGTCGGTAGCGCCCTCGGTCGACGCTTGACATCCCTCAACGTGCGGGTGCGGAAAACGGATACAATTCGGCACACACGCAAGACAGGAGACGTGGTTTAGTCCGGCCCGATCGCGGCTGGCTTGTCCCGCCGCCCGTCCAGGAGCCGAAGATGACCGCAGCCGTGGAGTCCGCGCCCGAGCGCCGACGCGTGGAGGACGTGCTGAAGACAGCTTCGCGCACCGGCGCGCGGCGACGCTGGCGCAGCCGCATGGTCTGGACCGTCGTGGCCGTCGCCCTGCTCGGCGGCGGATACGCCTGGTGGGCGAGCCGATCGGCGGTCGCCACCACCTACGCCACCGCCGTCGCGGCTCGCGGCGCGCTCACCGTGGAGGTGACGGCGACGGGATCGATCTACCCGACCAACCAGGTGGAGGTCGGCAGCGAGCTCTCCGGCACCGTGCGGGCCGTGAACGTCACCTACAACAGCCCCGTCCGGAAGGGCGATGTGCTCGCCGAGCTCGACACCGACAAGCTCGACGTGTCCGTGGCGAGCGCCCGCGCCAAGCTCGCCGCCTCCCGCGCCAAGGTCAGCGAGGCGGACGCAACCATCCGCCAATCGCAGGCCGAGTACGACCGCAAGGTGGTGCTGCTGGAGCGGACCGTCATCTCGGCGCAGGAACTGGAAACGTCAAAGGCCGCGCTCGACCGCGCGATCGCCGCACGCACCAGCGCGGAGGCCGACGTGGAGGTCGCCGCGGCGGACCTGAGGCTCGCCGAAACCAACCTTACCAAGGCTAAGATCCTCTCGCCCATCGACGGCGTGGTGCTGTCCCGCTCGGTGGATCCCGGCCAGACCGTCGCCGCCTCGCTGCAGGCGCCGGTGCTCTTCTCGCTCGCCGAGGACCTGAAGCGCATGGAACTGCGCGTCGACGTGGACGAGGCCGACGTCGGCCGGGTCGCCATCGGTCAGGCCGCGTCCTTCGCGGTCGATGCCTACCCCGATCGCACCTTCCCCGCCTCCATCCGCGATATCCGCTTCGCCTCCGAGACCGTGCAGAACGTGGTGACCTACAAGGCCCTGCTCGACGTCGACAACCGCGATCTGGCGCTCCGCCCGGGCATGACCGCAACCGCGGACATCGTCGTGGAGCATCACGACGACGCCCTCCTGGTGCCGAACGCTGCGCTGCGCTGGGCGCCGCCGGCAGAGACCGCAGCGAGCAGCGGCGGCCTCTTGTCGAGGCTCCTGCCTCGCCCACCGCAGGCGCCGGCCAAACCGACGAGCGCGAACGAAGGCCGCCAGCGGACGCTCTACGTCCTGAAGGACGGCGTCCCCTCCCCAGTGATGGTGGAAACCGGCTCGAGCGACGATCGCAATACCATCGTCGCCTCCGGCGACCTGGCACCCGGCGACGCGGTGGTCGTGGACTCCACGACGAAGCAGCCGTGATGACCGAGGTGACGCCCCTCGTCGAGTTCCGCGGCATCGCCCGTCGCTATGGCGAGGGTGATGCGGAGGTGCGCGCGCTCGACGGCGTCGACCTCGCCATTGCCGCCGGCGAGTTCGTGGCGGTGATGGGCCCATCCGGTTCAGGCAAGTCGACCGCGATGAACATCATCGGTTGCCTGGATACGCCGACGGCGGGCGAATACCTCTTCGACGGCGTCTCGGTGAGCGGCCTCGACCGGGACGCCCGCACCATCCTGCGCCGCAGCTTTCTCGGCTTTGTGTTCCAGGGCTTCAACCTGCTGCCCCGCACCAGCGCCCAGGAGAACGTGGAGCTGCCGCTGGTCTACCGGGGCGTCGGCGCGGCCGAGCGGACCGCGCTCGCCCGCGAGGCGCTCGCCCGCGTGGGCCTTCAGGGCCGCGAGCACCATGTGCCGTCCGCGCTCTCCGGCGGCCAGCAGCAGCGCGTCGCGATCGCTCGCGCCATCGTCACGGATCCGATGCTGCTTCTCGCCGACGAGCCGACCGGCAACCTCGACACCCGCACCAGCGAGGAGATCATGGCGCTCCTCACCGAGCTCAACACCGAACGCGGCATCACCGTGGTGATGGTGACGCACGAGCCCGACATCGCCGCCTTCGCCCACCGGACGATCCGTTTCAAGGACGGCCGTGTGGACAGCGACACCGCCACGGCGAGGGCCGCCTGATGCTTTGGGAAACCCTGCTGCTCGCCGTCCGCACCATACGCCGCAACACGCTCCGCTCCTTCCTGACCGTGCTCGGCATCGTCATCGGCGTCGCCGCGGTGATCGCCATGGTGACCGTCGGCAACGGCGCGACGGCCAAGATCACCAGCGAACTCTCCTCGATGGGGAACAACCTCCTGTTCGCCCGGCCCGGCCAGATGGGACCCGGCGCACCCTCCTCCTCCGCCCGGTCCTTCACTCTGGCCGACGCCGATGCCATCCGCGCCGATGTCGGCGGCATTCTCGCCGTCGCCCCGGTGTCGCAGAAGAGCGTCGCGGTCGTCGCCGGTTCGGAGAGCCGCACCGTCGGTCTCGTCGGCACCAACGCCGACTACCTGACGACGCAGGCCTGGTCTGTCTCCTCCGGTCGCAACTTCACGGAGAGCGAGGCCCGCGCCGGCCGCTCCGTCTGCCTGATCGGCGAGACCGTGCGCCAAGAGTTGTTCGGCACCGCCGACCCGGTCGGCCAGACCATCCGGGTCAAGAACATCGCCTGCCCGGTGGTCGGGCTCTTGGTGGAGCGGGGCGAATCGACGGTCGGCAGCGACCGCGACGACACGGTGATCATGCCGCTGCGCGCCTTCCAGCGGCGGATAGCCGGCACCACCACCGTCGACACCATCCTGATCTCCGCCCGGGACGGCGTCGACACGGGCAAGGTCCAGGCGGCGGTGGAGGATCTCCTGCGCGAACGGCGCGACATCCTCGCCGGTGACGACGACGACTTCTCCGTCCGCGACATGCGCCAGCTGGTGCAGACGATGACGGCGACCACCACCATCCTCACCGGCCTGCTCGGAGCGGTCGCCGCCGTCAGCCTTGTGGTCGGCGGCATCGGCATCATGAACATCATGCTGGTCTCGGTCACCGAGCGCACCCGCGAGATCGGCATCCGCCTCGCCATCGGCGCGCTGGAGCACCAGGTGCTGACCCAGTTCCTGGTCGAGGCCGTCGTGCTTTCCCTGTTCGGCGGACTGATCGGCATCCTCACCGGGCTCTCGCTCGCCTACGGCACGGCCCGGCTCCTCTCCGTGCCCTTCATCGTCGACCCCACGATCGTCGCCCTCGCCTTCGCCTTCTCCGCCCTTGTCGGCGTCGCCTTCGGATTTTTCCCCGCAAGGCGCGCCGCGCGGCTGGACCCGATCGAAGCGCTCCGGCACGAGTAGGATGGAGGCATCAAGCGCCCGGGCGAAATCCTGCCGGCTTGGTCCTATATAGAATCAGCTGACGCCGGCTGACGCGAATCGCCGGTAGGCGGATGGGGGCGCGCGGCCCTTTGGGCGGATTTGCATGGACGACATGAAGGACCAGGATCGCATTCCGGAGCCGGCCGAGGTGGCCGCCCTCGCGCCCGTGGCGGGCGGCGACGACGACACGCTGGCGCCGATGGACGTGGAGGACGGCGACGCCGAGGAGGCGGCCGACCTTGACGCGGCGGTCGAGGCGGAAGGCTCGGAGATCGACATCGACGGCAAGGACGGCCGCAAGGGCGTCGCCGTCGTCGCCGGCATGGTCAAGCTGCTGCCCAACGCCCCGGGCGTCTACCGGATGCTCAACGAGGCCGGCGACGTGCTCTACGTGGGCAAGGCGCGCTCGCTGAAGAAGCGCGTGTCGAACTACACCCGGCTCGGCCAGCTTCCGACGCGCATCATCCGCATGGTGCAGCTGACGGCATCGATGGAGTTCGTCCGCACGGCAACGGAGACCGAGGCGCTGCTGCTGGAGGCCAACCTCATCAAGCAGTTGCGGCCGCGCTTCAATGTGCTGCTGCGCGACGACAAGAGCTTTCCCTACATCCTGATTGCCGAGGATCACGAGGCGCCGCAGCTGGTGAAGCACCGCGGCGCCCGCAGCCGGAAGGGCCGCTACTTCGGCCCCTTCGCCTCCGCCGGCGCGGTGGACCGCACCATCAACGCGCTGCAGAAGGCCTTCCTGATCCGCACCTGCGCGGACGGCGTCTACCAGTCGCGCACGCGGCCCTGCATGCTCCACCAGATCAAGCGCTGCGCCGGCCCCTGCACCGGCGAGATCGCCCTCGACGAGTACCGCGTGCTGGTCCGCGAGGCCGAGGACTTCCTTTCCGGCAAGTCGAGCGTAATCCGCAAGGAACTCGCCGCCGAGATGGCGAAGGCCGCCGAGGACATGGACTACGAGCGCGCCGCCGTCTACCGCGACCGGCTGGCCTCGCTCAGCCACGTCCAGGGCCACCAGGGCATCAACCCGCAAGGGGTGGACGAGGCCGACGTCTTCGCGCTGCATGGCGACGGCGGGCACTACTGCGTGCAGGTGTTCTTCTTCCGCACCGGCCAGAACTGGGGCAACCACGCCTTCTTCCCCAAGGTCGCCGCCGGCACCGAGCCGATGGAGGTGCTGACCTCCTTCATCGCGCAGTTCTACGACGACCGCCCGCCGCCGCGGCTGATCCTGCTCAGCCACGACCTCGACGAGATGGAGCTGCTGTCGCGCGCCCTCACCGAGAAGGCGGAGCACCGGGTGGAGGTGCTGCGCCCGCAGCGCGGCGAAAAGCGCGAACTGGTCGACCACGCCGTCCAGAACGCCCGCGAGGCGCTCGGCCGCAAGCTCGCCGACACCTCCAGCCAGGCGCGCCTGCTGGAAGGCCTCGGCAAGGTGTTCGGGCTGGAGGTGCCGCCGCGCCGGATCGAGGTCTACGACAACTCGCACATCATGGGCACCAACCCGGTCGGCGCCATGATCGTCGCCGGACCCGGCGGCTTCGTGAAGAACCAGTACCGCAAGTTCAACATCCGCTCCGAGGAGATCACCCCGGGCGACGACTTCGGCATGATGCGCGAGGTGATGACCCGCCGCTTCTCCCGGCTTGTCAAGGAACACGGCAGCCGCCAGACGGCGCCGCGCGACGAGGACGGCTTCGGCCCCTGGCCGGACCTGATCCTGATCGACGGCGGCCAGGGCCAGCTGAACGCGGTTCGCGCGATCCTGACCGACCTCGGCCTGGCCGACATGCCGATGGTGGGCGTCGCCAAGGGGCCGGACCGCGATGCCGGCCGCGAGCGCTTCTTCATACCAGGCCGGGCGGACTTCATGCTGCCGACCCGCGACCCGGTGCTCTACTTCATCCAGCGGATGCGCGACGAGGCCCACCGCTTCGCCATCGGCAGCCACCGCGCTCGCCGCAGCCGCCAGATCTCCAAGGGCGGCCTGGAGGAGATCCCCGGCGTCGGCCCGACCCGCAAGCGCGCTCTGCTCAACCACTTCGGCACGCTGAAGGCGATCCAGCGCGCCGGCCTCAGCGACCTGGAAGCCGTCCCCGGCCTCAGCACGTCCACCGCCAAGGCCATCTACGACTACTTCCACGAGCAGGCTTGATGGTCTAGAATATAAGCTGGAACTTATAGAAGTTTTGACCTATATTCGCCATGCCATGGACCGTATTGATTCACGATGAGTTCGAGCCGGAAGCGGCCTCTTGGCCTGTTGCGGCAAGAGAGGGCCTCGTCGCATCAATGGAACTGCTTGCGGCTATCGGACCCCAGTTGAACCGTCCACATGCCGACACGCTGACGGGGTCGCGGTTCGTGAACATGAAGGAACTGCGGTTTCGGACAAGAGACGGAATCTGGCGCATCGCGTTCGCATTCGACCCGAACCGTCGGGCAGTCCTCCTGGTCGGGGGAGACAAGGCTGGTCTGGATCAGAGGCGGTTCTATCGCCGGCTGATCGCGAAGGCGGATCATCGATTCGCGAAGTGGCTTGCGACTCAAGGAGAGGACGGATGAGATGGCGATAACCGCCGACGAATTCAGCCGGAAGTATCTGACTGAAGAGCAGCGACAGCACGCAAAGTCGCTTGCCCAGGATCTCGTCGCAGAAGTCCGCACCATGCAGGAACTTCGCAAGTGGCTGGAGCTGACCCAGACGGAGGTCGCCGGGCGTCTCGGAAAAAATCAGGTGTCAGTCGCCCAACTGGAGCGCCGGATTGATCCGAAGGTCTCCACCTTGCGCGAGTATATAGAGGCCATGGGAGGCCGGCTTGATCTTGTCGTTCGGTTCGATGACCGACCGCCGGTGCTGCTGGCGATGCCGGACGAGGAGCGAGAGCCCGATCGTCCGGCCGATACGGCGGCTGAGTAACCTTCGACCAGGACCGGCCGACCTCTACATCCCGAATTCCTGGTTCAGGATGAGCTTGCCGACGATCCGGCCGTCGCAGTCGGTGGCCGCGTGGGCGGCGCAGTCGCCGGCGGAAAGCGTGTTGCCGTGCCAACGCAGGTCGACTGTCGCCCACTCCGTGGCCTTCCAACTCGCGCCGATGTCGTACCAGGCGTAGTTCGGCACGTCGTCGTCCACGTAATGTGCATAGGTGAGCCCGCTCGACACGCTGAACCCTTTCGGCAGAGGCACCTCGATCGAACCGCCGACCTTGATCGCCGCGTCGGGCGACACGTCGGAATAGGGCTGATAGGTGACCTTGCCGCCGAGGTTGACCGCCTCCGGGATCGACATGGCAGCCGCCGCATAGAGATCCCAGGTGTCGCGGCCCTCGTCGGCGAGCGTGTAGGTGGAGCCGCCGGTCGCGGTGACGTTCTCCGCCACGGGAGCGCTGGCATGCCCGTGCAGCACGAAATCGCTCGCATCCGGGTTGCCGAAGATCTGTTCCCGCGTCAGGCTGACGTCGAAAGCGACCTGCCCGAGGGTCGGCCGGGCTCCGGCGGTGAGCGCGACGCCCATGTCGGGATCGTCGCCCTCGGTGAAGGTCGCCAGCGCGCCATAGAAAGCGCCGTAAGCGGCTTCCACGCGTCCGAATGCATAGAGACCGTGGTCGGTGGTTGAGATACCCTCGCGATAGTCGTCGCTGGCGATCGCGGCCACGGCCTTCACCGTGGGACGGTCGGGCGGCAGCGGCGCCGGGGCGTCGAACGGACCGGGTTCGGCGTAGGGATCGGCCGAAACTGCGGGCCCGGAGGCGAGGACGAGCGGAATGAGGCCGCACACGGCGGCAAGGATCGGACGGTTACGCATGACAGGACACCGGCACTAGAACCAAGCTTCATTCATGAACGCGTGATGGCATGCATGGTAAACCGACGTCGTGAACGCTTTCTAAACCGGCCGTGCCGGCTCTCGGCACCAGCTGTCGGCAGCCTTGCTCTCGGAGCCTCCGCCATGCCATGGAACGGACATGACCGCGCTCGATAACCGGCTGATGCAAACGGCCCTGTCGCTCCCGAACATCCTGACCTACCTGCGGATCGTCGCGGTGCCGCTGGTCGCCGCCTGCTTCTACGTCGAGGGCGACCTCGGCCGCTGGTTGGCTTTCGCCCTGTTCGCCGCGGCGTCGATCACCGACTATTTCGATGGCTACCTCGCTCGTGCCTGGAAGCAGCAGTCCTCGCTCGGCCGCATGCTCGACCCGATCGCCGACAAGCTGCTCGTCGCCGTCAGCCTGCTGGTGCTGACCGGCGCCGGCACGATCGGCGGTTGGTCGCTCTGGGCGGCGGTGATCATCCTGATGCGCGAGATCTTCGTCTCCGGCTTGCGCGAGTTCCTCGCCGAGCTGAAGGTCAGCGTTCCCGTCACCCGCCTCGCCAAGTGGAAGACCACGATCCAGCTCCTGGCGATCGGCATCCTCCTCGCCGGCCCCGCCGCCGACAAGCTGATCACCGGCATCTCCGAACTGGGCCTGGTGATGCTGTGGACCGCGGCGATCGTGACGCTCTACACCGGCTACGACTATTTCCGCGCCGGCGTCGGCTACCTGATGGAGGTCGAGCCGTGAAGCTCGTCTATTTCGCCTGGGTCCGCGAGCGCATCGGCCTCACCGAGGAAACGGTGGACCTCCCCGCGACAGTGACGACGGCGGGCGACCTCGTGCGTTGGCTGGCCGGCCGCGGCGACAACTACGCCCACGCCTTCGAGGCCCCGGACGCGATCCGCGTCGCCGTCGACCATGAACACGTGGACCAGGAGAGCCCGGTGCGGGACGCCCGCGAGGTCGCCCTCTTCCCGCCGATGACCGGAGGCTGAGGCCATGCCCGCGTCGATCGCCGTCCGCGTGCAGGCGGAGGACTTCGACGTCGGCGCCGAGATCGAGGCGCTGCATCGCGGCCGATCAGACGTCGGTGCGGTGGTCAGCTTTGTCGGCCTCTGCCGCGACGAGGGCGGCGCGCTGGCGGCCCTCGAGCTGGAGCACTACCCGGGCATGGCCGAGGCGGAGATCGGGCGCGTCGCGGCCGAGGCCGCCGCACGGTGGCCTGACGTTACCGCCATCACGGCCATCCACCGCCACGGACGCATTGCGCCCGGCGGCCGCATCGTTCTCGTCGTCACCGCCTCGCCGCACCGGACCGCGGCCTTCCAGGCCGCCGAGTTCCTGATGGACTTCCTGAAGACCCGGGCCCCCTTCTGGAAGAAGGAACACCGCACCGACGGCACGAGCGGCGACTGGGTGGCCGCCAAGGGCGCCGACGACGAGAAGGCGGGACGGTGGTGAGGGCGACGCGGTGATCGGCGAGCGTCGTCAGCCGGGTTTCACAGCCGAGAAAACCAGGCTGCGCCCGGCGGCGCTGCCGAACGCGTTGGCTTGCGGCAACACCGCCTCGACTTCCGTGCGAAGATCGGCATCGTACCGTCTGATCTTCGCCTTGTAGCGGACCGCCGCCAGTTTCAGGACCGGCCACAGCAGGCCGTAGAGGATCCGCGCGCTCTTCTTGATGCGGTCGGTGGTGGTGGTGATCGCCTCGAAACCCGCGAACCGCAGGCCATAGTGCCAATACTGCACCGGCAGCGGCGAGATATGGCCGCAGAGCCGCCCAGCGTTGCTCAGCTTCGCGCTCGGGGTCGGGTACATGTAGTAGTGGCCGGTCAGGAGGAAGCTGAAGCGGCTGGTCATGTGCATGACGTTGGGCACGGAGAAGATGATCCTGCCGCCCGGCTTCAGCACCCGGAAGACCTCCTCGATCAGAAGGTAGGGCGCGCGGGTGTGCTCTAACACCTCGATCGCGGTGACCACGTCGAAGCTGTTGTCGGCGAACGGCAGCCCGGCGTTGAGATCCACCACCTGGCTCGGAACCTCGGGCGCGGCATAGGCGTCGAGGTCGATATCCACGGCCATCAGGTTGCCGGCGACCGGCCAGTTCTTTTCGGCGAAGCGCTTTGCGACCGTCTGCAGGAAGGACCCTCTGCCGCAGCCGAGATCCAGGATCTTCGGCGGCGCCGACATCAACGGCTCGAGCATGTCGTGAATGCGGGCGTTGGTGATCCGATGCGACGCGATGGCGGTAGGCGAACTGGCCATGGGATCCCCGGAGCTGCAGCGGACACAGCCGGTGAAAGGCCGTTACCCCTGATCCGCGTGCCTGCGACAGGAATGCCTGTCCGGCCGCACTAACGCCTCGGAAGATCTGTAAATACTTCTGATTCCGCAACACCAAAACGAGACAGTGCGCGGTTTGTCAGAAGATCCGCACCGTTTTTACCGCAAGTCTTTGCCCTATCATTCCCCACCCTTGGGACCCCAGAAGATCACCCAGGTCTGGAAATCGTCGGTGAAACCCTCGAAGCGATGCTCCACGCCGGCTTCCACGAAGATCACGTCGCCGGGCCCGAAGGGTTTCCGCTCGCCCGCCTTGTTGAACATGCCGCTGCCGGCGACCACGACGTAGAGCTCGTCCTGGCTGTGCGGCGTCTGCGTGTCCTCGCCCACCGGCGCATAGAGTTCCACCGACATGGTGCCGTGCTTCAGCAGCACCGCAAAGGGATGGTCGGCCTCGAACAGCGATTCGCGGGCATCGGCGAGGGGAATCAGCCAGTCGGCCATGTCGGCTCCGGAAACGTTTGGCGCGCGGGCGCTCGGGAATGGGCGGACCGGACGCTGGGCCCGGCCCGCCACCGATCTCACTCGGCCGCCTGCGCGCTCGCCTTCGGCTGGACCTCGGCCATGTAGGCGTCGAGCAGCGTCTTGGTGATCGCCGCCGGCTTGTAGCTGTGCGGGCCGATCTCGGCGACCGGGGTCACCTCCGCCGCCGTGCCGCAGATGAAGCACTCGGTGAACGTGGAGAGCTCCTCCGGCATGATGTGCCGCTCGACGACCTTGATGCCGGCGCGCCGGGCGAGGTCCACGACGGTCTGACGGGTGATGCCGTTCAGGAAGCAGTCCGGCGTCGGCGTGTGCAGCTCGCCGTCCTTGACGAAGAAGACGTTGGCGCCGGTCGCCTCCGCGACGTAGCCGCGGTAGTCGTACATCAGCGCGTCGGCGTAGCCCTTGGCTTCCGCCGCATGCTTGGAGATCGTGCAGATCATATACAGGCCGGCCGCCTTGGACCGCGACGGCGCGGTCTTCGGGTCCGGGCGGCGGTATTCCGCGATGTCGAGACGGATGCCCTTCAGCCGCTCTTCCGGGTTGAAGTAGCTCGGCCAGGCCCACGCGGCGATGGCGAGATGAATGGTGTTGTTCTGGGCCGACACGCCCATCATCTCCGACCCGCGCCAGGCGATCGGACGGATGTAGCCGTCGACGAGGTTCATCCGCTTCAGGGTCTCGCGGCTGGCCTCGTTGATCACCTCGGCGCTGTAGGGGATCTCGAAACCGAGGATCCGGCCCGATTCGATCAGCCGGTCGGTGTGCTCCTTGAGCTTGAAGATCTCGCCGCCGTAGGCGCGCTCGCCCTCGAACACGGCGCTCGCGTAGTGCAGGCCGTGGGTGAGCACGTGCACTTTGGCATCCCGCCAGTCGACGAACTTTCCGTCGAACCAGATGACGCCGTCGCGATCGTCGAAGGGAACCGAAGCCATGTCCTTTTCTCCCGGATGTGTCGTGTCGCCGGCAAGGGCCTGCGTTGTCGGCGGCGATTATGGACCGCTCCGCCCTGGAAGGACAGTCACGGTGACCTACCTTTTGCGTCGCAGCGAATGAGCCTGTATGGTTTACGGAACAACCCGATCCGGGCCGTTTTGCGACCGATCCTGTCGTCCGAATGGCCCGACCAGTAACAATCGAACTCAGATAAGTCAATATGGCTGACGTAAATTGGCTCGATCGACCTGATGTGACGGACCGCCGCGCCGGGCCGGCGGTGATCGACTATGAACTGATCGAGCTGCTCTTCTTCGCCTACCGCGACTTCGTGGCCGAGCCGGACCAGGCGCTTGCCGCGCTCGGCTTCGGCCGCGCCCACCACCGGGTGCTGCACTTCGTCAACCGGAATCCGGGCCTGCGGGTGACCGATCTCCTTGAAACGCTACGCATCACCAAGCAGTCTCTCGGTCGCGTCTTGAAGCAACTCGTCGACGAGGGTTACATCGACCAGACGCCCGGCCCCGTCGACCGGCGGCAGCGCCTGCTCTACGCGACCGACAAGGGCAAGCGGCTCGCCGTGGACCTGGCTGCCCGCCAGTCCGCCCGGATCCAGGCGGCGCTGGATGGCACGCCCCCGGAGACCCGCGAGGCGGTCCGCGGCTTCCTGGACCGCATGATCGACCGGACTCCCTATGTGGTGGCCGACGACGAGGAGAGCTGACGCGATGTCCACCCTGCGCGCCAAGGCGGCCGTGACCGACGATGCCGCTCACGTGCTGGTGGTGGACGACGACAGCCGGATCCGACAATTGCTCGCCAAGTTCCTCGGCGCCAACGGCTTCCGCGTCACCGGCGCGGCGGACGCAGCCGATGCCCGGCACAAGCTGGCCTCGATCGACTTCGACCTCCTGGTGCTCGACGTGATGATGCCCGGCGAGGACGGCTTCGGCCTGACCGGCGCGCTGCGCGGCCGCAGCGACGTGCCGATCCTGCTCTTGACCGCGCGCGCCGACGGCGAGGACAGGGTGCGCGGCCTGGAGGCCGGCGCCGACGACTACCTCACCAAACCCTTCGAGCCGCGCGAGCTTCTCCTGCGGATCAACAACCTGCTGCGCCGTCGCAACGCGGGCGGGGCCAAGCCGGCCATTGCCGACACCATCGCCTTCGGCCGCTTTGTCTTCGACCTCAAGCGCGAGGAGCTGCGCGACGGCGAGGACGTGATTCGTCTCACCGACCGCGAGCGCCAGCTGCTCACGCTGTTCGCCACCTCGCCGGAGGGCACCGTCTCGCGCGAGGCGTTGGCCGGCCCGGACGCCGCCGTCGGCGAACGCACGGTGGACGTCCAGATCAACAGGCTCCGCCGCAAGATCGAGGATGACCCGGCCAACCCCCTGCACCTCCAGACCGTGCGCGGCATCGGCTACCGCCTGCGTTTCGACTGAGGGCGGAGCACGCGGATGACGATCGAGGAGCGCCCCGGCGACGGCCCGGACCCGGACGAGGGCGTCGTCGAACGCGTCCTGGAAGCCGGCGACGACGGCGTCCGAAAGGTTCGCCGCTCGCTGTCCCGCGTCACGCCCGGCTTCGTGGTGCGCGCCTGGACCGCTGCCGGCCGGTTGATCAACCGCATGCTGCCGAAAGGCCTGCTCGGCCGGTCCATGCTGATCATCATGGTGCCGATGGTGATCCTCCAATCGGTGGTCGGCTACGTCTTCCTCGACCGCCACTGGCAGCTGGTTACCGGCCGCCTTTCCGCCTCGGTGGTCCGCGACATCGGTTTCGTCCTCGACCTCGTCGAGGCCGAGCCGTCGGCCGCCGAAGCCGCGCCGGTGATCGCCGCGGCGGAAGAGCGCTTCGACTACCGCTTCGAACTCCTCGGCGACGGCGAGTTGCCCGGTCTGAAGCGCCGGTCGGTCTTCAACATCCTGGACCGGACCCTGCGCGACGAGATCCGCCGGCAGATCGATCGTCCCTTCTGGGTGGACACGGTCGGCCAGTCCGATTTTGTGGAGATCCGCATCGAGAGCCGCTTCGGAATCCTGCGGGTGTTGGTCGACCGAAGCGAGGCCTACGCCTCCAACTCACACATCTTCCTGGTCTGGATGGTGTCGACCGCCATCGTGCTGATCCTGCTGTCGCTGATCTTCATCCGCAACCAGATCCGCCCGATCCAGCGCCTCGCCAACGCCGCCGAATCCTTCGGAAAGGGCCGCCCGGTCGGCGACTTCGCGCCCCAGGGCGCCCGCGAGGTGCGCCGCGCGGCGCTTGCCTTCATCGAGATGCGCCGCCGCATCGAGCGCCAGATCGAGCAGCGCACCACCATGCTCGCCGGCGTCAGCCACGACCTGCGGACGGTCCTGACCCGCTTCCGCCTGGAGCTCGCGCTGATGCCGGAAAGCGAGGACACCGACGCCATGCGGCGCGACGTGGACGAGATGGAGGCCATGCTGGAGGCCTACCTCGCCTTCGCCAAGGGCGACCCGGATGAGGCGAGCCAGACCGTCGACCTCCAGGAGCTTCTCGCCGACGTTGCCGGCCGCGCCCGCAACCGGCCCGTCGCGCTGAAGTTCGTCGGCGACCCGAGGGTGGAGGTGCGGCCCGGCGCTTTCCGCCGGCTGATCGGCAATCTCCTCGGCAACGCCGTCCGCCACGGCACGACCGTGAATCTCACCGCCGAGCACCACGGCGGCTGGCTCACGGTGACGGTGGACGACGACGGCCCCGGCGTGCCGGAGGAGGAGCGCGAGGCGGTCTTCCGCCCCTTCTACCGGCTGGACGAGGCGCGCAACCAGGACACCGCCGGCACCGGCCTGGGCCTTGCCATCGCCCGCGACATCGCCCGCAGCCACGGCGGCGACATCCGCCTCGACAAGAGCCCCCTCGGCGGCCTCAGGGCCGCGGTTCGCATTCCCGGATGACGCTTCGCCGCAGCGAACGCCGTCGATGCCGGACCGGGGCGGGTTCCGCCGGGAAGATCTGACGGAGGCGCGCGTCCGCCCAGAACGGCAGCGCGGCTTCCTCCATCGCGGCCTCGACCTCCAAACCGACGTCCGACAGCAGCCGGGGATCCTCCGCGTGCAACCGGCGGAGCGCCCGGCGGAACGCCACTCGCTCCCGGACGGCGGCAATCACCGCTGCCGGGTTGAGCAGGAATGAATAGAGGAGGGATGCTGGCCGATGGGTCATCACGGCACCTTGCAGGTTGCTGGGCCTTCTTTATTGTGCACCGTACAGACCCGTTCAAACGGGATTTCCGCCGCTCAAGCCTACGGAAAACTCAAGTGAAGGTTCCTCAGGCGACCAACCGGGTCCCGTCGCTGAACGCGCTGAAGGCTTTCGAGTCGGCCGCGCGCCTCGGCGGCATCGCCCGTGCAGCTGACGAACTCTGCGTGACGGAGAGCGCCGTCAGCAGGCAGATCCGCTCGCTGGAAGACGACCTCGGAATCGTCCTGTTCGAACGCATCCACCGCGGCGTCCGGCTGTCACGGGAAGGCCAGTCGCTGTCCGCCACGCTCTCCAGCGCCTTCGAACTGATCCGCCGGGGCGTCGACGAGGCTCGCGGTCCCGTAGGTGAGATCCGCTTTCGCACGCCGCCGACCTTCGGCACGCGATGGCTGCTGCCGCGCCTGCACCGCTTCGAGGCTGCAAACACCGACATCACGGTGCGAGTCAGCGTACTCTGGGCCTGCACCCTGCCGGTCCACGCCGACCACGACGTGGCCATCGTCTTTTCCCGCCGCCATTGGCCGGAGGACGACTTGATCCCTTTGATGGCGGAGCGATTGATGCCGGTGTGCTCGCCGGCGTTTCGGGATCAATTTGGACCTGTAGAAAGCGCCGCCGATCTGGCCCGTGGCCTGCTCCTTCATTGCTCCGGCTCCAAGGACTGGGTTTGGTGGTCGACGCAATGGAATCGTGGACACCTGGACTGCAGCCGCGGCGAGGTCTTCGACACCATGGACATGGCGCTTCGAGCCGCCGAAAGCGGGCGCGGCATCGCGATCGCCGATGTGGCCATGATCGCGGACGACCTGGAACTTGGACGACTGGTTCCCCTGGTGCCTTTCACGTCCACAGGGCCTGACGACCTCTACCTCGTCCGCCGCGACCGGGATCGGCCGCGCCAGGACATCGACCGGTTTGTGGAATGGCTGATGGCTGAAGCCGGGGCCGCGATGGCCACCCTGCCGACGGGCGTAAAGGCTATTCCGGCGGCTGTACCGGCCTGAGCCTTGCTCAGTAGAGCCGTCCGCCGATCGGGACGTCCATGCTCGGCGTCACCAGCACGACGTTTCCCTCGCCGTCGGGGACGCCGAGCGTCAGCACCTCCGACATGAACGGCCCGATCTGGCGGGGCGGGAAATTGACGACGCCCATCACCAGTCGGCCGACGAGGTCAGCCGGCGCGTAGTGGACGGTGATCTGCGCGGAGGATTTCCGGATGCCGATCTCCGGGCCGAAGTCGATCTTGAGCTTGTAGGCGGGGCGGCGCGCCTTTTCGAACACCTCCGCCTCCACGATCCGCCCGACGCGGATATCGACCTTCAGGAAGTCGTCGAAGGTGATGGTGGAAGGCTGGGCGGTCTCGCTCATGGGCGCTCCTCGAAGGATGTCGGGGCGGCGACCTTACACCGGGCTGCGGGCCGCGGCAGGGGGGATCTGTTGCATTGTCGCAACGGTGCGCGGGGATTGAGCGCGTTAACACCGCGTTAGCGACCGGGTCATTCAGATTGTTGATGCATTCCGCTGCGGCACGACGGATAACCACACCGTTTCGTGGTGATTTGTTTGTTTGTGTTGCAGAGCCGGATATTAGCCGGCGTGATCCTTCCCATCGAGGAAAGCGCCGTTTTTTCCAAAGAATGACCTCCATCGAGTCCGGGGCTGATCCGTTGCGGATCGGCCCCGGTTTCGTTTCGGCACCCGTTGGAAGGCTCAGATTCCCTCGCCGGCGACGCCTTCGGCCGGCCTGTCGCCGCGCCTGCGGCCGCGGAACCGGGAGAGGCCCTCGTCGAGACGTGACAGGCCGGAGCAGAGCCGGTCCACCATGTCGAGCGCCCGCTCCCCGCGGGAGAGGGCGCGATCCACCTCGACCATCGTCCGGGCCAGCCCCGGATCGGGATCGTCGATCCAAACGTCGACGATCCGCGCCCAGGCGAAGGCAAGGCCCTGCGCCTTCAGCGCGCCGCGCCGCCCGCCGGTGGAAACCCGCGCGGCCGCCAGCATGTAGCTCATCGAGCGGGTGACGAGGCCGTTGACGAACAACGCCGTCCCCGGATCGCCGCGCACGGAGCGCAGCAGCGACCGGACCGCTTCCTTGTGCGGCGCAAGCACGTCGAGCCGGCGCATCAGCACGTCGAACACGCGGTCGCGCGGCGGCTGGTCCGCCATCGCGGGATCGTCGCCGGCGAGCACCGCCGTGTCGATCCGCTGGACGAAAGCCTTGAGCAGCGCATGCCGCCCGTCGAACTCGCGCCGGAGGTCGGCCAGCGTGACACCGGCGTCAGCCGCCACATCGGCAAGTTCGACTTCGTTGAAGGGGCGCGTGGCGAGCCTGCCGACGAAGGCGTCGATCATCCTGCCGCGCTGGGTATCCGCCTTGCCTGCCATGGCTCGTCTCCGGGAGTTGAATGCACTCGCTTGAGACGAGATAGGGCTCCGTCATGGCGGATTGTAGGCCGATCAGCCCGCAAGTTCGCGGGAGCGCCGGGCCGCCGCCGCGACGGCCTCGTCGAGCAGCGGCTGCAGCCCGCCCTCCGCCATCAGCACGGCAAGCGCGGCCGCGGTCGTGCCGCCCGGGGAAGTCACGTTCTGCCGCAGGACCGCTGGCTCCAGTGGCGAGGCGGCGAGCAGCGCACCGGCGCCGGCAACGGTCTGGCGCGCGGCGAGCATGGCGAGGTCCGGCGGCAGCCCGGCCTTCTCGGCGGCCTTCGCCAGGCACTCCGCGAGCAGGAAGACATAGGCCGGACCCGAGCCGGAGACGGCGGTCACCGCGTCCATCAGCGCCTCGTCGTCGACCCATGCAGTCTTGCCCACCGCGTCCATCAGCCGGGTGACCAGGTCCCGGTCCGCGGCCGTGACCGCCGCGTTGCCGACGCCCACGGACATGCCCTGGCTGACCTGCGCCGGGGTATTCGGCATCACCCGGACAATCGGGCCGCTGCCAAGCGCGGCCGCAAGCGTAGCGATCGTCGTGCCCGCCGCCACCGAGATCACCACCGTCCGCGGTCCGATCACCGGCGCGACCTGAGGCAGGACCGCGGCCATCGACTGCGGCTTGACCGCCAGCACCACCACCGCGGGCTCGACGCCGATTTCCGCCGCCGAGGCGACCGCCCGCGCTCCGTGGCGCGTCACGAGATCCGCCATCTCCCCGGCGAGATTGGGATCGACGACGATCGCGTTGGCGGCGGGAAGCCCGCGCTCCAGCCATCCGGCGAGCATCGCGCCCCCCATCTTGCCCGCGCCGATGAGGACGAGCGGACCGACGGCGGAAAGGGTCATGGGAAGGCTCCTGCGGGATTGGACCGGTTCGCCGTGGTGTACCGCCCGTACGCAGCGGCGGCAAGCGAGGGACGCGGGCCTTTCCTCCGTCCCGGATCCGGGCTGTCCTCGCTTCCCCTTTGACAGGTCAGCCGTCCCCCGCCACCATCCGCCGGCTTTCCAAGAGGTGCTTCGACATGGTCGTGCGTTCCCCCACCCTCTCGGCCCTGCCCGGACTCCGGCACGGCTGGTTCACCCGCGAGGGTGGCGTGTCGGAGGGCGTCTACGCCAGCCTCAACACCGGGCTCGGCTCCGACGACGATCGGGACCACGTGCTGCAGAACCGCGCCCGCATCGCCGCCGCCATGGGAGTCGCCGCCGACCGGCTCGTCTCCTGCTACCAGATCCACTCGCCCGACGTGGTCGTCGCCACGTCCCCCTGGACCGTGTCGGAAAACCCGCGGGCCGACGCCGTGGTCACCCGCGAGCCGGACCTTGCCATCGCCGTCTCCTCCGCCGATTGCGGCCCGGTGCTCTTCGCAGACGCCGAAGCCGGCGTGGTCGGCGCGGCACACGCCGGCTGGCGCGGCGCCTTCACCGGCGTCCTGGAGGCGACTGTCGACGCCATGGAGCGCCTCGGCGCCGACCGCGCCCGCATCGTCGCCGTGGTCGGCCCGATGATCTCCGGCGCGGCCTACGAGGTCGGCCCCGAGTTCGTCGCGCGCTTCCGGGACGCCGGCGAGGACGTCGGCCGCTGGTTCACGCCCGCCGCCACCGCGGACCATGCGCTCTTCGACCTGCCCGCCTACATCCTCGATCGCCTGTCGCGGGTCGGCGTCGGCCACGCAGAGGATCTCGGGCTCTGTACCTACGCCGACGAGACGCGCTTCTTCTCCTACCGGCGTATGACGCACCGGGGCGAACCCGACTACGGCCGCCACCTGTCCGCCATCGCCCTCGACCCCCGCTGAGAACTGGATACCGGCATGGCCATACACTTCGATCGCTCCGAATTCGCCGGACGCCAGAGCGCCGTCCGCGCCGTCATGGCCGAGCGCGGGCTGGACGCCATGCTGCTGTTCGCCCAGGAATCGATGTACTGGCTGACCGGCTACGACACCTTCGGCTTCTGCTTCTTCCAGTCGATGGTGCTGACCGCCGACGGGCGGATCGCGCTGCTCACCCGGTCGGCGGACCTGCGCCAGGCCGAGCACACGTCGATCGTCGAGGACATCCGGATCTGGGTGGACCGCGCCGACGCCGGCCCGGCCGACCAGCTGCGCCATCTCCTTTCCGAGATGGGCCTCGTCACCGCCACGATCGGCGTGGAGTTCGACACCCACGGCCTGACGGCTCGCAACGGCCGCGCCCTGGAAGAGGCGATGGAGGGGTTCGCCGAGCTGGTGGACGCCTCCGACGTGGTGGGCACGCTGCGGCTGGTGAAGTCCCCTGCCGAGATCGCCTACGTCCGCGAGGCGGCCCGGCTCGGCGACCTCGCCTACACCAGCGCGCTGGCCGAGATCCGGCCGGGCGCCGACGAGGGCCGCATCCTCGCCGTCCTGCAGGGCACGATCTTCGAAGGCGGCGGCGACTACCCTGCCAACGAGGTGATCATCGGCTCCGGGCCGGACGCCCTCCTCTGCCGCTACAAGGCCGGTCGGCGGCGCCTGTCCGACAACGACCAGCTGACGCTGGAATTCGCCGGCGTCTATCGCCACTACCACGCGGCGCTGATGCGAACCGTGATCGTCGGCGCGCCCACCGAACGCCACCGCATCCTCTTCGACGCCGCGGCCGAGGCGCTCGCCGCCGTGGAGGGCGCCATGCGCCCTGGCTCCAGCTTCGGCGACGTCTTCGACGCCCACGCCCGCGTCATGGATACCTGGGGCATGGAGAAGCACCGGCTGAACGCCTGCGGCTATTCGCTGGGCGCGCGGTTCACGCCGAGCTGGATGGACATGCCGATGTTCTACCGGGGCAACCCGGCGCCGATCCTGCCGGGCATGACGCTCTTCGCCCACATGATCCTGATGGACTCCGACAGCGGCACGGCCATGTGCCTCGGCCGCACCTACCTGACCACCGAAGCGGCACCCGAACCGCTCTCCACCCTGCCCATCGAGCTGTCCGTCGTCGGGTGAGGCTTGAACCCGGCCTTCGCCTCGTTCACAAACGGGCATGAAGCGGACAATGAATCACGCGGGGGGAAGACCTTGATGTTTGATGCCGCACGCCGCCGGAGCGTCGAAGGCCTATCCTCAAGGATGCTGGCGGCCGCGCTGCTGGCCGGCACGCTCGCCGGCTGCCAGAGCCTGGAGGGCCCCTCCGCATCGAACCCGGCGACCTTGGCCGGACCCACCGTCCCCGCGCCGCCGGAGGCGACCCGCCCGACCGTGCCGCCGATCCCCGCGGCGCAGGCAACCTTCCAGTTCAACCAGATCCTGGGTGTTCCGACCAACAAGGCGGACGATCTGGCGAGCGCCCTCGGTCGCTCCGCCAAGGCGCGCGGCCTGACGCTGGTCCGCCGCGGCGATCCGACCGCCAGCTACCGCGTGCTCGGCTACCTCTCCGCGGTCGGCGGCGACCAGGGCGTCAACCTCACCTACGTCTGGGACGTGCTGGACTCCAACAACAAGCTCCTGCACCGCGTCACCGGCTTCGAGCTCGGGACGACCAGCTCGAGCGATCCCTGGGCCGGCGTCAGCGAGGAGATTCTCTCCAACGTCGCCGCGCGCACCATCGAAGGCCTCTATGCCTGGGTGAACCAGGTGCCCTCCGAGGACGGGCCGCCGGCCGCCGTGGCCGCAGCCGCAGCGACGGCGATCTGAGCGCCTCGCGGCCTGCGTCATACCGACGTCATCGTGCCGTGCAGGGGAGAACCTCCCGCTACGACGACAGGTCGTGTTGTCCTGGCCCCGGCGCGCTGCTAAAAGCCCGGCCATCAAGTGGACGCGATCGTGCCGACGGGCCCCGGGGCCGGCCGGCGTTGATCCGCTCGCCGTCGAGGGTGGCTCTTTCATGAAACTGGTTTCAGGCAACTCCAACCGCGCGCTCTCCGAGGCGATCGCCGGCTATCTCGACCTGGACCTCACCAAGACCCTCGTCCGACGGTTTGCCGACCAGGAGATCTTCGTCGAGATCCAGGAGAACGTCCGCGGCGAGGACGCCTTCATCATCCAGTCGACCAGCTACCCGGCCAACGACAACCTGATGGAGCTCCTGATCATCACCGACGCGCTCCGCCGCTCGTCCGCCAAGCGCATCACCGCGGTGCTCCCCTATTTCGGCTACGCCCGCCAGGACCGCCGCTCCTCCGGCCGCACGCCCATCTCCGCCAAGCTCGTCGCCAACCTGATCACCCATGCCGGCGTCGACCGCGTTCTCACCCTCGACCTGCACGCCGGGCAGATCCAGGGCTTCTTCGACATCCCGACCGACAACCTGTTCGGCGCGCCCGTGCTCGTCCGCGACATCAAGGAGCGCTACGCCGTTGACAACGTGACGGTCGTCTCGCCCGACGTCGGCGGCGTGGTCCGCGCCCGCGCGCTCGCCAAGCGCATCGACGCCCCGCTCGCCATCGTCGACAAGCGCCGCGAGCGGCCGGGCGAATCGGAGGTGATGAACATCATCGGCTCGGTGGAAGGGCGCGACTGCATCCTCGTCGACGACATCGTCGACAGCGGCGGCACGCTTTGCAACGCCGGCGACGCCCTCCTCAACAAGGGCGCCCGCTCGGTCACCGCCTACGCCACCCACGGCGTGCTCTCCGGCGGCGCCGTCGCCCGCATCACCGATAGCCGGCTGAAGGAAATGGTGATCACCGATTCCATCCAGCCGACAGCGGCGGTGAAGGACAGCCCCAAGCTGCGCGTCATCTCGATCGCGCCGCTGATGGGCGAGGCCATCGCCCGGACCGCAGCCGAGCAGTCGGTCTCCAGCCTGTTCGACTGACCGGCCTCAGCCGGACCTTCCGAAGCCCGGCACGCGGATCCCGCTCGACACCGCCATCGCCTTGAACAGCCGCCCCATCTGCTCGGGTGCGGCGAGCCGCTCCACGGCCGTCACAAGGTCCGCCCGGGTCGCCTCGTCCTTGTCGCGGCCGAGCGTGCCGGCGCGCTCCACGAGCCCCAGCGCGACCAGGAAGTCGCCCTGCTCCACCGGTCCATGGACGGTGGCGCCGAATTCGCGCGCCACCATCGCCAGCTCAGCGAAATCCACATGCGCGGTGACGTCCGCCTCGCCCGGGTTCTCCAGCACGTCGACGCTGGCATGGCGGTGCAGCGCCTGCAGCGTGTCGCCCGTTCCCGGCACCGCCGAGCCGTAGTCGATGGCGAGCACGATGCCACCGTGGCGCACCACCCGCTCGGCCAGCTCGCCCATCACCGCCGCCGCCGCCGGCGCGATCTCCACGACCGTGCCGACCGGCGCGCGCCGGGCGTGGTCCGGCACCAGGATCGGATCGATGCCGCTCGCACCTGCGCCGAACACGAGCCGGCCGTCGTCGCCGAGCCCGATCATCCGCTCCCGCCAGCCCGCTTCGGTGCGCACCAGCTGCCGGATCGGCAGCGCGTCGAAGAACTCGTTGGCGATCACGATCGCCGGCCCCGCCGGCAGGTCCTCCACCCGGTCGTGCCAGACCGGTTCGGCGAGCCCGGCCAGCGCTTCCGCCTGCAGCGCCCGCAGCCGCGGGCTGGTCTCCACCAGATGGACTTCCGCCCCGGCGGTGAAGGCGGGACGGATCCGCGCGGCCCGCAGGGCGTCCGCCATCAGCGTGCCGCGTCCGGGACCCAGCTCGGCAAGCACGAAGCGCTCCGGCCGGCCGAGCGCCTCGAACACAGCAATCGACCAGATCCCGATCAGCTCGCCGAACATCTGGCTGATCTCCGGCGCGGTGGTGAAGTCGCCGGCCGCGCCGAACGGTTCGCGCGTGGTGTAGTAGCCGTGTTCCGGATCGCCGAGCGCGAGCGCCATGAAGTCCGAAACGGGCATAGGCCCGGTCGCCTCGATCAGCGCCCGGATCTTCTCGGACAGCGCATTCATCGCGTCGACCTCGTACGGCCGGAAAGGGCAAGGACAAGGAAGCCGCCGCCGACGAGGACGAGCGGCAGCGAGAGCACCATCCCCATCGTCACGACGTCGAGGGCGAGATAGCCGACCTGCGGATCGGGCTCCCGGAAGAACTCCACGAAGATCCGCGACAGCCCGTAGAGAATACCGAACAGCCCCGTCACCAGCCCCGGCCGCTTCAGCCCGCCGAGCCGCACGGCGACCGTCAGCACGATGAAGGTGAGCAGCCCCTCCAGTCCGGCCTCGTAGAGCTGGCTTGGATGACGCGGGATCCCGCCGCCCGCGGGAAACATCACCGCCCACGGCACGTCCGAGGGCCGGCCGAACAGTTCGCCGTTGATGAAGTTGGCAATTCGCCCGAGGAACAGGCCCACCGGCACGGCCGCGGCCGCCAGATCGAACACCGACCAGACGTTGAGGTCCCGTCTGCGCGCGAAGAGCGCCATCGCCAGCGCCGCCCCGATGAGGCCGCCGTGGAACGACATGCCGCCGTGCCAGATCATCAGGATCTCCCACGGCGCGGCCCGGTAGGAGGCGAAGTTGTAGAACAGGATGTAGCCGATCCGCCCGCCGAGGATGATGCCGAGCGTGATCCACACCAGAAGGTCGTCGATGTCGAGCGTTCCGGGTCTGCGCTGATCGCCCCACAGCCCGGGCGTGGAGACCAGCCGGCGCAGATACCACCAGCCGAACAGCAGCCCCGTGATGTAGGCGAGCGCGTACCACCGGATCACGAACGGTCCGATCTCGATGAGTTCCGGACTGATGGCCGGAAACGGCAAGGCGAAGAGCGGCATCGCGAACCTGGGCGCGGGGAACGGTGCCGCACGTTTGCGGGATGCGCAGTGCGAGGTCAAGCCGGAGCGCGTCGGCCGCCGCGCCCGCCCGGAGACGGAGGGCGCACAAGGCCTGCGGTTATCTAGATGTATACGAATCCTGATGCATATTTTGTCAGGCAGAACATCGATCCTGCTTGCGGTGAGCCGCGGGCCGCCGCCGGACCCAACCACGACTGGGGGGAATACATGGTCAAGGGATTCGCGGTGGCTTGTGCTGCCGCCGTTGCGCTCGTCTCCGTCGCCGGGAGCGCCTTCGCGCTGGACCGCCGCGTCCGCGTCATCAACGAGACCTCGTCGGAGATTCGCGAGTTCTACGCCTCGAACGTCGGCGCCAACACCTGGGAGGAAGACATCCTCGGCCAGGACATGCTCGGCGCGGGCGAGAACATCATCATCAACATCGACGACGGCACCGGCTACTGCAAGTACGACTTCAAGGCGGTTCTGGAAGACGGCCGCGAGGCGATCCAGGAGGACGTCAACGTCTGCGAAGTCGCCACCTTCCGCTTCACCGAGTGACGCCGTTCCAAAGGCCGGCTTGATTGCCGCCCGGTTGAGGGCCACATTCCCGCCGTGGGGCACCTTGCCCCACGCGTTTTGACGGCGGACCCCTCCGCCGACGGGAGTGAGCCATGTCAGACGGCCAGAGCCGCATCCTCGATGAGTTCGCCAAGCTGATGAACGATGCCGCCGGCGTCGCCCAGTCGGCCCGTCGCGAAGTGGAGACGGTGCTGCGCACCCAGGCCGACCGGGTCGCATCCGAGATGGACCTGGTCCGCCGGGAAGACCTGGAGATCGCCCAGGAGCTGGCGGCCAAGGCGCTGGCGGAGGTGGAACGCCTCTCCGCCCGCGTGGCCGCCTTGGAGGGCCAGTTGGCCGTCCATCTGGCGTCCGTCCGCCCCGCCGCGGACGCGACCGGCCCGGCCGCCGCGACGCCGCCCGACGGCGCGTCCGGCGGGAACTGAGGCGCTCCGCGATGTTGCACCGCCGAGCCCTGCGGCGGACGCATGGGTCGTCCACAGGCTCTCGGCACGGAAGCAACAGATTCACCAAAAACGCGAGCGAACCATTCCTTGGCCCCGCTTCACCTGCCTATACTGGATGAAGATGAGATTCGGGCTTCCGACCCAAGGGGTTGTGTCGGCCCGCGCCGAGGATGCTCGCAACGGATTCCCGTGGGTTGCGTTTGCGCCCATGGGTGCCACACCGGCTGACCCCGCACCGTCTCCCGTGGGGCGGTCACCGGTTCGGGGACGCGACGAAGGCCACGGCGGCCGGCCGCTGGCTCGCGGACGCGTCCTGAGGTAGCCGCGCGCTGGAGTCCAGCCGCAACCTTGGAGGTCGATCGTGACCCTCATCGATGTTCATTCCGAACGGCCAAGCAATCCAGTCGACTCGATCGAGCTCATCGCCGCCCAGAACGACTGGTCGTTCGAGCGGTCGGGCGAGGACGAGATCACCGTGTCCATTCAGGGCAACTGGTGCGACTATCACGTATCCTTTTCCTGGATGGAGGACATGGAGGCGCTGCACCTGGCCTGCGCCTTTGACATCAAGGTTCTGGACGCCCGCCGCACCGAGGTGGTCAAGCTGCTCAGCCTCGTCAACGAGCAACTCTGGATCGGCCACTTCGACCTCTGGCAGCGCGAGGGCGTGATCATGTACCGCCACGCCCTGATCCTGGCCGGACAGGCGGAGGCCAGCGACGAGCAGATCGAATCCATGCTGGAGAATGCTCTTTCGTCCTGCGAGCGCTTCTACCAGTCCTTCCAGTTCGTCGTCTGGGCGGGCAAGAACGCCCGCGAGGCGCTGGACCATTCACTGATCGAGACCATGGGAGAAGCCTGACCCCCGTCGGGCCGGTCACGACAACCCACACGCCCGGCGGCCACCCGCCGGGCGTTTTTCATGTCCGCGCGGACGAGGATCACCCCCCGCGCTTGCGTTTTCCGCGGTTTCCGGCTATGCACCCGCCGTCCGCACCCACCCCCCTGGAGGGAGTGCGGCACCGCGAGGCGGCCGTCGGCCGCCTTCGTGTTTTCAGTTCTCGAATGCAAGGTAAGGCACCATGGCTCAGACCTACGAGCTCAAGGCCTCCGCGCGCGATCGGGTGGGAAAGGGGTCCGCCCGCGCTCTGCGCCGTGAAGGGCTCATTCCCGCTGTGATCTACGGCGACAAGCAGGCCCCCCTCTCGATCGCCCTCAACGCGAACGAGGTTTCCAAGAAGCTCCATGCCGGCGGCTTCCTGACGCACGTCGCCACCATCGACGTCGGCGGCGAGAAGATCCGCGTGCTCCCGCGCGACTACCAGACCGACCCGGTGAAGGACTTCCTGATCCACGTCGACTTCCTGCGCGTGACGGCGAACTCCAAGATCACCGTCGACGTGCCCGTGCACTTCCTGAACCAGGACACCTCGGTGGGCCTGAAGCGCGGCGGCGTGCTCAACATTGTCCGCCACGAGATCGAACTGGAAGTGTCGCCCGACGCGATCCCCGAGTTCATCGAAGTGGACCTGAAGGACGCCGACATCGGCGACAGCATCCACATCTCGGCGATCAAGCTGCCGGAAGGCGCCATTCCGACGATCCGCGATCGCGACTTCACGATCGCCACCATCGCCGGTTCGGCTGCCGCCCAGTCGGAAGCTGCCGAAACCGCCTGATCGGCCGTATCGCACGCATCGTTGCGGGGTTCCGGTCGACCGATCGGGACCCCGTCCGTTTTCAGACCGGGGGGCTGACGCCGCCCCAGCCACGCAAGGGACCGTCGCCATGCTGATCCTGGCCGGCCTCGGAAACCCGGGCCCGAAATACGCCGGCAACCGGCACAACATCGGCTTCATGGTGGTCGACCGCATCCACGACCGCTATCGCTTTCCCGCCTGGCGCAAGAACTTCCAGGCCGAGGTCGCCGAGGGCACCATCGCCGGCGAGCGCGTGCTCCTGATGAAGCCGCAGACCTACATGAACGAGAGCGGCCGCTCGGTCGGCGAGGCCGTGCGCTTCCTGAAGCTCGCGCCCACCGATGTGGTCGTGCTGCACGACGAACTCGACCTGCCGCCCGGCAAGCTCCGCATGAAGGTCGGCGGCGGCCACGGCGGCCACAACGGCCTGCGCTCCATCACCAGCCAGATCACAGACGGCTACCGCCGCATGCGCCTCGGCATCGGTCATCCCGGCGTCAAGGAACTGGTCCACGGCCACGTGCTCTCCGACTTCGCCAAGGCGGACGCGGCCTGGCTGGAGCCCTTCTTCGACGCCATCGTCGACAACATCGACGAGGTCGTGAAGGGTGCCGACACCAGCTTCGCCAACCGCATCCACCTCCTGATCGAACCGAAGAAGGAGAAGAAGCCGAAGGCCGTCGACGCGGAATCCGCCAAGCCCGCCGCTGCATCGGTGGACACTCCCGCCGCTGAACCGCCGGCCGAACGCAACGCCATGGCCTCCATCCTCAAGGGCCTCCTCGGAAGCAAGCCGAAGGGCGGCAAGCCGAGGCTCTAGCCCCGGCCATCCCCCTTGACCTTCCCCCTCCCCTGCCGCAAACAGCCGGCAACTCTCATTTCCCTAGGAAAGACTCCCCTCCCATGGGCTTCAAGTGCGGTATCGTCGGCCTGCCCAACGTCGGCAAGTCCACCCTCTTCAACGCGCTGACCAAGACGGCGGCGGCCCAGGCGGCGAACTATCCCTTCTGCACCATCGAGCCCAACACGGGCGAAGTGGCGGTGCCGGACCCGCGCATGGCCCGGATCGCCGCGCAGGCCAAGTCCGCGCAGATCGTGCCGACGCGCCTCACCTTCGTGGACATCGCCGGCCTGGTCCGCGGCGCCTCCAAGGGCGAAGGCCTCGGCAACCAGTTCCTCGCCAACATCCGTGAAGTCGACGCCATCGCCCACGTGCTCCGCTGCTTCGAGGACGGCGACATCACCCACGTGGAGGGCAAGGTCGACCCCGTCGCCGACGCCGAGACGGTGGAGACCGAGCTGATGCTCTCCGACCTGGAAAGCCTGGAGCGCCGCGTCGTGCCGCTGCGCAAGCGCGCGCAGGGCGGCGACAAGGAAGCCCGCGAGCAGGTGGAACTGATGGACCTCGCCCTCGATGCTCTGCGTGAGGGCCGCCCCGCCCGCACCGTGGACGTGCCGAAGGGCATGGAGGTGCAGTATGGCGCGCTCAACCTCCTGACCTCCAAGCCCGTGCTCTACGTCTGCAATGTCGACGAGGCCTCGGCCGGCACCGGCAACGCCTTCTCCGAGAAGGTCTTCGCCAAGGCGAAGGCCGAAGGCGCCAAGGCCGTCGTCATCTCCGCCGCGATCGAGGCCGAGATCGCCCAGCTCTCCGACGAGGAGCAGAAGGAGTTCCTGGAGACCCTCGGCCTTGAAGAGCCGGGCCTCGACCGGCTCATCCGAGCCGGCTACGACCTGCTCGGCCTGATCACCTACTTCACCGCCGGCCCGAAGGAGACGCGGGCCTGGACCATCGTCAAGGGCACCAAGGCGCCCCAGGCCGCCGGCGTCATCCATTCCGACTTCGAGCGCGGCTTCATCCGTGCGCAGACCATCGCCTACGACGACTACGTCACGCTGGGCGAGGTGAAGGCCAAGGAACTGGGCAAGGCGCGCGACGAAGGCAAGGAATACGTCGTCCACGACGGCGACGTGATGCTCTTCAAGTTCAACGCCTGAGGGGCCGGCCGGGTCACCGAATGCAGACGGCCGCCGGAGGGTTCTCCGACGGCCGCCTGGAAAGGTCGCTCCGGGGTGGTGTGTCCGCCGTCAGGCGGTCCGAAAACTCATGCGCGTCGCCATCTCGTCGAGCGCATCCTGCTCGAGCGCATCGCTGGCGGCGCGGTCGCGCATCTGGTCGCGCTCTTCGATGAGCTCGACCTTCTTCATGTCCTCGACCGCCTCGCTGAGCGCCGCCTGAGCGGCATCCAGCTGCGACCTGAGCTCGTTGGCCGAGACCAGGAGGTTGTCCCGGCGCTGCATGGCCGCCTTGGCGAAGGTCGGATAGGCAAAGTGACTCACATCGGAGATTCCGACGCGCTTCTGCTCGGCCAGGATCTGGTCGTCCAGATCCGTTGCCATCCGTTCGAACTCGGCGATCATCATCTCGATCTGCGCCACCTGCCGACGCTTCTCGTCGACCTGGAAACGCTTGAGCCGGATGAGACTGTTACGCGACTTCATCATTCATTACTCCCCGGATGAGGAGAACTTTATACCGACACTGCTTTCCAAAAGGTTGGCGAGCACGCGATATCCTTCCGAGCGCGAAGTTGCCTCTTCCTTGGCCTGAGTGAGGAAGGCTTCCACCGGCCCGTTCGCGGCGATCGCGGCGTCCACCTCCGGGTTCGTACCCTTGCGATAGGCGCCGAGCCGGATCAACTCCTCCATGTCGGTATAGGTCGCCATCAGCCGCTTGGCCTCCCGGATCAACGGCCGCCATTCCGGCTCCACGCAGCCCGGCATCGTGCGCGACACCGACTTCAGCACGTTGACGGCCGGGTAGCGGCCCCGCTCGGCGATCGCCCGCTCCATCACGATGTGGCCGTCCAGGATGCCGCGCACCGCGTCCGCCACCGGCTCGTTGTGGTTGTCGCCCTCCACCAGCACGGTGAACAGCCCGGTGATCGAGCCCTCCCCCGGCCGGCCCGGCCCGGCGCGCTCCAGGAGCCGCGGCAGTTCCGTGAACACCGTGGGGGTGTAGCCCTTCGAAGTCGGCGGCTCGCCGGCTGCCAGCCCGATCTCCCGCTGCGCCATGGCGAAACGCGTGACCGAGTCCATCAGGCACAGCACCTCGTCGCCCTCGTCGCGGAAATGCTCGGCGATCGTCAGCGTGAGATAAGCGGCCTGGCGGCGCAGCAGCGCGGACTCGTCCGAAGTCGCGACGATCACCACGGAGCGGGCGAGGCCCTCCGGCCCGAGATCGTCCTCGATGAATTCCTGCACCTCGCGCCCGCGCTCGCCGATCAGCCCGATCACCGCCACGTCGCAGGCTGTGTAGCGGGCGAGCATGGAGAGCAGCACCGACTTGCCGACGCCCGAGCCGGCGAAGATGCCCATACGCTGCCCGCGACAGCAGGTCGCAAAGGTGTTGAGCGCGCGCACCCCGAGGTCGATCGGCCCGCCGACGCGGGCCCGGTCCGAGGCGGCCGGCGGCGACGCCCGCAGCGGCCGGGCCACCGGCCCCTGCGCGATCGCCCCCTTGCCGTCGATCGGTTCGCCGAATGCATTGACCACCCGGCCGAGCATCGCACGCGAGGGCCTGACCACGGTTCCGTCGGACACCAGTGTCGCCTTGGCGCCGAGACGCACGCCTTCCAGCGAGGCGAACGGCATGCAGAGCGCCCGCTCGCCGCGGAAGCCGACCACCTCGACCCCGACCGTACGGCCGTTGAACCCGGTGACCGCGAGCCGTGCGCCGACGCTCATCTCCTGCACCGGACCGGCGACTTCCACGAGCAGGCCCTGCACCGCGGCGACCCGTCCGTAGACCTCCACGTCGCGGATGCCTTCGATGGCAGCGATCAGCCGATCCATCGTCTCACTCCAGCCTTGATTGCCACTGTGTTGTTGCAATCCCGCAACAGTTCACCTCAGGCATTAAGAAATGGCGCTCACTGATTCGAGAGTGTAACGGTTCGTTTACTCCGGGCGTTAATGATTTCCCTCATGGGACCAAAGCGGGTTCCCCCGGTCGGGCGATCAAGGTCTGTGGACAAGCTGCAATGGCTGAGTCGCAAGAGTCGGTTAGCGGCATTTGTTAAACCGGAATCGAAGCTTCACAGCTACGGGATTCTGCGAGGAATCAGAGGGCTGTGAAACCTTTTTTGGAGGTTCGATTCCAATTCGCTTGCTCGGCGGAATCAGAGTTTGTTAACCATTGGTCGGTAGGTTGTACTCCGACGTCGAACGACCCGCATCTGCGGGCTACGGGCTGACAGGATGTCGGAACCGAAGCCCGAAAACACGAGGGGATTGGCATGCGCGTTTTGCTGATCGAGGACGACAGCGCGACCGCACAGAGCATCGAGCTGATGCTGAAGTCTGAGAGCTTCAACGTCTACACGACGGACCTGGGCGAAGAAGGCATCGACCTGGGTAAACTCTACGACTACGACATCATTCTGCTTGATCTCAACCTGCCGGACATGTCCGGCTACGAGGTCCTCAGGACGCTCCGCGTGTCGAAGGTCAAGACGCCGATCCTGATTCTGTCGGGTCTTGGCAACATCGAAGATAAGGTCCGCGGTCTCGGCTTCGGCGCCGACGACTACATGACCAAGCCTTTCCACAAGGACGAGCTGATCGCACGCATCCACGCGATCGTCCGTCGCTCCAAGGGTCACGCCCAGTCGGTCATCGTGACCGGCGACCTGGTCGTGAACCTGGACACCAAGACGGTGGAAGTGAACGGCCAGCGGGTGCATCTCACCGGCAAGGAGTACCAGATGCTGGAGCTGCTTTCGCTCCGCAAGGGTACCACCCTGACCAAGGAGATGTTCCTCAACCACCTCTACGGCGGCATGGACGAGCCGGAGCTGAAGATCATCGACGTCTTCATCTGCAAGCTCCGCAAGAAGCTCGCCAATGCCACCGACGGCAAGAACTACATCGAGACGGTCTGGGGCCGCGGCTACGTGCTGCGTGAACCCGACGACATCCGCGAGATCGCCTGACCTCGCCGCGCGTCCGCGTTCCCCTCGACGGGCGTGCGACAGCCAAGATCACGAAAGGACCCCGCCCCCTCAGGCGGGGTCTTTGCATTCCGGGCGACCCGTCGTCGCCGCCCACCGCTCAAGGGAGCGAGACGCTCTCGTCGCCGCCGGTTTCCGCCTGGATCCACCGCGCCACGCCCCGCCCGGCCGCCACGATCGGCACGACCTCGATCGAGGGCTGGCTGTAGGGATGGTTGGCCACCACAGCCGTAAAGATCGATTCCACGTAGTCGTCCGTGGTCTTGGCGAACAAGAAGACCTCCGCGTCCTCGTTCACCTCCCCCTTCCAGCGGTAGACCGACGTCACACCCGGCATGATGTTGACGCACGCGGCCAGCCGTCGCCCCACCAGCAGCCGGGCGATCGTCTTGGCCGTGTCGAGATCCGGGCACGTAACCGTGACCAGCCTGAGATCGGAATCAGTCGCAGTCATTGCACCCCCATGCCGCGTTTCCTTTTCGCTTTCACCATGCTAGCGAAACGGCGGGCGGGCGTGAACGACGCCCGAAAGTTTTTTCAGGTTTCCGCCGAGGTCAGATGCCGAGAAGCGCGATCCCGACCTTCGACCGCATCGCGTTCGTCGCCAGCGACACGGCGGAGGCGATCGAGGCGAAGGCCGCCCTCATCGATCTCTATGGCGACACCGACCCGGCGGACGCCGACGTCGTCGTCACGCTGGGTGGCGACGGCCTGATGCTGACCACGCTGCACGCCTTCATGAACACCGACAAACCGATCTACGGCATGAACCGCGGTTCCGTCGGCTTCCTGATGAACGAATTCCGGCTGGATTCGCTGCGCGAGCGCCTGGCCAATTCGGTGGTCTCGGCCATCCATCCCCTGATCATGACGGCCGTCGACGCCGCCGGACAGAGCCACGCCGCCCGCGCCATCAACGAGGTGTCGCTGTTGCGCCAGACCTACCAGGCGGCCAAGCTCCGGATCGCCATCGACGGCAAGGTGCGCCTGGAGGAGCTGATCTGCGACGGTGTCATGGTGGCAACCCCCGCCGGCTCCACCGCCTACAATCTCTCGGCACACGGCCCGATCCTGCCGATCCACGCGCCGCTGCTGGCGCTGACCCCGATCAGCCCCTTCCGCCCCCGCCGCTGGCGCGGCGCGCTGATGCCGAACCGATGCTCGGTGGTGATCGACGTGCTGGAACATGAGAAGCGCCCGACCAGCGCCGCCGCCGACCACACCGAGATCCGCGACGTGGTCAAGGTCACCGTGCGCGAGGACCACAAGCAGCGCAGCCTCATCCTGTTTGACCGCGACCATTCCTGGGACGAACGCATCCTGGCCGAGCAATTCCGATATTGAGGCCAGAGGTTACCGCCGGTTAATCGTAATTCCACACGGTGGTACAAACCGGCGGTTCGGAACCCTTCCTTAAGCGCGCCGCCACATCATCCCAGGCGAGTTCGGCTGCCGAGGCCGACGCCGCGTCCGCATGATCTGGGATTGAAGAATTTCATGCCGCCACGTTCCAAACCGGTCGACCTGATCGAACCCCGGAACGACCTTCGCAAGAAGGTGCGGGAGATCCCCGGTTCGAACCCCGCCGACGACCCGGTCGCCCGCGCCGAGGCCGCCCTGAAGACCTTGTCCGTGCAGTTCGATGGCTGGATGGAGGCCGAGGTCGACACCATCGCCGCACGCCGTCTGGCCTGGGCAAAGACCGACTATGCCGACGGCCCCAAGCGGGAAGAGTTCTACCGCTCCGTCCACGACCTCAAGGGCCAGGCGGCCACGCTGGGCTTTCCGCTCGCCGCCCATGTCGCCGGCAGCCTCTGCAGCCTGCTGGAGCGCCTGCCCGGCCCGTCGCTGCTGCCGCTTCCGCTGATCGAGCAGCATGTGGACGCCGTTCGCGCCATCTTCCGCGAAAAGGCCAAGAGCGAGACCGACCGCATCGGTCAGGAACTCGCGCATGCGCTGACCAAGGTCGCCGACGAGTATCTTGCCGAGCACGGTACGCCGCTGACGTAGCGGTTCTCCGCCCCTCTCGGGGATCTCGCCCCCTCGACGTTCAGGCGGCCCGACGGGCGACCTGCGGCGCATCTCCGGCCAACTCCCGCAGCGCGTCCTCGTAGGCCTTGTCCAGGTCGTAGACGTCGATGGCGTCTGCGATCGCCAGTTCCAGATCCAGCGAATCCAGCGCCGCGGCGAGGTCGGCCTCGAAATCGTGCTGGGTCGCGGTGGTCAGCGCCGTCGCGTGATAGATCGCCGCGCCGAGATCGGCCTGCGGCTCCGGCTCTATCCGGACGGCCTGCCGGGTGGCCGATTGTGCCGAGCGAGGGAGCGACTCCCGGTGGTCGGGGGCTTCAGTCACGATGATGTCCTCCGCATGGGGCCGCAGCAGCGCGTGCCGGGCATTCGCCACAAAGGCGCGTGCCGCCTCCCGGGCGGCCTCGGACGCAAGCCGCCGCAACAGGGCGAGCAGATCGTCGATCTCGCCAGGCGCGAAGCTCTGGTACCGTGTCAGGATCCGTTCGATCATCCGGCGGGCGAACCGCTTCTCCTCGCCGGGCGCGCCGTCGAAATCGGTTTCGCGCCAGACTTCCAGCGCGATGAGGAACGCCTTGTGCGAGCGCTCCGGCAGCTTCGCCTTGGTGAGCAGCGAGGAGAGGACGCTCTCCCGGCCGCCGACCAGGATCGAATAGACCCGCGTCGACGGCAGCCCGGTGAGGCTGGCAAGCGCCGCCTCGAAGAAGCGGATCTGCCCGCTGCACATCGCCCGGATGAGAAGCGCCGTCGTCAGCTGCCCGGTATCCCGCAGGTGATCGACCAGGCTGACGATCTCCTCCTCGTCGGCCTCCATCAGCAACTGGATGGTCGCCCGGTCGCAGGCGTCCCGCATGGTGTCCTGCAGGCGGCGCCCGCCGGAACTGACCGCATCGCAGCGCGCATTGAAACGCGTCACCAGAAGCGCGATCACCGACTGGCGCACGTTGATCGGCAGGTCGGTCCGGGCGAACAGCGCTTCCCGCACAGCCGGGTCGTCGCCGAAGCGGCGCGCCATCGCATGGAAAGCCTCCTCGTCGATGTCGCTGCCGTCGTTGCGCACCAGCGCCAGCACGGCATCCTTGGACGCTGTCTCGGCGATCAGCGCGGACACCGTGTAAGGAACCCAGGGCCGGCGCGCGACCGCCACCTGCGTCCGGCTCGCGCCACTGCGGACCCCGGTGAGCAGTTCGGCCTCCAGAAGGCACGGCGAGCGCCGGAACAACGGCTCGGACACGTCCGACCGGTCGTGCGCCAGGGCGACCACCAGATGCCGCGGCGCTTCCTCATAGAGCGCCAGCGCTTCGGCCAGCGCCCGCCGGACATCGGCGGAGGGATCGTCGAGCATGACCGTGAGCGCGGCGTCCAGCGCCTCGCGCTCGTCCGGCGATATCTCTCCCATGAAGAACCGCTGCACCAGCGGCGCAACCGCTTCGGCCCGCGCGTGGGGCGGAGCCGTATCCAACCAAGCAAGGAACCGGAACACCAACATCGACCCTAGTCCCGCCATCCGAGTGGGCCGTGCTTCGGCCCTTGGAGGGAGCGTGGCATGCGAGGGTTAACGTTCGGTTCACCCTGTTTCTTCAGCGGGCTTTAACCGTCGACGTCCTGAGGACGCAGGAAGGTGGAAAGGTCCAGGGGCCCGCGCTGCTGCTGGCGAAGCGCGACGAACTCGGCCAGCGACGGGTTGGCCCGCATCGCCGGCGGCAGCGGAACGGACGGCCGCTCCTCGTCCACGAAGCCGCTGGTGTCTTCCGCCGCAGCGACATCGAACAGCGCCGGCGCGAGCTGGTAGACCTGGAACGCCGGTGGCCGCTCGGCGCTTGCCGTTTCCGTAGGCGTCGATCCGGCGAAGAGGGCCTGGAAGGCGGTTTCCCCGCGCGAGGCGAACCAGCCCTGGTCCACCCGGTCGGAGGCAGCCGCAAAGGCGAACGCGCCGCCGCTCGGTGCGCTGTCGGCGCTCTCCGGCATCGGATCGGCGAAAGCCGTCACCGTGGCGGGCACCGCATCCGCTTCACCGCCATGCTTGGCGACGAGGTTGGCGTAGACCTCCGAAACGCTGCGCGCGCGGCCCTCGGCGAAGAAAATCGACTTGTTGGCGGCCGCCTGCTTGGGAAAAAGATCCGCGGCCTTGGCCTGCGGCACCTGCGCCGCCACCGCGATCAGCGAGGCCGCGCCGCGGGCGCCCAGGAAATGGGCGATATAAAGCTCCCCGTCCGTGACCGGCCGGCCGAGGCGCGCAGACAGGTAGCCCGCGTTCCGCCGCGTCAGCGCCCCCGCCATGGTGGAGGCGACCTCCGGATCGTGCCTCAGGTTCAGGATGGTCTCGCGCAGCGCCGGATCTGCGACACGGTATCGCCCGTCCGCACCCATTTCGATGGCGTCGGCATAGGAACCGAGGCCGAATTCGGAACCGGATTGCTTGACGGTTTCCAGCCACGTGCTTTCGATGAACTGGAACAGGCCGGACGCCGACGACGTCTTCGCCTTGGCCGTCGGATCGAGGGAGGATTCACGCTGCGCCGTCTTCAGGAGATAGTCGAACGAGGTTCCCGTGGACTGGCTCGCGGCGTCGAACGCCTGCGCGATCCGATTCCCCGTCTGGACGGACGTCGTCGGGGCGGACTGGGTGTTGAGCCACTGGAAGCCCGGCATCATAGGAGGTCACCGGTCGGAACACGCGTTGACCATCTTCTCCGCCCCCATGGTTAAGGAAGGGTAAACCGGTGAGACGTTCCCTGCCGCCTGCGTTGCTGAATGCAACAAGCTGGACCTGGTTGGAGGCCGGCTTCCCGGCGATGGCCGGACCCTCGCCGACCGTCCGAGCCTGGGACGATCCAGGTCCTGCGGACCTGCTCGCCATCCCCGCCGGGGCCGACGAGGCGATCCTTTCAGCCGCGGTCACCCGCGGCTCGGCCGCGCTGCTGCTCACCGATTGCCACTCCGCTGAGGACATCGGACGGCTCGCCGCCCGCCTGGCGGTGGCCGAAGCCACCCTCGGCCTCGATGACGGCGTCACCAGCATCGTGGCGCTGCTCGATCATCCCGCCGGCGTGCTCCAGGCCGCCTCGATCGCTTCGGCGTCCCGCCGCCTGCTCGCGATCGGCCTCGATCCCGCGGCGCTGGCCGCGGCCCTCGGAACGCCGCCGGATTCGCCGACACCGGCTTTGGACACCGCGCGCGGCCTCGTGCTTCTGGCCGCCGCGGCGGCGGGCCTGCCCGCGGTTATCCGCCTGCGCGGCGCCGACGTGCTGCGGACGGAAGTCGCCCGTGCCGCTGGTTTCGCGGTGGTCGTCGGGCCGCCGCCCGGCGCCGTCGCCTGACGCCTCAATGCGGCGCGGGCCGCGCCATTTCGAAGGTCTCGTCGATCACCGCGTAGTCGCGATAGCCGAGCCGCGACACCGGCCGGAGCTTGGCGACGTCGACCAGCCCGTCCGTCAGGATGTCATCCGCGATGTGGACGCCGACGACCTCACCCAGGACGAGATAGGCGCCCACCGGCCCGCCGCCGCTTCCCATCAGCGGGATCGTCTGCAGGTGGATGCATTCGAGCGCCGCCTTCGCAAGCGCCACGCGCGGCGCGGCGACGAGCTCCGAGGCAGCCGCGGCGAGCCCGGCCACGGCGAACTCGTCGACCTCCGGCGGCGCGGTGACCGACGAGGCGTTCATCGCCTCCTTCAGGTCCTCGCTGACGATGTTGCAGACGAAGCCGCCGGTCTCTGCGGCGTTCCGCACGCTGTCCTTCATCCCCGAACCGGAGAAGCCGACGATCGCCGGCTTGGAGGAGAAGGCGTTGAAGAAGCTGTAGGGGGCGAGGTTCCGCACGCCGGCCGCCGAGACGGTGGAGATCCAGCCGATCGGCCGGGGCGCCACCAGCGCCAGGAACGGATCGTGCGGCAGCCCGTGCGGCTGCCGGCGCGGATCGTAGAACATCAGTCGCTCCACGCGCTGACGATGTCCGCCAGAGCCGGACGCGGACGGTCCTGCGCCGGAACGGTTGGCGTGCCGATGTGGACGAGGCCGGCGAAGCGCTCCCCCTCTTTCAGCCCGAGAATCCGCCCGGCTTCGGCGTCGTAGCTCGGCCACTCCGTCAGCCAGCAGGCCGCGTAGCCCATCGCATGCGCGGCGATCACGAGGCTCATCGAGGCGGCGCCCGCCGACAGTTGCTGCTCCCAGATCGGGATCTTGACGTGCTCGGCGGCGCGGCTGACCACGCCGACGACCAGCGGCGCCCGCGCAAGACGGTTGCGCTCCTCTTCCAGCCGCGCCTCCGGTAGGCTCGGATCGCGTTCGGCCAGCAGCTGTGCCAACTTTTCTCCCGCGCGCCGGCGGCTGTCGCCGCGGAACAGGATGAACCGCCAGGGCGCGAGCTTGCCGTGGTCCGGCACCCGCGAGGCGATCGTCAGCAGCGTCTCGATGTCGGCGTCGGAGGGAGCGGGTTCGGCCAGAAAGGCAGCGGGGATCGAACGACGGGTCTTCAGAAGCGTCAGCGCATCGGTCATCGGGGGTCCGGAGAAGGTCTGGAGGTTGACGATCGTCGCCCGGGCCGTGGGGCCATCCGCGCCAGCTGCCCGGCCGCGACTTGAAATCGCCACGAACAGTATCGATCAACGCGACGAGCAGCTATAACAATCGCGTGTCGAAGAACGGGTGGCGGACCGGTGGGGACGAAAGACGCGGCAACGGCTTTGCATGCGATCCGGGCGAGCCTCCGGCGATGGGGTCTGGCCGCCCTGACGGCGATCCTGATCCAAGCCGCGGGCGCGGCCGGCGCGC
This sequence comes from Chthonobacter albigriseus, assembly GCF_013839445.1. GTDB lineage: Bacteria > Pseudomonadota > Alphaproteobacteria > Rhizobiales > Pleomorphomonadaceae > Chthonobacter > Chthonobacter albigriseus. Next base: position 251,182 of record NZ_JACDIT010000005.1, on the reverse strand, counting down.
AGGAGTTCGACCCCAACCACCCGATCCCGCCGGCCGACATTCCGGCCGTCCCGACCGAGCCACAGCTGCCCGCCGATCCGCTGCAGTCCCAGGGCCTCGACCCCACCTTCGGCCTGCCGAGCACCGATCCGCTGCTTCCGCAATCCGCCGCGCCCTATGCCCCGCCCGGCAATGACCCGAGCACGGGCCCGACGCTGAACCCCCTGCCCGACCTGACGCCGACGGTCGTCCTCACCGCGCGTCTCGTCGAGGGCGGCGCACCGCTGAAGTCCGGCGTGGTCTGGCGCATCTTCGGCGTCCAGGCAGGCAGCGACGGCGCCCTGCCCCTGGTGGCGACCACCGCCGGCGGCGTCGCGGACATCCGTCTGCAGGCGGGCGTCTATCTCGCCCACTGCAATTTCGGCTACGCCTCCTCCACCACCCGCATCGAGGTGCGCGAGGGCGTGCAGGAAGAGAGCGTCGTTCTCAACGCAGGCGGCCTGAAGCTGCTGGCCTTTGCGGAGGATCGCCCGCTCCCGGTCGAGGATGTCCGCTTCGACATATACTCGCTGGAGATCGACGGCCAGGGCGAGCGCAAGGCCGTGGCCCTCGACGTCGCGCCCGACAAGCTGCTCCGCCTCCCGGCGGCGACCTACCACGTGGTCAGCCGCTACGGCGAGGTGAACGCCCGCACCCGCGCGGACGTGGAGGTCAAGGCCGGCAAGATGTCTGAGGTCACGCTCTACCAGAAGGCCGCCGAGGTGACGCTGAAGCTCGTCGGCGAACCAGGCGGCGAGGCGATCGCCGACACCCAGTGGTCGGTGCTCACCCCCGGCGGCGACGTGGTGACCGAGGGCGTCGGCGCTTTTCCGTCGTTCATCCTGGCGTCCGGCACCTATACCGTTGTCGCCAAGCACGACGAAGCGCTGTTCCAGCGCGAGTTCGAGGTCGAGACGGGCCGTGACGCGGAGATCGAGGTGCTCGCCGCCTCCACCAGCGCGACCCAGTAGCCGGGCGCCCCGGAAACGAAGAACGCGGCGCACCGGGCGCCGCGTCTGGTCTGCTCTCCCGATCCGCGCCGTCGATCAGGCGGCGCCACTGCCGAAGGCGAAGCGCGTGGCGGGCGTCGGAGCCGCCGCGGTTTGGCCGGGCACGTTCGGCGCATAGAGGCCACGCCGGTCCTGCACCGGCTTGAAGGCGTCGGTGAGCCCCACCACGGTTTCGGCCGCGCCGAGCACCAGGAAGCCGTCCGGCGTCATCGTCTTCGACACTCGGCTGAGGATGTCGGCCTTGGTCGGCTGGTCGAAGTAGATCAGCACGTTGCGGCAGAACACGATGTCGAACTGGCCAAGGCCCGCGAAGCTCTCCAACAGGTTGAACTTCTTCCACTGCACCATGCTGCGCAGCTCGTTGGAGATCGTCCATTGGTCGCCGTTCTGGACGAAGTACTTCAGCAGCATCTGGATCGGCAGGCCGCGCTGAACCTCGAACTGGCTGTAGACGCCGGCCTTGGCCCGGTCGAGCACCTCGTTGGAGATGTCCGTGCCGACGATCTCGATCCGCCAGCCCGCCAGCTTGGAGCCCATCTCCTTCAGGCACATCGCCAGGGAGTAGGATTCCTGACCCGTGGAGGCCGCAGCGCACCAGATGCGGATCTGGCGCTTCATCGCCCGCCGCTCCAGCATCGCCGGCATCATCACCTGGGTGAAGTGGTCGAACGGCACCTTGTCGCGGAAGAAGAACGACTCGTTGGTCGTCATCGCCTCCACGACCGCGTCGGCGAGCATCGACTCGCGCGGGTCGCGCAGCTTGGCAACCAGCGCGGTGATCGAGGCGAGCCCCGACTTCCGGGCCACCGGCAGCAGCCGGCTCTCGATCAGGTACTGCTTCTCGTTGGAGAGCACGAGGCCTGAGCGCTGCTTCAGAAACTGGCGCAGGTAGTCGTATTCGGCTGGCGTCATGGACGGCCCCCCAGAAGCACGCGAGAGACCTTCCGGCCGATTTCGGGGAGCGGCAGCACGTCGCTGCACATCCCCGTGTGGGCGGCGGCTCCGGGCATGCCCCAGACGACGCTGCTTTCCTCGTCCTGGGCGATCACACTGCCCCCGGCACGGCCGATGGCCGAAACGCCCTCGGCACCGTCGGAACCCATGCCCGTCAGCACCACCGCCAGCGTGGCGTTGCCGTAGATGTCGACCACCGTCTTGAACAGCGGATCGACGGCCGGCTTGCAGAAGTTGATCGGCGGTCCGTCCTGCAGGCGGATGACGACGTCGCCGCCCTGCTTGGCGAGCACCATGTGCCGCCCGCCGGGCGCCACGTAGATCCTGCCCGGTTGCAGCACCTCGCCGTCCTTGCCCTCGGCGGCCTGGCGGCCGGCGGACTTGGACAGGTGCTCGGCCAGGATGGCGGTGAAGGTCGGCGGCATGTGCTGGGTGATCACCACCGGGACCTGGCCGATCGCCGATCCGATCTCGCCGAACAGGGTGTTGAGCGCCTGCGGCCCGCCTGTGGACGAACCGATCGCCAGGATGCGCGGCTTGACCATCGAATAGCTGCGGATCGTGAACGACGCCGACTTCGACCGGGCAGGCGCCGGCTCCGCCGGGCGCGACGTCGCCATCGGCATGCGCACCCCGGCGGTCGGCATGGCGATGCCGCCGGTCCCGCTGCGTCCGGCGGCGCGGGATCTGGCCCGCTGGCCGAGGTTGACGACCTTGTCGACGAGCTCGCGGCGGAAGTCCACCGAGGTGGTGACGCCCGAGTTGTTCTCCGGCTTGGGAACATAGTCAGCGGCGCCGAGCGAAAGCGCCTTCAGCGAGATCTCCGCGTTGCGGCGCGTCAGCGTGGAGGCCACCACGACCACCAGGTCGCGCTTCTTCTCCAGGAGGAGCGGCAGCGCGGTCAACCCGTCCATGTCGGGCATCTCGATGTCGAGGATGACGACATCCGGGTTGGACCGGATCACGTCCTCCACGGCCAGCCGCCCGTTGCGGTGGCTCGCCACGACGGCAAGGTTCGGCTCCTCGTCGATCCAGCGGCCGACCAGGCCACGGATCACGACGGAGTCGTCGACCACCATCACCCGTATCGGGTTCGTCACCGCGCCTGCGGTGCCGGAATTGCGTTGAATTGCAGACATCCTGTCGCCCCCAGCTTCCGTCGTCTTCCAAGGGCTCAGATGAGTCCGACTTCCTGGAACTTGGCCTCGACGATCTCGCGATCGAACGGCTTCATGATGTATTCGTTGGCGCCGGCACGGATGGCCCGGGCGATGTGCCCGACGTCGTTCTCGGTCGTGCAGAACACCACCTTCGGTCCCTGTCCGCCGTCCAGCTTGCGCAGCTGTCCAAGGAACTCCAGGCCGTCCATGACGGGCATGTTCCAGTCGAGAAGGATGGCGTCCGGCATGTGCTGCTGGCACTGCTCGAGCGCCTGCTGACCGTCCTCCGCCTCGGTGATCGAGAACGACAGGTCTTCCAGGATGCGACGGGCGACTTTGCGAATGACGCTCGAATCGTCGACCACGAGACAGTGCTTCATAGCTAACTCCATTGCTCCGGACGGTTCGCCCCCCGCCGGATCGTCAGGCTGCGATCTGGTCGAGCATTCGACCGAGAACGCGTTCCACATCCAGTATGACCATCAATTGCCCTGACAGACGGTGAACGCCGCCGGAAATTTCCGCCCAGCGGCGGTCCAGATTCGCGGGATTGGCCTCGCGGCCGGCGTTTTCCAGGGTCAGGACCTCACCGACCTCGTCGATGATCAGTCCGTAGGACTCGCCGCGGTACTCGATGCCCACGGCCATGATCCCGCTCTTGCCCTCGCGCGGCGGCACACCGAGGCGCCGGCGCATGTTGATGGCCGTCACGATTCGGCCGCGCAGGTTGAGGACGCCGGCGATCTCCGGCGCCGACAGCGGCACGCGCGTCATGCTCTCCGGCACGAACACGTCGTGCACCTTGTGGATCGGCAGGCCGAACAGCTGGCCACCGATCACGACGGTGACGTACTGCGTGGTGTCGGAACGGGCGTCATTGTCCGCGGCGCCCGGGACGGTGGTGTCTTTGGTGCTCATGCGGCAATTCCGAGTTCGGGGCTGGTGACTTCCTTGAGGGCTGCGATCAGGCCCGGACGATCGAACTTGGCGACGTAGTCGTCGAAGCCCGACTGGCGACCGCGTTCGATCGAGGCCGGTGTGCAGAGCGCCGACAGCGCGATGATCGGCGTCGTCTTGAACCGCGCATCGCGGCGCAGCATCTCGGCGAGTTCGAAGCCGTTGACGCCCGGCATCTCGATGTCGGAGACGATCACGTCGAAGCGTTCGCCTTCACCAAGCCGCCGCATCGCTTCCGTCGCCGAGGCGCAGGTCGTCACGTCGAAGCCGGCAGCCTTCAGCACCGGCCCGAGCATGTTGCGGAAGAACGGGCTGTCGTCGATGAACAGCAGCGAGCGCGTGAGCGCGGCGGACGAGATCTCCTTGCGGGTGAACCAGTCCTCGAAGGCCAGCGGCAGGAAGTGGCCGATGTCGATGATCTCGGTCGCCTTGCCCTTGATGACCGCCGAACCGAGCACGCCCTGCATGTCGGAGCCGACCTCGATGTCGAGCTTCTCTTCCACGATGTCGACGATCTCGTCGACCACCAGGCCCATGGACCGGCCCGCGTCGGAGAACACCAGCATCGGCTGGGTGCCTTCCATCCGGCGCTGGACGCCGTGGTTGAGGTAGACGAGCGGCATCAGCGAACCGCGGTACTGGACCAGGTCGCGGCCGTTCGAGTGCTCGATCTTGTCGATGTCGAATTCTTCCAGACGCGTGACCAGCGACAGCGGCACCGCCTTGGGCTCCGGCGAACCGGCGCGGAACAGCAGCATGGACACCTTCGCCTGGTCGTCGCCGCCGCGAACCTTGTCGCCGTCCGTCTTCTCGTTCAGGTCGGCCGCGATCGCCGTGCCGATGGCGCCCGCCACCCCGTTCGGATCGATGATCATGATCACCGAGCCGTCGCCGAGGATGGTGTTTCCGGAGAACATGGTGATGTCGCGGAGCATCTTGCTCATCGGCTTCACCACGATTTCCTCGGTATGGAACACGCCGTCGACGACCACGCCGAAGGTCACGTTGCCCACCTGCATGACGACGATGAAGCCGTCGTCCTCGCTCTTGCCCTCGCGATCTTCCTGGATCCCGAGCAGCCGCGCCAGCGGCACCAGGGGCAGCAGCTTGTTGCGCAAGCGCAGGACCGGGGTGTCCTTGATCCGCTCGATCCGGTGCTCCGAATTGGTCTGCACGCGGACGAGTTCGACCACCGAGAGCTGCGGGATCGCGAACCGGTCGCCGGCGCTCTCCACGATCAGCGTCGAGACGATCGCCAGCGTGAGCGGGATCTTAATGGTGACCGTCGTGCCCTTGCCGGCCGTCGACTTCAGGTCGATGGAGCCGCCGATGAGCTCGATATTGGTGCGCACCACGTCCATGCCGACGCCGCGGCCGGACACCGAGGTGACGGCGGCGGCGGTCGAGAAGCCCGGCGCGAAGATGTACTTGAAGATCTGGCCCTCGGCCATTTTCTCGAGCTCGGCCTCTGAGGCCAGCCCGTTCTCGATGACCTTCGACTTGATCTTGTCGACGTTGAGACCGCGCCCGTCGTCGGCGATCTCGATGATGATGTGGCCGCCCTCGTGGTAGGCGGAGAGGCGGATCGTGCCCTTCTCCGTCTTGCCCGACTTCTTGCGGTCCTCCGGCTTCTCCAGGCCATGGTCGGCCGAGTTGCGGACCATGTGGGTGAGCGGATCCTTGATCAGCTCCAGCACCTGGCGGTCGAGCTCGGTCTCGGCGCCGATCATGTCGAGTTCGATCTGCTTGCCGAGTTCCTGCGCCAGATCGCGGACGATGCGCGGCAGCTTCTGCCAGGCGTTGCCGATCGGCTGCATGCGCGTCTTCATGACGCCTTCCTGCAGCTCGGCCGTCACGTTGGAGAGGCGCTGCAGGGGAACCTTGAACTCGCTGTCCTCGTGCCGGCGGACGATCTCCAGCAGCTGGTTGCGCGTCAGCACGAGCTCCGAGACCATCGTCATCAGATGCTCGAGGGTCTCCACGTTGACGCGGATCGACTGGCTGGACACCGAGCCCTTGCCGTCGCCCTTGGCGTCACCCTCGCCATCCTTTTCGTCGAGGGCGGCAGTCTTGTCGGTCTTGTCCGACTTCGACGGCTGCTTGTTCATGCGCGCTTCGATCTCCGCGGCGACGCGGGCAAGATCGATGCCCTGCTGCGGTACGCCGGTGGCGGCGGACTCGGCTGCCGCGGCCGCCGTGATCTCGGCGACCACCTGAGCGGCCGGCGTGACGTGAACTTCCGGTTCCGTTTCGCGGAAGGCGCGCTCCAGTTCCTCCAGCGAGACTTCGCCGGGTCGCAGCTCGCGATCCAGTGTCGGCGGAACCACGATCTCCACCGGCGCTTCCTCGGCCGCCTTCTTCTTGGCGGCCTTGCTGTCCTTGGCCTTCTTGCCTTCGGCCTTCGCGGCTTCTCCGGCCATCGACATGGCCTCCAGCTGCGCGATGAGGTCCGTGTCCTCGCCCTTCGGCTCGTCGCCTTCCAGCGCCTCGAGCTCGGCGAGAATGCCCTTGATGCGATCGATCGTCTGCAGGATCAGGCTGACGGCGTCGGAGTTGACCGGAGCGCCCTCGCGGAACTTGCCCATCAGGGTCTCGGCGGCGTGCGCCAAGGCTTCCAGGCGGGGCAGGCCCAGGAATCCGCAGGTTCCCTTGATGGTGTGAACCAGTCGGAAGATGTTGTCGAGAATGCGGGCGTTGTTGGGTTCTTGTTCAAACTTGACAAGCTCGACGTCGACGACGTCGAGAGACTCGTTCGTCTCGGTCAGGAATTCCCGCAGCAAGTCATCCATGTGTCACCCCCGGCACCGTTCCGCCTGCAGGGTGGCGGATACGGTAGATACGACGTGGTCTGGGTCGCTTTTGGGGAGTGTGGGATCAAACGGTTAAGATAGGCTGAAATCCCAATGGTTGAATGCGTTCAAAGCCGAAAGAACTACGCCGCATCTACGGGAGCTATTTGCCGTGCTTCAAAGATGACAGTCTCTTCAGTCTTCGAAATGGTTACCAGAAGTCCAGCATCGCGAGCGAGCGCCCCGGCGTAATAGGGTTGGATGGCGTGCGCATCGAGTCCATCGGTGATCCGGCCCTCGATCAAGTCGGCGACTCGCGGCGGAATGCGCGCGGCAGGACCTGTCGCCTCGATGATCTGCGTCGGCACCGGCAGGTCACCCTCGGTGCGGACCACCACCTTGCCGCCGCGCGGGATGGCATGCAGCGAGACGAGCAGCAGGTTGAGCATCAGCTTGACCTGGTTCTTCGGCAGCAGCCGACGCTGCGCCTCCCACACCAGATCGGCCTTCTCGCCCTCCATGTAGCGCTTGGCCACCGTCTCCGCGTCACCGAGGTCCACCTCGGCGCCCGCCGATCCGGCCGCGCCGAAAGCCAGCCGAGCGAACTGCAGCTTTGCGGATGCGGTCTTCGCGCTCTTGCGGATGAGGTCGAAGGCGATTGCCTTCATCTCCTCATTGTCCTCTTCGTCGAGGATCTCCAGCCCGTTCGTGATCGCACCCACCGGGGAGATGATGTCGTGGCAGACCCGCGAGCAGAGCAGAGCGGCGAAGTCGAGCGCCTCGATCTTGGTGGGTTCGGTCATGGCCGTCGATTTCCATGGGTGCGCTGTCAAGGACGCCCGCGGATCCGAATCGGATTCGCGGCCTACTCTTGTGATTACAGTCAGCGGGCACGGCTGCCAACCTTTAGAGGCCGGTCAACGGCTGAGCGTGTCCAGCAATCCCGGCCAGCGTGCCTCCGCCAGTGCCGTATAGCCGGCGGGATCCTTGAGGAAGGTCTCCCGGTCGGCCGCCGTCGCGAACAGGTGGACGCGGTTGGCGTGCACGGCGAACAGCGTCGGGTCGCTGGCCTCCAGCCTCCCTCCCGCAACCGCCACTGTGTTGTAGCCGCCGTAGGCCGGCACATAGACTTTCGGTGCGTCGATGAAGGCTGCGGCATTGCCGGCGTTGGAGAACCGCCAGTAGGCCCCGTCGTAGACGGCCTCGAACTCCCGCACGCCGCGCACGGCCTTGCCGTCCACGAAATAAGCGACCGGATCGTAGCCGCCGAGTGCAAGCCCGGTATAGGCGTCGTGCACATAGCGATCGGAGATCGCACCGACGGCCCGGGTCGCTGGCAAAAGAGCCGCGAACACCCAGAGCACAAGGGCCGCCCCTTGCAAAACCCGCCGTCTTGCTGCCGGAATTTCAGGAGACATGGGAGATGTGGCGTGTTGATTCGACGCGTTTCGTCAGCCACAAGATTAGGCCGTCGCGATGACGAGCCCGTTAACGCGCGCCTGGCGACCGGAGGTCGTCGACCATGGGGAGTGATCGGATGAAGTCGAGCCTGACCGGGATCTGGCGCCAGGTCCTTGCCGCCGTGGCGGTCCTGATGCTCACGCTCGCTCCGGCCCCGGCCCAGCAGGCAACCGGCACCGGCTTCTCCGCCAACGAACTCGTCGACACCGGCAACGCCTTCTTCGGCGAAGTGTCGAGCGGCCTCGCCTCGGTGATCGAGCGGTCCGTCAGCGCCTATGGCCAGCCGAACGGCTACATACTCGGCCAGGAGGGCAGCGGCGCGATTTTCGGCGGCCTGCGCTACGGCGAAGGCACGCTCTACACCCGCAACGCCGGCACGCACCGGGTCTACTGGCAGGGCCCCACGCTCGGCGTGGACCTCGGCGCCGACGGGGCGCGGACCATGATCCTGGTCTACAATCTGCCGTCCGTGCCTGCGCTCTACACCCGCTTCGGCGGGGTCGCCGGCTCCGCCTACCTCGTCGGCGGCTTCGGACTGACCGCCTTGCGCGCTGGCGACGTGACGCTGGTGCCGGTCCGCTCCGGCCTCGGCGCCCGCCTGGGCATCAACGTCGGCTACCTCAAGTTCACCCCGGAAGCGACCTGGAACCCGTTCTGAGGGTGCCTACCGCCGATCCGTGCGTCCTGGGCGGCGGAGTGGCGCCCGTCCGCCGCGAGTCTCCAGGAAAGAATTCCGCCCGCGCGATGCATCCGGCCGTGCGCAAACCCCGCCGGAACCTTGACCCGCCCGCCGACTTCGACGGATGCTTGTCGCCACCCGAGTTGCGGGCCGACCGACTCGACAGAGCGGAACGCCCGGCTAGTAGACGCCCGTCGCGGGCGGCAGGTCTGGATCCATCGTGATCGAAAGCGCCCTCGTCTTCGCTCTGGGTCTGCTCACCGCGGGCCTTGTGGCGCTCATCGTCTTCCCGGCCTTCACCCGCCGTGCCGCCCGTCTGGCGCGCCGGGAGGCGGAAGCGCGCCTGCCGCGCAACATGAACGAGATCACCGCCTCCCGTGACGCGGTCCGCGCCGTCTATGCCGCCCGCGTCGCGCGCGCGGAGGTGGAGGCCCGCGAAAGCCGCGATGCCCTGATGGACGAGAGGCTCGCCAGATCGGAGACGGAAACCCAGCTCGCCGCCGCCCGTGCCGAGAAGAATGCGCTGACGACTGCGCTCTTGGAAACGGAAGGCCGGCTTTCCGCCGCCCACGAGACGATCCGCAACCGCGAGGAGGCCCTGGCTCAGGCAACCGCCGACGGCCGAGAGCTGGAGCGCCGCGCGGTCGCCGAGGCGAGCCGGCTGCGCGCGGCCGAACGGCGGATCCAGGAACTGGAGATGGGGATAGACAGGGCCCGGGCCGACCGTCAGGCGCCGGACATCGATGCCACTTGGACCCCGGTGGCTCCGGACGAACGGGCGCCCGATCGGCCGTCCTCGCCGGCGCAGCAGATCCCGCACTCCTTCCCCGACGTCGCCGACAGGCCGTCGACCCCGGCAGACAACGGCGCCCTCGCCTCCGCGTTGCAGACCCTGCGCCTCGGCCGCGACCGGCTGGAGCGGGAAGCCCGAAGCTTCGGCGCCCCGCGCCCTGCGGCGCCGGAACCCGAGCCGGCGCCCGTCGGGGAGGTCCCGGCAGCCGCCGCCCACCTCCTGCCGGCGTCGCAAGCTTCCGGCGCGAATCGCGGAGACGGCCTGGGTGACGCCCTGGTCGCCCCGATGCAGATCACCGAGATCGCCCGCCGGATCCGGCGCGGCCGGGAGCGTGGTGGCGCCGCCGAGGCCGAGGAAACGGCCGCGGCGGCACAAAAGCTGTCCGACCCCGAACGTTAAGCGGTCAGGAACCGCCGTTCATCGCGGCGACCAGCGCGTCGGCATTGTGCTTCATCGCCTCGATGTAGGTCTCTCCACCCTCGCCCGGCCCCGACAGCGCGTCCGAAAAGAGGCTTCCGCCGACGGTGGCGCCGGCCTCCCGGCCGATCTGCTCCACAAGACGCGGGTCCACCATCGTCTCCAGGAAGAGCGTCTTCACGCCGGTCTCCTTGACCTGCGCGATCAGCTTGGCGACGTCCTGGGCGGAGGCTTCCGCATCGGTCGAAACACCTTGCGGAGCCAGGAACGTCACGCCGTATTCGCGGCCGAAATAGCCGAACGCGTCGTGGCTGGTCACGATCTTGCGCCGCTCGGCCGGGATTGCGGCCACGCGGCTGCGGATGTCTGTGTCGAGCGCCTTCAACTCCGCCACATAGCCCTCGGCATTGGCTTGGAACACCGGGCAGCCCTCCGCATCGGCCGCGCAGAGGCCTTTGCGGATCTCCTCCACGTAGAGCACCGCGTTGGCGACGCTCTGCCACGCATGCGGATCGAAGGCGCCGTGGTCGTGTCCGTCCTCGTGCTCAGCCTTGGCGGTCTCTTCGTGGTCATGCCCGTCGTGGGTCTCGGTCCGGGCAACTTCCTCGTGGTCGTGCCCGTCCTCGTGCCCCGCTTCGGCGTGGTTCTCGTGCCCCGCTTCGTCCTCGTCCACGCCCTCGATCGGCTTGATTCCCGCGGCGGCCGTCACGATCGGGCCCTTGTACTCCGAGGCCTTGATCAGGCGGTCCAGGAAGCCCTCGAAGCCGAGGCCGTTGACCACGACCACGTCCGCGCCGGCCACGGTCCGCGCGTCCCGCGGGGTCGGCTGATAGACGTGGGCGTCGCCGTTCGGTCCGACCAGCGTCGTCACTGCGACCCGCTCGCCGCCGACGCGAGCGACCATGTCGCCAAGGATGGTGAAGGTGGCGACCGCCTTCAACGGTTCGGCGAAGGCATGCCCGGGCGAAAGGGTGGCAATCACGGCAAGCGAGGCGAGCAGCTTCGTCTTCATCGTCCGTTCTCCGGATGGGATGGCAGGGTTCAGGCCGTACGGTGGGCCCTGGGCAGGCTTCTCGGGATCACCCCGCCCACAGGCCCGGCCAGCAGCGAGACTATGTAGAAGCCGCCGGCGACCAGGATGATCGCCGGTCCCGACGGCAGATTGAGGTGGTAGGAAAGCAGCAGCCCGATCGCCGAGGACAGCACGGCGATGACGAGCGAGATGACGGACATCGCGCCGATCTCGCGCGCCCAGAGCCGGCTGGAGGCGGCCGGCAGCATCATGATGCCCACCGAAAGCAGCGTTCCGAGCGCCTGGAAGCCCGCGACGAGGTTGAGCACCACCAGCACCATGAAGACGAGGTGCACCGTCGCCCCGGTTCCGCTGACCACCCGGAGGAAGGCGGAATCCACGCACTCGATAACTAGCGGCCGCCAGACCAGGGCGAGCGTCAGCACCGTGGCGGACGAGACCAGCGCGATGAACTGCAGCGCCGCGTCGTCGAGGGCCAGCACCGTGCCGAACAGCACGTGCATCAGGTCCACCGAGGATCCCTTCCAGGACACGATCAGCACGCCGAGCGCCAGCGAGATCAGGTAGAAGGTGGCGAGCGTCGCGTCCTCGCGAAGCACCGTGGTGCGCGCCACCAGCCCGCTCAGCACCGCGACGAGCAGGCCGGCACCGATGCCGCCCACCGTCATCGCGAAGAGGTCGAGCCCCGAGATCAGGAAGCCGATCGCCGCCCCGGGCAGGATCGCGTGCGCCATCGCATCGCCCATCAGGCTCATCCGGCGCAACAAGAGGAACACGCCGACCGGCGCCGCACCGACGGCAAGCACCAGCGAGCCCGTGAGCGCCCGTCGCATGAAGGCGAAATCGGCGAACGGGGCGATCAGCAGATCGTAGGCCGTCATGCGTGGACCTCGTCGACGCTGCACACCGGCGCGTGGTCGTCCCACGCCTCCTCCATGCTGCGCGCGGCGCGCAGGTTGGACGCCGTCAGCACGGACGCCGTCTCGCCCCAGGCGATCACGTGCCGCGCGATCAGCAACGTCTGCGGGAAGTGATGGCGCACCTGCTCCCGGTCGTGCAGCACGGCGACCACGGTCCGCCCTTCGGCGTGCCAGTCGGTGACCAGGTGGAGCAGTTCCTCCACCGTCCGCTCGTCGACCGCGGTGAACGGTTCATCCAGCAGGATCAGGGGCGAGTCCTGCAGCAGCAGGCGCGCGAACAGCACCCGCTGCACCTGACCGCCGGATAAGGTGTCGAGCGTGCGCCGCTCGAAGCCGGCAAGTCCGACGGTGGCCAGAGCACCGGCGATGCGTTCGTCCGCCGTTCTGTCGAAGCCGCCAAAAAGTCCCACCGAGCGCCACAGCCCCATGCCGACGAAATCGAACACCGGGATCGGAAAGGAGCGGTCGATTTCGCTCTGCTGCGGCAGGTAGGCGATCCGCCGACGCGGGCAGCCTTCCACCGAAACCTTGCCGCCGAGCGGCCGCAGTGCCCCGACGGCCGCTTTCAGAAGCGTCGACTTTCCCGCCCCGTTCGGCCCTACCACGGCCGTCAGACTGCCCGGCGCGAAGCGGCCCTCCACATGATGGACGGCCGGGTGCCGGTCGTAGCCGATGGTCGCGTTGGTGAAGGTGACGGCGGCCGAATAGGGTCGGGCGCGAGGAGATTCCAGTGCGGACATGCGTCCCCCTTCAGCCGGTCACGGACAGGGTAGCGACCCAGATCACCGCGACGATCAAGAACCCGATCACCAGCCGTCCCGCGGCACCCATCCGCAGCAGCGATGGCCGGACCACGACCATGCGCGTGGTGACGACCGGTTCGCCTCCGGATGGGAACAGGCGCGCAGCCGGATGGGTATGCCCGTGGTCGTGACGGTGGTGATGCCGATGACCGGGATCGTCGTGCGAATGGTCGTGGTGTGAATGGTCGTGATCGTGATGCGGGTGACCAGGCGCGCGAAGCGGATCATCCAGGGCGCTTGCGGCGCTCTTCCGGGCCTGAAGGTCCGTCGCCAAGGTCACCGTCGCTCGTTCCGCCATACTGGTCTCCGGGACCCCGCTCCCCTTCCGATCCGATGTAACACTATAACATTACATGGTCAAGCGAGACTCCACCGTGCCTTCTAGGGGACTGCCGTGGATCACATCCGGTCCGGGCAAATGGAGCGAACTTGGAATGCAAAACACAATTGATGCTTATGAATGCGAAGTTTTTTCGGGGAGCATAATTCCGATCGAAACAAGATGTTCTGTGGAATTATCGGTGAAAACCCTCCGTTTGGCGTAGACTGGAGCGCCGCGCTAAGTCACGCGTCCCTCCTGCCACAAATTTTGGGAATTACAGCCTATCCTGGCGCACAATCTCGTTTGCAGAAGAACAAATTGTCTTATATTACGATGAAACGATTCTAGTATTTCGACGTGCGGTCCGCATACATTCGAAGGTCTCGCGGCAGCATCGCACCGGTACCAACGCCCCCGAACAGCAATCGGCCATTCACGTGATCATAGAAGAAAACACGACGGGCGAAGCGCCCGCTACCACAGACGGCCTGTGCACCACCCCTGAAACCCGCCCGAGCCTCATGATGGCGCTCTTGCGGGCGCGGGAAGCCGTCATGCGGCAACTTCGACCGGCGCTCCGGTCGCATGGCCTCACCGAACAGCAATGGCGGGTGTTGTGCCAGTTGGTCGCCAGCGAGCAGATGGCCGCGTCCGAGCTTGCCGCAGCCACCTGCCTGCGGGCTTCCTCGCTGTCGCGCATCATCAAGGACCTCGAGACCCGCGGCTATATCTCCAGACGGGCGCACATGGAGGACCTTCGGCGGACGCTGGTGTCGATCACCCCGCGCGGCCGAGGCACGATGAACGCGCTCGCCCCCACCGCGACCTCCGTCTACGAGGACATCGCCGAAAAGTTCGGCCTGGAGCGGTTGGAGAACATGATCGACCTTTCCGTCGACCTGGTCACCGCGCTGATCGGCCCCAACGGCATTCTCGACGGGCTCGACGAGGACTAGGCCGGCGCTCGGTATCAGCCGTCGAGCGCCTCGCCGGCCGGGGACGTCATCAACACCTTGTCGATGCGCCGGCCGTCCATATCCACCACCTCGAACCGCCATCCCTGCCAGGCGAGCACGTCGCCGGTGGCCGGGATCGCTTTCGACACCGACAGGATGAAACCTGCCAGCGTCTCGTAGTCGCGGTCAGGATCGTCGAGCGCCGGGCAACCGATCCGGTCGGCGACCAGGTCGACCGGAAGATCGGCGTCGACCAGCCAGGATCCGTCGGCGCGCTGGATGATCGTGCTGCTCTCCTGGTGGTCGTCGCTCGCAAGGCTGCCCATGATGGCGGCCAGGATGTCGGCGGCGGTCACGATGCCCTCCACCGATCCGTACTCGTCCACCACGATCGCCATGTGGATCGGCGACCGCCGGAGCAGTTCAAGCACGTTGAGCGCCGGCGCCGTGTCCGGCACGGCTTCGACCGGCTTCATCGACAGCTCGATGTCGATCCCCTGCCCCGACAGATACGCGTCGAGCAGGTCCTTGGCCTGAACGATGCCCTGGAAGCTGTCGATCTCGCCACGATAGACCGGATAGCGGGAGTGGGTGGAGGCGGTCAGAACCTCCACGACTCGTTCGTGCTCCCAGTCCAGGTCGATGCCGATGATGTCGCGCCGCGGCGTCATGATCGCCCGGATCGAGCGATCGCCGAAGCGCATCACCCCCGCCATCAATTCCTTCTCCTCGGGCTCCAGGATGCCAGTCTTGGTGCCCTCCGCGATGATCGCGCGGATCTCCTCCTCGGTCACCGAAAGGTCGCGGCCGGTGTTGAGGCGCAACATGGTGAGAAGCACGCGGCTCGAGATCTCCAGCACGAACACGATCGGCGACGCGGCCAGAGCGACTATGGACATCGGTCCCGCCACCAGCGCCGCCACCTTCTCCGGGTTGGCGAGGGCGATCTGCTTGGGCACCAGTTCGCCTATGATCAGCGACAGGTAGGTGATCGAACCCACCACGATGGCGATCGAAAGCACGTCCGCGACAGAGGCCGATAGGCCTTGCAGCACCAGGAGGTCGCCGAGCGGATCGGCCAACGTCGCGCCGGAGTAGGCGCCGGCCAGGATGCCCACCAAGGTGATCCCGATCTGCACCGACGACAGGAAACGCCCCGGATTGGACGCCAGCGTCAGCGCCTTGCGGGCGCCGCGGCTACCCTGCTCCGCCATGGTTTCCAGCCGGGCCCGACGCGACGAGACGATCGCCATTTCGGACATGGCGAACCACCCGTTGACCAGGAGCAGCAGGAAGACGATTCCGATTTGATAAAGATAGGACATCACCGGACCGCCTCTGGAACGCGCGTCCGGAGGATTGGATCCCGGGGACGGCGAACTTCGCGGGAGATGACGACGCCGGCCGACGCGCGAGGCGCCGGCTGGGAACTCGGAGGCTTGTCGCCTGAGGGCACGGAGAAATGGGTCCTTGGCGTCCGGCTGTGGAAGGAAGGCCGGGTTATAGCCGAACACCCCCCCTCTGGGAAGGCGGCAATCGCCGAACGCGGCTCCGGGCCGTCAGGCGGCGGCGTCACCCGACCGATCTCGGAGGCCGATCAGGTCGCGATACCAGTGGCCGCTGTCCTTGATAGTCCGCTCCTGCGAGGCATAGTCGACGTGGACCAGCCCGAACCGCTTGGCGTAGCCCCAGGCCCACTCGAAGTTGTCCATCAGGCTCCAGGCGAAGTAGCCGCGCACGTCGGAGCCCCCCTCCACGAGATCGGCAACGGCCGAAAGGTGATCCCGCAGATAGGCCACACGCTCCGGGTCGTGAACCGCTCCGTCGGCGCAGGCGTCCCGGAACGCGCCACCGTTCTCGGTGATGTAGATCGGCGGAAGCGCGTAGCGGCTGCGCAACTGCCGGATGAGGTGGCTGAGTCCCCCGGCGTCGATCTCCCATCCCATGTCGGTCACCGGCGTGCCCAGCGGCGGCGGCACCGCCCTAGCCGCGGGATAAGCCAGCGACGGATCGGCCGCGACATGCTCCGGCGTGTAGTAGTTGATGCCCAGGAAGTCGAGCGGTTGCCGGATGACAGCGAGATCCTCCGATGTGACCGCGGGCATCGCGGAGCCGAGCGCCTCGCTCACCCCGTCGGGGTAGCGGCCGTTGAACAGCGGCTCGAAGAACAGCCCGTTGTGGAAGGCGTCGAACCGACCGGTCGCCGCGATGTCGGCGGCACCGGCGCTGGCCGGATGAAGCGACTTGGCATTGAGCACGATGCCGTAGGCCGTGTCCGGCCGCACCGCCCGCATCGCCTGGACAGCCAGGCCATGCGCCAGATTGAGCGTGTGCGCCGAGGCCAGGAACGCCGAAAGGTTTCGCTCGCCCGGCGCGTGCTCGCCGGTGAAGTGACCCAGGAACGACGAGCACCATGGCTCGTTCAAGGTTGCGACGCTGGATAGCCGGTCTCCCAGGCGCTTGGCGACCACCTCCGCATAGACGGCGAAGGCATGCGCCGTCTCGCGCGAGGTCCAGCCGCCGCGCCCCTGCAGCTCGAGCGGCAGGTCCCAGTGGTAGAGGGTCGCGAACGGCTTCAGCCCGCGCGCCAGGATGCCGTCGAGGAGCCGTTCGTAGAAGTCCAGCCCCTTGTCGTTGATGGCGCCCCGCCCTTCCGGGATCACCCGCGGCCAGGCGATGGAAAACCGGTAGGCGTCGACACCCAGCGAAGCGATCAGATCGAGGTCGCTTTCCATCCGGTGGTAGTGGTCGCAAGCCACGTCGCCGGTGTCCCCGTTCTCTACGCGGCCGGGCATGTGCGAGAAAGCATCCCAGATCGACGGCTTTCGCCCGTCCTCCGAGGCCGCGCCTTCGATCTGGAAGGCGGCGGTAGCGACGCCGAAAACAAACTCGGGCGGAAACCTTCGGGCAAGGGTCAGGTCGGACACGACGGCTCGCAAAACATGTAAACGATTACACACTCCTATCCGACGAACGCCCGGGCCGCAACCGATCTATGGTCACAAAGGTCAGATCTATCAAGTCGATCGCAGGCCGCGTTGCCGCGACCCTGTCAGCCCGGTCAGAACACCGTCAGGTCGTCGCCCGTCATCTTGGCGATGGGCGTCTTGTCCGGGCCGCCGACGAACTCGATGGTCGCCGTGCTCTGCGTCAGGTCCTCGCCCTCGGTGAGAACGCAGCCGATGGTGCGGCCGACGGCCAGCTTCATCTCGCTCGGGAGCACGTTCCACTGCGGCACGAGAAGCGTCACCACCATGCTGTCGTCCGACGTTTTCTCGGCATGCTGGATCAGGCCGATCGAAACCATCTTGCCCATCTCGCCGCGGCACTGCTTGGCCTTGGCCGGATCGGGCGCGGCGTGGACCGGGGCGGCGAGGAGGATGAGTGAGGCCGCAAGTACCTGCATCTTCATGGTCGGTCCGTCCTTCTTGACGCGTTGTCGCTCCCGCAACCCGCGATACACCTGGGTGTTCCCCCGGTCCACCCGCCTGGAGGGGCCTATCGCGCAACACAACGACGCGCCCCGGTCTCTTCTGCCGAGGCGCGCACAGGCAAAGGCTGTATCCAGTCGACAATGAACGTATCGCGCCTCAGCGCGCGACGCCGGCACGGACCGGAATCGCCGGGTCCGGAACCTTGCGTTCCACGGGCGGCCGCGCCGTCGTGGTCCCCTTCTGCTCGGCGATCAACTGCTCGAGCAGTGCGGTCATCCGGTCGCGGAAGACGGTACAGGAGAAGCCTTCCGCGCGCTGCCGGATGATGTCCGCGTTGAAGCTCTCCTCGTGCTCCACGAAGCGCTTCACCGTTGCAGTCAGCGCATCCGCGGTCTGATCCTCGAACAGCATGCCGGTAATGCCGTCGAGCACGGTTTCCACCGCCCCGCCGCTGGCGTAGGCGATCACCGGTCGCCCACTTGCCATGGTCTCGATGGGAACGATGCCGAAATCCTCTTCGCCCGGGAAGATCAGCGCCCGGCATTTGCCGATCAGCGCCGGAACCTCGTCATCGTTCACCCAGCCTCGGAAAGTGATGTTGGGTAGCGCCTTCGCCTTCAGCACCTTCAGTTCCTCGCCGCCACCGGCCACCACCAGCGGCAGGCCGAGCCGATTGAAGGCCTCGATGGCGAGGTCGACCCGCTTGTAGGCGACCAGTTGCCCGAAGCAGAGGAAATACTCGCCCCTCTCACGCTGGACTTCGAAGTCCTCCACCGCTACCGGCGGATGGATCACCACCGAATCACGGCGGTAGTATTTCTTGATGCGCTTGGCGACGAACTTGGAATTGGCGACGAACTGGTCCACCCGCGAGGCGCTGGTGTAGTCCCACTGGCGCAGCCAGGTCACCATCCCGCTCATCAGCAGCCGCTTCACCGGGCCGAACCCGCGCCGGTACTTGAAGTACTGGTCCCATATGTAGCGCATCGGCGAATGGCAGTAGCAGATGTGGATCGCGTCGGGACGCACCACCACACCCTTCGCCGGCCCGGACTCCGACGAGATCACCACGTCGTAGTCGGACAGATCCAGGTTCTCCAGTGCCATCGGCATCAGCGGCAGATACGTCTTGTAGAAGCGCTTGGCGTTCGGAAGCCGATGGATGAACGTGCAGGTCACCTTGTGGGCGCGGATCTCCGCGCTTGCCGAAGCCGGATCGTAGACATGCGTGTAGATGTCCGCCTCGGGCCACATCCGGCAAAGTTCCTGAAGAACCTTTTCGCCGCCGCGCATCCCGACGATCCAGTAGTGAACTAGAGCGATCCGCAAATCATGTCCCTCGATGCCCGTCCCGACGACCGCGAGGCGGTCGGCCGGTGCCTCGTGACGAACCGCCGCAACAGGGCGATTCGCTCAATTCCCAGTCTTATTCCTACCTGATTCGCGCCCCGGATCAGGTATCGCTCCATCCCACGGTTTTGTATTAATTCTTGAAGTAGCGATCGTAGTGGATATCGAAGTAGCCCATCGAACCGTATTCCTCATACAAGTTCAACCGCCCCGGGTCGGCCTTGTTGAGGATGACGCCGATCGTCTTCCGGCGGATGTCCGCTTCCTTGCGCAGCGTGTTTCGCACCGTCGAACGAGGCGTCTTGCCCCATTCGACAACCAGCACGAACCCGTCGAACAGCGCGGAGGCCGCGCGCGCGTCCACCACCGGCCCCATCGGTGGTAGGTCGACGATCAGGTACTCGTAGTCGCGTCCGACGTTGACCAGGAAGTTGCGCATGGCCAGAGACGACAGCAGTTCGCTGGAATGGGTGACTGACTGGCGGTCGGACGTCGGCAGCAGATGAAGCCCTGACTGGGTCTCCACATACATCGCCTCGCGGGCCGGGATTCCGTCGAGGATCACCTCAACGAGGCCGATATCGGCCTCCGGCACCACCGACCGGCTGAGCCCGGGGTTGCGCAAATCCGCGTCGATCAGGAGCGTGGATGCGCCCGTATGGGCGATCAGGCTGGCGAGATTCTTGGAGACCGTCGACTTGCCCTCGTTCGGATAGAGCGAAACGACGCCGATCACTTTCGGCCGCCGGTCGACCGTCGCGATGTCGATCGCGACCTTGCTGGAGCGCAGCACCTCGGCGAAGCGCGACTGCAGGCTGTCGAGCGACGCGGCCATGATCGGCAGGATCCGCTCGATCACCCGGTAGGGCTGCTCGCCCTGCCGCAGCGGAACCGCCGCCGTGCCGTGCGGCTCCCCACGCGTGTTGCGCGAGGGCGAACGCGGCCGCTGGGTGACGGCGGTCTGCGTGCCGAGCCGTCCGCGCTGGGCGGCGGCGCCGGTCTTGCGGAACCGGGCCATCAGGTCGCCGACAAGCGGCAGCTTTCTCCCGGTATCCATCTTCGTCGTGTCGGCGAGCCCGCCGTCGCTGGACAGCATCGGCAGCAGGCCGAGCGGCTCCAGGCCAAGACTGGAGATGACCTGCTCGGTGGACCGGAAGCCGCGATCGCGCAACTCGCGGATCACGCCGACGCCGGCCCCGGCGAACAGGCCGAGGATCAGCGAGCCGAGGGCGATGAAGCCCGTGCGCGGTGCGCTTGGAGCCAGCGGAATGGCCGCCGGCGTGATGATTCGCGCCTCCGAGACGGGGAAGGACTGGCGCTGGATGGTTTCCTGGTAGCGCCGCAGGAATTCCTGGTAGAGCGTGTCGTAGGTTTCCGCCTCGCGCTCCAGTTCGCGCAGGTTCACCAGCGTCTGGTTGTTGCCGAACGACTGGGTTGTCAGCGTCGCCTGCTGCTCCTCCAGCGAACGGACGCGCGCTTCGGCGATATCGGCATCGCTCTGCAGACTCTGGGCGATCCGGCCGAGTTCTTCGAAGATCAGCCGCTGGTACTCGCCCATGTCCTTGTCCAGGTTGTCCACCTGGCTGTGCCCCTCGCCGAACCGTCGGGCGATGTCCGCCTTCAGCTTGGAGGCTTTCAGATACTTCGACCGGAGATCCGTGATCACCGGGTTGGCGATCGATTCGGCGATCGCCGCCTCCGTTTCCTGGTTGTCGATGATGGCCCGGATGCGCCGGTACTTCGCGTCGGCGAGCGTCTTGTCGGATCGGGCCGAGACCAGCTGCGCGCTGAGCTGCGACAGCGCCTGGTCGTCCAGCAGCTGGCCGGACGACGACGCGAGGTTCTCGGTCGCCTTGTAGCGCTGCACGGCGATGTCGGAGGTGAGCGCCTGCTGCTTCAGCTCCTGGATGCGGCTCTGCATCCACTGGCCCGTGCGCTTGGTCGCGTCGAACTTGGAGCCGAGCTGGTCCTCCATGTAGGCTTCGCCGAAGGCATTGGCGATCTGCGCCGCAAGGTTCTGGTCCGGCGACGTGAACGAGATCTCGATCGCATAGGTGCGCTGGACGCGATTGACCTCCAGGTTGCCCAGCAACCGGTAGACCGCCGCACGCAGCGTCACGTAGTCCTTGACCTGCTGCGGGATCTCCGGGCCCTCTCCGAACACGGAACCGACCGCCCCGAACACGTCGCCCACGGCCCCCGTCACCCGGCCGAGCACGCTGGGCTTGGCTTCTGTGAACTCCGGCCGGTCGAGCAGCTTCAGCCGCTGGATCACGTTGACGACGATGCGTTCGGACCGCAGCACCACCACCTGGCTGTCCACCGCCGCCGACTCGAACATGAACGGCGCGCCATTCGCCAGGTCCTGCACCGCGCCCGCCTTCTGGCCGTCGATCAGCAGCGTCGCAGTCGCCGTATACTGGGGTACCGCCGTGAAGGCATAGGCGAGCCCGGCCAGCAGCCCGACGCCGCCGAGCAGCCCCACCACCTTCAGCTGACGATGCGCGGCCGCCTGGATACGCGACAGGTCGAGCGCGCCGGACTGCTCGCCGAGATCCGACGCCTGATCGCCATAGTCCAGGGGATCGACTTCCTTGAGCATCCACGCCCTCTGTGCTCGTCTGGACGGAATCGGGCAGCGCTGACGCATGGCGTCACGCCTGTCCAGGTGACCGTAACCCGAGAATCAAAAAGCCGCCGCCATCCTGGCTCGACCGTCGCCGCGACACGAACCACTAACGATCCATGTATCGGACCATAGGTGATTGGTGGGCGGCGCACAACGCTAAGGGTCGCCAAGGCCTATGGCGACAATGCGGCGGCGGCCGGAATAGCTGGATTTCACGTGAATTGCCGAACGCGCTCGCCGGATCCGGCCCGAAATCGGCCGCTTTGCTGCGGCATCCCCGACGTGGCAATCTCCCCGGCGACCCACCGGGACCGACACCGAATCGCCTGAAAAAGAGCCAGAAAGGCTGTTCATGACCGTCTCAACCGAGAGCCCGTCCGGCTTGCGATTCGCCTCCGACGGGCGGTCGGCGTCGCGCTGGGTGCTGAAGCGCGGCGAGCTGTTCGCGCTGGCCTTCCTGGTCGCCTTCGTCAACGCCATCTACGGGATCGCGGCCGAGGAGATCGTCGTCAAGGGCATCGGATCGGCGCTGGCGAACACCTTCGGCATCAGCGCCATCCTCTGGGCGGCGCTGTACTTCGCCGTCACGCTGGCGCTGGGTGATTCGCGCCACGACGTACGACCCTTCGAAGCCGCCGCCGCCCTGGCGACCGTCGCTGTCTCCGCCTTGCCTATTCCCCAGTTCGCCAGCCTCGCCCTGTTCGCGTTCTCCGGTCTTCTGATCATGACCGGCGAGCGGGGGACTCCCATCACGCGCGCCGCCTGGATCATGGCGGCGGCCACCATCCCCATCTTCTGGGGCCGGCGGCTGATGGCCTATTTCAACGACGCCTTCCTGTCGTTCGACGCCCTCCTCGTCTCCAACATCCTGGGCACCGATCGCAACGGCAATCTGGTCGGGATACCCGGCCAGAGCGGCTATCTGCAGATCCTGGAGGAGTGTTCGTCCTTCGCCAACATCTCGCTGTCGGTGCTGTGCTGGACCGTGTTCACCCAGGTCAATCAACGCCGCTGGCGCCCGTCCAACATCCTCTGGGTAATGGCCGCCGCCGGGGCGGTCGTTTTCATCAACACCCTGCGCATGACGCTGATCGGCGCCTATCCGGAGAGCTACGATCTGCTGCACGGACCGGTCGGACAGACCGTGGCGAACTACCTGATCATCGTCGCCGTCGTGGCGATCTGCGCCATCGGAGCCCGCCGCCATGCGCGCTAGGCTCTACGCCGCCGCCCTCCTGGCGATCGCAGCCACCTTGGGTGTCAAGATATCGACCGGCGGCACCCCGAGCGTCCCGGAGCGCGCCGAATCCGCAGCGCGCCTCGACGCCTTTCTGAAGACCGCAGGCTTCGAACCTTTTCCGCTGCCCGACAAGGTTCCGCTCGGCATCGAAGCCTGGCGAGGCGAAGGCTGCGACATGCTCGCCGGCGTGATCAACCTGGTCGGTGCGGAAGACCGGTTGGTTCAGAAGATCGTCCCGCCGGGATGGAGCGCCACCTATGTCTTCGACGGCGCCACCCATACCACCGCCCCGAAGATGGCCGCCACCACGCGCGACTACCTCAACCGGGCGCGTTGGATCTTCGACGAGTCCATCGGGTTCGAACCCATCCTGGTCACCATCCACCAGCCCGGATGCGACATCGCCGGCCTGCCGTGGAGCGAGATGGGCCGGGCCGCCTACCGCCGAGGTGGCTTCGCCGGCTGAGCGTGCCGGCCCGCCATCGTCCCCTCCAGCGCCTCCGCCACAGTCTCCGCCGAGGCATCCCAAGTGAACCGCCGCGCCTGAACGCGGCCGCGTCGCCTCAGGTCGTCCGCCAAGGCCGGATCGCCTGCAACGGCGAGGATCCCGCGCGCGATGTCCTGCGGGCTCGCCGGATCGACGAACAGGCTCGCCTCGCCGCAGGATTCCCGGTGCGCGCCGATGTCCGAAACCACCGTCGGGCAACCCACCGCCATCGCCTCGAGCGGCGGGATTCCGAACCCTTCATGGTAGGAGGGCATCACCAGCAAGGTCGCGTGGCGCACCCAGTCGACCAGCGCCGTGTCGGACACGAAGCCGGTGAACTGCACCCGGTCGCCGAGCGCCGCAGCCGCAGCCGCCACGCCCTCGTCGCCCGTCAGCAGCCCGTCCCGGCGGCCGATCACCACCATATCGAGGTCGCTCGACGCCGCCACTGCCTGAAAAGCCGTCATCAGCCGCGGCAGGTTCTTGTTGGGCTTCAGGTTGCCGATCACCACAGCGTAGCGTCCGGACCGCGGCGGCGGCCCTCCGGCACCGGCCGCGAGCCACGCCTCGCCGACCGCGTTGGGCGTCAGGAAGGTCGGCTGGCGCGGCGGTCCGACCACGTCGGAAAACTCCCGGCGCGAGAAGTCCGAGACGAACATCAGCGCACTCGCCCGCCGACGGACCGCGGCGAACAGCGCCTTGGCGTAGAGCTTCTTGGCGACGCCGAACCCCTGCTGGACAACCAGGTGGGACACGTCGTGGATCGTCACCGCCAGAGGCGCTGGCGCCAGGATCGGCGCGTTGTAGTGCGGCGACCAGACCACGGCCGCCCCTGCCGCCGCGCGCGCCACCTCCACCTGCTCGCGCACCGAGTAGATCCCGGCTGAAATCGTCCGGACCTCGATCCGTCCGTCCGGAACTTCGTCGAACGAGGGGCCGGCGATAAGCCTGAAGGTCCAGTCGGGCCGCGCCGACACCAGCCGGGGCACGATGTTGCGCAGATGCACCCCGATGCCAGAGTTCCGCCACATCCGCACGTCGATCGCGACGACCCTTTCTCCCGAACCGCTCGTCATCCCTCACCCGCTTGCCTGGACGCGCCAACCGGTCTGGCGGTAGTACCCGGGTGCGGCAGCGTCAAGGCAAGCCGGCCGCGATGCAGCCATCCCGACGAAGCGGTCGCAAAAACCCGCGACATGTCCTAGAGCAGGTTCGGCTGTGGGGGCCGCGAAACGAGTTCGGACCGGATGAACGGCAGACGATTCCTGTTGGTGACCGCCCATGACCACCGCACCCGGCGCAAGGTCAACGTCCATTTCATTGCCGACGCGCTGAAGGCGAGCGGCGACGTCGCCATGTTCTCCGCCGGTTTCAGCCTGATGTCGCGGATCCGCGGCCGCGACCCGCGCCTCTGCCAGGGCCTCGTCGCCAACACCGTGGTCCGGCACGATGGGGTCGACTGCTTTCTCTGGCAGACCGCCGTCCACCCAGGCAGCCTGCGCAGCCCAGTGCTGCGCGGCCTGATGGACGTCTGGTTCCGTCGCTATCAGGCCGCCGCCCCGGCGGCGCTGACGGATATGGCGGAGCGCGCCGACACCATCATCGTGGAATCCGGCGTCGGGGTGCTCTTTGTGGAGACGCTGCGCCGGGCCAATCCGAAGGCCCGGCTCGTCTACCTCGTTTCCGACGACCTTGCGACCATCGCCATCGATCCCTTCGTCATCGGCGAGCTGGAGCGCGTCGCGCCGCTCTTCGACTACGCCGTGCTGCCGTCCCCGCTGCTCGCCCGGTCGATGCCGGCGGGAATGCCCCGCTCGGTCTTCGTCCCGCATGGTCTCGACCTCGATCCCGACGCGGTCGTCGGTCCGAACCCTTATGAAGGCGGCATCGACGCCGTCTCGGTCGGATCGATGCTGTTCGACACGAACTTCTTCCGCCTGGCGTCGGAGGTCGCGCCCGAGGTGACCTTCCACGTCATCGGCGCCGGCGTCGCTCGCCCCCCGCGGATAGACCGGGTCCGCTGGTACCCGGAGATGCGCTACGCCGACACCCTCGCCTACATCCGGCATGCCCGCTTCGGCATCGCTCCCTATGCCCGGGCGAACGCTCCCTACTATCTCGCCGACACCTCCATGAAGCTGATGCAGTTCGGTTGTTTCGGCCTGCCGGCCGTCTGCCCCGACTTCGTGGTCGGCCGGCATGCCGGGTCGCGATTCGGCTACACTCCCGGCGACGCCGCCTCGATCGGAGCCGCGATCCGTGCCGCCCTCGGCGCCGGTCCGATCCCGCCGCCGCCGGTCCTTTCCTGGCGAGAGGTCGCCGATCGCATCTTGGATCCGGATTCGTTTTCCGATACGGCTCTGCCATCCGCCGAAGGGGACGCGCCGCGTCGCCGCCCCGAGCCGGCGTGAACGGGGCCCGAGGGCCAGCCGTCCGGCGGGAAAACTGCCGGATTCCTTAACGAGCATCTGCGATAAGGAAGCCGGACCGATCATTTCCAGTGAAAACCGGTCCGTCAATTCCAGAGGCCTCACCGGGAGTGCCGGGTCTTGAACAAAGCAATCCTTGTGGTCGGCGGAGCCGGCTTCATCGGTACCCACCTGCTTCGCCGCCTGAAGCGGGAGGGCGGCCGCGATCTTATCAGCATCGACCGCCGCGACCCGAAGCGGCCGGTCGACGGCGTCACCTACATCAAGGCCGACGTCCGCGATCTCTCGGCCCTCGCGTTCGAACAGCCGATCGAGACCATCTACAATTTCGCCGCCGTCCACACGACGCCGGGGCATCCCGATCCGGAGTACTACGAGACCAACGTACTCGGCGCCGCGGAAGTCACCGCTCTGGCCGAGCGTCACGGCGTCGATGATATCGTCTTCACCAGTTCCATCTCGGTCTATGGACCGGGCGAGGACACCAAGACCGAGGAAACGCCTCCCGCGCCGGTTTCGGCCTACGGCTGGTCGAAGTTCCTCGCCGAGCGGATCCACCGCGCCTGGCTCGACCGCGCGCCGCAGCGCCGGCTGGTGATCTGCCGTCCGGCGGTCATCTTCGGACTGGGCGAAGGCGGCAACTTCACGCGCCTCGCCAAGCTGATGAAGCGCGGCGTGTTCGTTTATCCAGGCCGCAAGGACACCATCAAGGCATGCTTCTACGTGGAGGACCTCGTCGAGGCGATCCAATACGCGCACGACCAGAAGCGCCGCTTCGTGCTCTTCAACGGCTGCTACCCCGACCGCTATACCCTTGAGCAGATCGTCGAGGCGTTCCGCGCGCGCCATTTCACCAAAGCGCGCACCGTCATGGTGCCCCGCCAAGCCGTCACCGGCGCGGCGTCCGCCCTGCGACCCTTCTCCGTCATGGGTCTCGGCATCCATCCCGACCGGGTCACCAAGCTGATCCGGTCCACCGACGTGGTCCCGGGCTGGCTGACCCATGAAGGCAAGGCCACGGCTGGCCGCTTGCCGAGCGCCCTCGACCGTTGGGCCGCCGACAGCGACGGCCGCTTCGACTGACCACCGAGACACAGGCGGGGCGGTCCGCTGGTCTTGAGATGAGACGGATTCCCTCGCGGGGGAAACCACACTAGAAGATGCACCATGCCGCCTCGCATCTTTTCCGGTGAGGCCATGGACCCGCACCGTACCTCAGTGATGCCCGAAGCCCTCCAACCGCCGTCCCGCCTGCGCCACCTGCTCTACGCGGTCGTCCTCGTGGCGCTCGTCCCGTTCGGCTCGGTCACACCGGTCGCGCTCGGCCTTTCCACCACGCTGATCGCTGTGGCCACCGCCGTCGTGGTCGTCAGCCTCGGCGAGAATCCGCATGCCGTCTGGACGGGGCGCATCGCCGCCCTCGTCGCCGTGCTGGCCACCGCCTACATCGGCTGGCAGGCTGCACCCGCGTTGTCCGGCGCCTTTGCGCCGGCGATCTTCCAGGACGCCGCACCCTATCTTGGACCGCTCGCGCCGGCCGTCTCGATCGCCCCGGCGCAGAGCCTCGACGGCATCGGCCCGCTCGCCGCGCCCTTTGCCGTCTTCCTGATGGCGCTCCTCCTCGCCCGCACGGACGAAGCCGCGGAACGCATCCTCCGCACGCTCGCCACGCTCGGCACCGCGCTCGCCGTGCTCGGCCTCGTCCAGCGCTTCCTCACGCCCAAGCTGGTGCTGACCTCCCCGAAATACGTCTACCTCGACAGCATCACCTCGGTGTTCGTGAACCGAAACACCACCGCCACGCTGCTGGGCGTGGCCGTCGTCCTGCAGATCGGCCTGCTCGCCGTAGCCGCGCGCGACATCGACTGGCGATCCCTCGCAATCCGCTTCTTCGAGCCGCACAACCGATTGCGCGCAGCGGAAAAGCGGTTCGCCTACCAGTGCATCCCGTTCGTCGTCAGCGTGATGGCGCTGCTGCTCACGTTGTCGCGCGGCGGCATCGCGGCCACCGTGGGCGCCTGCGCCGTGCTTCTGCCGCTGCTCCAGATCGGATCCGGCAAGCCGCCGCCGCTGAAGACCGTGCTGCCGCAGAGGCGTCGGCACTGGCTGTTCGGCTCGGCCATCTCGTGGTTCGTCCTGGCCCTCGTGTTCCTGGTCTTCGGTGGCCGGGCCGTCATGCGCATGCAGGTCCAGGGCACCAGCGACCCGCGCTTCTGCGTCTTCCCGGTGCTCGCCGACGCGGTGGAGGACAACCTCCCGTTCGGTACCGGTTTTGCCACCTTCGACGTCTACTTCCCCTCGATCCGCCCCATCCTCTGCCCCATCACGGGCATCTGGAACCGCGCCCACAACGTCTTCCTGGAGGGCGGCCTCGGCCTCGGATGGATGTTCCCGGTGATCGCGCTGGCCGTGGTGCTCGGCCTGGGCGCGGCCTATGTGCGCGGCCTGATCGTTCGCCGACGGTACCGTTGGGCTGGCGCCACGGGCCTGTCGGTGACGGTCCTGGTCGCCCTTCACAGCCTCGTCGACTTCTCGCTCCAGATCCACGGCCTGGCGGTCTTCGTCGCGGCCGTACTCGGCGCGACCGCAGGCGCCGCCCTCGGCGAGACGGGGTTTCGCGCCGAGCACGAGCGCAAGGCGGTCGCCCGCTCACCCGGCACGCCCAAGCCGGTTCGCGACGTGTCGCGCCGGGCGATCGCCGCGGCCGAAGCCGCCCGCCTCGCCGCCGAGCGTTCCCCGCAGGATCCCCCAACCGCCCCTTCCGGGACCGCGATCACCGATGCCGACCTGGACGCGCTGATTTCGACCGCGGCCGCCGACACGAAGCGGCCGGAGCCGGAGCCGGCGCCGGCCCCTGCGGATCCAGCACCCAAGACCGCGGACCCCGCGCCCGACGCCGCGCCTGTGCCAACGCCGACGAAGCCGCCTCCCCGCTTCACCGCACTCGCTCGGGCCATCGGCGTCGCACTTTGCCTGCTTCTGGCCTGGCACGCCGGCACCCGCTTCCTGGAGGACGGCCGCACCGCCAGCCTGCGCAAGCTCTCCGACGCGCTCTGGCGCGACAGCCTCGTGCCGCCGGAGGTGATCGCCGAGTTCGCCGCCGGGGCCGTGCAAGCTGGCACCACCTCGTGCCGGCCGACGGTCGCCCGCCCCGCCATGATCGTCCAGCTCGCCCACCTGCAGCTCCAGGACGAAGCCAAGGACTACGACCGCTGGGCCAAGGCGCTCGACGACACCCGCGCCGTGCTCCGCCACAGCCTCGCCTGCAACCCCACCAACGGCGACGCCTGGGCTCGTCTTGCGATGGTGGAGAACGTGATCGCCGACAACCCCGAGCGCATGGCGCGCCTGATGGCGCTGTCCGTGCGCAACGCCCCCTACGAACCCGCAGCCATCTACGCGCGCCTGGAGTTCTGGAGCACCGCCCGCCGCGTCCACTACGAAGCCGCGCGCGCCTCCTTCATGCACGATCTGCGGGTCGCCATGCTGCGGATCGACCTGAAGGACACCCGCAAGATCGTCGACAAGCTGCCGCCCGACGCCCTCCCCTATATCGCCGAGGTCGGCCGCGAGGCGAGCTACGACCGCGCGCGCTGGATGGCAAGGCACGGGATCGAGCTCCCGCGGCCGCGCCTCTGATCGGCTGGGAACCCGGCGCCGGCCAGCCTCGTTGTCGGAAACTCGGAGAAACTCCGCATAGGCACCAAGCGCCCGACGGACTAGTCTCAGACCTCCGAACGACAACGACCAAGGAAGGCGCTGATGGGCGATCTGCACTACCGTATCGTCGAGCACATGGGCGGCTGGGCCTATAAGCTCGGCGACAGCTTCTCCGAGACGTTCGACAGCCGAGAGGACGCCTACGATGCCGCCCGGCGGGTAGCGGCCGAGCAGCATCAACCCGGCGACGACGTCCAGGTCTTCTACCAGGACGCGGCGGGGCGGTGGGTCACGGAGATGGTCAAAGGCACCGACCGTCCGGATGCGGATGTCGTGGCCGACTGATCCAGACCCCAGCAAGTATGGGCGGGGTCCGTCACAGACTTCCTTAATCTTCTCCGGCTAGGCCTTGTGCATTGTCTGTCAGTCCGCGCGACGGTCCGTTGAAGGTCCCGACACGGCTTGCCGGCGGAGCGTCCTCCGGAGGCTCCGTGCGGCGGGCCGTGGCACGGATGATGCCCAGCTGCAACACCGCTGACGTCGTCATACGGGTGCGACATTCTTGTGCATCGCACAAACTTCCCTGTCAGCTATTCTGATCGCATCTTCCCTTACCCCTGAGGTCGAGGCGCGGATGCCGGTTCATCGCTACTACGTCGACGAGTTGCCCGACCGCTGGATCGTTCGCGCGGACGATATGTGCGAGATTCCCTGCGGCGACCGGGACGAAGCGCTGCAAACCGCCAAGAAAGTCGCCCGCCTGAAGCATCGGCACGGCGATCTCTCCGAAATCCTCGCTCCCGACGGCTATGGCGAGTACATGCCGGAATGGAGCTGCGGTCTCGACAAGGAAGATCAGGAGCACTGAGCCGGTCCTCCTGCGGCCTCACTGCACCGCACCCGTTTGCGTTTACCAGGCTTCGCGGTTCCATCGGAACGGACACCCCTGCCCGACGTTCTCCGACAGATCCTTTCTGATGGAGAAAACACGATGCGCGCAGGCACCCTCTTCACCCTTGTTCTTCTCGCCCTGGTCGCCGTGGGCGCCTGGTTCGTCCTCGACATCCGTGTCAACGACGCCGGACGGCTGCCGGACGTCAACGTCAGCGTGGAGGACACCGGCAAGCTCCCCGACATCGACGTCGGCGTGCGCGACGTGGAAGTGACCACGGAGAAGAGGACCGTCGAGGTTCCGACCGTGAAGGTGGAGGGAGAGTAGGCCTCGGCCCTGCGTCAGGCGAGCGTGTCGATCGCGGTGCGCGTCATCTCGTTGGCGACCTTCATCACCTTAGCGGAAGCCGCATAGCCGATCCGCGCCTGCAGCACGTCGACCATTTCGCTGGCGAGATCCACGGCCGGCGCGGCGACCATCCCGGCCTCGTCGGCGGCGGGATCGTCGGGAGAATACTGCAGCTCGAATGCCGGGTTCCGCGCCACCAGCGTCGCGGAAACCCCGCCTCCGAAAGTATCCGCCTGCGCCACCGCCACCGGTCGATAGGCCGACGTTTCTCCCGCGTCGTCGGGCGTCGGGCCGGTGGTGCGCAGGTTGGCGATGTTCGACGCGGCGGCCTCCAGCCGCTTGCCCGCGGCCATCATCCCGGAAAGTGACGTCCTGACCGCGGTGATCGACATGACACGTTGCCCCGTTCTCGGCAGCGATCATGCGCTCGGACCCGTTAGTCACCGGTTCCCGCGGTTCCGACGATTTGATGCAATGCCCCGCGCTTGCACCGTCTGTCGGAACAAGCGCACGGCTGCGCCGTTGACCTCTCGCCGAACAAGGAGAGCCGACATGGCCAAACCCGTGGAAACGACGTCGCGCCTGCGCCATGAGATCGACCGCGGCCGAACTGGGGCAAAGGTCGGCTCCCCCGATCCGGCCGCCTCCCCGCTCGGCACCGACGACGAGGCCGCCGGCGCCCCGCCCTCTTCCGCGGCGGTGCGCGAGGCCGCGTCCCACGAGGTCCGCCGGTCCGGCATCACGGCACCCGCCACCTCCGACGAGTCGGGTCGAACCATCGCCGGTGAAGGTTACGGGCTGGCCAACCCGAACGCCGGCCCGACGCTGATGATCTGCGCGGTGATCTGCATCGTCGGCCTGTTCGCGGCCCTGCTCCTCTTCGCCTGAGACGATGCGCCGGTGGTGTGGTCCCCACCGGCGCCGCAGACCTCAGAGCATCGGTCGTCCGCCGGTCACCGGCAGCACTGCCCCGGTGATGTAGCTGCCGTCGTCGGAGGCGAGCAGCACGAAGGCCGCGGCAAGTTCCGCCGGCTGGCCAGCGCGGCCGAGCGGCGTGTTCTCCCCGAAGCTCTTCACCTTCTCCGTCGGCATCGTCGAGGGAATGAGCGGCGTCCATATCGGGCCCGGCGCCACCGCGTTGACGCGGATGCCGCGGTCGGCCAGCAGCCCGGAAAGGCCGACGGTGAAGTTGGCGATCGCACCCTTCGTCGTCGCGTAGGCCAGGAGATTCGGCGACGGGTCCTTCGAGTTGATCGAGGTTGTGTTCACGATCGCGCTGCCCGGCGCCATGTGCGGCACCGCGGCCTTGGAGAGGTAGAACATGCTGTGGATGTTGGTGCGGAAGGTGAGGTCCCACTCCTCCGCGCTGATCTCCTCCAGCTTCTCGTGCGTGCGCTGGAAGGCGGCGTTGTTGACGAGGATGTCGATCTTGCCGAATTCCGCACGCGTGCGCTCCACCAGCTCCCGGCAGTTCGCCTCCTCCGAGACATCGCCGGCGACGGTCACCGCGCGGCGCCCGGCCTTCTCCACCCAGCGGGCGGTCTCCTGGGCGTCATCGTGTTCGTTGAGGTAAGAGATCACGAGGTCGGCACCCTCGCGCGCGAAGGCGATCGCCACCGCGCGCCCGATACCGCTGTCGCCGCCCGTGATGAGCACCGCCTTGCCTGCGAGCTTGCCGGAACCCTTGTACGTCTCTTCGCCGTGGTCCGGCCGCGGCGTCATCGCATCGGTCGTACCCGGTGGCTGCTGGCTCTGTTCCGGCTGCGGCGGCTGGGGTCGCTTCTCGTCGGTCATCACGGGCGCTCCGTCTCTTGGGGGATGCCCCAAAAGTCCGGAAAGCCCGTGAGGTTCCCTGCATCACCAGCAGGTGTAGCCGCCGTCGACCAGCACGATGGAGCCCGTCATCAGGCTTGCCGCGTCGGAAGCGAGGAACAAAACGACGGAGGCGATCTCCTCGATTTCGCCGAGGCGCGCCATCGGCGTTCCGTCGAGCCAGGCCTTGTACATCTCCGGCTTGGACTTGACGAACTCGTTGAGCGGCGTGGCGATATAGGTCGGCGCGACGGCGTTGACGCGCACGCCCCGCGCGCCCCATTCGGCGGCGAGCGACTTGGTGAGGTGGTGCACGCCGGCCTTGGAGGCGTTGTAGTAACTCTGCTCCTGCGGCTTGTTCACGATGAAGCCGGACATCGATCCGATGTTCACGATCGAGCCGGAGTTCTGCTTCAGCATGTGCCTGCCGAACGCCCGGCAGCACCAGAACACCCCGTTGAGGTTCACGTCGATGACGTTGAGCCAGTGCTCGTCCGTCACCGTTTCCGCGGGGGTCTCCGAGCGGGCGATGCCGGCGTTGTTGACCACGATGTCGATACGGCCATGCCGGGCGAACACGTCGTCGGCCACCGCCGTCACCTGGTCGGGCTTGGTCACGTCCATGATCGCGATCTCGACGTCGTAGCCCTTGGCCTTCATCGCGTCGCGGCCGGCTTCGGCCGTCGCCGCGTCGAAGTCGGCGATCACCACCTTGGCGCCCGCCTCCGACAGCGCTTCCACGCAGCCGAGACCGATCGCCCGTCCGCCACCCGTCACCAGCGCCACGCGGCCCGGTACCCTGAACTTTTCCAGATACATGTCTGCCTCCCGAAGCTGCCTGTCAGTTCTCTTGCGGCGGTCAGCTCATCCAGTTGCCGCCGTCGACGTTGAGGGTCTGCGCCACCACGTAGTCGGCGTCGCTGGAGGCCAGGAAAACCGCCGCGCCCGCGTGGTCCTCCGGCAGGCCCATGCGCCCGAAGGGGACGGCCTCTCCCACCAGCCGCTTCTTCTCGCCGAGCGGCCGGTTTTCGTAGCGCGCGAACAGGCTGTCGACGTGGTCCCACATCGGCGTGTCCACAACGCCCGGCGCGATGCCGTTGACGTTGATGCCGTGCTGGATGAGCGCCAGACCCGCCGACTGGGTGATCGAGATCACCGCCGCCTTCGATGCGCAGTAGACCGCAACCAGCGCCTCGCCCCGCCGCCCCGCCTGAGAAGCGAAGTTGACGATCTTGCCGCCGCGGCCCTGGGCGACCATCTGCCGGGCGACCGCCTGCAGGGTGAAGAAAAGGCCCTTGGTGTTGACCGCGAATTGGCTGTCCCAGCTCTTCTCCGTCACATCCAGCAGCGGCCCCATATCGAAGATCGCGGCGTTGTTGACGAGGATGTCGATGCCGCCGGCCCGATCCGTCACGGCCGCCACCATCGCCTCGATGCTGGCCGTCGAGGTGACATCCAGGTGCACCGCGAAGGCCCGGTCGCCCAGCATGGCCGCCAGCGCCTCGGCATCCGCCGTCAGCACGTCGGCGATCGCCACGATCGCGCCTTCGGCGACGTAGCGCTCCACGATCGCCCGGCCGATGCCGCGCGCGCCGCCGGTGACCACGGCCACCTTGTCCTTGAGTTTCATCGGATCGCCTTCCCGGTCTTGTCGAAGCGGTGGATGCGTTTGGCGTCGGGGATCAGGACCACCGACTCGCCGGCCTTGAAGCCGAGTTCGCCGACGGTCCGCGACGTCAGCGTGCCGACGCCCGGCACCTCCACGTAAAGGAACGTGTCGCTGCCCAGATGCTCGGCGACCGCGATCCTGCCCTTCCACCCCTCGCCGTCGCGTGCTGCGACGAGGTGCTCCGGCCGCACGCCGATCGTCTCCGCGCCGAGGCTGGAGGCGGGCGCCCCGGTGATCAGGTTCATCTTCGGCGACCCGATGAACCCCGCGACGAAGAGGTTGGCCGGCCGCTCGTAGAGCTCGATCGGCGAACCCACCTGCTCCACGTTGCCGGCGTTCAGCACCACGATCTTGTCGGCCATGGTCATGGCCTCCACCTGGTCGTGCGTGACGTAGATGGCCGTGGTGCCGAGCTTCTTCTGCAGGCTCGCGATCTCCAGCCGCATGTTGACGCGCAGCGCCGCGTCGAGGTTGGAGAGCGGCTCGTCGAACAGGAACGCCTTTGGCTCCCGAACGATCGCCCGGCCGATCGCCACGCGCTGGCGCTGCCCGCCGGAGAGCTGCCCGGGCTTGCGGTCGAGATACTGCGTCAGGTTGAGGCTCGCGGCGGCGGCTTCCACCTTCCGCTTGATCTCGTCCTTCGGCTGGCCGGCCATCTTCAGGCCGAAACCGATGTTGTTGCGCACGCTCATGTGCGGATAGAGCGCGTAGGACTGGAACACCATGGAGAGCCCGCGCCTGGCCGCCGGCAGGTCGACCACGTTCGCCCCGTCGATGAAGATCCGCCCGGAGGTCACGTCCTCCAGCCCGGCGATCAGCCGCAGCAGCGTGGACTTCCCGCAGCCCGACGGGCCGACGAACACCACGAAGGACCCGTCCTCGATGTCGAGGTCGATGCCGGGGATCACGTTCACCCCGCCGAACGCCTTGTGGACCGCTTCTAGTCTGATGTTGCCCATGGGAGTTCTCACTTCACGGCGCCGAAGGTGAGACCGCGGACGAGTTGCCGCTGGCTCAACCAGCCGATGATCAGGATGGGGGCGATGGCGAGGGTGGAGGCGGCCGACAGCTTGGCCCAGAACAGCCCTTCCGGGCTGGAGTAGGACGCGATGAAGGTTGTCAGCGGCGCCGCGTCCGAAGTGGTGAGGTTGAGCGTCCAGAACGCCTCGTTCCAGGCGAGGATCACGTTGAGAAGCAGCGTGGAGGCGATCCCCGGCAGCGACATCGGCGCCAGGACGTAGATGATCTCCTTGGTCACCGTCGCCCCGTCCATGCGGGCCGCTTCCAGGATGTCCTTGGGGATCTCCTTGAAGTAGGTGAACAGCATCCAGATCACGATCGGCAGGTTGCCGAGGCAGAGCAGGATGACGAGGCCGATGCGGCTGTCGAGCAGCCCGAAGTCGCGGTAGATCAGGTAGATCGGCACCAGCACGCCGACCGGTGGCATCATCTTGGTGGAGAGCATCCAGAGCAGCGTGCCGCGCGTCCGGTCGGTCGGCGCGAAGGCCATCGCCCAGGCTGCTGGGATCGCGATCAGGAGCGCCAGAAGCGTCGACCCGCCGGCCAGGATCACCGAGTTCATGGCGTGGTGCAGGTAGTTGCTGCGCGTCTGCACCGTCTCGTAGTTCTCGATTGTCCAGTCGAAGAACAGGAATGTCGGCGGCGTCGAGAAGGCGGCGAGCTCCGTCTTGAAGCTGGTGATCACCATCCAGTAGATCGGAAAGAAGATCGCCCCGCTGAACAGCCACGCCAGCGCCGTGACCGAGATCCGCTTGGTGAGGGTCTGCTTGCGCGCCATCGTCAGGCCTCCAGGTTCTTGCCGATGATCCGGACGAGGAAGAAGGCGACGATGTTGGCGAGCACCACCGCGACGATGCCGCCGGCCGAGGCTCCGCCCACGTCGTACTGCAGCAGCGCCTGCGCATAGACGAGGAAGGCGATGTTGGTCGTCTGCAGGCCCGGCCCGCCGCCGGTCGTCACGAAGATCTCGGCGAACACGGTGAGGAGGAAGATCGTCTCGATCAGGATCACCACCGTGATCGGCCGGGCGAGATGCGGCAGCACGATGTAGAAGAAGAAGGGGATCGCTCCAGCGCCGTCCATCTCCGCCGCCTCCTTCTGCTCCTCGTCGAGCGACTGCAGCGCGGTGAGCAAGATCAGCGTGGCGAACGGCAACCACTGCCAGGCGACGATCAGGATCACCGACAGCAGCGGCACCTCGGCGAACCAGTCCACCGGCGTCAGGCCCAACGAGTTCGCGATCCAGGCGAACAACCCGCTCACCGGGTGCATCAGGAGGTTCTTCCAGACCAGCGCGCTCACCGTCGGCATCACGAAGAACGGCGCGATCACCATCAGCCGCAGCACCTTCTGGCCGAACACCGGCTGGTCCAGCAGCAGCGCGAACAGCGTGCCGCCGACAACAGTGATCACCAGTACCGCGCCGACCAGCATCAGCGTGTTGGCGAGCGCCGTGGAGAAGGCCGGGTCGGTCAGGAACCAGTAGTAGTTGTCCAGCCCGGCGAAGGTTTCCATGCCCGGGTTGAGCAGGTCGTAGCGCAGGAGCGAGAAGTAGATCGTCAGCGCCAGCGGCACGATCATCCACAGGAACAGGAGGATCACCGACGGAGCGACGAGCAGGCGGCCGACCGCCCGGGTTTCGCGCGTGGACATGGGTCTTCCCGCTGCAGGCGTGCAAGGAATGGGCGTGTGGCGGCCTCGCCGCCGGGCAAGGCCGAAGGGAGAGCCGCCACCCGGCGGGGAGGCCGGGTGGCGAGAATGATCGGACCCCTTGGGAGCCGGTCCGATCAGGATCGGCAGGTCACTTGATGTAGCCGGCCTTGGTCATCTCGCGCGTGGCGATCGCCTGCGCCGAGGCGAGCGCCTCGTCGACCGTGGTCTGCCCGGCGAGCGCCGAGGAGAACTGCTGGCCCACCGTTGTCCCGAGCCCCTGGAACTCGGGGATCGCCACGAACTGCACGCCCGTGTAGGGCACCGGCTTGACCGTCGGCTTGGTCGGATCGGCCGAGTTGATGCTGTCGATGGTCATCTTCGCGAAGGGCGCGGCCTTCTGGTATTCCGGGTTCTCGTAGAGCGAGGTCCGGGTGCCCGGGGGCACGTTCGCCCAGCCTTCCTTGGAGGCGACCAGTTCGGTGTAGCCCTTGCCGGTGGCCCAGGCGATGAACTTCTCCGCCGCTTCCACCTTCTGGCTGCCCGCCGGCACCGCCAGCGACCAGGCCCAGAGCCAGTTGCCGCGCTTGCCGAGGCCGTTGTCCGGGGCGAGCGCGAAGCCGACCTTGTCGGCCACCATGCTCTCCTTCGGGTTGGTCACGAAGGAGGCCGCCACGGTGGCGTCGATCCACATGCCGCACTTGCCCGAGTTGAACAGCGCGAGGTTCTCGTTAAAGCCGTTGGAGGAGGCGCCCGGAGGACCGGCGTCCTTCATCAGGTTGACGTAGAAGTCGAGCGTGTTCTTCCATTCCGGCTGGTCGAACTGCGGCACCCAGTTCTCGTCGAACCAGCGCGCGCCGAACGAGTTGGCGGTGGCGGTCAGGAACGCCATGTTCTCGCCCCAGCCGGCCTTGCCACGCAGGCAGATGCCGTAGACTTCGCCGTCCTTGTCGGTGATCTTGCGGGCGGCATCCGCCACGAACTCCCAAGTCGGCGCGTCCGGCATGGTGATGCCGGCCTTTTCGAACAGGTCCTTGCGGTACATCACCATCGACGACTCGCCGTAGAACGGCGCGGCGTAGAGCTTGCCGTCCTGCGACAGCCCGGCCCGGATCGCCGGCAGCAGGTCGTCCACGTCGTAGTCATCGCCAAGATTGTCGAGCGGCATGAGCCAGCCCTTCTTGGCCCAGATCGGAACCTCGTAGGTGCCGATCGTCAGCACGTCGAACTGCCCGCCCTTGGTGGCGATGTCGGTGGTCACCTTCTGCCGGAGCACGTTCTCCTCCAGCGTCACCCACTCCACCGTGATGTCGGGGTTCTTGGCGGTGAAGTCCTCCGTCAGCCCCTGCATCCGGATCATGTCGCCGTTGTTGACGGTCGCGATGGTGAGCTTGGTTTCCGCCATGGCCTGCGCGGCCACGAGCATGGATGCCGCGCCCATCAGGGCGGCGAAGTGTTTGTTCATTGGACTCTCCTCCCAGAGACCTGCAATGAGCAACTGCTCTTACAGTGATCAGAAGCTCACAAATGTGCGCATACGTGTCAAGCCGTATTCGATGCTGCGAAGCAACACGAACGGTGCATGGATCAGGTCGGGGAGGATGTGTTCGGAGGGTGCGCCGCGGAGATGGAGCGGGGTCGCTTGGAGCGATGCTCAACTGCCGAGCAGCAACTCCGCCGTTTCTTCGTTGGTGATCAAACCGTTGATGATCCGCCCGGCCATCGCGGCGCGGATCGCCGGCACCTTCACCCGTCCGGCGGCGACGCCGACCTTCAGTCCCGGCGGCGGAACCTGGTGGCGCACGCTGGTGATCCGGGCGTTGAAGCCCTTTTCCAGAATCCGCCCCTCCGCATCGAAGCACCAGGAGCAGATCTCGCCGACGGCGCCGAGCCGCATCGACTCGATCACCTCCTCACGGCTGATGAACCCGTCGAGGAACAGCGGCGCATCCACCCCGACGTGGCCGATGCCGACCAGCGTCACGTCGGCCTTCTCCGCCAGCTGGTGCACGCGGCGCACCGGGCCGAGTCCGAGCAGGAGGCTCTTCTCTTCCGCCGAGGAGGTCATCAGCGGCAGCGGGATCGGATAGTGCCGCGCCTGCGTTAGGTCGGCGAGCTTGGACAGAACGTCGAAGAAACTGGCCGATCCGTCGGGGGTGATGTTTCCGACCATCGAGACCAGCTCGTGGTGCGGGCATTTCATCGGCTGGATCTGGTCCACCGCGGCCCGAAGCGAGCGACCAGTGCCGATCGCCAGGATCACCGGCTTGTCCGACTTGAGACGCCCCTCGATGAAGGCCGCGGTGAGTTCCGCGATCCCGATCGTCACGGTCTCGGTCGCCGGGTCGGACGGCGCCACCTCGCAGTGGACGAGCCCGAACCGCTCCGCCAGCCGCGCGGCCATCTCCATGCAGCGGGCGATCGGGTGTTCCAGACGGAAGGTGATCAGCCGCTCGGAAATGGCCAGCGACACCAGCCGCTGCGCCGTCGGCCGCGAGACGTTCAGCTTGCGCGCGATCTCATCCTGGGTGTTGCCGGCCACGAAATAGAGCCAGCCTGCGCGGGCCGCGTCGTCCAGTCGGGCTTTTTCGCTGTCCTGTGCCATCCTCTCGACCCGTCCCCGCCGGCTGTCCCGCCACGTCCACCGACCTGTTACACCGCACCCGGCCCGAAGCGCCATCGGCATCCGGAGGACCAGCCTGCCGCTTGCCGTCGCAGCCCGTCGCGCCAGCCCGGATGACGATCGGACCCGAGCGACCTGGAAGAACAAATTACGTACTCCTGAGCAAAGGCTCAAGCCCGCTCGGAAAAGCCTTTGCCATCCCCTTGACTTCCCCGCCCCGGCGGTGCGCTGCTGGACGGCGCGTCACCCGCACCGGATCCGATCGATGCCCAGCGACACCACCGCCACTCCCGTCTGCCGCCTCGTCCGCGCCGGCGATGCCTTCGTCGGCAAGCAGGCGCTCACCTACAATCCCGGCATCTCCGCCGAGAGCGTCGGCGCCCGCGCCATCCATCTGCAGATCGTCACCATCCCGCCCAAGGCCCGCGCCAAGGCGCACAAGCACGAGGGCCACGAGACGGCGATCTACGCCCTCTCCGGCACCTCCTGCATGTACTGGGGCGATAGCCTGGAGAACCACATGGAGGTCCGCGCCGGCGATTTCCTCTACATCCCGGCCAACGTCCCGCATCTTCCCTACAATCCGAGCGACACGGAGACCTGCACCGCCCTCATCGCCCGCACCGACCCGAACGAGCAGGAGAGCGTCGTGCTGCTGCCACAGTTGGAGGCGCTTCTCGCAGGCCGGATCGGCTGACGGCCCCGGTCACGCCCTCGGCCGCTCGGAACCGGGGTCCCACAGCGGTTTGAGATGCAGCCGCGCCGGCACCCGCGCCGTTGCGACCTCCAGCTCATAGTGGCCCTCTGAGAGATACGCCCGGTCCGCCACGCCGTCCGCGCGGCGCACGTATCCGAGGCCTATCGGCTTGCCAACCGTGTGCCCGAAGCCACCGCTCGACAGCCAGCCTACCCGCTCGCCGTTCCGGTAGATCGTTTCCCGCCCGAACAGCATCACGTCCGGATCGTCCAGCGTGAACAGCGCCATCGCCTTGCCGACGCCCGCCGTCTTCTGCGCCTCGATGGCCCCGCGTCCCCGGAACGGCACGCCCGACTTGAGCTTCACCGTGAACCCCAGCCCTGCCTCCAGCGGCGTGTGGTCGGGACCGATGTCCGCCCCCCAGGCGCGCATGCCCTTCTCCAGCCGCAGGCTCTCGATCGCCCGGTACCCCGCGTTGGCGATCCCGAACGCCCGGCCGGCGTCGGTCAACGCCTCGTAGACGGTCAGCGCGAACTCCACGGGAATGTGCAGCTCCCAGCCGAGCTCGCCGACGTAGGACACCCGCAGCGCCAGCACCGGCGCACCCGCCACGGCGATCCGCCGCAGCGTTCGGTACGGGAACCCCTCGTTGGAAACGTCGTCCGGCGTCACCTGCTCCAGCACCTGGCGCGCATCCGGGCCCATCAGGCTCAACACCGCATAGGCCGACGTCACGTCCTCTGCTCGGACATCGAGCCCCGCCGGCAGTGCCCGCCGGATCCAATCCAGGTGATGCGTCGCGCAGGCCGTGCCCGCGACCAGCAGATAGTCCTCCGCCCCGAGCCGCCCCACCGTCAGGTCACAGACGATGCCGCCGCGGTCGTTCAGCATCGGCGTGTAGGTCAGCTGCCCGATCGGTCCGGCCACGTCGCCGGCGCAAAGTTGCGACAGCGCCACCTCCGCGTCGCGCCCGCTCACCCTGAACTTGGCGAAGGAGGACTGGTCGAACACGGCCACCCGCTCGCGTGCGGCCGCGTGTTCCCGCGCCACCGCGCCGAACCAGTTCGGCCGCCCGAAGCTCGGCACGTCGGCCGCCGCTTCGCCGGGCGCCGCGAACCAGTTGGCGCGCTCCCAGCCCATCTTTTCCCCGAACACCGCGCCGCTCGCCTTCAGCCGATCGTAGAGCGGCGATCGCCGGAGCGGCCGGCCTGCGGAGAACTCCTCGTTCGGCCACGCCACCGCGTAATGGCGGGCATAGGCTTCCAGCGACCGGCTGCGGACCCAACTGACAATCGAATGCCCTGCACCGAACCGGCGGATGTCCACCGGCCAGAGATCGTAGGGCGGCTCTCCGGCCGCCACCCATTCGGCCAGCACCTTGCCCGCGCCGCCGCCCGATGCGATCCCGAAGGCGTTGAACCCGGCGCCCACGAAGAAGCCCCGCACCTCCGGCGCTTCGCCGAGGATGAAGTTGCCGTCCGGCGTGAAACTCTCCGGCCCGTTGATCAGCTGCTTCACGCCGGCCGTCTGCAGCGCCGGTACGCGGCCGAGCGCAAGCTCCATGATC
This sequence comes from Chthonobacter albigriseus, assembly GCF_013839445.1. GTDB lineage: Bacteria > Pseudomonadota > Alphaproteobacteria > Rhizobiales > Pleomorphomonadaceae > Chthonobacter > Chthonobacter albigriseus. Next base: position 209,403 of record NZ_JACDIT010000005.1, on the reverse strand, counting down.
GGCTCGAAATGGTCGAAGTCCGAGGGGAGCAGCTCGAAGGCGAAGGGCTTCGGAAAGCCTTGAACCGCCCATGGCTTCGGATCGGGCTCGTAGCCGCCCATCACCAGCCCGCCCACCTCCTCCTTGTAGTAGGTCAGCCGGTCCGGGTCGCGCAGCGTCGGCAGGTTCGGCGTCACGCCCTCGATCGCCTCGGTCACCATGTACTGGTGCTCCACCGAGACGAGCGGAACGTTCACCCCGGCCAAAGCGCCGACTTCGCGGGCCCACTGTCCGGCGCAGTTGACCACCGTCTCGCAGGCGATCCGCCCCTGGTCGGTGAGCACCGCCGCCACCCGCCCGGCGCGCACTTCGATACCGGTGACCTCCGTGTCCTCCAGGATCCGGACGCCGTGCATCCGGGCGCCCTTGGCCAAGGACTGTGCGATGTCACTGGGATTGGCCTGTCCGTCCGTCGGCAGGAAGGCCGCACCGATCACGTCGGACACGTCCATCAGCGGCCACAGCGCGAGCGCCTCGCGCGGGGAGAGAAGGTGCATCTCAAGCCCGAACGAGTGCGCGGTGGTCGCCTGCCGCTTGACCTCGGTCCAGCGCTCCGGCGTGCAGGCGAGTCTGAGGCCGCCGTTCATCTTCCAGCCGGTGGCCAGCCCGGTCTCCGCTTCAAGCTTCTGGTAGAGGCGGACGGAGTCGCCGAGCAGCTGGGTGATGCTGGCGCTGGACCGGAGCTGTCCCACCAGCCCGGCGGCATGCCAGGTCGATCCCGATGTCAGCTTGTGCCGCTCCAAGAGCAGCACGTCGCGCCGCCCCAGCTTCCCCAGGTGGTAGGCGGTGGACGCTCCGACGATGCCGCCACCGATGATGACGATCTCGGCCTGGCCCGGGAAATGACCCATCTGGGTTCACCTGAATGATCGCATGCCGCCCGGCCCGATCCGACGCGGCAAGCCCACGGCCGATGCTTCGGCCACCTCCGAAGTGTCGGGCCAATTCGCCCGGGCCGTCAACGAGAATCCACAGCGTTCTGTGGCATCTTGTGCCGTTGAGGTAGCATGGATGGCCAGGAGATCACACCGCGCCACGTTTGCTTCGAATCGCGGCCTTGCTGGAGTGCACCTTGCGCTTGAGGTCGAAGCGTACCCCGACATCGCGGTTGCGCCGCCAGACGACATCGCCGTAGACGAGGAGCTCACAGTCCACCACGTCGACCAGGATCGACTGCTGCAGGTAGGCCGCGCTTTCCGAAGACGGCAGGCGCAGCCGGCAGCCCAGCACGCTGATATCGGTGATGGTGCAGGTCAGCGGCTTGCCCTTGGCATAGGCGATGGCTCGCAACTGGCAGGGGATGCGCTTCGCGGATCGGCTTTCCGGCCCCTCGTATGACTCGCTCATGGCGGATCCCAACCAGCTGACCGGGCGGCGCGTTCGCCGTCCCGCCAACACCCCCTTGCGATCCAGCATGATCAACAATCGAAAAGATGACGTTAAAACATTGAATTGTTAAATGCGCACATCAGACTGACAACTACTTCTGGAGGAGCTGCAATCCCAGGCCGTTCCTCGGGGACTTCTCATCCTTCTGCGGGAAGTGTCTTCAGGTATTCCACGATGCTCCTGCGTTCCTCTTCGGAGGCGATACCGCCGAACGGCTTCATCCCGTTTCCGCTGACGACCGCGTCCGGGTCGGTGAGGAACGCGTCCAAGGTCTCGTCGGTCCAGGTGATGTCGGCGCCCTTCATGCTCGCCGAATAGGGAAAGCCCTCGGCCGACCCCGCCTTGCGGCCATGCACCCCGGCAAGGCTCGGCCCGAGCCGGTGGTCGCCTGGCTGAACGGCGTGGCAGGTGCGGCACAGGTTGTTGTAGAGCAGCTGACCGTCTGCGGCCCGCACCGGTGCGGCGACCATCGTCAGCGCCGCGGCGAGAAGAATCCTCGTCATCATGGTCGCTCATCCCAGTCTCTGCGGCGCACGTCCTTGCACGCCTCGGCTCCCGCCCACGATCGACAAGCGCCCGAACCCGCCCTACCGTTCCCCTCAGCCGCTCATTTTTTGCCGAGGTAGCCTCGCTTGATCGCCAATGGTCGCTGGTCCACCGCCGAACTGGTCTTCACCGGGCGCGATCTCGGCGCCGACTTCCTCGCTTTCGTGGAGGACCGCGCACGCCGCTTCAGCCTCGACGGCTGGGCGGCACCGGCCCCGTCCGGTTCGGTGCGCGTAGTGCTGAGCGGACCCGACGCGCTGATCGACATGCTCGAGGTGGCCTGCCTGCTCGGCCCGGTGAACTGCCTCGTCGAGGATGTCTCCGTCACCCCGGTCGAGCCAAACGGGATCGGCCCCGGCTTCAGCCTTCGCGACACCTCCTGATCGGACCGGTCGATTGGCGTCAGTCTTGCTAACCCTCTCCGGAACCTGGCTGACCGTCCGGGTTTCAGGGTTCGGGCGCCACGGATATCGGTGGGCAAGCGCGCCTGAGCCCCTTCGGTCCGAGCGAAAAACACGGTAGGCATAAAGATCAGGCGTTAGGCGTATGCCTATTTCCTGGGCAGCGGGAGGACGTGGATCTGATGCAGGTGACCGATCAGTGGACCGCTGTTGCCTTGGCGGTCGACGTCGAGCCCTCGACGGCTGTTCCTGTTCTTCTCGATGGGGAAGAGATCGTGCTCTGGCGTAGCGCGTCCGGCGTGCTCCAGGCCTGGGAGGATCGCTGCCCGCATCGCGGCATGCGCCTCTCCTTCGGCTTCGTGCGCGGCGAAGAGCTCGCCTGCCTCTACCACGGCTGGCACTTCGACACCGACGCCGCCTGTACCGCCATCCCCGCCCACCCGGACCTGACTCCTCCGCGCACCATTTGCGCCAACGCCTACGCCTGCGCCGAGACCGGGGGGTTTGTCTTCGTGCGCTTGGGGTCTGGCGACATCGCCGCGCCGAAACTGCCCCCGGCGACCCCGGTCCGCAGCCTTACCATCCAGCGTCCGATGGAGACGATCGTCGCGCAACTCCCCGTCGCTACGGGACCCGACCGCCTGAACCACATCGACCTGCCCGGCGGCCCGGCGCTGCTTGTCGCCCTTCATCCGATGGACCGGTCCCGCACCACGCTCCACATCGCCATGTCGGGCGAAGCCGACCGACCGGCGCGCCTCGCGGCGGCCGCCTGGAGCGAGAACTTCCGCCGCATCGCCGAGGGTGTGGCACCCCTCGCAGCCGCCTGACCCGGAGACCGACCAGATGGCCAAGACCACCGACCGCGCCGCCCTCGACACCTGGTACGTCGTCGGCCGTCCCGAGGACATCACGGCCGCCGCGGGCACCTACCGGACCCGCCTGCTCGGCCAGGATCTGGAGGTTCGACCCGTCGACGGCGGCTACATCGTCCGCGAGGCCGACGCCGGCGGGCCGTCCGGCGACCCGCTCCCCGTCCGCATCGCCTACGGGCACGTCTGGTCCACCCTCGGCACGCCCGCGCGCGATCTCTTCCCCATCGACGAGTTCGCCGAGACCGACCGCCGCGTCGCCACCTGCGGCGCCGTCCGTGTCCGCGCTTCGGGTCTCCGGCTGGTCGAGAACTTCCTCGACATGGCGCATTTCCCCTTTGTCCACACCGACATCCTGGGCGCCGAGGAGCAGCCCGAGGTTCCGAAGTACGATTGCGAGATCCGGCGCGACGTCGACGAGGTCTGGGCCACCAACTGCACCTTCTGGCAGCCGCAGGCCGCCGCCCACGCCGAGGGTGGCCAGATGACCGACTACACCTACCGGGTCGCCACGCCCTTCAACGTGCTCCTCTACAAGACCTGCCCCAGCGACCAGGCCCGAATGGACGTGATCGCCCTCTTCATCCAGCCGGTCGAGGAAGATCTTTCGCTGGCCTACGCGGTGGTGAACGTGGTCGATCCCGTCAGCACGCACACCGGCATCATCCACTTCCAGCAGATGATCTTCCTGCAGGACCGGATCATCCTGGAGAACCAGCGCCCGCGCCTTCTGCCGCTCTCCCCGCGCGCCGAGACCCCCACCCGCGCCGACATGTCCTCGATCGCCTTCCGCCGCTGGCTGAAGGAGAAGGGCCTGCGCTACGGCGTCTTCGAGAAGAACGAACCGATCCCTTCGGCAGCCTGAGAACACGACAACAACAATGGCGCTCGTCCTCCACGACTACGAACTCTCCGCCGACGCCTACAAGGCCAGGCTGCTCGTCTCCATTCTCGGCCTCGACTGCGTCAAGGTCCCCGTGGACGTCTTCCCCGGCCGAGAGACCGACGGCGCCGCTTTCCGCGCCGTGAACCCGCGCGGCACCGTTCCGGTCCTCGTCGACGGCGACATCGTCATCCGCTCGCCCGAAGCGATCCTCGCCCACCTCGCCGCACGTCATGACCCCTCGGGTCGATGGCTCCCCCGCGATGCCGCCGGCTACGCCGCCACCCTCGACTGGCTCGCCTTCGCGGCCCACGACCTGAAGGCCGCCGACGAGGCGCGCCTGGAGGAGATGCTCGGCCTTCCGCCCACCGTCGCCGATCCGCTCGGCGGCACCCGCCGCGCCTACCGGATCCTCGACGATCACCTCGTCCGACAGTCCTTCGACGGTCTTCCCTTCCTCGTCGGCGACACGCCGACCGTCGCCGACATCGCCTGCTTCCCGGCCGTTGTCCTTTCCATCGAGTTCGGCTGCGCCCTGGAGGAGTATCCCAAGCTCCGCTCCTGGACGCGACGTATCCGCGCCCTGCCCGGTTTCGTCGCCATGCCCGGCGTCCCGGAATTTCTGTGAGGCCGCCGGTGAACGACGTCCTCCTCCGCCTCGAAGGGATCACAAAGCGCTACGGCTCGCTCGCCGCCAACGACGACGTGGCTCTCACGGTGCGCCGCGGCGAGATCCACGCGGTGCTGGGCGAGAACGGCGCCGGCAAGTCGACGTTGATGAAGGTCATCTACGGCGTCACCCGCCCCGACGCCGGCGAGGTCCTCTGGAAGGGCGCGCCTGTGTCGATGCGCAACCCGGCGGAGGCCCGGACCCTCGGCATCGGCATGGTGTTCCAACACTTCTCACTGTTCGAGACGATGACGGTCGCCGAGAACATCTCCATGGCCCTGCCGGACTCCCCTCGCGACCTCGCTCCGCGCATCCGCGAGGCCGGCGCGCGGCTCGGTCTGCCCGTCGATCCCGACGCTCCCGTCCACGCCCTCTCGGTCGGCGAGCGGCAGCGCGTCGAGATCATCCGCTGCCTGCTCCAGGACCCCGACCTGATCATTATGGACGAACCGACGGCCGTCCTGTCCCCGAGTGCCGTTCCCGCCCTTTTCGAAACCCTCCGCCGGATCGCCGGCGAGGGCCGCGCCATCATCTTCATCTCCCACAAGCTGGAGGAGATCCGCGCGCTCTGCCACACCGCGACGATCATGCGCGGCGGCAAGGTGGTCGCGACCGTCGACCCCACCGCGACGACGGCCGACGACCTCGCCCGTTTGATGATCGGCTCGGCGCTGCCGCATCCCGTCCGCCCGCCGCGCGAGCTGTCGCCGAAGCCCGCGCTCACCGTCGACGACCTGGTCCTGCCAGCCGCCGACCCCTTCGCCATGGCGCTCGACCACATCGCCCTGAAGGTGCACCCCGGCGAGATCGTCGGCATCGCCGGCGTGTCGGGCAACGGCCAGGCCGAACTCGTCCGCGTCCTCTCCGGCGAAACGCGGCTGCCGTCGCAGGAGGCGCCGCGCGTCCGCCTGGAGGAATCCTCCGTCGGCGACCTCGGACCGCGCGACCGGCGCCGTATGGGGCTCGCCTTCGTCCCGGAGGAGCGGCTGGGTCGCGGCGCAGTTCCGCAGCTGTCGCTGGCCGACAACGCCTACCTGACCGCCGCCGGCCTGGGCCTCTCCACCCGTGGCTTCATCCGCTTCGCCGCAGTCAAGGCCTTCGCCGAGAGCCTCATCGCCGGCAACGACGTCCGCTGCTCCGGTCCGGATGCGCCCGCCCGCAGCCTGTCCGGCGGCAACCTTCAGAAGTTCATCGTCGGCCGCGAGATGGCGCTCGCCCCGAAGGTGCTGATCGTCTCGCAGCCCACCTGGGGCGTCGACGTCGGCGCCGCCGCCGCCATCCGCCAGCGCCTCGTCGACATGGCCGGCAAGGGCGCGGCGATCCTCGTCATCTCCGACGAACTCGACGAGATCCTGGAGACCGCCGACCGCCTTCACGTCATCTTCCGCGGCCGCCTGTCGCCATCGGTCCCGGCCACCGTCGACCGCGATCGGATCGGCCTTGCCATGGCCGGCGACTTCGCCGCCCTTGCCGCAGTCGCGCCCGACCGGAGCCTCGCTCATGCTTGAGGCCCGCACCGCCCCCTCCCGCGCCACGCTCGTCGCCGTTCCCGCCATCGCGGTGGCTCTGACGCTGCTCTGCGGCTTCCTGCTCTTCACCGCCATCGGCAGCCCGCCGGAGAAGGTCGCCTACGCCTTCTTCGTGCAGCCCTTCGCCAGCGTCGGCGCGATCGGCGAGGTTCTGCTGAAAACCGGTCCGCTGCTCCTCGTCGCGCAGGGCCTCGCCATCGGCTACCGCGCCGACATCTGGAACATCGGCGCGGAGGGCCAGCTCATCGTCGGCGCCATCTGCGCCTCGGTTCTCGCCATTGCCTTCGAGACCTCCACCTCGCCCTTCCTCCTGCCTGCGATGATCCTGGCTGGCGCGGCTGGCGGGGCGGCCTGGGCCGGCATCGCCGCTCTGCTGCGCGTCCGCTTCGGCGCCAGCGAGATCCTCACCACCTTCATGCTGTCCTCCGTCGCCCTCCAGCTCCTCTATTTCCTGGTGACGGGCCCGTTGAAGGACCCGATGGGCTTCAACTTCCCGCAGTCCGTGATGTTCGGCGACGCCGCCCTCTTCGCCCCGCTGATCCCCGGAACGCGCGCCAACACCTCACTCCTGATGGGTCTTGCTGCCACCCTCGTCGCCTGGGTCTTTATGGCGCGCACGACCGCCGGCTTCCGCCTCATGGTCGGCGGCCTGGCCCCCGCCGCCGCCCGCTATGCCGGCTTCAGCCAGACCCGCGCGATCTGGATCGGGCTCCTCGCCGGCGGCGCCTGCGCCGGACTTGCCGGCGTCGGCGAGGTCGCCGGACCGCTCGGCATGCTCCAGCGCACCCTGTCGCCCGGCTACGGTTTCGCCGCGATCATCGTCGCCTTCCTCGGCGGCCTCAATCCGATCGGCATCGTCTTCGCCGCCCTGGTCATGGCCGTGATCTACGTCGGCGGCGACTACGCGGTGGTGTCCGCCGGCGTCCCGAACGCCTCCGCCACCATCCTCCAGGGCTTCCTGCTCGTCTTCTACCTCGCCGCCTCGCTCCTCTTCACCCACCGCATCCGCTGGCGCAAAGCGGCTGTCGCGGAAGGCTCGGCGCCATGACAGCTACCCTCGTCTTCATCCTCTCCGGCATGCTCGCGGCAGCGACGCCGATGCTTTTCGCGGCCCTCGGCGAGTCCGTCGCCGAGCGCTCCGGCGTGCTCAACCTCTCCGTCGAGGGTATGATGGCCACCGGCGCCGCCTTCGCCTTCGCCGTCGCCACGCTTTCCGGATCGCACACCCTCGGCTTCCTGGCCGGCGGCACGGCGGCCGCCCTGCTCTCGCTGGTGTTCGCCGCGCTGGTCCTTGTCTTCCATGCCAACCAGGTCGCGGCCGGCCTTGCCATCGGCGTCCTCGGCCTCGGCGTCTCCGCCTTCGCCGGCAACCGTTTCGAAGGCGCGGCTATCGCCAAGCCGCCGTCGCTCGACATTCCCGGCCTCTCCGACCTCCCCGTCGTCGGGCCCATCCTCTTCTCCCACGATGCAATGGTCTACCTCGGCATCCTCCTGGTGCCGGTCGTCGCCCTCGTCTTCACCCGCACCAAGCTCGGCCTCAGCATCCGTGCCGTCGGCGAGAACCCCGAGGCGGCCCGGGCAATCGGCACGCCCGTCCTCGGCATCCGCCTCGGCTGCGTCCTCTTCGGCGGCTTCATGGCCGGCCTCGGCGGCGCCCATCTCTCCATCGCCTACACCGCCTTGTGGGCCGAGGGCCTCGTCGCCGGACGCGGCTGGATCGCCGTCGCACTCGTGGTCTTCGGCTCCTGGCTCCCCTTCCGCATCGCGCTCGGCGCTTATGTGTTCGGCGCTATTTCGCTGATGGAGCTGTCCGTCCAGGGCCTCGGGCTCGCCATCCCGTCCCAGCTCCTGTCGGCGTCCCCCTACATCGTGACGATCCTGGTTCTGGCCGCCATCTCGCGCGACCAGACCCGGCTTCGCCTCACGCGACCACTCTCCCTCGGAAAACCGTTCCGCGGGCAGGCATGACGACAACGAACCACAACAGAGGGGCAAGCACATGTCATTGATCAGGAACCTGCTGTCGGGCGCCCTCGCGCTCGCCATCGCCACCGGAGCCGGCATTGCCGCCGGCGCCGCAGAGGAGAAACTGAAGATCGGCTTCGTCTATCCCTCGCCGGTTGGTGACGTCGGCTGGGCGCACGAGCTCGACGAGGGTCGCAAGAAGATCGTCGAGGCCTACGGCGACAAGGTCGAGGCCGTCACCGCCGAAAACATCCCCGAGGGCCCCGACGCCGCGCGCATCATGAACCAGATGATCGCCGACGGCGCCAAGATGCTGATGATCGGCTCCTTCGGTTACATGAACGACGGCCTGAAGCTCGCCAAGCAGCACCCCGAGGTGGCCTTCATCCACGCCTCGGGCTACAAGCTCGCGCCCAACTTCGGCAACTTCCAGACCCGCAACTACGAGAGCGCCTACATCGGCGGGATCGCCGCCGGCTCGCTCACCAAGTCCAAGGTGCTCGGCGTCGTAGCCGCCTATCCCATCCCGGAGGTCGTCGGCATCATCAACGCCTTCACCCTCGGCGCCCAGAAGGTCGCCCCTGATGTCACGGTGAAGGTCGTGTGGCTGAACTCCTGGTTCGACCCGAACAAGAGCCAGGAATCCGCCCGTTCCCTGGTTGCCCAGAACGCCGACGTCCTGTTCTCGCTCTACCAGGACACGCCTGAAGTGGTGACCCTGGCCGAGGAGCTCGGCGTCTACGTTCTCAACACCTCGTCGGACATGGCGAAGTATGCCCCCAAGAAGTACCTGATGGGCATGACTATCGACTGGGGTCCGCACTTCGTCGCCGAGGTCGGCAAGGTGCTCGACGGCAAGTTCGAGGGCACCGCCTACTGGGGCGGCATGAAGGACGGCGCCGTCGGTGTCGGCTCGCTGACCGCCGATGTTCCCGCGCCCGCCAAGGCCCTCATCGACGAGGCGGTCGCCGCCATGAAAGCCGGCACCTTCCACCCGCTCACCGGCCCGGTGCTCGACCAGGACGGCGCGGAGAAGCTGGCCGCGGGCGCGGTGATCGCCGACGGCGACCTCCTCGGCATCAACTGGCTGGTCAAGGGCGTCGAGACCCGCATTCCGCAATGACGCCGTCGCGCCGGCCGGTCCTCCCGCGGCAAGCGGGCGGCCGGCCGGCGCGTCCCAGCCTGGAAACACGTCGATGCACGATCTCCGCGGCCGCGTCCTTGCCGGCACCTTCGCCCATGCCCCGGTACGCGGCGCGGTGGAGATCCTGGACGACGCGTTGGTCGAGATCGACGCGGCCGGCGCGATTGCCGCCGTCATCCCGCGCGACGACCCGCGCCACGCAGCCACCCTGTCCGACGCCCGCGCCGCCGGCCGGCTCGAGCGGATTCCAGCTGGCGCCTTTGCGATCCCCGGCTTCGTCGACCTCCACATCCACGCGCCGCAGTATCCGCAGCTCGGCGCTGCGCTCGACGCGCCGCTGGAAGTCTGGCTCCACCGCTACACCTTCCCGCTGGAAGCGCGCTACGCCGACCTCGCCTTCGCGCGCCGAGCCTACACCGCGCTCGTCGACGACCTCCTGGCCAACGGCACCACCACGGCGCTGATGTTCGCCACGGTGCACACCGACGCCACCCGCCTCCTCGCCGACATCGCCGTGGAGAAGGGCCTGCGCGCCCTCATCGGCAAGGTCGCCATGGACGATCCGGCCGCCTGCCCCCCCGACCTGCGCGATGCGTCTCCGGAAGCCGCCCTGGCCGGTACGCAGACGGTGATCGACCACATATTTGCCCATCCCGATAACGCCCAACGTCGCGTTCTTCCCGTCGTCACCCCACGTTTCATCCCGAGTTGCACCGATCCCACCCTGGAAGGGCTCGGCGCGCTGGCCCGCGCCTGCGGCTGCCACGTGCAGACCCACTGCTCGGAAAGCGATTGGGAGCACGCTTTCGTCTTGAAGCGGATGGGTCGCACCGATGCCGAGGCGCTCGACGGCTTCGGCCTCGTCGGCCGCCGCACCGTTCTTGCCCATGCCGGTTTCCTCACGCCCGCCGACATGGACCTCGTCCGTCGGCGCGGCGCGGGCATCGCCCACTGCCCGGTCTCCAACGCCTATTTCGCCAACGCCATCTTCCCGCTCCGCTCCGCCCTGGAGAAGGGACTACGCGTTGGCCTCGGAACGGACATATCCGGCGGCCCGATCGCTTCCATCCTCGATGCCATGCGCATGGCCGTTGCCGCCTCGCGCATGCTGGAGGACGGTGTCGATCCCGACCTGCCCGCCGAACGGCGCGGCCGGCCCGGGTCGCGCATCGATTGGCGAACCGCCTTCCACCTCGCCACCGCCGGCGGCGCCGACGCGCTCGATCTCCCCGTCGGCCTGTTCATGCCGGGCCGGCGCTTCGACGCGCTGGTCGTCGATCCGCATGCGCCGGCCGGAACCGTCCGCCTGTTCGAGGACCTTTCCACGGAAGAGGTTCTCGCGCGGTCGCTCTACACGGCTTCCCGCCCGAACATCGCCGGTGTCTATGTCGACGGAAGATCGCGCACGACCATATCGGCCCGAAACTGATCAAAAAAATGCGGTTGATGAATAGAGAATAGCATGTCGTCTTCATTTCGGAAGATTATGCGTAAGGCACTGACAGTATGAGCCCAAGCAACTTGCATCTCAGTAGTAACCGCAATTTATCATGCAAATAATGCCTCCGAATGCGGCACTTAGGATTTGATTTATTGGTGTGGGAGCTCAATGACGCGTCCTTACACGGGGGTAAGAAATGAGTTTCCTAGGCGGAAGTGACGACAGGGCCAAGTTGGCCGCCCTGGATCGGTCGCAGGCGATCATCGAGTTCGACATGGACGGCAAGATCCTGTTCGCCAACCCGAACTTCCTGAATGCACTCGGCTACTCGCTCGACGAGGTGAAGGGCCGGCATCACCAGATGTTCGTCGAACCGGCCTACGCCAACAGTGCCGAATACCGGCAGTTCTGGGTCGACCTCCAGTCCGGCAAATTCCAGCAGGCGGAATACAAGCGGATCGGCAAGGGCGGCAAGGCGATCTGGATCCAGGCTTCCTACAACCCGGTGCTCGACCGGTCCGGCAAGCCCTACAAAGTCGTCAAGTTCGCCACCGACGTCACGGCCACCAAGCTGCAGGCCGCCGACTGGCAGGGCCAGCTCGCCGCCCTCAACAAGGCGCAGGCCGTCATCGAGTTCGAACTGACCGGAACGGTGATTACCGCCAACCAGAATTTCCTCGACGCTCTCGGCTATCGCCTCGAAGAGATCAAGGGCCAGCACCATTCCATGTTCGTGGACGTGTTGGAGCGCCAGACGGAGGCCTACCGCCAGTTCTGGGCGGCGTTGGCCCGCGGCGAGTTCCAGGCCAACCAGTACAAGCGGATCGGCAAGGGCGGCCGCGAAGTCTGGATCCAGGCCAGCTATAACCCGATCTTCGACATGAACGGCCGTCCCTTCAAGGTGGTCAAGTTCGCCTCCGACATCACCGGCCAGGTGCGCGAGCAGCAGCGCCGGGCCGAGGTCCAGAAAGCGATCGACGCCGACCTCAGCAGCATCACCGAGACCGTCTCCTCCGTCACCGGCGAGGCCACCCAGGCGGCCGCGGCATCGACGCAGACCTCCGGCAATGTCCAGGCGGTCGCCTCGGGCGCCGAGGAACTCGTCGCCTCCGTCGCCGAGATCAGTCGCCAGGTGGCTCACGCCCGCGACATCTCCAGCCAGGCCGTCGAGCAGGCCGACAAGACCAACGAGATCGTTTCCGGCCTCACGGTCGCGGCCCAGCGCATCGGCGACGTGGTCCAGCTGATCCAGAACATCGCCGCGCAGACCAACCTCCTGGCCCTCAACGCGACCATCGAAGCAGCACGCGCCGGCGAGGCGGGACGCGGCTTCGCCGTCGTTGCTTCCGAGGTCAAGAGCCTTGCGACCCAGACCGCCAAGGCCACCGAGGAGATCGGCGCCCAGATCAACGCGGTCCAGGAATCGACCGGCAGCGCGGTCACAGCCATCAGTTCGATCTCGTCGACCATCGTGCGGATCAGCGAGATCTCCTCGGCCATCGCCAGCGCGGTGGAGGAGCAGTCGGCGGTCACCTCCGAGATGTCCAGCAACATGCGCGTCGCCGCCGACGGCGTCGACACCATCTCGCGCAACATGAACGCGATCGCCAACGCCACCCGTCAGATCGACAACGCCACCCGCAAGGTGCGCGACTCCTCCAAGTCGATCGCCTGAACGAACAAAGGTGGCTGGGGAAACGGAAGGCGCGGGGAGCGATCCTCGCGCCTTTCGCCGTTTTGGGCCGGGCGCGCTCCTGGCAACAAGCTACGGGCTATACCGGATATGTCAGATCAAAAATCAAAAACTGACAGGTGTTAACCCCTGCTCAACTGGCATTGTTCCTATTGTGAACGATCTCGTCGGGCAGACTGTCCGCCGGGGTCTCTGGAAGGAAACCTGGCCGCCACGCCCAAGCCTGGCGGCGGCGACAACAGTCGGCGAGGACAAACAATGGCGCGTATCTCGGATCTTCTGTCCCGTATGAGGATCGGTCGCCGCCTCGGCCTTCTCATCGGGATTGCGGCCTTGAGCCTCGTGGCCAGCACGGTCGCCGACCAGCTCCACAACAACGGCGAACAACTCGAACTGCGCAAGGACCAGATCCGTGACCAGGTCCAGACCGCGTCAACGCTGGCCGCGCACTACGCTGACCTGGCGTCCTCGGGTGCGATGGGCAAGGATGACGCGGAGAAGGCCGCCCTTGCCGCGATCGCCAGCCTCCGGTTCGGCAATGGCGAATATTTCTTCGTCATCGACGACAAGGGCACGATAGTCGCGCACGGGGTCAAGCCGGAGCTGAACGGCACCTCCCAGTTCGACAGCCAGGACCCGAACGGCAAGTTCCTCTTCCGCGAGATGATCGACGTCGTGGCCGGCGCCGGCAGTGGCTTCGTCGACTACCTCTGGCCGCGCGCCGGCAGCGAGCTTCCCGTACCCAAGGTCTCCTATGTCGCCCAGGCGACCGGCTGGCCTTGGATCATCGGTACCGGCATTTACATCGACGACGTCACCGCCGCGGCCATGGAGAATGCCCTCAACGCTGCCACTCGCGTCGCTGTCATGCTCGGCCTTCTGGTCGTCCTCGCCCTGATGATCGCCCGCAGCGTGACCGGTCCCATCGCCGCCATCACGTCCGCCATGCGCGAACTCTCCTCGGGTCGGCGCGACACGGTGATCCCCGCCACGGACCGGCACGATGAGATCGGCACCATGGCCACCGCCCTCGTCGTCTTCCGCGACGGTTTGCTGGAAGCCGAGCGCCTCGCCGCCGAGCAGGACGCCGAGCGCGCCGAAAAAGCCCGCAAGGCCGAGCGCGTCCAGGAGATCATGTCCGCGTTCCAGGCCCGCGGCAGCGAGCTGGTCCACCAGCTGGAAACCGCGGCCGGCGTCATGAACGGCACGGCCGAAGCGATGAGTGCCGATGCCGCCCGCACCGCCGCCCGCTCCGGCGAGGTCTCCGCCGCCGCCGCGCAGACGACGGGCAATGTCCAGGCCGTCGCCGGCGCCACCGAGCAGCTCGCCGCCTCGGCCAACGAGATCGGCTCGCGTGCATCCTCTTCCGCCGGCATCACCCGCCAGGCGGTCGACAACGCCCGACAGACCAACGAGGTCGTCCGCACCCTTTCCGACGATGCGCAGCGGATCGGCCATGTCATCGAACTTATCCGAGACATCGCCGCCCAGACCAATCTGCTGGCGCTCAACGCCACCATCGAGGCAGCGCGCGCCGGTGAGGCCGGCCGCGGCTTCGCGGTGGTCGCCGCCGAGGTCAAGGGACTGGCCGACCAGACGACCCGCGCCACCGCCACCATCACCGGCCAGGTGCACGGCATCCAGGAGGCGACCGGACAGGTCGTCGCCGCCATCGACGAGATCACCCGCGTGGTCGACGAGGTCTACGGCATCACAAGCGAAATCGCCTCGGCTGTGGAGCAGCAGCAGTCGGCTGCGCGCGAGATCGCCCGCAACGTCAGCCAGGCGGCCACGGGCTCAGCCCATGTCGGGGTCAGCATCGAGGACGTCCGCAGGTCCGCCGACAGCGCCGGCGAGGCGGCCGCCCGGGTTCTTCAGGCCGCAGAGAACGTGGCCGGCTCCAGCGGCGACCTTCGACGCGAGATGGAAACGCTGTTCGAGCGCGTGAGGGCGGCCTGATACGACAAAGGCGGGCCGCAGGGGGCCCGCCTTCGTCTTCAATCTGCAGGCCGGGCGATTACATGCCCGCCTTGAATTCCTTCATCCAGGGCTCGTTCTTCGGCGTCACCGCCGGCGTGTCCACGTCCGTCATGCCCTCGCCGAAGCCGTACTTGCCGTCGCCGTCGGTGTCGTAGTGGAGCATGACCATGTAGGTCCCGCCGGCTTCCAGGCCCTCGATCGGCACCGCCACGTTCTCCGTCGTTCCTGCCTTCACCGGCGCATGTCCCACATTGCCCGGCAGCACCGGCGCACCGTCCTTGACCGCATGCACCACGATGAAGCCGTCCTTGTCGATCTTCACCGACCCGAAGGTGACCGTGCCATCCGCGGCCGTCACCTTGTCCACGCTCACGTTCACATGGTCGGCAAGCGCCGGACCGGCGAAGCCCGTTGCGGCTGCAAGCACCACGGCGGCGGCTGTCAGTCGAGTCATTGCGTATTCCTCCAAAGCTGTTTCGCGCTGCCGAGCAGCACGACCGGAGCTACGCGGCGGCGGACGATCGGGTTTCGCTATTCGAAGTCACGCATGAGTGAACGAAAAACGCGCGGCGCACCGCGTCTCGTGGCATAAGGGCGCCCCGAACGCTTGAAGGCCGCTCCCGGACCCATGATCAGACTCGAAAGCATCAGCAAGCAGAACAGCCACCAGATCCTCTTCATCGAAGCGTCCGCGACGCTTCAGAAGGGCGAGAAGGTCGGCCTGGTCGGTCCGAACGGCGCCGGCAAGACCACCCTTTTCCGCATGATCACCGGCGAGGAGCAGCCCGACGAAGGCCAGGTCGCGGTCGATCGCGGCGTCAGCATCGGCTACTTCAGCCAGGATGTCGGCGACATGTCCGGCAAGAGCGCCGTCGCGGAAGTCATGGACGGCGCGGGCCCGGTGAGCGAGGTCGCCGCAGAACTGGCCGAACTCGAGGCCGCCATGGCCGACCCCGACCGGGCCGACGAGATGGACGCCATCATCGAGCGCTACGGCGAGGTCCAGGCCCGCTTCGAGGAGCTCGGCGGCTACGCCCTGGAGGGCCGCGCCCGCGAGGTGCTCGCCGGCTTGAGCTTCAGCCAGGAGATGATGGACGGCGACGTCGGCGCCCTCTCCGGCGGCTGGAAGATGCGCGTCGCCCTCGCCCGCATCCTCCTGATGCGCCCGGACGTGATGCTCCTCGACGAGCCCAGCAACCACCTCGACCTGGAGAGCCTCATCTGGCTGGAGTCCTTCCTGAAGGGCTACGAGGGCGCGCTGATGATGACCTCGCACGACCGTGCCTTCATGAACCGCATCGTCGGCAAGATCGTCGAGATCGACGGCGGCTCGCTCACCACCTACTCCGGCGACTACGAGTTCTACGAAGAGCAGCGCGCCCAGAACGAGAAGCAGCAGCAGGCCCAGTTCGAGCGCCAGCAGGCCATGCTCGCCAAGGAGATCAAGTTCATCGAGCGCTTCAAGGCCCGCGCCTCCCACGCCGCCCAGGTGCAGAGCCGAGTCAAGAAGCTGGAGAAGATCGACCGCGTCGAGCCGCCCCGCCGTCGCCAGACCGTCGCCTTCGACTTCCCGCCCGCACCCCGCTCCGGCGAGGACGTCGCGGTTCTGAAGAAAGTCCATAAGCGCTACGGCAGCCGCACCATCTACGACGGTTTCGACTTCACCGTCCGCCGCAAGGAGCGATGGTGCGTGATGGGCGTCAACGGCGCCGGCAAGTCCACGCTCCTGAAGCTGGTTGCCGGCTCCGCCAAGCCGGACGACGGCTCCGTCGCCCTCGGCGGCAGCGTCAAGATGGGCTACTTCGCCCAGCACGCCATGGAGGTCCTGGACGGCGACCGCACCGTCTTCCAGTCGCTTGAGGATGCCTTCCCGCAGGCCGGCCAGGGCTCGCTGCGGGCGCTCGCCGGCTGCTTCGGCTTTTCAGGCGACGACGTGGAGAAGAAGTGCCGCGTGCTCTCCGGCGGCGAGAAGGCGCGGCTGGTCATGGCCAAGATGCTCTACGACCCGCCGAACTTTCTCGTCCTCGACGAGCCCACCAACCACCTCGACATCGCCACCAAGGAGATGCTGATCGCCGCGCTCGCCGACTACGAAGGCACCATGCTCTTCGTCTCGCACGATCGCCACTTCCTCGCCGCGCTCTCCAACCGCGTCCTGGAACTCACCCCCGACGGCATCCACCAGTACGGCGGCGGCTACGTCGAATACGTCGCCCGCACCGGCCAGGAAGCCCCGGGCCTTCGCACCTGACCCTGCCGCGGCCGGCCCGTTAGCGGGCCGGCTCGGTCAGCCAGGTCAGCGCCTGCGTCCACAGCTGCCGATAGCCGGGCCAGTCGACGAACGGCTGCGGCAGCCAGTGCGGACCGATGTCCGACGTCCAGGCGAGCGTCCGGCCCTTGCCGTGCCGGCCCGCGACCAGCAGCGGATGGCCACCCTGGTCGTCCGGCAGCCGCGCGATCACCTCGACGTCCGGCCCGCTCTTCAGCTCCACCTCGTTGACGCCGAGCAGCGCCGGCCACGGACCCGGCAGGCCGGCCACGATCGGGTGCTCCGGCATGGTGATGTCCGCGATGATCCCCTCCGGCGCCTCGATCCGGTCGTCATAGGGAAGGCAGGTCACCGGCAGGACGTCCTCCACGGGCGTTCGCCGCCAGCGCGCCTTGCCGTCGATCCCCTGGAACGAGAAGTAACCGCCGATCATCATCAGCCCGCGCCCGCCGGCCACGTAGTCGCGCAGGAGCTTCAGCCGGTTGGGCACGGTCCGCCCGTGCAGCCAGACGTCCGGATGCAGCAGCAGCGTGTTGGAGCCGATGTCGGAGAGGAGCACCGCGTCGTAGGCGAGAAGCCCCTCCATCGTCATCGGGAACTCGGTCGCCGCCTCATGCACCTTCATGTAGGTCAGCTCGAACGGGCTGTCCTTCAACGCTGCCACCAGCGGCTCGGCGCCGAGGTGGAAGGTGACGCTGGAGAAGGCGTCGAACCCCTTGTAGTGGTTGGCGGCGCTGACCCAGCTTTCGCCCACGAGCAGGACCTTGGTCTTGGCCATTGTTTCCTCCGGAAGCATCAGTGCGCGCTGAACACGCGACGTGGGTTGTCGACGAGCATGGTCTGGATCTCGGCCTCGGTGACGCCGTGCCTCTTCAGCCGTGCCGCGAAATGGGTCGGAACGTAGGCGTAGCCGAAGCCGCCGTGCCGCGTCAGCATCATCTTCAGGAACACGTCCTGCGACAGGAGGATGTTGCCGAGGAACCCGGCATCGATCAGCCCCTTGATGGCCGTCGCGTTCTCCTCATCCGACGGACACTGCACGCCCTGGTCGGCGTACCAGTAGTCCATCCCGATCATGTCGTACTCGATGAAGGCACCCCGGGCAGCGAGCCCTGCCTGGTAGTCGAAGTCCCGCCAGGAAGGCCCCATGTGGCAGAGGATCGTATGGGCGAGATCCGCCCCCTCCTCCGCCACGATATCGAGCACCCGTCCGCCGTGCCGGTACCACGCCGGCAGGTGCACCATCAGCGGCAACCTCGTCCGCGCCTGCGCGCGCGCCGCCCCTCGAAGGCTCTTCTCCTCCTCCGCCGTGAAGTCGCCGGACACCCCGATCTCGCCGATCAGCCCGATCCGCGCGTCGGTCCCGTCGACGCCCCCCAGCGCTTCCCGAACGATCTCGTCGGCGATGGCATCGGCGCTGAGGTCCCGCACCTCCGGCGGGTGCGAGGACTGCAGGTAATAGCCCGATCCCATCACCAGCTGCAGGCCGGTCAGCCGGGCGATCTCCCTGAGCGCCGTCGGGCTGCGGCCGATGCCCCGGCAGGTCGGATCCACAACGCTCCGGCCCCCCGCCGCCTTGAACGGCAGCAGTTCGGCGGCCGCCACGCGGGGGTCGTCCAGCGCGCAGTTATCGAGGTTGACGAATGGGTCCATCCGCAGCTCGCCGAGGATCCCCGGATGCACCGGCTCGGTCCCCAGATGCGCCCGGTCGGGCTCCTTGGGCGGGTTCCACCAGCAGCGGCAGTCGTTGACGAGATGCTCGTGCATCAGCGTCAGGCCGAGCTCGGCGGCCGGGATCGGACCGTTTACGGTCATCACCAGGCCCGAGCCTACGTGGGCGGGACTGAGTTCGCTCATGTACGCCTCCGCGTTCCGGCGGCCAGCCGCGAGAACACCCGCGCGTTCAGCCACACCGCCAGGAGAATGATGGCCCCAGCAACGATCTGCGTGAAGAACGGCGAGACGTGCGCCAGGATCAGGCCGTTGCCGATCACCGCGATGGTGAGCGCGCCGAGGATGGTGCCGAGGATCGAACCCCGGCCACCCATCAGCGACGTCCCCCCGAGCACCACCGCCGCGATCACGTCGAGCTCCAGCCCGACCGCGGCATTGGAGCTGCCCGAGCCCAGCCGCGCCGCAATCACGATGCCGGCCACCGCCGACGCGAGCCCCGTCAGGACGTAGACCGAAAGCAGGATCCGCCGCGTCGGGATGCCCGCCCGCCGGGCCGCCTCCTGGTTCGCGCCGATCGCCGTCACGTAGCGCCCGAACCGCATGCCCGTCAGTGCCAGGAACCCGGCCACCGCAGCGACGACGGCGATCCACGCCGGCGCCGGAACGCCTGCGAACCACCCCCTGCCGATCTGCACGAAGCCGATCCCGCCGGGGATGGGCACCGAGAACCCCTCGGTCATCAGGAGCGCGATGCCCCGCAGCGCGGAAAGGCCCGCCAGCGTCACGATAAACGGCTGGATGCCCTGGTAGGCGATGAACCAGCCCTGCGCCGCCCCGACGGCCGACCCGATCAGGAGCAGCGCCGGCACCACGGCCTGCCACGGTATGCCGAACTGGATGAGGATCGCCGCGAGCGCGTTGATCAGCGCCACCGTCGACCCGACCGACAGGTCGATCCCGCCCGTGGTGATCACGAAGGTCATCGCCACCGCCACGATCAGGATCGGCGCCGCCTGCCGCAGCACGTTGAGGAGATTTCCGGTCGTCAGGAACACCGGGCTCATCACCGAGAAGATCACCACCATGATCAGAAAGAAGCCGGCGATGGAAAGCAGTTGCGCGTGGGTGGCGAGCATGTCGGCGAGCCTCGATCCGGCCGGCCGCGAGGTATAGGCGGTCATGCGGCGCCTCCCGGGCCGGCGGCGGCTCCCGCCGCCTTGCTCACGTGCTTCTCACCCACGATCAGCGATACGAGGTCCTGCAGGTCAGTCTCCGCGGTGCGCCGCTCGGCCACCTTCACGCCCTCGTACATCACCGCGATCCGGTCGCACACGCGGAACAGGTCCTGCAGCCGATGGGTGATCAGCACGACGGAGACGCCCGACGCCTTCACCCGGTTGATCAGCGCCAGCACCGCCTCCACCTCGGCGACAGCCAGCGCCGACGTCGGCTCGTCCATGATCAGCACCTCCGGGTCGAACGCGGCGGCGCGGCAGATCGCGATCGCCTGCCGCTGCCCACCGGAGAGCTGCGCCACCAGGGCGTCGAGCCGGGGGATTTTGATCTCCAACCGGTCCAGCATCGCCCGCGCGCCGTCCCGCATCGCGCGGCGGTCCAGAAAGGCGCCGCGCATCGGCTCGCGCCCTAGAAACAGGTTGCCGGCAACGTCGATCGTGTCGCACAAGGAGAGGTCCTGGTAGACCATCTCGATGCGGTGCACCCGCGCATCCGCCGGGTTGCGGAAGTCGACCCGCCGTCCGTTGACGCGGATCTCGCCACCGTCGGGAACGTAGGCGCCCGACAGGATCTTCGTCAGGGTAGACTTGCCGGCCGCATTGTCGCCGACGAGCCCGAGGCATTCACCGGCGTGGAGGTCGAGATCGACCCCTCGCAACGCTTCGACGCTCCCGAAGCGCTTGACGATGCCGCGCATGGAGATGCGGGGATCGGGAGCGGCCGAAGCCGCTCCCTGTCGTTCGGCAGACATCGCCGTTTCGCTCACTTGAAGACCGAGCGGTAGGGCTCGACGTTGTCCTTGGTCACGATGGTGATCGGCACCGGGATGTTGGCGTCCACCGCCTCGCCCTTGCCGAGCTTGACCAGCGCGTCGACCGCAGCCGCGCCCATGCCGGCCGGATCCTGCTGCACCACGCCCGCCACGTAGCCCGCGTCGATGCCCGCGATCGCCTGCGCCGTCAGATCCCAGCCGAACACCTTCACCTGGTCCTGCTTGCCCTGGCTTTCGACGGCCGCCACGGCCCCGAGCAGCGCCGGCTCGCCGGTGGCGTAGATGGCGGTCAGGTCCGGGTTCGCGGTGATCAGGCTTTCGGCCGCCGCAAGTGCCGAATCCTGCACGTTGCGCCCGTCCACCACGCCGGCGAAGGTCACGCTGGAGTTCGCCTTGACGACGTCCTCGAAGCCCTTCTGGCGGATGTTCTGGATCGTCGAGTTGAGCGCGCCGACCACGCCGAGCTTGGCCGATCCGCCCATGCTGTCGGCCATGTACTTCAGGAAGAACTCGCCCATCGCCTTGCCGGCGCCCTCGTTGTCGACGCCCACCTGCGCCTTCTGCGGGCCTTCCGGCAGCACCGCGTCGACGGCCACCACGGGGATCCCGGCGGCGGCTGCGGCATTCACCGCCGGCATGATGCCGTTGGTGTCGATGGCCACCACGACCAGGCCACTGACCTTCTGCTGGATATAGGTCTCGATCGCGTTGTTCTGCGCGGTCGGGTCGTTGTTGGCGTTGAAGATCACGAGGTTCACGCCCGCGGCGTCGGCCGCCTTCTGGGCGCCTTCGTTCATCTGCGTGAAGAACAGGGCCTGCTGGTTGATCTGCACGAGGCCGATCGTCGGCTTGTCCTGGGCGAGTGCGGTGCCCGCCGAAAGGGCCAGCATGGTTGCGGCGAGAGTTCCCAGTACTTGCCTTCTGTCGAAGATGCTCATGGTTCCCTACTCCCTCTGGATCGCACGCGGGACCTTTCCCGTCGCCGATGTCGTCAGGCCGCGCGTGGCGGCCGAATCTCGCTAGGCGGCGCTACCGACGCGCGGGCGACCAGCCTCACCGGCAGCCGCTGCGTCTCGGATGAAGCTTCCGCACCGCCGATCATCGCCAGCAACCGGCCCGCGCCGAGCCGCCCCAGGTCCGCGATCGGCTGCTCCACGCTGGTCAGCGGTGGCCCGAGCAGGCTGACGATCGGCAGCCCGTCGAACCCGACCAGCGACAGCGCGTCGGGAATGGCGATGCCGCGCGCCCGCGCCTGTGTCAGCACACCGAGAGCGATGGCGTCGCTGCCCGCGAAGACGGCCGTCGGCGGATCCGCCCGCTCGAACAGCACGGCCGCCGCTGCCGTCGCCGGCTCCACCTCGTATTCCGTGAACACGTGCCAGTCGTCCGCCGGGACGATCCCGGCCTCGGCCAGGGCCCCGCGCCATCCCTCGGCGCGCTCCTTGGCGCTCATCACCCCGCGCGGGCCGCCGACATGGAAGATGCGCCGATGGCCCGCCTCGATCAGATAGCGCGTCGCTTCGCGTCCCCCGGCTTCGTTCTCCACGAAGAACCGCGGCGCCGGGCCGTTCGCCACGTCCTCGTCCACCAGCACCACGCGCCCCTTGTGCCGCGCGATCCGCTCGGCGAGCCGCCCATCGTCCTCGTGGTTGGTGATCACGATCAGCCCGTCGACGAAGCCGGAGGCCAGCCGGTCGAAGCACGCCAGTTCCCGCTCGATAAGGTTCCGCGACGACCAGATCACCAGGTCGAACCCGGCCTCCACCGCCACCCGCTCCGCCTCTCCGGCGATCAGCGCGAAGAAGGGGTTCGCGATATCGGGCACCAGGATCCCGATCGCCTCGGCCCGTCCGCGGGAAAGCCGCCGCGCCAGCGCGTTCGGCCGGTAGTCGAGCCGCCCGATCGCCAGCCGGATCCGCTCGGCCGTCGCCGGCGGCAGCTGGATCCCGCCGTTTAGCCAGCGCGACACGGTCGTCGGGGAAACCCCCGCCGCCTCCGCCACTTCGGTCAGCGTCGCCTTCCGCACGGTCGGCTCCCGTAAAGCGCTTTAGTAAACCGCTATACTAGTCCCGCCGATCCCACGCCCTGTCAATCCTTAAGGAAAGTTGAATCGATCCGCGGCCACACCCCATTGGTTTGCGCGGCCCGCAATGGCCGCAGCCAGCGCCGGCGATGCCCGGCCGCGGTCCCGACGATCCCCCCAAGGCGAAACCGGATCGCGGCGGCATGCTCCGCAAAATGGATGACGCGGCTCCATCCGATCCGATCTAGACTCCGGCGCTCACAGATCGGAGTTCGGGAATGCAAGACTTGGCTGCTCGTCTCGCCGCGGTGTCTGCGACACTGCTTCTGTCGATCGGCCCCGCATCTGCCGACGAACTCTCGGACAAGTTATGTCCGCTGCTGAAGGAGGCGCGGACCATGCCCGGGGCGGACCAGATTCAGATGCATCTCGTCTTCGGCCTCGCCAGCCTCTACGAGGACCCCGCGGACCTCGGCGCGTTGCCGCCCAAGGCTGACGCGGCAGCCGAAGCGGCTTGCCCGGAAGACCGCGCCGAAGTCCTGAAGCGCAGCGAGTACGGATCACTGGAATCCATCCTGAGGTGAGGGTCCCGCCGCCGCAGGCGGCCGGCCGCGCCCCTCCCGTCCATCGACAAGGCCTTCAGGGCCCAGTCGGTCGAGGATCGATTTCTCCGGCGATTGATCCACCTCGCATGTGAAACGATCCCCTTCCCCGCCGGAACCCCGCTCACCCTGTACCTCCGGACGCATGGGATCCGACGTCAGCCTGGGTCGTCCAGCTCGCCGCCCGCGTCCCCGGGACCGTGCCGGCCCGCCCCCCACCACCCCTGCTTCCAATAGGCACGCGACATGCATCGCTTGAGCCCGGCGCCCGGTGGAGCGTCGCGGCGATGGGGAGCGGAGTGGGCATGGCGGACGCTGACGGGGACGGCGAATTCGGCGTCGATCGGATTCTCGCCGACATCCATGGGCTCGTTGCCCAAAACACGGGCGGCGAGGTCGCAGACTACATCCCCGAGCTGTCCAAGATGGATCCGACGCCATTCGGGATCGCGGTTACCACCGTCGGCGGCGCGGTGCATGGGATCGGCGATACGCAGGCACCCTTCACGATCCAGTCCACGTCCAAGGCGTTCACCTACTGCATGGCCCTCGAGGCGATCGGGCGGGCGAAGGTGCTCGAGCGCGTCGGCGTGGAGCCGAGCGGCGACCCGTTTAACGCCATCGAGTTCGATCCGGTCACCCGTCGGCCCTACAATCCCATGGTCAACGCCGGTGCGATCACCGTGGCCGGCATTCTGCGCGACGTCCATGGTGACGCGGCCTTCGACGAGGTGCTCGCCCGCCTGTCTGCTGCGGCCGGTCGCCGGCTGGTCCTCGACGAGGCCGTCTATCGGTCCGAGGCCGCGACCGGCCACCGGAACCGGGCGATCGGCCACCTCCTCGTCAGCGTCGGCGCGCTCGCCGAGCCGATGGAGCCGGCGCTCGACCTTTACTTCCGCCAGTGCTCGATTTCGGTCACCGCCCGGGATCTGGCGACCATGGCCGCCACCATCGCCAACATGGGTGATCAACCGGTGACCGGCCGAGAGGTTTTCGACATTGCCGCCGTGCGCGACACGCAGGCTGTCATGTTCACCTGCGGCATGTATGATTACTCCGGAAATTGGGCCTACGACGTCGGAGTTCCGGCAAAAAGCGGCGTCGGCGGCGGCATCATGGGCGTCGTCAACCGCCAGCTCGGCATCGGCACCTTCTCGCCGCGGCTCGATCGCAAGGGAAACTCGGTCCGCGGCGTCGAGAGTTTCCGCCTGTTGTCTGCCGAACTCGGCCTCCACGCCTTCGACCTGACCAATCCGGGATCGGCCTTCGTGGACTCCTTTTTCGCCGGCGCCGGCCGGTCGTGATCGCAATGACAGTGCATGGAGACGCAGCATGGAAATCACCGAGAGCCGGCACCGTGACATCCTGGTGATCGCGCCGGTCGGCCGCCTCGACAGCACCAACGCCCCGATCTTCGATCAGCGCCTGTCCACCACCCTGGAGCGGGGCGACACCGCCATCGTCATCGATCTCTCCGCTCTCGACTACATCAGCAGCATCGGCCTCTCCGTCCTGCTCTCGGTCGCCAAGAAGGTCAGGCGGCTGGAGGGCCGCGTGGCGCTCGCCGGCATGAACGACCGCATCCGCTCCGTCGTGGAGATCAGCGGCTTCACCCGCATCTTCGAGATCCACCCCACCGTGGAAACCGCCGTGGCCGCCACTTGAACGGCCTGGTTCGGAGGCGGAGGCAGCCGTCATGCAGATCACCCGCCTGGATGTGGTGCTGGCAGCCGACCTCGCCGACCTCGGCGCGCTGATGGCCACTCTCGATCACTTCGCGGGCGTCAGCGGGCTGTCCCCCGACGTCGCCTTCAAGGTCCAGCTTTGCCTCGACGAACTCGTCAACAACGTCATCGACCATGGCTACGCACCCGGGGCGCCGGGCGAGATCCGGCTGCGCATCGAGCACCACGGCGACCGCTTGGCCATCGAGATCAGCGACGACGCCGCACTGTTCGACCCCTTCTCCAATCCCCCTCCGGATCTCGACCTCGGTGTCGACGATCGCCCGCTCGGCGGCCTCGGCGTCCACCTCGTCCGCACCCTCATGACCGAAGCGCGCTACGCCGTCGACGCGGGCCGCAACCACGTCCGGCTCGTTCTCAGCCTGGAGCCGGCGTCATGAACGTCGCGCACGCGCACATCCTCATCGTCGACGACGTCGAGGACAACCGCGCCATCCTGGTGCGTCGGCTCCAGCGGCTGGGTTTCCGCAACCTCGCCGAGGCGGAGGACGGGCAGGCGGCGCTCGACCACATCCGCGCGCATCCGGTCGATCTCGTCCTCCTCGACGTCATGATGCCGAGAATGAACGGCGTCGAGGTGCTGGAGGCGGTCCGTATCGAGGACCGCCTGGACGAGACGGCGGTGATCATGATCTCCGCCGCGAGCGAACTGGAAACCGTCGTCAAGTGCCTCGACCTCGGTGCCGAGGACTATCTGCCCAAACCCTTCAATCCCTCCATCCTGCGGGCCCGGATCGGCTCCGTCCTGGAGAAGAAGGCGCTGCGGGCGGAAGTCCGCCGCCAGCTCTTTCGGCTGGAGGCCGAACTGGCCAAGGCGCGCCACCAGCAGCTGGCGATGGTCAACACGCACTTCCCGCCCGCGGAAGGCCCGGTCGACATCCACGCCGTGATGATGCCGGCCCAGGAGGTCGGTGGTGACCTCTACGACTTCTTCCCCGTCACCCCCGACGTGCTGTGCGTGGCGATCGGCGATGTTTCGGGCAAGGGCATGCCCGCGGCGCTCTTCATGGCGCGCACCCGCAGCCTGCTGAGGGCGGGCACGCTGCAGTTCCATGCCCTCGCCGGCCGCGTGCCTCGGCCTTCGGAGATCGCCGCCCTCCTCAACGAAGAGCTCTGCAAGAACAACGAGGACTGCCTCTTCATCACGCTCCTCGTCGGCTTCCTGGACGTCGCGACCGGCCGCTTCGACTATGTCAACGCGGGTCATCTCCCGCCGATCCGTGCCGGCGCCGGCGCGGCGGATACCGCCGATGCGCCCGCCGACCCGCCGATCGGCGCCGTGGAGCACCTGGCTTTCAGCAACCGGGTGATCCACCTTGCCGCCGCCGACAGCCTGGTGCTGGTCACCGACGGCGTCCTCGAGATGGAGGGCGACCATGGCGAGATGTTCGGCGCGGACCGTCTCGCGGCCGAATGCGCCGCGATGGTCGGTCAGCCCGCCCGCGCGCTTGCCGAGCGGTTGGTCGAACGCGTGCTGGACCACTCCGCCGGCCGCGCCAGGTTCGACGACGTCACCCTGCTCGTGCTGCGCTGCCGGCCGGAGCAGACGATCCGGGGATGACCAGGAGATCGGGCCGGAGCGGAGCGGCGTCAGGCGCCCGGGTCCAGAAGCGCGGCGATCTTGCCAAGGAGCCTGGCGAAGTCCACCGGCTTGGTGTCGAAGTCGTCGCAGCCGGCGGCCATCGCCCGTTCCCGTTCGCCCACCATTGCATGCGCCGTCAGCGCGATGATCGGCACCCGGCGGCCGGCCTCCTGCTGGCGGATCCGGCGGGTCGCCTCCCAGCCGTCGATCACCGGCAGGCTGAGGTCCATCAGCACGATGTCGGGGGCGAGCGAAAGCGCCCGCTCCACCGCTTCCGCCCCGTCCACGGCGGTCGGCACGGTGTGACCGGCCCGGATCAGCCGGCGGGACAGCATGTCCCGGTTCAGTTCGTTGTCCTCGACGAGGAGGATCACAGCCATCTACGATCCCTCCGGTTCGGGTGAAACCGCCGGCCGCCCCGCAAGCGACTGGATCGCGCGGGCGATCTCCAGGTTGGCCGTCCCCCCCTTGGCGATCACACCCTGCGCGTTGCCGTCCAACCGGTCGCGATCGCCGGCCGTCAGGTCGCGCGCCGTCACCACGATCACCGGGATGGACTGCCAGGTCGGATGGTCGCGCAGGCGCTCCAGGAACTCGAAGCCGTCCATCTCCGGCATCGCCAGGTCCAGGAGAATGGCATCCGGCCGCGGGTTCGCCCCCAGCCACTCCAGCCCATTCCGCCCGTTGACGACCGCCGACACGGACATGCCGAGCCGTTCGGCGATCCGGGTCATCATGGCCCGGGTTGCGGCATCATCCTCCACGATCAGCACGCTGCGCCCGTCGACCGTCCGGCTCTCGGCCAGTTCTCGGTCCAACACCTCGATCAGTTCCAGCCGGTCGAACGGCTTCGTCAACATCGCCGCCGCGCCGAGCGTGAAGGCGAGGCTGCGCTCGTCGGTGATGGAGATGATCACCACCGGGATGTCTGCGAGTTCGGGATCCGCCTTCAGCGCCATCAGCACGGCCCAACCGTCCACGTGCGGCATCATGATGTCGAGCGTGATGGCGTCGGGCTTCTGCTGCCGCGCGAGGTCCAGCGCCTCCTGCCCCGATCCCGCGTAGAGCGGCGAATACCCTTCCCGCACCAGGTGGGATCCGATGATGTGCCGGGTGTGCGGATCGTCATCCACGACCATCACCAGGCCCGCGTGAGCTGCCGTGATCGCCGGGCCCTGCGGCCCCGGCGACATGGTCTCGGTTGCTGCGGACGCAGCTACGCCGTCCTGCAGCATCAGCACGAAGCACGACCCTTCGCCGGGCCGGCTGCTCACGGTGAGGTCGCCGCCGAGCGTGCGGGCGAAGCTGCGGCTGATCGCCAACCCCAGGCCGGTGCCGCCGAAGCGCCGTGTCGTCGAGCTGTCGGCCTGCGAGAACGCTTGGAACAACCGGCTGATCTGCTCCTCGGTCATGCCGATGCCGGTGTCGCTGATCGAAAGCGTCAGCGTTCGCCCCGCACCGGTTCCGTTCCACGCCGCCTTCAGCGTCACCGTCCCGTCCTGCGTGAACTTGGTCGCATTGCTCACCAGGTTCAGCACGATCTGCTTCAGCTTGGTGTGATCGGTCTCGATGGTCCCCATCCGCTCCGGCATGTCGATGACGAACGCGTTGCGGTTCTTCGCAGCCAGCGGCCGCACCAGCATCTCCACGTCCCGGATCAGGCCGCCGACGTCGACCGGTTCCAGGTACACCTCCATCCGGCCGGCCTCGATCTTGGACAGGTCCAGGATGTCGTTGATGATCTTCAGCAGGTGCTGGCCCGCGCCCTCGATCTTCTTCAGGTCGGCGATCGCGTCCGTCTGGCCGGCATCCTCCGCGTCCTGCTGCAGCAGCTGGCTGTAGCCGATGATGGCGTTCAGCGGCGTCCGCAGTTCGTGGCTCATGTTGGCCAGGAACTCCGACTTGACCTGCGTCGCCTGCACCGCGGCCTCACGGGCCGCTTCCAGGTCGCTCTGCCGCTGCAGCATGTCGGTCACGTCGGTGAACACCGCGACCAGGCTGCCTTCGCGCGTCCGGCGTTCCTGGATCTGCACCCAGCGCCCTTCGCCGAAAGCCTCCACATGGCTGCCCGGCTTGCCTCGCCGGGCCAGCCGCTCGGCGATCCACGCCTCGGTCTCCGCCGCCGTCTTGCCTCGGAAAGAGGCAGCCTTGCGCAGGATTTCGGCAAACGGGACGCCCGGCTCCAGACTGTCGGCGATCGGCGCCTGCAGCGCCCGGTAGTTCGAGTTGGTCAGCTGCAGCCGGTCGTCGGCGTCGAACAGCGCAAAGCCCTGGTTGATGCTCTCGATCGCATCGAGCAGCGTGTGCCTCTGGCGCTCCGCCTCGCGGGCCAGCGCAGCGCGTTCGTGCATGCTGTCGGCCAGAAGCTTGAGCGCGTCGCGCATCCGTCCGAACTCGTCGCGGGACGGCTCGGGCAGCGTCACGTCGGGCGCGCCGGAGGTGATCTCGCCGATCGCGGCGACCACCCGGTTCAAGGGGCCGAGGATGGACGACAGGATCAGCAGCGTCAGAAGCCCGCCCACCACCACCGTGACGGCCGTGACGGTGAGAGACACCTGCGCCCCGCCGACGAACTCCGTCAGCACTTCGGTCCGCGCCAGGGAGGCCTGGTTCTGCAGGTCGGCTTCCAGTTCGGTGAGCGCCTGGTTGGCGCTCAGTCCGTGCGTCCGGGCCTCCGCGAAGAGGGCGTTGCCCACCACCCGCTGCTCGTCCGTATAGGCTTCCACGGCCTGCATCGCCGTCTCGTCGAACCGCACCACCCCGTCCCGGATGGCGTCGGCTTCCTCCGGCCGCTCCGCCTTCAGCGCGGCGATACCGGCGTCGAACCGCGCCCGTGCGTCGTTGCCCTTGGTTTCCGCCAGCGTCAGCAGACTGACCGCGAGGTCCGCGCGCCAGTAGCGCAGGTCGTTGAACGCGACATGGACCTGGTTGACGGTGTCGAGCAGGGCCGCGGCGCGCTGCGCCTCCGCCGTGGTCGCCGACGCCCGCTCCAGGGTCAGGAGCAGGTAGAGGCTGGTTCCGGACATCGCCAAGAGCAGCACGACCGAGAGGACGATCAGCCGGGCGGCGATCGAGGTCTGCCGCAGGAAACGATCGAACTGCAGGGCCATGGCGCCGCTCAGGGTTCGTTGATGATGACGCTGATCACGCCGCCGAGATCGGCTTCCGCCGCCCCTTCGCGCGGGTAGCCGGTGATGTCGGTGGACCCCTTCGGCCCGCCGTGGCAGGACAGGCACGACGCGGCGTAATACTCCGGCACCGCCATCCGGAAGGTCGCGGCGCCGCCCTCCGTGACCGTCTCGGAGAACGGCGTTCCGCGCGGCCAGTCCTCGGCCAGGAAGCGCTCGGCGATGACGGCGGTTTCCCACTCGTCGGGCCGGGCCTTGCGGTTCCGAACCAGGTCCAGAGGCGCCGTCACCTTCACCGTCGCCTCGCCGACCACGCGCCGGGCGAAGGTTTCGTTCACGAGCCGCGCGAAGGTGGCCGGGATGAAGCCCTTGAAACCGACGCCTTCCTGGTTGATCGAGCTTTGCGCCTCGTCCATCACCTCGGCGATCGCCTCGAGTTGCGCCCCGATCAGCCTGCCCTGCCGCGTGGCGGGGTCGTAGGCCGTCGGATCCTCGCCGGTCTTCGCCTTGTAGGCGGCGATCGCCTCTCCCACCACCGTGGCCGCGTCGAGGTGCTTGTCCCCCTTCGCCGGATCGTTGATGTCGGTCTGGTGCTTGGAAATGACCGATCGCGCCGCCTGCAGCATCGCGGACAGCCGGGCTGCGACCGCCTCGGCGGATCCGTCGCCGGTCGGCAGAGAAGTTCCGGGCGCCGGCCCGGCGCCCATCAACGCCACCAGCAGGATCGATCCGAACAACCCCCTGCGCTAGCGCCCGTCGCCGCACCGGCGCGGGTTCGTGCCAGCCTCCGTCCGTTTGCCCATCGCATCCCCCCGCCCTGCGATCGATCGCTCCACCCCGTCGAGCAGGCAGCCCGACAGGTCACGGCCGCAGCGGACCATCTCATATGCAATTATCCGACCATGCCTGCCCGCAGCGCCCCGCCCCGCAAGCCGCCATCCGCAGTCGCTCACCCCGCCAGCCTGTCTGGATCGCACCCCGCCGATCCTCAGGAACTACTGCTCCCCGTCCGGCGGCTTCCACGACATCTCGACGCGCGCCTGCCCCACCGCCGCGACGTCGTCCGTCCGCCGGCACCTCTGAGATGTCGCCACTTTGGAAAAGAGAACCCGCAAACCGCGCCCCGCCCGGCGGCTTGATCGCCCGCCCGACGGCGCAAACCCGTCTCCACCCCCCCGCCGAGCGCAAGGCAAGCCGGCAAAACTCGGACACCGAAGCTGAATCCTGTCCGTGAAAGACGCTATGCTCTTTGGCTCGACATCAGGTCGCGAGCTGATCCAAATTTGGAAAGGGTGCCCGAACGCCCATTAGCGTCGTTTCGTCGAGGTTCCCGTCACCATGGAAGGTACTCTCGCCATGGATGCGAGTTCGGCGGCGATGAAGGCGGCGTAGGTGCTGACTTGCGGCAAGCCCATCAGTTCGCCGAAGGTGCCACGGGCGAGCGGTCCCGCGATCAGGAAGGTCGGCACGGGCTGTCCGGAGCGGTCGAGGGCGCGGCCGGAGCGATCGCAGGAAAGGCCGAGGCCGATTTCGTCGAGCACGACCAGACCGGCGGCTGCCAGCGATGCGAGATGCGGCTGGGCCTCCAGGATCGAGCCATGGGCGGGACCGGTCGCCACCACGACCACGTCGGCCGTTTCCTGTGTGATCTCGCGTCCGCCGCGGCGCCGAAGGTCGACGGAGAGCGTGCCGTCCTCGCCGATGCCCGCAGCCTTCAGGCTTGCCGCCCGGACCTCCAGCGAACCGTCCGCCAGGCGCTGCTCCAACGCGTCCTCGACCTGCGGTGCGATCCGGAAGCGGTGGACGTCCCAGTAGGAGCGCAGATGGCGCACGAGCCTCCGGCGCTCGGGCACCGGCAAGGCGGTCCAGATGTCCTGACCCTGGCCGCGGAGCGCGTCGAACACCGCATGCCAGGTGATCCCCCGTTCGGCCGCTTCGCGGACGGTTCGGCGCGTCGTCCGCAGCAGGGAAAGGGCGGTGGACGCAGGCCGGGCCAGGAAGTCGCCGAACGGCTCCTGCGGGACCGGTGCGTGCCCCCGCGACACCAGACCGTGTCGCGAGACGGCCAGGATCTTGCCGTAGTGGCCGCGCGCCGTCAGCGACGCGATCACGTCGGCGCCGGTCAGACCCGTGCCGACCAGCAGGACACGGTCCGCGGCGCCGATCCCTTCGAGAGCACCGGCGCCGTTCGGGTCGGCGATGAAGCGCGGGTGTCCGCCCAGCGGCCGGAGCGCCGCGGGCGGCGATGGTGGCGGATGGGTCGTGGCGTTGACGACGACGTCCGCTGCCAGCTTCGCGCCCGAGGCCGTCGTGAGGACCCACCGGCCGTCCGACCGGCCGACGTCGGCCACGGCTTCCCGGACGTATTCGACGATGCCGCGCGAGACCAGCGGCGCGATCTGCGCGGCGACGTAGCGGCCGAACAGTCCCCGCTTGGGAAAGACCGTCCCGTCCGGCCGAAAGGCTTGCGGATCGTCCGCGGGCTCGCCGACTGACGCAAGCCAGCGGACGAAATGCTCGTCGTCGCCGGGAACAACGCTCATCCGGGCGGCTGGAACGTTGATCCGGTGCGTCGGGTCCTCGGTGTCGTAGGCCAGGCCGGCGCCCAGCCGACGGCGCGGTTCGAACACGACGATGCGCGTGGTCCGGGTCGGGACGGCCGCGGCGAGATGGATGGCTACCGCCGCCCCGGTGAAACCGCCGCCGATGATGGCGACGGTTGTCACGATGCGGAGGCTTTCAAACCCGGACGGATGTCGTTGGCGATGGTCTCGCCGAAGGGCCCGGTGTTGATGCTCGCGCTCCGGCGGGGCACCGGATGGGCGGTCGGCAGGTTCGGCAGCACGAGCTCGCCGAAGCGCCAAGCCTCCTCCAGGTGCGGATAGCCGGACAGGACGAAGGTGTCGATGCCGATCTCGCGGTACTCCTCGATGCGGGCCTTCACCTGGTCGGGATCACCGACGAGAGCGGTACCCGCACCGCCGCGGACAAGGCCGACGCCGGCCCACAGGTTGGGGCTGATCTCCAGCTTGTCGCGCTGGCCGCCGTGCAGGCGGCTCATCCGGCTCTGGCCGACGGAGTCCATGCGGGCGAAGACCTTCTGGGCGGCTGCGATGGTGGTGTCGTCGACATACTTGATGAGGTCGTCGGCCGCCTTCCAGGCCTCGGCTGCCGTCTCGCGCACGATAACATGCAGACGGATGCCGAACGAGACCTCGCGGCCCTCGGTGGCGGCCGCCTTGCGCACCGCGGCGACTTTTTCGGCGACGTCGGCCGGAGGCTCGCCCCAGGTCAGGTACTTGTCGATGGTCTTCGCCGCAACCTTGATGCCCGCCTCCGAAGAGCCGCCGAAGTAGATCGGCGGGTGCGGCTGCTGCACCGGCGGGAACATCAGCTGGGCGTCCTCGATGTCGTACTGGTTCGTCTTCGCCGAGACCGTCTCGCCGGCGAGAATGCGCTTGTAGATGTCGAGGAACTCCTCGGTGATCTCGTAGCGCTCGGCGTGCGAAAGGTGGATGCCGTCGCCCTTGTTCTCCACGGGATCGCCACCGGTGACGACGTTGATCAGCAGGCGGCCGTTGGACAGCCGGTCGAGGGTGGCCGTCATCCGCGCGGCGAGCGTCGGCGGTATCAGGCCGGGGCGGACGGCCACGAGGTAGCGCAGCTTCTCGGTGAGGGGCACCAGCGCGGAGGCGACGATCCAGCTGTCCTCGCAGCTCTTGCCGGTGGGAATGAGCACGCCGAAGTAGCCGAGCTGATCGGCCGCCTGGGCCACCTGCTTGAGGTAGTTCAGGTCCACGCTGCGGCCGCCGATCGAGGTGCCGAGGTAACGGCTGTCGCCGTGGGTCGGAAGAAACCACAGCACGTTGATGCGGTCGGGGGCAGTGTTCGACATCGGTCGCTCCTTTGGCTTGCCGGGCAAAATCGGCAGCGCCGGGCGAGGTCGTTCGCCTGTCCGGCCGCTGGTGAAAACGCGTTCTACGGATCGATCTATAAAAGCTATAAACTTAGTCGACAATTCTGGTTCTGAAGCCGCATCCTCCGTAGCAGACCCAACAGGCCAGCCGCCCTTCCCCGCGGCGGCCCGCTCTACGGCTCTCGCGGCAGGAAGTTCAGACCATGACGATCGCCCTCTCCCCCGACCAGCACCTCCCGGCGGACGCGGCCACCCTGCGACAGGCCATGCGCACACTCGCCGGCGGCGTGTCGGTCATCACGGCGGGGATCGGCGACGATCGCACCGGAGCGACGGTGACGTCGGCGACGTCGCTGTCGGTTGAGCCGCCGACCATGGTGGTGAACATCAACCTCGCCTCGTCGACATGGCCGGTGATCCGGCGGTTCGGGCACTTCGCGGTCAACATCCTGTCCGAAGACCAGCAGCCGATCGCCGACCGCTTCGCCGGACGCGGCGGGCTGAAAGGCCCGGCCCGCTACGAGGGCGCGGACTGGGTGACGCTGGTAACCGGCGCACCCGTGCTGATCGGGGCGCTGTCGGCGATCGATTGCGAGGTGGAGGAGGCGATCGAGCGGCACAGCCACGCGATCATCCTCGGCCGCGTGCGGGCCGTCACCGTCGGGGGCGGTTCGTCCCTCGTCTATGCCAACGGCCGCTACGGCCGGTTCTCGGACTGACCGGAAAGGGAGCCAGCCGATGACGCGCCAGATCCGCTTCAACGCCTTCGACATGAACTGCGTCGGGCACCAGTCGCCGGGGCTGTGGGCGCACCCGCGCGACACGTCGTGGCGCTACAAGGACCTGGAGTACTGGACGGATCTGGCGCAGATCCTGGAACAGGGGATCTTCGACGGCATCTTCATCGCCGACGTGATCGGCTACTACGACGTCTACAAGAGCGACAACCGCAACGCGCTGCTGCACGCCGCGCAGATCCCGGTCAACGACCCGCTGCAGGTCGTGCCCGCCATGGCCTACGTAACGGAGCACCTGGGGTTCGGGATCACCGCGTCGATCTCCTTCGAGCACCCCTACACCTTCGCCCGCCGACTCTCCACGGCCGACCACCTGACCGAGGGGCGGGTCGGCTGGAACATCGTCA
The DNA here is from genome assembly GCF_013839445.1 of Chthonobacter albigriseus. Lineage (GTDB taxonomy): Bacteria > Pseudomonadota > Alphaproteobacteria > Rhizobiales > Pleomorphomonadaceae > Chthonobacter > Chthonobacter albigriseus. The sequence goes on along the minus strand of NZ_JACDIT010000005.1, from coordinate 174,760 downwards.
CCAGCTACCTGGAGAGCGGCGCCAAGAACATCGGCCAGGGCGGCCTGAAGCGCCACGACGACCGCTACGACGTGGCGGATGAGTATCTGGAGGTGCTCTACAAGCTGCTCGAAGGCAGCTGGGAGGACGGCGCCGTCGTGCGCGACCGGGAGAAGCGAATCTTCACCCACCCGGAGAAGGTGCACGAGATCGGCCACAAGGGCCGCTACTTCGAGGTGCCGGGATACCACCTGTCGGAGCCCTCGCCGCAGCGCACGCCGGTGCTCTACCAGGCGGGAGCGTCGAACGCCGGCCGGCGCTTCGCCGCCCAGCACGCCGAGTGCGTGTTCGTCGCCGCGCCCACCAAGACGATCCTGAAGGCCTATGTGAAGGACATCCGGGCGCGTGCCGCCGCGGCCGGGCGCGACCCGTACAAGATCAAGATCTACAACCTCCACACCGTGATCCTCGGCGAAACCGACGGCATCGCCGAGGCGAAGTTCCGCGAATACCAGCAGTATTTCACCCGCGACGGCTCGCTGGTGTTCTGGTCCGGCTGGACCGGCATCGACTTCGGCCAGTACGCACCGACGGACCTGGTGCGCAAGGTTGAGACCAACGCGGTGATCTCGCTCGTCGAGGCGCTGGCGGAGGGCGATCCGGAGAAGACCTGGACGATCGACGAGCTGGCCCAATGGGGCGGCATCGGCGGCGTCGGCCCGGTGTCGGTGGGCTCGCCAACGACGGTCGCCGACATCCTGCAGTCCTGGCAGGAGGAGACCGACGTCGACGGCTTCAACCTCGCCTATGCCGTCACGCCGGAGACCTTCGAGGACGTGGTCGAACTGCTGGTGCCGGAGCTGCAGCGGCGCGGCGCCTACCCGAAGGCTTACACGCGCGGAACCCTCCGGCACAAGCTGTTCGGCGACGGACCGCGGCTCGCGGCGCCGCACCCGGGCGCCCGCTATCGCGACATCGAAGCCGTCAAGCGCCAGGAGGCGGCCGCGGCAGCGGCCGAATAGAACCTCGGACAGCGCTCCCTTCCACCCGTCGACCTCCAGGAGATAACCCATGTCCGCCGTTCTCGACATCAGGAACAGACCCCGGGTCAACGTACCCGACCAGACCTTCCCGCCGCGGCCGAGACCGGCGACGCCAGCCCATGTGATCACCTCCGACGAGGAGGCGATCCTGATCGCAAAGAAGCTCGCCGCCGCGTTCGCCGTCGGCGCCGCGGAGCGGGACCGCGACGGCGTGCTGCCGCTCGAGGAAATCGACGCCTACAGCCAGAGCGGTCTGTGGGGCATCAACATTCCCAAGGCCTACGGCGGCGCGGAGGTCTCCTATGCGACGCTGGCGGAGGTCATCAAGATCATCGCGGCGGCCGACCCGTCGATCGCGCAGATCACGCAGAACCACCTGGCGACCAATCCCCACATCGACGCGGACGCCACCGAGGAGCAGAAGCGCTTCCTGTTCGGCGAGGTGCTGCGCGGCATCCGCTTCGGCAACGCCTTCTCGGAGAAGAACTCCAAGACGGTGGCCAACTTCGAGACCACCTTCCGGCCGGACGGCGACGACGTCGTGATCAACGGAGAGAAGTTCTACACCACCGGCGCGCTGCTGGCGCACATCGTCCAGGTGGTGGCCGTCGACGAAGCCGGCAACGGGCACCTGATCTTCGTCGACCGCGACACAGCCGGGCTGACGGTGATCAACGACTGGTCCAGCTTCGGCCAGCGGACGACGGCCTCCGGAACCGTGAAGCTCGTCAACGTGCGGGTTCCCGCCAGCCGGGTGGTGCCGACCTGGAAGGCCTTCGACCGGCCGACGGCGGCCGGGCCGATCTCGCAGATCATCCAGGCGGCGATCGACGCGGGCATCGCCAAAGGCGCGCTGGACGACACGATCGCCTTCGTGCGCACCAAGTCGCGGCCGTGGATCGACAGCGGCGAGGAGTGGGCCTCCAAGGACCCGTTCACGATCGCAGCGATCGGAGACATCGTCATCCGCATCCATGCCGCCGAGGCGATCCTGGAGAAGGCGGGCCGGCTGATCGACGTGGCGCTCGCCGATCCCAACGAAGACACGGTCGCCGCGGCCGCGCTGGTGACGGCGGAAGCGAAGGTACTGACCACCGATGCCGCCATCCTGGCCACCAACAAGCTGTTCGAACTGGCCGGCACACGCTCGACGCTTGCCGCCCACGGACTTGACCGGCACTGGCGGAACGCACGGACGCACACGCTGCACGACCCGGTGCGCTGGAAGTACTTCCACATCGGCAACTTCCACCTGAACGGCGTGAAACCGGTGCGCCATCCCTGGAACTGAGCCGGCCGGCCATCCCCCGCATAACCCGACGCCGAGACCCATGACCGATCACGATCGCACCCTGCATTTCGCCGCCGCGCCGGCGGGCTCGCGCCCGGCCCCGCACATCCCGTCGCGCCGGACGCGTGCGCACCGGATCGGCTCAGACGCGGAGGCGATCGCGATCGCCCGCGAGCTGGCCCCGGTGCTGGCCGCCGGGGCTGTGGAACGCGACCGGACGCGGCAGCTGCCGCTCGCCGAGATCGATCGCTATTCGCAAAGCGGGCTATGGGGCCTGCTCGTTCCGAAGGCCTACGGCGGTCCGGGCGTTTCGGCAGGCACGCTGGCGGAGGTGACGGCGATCATCTCGGAGGCGGACGCCTCGATCGGGCAGATCCCGCAGAACCACCACTACATGGTGGAGGCGATCCGGCTCGGGGCGTCGGAGGCGCAGAAGCGGGTGTCGTTCGAGCGCATCCTCGACGGTGACAGGCTCGGGAACTGCTTCACGGAAATCGGCGGCAAGACGCCGGTGGACTTCAAGACGCGGATCGTCCCGAAGGGCGACGGCTTCGTGCTCGACGGGCAGAAATTCTATTCCACCGGCTCGCTGTTCGCCCATGTGCTGGTGGTGGTCGCGGCCGACGCGGACGGCCGGTCGCATCTCGTGTTCCTGGAGCGATCGACGCCGGGCGTCACCCTGATCGACGACTGGACCGGCTTCGGGCAGCGGACAACTGGCAGCGGCACGTCGACGTTCGACGACATCGAGGTTTCCGCCTTCCAGGTGGTGCCGCACCAGACGGTGTTCGACGTGCCGACGCCGATGGGGCCGATCGCGCAGATCGTTCATGCGGCGGTGGATCTCGGGATCGCCCGGGCGGCGCTGAAGGACGCGATCGCCTTCACCAAGAAGAACGCGCGACCGTGGTTCGAGACGACCTATGCGCACGGCTCGGAGGATCCGCATGTGATCGCCGCCGTGGGGGATCTGGTCGTCCGGGTGCATAGCGCCGAGGCCCTGGTGGAGCGAGCTGGCCGGTTCACCGATCTGGCCGTCGCCGCGCCGACCACCGAAAGCGTGGCGGAGGCCTCGATCGCGGTGGCGGAGGCCAAAGCGCTGGTAACGGAGGTGGCAGTTCACGTCGCGAGCAAGCTGTTCGAGCTGACCGGCGCGCGGTCGACGCTGGAGCAGTTCGGGTTCGACCGGCACTGGCGCAACGCCCGCACCCACACCCTGCATGACCCGGTTCGCTACAAGTACGTCAACATCGGGAACTACGTGCTCAACGGCGTGCTGCCCCCGCGGCACGGTGCCCTCTGACCTTCCGTCAACCCACCAAGGAGAGACGCCGATGTCCGCCGCTTCTACCGCCCTGCTGCCGTCACCCAGCGCCCAGGAGCGGCGGTTCCCGTCGATCCTCGCGCAGTCGGCGGCCGTCGCCGAGCGACTGATTCATGACCAGATTCATTCGGCGGCGGCCGTCACCCTGCCGGTGCTGGAGGACGGCCACGACCGGCCGGTGGACCTCACCAGGACATTCGCGCAGCGCGGCGTGCTGCTGACCTTCTATGTCGGCGGCTGGTCGGAGCCGTGTACCCGCGCCCTCCAGGAGCTGGAGGGCTACCGGGAGCGGCTGGCCGAGCGCGGCTACGGGGTGGTGGCCGTGTCGCCGGAGGCGGTGAAGCGCCTGCACGGGACGATCGAACGAAACGGACTGGGTTTCCTCGCCGTGCACGACCACGGATCTCGTTTCGCTCTGTCGGTGGGGCTGGCTTTCCGCATCGAGGCCGAGGTGAGGTCGGCGTTGCGCTCGTCCGGGGTTCGGATCCAGGTCTGGAACGGCGAGGCGAGCGGGCAATTGCCGGTGGCCGCGACCTTGCTGATCGGAGCGGACCGGCACTATCAGGTGTTTGCGCACACAGGCCGGATCGGGCCGCGCACGGATGTGACCGACGCGGTGCGGGTGGCGCTGGCGGCCTGAGAGATCAGGCTTCGACGGCCACTAAGGCCTCCGGATCCTCCGCCGTCGCCATCCCGGCGAGGGTCATGGTTTCGAGGATCTCCGCCACCGCGATGCGGGCGCGGGGGATCAGCCGACATGGCAGCCGGCGGAATCGGGGCAATCGCGCAGGCGCTCGTAGGCGGTGCCGTTCTGCCGCGTCAACGGCGGAGCGCGACCACGTTGCCAGCCGGCCGGCGGTGCCAGAGGGGCGTGCCCCGCTCCAGGAGAACCTGACGCAAGTGTCTGGCTGGGCTGCTGATTTTGTCGGCCAGCCTGATGTCGGCGGTGCCATCTCGACCGACTTCGTCCTTGTCGAACAGAAGCGTCGGTTCGACCGTCTTGGCGCCGATCGATTCCAGGAAGAGGGAGACGTGGCGATGGAAGGCGGAGAGCTGCGCGTCGGCGGGGCTGCGGGCAACCGTCAGCACCGGCTTGCCGGCAAGCGCGTCGGGATCGGCGAGATCGAAGAGGTGCTTGAACACGCCGGGAATGGACCCGCGCTCGAAGGGAATGCCGATGACAAGCGCATCGGCAGACTCGATGGCGGAGAGGAATTGGTGAGTGGAATCATCGAGTTCCGTGCGGAAGCGGGCGCTGCGGACGCCACCGTTGACGCTGCAGTAGTCGACGATCTCGACCGCCGCGTCGGCCTCCTCGCCAGACGCCCGGGCCAGCCGCTCCACGGCATGGAACAGACGGGCGTCGCCGCAGATCGAGCCTGCAATTCCCACGATGGACAGAACGGTCATCGCTAACCTCCCTCGTCGCCGTGAACCTTGCTTCCAGCATAACACGACCATGCTGGTAGAGATAGTGGTGTATTAAGCTCCCCGAAACCGATTGGGTTCCGTGTGAGGTGTAGTCGCGTTTTTCGGGGCCCATAGCGACTACGTAGCCGTGGAAAGCGATGCGCATGACCAGTCCCCTGATCCGTGCAAACGATCTGATGACCCTCGGCCGGATCACCCTGCTCGACGCAAGGCCTGATCGCGAATTCCAGATTGAGCATCCATCCGGTGCCGTCCGCGTGCCGGTGGAGGATTTCGATCGGGCGGCTCGCGACACGACGATCGGGTTTGCCGACGCCGACCATTGGACCAGAGCGGTCCGGGAACTAGGTGTCGACCCGGCGGTCGCTGTGCCCGTGGTCTACGACGACGGGCGGATGACGGAGGCGGCGCGGATCTGGTTCCTGTTCCAGGTCTTCGGGGTGGAGGCCCGGGTACTCGACGGAGGACTGCCGGCGCTGGCGGGCGTTTGTCTCGGCGAGGTCGGGCCGGTGTCCGCGTCGCAGGTGATCGCCCGCCCGGGGGCAGGACGGGTGCAGGTCGTCGACCGGGCGGAACTCGGTGCCCGGCTCGGTTCGGTGACAATTCTCGACGCCCGCACCGAGCGGGAGTTCTCTGGAGAGGACCTTCGCAACAACAGCCGCGGCGGTCATCTTCCGGGCGCGCACCTGGTGCCGCACCTGGATCTCCTCGGAACGGACGGCCGCCTGAAGGATCAGGCGCAACTGTCCGAGCGGTTCGCAGGAGCAGGGATCGCGAAGGACCGCACCGTCGTGACCCACTGTGACGCCGGCGGCAGGGCTGCGCTCGCCGCGCTGGCGCTCGTGGAAGCCGGCTACCGCGATGTCGCTGCCTACTACCTCAGCTTCTCCGACCGGGCCGCCGACCGAGCCTGTCCGGTGACGCTGGACTGAGGGCACCCGCCATCCCCGCCCTCGCGTTTTCCCGGATGCCTGAAAAGCCATCCGGTATTTCCCTGAGCCGGCGCAAATAGGAAATCCGTTTTCTCGATCGATTTTGTAGAGAATGGAAGGATCGTTCTCGGCACCACCGCCCCGGCCTGTCCGGGCGGTCTCACAAACAAGCCGAGAGGATATCCGATGACGCTCAAGACGATCCTGAAGACGGCGCTTGCCGCGCTCGCCTTCGCCGCCTCCCACGTACCCGGCTATGCGGCCGACGATCCCTCGGTGTTCAACGTCGGCTACCAGAAGATCGGCGTGCTGGTGGTCGCCCGCCAGCAGCAGCTGATCGAGAAGGCGCTGGAGGAAAAGGGCATTACGGTGAACTGGGTCGAGTTCCAGGCCGGTCCGCCGCTCCTGGAGGCGCTCAACGCCGGGTCGATCGACTTCGGCTACACCGGCGACTCGCCTCCGATCTTCTCGCAGTCTGCCGGCGGCAACCTGGTCTACGTCGGCGCGATCCCGTCGAAGGGCGTCTCGTCGGCCATCGTGGTGCCGAAGGACAGCCCGATCCAGACCATAGCCGACCTGAAGGGCAAGACGGTCGCCTTCACCAAGGGATCGAGCGCGCACAACGTGATCATCGCGGCGCTGGAGAAGGTCGGCCTCACCTACGGCGACATCACGCCGGCCTACCTGTCGCCGGCCGATGCCGGCGCTGCTTTCTCCTCCGGCTCGATCGACGCCTGGAGCATCTGGGACCCGTTCTACGCCAACATAGAGAAGAACCAGGGCGCCCGCCTGATCGCCGACGGCAAGGAGATCCTCGGCACCACCAACGGCTTCTTCCTGGCTAACAAGACCTTCGCCGCGGATCATCCCGACGTGGTCAAGGCCGCGCTGGGTGCCGTTACCAAGGCCGGCGAATGGGCCACCGCCAACCACGACCAGGTGGCACAGGCACTGGCCAAGGTGACCAAGGTGCCGTTCGACATCCAGCAGATCGCGGCCAAGCGCTCGGAGTTCACGGTGACAACGGTGACCGACGACATCGTCGCCTCCCAGCAGGCGGTCGCCGACCGCTTCGCCAAGCTCGGCCTTATTCCCAAGCCGATCGTGGTGAAGGACATCGTCTGGACGGCTCCGCAGTCCTGATATCCCCGCAGCTGAAAACGGGTAGATCCTGAGAGGGTTCGCCCGTTTCCTGTTGAACGAACGGAGGAGGCCGACCGTGCCCACCCGCTTTTCCCAGACGATCATTCCCTACCTGCTGCCCGTCGGCCTGATCGCGTTCTGGCAGGTGGCGGTCGCAACCGGACTGGTCGCCCGCAACGTCCTGCCGGCACCCTCGGACGTGGCGCTCGCCTTCTTCGAACTCGCCGGCAACGGCGAGCTCGTCCACCACATCTGGGTGAGCCTGTGGCGGGCGCTCGCGGGCTTTGCCATCGGCGGCCTGATCGGGTTCGGGCTCGGCCTTGCCAATGGCCTGTCGCGCACCTCGGAGACCTACACCGACACGACCCTGCAGATGGTGCGCAACGTGCCGCACCTGGCGCTGATCCCGCTGGTGATCGTGTGGTTCGGGATCGGCGAGGAGGCTAAGCTGTTCCTGGTGGCGCTCGGCGTGTTCTTCCCCGTCTACATCAACACGCTGCACGGGATCCGCTCGGTGGACCGCCAACTGCTCGAGATGGCCGACGTCTACGGCTTCACGCGGGCGGAGATGTTCTGGCGCGTGGTGCTGCCAGGCGCCCTGCCTTCGGTGCTGGTGGGCGTGCGCTATTCGCTCGGCATCATGTGGCTGACCCTGATCGTGGCGGAGACGATCTCCGCGTCGAGCGGGCTCGGCTACCTCGCCATGCAGGCCCGCGAGTTCATGCAGCTGCAGATCGTGGTGCTGGCGATCCTGATCTACGCCCTGCTCGGCAAGCTCGCCGACTCCATCGCGCGCTTCCTGGAGCGTGCCACCCTGTCCTGGAACCCGGCCTACCGTTGACCCCCCTCCCGCTACAGGTGACGCCATGCTTGAAGCCCTGACCGCGACCAGCCTAGCCCCGCTCCAGCGCGACCGAACCGGTGCGGCGGCCCGCACCGTCGCAGAACCCTCGGTCGCCACCGGCGGTACCGCCGTGTCGATCACCGGTCTGACCAAGCGCTACGGCGACAAGACGGTGCTCTCCGGCATCGACCTCAGCTTCCGTGCCGGCGAGTTCGTTGCCATCGTGGGCCGGTCGGGCTGCGGGAAGTCGACCCTGCTGCGGCTGCTGCTCGGCCTGGAGAAGCCCGAAGGCGGCGAAATCCGGATCGGCGGCCAACCGGCACCGCGCGCGGGCGGGGACGTAGCGCGGTTCATCTTCCAGGAGCCGCGCCTGCTGCCATGGCAGCGTGTGCTCGACAACGTGGCGCTCGGCGCCAGTCGGACGGTTCCCGCCGACCGCCGCCGTCCGCTGGCGCAGGAAGCCTTGAAGGAGGTGGGCCTCGCCGACCGCGGGGGCGAGTGGCCTTCCGTGCTCTCGGGCGGCCAGCGCCAGCGCGTGGCGCTCGCCCGGGCCCTTGTCAGCCACCCGAAGCTCCTGGCGCTGGACGAGCCGCTCGGAGCGCTCGACGCGCTGACCCGGATCGAGATGCAGGGCTTCCTGGAACGGGTCTGGAAGCACCAGGGGTTCACGGCGGTGCTGGTCACCCACGACGTTTCCGAAGCGGTCGCGCTCGCCGACCGCATCGTCCTCATCGACGGTGGGCGCGTTGCGCTCGACGTGGCGGTGCCGCTCGCCCGCCCGCGGGTGCGCGGTTCCGCCGAGTTCGGCGCCATCGAAGGTCAGGTGCTGGATCGGCTCTTCGCGGGCCGCTGACGGCGTGCCCTTCGGTCTCCCCTGGGACTCGTTCGTCCCCTCCTGCCCCGCCCCTCCCGGCGGGGCATTTTTCATTTCGGCTTCGGCTTGCCCCGACGCCAAGCCAATCCCGCCCCGGCTGTTGCCGTAGAGCGTTTTTTGTCCGGAATAGCCGATAAAAAAGATAGATTATCTCGTGTTGGGAGGTGCCCCGCTCCACACTGCGCCCATCATGTCGGCCACATACCGCGACGGGGTTCACCATGCCGGGCAGCCTTCCCATCCTCGATCTCCGCCGCTTCGAAGCGGGCCACCCGGAGCGCGACGACGCACTCCTGGAGCTGCGCCGAGTGGCCCGGAGCGTCGGCTTCTTCTACCTCGCCGGCCACGGCATCCCGCAGGAGGAAATCGACGGCATCATCGCGCTCTCCAAGCGGTTCTTCGCACTGCCAGAGGCCGACAAGCTCGAGATCCAGATGGTCAAGTCGCCGCATTTCCGCGGCTACAACCGTGCCGGAGCGGAGTTTACCCGCGGCAAGCAGGACTGGCGCGAGCAGGTCGACTTCGGCACGGACAGGGCGCCGCTCAATGTGAAGCCGGGCGATCCGGCCTGGAAGCGGCTGACCGGTCCGAACCAGTATCCCTCCGCCCTGCCCGACCTGAAGCCGGCGGTGGAGAAGTGGCTCGCCGACGTCACCGACGTCGGCATCCGCGTGCTGAAGGCCTTCGCCGCAGCGCTCGGCCAGCCGGAGGACGTGTTCGAGCCGATCTACGAGGGCGGGCCGAACCAGCTTCTGAAGATCATCCACTATCCCGGCCGCGACCACACGGAGAGCGACCAGGGCGTCGGCGCGCACAAGGACTCCGGCTTCGTCACCATCCTGCTGCAGGACACGGTGCCCGGGCTTCAGGTTGAAGGCGAGGACGGATGGATCGACGCGCCGCCGGTGCGGGGAACCTTCGTCGTCAACATCGGCGAGATCCTGGAGCTCGCCTCCAACGGCTACCTGCGCGCCAACGTGCACCGGGTGGTGACACCACCCGGCTCGACCGACCGGCTGTCGATCGCCTTCTTCCTGGGCGCGTCGCTGGCTGCGTCCGTGCCGGTGCTGGACCTTCCGCCGGAGCTGGCCGCCGAGGTGCGCGGGCTGACCGCAGACCCGCAGAACCCGCTGTTCCGCGAAGTGGGACGAAACTTCCTGAAGAGCCGGCTGCGGTCGCACCCCGACGTGGCGCAGGCCCACCACGCCGACCTCCTCGATCCCGAGCAGCGCACCGCCAAGCTCGTCGCCAACGCCTACTGATCCTCGTCTTCCAGAGAAAGCCGAACCGATGGCCTACGATCCGACCACGCCGCTCGCCCCCCGCCCGGAAACCCTTGCGCTGCACGGAGGGAGCTATCGCGCCGACCCGACGACGGGCGCCGTCGCGGTGCCGATCTACCAGACGACGTCGTTCCAGTTCCAGGATACCGACCACGCCTCGCGGCTGTTCGCCCTGGAGGAACCGGGCAACATCTACACCCGCGTGACCAATCCGACCGTCGACGCGCTGGAGCAGCGGATCGCGGCGCTGGAGGGCGGTGCGGCGGCACTCGCGTTGGCATCGGGCCAGGCGGCGTCGGCCTTTGCGATCCTGAACGTGGCCGAGGCCGGCGACAACTTCGTCTCCTCCACCGACCTCTACGGCGGCACCTGGACGCTGTTCTCCGCCACGCTGAAGCAGTTCGGCATCGAGGCGCGCTTCGTCGACCCCTCCGATCCGGAGAACTTCCGCCGCGCCACCGACGCCCGCACCAAGGCCTACTATGCCGAGACCCTGCCGAACCCGAAGCTGAACGTGTTCCCCGTGGCCGAGGTCGCCCGGATCGGCCGCGAACTCGGCGTGCCGCTGATCGTCGACAACACCGCGGCGCCGATCACCGCGCGGCCGTTCGACCACGGCGCTGCGGTGGTGGTGCATTCCACCACCAAGTACATCGGCGGCCACGGCACCTCGATCGGCGGGGTGATCGTCGACGGCGGCAACTTCCCGTGGGACGAGCACAAGGCGCGCTTCCCGCTCTTGAACGAGCCGGATCCGACCTACCACGGCGCGATCTGGACGGAGGCGGCCAAGCCGCTCGGGCCGATCGCCTACGTGCTGCGCGCCCGCGTCCGCCTGTTGCGCGACATCGGCGCGGCGATCTCGCCGTTCAACGCGTTCCAGCTGATCCAGGGATTGGAAACGCTGCCGCTCAGGATCCGCCAGCACAACGCCAACGCCATCGAAGTCGCCAACTTCCTCAAGACGCATCCGAAGGTCACCTCGGTCATCCACCCGAGCCTGCAGACCGGCGAGCTGAAGCGCCGGGCGGACGCGCTGTTCAAGGGCGGATACGGCGCACTGCTCGGCTTCGAGATCGTCGGCGGGCGGGAGGCGGGCCGCCGCTTCATCGACGCGCTGAAGCTGTTCTACCACGTGGCGAACATCGGCGACGCGCGGTCGCTGGCCATCCACCCGGCCTCGACGACGCATTCGCAGCTGTCCGCCGAGGAACAGGTGGCGACGGGTGTGACCCCCGGCTACGTGCGCCTGTCGATCGGCATCGAGCATCCCGACGACATCGTCGCCGACCTCGCCCAGGCGCTCGACCAGGCCTGAACCGCACACGCCAACCACCACCATCGCATCAAGGGGAGCATTCCATGACCGAGACACCGACCGGCGGCCTGTCCCGCCGCAGCGTTCTGAAGACCGCCGGGGTGGCGGGCCTTGCCGCCGCGAGCGTCGGCCTGATCACGCGACCGACCAGCTATGCCATCGCCGGCAATGCGCCGAAGGTGCGGCTGGCCTGGACGGAGGTGGCGGCCTGCCACGCCCCGCTCGGCTTCGGCGTCGCCAAGGGCTTCTACCAGAAGCACAACCTGGACATCGAGCTGTTCTACCAGGGCGCCAGCGGCCAGACGCTGATCCAGGCGCTCGCCACCGGCAAGTCGGACGTCGGCGCGGGCCTGATCGGCGACTGGCTGAAGCCGCTGGAACAGGGCTTCGACGTCAAGCTCTTCGTCGGCTCGCACGGCGGTTGCCAGCGGCTGCTGGCCTCCGAGGCGTCGGGGGTGACGGACATCCAGGGCGTCAAGGGCAAGACGATCGCGACCTACGGTATCGGCGCGCCACCACAGGTGGCGTTCCAGGTGACACTGGCCAAGGCGGGCATCGACCCGGAGGCCGACGTGACCTGGAAGGCGGTGCCGTTCGAACTCGTCGGCGAGACGGTCGCCCGCGGCGAGGCGGATCTCGCCGCCCATCTCGATCCCTGGGCCTACTCGATCGAGAAGCAGCACGGCTTCAAGCTGATCGCCGACACGCAGACCGGCGTCTACGACGGGCACACCTGCTGCGTTCTCGGCGTCAACGGGCCGTTCCTCAACGAGAACAAGGACGCGATCCGCCGGCTGGCCGAGGCCAACATCGAAGTTCACGACTACACCGAGGCGCACCCGGATGAGGTAGCGGCCTGGTACCTGGACGCGCTGAAGCCCGCGGGGCTCTCGCTGGACGACCTCAACCACGTGATCGGCAACCTGGTGGCGCACAACCACCCGATCGGCCGGCCGCTGATCGACCAGATCCAGCGCACGTCGGAGGACCTGAAGCTGGTGAAGGTGCTCGACCCCGGCACCGATCCGAAGGAATTCGCCGAGCGCATCGTCGTCGACTTCCTGGCCTGAGGACCGCTTCCCGAATGAGCAACGCGACCCAATCCATCGAGGCCGGCGGCTTTGCCGCGAACGCCGGCTGGTCCGGCCAGCTGTGGCTGCCGGGCCTGATCGCCGCGGCGAGTTGGGCCGCCACCGCGGTGGTGACGGTCGCGTTGCCCGACGTCGTACCCTGGGGCAGCGCCGGGCTGTTCGCGATCCTGACCGGCGCCGGCGCGGCGGCACTCGTGGTGCTGGCGCTCGCCGTGCCGCGGCTCGGCGCTGCGGGGCGGACGATCGTGCACTACGGGCCGTGGTTCATCGCGGTCGGCGTGTGGTTCTTCCTGTGGGAGCTGACGACCGCCAAGTTCGGCTGGCTGCCCAAGCCGTTCTTCTCGCCGCCGCACGGGCTGCTCGCGGTCTACGTGGCGGAGTGGGAGCGGCTCCTCATCTGCATTGGCTATTCGCTGCGGCTCTGGGGCCTCGGCTTCTTCTCCGGCATCGCGGTCGGATTCGTGGTGGGCGTGGCGCTCGGCTGGTCGAAGGGGTTCAGCTACTGGGGCATGCCGATCCTGAAGCTGATCGGGCCGGTGCCGGCGACGGCTTGGATCCCGGTCACCTTCTACTTCTTCCCGACCACCTTCCACGCCTCGATCTTCATCGTGGCGCTGTCGGCGGGCATCCCGGTGGCGATCCTCACCGCCTCCGGCGTCGCGGCGGTGAACCGCTCCTACTACGACGTCGCGCGGACGCTCGGCGCCGACAGCCGTTTCCTGGTGCTGAAGGTGGCGGTGCCGGCCTCGCTGCCGCATGTCTTCGTCGGGCTCTTCATGGGCCTCTACTACTCGTTCGCGGTGCTGGTGGTGGCGGAGATGCTGGGCGCCAAGTATGGGCTGGGCTGGTACATCCAGTTCCAGACGGCCTATTCGGGCTATGCCAACGTCTACGCCACGCTGATCATCATGGCGCTCATCTGCGCCGGGCTCGTCAAGCTGCTGTTCGTCGGACGCGACCGGCTGCTCGCCTGGCAGAAGGGGATCCTGTGATGTCGGCGCTCGCCAAGACCACGCCGCCGGCCGCGATCGAGCTGAAGGCCGAGGCCGTCAGCCACGCCTACGAGATCGACGGACGGACGCTGGAAGTTCTGCAGGGCATCGACCTCACCGTCGCGCCGGGCGAGTTCGTCGCGCTGCTCGGACCGTCGGGCTGCGGCAAGTCCACGCTGCTCCGCCTGGCGGCTGGGTTGGAATCGCCGCGCACCGGACGCGTCACCGAGAACGGGACGCCCATCGGCAAGCCGGACCCGTCGCGCATCCTGGTGTTCCAGGATCCGACGCTGTTTCCCTGGCGCACGGTCTGGAAGAACGTAGCGACCGGCCTGGAAGCGCGCGGGCTGCTTCCGCGCGAGAAGCACCGCGTCGACCAGGCGCTGGCGCTGGTGAAGCTGGAGAAGTTCGCCAACGCCTACCCGCACCAGCTGTCCGGCGGCATGGCGCAGCGGGTGGCGATCGCCCGGGCACTGGTCAACGACCCCGCGCTGCTGCTTCTGGACGAGCCGTTCGGCAAGCTGGACAGCCTGACCCGCCTCACCATGCAGAACGAGCTGCTGGCGCTCTGGAAACGGGCCGGGTTCACCGCCCTCCTCGTCACGCACGACGTGGAGGAGGCGCTGCTGCTGGCCGACCGGGTCATCGTGTTGTCCGACCGGCCAGCGCGGATCGTGGCGGAGATCACGGTGGACAAGCCGCACCCGCGCCGCCGCGACGACGCGGACCTCGTCCGGCTGCGCCAGGACGTGCTCGCCCAGCTCGGGATCCACGGCGATGTCTGAGACCCGCCTTTCGGCATGGCTGACCGCGGCCGGCGGGCTCGCCGTAGCGGCCGCGATCGGCTGGTGGGCCCTGGTGTTCGGCCAGGTGGTCGCCAACGACTACATGACCGTGCTTCAGGCTGCGCCCTGCGCGCTCAACACCGACGACCTCTGCTCGCTGGCGCAGGCGCTCTGCACCGACGGGCACTTCCTCGGCATCAAGCGCTATTCGGCCGGGCTGCTCTGGACCGGCGTGGCGCTGCTTTCGGCGGGATCGCTCCTGCCGATCGTCCGGCGGCGCTGAGCGATGGGCGAGCTGCCGAGGCCCGACTTCGCCCGCAACATGCGGCTGATCGGCCATTCCGACATCGGCGGCCGTGGCGACGGGCTGCAGCTGATGGTGCACCGCGGCCATGCCTACGTGGCCCATCCCTGGAGCTGCGGCTTCTCGATCGTCGACGTCCGCGACCCGCGCAATCCGGGTGCGGCGGTGTTCGTGCCGGCCCCGGCGAACACCTGGACGATCCACCTGCAGACGCACGACGACCTGCTCCTGGTGATCCACGCCCGCGACCTCTTCGCCGACGCGGCCTTCGCGGACGAGCGGGTCTACTATACCCGCTCGGTCGGCGAGACGGTCGGCACCAGCCGCAGCCAGGGGGCGCAGAGGCCGTGGTCGGCCGGCGTCGCGATCTACGACATCAGCCGCCCGACCGAGCCACGACCGATCGGCTTCTTTCCCGTGGATGGCGTCGGCGTCCACCGGATCTGGTACGTCGGCGGTCGCTGGGCCTACGTATCGGCGCTGATCGACGGCTTTACGGACTACATCCTCGTGATCATCGACCTCGCGGATCCCACCCGTCCGGTGGAGGCGGGCCGCTGGTGGATACCGGGCATGAACGCCGCCGCTGGGGAGACGCCGGACTGGCCGGCGGATCGCCGCTTCGCGCTCCACCACGCGGTGGTTCACGGCGACACAGCCTACGCCTGCTGGCGTGATGGCGGACTGACTCTCCTCGACGTCGCCGACCGGACGGCGCCGCGGCTGATCGTGCACCGCAACTGGTCGCCGCCCTACGGGGGCGGAACCCATTCCGCGCTGCCGCTGCCGGACCGCGATCTTCTGGTGGTGGCGGACGAGGCGGTGCTGGACGAGGAAGCCGACGGGCGCAAGCACACCTGGATCTTCGACGTCCGGGCGCCGTCAAACCCGGTGTCGATCGCGACGCTGCCGACGCCGGACGAGGCCGACTATCCGCGCAAGGGCGGGCATTTCGGGCCGCACAACCTGCACGAAAACCGGCCGGGAAGCTTCGTGTCGTCCAGCCTGATCTTCGCGACGTGGCAGAACGCGGGCATCCGCGCCTTCGACATCTCCGACCCCTACCGGCCGAAGGAGACCGGCGCGCTGGTCCCCGCCGCCCCACACCGGATGATCGACCGGCGGCCGCGCCCGGCGGTGATCCAGTCGGCGGACGTGTTTGTCGACGCCGCCGGCCTGATCTATGCGACCGACTACAATGCCGGCCTGGAGATCATCGAGTACGGCGGCTGACCGACGGGCAGTACCGCCGACCGACGCCGGGGAGCACCGTTGCCGTGCGGAGCATGGCGGGGCGCAGCCGGGGCTGTCCGGCGGAAAAATGTTCCGTCGGATCTCCGAAAATCGCCAGTCAATTACTCCACTAACTTTGCAGACTACTCCATGATTCCATCGTCGGCGGTTTGCCGCCGGCCGCGGGATTTGAAGGTTGCAGCTTGCCCCGCGCCCCAAGAGCTAAAGCGCCACGAACGAGCTTCGTGGTCTCGGATGGAAGGCGAACCCCGATGACCCTCTCGAGCTGTCGACGCTGACGAGCGGCTGACCGAGCCCCTCGCCGCCCTCGCCCTCCGGGTCGGCCTTCGGGTTCGGACCGGCCGATGCGCGGGACCGGCGACCGATTTCCAGCACTTCCGATCTCGGCCGACGACGGCGCCTGATGGCCCGGCGCACGGCCCCTCTCTTCCCGCATGCCAAGGACACTCCCATGCCCAGCTTCAACAGACGGACTCTCTTTGCCGCCGCCGCCGCGGTCGGCCTCACGCTTGCCAGCGGCATCGCTTCCGCCCGCGCCGAAGGCGTGACGGTTAACATCGCCTGGCAGCAGATCGTCGAGCCGTCCCGTGTGCCGCAGGCCGACGGCGTCTACGAGAAGGCGACCGGCGCCAGCATCAACTGGCAGAAGTTCGACAGCGGCGCCGACGTCATCGCGGCGATCGCGTCCGGCTCGGTCGACATCGGCTACGTCGGGTCTTCGCCGCTTGCCGCGGCGGCAAGCCGCGAGCTGCCGATCGAGACGATCTACGTCGTCGGCCTGATCGGCCCCTCCGAGGCGCTGGCCGCCAAGGGCGTGGAGAAGCCGGAGGATCTCGTCGGCAAGAAGATCGCGACGCCCTTCGTGTCGACGGCGCACTACAGCCTGCTGACAGCGCTCAAGCACTGGAACATCGATCCGAAGTCGCTGGAGATCCTCAACCTGCGGCCGCCGGAAATCGCCGCGGCCTGGGAGCGCGGCGACATCGACGGTGCCTACGTCTGGGATCCTGTGCTCGCCGAGATCAAGAAGTCGGGCAAGGTGATCGCCACGTCGAGCGACGTCGCCGCCTGGGGCGGGCCGACGTTCGACGCCTGGATCGTCCGCAAGGAGTTCGCCGAGGCCAACCCGGACGTGGTGAAGACCTTCGTCAAGGTGACCGGCGAGGCTTACGCGGCCTATCGCGCCGATCCGGCGAAGTGGGACGCCAAGTCGCCCGAAGCCGAGAAGATCGCCCGCCTGACCGGCGCCAAGCAGGACGAGGTCCCGGCGCTGCTGACCGGCTACACCTTCCCGACGCTGGAGGAACAGGCGGGTGCCGACCTCCTCGGCGGAGGCACCGTGAAGGCCGTTGCCGCCACGGCCGCCTTCCTCAAGGAGCAGGGCAAGATCCCGGCGGTGCTGGCCGACTACGGTCCCTACGTCTCGACCCGCTGGGTCACCGAGGCGCTGGCGGCCAAGTAGTCCGGGTCCTCGGCCGGAAGGCCCGGACCCCGAGCGGGACGTTCCACCCACGCCGCCGAACGGCAGCGGAGGCAAGGGTGGAACGTCTCCTTCCTTTTTTCACCGACCGGAGGCCCCAGGCCTTGAGCACGCTTCGCCTCGACACTGTGAGCCTTTCCTACGCCCCGGTAGGCGCGGACGATGGCCTCGTCCTCGACCGCGTCGACCTTGCGGTGAGAACGCGGGACTTCGTGGCCGTGATCGGCCGGTCCGGGTCCGGCAAGACGAGCCTGCTCAACCTCGCCGCCGGCTTCCTCCAGCCGACGGCGGGAAGCGTTTCGGTGGACGGAAAGCCGGTGGCCGGGCCGGGCGCGGACCGGGCGGTGGTGTTCCAGGACGATGCGCTGTTCCCGTGGCTGAGCGCGCGGGAGAACGTGGCGTTCGCCCTGCGCCTGAAAGGCACGGGTCCGGCCGAGCGCGCCCGCCGCGCGGATGCCCTGCTGGAGCGCGTCGGTCTCGCCGGCGCCGGGGACAAGGCGGTGTGGGAGCTTTCCGGCGGCATGCGGCAACGGGTTGGCATCGCCCGGGCGATCGCGGCCGAACCGCGGTTCCTGCTGATGGACGAACCGCTCGGGGCGCTGGACGCAATGACGCGCGAGCGGATGCAGGAGCTTCTGCTGACCGTCTGGCGCGATACCGGGGCCGGCGTGCTCCTGATCACACACGGGATCGAGGAGGCGCTGTTCCTGGCGACGCGGGTGGTGGTGCTCGCGCCCGGCCCCGGCCGGGTGGAGGCGGTAATCGAGGCCGGTTTCGGCCGCCAGTTCCTGTCCGGCCGGCCCGCCCGTGAGATCAAGGCGGACCCGGCTTTCGTTGCCGCGCGCGAGCGGCTGCGCGACCTGATCGATCCTCTCGAGACGAAGGCTGCCGCATGAGCGCCGCGACCGAAAGCTTTCTCGCGCCGGGCGACAAGGCCGCCACGTCGGCCCCGCCGCCGCCTCCGCGGCCGCGCGGAAGGCGCGTGGGGCTGATCGCCTCGCTTGTGACGCTCGGGCTTCTTCTCGCGGCATGGAGTCTCGCCGCGTGGCAGGCGTGGGTCTCGCCCCTCTTCCTGCCCTCGCCCATCGCCGTGGCGCGTGCCGCCGCGGGTCTGGTGACGGACGGCTTTGCCGACGCGACGCTGCTCCAGCATTTCACCGCCAGCCTCGGGCGGGTGTTCGGCGCGCTCGCCGCTTCGCTCGTAGTCGGCGTGCCGGTGGGGTTCGCCATCGCAACGAGCCGGATCGGTCGTGGCATCCTGGACCCGATCGTGGAGTTCCTGCGGCCGCTGCCGCCGCTCGCCTACCTGCCGCTGGTGATCATCTGGTTCGGGATCGGGGAAGGCTCCAAGGTGCTGGTGATCGCGCTCGCGATGGTGCCGCCGACCGTGATCTCGACGGCCGCGGGCGTGCGGGCCGTGTCGGAAGACCGGATCCGCGCGGCGCGGTCGCTCGGGGCAACCGGGTCTCAGGTGCTGCGCTTCGTGGTGCTGCCGAGCGCGCTTCCGGCCGTGCTCACCGGCACGCGGATCGCCCTCGGAACGGGTTGGTCGACGCTGGTCGCCGCCGAGCTCGTCGCGGCCACCCGCGGGCTCGGCTTCATGATCCAGTCGGCCGCGCAGTTCCTGGTCACCGATGTCGTCATCGTCGGAATCCTGGTGATCGCGTCGGTGGCGTTCTTCCTGGAAAGCGTCATCCGCTTCCTGGAACGCCGCTTCGTCCCGTGGTCGTCGCGCCTCTAGGGCGCACGGGGCACCCGGCGGGGGCCGCCGACCCTTTCTTTTGGACAGCCCGTCCGTGCGATAGAAGCCTAGGCCGTCGGCATGGGCCTATCCCGCTGTGCCGCCTCACGGAACTGGGGCTGCGAGACCCTGTTCTTGAAACGGGGTCTGAAATGGAGCCGGCAGACTGGATGGGATCGAAAACTGTTATCCTGCAGGATGTAAGGGGAGGTGACGGCGGAGAAGGGGGGGGATTCGACCGTGGGTCTTCGTTCGCGATGAACTGCGTGGGTTCGCCATAGGGCTCGGCGGCGGCATCCGCCATATCGGTCACCGGTTCGCGGCTCTCCACGGGACGCCCCGGCCTCCCGGTCGGGCCCGAGAGGTCCAGGGGAGCCTGGCGTTTGTCATCTCCACCACCGTCTCCGCCATCTCCGCACGGTCGGCTTCGGTCGGCACCGGGGGACCGGCCCGGAGCATGCGTTCGGCGATTTCGATGCGGCCTTCCACGCGAGAGGCTTCCCGAGCGTTTCGCAGCCGGGCCACCTTCAAATCAGCCGTGTCGAGTGACTTCGTGAACTCGCGCTTGAAGCGGCCGGTGGAGGGGTTGATGAGTTCAGGCACCGTAGACCGCACATGTTGCGGAGCCGGCCTTCCCGCAAGGCTGATCGGAAGCCGCTTGCGGTACTCGTATATGCCGCTGCCCTTGCGCCTATGCATGAAGCTCAGCCTCGCCACCACCGCCCCCCCGCGTACCACGTGCGTGTACCAGCGAGCGATTGCCAAGATGCTGAAAGCCTACGGCTTTTTCGTTCAGAAGGGCTTAAGGAAGTGGTGGCGCTCCCTAGGGGACTCGAACCCCTGTTTTCGCCGTGAGAGGGCGACGTCCTAGACCGCTAGACGAAGGGAGCGTCTGTCGGCCGAGGGCCGCGCGGTGTTGGCGGGATATAGCCTTCGCGCGCGGACCGCGCAAGAGGCAAGTTGGGCGGTCGGCGACCTGGCGGGCGACGGTCGCGCAGCAACGGACGCGCCCGCCGGGTCCGGCGCTGTCGCCGGACCCGGCCCCCGCGGTGCTCCCTTGCGCGCTCCATCGATCATCGCCATAACAAGGCTGTTCCGAGGGGTGTTCGCCGTGGAGGCGAGCTGAGATGGTCCGTAGCCCGGGCCGAACCCTTCGAACCTGATCCGGGTCATGCCGGCGAAGGGACGGAACCGCATCCGACCTCAGGGCCCGCGCCCCGTCGGGGTGGTACGCCCATCCCGTCCGACCCCCGCCGCGAACCGGTCCGGAGGCGAAGCGATGGCGCATGAGAGAGGTCATGGGGAGCCGACGGGCACCGCCCGGCTTCGCGCGACCGCCGCGCCGACGGCGGCCGTTTCGGTTGCGCTCGACCCGGACAGCCCCGCGGTCAAAGGCGCCACCGCCGCACCGCCTTCGACAGGCTCCGCCCCACCCGCCGCGAATGCAACCGCGGCCAGAGGCGCGGCCGCCGGGCTCAACGCGCCGGACTCCACCCCGCCTGCCCCGGATGGCCCCGCGCCGGCTCGCCCGGAAGCCGCCGCGGCAGAGGCGGCAGTCACAGCTCTCCAGCCGCGCAAGGGCTTTTTGCGCTTCCTTGCGCCTCTCCGGTCGGAGACCACACTGGCGTTTGCCGTCCGCCTGCTCGCCTCCGTCGCCCTCGTCGCCGCTGCCTGGCAGGCGCTGGTCACCGTCACCGGTGTCCGGGCCTTCCTGCTCCCCGCGCCGCTCGACGTGGCGCGCGTTTTTCTAGAGCAGCCCAGCCGGCTCGCGTCGGAGGCCGCCGTCACGCTGCTGGAGATCCTCCTCGGCCTGGCCGCCGGCATCGCCCTCGGCATCGCCACCGGCACGCTGGTGGCGCTCTCGCCGCTGGCGCGGCGCCTGCTGACGCCCTTCCTCGTCGTCAGCCAGGCGCTGCCGGTGTTCGCGCTCGCCCCCCTGCTCGTCATCTGGCTCGGCTTCGGGCTGGCGTCCAAGGTGGTGATGGCCACCCTGATCATCTACTTCCCGGTCGCTTCCGCCCTCGCCGACGGCCTGGACCGCACCGACGACGGCCTCCTCGACCTCGCCCGCCTTTCCGGCGCCGGGCGCTGGCGCACGCTGGCGCTGATCCGTTTTCCGGCCGCCCTGCCCGCGCTCGTCACCGGCATCCGCGTCGCGGCGGTGTTCGCCCCGATCGGCGCCGTCATCGGCGAATGGGTCGGCGCCTCCCACGGCCTCGGCCTCCTGATGGTCCAGGCCAACGCGCGGATGCAGACCGACCTGCTGTTCGCCGCCCTCGCCATCCTGGCAGCGGTCACCCTCGCCCTACGCCTGCTCGTCGAACGCCTCACCGCGGCGCTCATCCCCTGGGCCGAGCCCGCCTCGCCCCGCTGAACCGTCCCCCGAACCCGGATCCCTCCATGAAGCCCTGGCTCCCCCTCGCCCTCGCCGCCGCCCTGGCCGCCGCCACCCCCGCCCGCGCTGCCGACACGCTGACGGTGCTGCTCGATTGGTTCGTCAACCCCGACCACGCCGCCCTGGTGGTCGCTCGCGAGGGCGGCTTCTTCGCCCGCCACGACCTGGAGGTCACGCTCGTCCCGCCCGCCGATCCCTCGCAGCCGCCTCGCCTCGTCGCCGCCGGCCAGGCCGAGGTCGCCGTGCACTACCAGCCGAGCCTGCACCTCGACGTGGCCGCCGCCCTGCCGCTCGTCCGCTTCGCCACGCTGGTGGAAACCCCGCTCAACACGCTCACGGTGCTGAAGGATGGGCCGGTGAAGTCGCTTGTCGACCTCAAGGGCCGCAAGGTCGGCTATTCCGTTTCCGGTTTCGAGGACGCCATGCTCGGCCAGCTCCTGAAGTCGGTGAACCTCGCGCTCGCCGACGTCGAGCTCGTCAACGTCAATTTCGCGCTGTCCTCCGCCCTCATCTCCGGACAGGTGGACGCGGTGATCGGCGGCTACCGCAACTTCGAGCTTACGCAGCTCCGCCTGGAGGGGCGCGAAGGCCTCGCCTTCTTCCCCGAGGAGCATGGCGTTCCGCCTTATGACGAGCTGGTCATGGTCACCAGTGCCGACCTGAAGGACGATCCCCGCCTGCCCCGGCTCGTCGCCGCGGTGGAGGAGGCGACCATCTTCCTCACCAATCATCCGGACGAGGCCTGGGCGCTCTTCGTCAAGGCGCATCCGGAGCTGGACGACGAGCTAAACCGGACCGCCTGGCGCGACACGCTCCCGCGGCTCGCCAAGCGGCCGGCCGCACTCGACGCAGGGCGCTACGAGCGCTTTGCCGCCTTCATGAAGGAGGCCGGACTGATCAGGGAGGTTCCGGAGCTCGGCAGCTACGCCGTCGTCGTCCGCTGAGGGTTCGTCCGGCCGTCTATTCGGCGGCGAGCCGGACAGGGCCCTCGAAGTCGCCGCGGGGGGCCATGCCGGTCTCCGTGATCCGCCGCACCGCGGCAAGCACGTCGTCCAGCCGCGGCCGGGCGAAGGGCATGGTTTGCACGATGCCGGCGAACAGCGTGTTGTCCGGGCGCACCAGGAACATCGCCGGTTCCACGAAGAACGTCGGCTCCTCCACGCCGGAGGGGCCGAGCCCGCGTCCCTCCGAGATGTAGAGCCCCCAGGCCTTGGCCTGGTCCAGGGTAAGGCCCCAGCAGAGCGTCAGATTGTCGATGCCCCACTCCGCAGCGGCGCGTTCGGCCCGCTCCCGCGTGTCCGTGGAGACCGCGATCGCCCGCACCCCGAGCGCCCGGAACGCCTCGACCTTGCCCTCGAGCTCCCGCAGCTGCTCGCGGCACTGGCCGCAGTGGTACCCGCGGTAGAACACCACCAGCGTGAAGTTCTTCGGCTTCTGGTCGCACAGGCGCCAGCACGGCCCTCCGACCGTTCCCACTCTCAACGAGGGGACCGGCGCGCTGGGCATGAGGCGCGCGAACTCGGACATCTCTTTCAAACTCCTGACCGCGATGTGACGTCCATTAAGCTGGATCCTATTCGATCACGGTTTAAGGGAAGGTACCTTCACGTTTCGGAGAGAGACCGGTGTTCGGACGATCATACAAAAGGCACGGCGAGGAGTCTCGCCGTGCCTTGGTCATCCGTCGTTGATGTGGATCACGCGCTGATGCGTCGGTCGTCGCCGGGCTTGTCGAGGTCCAGCGTGCGGCTGGCCGCCTCCAGCGCGAACTTCTTCACCGCGTCCTGCACCTTCTCGAAGGCGCGGACCTCGATCTGGCGCACGCGCTCCCGGCTGACGCCGAACTCGGTGGAGAGATCCTCCAGCGTCATCGGCTCCTCCGCCAGGCGGCGGGCCTCGAAGATCCGCCGCTCGCGTTCGTTCAGCACGGCCATCGCGCGCTTCAGCATATCGCGGCGCTGATCCAGTTCCTCCGATTCGGCGAGCACGGTCTCCTGGTCGTCGCGGTCGTCGACCAGCCAGTCCTGCCACTCGCCGCCTTCGGTGTCGGCCCTGAGCGGCGCGTTGAGCGAGGTGTCGCCCGACAGCCGCCGGTTCATCGAAACCACGTCCTCTTCCGTCACGCCGAGCTTTTCGGCGATGTGGGTCACCTGGTCGGGCTTCAGGTCGCCTTCGTCCAGCGCCTGGATCTGCCCCTTCACCTTGCGCAGGTTGAAGAACAGCCGCTTCTGGTTGGCGGTCGTGCCCATCTTCACCAGCGACCAGGACCGGAGGATGTATTCCTGGATCGCCGCCTTGATCCACCACATCGCATAGGTGGCCAGCCGGAAGCCGCGCTCCGGGTCGTAGCGCTTGACGGCCTGCATAAGGCCGACGTTGCCCTCCGAGATCACCTCGCCGATCGGCAGCCCGTAGCCGCGGTAGCCCATGGCGATCTTGGCGACCAGCCTCAGATGCGAGGTCACCAGTCTATGCGCTGCGTCGCGGTCGTCGTAGTCGAGGAACCGCTTGGCGAGCATGTATTCTTCCTGCGGCTCCAGCATGGGAAACCGGCGGATCTCATCGAGATAACGGCTGAGACCGCCTTCGCCAGCGGCAAGCACGGGCAGGGACGTCCGGGCCATGGTGTGCACCCCTCTCCTTTTGTTGCGGCCCCCGATGAAGCCCGCGCCGTCCCGCCTCCTCGGCAGGTTCGGCAGGCTCTTGCTCCGGGTCGACGACCCCTCGCGCAGCAGGCCGGCGGTGCCCGAAAAACGGCGCACCGGCTTCTACATATAAGCTCCCCTGGGTAAAACACGAGAGGAGTCGAGAGGTTTCACAAAGACCTGAACGCATCGGCGAGGCGGGACATGTCGTCCGGCAGGTCGCTCTCGAACCGCAGGATCTCCCCGCTTTCCGGATGCTCGAAGGCGATCAGGAATGCGTGAAGAGCCTGCCGTGGAAAGGCTCGCACCGCCGCCCCGAGCTCCTCCGGCAGCTTGTTCGCCTTGGTCAGGAACCCGCGTCCGTAGTCCTGGTCGCCGATCAGCGGGTGTCCGGCGGCCGCCATGTGCACGCGGATCTGATGCGTCCGCCCGGTCTCCAGCCGGCACTCCACCAGCGATGCCACCGCCTCCCGCCCGGAGTTCGGCGGGAAGCGCTCGGTCACCTCGTAGTGGGTGATGGCCTCTCGCCCGCCGTGCCGCAGCACCGCGATCTTGGTGCGGTCGATGTTGGACCGGCCGAGCGGCGCGTCGATCGTCCCGCGGAACGGCTCCGGGCTGCCCCACACCAGCGCCACGTAGCCGCGTTCCAGATCGTTGGTGCGCCCGTGGTCGGCGAACTGTTTGGCGAGGCTCTTGTGCGCCGCGTCCGTCTTGGCCACCACCATCAGCCCCGTCGTGTCCTTGTCCAGCCGGTGCACGATCCCCGGCCGGCGCACCCCGCCGATCCCCGAGAGGCTGTCGCCGCAGTGGTGGATCAGCGCGTTGACCAGCGTGCCGGTCCAGTTGCCGGCCGCCGGATGCACCACCAGTCCCGCCGGTTTGTCGATGACGATGAGATGCTCGTCCTCGTAGACGACGTCGAGCGGGATATCCTCGCCCTCCGGCTCCGCCGGTTCGGCCGGCGGCACCGTCAGCACCGCCTCCGCCCCCGGCACGGCCTTGCGTGAAGCGTCCGCCACCACGCTGCCGTCGATGGCGAGCGCACCGCCGTCGATCAGCGCCTTGAGCCGCGACCGGCTGATCTCCGGCAGCAGCAGGGCCAGCGCCTTGTCCAGGCGCAGGCCCTTGTGGTCCGGGCCGAAGGTCACGGCCACGGTCTCGCCCGCCTCCGCTTCCGCGTCGATATCGTCGATGTCGGCCATGGCGCCTCTGCTGCGGCGTCGACAATCGACGCCCGGATGGGATAAACGGCGGGACTATCCGATTTCGCGTGGAAGGAAAAGCCGATGACGGCGCCGGGCAAGGACGATCTGGACGACGAGGCGCCGCTGGATCCCGCCATGGCGCGGGTTCAGGCCAAGCTGCGCCGCTTGATGCTGGTGTCCGGCATCACCCTCGGCGTCGGCTTCGTCGCGGTCCTTTTCGCCGTGATCTGGCGCGTCAACAACCCGCGCGGCGCCGTCCCGGACGGCGAGGCATGGACCTCCAGCCTGGAGATCCCCGCCGGCGCCACGGTTGTCGCCACCGATCTCGACGGTGACCGCCTCGCGGTCACGGTGGACGCGGCGGAAGGCCGGCAGATCCACGTCTTCCATCTGCCGTCGGGTCGCCGGCTGGGCACCGCGACGCTGCTCACACGCTGACGGCGCCGCCTGCTCACTGCCCCCAGGCGCGGAACGCCTCCGCGAACACCTGCTCGCCCGGCGCGCCCTTCTCGAAGGTCAGGATCGCGCGCCGGCGGTTGCCGTAGCGGATCGGCACGTCCATCCACTGGCGGTCCCTGAGCAGCGCGATGTTGCGCGGCGTGTCCTGCGGCGTGCCGGACAGGGCCAGCCAGAACAGGTTGTCCGAAACCTTTGCCACGGCGCCGATCAGCGGATCGCCGCGCGCGTCCTCGGTCTGCTTCAGGATCAGCCCCGGCGTGGTGTCGATGAACCGGCCGGAGAAGTCCGGCGGCAGCGCGAAGGAGAGCTCCAGGATGTGGCTTGCCGGCAGCGCTGCGTCGCTGTTCTTGCGGATCGACAGCGACAGCGTGATGTTGCGGTCGGGCACTTCCACCGTCGCCCGCACCTGCGGCGACGGCGGCTCTCCCGGCAGCACCGGCTCGTTCACGAAAGACCAGATCACCCGGCCTTCCAGCCGCGCGCCCTCCGATCCGGGGATCGGCTCCTCGTAGAGGATGGCGCGCTGCGCCACCAGCACCTGACCGTCTCCGGCCTGCGGCGTTGCGGGTGCGGTCGCCGCAACCGGCGGCTGTGCGACGGCCGGCGGGGGCGTTTCGCTTGGCGCCGCCGGTGCAGGGTCCGGCGTCGCCGGGGGCGTCTCTCCCGCCGTCGGCGGCACCACGCGCTGCGTCTGCACGCTGCGGGCATCCGGCGCCACGGGGGTCTCCGCCTCGGCGCCGTCCTCCGGCAGCCGGTCCAGGATCTTCGGCTCCAACCCGTCCGCGGGCGGGGTGGTTTCCGCGGCGGTGGTCTCGGCCGGCGCGTCCACCGTTTCCGGCGGCGGCGTCTCGTCGACGGCGGTATCGGCGAACGGCACCGGCAGTCCCGCCGATCGCAGGAGGTCCGGCCGCAGATAGGCGAGCGCCCCGCCCCCGAGCACCGCCAGCAGGAGCAGCGACATCAGCCAGAACAACGGGCCGCGTCCGCTGCGCTTCTTCGTCTTGTCCAGCCGCGCGGGCCGCGGCGGCGGACGCGCGGCGACGGGCCGGTCCGCCCGTGGCCGGCGTTCCGGGCGCGGGCCTTCCATGAAGCCCGGCTCCACGCGAGCCGGTGCGTCGCTGTCGTCCTCGATCGCCTCGCGCGCCGACTGCACCGCCTGCGCGCTCGCGCCGCCCAGCTCCTCGGCCTGCTCGCGCGTCGATTTCAGCGCCGACATCCCCGCGTCGACCGCTGGATCCAGCGCGGCCGGGGCCGGGCTGCGCACCGCCGTCGGCACCCGCGGCTCCATCGGCGCCGGTTTGACGGCGGTCGGCGTCGCCCGTCCCAGAGTCGGCGCCGGCTTCGGCTCCACGGCCGGGGGCGGCGCCGGTTCGGGTCGCGGCGGCTCAGGCCGGCGTGCTTCGGCGCGCACCGGCTCTTCGTAGGGCCGTTGCGGCGGCTGGGGAGGCGGAGGCGGAGGCGCGCTGATCTGCGGCTGAACGGGAGCCGGCGCCACCTGCGGCTGACGTGCAGCAGTGTCGTCCGACAGCCCGAAGGCGGCGTCGGCGTACTCCACCTCCACGCGCCGGATGCTCTCTTCCAGCTGCAGCCGCTGATCGGTGATCTCCGCCGGCGACAGCGGCGGATCGTAGGATTTCAGCTGGTTGACGAGGGCCGCCCTCGCCTTCTCGTACACCGCGCGCCGTGCCTCGCCCGAACTGGTCGGCAGCGAGCTGATCGCGCGCTTGAGTACTGGGTAGTAGTCGGCCATCGCCTCTTGTCTCTCCGTCAACCGCGAATCACGGTCAGTCCTGGAAAGGATCCTGCACCAGAATGGTATCCAGGCGATCGGGGCTCGTCGACAACAGCGCCACCGGCGCGCCGATCAGTTCCTCCACATACCGCACGTACTTCACCGCCTGCGCCGGCAGATCCGCCCAGGACCGCGCGCCGCGCGTGGTGTCCTGCCAGCCTTCCAGGGTCTGGTAGATCGGCTCCACCTTGGCCTGCGCCTCCTGACTCGCCGGCAGGTAGTCGAGTTCCCGTCCGTCCAGCCTGTATCCGACGCACACCTTGATCTCGTCCAGCCCGTCCAGCACGTCGAGCTTGGTCAGCGCGATCCCGTTGATGCCCGACACGCGCACCGTCTGGCGCACCAGCACCGCGTCGAACCAGCCGCAGCGCCGCTTGCGCCCGGTCACCGTGCCGAACTCGTGGCCCCGTGTCCCCAGGAATTCGCCCACTTCGTCGTGGAGTTCGGTCGGGAACGGCCCCTCGCCCACCCGCGTGGTGTAGGCCTTCGTGATGCCGAGCACATAGTCGAGCGCGCCGGGCCCGAGCCCCGAGCCGGTCGCCGCTTGGCCTGCCGTGGTGTTCGACGATGTCACGAACGGATAGGTGCCGTGGTCGTTGTCGAGCAGCGCTCCTTGCGCGCCCTCGAACAGGATGCGCGCGCCGGCCCGCCGCCGCTCGTCCAGCAGGCGCCAGACGGTGTCAACGAAGGGCAGCACGAAGTCCGCGACCTCGGTCAGTTCAGCGTGGATCGTCTCCACCGCGATCTCCGGCTGGCCGAGCCCGCGGCGCAGCGGATTGTGATGCGCGAGCAGCCGCTCGATCCGCGCCGTCAGCACGTCCTTGTCGGCCAGATCCATCACCCGGATGGCCCGCCGCCCCACCTTGTCCTCGTAGGCCGGACCGATGCCCCGCTTGGTCGTGCCGATCTTGGTGCCGGTGTTGGAATTCTCGCGCAGTTCGTCGAGCTCCCGGTGCAGCGACAGGATCAGGCTCGCGTTCTCCGCGATCCGCAGGTTCTCCGGCGTCACGGTCACGCCCTGTTCGGCCAGCTTCTTCACCTCGCGCACGAAAGCGTGCGGGTCGAGCACCACGCCGTTGCCGATCACCGAAAGCTTGTTTGGCCGCACGACGCCGGACGGCAGCAGCGACAGCTTGTAGGAGATCCCGTCGATCACCAGCGTGTGGCCGGCGTTGTGCCCGCCCTGGAACCGAACGACCACGTCGGCCCGCTCCGAGAGCCAGTCGACGATCTTGCCCTTGCCTTCGTCGCCCCACTGCGAGCCGACCACAACCACATTCGCCATCGAACCAGAAGTCCTCGAAGTAAGCGCGACTCGGGGTTCCCGGGGGGAGCATCGCCCACACGCGGAAAGCCCCGATGCATCCTCGCACCGGGGCTTGACCGACTATAGCCCCTCGCCCCCGTCCCGCCAAGCGCGGGCAAAGGTCGACGGCGATTAAGCCTGCCCGGGACCATCGTCAATTCGGGCATTGCAACTTCAGGCGTCGAACAATAGCGTGAAAAATTAGGGTTGGTTTAGGAGTTTACGGGATGACCGCCGGCTGGGAAGTGGCAAGCCTGTTGCTGTTGAACAGCCTGGCCGACGAAAGCGCCTATCTCAATCGGGTGATCGCCGCCGTCGCGGCGAGCCATTCTCTGAAGGCCCTGCCACTCGTCTTGCTCCTCACCGGATTCTGGTTCGTTATGGCCGAGCGACAGAACCGCCGGGCGGCGGTGATCGCAGGCTTCGGCGGCGGCATCCTTGCCGTCCTGGTCACCCGGCTCATCCAGAACTTCGGGCCGCACCGGCCTCGCCCCTTCGAGCACCCGGCTGTCGACTTCAACCACCCGACCGGCCTCTCCGAGCCCACCCTTGCCGGCTGGAGCTCCTTCCCGAGCGACACCGCCAGCCTGCTGTTCGCACTGGCGACGGGCGTGTTTCTCGCACACCGCCGCTTCGGGCTTCTGGCGCTGGTCTGGGCGGGGGTCGTCGGCTCGCTACCGCGCGTTTACCTGGGCTTCCACTTCCCCTCCGACATCCTCGTTGGCGCCGCCATCGGCGCTGGCGCGGTCGTCCTCGTCTATGTCACGGGCTTGCCGAGACGTCTGGCGATCGCCTCGGACCGGGTCATGACTCGGTATCCCTCGATCTTCTACCCGGCCGCGCTGGCCTTCGTCTTCCAGGTTACCACCATGTTCGACGACGCGCGGCGGCTGGGCACCCACCTCCTGAACCCCGCGCCGACAACCGTCTCGTCGGCACCCACCCCGCCCGACGCTGCCGCCATTTCCGGTGAGCGCGAGTAGGCGACCGACCAGCCATGGTCGGCGTGATCGCCGCCAAATCCAAAAGTGGGGGTTGGATAGCATCCGCTTTTCATAATAATTTGTAAGCTGTCTATTCATTTTTTAATCATGCAGACCACCCGGGGGGCCGGGAGATTTTTTGAATGTTGACTGATTTTGATGCCTGGGTCGTCACGACGATGAACGTCTACGCCCGGCAGAACTGGCTCTTCGACAAGTCCGTCGCCTTCCTGCTCGATGCCAATTCCCTGAAGGCGCTTCCTTTCATCGTCATACTCACCGGCTTCTGGTTTACCGTGGCGGATCGTGTCGGACGGCGGCGCACCGTTCTTTCCACCATCGTCGGCGCCCTCATCGCCATGGTCGTCACCCGCATTTGGCAGAACGAGGGCCCGATGCGCCTGCGCCCGCGTGAGGAGCCCGCCCTGAACTTCCAGGTTCCCGCCGGCGATCAGCACGAACTGCTCGCCTCCTGGAGTTCCTTTCCGAGCGACACCGCGGGCCTCACCATGGCGCTTGCCGTCGGCATCCTCCTGATGAGCCGCCCGCTCGGCGCGCTGATGCTGGCCTGGGCGCTGATCGGCGTCTGCCTGCCACGGATATATTTCGGGCTCCACTATCCCACGGATATCGTCGTCGGCGGTCTTGTGGGCGGAGTCTCCGTCCTCCTGGTCTCGGCCAGTCCGCTCCCTGATTGGATCGGCAAGCCTGCGGCCTTCATCGAAGCCCGCTGGCCGGCTGTGTTCTACGCCGGGTTCATGATCGCAGCCTTCCAGATCTCCACCTATTTTCTGGATATCCGCGTGGCCGGCACCCGCCTGCTCAATGCCACTGACGGGCCGACCGCCGCTGAGCCTGTCCAGCGGGCCGGTGATCCCACCGGCTCCCCGGAGTTGTAGCGCCCCGCGGCACGAAATCGCACGGAGCTCCACCTGCCATCCGTTAACTTATCCCCGTCATTTCGGGCAAGGCGACTTGCGCGAACCTGCTTGTCTTTGCTAAAGAATCGGCTGTTTATCGCCCAGAAATTGTTATTTTTAGTCGATAAGTACGAAGTTCTCGGCCCTACCGAACGTTTACCCGGACCTCTGTGGGGGAGGCCGCCATGCTTTGGGACATCGACAAGGCGCTGGTCGCCTTCATCAATTCATATGCGCAGAAGAGCTGGGCCTTCGATCGCGCAATCTCCTTCCTCATCAACGCCGACACCGTCAAGGCTCTGCCGTTCGTGGTGGTCCTCACCGGCTATTGGTTCGCTCGCGGCAACCAGACCGAACACCGCCGGACCGTCCTGTCCACCCTGATCGGCGCTTTCGTCGCCATGGTGATTACCCGCGCCTGGCAGAACCTCGGCCCCGCCCGGCCCCGCCCGCAGCAGGATCCGTTGCTCGACTTCGTCATGCCCAGCGGCGCGACGCGGGCCGAGCGCCTCGATTGGAGCTCCTTCCCCAGCGACACCGCGGGCCTGACGATGGCCCTCGCCTTCGGCATCTTCCTGCTGAACCGCCGCCTCGGCGTGGTCATGCTCATCTGGGGCTTCGTCCTCAGCTGCCTGCCGCGCATCTATTTCGGCCTGCACTACCCCTCCGATATCGCCGCTGGCACCTTGATCGGCATCCTCGCCGTCTACTCGGCCGACCGCTCCTCGCTGCCCGATTGGCTCGCCCGACCGGTCGGTCTCGCCGAAGCACGTTGGCCGGGCCTCTTCTACGCGGTCGCTCTGTTCGTCGCCTTCCAACTGTCCACATACTTTTTCGACATTCGCACCGCCGGCAAACGAATTGCCAACGCCTTCGAGCATCACCGCTCCGCCGAGGTCGAAACCATCGCGGTTCCGGCCGTCCCGTCACCCGACACGGAAGATCCGGGCTGACCGCACTCCAGCCGGGACGCCTTCGGCGATGCGGACGGAGCAGCGGCCGAGTCCTTTTTCCCGGTCAGGGATCTCGCCGACGAAAGGTTTGCTGTGCTAAAGGCGAACCCGAGTGGCAAGTGTTGCCGACGATGATGATGCTGGGGGAGTTCGCCCGATGATCCAGGAGTTGGATCTTTGGATCTTGGGGGCGCTCAACCAGTTCGCCACCCGGAGCTGGACGGCCGACCACCTCATAGGCCTCCTGGTCAACGCCGACACGTTCAAGGCACTCCCCTTCGTGGCGGTGCTGTCGGCCTACTGGCTCGTTGGTCCCGACCGACCGGCGGACCGCCGCAACATTCTCTCCACGCTCATCGGCGCCTTCCTGGCCATGGGCATCAGCCGCGTCTGGCAGAACCTTGGCCCGATGCGCGCACGCCCTCGGTCCGACTCCTCGATCGACTTCGTCCTGCCGCATGGAGCCGACCATGATCTCCTCGCCAGTTGGAGCTCGTTCCCCAGCGACACCGCAGCGCTGTCGGTCGCGCTGGCGGCCGGCGTCTTCCTGCTCAACCGCCGCGTCGGCATCGCCGCCCTGGTCTGGGCGCTTGTCGTCGTCTGCATTCCGCGCATCTACTTCGGCCTGCATTTCGCCTCCGACATCCTCGGCGGGGCGACGATCGGCATCCTTTCCGTCTGGTTGGTCGTGCGCTCCCGTTTCGCCGACTGGATCCTGCGCGGGGTGAACGTCGTAGAGGCCCGTTGGCCCGTCCTCTTCTACGCCTGCTTCATGATCCTCGCGTTCCAGGTATCCACCTACTTCCTGGACTTGCGCGTCACCGGCGCGAAGCTCGCCCACGTCGTCAGCTACCAGATGTCCGAGCCGAGCCCGGAGCCCGAGGCAGAGTTCAAGACCGGCACGTTGCCCTGAAACCGGACGCCCGGTCACTTCCGGCAATGGAAACCGGACAGCGGCGGGTCTATAGGGAGCCTCCAGCCGAGGATCCCGATGGCCCAGCCCGCCACCCGCCCACCCCGACGCGCCTTCGACAACGCCTATCTCCTGCTCTCCGGCGCCAGCCTGTTCTGGGCCGGCAACGTCATCGCCAGCCGGATCGCGGTGGGCGACGTCTCGCCGATGGCCTTGACCACCCTGCGCTGGTTCGGCGTGCTCGTGATCCTGGCGGTGATCGCCCGGCGGTCCCTCGCACGCGACTGGCCGGTCCTGAAGACACGTCTCGTCTACGTCGCCGTCATGGGCACCCTCGGGTTCACCGCCTTCAACGCCTTCTACTACATCGCCGCCCATTTCACCTCGGCGGTCAACATCGGCATCATCCAGGGCGGCATCCCGGCCCTCGTCTTCCTCATCGCCTTCCTGCTGCGCGCCACCCGGCCGAAAGCCGTGCAGATTCTCGGTATGCTGATCACCCTGGCCGGCGTCGGCGTCGTCGCCACCAAAGGCGACCTTGCCGCTGTCGCCGGCCTTTCCTTCAATTTCGGTGATCTCCTGATGCTCGGCGCCTGCCTGGCCTACGCGCTCTATACGGTGTGGCTGCCGGATCGCCCCGCCGTCTCCGGCCTCTCCTTCTTCGCCGGCCTGGCCATCGCCGCCTTCCTATCGTCGTTGCCGCTGGTCGCGGCCGAGGTCGCCATCGGGGAGTTCCGCTGGCCGACCCCCGTCGGCTGGGCAACGGTCGCCTACTGCGCCGTCTTTCCCTCCGTTCTCAGCCAGATCTTCTTCGTGCGTGGCGTCGAACTGATCGGCCCAGGCCGGGCGGGCGTGTTCGTCAACCTGATCCCGGTCTTCGCCGCCGTGCTCGCTGTCCTGGTCCTCGGCGAGCCGTTCCACCCCTTCCATGCCGTCGCCCTCGCTCTCGTGTTCGGCGGCATCCTCATCGCCGAACGCGCCCGCAAGCATTGAGCGTGAAATCGGGTGGACACCCGCCTGCCCCCGCCGATAGGACCACCCGCCACCAAAGCTGAGAGCCTCATGTCCCGCCTCGCCTGGATCCTGCTGATCGCCCTCTCGCTCCTGTGGGGCGGCTCGTATCTCTCCGCCCGCATCGCCGCGCCCGTCCTGCCGCCGCTGACGCTCGTCTTCGCGCGCGTGCTGCTCGCCGCGCTGGCCCTCCACGCCGTGCTCGCCCTCTCCGGCAGCCGAATGCCCACCGACCGCCGCTCGCTGGTCGACTACGCCGGCATGGGCCTGCTCAACAACGTCATCCCCTTCGCCCTCATCTTCTACGGCACCGCCACCATCGGCGCCGGCCTCGCGTCCATTCTCAACGCCTTCACCCCGATCGCCACCGCCCTCGTTGCCCATGCCTTCACCACCGACGACCGCCTCACCGTCAACAAGAGCGTCGGCGTCGTGCTGGGCTTCGTCGGCGTCGCCGTCCTGCTCGGCCCGTCCGCCCTTGACGAACTCGGCGGCCACATCCTGGCCGAACTCGCCTGTCTCGCCGCCACCGTCTCCTATGCCTTCTCCACGCTCTGGGCCCGCCGCTTCCGCGGCCGCCCGCCCATGCAGACCGCGGCCGGCCAGCTCACCATGTCGACGCTGATCGTGCTGCCCCTCGCGCTTGTCCTGGAGCAGCCCTGGACTGTTCCGGTCCCGCCGGCCGACGTGATCGCCGCCGTCCTCTTCCTCGCCTTCTTCGCCACCGCGCTTGCCTACGTCGTCTTCTTCCGCATCCTCACGCTCGCCGGCTCCAACGTCATGCTGGTCACCTTCCTCGT
The DNA here is from genome assembly GCF_013839445.1 of Chthonobacter albigriseus. GTDB lineage: Bacteria > Pseudomonadota > Alphaproteobacteria > Rhizobiales > Pleomorphomonadaceae > Chthonobacter > Chthonobacter albigriseus. The sequence continues at coordinate 140,269 of NZ_JACDIT010000005.1, read as the reverse complement.
CCCGGTCAGCGCCATCTTCCTCGGCGTCCTCGTCCTCGGCGAGCATCTGGAGCCCCGCCAGTGGGCCGGCATGGCCATCATCATGCTCGGCCTTGCCGCCATCGACGGCCGCCTCTGGCGCAGGTTGGTGCCGGCCGGATGACGATGCCGGCTACCAGGGCGTGAAGGTCCAGAACAGCGCGTAGAACGCCGTCCAGGCACCAATGAACAGGGCCGCGACAAGCTTTGGCGCCCGCCCTCGGCACAGCCGTCCGAGTGCTGCAAAAGCCAAAGCGACCGCCACGAAGCGCGGCAGCCGCACGACCGGAGTTAGAAGGAGCAAGGCCACCGGCGACAGGTCCGCGGCAGGCGAAAGGAACGCGAAGACCTTGAACGGTTCGCCGCTCACGGAACCGAGCAGCGCCGCTAACGTCCAGCCCTGTCCCGCGATCGCGCGTTCCGCATCGATGAATGTCTGCGGCGAGATCGCCGGCACGGCCAGGATCGCCGCCTCGACCAGATGAGGCACCACGGTCGCAACCATCGCAACCGACACGCCGCCGATTGCAGCGCCTGCCGCTGCGGCCAGGGCCGCCGAGATCCCCGCTGCCGCGCCTCTGGACATTGCGATCCAACCGATCGCGACATCGACCACCACGAAGAACAGCACAGCCTCGGCAAACCCCCAGGCACCCGCCACTCCGATCAGGAAGGGCAAGGCTAGTGCATTGCGTTGCTGTGGCTCGATCGACATGGGGCCTCGCGACCGGAATGCACGATCCTACCGCCCGAACGCTAAGGCCTGATCAACTCCCGCCACCTCGACTCGCGCACGACGCCCGCCAGACATGGCACTCCGCTAAAACAGGGGGGCGCGGTCCTTTCGAACCGCGCCCCCGACTGCCTACTGCCTGCTTCACCGCCTCAGAACGTCAGCGCCTTTGCCTGCCGCACCGCCGGGATGTCCGCGATCGCCGAAAGCACCGCCGCCGGCACGTCGCCGTCAACCTCCACCAGGCAAATCGCGTCGGCGCCTTGGGCGTGGCGGCCGAGCGCGAAGGTGGCGATGTTGACGCCGGCATCGCCGAGCAGCCCGGCGAAGCGGCCGATGAACCCCGGCTTGTCCTCGTTCGTCACGTAGATCATGGACTTGCCGAACTCGGCTTCCATCTTGATGCCCTTGATCTCCACGATCCGCGGCCGCCCGTCGGCGAACACCGTGCCCGCCACGCCGCGCTCCTGCCGGTCGGTGACGACCACCAGTCGGATCAGGCTCTCGTAGTTCTCCGCGTCGTCGCGGCGCACCTCGGAAACCTGGATGCCCCGCTCCTTCGCCATCACCGGCGCCGACACCATGTTGACGGTCTGCAGCAGCGGCCGCAGGACGCCGGTCAGCGCCGCCGCCGTCAGGGCGCGGGTGTTCATGTCGGCGACTTCGCCTTCGTATTCGATCCGGATGCCCTTGATGCCGGTCTCCGTCAGCTGCCCGGCGAACGAGCCCAGCAGTTCGGCGAGCTTGACGAACGGCACCAGCCGTGGCGCTTCCTCCGCCGTGATGGACGGCATGTTGAGGGCGTTCTGCACGGCGCCCTTCACCAGGTAGTCCGCCATCTGCTCGGCCACCTGCAGCGCCACGTTCTCCTGCGCTTCCGTTGTCGAGGCGCCGAGGTGCGGCGTCGCCACCACGTTCGGATGGTTGAACAGCGGATGCTCCGTCGCCGGCTCCACCTCGAACACGTCGAGCGCCACGCCCGCCACATGCCCGGAATCGAGCGCCGCCTTGAGGTCGGCTTCGACGATCAGGCCGCCGCGCGCGCAGTTGATGATCCGCACGCCCTTCTTCATCTTCAGAAGCGCCGAGATGTCGATGATGTTGCGCGTCTTCTCCGTCAGCGGCGTGTGCAGCGTGATGAAGTCGGCGCGCCGGAACAGCTCGTCGAGCTCGACCTTTTCGACGCCGAGATCGAGCGCCCTTTCCTGAGACAGGAAAGGATCATAGGCGACGACGTGCATGCGAAGTCCGATCGCCCGCTCCGCTACGATCGAGCCGATGTTGCCGCAGCCGATCACGCCGAGCGTTTTCGACGTCAGTTCAACGCCCATGAAGCGGTTCTTCTCCCACTTGCCGGCATGCGTCGAGGCGTTCGCCTCCGGGATCTGCCGGGCGAGCGCGAACATCATCGCGATCGCATGCTCGGCCGTGGTGATCGAGTTGCCGAACGGCGTGTTCATCACGATCACGCCCTTGGCGGTCGCCGCCGGCACGTCGACGTTGTCGACGCCGATGCCGGCCCGGCCGATCACCTTCAGGCGTGGCGCCGCGGCGATCACCTTCTCCGTCACCTTGGTGGCCGAACGGATCGCCAGGCCGTCGTAGTTGCCGATGACCTCAAGGAGCTTGTCCTTGTCCTTGCCGAGATCCGGCTGGTAGTCCACCTCCACCCCGCGATCCCTGAAGATTTGCACGGCGGTTGGCGAAAGCTTGTCCGAGATGAGAACGCGAGGAGCCATGGGAGCTGTCCTGACTGGAGTTGGGTCAGTGAATTCGCACCGGAACCGGCTGCCGGAGCCCTCCTCGAAGAGAAGGCTCCGATGCTCGCGGCCCCGGTCGCAACGATGAGGAATGAGGGTCGCCGATCGGCCTCAGGCCGCTTGCGCGAGCTCGGCCTTCGTCTTCTCGAAGGCCGCCTTGATCCACGGCAGCAGCGCGGCGACGTCGCTGGTTTCCACCGTCGCCCCGCACCAGATCCGGAGCCCCGGAGGCGCGTCGCGGTAGCTCGCGATGTCGTAGGCCACCTTCTCCTTTTCCAGGAACCCGGTGAGCGCCTTCACGAAGGCCTGCTGCCCCGCATCGTCGAGCCCGGCAACCGCCGGATCGGTGAACTTAAGGCAGACTGACGTGTTCGACCGGATCGCCGGATCCGCCGCCAGGAAGTCGAGGAAGTCGTTCGCGGCCACGAAATCGGCCACCGCCTTGGTGTTGGCGTCGGCCCGGGCGATCAGCCCCTTCAGCCCGCCCACCGATTTCGCCCAGGCGAGCGCGTCGAGGTAGTCCTCAACCGCGATCATCGACGGCGTGTTGATCGTCTCGCCCTTGAAGATGCCCTCGATCAGCTTGCCGCCCGAGGTCAGGCGGAAGATCTTCGGCAGCGGCCAGGCTGGCTTGTAGGTTTCCAGCCGCTCCACCGCCCGCGGGGAGAGGATCAGCATGCCGTGGGCGGCTTCCCCGCCCAGCACCTTCTGCCAGGAGAAGGTCACCACGTCGAGCTTGTCGAACGGCAGCGCCTGCGCGAAGGCGGCCGACGTCGCGTCGCAGATCGTCAGGCCCTTGCGGTCGGCCGGAATGAAGTCGCCGTTCGGCACCCGCACGCCGGAGGTGGTGCCGTTCCAGGTGAACACCACGTCATGGTCGAAGTTGACGGCGGAAAGGTCGGGCAGCTCGCCGTAGCCGGCCTGCAGCACCCGCGCGTCGGCGAGCTTCAGCTGCTTGACCGCGTCGGTCACCCAGCCCGCGCCGAAGCTTTCCCAGGCGAGCAGGTCCACCGGCCGCTCGCCGAGCAGCGACCACATCGCCATCTCCACGGCGCCGGTGTCGGAGGCCGGCACGATGCCGATGCGATAGTCCGCAGGCACTTCCAGCACCTGGCGGGTCAGTTCGATGGCGTCGAGGAGTTTGGTCTTGCCGATCTTGGCGCGATGGGACCGGCCGACTGCCGCTCCCTTCAAGGCCTCGACGGTCCATCCTGGGCGCTTGGCGCAGGGGCCGGAGGAAAAATGGGGAACGGCCGGCTTGAGAGCCGGCAAGGCAGCAGCGGTCATGTCAGTCCATCCTCTCAGATGGGCGCCCTTCGTTGGGGAAGGGTGTCCCGCCGCCGTTGCTAGTGGAAGCGGCCGCGCCCGTCAAGCGCGTCCCGCCCGTCTACGGTGTTCTCCGGAGCCGTCCTTCGGAAACGCGAACGGCGGGCCCCCTAGGGACCCGCCGTCAAAACCCCGGAAACCCGGATCGGACTCAGTTGAAGGTGTAGCGCATGCCCACCCGGATCTCGTGAGCCTGGATGTCCTCCACCGACACGAAGGTGTCCGGCGTGGTGCCCACCAGCCCGGACTTGGCATCGCCGAGGTTCAGGTAGCGGTAGCCCACATCCATCGACCAGTTGTCGTTGAAGGCGTAGGACGTGCCGGCCATCAGCGCCCAGGCGAAGTTCCAGTTCGTGTCGCCGCTGTAGGTGGCGACGCCGTCGGAGGTGGCCGACGAGGTGCGGATCATGCTCGCGCCGATGCCGGCGCCGAGATACGGAGTGAAGCCGTTGTAGGTGCCGAGGTCGGTATAGATGCTGGCCAGCGCCGACCACACCGAGATCTCGAACTCCTCTTCCGTGAAGGTCGGGGCGCAACCGCCGCCGGCGCACGGGGAGCGGCCGTAGAAGTTGGCCGGGCCTTCGTAGTCGATCGACACGTCCGTGCGGAACCACTCGTTGAACTTGTAGCCGACGCCCGCGCCCACCGAATAGGTGTCGTCCAGATCCTCGTTGGAGAAGATGTTCGGCGTCACCGAACCGGCGGTCGGATCGTCCAGCCGGGCGCTCGGGTTCTGGTAGATCTTGTAGCCGATGTCCCCGCGCAGATACCACGCGCCGGCGGCCGGCAAAGGCATCGGCTCCGGCATCTCGATGATCGGTTCCGGCATGTCCGCCGCCAGCGTCGGCGCGGCGCCCTGCAGGAGGGTGGCGGCGACCAGCACCGCCGTCGTGATCAGACGCTTCATGGCATCGGCCCTTCTCGAACACTTCCGGCGGATTCGCCGTCTTGGTCCGACCGTACAGCCGTGAGGTTAAGCGGAGATTAACCGTGATTGTTAACCCTGATCGTTAAGGTTGACGAAAGGTAAACGCACCGGATCCCCCAGAAAACGTTCGATTTGTCAGGTCACCTCGGCCGAGACCTGTACGTGCACCTCGCACACCGGCCTTTGCACTGGGATCTACTGATGCCGGAAAGCGAAAGCGGCCGGTGTCGGCCGGCCGCTCCAAGGACGTATTCGGCCGAGAGCCCTCAGGCCGCCCGCGAGATCGCCGTGATGATGTCGTCCACCACTTCCGACACCAGGCTGGCGTTGTCGCCCTCGCCCATCACGCGGATCAGCGGCTCGGTGCCGGACGGCCGCACGATCACCCGGCCGGTCGCGCCCAGCCGGTCGGTCGCCGCGCTGATCGCGGCGCGCACCGCGTCCACTTCCAGCGGCTTGCCGCCGGCGAACTTCACGTTGCGGAGGATCTGCGGCACCGGGTCGAAGCGATGGCAGACCTCGCTCACCGGCCGGCCGTATTTCTTCACCACCGCCAGCACCTGCAGCGCCGCCACCAGTCCGTCGCCGGTCGTCGTGAATTCCGAAAGCACGATGTGCCCGCTCTGCTCGCCGCCCACGTTGTAGCCGGAGGCGCGCATCTCCTCCACCACGTAGCGGTCGCCCACCTTCGTGCGCACGAGATCCAGCCCTTGCCCCTTCAGGTAGCGCTCCAGTCCGAGGTTCGACATGATCGTCGCCACGATGCCCGGCTTGGAGAGCCGGCCGTCCTCCGCCCACGACTGCGCCACCACGGCCATCAATTGGTCGCCGTCGACGATCTTGCCCTTCTCGTCGATGATGATCACCCGGTCCGCGTCGCCGTCGAGCGCGATGCCGATGTCGGCGCGCACCTCGTGCACCTTCGCCACCACCGCGCCGAGGCTGGTCGACCCGCAATCGCGGTTGATGTTGAGGCCGTTCGGCTCCACGCCGAGCGCCACCACCTCCGCGCCGAGCTCCCACAGCACCTCCGGCGCCACCTTGTAGGCGGCCCCGTTGGCGCAGTCGATCACCACGCGCAGCCCTTCCAGCGACAGGTGCCGCGGCAGCGTCCGCTTGGCGAACTCCACGTAGCGGTCGCGCACGCCGTCGAGCCGCTTGGCCCGGCCGAGTTCCATCGGCGCCGCCAGCTGGCCCGTCAGATCGGTCTCCAGCATCGCCTCGATCTCGCCTTCCACCTCGTCGGAGAGCTTGTAGCCGTCCGGCCCGAACAGCTTGATGCCGTTATCGGCGAACGGATTGTGCGAGGCCGAGATCATCACCCCGAGGTCCGCCCGCAGCGAACGCGTCAGCATCGCGATCGCCGGCGTCGGCACAGGCCCGGACAGGAACACGTCCACGCCCACCGACGTGAACCCTGCCGTCAGCGCCGGCTCGATCATGTAGCCGGACAGGCGCGTATCCTTGCCGATCACCACCCGGTGCCGATGCCCGCCCCGCCGGAACACCAGCCCCGCCGCCATTCCCACCTTGAGCGCGATCTCCGGAGTGATCGGCCAGCGGTTCGCCGTGCCACGGATGCCATCGGTGCCGAAATAGGTGCGCGCCATGTTGGGTCTTGCCGCTCGTTGATCGTGAAACGTGATTACCGCGAATCCTGACCGCGAATGGTTCAAAATTTATGTGCGACTGTAACAGACGGGAAATACGAAAGCGGCAATCGGCGTTAAGCCGTCGGAGTAAGCAACCGGCAGCAGAGATGGGCAGTGGTCCGTCGCTTGCGCAAAGCCGTCCCCCTTTTATCCGTCATGGTCCGCGCAGGCGGACCACCCACGCATTTTTCCCCGTCGACCGCATCGCCGGGGGATGGGACAGCCCCCGCCGCCTCAACGCTCCGTCAGCTTCAACTCGATCCGGCGGTTGCGGGCGTTCACCGTGTCGTCGTCGCCGGGCTCCAGCGGCTGGAACTCGCCGAACCCGGCGGCCACCAGATGCTCCGGCGCCACGCCCTTGCCGATCAGGTATTTGACCACCGAGATGGCGCGCGCCGAGGAGAGTTCCCAGTTGTCGCGGAACCGGCCGGTGCCGGACAGCGGGCGCGCGTCGGTGTGCCCGTCCACCCGCAGCACCCAGGCGATCTCCGGCGGGATCTGGCCTGACAGTTCGATCAGCGCGGCAGCCAGCTTGTCCAGCTCGGTCTGGCCTTCCGGGTTCACGTCGGCCTGCCCGGAGTTGAACAGCACCTCCGACTGGAACACGAAGCGGTCGCCCACCACGCGGATGTCGGAGCGCTGCGACAGGATCTCGCGCAGGCGTCCGAAGAAGTCGGAGCGGTAGCGCGCCAGTTCCTGCACCCGCTGCGCCAGCGCCACGTTCAGCCGCTTGCCGAGGTCGGCAATCTTCGTCTGGCTCTCCCGGTCCCGGTTCTCCGAAGCGTTGAGCGCGTCTTCCAGCGCCGCGATCTGCCGGCGCAGGGCCGAGATCTGCTGGTTCAGCAGCTCCACCTGCGCCAGCGCCCGCTGGCTCGCGCGCTTCTCGTCCGCGATCTGCCCCTGCAGCACCGAGATTTCGTTGTCCGCGCTGGAGGCCGCGCCCTCGTTGTTGGCAAGCAGCCCCTGCAGTTCCGCGCGCGCCGCCTCGGCCTGCGTCAGGTTGGACTGCAGCAGCGAGATGCTGTCCTGCAGGTCCCGGTTGCCGGCCCGCTCGAGGGCCAGCAGTTCTGTCAGCTCGGCGATCTGTGCGTTGAGGCGGTTCAGCACCGTGTCGCGGTCGGTGATCTGCTGGCTGAGAAAGAACTGCGCCAGCATGAACACGGAAAGCAGGAAGATGATCGACAGCACCAGCGTCGTCAGCATGTCGACGAAGGCCGGCCAGTAGTCCTGCTGGGCTGTGAAGCGGCGCCGGCCGATCATGACCTCAATCCTTGTTCCGTTCCACCGCGCCGGTCAGGATCTCCAGGAGCTTGTGAATCTCCTTCTGCTGCTCGGCCTGCGCCTCGGCCCAGCTGCGCACCAGCTGCTGCTCGGCCCGCATGTGCTGCACCAGGCCCTGCACCCCTTCGGCAAGATTGGCCATCGCATGCAGCGATCCGCGCGCCGGCCCCTGCCCTCCGCCGTCCTGCATCATCCGCGACAGCCGGTCGATCGAGGCCCTCAACTGGTCGGCGCCGCCGCCGAAGCGCCCGCCCCCGAGACCGTCGCCCTCGTCGAGTTCGGTCTGGGTGGAGAGCCAGTCCTCCAGGTCCAGGTAGAAGCGGTTCTGCGCCTGCCCGGCCTGCAGGTCCAGAAAGCCGAGGATCAGCGATCCGGCGAGCCCGAACAGCGACGACGAGAACGCCGTTCCCATGCCGCTGAGCGGCGCCTGCAGACCGCTCTTCAGGTCTTCGAAGATCACGCCGGCGCTGCCCGAACCCACGTCCAGCGCCTGGATGGTGTTGCCCACCGAGGTCACCGTGGAGATCAGGCCGTAGAACGTGCCGAGCAGGCCCAGGAACACCAGCAGGCCGGTCAGGTAGCGGGAAATCTCCCGCGCCTCGTCCAGCCGGTTGGCGATGGAATCGAGCAGCGAGCGCATCGCCGAGGCCGACAGCGTCGACTGCCCCAGCCGGTCGCCCAGCATCGTCGCCATCGGCGCCAGCAGCACCGGCGGCTTGCGCACCTCCAGGCCCGGCTCGCCATAGCGATAGGAATTCACCCACCGCACTTCCGGGAACAGCCGGATCACCTGCCGGAACGCCAGGATGATGCCGATGAATCCAACTGCGAAGATCAGCCCGTTGAGCCCGGGATTGGCCAGGAACGCGGTCTGGAGCTGCCGGTAGAGCAGCACCAGCAGGAAGGCCACGATCACCAGGAACACCAGCATGCGCCAGAGATAGACCTGGGGGCTGGAAAGCTTGTTCGGCTCGATGTCGCTCGCCATGACGTCCCGTGTCCGCATTCCGTTGCGGCCCTGAGTAAACGCGGCCGAATCGGTTTAGGCAACGGCTGCGGCAGGGTTATCAAACCCTTAAAGGACCGCGCCCCTCCCGGCGAGTCCCGTCCTCGCCGATCCGGGCCCGGGTGCCGAAGCGGTGGCTGAGGATTGTGTTCCCGTCGGGGCGCTCGCGCCGGTCAGCGCGGTGTGCGGGCTTTCTGCAGCGTGTCGATCAGCTGCCGGTGGATGTGCTCGTTGCCGGCCACGACCGTCTTCGTCTCGGCGATCTTGTCCTTGCCGTTGACGTCCGTCACGTAGCCGCCGGCCTCGCGCACCATCAGGATGCCGGCCGAGATGTCCCACGGCGAAAGGCCGTTCTCCCAGAAGCCGTCGAACCGGCCTGCCGCCGTCCAGGCAAGGTCCAGGGCCGCCGAGCCCACGCGGCGCACGCCCGAGCAGTTGGCCATCACCTGCTGCAGCTCGGCCAGATAGGCCCGGTGGTCGCCGCGCCCGAGATGCGGCACGCCCGTTCCGATCACGCTGTCGGCCATCTCCCGCCGCCCCGCGACGCGCAGCCGCCGGTCGTTGAGGAAGGCCCCGCCGCCGCGTTCCGCGGTGAACAGCTCGTCGGTCACCGGGTTGTAGATCACTCCGGCGATCGGCTGCCCGGCCTTCTCGAGCCCGATCGAGATCGCGAATTGCGGAATGCCGTGCAGGAAGTTGGTCGTCCCGTCCAGCGGGTCCACCACCCAGATGTGCTGGGGATCGTCGCCCTCCACCACGCCGCGTTCCTCCATGAGGAAGCCGTAGCTCGGCCGTGCCTTCTTCAGCTCGTCATGGATCACCTGCTCGGCGCGTTTGTCCGCCGCAGACACGAAGTCGCCCGGGCCCTTCATGGAAACCTGCAGGTTCTCCACCTCGCCATAGTCGCGCGTCAGCCCTCGCCCGGCCTTGCGGGCGGCGGCGACCATCACGTTGAGAAGCGGCGAACGGGCCATGGACATGTCCTTGCGAAGATCGGCGGCAACAAGAATAGCGCCGCATGCACCACAATCCACGCCGCCACGCAAGAGGAAGCGGCAGGAGGGCTCGGCAGAAGGGCAAGCCGTAGCCATTCGGCAGTAGGCAGTGGGGAACAGGCAGGAGGCGGTCGAGCTTCGGCTGTCGGGCTTCGGCACTAGGCAATCGGCCGTCGAGCTTCGGCAGTAGAAGGTCGGCCGTCGGCCATCGCCCTCCCCCCTCCACCGTCATGGTCCGCGCAGGCGGACCACCCACGCATTTTTCCGCGGGACGAGTAACCCATTGAAAAGGAAAGTGAAAAACAAAGCTCGTAGGTGGTCCATCTGCGCGGACCATGACGCCCGGAAGGGGAGTGCCCCACGAAACTCCGCCGCTAAAGCCCAACCACCTACGGCCTACTCCCCCTCCACATCCTTCAGCACCCCGTCCAGCCACAGGTCCGAGATCCCCGCCTCCCGCGCCTTCAGGTGCCACTTCGCCGCTTCCTTGAGGTCCACGTCGGTGCCGGCGCCCGCCGCATAGAGCCTCGCAAGCCGGTTCGCCGCCACCGGATTGCCGGAGTTGGCGGCGAGTTTGAACCAGCCGAAGGCCGCCTTCTCGTCCTTGCCGATGCCGCTGCCGTTGAACAGCATGATCGCGTATTCGATCTGTGCGCCCACGTGCCCGCCGCGCGCCGCCTGACCCATCAGCTTGGCAGCCGCCGTCGGATCCTTCGGCGCGCCGCGCCCGTCGGCGTACATGCTGGCGAGCGCATAGGCAGCGTCGATGTTGCCGGCGTCCGCCGCCGTCTGAAACGTGCTGGCGGCTTTGGAGAGCTCCTCCTCGGTCTTCGCCGTGTCCATGGTGATCAGCCCGAGCGCATAGGCTGCATCCGGCCGGCCCTTGGCCGTCGCGCTCTCCAGGAGCGTGCGCGCCTTCTCCGTGTCGCGTGTCACGCCCAGCCCCAGCGCGTAGAGATTGGCGAGTTCCACCATCGCCCCGGCGTCGCCGCCGGTCACCGCCATCTCGTACCAGACCGCCGCCTCCTTCGGGTTCTGCGGCAGCCCGAGGCCGTTGGCGTAGATGTAGCCGACCAGCGTCTGCGCCGCCGCATCGCCCTTCTTGGCGAGCTCCAGCGCCACCGCGAAGGCGGTCAGGTACATGCCCCTCTGGAACGCCCCGTAGGCGTAGTCCACCTTGTCCGCGTCGGGCAGTTCCTTCAGCGGATTGTCGTCGGTCGGCGGCGGCAGGAACGGCTCCACGCCTTCTTCCGCTCGGTCCGAGACGCTCACGCCCTCCTGGTCGGGCAGCACCGGCACCGGAGTGATAAGCGTCGGCAGGCTCGGCGCACCTTGGGCGTCCTGCGCCGCAAGGCCGTTGAGCAGGTCGGTGATCCCGTCGCTCGCCTCCGGGATGGGCCCCTCCAGCACCGGCGGTTCGCCGGCCGCTTCCTGCGCCAGGGACGGCAGCGCGCCGACCGTCGCCGACAGGATCGCCGTCAGCACGAGGCGCGCGGCCCGGCTCACGCCGCTTCCCCGCGCCGCGCGTGCACCGCGTCGAGCACGCGGTTGATCTCAGCCACCGCGGCTCCCGGGCCGTCCGGGTGGTCCCACACAAAGGAGCGGACGGCCACGAACTCGGCCCCCGTCTCCGCCGTCTCCTCCACGGACTCCAGCGAGCGACCGGCCAGCGCCACGCAGGGGATCTCGAACATCTCCGCCCACCACCAGGCAAAATCCAGCGTCTTGCGGTGGGTCTCGTCGTCGTCCTCGCGCGAAAGCAGCCCGAACATCACATAGTCCGTCCCTGCCTCGGCCGCTTCCATCGCCTCGTGCCGGGTCTTCAGGTTGCCGGCTCCCACGATCGCGCGGCCCTCCAGCTTCTCCACCGCCTCGGCGAGCGCCGTGATGCCCGCCTCCACGTGCAGCCCGTCGGCCTTGGAGCGACCCATCGCCCGCGTGTCGTCGATCACCAGCGCCGCCACGTCGCGCGCCTGCGCGATCGGCACCAGCGCCTCGGCGATCCGTTGCAGGTGCGCGTCCGCGCTGACCTCCGGCGCGATCAGCAGCGACGCCACGTCGCCGCCGGCGAGCGCGGCTTCCAGCAGCGCCGGAAACGTCTGCAGATCGATCTGCCTGGGCGTCACGAGGTAGAGGCGCGCGCGCGGCGGAGGCGGCGCAGCTTTCTGGGTCTTCTTGGCCATGGCGATCCGATGCGACGCGATTGCGGCAAAACGACGAAAGGCCCCGCGTTCGCCCGCGGGGCCCCAGCCCATAGCATGCCTTGGACGGAACCGTCACCGCCGAAGCGGGCTCAGCCCGGCAGGGCCGACCGAGCTCAGCTCGACAAGGCCTTGACGCCAGGAAGCTCCTTGCCCTCCAGCCATTCCAGGAACGCCCCGCCCGCCGTCGACACATAGGTGAAGTCGTCCGCCACCCCGGCGTGGTTCAGCGCCGCCACCGTGTCGCCGCCGCCGGCCACCGAGACCAGCGCGCCCGCCTTGGTGCGCGCCGCGGCGTGCTTGGCCGCCGCCACCGTCGCCGTGTCGAAGGGCGCGATCTCGAACGCCCCCAGCGGCCCGTTCCAGAGCAGCGTCTTCGCCGTATCGATCCGCGAGGCCACCGTCGCGATCGACTGCGGCCCGACGTCGAGTATCATCGCGTCCGCCGGAATCGCGCTCACCGGCACCGTCTCGTTCGCCGCGTTGGCCTTGAACTCGCGCGCCACCACGCCGTCCACCGGCAGCACGATCTCGCAGCCGACCTCCTTGGCCTTGGCGAGGATCCGCTTGGCCGTTTCGGCGAGGTCGTGCTCGCACAGCGACTTGCCCACGTCGATCCCTTGCGCGGCCAGGAACGTGTTCGCCATGCCGCCGCCGATGACCAGGATGTCCACCTTGGAGACCAGGTTCTCCAGGAGGTCGATCTTGGTCGAGACCTTGGCGCCGCCCACCACCGCGAGCACCGGCCGCGTCGGCGATCCCAGCGCCTTGCCGAGCGCGGTCAGCTCCGCCTCCATGGTCCGCCCGGCATAGGCCGGCAGCGCATGCGCCAGCCCTTCCGTCGAGGCGTGCGCCCGGTGCGCCGCCGAGAACGCGTCGTTGACAAAGGTGTCCCCCAGCTTGGCGAGCGCGGTCACCAGCGCCGGGTCGTTCTTCTCCTCGCCCTTGTGGTAGCGGGTGTTCTCCAGGAGCAGGATCTCCCCGTTCGCCAGCACCCCGACCGCCGCTTCCGCCACCGGGCCGATGCAGTCGTCGGCAAACGCCACCGGCCGGCCGATCGCCCGCGCCAGCGGCTCCACCACCGGCTTCAGGCTGTCCTCCGCCTTCCGCTCCCCCTTCGGTCGCCCGAAGTGGGCGAGCAGGATCACCTTCGCGCCCTTGTCCGAGAGGTCGCGGATCGTCGGCACAATCCGGTCGATGCGGGTCGTGTCGGTCACGACGCCGTTCTCCATCGGCACGTTGAGGTCCACGCGCACCAGCACGCGCTTGCCGGCGAAATCGCCGTCGTCGAGGGTCTTGAACGAGGCCATGAATGAGCTCCGTCGAAACTGGGGGTAGCGGATGCACAGGCGCGCCTCGCCTCCCCGATCAGGGGAGGGCGGCGCCCGGAAAGGAAAAGGCCCCGCCTCCCGGCAGGGCCTTCGTGGGTGTCAGAGCGTCTTGCCCAGCGCCACGGCCGTGTCGGCCATGCGGTTGGAGAAGCCCCATTCGTTGTCGTACCAGGAGAGGATGCGCACCATCGTGCCGTCCATCACCTTGGTCTGGTCCAGGTGGAAGGTCGACGAATGCGGGTCGTGGTTGAAGTCGATCGACACGTTCGGCTGGTCGGTGTAGCCGAGCACGCCCTTCAGCGGGCCGTTGGCGGCCGCGATGATCGCGTTGTTGATCTCCTCCACGCTGGTCGCGCGCTTGGCCGTAAACACCAGGTCCACCACCGACACGTTCGGCGTCGGCACGCGGATCGCCACGCCGTCCAGCTTGCCCTTCAGCTCCGGCAGCACCAGGCCGACGGCCTTGGCGGCGCCCGTCGAGGTCGGGATCATCGACATCGCCGCGGCGCGGGCGCGGTAGAGGTCCTTGTGCATCGTGTCCAGCGTCGGCTGGTCGCCGGTGTAGCTGTGGATGGTCGTCATGAAGCCCTTCTCGATGCCGATGGCGTCGTTGAGGACCTTGGCGACCGGCGCCAGGCAGTTCGTCGTGCACGAGGCGTTGGAGATGACCACGTGGTCCTTGGTCAGCTTGTCGTGGTTGACGCCGAACACCACCGTCAGGTCCGCGCCGTCCGCCGGCGCCGACACGATCACGCGCTTGGCGCCCGCGGTCAGGTGCGCCGCGGCCTTGTCGCGCGAGGTGAAGATGCCGGTGCACTCCAGCGCGATCTCCACGCCGAGGTCGCGGTGCGGCAGCTCGGCCGGGTTCTTCACGGCCGTCACCTTGATCGGGCCGCGGCCCACGTCGATGGTGTCGCCCGACACCGTCACCGTGCCCGGGAACTTGCCGTGCACGCTGTCGTAGCGCATCAGGTGGGCGTTGGTCTCCACCGGCCCGAGGTCGTTGATCGCCACGACCTCGATGTCGGTGCGGCCGGATTCGATGATGGCACGCAGCACGTTGCGGCCGATGCGGCCGAACCCGTTGATGGCAACCTTGACAGCCATGCTACTTCTCCTCGCCGAAGGGGTCACCGCAGGCCGCGATGGGGGATTTCTGGAGGCTTCGAGAGCCGCGCGGCCTTTCCTCGGTCGTCCCTTGATGGAAACTTGATCGGGGCCTTCGTTTCTCCGCTTGCGCGATCAAGATCAACCCCGATCTTTGGTTGAACCCTGCAGAAAGTGCAAAGAGGCTTAAGCCAGCCGCTCCTGCGCGGCCTTGGCGATCGCCTCCGGCGTGATGCCGAAATGGGCGTAGAGCTTCTCCGCCGGGCCGGACAGCCCGAAGCCGTGCATGCCGATGAACACGCCGTCCGAGCCGATCAGGCTGTCCCAGCCCATGCGGATCGCCGCTTCCACGCCGACCTTCACCTTGGCCGAGCCGATCACCGCCTTGCGGTAGGCCTCCGGCTGGGCGGCGAACAGTTCGAACGAGGGCACCGACACCACCCGCGTCTTCACGCCCCCCGCCTCCAGCAGAGCCTTCGCGTCCACCGCGATCGCCACTTCGGACCCGGTCGCGAAGATCGACACCGCCGCCTCTCCGTCCGTGCCGGCGATCTCGTAGGCGCCCTTGGCGGTCAGGTTCTCCGCGCTCGCCTCCAGCCGCAGCGCCGGCAGGTTCTGCCGCGACAGCGCCAGGATCGAGGGCCGCGTGTCGCTCTCCAGCGCCACCTGCCAGGCTTCCATCGTCTCCATCGCGTCCGCCGGGCGGAGCACCAGGAGGTTCGGGATCGCCCGCAGCGCCGCCAGGTGCTCCACCGGCTGGTGCGTCGGCCCGTCTTCGCCGAGGCCGATGGAGTCGTGCGTCATCACGTAGATCACACGCTGGTGCATCAGCGCCGATAGGCGGATCGCCGGGCGGGCGTAGTCGGTGAACACCAGGAACGTGCCGCCGTAGGGGATGATGCCGCCGTGCAGCGCGAGCCCGTTCATGGCCGCACTCATCCCGAACTCGCGGATGCCGTAGTGGACGTAGCTGCCCGAGAAGTCGCCCGGCTTCACCGAGACCTGAGACTTGGTCTTCGTCAGGTTGGAACCGGTCAGGTCGGCCGAGCCGCCGATCATCTCCGGGATCGCGCCGTTGATCACCTCCAGCGCCATTTCCGAAGCTTTGCGGGTCGCCACCTTCGGCTTGTCGGCGGCGAGCTTCTCCTTGTAGGCCTGCGCGGCAACCGCGAAGCCCTCCGGCAGCACGCCCGAAAGCCGCCGCTCGAAGTCCGCGCGGGTCGCAGCGTCCAGCTTGGCGACGCGGGCTTCCCACGCCTCGCGTGCCGCACGGGACCGTGCACCGGCCTCGCGCCACGCCTTCAAGGCTTCCTGCGGGATCTCGAACGGCCCGTGGTTCCACTGCAGCGCCGCGCGCGTTGCCGAGATCTCGTCCGCCCCCAGCGGCGAACCGTGCACGGAGTGCGAACCCGCCTTGTTCGGCGCGCCCTTGCCGATGGTGGTCTTGGCCGCGATCAGCGCAGGCTTGGTCGTCGTCTTCGCCCAGGCGAGCGCCTCGGCGATCTCCGCCTGGTTGTGCCCGTCGATCCGCCGGGTCACCCAGCCGGCCGCCTCGAACCGCTTGGTGATGTCGCCGGTCTCCGACAGCGTCACCGGTCCGTCGATCGAGATGTTGTTGTCGTCCCAGATCACCGTCAGCTTGGACAGGCCGAGGTGGCCGGCCAGCGAGATCGCCTCGTGGCTCACGCCTTCCTGCAGGCAGCCGTCGCCGGCGATCACCCAGGTGCGGTGATCGACAAGGTCGTCGCCGAAGCGCGCGTTGAGCAGGCGCTCGGCAAGCGCGAAGCCGACCGACATGGCCAGCCCCTGTCCTAGCGGCCCGGTGGTCGTCTCGATGCCTGCGGCATAGCCGAACTCCGGATGCCCGGCCGTCTTCGAGCCCAGCTGCCGGAAGTTCTTCAGCTCGTCGAGCGTCATCTCCTCCACGCCGATCAGGTGCAGCAGCGAATAGAGCAGCATCGAACCGTGGCCGGCCGACAGGATGAAGCGGTCGCGGTCGGCCCAGCGCGGCGCCGCCGCATCGAACTTGATCACGTCCCCGAACAGCACCGTGGCGATGTCGGCGGTGCCCATCGGCATGCCGGGATGGCCGGACTTGGCCTTTTCAACCGCGTCCATGGAGAGCGCGCGGATGGTGTTGGCCATTTCGGAGAACAGGGCAGGAGAGACCATGACGGACCCTTGGCATTCGGGGGGAGGTCCGCGGAACCGGGCCACCCGGAAGAAGCATTGGAACCGAGCCGCGCTCTGACGTCGCTGGTCCGGAACGGTGAAAGGCTGCTGTGGGCGCGTGGATGAATAGCAGTCCGCGACCGCCTGTCAATCGCGATATACGTCTTTGGACCAATTGAAAATTCTTGCGATTGGAACCCCTCACCGCACTTGCGCTGACGCATGCACGCCCCGGGATCCCCAACGAATTCACAGGGATTGGCGGGTGACCTTCATGTTCCGGGTTGGCAACGCAAGGCGAAGTGTGGTCAAAAAACGGGACGGGCCGCTTCGCCGGCCGGACGGAGGCATGGATGCCCGAGACGGTGTCGCTGGATGCGGCGCTAGCAAGACTGGACACGTCGATCGACCGCCTGTCGGCGGCCGTTCAACGTCGCCGTGGTGCCGATGGCACCATCGCGGACCTCCGCGACGAGGTCACGCGCCTCGGCGAGGACAGGTCCCGTCTCGCACTCGATCTCGACGGGGCCATGCTGCGCGCCGGACGCCTGGAGGATGCCAACAAGGAAGTGTCGAGGCGGCTGGTTGCGGCGATGGAGTCGATCCGCGCCGTCCTGGATGCCCACGGCGGGTGATCAAGAGTATGGCGCAAGTCACTGTAACGATTGCCGGCAAGACCTACCGCATGGCGTGCGACGACGGCCAGGAGGACCACCTTGTGGGCCTCGCCACCCGGCTCGACGGCACCATCGACCAGCTTCGCGGCGTGTTCGGCGAGATCGGCGACCAGCGCTTGACCGTGATGAGCGCCATCACTGTGCTCGACCAGCTCTCCGAAACGGAGCGTCGCCTGCGCGCCCTGGAAGGGGAAGTGGAAACCCTCAAGGCCGATCGCGGCAGCCTCGTCGCCCGCCAGAACGAGGTCGAGGATCAGATCGCCGCGCGCATCATCACCGCCGCCAGCCGGCTGGACCAGCTCGCCCACGCTCTCGCCGGCCAGGACGAGGCGGCCGAATAGCCGACGGCGTGTCCTCGGGAGCCGCGTTGCTTACCCGGCGCTCGGCGACGACGATGACGGCGAGTGTGGCGTGCGGCGAGCGCCCGCGTCGACCTCGCCCTGCTTCAGGCGCGGCTCCGCTTGATGGTGCGACAGCGGGTAGACGACCGCGCGTCCGCGCCGTTCATCCTGTCCCACCACGAGCAGAACCGCACCCTGTCCCCGTTCGGTGACGAACCGGATCATCGCACGCGCTTCTGTCAGCGACGAGAACCGGGCGGATCGACCGTCCTCGATCCGCACCTCGAAGCTGAATGCCTGCGAACCGACCGCCATGGCTTGACCTCCCTCTTTTTCAAGGCGTCTACGACCCCGCAGGAAGATCAGATTATAGGGATAAATACTTACTTTCATGTTTTAATTGGCGTAGAGCCATAAAAATCCAAAGAAGAGGACACAAGAGACAATCGTTTCCCAAATATATAGCTGTTCTAATCTGTTTGCCGCCCAAATCCCCGGCCCAGAACCGGCACCGGGCGAACCATCGCGCTCCCCGACGCCGCATCCCCCATCCCGCCCCTTCCCCCCGGACCCATACACCCCTATATTCGCCCCGTGGCGTCGCTGCGCTTCTCGTTAGGAACTCTAATATCCCCGGGGCCTTACGATTCCGAACGGGGGCTGTGCCTGACCGGGCCCGTGGGCTCGGACAAACGGCTCCCACCTACACTGTAGGTTCCCGGGATCGAAATTCCGACGGTCGCCGCGGGGCGCCACGCTAGAGCGCTTTCCGACCTGACGAAATCGTCAGGTCGACAAGAAATTGCTCCAGATTCAATCTCTTCCGTCGGGTGGACCGCTGTCGGCGCTCGCGCCCGATGCCATCGCCCGACCGGAGCCGCCGGCCCTGCCCACCGATCTCGCCGCTCAGAAGTCCGCGCTGCGCAACGCCAGCCTCGCCCGCCGCGACGCGCTCGACCCGGATGACCGCGCCCGCTGGTCCGCCGACATCGCCGACCGCATCCTCGCCCTCGACATTCCCGCCGGCGCGCCGGTCAGCGCCTTCCTGCCGATCCGCTCGGAGGTGGACCTGCGCCCCGCCGCCGAGCGCCTCGTCGCGCGCGGCCATGCGGTCGGCCTGCCGATCATCCGCAAGCCCGACCTCGTGTTCCGAGCCTTCGATCCGGCCAGCCCGCTCGTCCCGCTCGGCTTCGGCACCTACGGCCCGGGCCCGGAATGCCCGGAGGTGGTGCCCGAGGTGATGCTCGTCCCGCTCTCCGTCTTCGATCGTCGCGGCGGCCGCATCGGCTACGGCAAGGCCTACTACGATATCACCATCGCCGGCTTCCGGGCCGCGGGCTACGATCCGCGCCTGATCGGCGTGGCCTTCTCGGTCCAGGAGGCCGACGCGGTCCCGATGGAGCCGCACGACGTCCCCCTCCACGCGATCGTCACCGAGCGGGACCTGATCATCCCCGCCGCAAGTTGAGGGAAGCCGGCAGACCATGCGCCTGTTGTTCGTGGGAGACGTCGTCGGCCGCTCCGGCCGCACTGCCATCGCCGAGAAGCTGCCGGCGCTGGTGGCCGACTACCGGCTCGACTTCGTCGTCGTCAACGGCGAGAACGCCGCCGGCGGCTTCGGCATCACCGAGGAGATCTGCCAGGACTTCCTCGACGCCGGCGCCGACGTCGTCACCACCGGCAACCATATCTGGGACCAGCGCGAGGCCCTCGTCTTCATCGAGCGCCAGGACCGCCTGCTCCGCCCCGCCAACTTCCCCGCCGGCACGCCCGGCCGCGGCGCCAACCTCTTCATGGCCCGCAACGGCGCCCGCGTCCTCGTCGCCAACGTCATGGGGCGCGTCTTCATGGACGCCCTTGACGACCCCTTCGCCGCCATCGACCGCGAGCTCTCCGCCTGCCCGCTCGGCGAGCAGGCCGACGCCGTCGTCGTCGACGTCCACGCAGAGGCCACCTCCGAGAAGCAGTCGATGGCCCACTGGCTGGACGGCCGGGCCAGCCTCGTCGTCGGCACCCACACCCACGTGCCCACCGCCGATCACCAGATCCTCCCCCACGGCACCGCCTATATGTCCGACGCCGGCATGACCGGCGACTACGACAGCGTGCTCGGCATGGAGAAGGACGAGCCCATCTCCCGCTTCCTGCGCAAGATCCCGACCGGCCGCTTCACCCCGTCGATGGGCGAGCCCACCCTCTCCGGCCTCGCCGTGGAGGTGTCCGACCGCACCGGCCTCGCCGAAGCCGTCGCTCCCGTCCGCCTCGGTGGCCGCCTCAGCGAAGCGCTCCCCGGCTTCTGGTAGCCTCCCTCAGGCCGCCGACCGGGTGCCGCCCGCGAACGGACTCAGTCCCAGCCACGCCTGCATCGACGTCGCGATCGCCCGGTCACCGTCCAGCGTCAGCACCCCCGCCGCCATCTCCTGGCGCACCGTGGAAAGCCCCATCCAGATCGACGTCATGCTCTTCAGCGACGTCGTCACCAGGAGATCCACCTCGTATCCCGGGTCGAAGCCGCAGAGGTCCACCGTCCCGTTCTCGATCACCAGCCACCAGGCCTGCTGGCTCGCCGGCAGTTCGGGGTACAGAAACTGTATCGTGCAGCGGCGCGGCGGCAGCGGCTCCGGCTTCAGGTGCCGCCGCATGTCCCACATCAGCAGCGACGGGTCGAGGTTGCGCAGCGATAGCTGCGATTCCACCCATTTCTGCCCCCAGAATCCCAGCCCCATGATCACCGGCCGCAGGTCCTCCCCCGCCGGCGACAGGTGATACTCCGTCACCCCCCGCTTGTTCGGGATCGCCACCACGATCCCCATCCGCTCCAGTTCCTTCAGCCGCTTGGAAAGCAGGGCCGGCGACATCCGCGGCACGCCGCGGCGCAGGTCGTTGAAGTGCCGCGTCCCGCACAGCATCTCCCGCACGATCAGCGTCGTCCAGCGCGAGCAGAGCACCTCCGAGGCCATCGCCACCGGGCAGAACTGGCCGTATCCACCGCGTTCGGTCATGACGAAGCCTCCATGCATAACTCACGCAGCATACTGCGGATCGCCGGCGCCGCCCATCCGCCGCACCGGTACAGTTCGTGAACTATCGCCCGCCCCCCGCAGGCCCCATGGTCCACACCTTCGCTGTGCATACGGGAGGATACCATGACCAGCCTTTACACCACCGGACCGGCCACCTTCGCCGATGACACCGTCGCCGACACCGCCCGCCGCCTCGCCCCCGCCTTCGCAGACCGGGCCGCCGAGGCCGACGAGACCGACGCCTTCGTCGCCGCCAACTACGACCTCCTCAAGGAGGCCGGCCTGATGGAGGCGGGCGTGCCCGTCGAGCTCGGCGGCCGCGGCGCCGACGTCGCCGAACTCGCCGACATGCTCCGCGTCATCGCCCACAGCTGCGGCTCCACCGCCCTCGCCTTCGCCATGCACACCCACCAGGTGGCCATCCCCGCCTGGCGCTGGCGGCACCAGAAGGTCGCCGCCGTCGAGCCGCTGCTCCGCCGCATCGCCGCGGAACGGCTGGTGCTCCTCTCCAGCGGCGGCTCCGACTGGATCGCCGGCTCCGGCGAGGCCACCAAGGTGGAGAACGGCTACGCCATCACCGCCCGCAAGCTCTTCACCTCCGGCGCCGAGCGCGGCGACCTCCTGATGACCGGCGCGGTGCTGCGCGCCGAAGACGGCTCGGCCAAGGTCATCCATTTCGCCGCCCCGATGAAGTCGCCCGCCGTGCGCATCCTCGACACCTGGCACACCCTCGGCATGCGCGGCACCGGCTCCAACGACGTGGTGATCGAGAACCTCTTCGTCCCCGACGCGGGCGTCTCCTTCTCCCGCGACGCCGGCAAGTGGCACCCCGTCTTCCATATCATCGCGACGATCGCCTTCCCGCTCGTCTACGCCGCCTACCTCGGCGTCGCCGAAAGCGCCCGCGACATCGCCGTCGCCATGGCCCGCCGGAAGCCCGCGACGCCCGACGCCATCGATCTCGCCGGCCGCATGGACACCGCCCTCCGCGCCGCCCAGATGGCGCATCGCTGGATGCTCGACACGGTCGCCCGCAATGAGCCTTCCGCCGACACCGTCAACGAGGTGATGATCGGCCGGACCCTCGTCGCCGACAACGCCATCCGCGCAGTGGAACTCGCCATGCAGCTGGCCGGCGGCGCCAGCTTCTACCGCGGCAACGCGCTGGAGCGCCGCTTCCGCGACATCCAGGGCGCGCGCTTCCACCCGCTCCAGCCCGGCCCGCAGGCCCGCTTCGCCGGCGCCACCGCCCTCGGCCTCTCGACCGCCGAGATCTTCTGATCGGCGGCGAACCGCGGGGCGCATCGCCCGCGCCATGCGCCCCGCCCTTTATTTCCGCCTGTCCCGAGCCTATAAGACCGCCATCCAAACGATCGACCGGGACGGACCCTTCGCCGTCCCGCCACGAGGCGAGACATGGCCGGACACAGTCAGTTCAAGAACATCATGCACCGCAAGGGCGCGCAGGACGCCAAGCGGTCGAAGATCTTCTCCAAGCTTGCGCGCGAGATCACCGTCGCCGCTAAGCTCGGCGGCGCCGATCCCAACATGAACGCGCGCCTGCGTCTCGCCATCCAGAACGCCCGCGCCGACAACCTGCCGAAGGACAACATCGAGCGCGCCATCAAGAAGGCGGCCGGCAGCGACACCGACAACTACGACGAGGTCCGCTACGAGGGCTACGGCCCGGGCGGCGTTGCCGTCATCGTGGAAGCCCTCACAGACAACCGCAACCGCACCGCCTCCGCCGTCCGCTCCTACTTCACCAAGGCCGGCGGCGCCCTCGGCGAGACCGGCTCGGTGTCATTCATGTTCGACCGCGTCGGCGAGATCGTCTACCCGCTCTCCGCCGGCACCGGCGATGCCATGGTCGAAGCCGCCATCGAGGCCGGCGCCGACGACGTGGAGACCACCGCCGACAACCACGTGGTGATCTGCGCCTTCGAAAGCCTCAACGAGGTCGCCAAGGCCCTCGAGGCCACCCTCGGCGGCGCCGAAAGCGTCAAGATCGTCTGGCGCCCCAAGACCACCACCGCGCTCGACGAGGAGAAGGCCCAGTCCCTCCTCAAGCTCCTCGACACGCTGGAGGACGACGACGACGTCCAGAACGTCTACTCCAACTCCGAACTCAGCGACGAAATCCTCGCCAAGCTCAACGCCGCCTGATCCGGCGCCGAGACGTTCCTGAAAGAGCGGCCCCTAGCCGCTCTTTCCAACCGGCCAACCCGCCCCTTTCCGCCGTCAAGGTGCCCGCGGACAGACCACCGCTCCGTCCGTCTTCACCCCCTCCCGCCGTCATGGTTGAGGTCGAGCGGGCAACCCGAAGCGCGGCCGCCTCCAACCGACTCCCCACCCTCCCAAACTCCTCTTTCCATCCCCCTTCCCGCCGTCATGGTCCGCGAAGGCGGACCACCCACGCATTTTTCCAGCACGGCGCACTCCCGTCGCACCCAGCGTTCACACCCCGCACAAACTCGTGGGTGGTCCGCCTGCGCGGACCATGACGGGCAAGGTTGAGGTTGAGCGGGTAGAGCGAAGCGCGGCCTGCTACCGCCGCACCCGCTCTCGTCGTCATGGTCTGCGGCGACGGATCACTCCTCTTCTGCCATCACGGCCGGCGAAGGCGAACCACCCCGCTCTCGCCGGGACGCTCCGCGGAGGCGAACCGCCCCCCTTCCCACCGTCATGGTCCGCGCAGGCGGACCACCCACGCATTTTTCCCGGCAAGACACACTCCCGTCGCACCCAGCGTTCACACCCCGCACAAACTCATGAGTGGTCCGCCTGCGCGGACCATGACGGGAAAGGTTGAGGTTGGACCAGCAGACCGAAGCGCAGCCGCCTCCAACCGACTCCCCGCCCTCCTCAGCTCCCGCATCCCTCCCCCACTCGCACCGTCGTGGTCCGCGAAGGCGGACCACCCACGCATTTTTCCAGCACGGCGCACTCCCGTCGCACCTAGCGTTCACACCCCGCACACACTCGTGGGTGGTCCGCCTACGCGGACCATGACGGCAAGGTTCAGGCCGGGAGGGCATACTGAAGAGCGGCCACCTCTGCCGACTGCCGACCCCCGACTGCCTTCCCCATCCCCCTTAGACAATAGTTCAGTGCGGCGTCATCGCCCCTCAAAATGCGTGCCGCATGCTTGCCAAGCCTCCCAACACATGCAAGCTTTTCTATGCATAACACCAGATCGTGCAAAGCACGGCGGGAGGAAATTCGATGGCAGAGCGTGACGACAAGACGGTCGATGCTGCAGATGCGAAGACGTCGCGGCGCAACTTCCTGGTCGGAGCCGCGGGTGCGGGTGTGGCCGCCACCGCCGTTGCGATGCCGAACGTCGCCAGGGCGCAGGAAATCACCATGCGCATCCAGAGTACCTGGCCGTCTCAGGACATATTCCATGAATATGCCAACGACTACGTGAAGGCCGTCAACGCCCTCTCCGGCGGCAAGCTCAAGATCGAACTGCTGCCCGCGGGCGCCGTCGTCGGCGCTCTCCAGCTCCAGGACGCCATCCTCGCCGGCGCGCTCGACGGCGGCCACGGCGTCGCGGGCTATTGGTACGGCAAGAACAAGGCCTTCTCGCTCTTCGCCACCCCGCCCTCCTTCGGCTGGAACGCCAACCAGATGCTTGGCTGGGTGCGCTACGGCGGTGGGCAGGCGCTCTATGACGAACTGGTCCAGCAGGTGCTCGGCCTCGACCTCGTCGGCTTCCTGATGGCGCCGATGCCGACCCAGCCGCTCGGCTGGTTCAAGAAGGAGATCACCTCTCCGGAGGACCTGGCCAACCTGAAGTACCGCACCAACGGCCTCGCCGCCGACATGTACCAGCAGATGAACGTCGCGGTGACCATCATGGGCGCGGCCGACATCGTCCCGGCCATGGATCGCGGCCTGCTCGACGGCGCCGAGTTCAACAACCCGTCGTCCGACCTGCTGCTCGGCTTCCCCGACGTCTCCAAGACCTACATGGTGCAGAGCTACCACCAGGGCAGCGAGTGCTTCGAGGTCATCTACAACAAGGCCAAGTTCGACGCCCTCGGGCCCGAGCTCCAGCAGGTGCTGAAATACGCCGCCGACGCGGCCTCCGCCGACATGGCCTGGAAGGCGATGTCCCGCTACCCCGTCGATCTCCAGAAGATCAAGGACGCCGGCGTCGCCGTGATCCGCACCCCGGATTCGGTCCTCGACGCCCAGCTCACCGCCTGGGACACCGTGGTGGAGAGCCTTTCGGCCGATCCCTTCTTCAAGAAGGTCATCGACAGCCAGAAGGAATGGACCAAGCGCGTGGTCGGCTTCGAGCTGGAGTGGGAGGTCTCCCGCGAGAAGGCCTACAAGCACTTCTTCCCGGCCTGACGAACCCCGGTGTCCGGCGCGCGCTTCCAAGGGCGCGCGCCGGCCCTGCCGATTCCGGCGGCCCGATCGGGCGCACCGGAGCTCCGCCAGCCAGGAATGGTCCATGCAGCGCTTCCTGTTCTTCGTCGACGCCGTCAGCACGCTGGTCGGCAAGGCCTTCGGCTGGTGCGTCGTCATCCTGACGTTCGTGGTCAGCTACGAGGTCTTCGTCCGCTACGTCCTCGGCCGGCCCACCACCTGGGCCTATGACATCAGCTACATCATGTACGGCACGCTGTTCATGATGGCCGGCGCCTACGCCCTGTCACGCAACAGCCACGTCCGCGCCGACCTGGTCTACCGTCTCCTGCCCGTCAGGGCCCAGGGAGCGCTCGACCTCGTCCTCTACATCCTCTTCTTCTTCCCCGGCGTCATCGCCCTGGTCTACTCCGGCTACGGCTTCGCCAAGTTCGCCTGGATGATCAACGAGCACTCCTCGTCGAGCCCGAACGGACCACCGCTCTACCATTTCAAGACAGTCATTCCCGTCGCCGGCTTCTTCCTCCTCCTGCAGGGAATCGCCGAGACGATCCGCGCCGGGATCGCGCTCAAGACCGGCGTCTGGCCGCGGCGGCCGCACGACGTGGAGGAGCTTGAGACCCAGATCATCGCCGACGTTCAGCATGGCAAGGAAGTGAAGCTATGACCAATCCGGAAGTCGGCATCCTGATGCTGGTCGTGTTTCTCTTCACCATCCTCCTCGGCTTTCCCATCGCCTTCACCATCGTCGCGCTGTCCGTCACCTTCGGCTGGTACGCGATCGGCGACACCATCTTCCCGCTGCTCGTCCAGCGCGCCTACGGCGTGATGTCCAACGACGTGCTGATCTCCATCCCGCTCTTCCTCTTTATGGGCTACCTGATCGAGCGGGCGAACATCCTCGGCCGCCTGTTCCACGCCCTGCAGCTCGCCGCCAAGGGCATTCCCGGCTCGCTCGCCGTCGCCAGCCTGATCACCTGCGCGCTGTTCGCCACCGCCACCGGCATCGTCGGCGCAGTCGTCACGCTGATGGGCCTGCTCGCGCTGCCCGCCATGCTCAACGCCGGCTACGACAAGAAGCTCGCCTCCGGCGTCGTCTGCGCCGGCGGCTGCCTCGGCATCCTGATCCCGCCGTCGATCATGCTGATCCTCTACGGCGCCATGGCCGGCGTGTCGGTCGTGCGCCTCTACGCCGCCGCCCTGCTGCCCGGCCTGATGCTCGCCGGCCTCTACATCCTCTACGTCATGATCCGCGCCACGCTGAACCCGAGTCTGGCGCCCAAGCTCCCCAAGGAGCAGTACGACGTCCCCCTCTCCCAGGTGGTGCGGGAGGTGTTCACCTCCTTCGTGCCGCTCGCCGCGCTGATTCTGGCGGTGCTCGGCTCCATCCTGTTCGGGCTCGCCACGCCGCACGAGGCGGCGGGCATCGGCGCACTCGGCTCGCTGCTCCTCGCAGCCGCCTACCGCTCCCTCACCTGGACCGGCTTCAAGGAGGCGGTCTTCCTCACCGCCCGCTCCAGCGCCATGGTCTGCTGGCTGTTCGTCGGCTCCTGGATCTTCGCCTCGGTGTTCGCCCTCCTCGGCGGCCAGCAGGTGATCGAGGCCTGGTTCGCCTCCATGAACCTGACGCCGCTGCAGTTCCTGCTGCTCACCCAGGCCATCATCTTCGTACTCGGCTGGCCGCTGGAATGGACGGAGATCATCATCATCTTCGTGCCGATCTTCCTGCCGCTGCTCGCCCTCTACGACATCGATCCGCTCTTCTTCGGCGTCCTCATCGCGCTCAACATCCAGACGTCGTTCCTGTCCCCGCCGATGGCGATGGCCGCCTTCTACCTGAAGGGCGTCGCGCCGAAGGGCGTGGAACTCACCGACATCTTCGCCGGCGTCACGCCCTTCCTGCTCCTCGTCCTGGTGGCGATGGCGCTCTACTACATCTTCCCGGCCATCGGATCGTGGCTGCCGGGGCTGCTCTACAACTGATGGCGGGAACGACGGGCCGGCGTCCGCCGTTCGTGCTATGACGAACGAACGGATCGCCGGGGGGCGCTCAAGAGGACCACCCTTGCTCACGGACACGACCGTCCCCCACCTCGCCTTTCTGGCCGGCGGCGGCAGGGCCGGCGCCCTCATCCGCGCCCTAGACCCCGCCGCCTCGCCCTTCGGCTCGCCGGAGCGCTGGCCGCAGTCGCTGCGCTCGGTGGTCGGGCTGATGCTCGGCTCCAAGTTCCCGATGTTCCTGGCCTGGGGGCCGGAGCTGCGGATGCTCTACAACGACGCCTATGCCGAGATCCTCGGCGCCAAGCACCCCGCCTCCCTCGCCGCGCCGATGCGCCAGGTCTGGGCCGAGATCTGGCCCGACCTCGCCGACCTCGTCGAAGCCGCCCTGTCGGGCGAGGCCACCTACCGCGACAACCTCCCCCTCGTCATGAACCGCCACGGCGCGCCGGAGGAGACCTGGTTCACCTTCTCCTACTCCCCGATGCGCGACGAGAACGGCGCTGTCGCCGGCATGTTCTGCGCCTGCCAGGAGACCACCGCCACCGTCGTCGCCTCCCGCCGCCAGGCCGAAGAGGTGCGCACCCGCGTCCTCGTCGAGGCGATCCTGCGCGAGCGTGAGAACGAGCTGCGCATGCTGGCCGACGCCATGCCCGTGCTCGTCGCCTACATGGACCGCGACCTCGTCTACCAGTTCGTCAACCGCGTCTACGAGGACTGGTTCGCCCGCCCGCGCGCCGAGATCCAGGGCCGTCCCGTCCGCGAGATCGTCGGCGAGGCTGCCTTCTCGGCCGTCGAGTCCTGGTTCGACCGCGCGCTCGCCGGCGAGCGGGTCACCTTCGACCAGCACATGCCCTACGAGGACAGCCCCCCGCGCCACATCCGCGTCGAATACGTCCCCCGCCTGCGCCCCGACGGCCGCGTCGAGGGGATCTACTCCCTGGTCCAGGACATCACCGAGGCCAAGCGCGCCGAGGCGGCGCTCCGCGAGCTCAACGAAACCCTGGAGCGCCGCGTCGCTGAGGCCCTCGCCGAGCGCAAGCTCCTCGCCGACATCGTCGACGGCACCGACATGCTCGTCCAGGTGATCGACCTCAACTACCGCTGGCTCGCCATCAACCGCGCCGCCGCCGAGGCCTTTTCCCGCATCTTCGAAGTCCCCCTCCCCCAGGCCGGCGACGGCATGCTCGACGTCCTCTCCGAGCGCCTCGAGGACCAGGCCGCCGTCCGCGCCCTCTGGTCGCGCGCGCTTGCCGGCGAGGAGTTCACCGACACCTCCCGCTTCGGCGATCCCCCGCGCGACTACGAGATGCGCTTCCGCCCCTTGCGCAACGAGCGCGGCGTCATCGTCGGCGCCTACCAGCTCGTCCACGACGTCACCGAGCGCCTCTCCGAGCAGGCCCGCCTGCGCGAGGCGGAGGCCGCCCTCGTCCAGGTCCAGAAGATGGAGGCCATCGGCCAGCTCACCGGCGGCATCGCGCACGACTTCAACAACCTGCTCGGCGCCGTCGTCAGCGGGCTCGACCTGATCCGCCGCAAGGCGGACGACCCCGAGCGCGTGCGCCTCCTCGCCGGCCACAGCTTGGAGGCGGCCGAGCGCGGCGCCCGGCTCACCGGCCAGCTGCTCGCCTTCTCCCGCGCCCAGCGCATGGAATTGAAGCCGCTGGTGGTCAACCACCTCGTCGAGGGCATGCGCGACCTGCTCGGCCGCACCCTCGGCCCTATGGTCCGCCTCGTCTTCGACCTCGACGGCGGCGACGCGCCCGTCCTCTCAGACCCGATCCAGCTGGAGATGGCCGTCCTCAACCTCGCCATCAACGCCCGCGACGCCATGGAGGGCGGCGGCCAGCTCACCATCGGCTCCCGCCTCGCCGACATCAAGGACGACCCCGAGCTGAAGCCCGGCGCCTACGTCGACCTCTTCGTCACCGACACCGGCCCCGGCATGCCGCCCGAGATCGCCTCCCGCGCCTTCGATCCCTTCTTCACCACCAAGGGCGTCGGCCGCGGCACCGGCCTCGGCCTTTCCCAGGTCTACGGCATCGCCCGGCAGGCCGGCGGCACCGCCCGCATCGAGAGCGTGCCCGGCCGCGGCGCCACCGTGCGCCTGCTGCTGCCGCGCACCGAGCTCCCCGTCGCCGCCGCCGGCCCCGCCCTGCCCGACGACGACGCCTCCGCCGCCCCGCCCGCCACCGTCCTCGTCGTCGACGACGACGAGGACCTCCGCCGCATGCTCGTCGCCTCGCTCGACGCCATCGGCTACCGCGTCCTCGCCGCGCCCGACGGCCCGTCCGGCCTCGACCTCATCAAGCGCCACGAGCCCGACCTCGTCATCCTCGACTTCGCCATGCCCGGCATGAACGGCGCCGAAGTCGCCCGCCGCATCCGCGCCGAACGCCCCCACCTCCCCATCGTCTTCGCCAGCGGCTACTCCGACACTGCCGCGATCGAGGCCGCCACGGGGCCCGCCACGACGCTGCTCCGCAAGCCGTTCCGGATCGACGACCTGCAGGCCGTCCTGGCGAACGCGCTGGCGGGAGCCGGCTGAAGCCTGGCGATCCCGCCGAAGCGCGGCAGGCGACAGGCCCCAGGTCCGCCGCGCCTGGTCTCCGGCCACGTTCGTCGCGCCTACCCCGGTCATGGACGGGTACACGGCCAGTTGCCGTGCAGACCCGTAGAAGAGTCCACCGCGTCTCTTCATCGGCTGGCGGTTTGTTACAGGTCGTAATGCCTCGTATACGAATGCTTCGGCGCCGCCGGGCGATCTGGAGTATTGTGCGGTGACTTCAACGCACGCGATCGGCGACTGTCGCCGGGCCCCCTCTGCTTGAGCAACGGCATGTCGAAGGCACCGGACGGATCGCCCGCGATCGCCGCCTTGTCGGCGACGGGCGCGGGTCGACGTTTCGGCGCGGCGGACCACCGCCCGACAGGGCAAGCCCCCGGTGCGGGCAGAGACCGTTCGGCCCCGACGGCCGGACCGGTGATGGCAAGGAGACGCTGATGCCCCGCTCCCACATGCACCCGGAAAGCCACCTCGTCTCCCGCATCGGCTGGCTGCGCGCGGCGGTGCTCGGCGCCAACGACGGCATCGTCTCCACCGCGAGCCTCGTCGTCGGCGTTGCCGCCGCCTCCGCCGGCACCGGCGAGATCCTCCTGGCGGGAACGGCCGGCCTTGTCGCCGGCGCCATGTCGATGGCCGCGGGCGAGTATGTGTCGGTCAGCTCGCAGTCGGACACCGAGGCCGCCGATCTCGCCCGCGAACGCCGCGAACTCGTGGACCAGCCGGCCTTCGAGCTGGAGGAGCTCACCAACATCTATGTCGCGCGCGGCCTCGACCAGACGCTCGCCGCCGAGGTCGCCCGGCAGATGACGTCCAAGGACGCGCTCGCCGCACACGCGCGCGAGGAACTCGGGATCCTCAGCGAAACCGCGGCCCGACCGGTCCAGGCGGCCCTCACCTCGGCCGCCACCTTCGCGGTCGGCGCCGCCCTTCCACTTCTCGCCGCCTGGCTGTCGCCCGCCGATCTCCTCGTGGTCGTCGTCTCGACCGCCTCGCTGGTGTTCCTGGCCGTCCTCGGAGCCGTCGGAGCCAAGGCCGGCGGCGCCGCCATCCCGAGAGCGACCCTCCGCGTCACCTTCTGGGGCGCCCTCGCCATGGCCGCCACCGCCGGCATCGGCGCCCTGTTCGGCACCACCGTCGTCTGACCCAAGAGCGCACCGACCTCCCCGCCGCCGCCCTTCCCCGACGCCGCAGCGGCCATCGCTGCCACACCGCCCGCCACCGTCCTCGTGGTCGACCACCACAAGGCCGCCCGACGCCTACCCGCCGTCGCCCAGGCCCCACCGGCTACCGCGCCTTCGCCGCGCCCGACGCCCCTTCCGGCCCCGACCTCCTCAAGCGCCCCGAGCCCGACCTCGTCATCCCTCAACGTGACCATGCCCGGCATGAACAGCGCCGAAGTCGCCCACGCCATCCGCCCCGAACGCCCCCACCTCCCCATCGCCTACGTCAGCGGCTACTCGTCGCCGGGCCGTATCACACGCCCTGGCCTGTTAATGCCAACTTCACCACAGAACTTCGCTAAAGGCAGGAACTACGTCACTCGGCGGCTGGATCATAAAGCGAGAAGCCCGCAGGTAGCGAAGCCGCCTTCCAATCGATGACAACGGCCACGCTGTGACGGGCGCGCGTGAGCGCAACGTAGAACTTCGCTCGACTTTGTGCTGCCAGTTGGCTGCTGGAGTTCGCGAGCCATTTCTTCATCGGGTCAGTTGGAAGTATGATCACGTGATCGAAGCCGCGTCCCTTGGACTCTCCGAAATTCCAAGCCGGAAACGACGGATCGACTCCCCTGCTGGAGATGCTATTACGGAGCTGCACTGGTCTGACGGCTGCTAAGTAGTGCGCGTAGTCCGAAGTTTTCAAAATGAAAACGCCGGAGTGCGAGGGTGGTGGTCTACGACAAGTTGCGCATTCGCAAGCTCGGGTGGCGGCCATAGCAGGGAACAGGCTGGACGAAACGGCGCAGATGGCCGCGTTGTTACGATGCGACCTGTTCAAGCTCTTGTCGTCTATATTGATCTTAAGTTTCTTGGGAAGTTTCCGCAAGAATTCGGCGATGCCACCATTGGCGTATTTTACGTGGCGGCGCTCATTGTGTGTAAGGTAGGTTACTTGGCGAGGATCGCCGACCATGAGCAGCCGAGCCCGGCTTCGCGCCAGCGCCTCCAGAATGTCTAGATCATATCCGGCGAGGTCTTGGACCTCGTCGACAAATATGTTGGGGAACACGCGACTAAGCCTGTCGATGACAGCGCCGCCGCTTCGCTCGTTGCACCTTATCACCAACTTCGACAGCTTGTCGGAGAAGACTTGGCCTTGCGGGTCGAAGAAGTGTTTGGCGATATCATCTTCGGGCCAGGAGACCCCGATGCCCTTGCTGTTGATGAATCGGATTGCGGACGGGGCCTGGACCAGCAACATGCCCCTGACGGGGAAGTCAAACACGGATCCCTGAAATGGCTTCACCCCATGGGTGATAAGGAGGCTAAACCAAGTCATAATCACCACGTTCGCGGGAACGTGGCCGACGACGTCGAAAAATTTCTGGCGGATCTCCGCCTCGTTTGACTCCGTATAGGTGGTGATCAGGACCCGCTGGTCGCGGATCTTCAGCGCCTCGTCAATGAGGTAGGTTGTCTTACCGGAGCCGGCGGCCGCAATGACCAGTCTGTTCTCACCGATCATGGCGCTATCGCCCGGGTAATGTAGTCAGGATAGTTGATACCCGTTTTCGAACTGAAAATGGTCAGTGCACAATCAGTCTTGTTGGCGCGCATATAGAGGTGAAGCTCGTCTTCTGACTTTGCGGCTGTGCCTAGTACTGTGTTGAGAGTCGCCAAGCTGTTTGCCTTTAAAAGTTTTGGCTCCAGAGTGTTGTAATTGAAGGTCTTATCCTTCACTTTGAGTGGCCCCACATCAACGTCGGGGTCAAAACAAATCTTGATAGAAGAATCGCTCTGGAACGAGGCGTACTTCTTCTCCACAGCGGCGGTGTCGCCGTCGTTGTCTGTGACGACGGTCGCAGGAACCTTAAGAGCGAGCGCCAGTTCGAGAAACCGCAAGAACGCCGTGCCAACCGAGATGACGTCGATACCATCCTGGATCGGCAAGCGCCCGCCGTTGGCGTCCATGTAGGCCCGCTGGACCACCAGTTCGTCAGAGTCGCCTTCTACCAAGATAACCTTCTTGGCTAAGGCCAAGCGCAAGGTGTCGTACCCCGCCAGCTTTCTGAAGAAGTCGCTGGCCTGGAGCTCGGATATCCGGACTACCTTTCCATCGCGCAGCGCGATCAGTTGGTCGAGGCCGAGCTTGTTTGCCACGAAGCTGCTGTGGGTCGAGATGATGATCTGTTTCTCGCCGTGCTGGGCGGTTAGGTCGGCGATCAGTTCATTGAGCCTGGCGTGCGACAGATGGTTCTCCGGTTCTTCAAGCAAAATGACGGTCGCTTCGGCGTTCTTCTTAGTGCTTAGGGCGAGCTTGGTTTTGATCACGCACTGCTCGCCCTTGCCAATGTATTGGAAGGGGATAAAGTCGATATAGGTCATCAGACTGCTTTCCCAGGCGGTCTGGGACGAAAGATCGACCGAGATGGAGACCGATTTTTGGCTGATTTTCGCGGCTTTGGTGATCCGCTCGTTGATTAATTGAAGGTTTTTGTCCTCGACGAAGGCTTCTTTCAGCTTCCGGTGCGCCTGCGAGATCGATGCGCGCTCGGTCTCTTCCAGTGCGTCACGTATAATACGCGAGACATATACATCGGAGCCGTTCTGCAGGCGGGCGCTGGAGGAATCGATCAGCGCTGACTTGATCGGGATATTGCGCGAGGTGATCCCTTTGCGGGCGAAGGACCGCATAGTAGCAGTGTAATATTCCACCGGAATGGAGGCCATTTCGCCGGCCGCCACGAGCGCTTCGTATGCGCCCTTGTAGTTCTCCTCGTCGAACTCGACTCGGTAGGTAACGCCGCTTGCCTTGATCTTCTCGGAGTTCCCGTCGCCCTCCAGTTCGGCCAGTTCGCTCGAATTTCCCGAGAAGAACAGCTCGATGGTGATCGCCGGCGGCGGTAGGGGCGCCGCGGTTTTTAGGCTAGCGACGTACTTTTCCTGGGCGGCTATATTGAACAGATAGCTGGTCAGGTCGTTTTTGAGCAGGCGGCCGTGCAGCATCCCTGTCAAGGCCAAGTGGATTGCCTCGAGGATTGTAGTCTTCCCTGACTCGTTGCCGCCGACGATAACGTTCAATTCATCGTTAAACGCGAGGGAAAACGTTTCCCCATAGCACTTGAAGTTGGTGATCTTGACCTTAGCGATCTTCATGCGCGCCCCGCAAAGCTAGGTTTGTCGAGTACTACACCCGCGATTCGCAATGTAGAATACCACTAGGACGATATGCACGTCACCATTTCAACCTATCATCGCACGAGGGCCCTAGGCAGATTGGCGCGGACGCAGGTCGGAAGAGGAAGGAGAGCCGTTCGCGCCGGGCACTTGTTCATTGGGCAGAGTGTAAACAGCGTTTCCAGATCAGATCTGTTGGTTGCTTTCCGATTCGATCGTCCAGAGAGAAATTAATGGCCGTTACTGAGGCTCAGCATACTACTCGACGTCCCCCTCACCAAACCGGCAACCCCAGCACCACACTCCCCGCGATGATCCCGAACGCCACCCTCCGATAAACCCCCTCGCTCGCCCGCCCGAACATCAGCCCGCCCAGCATCATGCCGGCGGCGTAGAGGGGGGCCATCCAGGCGGCCATCAGGAGCACCCGGGTGGTGATCAGCCCGCCCCAGAGGTAGGTGGCGAGCGTCACCACCGTGCCGATGGTGAAGTAGAGCACCGCGGAGGCGCGGATCGTCACCGCGGGCTTCTGGCGGGAAAGCCAGAACAGGATCAGCGGCGGCCCGCCCACCTGGGCGAGCCCGTTCATGAAGCCGGACATCGCGCCGACGCCGCCCGCCGTGAGGTCGCCCACCTCCCGCGGGAACCGCACGCCGGCCGCGATGGCGGCAAGGCCGGCGATCACCAGCACCGACACCACCCAACGCGTCGCGACCGGATCGAGGTGCGCCAGCGTCAGGTATCCGACGGGGGTCATCATCGCACCGCCGATGGCGAGGGGGATAACTTCTCTGACGTCCGCCTTCGGCAAGAGGCGGATGGTGAGCGGGATCATCACCGGGATGTCGAAGATCAGGATCGTCGCCGCCGCCACCTTGGGCCCGAACAGCGCCGCCGCCGCCGGCACGTAGACCAGCCCCGCCCCGAAGCCGGAGAAGCCGCGCACGCAGCCGGCGACCAGCACCACCGCGAAGGCGAGCAGCATGCGCGGCTCCGCCGGCAGGGCGAGGAACGCGGCGAGGAGGTCCGCCGGGGCGGTCGAATCGGACATGATGGGGCCGTGCGGCGTGGCGGGGACAAGGTTTGTGGCCGGAGGGAGGGACGGCCGCAAGGGGCGCGGGTCGGAATTCCGTCCGCCGCCGTCGTGGGCTACGTAGCCGCCTCCGGCCCCGAAAAACGCGACTACACTTTTTGCGGACGAATCGGGAACAAACGGGTAGACCGAAGGCATGAGCACCGTCACCCGCATCATCGGCATCGACCCTGGCCTCCGCCGCACCGGCTGGGGGGTCATCGACGTCGTCGGCAACAGCGTCCGCTTCGTCTCATCCGGCTCCGTGACCTCCACCCAGGCCGACGATCTGGCCCGCCGGCTGGTTTCCATCCACGACGGGCTGGACGAAATTCTCCATGAATATCAACCGGATGAAGCGGCGATCGAGCAGACCTTCGTCAACAAGGACGCCGGCGCCACGCTGAAACTGGGGCAGGCGCGCGGGGTCGTCCTGCTCGCCCCGGCCCGCCGCGGGCTGCCGGTGTCCGAATACGCGCCCAACGCCGTCAAGAAGGCCATCGTCGGCGCCGGCCACGCAGAAAAAGTGCAGATCCGCCATATGGTTACGGTGCTGATGCCGAAGGCCGTCTTCACCACCGACGACGCTGCCGACGCCCTTGCGATCGCCCTCACCCACGCCCATCATCGCGGCTCGGCGACCGCCCGTCTTGCGCGCGCCATGGGGGTATAAGCAAAGATGATCGGAAAGCTGAAAGGCGTCGTCGACAGCTTCGGTGACGACTGGGTGATCCTCGACGTCCACGGTGTCGGCTACCAGGCGTTCTGTTCCGCACGCACCTTGCAACGTCTTCCAAAGGCTGGCGAATCCGCCGTGCTGTCGATCGAGACCTATGTGCGCGAGGACATGATCCGCCTCTACGGCTTCGCCAACGACATCGAGCGCGAGTGGTTTCGTTTGCTTATGACCGTGCAGGGCGTCGGCGCCAAGGTCGCCCTCGCCGTGCTCTCGGTCCTCGACCCCGGCGCGCTCGCAACCGCCATTGCACTCAAGGACTTGACCGCGATTTCCAGGGCCCCCGGCGTCGGCAAAAGGGTCGCCGAGCGCATCGCCACCGAGCTCAAGGACAAGGCCCCCGCCTTCGCCGACGCCGACCCGTCGGTCCTGCGCACCGCCCAAGACATTGGCGAAGCTCGCCTTTCTGGCCCGATCGCCGAGGCCGTCTCCGCCCTCGTCAACCTCGGATACGCCCAGTTGCAGGCGGCCGCCGCCGTCACCACCGCCGCCAAGGCCGCCGGCGAAGACATCTCCACCGAGAAGCTCATCCGCCTCGGGTTGAAGGAACTCGCCCGCTGACGGTCAAGATTGCATTCGCCGTGCATTGATCCCCGCCGCCACCCGCGCGATAACAGGCGGCAGGCCGCGACACGATCGGTCCGCCCTTGCGGCTAAGTATCGGAGAACGCTATGGGTTTCTTCCGCGGACTGATGGTCCCCATCTGCTTCGTCCTCTACCTCGCGCTGTTCGCCGTGGTCGCCGTCGCCGTCATTGCCCTCGGTCCGCTGTCGTCCGGAACACCGCCCGCCGACCTGCCGAAGCTCATCCCCACCGGCGCCGGCGCCCTCTCCCCCTACGCCATCGCCGCCGCCGCCGCACTCGCCGCCGACCTCTTCCTCGCCATGGTCGTCATGTTCATCGCCGAGCGGGTGCACACCGCGTGGCGCTTCGCCACGGCTTCGGTCAAGGCAAGCCTTTGGTTTGCAATACCTTTTGCCGGCGGGTTGGCGGCCTGGCTGTCCAGCCAGCCGGGCGAAGGTCTCGCGAAATGGCTGCCCGCCATCCTGCTTCTCCTCGCCCTGCCGGTCGCCGCCTTCGTCGTCGGCCTTCTCCTCGGCAAGCCCTTCGTCTGGTGGGTCAGCGAACGCCCGCCGGTCAAGCGTCCCAAGCGCCGCCCCCCGCCCCCTCCGCCTGCCGAGCCGCCGGCCGAAATCCAGGATTCCCAGACGTTCCCGCCGCCCAGCCCCATCTGAACCGGCGAGGCAAAGGCGGCGACGATGCCGCGGCACCTTTCCTCGCCGGCCAACCCGTGCAAAAACGAAAGGCGAACACCGCTGCCGGCTCCGGCGAGTCGGCGGTCGCCGAGGTCGAGCTCCGATGAACACCCCGAAACGCCTGGTCGCCGCCGACAAGCGGCCCGACGATGTCGAGCAGTCGATCCGCCCGAGCGCCCTCGCCGAATTCGTCGGCCAGGCCCCGGCGCGCGCCAACCTCCAGGTCTTCATCGACGCCGCCAAGGCGCGCGGCGAAGCGCTCGACCACGTCCTGTTCGTCGGCCCGCCGGGCCTCGGCAAGACCACCCTCGCCCAGATCGTCTCCCGCGAACTCGGCGTCAACTTCCGCGCCACCTCCGGTCCCGTGATCGCCAAGGCCGGCGATCTCGCCGCCCTCCTCACCAACCTGGAGGAGCGCGACGTCCTCTTCATCGACGAGATCCACCGGATGTCGCCGGCGGTCGAGGAGATCCTCTATCCGGCCATGGAGGACTACCAGCTCGACCTGATCATCGGCGAAGGCCCGGCTGCCCGTTCCGTTCGCATCGACCTCGCCAAGTTCACGCTGGTCGGCGCCACCACGCGCCTCGGCCTACTGACGACGCCGCTCCGCGACCGCTTCGGCATCCCGATCCGCCTGGAGTTCTACACCACCGAGGAGTTGGAGCTGATCGTGCGCCGCGGCGCGCGGATCTTCGGCATCGGCATGACGGAGGACGGCGCCACCGAGATCGCCCGCCGCTCCCGCGGCACCCCCCGCATCGCCGGCCGGCTGCTCCGCCGCGTTCGCGATTTCGCCGTCGTCGCTGGCGCCGAGAAGATCGACCGCCGGGTCGCCGACGAGGCGCTGACCCGGCTCGACGTCGACTCCATCGGCCTCGACGCCCTCGACCTGCGCTACCTCACGACCATCGCGCACAGCTTTTCCGGCGGCCCGGTCGGCATCGAGACGATCGCCGCCGCCATCGCCGAACCGCGCGACGCCATCGAGGACATCGTCGAGCCTTACCTGATCCAGAAGGGCTTCGTCCAACGCACCCCCCGCGGCCGCGTCCTCACCCCGCACGCCTTTCGGCACATGGGCCTGCCGGTTCCGAGCGGACCGGAGCCGCCGCAGTTCACGCTTTTTGCGGACGACGACGCCTGAAGCAGGTTCGCTTCCCGTCCGTCGACCCGCCTCATCCGGGCGGCGGCCGTGGCGGGATTGCCTTCGCCGGTCGGCGTCGCTATGCGTGCTCGCCCCACCGAAAAGGTCAGCCCCTTGCCCGACGTGCCCTCGCCTCACACCCATCCCGTCCGCGTCTACTGGGAGGACACCGACGCCGGTGGCATCGTCTATCATGCCTCGCATGTCCGCTTCTTCGAGCGGGGGCGGACCGAGTTGCTGCGGGCCATGGGAATCCACCAGTCCGCCCACGCGGACAGGTCCTCGCCGGACGCGATCCTCTTCACGGTCCGTCGGATGGAGATCGACTACCTGAAGCCGGCGTTCCTGGACGATGCGCTGGTGGTGGAGACCTCCGTGCTGGAGGTCGGCGGCTCCAGGGTGGTGCTGGACCAGCGCCTGATGCGGGGCGACCAGCTTGTCGCCGAGGCCAAGGTGACGGTGGTGGCGGTGGGCGGCAACGGCCGCCCCCGGCGCATCCCCGCCGACATGGCGTCCGCTTTTGGGCGGCTCCAATAACCCTTCCTTAACCTTGACGAACCATGACTGGACCCTGCGGCACTGGCGCCGGCGGGTCCTGCTTTCGACAAATTTCGCGGGCATCTCCGGTGCACTGCGGAAATTTCGGAACGCCGCCGAATGCCCGTCAGGGCCTGAGGTCCGGCAGCCCCGGGACCGGTCGAACGCTCGACCGGCCAGCGGGCGCCGACCATCGGGCCAGGACGGTTTTTTCGACGGATCGCTTTTTGAAGAGGCCATTGAGACATCCATGAACGCGGCCGACCTCACACAGACGGCACTTGCAGCACCCGGCCCTGATCTCAGCCTGATCGGCATGTTCCTGCAGGCCCACATCGTCGTGAAGCTGGTGATGATCGGCCTGCTCGCAGCGTCGATCTGGTGCTGGGCGATCATCATCGACAAGTCGATCAGCTTCACCCGGGCGCGCAAGTCGATGGACCGTTTCGAGAAGATCTTCTGGTCCGGCCAGTCGCTGGAGGAACTCTATCGCTCGCTCGTCTCGCGCCCTAACCAGGGCCTCGCCGCCGTCTTCGTCGCCGCGATGCGGGAGTGGAAGCGCAGCCACGAGGCAGGCCGCACGTCTTTTCTCGGCCTCACTGACCGGATCGAGAAGGTGATCGAGGTCACCATCACCCGCGAGATGGAGCGCCTGGAGGCGCGCCTCCTGGTGCTGGCGACCGTCGGCTCCGCCGGCCCCTTCATCGGCCTCTTCGGCACCGTCTGGGGCATCATGACCTCGTTCCAGGCGATCGCGGCCTCCAAGAACACCAACCTCGCGGTGGTCGCTCCGGGCATCGCGGAGGCGCTGTTCGCAACCGCCCTCGGCCTTGCGGCGGCCATTCCGGCGGTGCTCGCCTACAACAAGTTCACGTCGGATGCGGGCCGCATCGGGTCTCGGATGGATAGCTTCGCCGACGAGTTCTCAGCCATCCTGTCCCGCCAGATCGACGATCGGAGCTGACCGATGGGCATGGGCGCGGTCGGAGGCGGTGGACGCAGAGGCGGCCGGAGGAAGCGGCGCGGTCACGCCGTCATGAGCGAAATCAACGTCACGCCCTTCGTCGACGTGATGCTCGTGCTCCTCATCATCTTCATGGTCTCCGCGCCTCTTTTGACCGTCGGAGTGCCCATCGATCTCCCTGAAACCGCCGCGAAGCCGATGGAAGGTCAGACCGATCCGATCAACATCTCGGTCGACAAGGACGGCAAGGTGTTCCTTCAGGACAACGAGATTCCGTTTGAGGAAGTGGTGCCGAAGCTGCAGGCGATCGCCAAGAACGGTGTCGAGGACCGCATCTACGTCCGCGGCGACCGGGATGCCGACTACGGCACGGTGATGCGGGTGATGGCGCGGATCTCCGCAGCCGGTTTCAAGAAGATCGGCCTGATCACGGTCGAGGATCCGGGCGCGGCGCCCGCAGGTTAGGTCGGAAGTCCTTCATGCGTTTGGGTCTCACCTCGTCCGTCATCGGACATGTCCTGCTCCTGACCTGGGGGCTCGTGACGCTTCCCAGCGCCGAGCCGTTCGAGGCCGTGGAAGTTGATGCGCTGCCGGTGGATCTGGTGCCCATCTCCGACGTCACAGAGATCGCCGAGGGCAAGAAGACCGCGCCGAAGGCCGACACCGCGAGCCAGGGCAAGGCCAAGCCCCAGCTACCGGCGCCGCAGTCGCAGCGGGTCGGCAACGCGCCCAACGACCAGAAGGCCCCACTGACCGAGAAGACGACCGACACGGCCGCGGCGCCGACCAAGGAAGCGGCACCACCGCCCCCGCCGCCCCCCGCGCCGAAGGCTCCCCAGCCGAAGCCCCCCACGCCCGACACCGCCAAGGCCGAGCCGGCGCCTGAAACGCCGAAGGCCGAGCCGGCTCCTCCGGCGCCGGCCGTGCCACCCAAGGTGGAGGTAGCCGAACTGCCGGCCGAGCCTGACAAGGCTGCGGAGGAGGCCAAGCCCGCGCCCGTGCCGGCGGTGAAGCCGAAGGCCCGGCCGAAGCCCCCGGAACCGGTCCAGACCGCCTCGATCGATCCGCAGCAGGCCCTGCCGACCGAGACGCCGCGCAAGACGGAGACGAAGAAGCCGACTCAGTCGAAGGCGACCAAGCCGACGGAGAAGGCCGAGGACACCTTCAACCCTGAGGACATCTCCGCGCTTCTCAACAAGGTCGACCCTTCCGGCGGTGGCTCGAAGGCTTCGACGGAAGAAGCCTCGCTCGGCTCCGAACGTGAGGTCGGACCGGTTGCCCAGATGTCGCAGAGCGAGATCGCCGCGCTCCAGGCCGCGGTCGCGGCCTGCTGGAACTATCCGGCCGGCGCGGATGGGGCCGAAAGCCTGATCGTCAGGCTACGCATCGTGTTCAATCCCGACGGATCGGTGTCCGATCTGCCGTCGATCATTGAACAGCCGAGCGGCCCCCTGGGCATGGTGGCGGCCGAGGGCGCAGCACGCGCCGTGCTGCGATGCTCGCCGTACACGTTCCTGCCGCCCGAGAAATACGAGGAATGGAAAGTGGTCAACTTCCGCTTCAGTCCTTCCGACATGTTCTGAGATCACGCCACAGTTTCGCGCTGATCCCCGTGTTTCAAACGCGTTCCTGACGAATTCAATCGGAGAGAAAGCACCCATGATGGGAGCGATAGCCAAGTTCGAGACGCCGCCCGACTTCCTCGGGAAGGTCTTGGCGAGCGTGCGGTCGGGCATCGTCGCCCTCGCAGCCGCCGTCTTCCTGACCGCGCCCGCGGCAGCCGAGCTCAACATCGACATCACGCAGGGCTCGGTGCAGCCGCTGCCGATCGCCATTCCCGACTTTGCGGGACAAGGCGACGCCGGGCAGCTCGGCCGCGAGATCGCCGGCGTCGTCGCCGCCGACCTCAAGCGGTCCGGCCTGTTCGCCACGCTCGACCCGGCCTCCTTCGTCGACCGCTTCGTCGACCCCAACGCCGTGCCGAACTTCCAGAACTGGCGCGTGATCAATGCCCAGGCGCTGGTGACGGGAGCGATCAGCCGGGCTCCCGATGGTCGGCTCCAGGCGGATTTCAGGCTTTGGGACGTCTTCGCCGGCCAGCAGCTGACCGGCCAGCAGTTCTTCACCACGCCGGAGAATTGGCGCCGCGTGGCTCACATCATCGCCGACGCGATCTACGAGCGCCTGACCGGTGAGAAGGGCTACTTCGACACCCGTGTGGTTTTCGTCGACGAAACCGGTCCGAAAGGCGCACGCATCAAGCGCCTCGCCATCATGGACCAGGACGGCGCCAACGTCCGCTACCTCACCAAGGGCCAGGACCTGGTGCTGACACCGCGCTTCTCGCCGTCCACCCAGGAGATCACCTACATGTCCTTCGGGGCCGGCGATCCCCGGGTCTATCTGCTCAACATCGAGACCGGCCAGCGCGAGGTGGTGGGCAACTTCCCCAACATGACTTTCTCGCCGCGCTTCTCGCCGGACGGGCAGCGGGTGGTGATGAGCCTGGAGCAGAACGGCAACGCCAACATCTACTCCATGGACCTGCGCTCGCGCACCACGACGCGGCTGACGGACGGCGCCTCGATCGACACCTCGCCCTCCTATTCGCCGGACGGCTCGCAGATCGTGTTCGAGTCCGACCGCGGCGGCAACCAGCAGCTCTACGTCATGTCGGGCGGCGGCGGACCTGCGCAGCGCATCTCCTTCGGCCAGGGCCGCTATTCGACGCCCGTCTGGTCGCCGCGCGGAGACCTCATCGCCTTCACCAAGCAGATGGGCGGGCGCTTCGCTATCGGCGTCATGCGTCCGGACGGGTCCGGCGAGCGCATCCTGACCGAGGGCTACCACAACGAGGGCCCGACCTGGGCGCCGAACGGTCGGGTGCTGATGTTCTTCCGCGACG
Source organism: Chthonobacter albigriseus (assembly GCF_013839445.1). Classification (GTDB taxonomy): domain Bacteria; phylum Pseudomonadota; class Alphaproteobacteria; order Rhizobiales; family Pleomorphomonadaceae; genus Chthonobacter; species Chthonobacter albigriseus. Next base: position 97,819 of record NZ_JACDIT010000005.1, on the reverse strand, counting down.
TCGGCGGCCAGAACGGCGGCCCGCAGCTCTGGTCGGTGGATCTCACCGGCCGCAACGAACAGCGCGTGCCGACGCCGTCCTTCGGGTCGGACCCGGCATGGTCGCCGCTCCTGAACTGAAGTCATCGAGCGGTCGGACGGGTGGGGACCCCCGGCCGGCCGCCTCCATCGCTGCAGCAATTGACCCGGTGCGAAAATCGGCAGGTAACGCTCGGTTAACCACGTTCTTCAACGCAGGATTAACCAAGGCCGTTTACCACGTTTCCGATAGACCGCCGGTCGTACGTAGAGGGTTACCGGGATGTTCATGTCCGTTACGAAAAGCCATATCAGCCGCGCGACCATCGTCTTCGGTCTCGCACTCCTTGCCGCCGCTTGCGCAAAGAGCCCGAGCGAGATCGACAGCTCGCTGGCCAACGGAGCGGCCGGCGGAGCCGGCGCCGCCGTTCCCGGCAGTGCGCAGGACTTCGTCGTCAACGTCGGGGACCGCGTCTTCTTCGAGACCGACTCGTCGTCGCTGACCCCGGACGGCGCCTCCACGCTGGACCGCCAGGCCCAGTGGCTGGCACTCTACCCGCGCTACACGGTGACGATCGAAGGTCACGCCGACGAACGCGGCACCCGCGAGTACAACCTGGCGCTCGGCGCCCGGCGCGCCAAGGCCGCCGTCGACTACCTGGTCTCCCGCGGCGTCTCTCCGCAGCGCGTCAAGACCATCTCCTTCGGCAAGGAGCGTCCGGTAGCGCTCTGCAACGAGGACAGCTGCTGGGCGCAGAACCGCCGCGCGGTGACCGTGATCAACAACCCCGGCAGCTGACGCCGGGCTTGCCGTCGAGGCTACAAGCGAGGACCCCGCCGGAGACGGCGGGGTTTTCCGTTTCCGCCCGGCGGACCGACCTGTCGGTTTTCCCGTGCCGGGGCCAAAATTTGGCCGAACTCGCGCTGAGTTATGCTATGCGCAGGCGGACTGGCGAGGGCGCCGGTCATCCGGAAGATCCGGCCGGCGCCTGCGTTCGAGAGGATCGGACAAAGCTGATGAAGATTGAAGAACCGCTCGGCGGCCGGAGGCGACTGAAGGTCGCCGCAGCCGCCTTGCTCATGACCCTCGGCGCCACCGGCTTGGCCGGAGCCCAGCTGCTCGGCGGCGGACCGGTTCCCCCGGCCGACGTGCTCGGCGGCGGCGGCGTGATCCAGGCGCAATCGCCCGCCGCGCTGGCGGAGCAGTCCATGCGCATGGACCAGATGCAGGACCAGATGCGCCAGCTGACCGGCCAGATCGAGCAGCTCACCTACCAGGTCCAGCAGCTTCAGGAAGCGCTTCGGCGCACCCAGGAGGACAACGAGTTCCGCTTCCAGCAACTGGAGAAGGGCGGCAAGCCCCAGCGCCGCTCCGACGCGGGCTCCGCCGCTACCCCGGCGACCGGCGTCCCGCCGACGCTGGGCGGGCCGGCGGCCCCGCCCGGCACGACCGTGGCCACCGCCGAGACCGGCGGCAACTCGGACGTCGGCGCGCCCCCGACGGTTCTCGGCACCATTCCGGGCGACGGCACCGCGATCGCACCGCCCTCCGACAGCGCGGTCGGTGGCCCTCTCGATCTCTCCGCGATTGCACGCGGCGAAGACCCTGCCCTCGCCGGACCGATCCTGGACGGCGGCCTGCCGGGCGTGTCGTCCGGATCCGCCGGCGTCCAGGCGGGCACGCCGATGGACCAGCAAGGCACGGAGCCCACCGTGCCGGCCGCCGGCGCGGATGTTGCCGCCATCGCTCCGCCGACCGATCCGAAGGCCGCCTACGATGAGGCTTACGGCCTCGTCCTCTCCGGCGACTATGCCGCCGCCGAGACCAGCTTCAAGCGCTTCCTCAAGGACCACCCCCGCTCCGAGCAGGCCGGCAGCGCGCACTTCTGGCTCGGCGAGTCCTATTTCGCGCGCGACAAGTACCGGGAAGCGGCCGACGCCTTTCTGACCACCTATCGCGACTACCCCAAGAGCCAGAAGGCGCCCGAAAGTCTCTTGAAGCTGGGCCTCTCTCTGGAAGGCCTCGGCGAGAAGGACGCCGCCTGCGCCACCTACGGCGAGCTCGCCAAGAAGTATCCGGGAGCCCCCGCCACCCTGCTCGATCGTGTCACCGCCCAGCGGGCGAGCGCCGGCTGCTGACATGAACCCGCCGTCGATGGCCGCGCGACCGTTCGACGACGACGAACTGCCCCTCCTGTTCTCCGATCTGGCGTCGTTGCACGCGATCGGAGTGGCCGTCTCCGGCGGCCCGGACTCCACCGCGCTTCTTCTCCTGCTCCATCGCTGGGCGAGCCTCTCCGGCCGCCCCCGCCTCCACGTGCTGACCGTCGACCACGGCCTGCGCCCGGCATCGGCTGGCGAGTGCGCCGCCGTCGCCGATCTCGCTGCCTCGCTCGACCTGCCCTGCACGATCCTGCGCTGGACGCACGACGGCGCCCCCCCGGTTTCGGACCTGCAGGCGCGCGCCCGTGAAGCGCGCTACGCGCTGCTGTCCGAGGCCGCACGGCAGATGGGACTGGACGCGGTCGCCCTCGCCCACACCGCTGACGATCAGGCCGAGACGGTTCTGATGCGCCTTGCCCGCGGCTCCGGTGTCTGGGGTCTGGCGGGCATGGCCCGCGAGCGTTCCTTTAACGGTGTTCGCTTCGTCCGCCCGCTGCTCGGTGAACGGAAGGCCAGGCTGGTCGCCACCTGCCGCGCGGCCGGGGTGGCCTTTGCCGAGGATCCGTTGAACGACGCCGACCGGTTTCTGCGGGTCCGCACGCGCAAGCTGATCCCGGTCCTCGCCGACATCGGGCTTGACGTCGAGCGTCTGACCGAGACGGCAGCGCGCCTCGCCCGTGCGGCAGCCGCCCTCGACACGATGGTGGAGACGGTGCGCCGCCTGTCCCTGACCGACCACGGCGGCGTGCTCGCTATCGACCTGGACCGGCTGGAGGCTGCGCCCGACGAGATCGCGCTCCGGCTGCTGTCCGACGCGATCCGGACCGTCCGCCCGAAGGCCTACTCACCGCGCCTCGCACCGATCGAGGCCTTCTGGCGCGGCCTGTCGGGCGGCCAACCGCGCCGGGCGACGATCGCCGGCGTCACCTTGGACCCGCGGGGTCGCAGGCTCTGGCTCTACGCCGAGGCCGGACGAACAGGCTTCCCCGAAATGATGATCGACCGTTGCGGCACTTTTGTGTGGGACGGACGTTTTGCCGTCGAGGTCACGACTTCGCCGAAGAGTGGGATCATGGTACGCAGCGCAGCAGGTGACGAGCGGCGGCCCGATCTTCCGAAAGCCGCAGCTTCCACCTTGCCCGTGGCATGCCATCCAGAAACCGGAGAGCCTGCTGAAGGCGTAAATCTCAGGGCGCTGGATGCACCGAACTGGGAATCCTGAGTAACGTCCGGAAATCCCGTTCTACAGCACGCTTTGCGCAAAAATCGGTCATACGACAGCCATTGGTTGGCAACGCGTAAACTACGTCCCGAATTGAGACGGATACTCGGGCCTCTCGGGTTGGCAAGGCACTTGCCTCAACCTATCTTAAAGTCCGCTGCGATACTGTTTTCCGGTATGGCGGCGATTGACATGCCTCTTCCCGCGACGCTTCGGCGGCGCTAAAGGTCGACGATGAACGCTAACTTCCGCAACTTCGCCCTGTGGGTCATCATCGGGCTCCTGCTGATCGCACTGTTCCAGCTCTTCCAGAGCCCCGGTCAGCGCCCGACCTCCAACGAGATCTCGTTCTCGAAATTCCTTCAGGAGGTCGAACAGGGCACGGTCCGCGACGTGACCATCATGGACCGGGTGGTCAGTGGAAAGTACGAGAACAACTCGACCTTCCAGACCTATGTGCCGGAGGGTGCCAACTACATCGAGACCCTGCGCCAGAAGGGCGTCCAGATCCAGGCCAAGCCGGCGACCGAGGGCTTCTCGCTCATCGGCACGCTGATCAACTGGCTGCCGATGATCATCATCTTCGCGCTGTGGATCTTCTTCATGCGCCAGATGCAGGGCGGCGCCGGTGGCAAGGCCATGGGCTTCGGCAAGTCCAAGGCCAAGCTTTTGACCGAGGCCCACGGCCGCGTCACCTTCGAGGACGTGGCTGGCGTCGACGAGGCCAAGGAGGATCTTCAGGAGATCGTCGAATTCCTGCGCGACCCGCAGAAGTTCCAGCGCCTCGGCGGCCGCATCCCGCGCGGCGTGCTGCTGGTCGGCCCTCCGGGTACCGGCAAGACGCTGATCGCCCGCGCCGTCGCCGGCGAGGCGAACGTGCCCTTCTTCACCATCTCGGGCTCTGATTTCGTCGAGATGTTCGTGGGCGTCGGCGCCAGCCGCGTCCGCGACATGTTCGAGCAGGCCAAGAAGAACGCGCCCTGCATCATCTTCATCGACGAGATCGACGCGGTTGGCCGCCATCGCGGCGCCGGCCTCGGCGGTGGCAACGACGAGCGCGAGCAGACGCTGAACCAGCTGCTTGTCGAGATGGACGGCTTCGAGGCCAACGAAGGCATCATCATCATCGCGGCCACCAACCGGCCCGACGTCCTCGACCCCGCGCTGATGCGCCCGGGCCGCTTCGACCGTCAGATCATGGTGCCGAACCCGGACATCATCGGCCGCGAGAAGATCCTGAAGGTGCACGTCCGCAAGGTGCCGCTGGCGCCGGACGTCGACCTGAAGACCCTTGCCCGCGGCACGCCCGGCTTCTCGGGCGCCGACCTAATGAACCTCGTCAACGAGGCCGCCCTGCTCGCCGCCCGTCGGTCGAAGCGCCTCGTCACCGCGGCGGAGTTCGACGACGCCAAGGACAAGATCATGATGGGCGCCGAGCGCCGCATGGTGATGACGGACGACGAGAAGCGCCTGACCGCCTACCACGAGGCTGGCCACGCCATCGTCGCCCTGCACATGCCCGCCTGCGACCCGATCCACAAGGCGACCATCATCCCACGCGGACGCGCCCTCGGCATGGTCCAGTACCTGCCGGAGCGCGACCAGGTCTCCATCTCCTATGAGCAGCTGACGTCGCGGCTCGCCATGGCGATGGGCGGTCGCGTGGCCGAAGAGATCTTCTTCGGCGACGAGAAGGTCACCTCCGGCGCCCAGTCCGACATCGAGCAGGCGACCCGCATCGCCCGCGCCATGGTCACCCGCTGGGGTTTCTCCAAGGAACTCGGCACCGTCGCCTACGGCGAAAACCAGGAAGAGGTATTCCTGGGCCATGCCGTGTCGCGCCAGCAGAACGTCTCCGGCGACACCATGCGCAAGATCGATACGGAGATCCGTCGCTTCGTCGAGGAAGGCTATCAGGCTGCGCGCAAGGTGATCACCGAGCGCAAGGAAGACATGGACCGCCTCGCCAAGGCGCTCCTGGAGTACGAGACCTTGACCGGCGAAGAGATCAAGAACCTGCTCGACGGCAAGCCTCCGGTGCGCGACGCCTTCGACGAGCCGTCTCCGCCGCGCTCCTCCGCCGTTCCCACCACCCGGCTGAAGCCGAAGGGTGGCGAGGAGCCGGGCGGTCTGGAGCCGCAGCCGAGCTGATCGGCCGATCCCGACCGAGGTGAAAACAAAAAAGGCCCGCCGGGTTCGTCCCCGCGGGCCTTTTCCTTTGGGGTGGACAGGCGGTGAGGGTTCCGTCCGAAGTCGATCGCGTCCAGGATCAAGCAGGTTCCTGGAACTGAAGCTTCGCGAGCCGGCTGTAGAGCCCGCCCTGCGCGACGAGCTCCTCGTGGGTTCCGACCTCCACGATCCGCCCGGCGTCCATCACCAGGATCCGGTCGGCCCCGACGACCGTGGCGAGGCGATGCGCGATGACCAGGGTCGTGCGGTTGGTGGCTACGCGGTCGAGCGCCTCCTGCACCAGTCGCTCGCTCTCCGCATCGAGCGCGGAGGTCGCCTCGTCGAGAAGCAGGATCGGAGCATCCTTGAGAATCGCGCGGGCGATGGCGATCCGCTGCCGCTGTCCGCCCGAGAGCGTCACGCCGCGCTCGCCGAGCGTCGTGTCGTAGCCCTCCGGCAGCACCCGGATGAACCCGTCGGCATTGGCGGCGAGCGCCGCTTCCTCCACCGCGGGTCGTGACGCGTTCGGCTGACCGAAAAGGATGTTCTCATAGGCCGAGTTGGCGAAGATCACCGGGTCCTGCGCCACAAGCGCAAGCCGCCTGCGGGCTTCTTGCGGATCGGCGTGCCGGAGGTCGACGTCATCGAGCAGCACGCGCCCGGTATCCGGATCGTAATACCGCAGGATCAGCTGGAACAGCGTGGTCTTGCCTGCGCCGGACGGACCGACGATGGCGATCGTCTCCCCCGGCGCGACCTTGAAGCTCACGTCGACCAGCGACGGCAGGTCCGGCCGGGTGGGATAGGCGAACGAGACGTGCTCGAAGGCGATGGTGCCGCGCGGCGGCAGAGGCAGCGGCTGCGGCCGGGCCGGCGGCCGCACCTGCGGCACGATCGCCATCAACTCGGTGAGCCGCTCCGTGGCGCCGGCTGCCTGCGAGATCTCGCCCCAGACCTGGCTGAGTTCTCCGAGCGCCCCGGCGGCGAACACCGCGTAGAGCACGAACTGGCTGAGCGTCCCGGCCGTCATTTCGCCGGACAGCACGTCCTGGGCGCCCACCCAGAGCACCGCGACGACGCTGGCGAAGATCATGAACATGGCCGCGAACGTCAGCACACCGCGCGAGCGCTGCTGGCTGCGCGCCGCACGAAAGGCGCGCTCGACCGCACCGCGATAGCGTCCGGCCGCATGGCTCTCCTGCGTGAACGCCTGGACCGTGCGCACCGCTCCAATCGTCTCCTGGGCATAGGCGCTGGCCTCCGCCAGCGTGTCCTGCGCGTCGCGGGACCGCTTCCGGACCGAACGGCCGAAGGCCACAAGGGGGAGCACGATCAGCGGAATGGCGCCGAGCACGAAGAGCGACAGGCGCGGACTGGTCACCACCATCATCGCCGAAGCGCCGGTGAAGAGCAGTAGGTTGCGCAGGGCCACCGAGGCGCTGGAGCCGGCAGCCGAGCGGATCAGCGTGGTGTCGGCCGTCAGTCGGGACACCATCTCGCCGGACTGGGCCGTGTCGAAGAAGCTGGGCGAAAGGCGCATCAGGTGGTCGAAGACCGCCGCCCGGAGATCGGTGACGATCCGCTCGCCCAGCGTCATCACCAAGTAGTAGCGCAAGGCGGATGACGCGGAAAGCCAGAGCACCACCCCGGCCAGACCGAGAAAGGTGCGATCGATCGTCGACGCATCCGCCGTCGAGAAGCCATGGTCGATCACCGCCTTCACCGCGACGGGCACCACCAGGGTTGCGGCGGATGCGGCGAGCAGCGCGACCATGGCGCCGGCGAGTCGCCCCTTGTAGCGCAACGCGAAGGGAAGCAGTGCGCGCAGCGGTCCGATCCGAACCTTCGGCCGAGCCTCCTCGGAGGAACGCCCCATCGCTTCAACCTCAGCCACGAACCCGACCTCCCGCTTCGAACGCGGGAGAGATTGACCACCACCCGGACCCCCGCGCAAGGGCAGGCTGCTTCGCTGGACGATCGCTCGTGGACTGCCGGGCGTGTCGTCGCGCAAGCCCGGTTCGTCGCGCTTGCCGCTGGACCGGTGTTGCTGTATAGAACCGCCCGAACGTGAGCATTGATCGGCCGCCACGGTTTCCGTCGGCGGCTTTCGTGTTGCAGGATCGCGGCACGGGACGAGCTCCAGAACCGACATTCAGGCGCTGGCACCCACACCGGCAGCCGCCACGAAGGACGAAGCGATGAAGCAGGGCATTCATCCCGACTATCACACCATCAAGGTCGTGATGACCGACGGTACCGAGTTCACCACCCGCTCCTGCTACGGCGCGGAAGGCGACACGCTGAACCTCGACATCGACCCGAAGTCTCATCCGGCCTGGACCGGCGGCAACCAGCAGCTCATGGACCGCGGTGGCCGCGTCTCGCGCTTCAATTCCAAGTTCGGCGGCCTGTTCAGCAAGTAAGCTGGCCGGCTCCACCGACGAGAATGCGAAAAGCCCCGGAGCGATCCGGGGCTTTTTCCGTTGGCTCGGCGGAGGACGGTCGGGGTCAGGCGCCGAGGCGTGCGCCCAGCGCGTCGGCGAGACGGCCAAGATCCCGGGCGACGGGATTGACCGCGTCGCCGCCGGTCGCCTTCGGCCCGTAGATCGCCTGGTCGATATGGCGCACGCGCTCCTGCAGCCGCAGCGAGCGTTCGATCAGCGAGCGCAGCGCTTCCGGCAACTCCTGGAAGGCGACCGTCTGGGTGGCCGGAGGCGCGGTGTCGAGGCGAACCTTGGACTTCTCCGTGTTCGCCTGCTCGGATGAGATCTCACCGTCGTTGACGGCGCGCTGCAGCAGCAGCCACGACGCCATCTGCATCAGGCGCGTGGTGAGGCGCATCGATTCCGTCGTGTAGACCAGCGACGCATTGCGGGTCAGCTGCCGGCTCTGCTTGCGGCCCTCGCCGTCGAGGTAGGAGGCCGTCTCCTCCACCAGCGCCATTCCCTCGCGGAACAGATCGCGGAACGTCTCGGAATGGGCGAACCGGTCGGCAAAAGCGATGGTCGTTTCCGTGGAAAGGTCGTTCTGCGAAGTATCGGTCATGACGCAACGCCTCTGAAAACTCGAAACAAACAGACGACCGGTCTTCCTCGCCTGCCCCGAAGGGCCTGCATTCCGAAAGGACGCTCGCGCACTATAGCGCGTTTCGTTCCGTTCCGGGACTGCCGGTCAGACAGATAACGTTTGGGAGCAACGACTATGCCAGATGCCCATTCTTAGTCCGATGGGCATCCCGGAGTCAAAAAAAGAGCCGCGCTGAGCACGGCTCTTCAAGTCAACAGGGAGGCGTCAAAAAGAGTGACAAGGAGCCACTCGAAGATCCAGAAGCCTGGACGCCCCAATACTGCACAGCAATGGTTAACGGTAAGTTAAGAGAATGCATCCAATCTGAATTCAGTCCCCGTCCGGAACAATACGGTTGGGGTAACATAGTACTCAGCACAGACTCTGATCGGCCTCACAGCTTGAAGAATGCTTCTGCGGCATTTCGGCTCGCGGATTTGGCAGCGCGCGCAGCGTCAAGGCGGTCGATTTCCGCCTTCAGAAGCTGAATCCGCTCGGCAATCTCCTCGATGGAAAGTGCCGCAAGATCTTGCCCGATCTCGTGAACTGGCCGTTTGACCGGACGTTCGTCATCGATCGCCATGCGTCCCTCCTCTTTCAACCGATCCGACGGTGATGATATCTCCCGCAGGCCGGACGCGCCAAGCGTCGGCGCGACCAAGGAGACCCACGATGACCGCCCTGCCCGCGACGATGACCGCGATCGAGATCACCCGGCCGGGCGGACCCGAGGTTCTGGTGCCCACCACCCGCCCCGTTCCTGTCCACGGTCCGCGCGAGGTCCTGGTGGCGGTGGAAGCCGCCGGCGTCAACCGTCCCGACGCCCTGCAGCGCACCGGCGGCTACCCGCCGCCGCTTGGCGCCTCCGATATCCCCGGCCTCGAGGTGGCCGGCAGGATCGTCGCCATCGGACCGTCCGCCGGCCCCTGGAAGGTGGGCGACAAGGTCACCGCCCTCGTCGCCGGCGGCGGCTATGCGGAATACGTCACAGTCGACGGCGCGAACTGCCTGCCCTGGCCCGACGGCTACGACGCCGTCCGCGCGGCGGCGCTGCCGGAAACCTTCTTCACGGTCTGGTCGAACGTCTTCGATCGTGCCGGCCTGCAGCCCGGCGAACGATTCCTGGTCCACGGCGGCACCAGCGGCATCGGCACGACCGCCATCCAGCTCGCGAAAGCCTTCGGCGCGACCGTGTTCGCCACCGCCGGCAACGACGAGAAGGTGGAGGTCTGCCGGTCGCTTGGCGCGGACGTCGGCATCAACTACCGTACCGAGGATTTCGTGGAGCGGGTGAAGGCCGCGACCGCCGGAGAAGGGGTCGACGTGATCCTCGACATGGTCGGCGGCGACTACATCGACCGCAACTACGAGGCCGCCGCCGTCGAGGGCCGCATCGTGCAGATCGCCTTCCTGCGCGGCGCCAAGCAGACCGTCAACTTCACGCGCCTGATGTTGAAGCGGCTCACCCACACCGGCTCCACGCTCAGGGCCCGCGACGTCGCCTTCAAGGCGAAACTCGCCGCGGCGCTAGAGGAGAACGTCTGGCCGCTGCTGGCCTCTGGCAAGGTGGCTCCGGTGATCGACACGGTCCTTCCCCTTGGCGAGGCCGCCAAGGCTCACGAAAGGCTTGAGGCCGACCACGTCGGCAAGATCATCCTCACGGTGGACGGGCGGTGAAGCCGGTTTCGGCGATCAGGTTTTCCCGGTTCACAGGCCCGTCCAGAAGCTTCGGTTAAGGCACCCTTTACCCTTACCCCCGCACACTGGCTCGAATTGGAACAGGTCGTTCGCATCCCCGAAAACCGCGGGGCTCCGAACCGATCCCGCCCCTCCCGAGCGAGTGAGTACATGCCCGGACGGATTCTCATCGTCGACGACGATCCCATTCAACGTCGACTGCTGGAGGAGGCGGTCCGCCGCTTCGGCTACGAAGCCCAGACCGCCGACGGCGGCGAGGCCGGTCTCGCCGTCCTGAGCGGACCGGCGGGCGACGACGTCGACCTCGTCATCCTGGACCTCGTCATGCCGGACCTGGACGGGATGGGCGTGCTCGGACGGATGTCGGCAGGCGGGATCACCAAGCCGGTGATCGTGCAGACATCCCGTGGCGGCATCGACACCGTCGTCGGCGCCATGCGGGCGGGCGCCTTCGACTTCATCGTCAAGCCGGTCAGCCACGAGCGCCTCAGCATCGCCATCCAGAATGCGCTCAAGGTCACAGCCCTTGAAGGCGAGATCAGGCGCATCCGCCGGACCACCTCCGGCGCGCTCGGTTTCCGCGATATCGTCACCAAGAGCGCCGAGATGGCGCGCGTGATCCGCCTCGGCGAACGGGCGGCCGCATCCGGCATCCCGGTGCTGATCGAGGGCGAGTCCGGCGTCGGCAAGGAACTCGTGGCGCGCGCCATTCAGGGATCCAGCGACCGCCGGACGAAGCCCTTCGTCACGGTGAACTGCGGGGCGATCCCGGAGAACCTCGTCGAGAGCACGCTGTTCGGCCACGAGAAAGGCGCCTTCACCGGCGCCGTCGACAAGCACGTCGGCAAGTTCCAGGAATCGCATACCGGCACGCTGTTCCTCGACGAGGTCGGTGAACTGCCGCTCGACATCCAGGTCAAGCTGCTGCGTGCGTTGCAGGAAGGCGAGATCGAGCCGGTTGGCGCCCGTCGCTCCATCAAGGTGGACTTCCGGCTGATCTCCGCCACCAACCGACGCCTGCTCGACATGGTCAAGGAGGGGCGCTTCCGCGAAGACCTCTACTATCGCCTCAACGTCTTCCCGATCTTCGTGCCGCCGCTTCGCGATCGGCAGGAGGATATCCCGACCTTGCTGGAGCATTTCGTCACCAGGATCGCGGCGGAGGAAGGCAAGCGCCGGCTGGTCGGGGCGACACCCGAAACAGTCGCCATGCTTTCCGCCTACAACTGGCCGGGCAATATCCGTCAGTTGGAGAATGCTGTCTTCCGAGCCGTGATCCTCTGCGACGGCACGCACCTGACCCCCGACGACTTCCCGCAGATCGCCGCCCAGGTTGGCCACGTCTCCGCGGTTCGCCGCGTCGAAGGCGCCGACGAGGTCAGGACCGTACCCGAGATCGAGACCCCCGCGTCGCAAGTGCTTCACTCCCTGCCGTTGCCGCACGACGGCTATATCGGGGTCGCGGTCGCCCAGCCGGAGCGCAGCGATCCCGCTCCCTTCGGCTTCATGCGCTCACTCGCGGACGACGGGCACGTTCGGACGCTTGCCGAAATCGAGGAGGAGATGATCCGCCTCGCGATCGACCACTACAACGGCCGCATGGCCGAAGTCGCACGTCGTCTGGGCATTGGCCGTTCGACGCTATACCGTAAGCTTAAGGAATACGGACTGGCGGATCACGACGGCGAGGCGGGTGTGGCGGCGGAGTGACTGTCCGAAGGGAATGAACGGACACGCCCAGCTCGATCTTGCACTGTCCCACCCATCCGAAGCAGGTATGAGTATTCGTGCGGAGTGCATTGGCAATGGGCGGTTCGATGAAGACGGTGTTCGTCGCGATTCTGGCAGCAGGCACGGCTCTGGCCGGGGCGCACTCGGCGGGCGCGCAGGCGACCACGGCTGATCCGGTCGGACTGGGGACAGGCCCGGCCCCGGTCGTGACCCGCACACCGCTGTCGACGCCGCCGGCCGTAGCCGAGACGACTCCTTCGGTCGCTGCAGCACCGGTCGTCGCGCCGGTCGATCCCGTGGAGACCGCTGTCGCGACCCTGCTTGCCGCTGGCCCGCAGGGTCTCAACTATCCGGACAAGAACCGCTTCGCCGCCGTCGCTTCGTTCTACGCATCGCGAGCCAACAAGCCGCTCTGGACAGAGAGCGCTTCGGTGGTGAACCAGACCGGACAGGCCGTGGCCGCTCGGCTGGCGAAGGCGGCGGAAGACGGGCTCAACCCGGCCGAATTTCCGATCCCCGATGTCGCGGCCAAGCTGACCGACCCGTCCGCAGTCGCCGAACGCGACCTTCGGATCTCGCTCGCCGTGGCGACCTTCGCCGCCGAAGCCTACGGAGGGCGCGTCGCGCCCGCCAGCATCGACCGCAAGAACATCACCCGCAAGCCGCCCCGGCTGGACACCGCCGATGCGCTGACACAGGTTTCCACGGCCAGCGACCCCGCGGCGGTTCTGGACGGGTTCAACCCGCCCCACGAGGCTTTCGCCAAGCTGAAGGCGAAGCTCGCCGAAGTCCGCACCCGCGAAAAGACCCCGCCGCCGCCGCCGATCGCCGAAGGCCCGACGTTGAAGCCCGGGATGAACGACGAGCGCGTCACTGCCCTGCGCGAGCGTCTCGGCGTGGCAGCCCCGACCGACCCGCTGGTCGCGGATGTGTACGACGAAACACTGGTCGCGGCCGTCCGGGAGTACCAGGGCAAGGCCGGTATCATCCCCGATGGCATCATCGGGCCGCGCACGCTTGCCGTCCTCAACGGGGTCGACCGCGACGAGGAAGGCGACATCATCGCCAACATGGAGATGTGGCGCTGGATGCCGCGGGAGCTCGGCTCGTCCTACGTCTTCGTCAACGTGCCCGAGTTCATGGTCCGCATCGTCCGGTCCGGCCAGGTCACCCATACCGCCCGCGTGGTGGTCGGCAAGCCGGCGAACCAGACGCCGATCTTCAGCGACGAGATGGACCACCTCGTCGTCAATCCCTACTGGAACGTCCCGGAGTCCATCAAGACCAAGGAGTTCCTGCCCGAGATCCAGGCCGATCCGGTGAACTTCTTCGCCCGGCACGGCTACGAGGTGCTCTGGGAGGGCCAGCAGATCGATCCGGCGTCGGTGATCTGGGACGAGAACGCCATGCGGGCCGTCCACATCCGCCAGGTGCCCGGCGAGGCGAACGCCCTCGGCAACATCAAGTTCATGTTCCCCAACCAGCACGCCGTCTACCTTCACGACACGCCGTCCCGCAAGCTGTTCCAGCGCGACTACCGCGCCTACAGCCACGGCTGCGTCCGCGTCGACGATCCGCTCTCCTTCGCCGCCGAACTGTTGCGTGGCGAACCGATGTGGGACGTCGAGCACGTCAAGGCGCTGTTCGGCGGTGACGAGCGCCGCCTGGACCTGACCCACCATCTGAAGGTCCACATCGGCTACTTCAACGCCTGGGTCGACGAGGCCGGGACTCTGCAGTTGCGGGACGATCTCTACGGGCACACCAAGGCCGTGAAGGCTGCGCTGGGGCTCCCCTCCGGCTGATTTCCGCTCTTTACGTTTCGTCAAGCACGTCTATCGGACGACCTGAGGAGGGGGGTCCCCGCCCCCCTTTGGTCGCAATTCGCGCGCATTTCGACGTCCGGTTCTGATCGGGTCTTTGGAGATTCGGGCTGCGGGCAGAGGCGACCGCCACAATCTAGGTTACCTCTTGGCTAAATTCCGATCACCGACTACTCTCTGCGCGCTCGGCGGGCAGATCGATCGTCGAGGGGACGCTTCGGGATTGGAAAGGATTTGTTACGGTAAACCGTTGCTTAATGGTTCCCGTTCATGATCCTCGGGTGGGCTGGCGCGAAACCCTGACAGCAGGCAGGACCGCTTGAAACGGACATCTGTAACTGATCGGTCGACTGCGGCGGAAGCCGCTCCTGCGCAACCCGGACATGGTCCGGCGAGCGCGCGTACGACCGCCCCCGGTGGCCGGCAAACGCCGTCCTTCGGAATCAATCGTCTGGTGGCGGCCCTCTGCGGCGCGGTTGCGACGCTGATGGTGGCGACCACCGTGCCGGCTGCGGCCGAAAACCGGACGCTCGATCTCTACTACACGCACACGCGTGAGCGGTTGACGATCACCTACAAGAAGGACGGGCGCTTCATTCCGTCGGCGCTGAAGCAGCTCAATCACTTCCTGCGCGATTGGCGACGCAACGAGCCGACGAACATGGACCCGCGCCTGTTCGACACGGTTTGGGAAATCTACCGTCAGTCCGGATCGCGGCAACCGATCCACATCGTATCCGCCTATCGCTCGCTGCCGACCAACAACATGCTTCGGTCGCGCTCCAAGGCGGTGGCCAAGCACAGCCAGCACACGCTCGGCAAGGCGATGGACTTCTTCCTGCCGGACGTGTCGATCAACAAGCTCCGCGCGATCGGGATGAAGATGCAGCGGGGCGGCGTCGGCTGGTATCCGCGCTCCAACAGCCCCTTCGTGCACATCGACGTGGGCAACGTGCGGTCCTGGCCGCGCATGACCCGCACGCAGCTGTCGCAGCTGTTCCCCGACGGCAAGACCGTGCACCTGCCGGCCGACGGAAAGCCCCTCGCCGGCTACCAGCAGGCCCTGTCCGAACTGCGCCGCAACGGATCGACGACCAGTGCCGTCGCAATGGCCGACGAGAAGTCCGGAGCCAAGAAGGGCGGCGGTCTGCTCGCCATGCTCTTCGGCGACGACGAGGACGAGTCCGTCGAAGAGGCGGCAGCGACCCAAGGTCCCGCTATCGCCGCCGAGGAGGAGCCCGCTCCGGTCCGCACCCGCAAGGTGACGCCGCCGCCGGCTCCCGAGCCGCAACCGGTCGTCCTCGCCAGGGCTGCGGTTCCGGCCGAAGCCCCCGCCCCCGCCTCGCTGGCGGAAGCGACCATTCCTGCCGTGCCGAAGCCCGTCATCGTGGCGGAAGCGACGCCGCCACCACTGCCGCGCGGCAAGCCCCAGGAGCTGAAGGCCCTGGCGCAGATGCAGCTGGCCATGCTCGAGGCGCCCGTCGTCCCGCCGCTGAAGCCGGTCCTGGAGATCGCTCCGCCTCCGGCGGCGGTGGTTGCCGAAGCGCCTGCGGTCCGCCCGACACTTCCGGCGATCCAGCCGTTGGCCGACGAACCTGCCAACGCGCAGCTCGCGCTGGCCGAGGTCGCCGCGGCGGCACCGGATGCGACGCCGCCGACGACGTTGAGCTACGCCGCGCCGGACTCCCTGGCCGCCCTGCCGGCCCTGCCGGACGCGCAGCCGACGGCTCCGGCTCGGCGCAGCGTTCCCAAGATCGTCCAGGCCTCGCTCGGCGCTTCCATCCTGGGGGTGGCTCCCGCCCCGGCCAGCACGCCGGACGCCAAGACCGGCCGGGCCGACCCGGCCGTCGCCTTGCCGCCAGCCCGCGAAGACCAGCTGGCGACGCTCACCACCTTCCTGCCGCCAGTCGACCTGCCGGTCTACGATCCCTACCAGGGCATGGCGGGCCGTTCCTTCGCCGTTCTGATCCACCCTGACCAACGGCGGGACGGTATGATGTTCGCCGCACCGGTCGCCGTGCTCCAGGCCGGCTTCCAGCCTGCGGCATCGGGCGACCTCTCCTACAGCCGCTTCCAGGGCGACGCCGTGATCCGGATCGCCACGGTCCGTTTTGCCGGACGACAGGACCTGGCGCTGCGCTGACAAGGTTCACCCATTCTGCCGAGAAACGGCCGCCCGCAAGGGCGGCCTTTTTCGTGGACCCCGATGGTCCGCCTATTTCATAGGCAGCGCTGGCCTTCAGCGGTGCAAACGGGGGCCTCCGGGCCGGCCTGTCTTGCGATTTAGGCGCTTGGCGCCGCTTGGCCCATCCCTTGCAAAACAAGTCCCGTGCAGTGCGTCTAGGGTTCCGGCCATATCAATGGCGCTGGTCCGAGAGACGCACTCCGGCGCGACAGGCCGGAGACACGGCGGGACAAAATCCCGGGAGGTCACTGCACGGGTTTGCCGGCGCGAACCTGACCTCCGCACGCCGCCGGCTGGCCCCCATCGCGAGAATTCACGGTCCATCGGACCGAGACGAAGGGGTTGCGCATGAAGTCCAGAGTGTTCGGTTCGCTCCTTGCCGCCGCGGTGCTCCTCACCGCCCCGTTTCACGCCCAAGCGGCCGAGAAGAAGGACTTCAAGGTCTGCTGGTCGATCTACGCCGGCTGGATGCCCTGGGGCTATCTGGCCGACAGCGGCATCATGAAGAAGTGGGCCGACAAGTACGGGATCACGGTCGAGATCACGCGCATCAACGACTACGTTGAGAGCATCAACCAGTACACCGCCGGCGGCTTCGACGGCTGCGGCATGACCAACATGGATGCCCTTTCGATCCCCGCCGGCGGCGGCGTCGATACCACCATCCTGATCATGGGCGATTTCTCCAACGGCAACGATGCGATCATCCTGAAGGACAAGGAGACGCTGGCCGACATCAAAGGCCAGAGCGTCAACATCGTCGAGCTCTCCGTCTCCCACTACATGCTCGCGCGGGCCCTGGACACTGTCGGCCTCAGCGAGAAGGACCTCACCATCGTCAACACGTCGGATGCCGACATGGTCGCCGCCTGGGAAACGGCCGACGTCACCGCCGTCGTCACCTGGAACCCGATGGTGTCGGAAATCCTGGCCAAGCCCGGCGCCAAGTCCGTGTTCGACTCCACGCAGATCCCCGGCGAGATCATGGACCTGATGGCGGTCAACACCGACACGCTGAAGGACAACCCCGCCTTCGGCAAGGCACTCGTCGGCGCCTGGTTCGAGGTCATGTCGCTGATGACGTCCGGCACGCCTGAAGGTGAGGCCGCGCTGGAGGAGATGGGCAAGGCGTCGGGCACCGATCTCGCCGGCTACAAGGCCCAACTCGCCGCCACCGCCATGTTCTACAAGCCAGCCGACGCGGTCGCCTTCACGGAGAGCAAGGACAACGTCCAGACGATGGACCTTGTCCGCAACTTCCTGTTCGACCACGGCATTCTCGGCACTAACGCGGCCAGCGTGGATGCCGTCGGCATCGCCTTTCCGGACGGCACGATCCTCGGTTCCAAGGACAACGTGAAGCTCCGCTTCGACAGCAGCTTCATGGCGATGGCGGCCAAGGGCGAACTCTGAACGGAGACGGTCCGGGACGACCCGGGGCGGCGGGCGCCAGACCCGCCGCGAACCTCGCCGGACGACCGGCATTCTGAGCGAGGACGAGACCCCATGACGGACACGCCAGTCCACACCGCGTTCCAATCGCTGCCCATCGTCGACATCTCCGGCCTTGCCTCGCCCGACGAGGCCGACCGGAAGGATGTCGCGGTCACGCTCGGCAAGGCGGCCCGCGACTGCGGCTTCCTCTACATCACCGGCCACGGCATCGACCGGGACCTGCGCAACCGGCTGCTGACGCAGGCCAAGACCTTCTTCTCTCTGCCTCACGAGGAAAAGATGAAGGTCTACATCGGGCTGTCCGATAACCACCGCGGATATGTCCCGCCGGGCGAAGAAGGCTTCGACAGCCAGAAGCCGGACAGCAAGGAAGGTTTCGATCTGGCGATCGACCTGCCGTCCGACCACCCGGCCGTCGTCGCAGGAACTCCGATGTGCGGAGCCAACCAGTGGCCCGACCTGCCCGGCTTCCGGGAAGACGTCACTGCCTACTACGAGGCCGCGATGTCGCTGGGCCGACGCCTTGCCCGGGCGCTCGCCGTAGCTCTCGACGTGCCGGAGGACACCTTCGAGCGCCATGTGAACGTGCCGGTCAGCCAACTCCGCCTGCTGCACTACCCCTTCGATCCCGATCAGCCTGAGGACCGGCCAGGAATCGGGGCCCACACCGACTACGAGATCTTCACGATCCTGCTGCCCACCGCGCCGGGTCTGGAGGTCATGAACGGCGACGGCCAGTGGATCGACGCGCCGCCTGTGGAGGACGCCTTCGTCGTCAACATCGGCGACATGCTGGAGGTCTGGACGAACGGCGCCCTGGTCGCGACCTCCCACCGCGTCCGCAAGGTGAAGGCCGAGCGCTACTCCTTCCCCCTCTTCTTCGGTTGTGACTTCAACACGCTCGTCGAGCCCCTGGAGGTCTTCCGTAAGCCGGGTGAGCCGACCCGCTACCAGCCGCTCTATGCCGGCGAGCATCTCTGGGCGCAAACCATGCAGAGCTTCGCCTACCTCAAGAAGAAGCTGGAAACCGGCGAGCTGAGCCTGCCGGAGGGAAGCATGGCGCTCTCCTCCTTCGGCCAGGAAGCCAAGCACGGGGCCGCGGCCCCTACATGACCGCGGCGAATTCACCGGCTCCCGGGCCGGCGGCGGTCGCCCCGATGTTTCGCGGATTGTGGCGCCGTCTCTCCATCGAATGGGGAGACGGGCGGGGCGACGTGGCGACGACGGTGTTCTGGCTGCAGACCGAAGCCTGGTACTGCGACATCCGCCTTCCCGTCCCGCGGCCGGCGGCCGGCGCTCGCGGCTTCGCCGACCTGACCGTCGCCGACGCGGTCGCCCTCGCCGGTCAGGAGGCCTTCGCCGGCGTACTCACGGTCGAGGGCGACGTGTGCACCTGGGCCCGGCAGATCGACTTCGCCCCTACCGGCGTGATCGATCGCGGACACGCCGCCCGCCGCGGCCGCATGTTGGTCGAAACGGGCACCGATGCCGCCTACGTGGAGCATTGGTGGCAGGACATCGAAGGCCCGCTCCCAACGCTTGAGGCTCTGCAGACGCCCGCGACCGGAGCGATCGCAGTTCGCGTTGGCGACACCGTAATGACCGCCATGGACCGTCGGCCCGCTCGCCCTGCACCGGGGATCCTTGCCGAGAAGGCCGCCGAGGCCGCGGGGCGGGGAGATGCCCGCGCCCTCGCCGATCTTCTCGACTGCGAAGTCGCCATGGGCACATTGGGCGCGAGCGGGACGGATTGGGTGGTGGAGCTCTCAACCCTTCCTTGGCTGGTCGGCGAGCGGCGACAGTCTCCGTTTCCCCCGGCTGCGGGAGATGCCGCATGAGGCTCGTCAACGCAAGACCCGGCCGCGGCAGCTCGCTTGCTCTCGGCGCCCTGCCCATCCTGCTCGTGCTGGGCGCCTACGTCTACGCATCGGCGCAGAGGCTTTCCGCCAACCCCGACGACAAGCTGCTGCCCTCCATCCCCCAGATGTGGCGGGCCTTCCTCGCGCTCGCCACCGAGCCTGAAAAACGCTCCGGCGACATTCTGCTCTGGTCGGACACCCTGGCCAGCCTCGAACGCCTCGGTATCGGCGTCGGTGCGGCGACCTTGTCCGCGCTCACTCTGGGTATCGCGATCGGGTTCATCCCCCGTATCCGCGCGACGCTGGGCCCCTTCGTCGCCGTCCTCTCCGTCATTCCACCCCTCGCGGTCCTGCCGATACTGTTCATCGCGCTCGGCCTCGGGGAAGCGTCCAAGATCACCCTCATCGCTCTCGGCATTGCCCCCGTGATGATCCGCGATATCGCCGGCCGGACCGCCGACATCCCGGAAGAGCTCATCGTCAAGGCGCAGACGCTGGGCGCCTCGACCTGGGCCATGATCATCCGCCTGGTGTTGCCGCAGGTACTGCCCCGCCTGCTCGTGGCAGTCCGGCTGCAGCTTGGTCCGGCCTGGCTTTTCCTGATCGCTGCGGAGGCGATCGCATCCACCGAAGGCCTCGGCTACCGGATCTTCCTGGTCCGCCGCTACATGGCGATGGACGTCATCCTTCCCTACGTCGTCTGGATCACCCTGCTGGCCGTCCTGATGGACTGGATCCTGGCGCGCCTCTCGATTTCCGCGTTCCCCTGGGCGCATCCGCGGGAGGCGGGCCGATGAGCCGTATCGAGGTTCGCGATCTCGAAAAGCGCTACGACGACGCCGTCGTCCTTGAGCGCATGTCTCTCACTGTGGAGTCCGGTTCCTTCTGCGCGCTGGTCGGAGCATCCGGCTGCGGCAAGACCACCTTCCTGAAGATCATCCTCGGCCAGGAGCAGGCCACCAAGGGCACCTTGACGATCGACGGCGCACCAATTGCTCCCGAGCCGGATCCCGACCGCGGCATCGTCTTCCAGCGCTACTCGGTGTTCCCGCACCTCACAGCCCTCCAAAACCTGATCCTCGTTGCCGACTTCAAGGCGGCGGGGCCATTCGCACGAACCTTCGGCGTGCGCCGGAAGGAGGCGCGGGTCGACGCCGAGGCCCTGCTGGAGCGTGTTGGCCTCGCCCACGCCCGCAACCGATACCCCGCCGAACTCTCCGGCGGAATGCAGCAGCGGCTCGCGATCGCACAGACCCTGCTCGGCCGCCCGAAAGTGCTGCTGCTCGACGAACCCTTCGGCGCCCTGGATCCTGGTATCCGCGGCGAGATGCACGATCTCCTCCGCGAGATCTGGGACGAGACCCGCATGACTATCCTGATGGTCACCCACGACATCTCGGAAGCGTTCAAGCTCGCCGACCGGATCCTCGTTTTCGACAAGATCCGCCGCGATCCGCAGGCCCCCACGGCCTATGGCGCCCACATCGCCCATGACGTTCCCAACAACCCTGCCAAGCCTCCCGTCGCCGGAGACTTGGCCCGCGTCGCCAGGAGCCTTGGTGCCCGCGACAATCACCCCCATCAACCCGAGGGAGAAAGCCCATGAGACAAGAACCAACAAGAGCCAGCCGTCGGGCCGGCGCCGCACCGCTGCGAGAGCGCCTGCGTCGCCACCATCCGAACTTCGCGATGAAGGAGATGCAGGGCTGGAAGTCCATCGAGGCGGAAGGCCGCCTGCCGGAGGACGGCTGGCGGGCCGAACAGAAGTGGGCCCTGGAGATGGGCCTGCCCGGTGCCGACATTCTGACCGACAAATCGATCCCGACGTTCGCGCGCGGCGAACTCCCCCATTTCGCCGGCATCAACACCTTCCTGAAGGCTCCATACGTGGAGAACGTGCGGGACGTCGGCCGCTATGACGCCGCGGTGATCGGCATCCCCTTCGACAGCGGCACCACCTACCGCCCGGGAACGCGTTTCGGACCCCAGGGCATGCGGCGCATCTCGGCGCTCTACACGCCCTACAACTACGAGCTCGGCGTGGATCTGCGCGAGCAGATGACGCTCTGCGATGCCGGTGACGTCTTCACCATCCCCGCAAACCTGGAGAAGTCGTTCGACCAGATCACCCGCGGTGTCAGCCATGTCGCCTCATCCGGCGCCCTGCCCGTGATGCTCGGCGGCGACCATTCGATCGGTTTCCCCTGCGTTCGCGGCATCGCCGACGTGACCTCCAAGCGCATCGGCATCATCCATTTCGATCGCCACATCGATATCCAGGAAAAGGATCTCGACGAGCGCATGCACACGACGCCCTGGTTCTGGGCGACCAACCTCCCGAACGTCTCGGCCACCAACCTCGTCCAGCTCGGCATCGGTGGCTGGCAGGTACCCCGCTACGGCGTCTCGGAAGCGCGCAAGCGCAACACCAACGTCATGACCATCGACGACATCGAAAAGGTGGGACTGGAGAAGACCGCCGAGATCGCGCTCGAACTCGCCTGGAAGGACGCCGACGCGGTCTACATCTCCTTCGACGTCGACAGTGTCGACTGCGGTTTCGTCCCCGGCACCGGATGGCCCGAGCCGGGCGGCTTCCTCCCCCGCGAGGCGCTTAAGCTCCTCGGTCTGGTGAGCGCGCCGGGGATCTGCGGCCTTGAGGTCGTGGAGGTCTCCCCGCCCTACGACACATCCGACATCACCGCCCTTCTCGGCGTGCGCGTGGTCGTGGAGGCCCTCGGCTCCATGGTCGCCCACGGCACGCTCGGAAAGCACAAGTCCATCATCGACAAGCCGGTGAGCTTCTGACCATGCATCGCGGCCACGATCACCACCACGGGCACGACCACGGCCATGCCCACAGCCATGTCCACCACCCAGAACCCGGACGCGTCGGTCACAACGCGCCCGGACCCAAGTCCGTG
Source organism: Chthonobacter albigriseus (assembly GCF_013839445.1). Taxonomy (GTDB): domain Bacteria; phylum Pseudomonadota; class Alphaproteobacteria; order Rhizobiales; family Pleomorphomonadaceae; genus Chthonobacter; species Chthonobacter albigriseus. The sequence goes on along the minus strand of NZ_JACDIT010000005.1, from coordinate 75,507 downwards.
CAGTGGCAGACGCCTCATCTGCCGCACGGACACGCCCATTCCGCCGAGGATCCGCGCACCGTCGACCTCGACCTCGTCGAGACTGCCTTCCTGGAGGGTTTCGGTCGCGCACCGGATCCGGTCAGCTTCCTGCGCCTCGCCGGCATTCCCTTCGTCGGCGAGACCGGCGATGGCCAGCGGCTCCACCTGCTTCGCGTCCAGACCGAGGATGTCGTGGACGTTGGTGCAGTGATGCCGCTGGTTGGCGGCGACGGGGTCCGTTACGACCCGCTTCCGGCCAAGATGACGTCCCGTCGCCGACGCCTGTCCTTTCTCTATCACGACGGCCGGGAGGTCATCCGGCTGGGCTTCATGGAGGCCCGCTCCTTGCATGACCGTTCGGACGCAGCACGCATCGAAATCGCTGGCCACTGACGCCGCACCCACTCCAGGAGATCACACGATGAAGAGGATGCTCGCTCTCACCGCCGCGGCGCTGCTGGCCCCAACGGCCGCCTTCGCCCATGGAAACGCCGATCACGTCCACGGAGCCGTCGAAGGCTTCGCCCATCCGTTCACCGGCGCCGACCACTTTCTCGCGATGGTGGCCGTCGGGATCATCGCGCTGTCGCTCGGCGGCCGCATGGTGCTGGCGCTGCCTGCCGCCTTTGTCGCGGCCATGGTCGCCGGTGGCGCCCTGGGCGCTGCCGGGTTCGGCGGTACGGGCATCGAAGCAGGCATCGCCGTGTCGCTCGTCGCGCTCGGCGCGATCCTGGCCGTCGGCCGTAGGCTCCCCGCGGTACCGGCCTTGGCAATGGTTGCCTTGTTCGGCGCCTTCCACGGCGCGGCACACGGGGCCGAGATGCCCACCGACGCGTCAGGTGTTGCCTTCTTCGTGAGCTTTGCACTGGCGACCGCTCTGCTCCATTCAGGCGGCGTCGCGCTGGGCGTCGCCGGCCGCCGCAACGCGGTCATCCTGCGCGCCACCGGAGCGGTCACCGCCGCGCTCGGAGTCGCGACGCTCGTCGGCGCGGTGTGATCCACGCTTCGGCGCGACTTCAACGCGGGACGGTGCAGCCACCGTCCCGCCTTCCGATCCCAAGGAGCGGCCAGTGAAAGCGCGCGAGGCGATCCGCCGGTCCTGGGCTCGTGTTCGGCGCGTCCTTTACCGCCTGCTCGCGCTTCGTGCAGGGCGTCTCTGACCGGAACACGTTGCGGGTGCCGGTCCCATTCCCGTTCCACCAATCGACGACGTCTCCCGGCGACCGTATAGAGTCGCTGAGTTCGCGGGGAACGGGCCTGCGTCCGACGTCGGAGGCTGCATGGAAATCGGGATCTGCACTTTCGTGGAAGCGACGCCGGATCCCCAAACCGGTGCGGTACTGTCAGGCTCGAAGCGCCTGAAGAACCTGATGGAGGAGATCGAGCTCGCCGACAGTGTCGGATTGGACGTCTTCGGCATCGGCGAGCATCACCGGCCGGACTACATCGTCTCGTCGCCCGCAGTCGTCCTGGCGGCCGCTGCCGCACGAACCAAGCGCATCAAGCTCACCAGCGCCGTCACCGTCCTGAGTTCGGACGACCCCGTCCGGGTCTTCCAGCAGTTCGCGACGGTGGACCTCCTGTCGGAGGGCCGCGCCGAAATCATGGCCGGCCGTGGATCCTTCATCGAATCCTTTCCGCTGTTCGGTTACGACCTGTCCGATTACGACCGCCTCTTCAGTGAGAACCTGGACCTTCTGCTGCGGATCCGCGGTCAGGAGAAGGTGACCTGGCCCGGCGGACTGCGGCCCGCCATTCCCGGCCTCGGTGTCTACCCGCGTCCGGAACGCGAGCTCCCCGTTTGGATCGCAGTCGGCGGAACGCCCCAGTCGGCCGTGCGGGCCGGTGCGCTGGCGTTGCCGATGATGATCGCCATCATCGGCGGCCAGCCCGAACGCTTCGGCCCCCTGGTGGACCTCTACCGTGAAGCCGCCCGAAGGGCCGGCGTGGATCCGACCCGGCTGGCGGTCGGCGTCAACACCCACGGGTTCATCGCCGACGATGCGAGGGAGGCGGCCGACGTCTTCTTTCCACCCTACGCCGAGACCATGGGGCGAATCGGTCGCGAACGCGGATGGTCCGGCCTGTCGCGGAGCGCCTACGACGCCGCGCTCGATCTGCGCGGTCACCTCATGGTCGGCGACCCCGACCAGATCGTCGAGAAGATCCTGTTCCACCATCGGATCTTCGGCCATGACCGGTTCCTGATGCAGATGAGCGTCGGGACCGTGCCGCACGAGCGCATGCTGCGATCGATCGAACTGCTGGGCACGGTGGTTGCGCCGCGCGTCAGGGCGGCGCTTGCAGAGCGCTCGTACTGAACGAAAAAGCCCGTCGCCCTGGTTCAGGACGACGGGCAAGGCCGCGATCGAGAATGGATAGGCTTGGGTGGAAGCCAGTCCGTTCGCGCACCTTCACATTCGAATATTCAGCGTCACACGAGCGTGACAGCGTCGGTCTGGGTCTGTCGGCATGCCGCGTCGAGACGTCAGAGCTTGTCGACGGCGGTCTTCACAGCGTCCTTGGCCTTGCCGACCACCTGCTGGCCTTCGCCCTTGCGCTCCTGGAGGTGACCTTCCGCTTCCAGGGCAGGATCGTCCGTGGCCCGGCCCACACCCTGCTTCAGGTTGCCGACAGCCTCATTGGCCTTGCCTTTGATCTTGTCGCTCATGCTGCCCATGGCAGTCTCCCTTCACGGTTGGCGGCTCAGTAGCCGTGATGGGGAAACGATCAGCCCGACCTACTCGTTCCGTCGAGAAGGACCTTGAGCGGACACAGAGCGGTTACGAGCCGCGGGATACCCCGTCGAGCGGGCGGTAGGGGTCGGCAAGCGCCGCATCCGGGCGGCTGACCGGAGCGCGCTCGGACGTCATGGACGCGAGCTTCTCGGGACCGGATTGCCGGAGGATGGCCCGGAAGCTGGGGTGCATGCCGCCGTCCACATACGACATGGACGGAAGCGCGACCGACTGGGCGAGCGCCGCTGCCGCTGCAGCATCCTCCTGCTGCTTCCTGGCTACTGCCGCGGCAATGGACGGATCCACCTCAAGCGCCGGACAGGGTGCGAGCGGATCCAGGGTCGAGCCGTTGGCCACGTTGAAGACGTAGCGTCCACCGCAGGCCGAGACGCGCGGCTCCTGCCTGGTCAGTTCGAAGTGATCGTAGCCGTCCTTCAACGACGCCCAGAACGCCATGTTCGGATCGTCGCGATGAATGGCGAGATTGTCCGCCGTCATCCGGAACGGATAGGACTGGACCTGGAAGGCCGTCTGGCCGCCGCGGAACGCCTCCCGCGCCACTGCATAGATCTCCCCCGCAGCCTCGTCCGTGACGGCGAAACATCCAGACGAGGAGCATGCGCCGTGGATCATCAGCGCCTCTCCGTTGAAGCCGAGGGCGGCCTCCAGGCGGTTGGGGTACCCGAGATTGAACGACAGGTAGTAGCGGCTGTCTGGGTTCATCTGGCCGTAGGCCACGGAATAGAAACCCTCCGGCGCTTGCCGGTCGCCCTTGGCCCGCTTCGGCCCGAGTTTCCCGGACCAGCGGCAGATCGGGTAGGTCTTCAGCAGCGCATAGCGACCGGCGCGGTCCTGCTTCCAGACCTCCAGTTCGCTCTCCTGCTTGAACAGGCGCACCAGAATGGGCGAGCCCGCGTCCATGCTCTTGGCGTTCATGGTGCCCATGAGCCGCGACGGGATCGGCTGGATGCTCCGCTCCGACTGGGCGAGCTCGTAGTCGAAGGCCGAACAGCCGGCCAATCCAAGCGTGAAGGAGAGGATGACGGCGAGCGTCTTCGCGGAAGTCGGACGGTTCAAGAGGATCTGCCCCGAAAATCCCGAAAGGAACCGGCGCGGACGCCGGCTGCACCGATGTGGCCCGCAACTATGCCCATTTCACGGCAGATGCACCATCCCCGCCGTCGAAGCCGTTTGGCCAGTTGTCGCTAGCGACTCGACTCCGGCCGGCAGTTCTCTAGAATTGCGTACGACGGGTACCGGTGCCATTGCGCACGCATCAGAAGCAATGGCCGTCGGATTCGAGTTACCATTACCGCAAGTGAGGGAAGACAAGTTCCTCGAAGTGACACATCATGATCGTTCGGGCCGTGTAGCCGTGGTGTTGTGCAAGCGCTGGGAGGAACGGGCGACGTGGCAAGCCTTGATCGAGCTGTGGAGATTGCGGGGAGCGCCCTTGCCGGTCGTCTTGATCCGAGCGGCGCGATACTGATCGACCGTTGCTTCGAACTGGCTGGGGAGGTCACGTCGGAGAAGAGCAAGACAGTCGCGATCCTTTATTTTGTTCTTGAGAATTGTCCGGAGTGGACCATCGACCGGTACATGGCCGAAGGGTTTGAAGGCCGGGTCATCGAGGCGCTCCACGCCTTGACCACCGCGGCGGCCGACGAGGCGAGTTCGACATCGGCAGCAGCCCGCGATCCGACTGCCCGGCGCATTAAATGGGGCGCGAAGCGCGTCGCGGCCCGGCCGCACCAGCTCTAGGCTGGGTCGGAAATACTGAAGTCATCATGCCTCTCGCCGCGATCAATGATGGTCGAGGCAGTTTGGCGAAGCTATAACGTAGGCGTTGCTGTATGAAAAACGATCGAGGAACATTCCAAGTCGGTGACGTGATCGGTCAAACGATCAGCGGAGAGGTCTTCGAGATCGAGATCATCGAAGTTCTTCCGGCCGCCTACATCTTTCGCATGGTCGAGTGGGGTGACACTTGCCCGAACGGGGAACCCAACAGGTTCACCTCGGAGGTGTTCAGCGACCCCACCCTCAAATTCTGGCGCCTGCAGCGCCGAACGCGCCCGGTATCGGACACGCCCATCACCCAGTCGGCCGGCGCGAACCGCTTCGTCCGGTCTGCGGGTCTGCGCAGAACGGCTCACAAGTTGATCCCCGGGGGCGCTCATACCTACGCCAAGGGCGACGACCAGTATCCCGTGCTTGCGCCTGGCTTCATCGCCCGGGGTGCGGGCTGCCACGTCTGGGACGTCGATGGGAACGAGTTCATCGAGTATGGCATGGGCCTGCGCGCCGTGTCGCTCGGACACGCGTATCCGGCTGTCGTGGACGCCGCCTATCGCCAGATGCAGTTGGGCACGAACTTCACCCGTCCGGCCGACATCGAGGTGGCCTGCGCTGAACGGGTGCTGGCGCTGGCGCCCGGCGCCGAGATGATCAAGTTCACCAAGGACGGCTCGACCGCCGTCTCGGCAGCCGTTCGTCTGGCGCGCGCCTATACCGGGCGAGACAAGGTCGCCATCTGCGCCGATCACCCCTTCTTCTCCTACGACGACTGGGCGATCGGAACCACGCCGATGCGGGCCGGCATCCCCCGGGAGATCGTCGATCTAACTTGCACCTTCCCCTACAACGACTTGCCGGCTCTGGAGGCACTGTTCGCGGCAGAGCCCCACGCGATCGCCGCGGTCGTCATGGAGCCGACCAAATCCATCGATCCGCCGGCCGGCTACCTGCAGGCTGTCCAGGATCTCTGCCGACGCCATGGCGCGCTGTTCGTACTCGATGAGATGATCTCGGGTCTCCGCTGGCCGTCCGGCTCGGCCCAGCGCCATTACGGCCTCGAGCCGGATCTCTGCACCTTCGGCAAGGCGATCGGCAACGGCTTCGCTGTCTCCGCCCTCGCAGGAAAGCGCGAATTCATGCGCCTTGGTGGATTGGACCACGACCGCGAGCGTGTGTTCCTGCTGTCCACCACCCACGGCGCGGAAACCCATGCCCTCGCTGCAGCGATCGCCGTTCTCGACGTGGTCGAGCAAGAGCCCGTCATCGACACCATGCACGAGCGCGGCGCCCGCCTCCGGGAAGGCGTCGAGCAATTGATCGAAAGGCATCGGCTCACCGGCCATGTCGAGATCATCGGCCGGGACACCAACCTCGTCTTCGCGACCCGCGATGCGGACAAGCGGCCTTCTCAGGTCTTCCGCACCCTGTTCATGAGCGAACTGATCCGGCGCGGCATCCTGGCGCCGTCCTTCGTGGTCAGCTACTCGCACACGCAGGAAGACATCGACCGCACCATCGAGGCGGTCGACGGCGCTCTGGCGGTCTACAGGATCGCCCTCGATATCGGTCCGGACGGCGTCCTGTTCGGGCGCCCTGTCCAGCCCGTGTTCCTGAAGATGGGGAACCTGGCAAAGGCTTGACCGCCCGCTGCGGACAAGCCCTCGCCCACCGTCACGCCATCCCGAGCGCGCTCTTGTAGAGCTCCAGGATCGCCTCTTCCTCTTCCCGCTCGTGCGGCTCCTTCGAGCGAAGCCGCACGATCGCGCGGATCGCCTTGACATCGAAGCCGCGGCCCTTCGCTTCCGCATAGACGTCGCGCACGTCGTCCGAGATCGCCTTCTTCTCTTCCTCGAGGCGTTCGATCCGCTCGATGAACTGCTTCAGCTCCTCGGCGGCGACCCCGGTATCGGCCACATCTGCAACCATGACATCCTCGTTCGGTGGCGGGGAACCATCGGTCCGCACGCCGACGGCGGGCGTGGCGGCCGATTCCCCATGAGCGATTGGCGACGTCGTTTGGGCGCGGCGCCTTGGCGCGGCCCGAGCTTCCACCCGGGCCGGATCGGGGGCCATGGGTGCCCCAGGAGCGGCCGTCCCGTCAACCGATTCGGCAGCGTCCCGGCTTTAATGCTTTGGCCGGTTCACTTCGAACGCGGCACGCTGCTCCGCGCTCGCTTCGCGCTGGTTCTGCGCCTGCCAGTCCGCATAAGGCATGCCGTAGATCAGTTCGCGGCTCTCGTCCTTGCTGACCGCAAGGCCCTGGGCCTCGGCCGCGTCCTTGAACCAGTTCGCCAGGCAGTTGCGGCAGAAACCCGCCAGGTTCATCAGGTCGATGTTCTGCACGTCCGGGCGGCTGCGCAGATGCTCGACCAGACGTCGGAAGGCGGCCGCCTCCAGTTCGGTGCGCGTGGTGTCGTCGATGGGGCTCATGCGGTCACTCCAGGGGGCAATGCGCGTTGAAGCGCGCGCGAACCATAGGTCCGGATCGTATGCAGATGGGGATCGGCGAGGATCGGAGCCAGGCAGTCGTGCAGACGGTCGGCCCAGGCATACGCGGCGGCTTCCTCCGCGATCAGATCCTGGCGGACCTCGATCAGGGTATGGGCGAAGCCGCGCGCCGTCCCGTGGCGATAGAGCGTGTCGTTGAGCAGCGCGCCGTCGTAGGGTTCGTTGTCGCCGACGACGAGGTCGCCTGCCGCTCCGAGCGCGTCGATCAGCGGCCGGTTCAGCCGATCGTCCGTGTCCCAGAGCACCCCGACGTGCCAGGGGCGCGGCACCCCCTTCCAGGCATCCGTGAAGGAATGGATGGAGACGATCACCGGAACCGTTCCCCTAGCCGCCATCGCATCCAAGGTCTGGTTGATGGCGTGGTGATAGGGACGATGGAAGCGGTCGATGCGCGCCTGTCTCTCGACGTCGTCGATCCGCGCGTTGCCCGGTACGACTGCACCATCCGAGAGCCGCATCACCAGCGTCGGATCGTCCTCGCCTCGGTTGGGATCGATCAGGAGCCGGGAATACCGGGTCAGCAACGCGGGCGCCCCGAACCGCGCGGCGAGCCGCCGGGTGATCCACGCCGCGCCGATGTCATAGGCGATGTGGCGACTGAACTCGGAGGCCGGAAGTCCGAGGCTGCCGTAGGCTTCGGGCAAGGCGTTCGACGCGTGGTCGCAAATCAGCAAGAGCCCGCCGGAGAGGGAGCCATCGATAAATTCGATCGGGTCGAAGGGGGCCGGTGTCATACCGTTGGAAAAACTAGGTGACGTCATGGCGCGGAAGAATACGGGCTCCCGACGGGGCTTGCCATAGCAATCGCCGGCGCGCACCATCCGCGCACATCAGCGCCCCGCGCTCGACCTCAGACCCCTGCCAACAACCGGTTGCTCCCTCCCGTAATGTCCGCGTCCGAACCCGCCGTTCTCCCCGGCCAGCCGCGCGCCGTCGCCGCGCTCTTTGCCCTTGTCGCCGGGGCCCTCGCCATGGGCGTCTCACCGGTTATGGTTCGGCTTGCCGACGTCGGCCCCTATGCCAGCGCGTTCTGGCGGGTCGCGCTCGCCATGCCCCTCCTCTGGGCCTGGGCTCGCAGCCAGGACGACGGCGGGACGATCGCCCGCGCCTTCGGCAGCCGCGCTGTTCAGACCGCCGGCGTCATCTTCACGGCCGATCTGTTCTTCTGGCATCTGGCGGTCATGAACACCACCGTCGCCAATGCCACATTCCTGGCGACGACGGCGCCCCTGTGGGTGGTTCTCGGCTCCTGGTTCCTGATCGGCGAGCGTGTCGAACGCTCCGTGTTCCTGGGTCTCCTTCTTTGCGTCGGCGGCGGCGCGGTCCTCCTCGGCAGCTCCTATTCCCTCACGCCGGAGCATCTGCTGGGAGACATCTACGGGGTCGCCACGAGCATCTTCTTCGGAACCTACTTCCTCGCCGTCCGCGTCGCCCGCCGTACGACCTCCGCCGCCACGGTGACCTTCATCTCCTCCGCGATCACGTCCGCCGTCCTCCTGGTCGTCGCCCTCGTCATGGAGCCGACGATCCTCCCGTCGTCGTGGAACGGGTTGGCGATCCTGCTGGCGCTCGCCTTCATCAGCCATGCCGGCGGCCAGGGACTGCTGGCCTACGCGCTGGGGCACCTGTCTGCAGCCTTTTCGTCCCTGGTCATCTTCATGGAGGCCATAGCGGCAGCCCTTGTCGCCTGGGTGGTTCTGGGCGAGCAGATCGGCCTGCCGCAACTCGTCGGTGGCATTCTGATTTTGGCAGGGATCTTTATCGCAAGGCCGCGCTCGTGAGAGGCTGCGGACACGAGCCGAGTCGAAAGCCCGCGGCCAACAGCGGTGCTCGAGGACTGAGGGGGAACGCGTGATGCCAGCTATCCATGCATCTTACGCAGATCTAATCGCGATTTATCCTCCAGTCATGCGTCTGGTCATGTTGACAGTGCGTGATGCCCCACGCCATAAGTCGGGCGCTCAAGAATGACCTCGCCAGGGATGACGATGCAGCGCAAAGTTGGGGAGCGAAGGCAGAAGACCTCGCACCGGCTGGCGCGACACCTGCTCACCATCCTGACCGGAACGCTCGTCGGACTTGGGCTGACGACGACCGCGGCCCTGGCCGACCTTCGCCTCTGCAACAAGACCGACTCCACCGTTTCGGTGGCGCTCGGCTACAAAGGCAAGGAAGGCTGGAGAAGCGAGGGCTGGTGGAACATCGAGGGCGGCAAATGCGGCCCGCTTCTGACCGGGGCCTTGGGATCCCGCTACTATTACATCTACGCGGTGGACTCGCGGCGCGGTGGCGAGTGGAGCGGCAAGGCCTTCATGTGCACCCGACGTAAGATGTTCACCATCCAGGGCATCGAGGATTGCGTCGCGCGGGGATATGAGCGCACCGGCTTCTTCGAGATCGACACCGCCGAACAGCGTAGCTGGACCATCCACTTGTATCAGCCCACCAAAGAGGGGAACTAGGGCCGATGAAGCGCAATCGCAAGGTGAAGATCCTCGCCACGCTCGGCCCGTCCTCTTCCGACCAGATGACGATCGGACGGCTGCACAAGGCCGGCGCCGACGTTTTCCGGATCAACATGAGCCACACCAGCCACGACAAGCTGCGCGACCTCGTGACCAAGATCCGTGCCGTCGAGGTGGAGCACGGCCGGCCGATCGGGATCCTGGCGGACCTGCAGGGCCCCAAGCTGCGGGTCGGCACCTTCGCGAACGGCCCGCAGGTGCTGGAGATCGGTCAACGTTTCGAGTTTCACGCCGACAAGATCGACGGGGACGCCAGCGGCGTCCACCTGCCCCACCCCGAGATCCTGGAAGCCTTGCAGCCCGGCCATCGGTTGCTGATCGACGACGGCAAATTGCGGATGCGCGTCCTGACCTGCGATGGACGCAACGCGGTCACGGAAGTCGAGGTCGGCGGTAAGATCTCCGACCGCAAGGGCGTCAGCCTTCCGGACACCATCCTCACCACTGGAGCGATGACCGACAAGGACCACGCCGACCTGCTCGCGGCGCTGGACGCCGAAGTCGATTGGATCGCCCTCTCCTTTGTCCAACGCGCCGAAGACGTTGCGGAAGTGCGCAAGATTGTCCGCGGCAAGGCGGGCATCATGTCCAAGATCGAGAAGCCCCAGGCGGTGGACCGACTGGAGGAGATCATGGAGCTCTCCGACAGCCTGATGGTCGCCCGCGGCGATCTCGGCGTGGAGATGCCGCTCGAACAGGTCCCCGGCATCCAGAAGCGCATCACCCGCGCCGCCCGCAAGGCCGGCAAACCGGTGGTGGTCGCGACCCAGATGCTGGAGTCGATGATCCAGTCCCCCGTTCCGACCCGCGCCGAGGTGTCCGACGTTGCGACGGCCGTGTTCGAGGGCGCCGACGCCGTCATGCTCTCCGCAGAAAGCGCCGCCGGCGCCTACCCCATCGAGGCGGTCGCCACCATGAGCCGCGTGGCGGAGGAAGTGGAGCGGAACGAGTACTATCTCTCGATCCTGAACGCCCAGCGCCCGGATCCGCAGCAGACAGGCGCCGATGTCATCTCCTCGGCGGCCCGGCAGATCGCCGAGACCCTTGGGCTGGCCGCGATCGTGTGCTTCACTTCGTCCGGCGCCACGGGTATCCGCGCATCGCGCGAACGGCCCACCACCCCCGTGATCGCTCTCTCGCCCAACCGCGCCATGGCGCGACGGCTCGCGGTGGTCTGGGGCCTTCATTGCGTAGTGAGCGACGACGCCCGCAATCTCGACGACCTTGTCGATCGGTCCTGCCGCATCGCCTACGAGGAAGGCTTCGGCCGACCCGGGCAGCGCGTCATCGTCACCGCCGGCGTTCCGTTCGGGACCCCAGGCGCCACGAACCTCCTGCGTATCGCCTTCATCGGCGCCGACGGCCTCAGCGGAATCTGAGCACCGTCAGGCGGGGACCATGCTGGCGCGGCGGCTGACCGTCTCCACCGCCTCCACGACCACCTGTGGGTGCGTGTGGTGGGGCATGTGGCCAGCCCCTGGCAATTCGATCATCTCAGCCCCCTGGATGTCCCGTAGCAGCCCGTGCGAATGGATGGACGGCCACACGACGCTGTCCTGATCGCCCGTGACAATGACGGTCGGCGCGGTGATCTCCGGATAGCGTGGCGACAGGGCGATCACGTTCTCCTTCAGATCCGCCACGTCCTCGGCATTGGCGACGAATGATCGCGGCCGGAGCACCAGTTCGATGTGAGCCTCGCGCGGATAGCGTTCCGGCACCGGCCCTGGATCGAAGACGCCCTTGGCAGCGCGTTCCAACAGGAGGCGGCCAAGCGGATAGGCCAGGGTCCAGGCGAATGCCGGGCCGAGGTATCGGTGCGCTGCGACCCGGTAGTACCAGGTGACACCGCCCGGCCAGGGATGGGTGGCGGGCGCGATGAAGACCAGTCCGGCGACCCGGCCCGGATGAAGAACCGCGGCCGCGGCGGCAACCGCCCCTCCCCAGGAATGGCCGACGAGAATGGCGCGCTCGACGCCGAGTCGGTCGAGCAGGCCGACCAGGACGTCGGCCTGGACCGAGGGCGCGGCGCAGCGCCGCGCGGGCCGGCTCGAGTGCCCGTGTCCGGGACGGTCGACATAGATGACGCGCCGGTGCCGGAGATGCCGGTCGAGAGCCGCGCGGGGCTCGTGAAGGTTGCCGCTGGCGCCGTGGATCACCACCAAGGGGAGCCCAGGGTTCCTCGGGTCGGCATCCGCGGGGCGATCGACGTAGTGGACGGAAACGCCGTCCACCTCCGCATAGGCGCCGACTGCCGCCAGCCGAGCGCCGATCCTGGCGTTGCCGACCGCGGTCACCCCCACCAGTGCACCGAAGAGTCCGGCGACACCAAGCGTCAGCCACCCGAGGATCATCGACGCGAGCCGCCTGTCCGAAACACGGTCAAAGGTCCCGACCGGCCGATCGTTTGTCGAGCTCCGCGAGCGCTTCCTTCACGGTCGTCAGCTGCGGATTGATCTTGAGCGTCCGTTCGTAGATCGAGCGGGCCCGCTCCGGCTGATCGAGTTCGGTGAGAACCGCTCCGAGACCTGCCAAGGCCCCGAAATGGCGCGGCTCCAGCGAAAGAGTCCGTTCGATATCGCCGATGGAGCGTGTGTAGTCGTCGAGCAGATAATAGATGGTGGCGCGCCGGTTGTAGCCTTCGACATAGTCGGGCTTCAGCGCCAGGGCTTCGTCAAGAAGGTCCAGGGCGGCCGGATAGTCGTTCGCCGCCAGCGCTTTGTCGGTCCAACTCATCAGCAGGTCCACGGTCGCGCTTCCCGAGACCGCCAGTCGCTGCAGGATGCGCTGTTCCAGCGGATGCGCCTCCTCGGGTGTCTTGGCGACCGCAAGTTTCGCATAGAGCTCGTCGAGCTCCTGCTTGGCGTTGGGCGGAAGGGCCGATTGCGCCGCACGGTCGCTGTTCGCGTCCTTGGGCGGTCGCTGTTCGAGCGCCGGATTGTCCAGCGAAGGCTCCGAGGGAAGCTGCGGCCGTGTCGGCGGCGGCTTCAGCGGTTCGGCGGGGGGCGCCTGGGCGGCGGCCGATCCGGCAATGCAGGTCAGGACGATGATCGCGGACATGAAAAAGCGCATGCCGGGAAGATAGGCTTCCCGGCACGCGCCGTCGAGATCATCGAGTGATCGTGAACACCGGGGGGCTTTGTCAGGCCCCCGTCCGGGGCATCAGCCCTGGCGCGCCTTGTAGCGCGGGTTCTTCTTGTTGATGATAAAGATGCGGCCCTTGCGGCGCACCAGGCGGTTGTTCCGGTCACGGCCCAGAAGCGACCGCAGCGAGTTCTTGATCTTCATGGGTTCGGTCCTTCCGGAGCCTTTCGAACCGCAGGGCTTGCTCCCGCCTCCTCGGAAGGGAGGATGGTGCCGCCGGCGACGGTTCGACTGGATCCGATCGTGTCGATTGGAACGGGCCGAGTTCATCACCCGGCCCGAGATCGGCGGGACCATACGGATGGTCCCTTTCGATGTCAACGCCGCGGGCGGGTCGAGAAGGCGGTTTTTCGCCCGTTCGACCTGCCCGCTGTGCCCTCAGGCCGCACGCACCGTCTTCAGGAAATCGGACACCTGCCGCTCGAGTGACGACGCCTGTTCGCTGAGCGACGAAGCTGCGGAAACCAGCCCGCGGGCTGCGCTGCCGTTCTCCGTGGCCGAGGTCCGGACGCTGGTGATGTTGTGCGCCACATGCGCCGCACCGGCCGCCGCATCCTGGATGCCGCGGGCGATCTCGCCCGTTGCGGCATTCTGCTGCTCGGCCGCGGCTGCAACGGCCGCGGCGATCGAATCCAGCTCGTCGATCCGCTTGGCGATATCCGCGATCCGGATCACGGTCCGGTTGGTGGATGACTGGATGCCGCTCATCTGCGCTTCGATGTCCTGGGTCGCCTTGGCGGTCTGCGACGCCAGTTGCTTCACCTCGCTCGCCACAACGGCAAACCCACGTCCAGCTTCACCGGCACGCGCCGCTTCGATCGTGGCGTTGAGGGCGAGCAGGTTGGTCTGCTCGGCGATCGCCTGGATCATTGCGACGATCGCGCCGACCTTGCCGGCGGCTTCGGCCAGGACTTTGACCTCCTGGTCGGACTGGCGCGCCTCGCCGACGGCTTCCCCGATGAGCCGGGAAGCTTCCGAGATCTGCCGCCCGATCTCCGCGATCGAGGCGGACAGTTCTTCCGATGCCCCAGCCACCGACTGAACGTTGGCTGACGTTTGCTCGGAAGCACTCGCAACGGCTGCCGACCGGTGGGACGTGTCCTCGGCCGAGCCGGAGACGGTCTGGGCGGCGTCCAGCACGGACTTTGCCGCACCGGCAACGGTGCCGATCACTGCGCCGACCTCGCTCTCGAAGCGGCTCGCCATTGCCTCCATTTCGGCCCGGCGTTGCAGGCGCGATTTCTCTTCAAGCTTGGACTGCTCTTCGCGCAGGCTTTCGGTTGCCAGCAATGCATCGCGGAAACCGCCGACGCTGCGCCACAGCGCGCCGATTTCGTCCTTGCTCGTCACCGCCGGCACGGTCACCGAAAGATCGCCGCCGGAAAGACGCGACAGAACGTCGGTCACCTTCACCAGCGGGCGGGAGATCTTGGTGGTGCTGAACCAGAGCGCGATCGCCAGTCCGAGCACAAGGCCGCCAGTCGCGAGCACGATCATCAGCATGAGTCGGTTGGCATAGAAGTCGCGGACATCCGCGGTCACCCGTTCCAGTTCGACGAGGTCGGTCTTCACCAGCGAATCGATCTCCGCCTGGAACTGCTTCCGGACAGCCCGGTTCTGCTCGTTGTTGCCCTGCTCGTTGGCCGCTTGCGGTGACACGGCCTCGCCGAGCCGCGCGGTTTCGACACGGAACGACCGGAACTCCGCAGCCTTGTCCGCGACGGCCTTGAAGGCCGGTTTGTCGACGAGGTTGACGATCGGCTCCCAGTGGACCAGCAGCGCGTCGATCGCGTCGAGGTTCTTGCGGATACCCTCGGCGAAGGGTTTGGCCTTCTCGATATCGGCAGCGGCGTAGATGCCGCGCGATTCCATCACGACGGCTGTCACCAGGCGATTGAGGTGCTCGCCGTTGTAGGCGCGTTTGGCAGCCGCCTCCAGTTCCGCGACCCGATCATTGTAGCCCTGCATGGTATGGAGGGCCACGCCCGCGATACACACGGAGACAACGGAGAGCATGCACACGAGTGCCAGGATTTTATTCTGAATGCGCATAGGTAGACCCCCTTATTGGGGTTGACCTTATGCATACGAATTTAACAAGGAGTATCTATTCGCGTTAACCCGGCGGATTACAGGCCCTGTTCGTCATAGGACTGCCCATTTCAGCGTTCACCGTGCCAATCGCCGCGCGTGCTAGGGATCGTTCGACCGCGCCTGGCGTTGGAGACGGTATGCGCATCTCCCAGACCTCTCGACGGCTCCTTGCCGCAGCCGGAGCAGTAACGGTTCTTCTCTCGGGGCCGGCAACCGCTCAGGAGGGTTGGTGGGACGAACCCATGGTTCCGCCGCCGCCGCCCGGCCCTGTCTTCATTGACCCGCCCCCCGCAGTCTATGCCGAGCCGCCCCCCGGCTGGGGCGATCCTCCACCCGGCTATGGCGACCCGCCCCCCGCAGGATCCCCGCCACGGGGACGGCTGCTGGTGGCGCCGGACGGCACCTACTTCATCGAGCCCCTGCCGGATGACGAGTACGGCGGCGAGCGGCTCATGGTCCGGCCCGACGAGGGTGATGACTACGGCTATCCGGGCGAGCCGTATCCGGACGACGATCGTTCGCGCGCTACCATATACGGGTACGAGGAGGCGCCCGGGCTTTCGAACCGCGGGTCTTCCGGAGGTTGGCGGCCCGAGGAACGCCTCGCCTCGCCCCCGGATTACGACCAGGCGCCGCCGATCGATGACTACGGCCAGTCGGCCGATATCGCGCCCTCCGCAGGACGACAGATCGATGTTCTGGCGACGTATGCTCCGGCCAAGCGGGAGGCGGTGTCCCGGTCCGATCCCCTGGCACGGCTGGATGCCACCAAGAAAGTCAACGCCTGGCTGGTCAGCACGTCATTGAAGCCGGCCACGGCCGCTACGATCCGAGCCATCGACAAGATCCTCGGAATTGATGTTTCCGACCAGCGGACGACCGCGCTTCCAGGTGCCGGTACGTCCGTCGATCGACCCAAGGCCAAGTCGACGACTCCAGCCGATGACGAGGGGCTGTCGAGGATCGGGGCATACATAGACGCGCGCCGCGGCACTGCCGACGCCGCGGCGGCGGCAGTCGCGCTCAGCCAGGGCAGCGACAAAAAGCAACTCGATGCGGAGGAGATAGCAGGCCTCGACGCCTTCCTCGGCTTCGTCAGCGAGGAAGCCGTGGTCGAGGCGCCTCGCACCGACGGCAGGTCGCCGACCGGACAAGCCATCCAGTGACGACGGCATCCCTGGTCCAGATTCTCCTTCCCTTGGAGGACAACGAAGGCAGTCCGATCCCCCGCGGTCTGTTCGACGGCGTGGAACGGGAACTCGTGGCCCGCTTCGGTGGATTGACCGCGCACACACGGGCGCCGGCCGAGGGCGTCTGGACCGAAGAGGGAGCCGGCCGGGTGAGGGACCGGGTTGTCGTGTTCGAAGTGATGACCGCGGATCTCGACCCCGCCTGGTGGGCCGACTACCGCCGCGCGCTGGAAAGCCGCTTTTCCCAGAGTGAAGTCGTGATCCGGGCCATGTCCATCCAACGGCTTTGATTGCGTGCCGCAGAACAAATCGCCGGCTCGTGTGTTGGTCGAACGACAACACGAGCAAGGCCCCGCAGCGGATGGTCACGGATCTCTGGTACAAGAACGCCGTCATCTATTGCCTGTCCGTGGAGACCTACATGGACTCCAACGGCGACGGTGTCGGCGACTTCCGCGGCCTGCAGCGCCGGTTGGACTACCTGAACGGACTCGGCGTCACCGCCATCTGGTTGATGCCCTTCCAGCCCTCGCCCGGCAAGGACGACGGATACGACGTCACCGACTACTACAATGTCGATCCTCGCTACGGGACACTCGGCGACTTCGTCGAGTTTACGCGCGGCGCCGAGCAGCGTGGGATCCGCGTCATCATCGACCTCGTGGTCAATCACACGTCCGACGAGCACCCCTGGTTCCAGTCGGCGCGATCCGATCCTCAGTCGCCGTTCCGGGACTGGTATGTCTGGTCCAAGAAGAAGCCGTCCAATGCCCACGAGGGGATGGTCTTCCCCGGGGTTCAGGAATCCACCTGGACGCGTGATGAGAAGGCCGGGCTCTACTATTTCCACCGGTTCTACAAGCACCAGCCCGATCTCGATACGTCCAACCCGCATGTCCAGGCCGAGATCCTCAAGATCATGGGCTTCTGGATCCAGCTGGGCGTGTCCGGCTTCCGGATGGACGCTGTTCCCTTCGTGATCGCGGAGAAGGGCGCCGACATCAAGCACCCCAAGCAGCAGTTCGCAATGCTTCGCTCCTTCCGCCAGTTCGTCCAATGGCGCAAGGGCGACGGCATCTTCCTCGCCGAAGCCAACGTGCCTCCGGAGGAGAGCGTGGAGTATTTCGGCCGGGACGGCGACCGGCTGCAGATGATGTTCAACTTCCACGTCAACCAGCATCTCTTCTACGCGATGGCGACCGGTGACGCCAAGGATCTGGCCAAGGCCGTGGAGGCCACGCGGTCGAAGCCGCAGGGCGCGCAGTGGGGCCTTCACCTGCGGAACCACGACGAACTCGATCTCGGCCGCCTGACGAAGGAGCAGCAGGCCGCGGTGTTCAAGGCATTCGGGCCCGAACCGAACATGCAGCTCTACGACCGCGGCATTCGCCGGCGCCTCGCCCCCATGCTGGCCGGCGACCGGCGTCGCCTGGAACTCGCCTACAGCCTTCTCTTCACCCTGCCCGGCACACCCGTGATCCGATATGGCGACGAACTCGGCATGGGCGACGATCTGAGCCTTCCCGAACGCTACTGCGCCCGCACGCCGATGCAGTGGTCCGACGAGCCGCAGGGCGGCTTCACCAAGGGCGACAAACCGATTCTTCCGGTCATCAGTGGCGGACCCTACGGATTCGAGCACCTGAACGCGGCCGAGCAGCGTCGGGATGCGGACTCCATGCTGAATTGGCTGGAGCGCATCATGCGGATGCGCAAGGAGGTGCCTGAGATCGGCTGGGGAGATCACTCCATCGTCGATGTCGGCGACCCCTCCGTCTTCGCGCTGCGCTACGACTGGCGGAACAACTCCGTCTTCTTCCTGCACAACCTGGGCGCAGAGCCACGCGAGATCCACTTCACCACCGACGATCCGGATGGTCCGCAGCCCCTCATCAACCTGCTCGGCGGTTCCAACAGCGACCCGCAGCAGGACGGGCGTCATTGCGTGATCCTCGAACCCTACGGCTACCGTTGGTACCGCGTCGGCGGCCTCGACTACCTCCTCCGTCGCAGCGACATCTGAAGGACCCTCCCATGACCGAGTACGGCTACCATGCCTCGCACGAGCAGTTCGCGCCGAGCGAACTCGTGACGCTGGTCCGTCAGGCCGAGGCTGCGGGCTTCGACTGCGCCATGTCGTCCGATCACTTCCATCCCTGGAGCGAGAGGCAGGGCCATTCGGGCTTCTCATTCGCCTGGCTCGGCGCTGCCATGCAGGCAACGACGATGCCTTTCGGGGTCATCGCGGCGCCGGGATACCGGTACCATCCGGCGATCGTTGCGCAGGCGGCGGCGACGCTGGCCGAGATGTTCGAGGGCCGCTTCTGGCTGGCGCTCGGCAGCGGCGAGGCGCTCAACGAAGCCATCACCGGCCTGCCCTGGCCGGACAAGGCGGAACGGAACGCCAGGCTGGAGGAGTGCGCGTCGGTGATCCGGGCTTTGCTGTCCGGCGAATCTGTGACCCACCGCGGGCGCGTCACGGTCGTCGAAGCCAAGCTCTACTCCCGTCCGAAGCAGACGCCCCGTCTCCTCGGGGGTGCCGTGTCGGAGGCGACCGCCGCCCGTGTCGGCGCCTGGGCCGACGGGATGATCACCATCCCGTCGGAGGACGCCACCTTGCGCCGCGTGATCGAAGCCTTCCGGGCCAACGGCGGTTCGGGCAAGCCCATCTACCTTCAGGTTGCCCTCAGCCACGCCCCCACCGAAGCCGAGGCGGTGCACATGGCGCTGGACCAGTGGGGCCCGAACGCGATCGGCGGTGAAGTGAACTGGGATCTGAGACGTCCCGCCGATTTCGATGCCGCCACCCGCTTCGTCCGGGAGGCCGACATAAGGCAGTCCGTTCTCGTGTCTGCTGATCTCGCCTGGCACCGCGACCGACTTGCCGGTTTCGCGGAACTCGGTTTCGAGCGGATCTTCCTTCACCACGTGGGACGCGATCAGGCCCGTTTCATCGATACCTTCGGGGAACACGTCCTGCCGGCTCTTCGGCGTTGACAGAAAAAAAGGCCGCGACATGCGCGGCCTGAAGTCTAGGGAGGAAACGCCCAAGGAGGGCTGTCGGCCGAGGCCGACGTTGTCTAGATGGCGTCCGGCCGAATATTTTTCAAGCACGAATAAAAGGCAGAACTGCCTAGAGAGGCGGCAAAGAAGGTGATTTTCCCCTTCTCCAGCCCCAAGCCTCGGAGACTTACTCGGTCCGCACAAGCCGCAGGCCCGACGACGCGACCTCGACGTGAGTGGATCTGCAGACCTCTTCCAGTTCGGCCAGACGTTCGGGTACGAACTTGCGGATCACCTCTCCGGCGGTCGAACCGGCCCGATGCGTCGCCAGCGACTGCCGCAGCACGCTGCAAGTTGCCTGCACGGCTTCGGCCAAAGGCAATGTCGCCCCGAACGCAAAACGGGCGGACGCGATTTCGATCGCAGAGATCGCGTCCAGATACTGGCGGTCCTTACGGAGCAAGGTCTCCGTCTCGACTTGAGCGCGCCGAAGAAGAAATCGTGGATGTGGGCTGGCCTGGCTCATCTGCACCCCCGCAGTTCCGGACGGACGCAGAACGTCTCCGGCGAAAGCAGCAGATCTGATTTGCCGGCATCAATCCATGATCAGTTCACAGGAAAGTAGACGACGCGTGGCGGGCGTGTCGCCCGTGCAACGGAGGCCCGCTCCGGACGCATGCCCGGACCTGTCGGTCGCGGGCCATTTTCTTCTGGATCTGAAGGTGGATGGTGGGCGTGACAGGGATCGAACCTGTGACCCCTACGATGTCAACGTAGTGCTCTCCCGCTGAGCTACACGCCCGTGTCCATCCTTGCGGGATCGCCTCGCGGCGATGTGCGAGGGGGTATAGCGACCTTTCGTTTGGCATGCAAGCCATCCGAACAAGCCTTGTGCGTCCGCCCGGTTCGGCTCAGGCCGCGGCCAGCATCTTCTCCACCTCGCGCACGAGGTCCTTCAGATGGAACGGCTTGGACAGGACCTTGGCATCCTTCGGCGCCTGGCTGTCCGGGTTGAGTGCGACGGCGGCAAACCCGGTGATGAACATGATCTTCAGGTCGGGATCGAGTTCGGTGGCGCGCCGGGCCAGTTCGATTCCGTCCATCTCCGGCATCACGATGTCCGTCAGGAGCAGCGTGAAGGGCTCCTCGCGCAGCCGCTCGTAAGCGCTGCGGCCGTTGTCGAACGCCACCACGTCGTATCCGGCGTTGTTGAGAGCCTTCGCCAGGAAGCGGCGCATGTCGTTATCGTCTTCGGCGAGGAGGATACGGTTCATTTGGTTTCCCGACGGGTCCACTGGGACGGCCCACCTTTGAGGCAGTCCCGTCTTGTTTATCTCATCTCACGAGTAGGCTATCGCGGTAAATATGGCGTAAGCGTCTCGTTTCGGGACTCTTAAACGCGCGATCCCCGTCACTTGATCCCGGTTGTTGCCGGTTTCTGGGCCTCAGCCTGTGGACAGATCCCGGGTAAATTGGCACCATCACGATGTGAGGGGAGTCCGAGCCAGGGCGAAACCGAACGTTTCCGGCACGGGAAGCCCATTTCTCATGCTCTGGAATGATCCGATTCGATTGACCGGGACTTATGTCCCCTCGCCGGGAAAGCAGCGGCAGACCCCGGTCCGGGAGCAGGCATGCGTGTCGTTGCGGATTTCGTGACCGAACCGGCTTTCGAAGTATCCTCTCCGGTCGAGCAGACCATTCCATTCGTCTTCAATTCCCCGCATTCCGGCAGCGCCTACCCGCAGCACTTCCTGGCGGCGTCGCGCCTTGATTCCAGGCGGATCAGACTGTCGGAGGATGCGCTCGTAGACCGGCTCTTCGCCCATGTGGTCAATCGAGGAGCGCCCCTGCTCCGGGCGCACTTTCCGCGCGCCTATCTGGACGTCAACCGGGAGCCTTACGAACTCGACCCGAAGATGTTCGCAGGTCGCCTCCCGGCCTACGCCAACGTCCGCTCCATTCGCGTCGCCGGCGGCTTGGGCACCATAGCCCGCGTGGTCGCCGAGCAGGAGGAGATCTATCACGGTCCCCTGCAGATCGAAGAGGCGCTCGATCGTATCGAAGCCATCTACAAGCCCTACCATGCGACGCTTCGACGGCTGCTGGCTCAGACCCACGTCCGCTTCGGCGCCGCTGTCCTGATCGACTGCCATTCCATGCCATCGAATGTACGCGGTCAGGATCCCCGATCCCGCGCGGACTTCGTGATCGGTGACCGCTACGGGACGGCCGCTGCCCGCGCGCTCGTCGATCATGCCGCGGACGTGCTGGTCGACCTGGGCTACACTGTGGCGATCAACAAGCCCTATGCCGGCGGCTTCATCACCGAGCACTACGGCCGCCCCGCCAAAGGCCTTCACGCCCTCCAGTTGGAGGTCAATCGCGGCCTCTACATGGACGAGCGTACGTTCACCGAGAGTGCCGGCTTCGACCTTCTGCGCACGGATCTGTCACGGTTCGTGGAGGCCCTGGTGGATCTTCCCGTTTCCGCGCTCGTGCCACAACCAAGTCGTTATGCGGCCGAGTAGGCTCGGACGGCCGTGCGGCTCCCTCGACGGAAAGAAAAAAGGCCGTCGCGGTGCGGCGGCCTAAGTCTTAGGGAGGAAACGCCCAAGGAGGGCAGGCGATACAAGCTGTATCGCACCGCAACAATTTGCCGCTGCACTGCACGGTCGTCAAGCATGCCGGTCCTGACAGAATGTCGCGGAAACGTTGCAGGTCCGAGCCCTCCTGCGACGCACGCCACCCGCTCGATGGCAAAAAGCTCGATTTTATAATGCCATACCCGACGTTGGGCATACCCAACCGAAGGCTTCAACACAGGACGAGGCACTTCCGCTATGCAGGAACGCGACGACTGGTCTGCATTTTTCACGGAGCTAGCTGATCTTTCGGGGGCCGTCATTCTCCCGCACTTCCGGACTCGGATGACGATCGACAACAAGGAGGTGGATGCCTTCGACCCGGTGACGGCGGCCGACCGCGCGGCCGAACAGGTGATCCGCCGCCATATCGGCGCCCGCTTCCCGGACCATGGCATCCTGGGCGAGGAGTTCGGCGACGACAGCGGCTCGGCGGAGTATGTCTGGGTGATCGATCCGATCGACGGCACCCGCGCGTTCATCTCCGGCGTTCCGGTCTGGGGCACGCTGGTAGGGTTGAAGAAGGGCGGTCGTCCGATCTACGGGATGATGTCCCAGCCCTTCATCGGCGAACGGTTCATCGGCGATGGCCGGACGAGCACCTACGCGGGGCCCGCTGGCGAAGCGGTCCTGCGCACGCGGCCGTGCCCCTCCATCGCGGAGGCCACGCTCTTCACGACCAGTCCGACGCTTTTCAAGGACGACGAGCGGGCCGCCTATGACCGCGTGGAAACCGGTGTGCGCCTGACGCGCTACAGCTGCGACTGCTACGCCTATTGCATGCTCGCGGGCGGCCACGTGGACATCGTCATCGAGTCCGGGCTGAAGACGTTCGACATCATGCCGCTGATCCCGGTCATCGAAGGAGCAGGCGGCGTCGTCACCAACTGGCAGGGCGGTTCGGCGATCGATGGCGGCCAGGTGGTCGCGAGTGGCGACCCGTCGCTTCACGAGGAGGTTCTGCGCCGGCTTGCCGGCTGAGCCGTCAGCTTTCGTCCGAGCCGGGTACGAACGCGTCAAAGGCTGCCCAGAACTGATCCTGGTAGATCGGTCGCTCCATCATGATCTCATGGCGGGCTCCCGGCACGTACACATAGGCGCAGGAGCGCAACCTGCGCGCCATCGTCTCGTTGGCATAGGGCGAAACCAGCTGATCCTGGCCGGGATTGATGATCATGACCGGCAGCGGAACGGTGCCGGGAAAGTGGGCCGCCTCCATCCGGTCGATCGCCTTGGCGGCTGCATGGATCCAGCGGTTTGTCGGCGGCCCGATACCGAGGTCGGGCCGCTTGCCCGTCACCGTCATCATCATGGCGAACAGCCGCGCGTCGGATGTCAGCGGGTTGTCCTCGAAATCCCGGACCACCGCCAGCTTCTTGGTGGCTCCCGGGATCATCGCCCGACCCAAGCCGACCATGCAGAGAAGCGCTGACAGTCGGCGGATCGGCTTGCGCCGGAGTGGCGGGGCGAAGTCGAGGAAGGGCGCCGAAAGCACCAGCCGCCGCATCCAGGGCGGAAGCCGCGGCGAGGCTTCCAGGAGAACGGTCCCGCCCATCGAATGGGCGAGCCCGTAGTAGGGTGGTGGGCAGTCCGGCAGCACGAGTTGCCGGCGGAAGGCCGTCAGGTCCCGCTCATAGTGACGGAAATCGGGAACGTGCCCCTTGCGGGCATGGGGCAGAAGACGCTGGGATCCGCCCTGCCCACGCCAGTCGAGGGTCGCCACGGCGAACCCACGGGCCCTCAGCTTCTCGACCACATGGAAGTACTTCTCGATCTGCTCGCCCCGCCCCTGGAACAGGCAGACTGTCCCCTTGGCGGGACCCGAAAGCACGGGGAAACGCGCCGCACGAAGCGCAACGCCGTCGTCGGCCACCAGACGGTGGAGCGTGGTTCCCGTCGGTATCGGGTTTTCAGGCAGGTCGAGGAGATCCATCAAGGCCCGTCCAGATCGGCTTGCCGATGAGTAGCGGGCACCGGCGGACACTGCAATCGGCCATGCCGGCGACGCTGACCCCACCCTTGAAAGCCCGGAAAACCATCCACACATCAGCGATGCGGGCGCCCGATCGGGGTCCGCCGGCTCTCCGCCGGGAACGGCCATCATGGCGTTCACAGGCAGTGGAGACGCTGAACACGCGAATCGTCGCTCACAGGAGGACTTTTCCATGCGTCACGTGGATTTCACACCGCTCTATCGTTCCACAGTCGGCTTCGACCGGCTTTTCTCCATGCTCGACCAGTTGGGTGCGAGCGACGGAGGCGCCCAGACCTATCCGCCCTACAACATCGAGCGGACCGGTGAGAACGCCTATCGCATCACCATCGCCGTCGCCGGCTTCTCCGACGCCGACCTCTCGATCGAGGCGCGCGAGAACACCTTGACGGTCAAGGGTGAAAAGAAGCCTGCCAGCGAAGAGAAGACCGCCGAGGTTCTCTATCGTGGCATCGCATCGCGGGCTTTCGAGCGCCGGTTCCAGCTTGCCGACCATGTGGAAGTCAAGGGCGCCAGCCTCGAGAACGGTCTCCTTCATATCGACCTCGCACGCGAGATTCCCGAGGAGAAGAAGTCCCGCCAGATCCCGATCGGCAAGGCCGACGGCCTTCGCCAGATCGAGGCGTCGACCACCGTCAACTAACGGCTTCGACAACCAGAAAACAGATAGGGAGGTGCCCGGCCGAACCGGGCACCTCTTCTTTTGCGCACCATGGCGATCATGCGGCGCGGATGGACCCCGTGAAAGCCGCCGCGTCGGACTTCAGGCGAACGACCGACCCCTCCAGGCTGTGGACGACATCGGCGATGTTCCTTGATCCCTCGCAGACGTCTTGGAAGGTCGATCGGACCTCACCGAGGGTCGACTCCAGGCTGCGCGTTCCACGGGATGCCTCGTCGATGCTCCGAGCGATCTCGTCGGTGGCATCCAACTGCAGCTTCATGGCCTGCTCCACCTCGCTCGCGGAATCGCCCAGCGCACCGATCGAACTGCGGATCTTGTCCATGACGTCGACCACCTCGCCGGTGGCGGTTCTAACCTGCGAAATGCTGGAGCCGATCGCTTCCGTTGCCCGGCGGGTCTGATCGGCCAGCGACTTCACCTCGGCGGCGACCACCGCGAATCCTCGCCCTGCCTCGCCCGCGCGTGCAGCCTCGATGGTCGCATTGAGCGCAAGCAGATTGGTCTGGTCGGCGATGTCGCTGATAAGGCCGGCCATCTCGCCGATCCGCTGCGAGGTCGCGACCAGCAGGCTGATTGCCGATGAAGAACCGGCGACGATATCGGTCGTGCCCGTCACAAGGCTGCGCGAATGCGCGGTCCGGTCGGTGATCTCCCGGGCTGACGCCGCCATCTCGTTCGCCGCAGCCGCAACGGCACTGACGTTCGCGTTGGCGGTGGCTGCGACCTGCCCCGCCCCGTCCGCCTTGGAGTCGGTTACGCCAGCGGATCGGCCCATGGAGGCCGACATGTCCGACATCTGCGCCAACTGCCGTTCCACATCGGAGATGACACTTCCAACCTTGGACTCGAACTCGTTGGCTACACGCGCCAGAAGCGACTGTCGTTCGACCTCCGCACGCTGACGTTCGGCCTGCTGGTTGGACTGCAGACTGCGCAGGTCCACGGCGCTGCGCCGGAGAACGTCGAGCGCCCGCGCCATCGACCCGATCTCGTCCTTGCGGGTGCCGCCGGGAACCTCCGTCTCGAGCTGCCCGTCCGCGATCCCGCTCATCGCACGTTGAAGTCCGATCATAGGGCGCGTGATCGACAGGGCTGCCGCAACCGTGAGTGAGAGACCTGCGACAACGGCCGCGACCGAACCGCCGACGGCCAGCCAGAAGGCGAAAGCGGCGTGGTCGCGAACCTCCGCACCGGTCTGCTCGGCTGCCGCGATCGACTCGCCGATCAGGAACTGCAGGTCGGCATCGATGGCTGCTTCCCGCTGCGTCTGTCTGCACATGCGGCGCGACCACGGCGGTGGCAGGAGCCTCACCCATCAAAACGCGGCTGTCCGCCAACCAGGCGTCGAGAGTCGACCGGGCATGGTTCAGCCGGGCGAGCGCCTCGGGTGAGAGCGGCGTCGCCGCCAGACGCTCGACCTGCCGCTGAAGGTCATTCACCGCGGCATTGAAGGCGCCGAGCGACGCCTTGCTGTCCGTGAAGCGTATGCCTTCTGTCACATCCTCGAGCTGGGCATGGATCGTCGTGAACCGTTCCGCGATCCGGTGGGCGGCATCGACCTGTTCGAGCGGCGTTGTGGTCGCGTTCGCTGTGTCGGCGCTGACCGTCCAGATCTGCCAGACGAAGACCGCGTTGAGCGCGGAGCCGATGCCGACGCACACGAGGAAGCACAGAAAGATACGTTGGAAGATGCTCATGGCGGGCCTCAGTTCGGCAGCACGGGAAGGGCGACGACCTGCCGCGAGCCGGTCAGGGAGTGCAGGAACTCGACGAGGTCCTGGATGTCGGCGGCCGTGAGATCCACCGGAGCCATCAGGCTCGATCGGGAAGGCCGGTCGATGCCGCCCGACAGGTAGTGTTCGACCGCCGCCTGCAGTGTCGGCACCTTGCCGTTGTGCATGTAAGGCCCGCGCTGGGCGATGTCGCGCAGGCTGGGCGTTTTGAAAGCGAACTGGGCCTTGGGATTGGCCGGCTCGAAGGTGCCGCGGCCCGGATCGGCATCTGTCGTCCCGATGTCGTGGAACTTGTTGTCCGTGAAGTTCCAGCCGGTGTGACAGCCTGCGCATCGCGCTTTGCCGACGAAAAGGTCGAAGCCGCGTTTAGCCGAATCCGAGATTGCGTCGGCATCCCCGTCCACCCACGCATCGAATGGGGCATAGCTCGGCACGACTGTCCGTTCGAAGGTGGCGATCGCCGCTACGATGGTGTCTGGCGTGACGGACGTGCCGGGGAACACCTGGTCGAACCAGGCCGAATAGCCCTTGATCGCCGACAACCGCTGTACTGCGACTTCGAGCGGAAGGTTCATCTCCGCCGGCGATTCGATCGGCCCCTTGGCCTGGGCTTCCGCCGTGGCCGCCCGGCCGTCCCAGAAGAATGGATGGATCCAAGCCGAGCCAAGCACGGTAGGCGCTTGACGGCCGAGGCGGGTGTTCTGGGAGCCGACTGCGGTCTCCACCGGCACTTCCCAGCCGAAGGAGGGATTGTGACACGACGCGCAGGTCATGTTCTCCGCCCCTGACAGGCGGGGTTCGAAGAACAATGCCTTCCCGAGCGCGGCCTTTTCCGGCGTATACGGGTTGTCCGCGGGGAACGGTATCGTGGTCGGACGCTTGAAGTCTTCCAGCGACGATGTGGCCCATGCAGGCCAAACCGTTGAAACAAGAAGCACGGAAAACGCGCTTGCATAGCGGAAAAAGGACATCGGATCTCCCCACCCTAGCTCTCGGAAGGGATGATTGCCGAAGACAAGTAAATGAACCTAGAATTCTACCGAGCCCTGTCTGCTGTAAAAATAGTCAAAATCAAAGTCGATCTGAGCGTTGCTTCGGTGAGGGCTAAGTATCATTAATGGCAAGGCAAGCTCATTTCAGTTTAAAATGAGTAAGCCTCAGACGGCTGAACCCGTCATCAGAACCCGGATGAACTCGGCCACGTCGTGCTTCGTTGTGGCGAAGCTGGTGACGAGACGGACGAGGACTTCGCCTTCTCCGGGCACGTCTGCCGGGGGAAGTCCATCCGCCGGCCATTCGTAGAAGAGCGCGCCCGCCGCCTTCAGCGCCTGCGACGTCTTCGCAGACCAGATCGCAAACACCTCGTTCGCTTCCGGCTGGAACAGCACGCGGGCTCCCGGGGCAGCAGAGATGCCCGCGGCAAGGCGGCCGGCCATTGCGTTTGCATGGACGGCGTTGTCCAGCCAATGACCCCGGTCGAAGTACCCCTGGAACTGGGCTGCAACGAAGCGGCTCTTGGAGAACAGCTGCCCCGCTCGCTTGCGCGCGTAGGCGAAGTCGTCAGCGCTCTGCGGATCGAACAGGATGACCGCTTCCGCACACCAGCAGCCGTTCTTGGTGCCCCCGAAGGAGAGCATGTCCACCCCGGCCTTCCAGGTCATCTCGGCCGCGGTCACGTTGAGCGAGACGAGCGCATTCGCAAAGCGTGCCCCGTCCATGTGGACCTTGAGCCCGGCTTGATGCGCGATCCCCGCGATCGCGGCCACTTCGGCCGGTGAGTAAACCGTCCCCCATTCGGTTGCCTGGGTCAGGCTCACCGCCACCGGCCGTCCGTGATGGACGGCGGGAGGCTGGAACCGGGCGATCGCCGAACGGACACCCTCCGGTGTCAACTTGCCGCGCGCGCTGTCAACCGGCACCAGCTTCGCACCGCCGCTGAAAAACTCCGGCGCGCCACCCTCGTCCACCGCGACGTGCGCATTGCGATGACAGATCACCGCCCCACCCGGTCGCATGACGCTGGCGAGCGCCAGCGAGTTCGCCGCCGTCCCGGTGGAAACGAAGAACACGGTGACCGGGCGCTCGAAGATTTCCGCGAACCAGTCTGAAACGGTCCGCGTCGTGTCGTCCGCTCCATAGGCAGCGGCGAGTCCGTGGTTGACCGCGTTGAGGGCCGCGGCCACGGGAGCCGACGCACCCGCCCAATTGTCGCTTGAAAAGTTCATGCCGATGTCTTTATCCGATGCGATCACGTCCGAGAAGTCACCTGCGGACCGCCCTTCGCTGCGGCAGCACCGAGAGAGAATGCACATCTCAGACGCATGAGAAAAAATCGGTCAGCGTCACTGTCGGGATTGACGGGACCGAAGGTTATGCGTATTACGCATCAGGCATGCGGCGTTGCGATAGATTTACGTGGGTGGACCCGGTCCTGTCGGGCTGTCATCGACGCGAAACTAAGTTGCGCGAAGGTCGTGTGAGGGTTTCAGGTATTGCGTGGGAATGTGTCTCTACGCAACGATCAGGCTTCTGCCCTTGGTCCAAGCGGCGCAGGAAGGCTCGCTCGATTAAGGTTGAGATGCCATAGCAAGGCGGGTTTGCGCCCCTTCGTCGACCGATTTGCACCCGGTTGGCGGAGGCGACACCCATCACCGCCTTTTGGAACGGATCACGCGGCTGGCCGATGGCATGGGTCCGACGGCGGGACGTCGTAGCGAAATCCCGGCCAGCAGGGTCGGATCGCCGCGCCGGACCAGACCCGGACAACGGAAGTTGCCGGCTTCGGTGGCTGGATTGGCCGGAACCCTGCATGGTGCAAGGTTCCAGAACGAGTATGGGGATGACGATGAAGAGGCATGACCTTGCCGGCCCGTCGGACGTGCGGATCGAAGGCGCGGCGCCCGCCGCCGCCGCCAAGCGCACGACCAGCATGACGGAAGCCGCGCGGGCCAAGGCTGCGGCCGACGGCCTCTACAGCCCCGCCCATGAGCACGACGCATGCGGCGTCGGCTTCATCGCCAACCTGAACGGCGAGAAGAGCCATCAGATCGTGGCGAACGGTCTGCAGATTCTCGAGAACCTGACCCACCGCGGCGCGGTCGGCGCCGACCCCTTGATGGGCGATGGCGCCGGCATGTTGGTGCAGATCCCGCACGCCTTCTTCCAGGCCGAAGGCGCACGCCTCGGCTTCACCCTGCCGCCGACCGGCGAGTACGCCGTCGGCTTCCTCTTCATGCCGCGCGACGACGCTTTTCGCGCCTGGTGCGAGCAGGTCGTTGCAGAGGTGGTGGCGGCGGAAGGACAGGTGCTGCTCGGCTGGCGCGACGTTCCCGTCGACAACAGCTGCCTGTCCAAGGCCCCGGACATCGTCGCGACGGAACCTGTCCATCGGCAGGTTTTCATCGGTCGCGGTCCGAAGGTGAAGGACGAGGCCGATTTCGAGCGGCGCCTCTTCCTGCTGCGCAAGGTGATCTCCAACCGGGTCTACGCCAAGTCCGGCGTGGAGGACTCCGGCTTCTACGTCGTTTCGCTGTCTGCGCGCACTATCGTCTACAAGGGCATGTTCCTGGCCTATCAGCTCGGCGCCTACTACGCCGACCTGACCGACGAGCGCTTCGTCTCGGCGCTCGCTCTCGTCCACCAGCGCTTTTCCACCAACACCTTCCCGTCCTGGAAGCTCGCCCACCCCTACCGGATGGTCGCCCACAACGGCGAGATCAACACGCTGCGCGGCAACGTCAACTGGATGGCCGCCCGTCAGGCGTCGGTGGAGTCCGCGCTCTTCGGCGACGACATCTCCAAGCTGTGGCCGATCTCCTACGAGGGCCAGTCCGACACCGCCTGCTTCGACAACGCGCTGGAGTTCCTAGTCCAGGGCGGCTACGAGCTCGCCCATGCGGCCATGATGCTGATCCCTGAAGCCTGGGCCGGCAATCCGCTGATGGACGAGGACCGGCGCGCCTTCTACGAGTACCACGCGGCCCTGATGGAGCCGTGGGACGGTCCCGCCGCCGTCGCCTTCACCGACGGCCGGCAGATCGGCGCGACCCTCGACCGCAACGGCTTGCGTCCCGCCCGCTACTTCGTCACCGACGACGGCCTCGTGGTCATGGCGTCGGAGGCCGGCGTGCTGCCGATCCCGGAGGAGCGCATCGTCCAGAAGTGGCGCCTGCAGCCCGGCAAGATGCTTCTCATCGACCTGGAGGAAGGCCGCATCGTCTCCGACGACGAGATCAAGCAGCGTCTCTCCCAGGCCCATCCCTACAAGGACTGGCTGGCCCGCACACAGATCGTGCTTGAGGACATGCCCCCGGTCGCGGTGTCGTCGGTTCTGTCCAATGAATCGCTGCTCGATCGCCAGCAGGCCTTCGGCTACACCCAGGAGGACCTCAAGCTCCTGATGGCGCCGATGGCCGTGACCGGCCAGGAGGCCATTGGCTCCATGGGCACCGACACGCCCATCGCCGCACTTTCCGAGAAGTCGAAGCCGCTCTACAACTATTTCAAGCAGAACTTCGCTCAGGTCACCAATCCTCCGATCGACCCGATCCGTGAGGAGCTGGTCATGTCCCTGGTGTCCTTCATCGGGCCCCGGCCGAACATCCTCGACCTGGAGGGCGTCTCCACCATCAAGCGCCTCGAAGTGCGTCAGCCCATCCTGACCAACCAGGACCTCGACAAGATCCGGATGATCGGTGACATCGCCGAGAACCAGTTCCAGGCGAAGACGCTCGACATAACCTTCTCCGCCGATCGCGGGGTCGAGGGCTTGAAGATGGCGCTTGATCGCTTGTGCGAACGCGCGGAGGAAGCCGTTCGCGCCAGGTACAACATCATCATCCTGTCGGACCGCCTGGTTTCGCGCGCCCGTGTCGCCATTCCCGCGCTGCTGGCGACCGCGGGCGTTCACAACCATCTCATCCGTAAGGGTCTGCGGACTTCGGTTGGTCTGGTGCTGGAATCCGGTGAACCACGCGAAGTGCACCACTTCTGTGTTCTGGCCGGCTACGGCGCCGAGGCGATCAACCCCTACCTCGCCTTCGACACCCTGTTGGCGATGAAGAACCAGTTCCCGGAGGAGGTCGACGAGGAAGAGATCGTCTACCGCTATATCAAGTCGATCGATAAGGGCATCCTGAAGGTCATGTCCAAGATGGGCATCTCGACCTACCAGAGCTATTGCGGCGCCCAGATCTTCGACGCGGTGGGGCTCAAGTCCGATCTGGTGAACCAGTACTTCTTCGGAACCGCCACCACCATCGAGGGCGTCGGTCTCCAGGAGATCGCCGACGACACCATCGCCCGCCATTCCGCGGCCTTCGGCACCGATCCGGTCCTGGCGCGCAGCCTGGAGGTCGGCGGCGAGTACGCCTATCGCCAGCGCGGCGAAGCCCACATCTGGACGCCCGATGCTATTGCCGAGCTGCAGCTCGCCGTTCGTCAGAACCTGCCGGAGAAGTACCTCGATTACGCCCGCCGTGTGAACGAGGAAACCGGCCGCTATTCGATCCGTGGCCAGTTCCGCATCAAGTCGGCCGAGGAGGCCGGTCGTGCGCCGGTGTCCCTCGACGAGGTCGAACCGGCGACTGAGATCGTCAAGCGCTTCTCCACCGGCGCCATGTCCTTCGGCTCGATCAGCCGCGAGGCCCACGAGACGCTGGCGCTCGCCATGAACCGCATCGGCGGCAAGTCGAACACCGGCGAAGGCGGCGAGGAGTCGGAGCGCTTCAAGCGCCTCGCCAACGGCGACAGCAAGCGCTCGGCGATCAAGCAGGTCGCATCCGGCCGCTTCGGCGTCACCGCCGAGTACCTCGTCAACGCGGACATGATGCAGATCAAGGTCGCGCAAGGTGCCAAGCCCGGCGAGGGCGGCCAATTGCCCGGCCACAAGGTCGACGCGGTGATCGCCAAGGTCCGGCATTCCACGCCGGGCGTCGGCCTGATTTCGCCGCCGCCGCACCACGACATCTATTCGATCGAGGACCTTGCCCAGCTGATCTTCGACCTGAAGAACGTCAACCCGCAGGCGGATGTGTCGGTCAAGCTCGTCTCGGAGGTCGGCGTCGGCACCGTCGCCGCCGGCGTTGCCAAGGCGCGCGCCGACCACATCACGATCGCCGGTTACGACGGCGGCACCGGCGCCTCGCCGCTCACCTCCATCAAGCACGCGGGGTCCCCGTGGGAGATCGGCCTGGCCGAAACCCACCAGACGCTCGTGCTCAACGGCTTGCGCTCGCGCGTCTGCCTCCAGGTTGACGGCGGCATGCGTACCGGACGCGACGTGATCGTCGGCTCCCTGCTCGGCGCCGACGACTTCGGCTTCGCGACTGCGCCTTTGATCGCCGCCGGCTGCATCATGATGCGCAAGTGCCATCTCAACACCTGCCCCGTGGGTGTCGCCACCCAGGACCCCGTACTGCGCAAGCGCTTCAAGGGCACGCCGGAGCACGTCATCAACTACTTCTTCTTCGTCGCCGAGGAAGTCCGCTCGCTGATGGCGGCGATGGGTTTCCGCACTTTGGACGAGATGACCGGCCAGTCCGATATGCTCGCGCACGAGCCCACCTCCGGCTTTGCTCGCGCCACCGGTCTGGACTTCAAGCGCCTGTTCTACAAGCCCGAGGCGGCGCCGGACGAGATCCGCTGGACGGAGCGTCAAGTCCACCCGATCGCCGACGTCCTCGATCGCAAGCTGATCGCGGAAGCCCAGCCGGCCCTGGTCGGTCGCCAGTCGGTGGTGATCGAAGCCGCCATCAAGTCAGTCGACCGCACTGCGGGCGCGATGCTCTCCGGCGAGGTCGCCAAGCGGTTTGGCCACGAGGGCCTTGCGGACGACACCATCACGGTGAATCTGACCGGCACCGCCGGTCAGGCCTTCGGGGCTTTCCTGGCCCGCGGCATCACGCTCGACCTTGTCGGCGAAGCCAACGACTACGTCGGCAAGGGCCTGTCCGGCGGCCGCATCGTGGTGCGCCCCTCGGAAGTCTCCAAGATCGTCCCGGAGCAGTCGATCATCGTCGGCAACACCGTGCTCTACGGGGCAACCGAGGGTGAAGCCTACTTCCGCGGCGTGGCAGGCGAACGGTTCGCCGTTCGCAACTCCGGAGCCGTGACGGTGGTCGAGGGCTGCGGAGATCACGGCTGCGAGTACATGACCGGCGGCGTTGTCGTCGTGCTCGGCTCCACAGGTCGCAACTTCGCGGCGGGCATGTCCGGCGGCGTCGCCTACGTGCTCGACGAGGACCGCACCTTCGCCAAACGCTGCAACATGGCCATGGTCGACCTGGAGCCCGTGCCCGAGGAGGACGAACTCCTGGAGAAGCTGCACCATCACGGCGGCGACCTCCAGTTCAAGGGGCGTGTCGACCTCACCTCGGACATGACGCGGCACGACGACGAGCGCCTGTTCGCCCTCATCCAGAGCCACGCGCGCTACACCGGCTCCGCCCGGGCGCGCGAGATCCTGGACCACTGGGACGCGTTCCGTCCGAAGTTCGTGAAGGTCATGCCGGTCGAGTACCGCCGTGCCCTTCGCGACATGGAGAAGATGCGCATGGGCGTCGCCGCGGAGTGAGCCGCGGCGCGAGCCGATCACGGCCCCGCCACCGAGGTGGGGCCGGACCCAACCAGCAGGACATCACCGGCAAGGGCCAGGACTCCTCGACGAACGAGTGAGGCCCCCTCCGAACGGAACCAGGAGCGTGACGATGGGCAAGGTCACAGGCTTTCTCGAAATCGACCGGCAGGACCAAAAGTACCAGCCGGCTTCGGACCGTATCCGCCATTTCCGCGAGTTCACGATCCCGATGTCCGAGCAGGAGGTCGGCCGCCAGGCTGCCCGCTGTATGGATTGCGGCGTGCCCTACTGCCATGGCCCGACCGGCTGTCCTGTCCACAACCAGATTCCGGACTGGAACGACCTCGTCTACGCCGGCGACTGGGAGGAGGCCGCCCGCAACCTCCACTCCACCAACAACTTCCCTGAATTCACCGGCCGCATCTGCCCGGCTCCTTGCGAGGAGGCCTGTACCCTCAACCTGGAGGACAGCCCCGTCGCCATCAAGACGGTGGAACAGGCCATCGCCGACAAGGCGTGGGACATGGGCTGGATCTCCCCGCAGATCCCGCTCGTCAAGACCGGCAAGCGCGTCGCCGTTGTCGGCTCCGGTCCCGCCGGAATGGCGGCGGCGCAGCAACTCGCGCGCGCCGGCCACGACGTGCACGTCTACGAGCGGGAGCCCAAGGCCGGCGGCCTCATGCGCTACGGCATCCCCGACTTCAAGATGGAGAAGCACTACATCGACCGCCGTGTTCACCAGATGAGCGCGGAGGGTGTGACCTTCCACTACGGCGTCAACGTCGGCGTCACGACCACCGTCGACCAGTTGGCGGCCGATCACGATGCGGTCCTGCTCGCCGCCGGCGCCGAGCGCCCGCGTGATCCCGGAATGCCCGGTCAGGACCTTTCCGGCTGTCACTACGCCATGCCGTTCCTCGTCCAGCAGAACCGCCGCATCGGCGGCGAGGATGTCTCCGGGGAAGAGCCTATCCTCGCCTCGGGCAAGCACGTCGTGGTCATCGGCGGCGGCGACACCGCGTCAGACTGCGTCGGAACCTCGTTCCGGCAGGGCGCCCTTTCGGTGACCCAGTTGGACATCCGTCCGATGCCGCCGATGAAGGAGGACAAGCTCACCTCCTGGCCCTACTGGCCGACGAAGTTCCGGACGTCGTCCAGCCAGGCAGAGGGGGCCGATCGCGAGTTTTCCTGCGCCACCCTGGAGATCGTCGGCAATGCCAAGGGACGGGTCACGGGCGTGAAGTGCGCCCGCGTGGACCAGAAGCGGCAGCCGATCCCGGGCACCGAGTTCGTCATCCGCGCCGACTTGGTGCTGACCGCCATCGGCTTCGCCGGTCCGCTCGAAGGCACCTACCTTGCCGGTCCGGGTGAGGCGCTGGCGCGCGATCGCCGCGGCAACGTTGCGGCCGATACCGAGAGCTATCGGACCTCGGTGGGAAAGGTGTTCGCAGCGGGCGATGTCCGCCGCGGCCAGTCGCTTGTGGTGTGGGCGATCCGGGAAGGCCGTCAGGCGGCCCGTTCGATCGACAGCTTCCTGATGGGCTCCAGCCAGCTCCCGCTCTGAGGCGGTCAGCGAATTACCCGCAGATCATCCACCCGGCCGTTTACCGGGTGGATTGGCTTTCCTTCGACGATGACCGCATGAAGCGCCGTTCCCTCCTTGGGCACAGGCGGCGGTCCGTTGGCCGCGAGTCCCTCGTCGACGTCCGCTTCCGGATCGGCAAGCGAGACGACGAGGCCTGATCCGCTGTTCGTCGGCAGCACGATCCCCGGCGCGCCGCTTTCCAGCCACTTGCGGATCTCCTGCTCCACGAAGAACGCCAGCTTTCGGCTGCCGGACTTGGTGAACCCGGATCCGTCCGACAGCCGTAGCTTGCGGACCTGCCCCTCGACGTCTGGTCCGCTCGCCGCGAAGCTGCCGGTGGCGTCGGCGAACGCATTCCAGACGTCGACGTAGACGCCGAGATTGTCCGTGTTCTCCTGGCGGATCAGCTCGTCGAGATAGGCAAGGTCCGTCGTCTGGTCGAAGTCGGCAGTCGGCACGAGCCCCACCCAGAACAAGGGTATGTTGCGCGACCGGGCCGCCACGATCAGCGCCTGCGCCCGGGCGCGGTAGACCGTTTCCCACGTCGCCCCTCGGAATTCCGCCTCCTGGCCGTCAGCCTGGATCGGCGCCCGATCGGCCGGACCGAGCATCACCACGACCGCGTTCGGGGCGTCCTTGGCGGCCAACCGATCCGTCAGCTTCTGCGGCCAGTCGAGCTTGCTGCGATCGGCCAGCCCGCTCCCCTCCACCGCCGCGGCCTCGATCTTGACGGTCGGCGTGTCGGCAAACGCGACATTCAGCCCCGCCGCCAGGCTGCCGCCCCACGCGTCCCCGATCACGAGCACGACCTTGGCATCGTCGTTCTTCGGCTTGATCTGCAGGGCCGGTTCCGGCGCCTTGATGATCCGCGGCATCACCGGACCGTTCGGCCCGAGCGACGGACCGGTATAGCCCTGCCCCTTGCCGCCGCTCGGAACCTGGATGATCCGAGCCCCGCCTTGCTGCGGAGGAGTCTCGCGTTTCTTCACCCCGAACAGGCGCAGCAAAAGGGGCGGGTTCTCGAACAGCTGAGCTGCGGCCTGGTGTGGCAACGCGAGCGAAACCGCTGTGAACACGGCCAGGAACATCACGATCGCGGTGATCCCGAGTGTCGACGCCCGTCGCGGACTGGCCTTCAGATCGGTCATGGACGCCTCTTGGAGCCGCGCCTGTCAGAGTCCCTGTCTCAGACGCTTCAGGAGCGTGGCGGTCGGCTGCCCATCCGCCGGCAGGCCGGCGGCGGACTGGTAGGCCTGGATCGACGCCGTCGTGCCTTGACCGACTATGCCATCGATCTTGCCGACATCGTAGCCCCTCGCTCCCAGCAGGGTCTGGAGCTCCTGCACGCCGGCCGGGTCGAGCTCCTCCGGCGAGCGCGGCCAGGCCTCGACTATCGGACCTGCACCGCCAAGCCGATCGGAAAGGTGCCCCACCCCCAGCGCGTAGGCGTTGGCGTTGTTGTAGCGCTTGATCACCTGGAAGTTCTTCAGCGTCAGGAACGCCGGACCGGATGCGCCGGCTGGAAACCAGAGCTGGGCCTGGTCGCCGTCGCGCGGAAAACTCTGCCCGTTCGCCCGGACCAGCCCGGCGGCCCGCCATTGCCCTAGCGACCGGCGGCTGCCTTCCAGCCCGGGATCGAAACCTGGGGGCAGCGCGACTTCGTAGCCCCATGTCTCGCCCGTCCGCCAGCCCGCGCGCCGCAGGTAATTGGCCGTCGAAGCCAGGGCGTCGGGGATCGAGGTCCAGATGTTGCGCCGCCCATCGCCGTCATGATCGACCGCGTAGGCTTCGTAGGTGGTCGGGATGAACTGGGTGTGCCCCATCGCCCCGGCCCAGGACCCGGTGATGTGGATCGGGTCGATGTCGCCCCGTTCGATGATGCGCAGGACCGCGAGCAGCTGCGTGCGTCCATACTGCGCCCGCCGCCCGCCGTTCCAGGCGAGCGTCGCCAGCGCGCGCACAGCGTTCCGAACCTTGGTCGGGTCGTTGAGGACCGCGCCGTAGGAACTCTCCATCCCCCAGATCGCGACGATGACGGTGCGCGGAACGCCGTAGGTTCTCTCCAGCGTGTCGAGCAAGGCCGCATGCTCGCCGAGCATGGCCCGCCCGGTCGCGATCCGCTTATCCGAGGCGGCGCCGTCGAGGTACTGCCAGATCGGTTTGACGAACTCGGCCTGGCGATTGGCCGCGTCCAGCACGCCCTGGTCAGGGCCGAGCCCACGGAAAGCCGCATCGAAGGTCGCGCGCGAAACGCCCCGCGCTTCGGCCTGCGGCCACAGCGTCTCCACGAATTGGACAAAGGAAGCCGGTATCGGTCCGTCCGATCGGGCCGGCGTCGTCACCTGACGATTCGTGTCCAGTCCGAGCGGTTCGGAAAGCGAGATGCAGCCGGCCAGCATCGCCAGCCCGGCTGCGGCCAGGAAGGAACCGAGGGTTCGGCGGAAGGGTGCTGGCAGAGACATGTTTGGCATCATCATTGATCGATGAACGGACCTTAAGGTTAAGAGTTTATGAACAGCGGACATGTCGGGCGCATTCGTCGAAGAGTGTAGACAACCAGTTACGATTGCGCGTTAAAGTCCGTTCGCAGTTTTCCCCGAGGTGGTGACATAGACCGGGTCCGTATCCCTGGGATCCGCTGTTTCCGTGGAGTTTCGAATGCAGAAGGCGATTCGCAAGGCGGTGCTTCCGGTGGCCGGTCTGGGGACGCGGTTCCTCCCCGCGACCAAGGCCGTACCGAAGGAGATGATGACGGTGGTCGACCGTCCCGCCTTGCAGTACGTGGTCGACGAGGCCCGGGCGGCCGGCATCGAGCATATCGTGTTCGTGACAGGGCGCGGCAAGGCGGTGATCGAGGACCACTTCGACGTCGCCTACGAGTTGGAGGCGACGCTCGAGGCCCGCTCCAAGACCGAGGCGCTGGAAGTCCTCAAGCGGGACCTCCCTGTCGCCGGTTCCGTCAGCTTCACCCGCCAGCAGGCGCCGCTCGGTCTCGGCCATGCGGTCTGGTGCGCCCGCGATATCATCGGGCCCGAGCCTTTCGCGGTTCTTCTGCCCGACATGCTGATGAAGCACCACACGCCCTGCCTCAAGAGCATGGTGGACGCCTACGAGCGCACCGGCGGCAACGTGCTCAGCCTGGAGGAATGCGAACCCGCCATGACGGCCCAGTACGGCATCGTCGCATTGGGCGCGACGGTTCAGGAAGACGTCTTCGAGGTGACGGGCATGGTCGAAAAACCCAAGCCCGCGGCGGCGCCTTCGAACCTCTTCATCTCCGGCCGCTACATTCTCCAGCCGGAGATCTTCGACCTCCTGGAAACGCAGGAAAAAGGCGCCGGCGGTGAGATCCAGCTGACCGACGCCATGCTGCGGCTGCTGAAGGGCTCGCCCTTTTATGGCGTGCGCTTCCGCGGCACCACCTATGACACCGGCACGAAGCTCGGGTTCCTCAAGGCGAACCTTGCTTACGCCTTGGACCGCGAGGACATCCACGGCAACATCCGCGCCGAACTCCAGTCGGTGCTGGCCGAGAGCTGAACCGATACCGTCGAGGCCACGTTACCGGCGAACGGTGATCGCGGCCTCGACGGTGGTTTCCTGCGTATCCTCGCCGCTGACAGTGGAATCCTTGATGCTGTGGGTGGCGACGAGCCCCAGTTCCACTTCGCGGTTGAGTTTCCATGCCGCGCCACCGCGAACGCTGAAGGTGGTGACTTCCCGCGCGACACCCACATAGTCCTGGTAGGTGAGGGCGGCTCCCGCATTCAGGATAATGTTCGGCCTCAGCGCATACTCGGCGGCGAGATCCAGACTGCGCACGATCGAGCCACTGGCTCCGGCGAGGCGGCTGGGCTCGAAGACGGTGTCCGCCTTCAGCGTGAAGGTCGTCAGCGGGTTGGGCTGCCACGCCAGCGACCCGTCGGCGACGAAGCCCTTCAGGTCGCCGAGAGCCGCATCGTCGAACCGTTCGAAGGCGTAGCCGGCGCCCACCTCCCCGCTCACCGTTCCATGGTCGAACGCCAGGCCGACCTTCGCTTCGCCGCCGGCGCTCGAACGGCGGAATCCCGTCTCGTCCACTTCGCTGTCGCGCAGTCGCGCGAACGCCGACGTCTCGACGAACGGCCGGAACACCGCTCCGTTGTCGAGCGAGAGCCGCAGCGAACCGGTCACGGCCGTGTTGTCGCGGTCATCGCCTGAGTAGATCGTCCGGTCGACCGCGCCCCTGAGATCGAGGCCGATCAGGCCGGCGCGGCGCTCATAACCCACCGACGCGGTCAGCGTGTGGATGTCCGACCCGCTGGCGGTGCCGACCTCGGCGCTGCTCGAGCTTTCGCGCTGCCAGTCGTACCGCAGTGTCCCCCCGAGCCGGTCCACTTCCGTCAGGTCGAGGCGTCCACTCACGATGGCTTCCACGTTCGGCACACTCTTCTGCGGGCTGTCGAGATAGTCGCGCAAACCGCCGCGGAGCGTGAAATCGAGGGCATGGCGGGCGAAGTCGGACCGCACCGCGATTTCGCTCCGGTTGTCCGTGTAAGCCGCGCCCGAGCCGGCAGCCGTGTTGCCCGCGTTCGTCGAATAGCCGAGTGCCGACCGACTGGTCAGGTAGGTAACGAAGCTGCCCCGCCGCAATCCCAACGGCTCATAGGAAGCGCGCGCCTCGCCCTCCTGGTCGGCCGTCTCTCCCGTCGGCGTCAAAGGCTGGGCGGGCCTGACATTCTCGCGGGAGCGGGCGACCGGCCGCAGTGGAGCGACTTCAGCGTTGCGGGCCCTCAGCGGTCTCGCAGCCGGAGAGGTGGATCCGGTAGTCACCGCATCCGGACTATCAGCGGGATCGACGAGGGTTTCGTCAGGCAATCCGACAGCCGCGATCGGATCGTCGCCCCCTTCAACGGTCGGGCTCGGCGCCGGCTCGGGCGGCAGCGTCGGACGCAGGGAAGAACCTGTCTGGCCGCGGGCGTCCGTCGACACGCCGGCAAACGCGACCAGCGTCGAGACGACAAGGTAACGGAAGGCTCTCATCCACGAGGCCCCGAGCTGGAACGGCCACGAATTCACGGGCCGTCACGACGGCCTTTCCAAGTCGTAAAGAATTTCGGTTAATGAAGGCTTGCGGACCGCCTCACCGCGGTGCCACCACGAAGCGGCCGTCCCGCACCGCGGTGATCGTCACCGCCGTGCCGGCGGCAAGGTCGGGCCCCTCCACCCGCCACAGCGTGTCATCCAGGCGGATGTGCCCGTCCCCGTTCTGCAACGGCGTGTCCAGCACAGCCGCCCGCCCGATCTGCCGCACGAGACGCTCGTTCAGCCGCTGCTCCGGCTCGGCACGATTGGCCTGTCCGTAGATCCGCCGCCCGATCAGCACGGACGCGATCGATAGGACGACAAACAGCACGACCTGGACCTGCCACGACAGGGCGAAGGTGAGCGCGATGGCTCCCACCAGGATGGCGGCGATTGCGAACCAGAGGAAGAAGGAACCGGGGGCGAACACCTCCACGGCTGCGAGGAGAAGACCGAGAACCCACCAGTTCCAGGGACCGAGGATGTCGATGATCTTGGCAAAGAACCCCATGCGCCCCTCCCCTCACGTGGACCGCGGCGGCTCGCCGGCCACAGGCACGGAGCCGCCAGCCCGGCGGCGCGCCGTATCCGGGGCGCCAATGACGTTGTCGCCGAAGCTGGCGCGCGCCAGTTCCGCGATACCGGAGAGCGAACCGATCAGGGCCGTCGCCTCCATCGGCAGCATCAGGATCTTCTGGTTGGGCGAATGAGCGAACTGCGTGAGCGCCTGCGTGTACTTGTCCGCGATGAAGTAGTTGAGCGCCTGCACGTCGCCTTTCGAGACCGATTCGGACACAAGCATCGTCGCCTTGGCTTCGGCCTCGGCAAGACGCTCGCGCGCTTCCGCGTCGCGGTAGGCGGCCTCGCGGCGACCTTCCGCCTGCAGGACCTGGGCCTGCTTCTCGCCCTCCGCCTTCAGGATCTGGGCCGCCCGGAGCCCCTCCGCCTCCAGGATCGAGGCGCGCTTGTCGCGCTCGGCCTTCATCTGCCGCGCCATCGATTCCACCAGATCGGCCGGAGGATTGATGTCCTTGATCTCCACACGGGTGATCTTGACGCCCCAAGCCTCGGTGGCCGCATCGACCACATGCAGCAGCCGGGTGTTGATCTCGTCACGGTTGGACAGGAGGTTGTCGAGATCCATCGAGCCCATGACCGTTCGGATGTTGGTCATGGTGATGTTGAGGATTGCGTTCTGCAGCCCGCTCACCTCGTAGGCGGCCCGCGCGGCGTCCAGCACCTGGTAGAAGGCGACGCCGTCCACCGTGCAGGTGGCGTTGTCGCGGGTGATGATCTCCTGCGACGGAACATCGAGCACCTGTTCCATCATGT
The DNA here is from genome assembly GCF_013839445.1 of Chthonobacter albigriseus. Taxonomy (GTDB): domain Bacteria; phylum Pseudomonadota; class Alphaproteobacteria; order Rhizobiales; family Pleomorphomonadaceae; genus Chthonobacter; species Chthonobacter albigriseus. Next base: position 33,874 of record NZ_JACDIT010000005.1, on the reverse strand, counting down.
TCAGCTTCGCGCCCACCCGATCGACGAAGGGCACGATCAGGTTGAGGCCTGGGGTCAGGGTCCGGGTGAACCGGCCGAAGCGCTCCACGGTCCAGTTGAAACCCTGCGGCACCTGCTTGATGCCGGCGAACACAACCAGAATGATGAAGGCGACCAGGACGATGATCGCAATATCCATGCCTGATAGAAACATAGTGCCCCCCTTGCGGAACGCCGATCGGGCGATCGCCCCAATGTGGTGGAACTATCTCGCCGCGAAAAGCCGCAATATCGGGTGAACCGCGGCCGCGGTGCGCCGCGAAGGGTTGGACGCCCCTGAGGCGGGGCGCCCGAAGACCACGAATGGCCCTAGGCGGCGAGCACTTCGGCCACCGCGGCGACCTGCCCCGTCGGCCGCAGGATGCCTGTCGCGCCGGTGAGGACGCCGGGTTCCAGTTCCAGCGCCAGGAATCGATGACGCTCGAACGGCCCCGGCATGGCAAGGCCCGCCGTAGGCGCGGCCGAGAAGCCGAAACGGCGATAATATGGTTCGTCACCCACCAGAAGAATGGCGCGATGTCCCGCTTCCTGGGCGCGTCCGATGGCGATCCGCATCAACGCGGCGCCGACCCCAGTTCCCCGAGCGTCCTCGGCCACGGCGAGCGGCCCGAGCAGAAGCGCGTCAGCGCCGCCGAAGCCGGCCGCGACGTGCCAGAGCCGCACGGTCCCGACCAGGCGATCGCCGTCCTTGGCGACGAGCGAAAGCCCTTCCGCCGGCAGCCGGCCGGACCGGATCCTCTCCGACGACTTCAGAAAGCGGGACTGACCGAAGGCGCGGTCCAACAACGCTTCGCGCGCCGGCACGTCGAACGATGCTTCATCGAGATAGGTGATCATGGCAAGGACCCTTCCCCGCGCCAGGCAGGCCGCGGGTACACGAAGGAACCGGCCGGCCCTTTACCAGGGCCGGAGCGATGACGGGAAGCGGGCGGAACCCTTCAGATGACGTAGCTCTTCAGTGGCTCGAAGCCGTTGAACGCGACCGCCGAGTAGGTGGTCGTGTAGGCTCCGGTCCCCTCGATCAGCACCTCGTCGCCGATTTCCAGCGAGATCGGCAGCGGATAGGCATTCTTCTCGTAGAGCACGTCGGCCGAATCGCAGGTCGGACCGGCGAGCACGCAGGGAGCGGTCTCGCTGCCGTCATGCTGGGTGCGGATCGGATAGCGGATGGCTTCGTCCATCGTCTCCGCGAGGCCGCCGAACTTGCCGATGTCCAGGAACACCCAGCGGACGTCGTCGTTCGCCTGCTTCTTGGAGATCAGGACCACCTCGGCCTTGATGATCCCCGCGCCGCCCACCATGCCACGGCCCGGCTCGATGATCGTCTCGGGGATCTCGTTGCCGAAGTGCCGACGCACCGCGTCCTCGATCGAGCGCGCATAGGCCTCGGTCGTCGGAACGTCGCGCAGGTACTTCGTCGGAAAACCGCCGCCGAGGTTGACCATTTTCAGCTGGATTCCGCGCTCCGATAGGGTGCGGAACAGCTGCGCCGACGTCGCCAGCGCACCGTCCCAAGCCTCGGTGTTGCCCTGCTGCGACCCGACGTGGAACGACACGCCATAGGCCGCCAGCCCGAGCTGGTGAGCCCGCTCCAGCACGTCGATCGCCATCTCCGGCTCGCAGCCGAACTTGCGCGAGAGAGGCCATTCGGCACCCGCCCCGTCGCAGAGGATACGGCAGAACACGCGCGCGCCGGGAGCCTGGCGGGCGATCTTCTCCACCTCGGCCTCGCAATCGACGGCGAAGAGATCAACGCCGAGGATACGGGCGCGGGCGATATCCCGCTCCTTCTTGATGGTGTTGCCGAACGAGATCCGGTCCGGCGTCGCACCGGCGGCCAGCGCCATCTCGATCTCGGGGATCGAGGCGCAGTCGAACGACGAGCCGAGCTCGGCCAAAAGGCACAGGATCTCCGGCGCGGGATTCGCCTTGACGGCGTAGAACACCCGCGTATCCGGCAGCGCCCGGCGGAATGTCAGGAAGTTTTCGCGCACGACGTCGAGATCGACCACGAGGCAGGGGCCCTCGGGACGGCGGGTGGCGAGAAAGTCGAGGATGCGAGCGGTCATGGCGGGACCCCGTATCAATGTAGCGTTGCGCGTCCAGGGGAGTCGGCGTCCCAGTCCGCGCGCCGATGTGGAGACGGCTCGTGGAGCGGTGCGTCGGTCCCTACCGGACCCCTTGTGAGGACCCGGCGGAGTGGATTGCGGTCCGGCCGATCGTTGCGTCGCCGCAGCGGTCAAGCCGGTCTAAGCCATTGATTGGAAGGGAGGTCCCATCCGCACGTCCGGCAAGGAAGTAGTCGCCTCTTTAGTGACCCCGGCGGTTGGAACGCCGGAAGAGACCAAAAAAGCCCTCTACGTCGTTGCTTTAAGTCGCGTCCGCCGCTTGAGAAGCGGCTTAGACCCGGTTCATCTCCGGTCACCGGCTTGCCCTCGTTGGATACCGCTGTCAGCGGCCCTAACGAAGCCGGCACGCAACCACAGGCACGTGCGAAATTGGGCAGGACCGCATGTACTCTTCAGGGCCGCGCTTCGCAAGACCCATTCGTCGATCGAGGTCAATAAATTCGTGAACGGCCATGCCGTGTCATAGCCCCGCCAGGCGGATCCGATTTGCGCAAGAAACGTTGATCAATTCGTGCGAGAAGCGGGAGATTGTCGACGCCAGCGCCCTTGCCTAGATCCGTCCTCCTAATTCGGAGTGGCGGCGCACCGGAGGACGATGTGGATACGCTGACCCGAATGCGCACTTTCGTCGAGGTTGTGGACGCCGGCGGCTTCTCGGCCGCCGCCCGCAAGATGGGCCGCTCCAAGGCCTTGATTTCCAAGTACGTCAAGGAACTGGAGGACGAACTCGGCGCGCGTCTGATGAACCGCACGACGCGCCGCCTGTCGCTGACCGAACTCGGTCAGGCCTACTACCGCGACGCCGGCGAGATCCTGCAGCGCGTCGACGACCTCCAGGACATGGTGCGCGACCGTCATGGAGAGCCGACCGGCCTTCTGCGCGTCGCCTGTCCGCGTACCTTCGGCGACGGGATGCTCGGCCGTGCGATGATGGAGTTCGCGGTGGCCCACCCCGCGATCAAGCTCGATCTGCGCCTCGACGACCGCTTCGTCGACCTCGTCGACGAGGGCTTCGACTGCGCCGTCCGGATCACGGAGATGCAGGATTCCAGCCTGATCGCCCGCAAGCTCCTCGACTATCGCTTCGTCATCGCAGCGCGAAACGACATCATCGCCGAACATGGCCGCCCCGAGCACCCGAACGACCTGTCGGATCTGCCCTGCATCATCGATTCGAACCTGCGCAGCCGCTTCAGCTGGCGCTTCAACGTCGATGGCGCCAAGCACACGGTCCAAGTGCGTGGTCGGGTCGAGGTGAACTCCCCGATGGCGGTCAGGCTGGCCATCCTCTCAGGCCTTGGATTCGGCTCGGTGCCCTACGTGATGGTGCGCGACGACGTCGCGGCCGGCACCGTCGACCTCGTGCTGGAGCCCTTCGAGTCGGTCGGCGCCGGAGTCTATGTGGTCTACCCCCACCGCCGTCACCTGTCGGCCAAAGTACGATCCTTCGTGGACTTCATGGTGGACTGGACCGCCAAAGCGGACATGAACAACTGCGACGGGCGCTGAAGCTGTCATCGTTGCGCCGGATTTCGACACGATGCATGGTGCTCTCATGCCTCGTACTCGTGTCAGGATCGTCATGACCTTTCGCAAGCCCATCGCCAGCGCCGTCGCCGCGGTGGTTGCCGCGTTGGCCGCCATGTCCGATGCGCAGGCCCACCCCCACGTCTTCGTCGACGCCAAGGCGGATGTCGTCTTCGACCCCGAGGGGCGCGTCGTAGCGATCCGCAACGTCTGGCGCTTCGACGACGCCTATTCCGCCTTCGCCACGCAGGGGCTCGACAGCAACAACGACGGATCCCTGTCCGTCGAGGAACTGAAACCCCTCGCCGACATCAACGTCGAATCGCTCAAGGACTTCGGCTATTTCACCTTTCTCGCAGCTGGCGATCGAGACATCGATTTCGGCAAGCCGACCGAGTACTGGCTTCAGTCCGACGGCGGCCTCCTGACGCTCTATTTCACGCTCCCGACCGTAGAGCCCGTGGAGATCCGCAGCCTACCCGCCAAGCTGGAAGTCTATGATCCCACTTACTACGTCGCTTTCGCCTTTGTGGAGGAGGCACCGCTCGCTCTGGATGGCCCGCCCTCAGGCTGCAGCTTCGAGGTGATCAAGCCGAAGGAACTGGACCCGGGTATCGCGGCGACCCTCGCCGAGATCCCCGCCGACCAGCGCGACATCCCGGACGAACTGGCCGCCTTCACCCAGGACCTCAGCAACGGAGCGACGATCCGGTGTCCATGAAAGGCATCGCCGCCCTCGCCGCCACACTGTTGGCGATTGCCTGTCTTGCGGCGACGGCGCATGCGGCCTCGCCCTTCGGTGTCGGCCTTCCCGAGCCCGCTCCTTCGGGCGGCGGCTTCCTGCCGGGCCTGTTTCATTGGATCGCCGTGGAGCAGCGCGCTTTCTACAAGGCGATGACCGGCGAGGTCGGCCGCATGAAGGCTGACGGCACTGCCGGGGTATGGCTGATGGGCCTGTCCTTCGCCTATGGCGTGCTCCACGCCGCAGGCCCCGGGCATGGTAAGGCGATCGTCTCGGCCTACGTCCTCGCCAACCGGGAGACGGCCCGGAACGGCGCCGTGCTGGCGCTGTTGTCGTCGCTGGCCCAGGCCGTGACCGCAATCGTCCTCGTGACGATCGCAGCGTTCCTTCTCGGCGCGACATCGATGGCCATGACCAGGACGGCCGAGTGGCTCGAGCTGGGGTCCTTCCTGCTCATCACCGGGCTCGGTCTATGGCTCGTCTGGCGCAAGATCATCGTCCCGGTGGTCGCCTGGACAGGCGAACGCTATGCTCCGGTTCTCGTCACTGTCGCTGCGGGAGAGGGACATGGAGGCTTGCTCGTCCAGGTCGCTCACCATCGACACGACGGCCATGCGCACCATCATGACGGATCGCACAATCATCACGGATCGCACCACCATCACGACCACGGCCCCGACTGCAGCTGTGGTCATGGCCACGCGCCGACGCTCGAGCAGGCATCCGGTCGGCTCGATCTCGTCAAGGCATGGAGCACGATTGCAGCGGTTGGCCTGCGTCCCTGCACCGGTGCCTTGATCGTACTGGTCTTCGCGCTCAGCCAGGGCCTCTACTGGGCCGGCATGGCCGCCACCGTCGCAATGGCGCTCGGAACCGGGCTGACCGTTGCCACCCTCACGCTGCTGGCCGTCTCCGCGCGCGGCGTCGCGGAGCGCCTGTCCGGTGCGAACAGCACCATGGCGCGCCGGGTCCACGTCGGCTTCGAAGCACTCGGGGCGGTCGTCGTGCTCGGCTTCGGTCTGCTGATGCTGGGCGCCAGTCTGACCGGCTGAGGTTCACTCGGCCGCGGAGGGCAGGATCCGCCGCGCGGCAAAGGCCCGGGCGGCATCACCGAACGCCTCGAAGATCCGGCCCGAAGCCAGGTCTGATTTCGCCCAGTACTCCGGGTGCCACTGCACACCGAGTGTGAAACCGGGTGCATCCCGCACCGATACGGCCTCGATTGTCCCGTCGTCCGCGACGGCCTCCACCTGGAGCCTGTGCGAGAGAGCGCCGATAGCCTGTCGGTGGAGCGAGTTGACGTCGACACTGTCGCTCTGGAGGATCCGTCCGAGGCACCCGCCCGGCGTCAGGGAAACCGGATGACGGATGGCGAAGCGGATCTCCTGGATCTCTGATTCGGGCGCGCGGTGATCCATGCGGCCATCTTCTTCCTGGATCTCGCCGACCAGGGTGCCGCCCAACGCGACGTTGAGTTCCTGCAGGCCGCGGCAGATGCACAGGATCGGGATACCCCGCTCGATCGCCCGCCGGATCAACGGCAAGGTCGTCGCATCCCGCGCGGGATCGAACGGTTCGTCGCGTTCGCTGGCAACGCGGCCATAAAGAGCCGGATGCACATTGGACCGCGAACCGGTCATCACGACGCCGTCCACCCGGTCGAGCACGGCATCGAGGTCCAGGCGGTCCCCAAAGGCCGGCAGGATGACTGGAATGGCCCCGGCCCGCGTCAGCGTGGCGTCCAGGTAGGACTGAGGCGCCGCATGCCAGTCGTAGCCCTGGAATTGGCGGACATCGGGTGAAACGAGGACAACCGGCGTGACCATGGCGCTTCCCGTGGCGATTTCTCCCACGAGATACGGAACTGGCCGCTGTTCCGTCAAGCGCTGCGCGCCGACCGCCGCGAGGATGATTAGTCATTCGTCGTAGAAGCAGGCCCGGTCACACATAATGTGTCGAATGAATACATCGGACTCGATAAGGTGCCCGCCATCGGCCACGCGTCGACCGGAGGGGTCGGCGCAACCTTGCTGCCGACGGAACGCAGAGCGACGGCAATAGCGGGGCGAGCCGATCCAGTACCCTATCCCCCGGGAGGAATTGATGGAACGTAGAGACTTCCTGAAGAAGGCCGGCCTGGTCACCGGCGGCGCGGCCGTCGCCGCGGTACCGCTCGCCGCGCCCGCCATCGCGCAATCCGCGCCGGAAGTGAAGTGGCGCCTGACCTCGAGCTTTCCCAAGTCGCTGGACACCATCTTCGGCGCCGCGGAGGAGATGGCCAACGCGCTGAAGGTGATGACAGACGGCAAATTCCAGATCCAGTCCTTCCCGGCTGGCGAGATCGTGCCGGGTCCGCAGGCCCTGGACGCGGTGTCCAGCGACACCGTCGAGGCTTGCCACACCTGCTCCTACTACTTCGTCGGCAAGGACCCCACCTTCGCTATCGGCACCGCGATCCCGTTCGGCCTTAACGCGCGCCAGCAGAACGCCTGGCTTCTGGAAGGCGGCGGGCAGGACCTGCTCAACGAGTTCTACGCCGGCTACGGCGTCACCTCCCACCCCGGCGGCAACACCGGCGTCCAGATGGGCGGTTGGTTCCGCACCGAGATCACGTCGCTGGCGGATCTTCAGGGCGTCAAGATGCGGATCGCCGGTCTCGCGGGCCAGGTGATGGCCAAGCTCGGCGTCGTCCCGCAGCAGATCCCCGGCGGTGACATCTATCCGGCCCTGGAGAAGGGCACGATCGATGCCTCCGAATGGGTCGGCCCCTACGACGACGAGAAGCTCGGCTTCTACCAGGTGGCCAAGTTCTACTACTACCCCGGCTTCTGGGAAGCAGGCCCGACGCTGCACTTCATGTTCAACAAGGCCAAGCACGACGCCTTGCCGGACTCCTACAAGATGGCCTTGCAGGCGGCCTGCGCGCACGCCAACCAGATCACCATGGCCAAGTACGACGTGAAGAACACCGCCGCGATTCGCTCGCTGGTGGGCAAGGGAGTCCAGTTGCGTCCCTACCCGCGCGAGATCCTCGATGCGGCCTACTCGGCGTCCTTCCAGATCTACGACGAACTGTCGGCTTCGAATGAAGCGTGGAAGAAGATCTATACCCCGTGGAAGCAGTTCCGCGAGGAGAGTTTCCAGTGGTTCCGGGTCGCCGAGTACACCAACGACAGCTACGTCTACGCCATGCAAGCAGCCGCGAAATAGCACCAACGGTGATGCCCATAGAATGGCCGGCGCGAACACCTCGCGCCGGCCATTTGCGTTTGGAAGCGACCGGCCAAGCCCACCGGCAGACCAATCCCATCATGGTTCCGCATATTCAGTGACGCTCTTGGGCAGCTATGTGTTGCACGGAGCGGGTGACTGGGATTTTATGCGGGCGCGGGGCGAAATCATGAAGCTGAACCTGTAGACGGCCGCACGTGGTGGCCCTCGGTCCAGTGTCACGCCCGGCGACTTGAAGCGCGGTCAGCTTGGGAGGGGTGACCCGCTCGCAACGAACTGGGAGGAAGTTCATGGATCGTCGTACGTTCATCACCAAAGCCGGCATCGTCGGGACCGGCGCCGTCGCAGCGGCCACGCCGCTCGCGACCCCCGCGATTGCCCAGTCTGCCCCCGAAATCAAGTGGCGGCTCACCTCCAGCTTCCCGAAATCGCTCGACACGATCTTCGGCGCCGCAGACGTCATGTCCAAGAAACTGGCCGAAGCCACCGACGGCAAGTTCCAGGTGCAGGTCTTCCCGGCCGGCGAGATCGTGCCCGGCCCGCAAGCGCTGGACGCCGTGCAGAGCGACACCGTTGAAGCCGCACACACTGCTTCCTACTACTTCATCGGCAAGGACCCGACCTTCGCCTTTGCCACGGCCGTTCCCTTCGGCCTCAACGCCCGACAGCAGAACGCCTGGCTGTACGAGGGTGGCGGCAACGAACTGCTCAACGAGTTTTACGCCGGCTACAACGTCCATGCGTTCCCGGGCGGCAATACCGGCGTCCAGATGGGCGGATGGTTCCGGAACGAGATCAAGTCCGTCGCCGACCTCAACGGCCTGAAGATGCGGATCGGCGGTCTCGGCGGCAAGGTGATGGCGTCGCTCGGCGTGGTACCGCAGCAGATTCCCGGTGGCGACATCTACCCCGCCCTGGAGAAGGGTACGATTGACGCAACCGAATGGGTAGGCCCCTACGACGACGAGAAGCTCGGCTTCTTCCAGGTCGCCAAGCACTACTATTACCCCGGCTTCTGGGAAGGTGGCCCCACGCTCCACTTCATGTTCAACAAGGCCAAGTACGAAAGCCTTCCCGCAAGCTACAAGGCCGCGCTCGAGACGGCTTGCGCGCTTGCCAACACCGTCATGATGGCCCGCTACGACGTGAAGAACGTCGCTGCGATCCGCTCGCTCGTCGGTAAGGGTGTCCAGCTTCATGCCTTCCCGCGCGACGTGCTGGACGCCGCCTACGACGCGGCTTTCAAGTTCTACGACGAGACGGCCGCCACCAACCCGGCATGGAAGAAGATCTACGAGCCGTGGAAGGTCTTCCGCAAGGAAAGCTACGAGTGGTTCCGCGTCGCGGAATACACCTTCGATTCCTACGTCTACGCGATGCAGGCCGCCGGCAAGTAAGTCCGATCTGCAAACCCGTCAGAATCGAAAGGGCGGCGCTGCAAGGCGCCGGCCTTTCCGTCAGGGCTGCGGAGCGGGAGCGCCGAATGTGGGCGCAGGAAGCCCGCCGGGCGCCGTGGGATCCGGAGCCGGCGCCGGCGCCCCGAAGGACGGAGCCGGAAGGGCGCCGGGCACCGCGCCCGGATCGCCGCCAGCGGGGGCGCCGAAGGGGTTGCCGGCATCGCCGAACGGGTTGCCGCCCTCTCCGCCGGGCATCGGCACGTTGATCTGCACCTTCGACGGATCGACGACGATCTGATCGTCCTTGTAATGCGTCACGAGCCGCGGGAAGGCGATGACGATCGCCACCATGATGATCTGGATGATCACATAGGGGATCGAGCCCATGTAGATCTGCCCCGAAGTCACCGGCGGCGTGAGCTTTCCCGTCACCTTGTCCACATAGGGCTTCTCCGGCGCGACCGAGCGCAGGTAGAACAGCGCGAACCCGAACGGCGGGTGCATGAAGCTCGTCTGCATGTTGACGCCGAGGAGCACGCCGAACCAGATCAGGTCGATACCGAGCTTGTCGGCCACCGGGGCCAGCAGCGGCACGATGATGAACGCCAGCTCGAAGAAGTCCAGGAAGAAGGCGAGCAGAAACACCAGGATGTTGACGACGATCAGGAAGCCGAGTTCACCACCAGGGATCGCAGCCAGCAGGTGCTCCACCCAGAGATGCCCGTCGACGCCGTAGAAAGTCAGCGAGAACACGCGGGCGCCGAGCAGGATGAACACCACGAAGGCCGACAGCCTCGTCGTCGCATCCAGGGCCTGCAGGATCATCTTGCCCGTCAGGCGGCGATTGATGAACGCCAGGATCAGGGCCCCCACCGCTCCCATCGCACCGCCTTCGGTGGGCGTCGCGAGGCCGATGAAGATGGTGCCGAGCACGAGGAAGATCAGGACCAGGGGCGGGATCAGTGTCGTGACAACGCGCATCAGGAGCTTGGCGCCGCGCAGCGTGCGGGCTTCCGGAGGCAGGGCCGGCACGAACTCCGGCTTGAAGATCGACACCAGCAGAATGAAACCGGCGTAGAGGGCGGTGAGCAGCAGACCCGGATAAAGGGCGCCCTCGTACATGTCGCCCACCGACCGGCCGAGCTGGTCTGCAAGGACGATGAGGACCAGGCTAGGCGGGATGATCTGCGCCAGCGTGCCGGAAGCCGCGATTGTCCCGGCAGCGACACGCCGGTCGTAACCGTAGCGCAGCATGATCGGCAGCGAGATCAGGCCCATCGAGATGACGGACGCCGCGACCACGCCGGTCGTGGCGGCGAGAAGCGCGCCGACGAAGATCACCGCGTAGGCGAGGCCGCCGCGGATCGGCCCGAACAGCTGGCCGATCGTATCCAGCAGTTCCTCCGCCATCCCGGAACGCTCCAGGATCAGCCCCATGAAGGTGAAGAACGGGATCGCCAGCAACGTCTCGTTCGACATCACGCCGAAGATGCGGTCCGGAATGGCGCCGAACAGATTGGGCGAAAGAAGGCCGAGTTCGATGCCGATCAGCCCGAAGATGAAGCCGTTTGCGGCGAGCGCGAAGGCCACGGGATAGCCGAGCAGCAGCACGACCACCAGCGACAGGAACATGATCGGGGCAAGATTTTCCACGAAGAAGGCGGTCATGCGGATCGTCTCCTTGGCGGATCAGTGGGCGGGCTTCTCGTGATGGGAGGCCGGATCCGGCGCCGCACCAGCGAGAAACGCGAACCGTTTGATGAGCTCCGATAGCCCTTGTAGTGCAAGCAGGATGAAGCCAGCGGGAATCATCATCCACACCGGCCACATCGCCAGCCCGCCGGCGTTGGCCGACGTTTCGCCGGTCGCAAGCTTGTCGGCGACCACAGGCCAGACCAGGACGACGGTGATGAAGCAGAACGGAAACAGGAAGAACAACGTGCCGAGGATCTCGATCCAGATCTGCGTCCGCCGGCTGAGCCTGCCGTAGACCAGATCGATCTTCACGTGCTCTCCTTTCTGCAGCGCATAAGCGGCGGCCAGCAGGAAGACCGCCGAAAACAGGTACCACTGCGCTTCAAGGAAAGCGTTGGAGCTCATCGAGAAGAGCTTGCGCATCACCGCATTGCCAGCGCTGACGAGAATCGCAACCAGCACCAGCCACATGACTGACTTGTGCACGATCATGTTGAGCCGATCGATCGCGCGGCTCAGCGCCAACAAGCCTGCCATGTCTTGCGTTCCCCCTGCCGGATGATCGGATCGGATTCTTGTTGGTTGAGTGTCGGCGCTGACAGATGGGCACCGCGACATTCGCCGGATAACAGGTTTTCGGCCGTCGGCCAAGCGAGCCGGTACGGGATTGGCCGCTGCTTTCCCGCCGTCGCGCAAAGCAGCCGGACTCCGTAGCGGCACCGCAGCCGAAGCGGGACGAGCCGCTGAAGTACGACACGTCCCGCAAGCTGAGGCTTCACTGCGTCGTCACACGCCCTTCCACCTTGGAGTCGACCTGGCCGGCCGACCGCAGGTAGGCCATGACGTCGTTGGCCATCAGCTTGGCGTCCCGCTCGCCATAGATCACCTTGCCCGCGCGGAACGCGGTGTAGCCGTCGCCGCCCTTGGCCACGTAGTCGTTGGTGGCCACCTTGTACGTCTTCGCCGGATCGATCGGTTGCCCGCCTGCCGTCACGGAGACGATCCGTTCGCCCGGCTTCTTCTTCGGATCGTAGACCACCGTGATGCCCGAGACCTGGGGGAAGCGACCGGCCGAGTTCTCCACGTCGGAAACGCCGTTCTCCAGGGCGGCGATGACATCGCTGCCCGTCAGTTCCAGGAGCACCGTGCGATTCCCGAACGGCAGTTCGGTGAGCACGTCCCGCCGCGTGATCTCGCTTCCCGCCGCGTAGGTCTTGTTGCCGCGGATGCCGCCGCCGTTCGTGATCGCCAGATCGGCTCCGACAGCCACCTTCATGGCGTCGGCGATCAGGTTGCCGATCGCAGCCTCGCCCGTCCTGACGGTAGCCTTCCGGCTGTCGAGATCGCCGGAGGTCTTGCCCAGCGCTACGTCGAGTTCCTTGGACAGTTCGGCTTCGTATTTCTCGACGACGGCCTGCGTGGCGGGATCCGGCTTCACGGTTGCCGTGTCGATGATCCGGAAAGTCGGATGCCAGCTGACGCTGCGCTTGCCGTCCTTCTCCTCCACGTCCACCGCCAGATCGATTGCGGTCACGTAGTTGGCCTCCTCGGCGCTCTCCACCATCAGCTTCTTGCCGTCGTAGAAGAGGGCGAGGTCGTGGTCATCACCGGTGAGCACCACGTCGAAGGCACCGCTGTCGTAGAGCTCCCGGTCCTGCGCGCGGTTGGCATGGACAACTGCCACCAGGATGTCCGCACCTTCCCCCTTCAACGCCTTCGCGTTGCTGATCGCAGTTTCCACGGTCGGCAGGAACTTCAGGTCGCCGGGGGTCGATTTTACCGGACTGTCGTCCGCCGTCAGAGGAACGAGCCCGACCTTGACCCCGCCGATGTCGCGGATCTCATGCCCTTTGACACCCGGCACGGGCGAGCCGTCGGCCTGCGTGAGGTTGTCCGCGAACCAGCCGAACTTGGACTCCGACAACCGCTTCTTGAAGACCTCCGCTCCGAAGTCGTACTCGTGGTTGCCGGGTACGAACACGTCGGGCGGCACGACGTTGAGAAGCTCGATCACGTGCGCGCCTTGGTCGAAGCCGGACATCAGCGACGGAGATATCGTATCGCCGGCGTGAACATAGAGCAGGTTTCCGCCCTTCTCCCGCTCGGCACGCGCAACGCTGGCCAGCCGCGCGAAACCGCCCCGTTCCTTGTCGCCGGACAGCTTGTAGATGTCGTTGACGAGGAGCAGCGTGATATTCACGGTATCGGCGAGTGCCACCGTGGCGGTGGCGATCGACAGCACGCCGCCGAGCAGAATCGATGCGACGGCAGAGCATGTCCTGGCATTGGCGACCATGTCGTGTGCCTCCGGTTGAACTAGGGCTATTATGGCCCAAGTTTGTATGATGCCTATGGCAGAATCCGCTGGATCCACCCACAAAAGGGAGGGTCCGGATGGGTGATCCTGGTAGGGGCTCGCTTCGTATGCGAGACCAGGGGAGCGCGCCGAGGCTGCGCGACTGTTCTTTTCTGGAGTGTGGTTATGGACATGATCAACGTCGGCAAGCCGCCGGTGCCGACCCCGATGCAGTTGCCTGACGGGCATCCCGCCGTCGCAACCGGTCGCGTCGGGATCCTGCTGGTCAACCTCGGCACCCCGGACGGGACCGATCGCAAGTCCATGCGCCGTTATCTTGAGGAGTTCCTGACCGACCGACGCGTCATCGAGTGGCCGCGTGCGGTGTGGTACCCGATCCTCTACGGCATCGTTCTCAACACCCGTCCCCAGAAGAAGGGCAAGGATTACGAGACGATCTGGAACACCGAGCGCGACGAGAGCCCGCTTCGCACCTTCACCCGCAGCCAGTCCGAGAAGCTGGCTGCCCGGATCTCGGGCCATTCCAATGTCACGGTCGATTGGGCGATGCGCTACGGAACGCCGTCGATCGCTGAACGCTTGAAGGCTTTGAAGGCCGAGGGCTGCGACCGGATCCTGGTCTTCCCGCTTTACCCGCAGTACGCCGCGTCCACCACCGCGACCGTGAACGACAAGGTCTTCGAGCTCCTTCTGAAGGAGCGCTGGCAGACCGCGGTCCGCACGGTTCCGCCCTACCATGATGATCCCGTCTACATCGATGCCCTCGCGCGCTCGATCGAGGGGCATCTTGCAACCCTCGATTTCGAGCCCGAGGTCGTCCTGACCTCGTTCCATGGCATCCCGAAGAGCTACTTCGAAAAGGGCGATCCCTACCACTGCCATTGCATGAAGACGGCGCGGCTGCTGAGGGAGCGACTCGGCTGGAGCAAGGACCGTCTGCGCGTCACCTTCCAGTCTCGATTCGGACCGGAGGAATGGCTGCAGCCCTACACCGACAAGACGGTGGAGGCTCTCGCCAAGTCCGGCGTCAAGCGCTTGGCGATCGTCGCACCCGGCTTCGTCTCGGACTGCCTGGAAACCCTCGAGGAACTGGCCGTCGAGAATGGCGAGATCTTCCTCCACAACGGCGGCGAGAAGTTCAGCTTCATTCCCTGCATGAACGACAGCGAACCGGGGATGGACGTCATCGAGGCCGTCGTCAGACGTGAACTCGGCGGCTGGATCTGATTGCCCACTTCGCACGTTCCACATCTAACGCGCTGCGGAATTCCGCGGCGCGTCAACTCTTGACTCGCAAACCCGCATCTGGTGAATCACGAGGCGCTCGGTAGAGACGATGACGTCCCGAGTGATCCCCGTATAAATTCGGAGAAGTCCCGAACGAAAGGAGAGGTTTGAATGAATTCATCGCGCGTGCACGGCACGGTTACAGGTCCGATCGTCATGGTCGGTTTCGGATCCATCGGCCGAGGCACTCTTCCGCTCTTGGAGCGGCACCTTGAATTCGACAAATCTCGCTTCGTGGTCATCGACCCGGTCGATACCGACAGAGTTCTTCTGGACGAGCGCGGCATCCGTTACATCCAGGCCGCCGTCACCCGCGAAAATTATCGCGAGCTCCTGACCCCTCTTCTCACCGCAGGCGAGGGCCAGGGCTTCTGCGTCAACCTCTCGGTCGACACCTCCTCCCTGGACATGATGAAGCTGTGCCGCGAACTCGGCGCTCTCTACATCGACACGGTCGTGGAGCCGTGGCTCGGGTTCTATTTCGACCAAAGCGCTGATCCCGCGACGCGGTCGAACTACCGTCTGCGCGAAAGCGTCCTCGCTGAGCGCCGTGAAAACCCCGGCGGCACGACGGCCGTCTCCTGCTGCGGCGCCAATCCAGGCATGGTCTCCTGGTTCGTCAAGGCTGCCCTTGTCGACCTCGCACGCGACCTCGGGATCGATGCCGTTGAACCGACCGATCGCGCCGGTTGGGCCGCGCTGATGCAGGCGACGGGCGTCAAGGGCATTCACGTCGCCGAGCGCGATACCCAGCGCGCGCGTCTTCCAAAGCCGATGAACACGTTCTGGAACACCTGGTCGGTGGAGGGCTTCATCTCGGAAGGCCTGCAGCCCGCCGAACTCGGCTGGGGCACCCACGAAACCTGGAAGCCGGAAACCGCGCGAGAGCATGAGACCGGCTGCAAAGCCGCGATCTACCTTCTTCAGCCGGGGGCCGACACCCGCGTGCGGACCTGGTGCCCGACGCTCGGCGCTCAGTTCGGCTTCCTGGTTACGCACAACGAAGCCATATCGATTGCCGACTACTACACGGTCGGCGACCCCGCGGCTCCCGAGTTCCGGCCCACCTGCCACTATGCCTACCACCCCTGCAACGACGCGGTTCTCTCGCTGCACGAGATGTTTGGGCGAGCCGGCGAGGCTCAGCCGGTGAGGCACGTTCTTGGCGAGGAGGAACTTGTCGACGGCTACGACGAGCTCGGCGTCCTGCTTTATGGACATGGCCGGAACGGCTACTGGTACGGCTCCAAACTGACGGTCGAGGAAGCGCGAACCCTCGCCCCCTACCAGAACGCCACCGGGCTCCAGGTCAGTTCCGCCGTCCTGGCCGGGATGGTCTGGGCGTTGGAGAACCCTGCCGAGGGCATCGTGGAAGCGGACGAGATGGACTTCCGCCGCTGCCTGGAGGTCCAGACGCCCTATCTTGGCAAGTTGTCCGGCGCCTACACGGACTGGACGCCGCTGCACGGGCGCCCAGGCTTCTTCCCGGAAGATATCGATACGCTGGAGCCCTGGAGTTTCCGCAACATCCTGGTTCACTGACCAGAAGAAATAACGACCGCTTCGTGGGATGTCCTCGACGGCGCCGCTGTAACAAGTACCGATCGGATCGCACCCGCGGTCAATATTGGAATTCCCCATCCTCGGGCGTATGGTCGCGCCCGGGGGTGCTTCTTTGTCGAAGCAACGGGGGAAAAAATGAACACGACTGCTCAACTCTACTTCAAGACCGCGATCTGTTTGCTGCTGATCGGCATGGGTGCCGGAATCGGGATGGCCGCCTCGGGGGTCCACACCATCTACTCCGCCCATGCTCACCTGAACCTGCTCGGCTTCGTGGTGATGTCGATCTACGGGGCCTATTTCGCCCTCTACCCTGCCAAGGCCGAGGGCAGGCTGCCGCGGATCATCTGGGCGCTGCACACCGTGGGTGTAGTCGTCATGTTCCCGGCTCTCGCCTACATGCTGCTCGGCAATCCCGCCCTGGAGCCGATCGTCGCCCTCTCCTCCATCGTCGTCTTCATCGCCGCGCTGATGTTCGGCTATGTCGTATGGAGGCCCGCCGGGGTCAGGGCGCCGCTGGCGTCGCCTCTTTCCACAGCATGATGGAGGGATCTCCCGGCACATCGAGGGCTGCGGGAAAGTCCGGATAGACGATCTCGCGGCCCTCGCGTCGGAAGGTGACGAGGCCACGTGCCTCGTCCCATTTGCTGATCTGCTCACGCCGGACCTTGCCGAGCGGACTGTCGAGGGTGAAGCGGATCGCGTTCACCCAGCTGGGCGTCGATTGGGTAAGGCTGTCCTGGATCGCAAAGATCCGCTTCAGCGGCACCCGGTAGGGCGCCGAATGGCGGATCGGTTCGGGCACGTAGATGGAGAGTGTGCGCACCGAGAGTTCGTCGAGCTTCTCGATCAGCGCGGCGATCACCGAGACGTGGTCGTTGATTCCGCGCAGCAGCGGGAAATGATTGTAGAGCCGGATACCGCTCCGTCTGAGAAGCCGCAGCACGGCCTCCACCTCGCCGCAAATCTCGTAGGGATGGATGAAGTGGAGAACCAGCCGGACGCCGGTCTCCGCCAGCAGCGCCACTTTCGCGGGATCGGCGAACACCTTCGGTGCGAAAGCGAGAGTCCTTGAATGGATGCGAAGCGATCGGATCTGGGGGATCTCACGCAAGGTCCTGAGGATCAGCGAGAGATCGCGCAGCGGCAGGGTCATCGGATCCCCACCGGACAGGATGACCTCGGAAACGCCGCGTTTGCCGTCCAGATATCGCGTCAGCGCCGCCAACTCGCGTTGAACGTCGGTCCGCCCCTCCCCGTGCTGGTCCGTCAACACGTCCTGGCGGAAGCAATACTGGCAGTGGGCCGCGCAGACCGACGTCGGCATGAAGAGCACCCGGTCCGGGTACTTGTGGATGATCGTCTGCGATCCGGTGACCGGCATGTTCGCCCGGTCGTCCACCCAATCGGCCACTTCGTGGCCGGCGGCCACGCTGAAGCGTTCGCGGGAGGGATAAACCCCGCGATGGAGCGGGCCTTCCGTATGCCCGAGCGCGGCCACCTCCGCGTCGATCTTGGCGCGGTAGAAGGCCGTCACCTTGATCGGCAGCAGCCGCCCGTCTCGTGCGAAGGATTCGTACCGGCTATTGAGCGCCGCCTGTTCGGCGAGCGAGATCCGTGTGGGGCGGGGAAACGGCGCCGACATGAGAGAACCACTGTTCCGGGGGAGCGGGGCAAGCAACCCCTCAGGCGGCGAGGTTGACGACGCCGCCGGCGCCTTCCTCGGTTCCGAACGCGAGTTCCAGGCCGGACTTGTCCCAGCCGAGAGCCGAGATGGCACCGTTGCCCGGGGGGCGCAGGAGGATCTCTTCACCGTCGGAGAACCGGACGAGCAGGATCATGCCGTCGTCATACCCGATCGCGGCAATCTCCTCCACCGGATGACAGGCGACCGAGGTGACCATCTCCTTGCGCGCGCCCAGTTCCAGCGGCCGCTTGCCCATCGGGCCGTCCTTGAAATGGAAAGGCCACGCGATCGAGGCCTGCGCTCCGGAGGTTGCCAGGAAGCGGCCCTTGGCGGACCAGGACATCACCTTGGGCTTGGCCGGATAGCCCGACATCCGCATGTGCTGCCCGTCCCGCAGCCGCCAGCCGTGCAGGGCATTCTCCTGCATCGACGTCACGACATTCGCGCCATCCGGCGAGACGGTGACGGCGATGTGACTGCCCTTCCACTCCAGCTCCTGGGGGGCCGCCGCGGTTCCGGGATACCAGAGCCCAACGCCGCCATAGCCGGCGACGGCCAGTCGCAGTCCTTTCGGGAAGAAGGCGAGTCCACCCACAGCGCGAGGGCGCGTCAGTTCGTGCTCCTTGCCGGAGGCTTCTCGGACCCATGCGGTCCGACCCGACGCGAAGGCGACCAGCCCGCCGTTGCCTACCGCGACCTGGTCGATCCACTTCCGCCCCTTGTCGGCAAGCGCAGTGCTCTCGCCGGCATCGTTCAGGCGGAACACCTTCCCATCATCTGTTCCGATGACAAGGCTCCGCCCATCCGGGTCGCGCACCGCAGCCAGGATCGCGCCCGATGGCGTAACGACCCTTGGCTCGGTTCCGAACGTCACAGCGCCGGTTCCGGAGGCGAACACCGGCGTTGCGCCGACAAACCCGGCCCAGACGATGTAGCCACTCAGTGCGATCGGTTCGATGGCGGGCAAACCCGGGCTCCGTGCTGCATGATTATCGGGCCTGTCTACACGCCCGCGGCCGGGGAATCGAGCCCGAGGGAGCCCCGTTCAAGCCAGGCAATCCCGGAAGCTCTTCTCCAGCGCGCTCCGGTTCAGGTGCCGGCCGATAAACACCAGACGGCTCTCGCGAGCCTCGTCCGGTCGCCAATCGCGCTGCAGGTCGCCCTCCACGATCATGTGGACACCCTGCACCACGTAGCGCTTGGGCTCGTCCTTGAACGCCAGGATCCCCTTCAGGCGAAGAATGTTCGGCCCTTCCACCTGCGTCACCTCGCCGATCCATTGCAGGATCTTGGCGGGATCGAGGTCGCCGCCCCGCAGCGAGATGGAGGTCACCTCCGTATCGTGTCGACCGTGGTGGTGGTCGTGGTGATGATGGTGATCGTGACCGTGGTGGTGATGATCGTGGTCGCAGTCCGGCCCGCAGACATGATCGTCGTCCGCGTCCAGGAAACGGGGATCCAGCGACAGGATCCGGTCCAGGTCGAAGGCGCCCTTGTCCAGGATCGCGTCCAGCGGCACCGCCGAGCGCTGGGTCTTGTGGATCCGCGCATACGGGTTGAGCTGCCGGATCGTCGCCTCCACCTCGGCCAGTTCGTCAGCGGTCACCAGATCGGTCTTGTTCAGGACGATCACATCCGCGAAGGCCACCTGGTCCTCCGCCTCCGGCGTGTCCGCCAGCCGGGCCATCAGGTGCTTGGCATCGACCACAGTCACCACGGCGTCGAGCCGCGACATCTTCCGCACTTCCTCATCCATGAAGAAGGTCTGGGCCACCGGCGCCGGATCGGCCAGGCCGGTGGTCTCCACGATGATCGCGTCGAACGAGCCTTTGCGTTTGGCCAAGTTCTCCACGACCCGGATCAGGTCTCCGCGCACGGTGCAGCAGATGCACCCGTTGTTCATCTCGTAGACCTCTTCGTCGGTGTCGACGATCAGGTCGTTGTCGATGCCGATCTCCCCGAACTCGTTCACGATCACAGCGTACCGCTTGCCGTGGTCTTCGGTGAGAATGCGATTGAGAAGGGTCGTCTTGCCGGCGCCGAGATAGCCGGTGAGGACGGTGACGGGGACGGCCCCGCCGGACTGTGCGGTCATGTCATCACCTCAGGTGGGTCGAGCGGCGATCGGAAAAGTCGCGTCCGTTTAGCACGGCGCACAGCCGATCGCCACGGCGTGCGGTCTGCCGCCTCGACAGGGTTGCTGTTCACCACCTAAATAAGTGACACACGGCTGTGCGAGAAGAGGTCGTCCAGTTGCTGCAGCCGGAGGATCCTGATGAGCTTCAACCACCGAAAGAGCGTGACCTTTCGCCTAGCCCAGGCGGCGCGGGCACATCGCACGCGCGCGGGGGTCCATCTGGGCCGGATCGGACTGCACCCCGGCCAGGAGGTGGTGCTGAAGGCGCTCGAGGCCGAGGATGGCCAGTCCATGTCGGAGCTGGCCGCAGCCCTGGTCGTCCAGCCTCCCACCGTGACGAAGATGATCTCGCGCCTTGGCGCCCAGGGACTCGTGACTCGGCAGGTTTCTGCCTCCGACGGCCGGCTTGCCCGTGTCTACCTCACCGACCTCGGCCGGGAACGCCTCGCTGCCATCGACACCGCCTGGAAGCGGGTTGAGAAGGAAGCACTCGCCGGTCTCGACGAAAAGGACCGCAAGCGCCTTCGCAAGCTCCTGCGCATGGTGGAGCGCAACCTGCTGCCAGCAGGCGAGGCCGACGAAGCGGAAGACGAGGAGATCCCGGACGAACTCGCCGCCCAGCCGGTCCTCTAATCCCGCAGCCATGCAAGGCTTGCATGGCGGCCATGCCGACCTCAGCCCCATCGATGCCGCTCTTTACCGATACTCTGGCTTCGGATGGCAGTCGGACCGAGGATGGGATCAGGCGTGGCGGACATGGCGGGACCGGCGTCCCCGACAGAACAGCGCGGCCTGTTGAGGGACGCCGAACGAGGCGCGCGTATGCGCGGCATCCTGCTCATGATGGGCGGGGTGACGCTCTTCTCGGTTCTCGACGTGGCAGCCAAGAAGCTTGGCGAAAAGGGTATCCCGGTCCTCGAGATCGTCTGGGCGCGCTATGCCTTCCACTTCGTTCTGGCGGCCATAGTCCTCAATCCGATCTCTTCGCCAACGTCCTGGCGCGTCCGCCGTCCGGTCATCCAGGTTTTCCGCGCGCTTCTTCTGATTTGCGTCACCGCCTTCAACTTCGTTGCGATCCGCCACCTGCAGTTGGCCGAGACGGTGACGATCGCCTTCCTGTCGCCGCTCCTCATTGCCGCGTTGTCCTTCGTGTTCCTGGGTGAGCGGGTCGGGCCGCGCAGGCTTGCGGCCATTGGCGTCGGCTTCCTCGGCGTCCTGGTTGTCACGCGGCCCGGCGCCGACAGCTTCCACTGGGCGATGCTGTTCTCGCTCGCCTCCGTCAGTTGCTACTCCGGATACGCCATTCTCACGCGCATGTTGGCCGGCTCCGAGACCGCCGGCAGCATGACCCTGGTGCTCGCCGGCGTGCCGACGATCGTCCTGCTGCCGTTCATGCCGGCCATCTGGGTGCCGCCGGACAGTTGGTTCGTGATCTCGTTGATGCTGGTGACGGGCATCTCCGGCGGCTTCGGCCACTTCCTCGTCATCAGCGCCCACCGCTATGCGCCGGCTTCGATCCTCGCGCCTTTCGGCTATTTCCAGCTGATCTCCATGCTGACAGCCGGCTATTTCGTCTTCGGCGACGTCCCGACGGTCCACACGCTGGTCGGTGCATCCATCATCATCGCGTCGGGCCTCTATCTCCTCCACCGAGAAAGAGCGGTGAAGGGTACCGTGGAAGATGCAGGTCCGGCTTGATCAGACATTGACGGCCCCGTAACTTCCCTGCCAATTGAGCCCACGATAATTCCCAGTAAAGGGATCTTCCATGGTGGCCCCCAGTCCGGACGACGTCCGGAGATCGCGCCGCCGGCGCATTACGTTGAGCCAGCTCGCGGCTCAACTCGATGTCTCGACGGCGACGGTATCCCTAGCCTTGCGCGACAACCCCGCGGTCTCCGCGGAGACGCGCAAGAAGGTTCAGGCGCTCGCGCTGGAACTCGGCTACATCTACAACAGGCAGGCAGCCAGCCTCAGGACCTCCCGCACCGACATCGTCGGCGTCGTGGTCCACGATGTTCTGAACCCCTATTTCGCGGAGGTCTTCAGGGCGGTCGAGCAGGAACTGGAGGCCTACGGCTTTACCATTCTCATCTGCAATCACCGTGACGAGATCAGCCGCCAGCGCAACTTCGTCCAGGTGCTTCAGCAGCAGAACGCCGACGGCCTGGTGATCTGCCCTTCCGTCGGTACCACCGCCGCGGACATCGACGCGATTGTGCGGACGGGAACGCCGGTCACGATCATCTGCCGCGACGTGGATGGCGCCACCGCGCCGAGCGTGCGCGGAGACGACTTCCGCGGCATGTACGAGATCACCCGGCACCTCATCTCCAAGGGCCATCGGCGCCTCGCCATCGTGGGTGGACGCCGCCAGACCTCGGCCGGCCGGGACCGGCATGGCGGATTCCTGGCGGCGATGAGGGAGGCAGGGCTGGAGCCTGTGGCCGACGTCCCGGAACTGATGACCCAAGCCGACGGCTGGGCGGCGACGGAGCGTCTGCTCGCACTGGAGCCGCGCCCGACGGCGGTGGTCTGTTTCAACGATCTGATCGCTTTCGGCGTCATGTCCGGCCTGACCAAGGTCGGGCTCAAGCCCGGTGTGGATATTGCCGTGACCGGATACGACGACGTCGATGGATCGGAGACCTGGGCGCCTTCGCTGACCACCGTGAAGAACGGGTCGGACGAGATCGGCAAAGAGGCGGCTCGCGCCATCAAGGCTCTCATCGAGGGCGAGGAGCCGCCTTTCCAGCGGCTCCTGATCCCGCCTCAACTGGAGATGCGGGATTCCAGCATCGTGGCCGCGAAGTGAGCGGAACGGCCGCGCCCGCCTCACACATCCGTCTTGCATTCCCAAGGAGGGTCCGTTGGAGATCCACGTCCTGACGACTGGCCGCCCCATGGCTCATGTCGCCGATCGGCTTTCCGCCGCGTTCGTCGTCCACAACCTTGGGCAGGCCGACGATCCGGCGGAACTCTTGAAGGCGATCGCGCCAAAGGTGCGCGCCATCGCGACAGCCGGCAGCGCGGGGGCCGACGCTGCCCTCATCGACAGCCTGCCGGCTCTGGAGCTCATCGCCCATTTCGGCGTCGGTTACGACCCCGTCGACGTGGTCGCAGCGGCCCGGCGCGGCGTCGTCGTCACCAACACGCCGAATGTGCTCACCGAGGAAGTCGCCGACACGGCGATGGGCCTCCTGTTGATGACGGTGCGCGAACTGTCCGCTGCGGAGCGTTGGCTGCGGGCCGGCCGATGGTCCGCCGAGGGGGCCTATCGCCTGACGCCAGCCTCCCTGCAGGGCCGTCGCCTCGGCATCTTCGGCTTCGGCCGTATCGGCAAGGCGATCGCAAGGCGAGCCGAAGCCTTCGGAATGACGATCGCCTACCACAACCGCCGGCCTGTGGAAGACGTCTCCTACCCCTACTTCGAGACCTTGGAAGGCCTGGCGGCCGCCGTCGACACGCTGATGGTCGTCGCCCCCGGCGGGCCCGCCACTTTCCACAAGGTCGACGCGAAAGTGCTGTCAGCCTTGGGCGAGAACGGCATCCTGGTCAACGTCGGCCGCGGCAGCGTCGTGGACGAAGCCGCCCTTGTCACCGCGCTTCGGGAGCGCACGATCCTCGGCGCCGGTCTCGACGTTTTCGAGGACGAACCCCGCGTCCATCCAGGCTTGCTGGAGATGGAGGGAACCGTCCTCCTTCCTCACGTCGCCTCAGCTTCGATTCCCACGCGCCGGGCAATGGGCGATCTTCAGGTGGACAACCTCTTTTCGTGGTTCCGGCAGAGCAGGCCCCTGACGCCTGTCCCCGAGACGCCCTGGCCGCGCACCTGATCGCACGCGCGGGAACATGTCCGGTTGTATGGCGTTTCCTGCACATGCTTCTGGACCTTGAGCCTGACGGCGACGCCCTTTTTCTCGATTTCGACGGGACGCTGGTGGAGATCGCGCCGCGACCCGACGACATCGTCGTGCCGCGCCATCTGCCGGCGCTGATCGATCGTCTGAGCGCCCGACTGGGGGGCGCGCTGGCCGTTGTCAGCGGCCGCGCCGTCCATGCCCTGGACAGCTACCTTTCACCCGCCCGATTTGCAGCAAGCGGACTTCACGGCATGGAAAACCGCTGGAACACCGGGGACCCGGTGATCCGTGTCCAGCCTCCAGAGAGCCTGGAGAGCGTACGAGCGAGCCTCGTGGGTAGCGGCATCGCCGATGAGCGGGTGCGGGTAGAGGACAAGGGCCTCTCAATCGCGATCCACTACAGGGCTGCACCGGAGCGGGGGGAGGACATCATCGCCCTCGTCCACGACCTCGCCGCCCCGTATGCCGACCTGTCCGTCCTCGCCGGCAAGATGGTCGTCGAGGTCAAGCCGTCGGGCTACTCCAAGGCCACTGCCGTGGAGGACGGGATGCGCCAGTCTCCGTTCAGCGGCCGCCGCCCGGTCTTCATCGGCGACGATGTGACGGACGAGGACGGCATGCGTGCGGCGACGGCTCTCGGTGGCTACGGCGTAAAGGTCGGCGAAGGCCCGAGCCTTGCCGAGAAGCGCATCGGAAGCGTCCGGCATGTCCTGGACTGGTTGGACCGTCAGTCGAAGGGCCATTGAATGGGACGCGTTATCATTGTTTCCAACCGGGTCGGTCCGCTGAAGGACACCGGCAAGGCGGGCGGACTGGCGGTCGCCCTCGTCGATGTTCTCAGGGAACGTGGCGGCACCTGGTTCGGCTGGTCGGGCGAGATCTCCGAAGCGGGTACCTTCTCCGAGATGAAGAAGGAAGGCAGTCGGTCTGTCGAACTCGCCACCATCGACATCGATCCCACGGACAACGCCGAGTTCTACGCTGGCTACGCCAACCGCACGCTTTGGCCCGTGTTGCACTATCGGCTCGATCTCGCCGAGTTTTCCCCGGTGTTCGAGGCCGGCTACAGAAGAGTGAACCAGCGCTTCGCCGACCGGCTGCGGCCACTGATCGGCCCGGACGACCGGATCTGGGTGCACGACTACCACTTCTTCCATCTGGCCGCGGAACTCCGCGCCATGGGCGTCGGCAATCCGATCGGCTTCTTCCTGCATATCCCTTTTCCGCCGGTTGACATGATCAGCGCTCTCCCGCGTCACCGCGACCTGGTCCGCGCGCTGATGGCCTATGACGTGATCGGTCTCCAGACCGATCGCGATCGCCGCCACCTCGTCGACTACCTGCGTGAGGAGGCCGGCGGCTTCGATCACGGCGACGGCCGCGTCGAAGCGTGGGGCCGCACCTCCCGGATCCACGCCTTTCCGATCGGCATCGACACCGAAGGCTTCCACGGATTTGCTGAAACCCCGGAGGCCAAGCGGGAGCGCTCACGGCTCGAGCGCCATCTGACCGGCCGCCGCCAGATCGTCGGCGTAGACCGCATCGATTACTCCAAGGGCATCCCACACCGGTTCAGGGCGTTGGAACGGTTCTTCGACGACTATCCCGACGAGCGCGGCACCGTGAGCCTCCTGCAGGTCGCCCCGCCTTCGCGCGGGGAGGTGGATGCCTATGCCGACATCCGCCGCGAACTGGAGCATCTCGCCGGCCACATCAACGGCCGCTTCGCCGACCTCGACTGGACGCCGATCCGTTTCATAACCCGCGGCTTTCCGCGTCGTGGCCTCGCCGGGATCTATCGGTCCAGCCGGGTCGCGCTCGTCACGCCGCTCCGGGATGGAATGAACCTCGTCGCCAAGGAATACGTCGCCGCCCAGAAGCACGACGATCCCGGCGTTCTCATCCTGTCCCGCTTCGCCGGCGCGGCCGAGACCATGGGCGAAGCGCTGATCGTAAACCCCTACGCGGCGGACGAGGTGGCCGCGGCGATCAAGGCGGCGCTCGACATGCCGCTCGACGAACGCCGGGCCCGCCACTTCGCGCTCTACCGCCGCCTCCTGGAAGGCGACGCGAAAACCTGGGCCAACAACTTCATTTCCGCTCTCGAGGCGGTCGCATAGACCAAAGGCGTACGCGGCCCTTGCCAGTGCCCCGTTCGGAGGGTACTTCGGGCTGTCACGAAATCCGTCGCCGCAGTCCCGCTCGGGATGCATGGCGAGCCCCGCCCAAGGCTGAAGTCATGATCGATTCGCAGGCTCTTCTCGCAGTGCTTCGCCGCGCGCCGGTTGTCCCGGTCCTCATCGTCGACCGTGTCGAGGATGCCGCGCCGCTCGCCCGAGCCCTGGTCGCAGGCGGGCTTCCCGCTCTTGAGGTGACATTGCGCACGCCGGCCGCGCTCGACGCGATCCGCGCCATGGCCGACGTGCCGGGCGGCGTCGTCGGCGCCGGCACCATCCTCGACCCCGCCCAGGCTCGGGACGCCGTCGCGGCGGGGGCGAAGTTCCTCGTCAGCCCCGGCGCCACCCCGGCGGTTCTCGACGCCGCCCTGGAGCTCGGCGTTCCGCTGCTCCCCGGCGTGGCGACGGTCTCCGAAGCCATGATGGCGCGCGAGAAGGGCTACCGCGTCATGAAGTTCTTCCCCGCCGGCCCGGCCGGGGGGCCGAACTACCTCAAGGCGCTCGCCTCTCCTCTGGCTGACGTCATCTTCTGCCCGACCGGCGGCGTCACCGCCGAGAACGCCCGCGACTATCTGAAACTTCCGAACGTGGTGTGTGTCGGCGGTTCGTGGGTCGCTCCCGCGGACGCGGTCAAGGCAGGCGACTGGTCGCGCATCGAGGCGCTCGCGCGGGACGCCGCAGCCATTCGTCCCTGACCGGTCAGCCGGTCGCCCGCATCCGGATCCCCCGCAGCAGGTCCTCCGCATCTTCCGCCGGCATTGGCCGCGCGAACAGATACCCCTGCGCATAGTCCGAGCCGAGCGCGCGAAGCATGTCCCGCTGCTCGACGGTCTCGATTCCCTCGGAGATGACCGCGACGCCGAGGTCGTGCGCGAGCGCGATCACACCCCGGACGATGGCAGCGCTCTCGCGCTGGTCCAGCAGCGTGGAGACGAAGGACCGGTCGATCTTCAGGAGGTCGACCGGGAACTCCTTGAGGTGGGTCAGCGAGGCGTAGCCGGTGCCGAAGTCGTCGAGGGCGATCCGGATGCCATGTCCGGAAAGTCTGGCGAGCGTCCGCACCACGTTCCCGCTGTCGCGGGCCAGCAGCACGTTCTCGGTCACCTCCACGCTCAGCATCGCTGGCGGAACCGCGTGCCGCGCGAGCAGGTCGATGATCATCTCGGCAAGGTCGCCGCGCCGGAACTGGCTGGTCGAGAAATTCACAGCGATATGGCCGAACGGATAGCCGGCTCGATGCCAGGCGGCAGCCTGCCGGACGGCCTGATCGAGCACGAGATCTCCGATGATCAGGCTCAGTTGCGGGTCCTCCAGGGCGATCCCGAAGAAAGCCGGCCCTGCGACGAAACCGTCGGGCCGCTTCCAGCGCAGCAGTGCCTCGAACCCGAACAGGTCTTCGCTCCGCAAGCCATACTGGGGCTGGTAGTAGAGCAGCAGTTCGTCGGCTTCGATCGCATGGCGGATCGCACGCAGGATCAGCTGTCGGAGCTCGATCTCGTCACGCATCGACCGGTTGAATGGCACCGTGCGGTTACGCCCCGAGGCCTTCGCTTCATAGAGCGCGATGTCCGCATCCTTGAACAATTGGTCGGCGAGTTCGCCCGAGCGCCCGACGGCCGATCCCAGACTGGCCGTCACGGGAATGGATTCGTCGCCGTAGGCGACCGGCTCCTGCAGCAAGGCCATGATCCGGTTGGCGAGGATGCCGTTCTCCCTTCCATCGTCGCTGACCGGTGACATGATGGCGAACTCGTCACCGCCAAGGCGCGCGACCAGCCCGTCCGGCCCCGCAGCCTCCGTCAGTCTCCGGCCGACTTCGGCCAGGAGGGCGTCGCCGGCAGGATGTCCGAGGGTGTCGTTCACCTCCTTAAAGTGATCGACATCCACCAGCACCAGGCCGACGCACCGACCGACATCCTGTCCGGCCACCTTCAGGGCCGCCGCTAGCCGGTCCTGGAACACGGCCCGGTTGGGCAGCCCGGTCAATACATCATGCGTGGCGATGTAGGTGATCTCATCCTTGGTGGCGATCTGGTCGGTGATGTCCTGGATCGTCCCGATCAGCCGCCTGACGGCGCCGGTGCGGTCGCATTCCGCTTCGCAAAGGCAGCGGACCCAACGTTTGGCACCGCTTGCCGGTAGAATAGGGAAATCCATCTCGAACGCCCTGCCCAACCGCAAGGCGTCCTTGATGTTCGCCACCACCTCGTCCCGCATGTCCGGGTGATAGAACTGCGGGACGTCCTCGAAGGCCGGCTGTTGACCGTTCGGATCGAGATCGAGGATCTTGAAGATCTCGGCCGACCAGACCAGGCGTCGCTCCTGGACGTCGTACTCCCAGCCGCCGATGCGCGCGATCCGGGACGTCTGCTCCAGTAGGCGTCTCTGCTTGCCGATTTCCGATTTCTGCTCCGCGATCTTGGCGTTTCTCGCCCGCTTCCTGGCGTTCTCCCGCGTCCGTTCGATCTTGATGCGATGGAGGCGGATCCGGTCCGAGACGACCTTCGCGATCTGTCCCAGGATGAATCGGCCGCCGTCGTCGAGCTTTCGGGCCTGCAGATCCCCGACGCAGAGAACGCCGAGCACATACCCGTTTGGAGACACCAGTGGAACACTGGCGAAGAAGCTGAGAAACGGAGGATTGCGGACGCAGGGATTGTTGCGGAAACGCGGATCGGAGGCGGCATCCTCGATCTCGAAATGGCCGCCCTCCGAGGCTGCAGCATCGACGAGCGAACCGGCGCGAGGCACCTCGGTCAGCGCCACTCCGGACGCAGCCTTGTACCAGACCCGGTCCCGGTCGACGAAGGCGATCCCGGCCATCGACAGACGCAAGGACTTGCGCGCCAGTTCGCACATCGCGTCGAACTCGGGTTCCCGGCGTGTGTCGAGGATCTGGTATCGATGGAGCTCGCGAAGCCGCTTGACCTCGCGCTCGGCGTCGAACTGCATGCATTCCCTCTCTTCAACCGACAGCTAAAGGCCTGCGGACTGAAGAAACGGTTGAGAGGCCGGCGTTTTATTCAGCATCTTGCATTTTTAACAACGACAAAAGGGGCTTCCAGAACAGTCGATCGCGGCTGAATGCTCCGAACCCCTTGAACCCGACTGGACATAGTACATTTCCCGTTCGGGAGAGCTCGTTATGCCGTGCCGCCTTCTCATCCTCTTGAGCATCATTCTTCTCGGCACGGTCCGTTTTGCGACCGCGGCCGGTCCCAGCCTTCAGGATCTTCCGCTCCAGACCATGGATATCGTCATCCTCGGCGAAATCCATGACGATCCGGCGCAGCATCGCGCCCAGGCCGACGTGCTGAGCTACATGCTCGCCTCCGGCCAGCGACCGACCGTGGTCTTCGAGATGATCCCGGCCGATCTGCAACCTTCCCTCGACGGCTACCTCGCCTCGACTGCGACAGCCGACCAACAGGGTCTAGACGCGGCTCTGAAGTGGAAGCAGCGCGGCTGGGGTGAGATTGACCTCTACTGGCCAGTGTTCGAGGTCGCGCTCGCCGCTGGTCTGCCGATCCGGGCAGGTGATCTGTCCGATGACGAGAAGCGCCTCGTCTCTCGATCGGGCGCGTCTGGATTGACGCCGGCACGCCGCGCCGAACTCGGGCTCGACGTACCGCTCCCGCAACATCTCGATCAGGCCATGCAGGTCGCTCTCGCCGAGGCCCATTGCAACCTCATCCCGGCCGAGAAGCTGCCACGTCTGGTCGAGGTTCAGCGCGCCAGGGACGGTGCAATGGCGATCGCGGCTGCACGGGCCGCTCGTTCGGGCCCCGTCGTCCTCGTGACGGGGCGTGGTCACGCCCGCCGCGATTGGGGCGTTCCTCACGTGCTCGGGCGCCTGGCTCCGGAGTTCGGCGTCTACGCCATCGCCTTTGGCACAGCCGAGAAAGGGGCCGGTCGCGGCATCTTTGACGCCGTCCTTCCCTCGACCTCCGCCCCGCCAACGAGTCGCGAAGATCCATGCGACAGCATCAGGCCATCGGAGTGACCGCCGCGGCTTCGCTCTTGCGTGAGAAGATGCCCGATACTCCATCCGTGTCGGCGGCCACCCGGAGTTCGCGAAGGGGGCGCACGCGCCGGATAGACTCCGCATAGAGCGGATGCGCCTTGTAGGCCTCCAGATCGGCCTGATTGGCGAACTCACCGTACACCACGACATCGACGGTGTTGTCGAACGGGTCGATCCTCAGGTTCTCGGCGATCTCTAGACAGAGCGGATGCGGGATCCGGGTGAGGAGCGCCAACCCCTCAAGCACGGCCTTCCGATCCTCCGGCCTCGGCACGCTGAAGAAGACGATATGTCTGATCAAAGCCTTGTCCTGCAATGGCCTGGGCAAGGCGCCGTCATAACCGTCGCATCCCCCCACTCGCAAGCCCCGCACGTGACCACATCGGTCAGGAAAAGGAAAAGCCCGGTGATCCAAGGGATCAACCGGGCTTTTTGGTTGCGGGGGCCAGATTTGAACTGACGACCTTCAGGTTATGAGCCTGACGAGCTACCGGGCTGCTCCACCCCGCGTCATGTCGGACGAACCGTCGACGGCGCTGATATAGCCGCTGGCTCGGCATGATGAAACCCCCTGCCCGACATTTTTTTGTCATCTGCTTCTGCGGCTTGAACAAACCGGCTAGAACGCGCCGTTGCACGCTGTGAAAAAACTTTGGACGCTCCCTCATGCGCCTCTCAACGCCGGACCGGTCAGCCGACGCCTTCCCTCTCGGGTGGGCCGTCCTGTTCGTGTTCGCCGTCACGCTTCTCCGCACCGGTGCCCTGTTGGCCAACCGGACGGACCTTTATTTCGACGAGGCGCAGTACTGGACCTGGAGCCAGGCGCTGGACTGGGGCTATTACTCCAAGCCGCCATTGATCGCGCTCGTGATCGCAGCGACGACGGCTCTCTTCGGGAACGAAGAGTGGGCGGTCCGCCTCGCCTCGCCCGTTCTCCACGGATGCACCGCGCTCGTGCTCCTGTCCCTGGGGACGGCGCTCTATGGCCGGCGGGTGGGCGCCTGGTCGGCGGTGGTCTACGCCACCATGCCCGCCGTCGCCTTCTCCTCGACACTGATTTCCACCGATGTGCCGCTGCTCCTGTGCTGGGCGATCGGGCTGCTCGCTGCCGTCCGGCTCTTGGAAGGAAATGGCTGGAGGGCGGCGCTGGCGCTCGGCGCGGCGGTCGCTGTCGGCATCAACGCCAAGTACCCGATGGCGCTGCTGCCCGGCCTTGTGCTCGTCTTTGTCCTGCTGACCCCCGAGTTCCGTCCCCGTCTGCGCTCCGCTCGGCTGTGGACCGGCCTGCTGTCCGGATTGGTCGGCCTGCTGCCCAACGCGATTTGGAACGCGCGCAACGGCTGGGTCACGCTGATGCACACCCGCGACAACGCGAACTGGCAGGGGTCGCTCTTCCATCCCGACGAAATGCTGGAGTTCGCCGGTGCGCAGTTCGGCGTTTTCGGTCCGATTCTCCTCGTTGTGCTCCTGCTCGCTGGCTTGGGTGTCTGGCGCACCGGACGTCGCAACGCCGACCGCTTTCTGCTCTGGACATCGCTTCCCATTCTGGCCCTGTTCACCCTCCAGGGACTACTCTCGCGGGCAAACGCCAATTGGGGGGCAACCGCCTATCCGGCGGCCACGGTGCTCGTTACCGCCGTTCTCCTCGCCCCGGGGCGGCATCGCCTGTTTCGCGCTTCCCTTGCCCTCCACGGGCTGGTCGCTATCGCCATGCTCCTGGCGCCACTCGCCGCACGCACCCTGCACCTCCCCAACGGCCGCCTCGTGTTTGAACGGATCGTGGGCTGGCGTGAACTGGCGGATGCCGTCGCGACCACCGCGCGCGAACGTGGAACCCCGACCTTGATCCTCGACCGGCGGTCGGACACCGCGGCGCTCCTCTACTACTTGCGCGATGCGGGCTTCCATTTCGCAGTGGTGACGGTGCCCGGCAAGCCGCCGCGCGACCACTACGAGATGATCCTTCCGCTCCGTTCCGATCTCCCCCGCCCGGGGCTGCTGGTGCGGGCCGACGAGGGCCTACCGTTGCCCGAAGGGATGGAATCGGCTGGCCCGCCGGTTTTGGTACCCGTCATGCCCGGCGTACTGCGCAGCGGACACCTGCGGGCCGAGCCGGTGACCTGGGGCCCGTAGGGGCCGAAACCCTGCGACCCTGGGGCACGCGCCGTTTGTCGGCTTGACGACGCGGCGGGAGGGTGGTTGTTTCCGCCCTGGAACGGTCGGTCCCTCTCTGCCGGCCCCTGCCGCAACTCCGCCTGGAAGGACTTGCCTTGAACGCTGCGTCGACCAATCCCTCCCTTGCCTTCACCCGTTCGCTGCAAGCCTCGTCGCTTGGCGTGAAGGCCCTCGCCGTCCTTCTTGGGTCCGCCTTCATCGCCGCGGCGGCTCAGGTTACGGTCCCGATGTATCCCGTTCCGATGACCATGCAGACCTTCGCGGTGCTGCTCGTCGGCTCGCTCTATGGCGGCCGCCTCGCTGCGGCGACGCTCGCTGTCTACCTGTTGGAAGGAGCCCTGGGTCTCCCTGTCTTCGCCAACGCCGGATCGATCGCGACCCTCATGGTGAAGCCGCTGTCAGCCGGCTATCTCATCGGTTTCTTCGCCGCCGCGACCCTGGCGGGCTGGCTGGCCGATCGCGGCGCCTTCCGCACGCTCGCGGGAACCGTGGGCACTTTTGCGGCGGCCAGCATGGTCGTCTACCTCTTCGGCCTGCCCTGGCTCGCCGCCGGCATCGGGGTCGAGAAGGCGATCGCTTTCGGTCTTCTGCCCTTCATCCTGGGCGACGTGCTGAAGGCCACCCTGGCCGCCAGTGTCCGCGCCCTGGTGGGTCGCGTCTCGGTCGGCCGAAAGGCCTGAGACGGTCTGCCTGTCCTTGGAAAAGGCCGCCCCCGGGCGGCCTTTTTCGTTGGTTGGTGCGGCCGGGGATACGACCGCCCGCTTCACTCCACCAGATCTCTTGACGGCAGAATACTACACCAGCATAGTCCACTTATCTCATCGTCGGGGCCTTGAACCCCGAAAGACGAGGAAGGTCCATGTCGCCGAGCCTTGCTGTTGGCGCCCCCATGCTGCGGGGTGCCCCATGATCGTCTGCCATTGCAACGTCATCACCTCCGCCGACATCCACAGCGCTGTTGACGAACTCCTTTCCGCCGATCCTCTGCGGGTCATCACCCCTGGCCTCGTCTACATGACGCTCGGCAAGCGAGGTCGGTGCTGCGGCTGTTTTCCGAACGCGATCACCGTCATCAACGACTACGTCGATGCTTGCCGCGCCCGCGACGAACTCGCCGACCGCCGCCATCGCGGCAATCCGGAACCCGTGGAGCGTCGCCGTAGTCGTGCGTGACGCTTGCATCCCGTATGGCGTCCGTCCGTGGACTTGTGTAGCTTTCCCCTTCGACGCAATCAGGGGATCAGCAACATGAAGGGAAACCCTCAGGTACTGGCGAGGCTGAACGAAGCCCTTTTCCTGGAGCTCGGTGCCGTCAACCAGTATTGGCTGCACTATCGGCTGCTGGAGGATTGGGGCTACACCAAGCTCGCGAAGAAGGAGCGGGCCGAATCGATCGAGGAGATGCAGCACGCAGACAAGCTGGTGGCCCGCATCATCTTCCTGGAAGGTCATCCCAACCTGCAGACCCTTGCGCCACTGCGAATCGGCCAGACTCTCAAGGAGGTCCTGGAGGCCGATCTCGCCGGCGAATACGATGCCCGCGCATCCTATGCGCGATCGCGCGAAGTCTGCCAGTCGGAAGGCGATTACGTCTCCATGCAGCTCTTCGAAGAACTCCTCCAGGACGAGGAGGGACACATCGACTTCCTGGAGACGCAGCTGCAGCTTCTGGAAAAGCTTGGCGAGGAGCGTTACGGCCTTCTGAACGCCGACAGCGCCGACGAAACCGACTGAACGTCGGTCGTCCGCCGGCGCTTCCGCCTGCCTGGACGGGCCTCGTGCGCGGCTGCGCGGCGGATAACTAACGGGTATGAACGCAAAAACCCCCGTGCTTTGTTTTGCACGGGGGTTTTTGTGTTTGTGTTCGGTGTATGTGAAGAGGTT
>NZ_JACDIT010000004.1 GCF_013839445.1 Chthonobacter albigriseus | reverse complement strand
GGGGCGCGGCGCGCGCGGTTCGGCGGCGGGGCGAGGCGCACGCGGGGCGCGCGGCTCGGCGGCAGCCCGCGGCGAGCGGGCTTCGTCCCCCTCGGCGCCGAGTTCCGCGGCCCGGGCTGGCCGACGCGAGCGGGGTGCCGATGTGGACGACGCCATGCGGGGAACACGCTCTTCGCCACCTTCGCGGGCGCGGGTCGGCTTGCCGCGGCGGCGGCGATCGGGATCGGCGACCGGCTTGTCGCTCAGCCAGGTGATGTCCTCGCCGATCAGCTTCTCGATGGTGGAGAGATAACGCAGGTCGTCCGATGTCACGATGGTGATCGCGGTGCCGAACCGGCCGGCGCGTCCGGTGCGGCCGATCCGGTGGACGTAGTCCTCCGCATGGATCGGGACGTCGTAGTTGAAGACGTGGCTAACATCAGGAATGTCGAGACCGCGGGCGGCGACGTCGCTCGCCACCAGAACGGTCAGCACGCCCTTCTTGAAAGCGTCCAGGGTGGCCATGCGGGCCCGCTGGTCCATGTCGCCGTGCAAGGCGCCGGCGTTGAAGCCGTGCTTCTCCAGGCTGCGGTAGAGGATCGCGACGTCCTTCTTGCGATTGCAGAAGACGATGGCGTTCTTCAGATCCTCGGCGCCGACGATGAGATCGCGCAGCACGGCGCGCTTGTCGTGGGCCTCGTGCCCGGACGCGATCAGGCGCTGGGCCACCGTGTTGGCGGTGGTGGCCGGCTTGGAAACCTCGATCTTGACGGGATCGGTGAGGAAGTTCTCGGTCAGGCGCTGGATCTCCGGCGGCATGGTCGCAGAGAAGAACAGCGTCTGGTGCTTTTTGGTGATCAGCTTGCAGATGCGCTCGATGTCCGGGATGAAGCCCATGTCGAGCATGCGGTCGGCTTCGTCGATCACCAGGATCTCGACGCCGTTGAGCAGCAGCTTGCCGCGCTCGAAATGGTCGAGTAGCCGGCCCGGGGTGGCGATCAGGACGTCAACGCCGCGGGCGAGCTTCTTGTCCTGCTCGTCGAAGGAGACGCCGCCGATCAGAAGCGCCACGGTGAGCTTCTGGTTGATGCCGTATTTGATGAAGTTCTCTTCGACCTGGGCAGCGAGTTCGCGCGTAGGCTCCAGGATGAGAGTGCGGGGCATGCGGGCGCGAGCGCGGCCCTTTTCCAGCAAGGTCATCATCGGGAGCACGAAGCCGGCCGTCTTGCCGGTGCCGGTCTGCGCAATGCCGATCACGTCGCGGCCGTTGACCGCGTGCGGGATGGCCTGCTCCTGAATCGGGGTAGGCTGGGTGTAGCCGGCCTGCACGACGGCAGCCAGGACTTTGTCGCTGAGGCCAAGATCTGAGAAGTTCATGTTACTCGTGCAGTTCAACCCTAAGGGGTCGAGGATCTGGTAAAAGGAGCCGCTCAGCCAACTGATGTCTCGGCGCGCGGCCATGAAGGAATTGGTCACGAAAATAGGGACGAACGCGTGAATGTCAATCGTTTCCGCTGGTTTCCGATGTGTTTCCGCGGAAATCGTTGTGCAATGCTTATCCGGCAACAAAGATGAGACGAGGTGAGGGATGAGTGATCCGGTTGTTTTCGTACCCGGTCTGAACTGCACCAGTACGCTCTTTGCAAGCCAGATCGCGGCGCTTGAAGGCGAGCGGACAGTCATCGTGGCGAATCACCGACGTCATCGCTCGATCCAGGAGATCGCGGACGCGCTTGTCGGCGAACTACCGGCCCGGTTCGTGCTGGTCGGTCTTTCAATGGGCGGCTACATCGCCTTCGAACTTATGCGCAAGGTTCCGGAGCGGGTGTCGGTGCTCGTGCTGATGGACACCACCGCGCGTCCCGACAGCGCCGAATCCAAGGAGCGGCGGGAGCGGTTGATCGGGGTCGCGGAGGCCGGCCGTTTCCACGAGGTACCGGGCCTACAGTTTTCGGCGCTGGTGCATCAGAGCCGTCTCGGCGACGTGTCGCTGGCCGGCACTGTCCGGACGATGGCCGAAAACACGGGCGCGGAGGTCTTCATTCGCCAACAGACGGCCATCATGTCCCGGGTGGATTCGCGGCCAGATCTCGGCCGCATCGTCTGTCCGACCCTGGTGGTGGTCGGCGACGGCGATGCGATCACGCCGCCCGAGGTCGCGCAGGAGATCGCCGACGGCATTCCAGGCGCGCGGCTTGCGACCATGCCGGTCTGCGGTCACCTGTCCAGCCTGGAACGACCTGCCGCCGTCACCTACGCGCTGGTGCAATTTCTGGCGGACGTCGAAGCCTCGCGGTGAGGCGATGGCGACATCTCTGAGGTATGGCGACGTTTCTTGAATAAAGAACGGCCGCGAAACGAGGTCGCGACCGTCCGGATTTCGCGGATTTCTCGTTCAGGCCGTCGCCGACCCGCGGCGACGGGCCAGCCAGCGGTACCCGAACAGGCCGAGGAGCGCCGGCAGACCAGCGCCGAGGACTGGCCCGGGCACAGCCTGCACCGTGATGTTGTCGAACTGCAGATTGCCCTGTCCGCCGATCGAACCGCCGAAGCCGACCGCCACGTTGCCAGAGCTGCCCGACTGGAACTGGTAGGAGTAGGTCTGGAAGCTGGACGAGGGCGCGTTCAGGTTGGTGAAGACCAGCTTGATGTTGGACAGTGTCGCGAAGAGGTCGGTCCCGCCGGTGAAGTTGGATGTGGCGAAGGCCGAGAAGGCATAGAGGGGGTTCGCGGTGTTGCGCGAGGTCAGCTTGAGTTGGAAGCTGACTGAATAGGCGGTGTTCGCGGCTACCGTGAACGACTGGAACAGACCGGAGAACAAGGTGTTCGCGATCTGCGCAGCGCCCCCGACGCTGGTCAGAGCACTCCCGTTTCCACGTTCTTTCCAGACCGGGCTCGTGGCGTTGTTGCCCGTGTAGGTCGAGAGGGTGCCGTCAGTGAAGGTGTTGGCAGACGCGCTGGCCGCGCCAAGGACGAACGCCACGGATGCGGCGATCGCGACACGGGCTAAGCGCCCGGCGACGGTCTTCATAGAAAATCTCCAGAATTGTCAATTTCATCATACGCAATACTTAATATGACAATCATAGCACGCGAATCGTGTGGTTGCAATTCCGAAGACCACGTTCGGCAGATTTGAGCTGCGGAGGCCCGGCATAGCCACTTGATGGCGTCCGTCTTCGGGCGTCAGATCTCGTCGCCAAAGTCGAAACCGCCTTCGTCCACGCCGGGATCGGAGAAGCTGGCGTCCTGCACGTCGGCGGCGCCAGCATCCGGTTCGGCCGAGTCCGCCGCGGAGTCGGCGCTCGCATCCGTGCCGGCGGTCTCGAAACCGCTGCCGTCGTTGCCGTCGAACAGGCCGGCAATCATGTTGCCGAGCAGGACGCCGCCGGCAACGCCCATCGCGGTCTGGGCCGCTCCCGCCAGAAAGCCACCGCCGCCGAAGCCGCCGCCGCCGAAGCCCGGGCGCCCGAAGCCTTGCGGGTCGCGGCCGCGCGGCGGGTCGAAGGTGCTCGGGTCGGGGCGCATCGAGGGCCGGCCTGACTGGCCCCAGGGTCCGCTGAACCGATCGTCGGCCCGAGGGCTGGCGTTGCCGCGTTCCAGCGCCTCGATGCGGGCCTGCGCCGCTTCCAGCGCCTTTTCCTGCACGATGATGGTCTGCGCCATGTAGTAGGGCGCACCGGGCTGCCGGGCGAGCTGGTCGTGGATATAGTTCTCGGCGCTGCCGTCGCGCGGCGGGCCGGATCTCTCCAGGCGCGCCAGGCGGTCGAAAAGTCCGCGGATCAGTTCACGTTCCTGTTCGTTCATCGAAACCTCCCGGCCGTTGCGGCACGCCGCGCGTCCCTGCTCTCTATGTCGGAGCAGTCGGCGAAGGTTCCAAGGGCGGGCCGCTGCAATGGGGAAGACTGCGGCGTGGCGCACCGGCTCAATGGCCGGGGTGGCCGCATTTGGCATGGTCGGCCAGCACTTCGATGACCCGGCATTCGGCGACAGTGCCGTGCGAGCAACCCTCGATCATCCGCTCCAACTCGGCCTTCAGGGCGTTCAGCCTGGCGATCCGCTCCTTCACATCCTGCAGGCGCAGGCGGGCGATCGAGTCGGCCGGCGAGCAGGATTGTCCGGGGTGGTCCTGCAGATCCAGGAGAGTGCGGATCGCATCCACCTCGAAACCGAGTTCGCGGGCGTGGCGGATGAACGCCAGCCGGCTGAGGTGCCGCGCCTCATAGAGCCTCCGGTTGCCCTCCGTCCGCGGCGGTTCGGGCAGCAGCCCGACCTGCTCGTAGTAGCGGATCGTCGGAACCTTGACGCCGCTCACCCGTGCCGCTTCACCGATCGATACGCCCGCCTGCATTTTTCGCTTGCTCCTCTAGTCACTGGAGGACGTATCGTCCCGGTCCGCAGACTTCAAGGACACAGGGCTCCATGACGGCACCGCAGACGATCTCTCGCTTCCAGGTGGAGAACATGGACTGCGCCTCCTGCGCAGCGAAGGTGGACACCGCCGTGCGCCGCGTCCCCGGCGTCTCGGATGTGAGCGTGTCGGTTACCGCGGCGACAATGACGGTGACCCATGCGCCGGACATCAACCTGCGGGCGCTGGCCCGTACGGTCGCTGCGCTTGGCTATCCCTCGAAGCTGGTCCAGGCGGTCGGCGATCACGCCGGGTCCGGGCACGCGCACCAGCATGAGCGGTCCGATCGTCCGTTCTGGTCCTCGACCAAGGCGCGGCTGACGATCGCCAGCGCTGTCGCCCTTGCCGTCGCCTATGGCGTCGGTCATCTCCGGCCGTCGATCGCCGTGTCGGCCTTCCTTGTCGCGCTCGCGGTCGGACTCCTCCCCATTGCCCGGCGCGCGGTACTCGCGGCTCTTGCCGGCACGCCGTTCTCCATCGAAGCGCTGATGACGATCGCCGCGTTGGGCGCAGTGATCATCGGCGCGACAGAGGAGGCGGCCGTGGTGGTGCTCCTCTTTCTCGTCGGCGAACTCTTGGAGGGGTTCGCCGCGTCGCACGCCCGGGCCGGCATCCAGGGCCTGACCCGGCTCGTGCCGAAGATCGCCCGTCTGGAGCGGAACGGAGAGCTCTCCGAGGTGCCGGCCGACAGCCTGGCGATAGGGGCGACGGTCCTGGTCCGCCCGGGTGACCGGATGCCGGCGGACGGCGTCGTCACGGAGGGAGAAAGCGCCGTCGACGAGGCGCCGGTCACCGGCGAGAGTGTGCCGAAACGCAAGGCGCCCGGGGATCCGGTCTTTGCGGGCACGATGAACGGCGACGGCGTTCTGCGGGTCCGCGTCACCGCCACGGCCGAGGACAACACCATCGCGCGGGTGGTGCGGCTGGTGGAGGAGGCGCAGGAGAGCAAGGCCCCCACCGAGCGGTTCATCGATCGGTTCTCGCGTTTCTACACGCCCGCCGTCGTCGCCGTTGCAGCCCTCACCGCCGTGCTGCCGCCGCTGCTCGCCGGCGCGGACTGGAGCGCGTGGATCTACAAGGCGCTCGCGGTTCTCCTGATCGGCTGCCCGTGCGCGCTCGTCATTTCCACCCCGGCAGCGATCGCGGCGGGGCTCTCGGCCGGTGCACGGCGGGGGCTGCTGATGAAGGGGGGCGCGGTGCTGGAGACCGTCGGCCGCCTCACGACGGTCGCCTTCGACAAGACGGGGACGCTCACCCGGGGCCGACCCGTGGTGACCGACGTGCTGCCCTTCGGACGCGATGCCGCGGTTGTGCTGTCGCTGGCGGCGGCGCTGGAGGCGGGCTCCAGCCATCCGCTTGCGCTGGCGATCCTCGCGAGGGCGGCGGAAGCGAAGGTGCCGGTCCCGCCCGCGGGCGCGAGCGCGGCGATCCCGGGCAGGGGCGTCGTCGGTCGGGTCGGTGGCGTCGACGTCTTCCTCGGCTCGCCCGCCGCCGCTGCGGAGCGGGCGCCGGTCTCGCCGGAGCAGGCGGCAGCGATCGCGGCGCTCACCGAGGCGGGCAAGTCCGTCTCGGTGCTCGTCGCCCATGGGGCGTTGGCCGGCGCCATCGCGCTGCGCGACGAACCGCGCGAGGATGCCGTCCGCGGGCTCGCGGCGCTCCGGTCGGCGGGTATCTCGGCGATCATGCTCACCGGCGACAACCGCCGCACCGCCGAGGCGGTCGGCGCGGGGCTCGGCATCGAGGTCCGGTCCGAGCTGATGCCGGAAGACAAGCAGCGGATCGTCCTCGACCTCAAGGCGCGCGGGGCGATCGTCGGCAAGGTCGGCGACGGCATCAACGATGCGCCGGCGCTCGCCGCCGCCGACGTCGGCATCGCCATGGGCGGCGGGACCGATGTGGCCCTGGAGACGGCCGACGCGGCGGTGCTGCACGGCCGCGTCATGGATATCGCGGACATGGTTGGCCTGTCGCGTGCGGTGATGGCCAACATCCGCCAGAACATCGCCATCGCGCTGGGGCTGAAGGCCGTGTTCCTGGTCACCACGCTGCTCGGCGTCACCGGCCTGTGGCCGGCCATCCTGGCCGACACCGGCGCCACCGTGCTCGTCACGGCCAACGCCATGCGGCTGCTCGGCTGGCGCGGCGCGGCCTGAACCCTCAGCAGCAGGCGGTCGCGGGCACCTTCTCGTCGACCACGGCAGGCGCCGGCGTGCCGCATCCGCAACCGGCGGCGCCGGCCGTTTTGGCGACCGCGTCGGCGGCGCAGCAGGCGTCCGCCTTCGCCGGCGCGGGACCGCCGCAGCAGCCGGCTTCCGGCCCGACGATCGACGCGGTGCTGCAGACGCCCGTTTCCGGCAGCACGAGATGCACCTCGCGGGCCGCCTTCACGTCGCCGGCCAGCATCGCCACCACCGAGCGCACCTGCTCGTAGCCGGTCGCCATCAGGAAGGTCGGCGCGCGGCCGTAGCTCTTTGAGCCGACGATGTAGAAGCCGGGCTCCGGCTGGGCGAGCTCGGCTGCCCCGTGGGCCGGCACCGATCCGCAGGAGTGGAGGTTCGGGTCGATCAGCGGCGCCAGGGCAGGGGGTGCTTCCACCGCCGGATCAAGCGC
The DNA here is from genome assembly GCF_013839445.1 of Chthonobacter albigriseus. GTDB lineage: Bacteria > Pseudomonadota > Alphaproteobacteria > Rhizobiales > Pleomorphomonadaceae > Chthonobacter > Chthonobacter albigriseus. Next base: position 343,428 of record NZ_JACDIT010000004.1, on the reverse strand, counting down.
CACCCGCAGTTCGCGCAGGATGGAGAGGTCGGGACGCAGCCCGGTCGCGACAACGACCCGGTCGACGACGAGCGTCCGTTCCCGGTCGCCCTGGCGGCCGGCGATGCTGAGGCCGTCCGCCGTCCGCTCGATTCGCTCGGCGGCGAAGGGCGCGAGCATCTCCAGGCTGCCATTTTCGATCGCGGCCTTGGCGGCGAGGCCGAGCGCGCCGCGTTCGGGCAATTGGTCGTTGAGCCCGCCGCCGAGCAGGCGGTCGATGCCGGCTCGTCGGATCGCCCAGAGCACTTCGGTGCCGGGCGCCTCGCCCTGCAGCCGGATCAGGTCCAGCGCGACGTTGATCGCGGAATGGCCGCTGCCGACCACCAGCACGCGACGGCCGGCGTAGTCGGCGCGCTCGCGCCCGTAGACGTCGGGGATGCCATAGGCGATCCGGTCACGGTTCTCCGCCTCGCCGGGCACCGGCAGGCCGTCGGCGCCCATCGGGTTCGGCGTCGCCCAGGTCCCGGACGCGTCGATCACCGCGCGGGTGAGGGTCCGGTGCTGGACACCGTCCGCCGCCGTCCAGCGGATCTCGAAGGGCGTGTCGCCGCGGCCGCGGTCCGTCATCTTGTCGAGCCCGCGGCGGGTGACCGCAGTCACTGTCGCGCTCAGCCTCAGGCCGGCGGCGACGGCGGGCACGGCGGCCAGCGGTTCCAGGTAGCGGCGGACGATCTCGCCGCCGGTCGGGAGCGCCTTCGGGTTCGGGGCCTGCCAGGCGGGTGCCTCCCCCAGCCGGCCCGCCCCCCCACCCCCCCTGGTGGGGCAGGGGGGGGAGCGCCTGGGGCTCGGGGGCCCGCCACCCGGCCGCCCCCAGCCGCCGCCCCGCCGCCGCATCCACGTTGTAGGACCAGGGCGAGAAGACGCGCACGTGACCCCAGTCGAGCAGCGAAGCGCCAACGCGGGCTGCCTTCTCGAACACGATCGGCGCAATGCCGCGCTCGACGAGGTGGGCCGCAGCCGCCAGACCCACGGGGCCTGCGCCGATCACGGCCACGGGAAGTGCGTCGTCCATCCTGTCCTCCTCCTTCCGACCGTCGATACCTCGATGGTCGATGCTTGGAAACCTGCCGACACGGTCAAGGGCAGCAGGTATCCACTTGTCCGGTTTCGCCGCGCGGCACCACCTTGTCGGCGTGCACCAGCGCGTCGGTGATCTCCATCCAGGCGTCGATCGCCACGCGCAGGGCGTCACGCCCCTTGTCGGTCAGGGTGTAGACCTTGCGCTCCCGCCCGCCGACCACCTCCGTTTCGAAGGTGACATAGCCGCCTTCCTCGAACTCCCGCAGCACCGGGTAGATCGTCCCCTCCGAGGGCGAGCAGCAGCCGTTGGTGGCGCGCTCCACCGTCCGTGCGATGTCGTAGCCGTGCATCGGCGCGTCGTGCAGGACGCGCAGGATGAAGAACTTCGACAGGCTCATCTTGATCGTGCCGTTCCAGTAGGCCCTGCTGGACAGGTCCGGCGTCGGCTTCGGAACGGCATGCATCGAGGGTCTAGGCATGGGCTGACGCTACGCCTCGAGGGGTGAGGTGTCAAGGGATCCGGATTTCTCCGAAACCGGCGTGATTTGGAACGGCCTGGAGGAATACTCGACTCGAATAGTAGACCATTTCTTCCTGTCCGTTGCGTCCATGACCAGGATGGCGTCGGTCCCGGCAGGTGCCGGGCCTTCGAGGAGGATACGCATGAAAACCTTGCTCCTGACGCGGCGTGCCTTCAGCGGTGCGATCGCATCCCTCGGCCTTGCCGTGGCGCTCGCCGCGGCTCCCGTTCTTGTCCCCGTCACCCACGCCGCGGAAACTGCGGTCGACGCCTCCCGCTGGGTCGTCGACGCCGCCGCCGCCCGCAGCCTTGTGGAAAAGGGCGCCCTGGTGCTCGACACCCGCGGCGCGGACCTGAAGTCGGCCGAACCGCTCGACGGTGCCGTCGCGGTCATCTGGCAGGACTTCACCAAGCCGGACCTGCCGAACAAGGGCCAGCTGCTGGAGGACGACGCCGCTCTCTCGGAGAAGCTGCGCGCGCTCGGCGTATCGGCCGAAGTCCCGGTGATCGCCGTCGCTGACACGGCGAAGGGCTGGGGCGAGGACGGCCGGATCGTCTGGACGCTGCGCACCCTCGGCCACAAGCAGGCCTACTTGGTCGACGGCGGGATCGCCGCGCTGACCGGACCCGGTCCGCTCGCCATCAAGGCGCCTGCCGTTCCGGGCAGCTTCACCGTCGCCCGCACCGAAGCCTACGAGATCAAGAAGGAGGAACTGCGGACGGAGATCGGCGCGGCCAACCTCGTGATCCTCGACACGCGCGAGCCGCGCGAATACGCCGGCGAGACGCCCTATGGCGAGACCCGCGGCGGCCATGTTCCGGGCGCCAAGCACATCTTCTACAAGGACCTCGTCGGGGCCGACGGCAAGATCCTGCCCAAGGACGAGTTGAAGGCCCGACTCGCCTCGCTCGGCGTCAAGGACGACACGCAGGTCGTCTCCTATTGCACCGGCGGCATCCGCTCCGGCTTCGTCACCGCTGTTCTCAACGACGCCGGCGTGAAGGCCCGGAACTACGCGGGCTCGATGTGGGAATGGTCGGCCTCCCCGGAAGAGCAGTATCCGCTCGAGACGAACTGAGGTTTCATCCTCGGGGGCGGTCGGTGTGCGCCGCCCCCGTCGCATGATCGGGGGCACGGGACATGGAAGCGGCGCTGCGGTTCGGGATCTTTCTTTCCATCTTCGTCGCGGTGGCGATCGCCGAATGGCGCGTTCCGAAAAAGGATCGCGTCCAGTCGCGCGCGGAGCGCTGGCGCATCAACATCGGCATCCTGGTGATCGACGTCATCGTCCAGCGGCTGACCCTCGGGGCCGCCGCCTACGCCACGGCGATCTACGCCCGCGACCATGGCTGGGGGCTGTTCAACGCGCTCGACTGGCCGCCGCTCCTGGAAGGCATCGCGGCCTTCCTGATCCTCGACTTCGCCATCTACCTGCAGCACGTGATGAGCCACGCGCTGCCTGTGTTCTGGCGGCTGCACCAGGTGCATCACGCCGACCTCGACGTGGATCTCACCACCGGCACGCGCTTCCACCCGCTCGAGATCCTGATTTCGCTGGTCTACAAGGCGATGCTGGTGGCCGCGTTCGGCGTCGATCCGTGGGTCGTCGTGGTGTTCGAGGCGGTGCTCAACGGGTCCGCCGTCTATACCCATGGCAACATCCGCATCCCGGAGAAGGTCGACCGGGTGCTGCGCTGGCTGTTCTGCACGCCGGACATGCACCGGGTGCACCATTCGGTCATCCCGGAGGAGACCAACTCGAACTTCGGATTCTTCCTGTCGATCTGGGATCGCCTCTGCGGCACCATGCGGCACGCGCCGATCAAGGGCCACGACGGCGTGGAGATCGGGCTTTCCGAATACCGTGATCCCAAGCAGCTCGGCCTTGTCGGCATCCTGCTCCTGCCGTTCCGGGGGCTGGTCGGCAAGTACAGCTTCGGCCGTCCGGACCCGACGCGCGGCCGCGCCGCCGATCCCGCGACGCCCGCCGAGTAGGGCGACCCACTCGCAACGCGGTTTGCGGCCGGTCTCAGATATCGAGGTCGGTCGCGAACTCGGCGTTTTCCTGGATGAAGGCGAAGCGGCCTTCCGGCTTGTTGCCCATCAGCCGCTCGACGCTGTCGGCGGTCATCGCGGCCTCGTCTTCCACCAGCATCACGCGCAGCAGGGTGCGCGACTTCGGATCCATGGTGGTTTCCTTCAGCTGCTGCGGGTTCATCTCGCCGAGGCCCTTGAAGCGGCCGATCTCCGGCTTCTTGTTCTTGAAGTCGCGGGCGAGCACCGCCTGAAGGTCGCGGTCGTTCTGGGCGTAGGAGGTCTTGCCGCCGTGCGTCAGGCGATAGAGCGGGGGAACGGCGAGGTAGAGGTGGCCGCCGCGGATCAGCTGCGGCATCTCGCGGTAGAAGAAGGTGATCAGCAGCGAGGCGATGTGCGCGCCGTCGACGTCGGCGTCGGTCATCACGATCACCTTGTCGTAGCGCAGGTCATCCTCGCGGTAGTGCGAGCGGGTGCCGACGCCGAGCGCCTGCAGCAGGTCGGAGAGCTGCTGGTTGGCCGCGAGCTTGTCGCGCCCGGCGCTCGCCACGTTGAGGATCTTGCCGCGCAGCGGCAGCACGGCCTGGCTCGCCCGGTCGCGCGCCTGCTTTGCGGAGCCGCCGGCCGAGTCGCCCTCCACGATGAAGATCTCGGAGCCCTGGGCGGCCGTCTGCGAGCAGTCGGCGAGCTTGCCGGGCAGGCGGAGCTTGCGCGTCGCGGTCTTGCGGGCGACGTCCTTCTCCTGGCGGCGGCGGAGGCGCTCGTCGGCGCGCTCGATGACCCATTCCAGCAGCCGGCCGGCCTGGGCGGGCGATCCGGTCAGGAAGTGGTCGAAGGCGTCCTTGACCGCGTTCTCCACGATCCGGCTCGCCTCGGCGGTCGCCAGCTTGTCCTTGGTCTGGCCGACGAACTCCGGCTCGCGCACGAAAACGGAGAGCAGCGCGCCGGCCGAGGTCATCACGTCGTCGGGGGTGACCTGCGCCACGCGCTTGTTGCCCACCATCTCGCCGTAGGTCTTCAGCGATCGGGTGAGGGCGAACCGCAGGCCCTGCTCGTGGGTGCCGCCTTCCGGTGTGGGGATGGTGTTGCAGTAGGAATTGACGAAGCCGTCACCGCCGTACCACGCCACCGCCCACTCCACCGAGCCGTGGCCGCCGTTGCCCACCTTCCCGGCGAAGATCTCCTCGGCCACCCGGCGTTCGCCCTCCAGGGCCTCCACCAGGAAGTCCTTCAGCCCGCCGGGGAACTTGAACACGGCTTCCGACGCCGTTGTCTTGCCGGCCACCAGCGTCTGGTCGCAGGACCAGCGGATCTCGACACCGCCGAACAGATAGGCCTTGGAACGCGCCATCTTGAACAGGCGCGCCGGGTCGAAGCGGGCGTCGAGCCCGAAGATCTGGAAATCGGGCTTGAAGCGCACGCGGGTGCCGCGGCGGTTCATCGTCTCGCCCAAGCGCTCCAATCCACCCTGCGGCACGCCGCGCGAGAAGGTCTGCCGGTAGAGCTGGCGGCCGCGGGCGACCTCCACCTCCAGCACCTCGGACAGGGCGTTCACCACCGACACGCCTACGCCGTGCAGGCCGCCGGAGGTCTCGTAGACCTTGCTGTCGAACTTGCCGCCGGCGTGGAGGGTGCACATGATCACCTCCAGGGCCGACTTGTCCGGGAACTTGGGATGCGGATCGACCGGGATGCCGCGACCGTTGTCGGTGACGGTCAGGAAGCCGTCGGCGCCCAGATGCACCTCGATCCAGGAGGCGTGGCCGGCCACGGCCTCGTCCATGGAGTTGTCGATCACCTCTGCGAAGAGGTGGTGCAGCGCCTTGTCGTCGGTGCCGCCGATGTACATGCCCGGCCGGCGGCGCACCGGCTCCAGCCCTTCCAGAACCTCGATGGCGGAAGCGGTGTATTCGCCCTCGCTCGCCGTTGTCATGCGCGGCGCAACCGGAGCGGCAGCCGCCGCTGCTGTGGGCTTGGCGCGGGCGGGCGCCTTGGCGGGGCGGGCGGCCGGCGCCGGATCGCCGGTGACGGGCACAGCGCCCGCGATGTCGCTGAAGAGGTCGTCGCGATCGGTCATCGTGTGTCCGGTGATCCTGCTCTTGTCCCGTGCTGCGGCAAACGCGGCCACACTCCTCCGACGACCATGCCCCGTAGGCACGGAAACACGCCGATCGGCACCCCTGTCAAGGACGAGACGGGATCGGCGCCGATTGCGCGCAGGTTACCCACTGATTCGGCCTGTTTGATTTTGGCACGCTTCGGCGGCGGGAGCGAGGTGTGTTCTCTGAATGTTCGCGGCGATGCCGGTGCCGCGGAACCGGCGGCGGTGACGGTGCATTAACGACGGCGCCCTACATTGTCAGAGCCGGATCGCCTCTTCCGTCCGGCCATGGACCTGGATACCGCGATGTCCGCGCCGAAGCTTGAGACCGGTGTTGCAGAGCTTGCCGCGCTGGCTGAAAAGGCCGACGCTGTCGGCCGGCGGTTGATCGCGGCGCGCGCCGGACTGGTCGAGGTCGGCGCTCAGCCGACCGTTCATGCCAGCCGCCGTCCCTTCGACGGCGGGATGCGGATGCTCACCGTCGCCGCCGTCGCCAGCGTGTTCCTGACCCTGCTCTGACGGTCACTGCGGCGCGGGATGTTTCCGGCCGATCATCGGCTCGATCGCAAGACGCGGCCCGGCGGCCTCCGAACGCGGCTCGTAGCTCGCGTCCAAGCGCTCCAAATAGCCGCCGAACAGCCGTTCCAGGCCGGTCGGCTCGAACCACCGACCGACCGCGGGATCGACGTCCAGGAACGCCTTTCCGACGAGTTCGGGTGCCGGATCGGCTTCCGGTGCGATCCGGGCCAGCTTCCGCCAGGTGGAGGCGAGCGTGAGTAGGGGCAGCGCGATTGGCGTCAGCGGAAAGCGACCGGTCCAGAGCAGGGCCTGGCGCAGCGCCGCGCCGACGCCTTTGCGCCTGATGTCGAGCGAGAACAGGTTGCGGACGAAGGGCATGCTGGAGATCTGGTAGGGCAGATTGCGCAGCGCAGGATAACGGCGGAGGGCGACCTGATGCGTCCGGGCGCGCGAAGTCCACATCCGGCGATGGTTGTCGGAGATGCTGCCTTCGACCATCCGGTAGCCGACGAGATATTCGGGAACGGCCACGAAGTGGTGTCGCGTCGCGACCTCGATCTGGAAGTAGAGATCCTCGTTGCCCTCCAGGCTCTCGTCTCGGAGCCAGTCCTGGAAGCCGCCGACCTCCTCGGCCGCGGACCTGCGCACCGTGAAGCCGCTGCCGTTGGCGATCATGTTGAACCAGGGCAGCCGGTGAACCACCTGGCCGGAAAGGTCGTAGCGCCGGTAGGAGCGTATGATCCGGTCGTCGCGGTCGATCAGGCGGTAGGGCGAGTAGGCGAGCGCGACCTCCGGGCCGGCGTTCCGCAGCGCCCGCACGTGTGCCTCCACCCGGCGGGGATGCCAGATGTCGTCGGCGTCGATCGGGGCGATGAACTCGCCGCTCGACGCGGCGATGCCGGTGTTGCGCGCGGCCGATGCGCCGCCGTTGGCGCGGCGGATCACGGTGACGCGCGGGTCGGCGGCGGCGAATTCGGCGGCGATGTCGGCGGTGCGGTCGCGCGAGCCGTCGTCCACCACGACGATCTGGAGGTTCGGATAGGTCTGGGCGACCACGGACGCGAGCGTCGCGCGGATCGTCGCTTCCGCCTGGTAGGCCGGCACGACCACCGACACGAGCGGCAGTCCGCCACGCTTCAGATCGTCCATCGCGTCACCACTCGCGGACCTTCCGGTCAACCGAAAGGCGTCCGCGCCCCCCAATGAATGAAACGGCGCTCACTGGATCCCGGAAAGGCTTGGCTGTCGTGGTCGTTGACAATGACAAATAAAATTCAGTCAACCCTCAGTCTACACCATAATCAAGACATCAGACAGATGCGTAACCGAGAACAGGACGACCTTCGCACGCAGGCATCGCCGTGAAACCGGGCCCCGCACGACCGTCGTGCTGGGCCAGCAGCCTGTCGGTATAGCCGGTCGCCGTTAAGTCGGCGTGTCCTCCAGCATCCGGTTTGTGGCGGGTCCGTTCAGCCATTCTTCACGCAAACGAAAAGCGGCCCGGGATCGCTCCCGGGCCGCCTGGTCTGCCTCGTCCGATCCCCTTGGGATCAGCGGTCCGATCCTTCCGGATCAGACGGAATAGTACATGTCGAACTCGACGGGATGCGGGGTCATCTCGTAGCGCATGTTCTCTTCCATCTTCAGCTCGATCCAGCTGTCGATGAAGTCGTCGTCGAACACGCCGCCGGCCTTCAGGAAGTCGCGGTCGGCGTCGAGCGAAGCCAACGCCTCGCGCAGTGAACCGGCCACCGTCGGGATCGCCTTCAGCTCTTCCGGCGGCAGGTCGTAGAGGTTCTTGTCCATGGCCGCGCCGGGGTGGATCTTGTTCTTGATGCCGTCGAGGCCGGCCATCAAGAGCGCGGTGAAGCAGAGGTAGGGGTTCGCCGCCGGATCCGGGAAGCGGGTCTCGACGCGCTTCGCCTTCGGGTTGGTGGTGTAGGGAATGCGGCAGGAGGCCGAGCGGTTGCGCGCGGAGTAGGCGAGCAGCACCGGCGCCTCGTAGCCCGGGACCAGACGCTTGTAGGAGTTGGTCGACGGGTTGGAGAAGGCGTTGATGGCCTTGGCGTGCTTCAGGATGCCGCCGATGTAGTAGAGGCAGGTCTCGGAGAGGTCGGCGTACTGGTTGCCGGCGAAGACCGGCTTGCCTTCCTTCCAGATCGACTGGTGCACGTGCATGCCCGAGCCGTTGTCGCCGAAGACGGGCTTCGGCATGAACGTCGCGGTCTTGCCGTAGGCGTTGGCGACCTGATGGATCACGTACTTGTAGATCTGCATCTGGTCGGCCATGAGGGTCAGCGTGTTGAACTTCATGCCGAGTTCATGCTGAGCCGAGGCCACCTCGTGGTGGTGCTTCTCGACGGTGACGCCCATCTCGGCCATGACCGAGAGCATCTCGGAGCGCATGTCCTGGAGGCTGTCCACCGGGGGAACCGGGAAATAGCCGCCCTTCTTGCGGACGCGGTGGCCGAGGTTGCCGGACTCGTAATCGGTGTCCGAGTTGGTCGGCAGTTCGGCGCTGTCGATCTTGAAGCCCGTGTTGTAGGGCTCGGAAGCGAACTTGACGTCGTCGAACACGAAGAACTCGGCCTCGGGGCCGAAGAACACCTTGTCGCCGATGCCGAGCGAGGCGACGTAAGCCTCGGCCTTCTTGGCGATCGAGCGCGGGTCGCGGTTGTAGGGCTCGCCGGAGATCGGGTCGACGACGTCGCAGAAGATCACCATCGTCGACTGCGCGAAGAACGGATCCATGTGCGCCGTCTCGGGGTCGAGGATCAGCGTCATGTCGGACTCGTTGATCGCCTTCCAGCCGGCGATCGAGGAACCGTCGAACGCGGTGCCTTCGGCGAAGATGTCCTCGTCGATGAGACCGACATCGAACGTCACGTGCTGCATCTTACCGCGTGGGTCGGTGAAACGCAGGTCCACGAACTTGACGTCGTTGTCCTTGATCCTCTTCAAGATGTCGGCAGCAGTGGTCATAGGCCCTTCCTTTCGGGTGTTCTCTTGACAGTCGGCCCGGTCCCTTTTCGCCCGGGCGCATTGGTATCGGCCGTCCGCGTCGGGACCGCAGCGCGCCTCGTCAGATGGCGTCGTTGCCGGTCTCGCCGGTACGGATGCGGACCGCTTCCTCGATCGGGGAGACGAAGATCTTTCCGTCGCCGATGCGGCCGGTCTGGGCGGCGTTGCGGATCGCGTCGACGGCCTTTTCGACCATCTCGTCCGACAGCACCACTTCCACCTTCACCTTCGGCAGGAAGTCGACGACATATTCGGCGCCCCGGTAGAGCTCGGTGTGGCCCTTCTGGCGTCCGAAACCCTTCGCCTCGGTCACGGTGATGCCCTGCAGGCCAACTTCCTGCAGCGCCTCCTTCACCTCGTCGAGTTTGAAGGGCTTGATGATTGCCTCGATTTTCTTCATCGCCTCCCTGTCCTTGCCGCTGGAATCGACCGCCTCATACGGCCAAGACGCACCACTCCTAGCACGGGCTGTGCCATTCGAACCCGCCGCCTCGGACTGGCGCAAAATGAGGCGAGGCCGACAATGCCGTTCGCACCTTGGGCAAGCAAGGCCGAATGTTGGGCTCAAAACTTGTGCAATTGCATATTGCTTGTGCACAATTCTGGTTCGCAGCAGCGTAGCCCGGCTGACATCGTTGGCGGGGACTCGTCCACCGCGCCGCGGCGGCCGGGCCGGCATGCCTGCGGCATCGGCAACGGCCGCCGGAACGGGTGGCGCGGAATCCGGCGGACCGTTCCGGCGTGGCCACGTCGGACGGTTTGCGGCTAAGGTCGAGACGGTCCAGCAAGACGACGAGGCGAGCGGACATGAGCCAACCCACGTTCCCCGCCAGCATGGCGCTCCTGACGCCCGCTGAGATGGCCCGCGCGGACGCGGCGACCATCGCCGCGGGCACGCCGGGCTCCGTCCTGATGGAGAACGCCGGCTATGCCGTGGCCGACGACATCTCCGCCCGCCATCTGCAGGGAACACGGGTCGCGGTCGTCTGCGGGCCAGGCAACAACGGCGGCGACGGCTTCGTGGTGGCGCGGGTGCTGGCCGAACGCGGCTTCATCGTGCGCCTCGCCCTCCTCGGCGACCGCTCCGCCCTGAAGGGGGATGCGGCCTGGGCCGCCGGCCGCTGGAGGGGTGCGGTGGAGCCGGCCGCTCCCGACGTGCTCGATGGCGCGACGGTGATCATCGACGCGCTGTTCGGCGCGGGACTGGCCCGGCCCCTCGATGGCGACGCCGCCACCATGGTCGAGGCGATCAACGCCGCCGGACGCGGCGGAGCGATCGTCGTCGCGGTGGACCTGCCGAGCGGCATCGACGGGCGAACGGGCGCGGTGCTCGGGACAGCGGTCGAGGCGCGTCGGTCGGTGACCTTCTTCCGCCGCAAACCCGGACACCTCCTGATGCCCGGCCGTGCAAACGCCGGACGGGTCATCGTCGCCGACATCGGGATTCCCGACCGCGTCCTTTCCGAGATCGCACCGACCACGGCGGCCAACGGGCCGGGCCTCTGGGCCGCTGCCTGGCCGCGGCCGTCGCTCGACGCGCACAAGTACAGCCGCGGCGCCGCGCTCGTCGCGTCCGGTCCGGCGCAGTCTTCCGGGGCGGCGCGGCTGGCGGCACATGCGGCTCTACGGGCGGGGGCGGGCATCGTCACGGTCGCCGCGCCCGCCGATGCGGTGCCGGTGGTCGCCGGCACCAAGGCCGCCTTCGTGGTGAAACGCTGCGACTCCACCGTCGCCTTTCATGCGCTCGCCGTTGAGGAGCGGCTTCGGGCCGTGATCGTCGGCCCCGGACTCGGCACGGACGCGGACACCGTCCGTTTCATCTCCAGCGCGCTCGCCGGCCCGGCGGCCGTGGTGCTCGACGCCGACGCGATCACGGTGGCGGCAGGCGTGCGGGACGACGTCTTCGGCCCTATCCGGTCGCGCCGGCAGCCGGTGGTGCTCACCCCGCACGAAGGAGAGTTCCGGCGGCTGTTCCCGGATGCCGTGGGATCGAAACCCGACCGGGCGCGGCAGGCCGCGGCGGAGTCCGGCGCGATCGTGGTCCTCAAGGGCCCGGACAGCGTCATCGCCGGCCCGGACGGGTTCGCCGCCATCAACGAAAATGCGCCGCCGCACCTGGCGACGGCAGGCTCGGGCGATGTCCTCGCCGGCATCATCGGCGGTCTTCTCGCGCAAGGGCTCTCCGGCTTCGAGGCGGCGGCGATCGGCGCCTGGATCCACGGCGAAGCCGGCACCGTCGCCGGGGCCGGTTCGATCGCCGACGACATCGCCGAAGCGGTGCGGGACGTGATGCGCGCCGGACTGCCCGAGGAGGGCTGACCCGCCGAGTCAGCCGCGGCGGAGCAGACCGTCGAGCCCGAGCTTGCCGCCGCCATAGACCACCAGCGCCAGGGCCATCGCGGCCCACGGCAGATGGAAGTTCGCCCAGCCGTCCGGAACCGTCAGCTGGATCACTGCCGTCATCGCCAGAATCCCGAGCGCGGCGAAGCGGGTTCCGAGGCCGAGTACCAGAAGGATCGGCAGCAGGATCTCGCCGATCCCCGCGAGGTGCGCCATCAGGATCGGAGCGGGGTAGGGCACCATCGCCCCGAACAGGTGCAGCCGGAATTCCTCGGTGAACAGGAACGCCGCGCCATCGGACAGGTTCAGGAACCCGTCCCACTTGGTCAGGCCCGAGCGGAAGAACGGGACGGCGAGGGCGACGCGCAGCGCGAGGAGCGGCAGCGAGGCGGGGACTGCCGCGAGCCAGCCCTCGATGCGGGCGAGCGTGCTCAGGACCGTGCCGGCGCGGCTGGTGGGGACTGTGTCGGTGGGCGTCATGACGGTCACTCCGAGAAGGGGTCGATGAAGGCGCCGAGCCGGGCGATCCCGACCAGCGCGCGTCCGAAGTCGAAGGCGGGATCGGCGGAGGCATCCTCGGCGGCGTCGGCCAGGGTGCGCCCGGCGAAGAGGGCGGCGGCGAAAACGCTGTCGGCGACCGGCAGGCGATGGACCTGCACGTCCGCATCGGGCCGGACGATCAGCACGGTTTCGGCGGTCCAGGATGGAATTGGCCCGACTTCCGCCTCCGCATGCGCCGCCCAGATCGAACCGACCGGGTGGGAGGATCGGATCAGGTGCGCCGAAGGGTGCAGGTCCACCGGCCGGGTCAGTGTGGCCGGGAGCCAGTCGCCGAGCCGCTCGGCCGGCAGGGCCGGCGCGTCGGCCGCGTGGTAGGCGTCGGTCCAGGCTGCTTCCAGCCGGGCGACGTCGGCGAGGTAGGGCACGCCGGCGGCGGGCGGGAAGCCCTCCACGAAGTCGGGGAAGCGGTCGCCATAGCGCGCCAGGATCGGGCTCTCCGGGCGGTGGTCGGCCGCAAAGGCGCGTGCCATGGCCCGGAAGAATGCCTCTCCGGTCAGCCGGAGCGTCACCGGAAAGCGGGCGGCGAGCGCATCCACCAGCGCGACGAAGACGTTGTTCCGGTAGACGGCGAAGCGCGCGGCGTCCGACCGTCCGCGTGCGGTGGTGACGCCCTTCGGCGTCGTCGCAACAGGCCCCAGCAGCGCCGCCGCGAAGTCGTTGACGGTGATGGCGGCGGACATCACGCCACCTTCAGCGCATGCCTGGCCACGTCGGCAATGGCGCGGTCCACGCGCGTCGCCTCGGCCAGGAGGTCGGGGAAGGCCGGTACATCGTTGTCCCACTCCACCAGGGTGGGCATTGCGCCGATGCGGCCGAGCAGGTGCCGGTAGAGGGCGAAGACGTCGGGCCGCACGGCGCTCCCGTGCGCGTCGATCAGCAGCCGGGCGCCTTCGCCGTCGACCGTCTCGTCGTAGCCGGCAAGGTGGATCTCCCCGACGTGGTCGAGCGGGAATCGGTCGATGTAGGCGACCGGATCCCAGCCGTGGTTCACGGACGACACCATCACGTTGTTGACGTCGAGGAGCAGGCCGCAGCCCGTGCGGTCAGCGATGGCGGCGAGGAAGTCGATCTCGTCGATCCGGCTTTCCTCGAAGAGAAGGTAGGTGGAGGGGTTCTCCAGCAGCATCCGGGTGCCGAGCGTATCCTGCACCTCGCAGACATGCGCGGCGACGGTCGCCAGCGTCTCTTCCGTGTAGGGCAGCGGCAAAAGGTCGGGGATGTAGGCGGTCTCGTGGGTGGACCAGGCCAGGTGTTCGGAAAAGGACTGCGGCCGGTAGCGGTCGATCAGTCGGCGCAGGCGCTTCAGGTGCTCGCGGTCGAGCGGCCGGGCCCCGCCGATCGACAGACCGACGCCGTGCAGCGACAGCGGATAGCGTTCGGCGATCGCCGAGAGATAGCGATGGGGAGGGCCGCCGTCGCCCATGTAGTTCTCCGCGTGAACCTCGAAGAAGCCCACGTCCGGGGCGGTCGACAGGATCTCGGCGTAGTGCTCGGGCTTCAGGCCGAGGCCGGCGCGCGGGGGCAGAGTGGCGGTGGGTGTCATAGGCAGGCACTCCCGATCGATGGCGTGTAACGGAGCGGGAGGCCTCCCCGGCCTCCCGTCCGCAGCGGCGCGTCAGCCCTTCGGCAGGTCGCGCTCGAGCGGCTCCAGCGAGCCCATGCGGCCGTCCGGCGCGGTCATCGTGGCGCAGGTGCCGGCGGGCACGGCCTTCCAGGCGTTGCCCTGGAAGTCGATCGTGGAGGTGCCGGCGCAGGTGGTTCCGGCGCCCGCCTTGCAGTCGTTCTGGCCCTTCAGGGCGACGCCGTAGCACTTCTCCTGGCCGTCCGCGGCAGAAGCCGGAACCGTGAGGGCGCCGAGGGCGGCGGCGAGCGAACCGGCGAGGGCGAGGGCGGTGGTGGTACGGGACATGGGTCGGTCTCTCCAGGCTTATGTTGGGTTCAGGGCGGGGCGGTCATGCCCCACATCCAGCCTTTCGAAGCCATCGCGCCATTCGTTACGGCCAAGCTGCCGTCACACGCACACGTGATAATGACGTGAGCCATTGCCAGGAAATGATCCGTCCTGCAGGTAATGTTCGGCGGTTTGCAGCGAAGATGGAGGAGGAATGGCGTTCACGGGCGAAGAGGAGACGAGGCTCGCCGGCTTGATGCGGGCCGCGCTCGCCGGGGACGAGGCGGCCTACGCCGAGTTCCTGAAGCGGGCGGCCGTCTTCGTCCGCATCGTGGTGCGCCGGAAGGTCGGGTCGTCGTCCGACGGAGAGGATGTTGTGCAGGAAGCGCTGCTTGCGATCCACCTGAAGCGCCATACATGGCGCACCGACGAGCCGATCACGCCGTGGCTGGCGGCGATCACCCGCTACAAGGTGATCGACGCGTTCCGTCGGCGCGGACGGCGCGGCGAGGTCGACATCGAGGACTTCGAGGAGAATCTGGAGGCGCCGTCTGCCGACACCGGCCACGAGCGCGACATCGGCCGCGCCCTGGACTCGCTGGCACCAGGCCAGCGCCGGGTCGTCGCCGCGCTGACGGTGGAAGGGCGCAGCGTGCGCGAAACGGCGGCCGCGCTGGGCCTTACGGAAAACGCGGTGCGCGTGGCGCTCCATCGCGGGCTCGCGGCGATCGCGGCCCGGTTCGGACGGACTTGAGACATGAAGACGGAAGACCTCATCCACGCCCTTGCCGCCGACGGAGCCGTCCGTCCGGTCTCGCTCGCGCGGGCCTTTGCGATCGCCGGGGCCGTGGCGGTCGCCTACGCCGGCCTCGTCTTCGCGATCGGCTACGGCCCGCGTCCCGACGTGGCGGCTGCCATCGAGACGGTGCGGTTTCCGCTGAAGGTTCTGACCGTGCTCCTGTTCGCCCTCGGCATGGCGCGGGTGGCGGGCCGGCTCGCGCAGCCGGGCGCTTCCTTGCCCGTCGGCCTGGCGGCCGGCGCCGTCGGCCTGCTCGCCGCGTCGGTCGCGTTGGAGCTTTTCCTCCTGCCGCGGGAGGCCTGGATGCCCGCTCTGGTCGGCACCAACTCGCTGCTCTGCCTGATGTCGATCCCGCTCCTCGGCGCCGGCGCTCTCGCCGCCAGCCTCCTCGCGCTGCGGCAGGGCGCACCGACGCGTCCGGCGCTTGCAGGCGCGGCCGTCGGGTTGCTTTCCGGCGCGGTCGGGGCTGTGTTCTACGCCGTCCACTGCCCGGACGACTCTCCGCTGTTCGTGGTCACCTGGTACAGTCTTGCGCTGGCGCTGATGACCGGCGTCGGCGCGCTCGCCGGACGTCTGGCGCTGCGCTGGTGACGGCCATGGCCGAGGACGGCGTCTACATCGAGATCCGCGTGATCGGCGCCTCGGCCAAGGTCACGGCGATCGACGCGGCCACGGGTGTCGAGGTCTGCGTCATCGGACCGGCCGGCGCGGCACGGGCGGACCTGGAGCGGCTGGCGCTGCGCAAGCTGGAGAAGCGGCTGAAGGACGCACGTCCTTAGTCGGATCGGCCGGAGTTGCCGCCGG
The DNA here is from genome assembly GCF_013839445.1 of Chthonobacter albigriseus. Classification (GTDB taxonomy): domain Bacteria; phylum Pseudomonadota; class Alphaproteobacteria; order Rhizobiales; family Pleomorphomonadaceae; genus Chthonobacter; species Chthonobacter albigriseus. Next base: position 327,778 of record NZ_JACDIT010000004.1, on the reverse strand, counting down.
ATTCCGCGGTCTCCGCGGCCGGCATCAGGCAAGGTTTCGTCCGGGCCAAGGAAAGCTGAAACGACAGGACGGCCCGTTCGATGCTACCTCCATCGCGTGACGTTTTGCGCGGCAACGCACGTCGCGAACGAGGATTGTCGCGCATCGAGCGACCATGATATCGACCGGGGCATGCATGCCGGGCCGCCGCCTTCCTCCAGCGAAGCGACGGGCACGGGCACCAGCCGGGTCTCCTGAGGGACGGGAAAGCGAACATGTCGAGCACCACCAAGGCCGAATTGACCAGCGCCACCTCCGACTTCTTCAACCGGTCGCTCGCCGACTCCGATCCGGAGCTCGCATCGGCCGTCGCCAAGGAACTCGGCCGCCAGCAGCACGAGATCGAGCTGATCGCCTCGGAGAACATCGTCTCCAAGGCAGTGCTCGAGGCGCAGGGCTCGGTGCTCACCAACAAGTACGCCGAAGGCTATCCCGGCAAGCGCTACTACGGCGGCTGCCAGTACGTCGACATCGCCGAGAACCTGGCGATCGACCGCGTCACCAAGCTGTTCGACTGCAAGTTCGCCAACGTCCAGCCGAACTCCGGCAGCCAGGCCAACCAGGCTGTGTTCCTCGCGCTCGCCAAGCCGGGCGACACCATCCTCGGTCTGGATCTGGCCTCCGGCGGCCATCTCACCCACGGCGCCAAGCCGAACATGTCGGGCAAGTGGTTCAACGCCGTCGCCTATGGCGTGCGGCCGCAGGACCACCGCATCGACATGGACCAGCTGCGCGCGCTCGCCCACGAGCACAAGCCGAAGATCATCATCGCCGGCGGCTCCGGCTACAGCCGGATCTGGGACTTCGCCGGCTTCCGCGCCGTCGCTGACGAGGTCGGCGCCTACCTGCTGGTCGACATGGCCCACTTCGCCGGCCTCGTCGCCGCCGGCCAGCATCCCTCGCCGTTCCCGCACGCCCATGTCGCGACGTCCACCACCCACAAGACCCTGCGCGGCCCGCGCGGCGGCCTGGTGCTGACCAACGACGAGGATATCGCCAAGAAGATCAACTCGGCGGTGTTCCCTGGCCTGCAGGGCGGCCCGCTGATGCACGTCATCGCCGGCAAGGCGGTCGCGTTCGGCGAGGCGCTGAAGCCCGAGTTCAAGCTCTATATCAAGAACGTCGTGGAAAACGCCAAGGCGCTTGCGGAATCGCTGCGTCGTGGCGGCGTCGAGATCGTCTCGGGCGGCACCGACAACCACCTGATGCTGGTCGATCTGCGCCCCAAGGGCCTGACCGGCAAGGCGGTGGAAGCCGCGCTCGGCCGCGCCGACATCACCTGCAACAAGAACGGCGTGCCGTTCGACCCGGAAAAGCCGACCATCACCTCCGGCATCCGTCTCGGTACCCCGGCTGCCACCTCGCGCGGCTTCGGCGTCGCCGAGTTCCAGGAAGTCGGCGAGCTGATCCTGGCGGTGATCGACGGCTTGAAGGCGAACGGCGAAGAGGGCAACGACGCGGTGGAAGCCGCGGTCAAGGCGAAGGTCCGCGCCCTCACCGACCGGTTCCCGATCTACAGCTGAGGGCAGGGCGGCCGCGCCGCTCGTCCCATCTTCCTTCAAGGCCGCGGGCGCGATCCCGCGGCCTTTTTCGTTGCCGCGACAAGCCACTAGCTGAGACGACCGCCTTCGCGGAGCGCCGTTTCCACCCGGCGGCGTCAACCCTGTTTTTGCGAATAATTCTCATTTGCGTTGACTTTGCAAATCGCTCGCATAACTATGTGCAGGAGAAGGTGCAGAGGAGACCTGGATGAGGGTGACGCGGCGATGGATCGTGGTGACGGGGGCGGCGGCTGCGGCCGGGCTGATGCTCGCGCTGCCGCAGCACACGTCGAACGCCCAGTCCGGCAAGCTCCAGGTCGTTGCCACCACCGGCATGATCGCCGACGCGGCCCGCCGGATCGGCGGGGATGCGGTCGAGGTGACCGCCCTGATGGGTTCCGGCGTCGATCCGCACAGCTACCGGCAGACCCGCACCGACATTGTCGCGATGACGCGGGCGGATGTCGTGCTTTGGCACGGGCTCTATCTGGAAGCCCAGATGGAGGAATTCCTCCTGAAGCTGCGCAAGCGCCAGCTGGTCGTGCCGGTCGCCGATGCGCTGCCGCGCGACCGCCTGCTCGCCCACGAGGACTACCAGGACCGCTTCGACCCGCACGTCTGGATGGACCCGGACCTCTGGTCCGGCGTCGTCCCGGTCGTGCGCGACGCCCTCGCCGAGGCCCGTCCGGAGAACCGCGCGGTGTTCGAGGCGAACGCCGCCTCCGTTCTCCGCGACTTCGCGGAGGTCTCCGCCTACGCCAAGGGCGTGCTCGGCTCGGTGCCGGCGGAGAAGCGCATCCTCCTCACCGCCCATGACGCGTTCAACTATTTCGGACGTGCCTACGGATACGAGGTGCTCGGCATCCAGGGCATCTCCACCGAAAGCGAGGCGGGCCTCAACCGGATCGAAGATCTCGTCGACCTGATCGTCGAGCGCGACGTCGGCGCCATCTTCGTGGAGTCCTCGGTCTCCGACCGCAACATCCGCGCCCTCATCGAAGGCGCGGCCGCCCGCGGCCACAAGGTCGTGGTGGGCGGCGAGCTGTTCTCCGACGCGATGGGCGCGGATGGCACCTATGAAGGGTCCTACGTCGGCATGATCGATCACAACGCCACCACCATCGCCCGTGCCCTCGGCGGCTCCCCGCCCGCGCGTGGCATGCGCGGCCAGCTTGGCCAGGGAACGCGGTCATGACGCCGGACGGTTCCGCCGCCAAGGTCGTCGAGGAGGATCCGGGCCTGCCGCTCGCCGTCCGCGGCATGACCGTCGCCTACGGCGAAAAGCCGGTCGTGTTCTCCGTTGACGCCCGCTTCCCGGCGCAGTCGATGACCGCGATCATCGGGCCGAACGGTGCCGGCAAGTCGACGCTCCTGAAGGCGACGCTCGGGGTCGTCCCGTCGCTGTCCGGCTCGGTGTCCGTCTACGGCCAGCCGATCGCCAAGGCCCGCCACCGCATCGCCTACGTGCCGCAGCGGGCCTCGGTCGATTGGGATTTCCCCGCCCGTGTCGTCGACGTGGTGGCGATGGGCCTCTACCGCGAACTCGGGCTTCTCGGCATGGTCTCGCGCAAGCAGCGCGCGACGCTGATGCACTGCCTCGAGCGGGTCAACATGGCCGACTTCGCGGGCCGGCAGATCGGCCAGCTCTCCGGCGGCCAGCAGCAGCGCGTTTTCCTGGCGCGGGCGCTCGCCCAGAACGCGGATCTCTATCTCCTCGACGAGCCGTTCGCCGGCGTCGACGCGGCCACCGAACGGGCGATCATCGACGTTCTGAAGGGTTTGAAGGCGGAGCGGCGGACCATCGTCAGCGTCCACCACGACCTTTCCACCGTGACCGACTATTTCGACCGGGTTCTTCTCCTCAACATCCGCAAGATCGCGGAAGGGCCTACCGCGACCACCTTTACCGCGGCCAACCTCCAGGCGACCTACGGCGGCCGTCTCGCGGCCACGCAGATCAACGACCTGGGCCTCGCCCACGCGGGAGCCTGAGGCATGCACCCGATCCTCGAGGCGCTGCTGCTTTCGGCCGGCTACAACTCCGCCCTGGTGGCGATCGGGGCCGGCCTCCTCGGTGCGGCGGCCGGTGCGGTCGGTACCTTCCTGTTCCTGCGCAAGCGCTCCCTGGTCAGCGACGCCATTTCGCACGCCACGCTGCCTGGGATCGGACTCGCCTTCATCCTGATGGTCGCCCTCGGCGGCGACGGGCGGAACCTCCTCGGCCTGATGGCCGGCTCGGCGGTCACCGCCTGGCTCGGCCTCACCCTGGTGGAATGGGCGTCCCGGCGCACCCGCCTTGCGGAGGATGCAGCCATCGGCGCGGTGCTCTCGGTCTTCTTCGGTTTCGGCATCGTGCTCCTCACCGTCATCCAGGGCATGTCCGCCGGCAAGCAGGCGGGCCTGCAGGGCTACCTGCTCGGCTCCACCGCCGGTATGCTGCTGCAGGACGCGGTGGTGATCGCGGTCGGCGGCCTGCTTGCCGCCGCCGTCGTCGTGCTGCTGCGCCGACCGATGACCCTGGTGTCCTTCGACCCGGAGTTCGCCGCCGCCGCCGGCTATGACGTGCGCCGCATCGATCTTGCGATGCTCGGCCTCGTGATGGCCGTCACGGTGGTCGGGCTGAAACTGGTCGGCCTCGTCCTAATTGTTGCGCTGCTCATCATCCCGCCCGTCACCGCGCGGTTCTGGACCAACCGCAGCGACGTCGCGGTGCTTCTTTCCGCCGCCTTCGGAGCGGTCTCCGGCTATGTCGGCTCGTCCATTTCCGCCTCCGCCCCCGATCTGCCGACTGGCCCGATCATCGTCCTTTCCTGTTTCGCGCTCTTCGCCGTCTCGCTTCTCTTTGCGCCCGACCGCGGCGTCGTCGCCTCGCTGGTCCGGCACCGCCGCTTCCAGCTCAAGGTCCACCGCCGGCAAGGGCTGCTGGCGCTCGCGCACGGCGAACCGATCTACGACCGGCTGACGCTGTCGGTGCTGAAGCGCGGCGGCTATCTCCGGCCGGACGGCGTACCCACCGACCTTGGCCGCGACCAGGCCGCGCATGCCTACTGGGACGAACGTCGCTGGGAGGTCGCCCGCCGCATCCACCAGGCCGAGGCGCTCGCCGGCCGATACGACGGCCTGACGCCGATGGAAGCCGTGTTCACCGCCGACGAGATTGCGGCGATCGACCGGCAGCTCGGTCCGGTGTCCCCGGCGGGGAGGACCTGACCCATGGGCGCCGATTTCGTCCAGCTCAGCCTGACACCGATCCTGATCGGCGTCCTTGCCGCCGTCGCCTGTGCCATTCCCGGCAACTTCCTGATCCTGCGCCGGCAGGCGCTGATCGGCGACGCGATCAGCCATGTGGTGCTGCCGGGCATCGTGCTCGCCTTCCTGGTCACCGGCTCGCTCGGCACCTGGCCGGTGCTCGCCGGCGCGGCTGGGGCGGCTGTTGTTGCGGCGTTGATGATCGAGGCGATCAAGCGGCTCGGCCGGATCGAGCCCGGGGCGGCGATGGGCGTCACCTTCACCTCGCTGTTCGCCCTCGGCGTGCTGATCCTTGAACAGAGCGACACCAGCACCGTCCACCTCGACGTGGAGCACGCCCTCTACGGCAACCTGGAAAGCCTGATCTGGCTCGACGCGACCGGCTGGGAATCCCTGATCGACCCGACCGCGCTGACGCTCATGCCGCCGGAGCTGATCCGCATGGCGGCCGTGACCCTCCTCGTCGGCGCGCTCGCCGCCGTGTTCTGGCGGCCGCTGAAGATCTCCACCTTCGACGAGGGGTTCGCGACCGCGGTCGGCATCCCCACCCGCGGCCTCGGCTTCGCGCTCGTCATCGTCTCGGCGCTGGCGGCCGTCGCGGCCTTCGACGCGGTCGGTTCGATCATCGTCATCGCCATGTTCGTCTGCCCGCCGGCGGCGGCTCGGATGATGACCGACAGCCTGGAACGACAGGTCGGCTGGAGCATCGTCTTCGCCGCGCTGTCCGCCTTCCTTGGCTACGTGATCGCCGGCTACGGCCTCACCTGGTTCGGCATACGGGCGGCGGTCAGCGGCGCCGGCATGATCGCCACCGTCTCCGGCGTCATCCTGGCGCTCGCCTGCCTCTTCGGCCCGCACCGCTCGCGGATCGGCGCTCCCAGCGCATCCTGAGCGGGCGAGCACGGTCGCACGAGCGCCGCCTTTGCGGCTATCATCCGGCCGACCAAGCGATTCCCCCCGGAAAGACGAAGAACCCGATGCGTTGCCCCTATTGCGGCGGTGAAGACACCCAGGTGAAGGACAGCCGGCCCACGGAGGACGGCACCGCGATCCGGCGCCGGCGGGTCTGCTCTACCTGCGGGGGGCGCTTCACCACCTTCGAACGCGTCCAGCTGCGCGAACTCACCGTCGTCAAGAGATCGGGACGCCGCGTGCCGTTCGACCGCGACAAGCTCGCCCGGTCGGTCGAGGTGGCGCTGCGCAAGCGGCCTGTCGATCCGGAGAAGGTGGAGCGGATGGTCAACGGCATCGTCCGCCAGCTGGAAAGCTCCGGCGAGACGGAGGTGCCGGCCGAGCAGGTCGGCAAGTTGGTGATGGAGGGGCTGAAGGGTCTCGACGATGTCGCCTACGTGCGGTTCGCCTCCGTCTACCGCAACTTCCGCGACGCCGCCGACTTCTCCTCCGTTCTCGGCGAACTGTCCTCGGACGGCGACGACTGACCGCTCACGCGATCGGCACCGATCCAGGGCCGGATGCCGGTTGCAGGCGGCGGCGCGCCATGGCACAGGTCTGGCCGCAGCAGAGCCAATCCGGATGATGCGATGATCCCTGTTTCCCCGCGTACGCAGCCCGGGCTCGTGACGGAAACCGACCGCCGGTTCATGGCGGCCGCGATCGCGCTCGGCCGGCGGAACAACGGGCGGGCGTGGCCCAACCCGTCCGTCGGAGCGATCCTGGTGCGCAAGGGACCGGCGGGACCCGTCGTCGTCGGCCGCGGCACCACGGCACCCGGCGGACGCCCCCACGCGGAGGTGATCGCGCTCGGCGAAGCCGGCGCGGCCGCCCGGGGCGCCACGGCCTACGTCACGCTGGAGCCCTGCGCCCACCACGGTAAGACGCCGCCCTGTTCGGAGGCGCTGGTGCGGGAGGGCGTTTCGCGGGTGGTGGTCGGCATCGAGGATCCGGACCCCCGCGTGCGCGGCAAGGGGCTCGACCTGCTCGCCCGGCACGGCATCACCGTCGTTTCCGGCGTGCTCGCCCGCGAGGCGGAGCGGCTTCACGCGGGTCACATCCGCCGGGTCCTCAGCGGACGCCCCCACGTTTCCCTGAAGCTCGCGCTGTCGGCGGACGGCTTCATCGGCCGCGCCGGCGACGGGCAGGTGGCGATCTCCTGCCCGCTCTCCAAGGCCTACGCGCACACGCTCCGGGTGGAGAACGAGGCGATCATGGTGGGCATCGGCACGGTGCTCGCCGACGATCCGGAACTCACCTGCCGGCTGCCGGGGCTGCTCGAGCGCTCGCCGATCCGGGTGATCGCGGATGCCGACGCGCGGACGCCGCCGGCCGCCAAGATCGTCACTTCCGCCCGCGCCATCCCGACCTGGATCGTCGTCGCACCGGACGCGCCGGAGAGCCGCGTCGGGCCGTTGATGGACGCCGGTTGCCGGATCTTCGTCGCGGAGCGCACCGCGCTCGGGCGGCTTGACCTCTCCGACCTCCTCTTCCAGCTCGGCCGCGAGGGCATCACCCGCGTCGTCAGCGAGGGCGGGGCGACGATCGCGCGCTCGCTCCTGGAGGCGGGGCTCGCCGACGAGCTTCATTTCGTGCACAGCCCGAAGGTGGTCGGCGACGGCGGTGTCCCCGCGCTCGCCGGCCTCAACGTCGCGGCGATCGAGCGCAACCCGCGTTTCGAGGTCGTGGAGAAGCGCCGGCTCGGCGACGACACGCTCGTCCATCTGTTCGCAAGGGAGATCGGCTGATGTTCACCGGCATCGTCACGGATGTGGGCGAGGTCGCGGCGCTGGTGCCGCGCGAGACCGGCGTCAAGCTCCGGATCGCCACGGCCTACGATCCCGAGACCATCGCCCTCGGCGCCTCGATCGCCTGCGCCGGCGCCTGCCTCACCGTGATCGAGCGCGGGATCGACGGCAACCGCCGCTTCTTCGACGTCGAGGCGTCGGTGGAGACGCTCGACAAGACCACGCTCGGCGACTGGCGGGTCGGCACCCGCATCAACCTGGAGCGGGCGCTGAAGATCGGCGACGAACTCGGCGGCCACATCGTCACCGGCCATGTCGACGGCGTCGCCACGCTGGCCGCGCGCGACGACGTCGGCGACATGGCCCGCCTCACCTTCGAGGCGCCGCACGCGCTGGCGCGGTTCATCGCCCAGAAGGGCTCCGTCACGCTCGACGGCACGTCGCTCACCGTCAACGACGTGGAGGGCGACCGCTTCTCCGTGATGCTGATCCCGCACACGCTGGCGATGACCACCTGGGGCGCGAGCCGCGCCGGCGACCGGGTCAACCTCGAGGTCGACACCATGGCCCGCTACGCCGCACGCCTGATCGAAGCCGGCTGAGGCAGCCTCAGAGCGCGATCCGGTCTCCGGCCTGCGGGGCCAGGAACCCCCTCAGCCGATCCACGATCTGGCCGGCGTGCTTCAGCCCCAGCGCGTCGGCGCGGTCGGCGTCCCGCGCCTTGATCGCCGCGATGATCTCGCCGTGCTCGTCCACGAATTCGCGCGGCAGATGGTCCTCGAACGAACGGTAGTAGAGCCGCAGCAGCCGCGACCCGTCGTCCAGCACGCGGGTGGCGAGGTCGGCGTAGTAGTGGTTGCGGCCCGCGCGCGCCACCGCCAGGTGGAAGGCCTTGTTGATCGTGATCATGCCGATCGCGTCGGCCGCCGCGACGGCCTTGGCGTAGTCCGCCTGGATGCCCCGCATTAACTGGAGGTCCGCCTCCGTGCGGTTCAGCGCCGCCAGCCGGCAGGTCAGGCGGTAGACCAGCGTCAGCGCGTCCACGAAGGCGGGCAGGGCGGCGAAGTCGATCGGCGTGACGATCGTGTTCCGGTTCGGCAGCGTCGTCGCGAAACCGTCGGCCGCCAGCTTCACCAGCGCCTCGCGCACTGGCGTGCGCGACAGGCCGAAGCGCTGCGACAGGCCCGTCTCGTCCAGCGGGGATCCCGGCGGAAGGGTCAGTTCCAGGATCTCGCGCTTCAGGGCCTCGTAGACGTGGGTCGCCCCGTCGCCCCGCGCTGGCCTGATCTCGCCCGCCTCGCTCATTGCCGTCTCCCGTCCCGCTTTCGACTGCATCAACCCGGTTGACCGCCGTCACCAATCACCGTATACAAATTGTACACAGAAAGCGAGGGCCTTCCCATGAGCGATCCGCGGACCACCTGGACCGGCGTCTTCCCGGCCGTCACCACCCAGTTCCGGGAGGACTTCTCCCTCGACACCCCGGCCACGATGAAGGTCATCGAGGCGCTCCTGCGCGACGGCGTCTCCGGCCTCGTCCTCTGCGGCACGGTGGGCGAGAACACCGCCCTGACGCCGGCGGAGAAGACCGAGCTCCTCGAAGCCACCGTCGCCACCGTGAAGGGCAGGGTACCCGTCATCGTCGGCGTCGCCGAGTACACCACGCCGTTTGCCGCCGCGACCGCCCGCGAGGCCGCCCGCATCGGCGTCGACGGCCTGATGGTGATGCCGGCCATGGTCTACCCGGCCAAGCCGCACGAGACGATCGCCCACTTCCGCGGCGTCGCGTCGGCCACCGACCTGCCGGTGATGATCTACAACAACCCGCCGTCCTACCGCACGGACGTCACCCCCACGATGCTCGCGTCGCTTTCCGACGTCGAGACCATCGTCGCCTTCAAGGAATCGTCCGGCGACACGCGCCGCTTCGTCGACCTGCGCAACATGACCGGCGACCGCTTCATTCCCTTCTGCGGCCTCGACGACGTGGTGGTGGAAAGCATCGCACTCGGTGCGGTCGGCTGGGTGTCGGGCCTCTCTAACGTGTTCCCGCGCGAAGGCGAGACGCTGTTCCGCCTGGCCCGCGAAGGCCGTATCCCGGAAGCGCTGCCGATCTACGACTGGTTCATGCCGCTTCTGCACCTGGACGCCCGCTCCGACCTCGTGCAATGCATCAAGCTCTGCGAGTTCATCGCCGGCCGCGGCACCGACCGCACCCGCCCGCCGCGTCTCCCGCTGACGCCGGACGAGCGTGCCGAAGTCGCCACGCTGATGGAGAAGGCCATGGCGAACCGCCCGGCGCTGCCCGACGTGGGCCTGCCGAAGGCCGCCTGAGGCCGAGACACGAACGGGTGCATGGATGCGGACGCTGATCGTCGGGGCCGGACTGGTTGGTGTTGCGGCCGCCCATGCGCTGCTCGATGAAGGCCATGAGGTGGAGATCGTCGACCGCGAGGGATTCGCGGCCGGCGCCTCCTTCGGCAACGCCGGCTGGATCGCCCACGCCGACATCCTGCCCCTGGCCTCGCCGAAGGCCTGGGCGAACCTGCCGCGCTGGCTCGCCGATCCGCTTGGGCCGCTCACCATCCGCCCGTCCTACCTCCCCAAGCTGATGCCCTGGCTGATCCGGTTTGCGCTCGCCAGCCGGCCGGCGGAGATCGAGACGGGCATCGCCGGTATCGCCGCCCTGAACACCCGCGCCTTGCCGGCCTGGGAGCGGCGTCTCGACGGCCTCGTCCTGTCACACCACCTGCGTCGTCGCGGCATCCTCCACATCTGGCGTGATGCCGGTCTGTTCGCCGCGGCCGGCAAGGTATTCGACCGCCAGAGCGGCTTCGGCATTCGCCTCGACCGGCTGGACGCCGCCGGCGTCCGCGAAGTCGAGCCGGCGCTCGCCAACGGCATCGCCGGCGGCGTGCTCTACGGCGACGGCTGCCATGTCTCAGACCCCGCCCGGCTGACGCAGGATCTCGGCGTCGCCGCGCTCGGCCGTGGCGCCCGCCTGACCGTGGGCGCAGCCCGCGCCATCGAACCCACCTCGAACGGCGCAACCCTCGTCCTTACCGACGGCCGCCGCCTGTCTGCCGACCGGATCGTCGTCGCGGCCGGCGCCTGGTCGCGCGCTCTCGCTGCCACCGTCGGCGACCGGGTGCCGCTCGATACCGAGCGCGGCTACAACGTCACGCTCGCGCCCGGCACCCTCGGCCTTTCCCGACCCGTCGCCTACGAGGGCGAGGGCTTCGTCACCACGCCGCTCGACAGCGGCGACCGGGTCGGCGGTGCGGTCGAGTTCGCCGGCTTGGAGGCCGCCCCCAACTACGCCCGCGTCGATGCCATGCTCGGCCGCCTGAAGCGCGTGCTGCCGGAGGTCGACACGAACGGCGGCACCCGCTGGATGGGTTTCCGCCCGTCGATTCCGGACTCGCTGCCCGTCATCGGCCCGTCGCGCGCGAGCCCGCATGTGGTCCACGCCTTCGGGCACGGGCACTACGGCCTCACCCAGGCCGCCGTCACCGCCGATATCGTTGCCGCGTTGGTCGCCGGCCGCACGCCGCCCGTCGACCCGGCCCCTTATTCCCCGAGGAGGTTCTGATGGCCCGCCACACCTTCCACTGCATCGACGGCCACACCTGCGGCAACCCGGTGCGCGTCGTGTCCGGCGGCAGCATCCCAATGCTGAAGGGCGAGACCATGTTCGACCGGCGCCAGCATTTTCTGGCCGAGTTCGACTGGATCCGCCTGTCGCTCATGTTCGAGCCGCGCGGCCACGACATGATGTCCGGCTCCATCCTCTACCCGCCGACTCGTCCGGACTGCGACGTCGCGATCCTGTTCATCGAGACCTCCGGCTGCCTGCCGATGTGCGGGCATGGCACCATCGGAACGGTCACGACCATCATCGAGCACGGGCTGGTCACCCCGCGAGAGCCCGGCGTGCTGCGGCTCGACACGCCGGCCGGGCTGGTCGTCGCGCGCTACGAAACGGACGGCCCCTTCGTCACCTCGGTGCGGCTCACCAACGTGCCCTCCTTCCTGCTCGGCCGGGGCTATCCGGTGGAGGTGCCGGGCCTCGGCGAGATCACCGTCGACGTCGCCTTCGGCGGCAACTTCTACGCCATCGTGGAACCGCAGGAGCGCTACCGCGACGTGGCGGATCTGCAGCCCTCGGAAATCCTCAGCCTCAGCCCAAAGCTCCGCGCCGCCTTCAACGAACGCCATCGCATCGTCCACCCGACCAACCCGGCGCTCGACAAGCTGACACACGTCCTCTGGACCGGGGCTCCGACCGATCCGGCCAATACCGCCCGCAACGCCGTCTTCTACGGCGACAAGGCGATCGACCGGTCGCCCTGCGGCACCGGCACCTCGGCCCGCATGGCGCAGCTCCACGCGACCGGCCGCCTGAAGCGCGGCGACCGCTTTGTCCACGAGAGCATCATCGGCACCACCTTCGTCGGCCGCGTCGAGGACGAAACCACCGTCGCCGGCCTCCCTGCCATCGTCCCCTCCATCGAAGGCTGGGCCCGCGTCACCGGCTTCAACACCATCTTCGTCGACGACCGCGATCCCCTCTGGCAGGGTTTCCAAGTGGTGGACCGGAGCTGAGCAGAAATTCGGGTGATGGGCTGACGGTCGGCGCTCCCCGGACCACCGCCCGGCGGCTGGAGTCACAAGGCCGTGGCGCGGAGGCCATTCCTCTTGACCCCACCCCCGTCCCGTGGTCTTTCCCCCGCCACAGCATGAAAGGGAATGCCCCATGGCCGACAAGGCTCCGCACCTGCTCGTCATAGACGCGCGGTTCTACGATGATCTCTCCGATGAACTCGTGGCGGGGGCGACCGAGGCTCTTTCGGCGCGTGGCGCGACCTGGGACCGGATCTCCGTTCCCGGCGTTCTGGAAATTCCGGCGGCGCTCGCCATGGCCCTCGATGCGGTTGAAGACGGCGCGGTGGAGTATGACGGCTACGTGCTGCTCGGCTGCGTGATCCGCGGCGAGACCACGCACTATGACATCGTGGCGAACGAGTCCGCGCGCGTCGTCATGGAACTCGTCGTCTCGGAAAGCCTGGCGCTCGGCAACGGCATCCTGACCGTCGAGAACGACGACCAGGCCTGGGCCCGGGCCAAGCGCAGCGACAAGAACAAGGGCGGCGCAGCGGCCGAGGCGGCGCTGGCCATGATCGAAGTCAGGACCAAGTTCTCATCGTGACCAAGACGAACGACCCCACTCCCGGAGACCGTCGCACCGAGGTGCGCCCCGCCAACCAGCGCGGGGCCGCCCGGCTGGCGGCCGTCCAGGCGCTCTACCAGCTGGAGCTCGGCGGCGGCGACATCGTCTCCGTGGTCTCCGAGTTCGAGGCGTTCCGGCTCGGCAAGGAACTGGACGGGGTGGAGTATCGCCAGGCCGACGCGGCTTGGTTCCGCGACATCGTCGCCGGGGTGGTGGGCGAGCAGCGCACGATCGATCCGCTGGTCCACACCGCCCTGGTGGAGGACTGGCCGCTGAAGCGCGTCGACGCCACGCTTCGCGCCATCCTGCGCTGCGGCACCTACGAACTGCTCCGCCGGCCCGACGTGCCCGGCAAGGTGATCATCACCGAGTACATCGACGTCGCGCGCGCCTTCTTCACCGACGACGAGCCCAAGCTCGTCAACGGCGTCCTGGACCGTCTCGCGCACGAGATCAGGCCCGACGAGTTCCCCGCCGAGGCGGCGCGGTGAGCGGCGGCGATCGGCTCTCCGAGTTCGAGCTGATCGCGCGCGTCTTCGCGCCCCTATCCGGCCCGGGCGGCTACGGCCTCGTCGACGACGCCGCCTCCCTCACGCCTCCCGAAGGCGCCGACCTCGTCCTCACCAAGGACGCCCTGGTCGCCGGCGTCCACTTCTTCCCCGACGATCCGTGGGACGCGATCGCCAGGAAGGCGCTCCGCGTCAACCTGTCGGACCTCGCCGCCAAGGGCGCGCGGCCGGTCGGCTACCTCCTCGGTCTCGGGCTTCCGGACGCCTGGACCGTGGATCAGCTCGACGCCTTCGGCCGGGGGCTTGCCGAAGACCAGGCGGAGTATGGCATCGATCTCCTGGGCGGGGATACCGTGCGCAGCGGCGAACGCCTCGTCCTCTCCGTCACCGCCATCGGCGCCGTTCCGAAGGGGCGAATGGTCCGCCGCGGCGGCGCCTGCCCGGGCGATGTGGTGGTCGTCACCGGCACGATCGGCGACGCCGCGCTCGGATTGCAGCTGAGGCTCGATCCGACCCTCGCCGGGACGCTTCACCTCAACGACATCCATGCATCTCACCTTCTCGATCGATATCTCCTCCCGCGCCCGCGGTCGGTGGTCGCTGACGCGGTGCTGAGACATGCATCTGGTGCTATGGATATCTCGGACGGGCTGGCGGGGGATCTCGCCAAGATGGCACGGGCATCCGGCGTCCATATCCAGGTGGACATCGCGTCGGTTCCGCTGTCGGATGCGGCGCGCGCCTTTGTAGCCCTTTCGGAGGCTACGTTGCCGTCCGATCGCTCGAAAAACACGACTACACCATCTGCGGAAAAAACGGTCCTGACGGGCGGCGACGACTATGAGATCGCGGCCGCTATCCCCGAGGGGCAGGTGGAGAGTTTCATCGCCGATTGCGAACTGGAGGGCGTTCCTGCCACCATCATCGGCCGGGTGACGGCGGGGGAGGGTGTCCGGTTCAACGACCGGGCGGGGGAAGCGGTCGACCTCGGGGCGGGCAGCTTCAGCCACTTCTGACGCGACGGCGGCGGGCGGGTAGAGAGGGATTTTGTAGGCAATGTCAGATACTTACCTCCCCCTGGCCGAGGCCAAGCGGGCCGCTCGGCTGCTCGCGCTCGCCACCGCGCTCGGCGGTACGGTCGGTCCGATCGCGATCGGCACGGGTGGCCTGGTCGGTGCGTCGATGCTGGCGCCCGAGGACCAGGCCCTCGCCACGGTGCCCGTCACCGCCTTCGTGATCGGCGCGGCGCTCGCCTCAATCCCCGCCGCGCTGCTGATGCGGCAGGTCGGCCGGCGGGTCGGATTCGTGGTCGGGGCGAGCGTCGGTTGCATCGGCGCGCTGGCCGCGACTGTCATGGTAAGTCTCGGCAGCTTCTACGGATTTTCCGTCGCGATGGTGCTGATGGGGCTCGCCAACGCGTTCAACCAGCAGTATCGGTTTGCCGCCGCCGACGCGAGTGAACCGGCCTTCAAGCCGAAGGCGATCTCCTGGGTGCTGGTCGGCGGTATAGCCAACGCCATCCTCGGTCCGCAGGCCTCTATCCACGGTCTGGGGCTGATTCCCGGGTCGCCCTATGCGGGCCCGTTCCTGATCCAGGCCGGGCTGTTCGTTCTTACAGCTCTAATCCTGCTGCGCCTTTCCGTTCCGGCCCCGGTCCGGCCGGCGGTCGGCGGGGGTGGGCGCCCGCTCACGGAGATCGTGCTCAAGCCGCGGTTCCTGGCCGCTCTCTCGGCCGCAATCGCCTCCTACGCCCTGATGAGCTTCGTGATGACCGCCTCGCCGCTCGCCATGATCGGGCACAACCATTCCCATTCGGATGCCCAGCACGCCATCCAGTGGCATGTTTTGGCGATGTTCGGGCCGAGCTTCTTCTCCGGCGCGCTGATCGCCCGGTTCGGAAAGACGCCGATGGTGGTGGCCGGCCTCCTGCTGATCGCCGCCGCGGCTGTCGTGGCGTTGATGGGAACGGGGCTGTTCCACTTCTTTACGTCGTTGATTCTGCTGGGAATCGGCTGGAACTTCGGGTTCGTGGGGGCAACCGCCATGGTGGCGGAGTTCTATCGGCCGGAGGAGGCGTTCCGGGTCCAGGCGTTCAACGAGTTCGCCCTGTTCGGCACCGTGGCGCTCGCCTCCTTCTCCTCCGGCAAGGTGCTCGCCGGGGGTGGCTGGGAGGTGGTGAACTGGATCGTGCTACCCGTCGTTCTCGGCGCGGTCGGGCTGCTGGCGATCGAGAGCCTAAGCCGGTCGCGGGTCGAAAAGGGCGCCGCCGGCTGAGGTCTTCACCATGCCTCCAATCGGATCCGAAGTTCCCGGTATATGGACGTTTTTCCAGCCTGATTGCCCTTGACGGGGGAACCTCGTCCGATACCGTACGCACTCCCCCATGGGCGGATCCCAAGGGGCGACTCCTCGCGACGGCCGGACCTCACGGGTCCACCCAAACCAACAAGAAGCCGGCGACGACAAGGGGCACGATGCGCGTCGGGCGGTCTTCTCCGCCCGGGCATTCGGGAGGGATCATGAACGCTCTATACTTGACTATCGTGCTTGGGCTGCTTTCGATCGCCTACGGCGTCTGGGCCATCCGTTCGGTCCTGGCGGCCGACGCGGGCTCCGCCCGAATGCAGGAAATTGCCGGCTACATCGCCGAAGGCGCGCAGGCCTACTTGAGGCGCCAGTACATCACCATCGGCATCGTCGGTGTCATCATCTTCGTCGGGGTCGGGCTGCTGCTCGGCTGGCTGGTTGCAGCAGGCTTCGCCATCGGCGCGATCCTGTCGGCGATCGCGGGCTTCATCGGCATGAACGTGTCCGTCCGCGCCAACGTCCGCACCGCCCAGGCCTCGATCCAGTCGCTGGCCGGCGGCCTCGACATCGCCTTCAAGTCGGGCGCGGTCACCGGCATGCTGGTTGCCGGTCTCGCCCTGCTCGGCGTCGCCGTCTACTACGCGATCCTGACCCAGGGTCTCGGCTTCGCGGAGAACAGCCGCCAGGTCATCGACAGCCTCGTCGCGCTCGGCTTCGGCGCCTCGCTGATCTCCATCTTCGCCCGCCTCGGCGGCGGCATCTTCACCAAGGGTGCGGACGTCGGCGGCGACCTCGTCGGCAAGGTGGAAGCCGGCATTCCGGAGGACGATCCGCGCAATCCGGCGACGATCGCGGACAACGTGGGCGACAACGTCGGCGACTGCGCCGGCATGGCGGCCGACCTGTTCGAGACCTATGCGGTGACGACCGTCGCCACCATGGTGCTCGGCGCGATCTTCTTCGGCGGGCAGGACGTGCTCGGCTCGGTGATGGTCTACCCGCTGACCATCTGCGGCCTCTGCATCCTCACCTCGATCATCGGCACGTTCTTCGTGCGCCTCGGCGCGAACAACTCGATCATGGGCGCCCTCTACAAGGGCCTGTGGGCGACGACGATCCTGTCCGCGGTCGGCGTCGGCGCCGCGACCTCGCTCACCGTGGGCTGGGGCCCGATCGGAGCGCCCGTCGACGGCATCGTCATCACCGGCTGGAACCTGTTCTTCTGCGGCCTGATCGGCCTCGGCGTGACGGGCGCGATCGTCTGGATCACCGAGTACTATACGGGCATCGGCTTCCGGCCGGTCCGCTCGATCAGCCAGGCTTCGGTGACCGGCCACGGCACCAACGTCATCCAGGGGCTGGCCGTTTCGCTGGAATCCACCGCGCTGCCGACGATCGTCATCGTGGTCGGCATCATCGGCACGTTCCAGCTCGCCGGCCTGTTCGGCACGGCGATCGCGGTGACCACCATGCTCGGCCTCGCCGGCATGATCGTGGCGCTCGACGCGTTCGGCCCGGTGACCGACAACGCCGGCGGCATCGCGGAGATGGCGGGTCTTCCGAAGGAAGTGCGCGCCACGACGGACGCCCTCGACGCTGTCGGCAACACGACCAAGGCGGTCACCAAGGGTTATGCGATCGGCTCGGCCGGTCTCGGCGCCCTGGTGCTGTTCGCGGCCTACAACTACGACCTCAACTACTTCATCACGGAAGCCAACAAGCCCGGTGCGACGGAGTTCCAGTACTTCAAGGACATCCAGCCGGACTTCTCGCTCGCCAACCCCTACGTAGTGGTCGGCCTGCTGCTCGGCGGCCTGATCCCGTTCCTCTTCGGCGGTATCGCGATGACCGCCGTCGGGCGCGCGGCCGGGTCGATCGTGGAGGAGGTCCGTCGGCAGTTCCGGGAGAAGCCGGGCATCATGGCCGGAACCGAGAAGCCGGACTACGGCCGCGCGGTGGATATCCTCACCAAGGCGGCGATCAAGGAGATGATCATTCCGTCGCTGCTGCCGGTTCTCGCGCCGATCGTGATCTTCGTGGTGGTCAACGCCATCGCGGGGAAGAGCCAGGCGGTTTCGGCGGTGGGCGCGAGTCTGCTCGGCGTGATCGTGACGGGCATCTTCGTGGCCATCTCGATGACCTCGGGCGGCGGCGCGTGGGACAACGCGAAGAAGTCCTTCGAGGACGGTTTCGTGGATGCCAACGGCAAGAAGCACTACAAGGGATCCGATGCCCACAAGGCCTCGGTGACCGGCGACACCGTCGGCGACCCCTACAAGGATACCGCCGGCCCCGCGGTGAACCCCGCGATCAAGATCACCAACATCGTCGCCCTGCTGCTGCTGGCGGTGCTGGCGCACGGGTAGACTGCCCGACAGGCAGACCGCTGAAACGAAATGGCCCGCGGGAGACATCCCGCGGGCCTTGTTGTTCAAGCGTCCGAAACAAAAAGGCCGGGCTGAAGCCCGGCCTTTGAAAATGCGTCTCCTGGAACGCTCAGGGTCGGCCGCCGCTGCCGCCGAAGGGGTTGGTCCGTCCCACGCCCTGGAGGATCTGAGAGATCAGGCTGAGGTCGGAACCGCTGGTGCGGGTCTTGCGCTGGACAAAGTCGAACACGCGACCATCCTGCAGTCCGTAGTTGGCGATCTGGCGGACCATGCCGTTCTCGTCGAAGTAGACGGCCACCACGCGCTGGTCGGTGATCGAGCGGCCCAGGAAGGCGTTCTCCTGGATGGTCTGGGAGATGTAGTAGAAGGTGTCGCCGGCCAGCGTGGACGTGGTCGACGGCGTGCCGAGAACCAGCATCACCTGCTCGCGCGACGACCCCACCGGCACCTGCTCGAGAGCGCTTTCGGAGAGGACGTAGCCGTGTGTCACCGGGGGTGGGCCACAGGATGCCAACGTTCCGGCCGCCAACAGGCCAAGCATCAAACCGACGGTGCCGGACTTGGTCATCATCAGAACCTTAACCCCTCGCGCCATGGCCACGATTGCCTCCCGACCCGACTCCTGCGCCCGCGCGGCTCAGCCATCCCTCGAGAATGCCCCGCTGCGCTTGGCAACACGGTTATCCTGCGTTAGGTCACGAAGCAACGCCTATCGAAAGCGACGTCAACCGAGAAGGACGGCATTTCCATGGTCTTCGGCCTGTTCCGACGCCGCGACGAAGGGGTGGACGCGGTCTACGCCTCCGTCGTCGGCCACGCCCGGAACCCGATCTTCTATATGGACTACGGCGTTCCCGACACCGTGGAGGGTCGTTTCGAGCTGATCGTGGCGGTGTGCGGTCTCGTGGTCGGACGGTTGACGGCCGCCGGCGGCAAGCATCGGGACGCGGCGCGCGTGCTGTCGGAAACCTTCTTCGCCGACATGGACAACAGCCTGCGCGAGATGGGAATCAGCGACGTCGGCGTGCCCAAGCGCATGAAGAAGATCGCGCAGGCCTTTTTCGGCCGCGTCGGGGCTTACGAAACGGCGATCGCCGGAGCAGACGCCAACGCGCTTGCCGCCGCGCTCGACCGCAACGTCTACGACGGCGGCGATCCCGCGTCGGCGGCGCGGCTGGCCGTCCACCTGGGCGCGGTTGCCCGCCGGCTGGCCGAGGCGACGCCCGACAGCATCGTCGCCGGCGATTTCCGCTTTCCCGACCCGCCATCTCCATCGGACACCACCCCATGACCGACGACGTCCACCACCGGCCATTCTCACGGCCGAAATCCATCGCCGCGCTGGCTCCCAAGGGCACCGAAGCGACGATCGAGGCGACGGCTGCGGAACGGGAAGCGCTTGCCCGGGATCTCGACATCCTGGGAATCGACGAGCTCCGCGCGACCTTCAAGATCACGCCCTGGCGCAAGACCGGGCTGAAACTGAAGGGGACCGTGTCCGGGCGGGTCCGGCAGGCTTGCGTGGTCACGCTGGAGCCGGTTCCGGAGACGGTGGAGGAGGATGTGGAACTCACGTTCCTTCCGGCCGGCGAGATCGGCCCGGTGGGCGACGAGATCGAGATCGACCCGGACGCGGACGACCCACCGGAGCCGCTGGAAGGCAACACCATCGACCTCGGCGCGGTGGCGGCCGAGCACCTGGCGCTCGGACTCGACCCCTATCCCCGTGCGCCGGGTGTCGCCTTCGACGCGCTGATCGAGGACGACGGACGCGACGACGTGGCGCCGTCCCCGTTCGCGGCACTGCAGCGGCTGAAAGGGCAGGGCGAGGCGGATTGAGCCTCGGACGGCCACGCCGCGGGGCCGCTCACTTTCCTGTTGTCTCACGCGACCAACCCGCTATCTTCCGGCCGCATTCAGGACGTCGCCCGCATTCGAACGGCGGCGCCTCACCACAGGTCTCCATGGTCCAGCCGATGATCATTGCTGTCGACGTCATGGGTGGCGACCACGGACCTTCCGTGGTGATCCCCGGCGCCGACCTCCTGCTCAGCCGCCGTCCGGAGGTTCGCTTCGCCCTGTTCGGCGACGAAGCGGCCGTGCGGCCGGTGTTGGCGCTGCATCCCCGGCTGGAGGCCGCGTCCACCTTCACTCACTGCGAGGTGACGGTGGGGATGGACGAAAAGCCCAGCCAGGCGCTGCGGCACGGGCGTTGGAAGTCGTCGATGTGGAAGGCCGTCGAGGCGGTGAAGCGCGGCGAGGCGCAGGTGGCCGTTTCGGCGGGCAACACCGGCGCGCTGATGGCGATGTCGAAGTTCTGCCTGCGCACGCTGTCGAACATCGAGCGGCCGGCGATCGCAGCGATCTGGCCGACGCTCCGCTCCGAATCGATCGTGCTCGATGTCGGCGCCACGGTGGACGCTGACGCGCAGCAGCTGATCGACTTCGCAGTGATGGGCGGGGCGATGGCGCGCGCGTTGTTCCAGATCGACCGGCCGACCGTCGGCCTCCTCAACATCGGCGTCGAGGAGATGAAGGGCAACGAGGAGATCCGGACGGCGGGCCAGATCCTGCGCGATTCCAACCTGCCGAACCTGGCCTATTCGGGCTTCGTGGAGGGCGACGACATCGGCCAGGGCAAGGTCGACGTCATCGTCACCGAGGGGTTCGCCGGCAATATCGCGCTGAAGACGGCGGAGGGGACGGCCCGGCAGGTCGGGTCCTACCTGAAGGCGGCAATGAGCCGGACGCTGATGGCCAAGATCGGCTATTTCTTCGCCCGCTCGGCCTTCGAGCGGCTGCGCGAGAAGATGGATCCGCGCAAGCTGAACGGCGGCGTGTTCCTCGGGCTGAACGGAATCGTCATCAAGAGCCACGGCGGAACCGATTCGGAAGGGTTCGCGAGCGCGCTGGACCTTGGATACGACATGGTTCGTAACGATCTCTTGGCGAAGATCAACCACGACCTCTCTCATTATCATCGCGGCCGGTTCGGCGAAGCCACTGCCGCCCTGCCGTGAAAAAGGTGCAGCACCCTTGACCGTCATCCGTTCCGTCGTCACCGGCACCGGCAGCTACCTGCCGGAACGCGTTCTCACCAACGACGAACTGGCCCGCATGGTCGATACGTCGGACGAGTGGATCGCCCAGCGGACGGGCATCCGTCAGCGGCATATCGCGGCGGAGGGCGAGACGACGGCGACGCTGGCCACCGAAGCCGCCCGGCGGGCGATGGCGGCAGCCGGCGTGACCGCGGACGACATCGACCTGATCATCCTGGCGACGGCGACGCCGGACAACACCTTTCCGGCGACGGCAGTGGAAGTCCAGGCGCGGCTGGGCGTGTTGCGGGGGGCGGCCTTCGACATGCAGGCGGTGTGCTCGGGGTTCGTCTACGGCGTGACGACCGCCGACAGCATGCTGCGCACGGGGCTCGCCAAGCGTGCGCTGGTGATCGGGGCGGAGACCTTCTCGCGCATCCTGGATTGGACCGACCGCACCACCTGCGTCCTGTTCGGCGACGGCGCGGGGGCGATCGTGCTGGAGGCGCAGGAGGGGCAGGGAACGACGGACGACCGCGGTGTCCTGACGTCGCACCTTCGCTCCGACGGGCGGCACAAGGAGAAGCTCTACGTGGACGGCGGTCCCTCCTCCACCGGGACGGTGGGGCACCTGCGCATGGAGGGCCGCGAGGTGTTCAAGTTCGCGGTGGGGGCGGTGACGGACGTGATCGAGGAAGCGTTCAAGGCCACCGGTTTCAACGGCGACACCATCGACTGGTTCGTGCCGCACCAAGCAAACCGCCGCATCATCGAGGGATCGGCCAAGAAGCTGGACATCGACCTTTCCAAAGTGGTGATCACCGTCGACCGGCACGGAAACACGTCGGCGGCGTCCATCCCGTTGGCCGTGGACGCGGCGGTGAAGGACGGGCGGATCAAGAAGGGCGACGTCGTGCTGCTGGAGGCGATGGGCGGGGGCTTCACCTGGGGCGCCGTTCTGGTCCGGTGGTGACGGAACCGCCGACGTCGCCCTGCGTATATTCGCTCCAACGATAATTTGTATTGTTTATTGCCCGGACGACATGAGCACGCGGTGAAATCGCCGGGGTCGTCGGGGGCTGCGGCGAAGGTTACGGCAGTTTGGCGTGCTCGACGGTCAAATCGCCACTTGCCGCCGCGCGGTTTCTCAGGAATTATCCTTTTGCGCTAACGGGTTGCCGTGCGCCTCGATTGACCGGGGGGTGGCGGCGGCTTACCGTGCAGGGCTCCAGTATGCGTTGCTCGGTTAAGTACCCAACCAGAAGCCGCTGAAGGCGGGGGAGACGACGTGCCATGGGGGGCAAAACCGTTACGCGAGCCGATCTCTGCGAGGCCGTCTACCAGAAGGTAGGGCTGTCGCGGGCGGAATCGGCCGAACTCGTCGAGGCGGTGCTTCACGAGATCGCCGACGTGCTGGTTTCCGGCGAATCGGTAAAATTGTCATCGTTCGGGACCTTCATGGTCCGGTCCAAGACCGAACGGGTCGGGCGCAATCCGAAGACCGGCGAGGAGGTTCCCATCCTGCCGCGACGGGTGCTGGTGTTTAAACCCAGCAACGTCCTGAAGGGCCGCATCAACGGCGAGGACGTGGACGCGGACGCCGACTGAATGTCGAGGAAATTGGCCAGCGCGCCCGTCGAAGGCGTTATAATCGGCCGGCGAATCCCTGGGATCCAAATCGGCGAGCAGCCTGTCGATCGCCGGGATGCCCTCGTTCAGAATCGGTGTGCAGCGCGTGGACAAGTCACCGGACGCCTTCCGTACGATCAGCGAAGTGGCGGATGATCTCGATCTGCCGCAGCATGTGCTGCGTTTCTGGGAGACGCGGTTCAATCAGATCCGCCCGATGAAGCGCGGCGGCGGCCGGCGCTACTACCGGCCCGACGACGTGGAGCTGCTGCGCGGGATCCGCCACCTCCTCTACGGCGAGGGCTACACGATCAAGGGCGTGCAGCGCATCCTGAAGGAGCAGGGCGTCCGCTTCGTGATGGAGATCTGGCGGCACCCGGGCATGCCGATCCCTAACGAACGCCCTGCCGGTCCGGCGGCCGCGCCGACCCGCAACACGCCGGCGCATGCGGTGCTGCGGACGCTTGCAGCCGTGCGGACCCCGCCGAAGCCGGATCCGGACGAGATCGCGGCCGCCGAAGCGCAAGCAAGCGAGCCGGACGAGCCGGGCGGAGCGGCCGACGAGGAACCGTTGCCGGCCGGCATCCTGTCGGAGGAAAGCCACAGCCGCGGCGGCTTCCGGTTCATGGAACGGTTCCGGTCGCACGACCCGGCCGCACCGATGGGCGGTCTCTCGCGGGAGGACATCCGTCGGCTGCAGGCGACGCTGTTCGAACTGCTCGAATGCAAGCGTCTGCTCGACCAGACGCGGTGAGGCCGGGGCGCTGCAGAACAGTTCCGGCCGGAGGGTCACGACATTCCCTCTTGTCCTGACCGGCCGAACCGGCTAAATCCCCCGCCACCGGGGTCCCATCCCGGGCCGACGCTTCGGACGATGACGGGCAGTAGCGCAGCCTGGTTAGCGCACTAGTCTGGGGGACTAGGGGTCGGAGGTTCAAATCCTCTCTGCCCGACCAAATTACGCTGAAGCGTCAATGAGATAGGCGGGTCCGCAGGAGTGTGGATCCGCCTTTTTCATTCTGGGGACACGACCGGGGGTCAGGCGGGTGGAACGGCGTCGGTTCGGACCTCGACGGCCTTCAGCAGCTTCGCCAGCCGGTTCTCCAGCATCCTGAGGTTCCGCTCGGTCTCCAGCATGTCGCGCTGGCGAAGGGCCGAGTGCATTGCGAAGACGAGCTGGCGGTGGATTTCCTTCAGCTCGGTCTTGGCGTCGTGCGACATCGTGTACATGCCGTTTGTTCCCATCCTCGCGCTGGCAGCCGGGTCGGGTTCCATCCTGACGGCGGCAGATGGCGGATACAAGAAGGCCGCCTCGGGGGGAGGCGGCTTCTCGGGGGGAGGGGTGGAGGTCAGGAGGCCACCCCGCCGGTTGGATCTCGGAAACGGGGTCCGGGGGGTGGCCTCTGCGGCGCGCTCGGGGCACCGCTCGCTACCGTCATTCTCTGGTCTGCCTGAAAAACGCCGAGGGGCGAGTCGCGTTCCCCTGAGGGCGCTTTTTTTCAGTCCGTGACGGATCCGACGAGCAGGCGGAGTTCAGGTGGACTGGCGGGCAGGCCGGGATTGTGCCTGGCGTCCGCGGCTGGGCGCAGCACCCGGCCGGCGCGTCAGACGGTGCAGGACGGGGATCAGAGCCATCGCGACCCCGGCGGCGAACACCCACCAGGCGGGGCTGATGCGGAAGGCGAACTGCAGGTTCGCGGCAAGCACCCGATCGGCGGGGACGCCGGTCGCCAGGGCGTACCAGGCATACTCCACGGCCGCCGTGGCAAGGCCACCGCCTACGGCAATGGCAACGAGCACCAGCGGAGAGGCGATCGGCCAGCCGCGCGCCTGCGCCAGCCGGTAGGCCATCAGGACGAGGAAGAAGCCCGCCATCAGGGTCGCCTGCGATACGTCGATCTTGGACTGCAGGAAGAAGTGGATGATGCCGAGGAGGGCGATCCCGTAGACGATACGGTGCAACGTGTTCCAGGTCCGACCGAGCCGCTTGATCGCCGCGTCCGTGGACGTGACCCCGAGGACGGCAAGGCCGACCAGGGCGACGAAGCCTATGAGAAGGTAGACGCGGAGGATGATCTCCAGGGCGACGGTGCCGAGCTTCCAGTTCTGGTCCGCCACATAGAGCGTGAGGTGGATCAGCGCGTAGCCGAGGGCGGCGAGGCCCAACATGCGGCGGACGTTGATCAGGCGCGGCCAGTCGGCGATGCGGCGGAGCGGACTGACGAGCAGGGACAGCAGCAGGAAGCGGATCGCCCAGTCGCCAGTCTCGTGGTTGGCGATGGTGAGCGGCTTGGCGCCGATGGTGCCGGTGCCCAGTTTCCACGCGACCCAAAGGCCGGGAGCCAGGATGCCGGCGAAGACGATGAGTTTGAGCGGCGACAAGCGGCCAGCGCGATCGTTCCAGGGCAGCGGTATCAAGGCGTCTCTCCGTCAGGGCTCTCGAACGGAATACGTCGAAAGGCGGAAAAACGTGACAGCCGCCTCGATCAACTCGCCGCGAGGCGTGTGCGAGCGGCCGACCCGTGGAGCCGCTCGGCGGCGATGAGTCCCCAGGCGAGACCGAACATCAAATACATGTGGCGCCAGTGGTCGGTGTCGATGATCCAGTTCAGCAGCACGTGCAGCGTGAAGCAGACCATGACGCATTGGGCGAAACCCTGCCAGGGGCGCGGGCGGATGGCGAGCGACCAGCCCTTGAAAAGCGTCATCGCCGTGAGGACGAGGTAAGCGGAAAGACCCAGCCAGCCGTACTCCAGGACACTCTTCAGATAGGTGTTGTGGGTTTCCTCGATGAAGAGTTTCGGGAAGACGAAGGGGCCGATCCCGAGCGGGCGCTCGGTGGCCATCAGGAAGCCGACCGCGTGGCGGGCGAAGCGGCCCAGCTTTTCACCGGTCGCGCCGTCGTAGTCCTGGACGAGCTTGGCGCGCTCGGCCAGGAGATCGCCGACGCCCGGCAGCGCCAGGGCAAGCGCGACCAGAACGACGAGACCGAAGATGCCGAGCACGGCGATCGCCAGCAGGCGCAGACGAGCTCGATTGGTCCTGGCCGTGGCGGAGACGAGAGCGGCGACGAGCGGAAGCCCGAACGCCAGCATGCCCCAGGCGGCTCGTGAGAAGCTGAGAAGGATTCCGAGCGCGAGCACCAGGAAGAAGATCAGGCCGAGCTTGTTGTCGCGAAAATGGCCGGTCATCACCCGCCGCGCGATCAGGAGCGCCGGCAGGATCAGGAAGGGGCCGAAGACGTTCGGATCCTGGAACGTGCCCTGGGCGCGGCCGTAGCGCAGAAAGAGGTCCGCCCCCGGCACGAGCCGGAAGTAAGCGAGCACGGCCACGCCGGAGACCAGAACGGCGATGGCTATGTAGGCGCTTTCGATGACGCGGATGCGGCGCCAATCTTCCGCCAGGAGGGCGGCGTACCAGATCGACGAGAGCCCGAGGAAAAGGCTGACCGCCATGTAGATCGCGCCGTCGGCAAGGCGGCTCGACGGGATCTGGGTCAGGGACAGTGCGCCGCCGGCCGCATAGACCAGCATGCAGACCGCCAGCGGTCCGAAGGCGCCCCTGATCTGCAGACCGCCGACGAGGAAGAGCGGTATGGCGAGCGCCAGGAACACTTCGTAGGGTGCCGGTTCGAACATCACGAACCCGCCGATGAAGACCGCCAACCACAGCGAGCCATCCTTCAGCCGGCAGACCGGGAGGGTCAGCCGGCGCGGCTGAAGCGTGGTGGTTGCGGTGAACGCGGTCATGTCCGTCCGTTCAGTATGCGTTTTCCTGGTTCAGGATGCGGAACGGCGTCAGGAACAGGATGTAGAGATCGAACAGGACGGACCAGTTCTCGATGTAGTGCAGGTCGTGCTGGACACGGGCCTGGATCTTCTCGGGGCTGTCCACCTCGCCACGCAGGCCGTTGATCTGAGCCCAGCCGGTGACACCGGGCTTCACCTTGTGCCGGGCGAAATAGCCGTCGACCACCTCCTCCCACAGCCGGTCGTGGGTATGGGCATTGACGGCATGCGGGCGGGGGCCGACCAGCGACAGGTTGCCCAACAGGACGTTGAAGAGCTGCGGCAGTTCGTCGATCGAGGTCTTGCGGATGATCCGGCCCACGGGCGTCACGCGCGGATCACCCTTGGTGACGACCCGCTTGGCGTCCGGATCGGACATCTCGTGGTACATCGACCGGAATTTCAGGACCGAGACCACTTCGTTGTTGAAGCCGTAGCGCTTCTGGCGGAACAGGATCGGGCCCTTGCTGTCCATGCGGATGGCAATCGCCGCGCCGATCATCACCGGCGACAGCGCCACGATGGCCAGGCTGGCGAAGATGACGTCGAAGATGCGCTTGACGACCGAGTCCCAGCCGGCGATCGGCCTGTCAAACAGGTCGAGGAACGGCACCGAGCCGATGTAGGAGTAGGACCTCGGCCGCAGGCGCAGCTTGCTGGCATTGGCGGCGAGGCGAATGTCTACCGGCAGCACCCAGAGCTTCTTCAGCATCTGCAGGAGACGGGTCTCGGCGCTCATCGGGATCGAGACGATCAGGAGATCGACGGAGGCCACGCGGGCGAACTCCAGGAGTTCGTCGACCCTGCCGAGCTTGGGATAGCCGGCCTGGTTCTCCGGGCTGCGCTCCTCGTCGCGGTCGTCGAAGATGCCGAGGATGCGGACTTCGTTGCCGCCGGTCTTCTCGATGGCGCGGATCAGCGTTTCGGCGGCCGGGCCGCCGCCGACGATCACGGCGCGGCGCTGCAGCCGGCCAGCCAGCGTCAGGCGCTTCACCCACTGCGAGCTGCCGATGCTGGCACCGACGAGCGCAACCGCGCCGGCGGCGTACCAGGCGGGGAACCAGGTGCGGTCCATGCCCTCCGCGATGCCGAGCACGAACATGACGAGGGCGATGCCGCCGCAGACGACGGACCAGACCGCCATCACCCGTCCGATGCGAACGGTGTGGCGCCGCAGCGTGTCGAGCCGGTAGGCGCCGACAGACTGGAGGCCGATCGCCATCAGCATGGTGCCGAGGATCATCGGCAGGAAGTAGGCGCCCGTATCGGCGCCGCCGATCCAGAACCGGGTCAGCGCCCATCCGGTCAGCACGAGAAGCGCCAGTTCGACGCCGAAGATGACGCCTGAGACCAGCGACGGCTGCACTGCGGCCGCGGTGTTGGATGCCGCGATCCGCCCGGCCTTGTCGCTGCGGGTTTCGAGGCGGGCGACGGTGGCCGCGTGGTGGGGAGCCGTGGCCGCGGGCGGCGTGGTCTGGACAGTTGTCATGTCAGTGCTCTCGGTCGGACGCGCGGCGGGTCAGATGCGTCGGGTGGGCGCCAGTCGACCGCTGGGGTCGAGCACGGACTTCTCCGGCGCGGTCTTCTTCGGGGGATCGGCGATGTCGCCGTAGAACGCTTCGATCTCGGTGGCCATGCGCTCGACCGAGAAGGTGCCCGCAAGCTCGCGGCCGAAGACGAGTGCATCGGCGCGTGCCTCCGCCTCGTTGCGGATCGTCCAGGCGATGGCGTCGGCCAGACCGTCGGGATCACCCGGGGTGACGAGCCGGCCGGACCGCTCGCGGAAGATCTCGGGGATACCACCGACGCGGGTCGCAATCATCGGAACGCGTGCGGCGATCGCCTCGAGCACCACGTAGGGCATGGATTCGGCGTAGCTGGGCACGATGAGGATGCGGCCTTGGGAAAGGGCGCGGCGGGTCGGCATCGCGTCATGGAACGAGACGCGCGCGTCTAGGCCGAGGTCCTTCACGCGGGCCTCATAGGCCGGGCGGTCGGGGCCCTCGCCGACCATCCGGACCGAGGGCGCCAGTCCGTGGCGGCTTGCGAGGATGTCGAGTGCCTCGATCAGCACGCCGGGACCCTTCAGGTCGCGCATCATGCCCATGTAGAAAACATCGGCCATGTCGGGCGTGGGCTCGATAGGCTCGAACTCGGCCGGCCGCAGCCCGTTGTAGACGCGACGATAAGGCCGGGTTGGATCGCCGACCTTGGCGCGGAAGGTATCCTCCTCGTAGCCGGACACGAAGACGAAACCGTCGGTCATGCGCTGCAGGAAGCGCTCCAGCCGGAAGTAGACCCTGCCTTCCCGGCTTGCCGGATCGTAGTGCAGGCTGCCGCCGTGCGGGCAGTAGATGCGGATGGTCGACCTGCCGGACAGGCGCAGCAGCGTTCCAATCGTACGAGCATAGGCGCCGCCCTTGGCGCCGTGCCCGTGCAGGACGTCGACGGCAACCGACCGCAGGTGCGCCAGCACGTCGAGCGTGGCGCCGAGGTCGGAGAAGGAGATCTTGCGCTCCATCGGCACGCGGCGGAGCCCGAGTGACAGGCGGCCGCCCAGATCGTTGATCGCGGCCTCCTCGAGGGCCCCGTAGGGCGTCGCGTCGCAGATCAGGCCGACGTCGTGGCCGCCCGCCTGCTGGGCGAGGGCGAGGTCCTGGATGTGCCGGAAGGTGCCGCCGCTTGGGGCGCGGACGCAGTGTACGATCCGGAGTGTCTTGCTTGTTGTCATGTGTGGACGCAACCCGCGAGGGATCTTGCGATCGATCCCGTTGTTCGCGCTGCGACCATGACGTCAGGAAGTGAGCTAACCCGTTAAGAAAAATAGGTAAACTGGCGTGAGTGTTACTCGCGCCTTGCCGAGTTCAGCACAATTTTATGCATTCTGGAGAGGTCAGAAGAGGCGCTGGCGGACGCGGATCACGTCGCCGGGGCGAACGGCCTCGGAGGGCGGGACGGTGCCGGTGATCAGCTGGTCGTTGATCTTGCGGCTGATCTCGACGTGCCGCTCGTAGGCGCGCGGCGTGTAGCCGCCGGCGATGGCGATGGCGGTCTGGACGGTCAGTCCGTCGACGTAGGTGTACTGACCGGGGGTACGGACCTCGCCCATGATGAAGAACGGCCGGTAGGTCTCGACCTCGACGGAGACGTCGGGATCACGCAGGAAGCCCTTGCGCAGCGCAGCGGCGATGCGGCCGGCCAGCTGCTGGGTGGTGGAGCCGCGGGCGGGGATCGGCCCGACCAGCGGCAGCGTGACGTAGCCGGACTGGTCGACGGCGTAACTGTTGGTGAGCGAGGCCTGCTCGAAGACGGTGATGCGCAGCCGGTCGCCGCTGTCGAGCTGGTAGGGGCCGGTCAGCTCCTTGCGCAGCAGCGCCGGCCGCATCGGAACGGCCGTGTCGCAACCGGCGAGGCCGGCGGCGAGCATTGCAAGGAAAGTGCGTCGGAGCATGAATCGCGGTGTCCCAATGTCTGCCCCGGGACACTAGGGAAAACGTGGTTAACGAAGTGGAAATTTGCTGCCCTCCGAAGCAGCGAGGCCGCTTGATCGAGAAGTTAATGAAAAGGGGGGCTGCATTCGGTCCGCTTTAACCCGTTGGTTACCACGTTGGCGCGACTCTCGAATCCACAAGAGTACGAGGCGTGCGATTCATGTCGGGTTCCGTCGAAGCAAGGCAACACGTGGAAGACGATGTCGCCCTGGATCTCTCCGGGATCCTGGGGGCGATCTGGCGCCGCAAGTTCGCCGTCCTGGCGACCACCGTCCTGCTCGGTGCGGGAGCCTACGGCCTGCTGTCGATGATCCCCCCGCGGTATCAGGCAGAGACGAAGATCCTGATCGAGGATCGGGGCATCAGTCTAGGCACGGAAAAGGCTGCCGGCGACAAGGCCGTGATCGACCAGGAGTCGGTGGCGAGCCAGGTGCAGTTGCTGACCTCGCGCGATCTGGCGCGGCGGGTCGCACAGTCCGAGGCGCTGGCCGACAAGAGCGAGTTCGACGGGTCGCGCGGATCGCTGCTCCACACGCTTCTCGTCGCGGCCGGCATCGGCAGCGATCCGATGCGGGTTGCGCCGGAGGAGCGGGTGCTCGATGCCTTCTCCGAGCGGCTGCAGGTCTACCGGGTCGAGGGTTCGCGCGTCGTCGTGGCGCAATTCACGTCCGAGGATCCGGAGCTTGCCAGCAGCGTCGCCAACTCAGTGGTTGCGGCCTACATGGCGTTGCAGGCGGAAGCCAAGCGGCGGATGAGCGAGGACCAGACCCGCTGGCTGGGCGATGAGATCGAGAGCCTCAGGGCCAAGGTGACCGAAGCCGAGCGGGCGGTGGAGACGTACCGCTCCGGCAACGATCTGTTCGTCGGCGAGAACAACGCTACGCTGGCTCGCCAGCAGATCACCGACCTCAACAACAGCCTGGCTGCGGCGCGGTCCGACAAGGCGGCCGCGCAGTCGCGGGCGGATGCCTTGCGGGCTTTGCTCGACCGGCCGTCGGACCTGCAGTCGGCGACGGAGGTCCTCGACAGCGAAACCTTCAAAACGTTGCGCAACCGCGAGGTGGCGCTGCGGACCCGGCTGTCCGAACTGTCGGTGGCGCTGCTGCCTGGGCATCCGACCATCCGGGCGATCAAGGCGCAGATCTCCGACATCCTGGCGCAGGAAGTCGCCGAAGCGCGGCGGATGCTGGCGGGTCTGGAGAACGACGTCACGGTCGCCGATGCGCGTATCGCGTCGCTGACCGCCAGCCTGGAGCAACTGAAGAGCACCTCGGCGCAGAACTCCGACAGCGAGGTGGAACTGCGGGCTCTGGAGCGGGAGGCGACCTCGCAGCGCAACCTGCTCGAGGGCATGCTGGTGCGGTACCGCGAGGCGATCGCCCGGCAGAACGCCGAAGTGATGCCGGCGGATGCGCGGGTGATCTCGCGGGCTTCGGTGCCGAGCGAGCCGACCTTCCCTAAGGTGGTGCCGCTGACGATCGTGGCGACCGTGGCTGGATTCCTGCTCTCCCTGGGCTGGGTGATCACGGCGGAGTTCCTGTCCGGACGCGCCTTGCGCCGGGTCTCGGTGGTGCCGGAGAAGCCGCTGGCGCTGGAGAGCGACGTGGTCGCCACCGAACCGGCGGTGGTCGAAATGCCCGTGCGCCGGCCGACGGTCGCCGATGCGGTGGAAGCGGATCTGGTGAGGGCGACGGACGAACTTAGGCGCGCCCATGCCGGGTCAGCGCAGCGGGCAGAGGTGGATCTGCCGACTGCGGGTCTGGATGTGATCCATGCGATGCTGGTGTCCGAGGATGCGCGCCGCGTGGCGATCATGGGCGTGGGCGAGGCGTTCGCTGTGGAGCGGTCGATCGCGCTGCTCTCCGATTTCGCCGTCAGCGACGGCGCGAAGGTGGTGGTGGTGGACACGGTGCCCGGGCATGCGGGCATCGGCGGCACCGGTCTCTCGGACCTGATCGCCGGGGACGCGCCGTTCTCCGACGTCATCCGCCGCAACCCGGCGACACGCGCCCACGAGATCGGAGTGGGGCGCCGGCCGCTCGACCCCGAGATGCTGTCCGGATCGACCGTGGAGACGCTGCTGAGCGCCCTGGAGCACACCTACGACCTGGTGCTCCTCGACCTCGGCGCGCTCGATCCGGACCTTGACCGTTTCCGGCTGATCGCATCGGCCGATCACACGATCCTGGTTGGCGACACCGCCGATCCGGAGGTGGTCCGTATCTACGGACTGCTCACAAGCGAAGGTGGGACGAGGGTGACCATTGCCCCGCCTTGGACTGATGTGGTCGGTGTCGCGGCCTGAGGGCTTCGGAAACGACCGCCAACGCAGCACTGTTTTTAAAGCGTAGGCGCCCGCTTTCCGGCAACGGAAGGCGGGCGTCATTTATTCGCCGTCGTCGGATCGTGCCGGTTCGGCATTGGTCCGCCGGACCATCCGGCGAAGCCGCTGCGCGGCCCTATAGAGCGCCGGACGGGCGACGATGGCGTTGCGTGCGACGCTGCGGGCGCGCACGGCCAGTTGGGGCAGGCGACCCCACAGGGAGACCGGAATAAGGGTTTCCATGAGCAGGACTTCGGCGTCCACCCAAGACCGCTTGTAGCGCGCGTCGCCGATCCCGAAGTCGAATCGGCGGAATCCGCGGTCGCAGGCATCGCGCAGCAGGTTGAAGTTGACGTAGTCGCCGGGGCTCATCGAGGTCAGTTCATCGACCGCGATCGAGTTCATCAGGCCGAAGAGGTCCGAGCCGAACGGCGCGACGATGAAGGTGGCGCGGGTTTTGCCGGCGACATCAAGGGCGAAGGCCTCCAGCGTGGCCGGACCACCGGCGAAGGAGCGATCGAGCACGTCGTGGAAGAAATCCATCGTGCCCGGCTCGGTGAAGATGTTGGGGATGCCCTGTTCGGCGAACCGGACGGCCTTCTGCTCGGCGAAGCAGTCGAGAATACGATGAGCCTCTTCGGCCGATCCGGCCCGGTAGAAGCGGAAGTCGCCGGCGGCCTGGAATGCACGGGCCTGCTGACGTTCCCGCTTGCGCTTCTTGCTGCCGCGGTGCCTGCCGAGCAATGCCTCGAAGCCCTCGGACAGATCGATGTCGTAGGCCGTGTAGGCCCAACGGGCGGAGGCTGCGGTCACGAACGGGTTCTTGCGGCCGTCGATCGTGGCGGGTTGGCCGGCAAGGTGGAGAAGATCCAATCCGGGTATAGCCGCGCCGACGGCCGCGAAGGCGGCTGCAGCGTCGTCCGCCGTAAGTGAACCCACCGTGCAGGGGCGGATGAGGCCGGTGTTGTAGTTGGCGTGGGTGTCGCCGGCGAAGCGCGCGATCCGGAACAGGCCCGAACGCACGACGACCAGCGGCAGGATGTAGACGATGCGTCCGTTGCGTTCCCCAACCACGATGGCCGGCTCAGCGCCTTTGCGACGCCCGACGTGATTCATCCAGGCAGCGTAGAAGTCGTAGCGCTGGAATGGCCCGCCGTGGCCCTGCTGCTCGATCTCGCGCCAGGGAGCCTCCAGGCTTTCGAAGGAGCGGACGACCCGCGGCACGACGGCGGATGCCTCCGCCTCGCTGCGCTGGACGCCCGTCCAGGCGATGTCCGCACCCTTCATCAAACCTACCCCTGAGCCCCACAAGCCCTGGAGGATAATCAGGCTCGATCAAGAATAGGTTGCCACACAAGGTTAACGAGCGACGGTACGCGCGGTTCGGTCGGACATCCACCAGATGATCAGACCGGCCGGAGGCACCCAGACCAGACCGGCGACCAAATAGAAGACGAGTTGGCCCAGGCCGGAGGACCCTGGCAGGATCGCGGCGGCCGCCGTGATGGCCAGCAGCGGATAGGCCATCACCAGGATGACCAGCAGGATGGCGCCGATGAGCTTGCGGAGGCTGGCCGGCACGGCGGCATTCCTTGTGGTTGACGGGACGAGATCGAGGCGGATAGCACGGCGCGGCAGCGGGTCAAAGGGCGCGACGGGTCGCCGCGCCGCTTTTCCGCCGCGACGGCCGCGACACTTATGGTAGGAACGCGCCGCCGCAAGGCAAGCACTGCATCCAGAGGTCCGAGGGTCCCTTCCATGACCGCCGTCCGTGCATCCGTCTACCCCGCCAGCCGCCTCGCGCGGGCCGATCGATCGGTTCGCATCTGGCTCTGGACGATCGCGCTGTTCGTGGTCGCCATGGTGATCGTGGGCGGCGCGACGCGCCTGACGGAATCCGGGCTGTCGATCACGGAGTGGAAGCCGGTGATGGGGACGATCCCGCCGCTCAGCGAAGCGGACTGGCTGGTGGAGTTCGAGAAGTACCGGCAAATCCCGGAGTACCAGCAGATCAACAAGGGGATGAGTCTTTCGGAGTTCAAGACGATCTACTTCTGGGAGTATGGCCACCGGCTGCTCGGGCGGCTGATCGGCTTCGTGTTCCTGGTGCCGTTCGTCTGGTTTCTGGCGCGTGGCGTGATCCGGCGGGAGATGGCAGGTCGGATCGGCCTCCTCTTCGTGCTCGGCGGCATCCAGGGGGCGATCGGATGGTGGATGGTGGCGAGCGGCCTGACCGAGCGGACCGACGTCAGCCAATACAGGCTGGCGGTGCACCTCACCTTCGCCTGCATCATCCTGGCGGCCACGGTGTGGATCGCCGAGGGGTTCCGCTGGCGCAAGCCGACGCTGGCGGAGAGCGGAACGATCACGGGGCTGGCGAAGGCGACGGTGGCGCTGGTGCTGGTGCAGATCTTCCTCGGCGGGCTGGTCGCCGGGCTCAACGCGGGCTTCGTCTACAACACGTGGCCGCTAATGGACGGGGAGATTGTGCCGTCCGGACTGTTGTTCCAGAGCCCCTGGTGGATCAACTTTTTCGAGAACCACCTGACGGTGCAGTTCGTGCACCGGGTGGGCGCATACGCGCTGTTCGCCCTGGCCCTGGTGCAGCTGTTGGCTTGTTATCGCGGAGCGCTGGATCCGGCAACCGTGCGCCGGGCCGCCGTCGTGTTCGGTCTGACGGTGCTGCAGGCGGCGATCGGGATTCTGACGCTGATCCATGTGGTGCCGATCAGCCTGGCGCTGCTGCACCAGGGAATGGCGGCAGTGCTGCTGATCGCGGCGGTGATCCACGCGCGGCGGATCGCCGACGGGCGGCGCGGGTGGATCGCAGCGGGAGGCGGGAGCGCGGTCGGCGCGCCGGCCTGAGGCTCTTCAGGTTCGCAGTACGGGGTCCGGGCCGAAGGCGTTGGGACCCTCGGTGCCCTCCGCGAAGAGCAGGTCGGACAGGCTCCAGGCGAGGACGAGGAGACTGGCGACCTTCAGCGTGAACAGGGGGACGGCGTCGAGGCCGAAGCCCTGAAGGGTGTGGACGAGCGTGGCGACCAGGCTGGGAAGAACGAAGGTGAATACAGCCCCTTCGCCAGGACGCTGGAGGTCGTGGAGACGCTTCACGATGAGAGCGGACATGCTGGTGAGCGTGCCGCCGAAGATCAGGATCGACCCGATCACTGTAGCCATGATCACCGCACCGGGGGATAGAACCGACGGTGCCACTTCGGACAGAGCGCCCCGGATGGCAGCAGCGGTGGCGACCACAAGGCCGGCACAGGCCAGGAAGAGCCGACGGGATATCCGGCCCTCGAAACCGAAGAACACATCGCCAGGCGCCATTTCCGTCCGTCTCCGTTGTTCTACTGATGATAGTATCACAACGGATTTAAACGAAAGTCTAAGATCGAAAGTTCCATCCCTGCAGCGCCCGGTGAGCGTTTTTTCGTCCGGACCTGTTGCAGGGGCGATGCGGGACGCCGGAGCGTCCCGCATCGGCGTTGGCGGTCAGATCTTCGCCAACGCCTGCTCCAGGTCGGCGATGATGTCGGCGACATCCTCGATGCCGACGGACAGGCGCACCACGTCGGGTCCGGCGCCGGCCGTCGTCTTCTGGTCGTCGGTCAGCTGGCGGTGGGTGGTGGAGGCCGGGTGGATGATCAGCGAGCGGGTGTCGCCGACGTTGGCGAGGTGGGAGAAGAGCTCCACGTGCTTGACCAGGCCGATGCCGGCGTCGTAGCCGCCCTTCAGGCCGAAGGTGAACACGGCGCCGGCGCCCTTCGGGGCATAGCGCTGCTGGAGCTGGTGGTTCGCGTCTGTCTCCAGGCCGGCGTAGGAGACCCACGACACCTTGTCGTGGCCGGCAAGGTAGCGGGCCACCGCGAGGGCGTTTTCGGAATGGCGCTGCATGCGCAGCGGCAGGGTCTCGATACCGGTGAGGATCAGGAAGGCGTTGAAGGGCGAGATCGCGGGACCGAGGTCGCGCAGGCCGAGGACCCGGCAGGCGATGGCAAAGGCGAAGTTGCCGAAGGTGTCGGCGAGGACCACGCCGTTGTACTCCGGCCGCGGCGCGGAGAGCATGGGGTAGCGCCCCTCGCGGGACCAGTCGAAGGTGCCGCCGTCGACGATGACGCCGCCCACCGAATTGCCGTGGCCGCCGAGGAACTTGGTGGCGGAGTGGACGACGATGTCGGCGCCATGCTCGATCGGCCGGCAGAGGTAGGGCGAGGCGAGGGTGTTGTCGACGATCAGCGGTACCCCGGCGCGGCGAGCGACCTGGGCGATACCGGCGATGTCGGTGACGAGGCCGCCCGGGTTGGCGATCGATTCAATGAAGATCGCCTTGGTGCGGGGCGTCACGGCACGCTCGAAAGCACCGATGTCGGACGGGTCGGCCCACACGACGTTCCAGCCGAAGTTCTTGAACGAGTTGTTGAACTGATTGATCGAGCCGCCATAGAGCTTGGTGGAGGCGATGAACTCGTCGCCCGGCTTCAGAAGCGTGTGGAAGACGAGCAACTGAGCGGCATGGCCGGAGGCAACGGCGAGCGCCGCGGTGCCGCCCTCCAGGGCCGCGACCCGTTCCTCCAGGACGCTCTGGGTCGGGTTGTTGATGCGGGTGTAGATGTTGCCGAAGGCCTGCAGGCCGAACAGGGAGGCCGCGTGGTCAACGTCCTCGAAGACGTAGGACGTGGTCTGGTAGATCGGCGTCACCCGCGCGCCGGTGGTCGGATCGGGCTTGGCGCCGGCGTGAATCGCGAGCGTGGAAAAGCCGGGTACGTGATCGGTCATGATGTCCTCCCGTTGGTGGCAGCGTCCGGTTCGGCCGGATGTCGGGCGGCATTCAAGCGGGAAGACGATGTGGGCGCAATCGAGATGATGCTCCGGCAGTGCCCTGACGGGGAATAGTTTTCCAGAACGGCGTCCCTGATCAACGCCGTCCTGCCTCCTGCGTTCTCGTCCGCCGGTGTTCGGGTCAAAGGCCGAGGCGGGGGATCTCGATGGCCGGGCAGCGGTCCATGACGACCGAAACGCCGGCCGCCTCACCGCGCCGGGCGCCCTCCGCGTTGATCACGCCGAGCTGGAGCCAGACCGTCTTCGGTTTCGGATCGAGCGCGAGGGCCTCGTCGATGACGGCGCCGGCTGCTTCGGAGTTGCGGAATACATCGACCATGTCGACCGGCTCGGGAAGGTCGGCGAGGGAGGCGTAGACGGTGGCGCCGTGGATCGTCTTGCCGGCAAGACCGGGGTTGATCGGGAAGACGCGGTAGCCCCGACGCAGCAGGAAGCCGAGGACGCCGTGGGAGGCGCGGTCCGGGTTCTGGCTGGCTCCGACGAGCGCTATCGTCTTCGTGGACGATAGGATGTCGCGGATATCGGCGTCCGTCTTGCCATCGATCTTCATGGATCAGGTCCTCGGTCTCAGGGTTCGGATGCGCCGCGGCTCGGGTCGGTCAGACCCACTCGCCCTTGCGCATGATGGGCTCGCTTGTGCCGTCGGCGTTGACGCCGTCGGCGTCGATGGCGTCGGAACCGATCATCCAGTCAATGTGGATCAGGCTCTTGTTGGCACCGCGGGCCGCGAGGTCCTCCGGCGAAAGGCCTACGCCGCCGCCGACGAAGCACTTGGAGTAGGCCTGGCCGAGGGCGATGTGGCTGGAGGCGTTCTCGTCGTAGAGGGTGTTGTAGAAGAGGAGGCCGCTGGCGGAGATCGGGGAGGAGTGCGGCACCAGCGCGACCTCGCCCAGGCGGGCGGCACCCTCGTCGGTCTCCAGCACCTTGCGCAGGACGTCCTCTCCGCGCGAGGCGGTGGCCTCGACGATGCGGCCGCCCTCGAAGCGGACGGCGATGTCCTCGATCAGGGTGCCCATGTAGGAGAGCGGCTTCGTGGAGCGGACATGGCCCTCGACGCGATCCTTGTGCGGGGTGGTGAAGACCTCCTCCGTCGGGATGTTGGCGTTGCAGGTCATGGCGTTGCGGGTGCTGGTGGAGCCGCCGCACCACTCGTGATCGTCGGCAAGTCCAACGGTGAGGTCCGTACCGGGGCCGGCGAAGCGGACGGCGGAGAAGCGCTTGGCGTTCAGCCAGTCCTTGCGGGCGTGGAGATTCGCGTTGTGCTGCTGCCAGGCGGCCACCGGGTCGGCGGCGTCGATGCGGGAGGCGGCGAAGATGGCGTCCCACAGTTTCTCGACGGCCTTCTCCTCGGTTTCGCCCGGGAACATCGCCTTGGCCCAGGCCGGCGTGGCGTAGGAGACGATGGTCCAGTTGATCTCGAAGTTCACGATCGGCTGCATAGCCGGCATATAGGCGGCGGAGTTGGCGCGGTTGGCGCGGCCGACCTTGTCCGGATCCTGGCCGGCAAGGAGGCTGGGGTCGGCGCCGGAGATGGCGAGGCGGGCGGCACCGGCCTTGTAGGCCTCGGCCATGCCCGCATAGAGCCAGGCCGGGGCCGTGTCGAAGGACGCGTCGGGGCCGTAGGCATAGCGGGCGAGGGTGGCCTCGTCGTCGGCGTAGAGGGTGGTGACGAGCGTCGCGCCGGCCTTGTAGGCGTGCTCGGTGATGCGGCGAACGAGCGGCGCGGCCTCCAGTGGTGCGGTCATCACGAGCTGCTGACCTGCGACGCCGCCGAGACCCACCTTGACGGCCACCTCGGCCAGCTTGTCGAGACGGGTGTCGTTGGGCAGACGGGCAGGGACGTTCATGGGTGGATCTCCGAGGGTCGGTTTGCCCTGATATAGGCTGTGCCGCTGTGGCTGTCACCGGCTCCGCCGGATGGAGTCGCTCCGGACCGCATCCCTTTTCACGGTTGCGTATTGCAGAATTTGACAGGGAACCATGGATGCCGAAGATGATCGCGAGGCGGTACGCCGGGGCATCGCCCAGCACCTCCTAACCCGACCAGGACCGTGATATCCTCTGCCCATGAACTTCCGAAGCCACATCGCCGCCGATGGTCTGCCCCGCCGCCTGTTCACGGTGGCGGACGTCGAGCGCATGGTCGAGGTCGGGCTGATCGGGGAGGACGAGCGCGTCGAACTCATCGACGGGGAACTCATCCCGATGTCGCCCAAGGGCAACGAACACGAGATCTACAAGACGGCGTTGATGATGTACTGGGCGCGGCGCTGCCCGCCCGACCTTGTCTTTGTGCCCGAGACGACGTTCCGCCTTTCGGTCGACACCTTCCTGGAGCCGGATTTCGTGGTTATGCCGCGCACCGTCGGCATCCGGAAACTGAACGGCGCCACGGCGCTGCTTGCCGTGGAGATCGGCGTCTCGTCGCTCGGCTACGATCTTGGCAAGAAGGCGGGGGTCTATGCCCGCTTCGGCATCCGTGAGCTCTGGGTGATCGATCCGATCGCCCGCGTCGTTCACGTTCACCGTCGCCCGTCGCCGGAGGGCTATGGCGAGGTCCAGGCGTTCGGCGACTCGGACATGCTCAGCCCCGAGCTCGCGCCGGACCTCGCCTTTCGCCTCGCAGATCTCGACCTGACTGACTGACCGACCCTGTCACGCCGGCTCGGCGGCGCGGAGGGCCTGCATGGCCTTGTAGGCCGGGCGGGATTGGCAACGTGTGAGCCAATCGGTGACGGCGGGGGTGGCTTCGAAGAGTTCCGGGGCGGGCTGGGCGTATCGCAGGACTTCGGCGACGAGGAGGTCGGCGACGGTGAAGCGGTCGCCGAGGAGGTAGCCGCCGCCAGCGGCCAGAACCTGCTCGAGCTCGCGCAGGCGCGGTTTCAGCGCGCGCATGGCCGCTGCGACGGCGGCTTCGTTGCGCTGATCCTCCGGCAGATCGAGCCGGTGGAAGACGATGACGATGGTGTGCGGTTCGAGCTGGGTGGCGGCGAAGAGCGCCCAGTTGGTCGCCCGTGCCTCCTCCGCCAGGCCGTTCGGAGCGAAGGGGCCGCCGTGCTTGCGGGCGAGGTAGAGCGGGATGGCGAGCGACTCGGTGAGGATCAGCCCGTCGTCGTCGATGGTCGGAATCTGGCCGGCGGGATTGACCTTGAGGAAGGCCGGCGACCGCGTGTTGACGGGCGCGTCCGGAGCATCCGGATCGGCCAGCCGGCGGGCCTGGATGACGGGGATATGCTCGTAGGAAAGGCCGAGCTCGCCGGCGGTCCAGAGCACGCGCGAGGTGCGGGACCGCGCGACGCCGTAGATGGTGAGGGTCATCGCGCGGTTCCTGCGGGTTGGCTTACTTCTCGATCTGGCCGACGTCGCGGATGGCGCCGCGGGCCGCGGAGGTCGTCATCGCCGCGTAGGCGCGGAGCGCCGGCGTCACTTTGCGCGGACGCGGTGCAGCCGGCTTCCAACCGTCGCGGCCCTTGGCGTCCATGGCGGCACGGCGAGCGGCGAAGACCTCATCCGGCACGTCGACGCGGATGACGCGGTTCGGGATGTCGATGACGATCGGGTCGTTCTCCTCGACGAGGCCGATCAGGCCGCCCTCGGCCGCCTCGGGCGAGACGTGGCCGATGGAAAGGCCAGAGGTGCCGCCGGAGAAGCGGCCGTCGGTGACCAGGGCGCAGGCCTTTCCGAGGCCCTTCGACTTGATGTAGCTGGTCGGGTAGAGCATCTCCTGCATGCCGGGGCCGCCCTTGGGGCCCTCGTAGCGGATCAGCACGACGTCGCCCGCCGCGACCTTGCCGCCGAGGATACCCTTCACGGCGTCGTCCTGGCTCTCGAAGATGCGGGCCGGGCCGTTGAACTTGAGGATCGAGGCGTCGACGCCGGCCGTCTTCACGATGCAGCCATCCACGGCGAGATTGCCGTAGAGGACCGCGAGGCCACCGTCCTTGGAGAAGGCGTGCTCGACGGAGCGGATGGTGCCGGCCGTGCGATCGGTGTCGAGGTCCTCCCAGCGGTTTGCCTGGCTGAAGGCGACCTGGGTGGGCACGCCGCCGGGCGCGGCGCGGAAGAAGTCCTTGACGCTTTCGGAGCGGGTGCGGGTGACGTCCCAGCGCTCGATGGCGTCGCCCAGCGTGGCGCTGTGGACGGTGCCGCATTCGGCGTGGACGAGGCCGCCCTTCTGGAGCTCGCCGAGGATCGACATGATGCCGCCGGCGCGGTGGACGTCCTCCATGTGGACGTTTGCGACGGAGGGGGCGACCTTGCAGAGCACCGGAACGCGGCGGGACAGGCGGTCGATGTCCTTCATCGTGAAGTCGACGCCCGCCTCGAAGGCGGCGGCGAGCAGATGGAGGACGGTGTTGGTGGAGCCGCCCATGGCGATGTCGAGCGTCATCGCGTTTTCGAAGGCCTCGAAGGTGGCGATCGAGCGCGGCAGCACGGACGCGTCGTCCTGCTCGTAGTAGCGCTTGGCGAGGTCGACGGCGAGGTGGCCGGCTTCCACAAAGAGGCGCTTGCGGTCGGCGTGGGTGGCGAGGGTGGAGCCGTTGCCGGGCAGCGACAGGCCGAGCGCCTCGGTGAGGCAGTTCATGGAGTTGGCCGTGAACATGCCCGAGCAGGAGCCGCAGGTGGGGCAGGCGGAGCGCTCGATAACCTTGACGTCCTCGTCCGACACCGCCTCGTCGGCGGCGGCGACCATGGCATCGACGAGGTCGAGCTTCTTCAGCTTCTCGCCGAGGACGACCTTGCCGGCCTCCATCGGCCCGCCGGAGACGAACACGGCGGGGATGTTGAGGCGCATGGCGGCCATCAGCATGCCCGGGGTGATCTTGTCGCAATTGGAGATGCAGACCATGGCGTCGGCGCAATGCGCGTTGACCATGTACTCAACGCTATCGGCGATGAGATCGCGCGAGGGCAGGGAATAGAGCATGCCGTCGTGGCCCATCGCGATGCCGTCGTCGACGGCGATCGTGTTGAACTCCTTGGCGACGCCGCCGGCCTTCTCGATCTCGCGGGCGACCAGCTGGCCGAGGTCCTTGAGGTGGACGTGGCCGGGCACGAACTGCGTGAACGAGTTCACCACGGCAATGATCGGCTTGCCGAAATCCTCGTCCTTCATGCCCGTGGCGCGCCAGAGTCCCCGTGCGCCCGCCATGTTGCGGCCGTGGGTGGTGGTGCGTGAGCGGTAGGCGGGCATGACGGTTCCTTCGGGCGTGGACGAGCGCTTGGAGGATATAAGGGGTTAGCGGCCGCCTGTCCAAGGGGCGGGCCTCGTGAATTTTCCCGCGAAACCGAAGGGAATTCAATCGATGTGGAGGCGGCCTTCCGCGTCGAGCGGGAAGAACGGGTTGTGGGCGATCTCCCAGAGGTGGCCGTCGGGGTCGGCGAAGTAGCCGGAATAGCCGCCCCAGAACACAGCCTCGGGCGGCTTCACCGGGGTAGCGCCGATGGAGAGGGCGTGAGCGTAGGCAGCGTCCACC
This sequence comes from Chthonobacter albigriseus, assembly GCF_013839445.1. Taxonomy (GTDB): domain Bacteria; phylum Pseudomonadota; class Alphaproteobacteria; order Rhizobiales; family Pleomorphomonadaceae; genus Chthonobacter; species Chthonobacter albigriseus. The sequence goes on along the minus strand of NZ_JACDIT010000004.1, from coordinate 285,226 downwards.
GCCTCCACGGTGGGAAAGTTCTGGGCGAGGGTGACGGCGCGGAAACCGGAACCCTCCGCGGGCACCTTAGCGTCCTCGGCGAGGGGAACGCGGCCATAGAGAGAGAGAACCACACCGGACAGCTGGAAGAAGGTGGTGGTATCGACGGACTGGGGTGAGCGGACGAAGCCGAGGGCTTCATAGAAGGCGGTGGAGCGCGGGACATCGGCGACACCGAGGGTGACGAGGGAGATGGCCTTGGCGAAGGGTGTCGCGGGCATGGATGCGCTCCGGAATTCTCGCGCCGACGAAAGTCGGTCGGGGTTGCTGCAGGCGTTCATGGTAGCAGGGCGGGGTGCCAGATGATGTCATGAAGGAGAAGCCGATGCTGCTGTCGCCGGTGATGACGCCCGAAGAGCTGAACCGCTTCCTCGACCGCGACTTTCCCGAACTGAACGCGACGCGGCGGGTCTACGTGGTGACGGCGGTGGGTCCGGGCTGGTCATCCGTGCGCTGCGAGGCGGGACCCGAGCACCTGCGGCCGGGCGGGACGGTGTCGGGACCGACAATCATGACGCTGGCCGACATCACCGCCTGGGTGACGATCCTGGCGCATATCGGGCCGGCGGCACTGACGGTGACGACGCATCTCTCCATCGACTTCCTCAGGAAACCCGAGCCTGGGCACCTGCACGGGAAGGGCCGGCTCCTGAAGCTGGGCAAGCGGCTGGCGGTGGCGTCCGTCGACATCGACGGGGAGGACGAGGACCAACCGTTCGCCTTTGCAAGCGCGACCTATTCGATTCCGCCGCGGTAATGGCGACGGCGGCAGCAGAAAAATCGGCGGTAATATAATACCCTATCACCTAAGTCATTGTTTTATATCGTTTTCGTTTTGCCGCGCAATGTTGACTGCGCGCAGCCTCTCGCGTATACACCGCGCCGACGATGGTTCCTGGGGACTCCGGGGCCGTTTTCCCGCGCCAGCTTCGTCGGCGGGCGCCGGAGCAAACAAGTTCAACGGATGGTTCAACCATGACGACCTATTCGGCAAAGGCGTCGGAGATCCAGAAGAAGTGGATCCTCATCGACGCCGAAGGCCTCGTTGTCGGGCGGCTCGCGACGATCATCGCGATGCACCTGCGGGGCAAGCACAAGGCGAGCTACACGCCGCACGTGGATGATGGCGACAACGTCGTCGTGATCAACGCGGACAAGGTGGTGCTCACCGGCCGCAAGTACCAGGACAAGAAGTACTACTGGCACACCGGCTACATCGGCGGCATCAAGGAGCGCACCGCGCGTGCCATCCTGGAAGGCCGTTTCCCGGAGCGGGTCCTTGAGAAGGCCGTCGAGCGCATGATCCCGGAAGGTCCGCTCGGCCGCCAGCAGCTCAAGAACCTGCGCGTCTACGCCGGTGCCGAGCATCCGCACGCTGCCCAGCAGCCGGAAACGCTCGACGTCAAGTCACTCAACAAGAAGAACGCGAGGGCCTGAACGTGGCAGAGCTGTCGTCCCTCTCCGAACTCGCCGGCACCACTGCCGCCGCGGTTCAGCCGGAAGCCCCGGTGCATGTCCAGAAGCTGGACAAGTTCGGCCGCGCCTATGCGACCGGCAAGCGCAAGGACGCGGTCGCCCGCGTCTGGATCAAGCCGGGCAGCGGCAAGATCGTCGTCAACGACAAGGACTTCACGGCCTACTTCGGCCGCCCGGTCCTGCAGATGATCGTGCAGCAGCCGATCCTGGCCTCCAACCGCGATGGCCAGTTCGACGTGTTCGCCACGGTCGCCGGCGGCGGTCTGTCGGGCCAGGCGGGTGCGCTGCGCCACGGCCTGTCCAAGGCGCTGACCTACTACGAGCCGGGCCTGCGCGGCGTGCTGAAGAAGCTCGGCTTCCTCACCCGCGACAGCCGCGTCGTGGAGCGCAAGAAGTACGGCCGCGCGAAGGCGCGCCGGAGCTTCCAGTTCTCCAAGCGCTGATCCGGGCTTACAGCCGGATCTTCAAGCAAATCGGAAAGGCGGGGCCAATCGGCTCCGCCTTTTTCGTTTCTGCCGAAAAACCACCCCTCAGCAGAATGTGATGAGCCGGCTGCGTAATGAGGCCGTTCGTCCAGATGAAATAGACAGAGGCCTCGGCTATCGAAGTCCAGGGTGTTCGTTCCGGAGGGAGACGTTGATGATGGCCTTGAGACCGGTGCTGGCCGCAGTCGCGCTGACCGCGATCGGGTTGCTCGCGAGCACACCCGGCCATGCGGCGGAACCCAAGCCCTTTGCGCAGATCGAAGCCGAGGCGCGGGGCGGGTCGGTGAACTTCTTCCTGTGGGGCGGCGACGAGCGGATCAATGCCTTCATCTCCGGACCCGTGGCCGAGGCGCTGGAACGGGACCACGGGATCACAGTCAACCGGGTGGGCGTGGCCGACACAGCCGAAGTGGTCAACCAGGTGCTGTCGGAAACGGAAGCTGGCGTCACGGACGCGGGCTCGGTGGATCTGGTCTGGATCAACGGCGAGAACTTCCGGACGCTGAAGGTAGGCGGCCTGGTGCTCTGCGGTTATGCGCGGGGGCTGCCCAATGCGGGGCTGGTCGACTGGGAGGATCCTTCGATCAGCACGGACTTCGGGACACCGGTCGACGACTGCGAGGTGCCGTGGAGCCGGGCCAACTTCGCGTTCGGGACAGACAGCGCGCGGGTCGCGACACCGCCGAAGACCATGGGCGCTCTCATCGACTGGATCCGGGCGAACCCGGGCCGGTTCGCTTATCCGGCGCCGCCCGACTTCAACGGCAGCGCCTTCATCCGGCAGTTGTTCATCCATGCGGCCGGCGGGCCGGACGCGGTTGCCGGGCCGTTCGATCAGGGCCGGTTCGACGCGATCGCCGAAAAAGCTTTTGGGCTGCTCGAGGCGTTGGAACCGTCGCTGTGGCGCGGCGGCGAGACCTATCCGACGTCGATCGCGCAGCTCAACCAGCTTTTCGCCAACGGAGAGGTGGACTTCACCTTCAACTACGAGCCGACCGTGTTCGGCGCGAATGTGGAGAACGGCACCTTCCCGCCGACAACCCGGTCGTTCACGCTGGACGACGGAACGCTTGCCAACACCAGCTACATCGCCATCCCCGCCAACGCCCGGAACCGGTCGGCGGCGATGGTGCTCGCCAACGCGCTGCTCTCGGTGGACCTGCAGTACGAGAAGGCGCGCCCGGACGTCTGGGGCATGGCGACGGTGCTCGACCTGGACAGGCTGACGCCGGCAGACGCCGACCGGTTCCGGGCCATCCCCCGGCACCCCGCGGTGGTCGCCCCCGAGCAACTGGCTGACGTCGCCATGCCCGAGCCGTCCGCGGCCTGGGTGACGGCGATCGAGGCGCGCTGGAAGGAGACGATCGGCCGGTGAGTTCGATCGGACCCGACGCCATGCCGGTCCGCGCCGCTTCGGTTCGGCGGATGGTCGCGCCGACCGTGGCGGTGCTCGGCCTGCTGTTCGGCGGGGGCCTGCTGCTGGCGGTGCTGCAGACGATCGGGGTGTCGCCGTTCGTGGGCCGGTTCGACGTGTCGTTGGCCGCCTACCGGCAGGTGGCGGGCTTGCCGGGGCTGTGGGCCTCCATCGTGCTGACGGTCTGGGTCGCGACAGCGTCGACGGTGCTGTCGCTGGGGATCGGGGTGTCCGCTGCGGTGGCGCTTCGGCGGCTGGCGGCGGACACCGTTCTCGGCCGGGCGACGCTGTTCCTGTTCCAGGCGAACCTGACGGTGCCGCACGTGGTGGCGGCGGTGGGGGCGGTGTGGCTGCTGTCGCAGTCCGGCCTGCTGGCACGGGCCGCGTTCGGCCTGGGGCTGATCTCGGGGCCGCAGGATTTTCCGGCGCTGGTCTACGACCGCGCGGCGATCGGGACGATTCTCGCCTATGTCTGGAAGGAGGTGCCGTTCGTGGGCGTGGTGACGCTGTCGCTGCTCGCCTCCGTGGGCGACCGGCCGGGCCAGACGGCACGCTCGCTGGGCGCGACGCGGTGGCAGGCGTTCCGGCATGTGACGCTGCCGCAGATCCGGCCGGGGCTGATCGCCTGCGGCACCATCATCTTCGCCTTCGCGCTGGGCACCTACGAAGTGCCGGCCCTGACCGGCGCCAGCCAGCCGAAGCTGCTGCCGGTGCTTGCCTACGAGATGTTCACCTCGCACACGCTGGCCGACCGGCCGGCCGCGGTCGCGCTGTCGCTGACGACGGCGGCGGCGGGGCTGGGGATGATCCTCGCTTGGCGCTCGCTGCTGACGGGAGCGCGGCGATGACGGCGATCTGGAGCATCGCCACACCGGTGGGCGACAAGCCGGCGACGGTTCCGTCCGCGGCGCCGACGAAGCGGCGGGCCGGCCTGCCGCTGCTGCTGCTGGTGGCGTGGCTCGTCGTGCCGCTGGTGCCGGTGGTGCTCTGGTCGGTGGCGCGGGGCTGGTTCTTCCCGGCGCTGCTTCCGGCCGAGATCAGCCTTGCGGCCTGGGCGCGCGCGTTCGCGAACGGCAGCGACGTCTGGCGCGCGCTCGGGACGTCCGTGGGTGTCTCGGCCGCGGCGGCGGCGCTGGGCATGCTGATCGGCGTGCCGGCGGGGCGGGCGCTGGGGATGCACGCCTTTCCGGGCAAGCGCTGGGTGGAGATGCTGGTGCTCGCGCCGATCCTGGTGCCGGGCCTCGGCGTGGCGATGGGGCTTCATGCGGTGATGATCCGGCTGGGCCTGACGGGCACGGCGGGCGGCGTCGTCCTGGTGTTCCTGGTTCCGGTGCTTCCCTATGTGGTGCTGATCTCGGCCAGCGTGTTCGCCACCCACGACCGGGCCTTCGAGGCGCAGGCGCGCGGGCTTGGAGCGTCGTCCTGGCAGACGCTGCGCCACGTGACGTTGCCGATGGTGGCGCCGGGGCTGTCGGTGGCGGCCGCCTTCGCGTTCCTGGTGGCCTGGAGCCAGTATGGACTGACGCTGCTGGTCGGCGGCGGGCGCGTGATCACGATGCCGCTGCTGCTCGGCCAATCGATCGCGGCGGGACGCAACGACCTCGCCGGCGTGGCGGCGGTGCTGACGATCCTGCCCGGGCTGGCGGTGCTGGTGCTGACATCCACGCTGCTCGGGCGGGGCGGGCGGCGATGAGCACGGTGGCGATCCGGTCGCTGACGAAGCGGTACGGCCCGGGCGGTGCACCGGCGGTCGACGGGTTCTCGCTCGACCTCGCGCCGGGATCGTTGACGGCGCTGGTGGGTCCGTCGGGGTGCGGGAAGTCAACGGTGCTGAAATGCCTCGCCGGGCTGGTCGACGCCGACGGGGGCGACGTGCTGATCGACGGATCGTCGGTTCTCGGGCTGCAGCCGGAGCGGCGCGGCGTGGTGCTGATGGGACAGGATCACCTGCTGTTCCCGCACCTGGACGTGGCCGGCAACGTCGGCTTCGGGCTGCGGATGCGCGGGGAGCCGGCCGGGAACATCGCCCGCCGCGTGGAGGAGATGCTGGCCCTGGTGCGGCTAGAAGGGTTCGGGCCGCGACGGCCGCACGCGCTGTCCGGCGGGCAGGCGCAGCGGGTGGCGTTGGCGCGGGCGCTGATCGTGAAGCCGCGCGTGCTGCTTCTGGACGAGCCGCTGACGAGCCTCGACCCGGAACTTCGCGAAGAGATGCGCGGGCTGATCCGGACCGTGCAGCGGGCCACCGCGACAACGACGCTGTTCGTGACGCACGACCGGGAGGAGGCGGTGTCCGTCGCTGACGGAGTGGCGCTGATGCTCGGCGGGCGGCTGGTGCAACATGGCGCGCCCGACGCCGTGTTCGAACGACCGGCGACGCGGGCGGCGGCCGCGTTCTTCGGCGCGAGCAACATCCTGGAGGGGCGCTTCGAGGGCGACCGGTTCGTGACGGCGGCCGGTACGCTGCGGCTCGCTGCCATCGGCGAGGGGAGCGCCACAGCGGTCGCGGCGCGACCGGAAGCACTGATCCTCGGCGCGCGGCCGGGCGCGGAGAACGGGCTGGATGGGCTGGTGCGGAGCGTCGGCTATCGCGGTACGCACACGCTGGTGGAGGTGGAGATCGGCGGGGGCGTGATGCTGACGGTGGCCGCGCCGGCGGCCTCGCATCGAAGCGTCGCGGTGGGCGACCGGGTCCGAATCGCGCTGCCTGCGGAGGCGCTGTGGCCGCTCAGCGGGTGAGCTGGTAGAGCGCGATGCCCGACGTGGTGGCAACGTTCAGGCTGTCGAATCCGCCGCTCATGTCGATCCGCACGGTTTGCGTGCCGTCGAGCACGGCGTCGGGGAGGCCGGGGCCCTCGGTGCCGAGGACGACGGCGAGCGGGCGCGTGCGATCGACCTCGTCCAGGCGGAGCATGCCGCGCGGAGTAAGGCCGAGCGGGAGATAGCCGGCGCCGCGCAGGCGGCCGACGAGATCCAGGCCGGAGCCCGCACGGGCGAAAGGGACCTTCAGCGCACCGCCCACGGAAACGCGGATGGCCTTGCGGTAGAGCGGGTCGCAGCAGGTGTCGTCGAGCAAGACCGCGCCGGCTCCGAAGGCGGCGGCGTTGCGGAAGATGCCGCCCATATTGTCGTGGTTGGCGATGCCGACGAGACCGACAACGAGCGGGGGCAGGGCAGCGAGGAGCCTGTCCGCATCCAGCGGCGGGCCGCGTTCGCCGAGCGCGATCAGCCCGCGATGGATGGGAAAGCCGACGATCGCGTTCATCAGGCTCTGGCCGGCGACGTAGATCGGGATGTCGCCGGCCCTGCCGAGCAGCGGAGCGAGGGCGGCGACGCGGTTCTCCGCGACCAGGATGGAGGATGCGCGGAAGCGGGCGTTGCCGAGCAGGACCGTGACCACCGTTTCACCCTCGGCGGCGAACCGGCCCTGGTGGCCGTTCATCAGGTCGCGGTCGCGGATGGCTAGATAGTCGGCGACGCGCGGATCGGCGGGGTCGTCGACGGGTTCGAAACGGGGCATCGGCTTGGACCTGGATTGCGGGGCGGCAAGCGGGCGACGGTGCTGCGGCGGGCTATGCCACGGCGGGGGCGAAGACGCCACTGGCGGCTGCCGGAATTTGGCCCCAATCTTCGATCGCATTCTAGGCGATGAGATCGGGAGGCTTGGATGCCGGTGTGGGACAGAGTGATCGGCGTGGCGGCGGGACTGGCCGGCGCGGCCGGGGTGGCGGCCTCCGCGGCCGGGGCCCACGCCTACTCGGGAACGAACGTGGATACGGCGGGGAAGATGCTGCTGGTGCACGCGGCGGCCCTGCTGGCGCTGTCGATCCCGTCGCGAGCCTCGACGCGGATGCGGCAGATCGCGGCGCTGGTGATGGCGGTGGGGATCACCCTGTTCGCCGGCGACCTGCTGCTGCGATCGATCCACGCGACCGTGCTGTTTCCGATGGCGGCGCCGTTCGGCGGACTGCTGCTGATCGCCAGTTGGCTGATCGCCGCGGTGGGCGCAATGGCCGGGCGGGGGCAGGGGTAGGCGATGCTTTGCATTCGGGACTGATTCCGTGCCGCGGTGTCGGCCTGGGCTTCCCGCCCGGTTAAGAAAAAACCGCCAGTTTCCGCTGATCCGTGCCTGAAAAACGACTCGATCCGCGAGATATTTTTCAATTGTGATTGCTTTTTCGGCCTGCGAACACTAAGTTAAGTCCTGTTCGAACATTAGCTCGTCGTCGATCGGCCTTCACGGCTTCTTTCCTGACATCGCTGAATTCGGATGAAGCGGGGCTTTCCGGCCCCGCGCAATACGCATTCGTGCGTCTATATGGAGGCCAAAATGGCTACTGGCATTGTCAAGTTCTTCAACGGTCAAAAGGGCTTCGGCTTCATCACGCAGGACGCCGGCGGGCCGGACGTGTTCGTTCACGTCTCCGCAGTCGAGCGCTCCGGCATGCGCGGCCTCGTCGAGGGCCAGAAGGTTTCCTACGACGTCGAGGCGGACCGCCGCACCGGCCGTTCGGCCGCGACGAACCTTCAGGACGCGTAAGGCTTCCAGCCGACGCATCCTTCGGGGCCGGATCCGTCCGGCCCCGCTGAGGCCGCTCCGGCGGCCGATTTCTTCCGCGAGGTGACGAATGGCCCGCAAGCCGACCGCCAGGAAGGATTTCGTCCTGTTCGACGTGATCTACCAGGATGGCACTCAGCGTTCGAACCGTCGCGTGCCCGGCGATCTTCTCGCCGGCCTTGATGGCGACACGCCCGCCCGCGCGTTCCTGGAAGACCAGGACAAGGGCATCGCAGACCAGTCCGGCCTGCCGCCGCTCCGGATCCAGTCCGTCCGGCGTTCGCGGACGACCTGACGGCCGGACCAGCCGGTCCGAAGCGGTCGCCGACTGCGACCGGACGCGGCCAGACAGAGGAGTCCCACGATGCCGACACCCTTTGACATCGGACAGTGCGTTCGGATCAGCGGTTCCTATCCGGCGACCGTGAGCGGCGACTTTGTCGTGCTGCGCCGGAACGAGATCGACAGCAGCGAGCCCAACTACCTCCTGGAGAGCGTGGCGGATCACAAGCTTCGCCGCGAGCCGCATTCCAGGTTGTCCGCCGTGACGGACGCCCCCGCCGAATCGCGCTGATCGGATCGCTCGTCGCCGTGTGGCGGGCCCTTCGCAACGCCGAGCATGAGGACGAGACCCATGAAGATTCTAGACATGCTGCCGCACCTGGATGCCGATGCGCTGGCGACCGTCCACATCAACGCGACGCGGCTGGTGAGCGGCGGCAGCAAGAAACAACAGGAGCAGGCACTGACGGCGTTGCCCCTGATCGAAGCCGAGCAGGCGCGCCGCGCCGAACTCGGGCCGGTCAAGAAGGTCGCCAAGCCGAAGGTCGCAAAGACCGAGACCAAGAAGAAGGCCGTCAAGGGCGTGTCCAAGCGCGACATGAGCGAAGTTCACGACGACGACGACGACTGATATTCGGCTCTTGACGCCTCGAACATCCGTGCTGGCCCGCCTTGGCGGGCCATTTGCGTTTCCGGGCCGCCCGCTCAATCCCTCATGGCGACGTAGCGGCCGGGCGCGTCCTCGATCGGGTTGAAGCGGCCGCCGCCGATCTTGCGCGGCTTCACCTTGGCGGGATCGAGGGATTCGACCCAGGCGTGCCAATGGGGCCACCAGGAGCCGGCGTGCTCCTCGGCCTTGGCGATCCAATCCTTGAGCGATCCTTCCGCAGGACCGCCGGTCCAGAACTGGTACTTCTTACGCGTGGGATGGTTGATGACGCCCGCGATGTGGCCGGAGCCGGCGAGCACGAACTGGACCGGCCCTCCGAACAGGCTGGAGCCCAGGAACACGGACTGCGGCGGGGCGATGTGATCCTCGCGGGTGGCGAGGTTGTAGATGGGCGTCGTCACCTTCTTCAGGTCGAGCTTGACGCCGGCCACCACCATCTCGCCTTTGGCCAAGTTGTTTTCCAGGTAGCAGTTGCGCAGGTAGAAGGAGTGGTTCGCCGCCGGCATCCGGGTGGAATCGGAGTTCCAGAACAGGAGGTCGAAGGGGAACGGCTCCTTGCCGCGCATGTAGTTGTTGACGAAGTAGGGCCAGATCAGGTCGTTGGCGCGCAGCGAGTTGAACGCGGCGGCCATCTTGCGGCCCTCCAGATAGCCGCGCTCGCTCATCTGCTCTTCCAGAAGACTGATCTGTTCCTCGTCGACGAAGACCTTGAGGTCCCCTGCATTCTGGAAATCGACCTGGGTGGTGAAAAGGGTCGCGCTCTTGATCCGGTCGTCCCCGGTCGCGGCGGCATAGGCCAGCGTGACAGCCAGCAGCGTGCCGCCGACGCAATAGCCGATGGTGTTGACCTCGCGGACCTTGGTGATCTTCTCGATGACGTCGAGGCTCTCGAAGATGCCTTCGCGCATGTAGTGCTCGAAGCTCTTCGCCGCGAGCCGCTCGTCCGGGTTGACCCAGGAGATGACGAAGACGGTGTGGCCCTGGTCGACCGCCCACTTGATGAAGGATTTTTCGGGGGTAAGGTCGAGGATATAGAACTTGTTGATCCAGGGCGGGACGATGAGCAGCGGGCGCTTCAGCACCTCGCCGGTTGTCGCCTCGTACTGGATCAGCTGGCAGACGTCGTTCTCGAAAACCACCTTGCCGGGGGTCAGGGCAAGGTTGACGCCGACGCGGAACTTCGACAGGTCCGACTGGCGGATGCGCAGCTCGCCGCCGCCGGCCTTGATGTCCTCGGCCAGCATGCGCATGCCGCGGACGAGGTTCTCGCCGTTCGAGGCGGCCGTCTCGCGCAGCAGCTCGGGGTTGGTCAGCACGAAGTTGGACGGGGAAAGCGCGGCGGCGATCTGCTTCATGTAGAAGTCCGCCTTGTGGCGGGTGTGATCGTCGAGGCCCCCGGCTTCCTCGACCAGGTCCTGCGCCCAGCGCGTGGAAATCAGGTAGAACTGCTTCAGGACGTCGTAGAACTGGTTCTCGCGCCACTCCGGATCCTGGAAGCGCTTGTCGCCGGTGTCCGGCTCCGCGACGGCGTGCGAGGGCTCGCCCATCGCCCGGCGCATCGACTGCGACCAGAGATCCATGTAGCCGCTGACGAGGCGAGACTGGGCCTCCACATAGCGCTGGGGATCGCGGGTCCACCAATCGCCGACCTTGGCCAGCGTCTTGACGACCTCGGCCATCTCGTCGGCGAGGAGGGTCTTGGCCTCGCCCTTTTCGCGCGGCTCCACATAGGCCGCGGCAGCCTTCCCGAAGTTCTCCACGATCGCAGCGAGATTGTGGGCGAAGGCTTCGGGATTGTTGATGATGTAGCGCAGAAGTGGCGTTTCCCCCGAGGTCTTCTCGGTATCGGTCATCGGCTCGTTCCCCGGGCTCTACCGTCAGATGGCATGATAGGCCGGAAAGGACAATGCGGGGAATCCACTTCGTCGGTTGGACAGGGGTATTTTAGTCGGGGGTGGTGCGCGCGACGCCGCGCGGGGGCGCGGCCGGGGACCGAGGCCGCCGGCCACCAGGCCTTGTGAGGGCTAAGGCCCGGTCAAGCTGCCGCGGCGGATCGGCGGCGCGACCAGAAGGCAAAGCCGGCGACGATGGCGAGAGCCGGCAGGCCGAGGCCGAGTTCGGGGCCGGGGACGGGCGTTACCGCGCTGATGCTGAGGTTGCCACCTTCCAGGATGATCGATGTCAAAGAGAATTGTTTTAGAAGATAATCTACCTGTTGGGCGTCGAATACCTTTCCCGTAAGTAATGAAGTGATTTCGCTGCCACTGCTGACAGAATTATTAATAGAATTATATGATTGAAAGGAAAATTTCGGATATCGGTTTCCTAAACCGAGAATTATACCGATAAATGTGCTTGTATCAAAAACATCTGCAAATATAAATATTCCTGAACTAGCGTTCTCGTAGGTGTACCTTCTGATATTTGGATCGAAAGTGAACGGTGTGTTGCTCACGTCCTCCCAAATCCAGGTTTCTGTAAAGCTTTCGCCAAGTTTGTAACCGCCAGCTTCTTGAAGTGCTTGAGTAGGGAACCCGCCTCTTATTTCCTTAACGTTTCCGGTAATCTTGAATTCCAGATCCGTCGCCTCCGCGGCGCTCGAAGCCGCCAAGAGAACGGCCAACGCCAATCCAATCTTTTTCATTCGAAACCCCCAGTTAGATGAATTCTTCCAATCAGGCGTAATCCTGACAGGGGTACCGATAGCTGCGCATACCGCAAACTGGGGGTGCGGCTGCACAGATTTCGTACAAGTCTCTGCTTCTAAACTGGATTTCTGATCGCGAGGCCGGCGGAAGCGGCGTTCGATCACCATCAGGCAGGGACCGGATGCGCCGGGAGTTATTTTTCGGATCGCGAGAGACGATGGGGAATCGCGTTTGCAGGGCACACACCGCGGCAACACCCCCTTGTCTATCCGCCATCGCGACCGGCGCGTCATCAGGGCTGCTTCGATCCGCTCAGCCGGCTTGATTCGCACGCGGCTTCTGCCAATCTCCATCGGATCCATCCAGCATTAACGATGCGGTTACGGTCGCCGGCCGAGGATCGGGCCACATGTTTTCGCGAAGGGCGTCTTCCATGAGTGCGCGCGTCAGAAGGGCGGTCCTTTGGCCGTTGTCGGGTTTGGTCGCTGCGACTGTCGGGCTTTCCGCCTGCGCGAGCGGGCCGGCCGATTTTGCGGACCTCAGCCGGCCTGCGGCCGATCCGGCCGCGGAGATCGTGAAGAGCGAGCCGCAGCAGGCCGCGCTGGCGGAGGAACTCGCCGCGGCGGGGACGCGCCAGGCATCGGCCGGCAAAGCCGGCGACAACGGGCTTTCGTCGGCGATGGCGCTGGCGGTGATCCGTCAGCAGCAGATGGAAGAGGCCCGCAAGCTGCTCGACGGCGTCAGCAGCTTCCCGGAGCCGCCTGTGGCCGCTGCGCCGGAGTGCGATCCGACCGTGGATCCGGCCTGTCCGCCAGTGGCAACCGCCCCGGCGCAGTAGCGGCAGCCAATCCACACCAGGTCTTGTTTGACGGCGCGAGGCCGAGCTCAGCCCGATCGTGCTCCGGCTAGGACAATGTCGCGCAGGTCCGGCCCGATTGCCGATTTAAGGTCGCGCCGGTTCGGTGCTACAAGCATAACCCCCCGCTTGGTCGGAGCGGGGCGATTTCATCCGGCCATCCTCAGGGCCAGATCCCAGGACGAGAACCATGAGCAACGACGAGTTCCACAAGATCAAGCGGCTTCCGCCTTACGTCTTCGAGCAGGTCAACCGGCTGAAGGCGAGCGCGCGAGCAGCGGGTGCGGACATCGTCGACCTCGGCATGGGCAACCCGGACCTGCCGACCCCCAAGCACATCGTCGACAAGCTGATCGAGACCGTGCAGCGGCCCGATACGCACGGCTATTCTGCTTCCCGTGGTATCGCGGGGCTCCGGCGGGCGCAGGCGGCCTACTACGGCCGCCGGTTCGGCGTGAAGCTCGACCCGAACACGCAAGTGGTGGCGACGCTCGGCTCCAAGGAAGGCTTCGCCAACATGGCGCAGGCGATCACCGCGCCGGGCGACGTGGTGCTCTGCCCGAACCCGAGCTATCCGATCCACGCCTTCGGCTTCCTGATGGTGGGCGGGGTGATCCGCTCGATCCCGACGACGCCGGGTCCGGAGTTCTTCCACGCGCTGGAGCGGGCGGTGATCCACTCGATCCCGAAGCCGATCGCGATGGTGCTCTGCTACCCCTCCAACCCGACGGCCGAGGTGGTGGAGCTCGATTTCTACAAGGACGTGATCGCCTTCGCGCGCAAGCACGGGGTGTTCGTGCTGTCGGACCTCGCCTACTCGGAGATCTACTTCGACGGCGTGCCGCCGCCCTCCATTCTGCAGGTGCCGAACGCGATGGACGTGGCCGTGGAGTTCACCTCCATGTCCAAGACGTTCTCGATGGCCGGCTGGCGCATGGGGTTCGCGGTCGGCAACGAGCGGCTGATCGCAGCGCTTTCGCGGGTGAAGAGCTACCTGGACTATGGGGCGTTCACGCCGATCCAGGTGGCGGCCGCGGCTGCGCTGAACGCGCCAGATGCCGACAAGCACATTGACGACGTGCGCCAGACCTACAAGCGCCGCCGCGACGTGCTGGTGGAGAGCTTCGGGCGCGCCGGCTGGACGATCCCGGCGCCGGCGGCCTCGATGTTCGCCTGGGCGCCGCTGCCGGAGAAGTTCAAGCCGCTGGGCAGCCTGGAATTCTCCAAGCTCCTGATCGAGAAGGCGGACGTGGCGGTGGCGCCGGGCATCGGCTTCGGCGAGCACGGCGACGATTTCGTGCGCATCGCGCTGGTGGAGAACGAGCAGCGCATCCGCCAGGCGGCGCGCAACCTGCGCAAGTTCATGGACGGCGCCGACGAGACGCTGCACAACGTGATCCCGCTCAGGGCCTGAGGGCGGCGGTTCGACTGCCAAGCCTGCGTTGAAGCGTTTCCCTCTTTGCCTCGCGCCGTCCGCCTGATAAGGCACGGCGCGAGCCTTTTCCTTGCGTCTTCCAAGCGAGACCAGACATGTCGAAACCGCTTCGGCTGGGTATTGCCGGCCTCGGCACCGTGGGTGCGTCCGTTCTCCGGATCGTCAAGAGCAAGCCGGAGATGCTGGCCGCAAGAGCCGGCCGGCCGGTGGTAGTGACGGCGGTTTCGGCCCGCGACCGGACGCGGGATCGCGGCGTGGACATGACAGGGATCGCCTGGCACGACGATCCGGTGGCGCTGGCGGCGGACCCGTCAGTGGACGTGGTGGTGGAGCTGATCGGCGGCGCGTCCGGGCCGGCCGAGGCGGTGGTGCGCAAGGCGCTCAGCCTGGGGAAGCCGGTGGTGACCGCCAACAAGGCGCTGCTCGCCCGGCACGGCGTGGAACTCGGCCTGCTGGCGGAGGAGGCGGGCGTGCCGCTCGCCTTCGAGGCGGCGGTGGCCGGCGGCATCCCGGTCATCAAGACGCTGCGCGAGAGCCTCTCTGCGAACACGGTGACGCGCGTCTACGGAATCCTCAACGGCACCTGCAACTACATGCTGACGCGAATGGAAAAGGAGAACCTCTCCTACGACGTCTGCCTGGCGGAAGCGCAGCGGCTCGGCTACGCGGAGGCCGACCCGACCTTCGACGTGGAGGGCTTCGACACCGCCCACAAGCTGGCGATCCTGGTCAGCCTGTCGTTCGGCGTGGAGATCGACGCGGACGCGATCTACGTGGAGGGTATCTCCGCCATCACGCCCGCCGACATCGAGGCGGCGGACGAACTGGGCTACCGGATCAAGCTGCTCGGAATCGCGCGGCGGACGGCGAGCGGGATCGAGGCGCGCGTGCATCCGACGATGGTGCCGAAGGCATCGGCCGTGGCGCGGATCGACGGCGTGCTCAACGCGGTGGCGCTCGACGGCGACACGGTGGGCGAGATCGTGCTGGTCGGCCCGGGCGCCGGCGGCGGGCCGACGGCGTCATCCGTGATGGCCGACGTGGTGGACGTGGCGCGCGGCGGGGTGGTGCCGGTGTTCGGCAAGCCGATGCGCGAGCTGGAGCCCTATCGCAAGGCGGAGATCCAGGCGCACGAAGGCGGCTACTACGTGCGGCTCGCCGTCTACGACCGGCCGGGGGCCTTCGCCGCGATCGCGGGGCGGATGGCCGAGCAGGGCATCTCGCTGGAAAGCATCGTGCAGCGTCGGCGCGCGCCGCGCAGCGAGGTAGAGGGTACGCCGCAGCCGGTGGATCCGCAGCCGGTGGTGATGATCACCTATGCTACCAGCGAGGCGGCGATGCGGCAGGCGCTGGAGGCGATCAAGGCGGACGGGCATATCGCGTCCGCGCCGCGGGTGATCCGGATCGAGCAGCTGTAAGCCGGGCGGATAGGGCAAACGGTGACCGTTGGGCCTCGCACCGACGCCGCCGATCGCGGCTGGTCTCCCCGCAGACCGGCTTCGGACGCCTCGACATTAAGCTTACTGCATCGAACTGCCGTCGTTTAACCGTGTTTCGGTCGGATAGACCCGAAAGTCGGATGGACATCCGACCCGCCAAGCGGTTTCCGTTTGGTGACGGATGGGGGCATTCCCAGGGGGAATCTGATGTTGGTCAAGACCGGCAATTCGCTCGATCGCATTCTGACGCTGGAACTCGTCCGCGTCACCGAGCGGGCCGCAGTGGCCGCCGCACGCCTGCGCGGCCGCGGGGACGAGAAGGCCGCCGACCAGGCCGCCGTCGACGCGATGCGGCGCGAGCTCAACCAGTTGCCGATCCACGGAACGGTGGTGATCGGCGAGGGCGAGCGCGACGAGGCGCCGATGCTCTACATCGGCGAGGAGGTGGGGCAGGGTAAGGGCCCCAAGGTCGACATCGCGCTCGACCCGCTTGAAGGCACCACGATCTGCGCCAAGAACCTGCCGAACTCGCTTGCGGTGATCGCCATCGCCGAGCAGGGCGGGCTGCTCAACGCGCCCGACGTCTACATGGAGAAGATCGCGATCGGCCCCGGCTATCCGCAGGGGATCGTCGACCTCGACGCGACACCGCAGGAGAACATCCGCGCTATGGCGGCGGCCAAAGGCGTGCCGATCAACGAGGTGACGGCGTGCATCCTCGACCGGCCGCGCCACGCGCGCCTGATCGAGGAGGTGCGTGCGACCGGCGCCGCCATCCGCCTGATCGGCGACGGCGACGTGGCCGGCGTGATCCACACGACCGAACCCGACGAGACCGGCATCGACATCTATCTCGGCATCGGCGGGGCGCCGGAAGGCGTGCTGGCGGCGGCAGCGCTGCGCTGCATCGGCGGCCAGATGCAAGGGCGGCTGGTCATCAACCGCGACGAGCAGATCCAGCGGGCCAACCGCATGGGCATCGCCGACGTACGCAAGAAGTACACCATGGAGGACATGGCGCAGGGCGACGTGCTCTTCGCCGCCACCGGCGTGACGGACGGCAACCTCCTCCACGGCGTGAAGTTCTCGCGTGGGGACCGGGTGACGACGCACACGGTGGTGATGCGCTCGTCCACAGGCACGGTGCGCTGGATCAAGGCCTCGCATACGGACATGACGAAGTTCGAAGCGAACTGAGGGGCGCAATCCAGCGGTGAAGTTCTGGGCTGTACTCATCTGACGTAGAAAGTACTCGCCTCTCGGTTGAGCTCGTCGTATCCTGCTACCGCGGCAACGGCGCGGGGGCGGGCAATGTCGACTCTATCGAAACGCATCGTTTTTCTGTTGGTGTTCGGGCTGGCGGCTGTTCTGGTGCTGCTGCTGGCCCATAGTGGTGAGTGTCTGACGAGCCCGAAGACAGTCCCGGAGCTTGCGACGCCCTACGGCTGGATCAATGCGCTTCCGCGGGGAACCTGTTCGGTTCTGGCGGTGGCTTCCTCCGCGCCGGTGCTGAAGGCGCTCGCCGCGTTCCTCATTCCGCTTACCTTCATTGTGGCGCTGCATGTCATCCGGCTTCGGCGGCTGCTGATGATCAGCGACTACGAGGATATTTTCCGAAGCCTGAACGGTCAGGGTCAGGCCGGTGCTGATAAAGCGAACGGCGGCGCAAACGCCCAGCCGAAGCCACCGCGCAATCCCTCGCTCGAGTTCGTCCGGTCCAAGTATCTGGCTGACCTGCCGAAGGTTGCGCATGGGCCGAACAGCAACGACCGGGTCTATCCGTACTCGGCCTGGACAGTCATCGACCAGGAGCCGCCGACGTCCGTGAACCGGGCGAAACGGATGGATCTGGTGGGGGCGGTGCAGGAGCTCAGCGTCTGGGCCGTTCCGCAGACCTATTCGCTTCTGGCGTCAGCGGTGGGGTTCATGGTGGTCCTCTACTTCGGGTTCTCGCTGCTGGCAGCCTGTCTCGGTCAGGCGGGGATGACGACCTGCGGGGTCTCCTGCACGCTCGCGCTCCGGGTTGCAGCGCTGGCGAAAACGAGCACGGACGCCACGGCGGTCACCCAGTTCGAGGCCAATGTGCTGACCGTCGCCAGCCTCGCCTTCCTGGGTGGGCTGGTGGCTTCGCTCCGGCTCTTCGTGCGCGCAATGCTGGTCTTCGACCTGAACCCTGGCACCTTCCTGCGCATGGCGATCGAGACGGTGGCGTCGGTGGTGACGACGCTGGTGCTCTTCGCCGCGTTTCCAAACCCGTTGGCAATTCCGGCCAACGTCCTCGACGGGCTCGCGGGGAATGCGGCGGACGCCGAACAGGCACTGGCCGGGGCGCTTCACTGGTTGTGGTATCTGTTGGCCTTCGGGTTCGGCCTGCTGCCGGACTCCGCGGGTCGCTTCCTGCTGGTGAAGCTTCACCCGCGACTGAAGCTCTTCAAGCTCGACGACGACCGTTTTCAGGAGATCACGCCGGTCGCGCCGCTCGATGTGATCGACGGCATCGACTACTTCACCCGGTTCCGGCTGGAGGAGGCGGGCATCACGGACGTGCAGAACCTGGCGACCTACAACCCGATCATGCTGCACATCGAGACGCCCTACGGCATCTACCAGGTGATCGACTGGGTGGCCCAAGCGCAGCTCTGCTCGGTGGTGGGCATCGAACGGTTCCTGGTGCTGCGCCAGATCAACATCCGCACCATTTTCGACCTGGAGCGGGCGGTGATCTGGACGGAGGGACCCAGCATCTTCGACGACGTGCTCGGCTCGATCCTCCTGTCCACCCCGCAGCAGCTGCGGCGGTGGGAGGAGATCTCCAAGAGCCGCCTGCCGATGGTCCGGCCGTCCGCATCGGGCGGAACCGTGTCGGGCGACGCGCCCGCGTCGGAATTCATGGAATGGGTGCGAACAGGGCTGTTCGCCAGCGAAAGAGCGCCGACCGGTCAGCCGAAAGACCCCGTGGCGGATCCTCAACAGACGACGGTGCAACCCGCAACGACGGCCAAGCCGATCGAGCATCTGGTCCGCCTGATCAGCGACGATCTCCACGTCCGACGGCTCCGCGTGATCTGGCGCGACATCGCAACGACGCTGGGGGAGGAGTCCTTGTCGCTGGAGAAAAAGTAAACGACCTGATCCGACTGGCGCGCCACGGTTGGACGGGATAGGAGCGGGACGGACTCGCTTCCGCCCCGTTCAGCGACCACACTACCGCCATGCTCGCCACCACTCGATTCGACAGTCCCGTTCCGGCCGATACGTCTCCCCGTCCCGTGCTCGGGGTGCACGCCTCCGTCACGGCGCGGCGGTGGCAGGATCGGGTTGGGGAGGGGCGCGCGGCGGTGGTGCAGGCGATCGCGCAGCGGCACGGGCTGCCGGAGGTGGTGGCGCGGGTGCTGGCGGGGCGGGATGTCGGGTGCGACGACGCGCCGGCCTATTTGGAGCCGAGCCTGAAGACGCTGATGCCGGATCCCTCCGTGCTGACGGCGATGGACATGGCGGCGGCGCGGGTCGCCGATGCGGTGGAGCGCGGCGAGCGCGTCGCGATCTTCGGCGACTACGACGTGGACGGGGCGACCTCGTCGGCGCTTCTCGGCCGGTTCCTGCGCGACCAGGGACTGGAGCCTACCGTCTACATCCCCGACCGGCTGATCGACGGATACGGGCCGAATCCGCGCGTCATCGGCGAACTTGCCGCCGGCGGGGCGACGCTCCTGGTGACGCTCGACTGCGGGACGCAGAGCTTCGAGGCGTTCGAGGCGGCGGCGCGCGCGGGCCTGCAGGTGGTGACGTTCGACCATCACCAGACGGGTGTGGAGCTGCCGCCGACGGTGGCGCTGGTCAATCCGAACCGGCAGGACGACCTTTCCGGGCTCGGGCACCTCGCCGCCGTCGGGGTGACGTTCCTCGGCGTGGTGGCGATCAACCGGGAACTCCGGCGCCGGGGCTGGTACCGCCGCCGCGGCGTGGCCGAGCCGGATCTGCTGGCGCTGCTCGATCTGGTCGCGCTCGGCACGGTGTGCGACGTGGTTCCGCTGATCGGCCTCAATCGGGCTTTGGTGGTGAAAGGGCTGACCGCGATGCGTGCGCGGCAGAACCGTGGGCTTGCAGCGCTTGGCGACGTGGTGCGGCTGTCCGGGCCACCGACCTGTCATCACCTGGGCTACCTGCTCGGACCGCGCATCAATGCTGGCGGGCGGATCGGCGACGCGGCGCTCGGCGCGCGACTGCTCATGTCGACCGATGCGGTGGAAGCCGGGCGGATCGCGATGGAGCTCGACCGGCTCAACCGCGAGCGACAAACGCTGGAAAGCGAGGCGCTCGACGCCGCGGAGGCGATGGTAGCCGGACTGCTGGCGACCGCGGATCCCGCCGTCATTACGGCCGCTTCGGTGGATTGGCATCCGGGCATCGTGGGGCTTGTCGCGGCGCGGCTGAAGGAACGGCACAACCGGCCGGCGTTCGCGATCGCGCTCAACGGAGACGGCACCGGTACCGGGTCCGGCCGCTCGATCCCGGGGGTGGACCTCGGGCTGGTGGTGCGAGCTGCGGTGGCGGACGGACTGCTGATCAAGGGCGGCGGGCACGCGATGGCCGCGGGGCTGACCATCGCGGAGACACGAATCGAAGCTTTCCGCGCGTTTGTGGACGAGCGCGTGCGGTCCGGCGTGGCGGCGGCGCGGGAGAACGACCAGCTGTTCGTGGACGGCGCGGTGACCGCCGGCGGGGCCACGGTGTCGCTGGTGGAGACGATTGACCGGGCCGGTCCGTTCGGGGCCGGGCAGCCGGATCCCGTGTTCGTGCTGCCGGCGCACCGGGTCGCCTATGCGGAGGTGGTCGGCAACGGGCACGTGCGGGTTAGCCTCGCCGGCACAGACGGGACGAAGATCAAGGGCATGGCGTTCCGGGCGGCGGGGCAGCCGCTCGGCGACTTCCTGACGTCGCCGGCCGCGCGCGAACGGCCGGTGCATGTGGCCGGCGTGCTGGGGCTCGACCATTGGCAGGGCGAGCCGAA
This sequence comes from Chthonobacter albigriseus, assembly GCF_013839445.1. Taxonomy (GTDB): domain Bacteria; phylum Pseudomonadota; class Alphaproteobacteria; order Rhizobiales; family Pleomorphomonadaceae; genus Chthonobacter; species Chthonobacter albigriseus. Next base: position 264,916 of record NZ_JACDIT010000004.1, on the reverse strand, counting down.
GGTGCAGTTGCGGGTGCTCGACGCCGCGGATCCGGGCAAGGCGCGCGCCTGAAACGGCGCAGCAAACGGTTGACCATCAACCAATTGCCGGGCCGTCACGCTTCCGCCATGGCCACTCGGCACCTTTACCCACGCAAAAGGCGCGCATACGATCCTCGCCGACAAGGCGGGACCGTCGGGGTTTCAAGGTGCCGCCGCTGGGAGGCTTTTGGCCATGATCAGGAATGCCTTCACCCGCTTCATCGGGGCGTCGCTGCTCGCAGCCGTGCTGGCCGGACCGGCCGTCGCACAGGAGCGCAGCGCGATCGTGTCGGAGAACTCCGACTACTTCGGGCGCGACTACCAGACGCTGAAGGACGTCGACGTCTCCGATTGCGAGGCGGCCTGCGTGGCGGATCGCCAGTGCAAGGCGTTCACCTACAACAACAAGGCCCGCTGGTGCTTCATGAAGGCGGAGTTCGGCGATCTCCGCTCCTTCGTCGGCGCGACGTCGGGGCGGATCGTGGAAGGCGTCGCCTACGACCCGAACCTCGCCGACGAGCGCCTGGCCGAGCTCGACTTCGTGCCGCAGGACATCATCGACGCGGCGCGGCGGCTGGTCGGCGACCTCGAGCAGATCGCCGTGTCGGGCACGCTGGACGACAACGTCGGCGCCGCGGCGACGGCGGCAGGCACGGGCGATTGGGTCTCGGCCGCGACAGGTTACAAGGCCGCGCTGCGGATGGCGCCGGAGCGGTTCGACCTTTGGGAGGCGCTGGCCTCGGCGAACCTGCAGGTGCAGAGCGACGACTGGTCGGTGCGCGACCGCGCGCAGAACGAGGCGACGGAGGCGGCAGTGAACGCCTATCTCCGCGCTACGGACGAGGCTTCGCAGGCCCGCGCGCTGAACCTGATGCGCGACGCCTTCGCCAAGCGCGAACTCTGGAAGCTCGCGATCAAGACCGGGCGGGCAAGCTTGGCACTGGTGGAGGATCCGCAGGTGCAAGCGGTGCTCGATCAGACGATTGCCGAGCACGGGTTCCGGATCATTGAGAACACGGTGGATACCCAGTCGGCGGAGCCGCGGATCTGCGTGACCTTCTCCGACGAGATCGCCAAGGACGATCCGAACATCACCGACTTCGTGACGGTCGCCGGCGGCGAGAAGCTCTCCATCGAGGCCGAGGACACGCAGATCTGTGCGTCGGGGGTCGACTACGGCCAGCGCTACACGGTCACCGTGCGGCAGGGCCTGCCGGCCAAGGACGGCGAGGAGACGCTGGTCAAGACGGTGGAGGTGGAAAGCTATATCCGCGACCGCGACCAGCAGGTGCGCTTCGTGGGCAAGGCCTACGTCCTCCCGAAGGGCGGCGACGCGACCATTCCGGTGGTGACGGTCAACGTGGCCGAGATCGAAGCGCAGGTGGTCCGGATCGGCGACCGCAGCCTCGTGCAGGCGATCGGCGAAGGACCGTTCCTGCGGCAGATGGGCAGCTGGGAGGCGAGCGACATCGCGGACCGGCGAGGCGAGCTCGTCTGGAATGGCATCGTGGAGGTGAAGGGCGACCTCAACCGCGACGTGACGACCGCCATTCCGGTGGGCGAGGTGGTCAAGGACCTGAAGCCGGGCGTCTATGCGATGACGGCGGCCTCCAAGACCCGTCAGAACGACTGGGGCGAGCAGGCGACACAGTGGTTCGTGGTGACCGATCTCGGGCTCTCGTCGCTGTCCGGCAACGACGGGCTGCACGCGGTAGTGCGGTCGCTGTCGAGCGCCGGCCCGGTGGCGGGCGCGACGCTGAAGCTGATCGCGACCAATAATGAGGTGCTGGGCACGGCGACGACGGACGCGGACGGCTACGCCCGCTTCGACGCCGGGCTGATCAAGGGCGACGGCGGCAACGCGCCGGCGCTGATCACGGCGGCGGGCGGGGAGGGCGACTTCTCGTTCCTGGACCTGAAGAAGGCGGCCTTCGATCTGACCGACCGCGGCGTGGAGGGGCGGACCTCGCCGCCGCCGGTGGACGTGTTCATGACGACCGAGCGCGGGGTCTACCGGCCGGGCGAAACCGTCCACGTGACGACGCTCGCACGCGACGCCAAAGCAGTGGCGACGGCGGACATCGCACTGACGCTGACGGTCTCGCGGCCCGACGGCGTGGAGTTCTCGCGGACCCTTGTGGACGACGAGGGCGCCGGCGGGCGCGACAGCCTGTTCCCGCTGCCGGACGGCGCGATGCGCGGCACCTGGCGGCTGGCCGCCTACACCGACCCGGAAGGCGCGGCGATCGCCGAGACGACCTTCCTGGTGGAGGACTTCCAGCCCGAACGGATCGCCTTCAAGCTGCAGACCGAAGCGACCGAGCTGGAGCCCGGCACCAACGCCGAGGCGAACCTCACGGCGAACTGGCTCTACGGCGCACCGGCTGCGAACCTCTCCATCGAGGGCGAGGTCTACGTCACCAAGGCGGACGGTATCCCAAGCGCGCCGGGGTTCAGCTTCGGCCTGCGCGACGACAGCTTCGAGCCGGTGGCCGAGCCGGTTTCGGCCGACCCGACCGACGAGGAGGGCAACGCGGTCGTGACGCTGGCGCCGCCGGAGCTGGCCGACACGACGCTGCCGCTGAAGGCGGCGGTGCACGTGCGCGTGCTCGACAGCAACGGGCGGCCGGTGGAGCGCAAGCTGTCGCTGCCGGTCGGCGACGGGCGTACCCGGATCGGCGTCGACCCGCTTTTCGACGGCAGCGTCGACGAGGGCGGCAACGCCAGCTTCGACGTGATCGCGCTTGGCGCGGACGGCAGCCGGCAGGAAGCCAAGGGGCTCAAGTGGGTGCTCTCCAAGGTCAACTCGAACTGGCAGTGGTATTCGCTCGACGGCTCCTGGAACTACCAGGTCGTCAAGTCGCGCCAGCGGGTCGCCAACGGCGAGATCGACATTGCCGCCGACGGCAAGGCGCGGATCGAGGCCGCGGTGGAGTGGGGCGAGTACGAACTCGCCGTCGAGGACCCGGACGCGCAGGCGATCCCGGTGAGCTACGGCTTCGAAGCAGGCTGGTACCTGCCGCCCAGCGCTGAGGAGACGCCTGACCTCCTGAAGGTGTCGCTCGACAAGCCGCGCTATGCGATCGGCGATACGCTGAAGGCGCGGCTGGAGCCGCGCTATCCCGGTGTGGCGCTGATCCGCGTGGTGGACGACCGGCTGATCACGATGAAGACCGTCGAGGTGCCTGAAGGCGGCGCCACGGTGGAGCTGCCGGTGACGGCGGAGTGGGGCCCCGGCGCCTACGTGACCGCGACGCTGCTCCGGCCGATGGACATCGAGGCGAAGCGGATGCCGGCGCGGGCGCTCGGCCTGCAATGGGCGACCGTGGACCCGGGCGACCGGCAGCTCGACGTGTCGATCGCGGCGCCGGCGCAGCAGCGGCCGCGGACGACGCTTCCGATCGAGGTGGCGCTCGCCAACGTCGCACCGGGCGACGAGGCCTTCGTGACGATCGCGGCCGTCGACCTCGGCATCCTCAACCTCACCCAGTTCGAACCGCCGGCGCCGGAGGCGTGGTACTTCGGCCAGCGCGAGCTCGGCATGGAGATGCGCGACATCTACGGCCAGCTGATCGACCGGATGCTCGGCACCCGCGGAACGGTGCGGACAGGCGGCGACGGCTCCGGGCTTTCGCGGCTAGAAGGCACGCCGCCGACCGAGCAGCTGGTGGCCTTCTTCCAGGGCGTGACCAAGGTGGACGCGGACGGCAAGGTGCGGGCCTCGTTCAACATTCCCGACTTCAACGGCACCGTTCGGGTGATGGCGATCGCCTGGTCGAAGACGGCCGTCGGGCATGCTTCGGCCGACGTGCTGGTGCGCGACCCCGTGGTGATGGCGGCGGCGCTGCCGAACTTCCTGGCGCCGGGCGACCGCTCGCGCCTGAAGCTGGACCTGACCCACGTGGAAGGTCCGGCGGGTGCGATGGAGCTGGAGGTGAGCGCGGCCGGCACGCTGGTGTCCGTCGACGGTGCCAAGGCGAAGCAGTCGCTGACGCTGACCGAAAAAGGCTCGGCGGAAGTGCTGGTCCCGATCGAGGCTTCGGCGGTGGGCGACGAGACGCTGACCGTGACGCTGAAGACCCCGGATGGAACGGTGCTGACGAAGACGCTGACCGTTCCGGTGCGGGCGAACGAGCCGGAGGTGTTCCGGCAGACGGAGGTGTCGCTGGCACCGTCGGTCGGTTCGCTGGATCTGACGCCTGATCTCTTCGCCGACTTCGTGCCGGGAACGGCGCGGGCGACGGTCACCGTGGGCGGCGTCGCCGGCCTCGACCTGCCGGGCATCGTGGCGGCTCTCGACAAGTACCCCTACGGCTGCTCGGAGCAGATCACCAGCCGCGCGTTGCCGCTGGTCTATCTCGACGAGGTGGTGCTCGCCGCGGGCCTCACCGGCGAGACGCCGGTGCGCGAACGGGTGCAGAAGGCGATCGAGCAGGTGCTGGTGAACCAGGCCTCCAACGGCAGTTTCGGCCTCTGGGGACCGGGCTCGGAGGACCTCTGGCTCGACGCCTACATCACCGACTTCATGACGCGCGCCAAGGAGAAGGGCTACACTGTGTCGCCGGTGAGCTTCGAGCTGGCGGTGACCAACCTGAAGAACAAGGTGGCCTACGCGTCCGACTTCACGAGCGGCGGCGAGGCGATCGCCTACGCCCTCTACGTGCTGGCGCGCAATGGCGAGGCGGCCATTGGCGACCTGCGCTACTACGCGGAGACCAAGCTGGACGCCTTCACGACCCCGCTGGGGCGGGCCCAGCTGGGGGCGGCGCTGGCGCTCTACGGCGATGTCGATCGGGCGGGCTCGGTTTTCCGCTCGGCGACAGACCTGCTGGCGACGTCGCCGGAAGCGGTGGTGTACCGGGCCGACTACGGATCCGACCTGCGCGACGGGGCGGCGATCCTGACGCTCGCATCCGAGGCGAAGGTGAGGGACGTGGACCTCGACGCGCTGACCACCGCCGTCCGGCGGCTGGAGAAGGCGGATCCCTACGCCAGCACGCAGGAGCAGGCGTGGATGCTGCTCGCGGCCAACGCCCTGCTCGCCGATGGGCGGGAAAGCGAGGTGGCGGTGAACGGAACGGTGCGCAAGGGGCTGTTCACCGAACGCTACGACGTTGCCGCGCTCGGCGCCGGCGTGGCGCTGCAGAACCGGGGCAGCCAGCCGGTGGACGCCCGAGTGACGGTGACGGGCGTTCCGGCGACGCCGGAAGCGGCGGGCGGGAACGGCTACGCGATCACGCGGGTCTACTACGACCTGGAGGGCAACGAGGTAAACCTGGAAGCCGTGCCGCTGGGTGAGCGACTGGTGGCCGTGCTGACCGTGACCTCGACCGCGCCGGCAGCCGCCCGGCTGATGATCGACGACCCACTGCCGGCGGGGCTGGCCATTGACAACCCGAATCTGGTCTCGGCAGGCGACGTGGCGCTGCTCGACTGGCTGCAACTCGACACCAAGCCGGCACGCACGGAGTTCCGGGCGGACCGCTTCGTGGCTGCGGTGGACCAGTACGCCACCAACGCGACGGAGTTCCAGCTGGCCTACATGGTCCGCGCCGTGGCGCCGGGGCGGTTCGCCCATCCGGCGGCGACGGTGACGGACATGTACCGGCCGGAGCTGCGCGGGAGGACGGGATCGGGCCGGGTGGAGGTCGTCGGGCCGGTTCAGTAAACGCCTGCGCCGTAGGGCCGTTGAGAACAGAAGGCGTCTGGAGCGATCCGGGCGCCTTTTTCGCGTCGCCGTTCACCATCGACCGATCGTGCATTCTGCAAAAAGTATTTTCTGTCAGAGACTTGGATCCGTTCACTTCTCGTCAACCATGCGTTCCTGGTGAGGCGCCGTTAGCGTTGACATCGGAATAAAAGAAGAACAAAGTAGAACCATAACGAGATTGGAGGCAGTCATGAGCACGACGGCGGAGCACCTGGTCCCGGTTGAAGGATGGCGGCACTCGTGGGGCGCGGCGGCATTGCCAAGGCCCCATGCCGATGCTCGGCGTCGATTGGCCAGTTTGCGCCCGGCGCCCGTACCGGGTCGGGCGCCCATGTCCCTGCGGGGCGCCGAGCCGCGTTCGGCACCGGTCGGCGAGGCATTCACCGTTCGGGATTTCATCGTGCCTGTGCACCTGCGGCTCGCAGAGACGCTCGCGCAGGCGGCGATCGTCCGCGATGTGGCTGCGTTCGGGGCCGTGATCCTGTTCGGCACAATGCTGGCGCTTGTGCTCGGCGGCGACCCGATGCTGTGAAGGTTGCCTGTTGAGAACCGCGCGCAGCCGGTTGAGCAGGAGGGCCGGGCGGGCCAAGGTGCCCGGACCGGCGGACGCGAGATGCGGGGGCGGGATGTTTCCTGAAACCTGGAGCGGGTGGAGATGGCAACGGCGGTAGGCTTCGTGCATCTGCGCGTCCATTCTGCCTATTCGCTGCTGGAAGGCGCGCTGCCGCTTTCCAAGATCCTCGAACTCGCCGAGGCCGACGGGCAGCCGGCGATCGCCATCACGGACACGGGCAACCTGTTCGGTGCGCTGGAGTTTTCCGAGAAGGCGGCCGAGAAGGGCCTGCAACCGATCGTCGGGTGCGAACTGGCCATCGACTTCGCCGACGAACCGGCGGATCGGCGCAAGCCCGGCTCGGCGCACGAACTTCCGTCCGTGGTGCTGCTGGCCGGCAGCGCGGAGGGTTTCGACAACCTGGTGATCCTCGTCTCCAAGTCCTTCATGGAGACCGAGCCAGGCGCCCGGCCCCACGTCCCGATCGGGGCTCTCGGCGGGCTGACGAGCGGGATTATCGCGCTCACCGGAGGGCCCAACGGACCGCTCGACCGGGCCTTGCGGGCCGGCAACAAGGCGCTGGCAGGGGAGCGGCTGTCGCGGCTGGAGGAGCTGTTCGGCGACCGCCTCTACATGGAGCTGCAGCGGCACGGGCTCGACAGCGAGCGCATGGTGGAACCGGACCTGGTGGACTTTGCCTACGATCGTGCGATTCCGCTGGTGGCGACCAACGAGTGCTATTTTCCCGGCCGCGACGATTTCGAGGCGCATGACGCGCTGATCGCGATTTCCGAAGGGCGGGTGATCGCCGAGGACGATCGGCGCCGGCTGACGCCGGAGCACGCCTTCAAGTCGCGGGCGGAAATGATCCAGCTGTTCGCCGACCTTCCGGAGGCGGTGGACAACACGGTGGAGATCGCACTTCGCTGTGCCTTCCGACCGAAGAAGCGCAAGCCGATCCTGCCGCGCTTCGCCGGCGGCGACGTGGCGGATGTGAAGCTGGCTGAAGAACTGGAGGCGGGCGAACTGGCGCGGCAGGCCTGGGAGGGGCTGGACGAGCGTCTCAGGCTGCACGGGACGGCGCCGGGCATGAGCGAGGCGGACTACCGGTCGCGCCTCGCGTTCGAGCTCGAGATCATCACGAAGATGAAGTTCCCGGGCTACTTCCTGATTGTTGCGGACTTCATCAAGTGGGCGAAGGCGCACGGCATTCCAGTGGGCCCCGGACGCGGCTCCGGCGCAGGCTCGCTGGTGGCTTTCGCGCTGACGATCACCGATCTCGACCCGATGCGGTTCGCGCTGCTGTTCGAGCGGTTCCTCAACCCGGAACGCGTGTCGATGCCCGACTTCGACATCGACTTCTGCCAGGACCGGCGAGACGAGGTGATCCGCTACGTGCAGGCCAAGTACGGCCGTGAGCAGGTGGCGCAGATCATCACCTTCGGTACGCTGCAGGCGCGCGCCGTCTTGCGCGACGTTGGGCGCGTGCTGCAGATGCCCTATGGCCAGGTCGACCGGCTCTGCAAGCTGGTGCCGCAGAACCCGGCCAATCCTGTGACGCTCGCGCAGGCGATCACCGACGAGCCACGGCTGAGGGAGGCGCAGCGCGAGGAGCCGATCGTGGAGCGGCTGCTCGCCATGGCGCAGAAGCTGGAGGGTCTCTACAGGCATGCGTCCACCCACGCCGCGGGCATCGTGATCGGCGATCGGCCGCTCGACCGGCTGGTGCCGCTCTATCGCGATCCGCGGTCGGACATGCCGGTCACCCAGTACAACATGAAGTGGGTGGAGAGCGCCGGGCTGGTGAAGTTCGACTTCCTCGGCCTGAAGACGTTGACGGTGCTGCAGAAGGCGGTGGCGCTGATCGCCCGGCGTGGGGTCTCCATCGACCTCGCCGCGCTGCCGTTCGACGATCCGCCGACCTACGCCATGCTCGCGCGCGGCGAGACAGTGGGCGTGTTCCAGCTGGAAAGCATGGGAATGCGCAAGGCGATCTCCGAGATCAAACCGGACCGCTTCGAGGACATCATCGCGCTGGTGGCGCTCTATCGGCCCGGCCCGATGGCGAACATCCCGGTCTACGGTGCGCGCAAATACGGTCTGGAGCAGCCCGACTACCTCCATCCCAGCCTGGAGCCGGTGCTGAAGGAGACCTACGGCATCATTGTCTACCAGGAACAGGTGATGCAGATCGCGCAGATCCTGTCGGGCTATTCGCTGGGCGAGGCCGATCTCCTGCGGCGCGCCATGGGCAAGAAGATCAAGGCGGAGATGGATGCGCAACGGGTGCGCTTCGTGTCCGGCGCGGTCGAGCGGGGGATCGACAAGGCGCAGGCCGACATGATCTTCGACCTGCTCGCCAAGTTCGCCGACTACGGCTTCAACAAGAGCCACGCGGCCGCCTACGCGCTGGTCGCCTACCAGACGGCCTACCTGAAGGCCAACCATCCCGTGGAGTTCCTGGCTGCGTCGATGACGCTCGACATGGCCAACACGGACAAGATCAACGATTTCCGCCGCGATGCCATCCGGCTGGGGATCCAGGTCGCGCCGCCGTCCATCAATGAGTCGGACGCGGAGTTCGAGGTGAAGGACGGGCGGATCCTCTACGCGCTCGCGGCGGTGAAGGGCGTGGGACGGCAGGCGGTGGAGCACATCGTGGAAGTCCGCGGGGCCAGGCCCTTCCGCGACCTCTCCGATTTCGCAGGCCGCATCAACCCGAAGGCGCTCAACAAGCGCGTGCTGGAAAGCCTGACCGCGGCGGGCGCCTTCGACGCGCTCGAGCGGAGCCGGGCGCGGCTGATCGAGGGACTGGACGTGGTTCTGGCCGTCGCGGCGCGCCGGGTGGAGCAGGAGGTGTCCGGGCAGAACGAGCTCTTCGGCGGGGGCGGGCAGGCGGAGCCGGTCCGGCTGCCGACGGCGCGCGAATGGCTGCCGGAGGAGCGGCTGCAGCGCGAGCACGCGGCGATCGGCTTCTATCTCTCGGCGCACCCGCTGGACGCCTACCAGGCGTTGCTCGGCCGGCTGAGAGTGCAGACCTGGGCAGAGTTCTCGGCCGCCGTGAAGCGGGGCGCGGCCGCCGGGCGGCTCGCCGGAACAGTGGTCTCGCGGCAGGAGCGCAAGACCAAGACCGGCAACAAGATGGGTATCCTCGGCATTTCCGACCCGACTGGCCAGTACGAGGCGGTGATCTTCTCCGAGGGGCTGAACCACTACCGGGACCTTTTGGATCCCGGCCATTCGGTGATCCTGCTGGTTTCGGCGGAGGACAAGCCGGAGGGCATCTCGGTTCGGATCGACACGGTGGAGCCGCTCGACCAGGCGGCGAGCCGGCTGAAGCACGCTTTGCGCGTGTTTCTGCGGGGCGACGAGCCGATCGACAGTATCGCGCGCCACCTGGACCCCTCCGGCGAGGGGGACGTCTCTCTGATCGTGCTCGGCGGCGCCGCGCGCGGGGAGGTTGAGGTCAAGCTACCCGGGCGATACCGTGTGTCGCCGCAGCTGGCGGGTGCTCTTCGCGCCGTACCGGGAGTGGTGGAGGTCGAACTCGTTGCCTGAGGGGGAGGCACGCGACGGGTTCGGTGGACCGCGGTGGCGAAGGTCGGGCCGATTCTGCGCCGGGTAGGGGCAGGCGTCGGCGGCCGATGGCGTTTGGGGACACCGACCGGTGGCGCGGCCGGGCAGGCCAGCGCGTGACGCGGTCAGCGGGCGAGGTCGTCTGATACCTGTTGGAAGACGCTGCGGAACATGTCGCGTGTCAGGCGGCCGGTGTTCGTGTTGTAGCGGGAGCAGTGGTAGCTGTCGTAGAGGCGGAGCGTGCCGCGCGATCCGCTGATGGGATGGACCGCGCCGTGGGCGAACGGCGCCCTGGCCAGTGGAGTGCCAAGGGTGCGCAAGACCTGCTCATGTGCGATCCGGCCAAGCGCGACCACGGCTTCGAGGGTAGGGAATCGGGCAAGAGTCGCGGAAAAGAACGGACGGCACTGTTTGATCTCGTCTCCGGTCGGCTTGTTCTCGGGGGGGACGCAGCGGACGGCGTTGGTGATCGCCGCCCCGGTGAGCGTGAGCCCGTCCTGCGGATCGGCGCGGAACGTGCCGCGGGCGAAGCCGAAGTCGATCAAGGTCTCGTAGAGAAGATCGCCGGCGTAGTCTCCGGTGAACGGCCGACCGGTCCGGTTGGCGCCGCGAAGGCCTGGCGCGAGGCCGACGATGAGAAGCCGGACGTCCCCGGGGCCGGACGTGGGAAGAAAGCTCGGAACCGGGGCGTTGTGCCAGCCCGGTTCGAGAGTTCTGTGCTTCTCGCGGAAAGCGACCAGACGCGGGCATTGCGGACAATCCCTCGGGGGTTCGGGAGGACAGGTTGTGGGGAGCTTCGAAAGGAGGCGTGTCATCCGGCGACGATAGCTGTTGCCTACGGCCCCGGCGAGGGTGAGCGGACCGGCATCCACCGGGGAGATCAATGCCTGCGCTGCGGGTTGTGACCGCGGGAGCACCCGCACGGCCTCAAGCAGAGTACCGCCGCGCGTCGGAACTGCTTGGGCCAAAGACTAAAAACCGGCCTCGCCAAGGTCTGGCCTGTCTGCGGCCTTCGGTTTGGCCGAATGCCAGAAACGGGTGGGATGTAGACGTCCGTCCACGTCGCGTTTTCGACGCTTGGTCGGCGAGAAAAGTGGCGGCCTGCGGAAATCGGCGGTTGCGTGCTTCGGCGATCGAAGGCGTCCAGATCGGCTCCAATTTGGGTTTTCGGCTGGCGCATCCGTCCGGGTTCGTCGCGACTGTTGTTCCCTCGGTCGGTTGAGCTGCGACCAGCTTGCGCCGGGATCAGCCAACTTGCCGAACGCAGACGGATGGGACCGTGGTGAGATCCGTACAGGTCGCGGATATGAGCACAACGCCCGGCGTGCGCTGCAGAGCGGGCCCGGTGTGCGAAACCGGGCGGAGGGGTCGAAACGCGCGATGGGCCAAGATGATATCGCGCAGTGAGCCAAGATGTGAATGCCTGGGGTCGTATCAGGTGCGTTCCGCACTAAAGAAGCGCGGTGGCGGCGCGCCGGGGTACGGCGGCCGCCTGGATTAGAGACAGTCTTCCTTGACCCGGTTCTGCTGCGCCCGTTCGGCCATGCCGGCGGCCCGTTCAGCGGGATCGCGGCCGATGCGAGGGGCGAGGGTGGTGAGCTCGGTAAAGCGAACCGTCTGTCGACGGAGCTGATGGGCGACCATCGCCGGTTGGGTCTGCAGCGTGGAGACGACGCTGACCGTGCGGTCCTTGCGCTGGATGGCCTCGACGAGGACCGGGAAATCGCCGTCGCCGGAGAAGAGCACAGCGTGATCTGCGGGGCTCGGCCTGGCGAATCATAGCCGACGATCGATGCGCACGGAGTGGCGAATCACAAACGGCGATGGATGGGCACGGCCTGCCGCACCCCATCGACGGTCCGGCCGATATCGATGCCTGTCCGGCATCTGACCGGTGCGGTGGCGGCGCGCCGGGGCGCGGCCGCCTCCGGGATGGGGTCAGTCTTCCTCGACCTGGTTCTGCTGGGCGCGTTCGGCCATGCGGGCGGCCCGTTCGGCAGGATCGCGGCCGATGCGGGGTGCGAGGGTGGCAAGATCGATGAAGTGGTCCGCCTGCCGGCGGAGCTCATCGGCGACCATCGCCGGTTGGGTCTGCAGCGTGGAGACGACGCTGACCTTGCGGCCCTTGCGCTGAATGGCCTCGACGAGGGACCGGAAATCGCCGTCGCCGGAGAAGAGCACGATATGATCGATGTGCTCGGCCAGTTCCATCGCATCGACCGCCAGTTCGATGTCCATGGAACCCTTGACCTTGCGCCGGCCGGTAGAGTCGAAGAACTCCTTGGTGGGCTTGGTGACAACCTTGTACCCGTTGTAGTCGAGCCAGTCGATCAGGGGACGGATCGACGAGTACTCCTGGTCCTCCGCCAAGGCCGTGTAGTACAGCGCGCGCAGCAGATAGCCCTTGGCGCTGAACTCCTTCAGGAGTCGACGGTAGTCGATGTCGAAGCCCAGCGCCTTCGCGGTCGCGTACAGGTTCGCGCCGTCAATGAAGAGGGCTATCTTTTCGCGTTCGTCGAACATCAGGGAAACTTTTTACCTCTTTTCGGTCGACATGTTCCCATACACGTTCCGGTTCTTTGCATGTGCATCGTTTCTGGACGGCCCGCGACCTCTCTCGTGCCTTCCAGACCCTCCGCGAACCCCCCGGTTCGATATGCTACGCCATTCCGCCGATTCGGAAACGCTCCGAGATCAACGGTCTGCGCTGGCAGTTCTGTTCCGACGGGGTTTGCACCGGATTCCGCAATTTTCCAGACGAATAAGGCCGGCGAGAACGGGAGCCGGCGGATCGAATCAGTGACGATGGTGATTTATGAGCTCAAGATTGATGTCGGAAACAATTGAAAAGATAGGCGACGCTTGCATTCCTGTCGAGCGCGTTTTATCTGACCCGCAGACGAAGAGGCATGCGGAGCGTTTCTGATACTGTGCATCGTGCATCAGTATCCCGCTTCGCGCAATCCCTCGGGACGTGCTGCGGATCACCGTCGTGGCGGGCCTTGGATCGGGTCCGCACGGCGGCGCGTGCGTTTCGAACATCGAGGAGCAACGAGCCCATGGCACGCGTAACCGTCGAAGACTGCATCGACAAAGTCGAGAACCGGTTCGAACTGGTGCTTCTCGCCAGCCATCGCGCCCGGATGATCTCGTCCGGCTCGCCGCTGACGATCGACCGCGACAACGACAAGAATCCTGTCGTCGCGCTGCGCGAGATCGCCGATGTCACTGTTTCGACGGGCGACCTGAAGGAAGACCTGATCCACTCGCTGCAGAAGTATGTCGAGGTCGACGAACCCGAGCAGGACACCGTGGCCGGTCTGATCGGCTCCGGTTCGGACGAGCCGGACAGCGACGAGATCGCCTTCGACCAGATGTCGGAGGAAGAGCTTCTGAAAGGCCTGGAAGGGCTGGTTCCGCCGGAGAAGGTGGAAGAGATCTGACCGGACGCCCGGTAAGTCATCCTTCAGACCGCGTGCTCTAGCCTGCGGTTGCCTGATACTGATCCGGCCTCGTATCGCGCGCCCCGGGCGCCGGTGCGGGGCCTTCTGCTTCCCTGGAACCTTCACCGGCGCATCGCTGCCGCCGGGATACCTGGTGGGTCGTTCGACCGATGATGCGGCAGTATGAACTCGTCGAGCGGGTTCAACGCTACAACCCGAACTGCGACGAGGCGCTGCTCAACCGCGCCTACGTCTACGCGATGCAGAAGCACGGGCTGCAGACGCGTGCGTCGGGAGATCCCTACTTCTCCCATCCGCTCGAGGTGGCGGCGATCCTGACCGGATTGCACGTGGACGAGGCCACGATCGTGATCGCGCTGCTGCACGACACGATCGAGGATACCGACGCCACCCGCGCGGAGATCGACCAGCTGTTCGGCGAAGGCATTGGCCGGCTGGTGGAGGGCCTGACCAAGCTGAAGAAGCTGGACCTCGTGTCCAAGCGGACGGAGCAGGCGGAGAATCTGCGTAAGCTGCTGCTGGCGATCTCCGAGGACGTGCGCGTGCTGCTCGTCAAGCTCGCCGACCGGCTGCACAACATGCGCACCCTCCACTACGTGCCGGAGGCCAAGCGGGCCCGGATCGCCGAAGAGACGATGGAGATCTATGCGCCGCTGGCCGGCCGCATGGGCATGCAGGACATGCGCGAGGAACTGGAGCATCTCGCCTTCAAGACGCTGAACCCAGACGCGTTCTCCACCATCACCACGCGACTGGAGGATATCCGTTCGCGCAACATGGACTTGATCAAGGACATCGAAACCGAACTGTCCGAGCATCTGGCGAGCCATGGGATCGCGGCGACCGTGAAAGGGCGGCAGAAGCGGCCCTATTCGGTGTTCCGCAAGATGACGACCAAGCAGCTTGGTTTCGAACAGCTGTCGGACATCTACGGCTTCCGGGTGATGGTCGGGACGATGGACGAGTGCTACCGCGCGCTCGGCGTGGTGCACACGGTGTGGCCATCGGTGCCTGGGCGATTCAAGGACTACATCTCGACGCCGAAGCAGAACGACTACCGATCGCTGCACACCACGGTGGTCGGCCCGCATCGGCAACGCGTCGAACTGCAGATCCGGACGCAGGAGATGAACCGCGTGGCCGAATACGGCATCGCGGCACACGCTCTCTACAAGGATGCTTCCGGCGGGAATGGGGCGGAAACCGGCACCGTCGCACGGCCGCTGCCGCGCTTGTCGGAGGAGAGCCGGGCCTACGCCTGGCTGCGGCGGACGGTGGAATCGCTGTCCGACGGATCCAGCCCGGAGGAGTTCCTGGAGAACACCAAGCTGGAGCTGTTCCAGGACCAGGTGTTCTGCTTCACCCCGAAGGGGCGATTGATCGCGTTGCCGCGGGGCGCGACACCGATAGACTTCGCCTATTCGGTGCACACGGACGTCGGCAACACCTGCGTCGGGTGCAAGGTGAACGGACGGATCATGCCGCTCGTCACGCAGCTCCAGAACGGCGACGAGGTGGAGATCATCCGGTCGAAGGCGCAGATCCCGCCGGCGACGTGGGAGACGATCGCGATCACCGGCAAGGCGCGGGCGGCGATCCGCCGGGCGACCCGCGAGGCGACGCGCAAGCAGTTCTCCAGCCTCGGGCGCCAGGTGCTTGCCGCCGCCTTCCAGCGCGCCAAGCGCGACTTTTCCGACGGAGTGCTGGAGCTCGCCCTGCCGCGGCTGGGACAGCCGACGGTGAACGACCTGCTGGCGGCCGTCGGACGGGCGGAGATCCCGTCGTCCGACGTGCTGAAGGCGGCCTATCCGGACTTCAAGGACGAGCGGGCGACGGTACAGCGCGGCGACATGAAGCGGGCGGAGGAGGGATGGTTCTCCTTCGCAGGGCAGACCGGCGTGAAGTTCCGCTACATGGCCTCGTCGGAGAGCGGCACCGGCGGCCTGCCGGTGCGATCCATCGCGGCAGACCTCCCGGTGCGCTTCGCCCCGAACGGCGGCGCGGTGCCCGGCGACCGGATCGTCGGGATCCTCACCCCCGGCGAGGGGATCACGATCTATCCGATCCAGTCGCCAGCGCTGAAGCCCTATGACGATCACCCCGACGTCTGGCTGGACGTGCGGTGGGACATCGACGCGGGCGATCAGGTCCGGTTCCCGGCGCAGATCTCCATCCACTCGTTCAACGAACCGGGCTCGCTGGCCCGAATCGCTCAGACGATCTCAGATAACGACGGCAACATCGACAACATCCGCATGGCCCGCAGAACGACAGATTTCCATGATGTGGTAATCGACCTGGAAGTCTGGGACCTGAAGCACCTCAACCGCATCATCAACCAATTGCGGACGGTGCATAACGTCAGCCGGGTCGAGCGGGTGAACGGCTGAGCCGGAGGGCGACATGTTCAAGCGCCGCGCGCGCCGGTCCTTTCGGGAGAACGTGCGGCACGCGGTCTGGCCGCGGTCCGGCTGGCGGCGCGCCCTTCGCTATCTGTGGAAGCGGATCCTGCGTCTTTCGGCGTCGCCGCACGGCGTGGCGGCCGGTGCCTCCGCCGGAATCTTCGCAGCCTCCACGCCGCTGATCGGCCTGCACATCCTGCTCGGCATCGCGCTGGCGTTCCTGATCCGCGGCAACATTTTCGCCGCGGCGATCGGCACACTGCTCGCCAACCCGCTGACGATTCCGCTGATCCTGGCCATGGACTACGAGATCGGGACCGCGTTTGCCGGGGAGGGGGCGGAGAAGACCGTGCCGTTCGCCTCCGCGGGCCTTGCCGACATCTGGCCGCTGTTCAAGCCGCTGCTGATCGGCGGCATCATCCTGGGAAGCGGTCTGGCGCTCTGCACCTATGCGGTCGTCTACCCGGCGGTGGCCGGGTTCCAGCGCCGCCGGCGGGCGCGGATGGCGGAGATCCGCAGCATGGCGCCGCGGCCGGGAGTTTCGTCATGATCATCGGGATAGGCAGCGACCTGATCGACATCCGGCGGATCGAGCAGACCCTGGAGCGGTTCGGCGACCGCTTCACCAACAGGGTCTTCACGGAGGTCGAACGGGCGCGATCGGATCGCAGGAAAGAACGGGCGGCGTCCTACGCCAAGCGGTTCGCGGCCAAGGAGGCCTGCTCCAAGGCGCTCGGAAGCGGGATCCGGATGGGCGTCAACTGGCGTGAAATGGGGGTGGTGAACCTGCCGAGCGGCAAGCCGACGGTGGTGCTGACCGGCGGCGCGCTCCGGCAGCTGGAGCAGCTGACGCCCGCCGGCCTGATCGCCCGCATCGACCTCACGATCACTGACGACCACCCCTGGGCGCAAGCTTTCGTAGTGATCTCGGCGTGGCCGGAGAACTGGCCGGGGGCGGCACAGACGACGGGCTAGCCTTGTAGCGGCAGTTTTCCAACAGTTCGCCCGGCCGGAGGGCCGTCATCTGCCGCAATTCCGCTCGTTTTCATCGTCACGCGTTGCGCGGCATCCAGCGAGCCGGTATCAAGGCGCCGACGGGTCCGGCGGGTGACCCAGAAGAGAACGGTCATGAGCGTGACGAGCAACAAGGAAGCCAGCAAGGGCGGCGGGTTGGGCGAGACCATCAAGGTCGTGATCCAGGCGCTTCTTCTCGCCCTGGTGGTCCGCACCTTCCTGTTCCAGCCGTTCTCGATCCCCTCGGGATCGATGATGTCGACCTTGCTGGTCGGCGACTACCTCTTCGTCTCCAAGTACTCCTACGGCTACAGCCGCTACTCCTTCCCGTTCGGCGCCGTGCCGATCGAGGGGCGGATCTGGTCGGCGGCACCGCGGCACGGCGACATCGCGGTGTTCAAGCTGCCGCTGGACAATTCCACCGACTATATCAAGCGCGTGATCGGCCTGCCCGGCGACAAGATCCAGATGAAGGACGGCGCGCTGTTCCTGAACGACAAGCCTGTTGCGCGGGAGAAAGTGGACGATTTCGTTGAAAAGAGCGCACTCGGCGAGGAGATCCGCGTCACCCGGTATCGCGAGACGCTCCCCAACGGGGTCAGCTACCTGACGCTCGACGCGATCCCGAACGGCGCAGCGGACAACACGGATGTGTTCGAGGTGCCGCCCGGCCATCTCTTCATGATGGGCGACAACCGCGACAACTCGGCAGACAGCCGGGTGGATTCGTCCGGGGTGGGTTTTGTGCCGATGGAAAACCTCGTCGGCAAAGCCCAGGTCATCTTCTTCTCGATGGACCAGGACGCCAAGCCGTGGATGGTCTGGACGTGGCCCTGGACGGTCCGATGGGACCGCATGTTCTCGACGCTGGGGTGATGAATCCGGCGTTCGCCAAATCGCTTGAAGCGCTCCAGGCGCGGCTGGAATACACCTTCAAGAGCCGCGAGGCCCTGGTACGGGCGTTGACCCACCGCAGTGCCGTACCAGGTGACAGGGTGGCTCACGAGAGCTACCAGAGGCACGAGTTCCTGGGCGATAGGGTGTTGGCGCTGGTGGTCGCCGAGATGCTGTTCAAGGCCTATCCCAAGGCCGAGGAGGGCGATCTGGCGCGGCGCCTCAACCAGCTCGTCCGCCGAGAAACCTGCGCCGACGTCGCCGTCGCGCTCGACATCGGCGCGGCTATCCGGCTCGGAGCGGGCGAGCGGCAATCGGGCGGACGGCGCAAGGAGGCCATCCTCGGCGACGTCGCGGAGGCGGTGATCGCGGCGATCTACCTGGATGGCGGCTTCGAGCCGGCGAAGGCCTTCGTGGAACGCAACTGGCGGCCGCGGATGGAGCAGCTTTCGGGTACGCTGCGCGACCCGAAGACGACGCTGCAGGAGTGGGCGCAAGGCCGCGCGCTGCCGACGCCGGCCTACGAGGCGATCGATCGGTCCGGTCCGGACCATGCGCCCGAGTTCACGGTGCGCGTCACGATCGCCGATCGCTACGCCGGCGAGGGCAAAGGCAAATCGAAACGCGAGGCTGAACAGGCGGCCGCGCAGGACGTTCTGACCCGCGAGGGCCTGTGGAGCACAGCATGACCGATCGCGACGACGAGATCGACGACGACTTCGAGGGCGAGTTGGAAGGTGAGCCGAATGACGGCGCCGACGACGAGGCTGCCGACGCCGGCTTTCCGACGGACGGGCCGACGCGCGCCGGCTTCGTCGCGCTGATCGGCGCGCCGAACGCTGGCAAGTCGACGCTGCTCAACAAGCTCGTCGGTGCCAAGGTCTCGATCGTCAGCCACAAGGTGCAGACGACGCGCGCGATCATGCGCGGGATCGCCATGGCCGGCCGGGCGCAGGTGATCTTCGTGGACACCCCTGGCATCTTCCAGCCCAAGCGCAGGCTGGACCGCGCCATGGTCGACACGGCCTGGGGCGGCGCTGCGGACGCGGACGTGGTGGCGCTGCTCATCGACGTGAAGAAGGGCGTGGACGAGGACACGTCGCCGATCGTCGACCGGATGCGCGACCTGAAGCGGCCGAAGGTGCTCATCCTCAACAAGATCGACACCGTGAAGCGGGAAAGCCTGCTGGCGCTCGCCCAGGACCTCAACGCGCGCGGCCAGTTCGATGCGACCTTCATGGTCTCGGCGCTGAACGGCTCGGGCGTGAAGGACCTGCTGAAGTACTTCGCGCACCATGTGCCAGAGGGCCCCTGGCTCTATCCGGAGGACCAGATCTCCGACCTGCCGATGCGCATGCTGGCGGCCGAGATCACCCGCGAGAAGGTGTTCCTGCGCCTGCACGACGAGCTGCCCTACGCCTCGACGGTCGAGACCGAAGGCTGGAAGGAGCAGAAGGACGGATCGGTGCGGATCGAGCAGGTGCTGTTCGTGGAACGCGAAAGCCAGCGCAAGATCGTGCTCGGCAAGGGCGGGCAGACGATCCGCGCCATCTCGATGACCGCACGGCAGGAACTTCAGGAGATCCTGGAGCGGCCGGTGCACCTGTTCCTGTTCGTTAAGGTGCGCGAGAACTGGTCGGACGATCCGGAGCGTTACCGCGAGATGGGCCTGGAGTATCCACGGAAATAGGACGGAGCCGATCCACATTCTACGTTGAAGCCGCCGCATGGAATGGACCTCCGACGCCATCGTTCTCGGCAGCCGGCCCCACGGGGAAGGCAGTGTCATCCTGGAAGTGATGACCGCCGAGCGGGGGCGGCACATGGGGCTGGTGAAAGGCGGGCGGGGGAGGCGGGTGGCGGCTGTGCTCCAGGCCGGCAACACGGTGCAGCTGACGTGGCGGGCGCGGCTCGACGCGCATCTGGGCATGTTCACCGCCGAACTCGTGACCGCGCGCGCCGCACGGCTGATGGAGAGCGCGGTCGGCGTCTACGGCGTGCAGATCATCGCCGCCCACCTCCGGTATCTTGCCGAACGCGACCCTCATCCGGCGCTCTACGAAGCGACGGAAATCATCCTGGACCACATGGACAACGCGCTCGACGTCGGACGGCTGATCGTCCGGTTCGAGCTGGCGCTGCTCGACGAGCTCGGCTTCGGCCTGGACCTTTCCGCCTGCGCGGCGACAGGGGCGACGACCGATCTCGTCTACGTCAGCCCGAAGAGCGCGCGGGCGGTAAGCCGGGCGGCGGGCGAGCCCTACCGCGACCGCATGCTGCCGCTGCCGGCCTTTCTGCGCGATGCGTCGATCATCCCGGAGGCCGACGACCTACGTGCGGCGTTCCAGCTGACGGGCTACTTCCTGGACCGCCACGTGGCGGATCCGCGCGCGATCCCTCTGTCGGAAGCGCGGGCGCAGCTGTTGGCGCGGATCTGACGTCAAAAAGGGCGCAATCCCCGGAATTCTGCCGTTCCGGCCGCGCTTGCGGTTGCCCCGATCCGTTCCTGATTCTACCCAATGGGGCATGGGCAAGGATCTGATTCCCTCCGGCGGCATCGAGCCCGTCAATCTGCGGGAGGCGCTCGAGGAGCGCTATCTCGCCTACGCGCTCTCCACGATCATGCACCGGGCGCTGCCCGACGTGCGTGACGGGCTGAAACCGGTGCATCGGCGCGTGCTCTATGCGATGCGACTGCTGCGGCTTGACCCGGGCGCGGCGTTCAAGAAGTGCGCGCGCGTGGTCGGCGACGTCATCGGCAAATACCACCCGCACGGGGACCAGTCGGTCTACGACGCGCTGGTTCGGCTGGCGCAGGACTTCTCCCAGCGTTATCCGCTGGTGGACGGGCAGGGCAACTTCGGCAACGTGGACGGCGATAACGCCGCGGCAATGCGCTACACCGAGGCGCGGCTGACGGAGGTGGCGCGGCTGCTGCTCGACGGTCTGGACGAGGACGCTGTCGACTTCCGCGAAACCTACGACGGCACCGACAAGGAGCCGATCGTCCTGCCGGGGGCGTTCCCGAACCTCCTGGCGAACGGCTCGTCCGGCATCGCGGTCGGCATGGCGACATCGATCCCGCCGCACAACGCCGCCGAACTCTGCGATGCGGCGATGCTCCTGATCGATCGGCCTGACGCCACTATCGAGGATCTGGTCGACGATCCGATGGCGCCGACGGGACGTCCGATCCTGGGGCCCGACTTCCCGACGGGCGGCGTGATCATGGAGGACGCCGCGACGATCCGTGAGGCGTACCGGACCGGCCGCGGCGGGTTCCGGGTGCGGGCCAAGTGGGAGAAGCAGGACCTCGACCGCGGCACCTGGCAGGTCGTTATCACGGAGATCCCCTATCAGGTCCAGAAGTCGCGGCTGATCGAAAAGATCGCCGAACTGGTCCAGGAGCGGAAGCTGCCGCTGATCGAGGACATCCGCGACGAGAGCGCGGAGGATATCCGGATCGTCATCGTGCCGAAGAGCCGCAACGTCGATCCGGCTCTGATGATGGAGGCGCTGTTCCGCCTGAGCGAGCTGGAATCGCGCATTCCGCTCAACATGAACGTGCTGTCGCGCGGTCAGGTGCCGAATGTCATCGGGTTGAAGCAGGTGCTGGTGGAGTGGCTGGACCACCGGCGCGAGGTGCTGATCCGCAGGTCCAGACACCGGCTGGATGAGATCGTCCGCCGGCTGGAACTGCTGGACGGCTACATCATCGCCTACCTCAACCTCGACGAGGTGATCCGGATCATCCGCGAGGAGGACGAGCCGAAGAAGGAACTGATCGCCGCCTTCGAACTCAACGAGGTCCAGGCGGACGCCATCCTCAACATGCGGCTGCGCAATCTGCGCAAGCTGGAGGAGATGGAGATCCGCAAGGAGCACGCCGAGCTCAGCGAGGAGAAGGCCGGGATCGAGGCGCTGCTCGCTTCAGAGGCCAAGCAGTGGAAGACGGTGAAGTGGCAGATCGGCGAAGTGAAGAAAGCTTTCGGCCCGAACACGCCGCTCGGCAAGCGCCGCACCGGCTTCGGGTCCGCCTCGGTGCACCAGGCCGAGGACGTCAGTCAGGCGCTGATCGAGCGTGAGCCAATCACCGTGGTGCTGTCGGAGAAGGGCTGGATCCGGGCGCTCAAGGGCCATATCGCGGACCTCTCCGGCCTGCAGTTCAAGGCCGGCGACAAGCTCGCGATCTCCTTCAAGGCGGAGACTACGGACAAGCTGATGGTGTTCTCCGATGCGGGCAAGATGTACACGGTAGGCGCAGACAAGCTGCCGGGCGGACGGTCGACGGGCGAGCCGGTTCGCCTGATGGTGGACCTGGACGAAGGGGCCGACGTGGTCGATGTGTTCGTCCACAAGCCCGACCGCAAGCTGCTCCTGATGTCCAGCGACGGCTATGGCTTCGTGACGGCGGAGGCGGACCTCGTCGCCAACACGCGCAAGGGCAAGCAGGCGCTGAACCTCGGTTCGGGCGCCAAAGCGATCCGCGTTGCGGAGGCCGACGGCGATCAGGTGGCGATGATCGGCGAGAACCGGAAGTTCCTGGTGTTTCCGCTGTCCCAGGTGCCGGAGATGACGCGCGGCAAGGGCGTGCGCCTGCAACGCTACAAGGACGGCGGTGTGGCGGACGTGCGGGTGTTCACGGCTGAGAAGGGGCTGACCTGGACGGATGCGGGCGGCCGCGTATTCCTGCGCACGATGCAGGATCTGGCTGACTGGCTGGGCGACCGCGCGACGGCAGGACGGCTGCCGCCAACCGGATTCCCGAAGACCAACCGATTCGGGCCGCGCGGCTTCTGACGGAGACCGAGTTGGCGACTAGGGCCCGCGTTACGCGAAGCAACGCGGGCCGTGATCGTCGCGGCTGGTTGTCAGGCCTGCTTGCGCGGGTGGCGGCCGATCGCCTTGCGGGCGGCGCGCTCGGCTGCGACCGCGTCCGGGAATCGGAGGCCCTCCAGGCCGGTGACTTCACTGTCGAGAGCATGGAAGGCGTAGGATTCACCCTCCTTGACCAGAATGCCGACGGGGTGGTTTCCGACTTCGACGAGATAATTGTTGAACATGTACTCGACTCTGGTGGGACTTCTGGGTTCCGGGTCCGACGGCGGCTTCTGCCACCTGTCCTCTTTGCCCGACCGGAACGCCCCGGAGCACGGTTAAGATCCAATCTTTTTTGTCGGTAACAGAACGGTCGTAAAAAAATGCACCCGGCAATCCCTGTGGGTGCCGGGCGCTACAAACATCGTGAACAAATGAATGTTTCGCTGCGATGGACGGTAAACGACAACCTCACTTGCCGGTGGTCGCCGTTCAGAGAGCCGCGGAAGGCTGCGTGTCGATCCGGATCAGGTTGGAGATACCGGCGTCGAGGTTCACCTCCTCGACGGTGAGGGTATCGGGGCTGACCGAGACTGTGGGGGCGATCAGGTCGCCCTTCTGGATCAGGTCGGACTTTTCGCCGGCGGGAACGTCGACGGCGTAGGCGGCTCCGACGAGCGCCAGGGCGACCGCCGCGGCGCAGCCGAACGTCACGAGTGTCGTCGAGGACTTCATGATGATGTCCCTACCTCTTTGGCCGGCCAACTCGAAAGCATCGTTCGCGACGACTTGGGCGCGATACGCTGAGTGGGACGGTACAGATGTTTCCATGGCTGTCATGTTACGAGATACCTGATGAACAACCCACTCAAAGATCCGTGTAGATCTTGTACTCACATCAACACAGGTCGGTGAGATTGGTTCCTCCGGAGGGAGGTCTCAGCCGTCGACCCGTTCCACGATTGTCAAGCCCGGAGCCACTTCGTAGGCCTCGGTCGTGGTCATCGGCAGATCTATGCCGGCGCAGTCTCCGACGCCGCTCATCCTGTCAGACCGGCAGTCGGCCGGTGACGGCGGTCGGTCGGCCTTGCCGATGAGAGAGAATTCGTATGTCGAGGCGCCGATGAGCCCGAAGGCCACCACGGACGCGGCGGCCGCCAGGCCGACACGCTTCAGTTGCGCGGGAAACGCGATATGGATCATTGTCCCCTCCTCCACTGAAGTGCCCCGTGAGACCAAGTTTCGGTCGCAATGCTTATTCAAGTCTTACTCAAAGGCGATTGATCCCGTTGACCGTTCGACAAGCTTAATACTTGCTTACCGGTGTGTTTCTCCTCCGGCCCGCCTGGCCCAGAAGGGGTGGGCGGACAGGGCGGGACGCAACGCGGGGGAGCGGGCCGGCGGCTGCCCCCGTTGTGATCCTCCAGCGGTTCAGCTAAGCGTTTCCTCCCATGAGAACGGCGCTCTATTCCGGATCCTTCGACCCGATCACCTTCGGCCACATCGACGTGGTGCGCCGGGCCGCGCGGCTGTTCGAGACGCTGGTGATCGCGATCGGCGTGCACCACGCCAAGAAGGCGCTTTTCAGCGCAGAAGAGCGGATTTCGATGATCGGTCGGGCCGTGGAGTCCATCCGGGCGGAGACCGGCGCGCAGATCGAGATCGTCACCTTCGACGGGCTCGTGGTGGATGCGGCGCGGGCGCACGGGGCGGGCGTGATCGTTCGAGGCATCCGGAACACGACCGATTTCGACTACGAGGCGCAGATGGCCGGCATGAACGCCGCCCTCGCACCGGAGATCGACGTGATCTACCTCGCCGCCTCGGCGGATGTGCGCCATATCGCTTCCAGCCTGGTGCGCCAGGTGGCCGCGCTCGGCGGCGATCTTTCGGCCTTCGTTCCGCCCGACGTGGCGGACATGCTGAAGGCCCGCACACCCCGCTGACCCAAAACGACACCTTCAGGAGACGCCATGATCCGATCCCTCATCGCGGCCGCCGCCGCCTTCGTCCTCCTCGCCGTCGCGCCGATCGCCGCCTCCGCGGCCGACCCGGAGAACACGCTGGTGCTCGAAACCACCAAGGGCCGCGTGGTGATCGCGCTCCGGCCGGACCTCGCGCCCAAGCACGTGGCGCACGTCAAGGCGCTGGTCGGTCAGAAGTTCTACGACGGCATCGTCTTTCACCGCGTGATCGACGGCTTCATGGCCCAGACAGGCGATCCGACGGGCACGGGCATGGGCGGATCCGATCTGCCCGACGTGCCGGCCGAGTTCACAGACACCCACTTCGGCCGCGGCGTGGTGGGGGCGGCGCGGTCGCAGGACCCCGACAGCGCCAACTCCCAGTTCTTCATCATGTTCGCCGATGGCGGCTTCCTCAACGGCCAGTACACCGTCTGGGGCGAGGTGACCGAGGGCATGGAGAACGTGGACAAGATCAACAAGGGCGAACCCCCGGCCGATCCGGACAAGATCGTGACGGCGCGGCTGGCGTCGCAGCCCTGAAGTTTCCCAAGCGAAAGAGAAGGAGGCCCTCGCAATGGCCGAGTACAAAGATCCGGAAAACACCCTGGTGATCGAGACCACCAAGGGTCGCGTGGTGATCGAGATGCGCCCCGACGTGGCGCCGAACCATGTGGCGCACATCAAGAAACTCGTCCGTGAAGGCTTCTACGACGGGATCGTGTTCCACCGGGTGATCGAGGGCTTCATGGCCCAGACCGGCTGCCCGCGGGGCACCGGCACCGGCGGCTCGCAGTACCCGGACCTGAAGGCGGAGTTCAACAACGAGCCGCACGTCCGCGGCACCGCCTCGATGGCGAGGGCGCAGAACCCGAACAGCGCCAACAGCCAGTTCTTCATCTGCTTCGACGACGCCCGCTTCCTGGACAAGCAGTACACCGTCTGGGGCAAGGTGATCGAAGGCATGGAGAACGTGGACCAGATCAAGCGCGGCGAGCCGGTCCGTGATCCGGACAAGATGGTCAGCGTCAAGGTCGCAGCCGACATCGCGGCATGAGAAATAGGGTGTCGTCGGTTTACCGACGGCACCTCTTTTGCTGGGGGCGACCATGTCCAAGATTGTGAAGCGGAAGTATACTGTCCGAGACTGGCGGAAGCTACTGCCCATCACAGATCGCCTCAAGTATCGGCGCAACTCTCTGGTTAGCCGGATCTACTGTTCTCGTCAAAGCCCGGATACCGAGGCCGTGTTGCGCGCCCTTGCCGAGCGGGGGCACCCGAAGCTCCTCGCGACGATCGCTTTCAACAAACCCTGGCTTATCGACCTGATGGTCCGCGCTGTCGCCCGGCACATGCCGCAATGGCGGCTCATCGTCGCCGACAACTCAAACCAAGCACAGGCTCGCGACGAGATCCGCCGGATATGCGACAGCGCCGGTGTGCTCTACGTCGGGCTGCCGCCGAACCCGGAGTGGAGCATCAACCGGAGTCATGGAATCGCCATCAACTGGATTGTCCGCAACGTGATCCTGAAGGCTCGCCCTGTGAGCTTCGGCGTGCTCGACCACGATTGCTTCCCGTTCGGTCCGGATCCAGTCTCGCACGTCATTGAAAATCAACCCGTTTACGGACTGGAAAGAACGTCCCGGTTCGCGCCGGGCGCATGGTATCTGTGGCCCGGATATGCGTTCTTCAATCTCGCGTCCCTTGGCGATGTGACGTTCGACTTCAATCATGACCAGTCGCTCTGGCTAGACACAGGCGGGTGCAACTGGCACTCGATCTACAAGGGTCTCGATCGCGCAACGCTTTTGTTTCCAAGCGAACCAGCGGACGACGAGCATCCCGCCGGCCTCGTGAATAATGCCGGCGCCTTCGTCGACCGGACTTTCTGCCACATCGGAAGCATGGGACACCGTTCGGAGGCGGGGCGTCAGGAGCACGTTGCGGCGCTCCGCGGATTGATTGAGCAGTCCATCGCAGAGCCGACCTGAACTGGCCCTTGGACCGGGGTAACGTCTATGCGCGTGTCCTGTTTTGACTTCGAGCTTCCGTCGGAACGGATTGCCCTTCGCCCGGCGGATCCGCGCGATGCAGCACGCATGCTCGTCGTTCGCCCCGGAAGGACGCTCGAAGATCGCGGCGTCGGCGACCTTGCCGACCTGCTGCGGCCCGGCGATGCGCTGGTGTTCAACGACACCCGGGTGATCCCTGCGCAGTTGGAGGGCGTTCGCCTTCGTGACGGCGTCGAGCCCGTCCGGTTCTCCGCCACCCTGCACATGCGCGTTGCAGCCGATCGCTGGAAGGCGTTCGTCAAGGGCGCCAGGAAGCTGAAGCCGGGCGATCGCATCCGTTTCGGGGATGGCGCGGAGTCCGGCGGGATGGTCTGCCTGCTCGGCAGGCTGGAGGGTTCGGTGGCCGAGAAGGGCGAGGAGGGCGACGTGACGTTCGCCTTCGACCTGACCGGTCCGGCTCTCGACGAGGCCATCGCGGCGGTCGGGCATATTCCGCTGCCGCCTTACATTGCGGCCAAGCGGCCGGAGGACGAGCGCGACCGGGCGGACTACCAGACCATCTATGCGCGGGAGGAGGGGGCGGTTGCTGCCCCGACTGCGGGCCTGCACTTCACGCCACGCTTGTTCGACGCCCTCGACGCGCGAGGCGTGGAGCGCCACTTCGTGACATTGCATGTCGGCGCCGGCACGTTCCTTCCGGTCAAGGCCGAGGATACGGCGGAGCACAGGATGCACGCCGAGATCGGGTCCGTTTCGACGGAAACCGCGGCTGCGCTGAATGCGGTCCGGGCGCGCGGCGGGCGGATCGTCGCCGTCGGCACCACGTCGCTGCGATTGCTGGAGAGCGCCACGGGCGAGGACGGGATCATCCGTCCGTTCGCCGGGCCGACCGAGATCTTCATCACGCCTGGCTATCGGTTCCGGGCGGTGGACGTCTTGATGACCAACTTCCACCTGCCGAAGTCGACCCTGTTCATGCTGGTGTCCGCCTTTTCCGGCCTGGAGACGATGCGTGCCGCCTATGCGCATGCGATCGCCTCGGGATACCGATTCTACTCCTATGGCGATGCTTCGCTGCTGTTTCCATGCGAAGGCGCGGCAGGTTAGAACGGGCGAGCCGGCACGAATGGGGCAACGACGATGCGGCTGATCTTCCTCGGACTTCTCGCGGTGACCCTGATGACGGGATGCGTTCATGCCGGGCCAGACGGTGGCCTTGCCGGCGGTCCGTGGACGGTGTCGGCGGTCGCCGGCGCTCTCGTGGCGGCAGGAGACCGGGCGCCTACGCTGAACTTCGCCGAGGGAAAGGTTTCCGGATTCTCGGGCTGCAATCGCTTTTCGGGGCCGATGCGGGTGCAGGCGGACCGGCTGGACTTCGGACCGATGGCCGCCACCAAGATGGCCTGCCTGGATGCGGCCGCCAACGAGGCGGAGCGGGTGTTCCTCCAGGCCCTGACGCGGCAGGTGAAGACCTGGGCAATCGAGAACGGGCGGCTGTTGCTGCGAGACGCGAGCGGCGCCGTCGTTATCGAGGCCGGACGCTGACCGGCATTGCGAGGCGGGGCCGGCCGCACTATGACCGGCGACATCCCTCCGACAGCCGCGTGACCTCGCCTTGAACAGCCCCTCGACCGAAGACAAGCCGCCCTTTTCCTTCCGCCTGATCGCCACCGACGGCATGGCGCGGCGCGGCGAGATCACGACGCCGCACGGCGTGGTGCGCACCCCGGCCTTCATGCCGGTGGGCACGCAGGGCACCGTGAAGGCTATGTTCATGGACGATGTCCGCGCGACGGGCGCGGACGTGGTTCTCGGCAACACCTACCACCTGATGCTGAGGCCCGGTGCGGAGCGTGTCGCGGCGCTGGGCGGGCTGCACCGCTTCTCCACGTGGCCGCACACGATCCTCACCGATTCCGGCGGCTTCCAGGTGATGTCGCTGGCGCAGCTGCGCAAGCTGGACGAGAAGGGAGTCACCTTCCAGAGCCACATCGACGGGCGGCGTTACGAACTGACGCCGGAGCGCTCGATCGAGATCCAGGGCCTCCTCGGTTCGGACATCCAGATGCAGCTCGACGAGTGCGTGCGCCTGCCGGCCGATCCCGGCGAGGTGGAGCGCGGCATGCGCCTCAGCCTGCGCTGGGCAGAGCGGAGCCGGCAACAGTTCGAGCTGATGCGCGGGCCGCAGAAAGGGCAGGGGCTCTATGGCATCGTCCAGGGCGGCGATGTGCCTGCGCTCCGGGTCGCGAGCGCGACAGGGCTCCAGGAGATCCCGTTCGAAGGATACTCCGTCGGCGGGCTGGCCGTCGGAGAGCCACAGGCGGTGATGCTGGAGATGCTGCGGATCACCACGCCGGTGCTGCCGGAAGACAAGCCCCGCTACCTCATGGGCGTCGGCACACCCGACGACATCGTGGAGAGCGTCGCGCGCGGCATCGACCAGTTCGACTGCGTGATGCCGACGCGGGCCGGGCGGCACGGACTGGCCTACACGCGCTTCGGCAAGATCAACCTGAAGAACGCCAGGCACGCCGAGGATCCGCGGCCGCTCGACGAGGAAAGCGCGTGTCCGGCGGCGCGGGACTACAGTCGGGCCTACCTCCACCACCTCGTGCGGACCGGCGAAACGCTGGGCGCAATGCTGCTGACCTGGGCGAACGTCGCCTACTACCAGACGCTGATGCAGGGCATCCGGGACGCCATCGAGGCACAGCGCTACGCGGCCTTCGTAGCCGAGACGAAGCGGGGGTGGGAGATCGGGGACCTGCCGGCGCGCTGACGTCCGGTCAGGCCGACACGCGCGCCTGCTTCAGCAGCTGGCAGCCGGAGATCCTCCAGCTGCCGTCCGGCTGCTGCTCCAGGGCATAGAGCGCGGTCCATTCCTCGCCGTCTTGGTCGACGAGGAACACCTCCTGAAGGTAGCCGGCGCCGTTCTCCTTGAGGCGGCCGAAGGCCACGGACTTCGCTCCATAGACCGGCGCGTAGCCGGACTTGACCATCGACATGAAGATGTCGGGGCTGGGGAAGATGCGCTGGATGCCCGGCGAGGCGAACCCGTAGGCCGTCTGACCGTCGCCAGCGCTGAGCGCCTTCAACTGGCCGTCGATGACGGAGCGGATGGCCGCTCCCGCATCCTCGGCCGATGCCGGTGTGACAAGAAGCGTGAACCCAATCAACCACCCCGCAAGACGCTTCATCGCATCCTCCTCAGGAGCCCGGTTCGGGATCGGCCGACAAAAGGACGGCCAAAGCATCCTCTTGTCAGAAGCCTAGCATTCGAAGCCGCCACGGAAAGGGGCATGGCGCGAAAAAAGTCGCAATCGGCCGGTCATCCGTCGTTGGAGGCGTTGAGATCTTGCGGATGGATGGCCGCGCCGGTGCCGGCACCCAGCAGATCGAGCGGATCGAAGACGAGTACCGCCTCGATGCCGAGCGACTCGGCGAGCGCTGCGGCCTGGGTGCGGGCGTCCCTCAGCGGGGTGCCGAAGGGGATCCGGTGCGCCGGCCCCGTGGGCGGCCGAAAATCCAGGTAGGCGCGGGCGCCGCCATCGTCGCCGCGATAGACGTGGAGGCGGAGGGCGCCGGAGGCTTCAGGGGCATCCGGATCGGTCGTCAGCTTGGGCAAGGCGGGCTCCGTGGCGCTGAAGGTTGCGGTGAGACAACGCAGCCGGCCGGCAAGGGTTCGCACGGCTGGCAACCTGGCGCGGCGCACTCCCGGGAGAGGAGAGTGCCCGCTTGCCCACAGGCCTGCCATTCGCGGAGATGCGTACGGCAGAAGTGTCATCTTCCTGCCGTGAAAATGCGGTGGTAATCCGCGACATGAGCAAACGCGCCTCGGCGATTCAGAGTGTCACATGACTGTTGCCGGCTCGACGTCGCAGATCCCAACGATATCCCAGGCAGCCGGCCGCTTTCGCCGGCGCCTGATCGCGATCATCGGCGCGGGCTTGCTCGCCTCCGGCGTGCTTGCCGGCAGTTGGGCGGGGTTCCTGCAGGTCAGCGGCAACTTCCATGAGGTTGTCGCCGGCGAACTCTACCGCTCCGGCCAGCTCAGTCCCGACCGCCTGATGGAGGAGATCGCCGACCGCGGTATCCGCACGGTAATCAACCTGCGTGGCGAAAGCCGGGGCACACCCTGGTACGATCAGCAGAAGCAGGTGCTGGACGCGGCGCACGTGACCTTCATCTCGTTTCCATGGTCCGATCGACGCGAGCCCTCCGCCGAACAGGTGGACGCCTATCTGAAGGCTGTCCGGGAAAGCCCGAAGCCCATCCTGGTGCATTGCAAGGCGGGAGCCGACCGGACCGGGCTCGCCTCGGCGCTTTATCTCGCCGCGGTGAAGGGCGCGAACGAGGAGACGGCGGAATGGCAGTTGTCGTTCCGCTACGGCCATGTCTCGGTGCCCTACACCCCCGCCTATCCCATGACGCGAGCCTTCGAGCGCCTGGAGCCGGCGCTCGGCTATCCTGGCTCGTGAGCAGTTGCGAAAGCAGCCCTCGTCGGCTATGTCAGTCCCGTCCGAGGGTGGCCCGACCCGCCGCCATCGAGCGTTTCGCTTCCCGGACACCGCAGGCTTTGGATATAGGCGTTCCAGGTCCGCGTACGAGCGCGTAGCTCAGCCGGTAGAGCACGTGACTTTTAATCATGGGGTCGTGGGTTCGAGTCCCACCGCGCTCACCATTTCTCCCTTCTCCGTACCCGCGAAACGGTGGCAGTTCGTTCCAGAGCGACGGGTGACAACCGGCCTGGTCTGAATGCCGCATTCAAGTCTGCGTTGGTAGGGCTGATCGACGATCATGCCTCAATTCTGCATCAGATTTGCAATAAATTCCTATCTGGAACATAGTAATGCGTAGCAATGATAACTACTTTTCCTGCAGGTAGGAGACGTGGAAGAGGGTGAAATCTGGCCGTCGTTCACCGATAAGGAACCTTGAACGACTAGGCTGCATCGGTTCCAGTTTGGCCGGCCGATGCACTCGATCAGAACAAAGACATCGATCTTCATTACTCTGGTTCTTGCATCCAGCCTCGCCCTCGTGGTGGCGGGGGCCGCCTACTATACGCAAACGAGCACCCGCGCCCTGTTCGACCGGCAGATCCAATCGGCGGTCGAGCGCCAGGCGCGCCTGGTCCGCGCCGACCTGGCCCGTGCGCAAGCGACCGCGCGGGCGATCGCGGCGGCGGCGGAATCGCAGTTGCAGTCCCGGCGCACGGACCGGGCGCAGCTGAAGGAATACCTGCGCCTCAACCTGGCCGCCGAACCCACGTTGTTCGGAACCTGGCTGGTCTTCCGCCCCGATGCCTTCGACGGGAACGACGCGGCGTTCGCCGGCACGCCGGGCCATGACCGCAATGGGATGATCAACTACTACTACATCCGGCAGGGCGAGGAGGCGGTCCTCAACGTCTACGACGTCACCACCGACCAGACCGAGCAGCTGGAGCGCGACTGGTTCGCCGTGTCGTTCCGCTCCGGCCAGGAAGCGATCATCGAACCCTATCTGGAGACCTTCGACGGGGCGCAGGGCGATACGAGCGTCATGATGACGTCGGTCACCCGGCCGGTGTTCGATCCGCAAGGCAATCCGATCGGCGTCGCGGGCGTCGACCTGACGCTCGCCGGCCTGCAGTCCCTCGTGGCGCCGGAGAAGGTGGCCGGCGATGGGGAGGCGGCGCTGCTGTCGTCGCGGGGGATCATCGTGGCGCACCCGCGGGCCGCCCTGCTGGGGAAGGATGCGCTGCTTTCAGGCTACTCCTCCGATGTTGTGATGGCCGCGGCGCTGGGGCAGCGGGAGCAGGAGGTCGTCGAAGGCCCATCCGGACCCGAACTCCATGTGGCGGAACCCGTGGACTTCTCGCTGCCCGGACAGGCCTGGTCTTACGTGTTCCGGATCCCGATCGCTACGATCGAGGAAAGCAGCAGGACGCTCTGGCGCGGCCTGACGATCCTCGGGCTGGCGCTTCTGGTGCTCGCGGGCGCGGCGGGGGCCTGGGCCGGCAGCAGCGTGGCGCGTCCTATCCAGACGCTGACGCGGATCATGCGGGCGATCGCCGACGGGCAACTGGACCTGCCGGTGCCCGTAGCCAAATCGTCCGACGAGATCGGCGACATGACGCGGGCCCTGGCGAAGTTCCGCGACGCGGCCCTGGAGCGGGCCGAACTGGAATCCACCATGGTGGACCTGAAGAGCCACAACCGCGCGGTGGAGATCCTCAACGGCGAACTGCGGCGGCAGAACGCGCGGTTTGACGCGGCTCTGACCAACATGAGCCAAGGCCTGTGCATGCTGGATCCGGACTACCGGGTCACCGTGTTCAACAGCAATTTCCTGTCGCTCTACGGTTTGTCGGCCGATGTGGTGAAGCCTGGCATCTCGATGCGCGACGTCCTGGAGCACTACGGCGAGATCACCGGCCAGACTCCGGACGTGCTGGAGCAGCAGATCGCGTCCAGCTACGCGCGGTTGATGAGCGGGCGGGCGTCGTTGATCCACCAGAAACTGGACGATGGCCGTATCATCGAGGTGAGCTACGAGCCGATGGACGGCGGCGGCTGGGTCAACACCTACGAGGACGTCACGGAGCGCCGGAAGGCGGAGGAGCGGATCGCCCACCTCGCCCGCCACGATCCGCTGACCGACCTGCCGAACCGCACGCTCTTCCACGAACGTCTTGCCGAGGATCTGTCCGAGAGCCGCCAGGTGGGCGTGCTCTACATGGACCTCGACCGCTTCAAGCCCGTGAACGACACGCTCGGCCACCACATCGGTGACGAACTCCTGAAGGCGGTGGCCGGCCGGGTCCGCGACGCGGTGATGCCGGACGATATCGTCGCGCGTTTCGGCGGCGACGAGTTCGGCGTTCTGCGGACCGGCTGCACTCCCGGGGAAGCGGCGGAACTGGCATCCCGCATCCTTAATCAGGTCGGGATGCCATTCGAGATCGAGGGTCATCAGGTCAACGTCGGCGTCAGCATCGGCATCACGGTCTCCGATCCGGGAACCGACGCCGGGGAACTGCTGAAGGAGGCCGATCTCGCGCTCTACCGCGCCAAGGCGGACGGGCGAATGACCTATCGCTTCTTCGAGCCCAGCATGGACGCGGCGATCCGCGAGCGTCGCGCCCTGGAGATGGATCTGCGGCTGGCGATCCTCAACAACGAACTCTCGGTCCACTATCAGCCGATCGTCACCGTCAACGGCGGCCGGATCGTATCCTGCGAGGCGCTGATGCGCTGGCGCCATCCGGTGCGCGGGCTGGTTTCGCCGGCCTTGTTCGTGCCCATCGCGGAAGAGGCGGGACTGATCGGGCAACTCGGCCGGTGGGTGTTGCTGCGTGCCTGCCACGATGCCCGGAACTGGCCGAGCGACGTCAAGGTGGCGGTCAACTTCTCGGCCGCGCAGTTCTGCGGCTGCCACATCCCCGACCTCGTGCGCGAGGCGATCGCCGAGACGGGCCTGGAAACCCGCCGACTGGAGCTGGAGATCACCGAAAGCGTCCTGATCCAGAACAGCGAATCCGTGCTCCAGGTGCTCCAGGAACTGAACGCGATGGGGGTGACAATCGCCATGGACGACTTCGGCACCGGCTATTCCAGCCTCGGTTACCTCCGGCGGTTCCCGTTCGACAAGATCAAGATCGACCAGTCCTTCATCGCTGACCTGACCCGCAGCTCTGAAGCGCAGGCCATCGTGGCCGCGATCGTGGGCCTCGGGACGACGCTGGCGATGACGACGACGGCCGAGGGCGTGGAAACGGAGGAGCAACTGGTGCTCTTGAAGGCGATCGGTTGCCAGCAGGCGCAGGGGTTCCTGTTCGCCCGGCCGGTGCCGGCTGACCAGCTCAGCTTCGCCCCGTCGGTGCCCCGTCCCGTGGCGCTCGTTTGAGCGTTGCCTGGAACGATTCTGTTCAACGAGAATTATGGAGCCACGGGCGTCATCCCGCGGCCCCTCGACGCCCATGGCTGGAACCGCCGCGCTAACAAACGGCGGTTCCAGTCCCAGCCGTGGCTGACTTCACGAAAAGTTTTGTCGCCAGATGGGGCGTCGAGGGCGACCATCTCCTCTGGCTCAGACAAGCCGGAGGCCGAACGATGCGCGTTGCTCCTCTCCTGACCGGTGCCGCGGTGGCGGTGCTGGCCCAATGTGCGGTGATCTCGCTTGCCGCGGCGCAGCCCGCGCCGGCACCGCTGCCGGAAGCCCCGCCGACCACCACGGTGACGCCGCAGGATGCGCAAACGCCGCCGCTGCCGCAGACCGTGCGCAAGCCGATCCTGCCGATCCAGCAGCGTAAGAGCGGCTGCGAGCGTCAGGCCATCTCCTAGGCTGGCGGCTGCCCACCGGATTGTCCGATGAACGAGGGAGGGCCGGCTTTGCCGGCCGTCAGACCTTGAGCTTGGACATGATCTTCTCCAGGAAGCCCAGGATCAGGGCGGAGAAGACGAAGGCCATGTGGACGATCGTGAGCCACATGATCTTGGAGTCGGTATAGCTGTCGGCGTTGAGGAAGACCTGGAGCAGGTGGATCGAGGAGATCGCCACGATCGACGAGGCGACCTTGATCTTGAGGCTGCCGCTGTCGAGCTTGCCCAGGAACGAGATTTCGCCGTCGGCCCCGTCCAGGCGGCTGACGAAATTCTCGTAGGACGACAGCATCACCATGACGATCAGGCTGGCGACGAGCGTCGCGTCGATCAGGCCGAGCATGGCGAGGATCATGTCCGATTCGTCGTAGGTGAAGGTGTTGACCATCACCTTGAACAGTTTGTAGCCGAACGAAATCGCGTAGATCCCGAGGGCGATGGCGAGCCCCATGTTGAAGACCACCAGGATCCAGCGACTGGCCAGGAGCGTCCGCTCGATCAGGTTCTCCATTCTGTGCAAGGCGCCGCTCCCGTGCTTCGACCATCCGTGGTTTCTACCTAGCCCGAAGCGCTCCAGCCGTGAAGCCGCCAGACGAGGAATGCGGCGACAAGCGGCAGGCACAATGCTATGGAACGATTCAATCCTGCCGCGCCGATCGTCCTCCGCGGGCCCTCGTGCTCGGCGGCGCGGTGCGTTTCCATTCGCCGTCCCTCCGGGGACAGGCCAGTCCGCCGACCGGAGTTTCCCGTGCCGCATTTCATCCGGATCGGTGCGTTCTTCTTCCTGAACGCCTTTCTGATCGGCAGTTGGCTGACCCGTGTCCCCGACTTCCTGGCCGACCTGTCGATCGACAAGGCGACGATGGGGCTGGCGCTGTTCGCCGCTCCGATCGGCACGGTCTGCACGATCCCGTTCGTGGGGCGGTGGATCGAGCGGAGTTCGCCGGCGCGCGTGGCGTTCACCTCGGTGATCCTGCTGTCGCTGTCGCTGCTCCCGATCGCCGTGGCGCCAAGCTGGCCGATGCTGGCGATCGCGATCTTCCTGTCCGGCGCTGCCAACGCGGGCATGGAGGTTTCGATCAACTCGGCCGCCGATGCGTCGGAAAAGGCGCGGGGGCACAAGATCATGTCGCGCTGCCACGGTTTCTGGAGCCTCGGGATCATGGCCGGCGCGCTGGTTGCCGGCGCGCTGGCGCAAGAGGGCGTCTCCTTCCGGGTGCATCTGCCGCTGGCCTGTGCAGGGGGGTCCTGGCGGGCCTGCTGATCCGCCCCTGGTTGCCGCCGGAAACCTACCGGACGGTGGAACGGCCTACCGGCCAGGGACGCGCGCCGCTGTTCGCGCTGCCCGACCGCAGCGTCGCAGGCGCCTGCGCGATGGCCGTCGGCATCACCCTCGCCGAAGGCGCCATTTACGACTGGGGCACCCTCTACATGCGTGAAGTGATGGCTGCGTCGCCGTTCATGGCCGGCGCAGGCTATGCCATCTTCGCGCTGTCGATGGCCGCGGGGCGGTTCGGCGGCGACATCGTCCGAGCCCGGTTCACGGCGCCCGCCATCGTCCGCGGCTGCGCCTTCGCCACGGGAGTCGGCCTGGTGCTTCTGGTGAATGCTCCGTCCGTCGCGGTCGCCTGCCTCGCCCTGGCGCTGATGGGCGGCGGCGTCAGCCTGGTGTTCCCGATCGCCGTCACCGCCGTGGCCGCGCGAAGCGGGTCCAGCGCCGCGGCGAACCTCGCCGGGCTGACGCTGGCGGTGATGACGTCGCTTTTGATCGCGCCGCCGGCGATCGGCTTCCTGGGCCACAGCTTCGGACTTGCGGCGGCGCTTCTGTCGACGCTGCCGTTCGTGATCCTGACCGGGTTGCTTGCTGGGCAGGCAAGGGCCGAGCCGGACGCCCCGGGTCTTTCATCGACGGCGGAGAGGGCCTAGGCTCTTCCGTTCAAAGGTCGTTCCGAGCGGGAGAGTTGGCATGAAGGCTGTGCGCGTCCATGAAGTCGGCGGTCCGGAAGTCCTCAAGGTCGAGGACGTGGAGGTGCCGGTGCCTGGTGCGGGGGAGGCCCTGATCCGCCACACCGTGATCGGCGTGAACTTCATCGACACCTATTTCCGCTCTGGCCTCTACAAGGCGCCGACACCGCTTCCGTTCACGCCGGGCAGCGAAGGCGCCGGCGTGGTGGAGGCCATCGGCCCCGGCGTAAGCGAGGTGGCGGTCGGCGACCGGGTCGTCTACGCCGGCAGCGTCGGCGCCTACGCGGAGTATCGCACAATGCCGGCCGACCGGCTGGTGCCGATACCGGACAACGTGGACGACAGGACGGCGGCGGCGGTTCTTCTCAAGGGACTGACCGCGCAGTTTCTGGTGACGCAAACCTTCAAGGTGGAGCCGCACCACAGGGTGCTCTTCCATGCGGCGGCCGGCGGCGTCGGGCTGATCGCCGGACAGTGGCTGAAGTCGATCGGCGCGACGACGATCGGGACGGTCGGATCGCCGGACAAGGTCGAACTCGCGCGACAGGCCGGTTACACGCACATCGTCGACTACCGCGCGGAGGATTTCGTGTCGCGCGTTGCCGAGATCACCGGCGGCGAGAAGTGCGACGTTGTCTACGACTCGGTGGGCAAAGACACCTTTCCGGCCTCGCTCGACTGCCTGCGGATGCGCGGACTGTTCGTCTCGTTCGGAAACTCGTCGGGCGCGGTGCCGCCGTTCGAGATGATCCTGCTGTCCCAGAAGGGCTCGCTCTTCGCCACCCGGCCGACGCTGTTCCACTATTTCGCCAAGCGGGAGGACCTGCTCGCCGGGGCAGCGGACCTTTTCGACAAGGTGGCCAAAGGCATCGTCACGGTAGAGATCGGGCAGGAGTTCGCCCTCGACGACGTGGTCGGGTGCCATCAGGCTCTGGCTTCGCGGAGCACCCGCGGGTCGACGATCCTGATTCCCTGACGGGCGCGATGTCCGACCGATCGCGCCATCTGGTGTCTCCGGCGCTGCGATACTTTGCAGCGGTCGCGCGGTTTGGTTCGTTCCGGGCCGCGGCGCGGGAGCTCAATGTCGCGTCGTCGGCAGTCAACCGGCAGATCCTCGGGCTGGAAGCGGATCTCGGCGTGGCGCTGTTCGAGCGGATCGGCCGGAGCATCCGGCTTAGTCCGTCCGGGGAGGTGCTGCTGCGCCACGTCACCGACGCGATCCGGGATTTCGAGGATGCGGCGGCGGAGATCGATGCTCTCAAGGGGCTGAAGCGCGGCCGCGTCGCCATTGCGACCGTGGAGAGCGTGGCACAGGACGTGTTGCCGGAGATCGTACGTCTCTTCCTCCAATCCCATCCCGGCATCGACGTGATCGTGACCGTCGCGGGGTCGGACGAGGCCACGCGTCTGGTGGCGGAGGGTGATGCCGACCTGGCGTTCACATTCAATCCTGAAGAGGGCCGGCGGCTGGACGTGGTGCTTCGGCGGGTCTTGATGATCGGCGCCGTGGTGACGCCGGACCATCCCCTCGCGTCTTTCGCGACCGTACGACTGACGGACTGCCTGCGCTTCCCGCTCGCCCTGCCGGCGCGGGGGCTCTCGATACGCGCGGCGCTGGAGGCGACGTCCGCTTTCCGATCGAGCGGGCCGCGAGTGGCGGTGGAGAGTTCGACGCTGAGCTTCATGCGCGCGGTGGCGCGGGGCGGCCGGCATGTGGCGTTCCAGACGCTGATGGACCTGGGGCCGGATCTCGAAAGCGGCAAGCTCGTCTTCAAGCCGCTGGTGGACGCGGATCTCCTGCTGGACAAGTTCGCGCTGGTCGTTAGGTCGGACCGGACGCTGAAACTTGCCGCGGCGACTTTCCATTCGTTCGCCATGCAGGAACTTGCGCGGCGGATGCCGGTGGATGATGCCGAAACGGCAACGGCAAGATCTTGAAATAGCACTTTCGCGGACGGCAAGAGTCATGCGATCGTTTTCTCGGCACGCGTAAAAAAGCGGCGCTGCTTCAACAGCGACTGGCGGGCCAAGGGGGACAGACATTGGGCCGACTGACTACGCACGTACTCGACACGGCGTCAGGGCTGCCAGCCGTGGGTCTGGTCGCCGAGCTCTTCAGAGTGGGGCCGGACGGCACCTTCGCGCTCGTGAAATCGGTGGTCACCAACGATGACGGCCGGGTCGACGGCGGTGTGCTGGACGAGAGCGAGTTCGCCATCGGACTCTACGAACTGCAATTCCACGCGGGCGACTATCTGCGGATCGAAGGGCACGCGCTGCCGGATCCCGCATTTCTGGATGTCATTCCGATCCGGTTCGGGATCGCCGATGCAAGCCGCCACTACCATGTGCCGCTGCTGCTCTCGCCCTATGGCTATTCCACCTATCGGGGGAGCTGACCCATGAGGGACAAGGTCCGCATGGTCCGCAAGGGCCGGATCGTCGAGGTGGCGGATGCCGGCCCGACGGAAACCCTTCTGGACTACCTTCGCCTGCGGGAACGAGCTTGCGGCACCAAAGAGGGCTGCAACGAGGGTGACTGCGGCGCCTGCACGGTGGCGGTCGGCGAGGTGGGGCCGGATGGCCGGATCACCTATCGGCCGGTGAACAGCTGCATCCAGTTCGTCGGGCAGGTGGACGGCAAGGAAGTCGTCACGGTGGAGGATCTGGCTGAAGGCGGGACGCTCCATCCGGTACAGCAGGCGATGGTGGATCATCACGGGTCGCAATGCGGCTTCTGCACGCCTGGGATCGTGATGAGCCTGTTCGCGCTCTACCACGACGAAGCGCGGGGCACCGCGCCGACCCGCACCACGATCGACGAGTGGCTGGCGGGCAATCTCTGCCGCTGCACGGGTTACCGTCCGATCGTGGACGCGGCGCGGGCCGTGCTCGCCGGTCCGCCGGATGACCAGTTCACGCGCGCGGAGGCCGAAACGGCGGGTCTGCTCCAGTATCTCAACGACAGGTCCGATCTCTTCGTCGGCAACCAGGACGCCTTTTTCGCCGCGCCGCGGAGCATCGCCTCGCTGGCGGCTCTCTACGAGCGGCATCCCGACGCGACGCTTGTGGCTGGCGCGACCGACGTCGGTCTGTGGATCACCAAGCAGTTCCGTCCGGTCGCCAAGCTCATCCACCTCGGCCGGGTGGAGGATCTCGACCGGATCGAGGACGTCGGCAACGCGGTGATCATCGGCGCGACTGCGACCTACGAGAAGGCGCTGGACGCCCTCGACGCGATCGACCAGGACATCGCCAGCCTGATCAAGCGGATCGGCTCGCGGCAGGTGCGCGCCTCGGGCACGGTGGGCGGCAACGTTGCGAACGGGTCGCCGATCGGAGACACACCGCCGGTGCTGATCGCGCTCGGTGCGACATTGGAGCTGGTGCGCGGCGAGACGGGCCGGGCGATCCCGATCGAGGACTTCTTCATCGACTACGGCAAGCAGGACCGCCGGCCGGGCGAGTTCGTGGCCGGGCTGCTGGTGCCGAAGCTGGCGCTAGGGCAGGTGTTCCGGGCCTACAAGATCTCCAAGCGGTTCGACCAGGATATCTCCGCCGTGCTCGGGGCCTTCCTGTTCACCATCGAGAACGGCGTGATCCGCGATGCGCGCGTCGCCTTCGGCGGGATGGCCGGCGTACCGAAGCGCGCGACGACGGTGGAGGCCAAACTGATCGGCGCGGTTCCGGCCCAGGCATCGTCGTGGCACGATGCGTTCGAGGCGATGGCCGAGGATTTCACGCCGCTGACCGACATGCGCGCGAGCGCCCACTACCGGCTGGAGACCGCGCGGGCGCTGCTCGCCAAGGCGCTGGTGGAGGCCGCGGGCGCTTCGAGCGAGCGGACGCGGTTGATCGGCCGGCGGACCGCGGCTGAGACGGAGGTTGCCCATGTCGGCGCTGGAGAGTGATCGCGACCCGACGCAGGACGGCACCTTCTCCGTCGTCCGGCAGCCGCTGCACCACGACAGCGCGGCCAAGCACGTCACGGGCTCGGCGGCCTATATCGACGACATGCGCGAGCCTGAGGGCCTGCTGCACGTGGCGCCGGGCTGGTGCCCGAACATCACGCGCGGGACCCTCACCGCGGTGAACTACGACAAGGTACGGGCCGTGCCGGGCGTGGTGGCGATCGTCACGGCCGCTGACGTGCCGGGGGTTAACGACTGCTCGCCCTCCATCGGGGGCGATCCGATCTTTGCCGACGGAACGATCGAGTTCTGGGGGCAGGTGGTGTTCGCGGTGGTCGCGACCAGCCGGGAGGCGGCCCGGCGCGCGGCGCGGCTCGCCACCTTCGAAGGCGCGCCGGAAAAGCCGATCATCACCATCGAGGACGCGCAGGCCGCCAACAGCCACGTGCTCCCGGAGTACCGCTTCGGCCGCGGCGACGTGGCGACTTCGCTGGCGAACGCGCAACGGCGGCTCGACGGTCGGCTCGTGATCGGCGGACAGGAGCATTTCTACCTGGAAGGCCAGGTGGCGATGGCCGTCCCCGGCGAGGACGGCGACATGCACGTCTTCTCGTCGACGCAGCACCCGACGGAAGTCCAGCATCTCGTCGCCAAAGCGCTCGCCATCCCGGACGCCGCCGTGACGGCCGAGGTCCGGCGGATGGGCGGCGGCTTCGGCGGCAAGGAAAGCCAGGCGAGCCAGTGGGCGGTGATCGCTGCGATCTGCGCCCGCGTCACCGGGCGGCCGTGCAAGATGCGGCTGGACCGCGACGACGACATGGTGATGACCGGCAAGCGGCACGACGACGTCGCGAGCTTTTCCGTCGGCTACGATCCCGAAGGGCGCATATTGGCGACGCAGCTGGAGTTCGCGGCGCGCTGCGGCTACTCCGCCGACCTGTCGCTGGGCGTCAACGACCGGACCATGTTCCACGCCGACAACGCCTACTACTATCCGGCGGTGTCGATCCGCTCGGAGCGGCTGAAGACGAACACCTGTTCTAACACCGCCTTCCGCGGTTTCGGCGGCCCGCAGGGCGTGGCCGCGGCGGAGCGGATCATGGACAGCCTCGCCGTGCTGACCGGGCTCGACCCGCTGGAAGTGCGCAAACGGAACTTCTACGGCCCCGGCCGGGACCTCACGCCGTTCAGCCAAAAGGTTGAGGACAATCTCCTTCCTGAACTGATCGCAGAGTTGGAGCGCAGCTCCGACTACTGGCGGCGGCGCAACGAGGTAAAGGCGTTCAACGGCCGGAACCGGATCCTGAAAAAGGGGCTGGCGCTGACGCCGATCAAGTTCGGCATCTCGTTTACGCTAATCCATCTCAACCAGGCGGGATCACTGGTCCACGTCTATACCGACGGTTCGGTGCACCTGAACCACGGCGGCACGGAGATGGGCCAGGGGCTCAACACCAAGGTCGCGCAGGTGGTGGCCGAAGAGTTCGGCTTACCGCTCGACAAGGTCCGGATCACCGCCACGTCGACCGGAAAGGTGCCAAACACCTCGCCCACGGCCGCATCGTCCGGGTCGGACCTCAACGGCATGGCCGCGCAGACGGCCTGCCGGGAGATCAAGGCCCGGCTGGTCGCCTTCGTCTCGGAGGGTTACGGCACGCCGGCGGATCAGATCGCCTTCCGCGACGGGCAGGTGATCATCGGCAACGGATCGGTGCCATTCCCGGAGATCGTGAAGAAGGCCTATCTGGCGCGTATCCAACTGTCGGCGGCGGGCTACTACAAGACGCCGAAGATCACCTGGAACCGCGATACGGCGGAGGGGAGGCCGTTCCTCTACTTCGCCTACGGCGCCGCGGCCTCCGAGGTTACGATCGACACGATGACCGGCGAGATGAAGGTGGACCGCGTCGACATCCTGCACGACGTCGGCAAGTCGCTGAATCCGGCGATCGACATCGGCCAGATCGAAGGCGCCTTCGTCCAGGGCATGGGCTGGTGCACGACGGAGGAACTGGTGTGGGACGACCGCGGGCGGCTGCGCACGCACGCGCCGTCGACCTACAAGATCCCGGCCTGTTCGGACGTGCCGGACGATTTCCGGTGTGCCCTGTTCGAGAGCGAGGGCACGCGGGAGACGACCATCTTCCGGTCCAAAGCGGTGGGTGAGCCGCCGCTGATGCTGGGCCTTTCCGTGTTCTCGGCGATCTTCGATGCCATCGCCAGCCTGAAGCCGGGCACCGTTCCGCCGCTGGACCTGCCCGCTACGCCGGAAGCGATCATGCGGGCGGTGACCGCCATGCGGAGGGGCGACGCGTGATGCCGATGCGGACCAACCGATTGTCGCGGGAGGGACGGGCGCGATGAGATCCGTCTTCGCCACGTTGGCGCGCTGCCTCGCGTCCAATCCCGTCGTCGCCCTGGTGACGGTGGTCGGTGCGCGCGGCTCGACGCCGCGCGAGGCAGGGGCGCGCATGGTGGTGACGGCGTCCGGCGACATTGCCGGAACGGTGGGCGGCGGCCGGCTGGAGCTGGAGGCGATCGAGACGGCGAAGGCGCTGCTGGCTACTGGAACCGATACGTTCGCGACGCGCGACTTCGCGCTCGGCCCGAGCCTCGGCCAGTGCTGCGGAGGACATGTGACGCTCGGCATCGAGACGATCACCGCGGCGCGACGCGGCGATATCGAGGCACTGGCGGAGCGCGAGGCGGGGGGCGGGCTGATGACCTCAGCGACTGTCCGGCCGGGTGCCGGACTCGTCCGCGTGCCGCTCGACGAGACAGCG
The DNA here is from genome assembly GCF_013839445.1 of Chthonobacter albigriseus. Taxonomy (GTDB): domain Bacteria; phylum Pseudomonadota; class Alphaproteobacteria; order Rhizobiales; family Pleomorphomonadaceae; genus Chthonobacter; species Chthonobacter albigriseus. The sequence continues at coordinate 221,460 of NZ_JACDIT010000004.1, read as the reverse complement.
GCGGCGGCCACGGCGTTCTTTGCGGGCGACGGCAGTCTGGTGGAGGCCTTCGGACCGCGGCGGCGCAGGCTCTACCTGTTCGGCGCGGGCCATGTCGGCCGGGCGCTGGTGTTCGCGCTCGCGCCGCTGCCGTTCGATGTGATCTGGGTGGACGAGCGGCGCGACATGTTCCCCGCGATGGTGCCGCAATCGGTTGATCTGGTCGTGACGGACGGGCCAGCGACCATCATTGCGGATGCACCGCCGGGAGCTTTCGCACTGATCATGACGCACGATCACGGGGTCGACCTCGACATCTTGCATGCGGCCTTGAAATCGGGTGCCCTTGGCTATGTCGGGCTGATCGGAAGCGCCACTAAGCGCGCCAGATTCGAAAGCCGTTTGAGGACACTGGGGCTTGGTCCTCAAGCGTCATGTGAATTCAGATGCCCGATCGGAGTGCCGGGCATACAATCCAAGGAACCGGCGATGATCGCTGCGGCGGTAGCGGCGGAACTGCTGATCGAAGACGAGCGGATCCGGGCGGCGGACGGTGTTCCGTCCAAGCCGCTGATCGCGGCCATCAGCTGAGGCGGGGGCGAACGGGGAGCCATGGGCGCAGGAGCCGCTGAGAGGACGCACGGATCGGTCCAGCGAATCCGCACAGGCGGCGGCGTTCCGCTCCTGGAGGCACGGCACATCGTCAAGCGCTTCGGCGACAACGTGGCGAACGATGACGTGTCGCTCCGGGTCATGCCGGGCGAGATCCACGCGCTGCTGGGCGAGAACGGGGCCGGCAAGTCGACCCTGGTGAAGATCCTCTACGGCGCGCTGCAGCCCAACGCGGGCGAGGTCCTTTGGAAGGGGCAGCCGGTGACGATCGCCTCGCCGGCGGCCGCCCGCGCGCTCGGCATCGGCATGGTGTTCCAACATTTCTCGCTGTTCGAGGCGCTGACGGTGGCGGAAAACATCGCCCTGGCGCTGCCGAAGGGCAGCGACATGAAGAGCCTCTCGGCGCGCATCGAGACCGTATCCGCAGACTACGGGCTGCCGCTGAAGGCGACGTCGCGGGTTGCCGACCTCTCCGTTGGCGAGCGGCAGCGGGTGGAGATCGTTCGCTGCCTGCTGCAGAACCCCGAACTCATCATCATGGACGAGCCGACTTCGGTGTTGACGCCGCAGGAGGCTGACCAGCTGTTCGTGACTCTGAAGCGCCTGGCAGACGAGGGTTGCGCCATCCTCTACATCTCGCACCGGCTGGAGGAAGTCCGGGCGATCTGCCACCACGCCACGATCATGCGGCGGGCGAAGGTGGTCGCGGAAACCGATCCGACCACGGAGACCGTCGGCACGCTCGCCCGGCTGATGGTCGGCAGCGAGATCGGCGAGGTGACCCGGTCGAAGGGAACGCCCGGCGCGCCGCGGCTGATCCTGAAGGCACTGTCATTGCCGGCGACGTCGGCTTTCGGCGTGCCGCTTCATGCGATCGACCTCAGCGTGGCGGGCGGCGAGATCGTGGCGATCGCGGGCGTCGCCGGCAACGGTCAGAGCGAGCTCTTCGACGCCATCTCCGGCGAGCGGGAAGCGCCGCAGGACGGCATGGTGACCATCGACGGTCAGCCGGTCGGCGCCCACGGCGTCAATGTCCGCCGGCGGCTTGGAGCGGCCTTCGTGCCGGAAGAGCGGTTGGGCCACGGCGCGGTGCCGGGGCTGAAGCTGTCCGAGAACGTGGTGCTGACGCGGCACGGCACGGGCGAGGGCATCGCCTCGGGCGGTTTCACCCGGTTCGGGCTCGCCGGCAAGATCGTCGAGGCGGTGACGCACCGGTTCGACGTGCGCAAGGGGCCGCCGGACCCGGAAGCGCGGTCGCTGTCGGGCGGCAACCTGCAGAAGTTCGTGGTCGGCCGCGAAGTCGACCGCACGCCCGGCGTGCTCGTCGTGGCGCAGCCCACGTGGGGCGTGGATGCCGGGGCGGCGGCGGTGATCCGGCAGGCACTGGTGGACCTAGCGCGGGCCGGTTCGGCGGTGCTGGTCATCAGCCAGGACCTCGACGAGATCTTCGAGGTGGCCGACCGGATCGCGGTGATCTCGCGCGGGCATCTTTCGGCGCCGAAGCCTGCCGAGGCGATGTCGCGAGAGGAGATCGGCCTGCTGATGGCCGGCGGCGCGGAGAAGACGGCCGGAGGTGCCCATGCGCATTGAACTGGTCCGCCGGCCGGAGATGAGCCGGACCATGATGCTCGTTTCGCCGCTGATCGCGGTGGGCCTGACGGTGCTGTTCGCCGCCATTGTTTTCGCCCTCCAGGGCCATGATCCGCTGACGGGCATCTTCTACTTCTTCATCGAGCCGCTGATGTCGTCGTGGTCGCTGGAGCAGCTGGTGATCAAGGCGACGCCGCTGATCATCATCGGGCTCGGGCTGTCGGTCTGCTACCTCTCCAACAACTGGAATATCGGCGCGGAGGGGCAACTCACCATCGGGGCGATCACCGGGTCGATCCTGCCGATCCTCTATCCGGAGTTCGTCAGCCCGATCGTCGCGCCGCTGATGATCCTGATGGCGGCTGCGGGCGGGGCAGCCTACGGGCTGGTTCCGGCCGTGCTGAAGACGCGGTTCGGCACCAACGAGATCCTGACCAGCCTGATGCTGGTCTACGTCTCCACGCTGTTCCTGGACTGGGTCGTGCGCGGCCCCTGGAAGAGCCCGCAGGCCTTCGGTTTTCCGATCACGGTCGATTTCAACGAGAGCGCCGTGCTCGGCAGCTTCCCTGTCGGCCCGCTCTACCTCAACGCCTCGGCCTTCATCGCGCTGGCGCTGGTGGTTGTGCTGGCGGTGGTGATGCGCTCCACGCTGAAGGGCTTCGAGATCAGGGTGCTTGGCCAGAGCCCGCGCGCGGGCGCCTTCGCCGGCTTTTCGGCGCGGCGGATGACGTCCTTCGCCTTCGCCTTCTCCGGCGCGCTCGCCGGCGTTGCCGGGCTGATGGTGGTGATGACGGAGATCCAGAAGCTGCAGCCGGTGATCTCGCCCGGCTACGGCTTTACGGCGATCATCGTCGCCTTCCTCGGCCGGCTCAATCCGATCGGCATCCTAATCGCCGGGTTGGTGATCGCGCTCTCCTATCTCGGCGGCGAGGCGATCCAGACGTCCATGCAGATGTCGTCCAAGGTGGCGACGGTGCTGCAAGGGATGCTGCTGTTCTTCGTGCTCGCCTGCGATACGCTGATCCTCTACCGCATCCGCCTCGTGTCCACCCGCAGCACCCAGGAGCAGGCTCGTGCTTGAAGCGATCATCCTGACGGTGATCACGGCCGCGACGCCGCTGCTGCTGGCGGCGATCGGCGAACTCGTGGTGGAGCGATCCGGCGTCCTCAACCTCGGTGTCGAGGGGATGATGGTGATGGGGGCCGTCGCCGGCTTCGCGATCACCGTATCCACCGGCAGTCCGCTGCTCGGCATCGTCGCCGGTCTGGTCGCGGGGCTGGCGGTCAGCCTGATCTTCGGCTTCGTGACGCTGACCCTGGTGGCCAACCAGGTCGCTTCCGGGCTGGCGCTGACGCTGTTCGGCCTCGGTCTGTCGGGCCTGCTCGGCGAAGGCTTCGTCGGCACGCCCGGCATCAAGCTGCCGAGCCTCAGCATCCCCGGCCTCACCGACATCCCTTATGTCGGCCGGATCCTGTTCGGCCAGGACATCCTGGTCTATGTCTCCTTCGCGCTGGTGCTCGCCGTGTCGTGGTTCCTGTTCCGCACACGCGGCGGATTGGTGTTGCGCGCAGTCGGCGACAACCACGTGTCGGCCCATGCGCTCGGCTACAAGGTGATCCGGGTCCGCTATCTCGCGGTGATGTTCGGGGGGGCCTGCGCCGGTCTCGGCGGGGCGTATCTCTCGATCGCCTATACGCCGCTCTGGGTGGAGAACATGACGGCGGGCCGCGGATGGATCGCGCTGGCGCTGGTGGTGTTCTCGTCCTGGCTGCCGTCGCGGCTGGTGATCGGCGCCTACCTCTTCGGCGCAGTGACGATCCTGCAGCTGCACGCCCAGCCGCTCGGCCTCGGCGTGCCGTCCCAGTTCCTTTCGATGCTTCCGTATCTTGCGACTGTGGTGGTGCTGGTCGCCATCTCCGGCAACCGGCGCGCGACGCGTTTCAACACGCCCGCCTGCCTGGGCGCGCCCTTCGTCCCCGACCGTTGAGGTCGGGGCCTGAACCGGCGGGGTCGACGCGATCCGGCTCCGCCCGCTTTTCCAGCGATCGCATGGACACCCACCTTTCCAGAGGGAGAGCGACAATGAAGAAGATACTGCTCCTGGCCGGCACCGCGCTCGCGCTTGCCGCCGGCACCATGACCGCGTCCGCGCAAGAGAAGCTGAAGGCCTGCTGGGTCTACGTCGGTCCGATCGGCGACTTCGGCTACTCCTACCAGCACGACCAGGGCCGCCTGCAGGTGGAGAAGGAACTCGGCGACAAGGTCGAGACCGCCTACCTGGAGAACGTGTCGGAAGGCCCCGACGCCGAGCGCGCCATCGAGCGCTTCGCCCGCGAAGGCTGCAAGATCGTCTTCACCACCTCGTTCGGCTTCATGGACCCGACCATCAAGGTCGCCAAGAAGTACCCGGACGTGAAGTTCGAGCATGCGACCGGCTTCAAGAAGGCCGACAACGTGGCGATCTACAATGCCCGTTTCTATGAGGGCCGCTACGTCATCGGCCAGATCGCGGCCAAGGAATCGAAGGCCGGGCTTGCCGGCTACATCGTGTCCTTCCCGATCCCGGAAGTGGTGATGGGCATCAACGCCTTCATGCTGGGCGCGCAGTCGGTCAATCCGGACTTCAAGGTGAAGATCGTCTGGGTGAACACGTGGTTCGATCCGGGCAAGGAAGCGGACGCGGCCAAGGCGCTGTTCGACCAGGGCGCCGACATCATCGTCCAGCACACGGATTCCACGGCTCCGCTGCAGATCGCCGAGGAGCGCGGGCTGAAGGGCTTCGGCCAGTCGTCCGACATGATCAAGTTCGCGCCCAAGGCGCAGATGACGTCCATCGTCGACGATTGGGGCCCCTACTACGTCAAGCGCGTGCAGGCGATGTTGGACGGCACCTGGTCCTCGACCGACACGTGGGAAGGCATGAAGGAAGGCGCGGTGGTGCTGCCGCCGTTCGCCAACATGTCCGACGAGACGAAGAAGCTTGCCGAGGAAACCTACGCCAAGATCAAGTCCGGCGAGTTCCATCCGTTCACCGGCCCGATCTTCGACCAGGCCGGAGCCGAGAAGTACCCGGCGGGCGCTGTGGTGCCGGACGGGGATCTGCTGGGCATGCTCTGGTACGTGAAGGGCGTCGACGACAAGCTTCCGCAGTAAGCCGAACTCGTAACCATTCGTCGCCCGTCCGTTCCAGGCGGGCGACGAACCGGGATGCATCGGCCGGCGGTCAGCCGGCCGGCATGCGCCTTGCTTTGCTCAAGGCATCGTTCTCCGATCTCACGCCAAGGCCGTCATGACCGCTTTCCTTGCCGAATGGGCCAACATCCTGCTTCGTTGGGCGCATCTCGTGGCCGGCATCGGCTGGATCGGAACCAGCTTCTACTTCATCGCGCTGGACCTCTCGCTGAAGAAGCGGGAGCGGATGAACCCGGGCGTCTACGGCACCGCCTGGGAGGTGCACGGCGGCGGCTTCTACCATGTCGAGAAGTACATGGTGGCCCCGGCGCAGCTGCCGGAAGACCTGATCTGGTACAAGTGGGAAGCCTATCTCACCTTCCTGACCGGCTTCGCGCTGCTTACCGTCCAGTACTACTTCAACGCGTCGGCCTACCTGATCGACCCGGACCTCTTGCCGATGCGGCCGTCCGAAGCGATCGTGATCTCGATCCTGTCGTTGCTCGGCGGATGGCTTGCCTACGACCGGTTGCTCTGCCGCTCGCCGATCGGGCGGAACACGCCACTGCTCGCAGTGGCGGTGTTCGCGCTGATCATGCTGTTCTCCTACACCTTCACGCACATCTACTCCGGCCGAGGCGCGTTCATCCACGTGGGTGCGCTGGTCGGGACTATCATGGCGGCGAACGTGTTCATGGTGATCGTGCCGAACCAGCGGAAGATCACCCAGGCGCTGCTCAGGGGCGAGGCACCGGATCCGGCGCTGGGGGCTATGGGCAAGCAGCGCAGCGTGCACAACAACTATCTGACGCTGCCCGTGCTGCTGATGATGGTGTCGAACCACTATCCGATCCTGACGAACCATCCGCAGAGCTGGATCCTCGTCGCGCTGATCCTGGTGGTCGGGGCGATGGCGCGCCATTTCCTCAACCGCCACGAGGCCGGAGATCCCTTCGCCAAGATCTGGTGGACGCTGCCGATCGCGGCCGCCGGCCTGGCGGTCGCGCTGGTGATGACGGCACCGGCTCCGCGCGCCACAACGGTGGACGGCGTCGCTGTCACCGACGAGGTCGTGGTCGGGATCGCAGCCAAGCACTGCGTCGCCTGCCATGCAGCTAAACCGTCGCACGAGGGCTTCGCGGAGGCACCTAAGGGCGTCGTTCTGACCGACGCGGCCAAGCTGCGGCAGTTCTCGGCACTGATCGAACAGCAGGCGGTCAAGTCCGACGCCATGCCGCTCGGCAACGAGACCGGCATGACGGCCAAGGAGCGCGAAATGCTTGGCGCATGGATCGCGGCGCTGAAGTGATCCTTGGCGGCGTGCATGGAGCGGAACCACTGCTCCAGGTGGCGCAGATCCGACCGGACCGAGCCGGTTCGCGGACTGGCGGGCGGATTGCCGTCCATCGCACCCGCCGCCCCTGAAATGCCCGATTTTCCTGCTGTTTCGACCGTCCACAGACTTCTCGCCGGCAGATTGGTCCGCGCCCGCGGAATCGGCTAGAGAAGGTCTTCACGGAACCAGCGAAAGAGCCTGGAATTGGCCGACGAGACCAAGCGACCCACCGGGGGCGGCGCCACGCCGCCCGACATCAAGCCGATCTCGATCATCGAAGAGATGAAGCGCAGCTATCTCGACTACGCGATGAGCGTGATCGTGAGCCGCGCCCTTCCCGACGTGCGGGACGGCCTGAAGCCCGTTCACCGGCGCATCCTCTATTCGATGCACGAGAACGGCTACGAGTGGAACCGGCCCTACCGCAAGTCCGCCCGCGTCGTCGGCGACGTGATCGGTAAGTACCATCCGCACGGCGACCAATCGATCTACGACGCCTTGGTGCGTATGGCGCAGCCCTTCTCGATGCGGCTTCCGCTGGTGGACGGGCAGGGCAACTTCGGTTCGGTCGACGGCGATCCCCCGGCGGCGATGCGCTACACCGAGGTGAGGCTGGAGCGGGTGACGAACTCGCTGACCGATGACCTCGACAAGGACACGGTCGACTTCACGCCGAACTACGACAACTCGGAGCGCGAACCGTCGGTGCTGCCGGCGCGCTTTCCGAACCTGCTCGTCAACGGGGCTGGCGGCATCGCCGTCGGCATGGCGACCAACATCCCGCCGCACAATCTCGGCGAGATCATCGACGCCACGATCCGGGTCATCGATCAGCCTGATGTCGAGATCGAGGACCTGATGGAGATCGTGCCGGGGCCGGATTTTCCGACCGGCGCGCACATCCTCGGCCGCTCGGGCATCCGCCAGGCCTATCTCACCGGGCGCGGCTCCGTCGTCATGCGGGGGCGGGTGACCGTCGAGCAGATCCGCAAGGATCGCGAAGCGATCATCATCCACGAGATTCCCTACCAGGTGAACAAGTCCACCATGGTGGAGAAGATCGCGGAACTCGTCCGCGACAAGCGGATCGAAGGCATCTCGGACCTGCGCGATGAATCCGACCGCGACGGCATGCGCGTGGTGATCGAGCTGAAGCGCGATGCGGTGGCCGACGTCATCCTGAACCAGCTCTACCGGTTCTCGCCGCTGCAGACCTCGTTCGGCGTCAACATGGTGGCGCTGAACGGCGGCCGGCCGGAACTGATGACGCTTAAGGACGTGCTCGTCGCCTTCGTCTCGTTCCGCGAGTCGGTGGTGATGCGGCGCACCCGCTTCCTGCTCAACAAGGCGCGTGATCGTGCGCACGTGTTGGTGGGTCTGGCGATCGCCGTCGCCAACATCGACGAGGTGATCGCCCTGATCCGCAACGCGCCGGATCCGGCGACCGCGCGCGAGCAGCTGATGACGCGGCGCTGGCCGGCGAAGGACGTCGAGGCGCTGATCCGCCTGATCGACGACCCGCGCCATACGGTCAACGAGGATGGCACCTACAACCTGTCCGAGGAGCAGGCTCGCGCCATCTTGGACCTGCGCCTGCAGCGCCTGACCGCGCTCGGACGGGACGAGATCGCCGACGAGCTGAACAAGCTAGCCGAGGAGATCAAGGACTACCTCGATATCCTGGGCTCCCGCGGTCGTATCCTGGATATCATCCGGGGCGAGCTGAACGACATCAAGACAGCCTTCTCCACGCCGCGCCGCACCGAGATCCTCGACAGCGACGCTGACATGGAGGACGAGGACCTGATCGCCCGCGAGGACATGGTCGTGACCGTGTCGCACGAGGGCTACATCAAGCGCGTGCCGCTGTCGCTCTACCGGGCGCAGAACCGCGGCGGCAAAGGCCGTTCCGGCATGGCGACGAAGGAGGAGGATTTCGTCACCCGCCTCTTCATTGCCAACACGCACACGCCGGTGTTGTTCTTCTCGTCGCGTGGCATCGCCTACAAGCTGAAGGTCTGGCGGCTGCCGATCGGTAATCCGCAGAGCCGAGGCAAGTTCATCAAGAACCTCCTGCCGCTGCAGGACGGCGAGCGCATCACCTCCATCCTGGCGCTGCCGGAGGACGAGGGTACCTGGGGCGATCTCGACGTGGTGTTCGCCACACGGCATGGAACCGTGCGGCGCAACAAGCTGAGCGACTTCACGAACGTGAATCGCAACGGCAAGATTGCGATGAAGCTCGACGACGAGGGCGACGGGATCGTCGGCGTCGAGACCTGCACGGAGAACGACGACTTCCTGCTGGTGACCGCGCTCGGCCAGTGCATCCGCTTCCCGGTCCCGGACGTGCGCGTGTTCAAGGGCCGCGACTCCACCGGCGTCCGCGGCATTGCGCTGGGCGATGGCGACGAGCTCATCTCGATGACAATCCTGCGGCACTTCGAGGCCAGTCCCGCCGAGCGCACGGCCTACCTGAAGCAGGCGGCAGCATTCCGTCGGGCGACCGGCGAGGACGCGGAGGGCGAGGTCGAGGAAGTCGCCGTCGAGGCCGACGAGGCGGAGGAGAGCGCGGATATGACCGAGTTCTCCACCGAACGCTACGCGGAAATGAGTGCGGCCGAACAGTTCCTGCTGACGGCCACCGAACGGGGCTACGGCAAGCGCTCGTCGTCGTTCGAGTTCCGCACCTCCGGCCGCGGCGGCAAGGGCATCAAGGCCACCGACCAGACCAAGTTGAAGGAGATCGGCCGCCTGGTCGCCGCATTCCCGGTTGAGTCCACCGACCAAATCATGCTGGTCTCCGACGGCGGCCAGGTGATCCGCGTACCGGTGGACCAGGTCCGCATGGTGTCGCGTGCCTCCAAGGGCGTTCGCATCTTCAACACCGCGGACGGCGAGAAGGTGGTCAGCGTCGAGCACATCGCCGACCTCGGCGCGGACGAGGAGATCGATCCGATCGAGGGCGAGGGCGGCGGGGGCTGATCCGTCTCGCGGACTGGAGCGAACTTGAAGCGGCCGGGGAGACCCGGCCGTTTTCGTGTGCCTCGTTCCGATGGGAAAGCGGGCATGGTCGGCCCGAGCGGCGCGCCGCGCCTCCGTCGTTCACCTCGCCTTTACCATGACGCCCGCACACTTGCCGCATCGCAGTCTCGTGTTGCGTTCCTTGCCGGAAGTCGTTGCGTCTTCATGATCACCCGACAGTATCGCCCCTCCAAGGTCCGCCGGCTGGTGCTGCCGACCCTGACGGCCATGTTCCTGGGCTATTTCGCCTATCACGCCTTCCATGGCGAGTACGGGATCGTCGGCCGGCAACGTCTGGAGAACCAGACGGTACAGCTGGAGAGTGAACTGGCCCACCTGAAGACCAAGCGGCAGGAGGTGGAGACGCGGGTCTCGCTCCTGCGTCCGGGCAGTCTGGACCAGGACATGGTGGACGAGCGTGCACGTGAAACGCTGTCGATGGTTCACCCCAATGACCTGGTGATCATGCGCAGCCACGATGTTGCACTGCAGAATAACAATAATCCAGTTAACCCGACCCAATGAACTGACTTCAAGTTCATTTGCATGTCAGAAATGCAGGAACCGCATAGGACATGCGGCAATCCGTCATTGACTTCGAAGGGCCGATGGCTTTCCGTCCTCCTCGGTGACGAACCAATGGGAGGATCCACATGGCCGTGCGACCCACGACCGAGAAGCGCAGCAGCGCCTCGGCCCAATCCGCCGACAAGGCCCGCACCAAGACCCCCAGAACGACCGACAATCCCCAGATCGCGGATCTCTCGAAAGACGAGGAGATCCAGGCCTATCGCGACATGCTCCTCATCCGCCGCTTCGAGGAGAAGGCCGGCCAGATGTACGGCATGGGCCTGATCGGCGGCTTCTGCCATCTCTACATCGGCCAGGAAGCTGTCGTCGTCGGCATGCAGATGTGCATCCGCGAAGGCGAGGATCAGGTGATCACAGGCTACCGCGACCACGGCCACATGCTGGCCTGCGGGATGGATGCCAAGGGCGTGATGGCCGAGTTGACTGGCCGCCGCGGAGGCTACTCCAAGGGCAAGGGCGGCTCGATGCACATGTTCAGCCGGGAGAAGCAGTTCTTCGGCGGGCACGGCATCGTCGGCGCGCAGGTGTCGCTCGGCACGGGGCTCGCCTTCGCCAACAAATACCGCAAGAACGACCGGGTCTCGCTCACCTACTTCGGTGACGGCGCCGCCAACCAAGGGCAGGTCTACGAGAGCTTCAACATGGCGGAGCTCTGGAAGCTGCCGGTGGTCTACATCATCGAGAACAACCGCTACGCCATGGGCACGGCGGTCTCCCGCGCTTCCGCGCAGACCGACTTCTCCAAGCGCGGCGTTTCGTTCAACATCCCCGGCGAGCAGGTGGACGGCATGGACGTCCGCGCCGTCAAGGCGGCCGGCGAGCGGGCGGTGCAGTGGTGCCGCGAGGGCAAGGGGCCCTATATCCTGGAAATGCAGACCTACCGCTACCGCGGTCACTCCATGTCCGATCCGGCCAAGTACCGGTCCAAGGACGAGGTGACGCGGATGCGCACCGAGCACGACCCGATCGAGCAGGTTCGGGCGCGGCTCCTGGAGCGCGGCTGGTCGAGCGAGGACGAGCTGAAGGACATCGACAAGGACGTGCGTGCCGTCGTGGCGGAGGCTGCGGAGTTCGCGACCTACGATCCGGAGCCGGACGTGTCCGAGCTCTATACCGACATCCTGCTCTGATCCCGTCCCTTTCAGGAAACGCACCAATGCCGATCGACATTCTGATGCCGGCCCTTTCGCCGACGATGGAAGAGGGCAAGCTGGCCAAGTGGGTCAAGAAGGTAGGCGACACGGTCAAGTCCGGCGACGTGATCGCCGAGATCGAGACCGACAAGGCCACCATGGAAGTGGAGGCGGTCGACGAGGGGACGCTGAGCGAGATCCTGGTCGCCGAGGGCACCGAAGGCGTGAAGGTGAACACGCCGATCGCCAAGATCTCCGGAGACGGCGAAGCCGCTGTCGGCGGGCCGAAGGAGGGCAGCGCCGCCACCGCGTCGACGCCGAAGTCCGCGGCCGCGCCGGAGCAGGGCGAGAAGCCCGCGGTTCCCGACAACACCGCCAAGACCGTCTCGGGCGTGCCGGCGCAGCCGGTGAGCGAGCCGCTGTCCGATCCGGACCTGCCGGCCGACGTGGAATACGTCTCCATGACGGTGCGCGAGGCGCTCCGGGACGCCATGGCGGAGGAGATGCGGCGCGATCCGACAGTCTTCGTCATGGGCGAGGAGGTTGCCGAGTACCAGGGCGCCTACAAGATCACCCAGGGCCTCTTGCAGGAGTTCAGCGCGGACCGGGTGATCGATACTCCGATCACCGAGCATGGCTTTGCGGGCCTCGGCGTCGGCGCGGCCTTCTCGGGCCTGCGGCCGATCGTGGAGTTCATGACCTTCAACTTCGCCATGCAGGCGATCGACCACATCATCAACTCCGCCGCCAAGACGCTCTACATGTCCGGCGGGCAGATGGGGTGCCCGATCGTGTTCCGTGGTCCGAACGGCGCGGCGGCCCGCGTCGGTGCCCAGCACAGCCAGGACTATGCCGCCTGGTACAGCCAGATCCCCGGCCTGAAGGTCGTCCAGCCCTACTCGGCGGCGGATGCCAAGGGCCTGCTCAAGGCTGCAATTCGCGATCCGAACCCGGTGGTGTTCCTGGAGAACGAGATCCTTTACGGACAGTCGTTCCAGGTGCCCAAGGTCGACGACCTCGTGCTGCCGATCGGAAAGGCGCGCATCCACCGCAAGGGCAAGGACGTGACGATCGTCTCCTTCGGCATCGGCATGACTTACGCCACCAAGGCGGCTGACGAACTCGCCGGCATGGGCATCGACGCGGAGATCATCGACCTCAGGACCATCCGGCCGATGGACGTCCCGGCGATCGTGGCATCGGTCAAGAAGACAGGGCGCTGCGTCACCGTCGAGGAAGGCTTCCCGCAGTCCGGCGTGGGCGCAGAAATCGTCGCCCAGCTGATGGCCAATGCGTTCGACTACCTCGACGCCCCGGTCATCCGGGTCACCGGCAAGGACGTGCCGATGCCCTATGCGGCAAACCTGGAAAAGCTGGCGCTGCCCAGCGTCGCCGAGGTCATCGAGGCCGTGAAGGCCGTCACCTACACCGCTTGAGGGGGAGGGAACCATGCCGATTCAGATCCTGATGCCGGCGCTCTCTCCCACGATGGAGAAGGGCAATCTGGCCAAGTGGGCCGTCAAGGAAGGCGACAAGGTGAAGTCCGGCGACGTGATCGCCGAGATCGAGACCGACAAGGCCACCATGGAGGTCGAGGCGGTCGACGAGGGTACCGTCGCCAAGATCCTGGTGCCGGAAGGCACGCAGGACGTGGCGGTGAACGACGTGATCGCGCTGCTCGCCGCCGAGGGCGAGGACGTCGCGGCTGCGGCCGCCGGAGGCGGCAAGCCGGCGGCTCCCGCCGCATCGGCCGGCAACGGCGCGACCAAGGTCGAGAACCCCGCGCCGAAGGCTCCCGAGGGTGGCGGCTACGGCGCGGCGGCGCCCGCGCCGGTCGCAGCCTCGCAGGCCCCGGCCGCCCCGGCTCCGGCCGCTTCGTCCGCTGACGGTGGGCGCGTGTTCGCCTCGCCGCTCGCCCGGCGCATCGCCAAGGACAAGGGCGTCAATCTCGCCGATATCCTGGGTTCCGGACCGCACGGCCGCATCATCCTCCGCGATGTGGAGAAGGCGCAACCGGGCGCGGCCAGGCCGGCCGCAGCGACGGGTTCGGCTCCCGCTGCCAAGGCCGCTGAGGCTCCGAAGCCGACCGCCGCGCCGGCGGGTCCGTCCGACGAACAGGTGTTGAAGCTGTTCGAGTCTGGCACTTACGACGTCGTCCCGCACGACGGCATGCGCAAGACCATCGCGCGGCGGCTCACCGAGTCCAAGCAGACGGTGCCGCACTTCTACCTGACGCTCGACATCGAGCTCGACGCGCTGCTCGCGCTCCGCAGCCAGCTCAACGATGCCGCGCCGACGGTGGACGGCAAGCCGACCTACAAGCTCTCGGTCAACGACCTGGTGGTGAAGGCCTGGGCGATGGCGTTGAAGGCCGTGCCGGACGCCAACGTGTCCTGGACGGACGGCGGCATGCTCCGCCACAAGTTCGCGGACGTGGGCGTCGCGGTGTCCATCCCGGGCGGGCTGATCACGCCGATCATCCGCAAGGCGGAGACCAAGCCGATCTCGGTGATCTCCAACGAGATCAAGGATCTGGCCAAGCGCGCCAAGGACCGCAAGCTGAAGCCCGAGGAATACCAGGGCGGCACCACGGCGGTGTCCAACCTCGGCATGTTCGGGGTGAAGGACTTCGCGGCCGTCATCAACCCGCCGCACGCGACGATCCTGGCGGTCGGCGCGGGCGAGCAGCGGGCCGTCGTCAAGAACGGTCAGCTGGCGGTTGCGACGGTGATGAGCGTCACGCTCTCCACCGATCACCGCGCGGTCGACGGCGCGCTCGGCGCTCAGGTGGCGCAGGCGTTCAAAGGGCTGATCGAAAAGCCGTTCTCGATGCTCGTGTGAAACACGGAAGGTCCGCTCCGGCTGCCGGATCGGGCCTTTCGCCAAACAGGGCGGTCCGGCGGGCGTTCTCGGAAGAGGGTTCTGGGATGGGGAGGCACGGGTATCTCGGTGCGGCATCTCGATCCGGTCGGCGGTGATCCGCCATGTCCGGCCCGTCGTCCCGCCCTTCGCCCGTTGCTCTCCTCTCGATCGGCATCGCCTGTTTCTCGCTGGCGACGGCGATGTACCAGGGCTATGTGCAGACGCGGAACCTGGAGGCAGTGCAGCGGGACATCGCCCGTCGCGAGCACATCCGTGGCTGCAAGGACGTCATCGAAGCCTACTTCGAGGCCAAGCTGCGGATCGGAATCCTCCGCGACAGGGTGGCTGATGCGCCTTCCGGGTTGCCATCGGCAGACGAGCAGGCTGCGGTGGCGATCAGCCGCTTCGGGGCGATCGGGACCTTTCTTGCCAACGTCCAGGGCGATGAAGCGCGTGCCCGGTATACGAAGCTGACGCAGACCCTGGAGGCCACCTTCCAGGCAGTGCGCACTGGCGGAAGCCAACCGGGCAATCTGTTCCAGGAAGCGGACCAATTGTTCAAGGGAATGAACGAGGACTGCGTCGGCTCGGCCCGGCAGGCCACCGACTGAAGCGAACCAAGCATAGTCAGGAAGGAAATCGTCCCCCATGTCGCAATACGACGTCATCATCATCGGCGGTGGCCCCGGCGGCTATGTCGCGGCGATCCGGGCCGCGCAGCTCGGGCTGAAGACCGCGGTCGTGGAGAACAAGCACCTGGGCGGCATCTGCCTGAACTGGGGCTGCATCCCGACGAAGGCGTTGCTGCGGTCGGCCGAGGTCTACCACTACGCCACCCATGCTGAGGCCTATGGCTTGAAGATCGAGGGCGTCAGCTTCGATCCCTCCGCGATCGTCAAGCGGTCGCGCGGGGTGTCGGCGCAGCTCAACGGGGGCGTCGGCGGGCTCCTGAAGAAGAACAAGGTGGACGTGATCTGGGGCAGGGCGTCTGTGCCCAAAGTCGGCACCGTGAAGGTGGAGCCGCCCAAGGAGACAGAGTACGGCAAGCCGAACCCCGCGCCGCGCGGCGCGCTGGGCGCGGGCGAGTACCAGGCCAAGCACATCATCGTCGCCACCGGCGCGCGCCCGCGCGTGCTGCCGGGGCTCGAGCCGGACGGGAAGCTGGTCTGGACCTACTTCGAGGCGATGGTGCCGGATTTCATGCCGAAGTCCCTGTTGGTGGTCGGTTCGGGCGCGATCGGCATCGAGTTCGCCAGCTTCTACCGCACCATGGGCGCCGAGGTGACCGTCGTCGAGGTGATGCCTCAGGTGATGCCGGTCGAGGATCACGAGATCGCCGAGCATGCCAAAAAGCGCTTCGAGAAGCAGGGCATCAAGATCATGCTCGAAGCCAAAGTGACGGCGCTCGCCAAGGGCGCGAATGACGTCACAGCCACGGTGGAGCTGAAGGACGGCTCCAAGCAGCAGATCAAGGTCGACCGGGTCATCTCCGCCGTCGGCGTGGTCGGCAACATCGAGAGCCTCGGCCTGGAGGCGCTGGGCGTGAAGACGGACCGCGGCTGCGTGGTGACGGATGGCACCGGCAAGACCAACGTGCCTGGCATCTACGCGATCGGCGACGTCGCCGGACCGCCGATGCTGGCGCACAAGGCGGAGCACGAGGGCGTCATCTGCGTCGAGGGGATCGCCGGCAAGCACGTCCACCCGATGGACAAGGCCAAGATCCCGGGCTGCACCTACTGCCACCCGCAGGTCGCCTCGGTGGGGCTCACCGAGAAGAAGGCGAAGGAAGCCGGCCTCGACATCAAGGTCGGGCGGTTCCCGTTCATCGGCAACGGCAAGGCGATCGCGCTCGGCGAGCCGGAAGGTCTGGTCAAGACCATCTTCGACGCCAAGACCGGCCAGCTTCTCGGTGCGCACATGGTCGGGGCCGAGGTCACCGAACTCATCCAGGGCTTCGTCGTCGCCATGCAGCTGGAGACCACCGAGGAAGACTTGATGCACACGGTCTTCCCGCATCCGACGCTCAGCGAGATGATGCACGAGAGTGTGCTCTCGGCCTACGGCCGCGCCATCCACATCTGAGGCTCGGGTTCACGCAAAAGCGGCTGCCGGTGACCTGCCGGCGGCCGCTTTCGTTTTCCAGAAGGCCGTGGGCAGGCAGGCCCGTTGCCCCTGGATCCCCTTCGTCCAACTGTCTGGTTGTTGACATCCTATGATGCATGCAGCGGACCCAATGCGACTTAGGGTGAAATCACCTCACTATAAATATCAACATAATCCAATCTTGTGAGTGACTCAGCTCGTTGTAGTCAGCGTTCTAGATCAGTTGGCTTCTGCATAACAAACAGGCAGATTGCATTCTTTCGTGTTTCGGATGCACGACTTTAGTTTTGCTCATTTGCTTGAACTGCTGTCGATTTACTTCTGTTTAATGAATCTTGTCTCAATTAGACGCGTACGAAGCGTGCATGACTCAGCGGCGGGACCGAACGATGACCGATGTTTCCATTTCAAACATCACCCATAAGTCCCAGTCGGCTCGAGATCTGACCATCAACAAGGTTGGACAGATCCGCGCGATCAACCGCCGCATGCGTATCCTGGCCCTGAACGCACTCATCGAGGCAGCGCGCGCCGGGGAGCTGGGGCGAGGGTTCGCCGTGGTCTCGCAGGAGGTGCGCGCCATCTCCGACGAGGTCGAAGGCCTGTCCCTGGCGCTGGAGGAGGAGGTCGCGGCCGAGATCGACGCCCTTGCCACCATGGCCGGCGAAATCGCTCAGTCGGCACAAGGGCAACGGCTGGTCGACCTGTCGCTCAACGCCATCGAGATCATCGACCGGAACCTTTACGAGCGGACCTGCGACGTGCGCTGGTGGGCAACAGACTCGGCGATCGTTGACTGCGCCGGCGGCGCGGAAGCATCCGCCTGCGACTACGCCGCCTCGCGGCTCGCTGTGATCCTGCGGGCCTACACCGTCTACATCGACCTCTGGCTCTGCGACATGAACGGAACCGTCCTCGCCTCCGGCCGGCGCGACCGATACGCTGTGGAGGGCCGAAATGTGGCGGATGCGGGCTGGTTCCGCTCGGCCGCCAAGCTGGCGACCGGCGACGACTTCCATGCCGAGGATGTGCGGCGCGAACCGCTGCTCGACAATGCGCTGGTGGCCACCTACGCCACGCCGGTCCGGATGCGCGGCGAGGCGCGCGGCAAGTCGATCGGCGTGCTGGCTATCCATTTCGACTGGGAGCCGCAGGCACGCGCGGTCGTGGAGGGCGTGCGGCTCACGCCGGAAGAGCGGGCGCGCAGCCGCGTCCTCCTCGTCGATGCCAATCGGCGTGTCATCGCCTCTTCGGACGGCCAGGGGGTGCTCGAGGAGCGGATCAGCTTCGACACGAAGGGGCGCGCCAGCGGCGTCGTCACATCGGGCAACAGAACCACGGCTTTCCACGCGACACCAGGATACGAAACCTATCGGGGTCTGGGCTGGTACGGCGTGATCTGTCAGAATTAGCGCGATGGCAGCGCCAGACGCTGTCGGCAACGGCAAGGCGGAGCGCAGCATGGCCGGCGTAGGCTTCATCGGAACCATTATCGTCGGATTGATCGCCGGGTGGCTTGCAAGCCGCATCACCGGATCGCGAAACGGTCTCCTGACCAACCTTGTCCTCGGCGTCGTCGGGGCGATCTTCTTCGGATGGCTGGGCGGTCACCTCGGCCTGGTGGCCGTGGGGTGGGTCGGCAACATCATCGGCGGCACGGTCGGCGCGGTGATCCTGATCGTGCTCTACCGGGCGCTCAAGCGCAGCTGATCGTTCCGTGCAACCCCGTAATGCTCTGCGCCCCCTTGAGAAACGGGCGGCGGTGGGGCAATTGAGGATGATGCGGTCGCCGATCGCCCGATCCGGCGCCTGACAGAGGACGACAGGTTGGCATGGTCACGCTCATCGACACGGTGAAGAACCCTCCGAAGGCGCGTCATCCGGAAAAGGCGAACCGCCCGGACAGCCCGGTCCTGCGCAAGCCGGAATGGATCCGCGTCAAGGCGCCGGGGTCGCCGGTCTATCGCGAGACCCAGGGCATCGTGAAGGAGAACGGCCTCGTCACGGTGTGCGAGGAGGCGGGCTGCCCGAACATCGGCGAGTGCTGGTCGAAGAAGCACGCCACCATGATGATCATGGGCGACACCTGCACGCGCGCCTGCGCCTTCTGCAACGTGAAGACCGGGATGCCCGGCGCGCTCGATCCGAACGAGCCGGAGAACGTGGCAATCGCGGTCGAGAAGCTCGGCCTCTCCCACGTGGTCATCACGTCTGTCGACCGGGACGATCTCGCCGACGGCGGGGCCCAGCACTTCGCCGACGTCATCCACGCCATCCGCCGGCGCTCGCCGGCCACGACCATCGAGGTGCTGACGCCGGACTTCCTGCGCAAGGAAGGCGCACTGGAGATCGTCGTCGCGGCCAAGCCCGATGTGTTCAACCACAACCTGGAAACGGTGCCGTCGAAATACCTCACGGTACGGCCGGGCGCCCGCTACTTCCATTCCATCCGCCTGCTGCAGCGGGTGAAGGAACTCGACCCTACGATGTTCACCAAGTCCGGCATCATGGTCGGCCTCGGCGAGGAGCGGAACGAGATCCTGCAGCTGATGGACGATCTGCGCTCGGCTGATGTGGATTTTCTGACCGTCGGCCAGTACCTGCAGCCGACCCGGAAGCACCATCCGATCGTGCGCTTCCTGACGCCCGACGAGTTCAAGTCGTTTGAAACGATCGCCTACGTGAAGGGTTTTCTGATGGTGTCGTCGAGCCCCCTCACACGGTCGTCGCATCACGCGGGCGAGGATTTCGCCAAGCTCAGAGCCGCGCGCGAGGCCAAGCTGGCCGGCCGGGGCTGACGGTCGACCCGGTTCACTGGTTAGGATCATGCCGCACTTCGAGACCACCCGACGCGTCCGACACTCCGCCGCCGAGATGTTCGATCTCGTTGCCGACGTGGACAAGTATCCGCGCTTCGTACCGCTTTGCGACAGCCTGGTCGTGCGGGCGCGGCGGCCGCTGGACGACGGTCGCGAAGTGCTGGTCGCCGACATGACGGTCGCCTACGCGATGTTCCGCGAAACCTTCACCTCCAAGGTCACGCTCGACCGAGCCAATCTGAAAATCCTGGTGGAGTATCTCGACGGGCCGTTCCGACACCTGGAGAACGTCTGGTCGTTCCGGCCGATCGACGACACGCACTGCGACGTCGGTTTCTCCATCACCTACGAGTTCAAGAGCCGGACGCTCGGCGCGCTGATGGGCGCTATGTTCGACAAGGCGTTCCGGAAATTCTCCGAAGCGTTCGAGGCCCGCGCCGACGCGGTCTACGGCTGATTTCCCTAGCCTCGGCGGGCCATGCCGTTCTCCAGCAGCGCCAGCGCCTGCTCCACACTCGCCAAACGGATCCCGGCGCGGCCGAGGTCCCCGAACCGCCGCTCCAGGTGGCTGAGGTCGCCCCGGCGGACGGCCAGCGCGAAGTGGACGAGGCCGACCGGCTTGCGGTCGGTGCCGCCCCCGGGGCCGGCGATGCCTGTTACGGACACGACGAGATCGGCATGCGACCGGGATAGAGCGCCGATCGCCATTGCGCGCGCCACGGGTTCGCTGACCGCGCCGTGCTGGGCGATCAGGTCGGGCGGAACGCCGATCATCTCGGCCTTGGCCTCGTTGGAGTAAGTGACGAAGCCGCGGTCGAGCACATCCGACGAGCCGGGGATTTCGGTGAGCAAGGCTGCGATCAGGCCACCCGTGCAGCTTTCCGCCGTGGCGATCTTCAGGCCGGCGCGCCGGGCGGCGTCGAGCAGCGCGGTCGCACGGGGAACGAGGGGGGAAAGGTCTGTCATCGCTGCCTCACGGCTCGGCGCCCACCAGCGCGGCCGGCGGCAGTCTATATCGGAAGCCGAACCGTGGCACTCGCTACGGCGGCGATGCCCTCTTTTCGGCCGACCGATCCGATCTTCTCGTTCGTGGTCGCCTTGACGCCGACCCGGTCGATCGTGACGCCGCAGATCCGGGCGATCTCGGCGCGCATGGCGTCGCGGTGCGGGCCGATCTTGGGCGCTTCCGCCACGATCGTCACGTCGCAGTGGGCGACGATGCCGCCGCGTTCCTTCACGCGACGGACCGCGTCGGCGAGGAAGATCTCCGACTTCGCACCCTTCCACCGCGGATCGGTGGGCGAGAAATGCGCGCCGATGTCGCCGTCGCCGATGGCGCCGAGAATCGCGTCGGTCAGGGCGTGAAGGGCGGCGTCGGAATCCGAGTGGCCGTTCAGCTTGTGGGTGTGCGGGATCGTCACGCCGCCGAGCACCACGGCGTTGCCGGGTTCGAAGGAATGGATGTCGTAGCCGATGCCGACCCGGACGTCCGGCAGGCGGAGAAAGGTCTCGGCCGTCAGCCGGGCTTCGGCGTTGGCGAAATCGTCCGGCGTGGTGAGTTTCACGTTGCCCTCGTCGCAGGGGACCATGTGGACGGAATAGCCGGCCCATTCGGCCACGGCCCCGTCGTCGGTGAGATCGATGCGGCCTTCGCTGGCGGCGCGGCGGTGCGCGGTCAGGATGGTGTCGTAGCGAAAGCCCTGCGGCGTGGCGGCGCGCCACAGACCGTCGCGCGGGACCGTGTCGACGATCGCGCCCACTGCATTGACGCGCTTCACCGTGTCGACAACCGGCACGCCGACCACAATGGCGTCGCAACTGTCCAGCGCGTGAATGGCGGTGTCGACGGTTTCGAGCGTCACAAAGGGGCGAACCGCGTCGTGTATCAGGACGAGGCCCGGCTTCTGCTGGAAGAGGGCCTCCAAGCCGTGCCGAACGCTGACCTGGCGGGTGGGACCACCGACCACCGGCGCCAGCAGGCGGCCGTGGTCGCCCTGGACTTCGGCGAAAGCCTCCTCGGCGAGGCGGCGGTCGTCGCCGTGGATCACCGCGACGATGCTGCCGACGGCCGGATGGGCGAGGAAGGCCTCGATGGTGCGGGTGATCACGGGCCGGCCGCCGATCCGCCGGTACTGCTTGGGCGGGCCGCGATCGTCGATCCCCATCGCGCGCGCACCCCTGCCGGCCGCAACGAGTACGACGGCGACGTGGACCGGGGAGGCGGTCGGGAAAGGGGTCGTCTGATCGGCCATCCGGTCCGAGGGCGTGCAAGGTCGGCAGTTCGGGCTAGTGGTGATTAGCCATCCCGGGAGATACGCGCAAGAAGCCTTGCGTCTCCGCTTGTGCCGTCGTAATCCATGCGTAAAATGTGAGCAAGGGCAAACGCTGCCCATGAGATGAGCACGGACTTGAAGTCGCTTTCCCCAGACATCCCCCCCAGCGCGGCGTCGCCGGTCTTGTCGATCGGCGCGGTGCCGGTTGCGAATCAGGTTTTTCTGGCGCCGATGTCCGGCGTCAGCGATCTGCCGTTCCGCCGGCTGGCGCAACGCTATGGCGCCGGGCTGGTGGTTTCGGAGATGGTCGCCTGCGAAACCCTGCTGGAGGGCGATCCGGAAACCGTCACCCGCGCCGAGGGGGAGGGGATCGGCACCCACGTGGTCCAGCTCGCCGGCCGTGAAGCGCAGTGGATGCGCGAAGGCGCCAAGGCCGCCGAGGCGGCGGGCGCCGACATCATCGACATCAACATGGGCTGCCCGGCCAAGCGGGTGACCACCGGCTACTCCGGGTCGGCGCTGATGCGCGACCTGGATCACGCCCAGCGGCTGATCGAGGCGGTGGTCTCGGCGGTCTCGGTTCCGGTCACGCTGAAGATGCGTCTCGGCTGGGACGACCGTTCGCTCAATGCGGCCGAACTCGCGCGCCGGGCGGAAGCCTGCGGCGTGCGGATGGTCACGGTGCATGGGCGAACCCGCTGCCAGTTCTACAAGGGCACGGCCGACTGGGGGAAGGTGCGGCCGGTCAAGGACGCCGTCGGGATTCCCGTGGTCGTCAACGGCGACATCGTCTCCGCCGAAACGGCCCGGGTCGCGCTGGCGGAAAGCGGTGCCGACGCGGTGATGGTGGGGCGCGGGGCCTACGGCCGGCCGTGGGCGCCGGGACGGATCGCCGACGCGCTGGCGAACGGTGGCGAAGCGGTGGATCCGCCGGCCGCTGAGATCCGCGATCTCATGATCGAGCACTACGACGCCATCCTCACGCTCTACGGCGAGCGACTCGGCATCCGGATCGCCCGCAAGCACATCGGCTGGACGCTGGACGCCGCACCGCGGGCCGATGCCGACGCGGCGGAGCTGAAGGCGCGGCTGTTTGCGGCCGAGGATCCCGCCGTGGTCGTCGGATTGATCAAGAACTGGTTCGACGGCGAACCGGGCGACCGCCAGAGGAGAGCCGCATGACCGACCGGTCCCGTCCCATCCGGTTCTCCGGCGGCAACCCCAGTGGCTCGACCTCGATCGAGGCCTTCATCCTCAATGCGCTGCCGCACCCGGTCATCCTGGTCGACGAGAGCGGCCACGTGCGCTCGGCCAACGACGCGGCGCAGGGCTTCTTCCAGGTCAGCGCGGCCGTGCTGTCCCGGCACCCGCTCAGCAACTTCATTCCCTTCGGCAGCCCGCTCCTGACCCTGATCGACCAGGTGAGGGAGTGGGGATCGAGCGTCAACGAGTACCGGGTGGACATCGGCACGCCGCGGATCGGCGGCGAGCGGATCGTCGACATCTACGCCGCGCCGACGTCCGAGGGCAGCTCGGAGGTCGTGGTGATGCTCCAGGAGCGCACCATGGCCGACAAGATGGACCGGCAGCTCACGCACCGCGGCGCGGCCCGTTCCGTCACGGGCCTGGCGGCCATGCTTGCGCATGAGATCAAGAACCCGCTCTCCGGCATCAGGGGCGCGGCACAGCTTCTAGAGCAGTCGGTCGACGACGACGACCGCGCGCTGACGCGGCTGATCACCGACGAGGCGGACCGGATCGTCAAGCTGGTCGACCGGATGGAGGTGTTCTCCGACGAGCGGCCGATCGAGCGCGACCCGGTCAACATCCATGCGGTGCTGGAACACGTGAAGCGGCTGGCCCAGTCGGGCTTCGCGCGCGACATCCGGATCGTCGAGGAGTACGACCCTTCGCTGCCGCCGGTGTTCGCCAACCGCGACCAGCTGGTCCAGGTGTTCCTCAACCTTGTGAAGAATGCCGCGGAAGCGCTGTCCGACACTCCGGACGCCGAGATCACGCTCTCCACGGCGTTCCGGCCGGGCGTGCGGCTGTCGGTACCGGGCACGCGCGAGCGGGTCAGCCTACCGCTGGAGTTTTCCGTCCGGGACAACGGTCCCGGGGTGCCTGACGAGATCCAGGCGCACATGTTCGATCCATTCGTTACCACCAAGACCAACGGCACGGGGCTGGGGCTGGCGCTTGTCGCCAAGATCATCGGCGACCACGGCGGCGTCATCGAGTGCGATAGCCAGCCGCGGCGGACGGTGTTCCGCATCCTCCTGCCTGCCTTCAATGAAAAGACTTCCGACTGAACCTTTCCAGGGGATCCTTCATGCCGACGGGCAGCATCCTTGTCGCCGATGACGACTCTGCGATCCGGACCGTTCTCAACCAGGCGCTCTCCCGCGCGGGGTACGAGGTCCGGCTCACGTCCAACGCCGCGACGCTCTGGCGTTGGGTGGCGCAGGGCGATGGAGACCTGGTGATCACCGACGTGGTGATGCCGGACGAGAACGCCTTCGATCTCCTGCCGCGCATCAAGAAGGTGCGGCCGGATCTGCCCGTGGTGGTGATGAGCGCTCAGAATACCTTCATGACGGCGATCCGGGCATCGGAGAAGGGCGCCTACGAATACCTGCCCAAGCCGTTCGACCTGAAGGAGCTGATCGCCATCGTCGGTCGCGCGCTCAGCGAGCCGAAGAACCGGCAGCGGCTGGAAGCCGTCGACGACGCCGGCGAGAACATCCCGCTGGTCGGCCGGTCGTCGGCGATGCAGGAGATCTACCGCGTGCTGGCGCGGCTGATGCAGACCGACCTAACCGTGATGATCTCGGGCGAGAGCGGCACTGGCAAGGAGCTGGTCGCCCGCGCGCTGCACGACTACGGCAAGCGCCGGGCCGGGCCGTTCGTGGCGATCAACATGGCGGCGATCCCGCGCGACCTGATCGAAAGCGAGCTGTTCGGCCACGAGAAGGGCGCCTTCACGGGCGCACAGTCGCGGTCGGCGGGCCGGTTCGAGCAGGCGGAAGGTGGCACGCTGTTCCTGGATGAGATCGGCGACATGCCGATGGACGCGCAGACGCGGCTGCTGCGCGTGCTGCAGCAGGGCGAGTACACCACCGTCGGCGGCAGGACGCCGATCAAGACCGACGTGCGGATCGTGGCGGCGACCAACAAGGATCTACGCCAGCTGATCAATCAGGGCTTGTTCCGGGAGGACCTGTTCTTCCGCCTCAACGTCGTGCCGATCCGCCTACCGCCGCTGCGGGAACGGTCGGAGGACATTCCCGATCTCGTCCGGCACTTCTTCACGATCGCGGAGAAGGAAGGGCTGCCCTCCAAGCAGATCGAGGCGGCGGCGATCGACCGGCTGAAGCGCTATCGCTGGCCGGGAAACGTGCGCGAGCTGGAGAACCTGGTCCGACGGCTCACCGCGCTCTATCCGCAGGACACCATCACCGCCAACCTGATCGACCAGGAGCTGACGACGCCCTCGCTGGCCCAGGTCGACGAGGAGGTGCCGGCCGACGATAACCTGTCGAACTCGGTGGAGCGGTTCCTGTCCAAGTACTTCTCCGGCTACGGCGATGGCCTGCCGCCGCCCGGGCTCTACCACCGCATCCTGAAGGAGGTGGAGTACCCGCTGATCGGGGCTGCCCTGGCGGCGACGCGCGGCAACCAGATCAAGGCGGCCGAACTGCTCGGGGTGAACCGCAACACGCTGCGCAAGAAGATCCGCGACCTGGACGTCCAGGTGATCCGCTCGTCCCGCTAGTCGATCGTCCATCTGTCCGATCCGCTTACCCGCCTTCCCAGGGCGGCGCGCGCGGCGTGACGTTGTCGATCGTCGAGTATTTCAGGATCGTTGCGAACGGAGTGTTTACGAGGTGCGCGTACACGGAATGACAGTGTGTGGTGGGGTTCCGTGCCGATGCACCGTGATGTCCTGGACGAGCTGGACGGCGAAGTCCGTTCACTGCGCCGCCATTACCGCGCGATCGTCTCGGTATTGGCCGTGCTCACCATCGGCACTCTCGCCATCATCCAATATTCGCTCTCCGTCCAGCAGTTGGCGACCCGCTTGGGCGCACTGGGAGCGGAGCAGTCCAATCTTCTCAGCCGCCTGAACGATCTTGGCTATGCCCTGAAGCGAAAGGCGACGGAGGCGAGCGCCGGGCTCGACATGCTCGACGTGATCCGCGGCGAGATCCACGAAGCCGGATCACGCGCCCTGGCGATCAACGGCGAGGTGCTCGCGCTCGACGCCGATACGTGGTTCGGCATCCCAATCGGAGGCTCGGCCAACGGTTTCTTCCTCGACGAGCCGTACCAGTTGAAGAGCCGGGTGGAGGAGTTCGTGTCGTCCCATACGACCCTCACCCAGTTCGACCGAGAGGGGCTGATCGACCAGTACGAGTCGTTCAACTCGGACGGCGGGCCGCTCGTCCGGAAGACCCCGGTGATGGTGGGCCTGGAGGCGGCGCTCGCGGCGTTCCAACAGGAGGCGGTGGACCTCAACGTCAAGCTCGGGCGCGTGCAGGGCGTGCTGTCGGGCATGATGATCCTGCTGCTCGTGTTCGACGGCCTGCTCATCTTCAGGCCCCTGGTGAAGCGGCTGATGGAGAGCAAGAAGCTCGTCAGCGAGTCACAGGTCGTGCTGGACCGGATGGCTTACCAGGATTCCCTCACCGGACTCGCCAACCGGGCGCGGTTCGGGACGGCGCTGGCTGACGCGATCTCCAGGTCGAACCAGACCGGACAGCGGCTTGCGGTCCTGCAGCTCGATCTTAACCGCTTCAAGTCGATCAACGATACGCTGGGTCACGCGGCTGGCGACGCGGTGATCGCCGCCGTCGGTCACCGGCTGGCGGCATGTGTGCGCGAGAACGACCTCGTGGCACGACTCGGCGGCGACGAGTTCGCCGTGATCTGTCCGGACATCGCCGACATGACGGTGGTGACCGGCATCACCGACCGTATTCGGGCGCGCGTCGCGGAACCGCTGACCTGGGGCAGCGAGATCCTTCATCCGTCGACCAGCATCGGCTGCGCGCTCTACCCCGACCACGGGAGGGACGGCTCGGCGCTGCTGATCCACGCCGATGCCGCGCTCTACGTCGCCAAGGGCAAAGCCGACCACGTGCACGTCTACGACGACGCGATGCTCCAGTCCGACCGGCTGACCCGCCAACTCGAACACGAACTGCCGGATGCCCTGATCAGCGGCGAGATCGACGTCTACTACCAGCCGCAGCACCGCACGACGGATCGGGCCGTGGTCGGCCTGGAGGCCTTCGTCCGTTGGCACCACCCCGATCTCGGCCTGCTGCTGCCGAACGATTTCCTGCCGAAGGTCGGCCGGGGTGCACAACTCGCGGCGCTCACCCGGCATGTGGTGGAGCAGGTGGCGATCGATCTGGAAGCCTGGTGGGCGGCGGGCCTCGATGTCGGGCGGGTGACGATCAAGGCGCCTCGGCAGGTTCTGCTCGGCAGCTTCCTGGTCGACCTCGTCGCCGAGCAGTTCGAACCGCGCGGACTGCCCTATGGGGCGCTGACCGCTGCGATTCCGGAGAACGCCCTGATGGACCGGGGCGGCGACCGGATCCGAGAGACGATCATGGACCTCGCCGCGAAAGGCGTGACCATCGCGGTCGACAGTTTCGGCGGTGATCTCGCACCTGTCAGTCACCTGCGCCTGCTTCCGGTAGGCGAGATCAAGCTCGACCGGTCGCTGAGCAGCACGGCGGCGACGGACCCAAGATCGGCAGCCGTGATCCGCGGCCTGGTGGAGATCGGTCGGGCGATGGACGTCCGTGTCCTTGCCTCGGGCGTGGAATCGATGTCGGAACTCGCCGCGCTCACAGCGATCGGTTGCGACGTCATGCAGGGCTGGCTGCTCGGGCAGCCGATGCCGGCGGAGGAAATCATGCTCTTCGTCGGCGGCGAGCGACCGAACCCTTCGGAGCGCCGCGACGAGATCGTCCTGGCGTCCTGACCCCGACCGCCGGTCAGTTCATCAGGCGGACGGGCGTGTAGCCGCTGAGGTCTCCGGCAAGGCCCTCCAGAACCTTCGGAAGCTCCGGAGCCGGTACCTTCTTGTAGCGATCCGGCGATGAGGCACAGGCCTTCAGCAGGGCCTCGCTGCCGGCACCGTCGATGTTGATCGTGACGATAGTGATGTCGTCCGCCTTGATCTTGGTGCACAGGGTCAGCGCGTGGTCGTCGACGACGGACGGCGTCTGGTTGCTGAGAGTGGCGGTGTTCTCGCCGTCGGTGATGTAGAGCAGGATCCGCTTGAGGGACTTGTGATCCGGGCCCAGCGGAATGTTGCCGGACTCGGAGAACAGGGCATCCGGCGTCAGCATGTTCCAGCCCCAGACAAGGCCGACGGCGCCGTTGGTTCCGCTGTCGAAGTTGAAGGTTGCAACAGTCGACCGAACGGCTTCGAAGTCTGTTGTTACAGGAACGATGGTCGCGTTGGGGCAAGGTACCGCGGGATCGACGACATCGAAGACGACACGGTAGCGCGACGCGATGGAAGCGGAGACAGGTGCGATGGATGTTTCGAAGGGATAGGCTCTCTCGACGACGCACCGGGTCGGGAACATGTTTATCGAGGCGTTGAACAGGTTGGCCTGATGCGCCGCCAGCGACGGCGGGTCGGGAAAGTCGTTGCCGTAGTAGAAGCTGTCCATGTCCACGTAGGGCACGGTGACACCGCTCTGGAACGGGACGACGGCAACGCGCACCCGGTCTTCATCCGCCGCATTGATGCTGGAGAACTGATCGAGCGTGGCGTTCAGCGCATCGTGGAGAGCCGTCGATTTCCGGGCGGTCATCATCGTCGCGCCGGTGTTGATCACGAAGGCGATCTCCGCGGCGTAGTTGTCGTCGCGATACTGGGCCGTGGAGGATACGTTTATCGCAATCTCCGGCTGGCCGAAAAGGCGCATGAAGTCGGTCCGCACCACCGTCTTGGCGTGCACGGTGATGGTCCGCTCGCCGCTTTCAAGGTTCTCACCGACTTCGACGTCGAACTCCAGGTCGTCCGACACCGCCTCCTTGAGCATTTTCTTGACGGCGCCCTTGCCCTTGTCGCCCTTCGTCTTGCTATTCGCGTCGAAGCGCATCTTGGCGATGGTCAGAACGGCGGCATCGGTGGTCTTCTGGGCCTTGTCGCGCACGGAATAGGCGCTGGAGTAGTCCAGGAGGCTTCCGGTAGCCATGATCAGCACGGGCAGGGCAACGGCAAGCACGACCGCGGTGGAACCACGGCGGTCCTTGCTGAAGGTGTTCATGCGACCGGACATCACGGCACCCGATACGCCGCGCAGCAAGAATGCGGCGCGACCCTTAATGCCGTAACTCTACCGATCACCCTTGAATAAAGTTTTGTCGGGATACCCGAAAAACCAGTCGATTCCCCGATATGCCTGCAGAGATCGCCAATCAGCCGGAGATGCCGTATTCCGCGGCTTTCTCAGGGTCGCGCGCCGCGACCTGGCAGGCGAGGTCCCAGATGACCTTGGCCTGCTTCCAGGTGGCGTCGTCCTGCATCTTGCCGTCGATCATCACCGCACCGGTGCCGTCCGGCATGGCGTCCAGGATCCGCTTGGCGAAAGCCACTTCGCGTGCGTCCGGCGAGAAGACGCGCTTGGCGATGTCGATCTGGGTCGGATGCAGCGACCAGGCCCCGACGCAACCCATCAGGAAGGCGTTGCGGAACTGGGCCTCACAGGCGGCCCCGTCGGAGAAATCCCCGAAGGGTCCGTAGAAGGGCTTGATGCCGGCGGCCAGGCAGGCGTCGACCATCTTGGCCACGGTGTAGTGCCAGAGATCCTGCTGGAAGGCGGTGCGCGGGGCGTCGCCTGCGGCGTCGGCCAGCACGGCATAGTCCGGGTGGCCGCCGCCGACGCGGGTGGTCTTCATGCCGCGGGAGGCGGCCAGATCGGCCGGGCCGAGGCTCATGCCGTGCATGCGCGGGGAGGCGGTCGCGATCGCCTCCACGTTCTTCACGCCTTCGGCGGTCTCCAGGATGGCGTGGATGAGGATCGGCTTGCGGACGCCGTGCCGGGCTTCCAGCTGGGCGAGCAGCTGGTCGAGGTAGTGGATGTCCCATGGACCCTCGACCTTCGGAAGCATAACCACGTCGAGCTTGTCGCCGATCTCGCCCACCAGGGTGAAGAGATCGTCCAGCACCCAGGGGCTGTTCAGGCAATTGATGCGGGTCCAGAGCCCGGTGTCGCCGAAATCGGTGGCTTTGGCCATCTCCACGAAGCCGGCGCGGGCCGCCTCCTTGGCGTCGGCCGGGATGGCGTCCTCCAGGTTTCCGAGCACCACGTCCACCTGCCGGACAAGCTCGGGGACCTTGGCGCGGACCTTCTCGATGTGGGGCGGAACGAAATGGATCATGCGTTCCACCTTGACCGGAATCTCCCGAAAGGGTTCCGGGGCTCCGATGGCGAGCGGCTTCCAGAACGCGCGGGGGGTCTTGACGGTCATGACGATCCTCCAGGTGGTAGCGCGAGCCGTAGCCGATCCTTGGAAGGCGCATCAATTCGCCATCTGGCGCACGGCGCAAAGGTCGCAGGCCTGCCGCCTCTCAGATGCCCTTGCGGTGGGCCCACATCCACTGGCGCGGCTCGGAGCGGATCCAGGCCTCGTATTGCCGATGCAGCGCGTGGGTGGCCGCGACGATGTCGGCGTCCACGTCGTCGGTGAACGGCACCTCGATCTCCACGGCCTCGACCCGGAAACGCACGCCCTCGGCCCGGATCACGCGACCGGCGATGAGGGGAAGCTTCAGGCGACGGGCGAGCACGGCGGGGTAGGTGGTGACCGGGGCGGGCGCGCCGAAGAAGTCGACGTGGATCCCGCCGGGATCGCGCAGGTCGGCGAGCATGCCGATCGCGGCGCCCTGCCGGGCGATGGTGCGCAGGCGCAGTGCCGAACTGCGCTCTCGGCCGAACAAGCCGGCGTTGTAGACGCCGCGCCGGCGCGACAGCACGAAGGCTTCCGTTAGCGGGTTCTTCAGCGGGCGGTAGACACCCGCGACGTTCCAGCCCGCCGCCCGGATACCAAATCCAGCCAATTCCCAGTTGCCCTGATGGAGCGATGCAAAGACCGCTCCTTCGTGAGATTTCGCCATGAGGTGCCGGATCGGTTCCAGGCTCAGGGTAAAGCGGCTGCGGTCGGCGGCGATCTCCTCGATGCGGAGCGCTTCGGCCGCCGTGCGACCGAGGTTCTCCCAGCTGTCGAGCAGGATCGAACGCCGCTCTTTGGCCGAGAGGTGCGGCATGGCCAGCGTCAGGTTGGCCTCGGCCCGCGGGTGACGATGAAGGTGAGGCGCCACCGTCCGCCAGATCCAACCCATCAGCGCGGACGCCCGGTCCACAGACATCCGGCCGAGCAGCCAATCGACGGACCGCAACGCCCAGTACTCGAACCGGAAGGACGCCTTGATCGGGCCGGATAGCCGTTCGTCGTCGCCGGGTT
Organism: Chthonobacter albigriseus; assembly: GCF_013839445.1. Taxonomy (GTDB): domain Bacteria; phylum Pseudomonadota; class Alphaproteobacteria; order Rhizobiales; family Pleomorphomonadaceae; genus Chthonobacter; species Chthonobacter albigriseus. Next base: position 190,468 of record NZ_JACDIT010000004.1, on the reverse strand, counting down.
GCTCAACCGTCATGTCGCATCGGATTCCTGGAGCGCGTGGTTGCGCGACTCATATCGCCGTTCGAGCCGGGCTCAAGGGAAATCGGCGAAGCGGCCGATCGCCGTGGGGTTCCGGAGCCATGTGCGCCCCGCAAGGCGGATCTGCGCGGCCTGCCGTCTGTCGCCGGGGTCGCAAGCCTGTCATAACTCGATGCGGACCTTCCGGATTCCGGTTCGGGCCGCTTCCGTTTGCCTGCCCACAGCCCGTCGGACTTCACAGCCCCATGCTCCAGGTCGTCACGCTCGCGTTGCCGTTCTTCGGCGTGATCCTCATCGGCTACGTCTCCGGCAAGATCGCCCAGATCCCGCGGTCAGGACTGGCCTGGCTCGATTTCTATCTTCTCTACGTGGCGCTGCCGGCGCTGTTCTTCGACCTGATCTCCAAGACGCCAATCGAGGAACTGGCGCGCGGCAGCTTCATCCTGGCGACCACGGCGGCCACCTTCACCGCCTTCGTGATCTCCTATGCGGTCGGGCAGTTCTTCGGGGAGAAGGATACCCGCATCGGAACCATCCGGGCGCTGGTGGGCTCCTATGCGAACGTCGGCTACATGGGAATCGGACTGACGCTCGCGGCGCTCGGTCCGACGGCCTCGGCGCCGGTGGCGCTGGTGTTCTGCTTCGACGTGGCACTCGTCTTCACCGTTGTGCCGGTCATAATGACGCTCTCCGGAAAGGACAAGCGCGGGATCGGCGGCACGCTGCTGCTGGTGGTGCGCCGCGTGTTCCTCCACCCGTTCATCCTGGCCACCCTGATCGGGGCCGCCGCGGCCGCGGTCCAACTTGAGACGCCGGCGCCGATCGCCGCGACCCTGCAGTTCCTGAAGAACTCCGCCGCCCCGGCGGCGCTGTTCGCGATCGGCGTGACGGTGGCGCTGCAGCCCGTGGGCCGCGGCGCGCCGGAGATCCCCTGGCTGCTGGCGGTGAAGCTGGTGGTCCATCCGCTGATCGCGTGGCTCTTCGTCACCACCATCGGCGGGTTCGAGCCGGTCTGGGTACAGGCCGCCATCATCATGGCCGCACTGCCGCCAGCGACGACGATCTTCGTCGCCGCGCAGCAATACGACACCTACGTGAACCGCGCCGCCACGGCGATCCTGATCGGCACCGCCGTGTCCGTCTTCACAGTCACCGGCGTGCTCTACCTCGTCACACACGACATGGTGCCGATGTAGCCGTCACGCGCTCTCGAAAAGCTGCGGGCGGAGGCCCTCCTTCATCAGGAAGCGGCGGATCGGGTTGATGTCGCGGGCAAGCTGCAGGACCAGCGCGCGTCCCAACTGGACCGGCAGAAAGTCGGTGAGAAGCGAGCGATTGAGAAGATCTACGCCGATCGTCCGGGTGGTGACGTCGGCGCGGCGGGCCGAGGCGTAGCGGTCCACAACAGCCACCCCGCCGAGATCCTCGTTCAGGCCGCGGGCGCGGCGGACGATCGCGGCCAGCGCGACGACGTCGCGGACGCCTAGGTTGAGGCCCTGGGCGGTGATCGGCGGGAAGGCGTGGCCGGTCTCGCCGACGAGAACCGTCCGGTTGCGGCCGAGCGTCTCAGCCTTGAGGCTGGACATCGGCCAGGTCTGGCGCGGGCTGGCGACCTTGAACCGGCCGAGCAGCGACCGGGCGCGCCGTTCCAGCTCGAGGGCGAGCGCGTCGTCCTCCATGGCGGCGAGGCGCTCGGCCACGGCGGGCTTCTCGATGCAGACGAGGCTCGACTGGCGCTCCTTGAGCGGCACCAGCGTGAAGGGGCCCGTCTCGGTGTGGAACTCGGTAGAGGCGTCGTAGTGCGGCGCGGTGTGGTCGAGGTTGAGGACGAGCGCGGTCTGCGGGTAGGACCAGGTCCGGACCGGGATGCCGGCGGCCTCGCGGACCTTGGATCCGCGCCCGTCGGCGGCCACCGCGAGCCGAGCCGTCACACGCCGTCCGGAGACGGTGGTGACAGTGACGCGGCCTTCGGAAATGGAGGTGGAGGCTGCGGCCTCGGTGATGCGCAGGATCCGGTCCGATCGCGCCGCGACGACATCGCCCAGGGCGGCGGTCAGGTCATGGTTGGCGATGTTCCAGCCGAAGGCCTCCAGGCCGAGTTCGGAGGCGTGGAAGGCGATCTCCGGTGCGCGGATCAGGCGCCGCGTGGCGTCCACGAGGCGCATCGTCTTGAGGGGCGCCGCCTTGGGCGCAGCTGTCGCCCAGGCGCCGAAGGCGTCCATGGCCTCCACCGAGTTCGAGAAAAGTGCCGTCGTGCGGTAATCGACCGGTGGGGCCGGCGGGGCCACCAGCGCCACGGATGCTCCCGCGTCGGCCAGGGCGAGGGCCGCGATGAGGCCGGCGGGACCGGCGCCGACCACCACGATTTCCGCGTCATGCGTCGTTTCGGACATCGTCGGCTCCTCGGCTGCCATTGCGTTGCCAACGTTCTGGCGCGGCGGTGCCCCGCCGGCAAGGGGCTGCGGCGTCAGCGTTGAAACGGATTGCCTCGCGCGGCCGGTGGGTGCATCTCAACCGGTCATGACGGATCCTTCTGTGTCCTTCCCGGATCCGGCCGGCAGCCGGGTCGGAACTCGCAACGCGCTGGTCGAAGCGCTCGGCCGGAACTGGCGGTCCGCAACCATCCTCGCGGTCGCGGTGCTGGCGGCGATCGGCTGGGGCTACCTGATCCTCGCGGTTGCTGGCGGTGGCCGGGCGATCGACGCCGGCTTCGGCATGCGGGCGCTCGCGCCGCTCATCGATGCGATCGCGATGCGGTTCCCGGCGCTGGCGATCGGCGAGCACGGCGCGCTGATGCCCGCTCCCGTTGCCTGGGGCGTCTGGGACGTCGCCTTGGTCTTCGCCATGTGGGCTGCGATGGTCTTCGCCATGATGCTGCCGACCGCTGCACCGACATTTCTCGCCTATTCGCGGGCGGTCCGGGGCGGGGCGGTCTGGGTGATGGCGGGCTATACAGCGGTCTGGCTCGGGATTGCGGTGCTCGCCACCGCGGTGCAGGCGGGGATGACCGCGGCCGGCGCTCTCAGCCCACACATGGCGCCGGCGGGAATTGCCCTTTCGGCTTCCATCCTGGTGGCGGCCGGCATCTACCAGTTCACGCCGCTGAAAGCCGCATGCCTCGTCCGCTGCCGGAACCCGCATGCGGCCGACACCGTTGACGAGGGTCCGTTCACGGCGCTCAGAATCGGGGTCGAGGAGGGGCTCGCCTGCCTCGGATGCTGCTGGGCGTTGATGGCGGTGATGTTCGCGGCGGGGCTGATGAATCTGGTGGCGATGGCGTTTTTCGGCGCTTTGATGGGGTGGGAGAAGCTGGCGAGCGGCTTTTTCCTGACACGGATCATCGGCGTATTGCTGCTTGTTGCAGGCCTCGCCTTGGCGACAGGACCCTTTATCGGCTAATCTATAGAGCTACTGATAAACACGGCGCAGACGGGAGACGGCGGTTGGAACAGGTCAGTCTTCTCAACCCTTCGGTCGCGCCCGTTCCTGAATTGCCGTGGGGAGGTTCGTTTCGGCCCCCGGCCAGCATGTCGATCGGAGTGTGTTCGTGGCGAACCTGACGCTCGTGTCAAAACACCAGAACGCCCTGATCGCCCTTGCCGTGCATGCCTTCACGGCGTCCGGCATCGTGCTGGCGATGCTCGCGGCCTTCGCAGCCTACCGGCTCGACTGGACCGAATTCTTCGCGTGGCTCGGCATCGCGCTGATCGTCGACGGGGTCGACGGTCCGATCGCGCGCAAGTTCGAGGTGGAGCGGCGATTGCCGACCTTCTCGGGCGCCGCGCTCGACACGGTGGTCGACTACGTCACCTACGTCTTCCTGCCGGCCTTCGCGATCGCCTTCGGCGGCTTCGTGACATCGACGCCCGTCGCGCTCGCGATCGCCGGGGCCATCGTGTTCACCTCCGCGATGTACTACGCGGACACCCGCATGAAGATGAAGAACAACGCCTTTCGCGGTTTTCCGGTGGTCTGGAACGCGGTGGCCTTCGTGCTGTTCGTATTCCGGCCCGACGACTGGATGGTGATCGGCATCACCCTGGCGCTCTCCGTCCTCACGTTCATGCCGGTGGCCTTCGTGCACCCGGTCCGGGTCGAGAAGTGGCGTCCGCTTACGCTCGCCGTCACGGCGGGCTGGTTCGTCTGCGCCGGCGTGGCTCTTGCCTCCGGCCTCAACCCTCCGCCGGGCTTCGAGATCGGGCTGCTCCTGACGAGCCTCTACCTCTCCACGGTCGGCGCCGTCCAGCAAGCGCTCGACGCTCTCGATTGATCAGGCGCGACCGCGTTCGGCGGCCAGCGCCGTCTCCAGCTTGTCCACGAGGCTGATCGTCGGTTCGGCGATGCCGATGCGGATCAAGTCGGCGCGCACGTGCGGACGTGCGCCCGCCAGCACCAGCTGCGTGCCTTGACCGCGGGCCTTGCCGACGAAGCTGTGCAACGAGGCACCAGCGGTCGAATCGATGAACGGAACGGCCGCGAGGTCGAGAATAAGTACACGCGGCGGCTTGCCGATCCGCTCCAGGATGGACGTCACCCGCTGCGTGGCACCGAAGAAGAACGGACCGCTGATCCGATAGACCACGACGTCGGAGGGGATGCCCGCATTCGGATCCTTCGCCCTGTGCTCGTCCGCCTGGTCGTCCTCGATCAGCTTGTCGTGGGTTTCGATCTCCACCGCCTCCGCCATGCGATGCATGAAGAGGATCGCGGCCGTCACCACGCCGAACTCGATGCCCACCGTCAGATCCACGGCGACGGTCAGCACGAATGTGCCGACGAGCACGAAGCGGTCGCCGATCGAGGCGGTGGTCAGGATGTGGCGGATGTGGTGCAGCTCGGAAATGTTCCAGGCCACGATCAGCAGGATCGCCGAGAGCGCGGCCAGCGGCACGTAGCCAAGCAGCGGGGCGGCCACCGCCATGAACAGCAAGAGGAACACGGCGTGCAGCATGCCGGCGACCGGCGTGCGCCCGCCGGAGCGGATGTTGGTGGCCGTGCGGGCGATGGCGCCGGTCGCCGAAATGCCGCCGAACAGCGCTGAGGCGATGTTGGCGATGCCTTGCGCGACCAGTTCGCAGTTGGACCGGTGGCGCCGTCCAGTCATGACGTCGGCCACCACCGCAGACAGCAGGCTTTCGATGCCGGCGAGAAGCGCGATGGTAAGCGCATCCGGCGTCACGGCCCGGATCAGGTCCCAGTCGAGCGGCGGAAGCGACGGGGCGGGGAGGGTGGACGGAACACCGCCGAAGCGGGAGCCGATGGTAGCCGCGTCGAGACCGAGCGCCCAGACCGCTACCGACGCGCCGGCGACGGCAATCAGGAATCCCGGCCAGGACGGGCGCCAACGGCGAAGCCCGAGGATGACGACCAAGGCCACAATGGTGACCGCCACCGTCGAGGGTCGCGTCTCGCCGATGTGGTCAGCGATGGTCCGCATCTTCTCCAGAAAGTCGCCGGGCATGGCGGCGTCCAGCCCCAGCGCTTCCTTGACCTGGCTTGCGGCGATCGAAACGGCGATGCCAGCCGTGAAGCCCGTCACCACAGGGTACGGGATGTACTTGATGTAGGTGCCGAGCCGCAGGAAACCCACGACGACCAGGATTGCTCCAGCCATCAGGGTGGCTACGACCAGCCCTTCGAGGCCATGGCGCTCGATCACCCCGAAGACGACCACGATGAAGGCCGCGGTCGGCCCGCCGATCTGGTATCGGCTTCCGCCGAGCGCGGAGATCAGGAAGCCGCCGACGATCGCCGTGAACAGGCCGCGGTCCGGTGTCGTACCGGAGGCGATGGCGATGGCCATGGCGAGCGGCAGTGCCACGATTGCCACCGTCAGGCCGGCGACTGCGTCGGCACGGAGGGTCTCAAGCGAGTAGCCCTCGCGCAGAGTCGTCACGAGCTTCGGGGTGAAGAGTTGAGCGAAGTCCGGCCCGGCAGAGGGCGGCGGCGTGGTCGGGCGCAGTGGCGCGGTCATCGGGGGACCTTGAGGTGGCGGTGGCTGCCGTCTTGATGCGGCGATGCTGGTCCCACCGTAGCCGACCGCGACGGGCCACCGACAGTCCGAAAACCTGCAGAAATCAGGCTTCAGGCATCCGGTCGATCACCTATACTCCAGGGGAAGGCCTGCCGGCCCGCCCCTTGGAGCACCCCAACCGTCTCTTCAGCATGCCGTCGTCGCGGGATCGCAGGTCGCGCCGGTCGCCTCGCCGGATGTCGGCACCTCCGAGTCGACGCCTGTCGTGCTCTTCACCGGTTTCTCGCCGGGGACGTGCGACATCGACTTGGTGCGGCTTGCCAGGTCCTCGCCCTGGCGGATCTTGGTCTGGGTCTTCGACTTGCTCCAGGTCCCGCCGTCCTTGGCCATGGCCTGCGACTTGGCGTTCAGGGAGTTGTCGTTGGCGTTCACCTTCGAACGGCTGTTCGCCGATCCGTCCGCTGCCGCTGCCGATCCGCCGGTTCCGACGGTGGCGTTGGTGCCTTCGCCGGTATCGCAGGCCGCGCCGGTTCCGAGCGTGGTGGCGGACGTGCCGCCGGCCGATGCGCTGCCGCCGGAGCCGATCGAGGCGGCGCCGTCGCAGGCGGGCTGGTCCTCAGCCCAAGCGGCGTCCGTCAGGAGCAGACCCGTGGCCAGCGCGGTTGCAAACAGAAGGGTCTTCATATCCGTCTTCTCACTCCTGGTGGGTGATCACGCAATCGTCGCCCGAACCGGCCGCAGCGCTCGTCCCGTCGCTGGACGCGGCGACCGAGGCGCTGGTTCCGCTGCCGCCGTGCGAACGGACCGTGACGCCGCTGCCTGACCTGGTGACCGACGAACTGCTGCCGCCGCCGATCGTGGTACTGGCCGAACCGGACCCGCCGCCCATGGTGACGCTGCTGGTCACGCTGCCGGTGGTCCCGGCCGGGCCGGTGGTGGTCGCGGCCCTGTCGCCTCGCTCGATGACGACGCAGGGCTTGCGCTTGGGGAGCGGCTCCTCCGTGGCGGCGACCTGCGAGTAGGACAGGACGGACACGGCGAAATAGCTTCCCGTCAGGAAGAGCGTGTAGAGGGGGCGCATGACGTCTCCTTCGGGAGCCCGGCGCCGACCTTTGCGGCCGGCGCCGGCTCCTCAGACAGCCGGTTTAGTTGCTGCACTTGCCGCCGTTTTTCTTGGCCTGGCCAGGAGGACAGTCGCGGTTCGACGTATCGTCCTGGGCGGCCGACGAAGCGCCGGTCCCGACGGTCGAGCCGGTCGCGCCGCTGCCGGCCGACGAGCCACCGGTGCCGAGCGTCGTGGCCGAACCGCCGTCGCCGGTGCCCGCGGCCGACCCGCCGGTGCCGATCGTCGAGCCGGTCGCGCCGCCACCTGCGGACGAGCCGCCGGTGCCGAGCGTCGTGGCCGATCCGCCGTCGCCGCTACCTGCGGCCGACCCGCCCACGCCGATCGTAGAACTCGTGGAGCCGCCGCCGGCCGAGGAGCCGCCTGTGCCGAGCGTGGTGGCGCTGCCGCCATCCGCAGAGCCGGCCGAGGAGCCGCCCGTGCCGATGGTGGAGGAGGAGCCGGTGCCCGCGCAGTCGGTGCTGCCCGCAGGGCAGTCGGTCGTTCCCGCCGTGGATCCGCCGGTGCCGACGGTCGTGCTGGACTGGGCGTGGGAGATGCCGGCCGTTCCGGCCAGAAGAGCCGCTGCAAGGGCCATCGATTTCATCCGCATCATGTTCATGCTTTCCTCCGGTGTTTACCTCTGGAGTATCCGGATAGACGTATTTCCGATCTCGATTGATGCGAAACCCGTCTTGCCTTCCGGTGAGCATGAAACGGCGCTATGTTGCTGTCGGTTCCACTAGAATGATATTCAGGGTTATTCGTCGTTCACGCTTACGTTTCGCGTTATCGATTTAAAAAAAGAAAGGGCAGCGGGTTCTTGCTTGCAACTGCAAGAAGATCGCTGCCCTAAGTCTGGTCCTGTCAATGAAGCCGATCGGCGACCGATCGACGAGCCCGCGAAGGCCTGTAGGTAGAACGGATCGCGGGCGGGATTTATTCCGCGTCGCGTTTCGAGGTCGGCGCGCCGCCGAAGCGCGCGGCAAGCGCGTCGATGTAGGTGCCGAGCCGCCCGACCGTGACGGGTGGGCGGTTCGGGCCGAGATCGATCACCTCGTCGATGCGAAGGCCGGCCCGCACCACCTCGCCCTCCTCGACGGTGCGTGCGACGATGGCCGCCCAGGGACCGAGATCGATGCGGCTGCCGGCGCGCAACTTGCCGCCGTGGCGAAGGCGGAAAGCCTGCGCGACGGTGGTGTCCTTCAGCGGATCAGGAACCTCCAGGCCGTAGAAGGCGGCGACTTCGCCGATCGGGGCATCCGCTGCAATCGGGAATTCACCGAAGACGAGCTGTCGCGCCGCGTTGACCGCATCGGGCGGCAGCGGGGCGAACAGGCGGTCCAGGCGGGTGACCCGGTCGTTGGAAACGAGAAAATAGGCGTAGTCGCCGGTTCTCAGCGCGCCGACTTCGGTGGCATTGCGCACCTCTCCCTCGCGCACGACAAGCACAGGCCTGAGCCAACCGGGCACGGCCGAGGGTCGAAGGGTGATGAAGCTGTCGGCTACGATGGGATAGCCGACGAGTTCCTTCTCGCTCTGGCCGGGCAGGTCGATCTCGATGCGGTTGGTTGCCGCCGCGGGTCGGCGCAGCGCCATGCCGAGGCCGCGGGCGACGGGCGCGATGGTCCAGCCCTGGACGACGAGCGACACCATCACCACGAAGAAGGCGACGTTGAAGTAGACCTCCGCGCCGTCCACGCCCGCAAGCGTGGGGATCGCGGCCAGGAAGATCGACACCGCGCCGCGCAGACCCACCCAGGAGACGAAGGTAATCTCGCGGGCGGAGAAGCCGAAGGGGCGCAGGCAGAGGTAGACCGCCGCCGGACGCCCCACCACGATCAGGAAGGTGGCGATGATCAGGCCCGGGACGACGTAGTCGACCAGCGTCGTCGGGGTCACGAGCAGGCCGAGGACCAGGAACATGACGATCTGGCAGAGCCAGGTCGCGGTGTCGTGGAAGGCCACGATCGAAGGAAAAGCCCGGACAGGCCGGTTTCCGACCACCAGCCCGGCGATGTAGACCGCCAGGAAGCCGGATCCGTCGAGCAGTGCGGTGATGCCGAACACCGCAATGGCGACGGCGATGACCATCAGCGGATGAAGGCCGTTGAGCAGGTTCAGCCGGTTGAGGAGCGTCACCGACAGGAAGCCGGCGGCAAGTCCCAGCGCGGCGCCCAACACGGCCTGCCGCAGCAGCGTTGCGGCGATCTCCAGGGCGGAGTGGTCGCCGGCGGCGACGGCGAATTGGGTGATCACCAGCGTCAGGAACACGGCGATCGGGTCGTTGGAGCCAGATTCGATCTCCAGCATCGGACCGATGGGGTGACGCAATTGCAGGCCGCCGGTCTTCATCAGGAAAAACACCGCGGCGGCGTCGGTGGAGGCGACGATCGCGCCCAGAAGCAGGCCTTCGGTCCAACTGCGGGAAAAGGCGAGCACGGTGAAGGCGCCGACGATGGTTGCCGTCAGCGCCACGCCGACTGTCGCCAGCGTCAGCGCCGGCGCGAGGGCGTCACGCACCACGGACAGACGCGTCCGCAGGCCGCCGTCGAACAGGATGATGGCGAGCGCGCAGGAGCCGATCAGATAGGTCGCCTGGTAATTGTCGAAGACGATCCCGCCCGGCCCGTCCTCGCCGGCCAGCATGCCGATGATCAAGAAGACGAGCAGCAACGGGGTTCCGAAGCGGGAAGCGACCAGCGAGGAGAGAATGCCGCCGAGCACGAGCATGGCGCCGAAGGCCAGGCCGAAGTTCGCACTCGCAATCTCTTCCATCCGGTTGGGCCCTCTCCATCCAGAAAACACGATTTGGGGGAACTGTTTCGGCTCTGCCGATGCCAGAGCTTCTCCAATAGAACCCGATTCTGTAAGGAAGGTGGCCGGCAAGGCCCGAGATGGCGGAAAATCGCTTTTCGGGATCTTTTTTAGGCCGGTGGCGGATCCGGGACACGATGAGCACTCTCCAAAGCGAAACGGCACCCGAGGCGAGTGCGGCACCGGCTCCGGCGTCGGCACCGACCGCCCCAAGGCGTCCGTCCGCGACGCGGATCGCGCGAATCGTAATCGATCTCGCCGTGCTTGCCGTTGTCGCGCTTCTGGTTCTCGCGCCGGGACTTGACCGGCTGCCGCTGACGGACCGGGACGAGGCCCGCTTCGTCCAGGCGACCCGGCAGATGGTGGAGACCGGCGACTGGCTCGACATCCGCCTGCAGGAGGAGCCGCGCTACAAGAAGCCGATCGGCATCTACTGGCTCCAGGGGCTGGCCGTCACGGCGAGCGGGCAGGGCGCGGACGCGCCGCTCACGGTCTACCGAATCCCGTCGCTGGTCGCGGCTGTCGTCGCCGTGCTCCTAGCCTACGGCATCGGCGTGGTCCTCGGCGGCCCGACCGTCGGACTGGTGGGTGCGCTCCTCTTCTCCGCGACGATCCTCCTCGGCGTGGAAGCCCGGTTGGCAAAGACCGACGCCGTGCTGCTGGCAACCGTCCTCGCGGCCCAGTTGGCGCTCGCGTCGGCGTGGATGGATGGGGCGCGGGCGCGAAAGCTCTGGCGGTCGCTGGTGTTCTTCGGGGCGGTAGGCCTCGGCGTGCTGGTGAAGGGGCCGGTGATCCTGCTCGTCTGCGGAACGACGCTGGCGCTGCTGATGATCCTGGAACGGTCCGTATCCGTGCTGCTGGCGCTGCGGCCGCTTGTCGGCCTGCCGGTGATGCTCGCGCTGGTGCTGCCGTGGTTCGTCGCGATCGGGATCGTTTCGGAGGGGGCCTTCTTCCGCGAGGCGATCGGCACCGACTTCCTTGGCAAGATCGCCGCCGGGCAGGAGAGCCACGGGGCGCCGCCGGGCATGTATCTCCTGGTATCCATCGTCACCTTCTGGCCCGCGGTCGCCTTCATCCCCGCCGGTATTGCCTGGTTGATCGGTGCGCGCGCCACCCCGGCCGGTCGCTTCCTGATCGCCTGGGCGCTGCCGAGCTGGGTGCTGTTCGAACTCGCGCCCACCAAGCTTCCACACTACGTGCTGCCGCTGCTGCCGGCGCTCGCTATCGCCGCAGGGTTCGCCGTGTCGGTCGGGGCTGTGGCGGCCAGGGGCTGGTGGCGGCGCGCGTCCTTCGCTTGGCTGGCGGTCGCCGGCGTGCTGCTGGCCGTCGCGCTGCCGGGCGCCTTCGTGTTCTACGAGGGGCGCGCCGATCCGGTCGGCCTCGCCGGTGCGGTGATCGCCGGTGCCGCCTCGATCGTCGCGTGGCGGCTGGCGGCGAGCGGCCGGATCAAGCTCGCGATCCCGGCGACCGTGATCGCCGGCGGACTGATGGCGGCGCTGGCGCACGTGATCGTGCTGCCGGCGGCGGGCAGCATCTGGCTTTCCGACCGGGCGGCGGAGGCGCTCGCACGGCTTCCCACCTGCGCCGATCCGGTACGGATCTCGATCGGCTACGGCGAGCCCAGCCTCGTGTTCCGCATCGGTACGGACCTGCGCCTCCTGTCACCGGAGGAGGGTGCGGCGGTGTTCGCCGCGTCGCCCTGCGCGGTCGCGATCGTCGACAGCCGCGTGGAGGGCGCCTTCCTTGTCGCAGCCGCCGCCAACGCCGTCCGCCCCGTTCCGGCGGCCGACGTCACCGGCCGCAACTTGAACGGCATGCGCGAGCGGACGCTCCGTTTCTATATCCACGACGCGGCCGCACCGTGAGCTTCAGCGGTGTCGCCGGTCTGCATCGCTGCGCGAAATCGGCGCTGATCCGGGCTTTGCCGCTTGCATCGGCGGCAACGCTGGACGATACCGCTCGCCTGCGAACCCGCGGCTGACGCCGCCGGCCCGCGCCACCCGGACCCCGCCATGCCCGCCATTCTTTCCACAGCCTTCGAAGACGATCTCGTCTCGGTCGTGATCCCGGCCAAGGACGAGAAGGACAACCTCGCCATTCTGATCCGGGAGATCCACGCGGCGCTTGCCGACCGCCGGCACGAGGTGGTCGTGGTCGACGACGGGTCCACCGACGGCACAGGCGAACTGCTCGCGGCGATGATGGCGGACGGCAAGCCGGTGCGGCATGTGCGCCACGAGCGGCCCTGCGGCCAGAGCGCGGCCGTGCGGTCGGGCGTGCTGAAGGCGCGCGGTGCGGTGGTTTGCACCATCGACGGCGACGGGCAGAACAACCCTGCCTACATCCCCGCGCTCGTCGATGCGCTGCTGAAGGCGGGACCGACCGTCGCCATCGCCGCCGGCCAGCGCCTGAAGCGGACGGACGGGTTCTGGAAGAAGTACGCCTCGCGGTTCGCCAACAGCCTGCGCGGGGCGATCCTGCAGGACGGGACGCGCGATTCCGGCTGCGGGCTGAAGGCCGTCCGGCGGGAGGTGTTCCTGATGCTTCCCTACTTCGACGGCTGGCACCGCTTCCTGCCTGCTCTGGTGATCCGCGAGGGCTATGGCGTCACCCACGTCGACGTGGTCGACCGCTCGCGGATGCACGGCAAGTCAAACTACGGCATCTTCGACCGCGGGCTGCGCGGCGCCCTCGACCTGTTCGGAGTGTGGTGGCTGCGCAAACGCCGCCGGAAGATCCCGATGATCTCTGAAGTCGGGGGGCCTCATGGCTGATCTCTTCGCGTCATTCGGAACCTGGCTGCACGACGTGTTCGTCAAGCAGCTCGATTTCTGGGTGATCCTGGGCTTCGTCGCCCAGTTCTTCTTCATGATGCGGTTCATCGTCCAGTGGTTGGCCAGCGAGAAGGCCAAGCGGTCGGTGGTGCCGGTCGCCTTCTGGTTCTTCTCGCTCGGCGGCGGGCTGCTGCTGCTGATCTATGCGATCCAGCGGCAGGATCCGGTGTTCATCGCCGGGCAGGCGCTCGGGCTGATCATCTATCTGCGGAACCTGTCGCTGATCCGCACGGAAAAGCGCGCGTCCATGCTGCCGGGCGGCGAGGCGGACAAGAGCTGAGACGCTGTCAGCCTGCGGCCGCGTTGAACCGCTCCAGGCCGGCCTCCAGGTCGGCGACGAGGTCGGCGGGATCCTCCAGACCGATGTGCAGGCGCACGACGTGTCCCGGGTCGGTCCAGGTGGTCGCGGTCCGGATCCGGCGCGGATCGGACACGACCGCGAGACTTTCGAAGCCGCCCCAGGAATAGCCGAGCCCGAAATACTTGAGGCCGTCGAGCATCGCCTTCACGGCGCCGATCGGCGCCTCGCGGGTGACGATCGAAAAGAGGCCGCTCGAACCGCAGAAGTCCCGCCGGAACAGGTCGTTGCCGGGATGCGACGGAAGCGCCGGGTGGAGCACGCGGGCCACCTCGGGCCGAGTCTCCAGCCAGCGGGCGATCTGCAGCGCACTCGCCTCGTGCTGGCGCAGGCGGGTGCCCATGGTGCGCAGGCCGCGCAGACCGAGATAGACGTCGTCGGGCCCCACCGAAAGTCCAAGCTGCACGAAGGCGTCCTTCAGGGGCTTCAGCGCTCGTTCGTTGGCGGCCACCGTGCCGAGCATGGCGTCGGAATGACCGACCACGTATTTGGTCGCGGCCATCAGCGAGATGTCGGCGCCGTGCTGAAGCGGGCTGAAGAAGACGGGGGTCGCCCAGGTGTTGTCGACGATCACGAAGGCGCCGGCCTCGTGGGCGGCGGCGGCGATCGCGGGCAGGTCCTGCATCTCGAAGGTGTGCGAGCCCGGCGTTTCGACGTAGACCGCCTTGGTGTTCGGACGGATCAGGTCTCGGATGCCGGCGCCGATCAGCGGGTCGTAGTAGGTGGCCTCGATGCCGAAACGCTTGCCCATCGTGTTGAGGAAGTTGCGGGTCGGGCCATAGACGCTGTCGGTCACCAGCACGTGGTCGCCCATGCCGGCGACCGCGAGGATGGCGGTGGTGCAGGCCGAGAGCCCGGAAGGACAGAGCACCGCGCCGGCCGCGCCTTCGATCGCGACGATCGCCTCGATCAGCGCCGTGGTGGTCGGCGAGCCGTGCCGGCCGTAGGTGTAGGTCTGCTTTCCCGAGAGCATCGTGTCAACGTCGGGGAAGGTGACGGTCGAGCCGTGGAACACCGGCGGATTGACGAAACCCTGGAAATCCCGCGGCTTGAGGCCGGCATGGGTGAGGATCGTGTCGGGGCGCTGCTTGGGTGTGTCGGCCATCGGGTCCTCTCAACCTGTCGAGCGTTAGCTATCCCATTTGCCGCGCTGACGAAAGCGTCGGCGGGCCGCGCCCATGAAGACGAAGTCGACGGCGCACCCCGTCGTTGGTTGATCAGCGATTTTACGAATACTTAAGCGGGATCGTGCACTTGTGGAACATCCGCAGGGTGAAAGGCCGAGCGCGTTTGCGCCGGCACTGGATCGGGTTCGTATTTGCATGCTGATCACCGTCGTCGACGACTCGCGACTCGCATCGGATGTACGCTCCCTCCTCGGGGAAGCGGAAACCGTGCAGATCGTCCCGGTCGGCAGCCGTTTTCAGCCCCTGCATGAAGGTCGCGCCATCTGGCTCCTGGCCATCGATCTCAGCCGGAAGGCCGCGGTCAAGGACGTGATCCGGACGCTCGGCGCGCGCCGCCTCAACGAGAAGCTGATCGCCATCGTGCCCGGCCATTCCTGGCAGGAGCGGGTGCAGGCGTCCACGCTCGGCGCGACGCAGATGATCAGCGACACGGCGATCGCCCAACTGCTCGCCGACCCTCAGGTCGCGGACGCGCTGGTCAAGCTGCCGGAGAAGGCGAAGCGGCATCCGGTGAAGCGCGAAGCGTTCACCCGGCAGGTGCTGCATTTGCGCGCCTGCTTCGCCGGTCGGCCTGCCCATTCGGCCACGGATGCCACGGCGAGGGCGGTCGATACGACCGTGCGCGCCATCCAGACTGTCGGGCTCATTCCGTGGGTGGACGCGATCGGCGACTTTCCCGACAAGACCCTTACACATACGATGCTGGTGACCGCCTATGCCATCGGTCTCGGCCTCTCCTGCGGTCTGACGCCGGAGAAGCTACACAAGATCGGCGCGGGCGGGCTGCTTCACGACATCGGGAAGCGGGAGATCCCGACGGCGCTCGTCGACAAGCTCGGCCCGCTCACCGCGACGGAGTACCAGATCATTCAGTCGCATCCGGCGATCGGAGTGCGGATGCTTCAGGGAGCCGGCGAGCCCGATGACGACGTGCTCAACATCGTCCAGCACCATCACGAGATGCTGGACGGTTCGGGCTATCCGCACGGGCTGGAGGAGGATGCCATCCCGCCGCTCACCCGCCTGGTGACGGTCGCCGACATCTACGCGGCGCTGGTCGAAAACCGACCCGGCAAACCGGCCCACTCGGCCGACAAAGCCTACCAGCACCTGCAGCGCCTCGGCGACCGGCTCGACCGGTCGCTCGTCGCGCGGTTCAGGTCGGTCGCGCTTGCTCAGGCGGCCTGAGGCTGCCGTCGATCGCCGTTCCGCTTCAGCCAGCCGCCAGCCGCTTGCGTTCCCGCCGCCGGGCGTGGAGCACCGGTTCGGTGTAGCCGTTGGGCTGTTCCCGCCCCTTCAACACAAGGTCCAGCGCCGCGCGAAAGGCGATCGACCCGTCGAAGTCGTCGGCCATGGGCGTGTACTGCGGGTCGGCCGCGTTTTGGGCGTCCACCACCTTGGCCATCCGCCGCATTGTCTCCATCACCTGCGCCGGCGTGACGATGCCGTGGTAGAGCCAATTGGCGATATGCTGGCTGGAGATCCGCAGCGTCGCGCGGTCCTCCATCAGCCCGACGTCGTTGATGTCGGGAACCTTGGAGCAGCCGACGCCCTGGTCGATCCAGCGGACGACGTAGCCGAGGATCCCCTGGACGTTGTTGTCGAGTTCGGCCTGGACGTCCTCCGGGCTCCAGTTGGTGTCGCGAGCGAGCGGGATCGTCAGCAGCTGGTCGCGGTTGGCCGGTTCGCGTCCTGCGATCTCGTGCTGTCGTGACGGCACGTCGACCTGAAGGTAGTGCAGGGCGTGGAGGGTGGCGGCCGTCGGGGAGGGCACCCAGGCGGTGGTCGCTCCGGAGCGCGGATGAGCGATCTTCTCGGTCAGCATCGCGTGCATCCGGTCTGGCGCGGCCCACATGCCCTTGCCGATCTGGGCGTGTCCCGGCAGCCCGCAGGCGAGCCCGGCGTCGACGTTGCCGTCCTCGTAGGCCTTGATCCACGCCGCGTTCTTCATCTCGCCCTTGCGGACCATCGGGCCGGCTTCCATCGAGGTGTGGATCTCGTCGCCGGTGCGATCGAGGAACCCGGTGTTGATGAACATCACCCGGCCGCGGGCGGCGGCGATGCAGGCGCGCAGGTTCACCGAGGTGCGGCGCTCCTCGTCCATGATACCCATCTTCAGGGTTCCGCGACCGAGGTCGAGGCCGTCCTCGACGGCGGCGAACAGCCGGTCGGCGAAGGCGATCTCCTCGGGGCCGTGCATCTTCGGCTTGACGATGTAGACCGATCCCGCCGGGCTGTTGGCACGCCGGCCGTTCGGACCGATGTCGTGCAGGGCGATCGCGGCGGTGACGAGGCCGTCGAGGATGCCCTCGGGGATCTCGCGCCCGTCCGCATCCAGCACCGCGTCCGTGGTCATGAGGTGACCGACGTTGCGCACCAGCATCAGGCTCCGGCCTTTCAGCGTCAGCGCCTCTCCGTCAGGCGTAGTGTAGCGGCGATCGTCGGCAAGCCGGCGCGTGACGGTGCGGCCGCCCTTAACAAAGCTCTCGGAGAGGTCGCCGCGCATCAACCCGAGCCAGTTCCGGTAGACCGCTATCTTGTCCTCGGCGTCGACGGCGGCGACGCTGTCCTCACAGTCCATGATGGTGGAAAGCGCGCTCTCCATGATGACGTCGGCGACGCCGGCCGGGTCCTTCGCCCCGATCGGGTGACCGCGGTCGATTCGGATCTCCAGGTGCAGACCGTGCCGTGCCAGGAGGATGGCTGAGGGCGCGTCCGGAGCGCCGGTGTAGCCGCGGAAGCCCGCGGGATCGGCCAGCCCAGTCTCGGTCCCGTCGCGAAGGGTGACGGCCAGCATACCGTCGGCGATCCGATAGGATGCCGCGTCGGCGTGGCTGCCGATCGTCAGGCCGGCGGCCTGGTCGAGCACGGTCCGGGCGAAGGCGACCACCTTCTCGGCCCGGGCGGCGTCGAAACCGGCCGCGGCAGGCAGAGGTGCGATCGCGTCTGTGCCGTAAAGGGCATCGTAGAGGCTCCCCCAGCGCGCGTTGGCGGCGTTCAGCGCATAGCGGGCGTTCATCACGGGAACGACGAGCTGCGGGCCGGCCAGGGTGCCGATTTCCGGATCGACGTTGGCGGTCGTCACGGCGACGTCGCCCGGATCCGGGACGATGTAACCGATCTCGGCGAGAAACGCTTTGTAGGCCGCGAGATCGACGGGAAGGCTGCGGTGGCTGCGGTGCCACGCATCGATCTTGGCCTGCAGTTCGTCACGGACAGCTAGGAGCCGACGGTTTTCCGGCGCGAACCGATGCACGAGGTCGGCAAGGAGCGCGAAGAAGCTTTCCGTCGAGAGTCCGGTGCCCGGGAGGGCGTCAGAGGCGATGAAATCGCGGAAGGCGCGGTCGACCTTCAGTCCGTCGATGTCGATCCGTTCGGTCATGTTCGCCTCGTCCGCAGGGGTTCTCGATGAGGGTATAGGAGCAGACGATGAGCTCTTGTGTCGAGATGGAGAGAAAGAGAAGCATTGTTTCCACCAAGGCGAAAATCGAGGTTCGTTCCCGCTGTGCGCCGGTAACCTTGCCTGGAGGTGAACGCGTCACATTTCGCTCATCCCGTTGATCGGCCCCGGGCGGGCGGATAGTGTCCGGCTCCCGGAAGGCCCTCGGAGCTTTGCACTTCATGGCGCGCGACACGTCAGACGACACGCCCATCACGTCCCGCGACCAGCTGGTGGAGCGACTGTCGAGCGGCGGCAAGCCGCGGGACCAGTGGCGCATTGGCACCGAGCACGAAAAGGTCGGGTTCCGGAAATCCGATCTCCGTCCAGTGCCCTACGAGGGCCAGGGCGGCGTACGGCAGTTGCTGGAGGGCATGGAAGGCCTGCTCGGCTGGGAACCGATCATCGACAACGGCCTGCCGATCGGCCTCGTCGACCCGACCGGCGGCGGCGCCATCAGCCTGGAGCCCGGCGGGCAGTTCGAACTCTCCGGCGCGCCGGTGGAGACGCTGCACCAGACCTGCTCGGAAACCTGGGCCCACATGGCCCAGGTCCGCGAGATCGCCGATCCGCTCGGTATCGGGTTTCTTGGGCTCGGAATCAGCCCGAAATGGTCGCTCGCCGAAACGCCCGTGATGCCGAAGTCGCGGTATGCGATCATGTCCTCCTACATGCCCGAGGTGGGCACGCGCGGTCTGGACATGATGTTCCGAACCGCCACCGTCCAGGTGAACCTCGACTTTGCCGACGAGGCGGACATGCGCCAGAAGATGCGCGTCTCCGTGGCGCTGCAGCCGATCGCGACGGCGCTGTTCGCCAATTCCCCGATCCTCGACGGCAAGCCGACTGGACGCCTGTCGGAGCGGTCGGAGATCTGGCGCGACACGGACAATGCCCGCTCGGGCATGATTCCCTTCGTGTTCGACGAAGGCTTCGGGTTCGAGCACTATGTCGACTGGGCGCTCGACGTACCGATGTATTTCGTGAAGCGCGACGTCTACCACCGCGCGACCGACGTGACGTTCCGCCAGTACATGGCCGGTGCGCTGAAGGACCGGCTGCCGGGCGTGGTGCCGACGCGCGGGGACTGGGACAACCACCTCTCCACGCTGTTCCCCGAAGTGCGGATGAAACGCTACCTGGAAATGCGGGGCGCCGATTCGGGCCCGACCCGCCGGATCCTGGCGCTGCCGGCGCTGTGGGTGGGTCTGCTCTACGACCAGACTTCGCTCGACGCCGCCACGGAGCTTTCCAAGGACTGGACCAACGCCGAACGCCAGGCGCTTCGCGACGGCGTCCCGACCACCGCGCTTGCAACGCCGTTCCGGAACCGGACGGTGCTCGACATCGCCAGGGACGTGATCGACATCTCGCGCGAGGGCCTGAAGCGCCGCCGTCGTCTCAATCGCGACGGCGCGGACGAGACCGTGTACCTGCAGCCGCTGGAGGAGACGGTCGCACTCGGGAGAACGCCGGCGGAGCTTCTCCTGGAGAAGTTCAACGGCCCGTGGGGCGGCGACATCGACCGGGTCTTCGCCGAATACGCCTACTGATCAGCTGAGCTTGTCCATCTGCTGTTCCAGCCCTCGCCACCCGGTGACGGTGCGCTTCAGCTTGCGATCGTCGAACAGCAGGAACGTGGGCGTGCCGCTGACGCCGTGGGCGCCGGTGTAGACCCAGCGCATGCTCGCCGGCCAATGGTTCGGATCGTTCAGCACCGACAGCGATGGCGAGATGTACTCCTGATAGCGCCAGCCCTTGGATCGTGCGGCGGCGATCAGGCGCGAGCGGTCGCGCGATTCGAATTCGCGGCAGGGTCCGCAGTCGCGCGCGCCGACATAGACCAACACCTTCTCGCCGGTCTCGGAGAGCGGCGGCACGTAGGTCATGTTGTAGATCACCGCGGCAGCGACAGCGGCGGCGAGCACAAGGGCCGATTTGTCCATGGTCACGCCTCTCGCGGCCTACCGGGTTGTGAGGCCTCCAGCTTGCCCTGCATGTATGGACACCCGGTAATTATTCGATGTGAATATTTAGTTCTGTCGTTTTCGGCGAGAAATCCGCGACAACGCCACCGCATTGATGGGATTGTGAGACCATCGGCGGAAGCCGATCATGCGGTCAGTCCCAGCGGAGTCGCGGTTCCATGTTCACATTCGCCGATCTGATGCGCCAGGCCCAGGGTGGACAGGCGCTCGACAACATCGCGGCCGCCTACGGGCTGAAGCGGGAAGATATGGACAAGCTCACCCGTACGCTGCTGCCGCTCTATTCCTGGGGGCTTCAGAAGTCGATGAAGGAGGCGCAGTCGCCGTCCGCCTTCGCCGATCTTCTGGAGCCCGACAAGTTCCGCGCGGCCTTCGACGACGCCCGCGCGGCAGTGTCGCCGGCGGCGACCGAGGCGGGGCGGATCGCCATGGAGAAGCTGTTCGGGTCCGGGGCTGCTGCCAAGGTGATCGCCGAACAGGCCGCCGCAGCGTCAGGCGTCGGGGCCGACGTGGTCTCCAAGGTCCTGCCGACGATGACGGCGACCCTGTTCGGCGGCATCGTCAAGCAGATCGAGGAGAGCCCCTTCGCGCCCATGCTGAAGGCCTGGACCGGTCCGCTCGATGCCACCGCCAACCCCTTCGCCGCCTTCGCCGGTCCCGCGCGGGACGCTATGAGCTCGTTCCTCAAAGGCTACGCGGAAGGCAACGGCAAGCCGGAGCAGGCCGTCGATCCACGTTGGCCGGGTGGCATGGAGGCCTGGGGCAAGATGTTCGAGGCCGGCGTGGAGGCCAACGAGGCGAGCCGCAAGGCCTTCGAGCAGATCTTCGGCGGCTTCGGCAAAGGCTGAGCGGCTGGTGAAAAAAGAAAGGCGGCTCCTCGCGGAGCCGCCCAAGTCGACCGGCAGGGGGCCGGTATCGATGGTCAGGCCGCCAGCTTGCAGCCGACGATCTTCGGCGGCGCCAGGATCGCCGTCTCGAAGGCCACGAGGGCGGCCAGGAAGGCATCACGGGAGCGGCGATCGGCAAATCCGATCACCTTGCCCTTGTAGCGGGTGAGGGCGTCCGCAGAGACCGGCTTGCCGGTCCACGGGCAGACGTCGTTGACGCAATCGTCCAGCGAGAGCTTGGTCATGAAGTCCTCCGGAGGGTCTGGAGCCCGGCGCCGTCGCCCCGCTGACCGCGCGGGCGGCAGCCGGGGATGGTCGCGTCGCGGTCATGGATGATCGCGGCGAGGCGCAGGGACGGGTCCACATCGCCGGGCAACGTCAGCGCGGACCTGAGGTCCGCCCGAGTCAGCCCGATGTCGGTGAGCAGGTAGTCGTCGAGTTCCTCGAGACCTTTCAGCCGGCGGCGATTGCTCATGATCGCCCAGCGCGTGAGAAGCGCGCGAGCCACGCCGCGGAGCACGGTTGCGAAGGTCGCAAAACCGATGGTCGGCCGGCTGGTCGTGGAACGGGTCGTAATCATGGCGTATCCTCCAGAATGCGAAAAAGAACGAAACCGCCGATGACGTTCGGCGCGTGAACGGTTGGGGGTTGCGGGGCTGGTTCGGAATGCACCAAGCTTGAACAGAGGCCGTCGATCAGTCCAACGAATGTTTCTTATGGCACCGATCGACGACGCTCATATGTCGCAAGCATCCATGTCAATTCGCGCCGAACCTCCCGGCCCGTGCCTCGCGACCCTGGGCCCGTTCCGCCGTACGGCGGCCGAGCCGGACCTCCGCCAGCAGAGAGCTGGGCTTCTCGCCCGGTGCACTCGTCAGCGCCCCATGAATATCGCCCCTGGTGACGCCCATATCCGTCAGCATCCTGTCGTCGAGCTCCAGGAGAGCCATGGTCCGGCGGCGGTCGATCTCGGCCGCAACGAGGGCGGCGACCCAACGCGCGGCTCCGAACAGGGCGTCCAGTGCGACGGACTGGATGGATGACGAGCGGCGCGACCGCTGGCCATGGTCGATGATGGTGGTCATGGCAATCACTCCTCTTCAGGCAAGCCTTCCCCGTTGCCGCGGAAGGGGTCCGCCGGCTCGCGTCTGGCTCTGTTTCGATGCTGTCAGTTTGCCGCCGGACTATTGATCAGTCCAACGAATGTTCGTAATCTAAGTCATCACAAACCTTGATGCGTCGGCCTTGAGGACAGGGTGGCGCAGACGGTACCGCCAGGCGACCCGAAAACCCGCGTGGGAGCATGATGACCATGAATGTGCTCGACCTCGACCAGCTGCGCACCTTCGTCGCGATCGCGGAGATGGGCTCCTTCACCGCCGCCGCCGATGTGGTGCACAAGACGCAGTCCGCAGTCTCCATGCAGATGCGGCGGCTTGAGGAGCGCGTCGGCCGGCCCATTTTCACGCGCGACGGCCGGCAGAGCCGGCTGACCGAAGACGGGCGCCGGCTGCTGGAGTATGCCCGTCGGATGATCCGCCTGAACGACGAGACGCTGGCTGCCTTCATCGATCCCGGTCTTGCCGGGACGATCCGGCTCGGCATCCCCGACGACTATGCGGATCGGCTGCTGCCCACCGTGCTTGCCGGTTTCAGCAGGATCAACCCGGCCATCGACATCTACGTGGACTGCCAGCGCACCTTCGTCATCCACGAGATGATCCGCAACGGCGAGCTCGACCTGGGCATCGTCAGCCACGGCACCGTCAACGGCATGGCGAGCGACGTGATCCGCCGCGAACAGCTCTACTGGGTCGGCGCGCGGGACCACTGCGCGCATGAGCTCGACCCGCTGCCGCTGGCGCTCGGGCCGGACGATTGCTGCTGGCGGTCGGAAGCGGTGCGGGCACTCGATCGCATGGGCCGGCGCTTCCGCGTCACCTACACCAGCAGCGCTGCGCTCGCGCTGTCGGGGGCGGTCCTGGCCGGTCTGGCGGTGTCGGTGCTGCCGGAGAGCGCGCTTCGCGGCAACATGCGGATCCTCGGCACGCGCGAGGGGTTCCCGGAGCTCGGCTACACGGAGATCGGTCTGATCCGGGCGGAAACCGCCAAGCATCCGATCCACGAGGCGCTCGCCAACCACATCACCACGTCGCTCGGCAACCTGACGGTCGCCAACAGCGACCCGCTGTCGATCGCGGCGGAGTAGGGCCGGACCGTCGAGCCGCGTCAGCGCTTGCCGCGGCTCAGCACAATCAGGTTGCCGATCATCACCGCGACGAGGCCGACGACCGCCACCGGGGTCCAGACGTAGCCTTCGAACACCGTGGAGATCCCCAGCGCGAAGACGGGGAAGATGACGGTGGCGTAGCCGGCCCGTGCGGCGCCGATCCGGCCGAGCAGTGTCAGGTAGCTCGCGAAGGCGATGACGGACGACACGACCGCCAGCCAGACGAGGCCGCCGAGGTAGGGCAGGGTCCACTCGACCTCGAAAGTGCGGCCGTTGATCAGCGACAGGGCCAGCATGATCAGCGTGCCGTAGACCATGCCCCATGCATTGGTGGAGACCACCGGCAGCCCGCGCCGCTGGTTGAAGGTCGACATCATGTTGCCGGAGCAGAAGAACAGCGTGCCGGCGATGCACAGGAACAAACCGACGAGGGCGTCGTGGTCCATCTCGGTGCCGGCGATCTCGGGCCAGTAGACGAGGCCGATGCCGGCGAAGCCGATTGCCGCGCCCACCGCGACCCGCGCCTCGATCCGCTGGCGGAACACGGCCGCCGAGAGAAGCAGGTTGAACACCGAGGCCAGCGAGAACACCACCGACAACAGGCCAGAGGCGAGATACTGGCCGCCGAGATAGAACAGGTAGAAGTTGGTGGAGAAAATCAGCGCGCCCTGGATGGCAAAGCGCGCGTGATCGGAGAGGCTGAAACGCCACGGGCGGCCGGCGACCGCGATCCATCCGAACATCACGACGGACGCCAACAGGAAGCGCCAGGCAACGGACACCTCCGGCGCCACCGTTCCCACCTGCATCTTCAACGCGATCCAACTGGTCGACCAGGCGAACACCGTGATGGCGTAGAGCGCGAAATCGAACGCGGTGAAGGTGTGCGCCTTCTGGGCGGCGCGGGACGCGGTGTTGGTGGGCGAGGCGGCAGACATGGGATACGATCCGATTGCGGGGCGGCCTCGGTCGTCAGGCGTCGGTCCGGTGGCCCGATCGTCGGAAGGTCAGTGTCATTGACCGAATGGCTTGCCTGTTCTGCGCTTCCGCGGGCGACACGTCCACCGATGTTTCGTGATCGATTCCATCACACAAATCGATGGATCACCGCGCGACCACTGCAGCAGCAGCGCCGGCCATGGCCGCGCCGGCCGTGCGATTCAGCCGACGGAGCGCGGTCGGGCTGCGAAACAGATCGCGCGCACCGGCGGCGGCGGCCCCGTAGGCCGAGCCGATCAGCGTCAGGAGCACCATCACCGTGCCGGCGAGTTCGGCGAAGGCTACGGCGTCGATCCGATCGAGCGGCACGATCGTCGGCAGGAGGGCGAGGTAGAAGACCATGGTCTTCGGATTGCCGAGCGTCAGTGAGAGGCCGGCGAGCAGGGTTCGCCAGGGCTTCTCCTCCGCCGCGACGCGGATCTGTTCGGGATCGGGCTTGGCCGTCCAGAGCTTCACGGCGAGGTAGAGCAGGTAGGCCGCGCCGGCATACTTGATGACCAGGAACAGGGTACCGAACTTCATGGCGATGGCCGCCAGGCCGAACACCGCGAAGGTGAGGTAGACGAGGTCGCCCGCCACAAGGCCCAGCACCATCGGGAAGGCGCCGCGGAACCCGCCGCCGAGGCCGCGCGCCACAATGGCGGCCATGCCCGGGCCGGGCGAGGCGGCGGCAATGGCGAAGGCGACCGCGAAGGCGGCGAGCGTGACCAGGTCCATGGGCGTTCCTCGAATGCTTTTGTCTTCTTCCTTATCAGATCTGGCGCGAAAGGTGCAGCCTGCACCACCCGTTTCTCGCGGCTCCGGCTCGTGCTAAGCAGTTGCACCACCTGACTTTCCCGCCATCCCGCGCATTCATGGACGGAGCCAGCCTTGACCAAGCGGATCCTTGCGGTCGAGAACTTCCCCGGCACCCACCTCGGACTTGTCGGACAGGCCCTGCGGGAAGCGGGAGCGGACGTGGACGTGTGCTTGATGCACGGCGGCCACGGCCTGCCGGAGACGCCGGACGGCTACGATGGCCTCGTCGTCCTCGGCGGCGGCCAGAATGCGCTGGCCGACGAGGCGCATCCCTACCTACCGCACCTTGCGCGGCTGACAACTCTGTTCGGTGAAGAGGACAAGGCGGTGCTCGGCATCTGCCTGGGCTCTCAGATCGTCGCTCGCGGCTACGGCGGACGAAACATCCTCGGCCGGCCAGCCGAGTTCGGCTGGAAGGAGGTCCGGCCCACCGACGCGGGCCGGGACGATCCGCTGGTGTCCCGATTGGGCTCCGGATCGCCGCTCTTCCACTGGCACAACGACACCTTCGACCTGCCGCCGGGCGCCGTCCGTCTCGCGTCGTCCGACCAGACCGTCAACCAGGCCTTCCGCATCGGACGCGCCGTTTATGGCATCCAGTTCCACTTCGAGGCGGACACCGTCCTCGTGGCCGAGTGGTGCGCGGCCTATCGGGACATGCTCCGCCGCGACGCGCCGGGCTGGGAAGACAAGCACCACGACCTTGCCGCCACCCTCGGCGTTGTCGCCGATCGCGTCGGCCTGGAAATCGCGCGGGCGTGGGTCGAGCTGGTCTGAACGACGCCCCCTTCAGGTCGCCGGACGAACATACGTGGTTACACGTCCTTAAGTATTATCAAACACAATCCAAAGAGGCAGAAAATAAGTTTCTGCTGTAAATAGTTGCGTCTGGGTTGCTCGGTGAGCCGGGCAAGGGGGCAAGATGCGCTTGACCATGTTTAAGAACGACGACAGCGCTGCGACGCTTGCCGCGCTCGGCCGCTCGCAGGCCGTCATCGAGTTCGACCTGACGGGGCGGATCCTTTCGGCGAACGCTAACTTCCTGTCGGCAATGGGCTACACCGACGGGGAGGTGATCGGCCGGCACCATTCGATGTTCCTCGAGCCGCAAGACGCGGCATCCGCGGACTATCGCGCGTTCTGGGACCGCTTGCGGCGCGGCGAGTTCCAGGCTGGCGAATTCCGGCGGATCGGGAAGGGCGGCAAGGAGGTCTGGATCGAGGCGACCTACAATCCGCTTCTCGGCCGCGACGGCAAACCCACCAAGATCGTGAAGTTCGCAACCGACGTGACGCGCCGCAAGGTTGAGGATGCGGAACGCGCCGGTTGGGTCGCGGCAATCCAGAAGAGCCAGGCTGTCATCGAGTTCGACCTGAATGGCACGATCCTGGACGCAAACGGCAATTTCCTGGCCGCCGTCGGCTATACGCTCGACGAGATCAAGGGCCGGCACCACTCGATGTTCGTCGATGCCGAAGAGCGCCACGGACGCGCGTACCAGGCGTTTTGGTCCGCCTTGAACCGCGGCGAGTTTCAGGTTGCCCAGTACAAGCGTATTGCAAAAGGAGGCCGGGAGATCTGGATCCAGGCGTCCTACAACCCGATCGTCGATCCCGCCGGGCGGCCCTATAAGGTCGTCAAGTTCGCCACCGACATCACGGAGCAGGTGAAACTTCTCGGCGACCTGCGCCATCTCATCGACCGGAACTTCGGTGAAATCGACACGGCGGTGGACAAGACCAGCCGGGAGGCGCTGTCGGTGTCGAGTTCAGCCGACCAGACCGCCGGTAACGTCCAGACCATGGCCGCTGCGTCGGAGGAACTCGCCAATTCGGTCGCCGAGATCGCGTCCAGCATGGCGACGTCGCGCGGGGCCACGGATACGGCTGGAGATCAGGTCCACACCGCGGAGGCGCTGACCCGGAAACTGACGACGGCCACGGCGTCGATGACCGACATCCTCAGCATGATCGCGAACATCGCCGGACAGATCAATCTCCTAGCCCTCAACGCGACGATCGAATCGGCGCGCGCCGGGGAGGCCGGCCGCGGTTTCGCGGTGGTGGCGCAGGAGGTGAAGAACCTCGCCAACCAGGCGGCCAAGGCCACCGACCAGATCAGCGCCGAGATCAACGGGGTCCAGGCCATCTCCGGCGAGGTCGTCGGCGCCCTGGAACTCATCAAGGCTTCGGTGGAGACGATGCGGGCCAACGTCCTGGCGACGGCCGGCGCCGTGGAGGAACAGAGCGTCGTCACGCGCGAGATGTCCGCCAACATGCAGCAGACCGCGTCCGCCGTCTCCTCCATCTCCGGCAGCATCGGGTCGATCGTCAGCGCGGTGACCCAGGTTACCTCCGCGGTATCGAGCACGCGGGAGGCGGCGCGGGTGCTGGCGAGGTAGCGTCGGCCAGCCCTGCCCGGACCCGGTTCATGTGGCGAGGAATGTCCGGATCCGCTCGATGGTCGGCACGTCGGTGAGCAGCGGGGCGTGGCCCTGGTCGGGAACGCGGTGGACCTCGGTCTGCGGCAGCTTGGCGACCATATCGGCGACGGTCTCCTCGGAGAGGAGGTCGGAGTTGACGCCTCGCACCACCAGCACCGGCCGGGCGCCCAGCGCCAGAAAGATCGGCCAGAAAGGCGGGATGCCGACCGCCGAATCGAAGGTGGCGAAGCTCGTCAGCAGTGCGGGGTCGTAGTCGAGCACAGGCACGCCGTTGCCGTCCTCGCGGTACATCTGACGGGCGAAGGTCAGCCAGTCCGCGTCGGCAAGCCTCGTGAAGCTTCGACCCATCGTGGCCTTGAGGTCCGCGATGGCATCGTCCCAACTGGCAACCTGGTGGCCGAGCATCTGGCCCATGCGCTCGCGAATCGCCAGGAGGCCGCCGATTTCGATCACCGGGCCGATGTCGTTGAGCACCACCCGCCCGAGCCGGTCGCCGGCGGTGGCGGCGATCACCATGGCGACGATGCCGCCGCGCGAGGTGCCGACGATGGCGACCTTCGGTATCCCGAGCGCGTCGAGCCCGGCCAGCGTATCCTTGGCCTCCATATCAGGGCGGTAGGTTGCCGGATCGGCATAGCTGGAGCGCCCGCGTCCACGGAAATCCATCGTGATCACGGTGCGCGGCCGATCGCCCGTCGAAAGCGCTTCGGCAAGCACGGTGAAGTCGCGGCCATTGCGCGTCAGCCCCGGCAGGCAAAGCACCGGGAGCGGGCCGGCAGGATCCGGGTCCGGACCGAAGATCCGGCCGGCGAGCCGGGTTCCGTCCTCGCCGGTCCAGCTGAACTCCCGTCCGCTCACGATCCGGCCCCGCGGCGCAGGTCGTCGGCGATGGCGAGCTTGGAGCCGGTCAGCCGTTCCCGGTAGACCTGGAGGTTCTCGGTCACGCGCTGAACGTAGTTGCGCGTCTCGCCGTAGGGGATCGATTCGATCCAGTCCACCGGGTCCACCCGTGGGTCTCGCGGGTCGCCGAAGCGCTGGATCCACTCGTGAACGCGCCGCTTGCCGGCGTTGTAGGCGGCGAAGGTAAGGATATAGGAGCCGTCGAACTCGTCGACGAGTTCGCGCAGGTGAGCCGCGCCCAGCTTGGCGTTGTAGCTCGGGTCGGTCGTCAGCTTCCCGCGCGAGAAGCCGACGCCGAGATTGCGCGCGGTCGCCTGTGCGGTCGAGGGCAGCAGCTGGAGCAGGCCCATGGCGCCGGCGCCGCTGACCGCGGCCGGGTCGAAGGCGCTCTCCTGCCGGGCGATGGCATAGACCATTGCCGCCTCCACCTTGGTCTGGGTGCGCGCGGAGGTCGGGATCGCTTCAAGCGGATAGGCCAGTCGCTCGACGCCGAGGTCGCGTTCGGACGCTATCTTGCCGACCTGGAGGGCGGAGCGGTGATCGCTCAGCCGCTCTGCGTACTGGGTGAGCAACGTGATCTGTCCGGGCGTCGGCAGCAGGCGGGCGAGCTCCGGATAGAGCGTGCGCGCGTCCTTTTCGTATCCGGCGTCGACCAGTCTCGAGAGCACCCGCACCAGCGGGTGACGAGCGAAAGCCTCGGCGTCGCCGGTCGCCGGTTCCGGCACCGGGGGCAGCCCCAGGCTGGCGATGCCGAGCTTCACCTTGGCGAGCTGGCCGTAGAAGGCGATCGGATCCGCCGCCGCCTTCAGGTAGTAGCCGCGCGCCTCCTCCAGCCGACCCGCCGCCTCGGCGCACCGGCCAAGCCAGTAATTCGCGCGCGACCGGGTGATCGGCTTCGATCCCATGTCGGCGAGCGCCTGGAAATGTCGCGTCGCCGTCGCGTGGTCCTTCAGGAAGCGGAGCGCGTACCAGCCGGCGTGGAAATGCGCTTCGGCCAAGGTCTCGTTGTCGCCGCCCTTGTGAGCGGAGGCGACCTTGTAGGCGAGGGCGGCGTTGCCGTTCTCGGCGAGATCGCGGGACACGATGCGGCGCTCGATCCACCAGTGGTCGGGATCGACCAGTTTGATCGGATCGGTCGGCGCCTTCAGGAGGGCCTTCGCCGCGTCCTTGGCGCGGTCATTCCGGCGGTGCCATTCGGCCAACGTGAAGAGATAAACGGCGTCCTTGCGAACCTCCGGCGGCACCTGGTCCAGCTTCTTGCCAGCGGTCTTCTCGCCGCGCACCACGGCGGCGCGCGCCGTCGCCAGCTTCACATAACCCGGTCCGAGGCGTGCTGCGAGGCTCGCGGCCTGCACGATCCGGTCGTTGTACATCAGGAGGTCAAAGCGGGTGCGATGCTGCGCCCGGGTCAGCACGTCACCGAACTCGCGCAGGATCGCGGCATCCTCCTGCGGGGAAAGGGTGTCGGTGGTCCAGTAGCGGCCGAGCACCTCGGCCGCCTCCTTCTTGCGTCCCAGCGCCGTCAGGGCTCGGGTGAGGGCGAGCGTTCCCTGCTCGGTGATCGGCCGGGACCCGGCGAAGGCGGCGACAACGTCGGCCGGCGGCAGCGGCTGGCGGGCAAGCGAGGCCTCGGCCCGTCGGCGCATGATCGCGACGGAGGGCCAGTCGGGATTGCGGGCCGCGAAATCGGTGATCGCCTGCGGCGTCAGGCCTGACACGTCCCGCCGGATCGCAATCCAGGTGACGATGTCGCGCTCGAAGGCCGGCAGGGAGGCGGCGATCGCGTTGGCGGCGGCCAGATCGTTGTCGTCGATGGCCTGAAGCGCCTTGCGCAGGACGGCAGTGGAGACCCCGACGGCCGGCGGCGCAAGATCGGCCGCCGTGGCCAGCGCCGGCTTCAGGAGATCAGGGCCGTCCAGGCGCGCGGCAGGGGACGCGACCGCGGGCAGGGCGATCGCCTGGGCTAGGAACACGGCTATCGTTCGACGGGCAAGACGCGAGGTCCTGGCCATGACACACTCCGCACGCTTCGGTCGGGTGGCCCCACCCACCGTTTCTTGATGATACCTTAATTTGCGCGCTCTTGGTTGACGGAAGCTTACGGCGAAGCGATGACCGCCACTGCGTCGCCTCGGCGCGGTCCAACTCGGCAGTTGTTCTTGCCCGAGGCTGGCACTATTGTCCGCCGACCGTGGGGCCGGCACGGGGCAATTTCCGGCTCAACCGACCAGAGGGATCATGTTCAAGGGGTCGATCACCGCACTCGTCACGCCTTTCTCGGACGGTGCCGTCGACTGGGCCGCATTCGAGGCCTTCGTCGACTGGCAGATCGAGGAGGGCAGCCATGGCTTGGTTCCGGTTGGAACCACGGGCGAAAGCCCGACGCTCAGCCATGACGAGCACAAACGCGTGGTCGAGACCGCGATCAAGGTGGCCAACAAGCGCGTGCCTGTGATCGCCGGCGCCGGCTCCAACAACACGCTGGAGGCGATCGACCTCGCCCGCTACGCCGAGAAGGCGGGAGCGGACGCGCTGCTCGTGGTGACGCCCTATTACAACAAGCCGAACCAGGAAGGCCTTTATCGCCACTACAAGGCGATCAACGACGCCGTCGGCATCCCGATCATCATCTACAACATCCCGCCGCGGTCGGTGATCGACATGTCGGTGGAGACGATGGCGCGCCTGTTCGAGCTGAAGAACATCGTCGGCGTCAAGGATGCGACCGCCAAGCTCGACCGCGTCAGCGCCCAGCGCCAGGCTTGCGGACCGGACTTCGTCCAGCTCTCCGGCGAGGATGGCACGGCGCTCGCCTTCATGGCGCACGGCGGCCACGGCTGCATCTCGGTGGCCTCCAACGTCGCGCCGCGTCTTTGCGCGGAGTTCCAGGAGGCTTGCCTCAGGGGCGACTATGCCGCCGCGCTGAAGCTCCAGGATCGGCTGTTCCCGCTGCATCAGGCGCTCTTCGTCGAGCCGAATCCGCAGGGCGCGAAATATGCGCTGTCGCTGCTCGGCAAGATGCGGAACGAACTGCGCCTTCCGCTCGTTCCGGTGTCCTCGTCCACCGAGGCCACGCTCAAGGCAGCCCTGGAGCATGCCGGCCTCATCAACTGAGGCCGGATACACACCCATCATGAACGCCAAGAAGGTCACCGAGCCGCCGAAGAAGATCGTCGCCGACAACCGGCAGGCTCGGTACAACTTCGCCATCGGCGACAAGATCGAGGCGGGTATCCAACTGACGGGGACCGAGGTCAAGTCGCTCCGGCAGGGGCGGACCAACCTGTCGGACGCCTATGCCGGTGCGAGGGGAGACGAGATCTTCCTCTACAACGCCTATATCCCCGAGTACCTGCAGGCCAACCAGTTCAACCACGAGACCCGGCGGCCGCGGAAGCTGCTGCTGCATCGCCGGCAGATCAGCCGTCTCATCGCGGCCGTCACCCGCGAGGGCATGACCATCGTGCCGCTCCGGCTCTACTTCAACGAGCAGGGCCGGGCCAAATGCGAGATCGCCGTCGCGCAGGGCAAGAAAGCCCACGACAAGCGCCAGGCCACCAAGGAACGCGAGTGGAACCGCGACAAGGCCCGGCTCATGAAACAGCGCGACTGAGCAGGCCTGTTCGGTTCCCTGTGCCCGTCCATCCTCAGCCGGTTCGACCAGGCTGCATGGGGGCCCCGCTGTCCAAGCTCCCCATCGATCCTCGACGACCTGCCTGGCAGCCGCAGAAGGCTACGATCACTTCGCGCTCGCCAGCGGCGGCTGGGAGGTCGGCGGGGCGGGCGCAGAGTCGGTGTTCCTGAATTCCGGGTATAAGGCAGCCTATGCGGCGCGCCGTTTGCCGCGAGTGGCGAACCTGTTGGTCGCAAGAAACGGCGAGGTCGGGAGATCCGTTTCGAACCAGGGCCGGCCGGCAATTCTGCTGCGGCGCACCCGATGGAACGATAGTTGAAATCGATGAATCACGTTCAATCGATTTATAAAAAAAGAAAAGCGGGGCCGAAGCCCCGCTGTCACGATAGTTCCGCGTGTCATCCCCTATCGATCTTGTCCGATTAGACCTCCCGGACGAACAAGAAAGCGGCTGCGATTTCCGCGCCAGTGGGGTTTTCCTCCCAAGACTCAGACCGCGATATTTCGGGAAACTTATCTGTTTGCTGCCACAAAGTCCCCATTTACTGAGGCATTACATTCCGGCAACGACGCTTCCCTGTTGTTATGGCAGGCACCATACACCCCGTTCTTGCAGTTGTCATCCACCGACGGCGCTCAGATTAAAAATTTTTGCGCCCTATCATCAGTTTTGGAAAACCTGGAAGGCACCGGGACTTGGCCGGCTTGCGGTGGTGGTGCCGCACTTGAGTTTTCGCCCGCGATGCGCTTTGACTGTCGCCGATTTCCAAGAACGATCCCGAGGATTCCATGCGTCTCAGCCGCTACTTCCTGCCCATCATGAAGGAGACGCCGAAGGAAGCGGAGATCGTTTCGCACCGCCTCATGCTGCGCGCCGGAATGGTGCGACAACAATCGGCAGGCATCTATTCGTGGCTGCCGCTCGGCTACAAGGTCCTCAAGCGCGTCGAGCAGATCGTGCGCGAAGAGCAGAATCGGTCGGGTGCCGTCGAACTCCTGATGCCGACCATCCAGTCGGCCGACCTGTGGCGGGAGAGCGGTCGCTACGAAGCCTATGGCAAGGAGATGCTGCGCATCACCGACCGGCACGAGCGCGAGATGCTGTTCGGGCCCACCAACGAGGAGATGATCACCGACATCTTTCGGTCGGCGGTGCGCTCCTACAAGGACCTGCCGCTCAACCTCTACCACATCCAGTGGAAGTTCCGGGACGAGGTCCGGCCGCGGTTCGGCGTGATGCGCGGCCGCGAGTTCCTGATGAAGGACGCCTACTCCTTCGACACCGACCAGGAGCGGGCTCGCGCCGCCTACAACAAGATGTTCGTGGCCTACCTGCGGACTTTCGAGCGGCTCGGCCTCAAGGCGATTCCGATGCGCGCCGACACCGGCCCGATCGGTGGCGATCTTTCCCACGAGTTCATCATTCTGGCCTCCACCGGCGAGAGCGCGGTCTTCTGCGACAAGGCCCTGCTCGACACGCCTGTGCCCGGCGAAGACATCGACTTCGACGCGGACCTGACCCCCATCGTGGAGAGCTTCACCGGCAAGTACGCAGCCACCGAGGAGATGCACGACGAGGCCGCTTTCGGAGCGCTGCCCGCCGACCGCCAGGTCTCGGCACGCGGCATCGAGGTGGGCCACATCTTCTACTTCGGCACCAAGTATTCCGAGCCGATGGGCGCCAAGGTCGCCGGGCCGGACGGTGTGGAGCGTCCGGTGCACATGGGCTCCTACGGCGTCGGCGTGTCGCGGCTGCTTGGCGCGATCATCGAGGCGAGCCATGACGAGGCCGGCATCATCTGGCCGGATTCGGTCGCCCCGTTCGGCGCGGCAATCCTCAACCTGAAGGCCGGCGACGCCGCCGTGGATGCCGCCTGCGAGAGCGCCTACCGGACGCTCTCGTCGGCGGGTCTCGATCCGCTCTACGACGACACAAACGACCGCCCCGGCGCCAAGTTCGCGGCGGCGGACCTGATCGGCATCCCCTGGCAACTGGTGGTCGGTCCCAAGGGGCTCGCAGAGGGCACGGTCGAGCTGAAACGCCGGGCCAGCGGCGAGAAGCAGACGCTGTCGCTGGAGTCGGCGCTGGCGCGCGTCACAGAAAAGGCCGGATCGCGCTGATCTGATCCGCGTCTCTCCTGGGCGGCGCGCCGCCCGCGAATCTTTATCGGCAGGATGAACCGGAGGTCTTGATGAGCCAGGCGAAGGCGGGGCGACCGTTCGCTCCCTTCGAGTGGATGCTCGCAGGGCGCTATCTGCGCTCGCGGCGCAAGGAGGCCTTCATCTCGGTGATTGCCGGGTTTTCCTTCGTCGGCATCATGCTGGGCGTGGCGACGCTGATCATCGTGATGGCGGTGATGAACGGCTTCCGCGGCCAGCTCCTGGAGAAGATCCTGGGCATCAACGGCCACATCGTCGTGCAGGCGATGGACCAGCCGCTGACCGACTACGAAGCCGTCTCGGCGCGGCTCTCCAACGTGGCGGGCGTCAAGCTCGCGCTGCCCTTCGTGGAAGGACAGGTTCTTTCCTCCGGACCGTCCGGCGCCTTCGGCACGTTGGTGCGCGGCGTACGGGCGGAGGACCTCAACAAGATCAAGCTGATCTCCGACAACATCCGCCAGGGCTCGCTCGACGAATTCGACGCGGGCAACGGCATCGCGATCGGCACGCGGCTCGCCGACAGCCTCGGCGTGACGGTCGGCGACAAGGTCACGCTGATCAGCCCGAAGGGGCAGGCGACCGCGCTCGGCACCACGCCGCGGGTGAAGGCCTATCCGGTGAAGGCGATCTTCGAGATCGGCATGTCGGAATACGACTCGACCTTCGTGTTCATGCCGGTGAAGGACGCGCAGCTGTTCTTCACGATGGAGGGAATCGTATCGGCCATCGACGTCTACCTGGACGATCCCGACAGCGTGGGGCAGGCGCGCGATCTCGTCACCATCGGCGCGGAGCGGCCGGTGCTGGTCACCGACTGGCGGCAGCGCAACGTCACCTTCTTCTCCGCCCTGGAGGTGGAACGGAACGTGATGTTCATGATCCTGACGCTGATCGTGCTCGTTGCCGCGCTCAACATCATCTCCGGAATGACCATGCTGGTGAAGGACAAGGGGCGCGACATCGCGATCCTGCGCACCATGGGGGCGTCGCGCGGTTCCATCCTGCGCGTGTTCCTGATCACCGGCGCCTCGATCGGCGTCGCGGGCACCATCGCCGGCTTTCTGCTCGGGCTGGTCGTGTGCCTCAATGTGGAGGAGATCCGCCAGTTCGTGTCGTGGCTCACCACCACCGAGCTGTTCTCGCCGGAGCTCTACTATCTCAGCCGCCTGCCGGCGGACATCGAGGTGGGCGAGACCGTGACGGTCGTCCTGATGGCGCTGCTGCTTTCCTTTCTCGCCACGATCTACCCGGCCTGG
This sequence comes from Chthonobacter albigriseus, assembly GCF_013839445.1. Taxonomy (GTDB): domain Bacteria; phylum Pseudomonadota; class Alphaproteobacteria; order Rhizobiales; family Pleomorphomonadaceae; genus Chthonobacter; species Chthonobacter albigriseus. The sequence goes on along the minus strand of NZ_JACDIT010000004.1, from coordinate 155,444 downwards.
CGCGCCGCGCGGCTCGATCCGGTCGAAGCGCTGAGGTACGAGTGATGGCGGAGGCGCGCGAAGGCATGGTCATCACCGGCATCGAGGATCCGGTCCTCAGGCTCTCCAAGGTGATGAAGTCCTACAAGGAGGGCGAGGGCGAGCTGCCGATCCTCACTGGCGCGGAGTTCGACCTCTACCAGGGCGAAGTTGTCGCCCTCGTCGCCCCGTCCGGCGCCGGCAAGTCGACGCTGCTCCACATCGCCGGCCTCCTGGAGAAGCCCGACAGCGGCGATGTCATCCTCGGCGGCCGGGCCTGCGGCGGTCTAGACGACCGCGCCCGCACCGCCATCCGGCGCACCGACATCGGCTTCGTCTATCAGTTCCACCACCTGCTGCCCGAGTTCACCGCCATCGAGAACCTCGTGGTGCCCCAGATGATCGCCGGCCTCAACCGCAAGGACGCGATCGAGCGCGGCATGCAGCTGCTCTCCTACATGAAGCTGGAGCCGCGGGCCGAGCACTTGCCGTCTGAGCTCTCGGGCGGCGAACGCCAGCGCGTCGCCATCGCCCGCGCCGTGGCCAACGCGCCGCGGGTGCTTCTCGCCGACGAGCCCACCGGCAACCTCGATCCGCACACGGCGAACTACGTGTTCGACGCGCTCGCCGCGCTGGTCCGCGCCACCGGCCTTTCGGCCGTGATCGCCACCCACAACCACGACCTCGCCGCCCGCATGGACCGGCGCATCACGCTGGAAGAAGGTCTGGTCGTCGAACTAGCCTGAACGACGGAGTCCCCGATGGCCCGCATCGCCTATGTCAACGGTCGCTATGTGCCCCACCGGGAGGCGGGGGTGAGCATCGACGACCGGGGGCTGCAGTTCGGCGATGCGGTCTATGAGGTCTGCGAGGTTCGGGATGGGGCGCTGATCGACCTGCCGCTGCATCTCGACCGGCTGGAGCATTCGCTCGGCGCTCTCGGCATGGCGATGCCGATGCCGCGGGGCTCGCTGGTGGCGGTGCTGAAGCAGGTGGCGCTGCGCAACAAGGTCCACTACGGCCATCTCTACTGGCAGATCTCGCGCGGGGTGGCGCGGCGGGACCACGGCTTTCCGAAGGGCGCCGCATCCACGCTGATCGTGACGGGATATCCCGGCAATCTCGCAAAATATGAGGCGAACGCAGCGGCGGGCGTCGCCTGCGTCACCCATCCGGACGAGCGCTGGGCGCGGGTCGACATCAAGACCACGGGCCTGCTGCCCAACGTGCTCGCCAAGCAGGCCGCGCGGACGGCGGGCGCCTACGAGGCGATCCTGGTGCGGCCGGACGGCACCGTCTCGGAGGGCTCGTCCACGTCCGTCTGGATCATCACGCAGGACGGCACGCTGGTGACGCGGCCGCCGGGGCCGGAGATCCTTCCGGGCATCACCGGCGCTGTGCTGCGCCGCGTGGCGGCCAGGGAGGGGTGCTCGGTGGAGGAGCGCCCGTTCACGGTGGAGGAGGCGAAATCGGCGCGGGAGGTGTTCCTCACCTCCGCCGGCAATACCGTCATGCCGGTCGTCAGGATCGATGATGCGATAATTGCGAACGGCGCGCCGGGCTCGATCGCCACCCGTCTCAGGACGGCCTATCACGCCTATGTGCATCGCACCGCGTTGCAGTGACGCCACGACCATCTTGCGGCGCGGCGCAAATCAGACGAGATTTCAGCAGATAGGCGCGTCGGGGGGTGACAATCGCATCATTTCAAGGTGTGATGCTTCCGCTGCGCGGCCTATCGCAGCGCAGCATGGCGACGCATACGCATAATCAAACGACAACGCCAATCCATAAAGGCAAACGGACAATGGCGGACCGAGCTCAGAACCTGCAGGACACATTCCTCAATCATGTTCGCAAGAACAAGACGTCACTCACGATTTTCCTGGTGAACGGCGTCAAACTTCAGGGCGTGGTGACCTGGTTCGACAACTTCTGTGTGTTGTTGCGGCGGGACGGGCATTCCCAGCTCGTCTACAAGCATGCGATCTCGACCATCATGCCGGCGCAGCCGGTCCAGCTCTTCGAACAGGGCGAGGAAGCAAGCGGCTGATGGACGATTCGGCCCGTGCGGCGGGCGTGACAGGCCCTGCCGCACACCGGAGCGCATGAGGGATCAAATCGACAGGTTGCCGGTTACGACAAGAACAAGCCGGAACCCAAGGGAGGTTGTTTGGATCATCGGGATCCCAAGGACGGCAGCGGGCTCACCGGTCCGCGACCGCGCACCACGTCACGGCTGAGCGAGAGGACCCGGGCGGTCGTCGTCGTTCCGGAGATCGACAACCGCGCCCAGCGCCAGGCGGACCTGGAGCGGGGCCGCACGGCCAGCCGCGGCATGGACGCCCGGGTCGCCGAAGCGATCGGGCTGGCGCTCGCCATCGACCTGGACGTCAAGGCCGCGATGCCGGTGCGGATCACCACCGTGCGGCCGGCGACGCTGATCGGCACCGGCAAGGTGGAGGAGATCAAGCTCGCCGTGGCGACCCACGAGGCCGAGCTCGTCATCGTCGATCACGCGCTCACCCCCATCCAGCAGCGCAACCTTGAAAAGGCGCTTGGCGCCAAGGTGATCGACCGCACCGGGCTGATCCTGGAAATCTTCGGCGAGCGGGCCCGCACGCGCGAAGGCCGGCTTCAGGTGGATCTGGCGCATCTCAACTATCAGAAGTCGCGCCTCGTGCGCTCATGGACCCATCTGGAGCGCCAGCGCGGCGGCTTCGGCTTCATGGGCGGCCCGGGCGAGACGCAGATCGAGGCGGACCGGCGGCAGTTGCAGGACAAGATCGCCAAGCTGGAGGAGGAGCTGGACCAGGTGCGACGCACCCGCGACCTGCACCGCCGCCAGCGCCAGAAGGCGCCGCATCCGGTGATCGCGCTGGTCGGCTACACCAACGCCGGCAAGTCGACGCTGTTCAACCGGCTGACGGAGTCCGAGGTCTTCGCCAAGGACCTCTTGTTCGCCACGCTGGACCCGACCCTGCGGCGCATCCAGCTGCCGCACGGCACCGAGGCGATCCTGTCCGACACGGTCGGCTTCATCTCCAACCTGCCGACGCACCTCGTCGCGGCCTTCCGCGCCACGCTGGAAGAGGTGATCGAGGCGGCCATCATCCTCCACGTGCGCGACATCTCGCATCCCGATACCGAGGCGCAGGCCGAGGACGTGGAGGAGGTGCTGCGCCGCCTGGAGGTGGACCCGAAGGACCCCACGCGCGTCATCGAGGTCTGGAACAAGATCGACGCCGTGGACGAGGTCCGCCGGCAGAACCTCCTGGATCAGGCCGCCACGGCCGATCCCGGCGGGCAGGCGCGCTTCGCCATCTCCGCCGTCACGGGGGAGGGCATCGACGCCCTCGTCGCAGCCATCGAAGCCCGCCTCGTTGGCGACCGCCCCACCTTCGCGGTGGTGGTCGACAAGACCGACGGCGAAGGCCTCGCTTGGCTCTACAGCCACGGCGAGGTGCTGGACCGCGACGACGACCCGGAGGATGGGCTGCATCTCACCGTGCGGATCCCGGAGAAGTTCCAGACGGAGTTTCTGGGGCGGTACCGGGTGGGTTGACGGTCGGCGCGCCCGATAAAGTGTCAAAACCGGCGGTTTAACCGCAAAATTTTACAGGGTCTAAACTGACATAACCTACTCTTCACAGGGCAACCAACGGCCACTGTGAGGAAGTCCATGTTACGGCTGTTTCGCATCGACGAGCGCGGGAACACCGCAGCCCTGTTCGGCATCCTTCTTTTGGCCGTCACCGGAACAGTCGGCCTGGCCGTGGACTACGGTGTTGCGCTGGGCGCGCGAAACCGCCTGCAGGACGCGGTGGACATTGCGGCGCTGGCCGGGGCGGCGCAGAAGGGCGACGCGCGCACGCCTGCCGCCGTTGCCGCTTTCCAGGCCAACTACGACGCGGCCCTGACGCCCGTGGTGACGATCGAGGGCGGCACCGTCCGCGTCACCGGCACGGATGAGGTGCCGACGAGCCTCATGATGCTGCTCGGCGTGCCGACGATGGAGATTGCCGCCACCAGCGAGGCGATGGGCTCGGCGCCGGGGCCCTGCGTGGTGGTGCTCAGCCCGGACGGCCAGAGCGTCTACGCCAACTCCGGCGGCGGGATCGATGCGGATTGTCCGGTCCAGGTGAACTCGGCGCACTCCAAGGCCATTTACCTCAACGCCAACAGCTACGTGAAGGGGTCGGAGGTCAACGTCGTCGGCAAGGTGTTCCAGCAGGGGCAGAACGCCACGATCACACCGACGCCGAAGACCGGCGCGCCGGTGGAGAACGATCCGTTCGCCAGCTTGCCCGACCCGACGGACGCCAGCGCCGCCTGCGACCAGACATCGAGCATCCTCCTGAACAGCGGGCAATCGCTGGAACTCAATCCCGGCGTCTACTGCGGCAACGTCACCCTCAACAGCAACTCCACCATCACGCTGAAGCCGGGGATCTACACCTTCCGCAAGCAGGTGCTGCTCAACAGCGGCTCCAGGATCTCCGGCGAGTCGGTGCTGATGTTCCTCCCCACCTCAAGTTCCGAACTGCGCATGAACGGGCAGGCGAACCTCAGCCTCACCGGCATGAAGAGCGGGCCCTACGCCGGCATGGTGATGTTCCAGTCCAACACGATCGCCGCCGGCACCTACAAGGAGATGCACTTCAACGGCGACGCCAACACCAAGCTGGAAGGCGTGGTCTACCTACCGCGCACCAACCTCTGGCTCAACGGCAACACCAACATCAACGTCTCCGCCGCCTACAGCGGCCTCTTCGTCGGCCGCATGAACCTGAACGCCCCGATCACCATCCGCGCGTATACGTCGGGGAGTGGGACGCCCCTGGCGGGCGCGGCGAGCGGAGCGGGGGGGATGGTAAGGCTGAGCAGGTGAGGACATCTCTCCGACTAGAATGTCCTAGAACTACCACAGCTAACCTTGCGATTCACAGAGCGCACGACTTACAACCTGTGAGCCGTACTTCCTGCGTAGAGTCGTAACAAAAGATGGCTCAGCATCTAATGCGAAGGCAATCAGTCCGCGCAACTTAGATCGGTCTTCGCTAGGTAACTCCGAATGCGAAAAACGGTGGCACATCGAGCTAATCAGTCGCTTTCTCTCCCGCCCAATTGAGACTTTGTGTTCTGGCGTGATTACAAGACCGGTGACTCTCCTACAATGCTTCTTTGTCAGAAGTCGTGTTTTCTCGTCATTCAGACGCAGCTGCGTATATTTGGCTTCATCAAGTGTCGTTTTGACATAATTCTTCACTTTATCAAGATTTATAAGTGATTTCGACGAAAAAGTTATATCGTCTGCGTATCGCGAGTATATAAAACCCATTTCGCAAGCGTAGTCATTTAGTCTCACGTCAACGTCGTAGAGAAGCGCATTAGATATCTTTGGAGATGTTGGCGCACCGATTGCTAAGCAAGTCGGTGTCTGGGAAGATTTTCCCCAGAATAGAATTCGAGTGCTGAAGCGAAGGTCGTCTTCGTTCCAATGAGTAAAGTGCGTTCGGGCATATTTCACCCAATCGGATGCGCTGACGCTACTAAAAAAATCGGAAAAATCTAGTTTTACTATCGCCCTTGATTCCGAATGTAGTTCGGCGTTTATTCGAATCGAACTACCTGGCTGATAAGCTGTTGCGGCGCAGTGAACAGGTAATGAGCAGAGAAAGGCGGAATTGAAATACCGCTGTATCCGTTTTAACTCTCTTGCGGGGTGACATAACAATCTTGTACCACCACTCTTTTTTGGAACAGTCCAAACAAAGTATCGTCTTGGAGCGGTGGCGGCGATCGATCGTATTTCGGCCTCAGTAAGGCTGAAACGTTTCGCGCACATCGAAATCAAAGTTTGGGATGATTGGCTCATCGACGGTGGTCCCGAAACATTTCGGTTCGATGCTTCTCATTATTCTCGATTGATTCGGCTATTCGTGTAACCCAACGCAAAGTATCGCGGTCTCTATTTGGTGTCCCATTCTTGAATGCAATCTCTAATGGCATGCGGTCTGCAAGGGAAACGTAGTAAGTGAGCCTTCCATGCTCAACAGCTTTGACAAGTTTGCAGATTATCAATGTGTCTAAACACCGCCTAATTGTTATCTCTTCGATTCCGAAGCCAGCATCAGAAAAGCATAGCTTTAGATCCGCTAATTTGGCAGCGCGCAGAACATGGCAGAAGCTTAGCGTTAAATAAATAAGGTGCCCAATTCGATCGCTTCTAAACGCCTCGAGTTGGTGATCCGCTTGGACCTGCGCCATCGCATCCGGTATTGCCAATAGCATCTCACTTAGCATGTAGTCTGGGGCAGAAACTACCTGTTCGCGACTTGTATTCCAGTGAAACGCCAGTATTTGGGACGGGGCATACTGCTCCTCCAAATATGCAACAGCTCCAACAGTTATGAAAGATTGGACGTTTTTGAACTCACCTTGCAGCACAACGATCAACTTTTCGCGTATTTCACGAGTTTTTACGAACGCTCCAAGTTCACACATCGATCCAGGGCTTTCGACAATAAGTATCACGGACTGTACAATAGCGGCAATGAATTCTTCCAAATCCAATAGGTTCTTAAAGGCGCTTTTTGCCAATGCCGAAACTGCATCTTCTGCTAACAAAACCTCCGCTTCTCCAATTCTGCCTTCAGAACCCGTTTCTGATGATTTCTGAAGCAGCAACTCGCGAAGTGAGGATGGTGATCCAGCGATGCGGGAAGCCTTGCCACCGCACAAAAACACGAGTTTCCGAGGCAGCACGATCTTCGAATTTTCGAAGTCGATTAGCCTCAGAAACTCGCTCGTCTCGTTGCTGAATAACACGCTTTACCTTCGCAAGGCTCGGATTGGCCTTGGCTTTTCTTGAAGCGAACGAAGAGAGCGGCCCGAAGGGGCAAGGAAAGCCAAGGCCAATCCGAGGCGCCATTCTCGTTCAATGCAGACATGTCTGGCGTATCGCCCGACAAGGCTTTTCAGCCCACTCGCGTAAAGCGTGTAAACTATCGATCAGATTCGGGCGGCCTGTCAACACAGCAGGCTTCCTTTTTGCTGAGCCTTCGCCCATGTTCCGCGTTCCGCCGTCATGTGGTTCGGTTCGTCTTCATTCCACTTGAACGTTCCCGTCATCCGTGTCGCATTCGCGGCCCCTCATGTCGCGCCTGTCCTTTTACACCGCCGTCGCTTTTCGCGAGCCTAGGTTCCGCTGCATTCGGGCGGTCGGAGGAGTGGGTTCATGCGGGATCGGGCGCGCATCGTCATCATCGGCGCAGGCATCGCCGGCACGTCGACCGCCTACCACCTGGCCAAGCTCGGCGTCACCGATGTGGTGGTCATCGACCAGGGACCGCTGTTCCGCACCGGCGGGTCCACCAGCCATGCGCCCGGCGGCATGTTCCAGACCAACACGTCGCGCACCATGTCGACCTGGGCGCGCTACACCATCGGCCTGTTCGCCGGCCTCGAGGTGGACGGCAAGACCGGCGCGGCCTTCCTCGGCGGCATCGAGCTCGCCGAAACGGCGGAGCGCCTGCAGGAGGCCAAGCGCCGGCGCGGGCTGCAGCAGAGCTGGGGCATCCCGGGCGAGATCCTGACCCCGTCCGAGGTCAAGAAGCACATCCCGATCATCGACGAGACGAAAATCCACGGCGGCCTCTATGTGCCGGACGACTGCATCGGCCGTCCGCTGCTCGCCGCCGAGGCGATGGGCATCGCGGCGCGGGCGGCCGGCATCGACTTCCACGGCGAAGTGGAGGTCACCGGTTTCGAGCGCACCAACGGCCGCGTGTCCGCCGTCGTCACCGACAAGGGCCGGATCGAGGCGGAGATGGTGCTCTGCTGCGCCGGCATCTGGGGCCCCAAGGTCGGCCGCCTCGCCGGCGTGCCGATCTCGCTGCAGCCGATGCAGCACCAGTACGTCAAGACCGAGGATCTGCCGGCGCTTACCGAGCTCAGCCAGGGCGGCACGATCGAAAGCGTCATGCCGCTGATCCGCGCGCAGGACAACTCGCTCTACTTCCGCCAGCACTTCGGCCAGTTCGGCATCGGCAACTACCGCCACGCGCCGCTGCCGGTGGACGCGGAAACGCTGCTGCCGTTCAAGCTGGCGCCGCGCATGCCGTCTTGCATGGAGTTCACGCCGGAGCACTTCGAGGAGTGCCACCGCGCCACGGTGAACCTCTTCCCGCTGGTCAAGGACGTCGCCAACGCCGATGCCTTCAACGGCATCTTCTCCTTCCCGCCCGACGGCATGCCGCTGATGGGCGAGCACGCGGAGCTGCCGGGCTTCTGGGTCTGCGAGGGCGTCTGGATCACCCACTCGGCCGGCATCGGCCGCTCGATGGCGCATTGGATGATCGAGGGCGATCCGGGCGTCGACATCCGCGAGTCCGACGTCAACCGCTTCGCCAAGTTCCAGACCACGCGCAGATACGTCAACGACCGCGGCTCGCAGCAGTACCGCGAGGTCTACGACATCATCCATCCGCTGGCGGTGCCGACCGTGGCGCGCGGCCTCAGAACCTCGCCGATGCACGACCGGCATCTGGCCAACGGCGCCCATTTCTGGGAAGTCGCCGGCTGGGAGCGCCCGGCCTGGAACGAGGCCAACGCGCACCTCACCGCCAACCTGGACCTGCCGAAGCGCGAGGGCTGGGCGGCCTATGAATGGTCGCCGATCCAGGGCGCCGAGGCGCTCGCCACCCGCCATTCCGCCGGCCTCTACGATATCTCCACCTTCACCAAGCTGGTCGTGGAGGGCCCCGAAGCGGCGACCTTCCTCAACTATGTGCTCGCCAACGACGTCAACAAGGCGGTCGGGCAGGTGGTCTACACCTGCATGCTCAACCAGCGCGGCGGCGTGATGTCCGACATGGTGGTGACGCGGACCGGCGAGGCGGAGTTCCTGATCCTCACCGGCACCGGATCGGGTCTCTCCGACCTCGCCCACATGCAGCGCGTCGCCCGCGCCAAGGGGCTCGGCGCGGACAAGCTGCGCATCCGCAACGTCACGCACGAGCTCTGCGGCATCGGCCTCTGGGGCCCGAAGGCGCGCGAGATCCTGGCGGCCGTATCGGACAGCGACGTCTCCGACGCCGGGCTGCCCTACTACAAGTCCCGCGAGATCACGATCGGCTACGTCGCGGCCCGGGCGCTGCGCATCTCCTATGCCGGCGAACTCGGCTTCGAGCTCTACGTGCCGGCGCCGCACGGCCGCGCGGCCTGGGACCTGCTGGTCGCGGCCGGCGCCGAGCACGGGCTCGTCCAGTGCGGCATCGGCGCGCTCGACAGCCTGCGCATCGAGAAAGGCTACCGCCTCGCCGGGGCGGATCTGACCGGCGACCATACGGCGCTGGAGGCCGGGCTCGGCTGGTCGGTGAACCTGAAGAAGGGCGACTTCATCGGCCGCGGCGCGATCGAGACGCAGAAGGCGAAGGGCGTCGGTTCCAAGCTCTGCTGCATCACGCTCGACGATCCGGCCGGCGTGCTGCTCGGCAAGGAGCCGGTGCTGAAGGACGGCAAACCGGTCGCCTACGTCACCAGTGCCAACTACGGCTACGCGGTGCGCAAGATGATCGCCTACGCCTACCTGCCGGTGGAACTCGCCACCACGGGCGAGGCGCTGGAGGTGGAGTATCTCGGCCAGCGCTTCGCCGCGACGGTCGCCAACGATCCGCTCTACGACCCGGAGGGGAAGAAGCTGAGGGCCTGAAGGGGGCCGTCCTCCCGGACGGGGGAGGGCCGGTCCGAAGACGTGCAGTCCACTGCCTGCAGCCGAGGGGGGCTGAACCGCCGTGATGCTCGACCGCGTACCCAGAATGATCCAGGAAGACGGCGCCCTCGACCGCATCGGGGCGCTCGCCGCTCGGCATGCGCCCGCGGGCGCAGCGGTTCTCCTGGTGGCCGACCCCGGCCTCAAGGCGTCCGGCATCACCGACCGTGCGGTCGCCAGCCTCGCCGCGGCCGGCTTCGCGCCGCTGGTGTTCGACGCCTTCAAGTCGGACCCGACGACGTCTTCCACCGATGCGGCCGCCGACATCGCCCGGGCCGAAAAGGCCGCGCTGGTCGTCGCGCTCGGCGGCGGCTCGGCGCTCGACCTCGGCAAGGCGGTCGCCTGCATCGCGCCGGGCAGCCGTCCGGCCTCCGACTACGCGCTCTGCGCGAACCCGCTGCCCGTCCGGCCGCTGCCCAAGATCTGCATTCCGACCACATCCGGCACCGGTTCGGAGACGACGCGCGTCTCCGTCCTCACCCTTCCCGACGGTTCCAAGACCTGGCTCTGGGGCGACGAGATGAAGGCGGAGGAGGTCGTGCTCGACCCCACCGTCACCGTCGGCCTGCCGGCCCACCTCACCGCCGCCACCGGCATCGACGCCTTCGTCCATGCCATGGAAGCCTCCACCAACGTCAACGCGACCGCCGCCAACGACGTCTACGCCCATGCCGCCATCGGCCTCGTCGCGCGCCACCTGCTCACCGCCGTGCAGTCGCCCGGCGACCTGAAGGCCCGCGCCGGGCTGCAGCTCGCCGCCGCGCTCGCCGGCGTCGCCATCGACAACGCGGGCACAGCGATCGGGCACAACATCGGCCACGCGCTCGCTTCGCTCCGGCCGATCCACCACGGCCGGGCCGTCGGTGTGGCCGTGCTCGCCACGCTCGCCTGGAACGCCGAGCAGGACCCGGACGGGCGGTTCACCGCCGTCGCTTCCGCCATGGGTGAGCAGGGCGGGGCAGCGGCTCTCGCCGGCGCCTACGAGCGGCTCCTTCGCGCCTCGGGCGTCAAGGTTTCGCTGCGGGGCGAGGGTTTCGACGACCTCACCGCCGAGGCGCTCGCCGCCAAGATGGCCGCGCCGGAGAACGCGCCGATGCGTCGGTCGAACGCGCGGCCGGTGACGGACGACGATCTCCTCGTCTTCGCCCGCCGCGTGCTGGAACAGGAATGACCGAAACGCCTGCAGCCCGACTGGACGTGTCATGAACAAGCCCGCCACCTTCCCCGCAACCCGCGCCGACTGGGAGACCGCCGCCGGGGTGCTGCGTCCGGAAAGCCGCCTCTTCATCGACGGGCGCTTCGTCGACGCCGCGTCGGGCGAGACCTTCGCCAAGGTGTCGCCGGTGGACGGGCGGGTGATCGCAGAGGTCGCGAGCGGGGCGGCCGCCGACGTCGACCGAGCGGTGTCGGCCGCGCGCGCGGCGTTCGAGGACGGCCGCTGGCGCTCCCTAGAGCCCAAGCAAAAGAAGGCGGTCCTGCACCGGTTTGCCGACCTGATCCGCAGCCACACGCAGGAGCTCGGCCTTCTGGAGACGCTGGACGTCGGCAAGCCGATCTCCGATTCGCTGGCGGTCGACGCGCCGTTCGCGGCGGACTGCATCCAGTACTACGCCGAGTTCGCCGACAAGCTCGTGGACGAGGTCGCGCCCACCGGTCCGAACGACCTCGCGCTGATCCGCCGCGAGCCGCTCGGCGTCGTCGGCGCGATCGTGCCGTGGAACTACCCGCTGATCATCACCGCCTGGAAGCTCGGACCGGCGCTGGTCGCGGGCAACTCGGTCGTGCTGAAGCCGGCGGAGCAGTCGCCGCTGTCGGCCCTGCTGCTCGCCAGACTCGCGGCCGACGCGGGGCTGCCGGACGGCGTGCTCAACGTCGTGACGGGTTTCGGCGAGACGGCTGGCGCCCCGCTCGCCCTCCACGGCGACGTGGACATGATCACGTTCACCGGCTCGACCGAGGTCGGCAAGCTCATGCTCGTCGCCTCGGGCCAGTCGAACATGAAGCGCGTGGCGCTCGAATGCGGCGGTAAGAGCCCGCACGTGGTGCTGGCCGATTGCGGCGACCTCGACGCCGCCGCGAGCGCCATCGCCTGGGGGATCTTCTACAACCAGGGCGAGACCTGCCATGCCGGATCGCGGGTGATCGTGGATCGGCGGATCAAGGATCGGCTGGTGGAGCGGATCGCCGCCCACGCGGCCACCATCAGCCTCGGCCACGCGCTTGATCCGTCCTCGAAAATGGCGGCGCTGGTGGAGGCGCGGCATGCCGACCGCGTGCTCTCCTATGTGGACATCGGCCGCAAGGAGGGCGCCGTCGTCGCCATCGGCGGACGGCGGGCGGATCATCTCCCCGGCGGCGCCTATGTTGAAGCCACCGTCCTCGACGAGGTCAAGCCCGGCATGCGGGTCGAGCGCGAGGAGATCTTCGGGCCGGTCCTCGCGGTGATCCCGTTCGACGACGAGGCCGATGCGGTCAGGCTCGCCAACGACACGATCTACGGTCTCGCCGCGGCCGTATGGACCGCCGACATGGGCAAGGCCCACCGTTTGTCGTCGGCGATCCGCGCCGGGACGGTCTGGGTCAACACCTATGACCGGTCGAGCTTGGCGACGCCGTTCGGCGGCTTCAAGCAGTCCGGCTTCGGGCGCGACCGGAGCCCGCACGCGATCGACAAGTACATGGACTTCAAGACGGTCTGGACGCACTTCGGGTGAGGGCAGGGCCTTGAGCAGGATCGAGCGGATCACGATCACCCATCACCGGCTGCCGCTGGAGCCGCCCTTCGTGGCGTCGTGGGACAGCCGGCCGCGCACCCATTTCGACGCGACCATCGTGCGGGTCGCGACTGACGACGGTCATGTCGGCGTGGCCTCAGGCGACCTGATGCTCGGCTTTGCCGGCCACGAGCACCTGTTCGTCGGGCAGGATCCGATGCTGCTGGAGCGGCACTACCGGGTGCTCTCGCACCTCGACTTCCACTACGGTCGGTCCTGGCCGCTCGACCTGGCGCTCTGGGACCTTGCCGGCAAGATCACCGGCCAACCCGTGTGGAAGCTGCTCGGCGGCCTCAACGACAAGGTCCGCGCCTATGCCTCGTCCGGCACGCTGCGCGATCCCGCGGGGATGGCCGACGCGGCAGAACGTTTCATCGCCGAGGGCTATCCGGCGATGAAGATCCGCTTCCAGCGCGGCAAGTGGCAGGACGACATCAGAGCCCTCGAGGCGGTCCGGGCGCGGGTCGGAGATCGGCTGACGCTGATGGTCGACTGCAACCAGGGTTGGCGGATGCCGTGGGACACGGTCGCGCCCTGGACGCTCAAGGACGCGCTGCAGGTCGGTCGCGAGCTGGAGCGACTTGGCGTCTACTGGATGGAGGAGCCGCTGCACCGGGCCGACCGGGATGGCATGCGCCAGCTCCGCCAGATGGTCGACGTGCGGATCGCCGGCGGGGAAATGACCCGCGAGCTGTCCGTCTTCCGCGACCTCGTCCGCGACGGCTGCCTGGATGTGCTGCAGCCAGACGCGGCGCTGGTCGGCGGCATCACGGGCCTGCGCCGCGTGGCGCTGATGGCGCAGGAGGCGAACGTCGCCTTCACCCCGCATACCTGGACGAACGGAATGGGCGTGGTCGCGAACGCGCACCTTACGGCTGCACTTTCCGATGCCAAATTCCTGGAGTTCCCGTACGATCCGCCGGAGTGGAGCCTCGCGCGTCGCGACTTCATGATGACGGTGCCGTTCAGCGTCGACGCCGACGGCTGGATCCGCCTCTCCGACACGCCCGGCATGGGCTACGAACTCGATGAGGAGAGGCTGAAAAGCACACTGATTTCATAAGCCTTACACGCAAACAGGGGACGGTCGGCGGTCTGGCCGGATTCGGGGATCATCAACAAACAGGGGACTGCCCGACCCCTTCCTCCGCCGATGACAACAAGGGAGAACATCAATGGCTTTCAAGCTCTGGACAAACAGCGGACGACCGACGCATTCCAAGGTCACCGATCTCTGCGAACAGGTCGCCAGCGGCGACATCGACCGCCGCGCCTTCCTGCGGACGGTGTGCCTGCTCGGCGTTTCGGCGGTTTCGGCGAACGCCTTCCTCGGCGAGATCGGGCTTCCGCTCGTCGGCAGCGCGGCTGCGCAGGATGCACCCAAGGCGGGCGGCACGCTGCGCTTCGCCTGCCAGATCCAGGAAGTCACCGATCCGATGATGGTGAACTGGGTCGAGGCGTCCGATTTGATCCGCAACTCATGCGAGTTCCTCACCGAAGTCGACGAGAACAACATCACCCATCCCTACTTGGCGGAAAGCTGGGATCCCTCGGAAGACCTGAAGACCTGGACGTTCAAGCTGCGCCAGGGCGTCAAGTGGACCAACGGTGACGACTTCAACGCCGACGACGTGATCTTCAACCTGAAGCGCTGGACCGACAAGGACAGCCAGTCGCCGAACCGCACCTCCTTCGAGATCATCTCGAACATCGAGAAGAAGAGCGACCACGAGATCGTGCTGACGCTCAGCCAGCCGAACCTCGCGCTGCCGGAGATGCTCTACGCCTTCACCTGCGCGATCGTGAACCGCAACTTCAAGGGCGACTGGTCGAAGGACCCGGTCGGCACCGGCCCGTTCCTGATGACCGAGTACGCGGTCGGCCAGAAGGCCGTGTTCAAGCGCAACGACGCCTACTGGGGCGACAAGGCGCTGCTCGACGAGATCCAGTACCTCGACCTCGGCGCCGACGTCGCGACGCATGTCGCCGCGCTCGCCGCGGGGCAGGTGGACCTCCTCTACCGCATCACGATCGCCGAGCTCGACATCGTCGACAAGCTGCCGGGCGTGAAGCTCCTCACCGGCGACGCGGCGCAGACGCTCTGCATCCGCATGCAGCCGCAGAAGCCGTTCGACGACATTCGCGTCCGCAAGGCGATGGTGATGGCCGCCGACAACGCGCAGATCATGGAACTGGCCTACCGCGGCAAGGGCACCGTCGGCGAGAACCATCACGTGGCCCCCTTCCATCCGGAGTACGCGCCGCTGCCGCCGCTGAAGCGCGACGTCGAGGGCGCCAAGAAACTCCTGGCCGAAGCCGGCTATCCGGACGGCGTCGACGTGGAGATGACGGTCGGCAACACCCAGGGCAAGTGGGAGCAGGACACCGCCCAGGTGCTGCAGCAGCAGGTGGCCGAAGCGGGTATCCGCATCAAGCTCAACGTGCTGCCGGCGACCGAGTACTGGAACATCTGGGACAAGGCTCCGTTCTCGCTGACCTTCTGGTCGCACCGGCCGCTCGGCGTGATGACGCTGAATTTGGCCTACCGCACCGGCGCCGTCTGGAACGAGGCGAAGTACTCCGATCCGAAGTTCGACGCCGCCCTCGACAAGGCGATGGGCATCGTCGATCCCAAGGAACGCGCCAAGGCGATGGTGGAGGTCGAGCAGATCCTCCAGGACGCCGCCGTGATGGTGCAGCCCTACTGGGCCGGCAAGTTCACCGCCCACTCCGACAAGGTGCAGAACTTCAAGCTGCATCCGTCGGACTACTTCAAGATGGACAAGGTCTGGCTCTCGGCCTGACGCGAACGAGTGCGGCCGACCGCCCCGAGTGGGCAGTCGGCCCGTGCCCGGAGGGCAGGTCTGCACAAGCCCGAGAACGGATAGATGCGTGGGTGGTCCGCCTTCGCGGACCAAGACGAGTTGGGGCAGCGGGTATCCGGGTCTGTTCGACGGTGCAGGGCTGCCTCCCCCTATCCGCCGTCATGGTCCGCGAAGGCGGACCACCCACGCATTTTACTCATCGGCATCTCACGTCGCCCGCCCCATCCGAAGTACCTTTGAAATCCGCATACCCTACGAGGTCCGATGTCCCGCTATCTCCTCGTCAAACTCGCCGAAGTGCTCGGCGCCATGCTCACGGTGTCCTTCATCGTCTTCCTGGTGCTGGAGGCGAACGTGGAGGATGTGGCGGTGAAGGTGCTCGGCGCCTATTCGGCGCCGGACCAGCGGCAGGCGTGGCTGCAGGAGAACGGCTACTTCGACCCCTTCGTGCTGCGCTACCTGCGCTGGCTGTGGAACTTCGTGACGCTCGACTGGGGCTCGTCCACCCACTACCGGGTGCCGATCCTGGAGATCCTGCCGCAGCGTCTGGCGGCGACGGGGATCCTTGCCGGGATCACGCTCGCCATCATGGTGCCGGTCGCGTTGATCCTCGGCGTGCTCGCTGGCATGCGCGAGGGCTCGGCGGTGGACCGGGGCGTGTCGTTCTTCTCGGTGCTCACCACCTCTATCCCGGAATTCGCGACGGCAGTGTTCCTCTCCGCCATCTTCGTGTTCTGGCTGCGCCTGCTGCCGGGCGCGTCCACCATGCTCTCGGGCTTCTCCGTGACGGAAATGATCCTCCCGGTCTCGGTGCTGACCCTCTACTCGGCCGGCTATCTCGCCCGCATCACCCGCGCCTCGATGGTCGAGGCGATGCGCAGTCCCTATGTTCGCACGGCGCTGATGAAGGGCGCCTCGACCTCGCGGATCGTGCTTCGCCACGCGCTGCGCAACGCGCTGATCGCGCCGGTGACGGTGGTGATGCTGCAGATCCCGTGGCTTCTTTCCGGGGTGATCGTCGTGGAGGTGTTCTTCGCCTACAAGGGCTTCGGCACGCTGCTCTACGAGGCGGCGCTGAACACCGACGTCTATCTGATCGAGGCCTGCGCCATGGTCAGCGTCGTGGTCGTGGTCGCCACCCAACTGATCTCCGACGTGCTCTACCGCCTGCTCAACCCACGCATCCGCTTCGGCGACGAACCGGCGGGAGCCACCACATGAACACGGCACGTCTCGTCGCCGGGCTGAAGAGCCCCACCGTCGTCGTCGGTGGCCTGATGGTCGGCATCTGGGTGGTCTGCGCGCTGTTCGCGCCCTGGATCGCGCCCTACGACCCCCTGCAGAACAAGGCGCCGCTGCAACTGCCGCTTTCCACCGGGCCGGACGGATCGTTCTACTTCCTCGGCACCGACCTGCTCGGTCGCGACATCTTCTCCCGCCTCGTTTACGGCGCGCGGACCGTGGTGCTCTGGGCGGGGCTCGCCACCGCCACGGCCTTCGTCGTGGGCCTGGCGATGGGGCTGGCCGCTGGCTTCTACCGCGGCTGGGTGGATCGGGTGCTGTCGTTCGTCGCCAACGTGATCCTCTCCTTCCCGGTGCTCGTCCTCTACATCCTGGTGATCGTGACCTTCGGCGCGTCCGGCATCAACATCGTGCTGGCGGTCACCTTCGCCTCGGCGCCGGGCATCTTCCGCATCGTGCGGGCCCTCACCATCGACATCGCAGCACAGGACTACGTCGCGGCAGCGATCGTGCAGGGAGAGAGCCCGCTCCGGATCATGGCCGCGGAAATCCTGCCGAACGCCGCCGGCCCGCTGATCGTCGATGCCTGCCTCAGGCTCGGCTACACCACCATCACCATCGGCGTGCTCGGGTTCCTGGGGCTCGGACTGCCGCCGCCGACGCCGGACTGGGGCGGCATGGTCAACGACGGGCGGCCGATGGCGATCGCTTTCCCGCACATGGTGATCTTCCCCTGCATCGCCATCTCCATGATGACGCTCGGACTCAGCCTGCTGGCCGACGGCATCCGCGAGGTCGGCCTGTCGCCGGTCCGCAGCGGCGGAAAGGAAGCGTGACCATGAACCGCTCCACGATCCCCACCACCAACCAAGGAGCGGCCCGATGAGCGAAGCCTCCGTCGTCACTGTCGACCGGCTCACCGTTGCGCTGCCGCGCGGGGCGGATCGGCCCTACGCCGTCGAGGACGTCTCGCTGGAGGTGCGCAAGGGCGAGATCCTCTGCGTCGTCGGCGAGTCCGGCTCGGGCAAGTCGATCCTTTCGGCGGCGGTCATGGGCGCCCTGCCGCGCGGGCTGAAACTTGCGGGCGGGTCGGTCCGCTTCGGCGGGCGTGACCTTGCCAAGCTGAAAGGCGCCGAGCTCCGCGCCATCCGTGGCAACGAGATCGCGATGGTGTTCCAGGACCCGATGGCGGCCCTCAATCCTGCGATCCACGTCGGCAAGCAGGTCGAGGAGGTGTTCGAGATCCACACCAAGATCCCGGCCGAGGAGCGCCGCGCCCGTGCCATGGCGCTGATGGAGGCGACGCACCTGCCGGAACCCGCCCGGATCTACAAGTCCTATCCGCACGAGATCTCCGGCGGGCAGTGCCAGCGCGTGGTGATCGCGATGGCGCTGGCGCTGGAGCCCAAGCTTCTGATCGCCGACGAGCCGACCACGGCGCTCGACGTCACCACCCAGGCCCAGATCCTCAAGCTGTTCAACGAACTCCGATCCGGCCACCACCACGGCATCCTGTTCATCACCCACGACTTCGGCGTGGTGCGCGAGGTGGCGGACCGGGTGGCGGTGATGCGGCACGGCAAGCTGGTGGAGATCGGGCCTGCCGCCGACGTGCTCGACCGGCCGAAGGCTGATTACACGCGCTCGCTGATCGCAGCCGTGCCGTCGCTGAACCCGCCGCCGCGGACCACCGACCTGTCGAAGCCGCCGGCGGTCACCTGCACCGATCTGGTCGCCTTCTATGGCCCGGTGAAGGCGCTGAAGGAGGTGTCGCTGGCGATCCCGCAGGGGTCCACGCTGGCGGTCGTGGGTGAGTCCGGGTCGGGCAAGTCGACGCTTGCCCGCACGCTGATCCGGCTTCACGAGCCGGGCGGCGGCTCCATCCGAGTCGGCGGCGTGGACTATACGCAGCTCTCGGGCGGCGAGCTGCAGAAACGCCGCCGGCTGATCCAGATGATCTTCCAGAACCCGTTCGGCTCGCTCAATCCGCGCCGAACCGTCGGCGACGTGCTGACCCGCGCCGGCGTTCTCGGCGGGTCGAGCCTGCAGGGCGCGAAGGCGCGCGCGCTCGAACTGCTCGATCTGGTCCGCCTGCCGCGGGAGGCCTTCGACCGGCGGCCGGAGAACTTCTCCGGCGGCCAGCGCCAGCGCATATCGATCGCCCGCGCGCTCGCGATGAACCCGGAGATCGTCATCGCCGACGAGAGCGTCTCGGCGCTCGACGTGTCGGTGCAGGCGCAGGTCTTGGACCTTCTGGACGACCTCCAGAAGAAGACGGGCATGACCATGCTCTTCATCACCCACGACCTGCGCGTCGCCGCCCAGATCGCCGACTTCATCGCCGTCATGCGGCGGGGGGAGGTGGTGGAGTACGGGCCGGCGCGCAAGGTGCTGAAAGCGCCGGAGCATCCCTATACGCGCGAGCTGGTGGCCGCGGCTCCCGGGCAGCATGCCCCGACGGTCGAGGGGGCGGCGGAATGACGAGGATCTGCGTCGTCGGGGCCGGGATCGGCGGGCTGACCCTCGCCCGGGCGCTCGCCGGGCGTGGCGCGAAGGTCGATGTCGTGGAGCAGGGGCCGGTGCCCAACCCCGTCTCCTCCTCGCACGACGAGCACCGCGTCATCCGGCACGCCTATGGTGCCTTCGAGGGCTACGGCCGCATGATGCCGTCCGCCTTCGCGGCCTGGGACCGGCTGTTCGCCGACCTCGGCACCCGCCATTTCGCGCAGACCGGGTCGATCTTCGTCCTGCGCGGCAACGAGGACTATGCCGCCCGGTCCGCGGCCGTGATGCGCGAGACTGGCGCGACCATGCGCGAGATCCCGCTCGACGCACTCGCCGATCGCCTGCCGATGATCAACCCAGCCGGGGTGAAGTCCGCCTTCGAGACGCCGGCCGACGGCATGCTGTTCAACACGCGCATCCTTGGCGACCTCACCGTCCACCTTTCCCGGATGGGCGTGACGTTCCACCCGTTCACCGCGGTCACGGCGGTGGATGCGGAGCGCGGCGTCGTTTCCACCAGCCGCGGCGAGATCGGCGCCGATGCGGTCGTGGTGGCGGCCGGTGCCTGGATGCCGAAGCTGCTGCCGTCGCTCGCCGAGACAGCCGTGCCGTCGCGCCAGGCGGTCGTCTACCTTGCGCCGCCGGTGGGCTTTGCGGAGCGCTGGTCGAAGGCGCCCGTGGTGGTCGATTTCGCCGGCGACCAGGGCATCTACACGATCCCGCCGCGGGAGGGCACGCGCCTGAAGGTCGGCGACCACGTGTTCACGATGACCGGCGACGCCGACGATGACCGGACCGCCCGAGCCGACGACGTCGCCCGCCTCCTGGATGCGATCGACGCATCCTTCGTCGGTTTCGATGGCTATACCGTCCTGGAACGGAAGATCTGCTACTACACCGTCCGCCCCGAAGAGGCCTTCCTCGCCCGTCCGATCGGGACCCGGGGCTGGGTGCTCTCGGCCTGCTCCGGCCACGGCTTCAAGTTCGCACCGCTGATCGCCGACATCGTCGCGGCCGGCGTGCTCGGGGAGCGGCCCGCGGAGGAGGTTTCGCGGATCGTGGCAGGGGAGGGCACCCATGTTCTCGCCGCGTGACGACATTCGCACCGCCGGGCCCCTTTTGCTGGCCGGCATCGATTCCCCACATTCCGGTTTCAACCCCGCCGGGCCGCGCCCGGCTGTCGCCCTGCCGAGGACGCCATGCTTCCTGTCGAGATGAAAGCCGTCGAGGCCTACGCCCTGGATCTCCTGCGCAGCCGCCGCAAGCACTGGTCGCTGCCGCAGCCCTTCTACACCGAGCAGGCGTTCCACGAGCTCGACCTGAAGCATATCTGGCAGCGCAACTGGATCTTCGTCTCGCTGTCCTGCGAGATCCCGAACCCAGGCGACTGGACCACCGTCGAGATCGGCGCCGACAGCGTCATCATCCTTCGCGACAACGACCGCCAGATCCGCGCCTTCGCCAACTCCTGCCGCCACCGCGGCGCACGCATCTGCCTGGAAAGCCACGGCTCGTCGAAGCGGCTGGTCTGCCCCTATCACCAGTGGTCCTACGCCCTCAACGGCGAGCTGATCCGCACCCGCTACATGGAGGGTGACTTCGACCGGCGCGAGTTCGGCCTGAAGCCGGTCCATGTGGAGAACGTCGCGGGCTGGATCTTCATCTCGCTCGCCGAGGAGGCGCCGCCCTTCGCCGACATGCGTGCGGCGCTGGAGCCCTTCATCGCGCCGCAGGACGTGGAGAACTCCAAGGTCGCCTACACCCAGGTGCTGAACGACAAGGCCAACTGGAAGCTCGTCATGGAGAACAACCGCGAGTGCTATCACTGCGCGGCCAATCATCCGGAGCTCCTGCGCACGCTGGCCGAGTTCGACAACCCCGACGATCCGCGCGTCGATCCGAAGTATGTCGCGCTGATGCGCCAGAAGAACGCCGAGTGGGAGAGCCAGGGCATTCCCGTCGGCCCGACGGATCCGCACATCCGCTACCGCGCCGTGCGGCTGCCGTTCATCGACGGGCACAAGTCGATGACCATGGACGGCAAGCTGGTCACCACGCGGCTGATGGGCAACCTGCCGGACTCCGACCTCGGCTCGGTCCGCATGCTGTCGCTGCCGAACAACTGGAACCATCTCCTCGCCGACCACTCCATGGCCTTCCGGGTGCTGCCCAAGGGCCCGCAGGAGACCGAGCTCGTTACCAAGTGGCTGGTCCACAAGGACGCGGTGGAAGGTGTCGACTACGACGTGGAGCACCTCACCGCCGTCTGGAAGGCGACCAACCAGGAAGACAAGGAGCTGTCCGAGTGGAACCAGCTCGGCATCAACACGTCCAAATACGAGCCCGGGCCCTATTCGGCGCAGATCGAGATGGGCGTGAAGGATCTCGTGCAGTGGTACACGGACGAACTGGAAGTCGAGCTCTGCAAGGCGCTCGGTGAGCCGGTGCCGGTGATCACGACCGAACCGACGCCGCGTCCTGTCTTCGTGGTCCCGACCGCCGCCGTCATGCAGGGCGACGCAGCCAACCAGCTTCCCGCCGAGTAGGGGGAAGCTGTGGAAGGTCTGTGGATAACCTGTTGAAAGGGTGTGAGATCGCGCAGCGAAGGTGGGCCGGGACGAGCGGTGTTCCGGCCGCCGTCCGGCCTATTCCATCCGGGCCGGCAGATAGTCTTCGCGCGCGAGGTTGCCGAACCGCGTGAACTGGGCCTCGAAGGCCAGCTGGACCGTGCCCGTCGGGCCGTGGCGCTGCTTGCCGATGATCACCTCGGCAACGCCGGCGACGGCCTCCATCTCGGCCTGCCACTTGAAGAACTCCTCGGTGCCTTCCTTCGGCTTCTTGGCCTGCATGTAGTACTCGTCGCGGTAGATGAACATCACCACGTCGGCGTCCTGCTCGATGGAGCCGGATTCACGAAGGTCGGCGAGTTGCGGGCGCTTGTCGTCGCGGTTCTCCACCTGGCGTGAAAGCTGGGAGAGCGCCACGATCGGAACGTTCAGCTCCTTGGCCAAGGCCTTCAGGCCGGTGGTGATCTCGGTGATCTCCTGGACGCGGCCGTTGGAGGCCGATTTCGACGAGCCGGAGAGAAGCTGGAGGTAGTCGACGATCAGCACGTCCAGGCCGCGCTGGCGCTTCAGCCGGCGGGCGCGGGCGGCGAGTTGGGCGATCGAGATGCCGCCGGTGTGGTCGATGTAGAGCGGCAGCGTCTGCATCTGCTGGGCGACGGCGGCGAGCTTGGCGAACTGGTTCTCGTCGATCGAGCCGCGGCGGATGTCGGACGAGGAGATCTCCGCCTGCTCGGCGAGAATACGCGTCGCCAGCTGCTCGGACGACATTTCCAGGCTGAAGAAGCCGACGATGCCGCCGTTGACGGTCTTCATCGTGCCGTCCGGCTGCTCCACCGCCTCGTAGGCGGCGGCCACGTTGTAGGCGATGTTGGTAACGAGCGACGTCTTGCCCATTGCGGGGCGGGCGGCGAGGATCACCAGGTCCGAGCGTTGCAGGCCGCCCATCTGGCGGTCTAGGTCGGAGAGGCCGGTCGAGATGCCCGACAGGTTGCCGTCACGCTGGTAGGCGGCGGCGGCCATGTCGATGGCGTCGCGCAGGGCGTCGGAGAAGGTGTGGAAGCCGCCCTCGTAGCGGCCGGTCTCGGCCAGCTCGAACAGCCGGCGCTCGGCGTCCTCGATCTGCGCGCGCGGCGGCATGTCGATCGGCGCGTCGAAGGCGATGTTGACCATGTCCTCGCCGATCCGGATCAGGTTCCGGCGGACGGCGAGGTCGTGGATGATGCGGCCGTAGTCCTCGGCGTTGATGATCGTGGTCGCTTCGGAGGCCAGCCGCAGCAGGTACTGCGTGATCGGCATCTCGGCGATCTGGTAGTCGGCGGGATAGAAGGTCTTCAGCGTGATCGGGGAGGCGACCTTGCCGGCCCGGATCAGCTGGCCGATCTTCTCGTAGATCCCGCGGTGCTGCTCGATGAAGAAGTGCGCGGCTTCCAGGAAGTCGGAGACGCGAAAGAACGTCTCGTTGTTCATCAGCATCGCGCCCAGCAGCTGCCGTTCGGCCTCCACGTTGTGGGGTGCGAGGCGGGCGAGCGCAGTGGCTTCTTCAATCTTGCGGGCCGGAGCGACCATGGTCCTGACGTCATCCTCGTGGGGCGTGCGGAAGGGAACCTCGTTCTATACCGCTGCGTCGCGTGATTCTCGACGCTGATCGCGACGGATGCAGTCTACGAGTCATATCCACAGGGAGGTGTCAGCAGCGGGGCAACAGGCGTGAAAAGTTCGGCGTCCGCGACCGTATCGAATTGACACGGTTTGCCCGCTGAAGGTTGAAGTTGTTCTCTCCGGCAACGAAAAAGGCGCCCCCGAAAGGGCGCCTCTCCGATATCCGGCACTCTGCGGAAGAAGCTCAGAGCTCCTCGCGATCGTTGCCTTCCTCGTCCATGACCGAGCCGACTTCGCGGACGAAGGTCTCCTCGCGGGCGCTCGCGGTGAGGTCCTCGCCGGTCGCCTGGCGCTTCGCCTCATCCTCGGAGCGGGCGATGTTCATCGTGATGGTCGCCGAAACTTCGGGGTGGAGAACGATCTCGACGCTGTGCAGGCCGATTTCCTTGATCGGGGTGTTCAACGCGACCTGGCTGCGGCCGACGGTGTAGCCGGCTTCGGTCAGGAGATCGGCGATGTCGCGGCTCGACACCGAACCGTAGAGCTGGCCGGTCTCGGCAGCCTGACGGACGACGACGAAGGAGCGCTGGTCGAGGCTGACCTTGACCGTATCGGCGTCCTTGCGGCGCTCGGCGTTGCGGACCTCGAGGTTCGCGCGCTCCTTCTCGAACTTGGCCTGGTTCTCCTTGGTGGCGCGGAGGGCCTTGCCCTGCGGGAGCAGGAAGTTGCGGGCGAAACCGTCGCGGACGCGGACGGTCTCACCCATGGCGCCGAGCTTGGCGACGCGTTCCAGAAGGATGACTTGCATTTCGGTAGGCTCCGTTTTCGGGTTTTTGGTGGTCAAGGACAGGGGGCCGTCAGACGATCGGCCCCGGTGGCGTGGCCCGTTTGTTTCTAAGGCTGTGAACGGTGTCGGTCAGGCCGACTAGGACCAGCAGCGCCAGGACGGGCACGAAGAGAATGGCGAGGGAGTAGAGCAGGCCGAGAAGCAGTCCGCGGGCGGGATTGCCGCGGGTGCGGACATGGACAACGGCCAAGCCGATCAGCGCGAAGGCCATGCCGAGCGCGCCGGTGGCGATCCCACCGATGAGCGCGGCGATCCCGCCGGAGAAGGCGAGCAGCATCGCGCCTAGGAACACCGGCACCGACAGCTGAGGCAGGACTGTCACATCGGGGAGCGAATCCCACGGACGCTGGAGCTGCCCGGACGCCTTGACGATGCGGGCGGCGAGCCAGAGATTCAGCACCATGATGCAGACCCACGAGATGCCGGCGAAAACCGGCAGGATACGGAGGTAGGCCGCTGCAAGGCCGGGCACGTCGGCCTTCTGCTCGGCGGTCAACGGGCCACCCTCCTCGGCCATGGAGACGAACAGGTCGGCGAAGACGCCGGCCGTCTCCTCGCGCAGGATGCCGCCGTACCACATGGACCCGGCGAGCGTGATCGTGGTCAGCGCCACGATGGTCACGAACACCCGAGCGATCGGGAACCACTCCAGCCCTGCGGCGGGATCGGCGTCGTCCTTCGGACGGGCGAGGCCGATCTGGTGGGCGTACCAGGCGACCGGTGCGCCGGAGATGAGGAAGAAGGCGAGACCCATCGGCCAGGCGGTCAGCAGGGCGATGAAGCCGGCGGCGGACGCGGCGGCGAGCAGGCCGGAGAGCGAACCCCAGCCGAGACCGGCGATGGCGATCGGAAGCGGAAAGAGCGTGGCGAGCGGGAAGGCCAGCGGGCCGCCGGACGTGACGGCAAGGAGCAGCAGGGCGGATGCGAAGCCGCCGGCAAAGCCCATCAGTGCCTGTCTGGTCGTCATGGTCATCGTTCGCTGTCCCGCGCCGCGGCGGTTAGGGAAGCCGAGCCGCTTGGCGGCCGCGTCCCAGCTTGCAAGGGAAACGGCGTCGCACCAGAACGGCGCGACGCCGGAGAACGTGAGGCCCGGCGAGCGGGCCCGGTCATCACTTGATGACGAAGGGCAGCAGGCCGAGGATGCGGGCGCGCTTGATCGCCGTGGCGAGCTCGCGCTGCTTCTTGGCCGAAACCGCGGTGATGCGGCTGGGGACGATCTTGCCGCGCTCGGAGATGTAGCGCTGCAGGAGACGGACGTCCTTGTAGTCGATCTTCGGGGCGTTGGCGCCGGAGAACGGGCAGGTCTTGCGGCGACGGAAGAAGGGCCGGCGCGTCGGGAGCTGGTTGATGTCGATCATTCCTCGGAACCTCCGAACTCGGCGTCACGACGGGGACCACGCTCGAAGCCGCCACGGCGGGGGCCGCGGTCGCCACGGGGACCACGGTCGCCACGGCCGTCACGACCCTCGCGGCCGCCTTCGCGGTCGTCGCGGTCACGCTTCTGGAGCATGGCCGAGGGGCCTTCCTCCAGCTCGTCGACGCGGATGGTCGTGAAGCGCAGGATGTCCTCGGAGATCCCTTCCTGGCGCTCCAGCTCGGCGACGGCCGCGTGCGGGGCATCCAGGTTGAGGAGCACGTAGTGCGCCTTGCGGTTCTTCTTGACGCGGTAAGCCAGGGCCTTGAGACCCCAGTTCTCCACCTTCTTGACCTGGCCACCGAGTCCCTCGATGACGGTCTTGTACTGGTCGACGAGAGCGTCGACCTGCTGGCTCGACACGTCCTGCCGGGCCAGGAACACGTGCTCGTAGAGCGCCATGTGCTGATCAGCCTTTCTCATGTTTCACATTCAGACCCGGCGCCAAGCCTCTGCGAACCCACTGGAAAGGCTCGACAGATACGAGATCGAGAGCGGAGACACCGGAAGACGGACGATTTTACCTGTCCTGCCGCGACGCGCCCCTTTCGGGATAGATGTCACGACCTTCCGTTCAGCCCCCAGCCGGGCATCGTTCGGAAACGATCGCGGGTGCATACAGGAGGGGGGCGGGAAAAGCAAGACCGCGCCGGACGACGGCTTCGTATTGCGCCGCGGCGGCAACCCTTATCAGCATTACGTCCAACTATCCCGGGCCGCGCGCAATCCCGATACTTGGAAGATAACAAGACAATCGGGAGGAGACGATGCGCCTTGCGCTCGTCACGGACATCCATGCCAACCTGGAGGCGCTTTCCGCAGTGCTCGACGACGTCGAGGCGGAGGGCGTCGACCGCATCGTCGTGCTCGGAGATATCGTCGGCTATGGCGCCGACCCGGGGCCTTGCGTCGAGGCGGTCGCCGACCTCGTCGACAAGGGCGCCGTCGCGCTGCTCGGCAACCACGACCAGGCGGCGTTCCTCGGCCCCAAGGGCATGTCGGAGACGGCCGCCACGGCGATCCGCTGGACCATCCCCAAGCTCGGCGACGATCACATCCGCTTCCTGAAATCGCTGCCGCTCGCCCACCACGAGGGCGACGCGCTGTTCGTCCACGCCAGCGCCCATCATCCGGAGAGCTGGCCTTATGTGATGGAGGCCTCCGACGCGGCGGCGAGCTTCGCCTCCACCGACGC
Organism: Chthonobacter albigriseus; assembly: GCF_013839445.1. Taxonomy (GTDB): domain Bacteria; phylum Pseudomonadota; class Alphaproteobacteria; order Rhizobiales; family Pleomorphomonadaceae; genus Chthonobacter; species Chthonobacter albigriseus. The sequence continues at coordinate 128,683 of NZ_JACDIT010000004.1, read as the reverse complement.
GCGGGTGATCGTCAGCGGCCACACCCACGTGCCGGCGCTGTTCCACACGATCGCCGGGGCGCTCTCCACGGGCAAGATGCTGAGTTTCCGGCCGGTGGCCGACAAGGCCGTGCCGCTGTCGCCGATCCGACGCTACCACGCGGTGATCGGTGCGGTCGGTCAGCCGCGGGATGGCGATTCGCGGGCCTGCTGGGGCCTCTACGACCTCGACGGCAACGAGATCACATGGCGCCGCGTGCCCTATGACGTGGAGGCGGCGGCGCGGAAGATCGAGCATTCGGGCCTGCCTGAACGGCTGGCGGCCCGCCTTTTCACGGGGCGATGACAAGGCAAGGGGGACGTATGCGGGCAGGGGAATTGCAGCCGGGTGCCGTGGTGGACGGCTTCGTCCTCCAGGAGCGGATCGCCGTGGGCGGCATGGGCGCGATCTGGCGCGTCTCGCATCCCGATCATTCGCGTCCCCTCGTCATGAAGACGCCGTTCCTGGGCGCGGGAGCGGACGTCTCCACCATCATCGGCTACGAGGTGGAGGAGATGGTGCTACGCCGCCTGTCGGGCCGGCACGTGCCGGCCTTCATCGCGGCCGGCGACCTGCGCAAGCTGCCCTACATCGTCATGGAGTTCGTCGAGGGCCAGCCGCTGGACAAGCGGTTGGAGCGCGAGCCGATGGCGCCGGAGGAGGCGGCCCGCGTCGGCGCGCGGATCGCGGCGGCGATCGAGGACCTGCACCGCCAGAAGGTGGTGCACCTCGACCTGAAGACCGGCAACATCATCCTCTCCGAGCGCGGCGCGGTGATCATCGACTTCGGCCTCGCCCGGCATGACGAACTGCCGGACCTCTTCGCCGAGGAGAGCGACCTTCCGATGGGCTCGCCGGCGACGATCTCGCCCGAGCAGATCCTCGGCGACCGCACCCAGCCGGCGAGCGACATCTTCGCCCTCGGCTGCATCCTCTACGAGATGGTCTGCGGCGAGCCGCCGTTCGGCGAGCCGGTGTCGCTGGCCGGGCAGAAGCGCCGGCTGTTCCATGCACCGAAGCCGCCGCGCCAGTACAATGCCAAGACGCCGCGCTGGCTGCAGGAGGTGATCCTGCGCTGCCTGGAGGTGGATCTCGCCAAGCGCTACGGCAGCGCCGGCCAGGTGCTGTTCGACCTTCGCCATCCGGACCAGGTGCGCCTCACCGACCGGGCGGACCGGGCGGGACCTGCCTCGGCACTCGACCGGGTGCGCAGCTGGTTCGGCGGGCGCAAGGCCGAGAAGATGCCGCCACAGCGCAAGGTCTCGATCGCCCGGCGGATCTCGGACGCTCCGATCGTGGTCGCGGCGGTGGATCTCACCGCGGGCGTCGACCCGCTCGCCGACGAGGTACGCCTGCACGTGGCACGCGTCCTGGAGGCGGAGGAGGGCGCGCGGCTCGCCTGTGTCACCGTGCTGAAGACACGGCTGGTAGGCTCGGACGACGGGCCCGATTCGGAAGGCCGCTCAGCCTATGTGGGGCGGCTGGTGGTGCTGAAGGACTGGGCCCGCGCGCTGCAGGTGCCGGAGGAGCGGGTCAGCTACCACGTGCTGGAGGCGCTCGATCCCGGCGCGGCGATCCTCGACTATGCCAACCACAACCGCGTCGATCACATCGTGATGGGCGCGCGCGCCTCGTCGGCCCTGCGCCGACACCTCGGCAGCGTTTCGTCCGCCGTCGTGGCCGAAGCGCCCTGCAGCGTCACGGTGGTGCGCCTGAAATCGACGCCCGAGGGCGAGCCGGAGTGATCAGTCCTTGCGGGTCAGGAAGGCGACGACGCCCTGCTTGAACACGGGGTCGCCGACTGCCAGCATGTGATCGCGGTTTGGGATCTCCAGCACCTCCGCCGACGGGATCAGCGCCGCGAGCTCCTGCGGCGATCCGGCGATCTTGTCGCGCGTGCCGACCGCGATCAGCACGGGCTGGACAAGCCGGGAGACATCCTCCGCCGGGATCGGGCGGCGCGACACGCGCATGCAGGCGGCGAGCGCCTTGCGGTCGCTCTTGGTCTGCTCGGCGAACTGGCGGAAGGCGCGGCCGTTGGGGTCGGAGACCTCCGCGATGGTGTCGGCCTCCAGCGCAGCGATGATCGGTTCCGGCGAGGCGATGCCGGTGACAAGGCCGTAGCCCATGCCGCCGAGCACCAGCGAGCGGACGCGCTCAGGGTGAGCGAGGGCCAACAGGGTGCCGATTCGCGCGCCCAGCGAGTAGCCCATCACGTCGGTGCGTTCGACGGCGAGGTGGTCGAGCAGCCGCCGCGCGTCCTCGGCCATCAGCGACAGGCGGTAGCATTCCGGGTCGTAGGGCTTGGCGCTCTCGCCGTGGCCGCGCAGGTCCATGGTGATCACGCGACGCCCGGCGTTCACCAGGGTGTCCACCCAGCCGGGATAGACCCAGTTGATCATCCGGTTGGAGGCGAAGCCGTGGATCAGGAGGATAGGCTCGCCGGACCCTTCGTCGTGGTAGGCGATCTCGTGGCCTTCGGAGAAAAAGTGGGGCATCAGAAACCGCCTTCAGCAACGCGACAGGCGCCGGACCATACGGCAGGGACGAGGGTGAAGGGAAGGGTGGAGGCCATCCTGGCTCTGTCCGGCCCACCGCGCGTCCGGATGGATCTCGTATTGCATACGCGGTTTCCGGGCCTTTCCGCCCTCTGTTCTTCGCAGGCGCGAGACGCTATGGTCCGGCCCGAACACACCGTTTCGTGCTTCCCGAGGTTTCTCATGGCTGACGCCGTCGTTCCGCATTTCACCAACGACGTCGGCGCCGACGTCGTCCGCGTCGGGGCCCACGAGTTCATGTGCATCGGCGCGCGGCCGCCGTTCGATCATCCCCACTCGTTTCTCGACATGGGCGACGAGGAGGAGAAGATCTGTCCGTATTGCTCCACCCTGTACCGCTACGATCCGAGCCTGAAGGCGACCGAGTCGGTCCCGGCCGAGTGCGCCTATATCCCCAAGGCCGCCTGATCCCTCGAATTGCCAAGGTGCGGTGATGGCCGAGACGCCTCCCGTCGTCATCGTGGGGGCCGGTATCGCCGGTCTCACCGCCGCCCTGGCGCTCGCACGCGGCGGGCGGCGCTCGGTCGTCCTGGAGCGCGCCGATCACCTCAGCGAGGTCGGCGCTGGGATCCAGTTGTCTCCCAACGCGACCCGGATCCTGATCGACCTCGGCCTCAGGCCCGCGCTCGAGCCACTGGCCGTCGCGCCGCGGGAACTCGTCATCCGCGATGCGGCCGCCGACCGGATCCTCGCGGAACTTCCGCTCGGCCAGGGTATCGAAACTGCGTATGGCGCACCCTACTGGGTGGTGCATCGCGGCGACCTCCAGGGCGCCCTGCTCGACGCCGTCCGGCGCGACGGCCGTATCGACCTTGCTCTCGGCTGCTGCATCGAGGGCATGGTGCCGACGGACGACGGCGTGACGGTGGACGCCTGGATCGGGTCACAACGCCGGCATATCGTCGGCGACGCGCTAATCGGGGCGGACGGGGTTTGGTCGCAGACCCGCGTCAAGCTGCTCGGTGGCAAGCCAGCCCGCTATTCCGGGCGCACCGCGTGGCGCGCCACGATCCCGGCTGCGCAAGCGGGCTCGGTGGCGATCGATCGGCTCACCAGCACAACCGGCCTCTGGCTCGGACCATCGGCCCATCTCGTTCATTATCCCGTACGGGCCGGACGGGACCTCAACATCATCGCCGCCGTCGACGACGACTGGATCGACCAGCGCTGGGACGTCCTGGGCGATCCCGCTGATCTCGTCCGCGCCTTCACGGCATGGCCCGCCGCTGTCCGCGACCTACTCGCGCTTCCGCAGGCCTGGCGCAAGTGGGCGCTCTGCGCCGTGTCGGAGCCGCGCTGGACGAAGGGACGCGTCGCGCTGATCGGGGATGCGGCGCATGCCATGCTGCCGTTCGTGGCGCAGGGCGGGGCGATGGCGATCGAGGATGCCGCGGTGCTCGCCACGGCTCTGGCGCGCACCGATCGCAGCGTGGAGCAACGCCTCAAGGGTTGGGAGGCGGAGCGCCGGCCGCGGGCGATGCGGGTCGCCTCCAGCGCGCGCGACAACGCCTCCACATACCACCTCTCCGGTCTGCCGGCGAAGGCGCGCAACCTCGTCATGCAGATGCTCGGTCCGGACCGCCTCCTGAAGCGGATGGACTGGATCTGGGGCTGGAAGCAGGCGGGCTGAGCGTCTACTGGCCGAGTGCGGACCGGATCTTCGCGGCGTGATCCGCGAGCAGCGCCCCGTCGGCCATCGCGCCCGTATGCGGCTTCAGTGCGATGCCCTCCCAGCGCGGGACCACGTGGACGTGGAGGTGGAACACGGTCTGCCCGGCGCCGGCTTCGTTGAACTGCATCACGAACACGCCGTCGGATTGGAAGGCGACCTTCACCGCCTTGGCGATTCGCTGGACCGTCGCCATCACCGCGTTCAGCTGAGCCGGATTCGCGTCGAGGATGTTGCGCGCAGGTGTCTTCGGGATCACCAGCGTATGGCCGTCGCCCTGGGGCATCACGTCCATGAAGGCGAGGGTGTCCTCGTCCTCGTAGACCTTGTGGCAGGGGATCTCGCCGCGCAGGATCTTGGCGAAAATGTTGTTGGGATCATAGGCAGCGGTCATCGTGGCCTCCCGGGAACGCGTTCGGCGCAGTTGTCGCCATGCCGCCGGTGGCGGTCAAGGCGTCATCAGTCCTGCTCCACCACCTCGACCCTGCGGAACGGTCCATGCTCGGCCAGCGCCTTGCCCTCGCGCAGCACCGCCGCGCGCTCGCGCCGCAGGTAGTCCTCCACGGCGCGGCGGAAGCCCGGGTCGCTGATGTAATGCGCCGAGCGCGTGGTCACCGGCATGTAGCCGCGGGCCAGCTTGTGGGCGCCCTGGGCGCCGGCCTCGACGCGCGGCAGGCCGTGGGCAATCGCATAGTCGATGGCCTGGTGGTAGCAGACCTCGAAATGCAGGTAGGGGTGATCCTCGATGCAGCCCCAGTTCCGGCCATAGAGCGCGTCGGAGCCGATGAAGTTCAGCGCGCCCGCGATGTAGCGGCCGGCCCGCCGGGCCATCACCAGCAGGATCCGGTCTGCCATGCGCTCCGAGATCAGCGAGAAGAAGCGGCGGTTGAGGTACGGCGTGCCCCACTTGCGCTCGCCGGTGTCCACGTAGAACGCATAGAACGCATCCCAGTGCGCCTCCGTCAGGTCCTTGCCGGACACCCATTCCACGGTGATGCCGTCGCCGAGCGCTTCACGGCGCTCCTTCTTCAGCGCCTTACGCTTGCGGGAGGCGAGCTCCTCCAGGAAATCGTCGTAGCTGCCGTAGCCGCGGTTCTCGAAGTGGAACTGCTGGTCATAGCGCGGCAGGAAACCGGTGCCGGTCAACGCGTCGAAGTCGGCTTCCGTCGCAAAGGTCACGTGGGTGGACGACACCTTCAGCTGCCGCGTCACCTCCGCCAATGCCCCGGCGAGCAGCGGGCGGACGGTCGCGGCCTGGTCGGGCGGCACGAGCAGCCGTGGCCCGGTTGCCGGCGTGAAGGGCACGCTGACCTGGAGCTTGGGATAGTAGCGCCCACCGGCCCGCTCGTAGGCGTCGGCCCAGCCGTGGTCGAAGACGTATTCGCCCATCGAATGCGACTTCAGATAGGCCGGCACGATGCCGACGATCCGATCGTCGTCATCCTCGACGAGAAGATGCGAGCCGAGCCAACCCGAACGATCCGTCGCGCAGCCCGATTCCTCCAGCGTGTAGAGGAAGTCGTGCGCCACGAACGGATTGTAGGGCGCGGCGCCCTCCGCGATCTGGCGCAGTCGGCCGCCCTCGATCGTCCAGCCGGGATTGGCCACGGCGTCCCAGGCCTCGCGGTCGACGTCGGCGAGGGACCTGATCGTGCGGAGGGTGAAGTCGGCTGTCATCGCCCGATCTAACTTAGCGAGCCGGCCGGCGATTTCCAGCGGAAGCGGCCTCAGGCTTCGGGGTCGAAGCCCTCGAAGGTCATCTGGTCGGCGTAGCGCTCGGTCAGCGCCCGGTCCTCCGGCGTGCGGACCGTCCAGGTGATCATCGGCAGCTTCCAGTCCTCGCGCACCCGGCGGGCCACTTCGTTGGGCAGCAGCTTGACCCAGTAGGAGACGAAGTGCGGCGCGGTCCACTCGACATGGCCGAGGTCAGCGAGCATCCGCCGATCCTCCTCGGACAGGCCGGGATAGTCCTTCGGACCGGCTGCATTGTCGGCGACGATTCCTCGGACGAGGTCGGGCGCTTCGGCCCTGAAGTCCGCCACGATGCGCGGGTCGAAGGACATCACCGCCACCGGGCCGGCGTAGTCCTTCAGGACGTCCGCGACGCCGCGGACGAGGGCCTTGTGGTCGCCGTCGAAGTGGCTCTTCACCTCCACGACCAGTGTGGTCCGCCCCGCCATCACCTCCAGCACCTCGGCAAGCGAGGGGATGCGGTCGGCCGTGGCCTTGAACGGTACGGCCTGGAGCTCGGCGAAGGTCATGCCCGTGACCGAGCCGGTGCGCTCGGTCAGCCGGTCAAGTGTGTCGTCGTGGAACACGTAGACGATGCCGTCGGCGGAGAGGTGGACGTCGATCTCCACCGCGAAGCCGCGCGCCACGGCTGCGCGGACCGCGCCCAGCGTGTTCTCCACGCGGCCGGCGGCCGCATCGTGGTAGCCGCGATGGGCGATTGGGCGGGCGGTTAGCCAGTCGAGGGCGGGCATCAGTCGAATATCCTTGAAACGGACATCGGGGCCGGCGCGAACCGGCTCCGACCATCCACCGTCCGATCAGGCGACTTCGATCACCGCGTCGATCTCAACCGCCACGCCGAAGGGCAGGGCGGCGACGCCAAGGGCGCAGCGGGAGTGCTTGCCCTTCTCGCCCAGGACCTGCCCGAGCAGGTCGGAGGCGCCGTTGATCACCTTGGGATGGTCGACGAAGTCCGGCGCGGAGTTGACGAAGCCGTTGATGCGGACCACGCGGACCACGTTGTCGAGGTCGCCCACGGCCGCCTTCACCTGCGACAGGATGTTGATCGCGCAGATCCGCGCCGCCTTCTGGCCGTCCTCGATGGACAGGTCGACACCGAGCTTGCCCATGACCTCGTCGCCGAGCGGGCTCTTGGAGATCTGTCCGGAGACGAAGAGCAGGTTGCCGGTGCGCACCACCGGAACGTAGTTGGCCGCGGGCAGCGGCGCCGCGGGCAGCGAGAACCCGAGTTCGGCGAGGAGGGATTCGACGACACCGGCCATGGCGATTTCCTTGTTCACGAAGAGAGGCGAGCTTTATGGCGTCGCCCGGCGCGAGGCGCAACGGTCTGGCGCGACGTCACGGCGTGGAAAGGCGTCGCCGGCCGGTTCGTTCCCCCTCGCAAAGCGTCAACAAACCGTTTCCGCGGGGCTCGCGCCTTTGTCATGTTTCCGCTAGTGTCCGCGCCGTCCCACCGATGCCGCATTGCGCGTCCAGGGATCTTCCACGCGGACCGGTGCTTTGCCGGCCCGCGAGCCAAGGGATCGTTCATGAGGTCGTCGCTGCAGATCGCCGTCGCGTTCGCACTGGCCGGGGTGTCCGCCAGCGCCGCCTTCGGCGCCCCGATCGACCTCGTCGCCCATCGCGCCGTCTACGACCTGAAGCTCGCCCCGATGTCCGCCGGGGGCGTCAGCGACATCTCCGACGTCAACGGGCGCATGGTGTTCGAGATCACCGGCGGGGCTTGCGAAGGCTACACGGTCAACTCCCGCTTCGTTGTCGAGCAGACCGACGCGGAGGGGCGCACCACGCTGATCGACCTGCGCACGTCCAGTTTCGAAAGCGCTTCCGGCGACAGCATGGACTTCCTGGCGCAGAGCTACACCAACCAGGTGCTCGTCAACGACGTGAAGGGCTCGGCCACCACCAACGGCTCCCTGGAGATCAAGCTGGTTTCGCCGCAGGTGGCCAAGCTGAAGATCGACCGCACGGTGCTGTTCCCGACCGCCTACCTGAACCGCCTGATCGAGGCCGCGCGCGGCGGCAAGCCGGTGATGACGGCCGATCTGTTCGACGGGTCGGAGGATGGCAACAAGGTCTACGAGACCACCTCGGTCATCGGGCCGGAGATCAAGGGCCCCGCGGTCGGCACTGCGGCCAAGATCGGCGACTCCCGCCGCTGGCCGGTGACTACGTCCTATTTCGACGCTAACGCCACCGGCGATCGCACGCCGGAATACACCTTCTCCGCGCAAATCTGGGAGAACGGCGTCTCCTCCGACATGGTGATGAACTTCGGCGACTTCGCGCTCGCCGGCACGCTGTCGCGCTACGAGCCGCTCGCGGCGCCGGCCTGCAAGTAGGCTAGCGACCCCTGCGGATCCGGTCGTCGTAGACGAGGCCGACCTCCATCGCCTTCAAGCCGAACTTCGCCCGCACCTTGTCCATCGCTCGCTCGGCCGCCGCCTTGCGGGTGGCGGTCACGTCGACGAGGTCGTTCGGGTCGGCGAGCCGCGCCTCGTCCAGGTCGGCCACCGCCACGCCGATGAGCCGGTACCTCCCGCCGCGGGGCTCACGGGCGAGCAGGTCGTCGGCAGCGGCGAAGATGCGGTCGGCGAGCTGCGTCGGATCAGCGAGCGTGCGCGAGCGCGTGGCGGTCTTGAAGTCGGCCGATTTCAGCTTCAGCGTCACGTTGCGGCCGGCGATGTCGAGCGCCTTCAGCCGCCTGGCGACCTTCTCGGACAGCTTGCGCAGGATCGGCCGGAGCGTTGCGAGGTCCGACAGGTCGTCGTCGAAGGTGGTCTCGGCGCCGACGCTCTTGCGCTTGGACGTCGGATCGACGACGCGGTCATCGATGCCGTGCGACAGCTTGGCGAGCCGCAGCCCCATGGCGCCGTAGCGGCGGGCGAGCGTCACCTGGTCCATTGCCTGGATGTCACCGACCGTGCGGATGCCATCGTTGGCCAGTTTTTCGGCGAAGGCTTTTCCCACGCCCCAGATCGTCGTCACGGGCCGCGGCGCCAGAAAGTCTTCCGCCTCCGCTCCGCCGATGACGGAGAAGCCGCGGGGCTTGTCCAGGTCGGAGGCGATCTTGGCCAGGAACTTGTTGGCGGCGAGCCCGACTGAAACAGTGATGCCGATTTCGCTCTCCACTTTCCGGGCGAAGCGGGCGAGGGTCACCGCGGGGATCGCATGGTGCAGCCGTTCTGTGCCGGAAAGGTCCAGGAAGGCCTCGTCGATCGACAGCGGTTCCACCAGCGGGGTCAGGTCCAGCATCATCTGGCGAACCTCGCGGCCGACCTTGGCGTACTTCTCCATGTTCGGCTTGATCACCACCGCGTCGGGGCAGGCCGACAACGCCTTGAACATCGGCATCGCCGAGCGGACGCCGCGGATCCGCGCGATGTAGCAGCAGGTGGAGACGACGCCGCGCTTGCCGCCGCCCACGATCACCGGCTTGTCGCGCAGGCTCGGATCGTCGCGCTTCTCGATCGAGGCGTAGAAGGCGTCGCAGTCGACGTGGGCGATGGTGAGGGCGGCGAGGGCGGGATGACGGACGAGCCGCGGCGAGCCGCAGGACACGCAGCGGCGCGTCCCGTCGGCGGCAGGCGTGAGGCAGTCTCGGCAGAAGCCGGCGGCGGACGTCACGGGACAAGCCTAGGGTGGAGGTCAGGCAGCCCGATCCTGCACGAAGGTCCGCGCGGCCGCAATGAGCGCCGCGTTGTCCGGTGCGACCGCGCCGGTCGGGAGCAGCGCTCCGTCCTCCAGTCCGGCGCGGGTGTCGAAACCCGCCGACGTCGCCGCCCGGTGCACCGGCCAGAACGCCTTGTCGAGGCCGTGCACCAGCAGCGGCAGCTTAAGGCCGAGCGTGTCGATCCGCATCAGCGTCAGGTCCAGTACCCGGAGCGCCTCCGACACTGACTGTTCGTTGATCTCGACCAGGATCCGCAGGCAGCGACCGGCGTCCGGGTGCTCGGAGAAGCGCTCCACATCGGCCGGCGACCACACGCCGGCTTCCACGCCGATGCCGCGGGCGAGGGCCAGCGAGATCACGTCGGCGGAGTCCTCCTCGATGATGTTCACCGACACGTAGTCGGGCAGCACGGTCCAGGCGCGGATGCAGTCGTGTCGCGCCGCGCCCCCCGGGGCGATCCAACGGCCGGTGGAAACGCCCACCGGGGTGCCGGGCACCGCCGCGCGGACCGCCTCCAGCGCCTGGGCGATCACCGGGGCCGCGAGCGACTCCGTATCGTCCGCGGCGCGCGGGTGGATGTGCAGGCAGGCGGCGCCGGCGCCTACCGCGCCGAACGCTTCGCGGGCCAGTTCGGTCGGCGTGCAGGGCAGCCGCGGGTGGAACCGACGCGGCCGGCCGCCGTTGAGCGCAGCCTGAATCATGGGGCGTTCCTCGTTTTCACCCATTTTAGGGCGATCCGGAACCGCTCGCCAGATTCCATTCGTCAAGAAACGCTCAGAAACCCGCTTCGCCGGCCAGCACGTGGCGGGCAGCGGCGATCATCATCGGCCTCAGGTTGCGGGAGGCCGCGAAGGAAAGCAGCAGCGACTCGTCCGCCATGAAGAATTCCAGAACCCCGGCAAGGAATCCCGGTTCGGCTGCGGCCGAGCGGATTTCCAGGGGGCCGATTCCGGTCAGCGCGAGAAAACGTCCGAGCTGTTCAGGATCTCCCACCAGGAACTGCAACCCCAGAATTGCGATCTCTTCCGCTTTTTCGCGTGTAAGTCTATTGCTGCCGGCCAAGGACCACCACCGTTTGCGTTTACGTAAGAAATCCAGACTATTATCCGAGACATAGCACGTTGGTGTCGACGATGGATTGACCATCAATCCGGATGTGAACACGACGGGATACGGTTGCGGTTCCCAATGGAACCGGGGTTGCCGGCGTTGGCAAGTCGCCAGCCGCAGCTTCGGCCCACGAGCGGCGGAAACATTCGTTTCCTCCTTGCGGGCCGGGTCGTCAGGCCGGGAAGACATACGCATGGCGAAAACGGTACTCATCGTCGAAGACAACGAACTGAACATGAAGCTCTTCCATGATCTTCTGGAAGCGCATGGGTACAATACCATCCAGACCCGGAATGGAATCGAAGCGCTGGACTTGGCGCGCGCGCACAAACCGGATCTGATCCTGATGGACATTCAGCTGCCTGAAGTTTCGGGCCTTGAAGTGACCAAGTGGATCAAAGAGGATGACGATCTACGGGCCATCCCGGTCATTGCGGTCACCGCCTTCGCCATGAAGGGCGACGAGGAGCGGATCCGGCAGGGCGGCTGCGAGGCCTACATCTCCAAGCCCATCTCCGTTTCCAAATTTCTGGAAACGGTCCGGGCATATCTCGGCGAGGGTTGAGGGCCGATCGCGCATGACCGCCAGGATCCTTGTCGTCGATGACATATCGGCGAACGTCAAACTGATGGAAGCTCGGCTCATGGCCGAGTATTTCGACGTTCAGACCGCGACGACCGGGCAGGAGGCTCTCGACATCCTCGAGCGGTCCTCGTGCGACATCGTTCTGCTCGACGTCATGATGCCGGGAATGGACGGTTTCGAGACCTGCCGGCGCATCAAGGCGAACCCGAAGACGACGCACATCCCGGTCATCATGGTCACCGCGCTCGACCAGGCTGCCGACCGTGTGCGCGGGCTGGAATCCGGCGCCGACGACTTCCTCACCAAGCCGGTCAGCGATATGGCGCTGATCACCCGGGTCAAAAGCCTCGTCCGGCTGAAGATGCTCACCGACGAACTGCACCTGCGCGCCACGCAGGGGCATGCCGGCGGGGAGGAGCGCATCACGCTCGCGGACCTGACCAAGGGCGCGCCAGGGCGCGTGCTGATCGTCGACGACCGCCGCTCGTCCTTCGAACGGATCTCGCAGACGCTGGTCGCGGAAAACGCGGTCGACATCGAGACGGTGCCGCAGGAAGCGCTGTTCAAGGCGGCGGAGGGCAACTACGACCTGATCCTGGTCAACATCTCGCTCGGCCAATACGACGCGCTGCGCCTATGCTCGCAGCTCCGGTCCCTGGAGCGCACGCGCACGCTGCCGATCCTGCTGGTCGCCGAGCCTGAGGACAACGCGCGGCTGCTGCGCGGCATCGAACTCGGCGTCAACGACTATCTCGTCCGACCGATCGACAAGCAGGAACTGATGGCGCGCGTTCGCACCCAGGTCCGCCGCAAGCGCTACACCGACAAGCTCCGCGACAACGTCCAGCTGACCATGGAAATGGCGCTGATGGACTCGCTGACCGGGCTGCACAACCGCCGCTACCTCGACAGCCACCTCGCCACACTGGTCGACCAGTCGATCGCGCGCGACCGGGAGCTCGCCGTGCTCGTGGTCGACATCGACTTCTTCAAATCGGTCAACGACACCTACGGTCACGATGTGGGCGATGACGTGCTGCGCGAGTTCGCGCGCCGCATCCGCCGCAACGTGCGCGGCATCGACATCGCCTGCCGGATGGGCGGGGAGGAGTTTGTCATCGTGATGCCGGAGACGGATCGCGAGATGGCTTGCCTGGTGGCCGAGCGGCTGCGCCAGCGCGTGGCCGGCGAGCCGTTCGTCGCCAGCAACGGCACGACCACGCTCAGCGTCACCATATCGATCGGCATCGCCTCGCTCTCGGCGCCGGACGATACACCGGACAGCATGCTGAAGCGCGCCGACCTGGCGCTCTACCAGGCCAAGCGCGAAGGCCGCAACCGCGTTGTCGCCGACGCGGCCTGAACCCGCTCGGACCGGTAACGTCAAACCGCGAAGCTGGTGCCGCAGCCGCAGCTGGCGGTGGCGTTCGGGTTGCGGATCTGGAAGGACTGGCCCATCAGGTCGTCCACGAAGTCGATCTCCGAACCGGCCATGAACGGCAGTGAGACCGCGTCGACGTAGACGGTCGCACCGTCGCGCTCGATCACAACGTCGTCGTCGCCCGCGGCGTCGGTCAGGTCGAACTTGTAGGAGAAGCCCGAGCAGCCACCGCCTTCCACCGAAACGCGCAGGGCTTTCGCCGCTGGCTCCTTGGCGACGATCCTGGCGATCCGCCGGGCGGCACGTTCGGTCAGTGTCACGGTATCGATGACGTCAGTGGTCATGAGAGCATCAGCCCGCTTGCCGGGCGCCCGCAGGGCGCGCCTTGTCAGCATTCCGTCCCAATAGGTAAGTACGTTGTGGAGTATGGTCAATCGGAGCGGCATCACGCTTCGGCGACCGGGGCTGCGAGAAAGGGGCTTGCCGTGTCGCAGAGGCTGGGTTTCGGGGTCGAACCGAGGGCTGCCTACGCTGTGAATCCGTCCGCCACGCGCGGCCGCCTCGTGGCCGAGCCGGAAAGCCCGACGCGCACGCCCTACCAGCGCGATCGCGACCGCATCATCCACTCCGCGGCCTTCCGCCGGCTGAAGCACAAGACGCAGGTGTTCGTCTACCACGAGGGCGACCACTACAGGACGAGGCTCACCCACACCATCGAGGTGGCGCAGATCGCCCGCGCGCTCGCCCGGGCACTCCGACTGGACGAGGATCTGGCCGAGGCGCTGGCGCTCGCCCACGACCTCGGCCACACGCCGTTCGGCCACACCGGGGAGGACGCGCTCGACGCCTGCCTCCGGGAGCATGGCGGCTTCGACCATAACGCCCAGTCGCTGCGGATCGTCACCCTGCTGGAGCGGCGCTACGCCGACTTCGACGGCCTCAACCTCTCCTGGGAGACGCTGGAGGGTCTCGTCAAGCACAATGGGCCGATGACGGACGCTGTCGGCGTGCCGATCGGACGCTATGCCGACACCGGCCTGCCGCTGGCACTCACCTCCTATCCGGCTTGGCGGACGCTCGACCTTCACACCTGGCCGAGCGCCGAGGCACAGTGCGCCGCGATCGCCGACGACATCGCCTATGACGCGCACGACATCGACGACGGTTTGCGCGCGGCGATGTTCGACCTCGCCGACATGGCGGACCTGCCGCTGATCGGCGACTTCCTCGCCGCCATCGCGGCGCGCTATCCCGGCCTCGACCGTCACCGCACCATCCACGAGCTGACCCGCCGCTTGATCACGGCGATGGTGGAGGATGTGATCGGCGTCGCGCTCGGCACCGTCGCCGAGATCGCTCCGGAGTCGGCCGACGACATCCGGCACGCCGGTCGGGCGGTCGTCTGCTTCTCGCCGCGGATGGCTGCGGTGGACCGGTCGATCAAGGCCTTCCTGTTTCCCCATCTCTACCGTCACCCGGATGTCGTACGCGTCCGCCGCAATGCGGACCGGGTGGTGCGCGACCTCTACGCCCACTACACGGAACGGCCCGAGACGATGCCGGAGGAGTGGTCGGAAGGGGCGGGCGACTGCACCCCGTTCGTGCTGGCCCGCCGGGTCGGCGACTACATTGCCGGCATGACCGACCGCTTCGCCATCCAGGAGCACCGGCGCTGGTTTGACGACACACCGGATTTGCGCTAGGCCCCGCCCGGTTTCGACGGTTTGGCGGGCGGCTTTTCCCCGCGTGGCCGCGACGCGCTCAAGAGGTTCGAGATGAACGTGTTCCAGGTGTTCGGCGATCGGGTCCGGACGGCGATCGGCAAGCTATCGCTCCCGCTGACAGATGCCGATCTCGCCCGCGTCACTGTCGAGCCGCCGCGCGATCCGGCCCACGGCGACATCGCCACCAACGCGGCGATGGTGCTTGCCAAGCCGCTCGGCCTGAAGCCGCGCGACCTCGCCGAGCGGATCGCGGAAGCCCTGCGGGACGACGCGGATGTGGACGCGGTGGAGGTTGCCGGTCCCGGCTTCATCAACCTGCGGATCGCGCCGGCCTTCTGGACGGCCTTTGCCAGCAGCGTGCTGAAACAGCCGGAGGCGTTTGGGCGCTCCACCATGGGCGCTGGGCACAAGGTCAACGTGGAGTACGTCTCGGCCAATCCGACCGGTCCGATGCACGTCGGTCACTGCCGCGGCGCCGTTGTCGGCGACGCGCTGGCCGGGCTGCTCGCCTTCGCCGGCTTCGATGTCACCAAGGAGTACTACATCAACGACGCCGGCGGACAGATCGAGGTGCTCGCTCGGTCCGCGTTCCTGCGCTACCGCGAGGCGCTCGGCGAGACCATTGAGATCCCCGAAGGGCTCTATCCCGGCGACTACCTAGTCCCGGTCGGCGAGGTGTTGAAGGCCAACCACGGCGATACGCTGCTCTCGATGCCCGAGTCGGAGTGGATGCCGATCGTCAAGGATCTGGCCATCGCAATGATGATGGACATGATCCGCGGCGACCTGGAGGTGCTGGGCGTCCGGCACGAGGTGTTCTTCTCCGAACGCACCCTGCACGACCGGGGGGCATCGAACCGCAGCGAGATCGACGCGATGCTCGACGAGCTTCGCGCGCGCGGCCTCGTCTACCAGGGCAGCCTGCCGCCGCCGAAGGGGCAGCTTCCCGAGGATTGGGAGGACCGGGAGCAGACGCTGTTCCGCGCGTCGAACTATGGCGACGACGTCGACCGGCCCTTGCAGAAGTCCGATGGCAGCTACACCTATTTTGCGGCCGACGTCGCCTACATGCTCTCCAAGTGGCAGCGCGGGTTCGACGAGATGATCTTCATCCTCGGCGCCGACCACGGCGGCTACGTCAAGCGGCTGCAGGCGGTGGGCGATGCGATCTCCGGCGGCAAGGCCAAGGTGGTGGTGCGGCTCTGTCAGCTGGTGAAGCTGTTCAGGGCCGGCGAGCCCTTCAAGATGTCCAAGCGGTCGGGCGACTTCGTCACCCTGCGCGAGGTCGTCGAGGAGGTGGGTCGTGACGCCGTGCGCTTCATGATGCTGATGCGCAAGAACGACGCGCCGCTCGACTTCGACTTCGTCAAGGTCAAGGAGCAGTCCAAGGACAACCCGGTGTTCTACGTGCAGTACGCCCATGCGCGCTGCCAGTCCGTGTTCCGGCAGGCCGAGGAGCAGGCACCCGGCGTCTTCGGCGCGCCGATCGAGGAAACGGACCTGTCACCGCTCACTGATCCGGGCGAACTCGCGCTGATCAAGCGGCTGGCGGAGTTTCCGCGGATCGTCGAAAGCGCGGCGGATGCGCACGAGCCCCATCGCGTCGCATTCTACTTGCATGATCTGGCGAGCGAACTGCATACTCACTGGAACAGAGGTAAAGAATTTCCGCATTTGCGCTTTGTTAACCCTGATGACCCAGGATCGACGAGAGCCCGTCTCGCCCTCGTCCGGGCCGTCAAAATTGCGCTCACTTCTGGTTTAAGTATTCTTGGAGTAAGTGCGCCGGACGAGATGCGTTGATCCTTCCACCGTAGCCCTGAGCAGGCGCGGACGGTAAGATGATCGCGGGATTTGGACAGGCGCCAGAAGAGAAGTGGTTCCATGATCAATATCCGCCGAGCCCCGTCCTACCGGGATCAACGCCAGGCCGTAGCCGACGACGCCTATTTTGGCGGCGACAGCCGCGACCCGATGGAGGAACTGGCTCGCCTGCTGGATGACGACATCCAGAGCGTCGGCCGGCGCGGCGGATCGCCCGGCGACATGACGGATGCGCTCGCAGCGGAGTTTCAGTCCAACCTCGGGTCGCTCGATCCCGTCGATCTCACCGGCGGTCAGGGCCAGGCGCAGGGCAGGGCCCGCGCCCCGCAGGCGGACTACCAGCCCGGCTACGCCGATCCCTGGGACGACGACGCCATCGAGCAGTTCGCAGAGGAGCTGGCGGCGCTCGACGAATCGGAGCCGGACGGCTTCCCGGCGGGTGTCCTGCCGTCCCATGCGGCGGGCGACATGGCGCCGGAGCCGACCTCGGGCAGCCGCCGCGGCACGCTTATGGCCGTCTCCAGCCTGCTCGTGGTGGCGATCATCGCCGGTGGCGCGTGGTGGTACTACGGGTCGAGCGGCGGTGTCTTCGGCGAGCCGGAGATCGTCCAGGCGCCCACCGGCCCCTACAAGATCGTACCGGACAAGGGCGACACCATCGAGGAGCCTGCCGAGAACAACGTCGTCTTCAACGGCGCCGCGGCCAAGGGCGACGAGCGTCTGGTCACCCGCGAGGAGACGGTTCCCGATCTTCCCGGCGTGCAGCCGCAGGTCTCCCGCGTCATCTTGCCGAACGGCCAGGAGATCACGCCGTCGGGCGAGCAGCCGCTCGACCTCGGCCCCCGGCGCGTCCGCACGGTCAACGTCCGCCCGGACGGCACCATGATCGAATCCGGCGCCGAGCCGAACCTGCCGTCGACAGCGGATGCCCTTCCGCCGCTCGAACCGGTCGCCAATCCGGCTCCGGCCGCCACGGCCGCGCTTCCGGGCGCCACCGAGGATATCGCCGACCCGATCGGCCAGCTTGCCGCGGCGCCCGACCTTCCGGTCGAGACCTCCACGACGTCGGCGGTCGAGCCTGTCGCGCTGCCCGGATCGACAGAAACGGTCGCGCCCCTCGAGCCGCCGGCTGTTGGCCTGCGGCTTCCGCCCTCCGGCGAAGCGCCTGAGGCGGCGCCGGTGCAGGCTCCAGCCGAAACCGTGTCGGCCCCGGCCGTGAACGCTCCGCTTCCCAAGCAGCGTCCCGCTCAGCCGGCCCAGGCCGTCGCACCCGCTCCCGTGGCGCCCGCCGAACCCGTGCAGGTGGCTTCCGTCGACCCGGTCGCCGTCCCCGCGCAGGAGTCCGCTCCTGCCGCAACGCCGACCGCGGGCTCCGCCGCCTTCGTGCAGCTGTCCTCGCAGCGGTCAGAAGGGGCGGCCGTATCGGCCTTCCAGGCGCTGCAGAAGAAGTTCCCCGGCATCCTCGGCGGCTACGCGGCGGACGTCCAGCGTGCCGATCTCGGCGCCAAGGGCATCTACTACCGCGCCCGCGTCGGCAAGGGCACCCGCGCGGAGGCCGTTGGGCTCTGCGAGCAGCTTCGCGCCGCCGGTGGCGATTGCATCGTCGTCAAGAACTGACCGGCGGCCGCCGATCTGGTCCCCTCGGACGGCGCTCCCGCGAGCGCCGTTCCCCATCGGCCACGATCCGGGGTGACGTGACATGACTCTCGCCTTCGTCACCGGCGTCGCCGGCACGGTCCTCACGGACGACGAACGCCGTTTCCTCGCCGATGCGCGGCCGTGGGGGATGATCCTGTTCCGCCGGAACGTGGAATCGCCCGACCAGCTGCGCGCGCTCACCGCCGAATTCCGCTCGATCGTTGGTTGGGAGGCGCCAGTTCTCGTCGATCAGGAAGGCGGCCGCGTCCAGCGGCTGACTGCTCCCAACTGGCGCAAGTATCCGTCCGCCCGCCGCCTGGCCGAAGCCGCATCCGGCGACCTCGCCCTGATGCGCGACACCGCCCGGCTGATGGCGGAGGACCTGCGCGCGGCGGGCATCACAGTCGACTGCATGCCCAACCTCGACCTCGGGTTTCCCGGCCAGAGTGAAGTCGTCGGAGATCGCGCCTACGCCGGCGATCCGGCGAAGGTCGCGGCGCACGGGCGGGCGGTCGCGGACGGGCTCCTTGCGGGCGGCGTGCTGCCGGTCATCAAGCACATTCCCGGCCACGGCCGCGCAACCGTCGACAGCCATCATGCGCTGCCTGTGGTCACGGCTCCGCTCGCAGACCTGGAGGCGGCCGATTTCGCGCCCTTCCTGGCGCTGGCCGACCTGCCTGCGGCGATGACTGCCCACGTGGTCTACACAGCGCTCGATCCGGACTGGCCGGCCACCCAGTCGTCCGTGGTCATCGGCGAGATCATTCGCGGGCTGATCGGGTTTCAGGGGCTGCTGTTCTCCGACGATCTTTCCATGAACGCGCTGACCGGTTCGCTGGGCGAGCGAGCCGGGTTCTGCCTGCGGGCGGGGTGCGACATCGCTCTCCACTGCAACGGCATCCTGGCGGAGATGGAGCAGGTGGCCGCCGCTGCTCCCGAACTGTCCGGCATGGCGCTCGCCCGCGCCGAGCGGGCGCTGTCCTTCGTCCGGCCTCCGGACACCGTGGACGTCGCCGCCATCAACGTCCGGCTCGATGCGGCGCTCGCCGCCTTCGACGCCGGCACCAGCATCTGAGGAGAGGGCAGGTTGGGCGCCACGGACGAGACCTTGCCTGCCGCCGCCGACAACGGTGACTGGAGCCCTGACGCGCCGGTTCCCCGCGATCCGCCCGCGGGCGAAAACCCGCTGATCATCGACGTGGAGGGGTTCGAGGGCCCGCTCGACCTCCTGCTCACGCTGGCGCGCAGCCAGAAGGTGGATCTCGCCAAGATTTCGATCCTTGCGCTTGCGGAGCAGTACCTCGTCTTCGTGGAGGAGGCCCGCAAGCTCCGCCTGGAACTGGCCGCCGACTACCTGGTGATGGCCGCGTGGCTCGCGTACCTCAAGTCGCGCCTGCTGATCCCGGAGGTCAAGTCGGACGACGACGAGCCGACGGGCGAGGAACTCGCCGCGCTGCTCGCCTTCCGGCTGAAGCGGCTCGAAGCCATGCGCGACAGCGCGGCCCGCCTCGTCAATCGCCCGCGGCTCGGGCGTGACGTGTTCGCCCGCGGCGCGCCGGAGCCGGTCGCCGTCCAGCGCACCAGCACCTACGACGCTACGCTCTACGACCTTCTCTCCGCCTACGCCTCGCAGCGGCAACGGCAAATGGTCAGCGTCGTCCATGTCCGCAGGCGCACCGTCTGGTCGCTTGCTGACGCGCGCGAGATCCTGACCCGCCTCGTCGGCCGTCTGGCCGACTGGACGCCGATCGAGAGCTTCCTTCTGCCCTACCTCGCCGGTCCGGAGATGAAGGCGACAGTGCGGGCGTCGGCCTTTTCCGCGGCCTTGGAGATGGTGCGCGAAGGCCGCCTGGAGCTACGCCAGAGCGAGGCCTACGGGCCGCTCTACATTCGCACCGCCGGGCCGCGCGCCGTGCCGGAGGGGGAGGGCGGGTCGTGACGTCCGATCGCGACGACACGGAGCCCGATGGGGCGCCGCCGAGCGGTGAGGATGACGGCGACAGCCCGGTGTCGCCGGAGGAGCGGCTGTTTGCGTCCCGTATCGTCGAGGCCATGCTGTTCGCGTCCGCCGAGCCGCTGTCGGAGGACGACCTCGCCTTCCGTCTTCCGCGCGGCCTTGCCGTTGCCGACCTCATCGCCGAGTTGTCGGAGCGATACGAAAGCCGCGGCGTCAATCTCGTACGTGTCGCCGGCAAGTGGATGTTCCGCACCGCGCCGGATCTCTCCTTCCTGCTCCAGCGGGAGACCACCGAGCAGCGCAAGCTGACGCGCGTGGCGCTGGAGACGCTCGCCATCGTGGCCTACCACCAGCCGGTGACCCGGGCCGAGATCGAGGAGATTCGCGGCGTCTCCACCGCCAAGGGCACGCTAGATATCTTGATGGAAGCGGGCTGGGTGCGGATGCGCGGCCGCCGGCGTTCGCCCGGCCGGCCGATCACCTACGGCACCACCGAAGCCTTCCTGGTCCACTTCGGCCTCGACGCGATCGGCGATCTACCGGGCCTCGACGAATTGCGCGGCGCGGGCCTCCTGGAAGGCAACATCCCCCCCGGTTTCAGCATTCCGCTCCCGACCGACGCCAGCGCCCTGACGCCCGACGAGGACCCGCTCGACGAGCCGGAGCTCCCGTTCGGCGAGTTCGGCGAGGACGAGGACTAGCAATCGCCGAGGCGCCGAACGTCGTCTCCGGTCAGCGTCCCCGCGTGGAGGGCGGTCGCGACCAGCGCACCCGCAACGCCCATTGCCTTCAGCGTCTCCAGGTCCGCCGGTCCCCGCACACCACCCGCAGCAAAGACCCGCCGCGCGCCGGCACCCTGTATATCGCGCAGCCGGTTGAGGTCCGGGCCGCCGCCTGTCCCGACGCGTCCGAGCGTCATGACGATCACATCCTCCGGCCAGCAGGCGGGGTCCAGCAGCGTCGGTGGCCCGGCGTAGGTCTCGCCCTTGAAGTCCAGCGACAGAACCCCTCGCGCACCGACGGCGCGCAGCACCGCAGCGTCCTCCTGGCTCTCCGTGCCGATCACCGGGCGCAGGCCCGGAATCGCCAGACGTTCCGCCAGCCCGGACGCCTCGCGGAGGCCATCGTCGAGCCAGATCTCCACGTCCGGCCAGCGTTTTGCCAGCGCGGCGATCGCGGCCAGATTGCCGCGTCGGCCTTCGATCGCGTCGAGGTCCGCGATATAGAGCGCGTCGAAGCGGGCGACTGACATCAGGCCCGCCGCCACGTCGAGCAGTTCGGACGTCGGCGACAGCGGCGTGACGATGGGCGCGTAGGCGGCCCGGTCACCGGCCCTGGCGCGGACGACGAGGCCGTGCTTCAGATCGAGGACGGGAATGACGCGCATGATGGGTTCCGCAGGCGGAGAGGAAAGTATGACATCGCACGGCGGCGCCGGGAAGGCGACCCTCGGCTGGGACATCGGCGGCGCCCACCTGAAGGCGGCCCGGGTGGTGGATGGCCGCATCGCGGCGGTCGCGCAGGAGCCGTGCCCGCTCTGGCAGGGCCTCGACAAGCTCGACGCGGCCTTCGATGCCCTTCTCGCCCGCCTCGGGCCTGCCGACCGGCATGCCGCGACCATGACAGGCGAACTGGTCGACCTGTTCGAGAACCGGGCCGACGGCGTCGCGCGGCTCTCGACGGTCGCCGCGCGGCGCTGTCCCGGTGTCCGGATCTACGCCGGCCGGGACGGCTTCGTCGATCCCGCTGCCGCGGCCGGCCACGCCGACGCGATCGCCTCCGCCAACTGGCACGCCACCGCGGCGTTCGTCGGCGCGGCAGTCCCCGACGCGCTTCTCGTCGACATGGGCTCGACCACGACCGACATCATTCCGGTCCGAGCCGGCCGGGTCGCCGCGCGGGGCTACACCGACGCGGAGCGGCTGGCGTCGGGCGAGCTCGTCTACACCGGCGCGACGCGGACCGCGCTGATGGCGATCGCCCCGGCCGTGCCCGTGGCAGGCACGCTCTGCGGCGTCGCGGCCGAATACTTCGCTACGATGGCGGACGCCAACCGCATCCTCGGTCGACTCGATGTCGGCGCCGACCAGCACCCGACTGCCGACGGCCGTGGCAAGAGCGTGGCGGAAAGCCGCCTTCGCCTGTCGCGCATGGTCGGCCGCGATGTGGCCGATCTCGACGAGGCCGGCTGGACCCGCGTCGCCGAAGCCTTCGCCGAGGCGCAGGTCCGGCGGGTGCACGACGCGGCGGCGCTCGCGCTGTCCGCCTCGCCGCTGCCGGCCGACGCACCCGTTGTCGGCTGCGGCATCGGCCGGTTCGCCGTGGCGGAGCTCGCCCGTCGGCTCGGGCGTCCGTATGTCGACCTCTCCGCCCTGCTGCCGGTTGCTCCCGCCGAGGCCGCCAGGGCGGCCTCCTGCGCCCCCGCCGTGGCCGTCGCGCTGCTCGCCGGAGGCTGATTCGCGTTCCCCGCGGCCGGCTGCAGGATGTGACGATTCCGCCACACGAACCGATTCAAATGCTGGCTGCTCCCGACGGACGGCCGGAGATGCCGTGTTTCAGCCACGATCCGGCGTGAGCGTGCCGGCACTTCGGGATGCGGCGTACGGGTCGAGTGGGACATGAGTGTGTGGGGAGACCGGGCGGGGCGATGCCCAGGCGGGGCGGTGAGATCGGCCGAAATCGGCCGTTTCGGCCTTATCCTCGCCAAAAACGCAAGCTCGAGCGGTACCTGCGGAAACGCTCCGAACCCATTCAGACTCGTGGATAAACGGCGGATGCCGGGCGCGATTTTTCGCAGTCCCGAATTCGCCGGAATGGCATACGAGAGTCCGGGCGTTCCGTCGTCGGTCGACAGAACAAACGGGAAATTTACGGGTCCCCGGCAAGGATCCGCTGACAACGGGGCGGGGTGGGCCGAAGCGGTTCCTGTCCCGTGCGGTATCGAGCCCGGGCCGGTTCCGGGTGCTCTGAGCAGGCGGTCATGGTGAAGGTCGAACGCGTTCACATCCTCGGTCTGGCGTCCGCCGTGGCGGCGACGCTCGCCCTGTCCGGGCCCGCCGCTGCCTTCGATGTCGCGCCCAATCGCGCCGTGCCCTGCTGCGATGTCAGCACCGAGGAAGTCTTCCGCGAAGGCACCCGCGCCTACTACGCCGGCGACACGGCGACCGCCCTCGACGGGCTGCAGATCGCCGCGGAGAAGGGCCATCCGGCCGCGCAGTGGAAGCTCGGGCGGATGTATGCCGCCGGCGACGGCGTGGCCGAGGACGACCTGAAGGCCTTCGAATATTTCAACCAGATCGTCGCCGTCCACGCCGAGGACAGCCCGACCTCGCCGCAGGCGCCGTTCATTGCCAACGCCTTCGTCGAGATCGGCTCCTACTATCTCACCGGCATCGCCAACTCGGGCGTCGAGCCGAACGTCGGCCGCGCCCGCGAGATCTTCACCTACGCCGCCTCCTACTTCGGCGACGCGCTGGCGCAGACCAAGCTTGGCGACATGTATTTCGCCGGCGTTGGCGGCGAGCGCGATCCGCGCCAGGCCGCCCGCTGGTTCCTGCTCGCCGCCCGCAAGGGCCAGGTCGAGGCGCAGGCCCGCCTCGGCCAGATGCTGTTCTTCGGCGAGGAGATCGAGCCCAACCCGGTGCACGGGCTGATGTGGCTCACCATTGCGCTCAAGTCGGCGCAGACCACCGGTCGCGACGACGGCACGATCCGTGCCGCCCACGAGCAGGCCTTCTCGCTCGCCAACGAGGATCTGCGCCGCAAGGCGACGCAGCTCGCCGACCAGTGGCTGCAGGACAACGCTTCCGTCGTCGCCACCGCCGCGGGCAACTGACCGCGTTCTACGCCGATCCGGCCGTCATCACGAGACCGCAGAAACGCCAAAGGGCGGAGGTTTCCCTCCGCCCCTGGTCACGTCGTGGCCGTGCAGCTCACTTCTTCAGGTTGGTCCAGATCTTGTTGTAGATCTCGACGACCTCCTTCGGGCAGGGCGGCACGAATTCGGAGGTGGCGCCCTCCGGCATGTTGATCTCCGGCGCGGAGGCGAACTCCGGCGGGAGGAAGGCCTTGCTGCCCTCGATGCCGTTATCGTAGCCGGCGAACTCGGAGATCAGCGCGGCATTCTCGGGCGCCATGATGAAGTTCTGGAAGAGCTTGGCGTTCTCCACGTTGGCGGCGCCCTTCAGCACCGAAACGTTGTCCATCCAGCCTTCCATCACTTCCTTGGTCATGGCGAACTTGATGGCCGGGATCTGCTGGCGCATGCGGTAGGCGGCGCCGTTCCAGGTCTGCGTCACGTCGACGTCGCCGGAGGTGATCTTGGTGATGGTGTCGTAGGACATGGTGCGCCAGTAGGGCTTGGCGGCCAAGAGCGCGTCGTTGACCTTCTTCAGGTCTTCCTTGTTCGACGTGCAGCGGTCGACGCCGACAAAACGCTCGGCGGCGTGGATCAGCGAGTTCATGTCGTCGAGCACGTTGATGCGGCCCTTCAGCTCCTCCGGCGGGGCGAAGAGCAGGCTGATGGAGTCCATCGGGCCCTTGTACTTGTCCGTGTTGACGGCGTAGGTCGTCAGGCCGAACTGCCAGGGAACCGTGTAGTTGCGGCCCGGATCCCAGTAGACGTCCACAAACTTCGGGATCATGTGCTTGAAATTCGCCATCTCGTTCGGCTTGGTCTCCTCAAGAAGACCTTCGTCGATCATCACCTTCACGGTGTAATCGGACGGCACCACGATGTCGAAGCCGGAGTTGCCGGCGCGCACCTTGGCCAGCATCGTCTCGTTGCTGTCGTAGCTGTCGAGCGTCACCTTGACGTCGAATTCCTTCTCGAACTTCTCGATCAGCTTGGGGCTGGTGTAATCGCCCCAGTTGTAGATGTGGAGCTCTCCGGCTGCGAGAGCCGGCGCGGTGATCAGTGTCCAGATCGCGGTCGTTGCCAGTATCGTTCTTGTCATGGTCCACCTCCGAGCAATCCGCCCGGCAGCTAGCGGCGTCTCTGGCCGATCAGTGCCGAGAAGGAAATGAAGAGTATCGAGATCCCCAGGAGGATCGCGCACATGGCGTTGAGTTCGGGCGTCATCGGCCGACGCGTCATCGACCAGATGAACACCGGCAGCGTCTGCTGTCCGGGTCCGGCCACGAGTTGGCTGATGGTGAAGTCGTCAAAGGAGACGATGAAGGCGAGCGCCGCGCCCGAGACGATGCCGGGCGCCAGCAGCGGCAGTGTCACACGCCGGAAGGTCATCCAGGGCGTCGCGTAGAGGTCGGCGGCCGCGTGGTCCAGCGTCAGGTCCATGTCCTCCAGCCGCGCCCGGATCGGCATGTAGGCGAACGGGATGCAGAACACCGTGTGGGCGACGATCAGGTTGCCGAGGCCGAGGTTGATCCCGAACACCGAGGCGACGAGCGCGAAGAAGGAGAGCGTCGCCACCGCGGTGATGATCTCGGGCACCATCAGCGGCAGGCTGATGGTCATGTAGGCGGCACTCTGGCCACGCCAGGATCGCACCCGCGTGGTGCCGAGAGCCGCCGCCGTCGCGGCCATCGTGGCAATGATGGTGGCGGTGATCGACACGATCATCGTGTTGGTAGCCGCCTGGTGGAAGCCTTCGTTGTCGAGCGCCTTGGCGAACCAGTCCAACGATACGCCCGTCCAGATGCTGACGATCGAGTTGGCGTTGAAGGCGAAGATCACCAGCACCAGGATCGGCGCATAGAGGATCGTCAGGCAGAGGCCGGCGATCAATCCGAAGCCGGGCTGGCGGCGGACGTCGGTGCCCCTACCGGCCATGGCCCACCCCCTTGCCGGCGGTGTTGCGGGCATAGAAGAACAGCGCCACCAGCACGCCGGACATCAGGATCAGCGCCTGCGCCGCGCCGAGCGGCCAGTTGCGGCTGGAGCCGAACTGCTGGGCGATGAGATCGCCGATCATCAGGTGCGTGCCGCCGCCGAGGATCAGCGGCGTCACATAGGCGCCGAGCGCTGGAATGAACACCAGCAGGCAGCCCGCCACGATGCCGGGCTTGGCGAGCGGGATGATGATGCGCCGGAGCACCCGGCCGCGGGTCGCGTAGAGGTCGAAGCCGGCCTCCACGAGGCGGAAATCCAGCTTCTCCAGGGAGGTGTAGAGCGGCAGCACCATGAAGGGGAAGAAGCTGTAGAACAGCCCGAGCACGATGGCGAAGTTGGTGTAGAGCATCACGATCGGACGGTCGATGACCCCGAGGTTGATCAGCCAGTGGTTCACCAGGCCTTCGTCGCGGATGATCAGCATGATCGCCACGGTGCGGATCAGGAGGTTGGACCAGAAAGGAATCGTCACCAGGAGCAGCCACCATTGGCGCTGGTGCGCGGGCCGCGTGGCGATGAAGTAGGCGGTCGGGAAGCCGAGCAGCAGGCAGGCGATCATCGTCCCCACGGCGAAGACGAAGGAGCGCAGGTAGATCGAGAGATAGTCCGGATTGAAGGTCAGCGTCTCGTCGAAGATGTCCTGCGTGAAGAAGAACGAGACGTAGGCCTCGGTGGAGAACTCCCATTCCACGCCGCCGTAGGCTGCCGGCTTCAGGAACGAATAGACCAGCATGATCACCAGCGGCAGGATACCGAAGACGAAGATGATGGCCAGCGACGGCAAGGTCAGCAGCCGGCTCACCCGGTCGATGCCGGCGTCGCGTTTGGCGGTCGAGCGTTGCAGCGCGCTCATCGGTCAGTCCCTCAGGACCTGGGCGACGCCGCCCGGTATGTCGATGCCGACGGGCTGCCCGGCCGCTAGGTGCACCTCCCGGCCGCGCCGGTTCTGCTGGCGCACGGTGAAGGGCGCGCCGCTGTCCAGCTTCAGGTGATAGTGGGTGTCGGTGCCGAAGTAGACGACGGTGTCGACCGTGCCCTTCACAGCGGCGGTTTCGGGGTCCGTGATGACGGCGTGTTCCGGGCGGACCACCACGGTGACCTCGCCGGCCGGCGTCATGCCGTCCGGCACGCCGGCGGCGATGACGGCGCCGGTCCCCAGCTTGATGTCGGCCCGCCCGGGGGCGGCGGACAGCACGGTGCCGGTCAGGAAGTTGGTCTCGCCGATGAAATTCGCCACGAAGCGGTTGGCCGGATGGTCGTAGATGTCGCGCGGGGAGCCGACCTGGAGCACCTTGCCGGCGCTCATGACCGCGATGCGGTCCGACATGGTCAGCGCCTCCTCCTGGTCGTGGGTGACGAAGACGAAGGTGATGCCGGTCTCGTGCTGCAGGCGCTTCAGCTCGATCTGCATCTCCTTGCGCAGCTTCAGGTCGAGCGCGGAGAGCGGCTCGTCGAGCAGCAGCACCTTGGGATGCGGGGCCAGCGCCCGGGCGAGCGCTACGCGCTGCTGCTGACCGCCGGAAATCTGGCTGGTCTTGCGGCCGCGCATCTCCGTCATCTTCACCAGCCGCAGCATCTCGTCGACCGTCTTGTCGATCTCGCCCTTGGGCCGGCGCAGCATCTCCAGGCCGAAGGCGATGTTCTGGTCCACCGTCAGGTGGGGGAACAGCGCGTAGTTCTGGAACACGGTGTTGATCGGCCGCTGGTAGGGCGGCAGGTCGGAGATCTCGTCGCCGTTCAGGCGGATCTCGCCCTCGGTCGGGTACTCGAAACCGGCGATCATCCGCAGCAGCGTCGTCTTCCCGCAGCCGGAGGGTCCCAGCAGCGTGAAGAACTCGTTCGGCTTGATGAACAGGGAGACGTCGTCCAGGGCGCGGAAGTCGCCCTTTCCAGGCTGCGTGAAGAGCTTTCCCACGTTCCGGATCTCAAGTCCGGCCTTTGCCACGACGCTGGACAACCGCTCGCCCCCGATATCGTTGTTCCAGGAAGACTGCCCGTAAACAAGGCTGCTGCGCAAGTGTGCAAATGGTGTTCGGCCGATGTTTGTGATCACATACCAATCGGCGGTTCAGCTGCTCAACCTTCCCATGTCACGATGCCGTCGCACACGGTGAGGGCGACCTGAAGACCGCCGATCTCCTGCGGGGGCGTGGCATCGATATCGCCCGACAAAACGACCACGTCGGCCAGATACCCCGGCTTCAGCATGCCCTTCCGGTCTTCCATGAACTCGGTGTAGGCGCCGTCGATGGTGTAGCCGGCGATGGCCTGGTCCAGGGTTTGCCTGTGATCACGCAGGCCCTCCTTCCACGACGGCCGTGTCACCGCCGCCTGGATGCCTTCGGTGACGCTGACCGGCGAGACCGGCCAGTCGCTGGCGAAGACGAGCCGGCCGCCTGCATCGCGGATGGTGTTCCAGGCGTAGGCCCACGGCCAGCGGTGCTCGCCGATCTTGGAGACCGTCGGTTCCAGCGGGAAGTTGCCCGCGCCGGGCGGGTGCGGCGGCTGCATGGAGGCCATCACGCCGTAGTCGACGAGACGGGGGATGTCGTCGGGGTGGATCACCTCGATGTGCTCGATCCGGTGCCGACTGTCGCGGACTCCATTGGCCTTGCGGGCGGCTTCGTAACCGTCCAGGACCATGCGCACGGCCCTGTCGCCGATGGCGTGGACGGCGATCTGCAGGCCGCGCCGGTCCGCCTCGGTCGCGATGGCGTTGAAGCGCTCGGCGGTGAACAGCGGGTCGCCGCGCCAGCCGGGCCGGTCGGCGTAGTCCTCCAGCATGGCCGCCGTGCCGCTGTCGATGACGCCGTCCATGAACAGCTTGACGAAGCCTGAGCGCAGGCGGTCGCTGTCGTACCTGGCCGTCATGGCGCTCGCCTTCTCCAGCGCCTCGATCGGCATGGCGTCGACGAAGTGCATCGGCACCCGGGCGCGGCAGATGAAGTCGCCGGCCTCGATCAGCTCGTCGATCAGCTCCAGCTGGTAGAAGTTGCCGTCCATGTTGTGGAAGCTGGTGATGCCGTGCCGGGCAAGGTGTTCCAGCCCGCGTTTCATCACTGCGCGGTCGGCCGCCCGTTCCTCCGGCGTCGGCGGTTCCGGCTCGCCGCCGTTGGTCAGGCCCTGGCGGACGCGGGTGCCGACCTTGGAGAGGGCCAGCACCGGCCCGAAGGCTTCGCCCTCGCGTAGTTCGCCGCTCGCCGTTCCGTCCGGCGCCATGACGATCTCGTTGCCGACGCCGACCGGCTTGCCGTGCAGGATCCCCGCTGCCGCAAGCGCCGCGGTGTTCGCCCAGGCGGTGTGGTGGTCGGGTGCGAACAGGAGCAGCGGGCGGTCCGGCAGGATGGCATCGAGGTCCTGCCGGGTGGTGATCGCCTGGTCGGAGAGCATGGTGTAGTCGGCCGCCTGGCCGATCACCAGGTCCGAACCGGGCCGGGTGGCGACGTAGCCGCGGATCTTCTCCGATACCGCGAAGACCCCGCGCACGCCGGAGAGGTCGCAGTGGTCCAGCTCCAACCCGCCCGGGAAGACATGGAGATGGCTTTCCACGAAGCCGGGCAGCACGGTGCGGCCGGCTGCGTCGAACACACGGGTGGCCGAGCCCTTCAGCGCGAGAATTTCGGCATTGTCGCCCACCGCGGCGATCCGGTTCCCCAGAATGGCGACCGCTTCGGCGAAGGGTTTCGAGGGATCCACGGTCCTCACCCGGCCGTTGACGATAACCAGA
The DNA here is from genome assembly GCF_013839445.1 of Chthonobacter albigriseus. Classification (GTDB taxonomy): domain Bacteria; phylum Pseudomonadota; class Alphaproteobacteria; order Rhizobiales; family Pleomorphomonadaceae; genus Chthonobacter; species Chthonobacter albigriseus. The sequence goes on along the minus strand of NZ_JACDIT010000004.1, from coordinate 99,214 downwards.
TCGGCGTTGTTCATCAGGGGCTCTTCCTTGGGCTTGTCGACGTGGATCAGGCGAGAGGCCGGTTACCGGCCTGGAGCCAGGGGAAGGCCTGCTCGTAGGCCAGCCCGACCTGGAACACCGAGACGTCGTCGTAGGCGCGGCCGACGATCTGGATGCCGGTCGGAACGCCGGTTTCGTGCATGCCGCTCGGCACCGACAGGACCGGCAGCCGGCTCAACGTGTTGAAGGGCGTTGTCATCGCCCAGTCGTCGTCGCTGACGATCTTCTCCACGCCGTTGAACACCAGCGGCGTCTTCAGCGGGTGGAACTCGGCGGGAACGCTCGGCAGCGCCAGCGTCGGGCAGACGAAGGCGTCGTAGCCTTCCATCATCGGGCCGAAGCGGTCGTACATCTGCGCCTCGACGGTGCGGGCGTAGTGGTAGTCCTCCGGCGTGGCGCTCTTGGCCGCCAGGATGTAGTCGATCGCATAGCCCGTCATGAACGTGCGGTCGCGCTCGAAGTCTTTCGACATGGTGTTGCCCCAGCCGTGGGCGAAGTATCGCTCGGCCGCACGGGTGATCTCGCTGGTCCAGCCGGTCTCTACCTCCTCCACGACGGCGCCAAGGTCGCGAAGGACCTGGATCGCCTGCCGCGTTGCCGCTGCGACGCCGTGGTCGACCTCATAGGCGCCGAGATCGATGGAATAGGCGATCCGCTTGCCCCTGAGGTTCGCGGGGGCTTCAGTCGGCACCACCACACGGTCGGCAAGGCTGGCGATGTCGCGCGGGTGGCGACCGGAAACCACGTTCTGCATCAGCGCCGTATCGATAACCGTGCGGGACATCACACCGTAGTGGCAGTAGGTGTCGAGGTTGGAGCCGGAGGGCGCCGGGTTGCGCCCGTAGGGAGGCTTGTAGCCGACCACGCCGCAGGCCGATGCGGGGATCCGGATCGATCCGCCGATGTCCGATCCCGTCGCCAGCGGCGAGCCGCCGGTCGCCAGCACGGCGCCGGACCCGCCGGAGGAGCCGCCCGGTCCGAAGTCCGGATTCCAGGGGTTGCGGGTCACGCCGTAGAGCCGGGAGTGGGTGGCGCCGAGGATGCAGAACTCGGGCACGGTGGTCTTCATGTGCGGGATCGCGCCGGCGGCCAGAAGCCGCTCGACCACCGGGGCGGTGTCGCTGTCGACCCGGTCCTTGTGGATGAGGGAGCCGTTGGGGCGGCGGGTACCGGCCAGCTTGTCGGCTTCCTTCACCGCCAGCGGCAAGCCATCGAGCGGGCCGGTGGGCGCGCCGCCCGCGTAGCGGTCCGTGGCCATGGCCGCCGCTTTGCGGGCGGCCTCGTAGAACCGGTCCGCGATGGCGTTGACGGTCGGCTCTACGGCCTCGGCCCGGGCGATGCAGGCCTCGAGATACTCGAGTGGAGACAGGGACTTGGCTTTGAAGAGGCGGAGCGCCTCGGCGCCCGACAGGTAGGCGGTGGTGTCGTCGGGCTTGGTCATTCGCGGCCGCTCTCACGCATGCCCTTGGCGGGCTTTCGAAGAGCTTAAGCCGGGGAGGGGGGAGGGCGGCAATCCCCCATCGGTGGAATTCGTTTCCTCAGGCGACAACGTCCGAAACACACAAGCTCCGTGTCGCGTCTGTTCTGCGACCGGAGGGTGTCGGCTTCACTCGGCCGGGGCGAGGCGGGTGGCGCCGCACAGGAGCAGCGACCAGGCCGAGTGGGTGGCGCGCAGGTAGCCGTCGCGGTGGCAAATCAGGCCGAGGTCCACCAGCTTGTTCACCGGGTCGGTCTGGACCGAGCGCACGCTCTGCTTGGTGATGAAGACAAGCAGTTCGAACTGATTGTCGGACAGATCGTGGCGGGTGAGCAACATGGGAACCTCCCAACTCCGTGGTCGGCCCCATTCATATCTAATTAGAATGTGAGATAAAGCGCGTTTGCGAATTCTAGTTAAATCGGCTCGCGGGCAACACGCTCTCTTTAAATGAAATACGCGCTGTTAAGGTTTACTGAGCGTTCCGATAGTCCTCGATCCGCTGCATAAGCCAGCTCCAGGCCTCCAATTCCTCGGGCCCGGCGCACTTTTCTATCGCAATTCTCAAATATGTGATCTCGCTGTCGACCTTCTCGGCCGGAAGCATGCCGAGACGGGTGGACAGGATGGCGGCCTCCAGCACTGCGGCCTGTGCCCTGTTGAACCCCAGGAACGGCCGGTGCGCCACCTGGTGCACGACCCGGCAGCGGAACCGAGGACGCTGCTCGTGATCCTCGAAGGACACGGCCTCCAGTTCCATGTGCCCGGTGGTATCCGCCAGCCGCACCCCGTCGACCCTGTCGGCCGGGACGGTCGGCCAGTCGCCCCGTCCGGTCAGGAAGCCCGCGATCACACGGACGTCCGAAGGGGCGGACACCACCAGGAAGGGGTGGCGCGCCAGGTTCTCGATCGCCGGCGAGGGGCGGAACGGCAGGAAGATCCAGTCGTCGCCGTCCCGGTGCAGGCCATAGGGGCGTACGTGAAAGCTGCCGTCGGTGTTCTTGGTGGCGACGATCGTCTCCAGGATGAACGGCATCATTCCTCCTCGGTCCGGCGCGGGGTCTTGCGGGTCGCCAGCGTGTGCCCGGCCTCCTGCAGTCGGGTCAGGTCCTCCACCTTGCGGTCGGCGGAGATGCCCCAGTCGAGCGGATTGTCCTGGGCGTAGCGCTTGCCGAGGGCATAGGCGATCTCGGCCTTCTGGATCTCCGCGCCGAGATAGAAGGCGTGGCTGCCGTCGGTCTCGACGCCCAACTTGGGGAAGAAGTCGAAGGCGTCGGTGTGGATTTCGTGGATGTCGCGGTTGTAGACGTGGACGCCATCCTCGGCGACCTCTATCCGGAAGTTCCGGTCGCGCACCTCGCCGGCCGCCATAGCGATGCCTGCGGGCGTGTTGGCGTAGGGCTTGCGGTCGTGCAGGCCAAGCAGCGCGCTCGAATACCCCTTCGGCAGCCCTCCGTCGCGCTTGGCGGCGGCCATGATCCGACGGGCGGCGTCGTGCTCGTGCACGGTCCGGCGGGTGTGCGGGCTCACCTGGACGATCAGCACGCCCGAGATGTCCAGCTCCGAGCAGATGCCGAGCAACGTGGCGGTGATGCCCGTGGTGTCGGCCTCGGTGAGCTCGGTGAGGTTTCCCGTTCCCATCAGCATCCGCGCCTCCGGCATCCGCCGGCGGAACTCCACGTAGCGGACGATCGAGTCGGCAAACCCGAAGTGGATGGGGTCGAGAATCGGGTCCGCCAGGTAGGGCAGGTCCCAGCGGTCCATCTGTTCGGCGGCGCGGATCAGCGAGTCGAGGTCGCCGGGGCTTGCCGGCACCAGGATCGGTACAGCCGCCACCTCGCGGGCGAGAGGGAGGGTGTTCTCGTTCAGGGAAAGCAGGTAGTCCGCGCCGGCCTCCGCGCCGATGCGCAACTCGTCCACGCTGGCGCTGTCGACGGAAACCTTGAAGCCCTCAGCCTTCAGCGTGCGCACCAGCTCGGCCAGATGGGGGAACGGCGTATCGGGCAGGCAGCCGATGTCGATCACGTCGGCGCCCGCGGACTGGTGTTCGCGCGCTCGGGCGACGACGTGCTCGATGCTGCTTTCCGGGGCCTCCACGATCTCGGCGAAGATCAGGAGGTCGTAGCGCGACAGGTCGGGCTCCCGCGCGCCGCGGCCGAAGAACTGCGGCAGGTCCACCACCTCGTCGGGGCCGCGCAGGACCGGCACGCCGAAATGGGCGGCGAGAGCATCGAGGTCCGCGCGGCATCGACCGGGCAGCACGACGCGCGTGGCGTCGGCGGGCAGGGTAACGCGGCGGCGGATGATCTCCTCGGTCATCAGCGCGGCCACCTTCACGCCGACGTCCAGGATGGAATAGCGGAACGTGTCCGGTGCCATGCCGGCCATCACCGTCTCCACCCGGGGGTAGGCGAGCTTGCCGGTCAGAAGCACCACGTGATCGCGAACGGCCGTGTCGTCCATCGGCTTTCCAGTCCCTGGCTCAGGCGTTCGTCACGATGGAGCCCAGTTTCGAGCGGGGCAAGCCGACGAGGTCGGGAAGTTGGTCCACGGTCGCGGGGCCGATGATCCGGATCGGGCAGGACAACCGCGCAGCCAGGCTCGGGAAAGCAGCGTCGACCAGCCCGTCACGGGCGAGCTCGCCGGTGCTGGCACTGGCCGGAGCGTCGGCGGACTTCACCAGCACGAGGCCGACCGCGTCGAGTTCGAAGGCGAGGAACGCGGCGTAGCTGTCGGAGGTCAGCGCCCAGCTTTCGGGCAGGCCGCCGCCGCCGGTCTGGATCCGGTCGGTCAGGAAGATCGGGATCCGGCCGGCTGCGTGCGCAGCGTCCACTTCGTTCCGGGAGGTCGCCATCACCAGCGCCGGTTCGAGTTCGCAGATCGCCTCGGCGAAGAGGTTCATCGCCGCCAGGGCCTGTCGGTGCGCCAGCCGGTCCGAGATGCCGAGCCGGCCCTGCACCTCGCGCACCGCATCGGCGTAGGGGCCGCCGCCCGTGACGATGACGATCCGCGCCGACGCGGTCGTCAGGCTGGACAGGATCTCGCGCAGGCGGCCGCGGTCCGCGGTCAGGCTGCCGCCGATCTTCACGATCACCCGATCGCCTGTCCGCGGCATGGCCATGGCGTCAGCCGCCTGCGGCGCGGCGGGCGCCGTGCACGGCAAGCGCGGTCGCGACGGCACGCACCTTGGCCGGATCGATCGGGTTGGTGCGCACGTCGTTCTCGCAGACGCCGCCGCGAAAGCCGACCACGTCGGGCAGGAACGGGAGCAGCGTTCCCACATCCACCACCTTCAGCGAGCCGGCGAGGCCGACCATCAGGCCGTTCTTTCGGGCTGCGGCGACGAAATGCGCGATGTCCGCCAGCTCCATCGCCTGCAGCAGACCGGCGTCCTTGCCGGCCGTGTCGAGCATCACGCCGTGGAAGCCGGAGAAGCGCGCGACACCGACGAGGCCGAGGTCGGGCTCCCGGTCGGCGGCGAAGACGGCGACGAGCTTCGTGCGGGCACCCAGCGCGCCGCCGATCCGGGCCAGCGTTTCCGCGCCGGCGTCTCCAGCGGGAACCGCCACCTTGACGATGGGCGCGCCCGCGGCAACCAGCGCCTCGATCACCGCGAGGTCGGCGCTGTCGCCGGCGGCGGCGGTCACCGTCGCCCGGTCGCCGACGGTGCGGACGATCGCGGCCACCGTGTCCGGGGTGAGGGCGCCGAGCGCACCGGCGGAAGGGTCTTTGGCGTCGATGTAGGCGGCGCCGTTGGCGAGGGCGACTTCGGCCTCCTCCGGCGAGGTGACGGAGACGAGGAGCGCGGTCATGCGGCGTTTCCTTTGGCGCGCGGCGGCAGCTTGACGATGCCGGTGCTGTCGAAGGCCTTGGCGTGCTCGGCGACGGTGACGCCGCCGATCGGCAGATCCGGAGCGATCTCGGAGAGCGGAACCAGCACGAAGGCGCGGTCCAGCATGTAGCGGTGCGGCACGATCAGGTCGGGCGTCTCGATCACGCGGCCCTCGTAGGCGAGCACGTCGATGTCGATCACCCGCGGACCCCACTTCTCCATCCGGATCCGGCCGAGCTCCTTCTCCACCTCCAGGCAGAGGTCGAGCAGTTCGTGCGGGGCGAGCGAGGTTTCCACGATGACGCAGGCGTTGACGAAGGGCTGCTGGTCCGTCTTGCCCCAGGGCGGGGTCTCGTAGTCGGACGAGCGGGCGATCACGCGGGCGCCGCGTTCGGCGAGCAGCGCCAGCGCGTCCTCGAAGGTGGCGCGCACGTCGCCGATGTTGCCGCCCATGGACAGGTAGGCGTGCGCCGGTCGGTGCATCTGGAAGGGAATGCCGGCGGAGTGTTCAGCCATGGCGGGCGCGCTCGATCTCCACGGAAACGCCGTCGATCACCGCCGGAACCGGGGCGGACGGCTTGTCCACGCGTACCACGATGGACTGGACGTCCGGAAGGCGCTCCAGGATCGCAGCCGCGATGGTCTCGGCGAGGGCCTCGATGATCCGGAAGCGGCGCTTGGTGGCGATCTCCACGGCGATCTCTGTGAGGTCGACGTAGGAGACCGTCTTTTCGAAATCGTCCGCGAGGCCGGCGGCGCGGCTGTCGACGCGGGCCTCCAGCCAGATGAAGAAGCGCTGGCCCAGCTTCTCCTCTTCCGGGTGCAGTCCGTGGTAGGCGAACACCGCGATGTTCTTGACGAAGATCCGATCCGTCACCGCATCCGCTCCTTGATCGCTTCCACCACGCGGGCCGCCTCGATGTGAGCCCGGACGTCGTGAACCCGGATGATGTCTGCCCCCAGCAGGATCGACACCGCGTTGGAGGCGATGGTGCCGTTGATGCGGTCCTTGGGGACGAGCTTGTTGTCGTTGAGGATGCCGATCAGGCTCTTGCGCGAGGTGCCCATCAGGATCGGGTAGCCGAGCGCCTTGATCTCCGGCAGCCGGGCGATCGCCTGGAGGTTCTGCTCGAACGTCTTGCCGAAGCCGACGCCGGGGTCGACGATGATGTGCGCGTCCGGGATCCCGGCCTTCAGCGCGATCTCGATCGAGCGGCCGAACCAGGCCTTCATGTCCTCGATGATGTCCACCGTCTCGTCGATGGCGTGGCGGTTGTGCATGACGATCACCGGCGCGCCGTGCGCGGCGGCGACGCGGGCGATGTCGGGCTCGCGCTGCAGGCCCCAGACGTCGTTGACGATCCTGGCGCCGGCCTTCAGGGCGGCTTCCGCGGTGCCGGCCTTGTAGGTGTCGATGGAGATCGGAACCCGATGCCGGGCGGACACCTCCTCGATCACCGGAACCACGCGGCGGATCTCCTCGTCCAGCGGCACGACCTCGGCGCCCGGCCGGGTCGATTCGCCGCCGACGTCCAGGATATCCGCGCCTTCCTCCACCAGCGCATCGGCCTGCGCCACCGCCGCCTCCAGCGCGGCGAAGCGGCCGCCGTCGGAGAAGGAATCCGGAGTCACGTTGAGGATCCCCATCACGAGGGTCTTTTTGCCGAGGCGGGGCAGCAGCGGAATGCGGGACATGGGCTTTCCAGACGAACGGTGACCGGCACCGTTCCTATAGGCGGTTTTCCCCCCCAGTTGTACAGCCGCCATCGCCCCCGGGGAAACATTGCCGCAGTGGGGGAGGGGGTACTTCGGCACACGCTGCTATCTTGAGTTCTCGCATCGGCGCCCCACTGGCCTTAGGGATGGCGGGGCATTGTGCGTTCGGCGAACATCAAAGCAAGTACAGCCTCCATCGTGATTTGGAGGAGGGACTGTTCTCATCACTGAGAGATGGCATGAGAACGTATAAGGAACAACTGACGGCAAGTGTCAGCGAACAGGCTGCTGACAAGCCGGTGGGATCGGACCCGCATTGACCGTGATTACCGGGTGCACTAGGACACCGGAAAACGCGAGGCAGTCGCTATGTTCCTAACACGCACTTTGGACAGACTGAGCAGGCACTATCTCAAATCGCGGGGATTTTACGTCTCCAAGTTTTTCCAAAAGGATAGGGATGAAGACTACGCACTGAACCTGAGCGGCTATAGTGATGGTGCGAAAAAATTCAGCTATTCAGCCTACGCGGAAAAGCAGATCGAGGGCAACAAGCGAAAATTCGACTTGGTCTGGGCAGATCAGGAGACAGTGCGCTGCATCTCCGAGCACCTTCGGCGTCATATCCCAAATGTTCGCCAGGGACTATGCCACGGGTCGCGTAATGGCTCGGAAATCCGTTGGTTCGCGACCGAGCTCGATTGCAAGGTTATCGGGACGGACATTTCCCCGACGGCGACCGCCGTTCCTGACATGGTCCAGTGGGATTTTCATGAGGAGAATCCCGACTGGGTTGGTCAGTTCGATTTCGTCTACACGAACTCTCACGACCATGCCTACGATCCCAAGAAAGCGGTAGACGCTTGGGTCGGCCAGCTCTCCGACAGAGGTGTCCTCTATCTGGAACACACGACCGCGCATTCTGAATCAGGTGTCACTGAACTTGACCCATTCGGAGTTAACCCAAAGATCCTGCCGTTCGTCGTGTTGGGTTGGGGTCAGGGACGTTACTGCGTTCAGGAGATCCTCAAACCGCCGCATCGAAAAGCAAAAGGCGATGAGATCTGGATTTTCTGCATCCGCAAAGTGGCAACGGCCGCTTGATCTTGGCCGCACCAGACGTCGATCGTGCAGCGGTGGGCGAGACAGTCGCCGAGCGTGGGTATGCTGATGGCGCGATCAGTTTTGCTGTTCGACGACACGGAGGGCACGCCGGACTTACAAAACCGTCTCCATCATTCGCTGTCGCGGGTTACTGCCGAAGTGTCTCTCGGCGAAGCGGAGAGGGCCGTCGGTGCGAGCATTTGCAAACCTCGCCGCGTCCGTGACCGTGTGGCAGTTCACGAATCGCACCTGGTCACGCCCTCTTGCATTCACAATCGGCAGTGCACCTCGTGAAAGCCCGGTGCTGGACGATGGGGGGGCGGCGGGAACATAGCAGCAACCCATTTCGGGACTTTTCCGGAACTCATGGTTCCGAAATGCTTCGATCGGCGCCAATCCGTTTCGAATGAGCCTCCGTGAGCAGTTGCCTTTCCCCGCCCAAATCGCTAGGTAATCCGCGAGGTTCGCGTGTCTCGGGGCATAGCTCAGCCTGGTAGAGCACCTGCTTTGGGAGCAGGGGGCCGCAAGTTCGAATCTTGCTGCCCCGACCAGCGCGCGGATCGGACAGGAACCGGCCATGCGGCGCGCGGCCGGCTGAGAGGAGCCGATTGGTCATGACCGCTCGCATCTACATTCCGTCGCGGACCGCCATGCAATCGGGCCAGGCCAAGACGAAGCAGTGGGTTCTCACCTACGAGCAGGAGCGCCCGCGCGGGGTGGAGCCGCTGATGGGCTACACCTCCAGCACCGACATGCTGCAGCAGGTCCAGCTTTCCTTCGACACCAAGGAGGAGGCGATCGCCTACTGCACCCGCCACGGCATCGCCTATCGCGTCTCCGAGCCCAAGGAGAAGAAGGCCAAGCGGATGTCCTACTCCGACAACTTCAAGTTCAACCGCGTCGAGAGCTGGACCCACTGACGGTCCCTCCCGCACGCGGCCAGACGGCCAAGGCCCCGTAGCTCAGCTGGATAGAGCAGCCGCCTTCTAAGCGGCAGGTCAGAGGTTCGAGCCCTCTCGGGGTCGCCAGTACTTCCTTAAGCCCTTCTGAACGAAAAAGCTGTACGCTCTCAGCACCTTGGCAGAAGCCCGCTGGTACAAACACGTTGTACAAACGGGGTGCCGGATGACAGGGCTGAGCTACATGCAGAGGCGCAAGGGCAGCGGCATCTACGAGTTCCGCAAGGCACTGCCGCGTTCGCTGGCCGGGTTGCCTGTTCCCGCGCATCTCAGGGGCGCGTGTCCCGAACTCATCAATCCCGCCACCGGTCACTTCAAGCGAGAGGTCACGAAGTCTCTCGGCACAGCGGACTACCGCACGGCGAGCGCGAGGAACGCCCGTGAGGGGTCGCGCGTGCAGGATCTCTTTGAGATGGCCGAACGCATGCTCCGGGCCGGTCCCCCGGTGCCGACCGAAGCCGACCGTGCGGAGATGGCGGAGGCGGTGGTGGCCGATTGGCTGGCATTCGTTCAGGAGCAGCGGTTCGGTGGCGACGATCGGCGGAACTTTCAGACGGAGGAGGATCGGCGGCGGTGGCCGGACCTGGTGCCTCTCACGAAGGGGCCGGGGGACTTCGGAATGGAGAAGGACCATCACGCGGTCCACGGGGAGTTCATTGAAGAGGAGCTTGCAGCGGCGCGGCTGGCACGCTCCGAGGTAGATGTGGCGGCGGTGAAGGTGGAACTCGCCTCTCATCTCCGCTCACTTGGCCTCACGATGCCGGAGAACCGGGAGGAGGTGAAAGCGCTCCTGTCGGCGGCGTTCGATGCAAGGATTTCGGCACTGGAGAAGATGGCGGAACGCCAAGCCGGGCGGGAGACGGTGGTCTGGACGGCTTTGCCTTCGCAGCGAGGGCCGAAGCTCTCGGAGGCGCTTGCCGAGTGGAAGGCGGGCGGGGGAGGGCGCGACGGACGGAAGGTGACGGCCCTCTCGGCAGAAGAGGCGGGCCGGGCGGTTCGGCGGTTCACGGAGCGTTACGGGGATCTCCAGGTCGGGTCTATCACCCGCGCGAAGGCGAGGGAGTTCCGGGATGCGCTCGTCAGACTGCCGAAGGGGCTTCCGAAGAAGATCGCGGACCTTCCCCTTATGGAGATCCTGAAGCGGGCCGATCTCGGAAAGTACCCGCTTCGGTCGGTCTCGACGGTCAACAAGGAGATCACGCTGATCGGGGCTGTGGTGGCGGCGGCGGAGAAGGCCGGGCACCTGGACGCGATCCCGGACTTCCGCAATCCATTCGTAGACCTGCAACTGACGCAGGCGGAGAACGCGGCCGAAGGACGGGAGGAGTTGTCCCGCGACGATCTCACGGCCCTGTTCGCCCGGCCGGTTTACGCCGTGAACGACCGGCCGAGAGGCGGGGGAGGCGAGGCGGCGTTCTGGTTCCCGCTGATCGGCCTGTTCTCGGGCATGCGGCTGGCCGAGATTGCGGGGCTCCGGGTCGGAGACCTGAAGACGGACCCTGAGACCGGCCGGGCGGTGTTCCAGGTGGTCTCGCACGAAGGACGGCGGCTGAAGACGGCGAGTTTCCGGCGGATCGTTCCCGTCCATCCCGAGCTTGAGCGGATCGGGCTCCTCACCTATCACCAGTCCCGCCTCACGGACGGGCCGGAAGCTCCGCTGTGGCCGCACGTGCAGTTCGATCCTGAGCGGCAAGGCGCGGCGGCGTGGTCCAAGTGGTTCGGGCGGCAGCGTAACGAGGCGGGCCTGCCGAGGGGCAAGGACTTCCATTCGCTGAGGCACACCTTCAAGTCCATGGCGCGAGGCGCGGGGCTCGATGAGGAGGTGCACGATGCGCTCACCGGGCATGCAGGGGGAGGCGTCGGGCGGAGCTACGGGTCGGTTCCCCTGACGCGTCTGGTGGCGGAGATGGACAAGGTCAGGGCTCCCGTGGACCTGTCGGGGCTGACCTGGAGGCCGGGGCGTCCCGTGGTCTTGAGGAAAGCTCCGGCGCGGGTCGTGAAGAAGACGTAGAGCCGGGCCGTGGTCAGGTGGTCCTCGCTTCGCTCGGTCCATTGTTCGATTGCTCGCTCCGCTCGCGTGTCTCGCTCCGCTCGTGCAGACCCCCTCGCCTCCACCAGTTCTTCGGGCAGGGCTTCGGGTCTGGCTTCGGGTCTGGCTCCAGGGCAGGGGCGGGGATGGTGGATCGCCTCCACCGCCTCAATGGCTTCCGGTACGGCTTCGGGCCGGGCTTGAGGCAGGGGCTACGAGCCGGGCTTGAGGTCAGTGCTCTGAGGGACCGACCTTGAGGGGATAGTCCTTCCCTCCCTCCTCCTCCCCGGCCTGCCACTTGGAGACACTGTCCGGTGTCACCCTGGTCACTTGGAACACAGAGCCAACCGTCATGGTCTCCTCAGGCAGGCTTGGCGAGGGCTTCAGGTCATGCTTGTAGAGGGGCTTCAAGCCCGTCGGCGGTGGTGGTGGATGGCGGAGGAGGAGGGGTCTACGAGAGCTACTGAGGGCACACCGGGGGGCATTGCGAGTGGCATAAAGTGAGAGAGCGGCGATAACGCAGCAGATGCAATGAGTTATGCCTCTACGATCCTATTGAGCAACGAATTACGCAACTCGTATATTCAACGGCAAGCGCCGACCGCAGATCGCCTCGGCGGCATCCTCCATGGCGGTCTCCGCTTCCGCCTTCCGGGAGACCGGCACGAGGGCGGCGTCGTGGATTGGCAGGGCGGTGATCCCCCGGTCCAGGAGCTTCAGGAGAGCGAGCACGAGGATGTCGCTTTCGGTCTTCTGAAGGCGGAGCCCTGCGCCGCTCTCGAAGCTCTCGGCAATGAGGGGATGGCGGCGGCGGATTGATTCCCGGAGCGCAGACCACGTGATGCCCGCCTCCTTACGCGCTTTGGCGTCGATTGACTCAGGGAAGCTCCGTAGCGGCCGGTTTGCGGTGAGCAGTGCAGATGTCGCCTTCTTCACGATCGCCCGTGTATGGCCTTCCAGCGAGCCAGAAAGGCGGATGTCATAAAGATCACCCTCAGGCGGCGGGTGGCCGGCGGCGATGTAGGCGAGGCGGGGCATCATGGCCGAGAAGTCCACCTCCGCCACCGCCTCCCCGTCGAGCTTCAACCGGGAGCGGCGCTCCTTCGGCATGTTCAGCCAGAAGCCTCCGTAAAGCCGTCCCGCGTGGTCGAGGGCACGGCGGCCGGGCGCGTCGCGGGGCACGACGAAACGACGGCTGAGGAACCGCTGGTGGAAGTGCGGAGAGGGCTCTTGGTCGGGCTTGAAGCCGATCTCGGCAGTCCAGAGCGCCCGGTTGATCCGCTCCACCTCCTCCTCCATGCGTCTCACGTGGTGCGTCCTACGGAAGGGCACGGGGAGGCGTTCGGACGAGCCATCGCGCTTGCGGAAGGTCTCCCGCAGGATGATCGGCGCGAAGTCGGACGTGCGGCCGAAGTCTCCACGGGAGACGGCAGCGGGGAACGGCGGGTCGAAGAAGGCGGCGGGGATGAAAAGGCAGGAGGGACTGGCGGGCTTGCCTTTGAGGCGAGGAGAGGCGGTCAGGGAGACCACACCAGCCGCTTGGAGCGTGTGCAGTAGCTTGGCGAGGCAGGCTTGGCCTCGGGGTATGCCTGGAGCGAGCTTCGTGCGGGGCGTGGCGAGCGCAATGCGGAAGGCGGGCTCGGGGTGGCCTTGAAGTCGCTCCAGGGCAGCGTTGGAGACAAGCGCAAGGACGGACCGAAGGAGGAGAGCCGCGTCGGTGGCCCTGCGCTTGCGTTGGCGCGGGTTGCGGGCGTCATGGATGGCGATGAGGTGTTCGGCAAGGAGGTGGAGGGCGGGATTGGTGGTGGTCCAGTACGGATCGAACCACGGCCGGGCAGAGCCGATTTGTGCTTCCCCTTCCTCCCGCACCAGTTCACTCGCGAAGGTGTCCTCATCCTCATCATCGCCGGCAGGGTCCGGGCGGGTCGTTTGGTCCACCTCAGAACTCTCCCTCGAAGGCCTTCCATCCGATCTCGCGGAACCTACGCCTTATCTTTCTGGCCTCCTCCTCCACCATGCGGGGCGTGATGTCCCCGTCTCCGGCTAGGGGCCTGTCCTCGGGCGGGATCGGTGGCGGGGCACGATCGTTGCCGAACCTGGAGCGGACCAGGGGCTCTTGCCGGTACGGCTTGGCACCGTCGCGCTCGACCTTGAGGGCCAGCACGGCGGGCACGTGCTCCGCCTCGACGAACTCGCATGCGGTCCTCAGGGTGCGCCCGAGGGTGCGGAGAACCTGACCGCTGGACTTGGCCGCCCTGTACCAGGACGAACCGGGGCCGTAGCTGGTCCGCTTGCCGGCGGCGAGGCGGTGGACCGACTTGGCGAGCTGGACGTCAAGGAACTCCCGACCGGACGGCTTTGAGTGGTCCTCCAGGTGCATCGCAAGGACGGCCACGCACCGCTCCAGGATCACGGCTGGCGGGATCTTGGCATCTCTCAGGCGGGCGAACGCGGCGCGGGCCTTCACGTCGGGATTGGCGCGGCGCAGGTCGGTGATGCGGGTCGACCGGCCGGAAGCGAGAAGCGTCTCGATGGCGATCAGGGCGTTTGCGATCCAGAAGTCGGGCTTGCGGGGCTTCAGGTATCGGGCAGCGGCGCGGCGGTAGGGGGCAAGGTCGGCGGCAGAGTACGAACGCTTCCACTCCGATCCGTGCCGGGCCTTGAACTGGCGGTGATAGCGGCAGAGGAACAGCGACAGGCCCGTTCCCGCTGCCGCCTCGGGCACTCGACCGCATCCGAACACAGCGCAGCAACGGCTGGCGTCGGCCGAGCGTTCGAGGGCGCGGACGGTGAGTTGAGAGGGGCGGCGGCGGGGAGGAGCCATGGCGGGTCAGGCGTCCGAGGTGCCGAGCGGATAGTGCTGGTCGAGGAAGGCGTAGCCGTCCCGGAGCATGGCATCGAGATCACGGGGGGTCAGCCCGCCGAAGTTGCCCTCTCCGGCTGCAAGGGCGGTGGCCAGCTTCTCGCATGACCAGGAGATGGCGTCCTCTCGTCCGTACTTGGCAGTCGGATGCTTGGAAAAGCGCCACGGAGCGGACCGGCGTAGATCCTTGAATTCGCCCTCTTTGGTTTTTGAGGCGGCGAGATAGCCCGGCTGAGCGTCCGTGACCAGTCGCCCGAGCATGATCCCGGATGGTTTGTCCTTGAAGTTTACCTTTGGAAAATAGTAGCCGTTTTTCTTACCTTTCCTGTCAATCTCGACCCAAACTCCACTGATAAAATGAAGGAGGAGGAGATAATACATCGGAATATCAAGAAGACGCTCGGTCAGACCTTCCGCATCGGGCTTCTGAAACCAGACTTCCACGTACTGACCTTGGATGTCTTGCTTGATATTCGCACGGGCAATGCCGACTTCTTCCAGTCCCGACAGCGGCAGAAGACGAGCGTCGGCCGGTGCCGGATCAGTCTCTAGCAAGCTGTCGTTGTAAGCAGCGAGGGCGGCGAGGGCAGGAGCGGGGAGGCGGCGGTTACGCACTTGACGCGACATGAAGAACTCCAGGTTTGCGTTACATGCAGATCAATCGATAGAACGACGGACTGATCGCAACCTATGCGTACGCGCTTCTCCCTCGCTCGTCAAACACTTCTCCTCCTCCGATCCAGTCTCCGCCAGATCACGGTCAGCATACAGGGCATCATCTTGAGCTCGCCTCGATGCATCCTCTTGTTCAACACCCGCACTCGAATGAGTTGTCTCTTGATTGCCCTCGAATAGGTCTTGTGTATATCTTGAATACACTTGGTGCATTCTCTGGAATTCGTCTAGGGCTTTGTCTATGGGCCACATGGTGATGCCCCTGGACTTGGTCTAGGACTTTCTCTAGGGGTCCGGTGATGCCTCGGGACTTCGTCTATGACTTCCTCCAGGAGGCCGCATGGTGGTGCCTCAAGCCTTCCATCGGATAACCCGGAGTTGCAGATCTCTCACCGAGGTGCTCTTGAGGGGCTACGGACGGTCAAATCCATGCGACAGGCGGCAAGCGGTCAGCCTTGCGGCTGGTCCGCCGGGAGAGCCGAAGGGGCGGGGCTTGAGGTTGGACCTCGGGCCTCGCCCTTCTCGTTTCATGCGGTGGTGGTGTCGGGGGCGGTGGTGGTGGTGGCGAGGGCTCGGTAGACGCTGCCTCTCCCGATCCCGAGGGCCTTTGCTATGTCGGTCGGGGTCTTGCCCTCCGCCGCCATGGACCGCACCGCGTCTGCCTTGAGTTTGGCGCTTGGTGGCCGGCCCTTGTAGCGGCCTTCCGCCTTGGCCTTGGCGATGCCTTCCTTCTGGCGCTCCAGCATCATCTCGCGTTCGAACTGTGCGAACCCTGAGAAGATGGTCAGGATGAGCTTGCCGGTGGCGCTCTTCGTGTCCACGCGGTCGCCTCCGAGGTTGACGATGCGGAGCCCCGCCCCTTTCCTCTCCAGGTGCTCGACCACGTGCCAAGCGGTGGTGACGGACCGTGCGAGCCTGTCGAGCTTGGTGACAACCAGCGTGTCCCCCTCGCGGACGAACTCCAGCGCCCGCTCAAGCTCTGCCCGATCGGCCACCGAGGAGACGTGCTCCGCGAAGATCTTCTCGCATCCCTCGGCGGTGAGGTCGCGGTGTTGAGCTTCGAGCCCGGCTTTCTGTTCGGTGGTGGAGGTGCGTGCGTACCCGATCAGCATCCTTGATCCTTTCTCGGTGGTGTCCAGAAGGTCTAAAGATGCTGAGTCGCCATCGTCCAGAAGTCAATGGCCACGTTTTGGACGCGGTTAACGGGCGGGGGCGGACACGTCCGAGAGGGCGGGGTCTATTGGACGGGCGATTTGCCTTGGCCGGTCGGACCCGCCGTATTTGCATCGCCGGGGGGGGGTAGAGGGGGGAAACGGTGCCTTTGCCGCGTACAGGTCACCTCTCACGTGCGCGACCCTTGGCATCGGTCCGGATAACCAGACAGCGAGGAGGCAAACAGCACATCAACACTCATAATTCCTACAATATATCAAACACGTTCGGATTGCTCTTCTTGTTGTCGACTCCTCTGCGTGTATGTATCGTCTTCCTCGTTGCGGCGGGGGCGGGCGGACTGTGGCTGCGGCGGTCGAGGAGTTCATCAGGCGCTGGCAGGGCAAGGAAGGCGGGCAGGAACGGGCCAACTACGCCCTGTTCCTCGCCGAACTCTGCGATGTGCTTGGCGTTCAGAGGCCCGATCCGGCCGAGGCGACAACCGAACAGAACCACTATGTGTTCGAACGGGTGGTGAAGGAGATCGGGAGGGACGGCACCGTCTCCAGCCGCCGGATCGACCTTTACAAACGCGACAGCTTCATCCTGGAAGCCAAGCAATCCCGCTTCTCCGGCGACAAGCAGCCGAGCGGGCCTCAACACTCCTCACCGGGCATACCGGAAGCCGCTCCGCGCGGGCGGCGTGGCACCGATCGCGCCTGGGACGTCCTGATGCTGAACGCCCGGCGGCAGGCTGAAGACTATGTCCGCCTTCTCCCTGCCGATCACCAGCCGCCGCCGTTCGTCCTCGTCTGCGATGTCGGGCACTGCATTGAGGTCTACGCGAACTTCCGCCGGGACGGGAAGGCGTTCGACCAGTACCCGGATCGTCGGGCATACCGGGTCTATCTGGAAGACCTCCGGGACGCTGCCGTCCGGGATCGCCTCCGCGCGATCTGGGAAGACCCGATGTCGCTCGACCCTTCCCGGCATGCGGCGGAGGTGACGCGGGATATTGCCTCCCGGCTGGCGAAGGTGTCGATGGCCTTGGAGAAGGCCGGGCACCCGCCCGAAGAGGTCGCCATGTTCCTCATGCGGGTCCTCTTCACGATGTTCGCCGAGGACGTCGAACTTCTCCCGAAGGATTGCTTCAAGGAACTGCTCCGCGATTGTGAGGCGAATCCGGCCATCTTCCCCGGCATGCTGGAAGACCTGTGGCGGGCGATGGACGAGGGCACCTTTTCAGCCACACTTCGACAGAAGGTGAAGCACTTCAACGGTGAGTTCTTCAAGAACCGCCGCGCTCTCGCGCTCCCGAAGGAGGAGATCGGCGAGCTTCGACGGGCGGCCGAACACAACTGGAAGAATGTGGAGCCTGCGATTTTCGGCACACTCCTGGAACAGGCGCTCGATCCGCAAGAGCGCCGGCGGCTCGGTGCTCACTACACGCCGCGAGCCTATGTCGAGCGACTGGTGATCGCCACCATCATCGACCCCTTGCGAGCGGACTGGGCGAACGTCCTGTCTACGGCCGAACGGCAAAAAGCGGATGGCCGGAGCGGCGCTGCGGTGGCAACCGTCCAAACTTTCCACAACCGCCTCTGCGACACCCGCGTGCTCGACCCGGCGTGTGGCACGGGCAACTTCCTTTATGTCTCCCTCGAACTCATGAAGCGATTGGAGGGTGAGGTTCTGGACGCTCTGGCCTCCCTCGGAGGCGGCAAGGCGACGACCGACCTTGGAAGGCGGACGATCAATCCCCGTCAGTTCCTCGGCCTGGAGGTCAACAGACGGGCGGCAGCGATTGCCGAGTTGGTGCTCTGGATCGGGTACCTTCAGTGGTATTTCCGCACCCTTGGAGAACCGCCTGGCGAACCGGTGCTGTCCGCCTTCCACAACATCACGGCCATGGACGCCGTGCTCACCTGGGACGGCTATCCCCTGCCGAAGGTGCAGGGTGGCAGGGAGGTCTATCCGAACCCGCGTCGGCCTAAATGGCCGGAGGCGGACTTCATCGTCGGCAACCCTCCATTCGTCGGCGGAAAGGACATACGGGCGCGGATGGGCGATGGCTACGCCGAAGCGCTCTGGTCGGCGCACAAGCCCATGAACGAGAGCGCGGACTTCGTCATGTACTGGTGGAACCGCGCGGCGGATATCCTGCTCGCCAAGGGCACCAAGCTCAGGCGCTTCGGGTTCGTGACGACGAATTCGATCAGCCAGGTCTTCCAGCGCCGGGTCATGGAGAGATATCTCACGGCCAAGAAGCCGCTGTCGATTGTCATGGCAATTCCCGATCATCCTTGGACGAAGGTCAGCCGGGACAGCGCGGCGGTCCGCATCGCGATGACGGTGGCGTTGGCGGGGAAGAGTGACGGTCTGTTGCGCGAGGTGACGGCCGAAGCTGATCTCGACACGGATGCGCCTGTAATTGGGTTCGTCGAGAGGGCAGGGACAATCAACTCGGACTTGTCGGTCGGTGTGGATGTGACTCGCGCGGTTCCGCTTCGCGCCGGAGAGGGGCTCTCGTCGCCGGGGGTAAAGCTTCACGGATCAGGGTTCATCGTCACAAAGGCCGAAGCCGAGTTGTTAGGCCTTGGACGAAGGCCCGGCTTGGAGGACCACATTCGCGAATATCGGAACGGACGGGATCTGACGGCCCGGCCGCGCGGGGTGATGGTGATCGACCTCTTCGGGCTCGAAGCCGACGAGGTGCGGAAACGCTTCCCTGAGGTCTACCAGCGCATCTTGGCGACTGTGAAACCGGAGAGAGACCACAACAACCGAGAAACCTACCGTGACCGTTGGTGGGTCTTTGGCGAACCTCGACGTGACTTAAGGCCGGCGCTAGCGGGCTTGACTCGCTACATTGCGACGGTTGAGACATCGAAGCATCGCGTATTCCAGTTTCTCGATCGTGCGATACTGCCCGACAACATGTTAGTTGCGATCGCTCTGTCTAGTGGTTTTGATCTCGGGGTTTTATCATCGAAGGTCCACTCTACATGGGCTTTACGGGCCGGAGGGTGGCTCGGAATCGGGAATGATCCTCGCTATTCCAAGTCGCGTTGCTTCGACCCGTTCCCCTTCCCGAATTCGGCCGAAAGTCAACGCACGACCATCGAAGCACTTGCTGAGAACCTCAACGCGCACCGGAAGGATGTTCTCACCCGCCATCCGCATCTCACCTTGACGGGCCTATACAATGTCTTGGAACGCCTCCGCGCTGGCGCGTCCCGTGACGATCTTGACGCGAGCGAGCGACGCATCTTCGACGACGGTCTCGTCCTGATCCTGAAGGAACTCCACGACCGTCTCGACGCTGCCGTTGCCGAAGCCTACGGCTGGCCTGCCGACCTGCCCGAAGAGGAGATCCTTGCCCGGCTTGTCGCCCTCAACCAGGAACGGGCGGCAGAAGAAAAGCGTGGCCTCGTCCGCTGGCTTCGTCCCGAGTACCAGATCCCTCGCTTCGGCACGGAGAGCGAGAAGGCCAAGCAGATCGAAGCCGATCTCGGCGGCGCTGTCGCTTCTTCCGAGGCTGCAACGCTCCCGGCTTTTCCAAAATCCGAACTGGACCAGACCGAGGCTATCAGGGCGGCGCTGGCCAACGCCCGAGGCTCGATCGATGCTGCCACCCTCGCCGCCACCTTCAAGCCCGGCCGGAATGTCCGCTCCGACATCACCGATGTGCTCATGGCGCTCGCGCGGATCGGGGAAATTTCATCGACGGACGGGGGCAGAAGCTTCGCGCTACGTAGGGTGGCGTGATAGTTTCTATTCTAGATGCATTGGGAATGCACCGCATGTATGTTTATTGCGCCACCAATCCTTCTATGCCCGGTCTTGTAAAGATCGGCATGTCGAATGTTTCCCCGACAGCCCGTGTCGATTGTCTTGGCCAAACAACGGGAGTTCCTACGCCATTCGAATTGGAATGGTACATTTTAACTCATCGGCCAATCGAAACGGAGGCGCAAATACACAAAGTCTTATCGGCACATCGCGTTTCTCAGAATCGAGAATTTTTTCGGTGCTCTCCAGAGACGGCGCGAAACGCTGCCGTAAGCCTCGGACACAGGGTGCATGGCGAATCCAGTGGATTCGGCATCGCCTATACACTTGGCCGTCCATCGTACGAAATGAAGGCGTTAGGTGTTGCGGCAATCCTTTTTGTCCCCTTTGCAGTGGTCCTCTTTTACGACGTCCGTATATCCCTCCTATCAGCACTCCTTCTCACGTCTGTGCCCCTGATCGGGATGGCCATAGCGCATACAGCTTTTGCGTCGGCCGAAGAAAAGAAGATCGCGGAGGCCAAAGAAGCTGACCAACGCCAGAGGAACAGCTTCATGAACGACGGAGTCCGTAGGTAATTTATCAATCTTCTCTTCTTTGGATCATGGTGCAATATGTCGCTTAATGTTCCAAAGTACGATGACTTCCTTCGTCCGGTCCTGATCGCGCTTGATGCGCTTGGTGGTTCCGCCACCAATGGCGAGATCGACGACAAGGTCGCGGTACAACTCGGGCTTGGTCCGGCACTTCTTGATCAGGTCTATGAGAAAACGGGCGTTCCGATCGTAGCGGATCGAATTGCCTGGGCTAGGTCATATCTCAAGATCGCCGGGCTTGCCGATAACCCCTCGCGCGGTCTGTGGATCCTCACCGACAATGGCCGGAAGGCTCTCGGGATCGACGAGAAGGTTCTTCGCCGAAACGTCAAGGAGGCGGCGAAGGCAAGAGCGAAGAAGGACGCCAGGAAGCCAACGGCCGACGACCGCGAAGAGGCTGCCGTTCAGGACGTGGCATCCATGCTCTGGTCTGATCGGCTCCTGGCGATCCTACAGGCGATGAAGGCCGATGCCTTCGAGCGTCTGGCGCAACGAATCCTCCGGGAGTCCGGCTTCACGCGCGTGGATGTGACTGGGCGCTCCGGAGACGGTGGCATAGACGGGAGTGGAATCCTCCGTATGAACCTCGTCTCCTTCCAGGTGATCTTTCAGTGCAAGCGCTGGCAGGGGGCGGTTGGCCCCGCCGTCGTGCGGGACTTCAGGGGCGCGATGGTCGGCCGGGCTGACAAGGGGCTGATCATCACCACCAGCACATTCACGGCAGAGGCCCGCCGGGAAGCGACAAGGGACGGCGCACCGGCCATCGATCTCGTAGACGGAGAAGCGCTGTGCGAGCTGTTGCGGGATCTGAAGCTCGGAGTTAAGACGCGGCTGGTGCCTGAGGTGGAGGTGGAGGAGGAGTGGTTCGGGGCGGTTTAGTTGTCGTCCGCCTTGTCGATCCGCGGATCTCTGATCTGTTCAAACCTGTCGGCACCAGGACTCCACAGGCCAGTCTGAGGTATGCGCCATCGGGATCCAGGGGTGGATTGTCTTGCTTTCTCCTTAATCACGGTCCACCAGCGAATAAGTAGAGCCGCTTGGCCAAATTTCTTTAGTTCGGGGAAGCCTCGCGGTGGCCAGAAGGAGATCAAGCCAGACTCGGTATACGATTTCAGATTGACAGGATCTTGTAGGATGTTGTGATCACCAGAAATCATCGCTGTTCCGCCTTCGGATTTGAAGCGGAATATCCAATCTGGATCCTCTATTCCTTGGCCGTAGTCTTCACGGACAGTGCTAATCTCAATACTTGAATCGGTTTCGAGATTGCGGATTGCTTCGACGATTTTCGGAGAAATGTTCTCATCGAACTTGATCTTCATGCGGCAAGTCGTTGCTCAAAACCGACTGCTTGGAACACGGATGCTGTATCGGTCCCGTACCATTCGGCGACTTCGTCGACATCCCCTTCAGCCAAGAAGGCTGCTGCTAATGTGTCTGTCGGAATGTACCCTGTGGATACGACAGGGCGGCCAAGAGCAAAGCGTGGATCAAGTATGACGTTCGGGAATTCCGGGAATGGAATCAGTCTTGCGGCCACATCGTCGAGATAAACGATGCTCTCAAACAAAGACGGTTCCAGCACAGTTGGAAAGCCAAATTCATCAGTCATGACATCTAGAATTCGGCGCTCGTTATCGTCTAGCGCCTCCTCCATGAAGACTCTTTTCCCGTCTGTACGAAAACGCGAGTTCGTTGCAAACGGATGAGGGCCGTTATTGGCGCGGAGCTTCTTTGCCGCCTTCCGGATCGTTTGCAGGCTAAGCCCGTGCTTGCGGAAGTGCGCGATAAAGCGGGCCTCGACCAGACCTTGAAACGAGACAACCCGTTTCCCTTGGACCGATATGTTTGGAGTGCATATGGCCGGCGGAAGTTTCGACTTGCTTGTCTCTTTGAGCCAAGAGGATACGCGCGTGGATGTGGATCCCGTCAGCTTTGCGACGAAAGCCACCGGATATACGCCTTCTCGTATCGCGTCTCGCCATTCCATCGAATCTGCTCCGATCCTAAAGGACATGTCGCGATATCAACTGTAAAGGTGTCCTTTCGATGCACCTGTAGTAGCAAGTCTCCGTCCTGCATGCCCTTTGTCGCGGCAGAGATTGCGATATCGATTAAGTTATAGATCGTGTCGAAGACAAGGTGGCAGGGCAAAAACAGTCTTCTGTAATGCGGGCAGGGCGACGCAGGATTCGATGATTAGCGCCCTGAAGGTCTCGCAATCGTATCCGGTTGCAGGTCTTAATCTTCAGCGATACCAGCTGTTGCCGTTGGGTTTGAATGCCGAGTCCACTTTCCGCCGCCGACAACAGGGGCAAACACTTGCTGTTGCCAAAAAGATGTCCGTCTCACGCGAGCGACCCTTCGGATTGCTCCGGGAATTTTCCGGGAGATCCGGGGCATTCGTCTTGAGGCAGGGCCAGAGGGGTGGTACAAATGCTCACCTTCGGGCATCGCCAAGATATTGTTCTGTCGACGCTTTTACGTCTGGTTTGCTCCACCCTCTCGGGGTCGCCACGCCGAAAAAACAACTTCGATCTTTCTCGGTGTTTTGCCCTTGTTCCCAACCTGCCGTTTGGCGTTGGGATCTTCTATCCGGCTTCGGCATTGAGTTCGACGACGTGCCCGTCCGGATCGAGAACATAGACCTGCGGGAAGCCGGCAGGTCCATGCCGTTTCACCAAAAGCCGTTTGCCCGTACCTCCATCTTCCGTGAAGCCGTGCCGGTTTAATCGCTCAAGGGCGTCGTCGAAGTTCTCGACACGGAGAGCGAAGTGACAATCGTTGTTGTCAATGTTGTCGTTGCCGCGGAACGTCGCGTCGGAATGAACGACCAGATGGACTTGAGTTGACCCCAAATCGAGCCAAGCGCCGCCGACTGGAAAGTTCGGCCGGGGCGCAGCTTCCAGGCCCAGAACACCGCAATAGAATGCCAGTGACTTCTCCAGGTCCCGGGTAGCAATTGCAACATGATGGACGGCTTGAACCCGCATTCGCTATCCCCCCTCCCGGAGATCGGATGAACGAAAGGTAACACGGTCTGTGCTGCGTCACAGCCTCTTGCCACTACGCCAGCCCCGCGTTCTCCCGCCCATCCGAAGCCGTTCCCGTTGCCGGTCAAACGGCCAGGCGGCGAGCTTCGATGCGGGGTGTGGCGGCTTCAACCGTCAGTTCGAAATGATCGGCCTGGGTGACGTCGAGCACGTTCGGCGGGCGATGGGCGACCACGTTGGTGCCGCCGAGGTGGCGGACGCTGTCGAACAGGATCCCGGCGCCGCCGGCTGCGCGCACCGCCTCGCCGAGCCGTTGCCCGGCGGCGTAGCTGTCCGAAGCGTAGACGTCGGGCCTTGCCGCCTGCTCGCCGCGGATGTCGAGGTAGTCGCCGGCAAGACAGGCGGTGTAGGCGCGGTATTGGCGGGACAACGAAGGGGCGCCCGTCGCCGCCGCCTCGCGCCGCAGGTGGTGGCCGACCTCCACTATGGCGGTTTCGACCCTTGCGGCCGCATACCAGGCGCCGAGGTCCGGGCCGTTGAAGCGCATGCCGCCCGGCGCCACGTGGAGGAAGGCGGCCATCACCACGCTGGCGTTCGGGCGGCCGAACACCCACTCGGCCTTCGGCAGGCGCGCGACGCGTTCGGCCACCAGGCGGTCGTTGGTCCAGCCCGCGAGGTCCATGACGGCCTCCAGGTCGGCCGCGGTCGCCACCGTGTCGAACAGGCCGATCGGCGGAAATCGGGACGGGATCAGTCGGTAAGTCGGCACCGGCGCCGGGGCGTGGCGGTCGCTCATGTGAAGACGATGTCGGCGTCCGTGTAGGGGCGGAAAATCCGGTCGATGTCGCCCGGCGGCATGTAGAGCCCGCCGCGGGCCGCGTCGAGGAACCGGCGCACGCTCATCAGGCCGTCCTGGGTCCCGCTGGTGACCAGCGCCATGGGCGGGCGGGCGCCGAACAGCGGCGCGGCGTGCGGCGTCCGCAGCCACGCGACGCCCTCCCGCTCGGTGCCATGCAGAATGCCGAGCGCCTGGTGGATGCCGAGCACGATGGAGATGCGGGTCAGCATGTCGACGTCCAGGGTGATGTCCCGGTGCTCCCGCACCGCCTTGACCCAGTTGTAATAGGTGGACCGCGACGGCAATCCGAGCACCAGCAGACGCTCCTCGTCGGCAAGTCCCCAGAGGTCGGCGATGGCCAGGAAGGTCCGCAAGCCCGGCCCGCTCAGCCGTCGCCGATTGGCGGGCGAGAACCGTTCCGCACCTCCCAGAGTGGGCGCGACGGGCCTTTCGGCAGGGGTGGTCCGGGCAGCAGGCATGATCATCTCCATCCGGATATGGATATAGTCCAGAATTGGACTTGATGCAACCCGAAGGGGTCTTTGCCGCGGCCGTGGTACCGCGAGGCTGTCAGCCGGCAGTGTCGCGGTCGGGAGCCAGTCCCGGCCCTTTTTCCTCAGTGCCGAAGTGGCGGCTCACGATTCCGAACGGCCGCATGCCGATCGACAGCCTAGACAGGCGGCGGCGCCGGCCGCGCCGCCGGGCGGGCCGGGGCTTGGCCGTGTTGACGAGCATCGCCCCGGTGATCGCGGCGACGGCGAAGAGGTGACACCAGATATAGCCGCGCAGGATGTTCTGGTTCAGCTGCAGGATCAGCATCAGCGCGGCGAAGCCGGCCAGCATGGAGCCATGGAAGACCCTGCGCGCCGCGGGCGCGGCGGCGAGACTGCGGCGTGCGCCGCGGAACAGGGTGGCGACGAACGCGGCCAGGAAGCAGAAGCCGACCACGCCCATGCCGGCCAGCGTTTCGTATGTGATGTTCATCCCGGTCAGGCCGCTCGGATCCAACAGCGAGACTGCGTCCCCGTAGAGGATCTCAAAGGCCGAGATGCCGACGTTGCCGAGGCCGACGCCGATCAGGGGGTGGTCGAGGAACACCTCGAACGTGGCCTCGATCTGCGACTGGCGCATCGACACCGAATGGTCCGCCGTTCCCGCCAGCCCTGTCCCGGACAGGAACATCTCCTTGATTCCGTCCGGTACGCCGACGGCGAGGAGCCCGATTGTTCCGATCGTCAGCGCCGAGAGCACCGCGCTCGCCGTCATGAGCTTGCGGATCGCGGGCACCCGCGGGCTGATGAAATCGCGCGCCCCGATCCAGGCGAGGTAGGCGGCCACCATTAGGATGCCCATGCGCGATGACGACAACAGGATGAGGAAGCCCGTGGCGATGCTTGTCAGCCTGGGAAGCGGCTTCATGGGGGCGGGCACGCAGCGCCACAGGTGGGTGGCGACCACGAAACCGGTGATCAGGTAGGTCGCGAGATAACTTGGTTCGTAAGTGAAGGCGTTCAGGCGGGGCAGTCGGCCTTCGATCCACCACTGCTTGACGAAGAAGTTGATGCCGCCGATGCCGAGGACGAACTGGACCACGCCGATCGCGCACGTCACCAGGAACGATGCGAGATAAAGGTTCATCAGCCGGGCGGGTTTCAGGATGTAGGCGCCGACGAGATACCCGGAGAGGGCGAAGGTTCCGTTCAGGAGAAGCCACAGGGAGTAGCCGGTCGCCTTGCTCTCCGGCCTTGCGGCGATCTGGCCGGCGGCCAGATCCACGCCCGCCGCCATCGCCAGGCAGGCGGATCCGGCCCCGAACAACTTCAGAACCCGGCCGTCCAGCCGGTCGTTCTGGAGCAGCGTCAAGGCCGCTGCGCCGATCACCGCGATCTGCAGCAGGTTGAAGAGCCGTAGGTTCGCTCCGCCGAGCCGGATGTTTCCGGTCACGTCGAAACTGGCGGTGGCGAAGGCTGCGAAGATCAGGCAGGCGGTGGCAGTCTGGGCGGCGCGAATCCCGGGGGATCTCGGCAGAGCCTTAGCTCGCCGCGGAACCAGGGGGATGGCTTCGCTCCTGTCGCCACCGACAGGGCCGAATGGGTGGTTCACGGGCGTCCGGCTTGCAGCGCAGATAAATTAAAAGTTGCTAGCCAGAAATCTACCCGTAAAAAGGGAAACTACAACTCTTCGTATCGGGTCTGCCGATCGGCGCCCGTTGGCCCACGACCTGCCGTCGAGGGGATCACGTCGCTCGGAAGTGGGCGCGGGAGGCCCCGTCAAGGCCCTGCTTCCCGTTGTCCGAAATCACCAGGTGCCGAAGTGCACCACGAGGGCCATGAGGGAGAAGAAGATCATCGTCTCAAATCGGATGGGGGGCATTTCGGGTATCCGGGTCTGGTGTTTCGAAACGAAAAAGACCCTAGTTGTCCTTAACAACATCTTTATGAAGGGGCCGGCGTGCCCGGTGGCTTGGCGATTTCCGCCCATCCTTGGTCCTTGACGCGCCCGCCCTGTCCGTGGCTCGACTTGGGGGTGGCCCTTTCCTGCACAGCGCCGAGTCCCTGATGCCGTCCTTCGCCGATCTGCTTCAGCAGGGCGCCGTCCACGCCTGGCTCTTCATGCCGAGCGCGGTGCTGCTCGGCGTGCTGCACGGGCTTGAGCCCGGCCATTCCAAGACGCTGATGGCCGCCTTCATCGTCGCGATCCGCGGCACGGTGGGGCAGGCGGTCCTGCTCGGGCTGGCCGCCACCGTGTCGCACACCCTGGTGGTGTGGGGTATCGCGCTCGGCGGGCTCACCCTCTGGCGCGGCCTCGATGCGGACGCCGCCGAACCTTACTTCCAGGTGGCCTCGGCCGTCGTCATCATCGGCGTGGGGCTCTGGATGCTCCGGCAGATCCGCCGCGACAATCGCCGCCGCGCGCCCGACCATCACCATCGCGATCATCATCACCACGATCATCATCACCACCCGCGCGGGCACGATCATCATCACCACCCGCACGGGCACGATCATCCCCACACGCACGAGCACGGGCACGACCATCCGCCCGTCGACCTTGGGGGCGACGACGCCGACGCCCACGGACGCGCCCATGCGGAGGATATCCGCCGGCGGTTCGCAGGGCGGACGGTGACCAACGGCCAGATCCTCATGTTCGGGCTGACGGGCGGGCTCATCCCGTGTCCGGCGGCGATCACCGTGCTGCTGCTCTGCCTGCAGGTGCGGGAGCTGGCGCTCGGCGCGGTGCTGGTGCTCTGCTTCTCGATCGGCCTCGCCATCACGCTGGTGACGGTCGGCGCAGTGGCCGCTCTCGGCGTGCGCCATATCGGCGGTCGCGTCGCGTGGTTCGGCGCGCTGGCGCGGCGGGCGCCCTACGTCTCCGGTCTGCTCATCATCGCGGTCGGGATCTACATCGGCCTGCACGGGCTCGGCGGGCTCGCGGCTGCATGATGGCGGAGCTCGGCGGCCTTTTCCTGGCGGCGCTGCTGGCGGCCACGCTGCTGCCGGCGCAGTCGGAGGCCGTGCTGGTGGGCCTGCTCGTCAAGGGCGACACCGCGCCGTGGCTGCTCGTCCTGGTCGCCAGCGTGGGCAATGTGCTCGGCGCGGTGATCAACTGGCTGATCGGCCGGTCGGCGGAGCGCCTGATGCACAGGCGCTGGTTTCCGGTGAAGCCCGAGGCACTCGCGCGGGCGGAGGGCTGGTACCGACGCTACGGCCGTTGGAGCCTGCTGCTCAGCTGGCTTCCCGTCGTCGGCGATCCGCTCACGGTCGTGGCGGGCGCGCTGCGCGAACCCCTCGTCACGTTCCTGCCGCTGGTTGCGATCGGCAAGGTGGGGCGCTACCTCGTGCTCGCCGGGGCGACGCTCGGCTGGCTGTCCGCCTGAGCGCGTCAGCCGGCCGCCCGCTGCAGCAGGGCGCCCGCCGCGTCCAGTCCGGCGCCGGCCAGCCAGACGGCCGCCACAACAGCCGCGGCCATCGCCGCATAGGCGACCAGCAGCGCGGCTCCATCGCGGGTGACGAGCCCGATGCCCATCAGCAGAACCGCCGCGGCGGCCGGTGCGTTGCCGAACGGGATCGGCAGCATGATGACCACCGCCATCGCCAGCGCCGCCAGCCCGACGACGCGCCGGCCGGCGCCGCCGGTCAGCCACGGCAGCCGTCGGTCGAGCACGCCTTCCAGGCCGGCCAGCCGGCGGGCCGTCCAGCGGGCGCCGTGGCGCAGGAAGGCGCCGGGCAGCCGGCGTTCGCGCAGCGGTGGGGGCAGGGCGATCCGATTGCGTCCCAGCACCATCTGCGCCGCGACCACTGCCAGCGCCGCGCCGAACACGAACCCGACGGGCAATCCCGGGCTCGGCAGCAGCGCCGGAACGGCGAGCACCATCAGGAGGATGCCGGGGCCGGATGCGCCCAGCCGGTCGATCACATCGCCGACGGACGGGCGTTCCCCGGCGGCTCCGCGGGCGAGGCGGACCAGGACGCGGCTCGGCAGATCGCGGCGCATGGCCGGGTCACACCTCGGTTTCGAGCAGGAGCGGCAGCACGCCGTCGATCGCGGTGGCGCAGCCGGGGGCGACGTCGCCGATCGCGGCCGTCGCGTCGGTCATGCCGACGGCGACGGAGATCGCGGTCGTCACGCCCCACCACGGGTCGTTCCAGGCGCGTTCGGCCAGCTGCGGTCCGGCGGCGGAAACGCAGTCGCGCACCTGGGACACCACGGCGGCCGGCACGTTTGCGGCTTCCATCGCCGACTGGATCTGCGCCTGCGCCGGGTCGACGACGAGAAAGACGAACAGCGAAATCAGGAAATCCATGATCATCGGCGGGCTCCATTCCAAGACGTGAAGGGAGGTCCGACATCGCGGGACGCGCGTTTCAGCGTCCGCCAGAGGGGCCCGGACCACGGGTCGTCCCAGAGATCGGCACGGCCCGGCCTGTGTTCAAGACGCAACACACGCAAACGTGTCGCTTTCCCTGCCCACGAAGACGCCGATCCGGGACGGCAAGCGGGAACCGGACCCGCGCCATTGAGTTCGACTTTTAGTTTGAGGCCTCACGAACTATTAACCGTCATGACTTGCGGAAAGGATGTTGCATGTATCCGCGCGCACTCATCGCCCTGGCGCTTCTCACCTCCAGCGCCCACGCCGCCGATCTCCCGGCAAGTTCCTATGCCGACCCGGACCAGATGACCACCGGCTCGATCTCCCGCAGCGACGCTCCGCGGGTCGCCGTCGCCGGGGATCCCGACGACATCGTCACGGGATCCATCGAGCCGCGCCCGCAAGGGCTCACCGCCGATCCGGTGCGTGACGGCTGCGAGACCAACGCCTTCATCCGGCTGCTGTTCGGCACCGGCAGCACGGCGTGCCTTTCACCCGGTGGTAGCGGCTGGGATCCGGCCCGCGACAACAACGACGACACCGAAGTCGCCGATTCCGGCGGCAACGGTGCACCCGGCGGCGCCGGGCCTGGCCGGGATCCGGACGGCGGTGACAACGGCGGCGGAGACAACGGCGGCGGCGATCCGGACGGCGGTGACAACGGCGGCGGCGATGGCGGCCCTGACGGGGGCGGCGCCGGCGGGGATGGCGACGGCGGCGGACACGGTGGTCCGTGCGGCTGCAAGCCCTGATCCGGCCGGATCCGGCGGGGCCCGAAGAGGCGGGCCTCGCCACAGATTCAGCGATGGCGGGCCGCTTCCGTCGCCGCAGCGCTTCTGGGAGGGTCGCGAGACGCTTCCGTCGCACTGCCGCGACGGAAGCGGTCGGTCATGTTGTTGCGTTCAGTCGAGATAGACGACGTTGGAGGCGGGCTGCACGCTAGCCGCTTCATCACAAAGGGTTCGAAGCTGCGCGTAGGCCTCCTGCATGCGCCGTATGTAGGCTTCGAGCAGGTCCAATGTCTCCGCACTCATCGGTTTGTTGGCGTGTTCAGAGAGCACGTCGATGGCCCGAATCAAAGCCAGATTCGCATCGTACTTGGTAAAGATCATCGCTTGGCTCCCCCCAATCGATGTAGGCCCTATTGTCGCACCAATGGTGCTCCACGTAAATAAAACCATCGTTACATAAATCAATATACGCATAACTATTGATAATAATATCCCTCATTATATCGCAGGCGGTCTGCCTGCTAACCTCGCTTGCAACCGCCTGTTAGCCGGGCGGGAACTGTACATCCGCAGGCCGCGTTGTTTCCCAGGGTGAAAGGTTGGACGGATGACCTCCAGACCGAACGGCGCGCGTCACCTGCTCCAGCGGGAGATCGGCCCGGCACTCGGCAAGACCGTTCTTGTCGGCGTCGCACTGGTCGGCGCGGCCGGCCTTGCCGCCGTGATCGGCATCAACATCGTCCGTCAACGCCTGGTCTCCGGCTGCCGCCTCGGATTTCGGCGTCCGAAGCCGGCGCCGCCGCGCAACGGCCACTGATCGGCCCCGCTCTAGCCAAACATGTAAATCAATGGTTAACTCCCGGCCGTGAGTGTACCGGTGAGGCCCCGCGCGCGCTCGCATGATGCGGCGTGTTGCGTAAACAGGAGTCCGGGATGCAGAAGTCTGCTCTCGCGATTATTTGCCTCGCCGTTGCGGCTTCGCTGGCGTCCCCCTCATCCGCCCTTGCAGATTCTGTTTCTTCCCCGAACAAGGTCGCGGCGCTGAAGGTGGCACTGCAGACCCTCCGCAAGCCCACACTCGCGCCGATGGGATTCGCGGTCTTCTGCGCCGAGCACCCCGCCCAGTGTGCCGCCAGCGAAAGCCCCTCCCTCGTCGCGCTCGACACCGACGCCTTCGCCCTCATCAGCCGCGTCAACCGCAGCGTCAACGCCGCCATCCGCCTGAGGCCCGACACCGGAAAGGGCCCGCTGAAGGACGTCTGGTCGCTGGAGCCGCGGACGGGGGACTGCGAGGACTTCGTTCTCACCAAGCGCAGCCGCCTCATCGCCGCCGGTTTCCCGGCTTCGGCGCTGCTCGTCGCGGTGGCCCAGACCCGCGCCGGCGAAGGCCACGCCGTTCTCGTCGTGCGCACCGACAGCGGCGACCTCGTGCTCGACAACCGCAGCCCGCTGGTCGGCACCTGGTTCAACACCGATCTCACCCTGGTGAAGATCCAGTCGCCCGACAATCCGCTGCGCTGGCTCGCCCTCTGATCGCTGCCTCCAACGAGGAAGGCCGGCGCTCCGGTGAGGAGCGCCGGCCAGTCGTCAGCGAAATGGAGGTCTGCCGATCAAATCGACTGTCTGAAATCCAATCCGGCCAGAGCCCGCCGCCCGGCACTGCCGGCCTCCGAGGCCTGATCCGGTCCGTTGATCCGAGACACCTCCGGCTGCCAGGTGGGTTCGTCTGGCGGGAAGGGGTCCTGGCGCTCCGGGAGATCAGTCGATCCAAAGCGTACGTCATCAAGACGTGGTCGAGTTCATCACGGATCGGGCGGCTGGTGAAATCACATCATGTTTCGGATTGATACAGTTCCGTGAGCCGTGCGAGCATCCGGTGCGGGGGAGGGCGAGGAGACCGGAGGCCCCGACCGATGGCCGAAGACGAACACCCATCCGCCGATCCGCGGGCACGCGCTGCGGTCCCAAGGCCGGATCCGAAAGAGCCGCCCGATCCGCCGCGTACCACGCCGGTCCGCCTCATCACCACCGTCGCCATCGGTGCGCTGGCCATCGCAGCGATGATCTGGCGCGTGACCAGCTGATCGAATCGGCCGGCCGGCCGGACCTCTTCCGCACGCCGGCAGCCAGCCATCCGCTACTCGGAGCGCTGTGTCAGATCGGCGTGGCGGTCGCCATGGTGTAGAGCACGATCCCGCTGACGACGGCCACCACGAGGCCTACGGCCATGGCGAACTCGCTCACCTTCAGTCGTCCCTGATAGTCCAGGTCGGCCGGGGTCAGCCAGTACACGATGAAGCCGATGGCCGCGACGACAAGACCGATGCCGATCGCCCAGAGCAGGTATTCTGCCATAATTCCTTGTCCGTCTTCTCGGCAGGTCCAATGGAGCGGTTTGCTAGCCGGCTTCCGGCAACGCGGCAAGCCCGTCGTTGCGAAAACTGCCTCTTCCGACGCAAAGATGGGCGGGAGCGTGCCCCCGGCAAAGTCTCCGGCGAACCAATTTCGTCACCGTCCCGCCTTTTCGGCGCCGATCGCACCCGCCACGTCGGTGAAGCTCGGAAGTTCGCCGCCCTCCAGGGCGCGGTTCACCTGGCGCAGGTAGCGAACCGGGAAACGGACCGCGTCGCGGTTGGAGCCGCTTACCTCGGCAGGCCGGCGCGCGTCGGCTTCGATGCTCCGCTCCGCCCGGTCCAGTGCCTCATCCACGTCCTCGCGCGACAGCACGTTCTTCTCCCGCAGAACCGCGAGCAAGGCGGTCAGGGCCGTGTAGAGGCCTTCCAGTTGCAGATTGGCGGTATTCATCGGCGTCACCTCCTTCCAACGGCACCACAACCTTTGCCGCCCGGCTTTTGATCCCGCCGCAGCTCTCTCCGGCCCGCCCCATGCCGATATGAAAAAATCTCGCGGCTCGCGGAACGAACCTTTCGGGGCGCCGTTATTGGGATAGCAGCGTCCGCAGTCATCGCCCCCCACCGCCGCGGGCGCTGGTTAGAGAAGCCGTCACCCTCGGGTGGCGGCTTCTTCAATTTCCGGGGTAGGGTTCTGCCACCCGGTCGAATGGTTCAGCACCGGGCCCGAGGGGGAAGGCAGATGTCCGATCCGCAGCAAGATCCGAACGGTCGCGGCCTTGCGGCCCTGGGCGTCGCGCTGGTCGTGTGCATCGTCGTCGTCCTCCTCTACATCTACCTTACCGAAGTCGGCCCCACCGACGTGCTCGCCCCGGCAGGACCGGGCGAGCCCTCCACGCCGGTCGCACCCGGCGGCTCGGGATAGAACGAGTTCGGGCATCACCCGCGCAGCGCCGGGCGCCCTGAGGCAGGGGCCGTTCCGATCACTTTCGCGCGTCGCCCGCATCTTCTTCCTCCCCGGCGGCAACTTTTCCGAAACCCCCGCGTTCCGCCCTTGCCGATGACAGCAGCAAGGAGGCGGTTCGACGGTGCACGCGGTCTTCATCGCTCCGCCGTTCGTGAGCCATCTGCGCGCACATGAAGCTGTCGCGGAGCGCCTGACCGCGGCCGGCCACCGGGCGACACTCGTCGGCATCCCCGACATGGGCGAGCTTGTCCGCTTGCCGTCGCTGCGATTCATTCCCGTCGGTTCCGACCACTACCCCCCGGGTGCGCAGGAAGCCGCAGTCCGTCGCGCGGCGTCGCCGGACACGCCGTGGGGCCTGCTCGGCGTCGTGCACGAGATGCGGCGGCAGACCGACATGCTGTGCGCGCGGCTGCCCGCGGTGATGCGCGGCCTCGGGCCCGACATCGTCGTCGCTGATCAGATGGAGGCAGCCGGTGCGCTCGTCGCCGACCATCTCGGCATCCCGTGGATCTCGCTCGCCTCCGCGCTGCCGGTGGAGCGCGATCCGGCGGTGCCGCTTCCCGTGCTGCCGTTCGACTACGATCCCAGCCCGCGCGGACTGGCCCGGAACCGCTTCGCCGCCCGTATTCACGACGCCCTCATGGGCGATCTCCACCGCGCCATCCGCCGCCAGTCGTCCCGTTTGGGCCTGCGCCCACGCTGCACGCTGGCCGATTGCGTGTCGCCGCTCGCCACCGTCAGCCAGACCGTCGCGGCTTTCGAGTTCCCGCGCGCCCGGCCTGAGCGGCGGTTGCGGCACGTCGGGCCACTGCGGCCTATGGACGACAGCGAGCCGCCGGTGCGCCTGCCGTGGGACGATGACAGTCCGGTGGTCTTCGTTTCCCTCGGCACGCTCCAGGGCCACCGCGCAGGCATCTTCCGCGCCGTCGCCGAGGCCTGCCGCAGGATCGGGGCCCGCTCGGTCGTCGCCCATTGTGGCGGGCTCGATGCTCTTGCGGCCGCCGACATCGGCGCGGACCTGATCACCGACTTCGTCCCGCAGAGGGCGATGCTTCGTCAGGCGTCTGCGGTCGTCACCCATGCTGGCACGAACACGGTCTTCGACGCGCTGGCCGCCGGCGTGCCGGTGCTGGCGATCCCGATCGCCTTCGACCAGCCGGGCGCCGCCGCCCGCATCGTCCACCATGGGGTCGGGCTCCGCCTGTCCAAGCGCCGGCTAAAGGTCGATGCCGTCGCCGATGCGCTCACCCGCCTCATCGACGAACCGACCTTCCGCGACCAAGCGCGGAGCTTTGCACCGGAGGTCGCCGCGGCCGGCGGTGCGGCCCGGGCGGCGGAGATCGTCCTCCACTTCGCCAATCCGCAGCACCGCTCCGTGCCGGAAGCGGAGGTCACGCTGTGACCGCGCCTGACATCATCCTCGTCGGGGGCGGTCTTGCCAACGGATTGCTCGCCCGCCGCCTGCGCATGCACCGGCCGGAGGTGACGCTGCTCGTCCTGGAAGCGAGCGACCGCATCGGCGGCGAACATACCTGGTCCTTCCATGACACCGACCTCCTGCCGAGGGAGAGAGAGTGGATCGAGCCGCTCGTGGTGCGCCACTGGAGAGGTCAGTCCGTGCGGTTTCCAAGCCAGTCACGGGTTCTCTCCGGCGGCTACGCCTCGATCACCTCCGATCGCTTCCGGCAGGTTATCGCAGCCGACATCGGCGGGGATAACATTCGGCTACGGACGCCGGTCCGGGCCTTGACGCCGACCACCGCGACGCTTGCCGACGGCACCATGCTGACCGCCAAGGCCGTGATCGACGGGCGGGGACCCGTCGCCACGCCGCACATGGCGTTCGGCCATCAGGTCTTCGTCGGGCATGTATTCCGGTTGTCGCATCCACACGGTCTCGACCGACCGGTCATCATGGACGCCACCGTCCCGCAGACCGACGGATATCGCTTCATCTATCTGTTGCCCTTCGCTCCCGAGGTCCTTCTCGTGGAGGACACCGGCTACGTAGCGTCCGAAGCGCGCGAAAAACACGACTACACCTACGACTACGTCGATCAGCAGGGTTGGGAGCCGATCGACACCCTCCGCAGCGAGGTCGGCGATCTCCCGATCACCCTTTCCGGCGACATCGACGCCTTCTGGAAAGAGGCCGCCGGCGTGCCGAAGCTCGGTGCCGCGGGCGGCTTCTTCCACCCGACGACCGGCTATTCCCTTCCCGATGCCGTCCGCACCGCCGACCTGATCGCCCACCTGCCGACCCTCGACGCTGCTGCCATCTTTGCGGCGCTGGAGGCCCACGCCAAGGCGCAGTGGCGTCGGCAGGGCTTCTACAGAGCCTTGAATCGTATGTTGTTTCTGGCCGCCAAGCCGGCCGGGCGGCGGCCGATCTTCGCTCGGTTCTACGCGCTCCCCGAACCCCTCATCGCCCGTTTCTACGCCGGCCGGTCCACCCTCGGTGACAAGATCCGCATCCTCGCCGGCCGGCCGCCCATTCCTGTCGGCCCGGCGCTTCGCGCCCTGGCCGCCACCGTCCACTCCCGGAGCCATTGATGACCTCAGAAAGAACCGCGGCTGTGATCGGCGCAGGCTTCGGTGGCCTCGCGCTGGCGATCCGGCTGCAGGCCGCAGGTATCCAGACCAGTCTCTTCGAGAAGAGGGACAAACCCGGCGGCCGCGCCTACGTCTACGAGGATCAAGGTTTCATCTTTGATGCCGGCCCGACCGTGATCACGGATCCGCCATGTCTTGAGGAAGTCTTCGCCTCGGCTGGACGTCGGATGAGCGATTACGTTGAACTTCTACCGGTATCGCCGTTCTACAGACTCCTGTTTGACGACGGCTATGCCTTCGACTATGATAACGACCAGGATCTGCTGGACCGGCAGATCGCGATGAAGTCGCCGGACGACATCGAGGGTTACCGTCGCTTCCTGGACTATTCCCGCGCCGTCTACGCCAAGGGATACAAGGAACTCGGGGCTGTCCCGTTTCTCTCGTTCAAGGACATGATCCGTGTCGCGCCGGATCTCGCCAAGCTTCAGGCATGGCGAAGCGTCTACAGCATGGTCTCGAAATTTATCAAGGACGAACAGCTCCGGCAGGTCTTCTCGTTCCATTCGCTTCTGGTCGGCGGCAATCCTTTCTCGACGTCCTCGATCTACACGCTGATCCACGCCCTCGAGCGGCAAGGCGGCGTCTGGTTCCCTCGCGGCGGTACCGGTGCCCTGATCGCCGCCATGGTCCGTCTCTTTCAGGACATCGGCGGAAATCTGCGCCTTTCCACGCCAGTCGACCGAATTGAGACTGCCGGCGACCGGATTACCGCCGTCATCGCCGCCGGCGAGCGCCATCCGGTCGACCTCGTCGCCTCCAACGGCGACATCGTCCACACCTACCGCGATCTCCTGAGCAATCACCCGCATGGGGCGTCAAAAGCCAAGTCGCTGATGAACAAGCGCTTTTCCATGTCGCTGTTCGTCATCTACTTCGGCCTCCGCCGCAACCACCCGATCGCACACCACACTGTTCTGTTCGGTCCCCGCTACCGGCCGCTCATCACCGAGATCTTCGGCAGCGACCGGCTTGCCGAGGATTTCTCGCTCTACCTTCACGCTCCGAGCGTCACCGATCCCTCCCTCGCTCCGCCTGGCATGGGCAGCTACTACGTCCTGGCCCCCGTCCCGCACCTCGGCCACGCCCCGCTCGACTGGAGCGTGGAGGGGCCCCGCTACCGGGACCTGATCCTCGACCACCTGGAACAGCGCATTCTGCCGG
Source organism: Chthonobacter albigriseus (assembly GCF_013839445.1). Classification (GTDB taxonomy): domain Bacteria; phylum Pseudomonadota; class Alphaproteobacteria; order Rhizobiales; family Pleomorphomonadaceae; genus Chthonobacter; species Chthonobacter albigriseus. The sequence goes on along the minus strand of NZ_JACDIT010000004.1, from coordinate 62,447 downwards.
GTCTCAGGGACGATCTGGTCACCGTCCGGCATTTCACGCCGGACGATTTCAAGAGCGAACTCAATGCCTTCGTCGGCTCGGCCTTCTCGCTCGAGCCGATCCTGACGCAGAGCGCCTGGTTCCGGCCGCACAACCGCGACGACCGGATCCATAACCTCTACATCGTCGGAGCCGGTACCCATCCGGGCGCTGGCGTGCCCGGCGTGGTCGGATCGGCCAAGGCAACTGCCGGCCTGATGATCGCGGACGCCCGGCGATGACCGACTCGATCCACCGCCACGCCGGCCTGACCATCGCCGCCGGGTCCTCCAGCTTCGCCGCCGCCGCCCGACTCCTCGATCCAGCGACCCGGCGCAACGCCGTCCTGCTCTACACCTGGTGCCGGCACTGCGATGACGTGATCGACGGTCAGTTCCTCGGCGGCCCCGGCAGAGCCTACGCCGGCTCGCCCGCCGACCGTCTGGCCCGCCTGGAGGAGCAGACGCGTCGAGCCTATGTCGGGCCGCCGCCGGATGATCCGGCGTTCCAGGCCTTCTCGGAGGTCAGCCGCGGGGTGGGGCTCCCGATGAGCTATCCCCTGGAGCACCTCGCCGGCTACCGGATGGACGTCGAAGGCCGGAGCTACGGAACCCTGGACGATCTCCTGCTCTACTGCTGGCGGGTCGCGGGCGTCGTCGGCGTCATGATGAGCATGACGATGGGGCGGCGCCAGTCGCAAACCCTTGACCGGGCTGCAGATCTCGGGATCGCTTTCCAGCTGACCAATATCGCTCGAGACGTGGTTGAGGACGCCCTGACGGGCCGGGTCTATCTTCCGCGGCTTTGGCTGGAGGACGCGGGGATCCCCGCTGACCGGCTGGCGGATCCAGCGTATCGCGAGCCGTTGGCCGGCGTCGTCGCCCGGCTGCTCGACGCTGCCGAGCCTTATTACGCCTCGGCACGGCTCGGGCTCTCGCACCTGCCGCTCCGTTCCGCCTGGGCGATCGGCACGGCCCTCGATGTCTACCGGGCAATCGGCGTCAAGGTTCGCCGCCGGGGCGCTGCAGCCTGGGACGAGCGTGTCCGCACATCGGGACCGGAGAAGATCGGCCATGCCGCGTCCGCGGGCGTCGGCGTTTTGGTCAGCCGTCACCGTGGATCGGCTCTCCGGGATCCGACGCTCTGGACCCGTCCGGTCTGACCGACCCCGATCCCGAGTCCCGTCCGAGACGGCGACCGTGGCGTCGCTTCAGCGCCGCCCTCAGTTCATCGACCGGCGGCGCGTAGAGGAAGCCGAAGGAGACGGCGCCGTCCTTTCCCTCGATCGCATGGTGGAGGCGGTGGGCCTGTACCAGGCGCTTGAGGTAGCCGCTCTTCGGGACGCGCCGGAACGGCCAGCGCTGGTGCACCAGGCCGTCGTGGACGACGAAGTAGAGCGCGCCGTAGATCGTCACGCCGACGGCCACGTAGAAGAGAGATGGCGAGTGCGCCGCCCCCACGGCGAACAGCAGGATCGCGACCCCGGCGAAGACCACGGCATAGAGATCGTTCTGCTCGAAGATCCCGTCGTGTTCTTCATGATGGGATTGGTGCCAGCCCCATCCCCAACCGTGCATGATCCAGCGATGGGAGGCATAGGCGACGCCTTCCATAACCACCACGGTGCCGACAACGATCAGGATGTTCAGAAGTACCTGCACACAGCCTCCAGGGGTTGGTTCGGCCTACTCGGCGCTCGCCGCGAACGACGTTTCCGCTTCCGTCCCGTGGTGACCCATCGCCCGCCGCCGGGCCTCGACCGCTTCCCCGAAGGTCTGGCGGACGAGAAAAGCCATGCGGCCCGGCCCCCCGGGCAGGGCGGCCAACGCCGCGAGCGATCCCGCGACATGGCCCGACAGTCGGCGGCGGGCCGCATCGCGACCGAGCAGCGACAGCATGGTCACCTTTCCGTGGTCCTGCCGGACGTCCTTGCCGGCTGCGATCTCATCTCCGTCCGCGTCGACCATGTCGTCCATGATCTGGAAGGCCCGCCCGAGCTCCCGGGCAAAGTTCCGGAGGTGGGTTCGCGCCTCCTCGCCGGCGTCGGCGACAAGGCAGGCGAATTCGGTCGCGGCGATGAAGAGCGCGCCCGTCTTGCGGTCGTTGGTGACAACAACGTCCGCCGGGTTGGGTCGCCGGTCGGCGCCGCGCAGGTCGGTGTACTGGCCGCCGACGAGGCCGTTCACGCCGACCGCGTCGGACAGGATCTGAACCAACTGCGTCCGCTGCACGTCGGTCAGCATCGGTGCGACCGCCAGCAGCCCGTAGGCCTGGGTCAGCAGCCCGATCGAGGCGAGCACGGCAACATCCTCGCCGTAGCGCAGGTGGATCGTCTGTTCCCCGCGCCGGAGGGTAGCGTCGTCCATGCAGGGCAGATCGTCGAGCAGCAGGGACGCGGTATGCACCAGTTCCAGCGCGCACCCGGCATCGACAGCGGCAGGCCCGTCGAAGCCAAGGTCGCGCGCCGCAAGAACCGTCATCAGCGGCCGCAGCCGTTTGCCGGGAAGCAGGACCGCCTCCCGCATGGCGACCTTGACCAGGTCTCGCTGACCGGGGTCCGACAGCATCAGGCGATCGAGCCTGTGGTCGATCCTGGACCGCGCGTCGCGGATCTCGGTTTGCAGGTCAACGCTGCCGGCCACCGCTGATCTCATGGTTTGAAACTCCTCGGAGACCGGTGTCGATGCCGGCGCCTTGAACGAACTTCTCGCGCCGGCACGCGTTGTGCTGCGGAGGACGGTCTTCGTCTTGTTCTTTGCACCAACGCTGGGGACGCCTGATGGTTTCCGTTGTGGGGAGGGCGACAACGCCTGGAATGGGCGGGATCGCCGGCCGAAAGGACGATCATCTCGACATCGTGATGGCAGGTGGCGGCGCGGTGGAGGGCAAGGGCGCCGGCTTCGACCGGCTGCGTTTCGACCACGTGGCGCTGCCCGAACTGGACCTCGACGCGATCGACCTGAGCGTAGCTTTTCTCGGCCGGACCCTGCGGGCACCTTTCCTGATCAGTTCGATGACCGGCGGCCCTGCGCGAGCCGCGGCCATCAACCGGCACCTGGTGGAAGCGGCAGAAACACTCGGCCTGGCGTTCGCGGTGGGCTCGCAGCGGATCGCGATCGAAACCGGCGGCAATGTCGGATTGACAGGGGCCCTCCGCCGGGCGGCGCGAACGATCCCGCTTCTGTCCAACCTCGGCGCAGCCCAGATGGTCGGGGCCGACGGTCTGGATCGCGCGAAACGCGCCGTGGAGATGATCGAAGCGGATGCGCTCATCATCCACCTCAATCCGCTTCAGGAGGCGCTGCAGCCGGAGGGCGACCGGAACTGGAAAGGCGTGCTCGCCGGCGTCGAGGCGACCTGTCGGGCTTTGTCGGTACCCGTCGTCGTCAAGGAGGTGGGCGCCGGGCTTTCCGGAAGCGTCGCCCGCCGGCTCGTCGACGCCGGGGTCTCGGTCATTGACGTGGCCGGATCCGGGGGCACGAGTTGGGCAGCGGTCGAGGGCCAACGGGCCGCGACGGAAAGCGACCGGGCGGTGGCGATGGCGTTCGCCGACTGGGGTATTCCGACCGCCGAGGCGATCGCGCAGGTCCGAAAGGCGTGCCCGTCCGTCACCGTCATCGGATCGGGTGGCATTCGCACGGGGATCGACGCGGCCAAGGCCTTGGCGCTTGGTGCCGATCTGGTCGGACAGGCGGCGGTCGTCCTGGAAGGTGCGGTGGCCTCTACAGACGCCGTTGTCGACCATTTCCGGACCATGATCTGCGCACTGCAGATCGCGTGCTTCTGCACGGGTTCCGCCAACGTTGCCGCGTTGCGGGCTGCGCAACTCTCGCCTGTCTAAGAAGCGCTACTCCTCGGCAAGCACGACAGACGGCGCTATAAGCCGCGCCGCACCAAGGACGAACCCGTCGCGGATCGCCACCGTGACCGTCAGCTCGATCGCCACCAGGGCCGCAAGTCCGGCCCGCAGCCGGACTTTGCGAGCGAACAGAAATCCGGCGAGGCCGAAGCTCATGTCGCTCAGCGCGTTGAGAATGCTGTCGCATGGATAATCGCCGGGCCCGCTGTCGCCGAAACGCGCGATCATGAAGGGCGTGTTCTCGACGAGCTCCCATCCCGATCCCATGAACAGCGCCACGAGACAGCTTTTCCCAAGCGGCCACTGCGGCGCAAGCCAGCGCAAGAGCGGCCACGTCAGGATGCCGTGGCCGAAGTGGAGCAGCGAATACCAGTCCGAGAGGTTCTGGGAATTGCCGATGCCCTCTGCTTCGTCCCACCAGATCAGGATCTCTCCGCAGCCGCAGACGAGGTTTCGACCGAGAAGGTGAAGCCCGAAGGCCGTTGCGGCGAAGATCAGGAGGGCCCCCATGGCGGTTCGACCGGCTCCCGGACAGCGCGTCGAGACCCACCGTGCCCCGGCTGCCAGGGTCGGTGAAGGCGAACGGTCCGATCCGGGGAGGGCCCTTGCAAGGTGGGGGTCCGGACCCGTCTTGTTTCCTTCACGGTATCGCAAGCTTTTCATTCAATCCCCGCGCGATGTCTCAACTGTATATTCACCAGCCTCCGGTTCGGCGGGTTGAGACAGATTAACAAGTTCTTAATCTGATCAAGGAGAGTCGGTTTGCGTTGGTTCTGGTGAGTAGAGTCGACATGATTTTGCTGAAAATCTTCATGGCTTGGATGGGCGTATCTTGCCTCGTAGCCACGATTTGGCTCATCGCGGCGGCCAACCTGGCGAAGGACCGCTCCAAACGGACTTCCAGACGGCAGATGGCGGCGGTTGGGCTTGCCTTTGGCGGGTTCTTCCTGTGGTTTTCCGTTGGGCTCTAGCCGGAACGTACGATCGGGATGGGAAGCTGCTCGGCCCCCGGCCGGTTCCCGCCCGAGACGCGCGCGGTCCGCAATCGAGCGAAAAAGGTCTGGTTGTCCGGTTGCCAGAGGTATATGGCGTTTGGCGAGGTGACTTGACCTCTGCCGCCGCGTCCGCGGTGCAGCGGCCTGTCGGCCCCGAGGATCCCCCACTCGGGAGAAGGACGATGACGATCGATATTGCCAAACGGGTCTGGGATCACAGCTGGAAGCTGGACCCGATCGTCCGCTCGCTGCTCGATACCGATTTCTACAAGTTGCTGATGCAGCAGCTGATCTGGCGCCGCTACGCGGATGTGGAGGTCACGTTCTCGCTGATCAACCGGCGGCATCGGATCCGGATCGCCGACGAGATCGACGAGGGGGAGCTGCGCGCCCAGCTCGACTACGCCCGGACGTTGCGGCTCGGCAAGAAGGAATGGATCTGGCTCGCAGGCAACAGCTTCTACGGCCACCGCCAGATCTTCGAGCCGCGCTTCCTGGAGTGGTTGAAGGACTTCGAGCTTCCCGAATACGAGCTGCGCCGCGAGGACGGCCAGTATGTGCTGGAGTTCCACGGGCCGTGGACCCACACGACGATGTGGGAGATCCCGGCTCTGGCCATCATCAACGAGCTGCGATCGCGCGCGGTGCTGAAGGCCATGGGCCGCTTCGAGCTCGACGTGCTCTATGCCCGCGCGAAGGCGAAGCTGTGGTCGAAGGTGGAGCGGCTGCGGACGCTGGAAGGGCTGAGGATCGCCGACTTCGGCACCCGTCGGCGGCACTCCTACCTCTGGCAGGACTGGTGCGTGAACGCGCTGAAGGAGGGGCTCGGCAGCGCCTTCATCGGCACCTCGAACGTCCTCCTCGCCATGAAGAGCGACCTGGAGGCGATCGGCACCAACGCGCACGAGCTGCCGATGGTCTATGCCGCGCTCGCTAACTCCGACCAGGACCTGCGGGAAGCGCCCTACAAGGTACTGCGCGACTGGCGCGACATGTACGACGGAAATCTGCGCGTCGTGCTGCCCGATGCCTTCGGTACGGCCGCGTTCCTGCGCGATGCGCCCGACTGGGTGGCCAACTGGAAGGGCTTCCGCCCGGACAGCGCGCCGCCGATCGAGGGCGGGGACGCGATCATCGAGTGGTGGGAGGCCAAGGGCCAGGATCCGCGCGACAAGCTGCTCGTCTTCTCCGATGCGCTGGATGTCGACACCATCGAGAAGGTGTTCCGGCACTTCGACGGCCGCGTGAACATGAGCTTCGGCTGGGGCACCAACCTCACCAACGACTTCCGCGGCTGCGCGCCGAATGCGGCGCACGAACTCGACGCGATCTCGCTGGTCTGCAAGGTGACCAAGGCGAACGGCCGGCCCGCCGTGAAACTCTCCGACAACCCGTCGAAGGCGACCGGCGACCCGGAGGAGATCGAGCGCTACCTCCGGGTGTTCGGCACCGGCGGGCGGGTCGAACGGGAGGTTGTTGTCTAACGGGAACGACGTGCCGGGGGCGGGCGTTTTGCTTCCTGAAAGCAAAGGAGGCGCCCCATGGACAGCTACATGGCCACCTGGCTCGGATGGACAGCCGGAACCGTGAGCGACGGCGAGATCATCACGCGGATGCACGTGGACCCGTTCTTCAAACGTTGGTTCGAGAAACGCCGCAAGGCGCTGTTCGACGCGCGGGCCCAGCAGAGCGCCAACCGGTCAGCCGGCTGAAACCTCGCCGGGAGCTGTCTCCGTAGAACTCTCGCGTCCCTCCTCATTCCATCGGACTAATGCGTGTCGTCGTTGCAACAAAGCGGGCGGACGTCCCTCGTGCCTAGCGTTTCGACGTGGACTCGGGGCGGAAGTGTTCCAATATGGCACGGCGTACGGCGGGTTTTCCGCCGCGCCGGCGGGGGCGTCGGTGGAAGCGCAGCTTGATTTCTACAGGTAGGTTAGGCGTCAAAGTCGATGTTGCGGACGAGGGGCTGGCAGACGACCTCCTGCCGGGCCCCTCGTCTGCGTCATCCCGGTTCGGCGTTTACGTAAACGAGGAGTTTGCGCCCGTTACGACCAATTGCGCTTTGACAGGCGAGGGCCTCGACGCCAACTCTGCTCCATCGCAGATGCGACGTTGTGGAGCAGTTTTGATGCCGAATTCATTTCGTATCGGTGACGTCGTACAGCCCAAGGACGGCGGACCGAAGATGATCGTGATCCAGGTGGCCGAGACGCGCGAAGAGAGCGCGGTGTGGTGCGCCTGGACCGAATACTCGCAGAAGCGCAACGTGCCGTTCCGGCCGGACGACCTCGTCCACCTGCCGCAGTGAAGCGGCCGGGCGCCGCCACCCGACGCGGCGGCGCCTTCAGTTTCAGAGTTCCCGCAGGGTGGACGGCAGCAGGTGGGGCGTAGCGAATCGCGCGCCCGCCGCATCGGCGGTGAGAAGAGAGGCAACTGACGCCGCGACGGTGTCGGCTGCGACCGCGCACCACGACACTCGATCGTCCTCCTCCAGGCTGAGTACGCTTGCCGGGATCCGGTGCTGCTCGAGGGCGTGGAGCGCGCCCTGTGCCGCCGCGGCGGTGGCGGCCAGCACGGCAGTGAACGTCCGCCCCGATCCGACCAGACTTCCTACGGACTTGAACCCGGCTTCGAACGAGCCGTCGCCGACCACGATCAGCTCATGATCGAACGGCAGACCGAGCGCGGCCAGCGCGCGCACATGGCCATCCGCCAGATCGACCAGCAGGGGATCGGCCGGCGGACCGGCCAGAAAGGCGATCGCGGTATGGCCGAGCTTGTGGAGATGGGCCGTCGCCGCCCGCGCTACCTCCGCGCCATCGATCAGCAGCAGCGACGTGCCTGCAGCCCGGTCCAGGGGTGCGCCCCAGCGGATCTCGACGAAGCCCGATGACCGACCGGGGCCGCCGACCGAGACCGACAACCAAGCGGCGGCAGTGGGGTTCAGCGCGTGATGGGCGATTTCGCAGACGCGCCCCCGAGCGAGCAGGCTCGCGCGCAGGGCCTGCACGAAACGTGTTGTCCAGGCCGTCGACAGGCCGCAGGATCGAGTCTCGATCCGCATCGCCCCGTCGGTGGCGGGAGAACCCGTCGGCCGCGTCGCTGTCAGATCCAGTGTCCGCATCGTGCCCCCGGTCGTCGCATCAGAACACCAACTCGCCAGCGGCGAACGCCAGGACGACGAGGACGATGAAGATCACCAGGAAGATCACGAACAGGATCTTGGAAATGCGTCCGGCGACGTTGGAGACCCCTGTGAAACCCAGAACACCCGCCACGATCGAGATGACGAGGAAAATCACAGCCCATTTCAGCATCGGTCACGCTCCGCGAAGTCCTGCGCCCGGCGCGGCCGGTTGAAGCCTCCAGCCACGCCCACGCTTGGAAATGCGGGAAGCCGGTCCGGCGTTCCCCAAAACATGAAAAATTATGAATATAATTCAGGAGATCACCATGCATCGCGTCGAACTCCCGGACGGCACCACCGTGCCCGCAATCGGCCAGGGAACCTGGATGATGGGCGGGGCCCGCGAACGGCAGCGGGAGATCCGCGCGATCCAGGCGGGAATCGATCTGGGCCTCACATTGATCGACACCGCGGAGATGTACGGCGACGGCGATGCGGAAGATATGGTGGGAGAGGCGATCAAGGGTCGCAGGGACGCATGCTTCCTGGTTTCCAAGGTGCTGCCCTCGAACGCCCGTCGGGACGCGGTTATCCGCTCCTGCGAAACCAGCCTCGGCCGCATGGGCGTCGAAACCCTCGATCTCTACCTCCTGCACTGGCGGGGTGCCACGCCGCTCGCCGAAACGCTGGGCGCGTTCCAGGACCTGCTCGCCGCCGGCAAGATCCGCCGCTGGGGTGTCTCCAACTTCGACCTGGACGATATGCAGGATCTGCTCGCGCTCCCCGGCGGGGACGCCTGCGCCACCAATCAGATCCTCTACAATCCGGATCAACGCGGCCCTGAGTTCGACCTGCTTCCATGGCAGGCCGAACGCCGGATTCCGACAATGGCCTACTCGCCGGTCGGCCAGGGCGGGAGGCTGCTCAAGTCACCGGCGCTCGCGGCCGTCGCCCGGCGGCACGGCGTCTCCACGGCGCGGGTGGCGCTCGCCTGGGCGATCCGGGCCGGGGATGTCATCGCCATTCCGAAGGCCTCGTCGCTGGAGCACGTTTCCGACAACGCCGCCGCGGCGGACCTGGTGCTGACCCCCGATGACCTCGCCGAGATCGAGGCGCGGCACCCCGCGCCGCGCCGCAAGCAGCCGCTCGCCATGATCTGACGCGGTCAGTTGCGCTGGACGATGCAACTGCCGCCGAGTTTGCGAAGCTGGCGGCAGAGCGCGTTCGCGGCCTTGCGCGACTGGAAGGGCACCCGCACGCGGTAGAACTGCCGCGGACCACGGCCGCCGACCCGTGTGCCGAGGATCAGCGGCTGCGCATCGCCCATCACCTTGCCGTAGCGGGCCCGGATCTTCTCGAAACCGGCGAGGGCGCGGTCCTTGGAATAGTTGCCGACGAGTTGCACGCCCCACGGCGCGAACGTGCCCTCATAGGGGCTGGAGGCGACTTCGCTCGCTGTGGAGGCGCGGATCTCCGCGACCACGTTCAGGCAGGACTGCGGCTGGCCGCCATCCCCTTCGATGCGGCTGGCTTTCCAGTCCTCCGCCTCGCGGCCCGTAACGAAGCGTACGTAGGCCTGCGTTTCCCAGGGAAGCCCGGTATCGCCGGCGAGCCACCGCTCGACCCGCCTCGGCCCGGCATTGTAGGCGGCCGCGGCGAGGCCGAAGTTTCCGAATCGTGTTGTGAGGTCGGCGATCAGGGCCGCCGATGCCGGGATCGCCTCCTCCGGATCGAAGGGATCCTCAAGACCGCGCTCGTCGGCGGTTCCCGGCATGAACTGGGCGATGCCCTGAGCGCCGGCGCGGCTCGTGACCTTCGGTCGGAAGCTGCTTTCCCGCCAGATCAGCCGGGTGAAACGGTCTACCGGCACGCCGTGCCGCGGTGCGGCCGCTTCGATGAGGCCGCAGATCATGGCCGCAGCCGGTCCGCCGGCACGCGAAACAAGACTCGGCCGAGGACGGGGGAGGGGACCCTCCACGGGTCCCCAGGCGGATGCATCGGGCGTGAGGTCATGGCGCGCGAAAACGGGATCGGAAACGAGAAGACCGAGCGACAGGATCGCGCGGCCGAACCGGCTCAGGCGCTTGCTTCTTGGTGCTGACATGCTCCGTCCGGTGCTTCGCCCACGCCGACGCGGCTATCGCGGCGCGGCGAAGATTCCAGAGCGAGGCCGGCGTGTCCAGCCGGGTCGATCAAGGAGCGGAGGCTGCGCGCGCCCGTTCGGCCGCGATCAGCAACTCGATCGGAAGCCACGGCTTGGTCATGCGCAGCGCGTCGCCGCGGACACGGCTGAGTTCGTCGGCAGTGCCAGTGGAGACCAGTTGGATCCACGGGAAGTCGGACCCGATCGATTCCATCAGGTCGCTGTCGGAGCGGGTCAGCGCGGCGAGATCGACGAACACCATGGCCACCTGCGCCGCATGGGACGACAGATGGGACCGGCAGGCCTTCGCGGCTCCGAAGGACCGGACCTTCAAGCCGGATTCCTCCAAGAGGGTTTCGGCGAAGAAACGGGTCTCGTCATCGGGTGAGACGATCAGGTATTCGTCCGGTCGGATCGCGCGCGCCATGGCTGCCTCCCTGCTGCATCTGCAAGGGAAACGCGCGAGTGTCTGGATTGTTCGCGACGAAATACCGTGCGCCGGAAATAGCGCGCCCAATTGTCATTCATTTCGAATGACATAAACTGGCGCGAAGAGAGAATGTTTCAATGCCACATAAAGCAAAAGCCTCAGCGGCGGACCGCTAAGGCTTTGAAAACGCTGGCTCCGCGAGCTGGACTCGAACCAGCGACCATTCGATTAACAGTCGAACGCTCTACCAACTGAGCTATCGCGGATCAGCGATGGGCGGTCGTATAGCACCGGGGTTTTGGTTTGCAAAGCCCCTTTGCGCATCGCGCCTCGGCTTCCCTGGACAGCTCCGAAAAACACCCCATATCCAGCCCCAGGGTGGCGGGAGAGCACGGAGAGAGAATGCCCAAGGTCACCTTTCAAGGCCGGAAGATCCCGCTCCCCCGATCGCGAATCCTCAGAACAGCGATCGGAGCGATCTTCATCCTGATGGGGTTCGTCGGCTTTCTTCCCGTTCTCGGCTTCTGGATGGTGCCGGTCGGGCTCTTGATCCTGTCGGTCGATTTTCCGTGGGCGCGGCGGATCCGTCGCCGGGTCGAAGTGGCGGTGACGCGGTGGTGGCGCGAACACAAGGCAAGGCGCGATCATCACGCCCGGCATCAGAAGGCGGACGAGCGACGGCCTTAGCCGGGCGCCATCCTACTGTGTCATCTCGGGCGCATAGAGGCAGATCGTCTTGCCGTTGTTCCGGCCACCGACGGTGCACCAGTGGAACGCGCCGTCCCGCGATCGTCGCGCCTGGCTGAAGGCGACCACGTCACCAGTCAGTTTGAGACGCCAGCCGTAGGGCGTGGCCTCCACGTCTCCGGAACTGATCGGCCGGCAGTCCTTGTCGGAGCAGCAGATCGCTTCATAGGTCCATCCGGACGGCGCTTCGTGCGCGCCGGCGGCTGACGTGGACAGCAGACTTGCGATCAGAACAAGCGCGGATCTTCGTGCCATGGGTGGCTCCTCCCCAGCGGGATGACCCGTCAAAGAGCGAGAGCACGGCCTTGGTTCCCAGCGGCAATGAAATGTGATCGCGTTCAGTTCACCAGCAGCGTCAGCGCGGCAAGCAGAAGAACGCTGCCGGTGGTGAAGAGCCAGGCCACGGCCTCGAGGTCGCGCCGGTCCTTGGCGTAATCGGGAACGTTGGGAAGGAACACGCGGACCGTCGCCGCGCCTGTGGCCGCCAGGACCAGCACACAGAAGAGAAACTGAAGATTTTCGCTCACGACCATGTCCGCCGCTTGAAGTGCCCACCCACCCGGCGAGGCCGAAGCACTCCATCAGCCGGGGACAGTGGGAGGGATAAGCGGAGAGCCGAATCCGTGCAAGCGGAAGCGGAAACGGTGCCGACAATCCGCCGTCTGGCGCAACGATCCGTGCCGCAGGCGAACAGGTTGCCGTCGCCGCGATGATGGGATTGCGTTGTCGGGAGAGGGATGGAGGCCACGGAGGGAATCGAACCCCCGTACGCGGATTTGCAATCCGCTGCGTAACCACTCCGCCACGTGGCCCCACGGGGGAGGTTCATACGGTGGGGTGCGCCGTTGCGCAAGAGGTCCGGACGTACCTGTTGAAAGATGGCGAATGCGGATCGGCCTTGCCCGGTGCGACGCAGCTGTCCGTATGGTCACGGCTGCCCGTTTCGGGCCCTTGTCTCGCAGGCGCGAGAGGGCTAAGGGAAACGAAGATCCTTTCCGAACCGGGAATTTCGACATGGTCGATGCCGCCGCGCTGCGCACCAAGATGGTCGACGGGCAGATCCGTCCCAATGACGTGACGGATTACCGGATCCTCGATGCCATGCTGGAGATCCCGCGCGAGCTTTTCGTGCCGGCGAACAGCCGCGAGCTCGCCTACATCGACCGCAACATCCCGATCTCCGAGGGGCCGGCGGCACGTCACATGCTGCAGCCGATGATCCAGGCGCGGCTGATCCAGCAGGCTCAGATCACGTCGGACGACACGGTTCTGGAGGTGGGCGCGGGCACCGGATACAGCGCCGCGATCGCCGGCCGGCTCGCTGCCAAGGTGGTGGCGCTCGAAGAGGATGCCGCCCTTGCTGCCGCGGCGAAGTCGGCTCTCGCCTCGGTCGGCGCCGGCAACGTGGAGGTCGTCACGGGGCCGCTGAAGACCGGCTATCCGGCCGGCGCGCCTTACGACGTGATCATCGTCAGCGGTGCGATCGAAGTCCTTCCCGTCGCACTGACCGAGCAGCTTGCGGAAGGTGGCCGGCTGCTGGCCATCCAGGGAGTCGGCCAGGCTGCGCGCGCGCTGCTCTATACCCGATCCGGCAAGGACGTGAGCTCGCGCGTGCTGATGAACGCGGCCGCCCCGCTGCTGCCGGGCTTTGCCCGCGAGCCGGCCTTCGAGTTCTGATCGTCCGAACATTTGCGCGGAGCGGCGACTGTCCGCCCCTGCAAAGGGCTGGCTCTGGCTGGCCTTGCCGATACGCGTGCCGGCTGCACCGACGCTCGTGGAATCTTTCGGCCGACCTGCGAACCGGACCCAGTGAAAGACATTCTTAACCAACTTTGACGAAGTGTTGCGGGGTGTCCGTGCTGTCTGAAGTCGAGCGGATGATCGTCTCCTGAAGGACTCCCGCACGTGCTCCCTTCGCGCCCGCTTGCCGTCGCCATCCTCCTGACCGCGCTGTTCGTCTCGACGCCGGTGGAATCGGAGACGCTGACGGAGGCTATGGCCGCGGCCTACGCCAACAACCCGTCCCTGAACGCCGCCCGGGCGGGCGTCCGCGCGACGGACGAGGGCGTGCCGCAGGCTCTGTCCGGTTTCCGCCCGACGATCTCGGCCTTCGCCAGCGCCGGCACGTCTTCGACCGACAGCACGGCCGGCAGCGGCAACCGTCGTTCGGCGAGCGCCGGCATAACCGTGACCCAGCCGGTGTTCAGCGGGTTCCGCACCGTCAACGGGGTCAAGGCGGCCGAGGCGGCCGTGCGGGCGGCGCGGGAATCGCTGCGCAACACCGAGCAGAACACGCTGCTGGACGCCGTGACCGTCTACATGAACGTGGTGCGCGAGCGCTCCATCCTGAACCTGCGCGAGGCCAACTACCGCTACGTGAAGGCCCAGGTGACGGCCGCCAGCGATCGCCTCGCGGCCGGCGACGGAACGCGCACCGACGTCGCGCAGGCAGAGGCGCGGCTGGCGGCGGCGCGCTCGGAGATCGCGCTCGCCCGGGCGAACCTGGAGGCGGCCGCCGGCACCTATCGCCAGGTGATCGGTCGGGAGCCGGGCAAGCTGGCGAAGGCGAAGGGCCTCGACAGCCTCGTACCGCGATCGTTCGAGCAGGCGCTCGCCGCCTCCCGCAGCGATCATCCGGCGATCAGGGCCTCGCAGTACAATGCCGATGTGGCCGGCTTCAATGTCAGCGTGGTCGAAGGCGAGTTGCTGCCGACCGTGACGATCGAAGCCTCCGCGCAGCGCGACTGGGAGCGGGGTTTCGGTGCGGAGACCGGCAACAGCGCCCAGATCGTCGGCCGGCTCAACATACCGATCTACGAAGGCGGGCAGGTCTATTCCCGCGTTCGCGAGGCAAAGGAGGTGCTCGGCCAGCGCCGCATCGAGGTCGACGTCGCGCGCGACCAGGTCCAGGCGGCGCTCTACGCAGCCTGGGGCGGTCTGGAGGCGGCACGCGCCCAAGTCAAGGCCGCGCGGTCGCAGGTCGAGGCGTCGCGGCTGGCTCTGGAGGGCGTGGAAGAGGAGCAGCGAGTCGGCCAGAGGACGACGCTTGACGTGCTGAACGCGCAGAATGAGGTGGTCAATGCGCAGATCGCGCTCGTGCAGGCCGAACGGGACTCCGTGGTGGCGAGCTACTCCGTCATCGCGTCGATCGGACGGTTGTCGTCGGATGCGCTCGGCCTGAAGGTGCCGGCCTACAAGGCGGAAGTGCACTACGCGCAGGTGCGCGACAAGTGGTTTGGATTAAGAACTCCGGCCGGAGAGTAACACGCAGGTCACCGTTACCGGGGAAAAGCCCCGGAAACGGCCCGTCGCCCCCTGTGTCATACGATTTTACCGCCTATACTCGCAGAACGCGGGCGAATCAGCTCGCGGTGAAGCGTGCGTGCGGCGCGTAGTTGAGTGACGTTTCAGGGGTCTTCATCGATGGCGAAGGCGAACACGGCCCAGGAACCCTCCATGGAGGAAATCCTGGCATCGATCCGTCGGATCATCTCCGACGATACGCCGCCTGCGTCGCCCCCGCCGGCCGCCGCCAAGCCCGCCCCGCAGCCGGAGCCCGAACCGGAGCGGATCAGCGAGGACGACCTCGACAAGCTGTTCTCCCAGGACGACGAGGAGATCCTCGAGCTGGACGAATCCGTCGCCGAGCCGGACGACGTCCTGGATCTGACGGAAGACTTCAGCGCCGAGGACAACCTCGGCATCGTCGAAGGCCTGATGCCCGACGAGGCCGACGTCGCCTTCGCGGCGGAGGACGAGGAGCCGGACCTGTCCGGCATGGACATGGATTTCGACGAACCGGAACCCGAGCCTGAGCCGGAACCGGTGCCCATGCCACCGCCGCGCCTGCCGCCCAGGATGATCGATCCGGAGCCGATCGCGAGGGAAGCCGAGAGGCTGGTCTCCGCCGGAACCTCAGCGTCGGTATCCGCCTCGTTCGGGTCGCTCAACCACACCATCCTGTCGCAGAACGCCAAGACGCTCGATGATCTCGTCACCGAGATGCTGCGGCCGATGCTGAAGAACTGGCTCGACGAGAACCTGCCGGTGATCGTGGAGCGTCTCGTGCGCGCCGAGATCGAGCGCGTCAGCCGCAGCCGCTAAACCAAGTCCGTAGCCTCTGAAGCGCGGGCGGGAGCCGGGCTTCCGCCCGCGTTTCCGTTTGACTTCGCACGGGTGGTCCGGTTACCCACGGCCGACCAAATCTCAAGAAAAAACACGGGCGCCATGCTGGACAAGACTTTCGAGGCGGCGGCTGTCGAGCCGCGCATTTCCAAGGCCTGGGACGCGGCCGAGGCCTTCCGGGCCGGCCGCGGCGCCGCGCCGGGCGCCGACACTTACACGATCGTCATTCCGCCGCCGAACGTGACCGGCTCGCTCCACATGGGGCACGCGCTCAACAACACGCTGCAGGACATCCTGATCCGCCTGATGCGGATGCGGGGGCGGGACGTGCTCTGGCAGCCGGGGCTGGACCACGCGGGCATCGCCACGCAGATGGTCGTCGAGCGGCAGATGATGGAGCGGCAGGAGCCGAACCGCCGCGACATCGGCCGTCAGGCCTTCGTGGAGAAGGTCTGGACCTGGAAGGCGGAAAGCGGCGGCACCATCGTCAATCAGCTGAAGCGCCTCGGTGCGTCCTGCGACTGGTCGCGCGAGCGCTTCACCATGGACGAGGGCCTGTCGAAGGCCGTCCTCAAGGTGTTCGTCCGGCTCTATCGCGAAGGCCTGATCTACAAGGACAAGCGCCTCGTCAACTGGGATCCCAAGTTGCTGACCGCCATCTCGGACCTGGAGGTCGTCCAGACCGAGGTGAAGGGCCACCTCTGGCACTTCCGCTACCCGATCGACGGCGAGGTCTTCGACCCGGAGAACCCGGCGACCTTCATCGTCGTCGCGACGACGCGTCCGGAGACGATGCTGGGCGACACCGCCGTCGCAGTGCATCCGGAGGACGAGCGCTACACGGCCCTCGTCGGCCGCAAGGTCCGCCTGCCGCTGGTCGGCCGGCTGATCCCGATCGTCGCGGACGAGTACTCGGATCCGGAGAAGGGCTCGGGGGCGGTCAAGATCACGCCTGCGCACGATTTCAACGACTTCGAGGTCGGCAAGCGACATGGCTTGGCGCAGATCAGCGTGCTCGACGTGGAGGCGCAGGTCGCCGTCGCGGGCAACGAGGACTTCCTCGCCGGTGTTCCGGCGTCGGCCGAACTCGACCGCACTGTTGCCGACTTCCACGGCAAGGACCGCTTCACCGCCCGCAAGCTGATCGTGGCGCGGATGGAGGAGGGCGGCTTCCTGGAGAAGATCGAGCCGCACACCCACCAGGTTCCCCACGGGGATCGCGGCGGCGTGCCGATCGAGCCTTATCTCACCGACCAGTGGTACGTGAACGCGGCCGAGCTCGCCAAGCCGGCGATCGCCTCCGTCCGCGAGGGGCGCACGGCCTTCGTTCCGAAGAACTGGGAGAAGACCTATTACGACTGGATGGAGAACATCCAGCCGTGGTGCATCTCCCGCCAGCTCTGGTGGGGCCACCAGATCCCGGCCTGGTACGGACCGGACGGCACGGTCTTCGTCGCCGAAAGCGAAGCGGAGGCCTACGTCGAAGCTATTCGGCACTATCAAGGCAGTGAGGCAACCGACGAGACCTTCGAAGTGACCGCGAAGTTAAGTGGAATCGAACTAACTCGCGACGAGGACGTGCTCGACACGTGGTTCTCGTCCGCGCTCTGGCCGTTCTCGACGCTCGGCTGGCCCGACGAGACGCCGGAGCTGAAGCGCTACTACCCGACGAATGTCCTCGTCACCGGCTTCGACATCATCTTCTTCTGGGTCGCCCGGATGATGATGATGGGCCTCCACTTCATGGAGACCGAGCCGTTCAGCGACGTCTACATCCACGCCCTCGTCCGTGACGAGAAGGGCGCCAAGATGTCGAAGTCGAAGGGCAACGTCATCGACCCTCTCGAGCTGATCGACGAGTACGGGGCTGATGCGCTGCGCTTCACGCTGGCGGCGATGGCCGCGCAGGGCCGCGACATCAAGCTCGCGACCTCCCGGGTCGGCGGCTATCGCAACTTTGCGACCAAGCTCTGGAACGCCGTTCGCTTCGCCGAGATGAACGGCTGCGCGCGCGACGCGGCTTTCGATCCCGCCGCGGTGACGGAGACGATCAACAGCTGGATCGTCACCGAAGCCTCCAAGGCGGCGGCGGACGTGACCGAGGCGCTGGACGCATACCGCTTCAACGACGCGGCGGCGGCGATCTACCGCTTCGTCTGGAACAGCTTCTGCGACTGGTATCTGGAGCTGTCCAAGCCGATCCTCACCGGCGAGGACGGTCCGGCCAAGGCAGAGACGCGGGCAACCTGCGCCTATGTGATCGATGAGATCCTTAAGCTGCTGCATCCCTTCATGCCCTTCATCACGGAAGAGCTCTGGGCGGCGACGGGATCGTGGGGTCCCGCCCGCGAAAACCTGCTCTGCCTCACCCGCTGGCCGGAGGGGCCGGTGCGTGCATCGGCGGCGGCGGACGAGATCAACTGGCTGGTCGACGTCATCTCGGAGATCCGCTCCGTCCGGGCCGAAATGGGCATGACGCCCGCCACACAAGTTCCGCTGGTCCTTGTGGGGGCATCCGAGAAGGCTCGGGCGTGGCTCGGCACGCATACGGCGGCCATCCAGCGTCTGGCACGCGTTTCCGAGGTGTTAACGGCGGACGCCGCTCCGCCGCAGTCGGCCCAGATCGTCATGGCCGACGGTATCGTCGCCCTGCCGCTGGCGGGCGTGGTGGACCTCGACGCGGAGCGCGCTCGTCTCACCAAGGAGGAGGCCAAGCTCCTCGACGAGATCGGCCGGATCGACAAGAAGCTCTCCAACGAGCAGTTCGTCGCGCGAGCGCCGGAAGAGGTCGTCGAGGAGGAGCGCGCCAAGCGCGACGGCTACGTCGAGCGCCTGGCGAAGGTGCGGGCAGCGCTGGAGCGGCTCAAGGGCGACTGATGCGGGGCAGGGTGCGACACGGCGACCGACGCATCCTTGCATCCCTCGTCCGCGGGACGGTCTTCATTGCGGCCGCGCTGGCCCTCGCCTTCGCGGTGGCCGCCCTTGCGACCGCCCGGAGCGCCGTGCCAGACCTCTACCCGCCAGCGCCGGGCGCCCCGACCATCATGGTCCACGTGGTCAACCACGGCCTGCACAGCGCGATCATCGTCCCGGTCGACCGACTCCGGCAGATCGGCTACCAGGAAGACCGGCAGCCGCTCATCACCGTCGGCGAGCGGTTCTACGCTTCTCCGTGGGTCGAGATCGGCTGGGGCGACGAGGGTTTCTACCGCTACGTTCCCACGTGGTGGGAGATCGACTGGGGGATCGCGATCGCAGCGATCACCGGCACCGGCGGCTCGTCCGTGTTCCACGTCGTCGGCCTGCCGGACGACCCGGCACGGGTCTTTCCCGCCAGCGACATCCTTACCCTCAGCTTGTCCGAGGCCGGTTTCTCGCGGCTCGCGAACGCCGTGGCCGAGGGCTTCATGATCCACGGCGGCGCGCCGGTGGACCTCGGCGTCGGGATCTACGGCGACTCCAACTTCTACCGCTCGGACCTCGCCTACAGTGCGTTGATGACGTGCAATCATTGGACGGCCGATGTTCTCCACGCCGCCGGGCTTCCGGCCTCGGCCGTTACGGCGACGCTGCCGGCCGGGCTGATGGCCGAACTGCGATGGCGCGCGGTGCCATAGGCACGGCTTCATTTCCGGCGGTCATCGCGCGATCACACAAACAAATTTCCCGGTGGCATGCCGCCTCCCTATCGTGACGCCACGGTTCCGGTGCACAGCGATGAGGTAGACGACCATGAACGAGGCAGTCCGGCCGATCGGCCATTCCAACGATCTCGCCCGCGTCCAGACGATGCATTTCGGGGAGCGCCAGCTGCGCGCCTTCTCCGACGCGGAAATGCAGAGCCGCCAGGACGGGCTGCGCGGTCTCCTGGCGGAGAAGTCGATCGACGCAGCGATCCTGACCTCCTACCACAACATCTGCTACTACTCCGGCTTCATGTACTGCTACTTCGGCCGGCGCTACGCCTTCGTGGTGACCGACCAGCAGGCGGTCTCGATCACGGCCGGCATCGATGCCGGCCAACCTTGGCGCCGCAGCTACGGCGACAACGTCACCTACACCGACTGGCGCCGCGACAACTTCTTCTATGCGCTCCAGCTGCAGCTGCCCGGCGTCCGCCGTATCGGCGTGGAGTTCGACCATCTCAACGTCGACTACCTCCGCCTCCTGCAGGAAGCCTTCCCGGGCGTCGAGTTCGTCGACATCGGCCAGGCAACCATGTGGATGCGCACGATCAAGACGCCCGAGGAGATCGCGCTGATCCGTCAGGGCGCGCGGGTCGCCGATATCGGCGGCGCCGCCTGCGCCGAGGCGATCGCGGCCGGTGTGCCCGAGCACGAGGTGGCGCTCGCCTCCACCTCGGCGATGGTTCGCGAGATCGCCCGCACCTATCCGCAGGCCGAGCTGATGGACACCTGGACCTGGTTCCAGTCGGGCATCAACACCGACGGCGCGCATAACCCCGTCACCTCGCGTAAGATCGAAAGCGGCGACATCCTCAGCCTCAACTGTTTCCCGATGATCTTCGGCTACTACACCGCCCTGGAGCGGACGCTGTTCTGCGACCACGTCGACGACGCCTCGCTGAAGATCTGGGAGTTGAACGTGAAGGTGCACGAGCGCGGGCTGGAGCTGATCAAGCCGGGCGCGAAGTGCTCGGAAATCGCCTCGGAGCTGAACGAGATCTACCGGGAAGCAGGTCTCCTGGGCTACCGCTCCTTCGGCTATGGCCACTCCTTCGGCGTGCTGTCGCACTATTACGGCCGCGAGGCCGGCGTGGAGCTGCGCGAGGACATCCACACCGTGCTGAAGCCCGGCATGGTCGTCTCGATGGAGCCGATGCTGTCGATCCCGGACGGCATGCCCGGCGCCGGTGGCTATCGCGAGCACGACATCCTTGTCGTCACCGAAAGCGGTGCGGACAACATCACCGGTTTCCCCTACGGACCGGCCCACAACATCATCGCGTCCTGACGCGTCGGCAGGGTCTGCACAGAACGGAGGCAGGCCCTGCCAACAAGCTCGTCTTGCGCAGAGGGGAGGCGTTGTCACATCATGCATGCCGAAGTCGATCCGTCGCATGCGATGGCGACCTTTCGGGGGCAGCGGGTGCGCAACGTACCGACCGATCTATTGCGAGCCTTCATCACCGTGGTGGACCTCAAAGGGTTCACGCGGGCGGGTGAGCGGCTCGGGCGGTCCCAACCGGCGATCAGCCTGCAGATCAAGCGGCTGGAGGAGACCATCGGTGTCCCACTGCTTGATCGAGACCAGACGGTTCCGGTGCTGACCGAGGCGGGCGAGCAGGTCGCCTCCTACGCACGCCGGATCCTGGCTCTCAACGACGAACTCATCATGCGCCTGCAGCGCAAGGGCCGCAGCGGCCGCCTGCGGATCGGCATGCCGAACGACTATGCCGACCAGTATATGCAGGACATCATGCGCGCCTTCCAGGACAACGACGGCAACGTCGCCCTGGAGGTCACGTGCGACCTCAGCGTCAACCTTTTGCGCACGTTTCGCGACGGCGACCTCGACGTGATCGTTGCGCAGACGGGTGACGGCCCGGCCGAAGGCGCTTCGTTCACCTGGCGCGAACCGCTCACCTGGATCGGTCTGCCGGGCGCGGTGGATCCGTCCGACCCGCTCCGCCTGATCGCCTATCCGGAGGGGTGCAACTACCGCCGGCAGGCGCTCGCCGCCCTGCAGCGGGAGGGCCGGAGCTACGAGATCGTCTACCAGAGTCCCAGCCTGCCGGGTCTCGTTGCCGCGCTGAAGACCGGGTTCGGCTATACGGTCGTGTCCCGACGGACGGCGCTGCCGGGTCTCTCCAAGCTCGGGCGCGCCGATGGCTTTCCGGATCTGTCGGATGTGGTCGGCGGCCTCTACGTGCGGCCGGGCATCAAGGCGCCGGAGGTCAACCTCCTCGCCAACACCTTCGCCGACATGTTCTACAACACGATGGAGAAGCCGGCCGCGGCCTGAGCCGCCGGCCGCTCATCCCTTCGCGCGGCGCGCCAGCCAGCCCACCGTCACGAACAGAGCCACCGAGAGCGCGATCAGCATCGTTGCGGCGGCCATGATGGTCGGATTGATCTGGTCCCGGATGCCGGAGAACATCTGCACCGGCAGGGTGCGTTGTTCGGCGCCGGTCAGGAAAAGCGCCACCACCACTTCGTCGAACGACGTCGCGAAGGCGAAGACCGCGCCCGAAGCGACGCCCGGCGCGATCAGCGGCAAGGTCACGCGGCGGAAGACGTCGAGGGGTGGCGCGCCCAGGCTTGCCGCCGCGCGCGAGAGGTTGCGGTCGTAGCCGGACAGCGTCGCGGTGACCGTGACGATCACGAAGGGCAGGGCGAGCGCGGTGTGCGACAGCACGAGGCCGGTGCGGGTGTTCGCAAGGCCGAGGTTGCCGAAGAAGAGGTAGGCGCCGACGGCCACGATCACGATCGGCACGATCATCGGCGAGATCAGGACGGCCATCACGAAGCCGCGGCCGGGGAAGTCGGGTCGCGACAGCCCGAGCGCCGCCAGCGTGCCGAGCACGGTGGCGATGACCGCCGTCAACACCGCCACGACCAGGCTGTTGAACACCGAGACGATCCAGCGCTCGGACGAGAAGAAGTCCGCATACCAACGCACCGAATAGGACGGCACGGGGAAGGTGAAGAACGGCTGGTCGGCGAAGGACAGCGGCACCACGACGAGCAGCGGCGCGACGAGGAAGAGGGCGACGAGCACGGCGAACAGAACCACGAAGGTCCGTCCGATCCGTTCGCCAGGGGTCGCGTATTGCGGAAGCCACATGGCGATCACCCCAGCCTGATGCGATCGGCGCCGAGCACGCGGACGTAGACCGCGTAGAGCGCCAGGGTGGTGAGGAGGAGTACGGTTCCGAGGGCGGAGGCGAGACCCCAGTTGAGATCCCGGTTGATGAAGTCGGAGATGAAGTTCGACATCATCTGGTCGGTCGCGCCGCCGACGAGCGCCGGGGTCAGGTAGTAGCCGAGCGACAGGATGAAGGTGATCAGGCAGCCGGCCGAGACGCCCGGGATGGTCTGCGGCGCATAGATGCGCCAGAAGGCCGACAGCGGGCCGGCGCCGAGCGAGCGTGCCGCCCTGAGCTGCGTCTGCGGGATCTGCCGCATCACGCTGTAGATCGGCAGCACGGTGAACGGCAGCTGGATGTGGATCATCGCAGCGAGCGTGCCGAACCGGGTGAAGATCAACTGCACCGGCTCGCTGGTGAATCCGAGTCGCATCATGAAGTCGTTGATCACGCCGTTCGACTGCAGCAGCACGACCCATGCCGTGGTTCGCACCAGCAGGGATGTCCACAGCGGCAGCAGCACGAAGAGCATCAGCGTCGCCGCCACCGCCGGCGGCGCGATGGCGGCGGCATAGGCCAGGGGATAGCCGAGCACCAGCGTTCCAAGCGTCACCACGGCGGCGATGAACAGCGTGCGTCCGAGGATGGTCAGGAAGATCGCCTCGCTTTCCGGTACGGCCGCGATCGCTCCGTCCGGCCCCCGCGTTAGGTCCAGGCTGTTCAGGAGATAGTGGGCTGTGACCGGGGAGGCGTTGCGCTGGAGGACCGACCAGGTCTGCGTGTCCTTCCAGACGGGATCGATGCCGGTGATCGCCTCGGTCCACCCGCCTGCCGGCGGGGTCTCGATCTTGCTCACCGCGCGTGCCGCGGACAGGATCTTGGACCGCATGCCCGGCAGTTCGTAGTTGAGCCGTTTACCCAGACCTGCCGCGGTCCGGTTCTTCTGCGCGGCTTTCAGATCGGCTGCAAGCGCCGCGAACACAGGTTCAGGCGGCAAGCCGACGCCGTCCCAGGCGCCGATCGCGGGCAGCGTCTCCACAAGGACGGCTGCCGGTTCGGCATTGTCCACCGACTTCATCAGGAGCGCGCCTATCGGGGCGATGAAGGTGACCACCAGAAAAAGGAGGGCAGGGAGCACGAGCCCAAGCGCGATCAGCCGGTCGGGCAGGGCGGCGCGGAACGTCTGCGCGCGCAGGCTGCGGTGCGCCGGCTCAGCGAGCGAGGACATGGATGGCCTCCGGTTCGAAGGCCAGCGTCAGGCTCGATCCAGCCGCGGGCTGGAGGACGGAGAACTCCGCCGCGGCCATCTTCACCGAGAGTTCCGCAACGCCCAGGCCCTCGCAGGTGAGCCGCGCGTGGTCGCCAAGGAAGAACACTTCCCGCACCGTCGCCGGAAAGCGGATCGCCCGGTCGGAGGCGCGATCGGCTGCCTGCAGCCGTTCCGGGCGGACTGTCGCCTCGACGGCGCCCGGAGCGATCGCCGCCGGTAGCAGCACCACCGCGCCGCCGGCCAGCCTGAGCGCGCGACCGTCCGTCGACACGTCGCCCGGCAGCACGTTGTTCTCGCCGATAAACTGGGCCACGAAGCGGTTCGCCGGCCGTTCGTAGAGCTCCGTCGGTCCGGCCAATTGCTGGACCATGCCGTCGGAGAACACGGCAATCCGGTCCGACATGGTCAAGGCCTCGGACTGGTCGTGCGTCACGAAGACGATGGTGACGCCCAGCGAGCGCTGGATGTGCTTGATCTCCACCTGCATCCGCTCGCGCAGCTGCTTGTCGAGCGCGCCGAGCGGCTCGTCCATCAGAACCAGCTTCGGCTGGAACACCAGGGCGCGTGCGAGCGCGACGCGCTGCTGCTGACCACCGGACAGCTGGGTCGGGCGACGGCCGCCGAAGCCCTCCAGGTGGATCATGCCGAGAACCTTGTCGACCTTCTCCTTGGCGGCGGGCCCAGTGACGCCGTGGTACCGCAATGGAAAGGCGATGTTCTCCTCCACGCTCATGTGCGGGAAGAGCGCGTAGTTCTGGAACACGACGCCGATGTTCCGCTTCTCCGGCGGCAGCTTCTCCACCGGAGCGCCGTCGAGGAGAATGTGGCCCGAGGTCGGGCGCTCGAAACCCGCCAGCATCATCAGCGTGGTGGTCTTGCCGGAACCCGACGGCCCCAGCAGAGTCAGGAACTCGCCCCGGCGGACGGTCAGGTCCAGAGCTTTAACGACCAGCGTCGCGCCGTCATAGCTCTTCGTCACACGCTCGAAGGCGACGAGGGCTTCGGTTCCGACGGGTGTCTTGACGAGCATGGACGGATCCTGGTCGGCGGAGCGTGCGAGGCTTTGGAATGCGCCGGGGCCTGCGTTCGCGGGCCCCGGCGGTATGCAGGCAAGAGCCGTGCCGGCAATCGCCTACTGGGCGAGCCAGGTGGTGAAGCGCTTGCGGATCTCCTCGCCGTTGTCGCCCCAGAAGCCGTAGTCGATGGTCATCGCCTTGGTCATGTTGGCCGGCGCCGTCGGCAGCTTGTCCAGCATTTCCGGATTGATGAACTCGGCGGCCGCTTTGCGGACGGGACCGTAGGTGATGTAGTTGGAGATACCGGCCATCACCTTCGGATCGGCGGTGTGGGCGATGAAGTCGTAGGCGAGGTCGAGGTTCTTGGCGCCCTTGGGGATCACCCAGTAGTCGGTGTCGAGGAGCTGGTTGTCCCAGACGATCGCGAACTTCTTGCCTTCCTTGTTGGCGTTGGCGATGCGGCCGTTCCAGACCGTCGTCATCACCACCTCGCCAGACGCCAGAAGCTGCGGCGGCTGCGCGCCGGCTTCCCACCAGACGGCGTCCTTCTTGATGGTGTCGAGCTTGGCGAAGGCCCGGTCCAGCCCTTCCGGGGTGGAGAGCGTCGCGTAGACCTCGGCCGCCGGCACGCCATCGGCCAGCAACGCGAATTCCAGGTTGCTCATCGGGTTCTTCCAGAGCCCGCGCTTGCCGGGGAACTTCGCGGTGTCGAAGAGGTCGGCGATAGTGGTCGGGCCGTTGGCGAGCTTCTCGGTGTCGTAGGCAAGAACCGTGGCATAGACGATGGTGCCGACGCCGCAATCGCTCGACGTACCGGGAATCCAGTCTTCCTGCGGGCCGATCTTGGACCAGTCGAGGATCTCGTAGAGGCCTTCGTCACAACCCTGCTGCAGGGTCGGCGCGTCCACGTCGACCACGTCGAGCGTGGTTCCACCCGCCTCGATCTGTGCCTTGATCTTGGCGATTTCCCCGCCGTACTCCTGCTCGATGATCTTGGTACCGGTCTTGGCGGTGTAGGTCTCGAAGTAGGCCTTGCGCTGCGCCTCCTGATAGGCGCCGCCGAAGCTCATGATCGAAAGCTCGGCCGCGGAGGCCATCGACATCGAGGCGGCCACAAAGGCAGCGCCAATGGCAAGATGTTTCAAAGTGCCCCTCATCTCTTAAATCTCCGGATTGTCGTCGCCAGCAAGAACGCTCCCGTCGATTGAAGATGAATCCCGCGCTGTTCGGAAATTCGTTGTCTAAATGCAGCCATAAGCGCCGAGGGCGCTAGGCCTGGAGGTCTGAAAGGGGCCGCGGTCTGCCGGTTGCCGGACCGACCGGAGCGCCTCGGTCGGATGAGCACCGAACGGCCGCTTGATGCGTGGCAATCGCGATGTCCACGCCCCAAAACGCCACCCCATCGATGCCCTGCACGCCCGGCTTGGGTGCTCGGGACGACCGATGCGCGTTTCGCCTCGGTAAAAGTTATTAAATATAAGATATTTACAAACCTGATGTACGGAGTAGTTCGGCTGCAGAAACTTGGGGGCCAAGCTGTGATCGCGGACCGGACCGGCAATGTTGCAATGCTCTTTGCGATTGTTTTCATGGCCATCATGGGCATCGTCGGATCAGCCGTGGACTATGGACGCGCGATTTCCACGCAGTCCCGCGCCGCCGCTGCCTTGGACGCCGCCGTGCTGGCGGCTGCAGAGGCGCTCCGCAACGACGGAAAGGCGCAGGCGACGGATGCATCGGCGCTGGCTCTTGCCCGCGCCACCGTCGAGAGATATTGGAGCGCGAACATCTCGGACATTCCGGTCGAGAAAGTCGTGACGTCGATCGTGCGCGACGGCGTCGACATCAACATCTTCGCCCGGTACGACAGCACCGTCGATACGACGGTGATGTCGATCGCCGGATTCGATACCGTCGCGATCGGGGGCACCGCGTCGGCGGTGGCGACCGGCTTTCCCTATATCGATCTCACGCTGGTCGTCGACACGTCGGCCTCGATGGCCCTGGGCGCGTCGGAAGCCGACATCGACCGGCTGCGCAACCAGTTCGGCTGCGCTTTCGCCTGCCACGACAATCCCGGAGCGGACTCCTACTCCTGGGCAAGGTCCAACGGCGTCAAGCTGCGCTATGACCTGATCCGCGACGCCATCCTGAACCTGGCCGACTACCTGGAAAACTTCAATTCGGGCGGTCGCATCCAGGTCCAGCTGTACGAGTTCAACGACAAGCTGACCCAGTTGTCGCCGCTGAACGCCAGCATGAACAACCTGCGCAAGAACCTGCCGTCCGATCCTGTGACTTCAAGCGAGACTGTCGGAGGGACCCGCTTCTGGGAGTTCGCCTCCACCCTTCCGTCGTTGGTCGCCAAATCCGGCGACGGCTCGACCCGCGGAAAAGCGACTCAACTGCTCCTGATGCTGACCGACGGCGTCCAGGACCCCAACCGCACCTGGACGTCCGACGTGCCGCTGCGCGCCTATGTCCGGGAATTCGATTGGACGGCCTGCGACCAGATCCGCGCCGACGGCGCCATGATCGGCGTGGTCCAGGTTCCCTACCTCAAGATGGATTGGGATTGGGGCTATGGCGAAACGTTGGGCCAGCCCAGCCTTCTCGGCCGGCCCGGCATGCAGCGCATCGACGACGTCTCGCATGCCTTGGAGAAATGCGGCGGCGATCTCCACATGACGGCCAACTCGCCCGAGCAGGTCACCAACAGCTTCCAGACGCTGTTCCGCAAAGCCGTGCCGATCCGGTTGACGCGGTAGCTGGTTGCGTCGTCCGCTTCCGGGAAAGATGCTGGCGGCGCGGTCAAGACACCGTCAGGTAACCCGACCACGCGCCACAACAGGCCAGGTCTCGACGCGACCGTCCAGCTGTAGCACCGACACCGCGTCGACCATGTTCGTCACCACGCAGGCGTGGTTCGGCAGGATGCGGACACGGTCGCCAACCGCGAGCCCGATCGGACCATCCGATACAAGGCGGCCGTGCTCCTCCGACAGCTGGTCGATCGTGATGTCCGGGCGTCCGAGAACCTCCCCGTAGCCGATGAGGCCGAGGAGGTCGGAGGTGAGCACCTTGGAGCCCGCGTCCACGATGGCCCGGTTCGGCGTCGGCACCGAGACGACGGTCGCCAGCACGGTGAGAGCGCAATCGGCTGGCGTGGCGACACCGCGCGCCACCAGCGACCGATCATTGTAGACGTAGGTTCCCGGACGATACTCGGTGATCACGCCGGCGGTCTCGGCTTTCCAGATATCCGGTGTTCCGCCCGACGTGACGACGTCCACGGAAAGTCCCCCGGCTTCGATCAGCCGCTTGGCCTCCGCGAGAAAGGCCGCGGCATCCGCCGCTTTTCCGGCGGCCGGATAGGTCATCAGCCCGCCGAAGCAAAGCCCCGGCGCTTCCTCGATAGCCGCCGCCAGGTCGGCTGCAGCGGCCGGGCTGGTCACGCCGCATCGCTGCCCTCCGGTGTCGCATTCCACCAAAACGATCAAAGGGTTCGGCCGGCTCGCGAAGGCTGATGACAGCCCGTCGACCACGGAACGGCTGTCGGCCACCACTGACAGGCGCACCCAGTCGGACAGCGCTACGAGGCGCGCCAGCTTTGCGGCGCCCATGACGTTGTAGGTAAGCAGCACGTCATGGATAGCGGGTTCGGCGGCGACGAGGGCCTCCGCCTCGCCGATCTTCTGGCAGGTGATGCCAACGGCGCCCGCCTCGATCTGCAAGCGGGCTAGCTGCGGCAGCTTGTGGGTCTTGATGTGGGGGCGCGTTACGAGCCCGCGCCGGTCGGCAAAGTCCTGGAAACGCCTGATGTTGGCGGTCGCGATCGCGAGATCCACCAAGACTGCGGGTGTATCGAGCTCGTCCAACATCGCCGGGAAATCCCTTCAACCGCGCCTTGACAAGGTTTGAACCAGCGCGGCTAATACGTCAATCCGCTATTTCAGGCATGTGTCCATTATAGCGGATATACCAAATCGGGGATCGAACTGGAGGGCGTCATGAACATGAAGTCGCAATTGCTTGGCCTTTCCTCAGCCGTCGTCATGGCGCTCGCGGCAACCGGCGCGCAGGCCGGAAAACTCGAAGACGTGTTGGCTCGCGGCAAGCTGATCGTCGGCACCGGCAGCACGAACGCGCCCTGGCACTTCAAGGGCGCCGACGACACCCTTCAGGGCTTCGACGTCGATGTGGCCAAGATTATCGCCAAGGCGCTGTTCGCCGATCCGGAGAAGATCGAGTTCGTCAACCAGGCATCCGACGCCCGCATCCCGAACATCACCACGGGCAAGGTCGACATCACCTGCCAGTTCATGACCGTGACCGGCGAGCGTGCGCAGCAGGTCAACTTCACGGTGCCCTATTACCGGGAAGGCGTCGGGCTGATGCTGAAGGAGGGCGGATCCTACGCCGACTACGCCGCGCTGAAGGCGGCTGGATCGTCGGTGACGATCGCGGTGTTGCAGAACGTCTATGCGGAAGAACTCGTCCACAAGGCGCTTCCGGAGGCGACCGTCGACCAGTACGACGCGGTCGACCTGATCTACCAGGCACTGGAGTCCGGACGTGCGGATGCGGCGGCCACGGACCAGTCGTCGATCGCGTGGTACATTACGCAGAACCCGGGCAAGTACAAGGATGCCGGCTACGGCTGGAGCCCGCAGACCTATGCTTGCGCTGTCGGGCGGGGCGATCCGGATTGGCTGAATTTCGTCAACACCGCGTTGCACGAAGCGATGACCGGCGTCGAGTTCGATACCTATGCGGCTTCCTTCAAGAAGTGGTTCGGCAAGGACCTGCCGCCGCCGGCGATCGGATTCCCCGTCGAGTTCCAATAACGGGGCCTGACCGGCGCCGGCGGTGCACGCACCATCGGCGCCGCAAGGCTTTTGCGTTTTTCGGTTGCTCCTCGCCGCGCCGTCATGGCGCGGCGCCACCACAGGTCCGGGCGGGTCCATGGGCTATACGCTGAACTTCTCCGCGGTCTGGCGGAGCTTCGACGACCTGCTGTTCGGCCTCGGCCTCAGCCTCCTCCTGGCCGTGCTCTCGATCGGCATCGGCTGCCTCATCGGGCTGGTGCTCGCGTTCGGGCAAACCGCGCGGCAACCCCTGCTTCGCGCGCCGGCCGGCCTCTACGTCACGGTGTTCCGCAACACGCCGTTGCTCGTCCTGGTGCTGATCTCCTTTTTCACCTTGCCGCAACTCGGACTGCGCCTCTCGAAGACAAACTCCTTCGTGCTGGCGCTGTCGCTCTACTCCGGCGCCTATCTCGCCGAAGTGTTCCGCGGCGGCCTGCTCGGGGTGCCGAAGGGCCTGCGCGAGGCCGGTCTTGCGATCGGCCTCACCGAGGGCCAGATCCGGCGCCGGATCATCCTGCCGATCATGCTTCGCGCCGTGCTTCCGGCGCTCGGAAGCACCTTCATCGGTCTCTTCAAGGACACTTCGCTTGCCGCCGCGATCGCCGTGCCGGAACTCACGTTCGAGGCGCGAAAGATCAATGTCGAGAGTTTCCGTGTGGTCGAGACCTGGCTCGTTGCGAGCGCCCTTTATGTCGGCACCTGCTCGATCCTCGCCGCGTTGCTGCGCCGGGTCGAAGCTCGCCTCTCGCTGGCGGGGTGACCGGCATGGAATCCCCCACCATCCTCGAACTCATCTGGTCGGCACGCTGGCCTATCCTCTACGGCCTCGGCACCACCGTGCTGATCTCGGCACTGGCGATTGCCGGCGGAACCGTGATCGGCGTGGGGCTGGGGCTGGTGCTTGCCTACGGCAACCTCGCATGGCGGTTCGCTGGCCGGCTCTACACCGACTTCGTCCGTGGCACGCCGGTCTTCGTGCTGGTGCTGGCCAGCTACTACATTCTTACCACGATCGGTCTCGATCTCTCGCCTTTTCAGGCCGGCGTGCTGGCGCTGACCGTTTTCTGCTCGTCGCACGTTGGCGAGATCACTCGCGGTGCGTTGCAGACGATCCCGCGAGGACAGACCGAAGCCGCCAAGGCCATCGGTCTCGGCTTCGGCCAGACCTTCCGCTACGTGCTCGCGCCGCAGGCTCTCCGGCTCGGGTTGCCCGCCTGGATCAACACCGCAGCCGAGATGGTGAAAGCCTCCACGCTGCTTTCGGTGATCGGGGTCGCGGAACTGCTTCTGCGGACGCAGGAGGTCATCTCCCGGGCGTTCCACAGCCTGGAGTTCTACCTCCTGGCCGGGGCGCTCTACTTTGCGATCAACTACGCCATCGAGCGGTTCGGCAGCTATGTCGAGCGCCGCGTCGCGACCGACTGAAGGGTTCGCTATGTCCGCCCCCCTCCTGGAAATCCGGGACCTCCACAAGAGCTTCGGATCCGTTGAGGTTCTCAAAGGCGTCGACTGCACGGTGCAGGCCGGCGAGGTGATCTCGATCATAGGGTCCAGCGGCTCGGGCAAGACGACGATGCTGCGCTGCGTCAACATGCTGGAGGACTTCGAGGGGGGCTCGATCCGGATCGACGGCGAGGAGATCGGGTACCTCACCGACGGCGGACGGCGGCGGCGCAAGCCGGAACGCGAGATCGCCCGCCAACGCGCCTTGACCGGCATGGCCTTCCAGCAGTTCAACCTCTTCCCGCACATGACGGCGCTGGAGAACGTCATGCTCGGGCTAACGCTCGTCAAGAAGATGCCGGCGGACGCGGCACGCGCGACGGCGGAGGGCTGGCTGGATCGGGTCGGCCTTCTCAACCGCAAGGACCACCGGCCGTCCAAGCTCTCGGGCGGGCAGCTGCAGCGTGTCGCGATCGCCCGCGCCATCGCGATGAGCCCGCGCCTGATGCTGTTCGACGAGGTGACCTCCGCGCTCGATCCGGAACTCGTGGCCGAAGTTCTGCAGGTCATCACCGACCTTGCCCGTGATGGCATGACCATGCTGATCGTCACGCACGAGATGCGGTTCGCGTTCGACGTCTCGAATCGCGTCATCTTCATGAACCAGGGGCGGATCGGCGAGGAAGGCGACCCCAAGACCATGTTCGCCAATCCCTCCACCGAGCGGCTCGCCGAGTTCCTCAAGAACTCCCGTTTCAGTTGAACACATCCAGGAGACACCGATGTCCATCACCCGTTACGGAGCCGGCGAAACCGGTGCCGGCAAGCAACCGCTTCCCTTCGCGCGCGCCGTGGAGGCCGACGGCTGGCTCTACGTGTCCGGCCAGGTCGCCATGGAGAATGGAGAGATCGTCCGCGGCGGCATCGTCGCGGAGACGCGCAAGACGATCGAGAACCTGATCGGAATCCTGCACGAGGCCGGATACGGCGTGGAGGATGTCGTCCGGGTCGGGGTCTGGCTCGACGATCCCCGCGACTTCTGGAGCTTCAACGGCGTCTACGCGGAGTATTTCGGCGCGAACCCGCCGGCGCGCGCCTGCGTCCAGTCGTCGATGATGGTCGACTGCAAGGTGGAGATTGACTGCGTCGCCTTCCGGCGGAAATAAGCAGGAGCGTTGCGCAGAGGAGACCGCATGGACAAGCCCGTCGATGATGCCACGACACGTCGGTCCCGCGGACTTGAGCGGGCCTTCGACATCTTCGACTGCCTGCGCAACAGCCGCCGGCCGATGCGCCCCAACGAGATCGCGAGCGCCATGGGAGCGCCGCGATCGACCATCTACGAACTGATCGGCGTGCTCCTGAAACTGGAAGCTCTCGAATACCAGGGCGGAGAGGGCAGGGTGTTCCTGGGCCGCAAGCTGTTCCTGTTCGGGGCCGCATACTCCGAGCAGTCGGACCTGCTGCGCCATTGCTCCGAACTGCTGGGCGAGATCGTCGAGGAGACGCGCGAGACGGCGCAGTTCTGCCTTCTCGACGGCAACAAGTATACCGTGGCGATGATGCGTGAGGGGTCCAGACCGTTCCGCATCTCGTCCAGCGTCGGCGAACGGACGCCGATCCCCTGGACCGCTTCCGGTCGCTTGCTGCTCGATCATCTTTCGGACGGCGAGATCCTCTCTTTCGTCCCGCCGGAGGACTTCCGTCTCCCCTCCGGCGACTGGCTCGACCCGGCGACCTACCTCGCCGAAGTCCGCCAGGCTTCGCGGGACGGCTTTTTCACCTTCGACAGCATCGTCGACAGCTACACGCACTGCTTCGCGGTGCCAGTGCGTCGGCCGGACGGGCGCGCGGCGGCGACGCTTTGCCTCGTCGCACCCAGAGCCGACGCCCGACGCAACCGTTCGGATTACCTCGACTGCCTTTTGCGCAGCGCGGAACGGCTCCGGGTGTTCTTCCTGAACGACGCCTCCGACAAGGACCTCGCCCGCTTCGCAACGGCCGGCTAGGGCCGCGAAAGCCGGAAGCAAAAGGGTCCAAGACCGATCTCCGCCTATTTCTGAAAACCGTTTGACGAAATATGGGGTCCATGCAACTCTCTGCATGTCGAGGGAGCGGGCCTCATGCTGAAGGGCACGAACCAGGAAACGGGACGACCGTTCAACAAGCGGATCGTGCTCGAGCTGATCCGGCGCCGGGGCCCGATCGCGCGGACCGACATCGCCGACAGCGTCGGCCTGACCGTCCAGACCGTCTCCACCATCGTCCGCGAACTGGAGGAAGACGGCTTCCTCGTCTCCGAGCGTGAACAGCCTAAGGGCAGGGGCGTCCCGCCCAGCAAGCTGGCCGTGAACCCGGACGGCGGTTTCGCCATCGGCGTCTACATCACCCCGCTCAGCGTCGAGGCGGCTCTGATCAACCTGCGCGGCGACATTCTCGCTCGGGTGCGCCGGGACGCCGAGCGCGCCACCCCGGACGAGGGCTTCGCGCTGATCCGCGATCTTGTCGCCGAACTGCGCGCTGCCGATCCGGCGCGCCGGCTGCTCGGGGTCGGCATGGCAATGCCTGGCCCGTTCGGCGTGGAATCGATGAGCTTCATCGGCTCCACGACCATGGCCGGCTGGCAGGGAACGGAGATCCTGGGCCGTCTGGCGGACGCGACGGGGCTTGCCGCCTTCGTCGAGACCGACATGGCTGCCGCTGCGCTTTGCGAACAGCTCTATGGCCGGGGCACTGCGCTGCGCGACTACTACTACCTGTTCTTCGGCGTCGGCCTCGGCGGGACGATGGTCCATGATGGCGAGGTGCTGCGCGGCAATTGGGGCAATGCCGGCGAACTCGGCCACATCACGGTCGTTCCGGACGGCGAACCGTGCTTCTGCGGGAATCGGGGCTGTCTTGAGCGCTACGTCTCGCTGGAAGCCCTAAGGCGCAGCGGCCTTGGCGAGGCTGCCTGGGCAAAGGCGGTCGACCCGCTGTTTCGCCAGGCGGTCCGGACCATCGAAAACCTGTTCGACCCCGAGACAATCGTCGTCGGTGGCTACGCACCAGCCGGGCTGCTCGACACTGTCACCGCGCCGGGCGCCGATTTCGGCAACTCCATCGCCGTTCGCCGCGACCGAAGCCTGCCGCGGGTGGTCGTCGCCAGCGGCGGCGAGGGCGGCGAAGCAGTGCTGCGCGGCGCCGCCGCCTTGGCGGTCCGGGGGGCGCTCTCGCCACGCCAGGGCCAGATGTTCGGCCCGGAACTGACCAGGATTGGCGGCAGGGAGGTGCGCGCATGACCGAACCGCTTCTCGTCCTGGAGGACATCCGCAAGAACTTCGGCGCCATCGAAGCGCTGAAGGGCGTGAGCTTCTCGATCGGCAAGGGGGAGGTCGTCGCGCTGCTCGGCGACAACGGCGCCGGCAAGTCGACCCTCGTCAAGATCATAGCCGGCGGCCACGAGGCGAGTTCCGGCCGTATGCTGTTCGAGGGCCGCGAGTATCGCGCGAAGACCCCTGCCGAGGGCAAGGCGATGGGGATCGAGACGGTCTACCAGGACCTCTCGCTCTGCACCAACGTCGACGTCGTCTCCAACTTCTTCATGGGCCGCGAAATCACGCGCCGCGTGCTCGGCATCCCCATTCTCGACGAGAAGGCGATGGAGCGCGAAGTCGCCAAGGCTCTCGCGGAAGCCGGAACCCGCATCCCGTCGCTGCGTGTCAACGTCGAGCACCTCTCGGGCGGCCAGCGGCAGGCGATCGAGCTCAACCGCTTCGTTCATTGGGGCGGCAAGCTGGTGCTGCTCGACGAACCCTTCGCGGCGCTCGGCGTCGAGCAGACCCGCCGCGGCCTGGAGATGATCCGGCACGTCGCCAGCCAGGGCATCGGCGTCGTGATCATCACCCACATCATGCAGCAGGCTTTCCAGGTCGCCGACCGGATCGTCGTGATCCGTCAGGGGGTGGTCGCCGGAGATGTCCCGACCCACCAGACGACGCCCGATGCCGTGATCAGGATGATCACGGGCGAAGCGCTTGCCGGCACCGGACCGGCAGCGGCGAAACGATAAAAGTCCGGCAGAGGAGTGAACACGATGAAACGACTACTGCTCGGTTTGACGACAGTGCTGGCGTTGATCGGCGCCATGCTCGTCCCCGCTGCTGCCCAGTCCAAGGGCACGGTCTACTATCTGGTCCCGACGCTGCTCGACGAATTCCAGACCGGGTCGGTCAGCGCGCTTGAGATGTTCCTGAAACAGGTCGGCTACGAGATGCAGACTCTCAACGCCGACAACAAGACCGACGCACAGCAATCGCAGATGAACGACGTCATCGCCTTGAAGCCGGCCGCGATCATCCTCGCCGCCGTGGACTTCAACGCGTTGAAGCCGTCGATCGAGGCGGCCCGCGCCGCCGGGATCCCGGTGGTCGAGTTCGACCGGCAGATCACCTCGACGATGTCGGACTTCACCTCCGTCGCGGGAACGATCGAGATCGGCCATGTCGCCGCGGCGGAGGCCGAGCGGCTGCTGAAGGAGAAGAACGGCGACGTGAAGGGCAAGATCCTCCAGGTCCTCGGCGACCCCGGCGACCCCTACACCCTCGATATCCAGAAGGGCTTCGAGGAGAAGATGAAGGCCTTCCCGGGCGTCACCATCATCTCGCAACCGGCCATGCAGTGGGAGGCGAGCAACGCCGGTACGATCGTGGCGGATTCCATCGTCTCCAACCCCGACATCGACCTGATCTTCAACCACGCGGCGCATCTGTCGGTGGCCGCCGTCGCCTCGCTGGAAGCAGCCGGCAAGAAGCCCGGCGAGGTGATGATGATGAGCTCCAACGGTGCGCCCGTCGGTCTGGATCTCATCCGCAAGGGTTGGCTCAACGTCGAGGTCGAGCAGCCTCTCTACGCCCAGGCAGCGGCGGTGGCCATGTTCATGGACAAGATCGTCGCCAAGGCGGAGATCAAGCCCGGCACCTACGACATCCTCGGGCTCGAGGGGACGGTTACCGGCGAAGCCTGGGGGCCGAACATCAAGATCCCCGGCGCCGCGATCACCAAGGACAACGTCGACGATCCGAAGTTCTGGGGCAACCTCAAGCCGCCCGCGACTCCGATCTCGCCGGTGCCCTGACCACAAGGCCGGACAACGGCCTCCGGGAACATCCCGGAGGCCATCCAACCGACAGGGTGGGAAATGACCCCGCGCACGCGCCGAGGAATCGAGTTCGTTCTCGACAACCTCGTCTGGTTCATGCTGCTGTTCGTCCTGATCGTCTTCTCGACTTTCGTTCCGAACTACTTCCAGCTTGGCATCTTCGCCAACATCATCGAAGCGTCGAGCGTGCTCGGCGTGCTCTCGATCGGGTTGTCGCTGGTGATCATCGCCGGCCACATGGACCTATCCGTGGAGTCGGTGGCGGCGCTGTCGGCGATGGCGGTGGGCATCCTGTTCTGCTCGGCCGGCATCGGCATCGGCGTGCAACTGCAGCCGGAATGGTTGGCGGTCCCGGTGTCTCTGCTGGTCGCCATCACCGTCGGCGGCCTGGTCGGGCTTCTCAACGGCTTCCTTATCGTGCGGATGAAGATGAACGCCTTCATCATCACGCTGGCGTCCTTCATCTGGGTCCGCGGCCTCGTGGTCGCTGTCTCCGGCGGCCGATCGGCGCAGGACCTCGCACCTGCGATCCGCTGGTTCGGCATCCAGCGCGTGCTTGGCCTGCCGCTCACTGCCTGGATCGC
The DNA here is from genome assembly GCF_013839445.1 of Chthonobacter albigriseus. Lineage (GTDB taxonomy): Bacteria > Pseudomonadota > Alphaproteobacteria > Rhizobiales > Pleomorphomonadaceae > Chthonobacter > Chthonobacter albigriseus. The sequence continues at coordinate 25,853 of NZ_JACDIT010000004.1, read as the reverse complement.
AGTGTCCTGCTTCATAGTCTTCTCGGTCCTGATGGCCAAGACGCCCTACGGGCGGCACCTCAAGATGATCGGCGGCAACGAGACTGCGACCTATCGTGCGGGCATCCGCGTGGCCCGCAACCTCGTCATCGCCTTCGTGCTCGCCGGGGCGATCGCCGGGCTGGCCGGATGGCTGCTGACGGTGCGCACGTCGGGCGCGACGGCGAACCTCGGCGTGGGACTGCTGTTCAACGCCTTCGCCGCGGTGGTGATCGGTGGCGTCAGCCTGAAGGGTGGCGTCGGTTCGCTGCCAGGCGTCTACGCCGGCGTGCTCCTGCTGTCCTCGATCAACACGGCGATCAACCTGATGGGCTTGCCGGCCAACTTCACCCAGGTCATCCATGGCCTGCTCGTGCTTGCGGCGGTCATGCTCGACACGCTCAAGCAGTCGGTTCGACGGAGGTTAGCATGACAGGCCGCCTGGAAGGCCGTACGGCCGTTATCGTCGGCGCCGCGCGCGGCATCGGCAAGGGCATCGCCCAACGTTTCGCGGAGGAGGGAGCCAAGCTGGTGCTCGGCGACACCGATGCGGATTGCCAGGCGACTGCGGACCAGCTCGGCGCCACATTCGTGCGTACCGACATCTCCAGCCTCTCCGACGCCGAAGCCGCCGTGGCCACGGCTATCGCGAAACACGGACGGCTCGACATCATCGTCCAGAACGCCGGGATCTACCCCTGGCAACTGATCGAGCAGACCAGCCCGGAAGACTGGGACCGGGTGATGGGCGTGAACCTGCGCGGCGCCTTCAATGCGGCCCGCGCCGCCTTGCCGCCGATGCGCGCCCAGCGCTATGGCCGCATCCTGTTCACCTCGTCCATCACCGGCCCGCACGTCACGAACCCGGGCCACGGGCACTACGCCGCCACCAAGGCCGGCATCAACGGCTTCATCCGGGCGGCGGCGCTGGAGTTCTCCGGCTACGGCATCACCGTCAACGGCGTGGAGCCCGGCAACATCATGACCGAGGCGATCCAGGAGCATCGCGGACCCGAATACATCGCCAGCATGGAGGCGGCGATCCCGCTCGGGCGGCTCGGTACGCCGCGCGACGTGGCCAACGCCTTCCTCTACCTTGCTTCCGAGGAGGCGAGCTACGTCACCGGCACGACGATCGTGGTGGACGGCGGGCAGCTGATCCCGGAAGGGGCCGACTTCCGCATCGCGCCGCCCTGAAGGGCGGTATCGCTCGTCCGTTTCGCAGCCCTCGCGGGCTTCCGGGAAGCACCACACCATGTCCGTCTACGATCGCCTCGGCGTGCCGACCTTGATCAACGCGAAGGGCACGGCCACGCGCCTGTCCGGTGGGCGGATGCGGGACGAGGTGACCGAGGCGATGGCCGACGCGGCGCGGCACTGCGTCGACATGGCGGACTTGCAAGCCGCCGCTTCGCGCGAAATCGCAGCGATCACCGGGGCCGAGGCGGGCTATGTCGCCGCGGGGGCGTCGGCGTGCCTGCTGCTGGCGGCAGCGGCCTGCCTGGCGGGGCTGGACGTCGCGCGGATGGCGCGGCTTCCCGATGCGCGGGGCATGCCGAACGAGATCGTCATGGTGCGCAGCCAGCGCAACGGCTACGACCACGCGATCCGCGCGGCCGGCGCGACCATCGTGGAGGTCGGGCTGCCGGACCGGCACGCCGGCTCCGGAGTTCGCGATGCGGAGGTCTGGGAGATCGAGGCGGCCCTCTGCGAGGCCACTGCGGCAATCTTTTACGTGGCGGACGCGAACGCTTTGCCGGATCTCCCGCTCGTCACCGCGCTCGCGTCTCGCCACAACGTTCCTGTCATCGTGGATGCGGCGGCCCAACTGCCGCCCCAGGCGAACCTCCGCCGGTTCGTCGCGGAAGGCGCCGACCTGGTGGCCTTCTCCGGCGGCAAGGTGATCGGCGGACCGCAGGCGAGCGGTTTCCTCTGCGGCCGGAGGGACCTCGTGATGTCCGCCGCGCTCCAGCATCTCGACCTCGACGTCTTCGAAGACATGTGGCGGCCGCCGTCGACGCTGATCGACCGAAGCCGGATGAAGGGTGTCCCGCCGCACGGCATCGGGCGGTCGGCAAAGGTGGGCAAAGAAGAGATCGTCGGGCTGCTCACGGCGCTGCGCCTGTTCGTCGAGGAGGGCGACGCGGTCCGCCATGCGCGCTGGCTGGAGCTGCTGCGAAACATCCAGGCAGGGCTCGCCGGGACCGCGGGCTTTTCGGTCCGCATCGAAGGCGCGGAAGACCGGACCTGCGTGCCCACTCTGGTGCTCGCACCGGCCGATCCGCAGTGCCGCGTCGAGGCGTTTATCAACGCTCTGATCGATGGGCGGCCCAGCATCCACGTCGACGCCTCGCGCCGCGCGCAGAACCTGATCGTGATCAACCCGCTCTGCCTGCGCGACGCGGACATTCCCCCGATTGTCGACGCGCTGACAGCCCGCGTACCCGTTGATGACGGCTGGCTCTCATGAGCCTCCGGCCACGCGTGTGGCGGACGGAGCCTCGAGTGCCCGGATGGTCGTGGCAGGCCAGATCCCGACCGCCTCGGCGGTGCGGGACCCTCACTTCACAAGCCGGATCCCTTTGAGGTCGGAGGAGATCGCGCCGAACGATTCCAGAAATTCCTCGTCAGAGTCTGTATCGAAGAATTTATCGGGACTGCTCGCGCATTCCATCAGTAGATCTTCTGTCGACTTGTCCGTGACACCGAACGAAACGGTGAAGACCTCGATGCCGAGCTTTTTGGCGATATTGCATTCCTCAAGCAGCATCGTATCCGCGTGCTCTTTGTCTTCGCCGTTGTGATAGGGCTGTTTGAGAGATCTGGTATTGGTTCCGTCGGTCATGAGAATGATGGTCTTGCGCGGAAACCTGTTCTCATTGGTGCTGTCGAAAGCCCGCCCTTCGGTGTAGGGCGCTTCGGGCGTCAGGACATTGATTCCCCAAAGCATGCCCGCCGTGATGTAGGTCTCGTTTCGGGCCTCCATCGCAGATATCGCCGAGATAGCTCTGCCTTCGATCGAGGTCAGGGGTGTCACCTCCGTGGCGCATGACTTGTTCATGACCCCCGGATAGGGCACCCCGTCCGCGTTGGGAGCGGTCGAGAAAGGTTCGGGCCTCGATCCGACGCAGCCCCTCCATTCGAACTCCTCGGTCGGCGTGGAGCACTCCGTCTCCGTTCCTATTTTTCGCTTCTCACAGATCTTCTTCTCGCATTCTTCAGATACGCCGTCCTTCTCGCACTGCTTGTCCTCGTACCTGCAGTTGAACTTTTCGTATACGTCTTTGACTTCGCAGACCCGTTCGCCGACCGTCTTGCTGTCAGGCGGCACAGACATCCAAGGTGCTTGCCGATTTTCCAAGCCAACGTTGACATAATCGACGAACGGCACGACCGCCACACGAACGTTGTTGTTCGGGTTCGGCTTGATAGCCTGAATCAGATCCTTGCTGGCCATCTTCAACGTTTCGAGTCGGGTTCGCTTGTTCGCCCCGACGGTGGTCATGGAGTAGGTGTTGTCCAGGACCAAGGCCAATTCCAACTCTGACGAATTGAGATTCACGGCGGATTTGACGGCAACCTCGGTTACCGGATAGCCGAACAGGGACATCACCACGTTCTCCGAACGCCCGAAAAGCTGGTATTCGAAAGAACCGCTCTTCCTGTCCATGAACTTGAGGTCTGATGCATCCGGCAAACTTAGATACTGGCTGACCGGATTCTTCAGAAGAAACTTGTCCGCGACGGCCTTCAGCCCACGCTCAGAAGTTTCGCTCGAAACCGCTGCTGCGAGAGCAGCCGCGTCCGCGGCGTGCTGCATTTGCGTTTGAACCGCCAGGCTTCTGCCATAGTCCACGGCTGAACCCACCGCGGCGAACGCGAGCGTCATTGTCGCCGCGAAGTAGATGGCGATACTCCCCCGCGTATCGCGACGAAAGGAACGGCCTATGGGCGACAAGGGCATCGGCTAGTCCGACTGAGCTATTAATTGCAAAACAGATATACATTGTGAATTGCATCTATTTCGAAAATCTAAATGACTATATGCATGATAATTATGCGTAAGCATTTGTTCTATAACGTCACTGCTGTTGAAGTGCCGAAACTCCAGCGCGACAATCTGATGTCGCCCACACGTTCGGCACAGAGAAGAACGCCCTGCATCCCTCCAAACAGCTGCCACCCCTGCACAGGCTTGTGCGAGGATGAAGCGGCTTTGGACCGGAGCGTATCGCTGTCGCGCAATGACATGGCGGATGGGGTGGGATTCGAACCCACGGAAGGCTTGCACCTTCGCCGGTTTTCAAGACCGGTGCCTTAAACCGCTCGGCCACCCATCCGTCGCGCAAACGGCCCGCGGGGGGCCGGAGGCCTTCGACTGAGGGCGTTGCTAGCCGATCCCGCGCTCTCGTGTCCAGTATGGCTGTGGCAAAACCGTTTCGGGACTTGCCTCGTAGAACCGTCGGTCCGGGGATCGTCGGACGATAGAGCGGCCGGCCTGACGGCCGAGAGGCCGAATCGGTGCGGTCTCGTTCGAAGAGGAGGCATATCCATGGCGCTCGGTTTCCCTGGCTTCAACGTGGCACGCCGCAAGGCGATCATCGTGTCCAGCCTGTTGGTCGGGCTGCTGCCGGTGGGTGCCATGTTTCCGGCCGACGAGGCGCGGGCGGATGTGCCTGCGTTGTCCAGCACGGAGATCCGCAAGGCCGTGCGCGGCAAGCGGATCTACCTGCAGACGCCGCTCGGCGGCGAGTTCCCGCTCTACTACAAGACCGACGGCACGGTCGACGGCAGCGGCGAGGCGCTCGGCCTCGGGCGATTCATGGCGCCGAAGGATAAGGGAAAGTGGTGGATCGAGTCCGACATGCTCTGCCAGCAATGGCAGGAGTGGTACGACGGAAAGCGCCAGTGCTTCGTCCTGTCACGGCTCAGTGAAACCACTCTTTACTGGAAACGCGACGACGGGTTAGAAGGAGAGGCGCGGATCGGGCCTTGAAAGAGAACCGGTCCGGCAGGGGTCAAACGAACGACAGCTCGAACCGGGCAGCCGATCCTGAATTGTTAACGTTCAGTTAACCAATCGGCTGGACTATGGGCGCGACGACCGTGGGGACGGTGGTTGCGGCTCTGCGATGCGGAACGGATGCATGGTCACATGCGTCTGCGAATGCTCGTGTGCTCGACTGCTGCCGTCGACAGTTAGGGTACACGACATGAACGCACGGCGGCCGCTTCCGAGTTCGCTTGAAAAAGCAAAGCCCGGCCCATCGCTCCTCACCGCCGTCGCTGGTTCCGTTTTCCTCTGCATCGCCCTGGCGGGCTGCAGCAGTGTCCCGACCACCCCCATCAAGACTGCCAAGTCCGAGGTGGATCCCAAGCTCGGCGTCGCTCCGAGCCCCCGAGTGATCCAGGTCGGAGAGGCCGTGCCGAAGGGCGGCGGACGCAAGATGGTCGGCAAGCCCTATACGGTTGCCGGCAAACGTTATGTGCCCCGCCTCGATCCGGACTATCGCAACGTTGGCCTCGCCAGTTGGTACGGCGACGCCTTCCACGGCCGCTACACTGCCAACGGCGAGATCTACGACGCCAACGCGCTGACTGCCGCCCATCCCACCATGCCGCTGCCGTCCTATGCCCGGGTCACCAGCATGACCACGGGGCGCAGCATCATGGTGCGCGTCAACGATCGCGGGCCCTATCACGGCAATCGGATCATGGACGTGTCGCGCCGAACCGCCGAGATGCTCGGGATCCGCCGCGCCGGCATCGCCAAGGTGAAGGTCGAGTACGTCAGCGCCGCGCCGCGTGACGGCGACGACTCCAGCTTCCTGCTGGCCTCCTACCAGGGGCCGGCGCCCGGCCCGATCGGCATGCCGGAAACGATGGTCGCCTCGGCTGAACCGCTGCCCGGCGTAAGCGCGCCCAAGGCCGCGCCTTCGACGGCTCCTGCCGCTCCGGTCGCCGCGCCGTCCTATCCGGTGGTCGCAGCGGCTCTGCCGCCGATCCGCCCGGCTCCGCTGGCGGAAGAAGCCTACATCATGGTCGCCTCGCTCGACCCGGCCGACGCCTACTACGCGGCCGGCGGCCAGCCGATCCAGGTCGCCGCCGCACCGGCAGCCGCCGAGACCATCCGCCCGACGCTGGCAGGCTTCACGGTCAACTCATTCCAGGTCGGGGCTCAGCCGATCGGTTTCGATCAAGGTGCGATCCAGGGACAGCCGAGCCTCCAGGTGCCGCTGCCCGAGGCCGCGCCGCCGCGCTCGTCCTATGCGGCCGAGCGCGTCGACCTCGCCTATGCGGCCGTGGAGGCCGTCGGCTCCGGCGTGTCGCTCGGTGATCTCGCCAAGAGCCTGGAGAGGGCATCCAATCGCACTCTGCCCGACACGGTGGTTCAGGTCGGCGTGTTCGGGAATCCGGAGAACGCCGATCGCGTGGCGGATGCGCTCGCCGGTATCGGCCGAGTCGCCATCGACGATGTGGAGGTGGGCGGCAAGATCATGAAGCGCGTGCGGATCGCAGCTCTGGTACCGGGCGTCGCGGTCGAGGACGCCGTTGCGGCTGCGGTTCAGGCAGGTGCTGCGGGCGCGCGCGCGGTTCGCTGATTGCCGTCCGTACCGGCCGGCGACGATCGTTCGGGGGCTTTCGAGGCCGACGTGAAGCTGTTCCTGGTCTTCTGCCTTGGGCTCCTGACGCTGACGACCATGGCCGGCGCAGTGGAAACGGCTGCTCCGCGCGCCATGATCGTGGAGACCGGAACCGGCTCCATCCTCTACAGCAAGGCGGCCGAACGCCCCTTCGCGCCTGCCAACTTCACCAAGCTGATGACCGCTGCCGTGGTCGCGGACGCTCTGGCCAAGGGTGAGGTCCAACCGGAGACGTCCTACAAGGTCAGCGAGCATGCCTGGCGCACCGGCGGCGCGCCGGCCCGCGTGACGACCATGTTCGCCGCCGTCCGGTCGTCCGTGCCCGTCGACGCGCTGCTCAAGGGCCTCGTCGTCCAGTACGCCAACGACGCGGCGATCATTCTGGCTGAAGGCATCGGCGGTACCGAGGAGGCGTTCGCGGCGCGGATGAACGATCTCGCCCGCGCGATCGGCATGCGGCAGACCCGGTTCGTGAATCCCACCGGATTGAACGCCAAGGGCGCCAGGACCAGCCTGTCCGACATTGCCAGGCTGGTAGCCCATGTCCAGACCGATCGGCCGGATCTCTTCGGCCTCTATCGGCTTGCCGAGTTCGAGTGGAACAAGATCCTGCAGACCAACAAGACGACCTTCCTGCGCGATATTCCGGGCGTCTCGGGCATGATCATGGCCTATGACGAAACGGACGGGTTCGGGGCGGTAGTGACGGTGGAACGGGACGGGCGACGGATGCTGGTGCTCGCCAGCGGTTTGAAGTCGCCCGCCGAGCGCGACGCGGAAGTGCGCGCGCTGATCGACGCCGCCTTCGCGGAATTCGCCCGCGTCACTCTCTATCCGGCGGACGTCGTCGTCACCACGGTTCGCGTGTTCGGCGGCACCGAGACACGGGTGGCGGTCAAGGGAAAGACCTCGGTGGACGTGACGCTGCCGAACGGAGAACGGGACGAGTTCCGCGCCAAGGTGGTCTACGATGGCCCGATCCGCGCACCCGTGACCGCCGGTTCCACGGTGGCCATGCTGGAGATTCGCGTCGATGGGCGCCTTTACCAGCAGGTCCCGCTCGTCGCTGCGGCGGACGTCCCGGCCGGGACCATGGCCAATCGCGCCCGTGACGGACTTCGCGAACTCCTCGTCGGTTGGTGGTAGAAGCTGATTACCGGGAACGCCCGGACGACGGATAGGGGCGGAGCGCAGGTGGCTGGAAGGTTCATCACCTTCGAAGGCGGCGAGGGGGCGGGAAAGTCGACGCAGGTCCGGCTTCTTGCCGATCGACTGCGCGTGTTGGGCTTCGACGTCACGACCACCCGTGAACCCGGCGGATCGCCGACAGCCGAGGCGATCCGGGGGCTGCTTCTCTCCGGACGCGCCCGGCCGCTCGGCGTTCTGGGCGAAGCCTACCTCTTCGCAGCGGCCCGTATCGACCATATCGCGGAAACGATCCGGCCGGCGCTCGACCGGGGCGCCTTTGTTCTCTGCGACCGTTTCACAGACTCCACGCGGGTCTACCAGGGCGGGGCAGGGGGGCTCGATCCGGCAACGGTCGGCGACCTTGAGCGGGCCGCCATTGGTGCCTTGATGCCGACAATGACGATCATTCTCGACCTGCCGGTGCACGTCGGGCTGGCGCGCGCCAAGGCCCGGGCCGGTACAGAACCGGCGGACCGCTTCGAGGCCGACGCGATCGCGGTCCATGAGGCGAGGCGGCAAGGCTTCCTGGCGATCGCCCGGGCCGAGCCGGAGCGCTGCGTGGTGGTCGACGGCACTGCGGATGCGCAAACGGTCGGACAGGCGATCTGGGCCGCCGTGGCCGACCGCTTCGGCCTTGAGAAACGGACCCGATAGCGGATGGCGGAGATCGTCGATCACACGTTCGAAGCCGACTGGCTGGAGGGGCTGCCGCTGCCGCGGGAGCAGACGGCCCTTCATGGCCATGCGAATGCTGCCCGCACCCTGCACGAAGCCTATCGCTCCGGCCGGATGCACCACGCGTGGCTGATGACCGGACCTAAGGGCATCGGCAAGGCGACGCTCGCCTTCCGCTTCGCCCGGTTCGCGCTGTCCCATCCGGATCCCACCAAGGCGCCGCCGGCCGAGGGCGAGCCGCTGACGCCGGTCGACCCGAGGGTCGCGGCCCAGATCGCAGCCGGCGCCCATCCCAATCTTCTCCACCTCCGCCGACCCTGGGACGAGGACAAGAAGAAGCTGAAGACCCTGCTGACTGTCGACGAGGTCCGCCGGGCTGGTGCCTTCTTCGGGACATCCGCGGGCGGCCGGGGCTACCGGATCGCCATCGTCGACGCCGCCGACGAGATGAACCCGAACGCTGCCAACGCGCTTCTGAAGATGCTGGAGGAGCCGCCGCCACGCGCCATGTTCCTGGTGCTGAGCCATGCGCCCGGCCGGTTGCTGCCGACGATCCGCTCGCGATGCCGCCGGCTCAACCTGGAACCGCTGGGCGACCAGGACCTGCTCGCGGCACTCGATACGCTCAACGTCGCCGTGGACGCCGATGTCCGAGCCGCGCTCGCAGCCATCGCGGAGGGCAGCGTCCGACGGGCGGCCGAATGCCTGGAAGGCGAAGGGCTGGCTCTGCATGCCGCCTTCGTCCAGGTCGTCAACGGTCTGCCGCGGCTGGACCGCCGTGCGCTGCACCGGTTCGCAGAACTCGCCGGCGGCCGGCGCGGCGACGACAGCCTTTCCCTGGTTGCCGATTTCGCACGGCAGTGGCTGGCCGACGCGATGCGGGCGAAGGCACCCGAGGGCGCCGGTGCGGTGGCCGGTTATGCCGAAGCCTGGGATGCGGTGAACCGGATCATCGCCGAGACCGACGGTCTCAATCTCGACCGCAAGCAGGCAGCGATCGGCCTGATGGAAGCTTTGGCCCGCGCAGCCGAACGGGGTTGAAGGCAAGCGGCGCGGCACGGTCTTGCGGCGACCGCCGGCCACGATGCTTGCGGAACCCCCTCCCGGTTGTTTATCGAAGGACGCGGGCCGCCCTGCCGGCGGCCGAACCGACGAGACCCCATGAAACCGACATTCTTCATCACGACGGCGATCAGCTATCCGAACGGAGCTCCCCACATCGGCCACGCCTACGAGGCGATGGCGACGGATACGATCGCCCGGTTCATGCGGCTCGACGGCCATGACGTGCATTTCCTCACTGGGACGGACGAGCACGGCATCAAGATGTTACAGACCGCGCGCAAGGAGGGCATCAGCCCGCGCGAACTGGCCGATCGGAATACGGCGCTGTTCCAGGAGATGGCGAGGCTCCTCGGCCTGTCGAACGACGACTTCATCCGCACCACGGAGGCGCGCCACAAGAAGGCAAGCCAGGCGATCTGGGAGGCGATGAAGGCAAACGGCGACATCTACCTGGACAGCTATGCCGGCTGGTATTCCGTGCGGGACGAAGCCTTCTACCAGGAGGGCGAGACCGAAGTGCGCGCCGACGGTGTGCGCTACGGGCCGCAGGGCACGCCCGTGGAGTGGGTGGAGGAGGAGAGCTACTTCTTCCGCCTCAGCGCCTACCAGGACAAACTGCTGGCGCTCTACGAGGACAATCCGGACTTCATGGGCCCCGACGAGCGCCGCAACGAGGTGCTGAGCTTCGTCCGGAGCGGCCTCAAGGATCTCTCGATCAGCCGCACCACGTTCGACTGGGGCATCCCGGTGCCCGGCGACGAGCGCCACGTGATGTACGTGTGGGTGGACGCGCTGACGAACTATATCACCGCCGTCGGCTATCCCGATGTCTCCGGCGAAACCTTCACCAAGTACTGGCCGGCAGTCCACATCATCGGCAAGGACATCGTCCGCTTCCACACCGTCTACTGGCCCGCGTTCCTGATGTCGGCGGGCGTCGCGGTGCCCAAGCGCGTCTACGCCCACGGTTTCCTGTTCAACCGTGGGGAGAAGATGTCGAAGTCGGTCGGCAATGTCGTCGGACCGAAGGAGCTGGTGGACACCTACGGCCTCGACCCGGTCCGCTACTTCTTCCTGCGCGAGGTGCCGTTCGGCTCGGACGGCAACTACAGCCACGAGGCCATCATCGCCCGGATGAACGCGGACCTTGCCAACGACCTTGGAAACCTCGCCCAACGGTCGCTGTCGATGATCGCCAAGAACCTTGGCGGAGTGCTGCCGAAGGCCGGCGACATCTCCGACAGCGACCGCGAGATCATGGCCGCGGCCGATGCCCTTCTGCCGGTCTGCCGGGAGGCGATCGGGCGCCAGCAGATCCATCAGGCGCTGAACGCGATCTGGGCGGTGGTCGCCGACGCCAACCGCTACTTCGCCGCGGAGGCGCCGTGGGCGGTCCGCAAGACCGACGAGGTCCGCTTCGGAACGATCCTCTACGTGACGGCCGAAGTGCTGCGGCAGGTCGGGATCCTGATCCAGCCGGTGATGCCGGGCAGCGCCGCCAAGCTGTTGGACCTGCTCGGCGTTCCGGTCGAGGAGCGCGGTTTCGATCGGCTCGGTCCGAATCATCGCCTGGTCGCGGGCGGCACGCTTCCGCCGCCGGTGGGCATCTTCCCACGCTTCGTCGAGGAGAAGCCGGCGGATTGACCGGGCCGGCTCGAGGTTTCGCGAGGCATTATCCCGCGGTGCGGCAGCATTCCTGCCGCACCGCCCTCGACACGCCAAGTCCGGCCCGCTATCTCGGGAAGGCTCGCCCAGGGAACGGATTGATCGCGTACGATGCTCGTCGACAGCCATTGCCACCTCGACTTCCCCGATTTTGAGGGCGAACTCCCGGCCTTGCTCCAGCGCGCGAGCGATGCCGGGGTAGGGCTGATGGTGACGATCTCGACGCGGGTTCGGCAGTTCGACCGCATCAAGGCCCTCGCCGAGTCGGACCCGCGGATCTTCTGCTCGGTCGGCACCCATCCGCACAACGCCGGCGAGGAGACCGACGTCACCACCGCCGATCTCGTCCGTCTGTCGGCCTACGAGCGCTGCGTGGCGATCGGCGAGGCGGGGCTCGACTACTTCTACGACAAGGCGCCGCGCGAGGCGCAGGCAACGGGCCTGCGCCGCCACATCGCCGCCGCGCGCGAAACCGGGCTGCCGCTTGTGATCCACGCCCGGGATGCCGACGACGACATGATCGCCATTCTGCAGGATGAAGCTGGCAAGGGGATATTTCCCGCACTCCTCCACTGCTTCTCCTCCGGCAGGCGGCTGATGGAGGTTGGCGTTGACCTCGGCCTCTACGTCTCCTTCTCCGGAATCCTCACATTCAAGCGGTCCGAGGAAATCCGCGCCATCGCCGCCGACGTGCCGCTCGATCGACTGCTGGTGGAGACCGACGCGCCATATCTGGCGCCGCAACCCTGGCGCGGCAAACGGAACGAACCGGCCTATGTCGCGCATACCGCGAAGGTGCTGGCGGAGGTGAAGGGCATCGGCGAGGCGGAGATGGCGGCTGCCACCACGGCCAACTTCCTGCGCCTGTTCTCCAAGGTGCCGCGCGATGCGGTGACGGCTGAATGACCGGCGCGCTGCTTCGCTTCACGATTCTGGGCTGCGGATCCTCGCCCGGCGTGCCGCGGATCGGCAACGACTGGGGATCCTGCGACCCGCGCGAACCGAAGAACCGGCGGCGTCGGGCGTCGCTGCTGATCGAACGCGTCACGCCGGACGGGAAGAAGACCGTCGTCGTGGTCGACACCGGGCCGGACTTCCGCGAGCAGATGCTGTCCGCCGAGATCGGCTGGGCCGACGGCGTGGTCTACACCCACGCGCACGCCGACCACATCCATGGCATCGACGATCTCCGGTCCTTCGTGCTGAACCGGCGCCGCCGCGTCGACGTCTACATGGACGAGGCGACGTCCCGGAGGATCCACGAAGGCTTCCACTACTGCTTCGTGACGCCGCACGGCTCCAGCTACCCGCCGATCGTGGAGGAGCATCGGATCACCCCCTGGCAGGCGTTCACCATCGACGGGCCGGGCGGGCCGATCGAGCTTCTACCATACGATCAGAAGCACGGGGATATCCGCAGCCTTGGGTTCCGGGTGGGCGACTTCGCCTATTCCTCGGATGTCAGCGCGATGCCGGATGAATCGCTGCCGCTGCTGCGGGACCTGGAGGTCTTCGTGGTGGACGCCTTGCGCTACACGCCGCATCCCAGCCACTTCTCGCTCGACGAGGCCCTGGTGCTGTCGAAGGTGCTCGCGCCAAAGCGGACGATCCTCACCCACATGCACATCGATCTCGACTACCGGGCCCTCCATGCCGCCCTGCCGGCCGATGTCGAGCCGGCCTACGACGGCATGGTGATCGAACTGCCGGCCTGAACGGAAAGGCAGAGGGCAGGGGAGGCGAACCTCCCCCGACCCGATCGGCGTCAGGCGCCCTTGGAGAGTTCGGCCCAGTAGGTACCGTCCGGGAAGGCAGTGGCCTTGCCGACCAGTTCCTCGCCGCCCAGTCCGGCCAGAACGGAGAACAGCGCCTTGGCGTCCGCGACTTCGTCGGCCACGGCGCGCGAGGGGATGCCTTCGCGGAAGCGATCGCGCAGGGCCGCGAACACCGCGTCGTCCTTGGCGTTCATCATGGGGCGGATGCGCTCCCACTCGGCGTCGGAGGTCTTGAAGATCTCCTTGGCCTCGCGCGAGGCGGCCACGAAGCCCTTTGCCGCGTCGAGGTTCTCGGCAGCCCACTTCTCCGAGAAGACGTAGCCGACTGCGGAGATGGCGCCCTTGGCACCCATGGCGATGGCGGCTTCCTCGCCGCTGATCACCTTGCGGAAGCCCTTGGCCTCGAGCCGGGCGACGAAGTTCCAGAAGGTGAGGGCGGCGTCGAGTTCGCCGGACTCCAGCTTTTCCGACAAGAGCGGCGGCGCGCCGAACTGAGGCTCCGTCTCGGCGGCGAGATCGACGCCGAAGTCGCGCTTGGCGACGCCCTGCAGCAGCAGCCAGTTCTTGTCGAGCGGACCGCCGGCGACGCCGACCTTCTTGCCCTTCAGGTCGCCCAGCGTCTTGATCGGGCTGTCGGCGGGAACGACGATCGAGCCGACCGACGAGGAGAAGGGCACGAAGACGAGATCGCTGCCCTCGCCGCGTTCACGGGCGACAAGCAACCAGTCCGAGGTGATGATGTCGGCGTCGCCGGCCTGCAGCGCGATGCGGGTCGCCTCGTTGTTGGCGACTTCGACCACGTCGAGCTCGAAGCCGTGCTTCTTGTCGAGACCGTTCGACTTGATGACGTCGAGTTCCCAGTTCACCGTTCCGGTCTTCAGCACGGCGATGCGGATCTTACCGGCGGCGAGCGCAGGCCCTGACGACAGCACGACGCCAGCGCCGGCCATGAGGGCCATGAATTCACGCTTGTTGAGTTGCAGTCCCGACATTCCAACCTCCCGATCCGGGCTGTACCGCCCGATTTTTTCGCCCAGCGCAACACGTGCGCCATCTGGCCCGCTCGATACCGAAGAGCGCCTTGGGAAATAAGCCTATGGGCCCGGGATGGCAGGGGCAATCCGACGGATCGGCGCAGCCGCCTTAAATTATCGTAATCTTGCCTGCCTTCAGAGCGCTCCTTCCTGTCAACAAAGATCTTGACATCGTTGACATGGATTGAGAGATTTACGGTGTCTACGCCGTCATCATCCGATTACAAGAAGCAACGGGTGGTGTGATCGGGAGGATCAAGGCCGTGGTAACCCTGCGCGACGTCGCACGTCAGGCGGGTGTGTCGCCGAAGACCGTGTCGCGGGTCGTGAACGACGATCCGGCGGTCAGCGCGAACACGCGCGATGCGGTCATGGCCATCGTTCGGGCCATGAACTACGTGCCCGACGAGGCCGCCCGCATGATGCGCACGGCGACCTCCACCGTCGTCGGCCTGATGACGGACGTGGTGGCGACGACGCCGTATTCCGTCGACATCGTTCGCGGCGCCCAGCAGGAACTGAAAGGGGAGGGGAAGACCCTCCTTATCGCCAACACCGAGGGAGACCCGGTTCTCGAGCGCGAGTATTGGCGCATGTTCCGCGCCCACAAGGTGAGCGGGGTGGTCTACGCGACCATGTACCACCGGCCGCTGGATCTGCGCACGCCAGATTTCCAGGGTCCGATCGTGCTCGCCAACTGCTACTCGGGCAACGCGGACCGGCCGTCGATCGTCCCGGATGACGAGCGCGGCGGCTATCATCAGGCGCAACACCTGCTGCAGCTCGGCCATCGCCGGATCGGCATCCTGACATTGCTTCCGGCGATCCGGGCGACGGTGCTGCGTGGGGCCGGCTATCGAAAGGCGTTCGCCGAGGCCGGCGTATCCTACGACCCGGCGATGGAGGTTCCGGCCTTTCAGGGGTCGGTGGCAAACGAACGCCTGGTTGCCTACGACGTCGCCCGGGACATGCTTGGCGGACGGGAAAGGCCGACCGCCATCATCTGCGGCAACGACAAGGTGGCGCTGCAGGTCTATGCGGCGGCGGCCTCGCTTGGACTGTCGATCCCGGGTGACCTGTCGGTGATGGGCTACGACGACCTGACCGTGATCGCGGAGACGCTTCGGCCGTCCCTGACGACGGTTCGGTTGCCCTACTACGAGATCGGCGAACTGGCGGTGCAGACCCTCACCGGCATGCCCGACCGGGCTCCGGCGGCGACCTTCGAGCCCGTTCTGGTCGACTGCCCGCTTATCACAAGAGAATCCTGCCGCCCGATCTGACGGGGGCGGCAAAAAAGGCGCTCGCGGAGGAGCGGTCGCCACAATCTGGGAAAAGGGAGTAAACGAATGACAACGTTGACACACCGCACCCGCGGTTCGGTTCGGGCGATGGTCGCCCTTGGTGCGCTGCTTCTGTCCACCAGCCTGACGCTGGCCGACACCATCAAGGTCTGGCACCACGGCGGCCGCGGAGACGGCGAGCGCGATCGCATCCAGGCGATGATCGACGCCTGGAACAAGCAGAACCCCGATATCCCGGCCGAGCTGGAGATCCAGCCGGAAGGCGCCTACAACGAGCAGGTCCAGGCGGCCGCGCTCTCCGGCGACCTGCCGGATCTCCTCGACTTCGACGGCCCGAACTACGCCAACTACGTGTGGTCCGGCTACCTGCTGCCGCTCAACGACCTGGTGTCGAAGGAGCTGCTCGACGATACGCTGCCGTCGGTGATCGCGCAGGGTACCTATCCGCCGGACGGCAAGGTCTATTCGCTCGGCACCGGCGACTCCGGCCTCTCGATCTGGGGTAGCAAGTCGCTGCTGGAGAAGGCGGGCGTCCGCATTCCGACCGGCGTCGCCGACGCCTGGACGATGGCCGAGTTCGAGGACGCACTGGCCAAGCTGCAGAAGGTGGAGGGCGTGAAGTACGCGCTCGACATCAAGCTCAACTACGGCCAGGGCGAGTGGTACACCTATGGCTTCTCGCCGATCGTCCAGTCGATGGGCGGCGACCTGATCGACCGCACCACCTGGAAGGCGGAGGGCACGATCAACGGCGAGGCGGCCGTCAAGGCGCTGACGCATCTGCAGGGCTGGGTCAAGGCCGGCTACGTCGCGCCGGCCTCGGAGGGCGATGATGCCTTCTACGGCAAGAAGACCGCGGCGCTCTCCTTCGTCGGCCACTGGATGTGGCCGGCGCACAGCAAGGCGCTCGGTAACGACCTCGTGCTGCTGCCGATGCCGAAGTGGGGCGACAAGCACGTCACCGGCATGGGCAGCTGGTGCTGGGGCATCACCAAGACTTCCAAGCAGCCGGAGAACGTCGCCAAGCTGCTCGAGTTCTTCATGAGCACGGAGAACGTGGCGGCGCTTTCCAACGCGATGGGCGGCGTGCCGGGCGTCAAGTCTGCCGCCCCGTCGGTGGATCTCTACAAGGACGGCGGACCGCTCAACCTCTACATCCAGCAGCTGAACGGCGGCCTCGGCGTGCCGCGTCCGGCGCATCCGGCCTATCCGACCATCACCGCCGCCTTCGCCAAGGCCGTGGCGGACGTGGTGGACGGCGTCGATCCGAAGGCCGCGTTGGATGAAGCGGCCAAGCGCATCGACCAGGACATCGAGGACAACAGCGGCTACCCGCCCTTCGGCGGCAACTGATCGGTCCAACCATCGACGGCGGGGGAGGGTGTCCTTCCCCGCCGACGTGACCTCGCTCCACCGGTGGGAGACGCCGATGTCGTTCCGAAAATCCGACAATGCCAGCGCATGGTCCATGCTCGCCCCGGCGTTCCTGCTGATCGGCCTGTTCATCGTGGTCCCCTTCGCCCTGTCGGTAATCTTCGCCTTCACCGACCAGCGCCTGGTACCGAACCCGAATATCACCACGAAATTCGTGGGCGTGCGTAACTTCGAGCGGTTGTTCGACGGCGACACGTTCAGCAACGCCTTCCTGCGCACCGCCACCTTCGTGATCCTCGTCGTGCCGCTGCAGTGCGCGATGGGCCTCGGGGCGGCGATGCTGATCAACACGACGCTGCCGGTGCGCAACGTCTTCCGCGGCATCTACTTCCTCCCCACCGTGATCTCGATGGTCGTGGTCTCGGTGGTCTGGGCCTCGCTGTTCCAGATGGAAGGCTTCTTCAACGCGGCGCTGAGGGCGGCGAGCTTCGGGCTGCTCGAACCCGTGGACTGGCTGGCCAACCCCTGGACGGCCATGCCGTCGCTGGTGCTGATGTCCGCCTGGCAGGGCTTTCCCTTCCAGATGGTCGTCTACCTCGCCGGCCTGCAGGGCATCAGCAAGGACCTCTACGAAGCCGCCCGGATCGACGGCGCAACCCGCTGGCAGGAGTTCCGGCACATCACCATCCCGGCGCTGCGCAACACCCACATCCTCGTCGTCATGACCACCACCATCCTTGCGTTCAAGCTGTTCACCCAGGTCCAGCTGCTGACGCAGGGCGGGCCGCGTGGGGTGACCGACACGCTGGTCCGCTACATCTACATGACCGGCTTCCGGGAGGGGAAAGTTGGTTTGGCCGCCGCCGCCGCGGTGCTGTTCTTCCTCCTCGTGTTCGCCATCAGCCTCGTCCAGCGTCGCCTGCTCAAGGAAGAAAGGGCGATCCAATGAAGACCCGCGGAGAACACCTCCTTCTCGTCATCATCGCCGTGGTCGTCCTCGCCTTCGTGCTGGCGCCGCTGTTCCTGATGTTCGCGACCGCCTTCAAGGCCGACGAGAACCAGATCCTGCGCGACTTCGGCAACGCCAACGCCTTCTGGGTCTGGCCGTCGGAGATGTCGCTGGAGAACTTCCGGCAGGTGCTGGGGAACGACACCTTCCCAGTGCTGCGCTACATGGCGAATTCGGTGCTGATCGTCGTCTCGATCGTGGTGCTGGGCATCCTGGTCAACTCGCTGGCCGCCTATGCGCTCGCCCGGCTTGTGTTTCCCGGCCGGAACATCCTGGTGATCGCGGTGATCGCGCTGATCATCGTGCCGATGGAGAGCCTTGCGGTTCCGCTGCTCCTGATGATGAACCAGGTCGGCTGGGTGGACACCTATCAGGCGCAGATCGTGCCGTTCATCGCGCACCCCTTCTCGATCTTTCTGTTCTACCAGTTCTTCGCGGTGCTGCCGAAGGACCTGGACGAGGCGGCCTACGTGGACGGCGCGTCGCGGCTGCAGACCTACTGGAAAATCGTGATGCCGCTGTCGTTGCCGACGATCGCGACAGTCGCCATCCTGCAGTCGCTGGAATACTGGAACGCCTTCCTCTGGCCGCTGATGGTGACCCGCGGATCCGACGTCCGGCCGATCTCGCTGGCGCTGGCGCAGTTCTTCGGGACACCGCCGCCGATCTGGGGCGACGTGATGGCGTTCTCCGTGCTGATGTCGCTGCCGATCCTGGTGATCTATATCGCCTTCCAGCGCTGGTTCATCCAGTCGGCCATCGGCAGCGGCGTGAAGGGTTGATGCGGGAGGATGATGTCTTGGTGCTTTCCCTGAATGACAAGTGGATCTGGGACTTCTGGTTCGCCAAGGACGGGGCGGACTGGCACATCTACTTCCTGCAGGCCGACAAGAGCCTGGGGGATCCAGAAATGCGCCACTGGAACGTGACCTACGGCCACGCCGTGTCGCAGGACCTGAAGACCTGGACCCACCTGGGCACCACCTTCGCACCGGCCCCAAGCCCGGCCTTCGACGACCGCACGACCTGGACCGGCAGCGTCATCCGGGACGACAGCGGCCTTTGGCACCTCTTCTACACGGGCACCTCGAATGCCGAGGACGGCCGGAAACAACGCATCGGCCATGCCGTCGGCACGGACCTGCACACCTGGACCCGTGTCGGCACGGGGCTGATCCTCGATCTCCCCGACGACAGCGTCTACGAGGAGTACGACCCGGCGCTGTGGGACGGCCGGGCCATGCGCGATCCCTGGGTGATCCGCGATCCCGACGGGCCGGGCTGGATCATGTACTTCACCGCTCGGGTGCCGGTGGGCGAGGAGATGAACGCACGCGGTGCGATCGGTTTCGCCCGCTCGGACGATCTCGCCACCTGGCGGCTGGAGAAGCCGGTGTTCACCGGCAGCTTCGGGCAACTCGAGGTGCCGCAGGTGTTCCAGCGCAACGGGCGCTGGTACTGCCTGTTCTGCACGGCGGGAGAACATTGGTCGGAGGCCTATACGGCCGGGCAGGGCGGTCCGCGCACGACGGGTACGCACTACCTGATCGCGGACAGCCACCTCGGCCCCTGGACCGTCGCGCCGGGGCCGTTCCTTGACGGGGACGAGATCTGCCGCCGCTACGCCGGTAAGCTGGTCGAGGTGGACGGGCGGCTGTTCCTGATGGGCTTCGATTACTGGGACGAACAGGGACGGTTCATTGGCACCGTGAGCGATCCGGTTCCGGTGATGGAAGACGAGAAGACGGGACTCCTTTCACTGACGACATGAACGGGAAGCCCGGCCGGGCAGGGGGCGTGGACCCACTTTGCCACGGCCTCGAAGGGCGGGAACAAGATCCGGGAGGTTTGTGATGGCTGGACTGGCCTTGAAGGATGTCCGCAAGCAGTACGGCAAGGTGGAGGTCATCAAGGGCATCGACCTCGACGTCGCCGACGGGGAATTCGTCGTCTTCGTCGGGCCGTCCGGCTGCGGGAAGTCGACTCTCCTGCGGATGATTGCCGGCCTGGAGGAGATCTCCTCCGGGACGCTGTCGATCGGGGGAAGGGTGGTCAACGACTTGTCCCCGAAGGAGCGGGGCATCGCGATGGTGTTCCAGTCCTACGCGCTTTATCCGCACAAGACGGTCTACGACAACATGGCCTTCGGCCTGCAGCTGGCCAAGGCGCCGACGAGCGAGATCGACGCCAAGGTGAAGCGGGCGGCCGGCATCCTGCACATGGAGCACCTCTTGGACCGCAAGCCCAGCCAGCTCTCCGGCGGGCAGCGCCAGCGGGTCGCGATCGGCCGGGCGATCGTCCGGAACCCCGAGGTGTTCCTGTTCGACGAACCGCTCTCCAACCTGGATGCCGCGCTGCGGGTGACCATGCGCGCCGAACTCTCCAAGCTGCATCGCGACCTCGGCGCCACGATGATCTACGTCACGCACGACCAGGTCGAGGCGATGACGCTGGCCGACAAGATCGTGGTGCTGGAGGCCGGGGTGGTGCAGCAGGCCGGAACGCCGCTGCAGCTCTATCACAACCCGCAGAACCGCTTCGTCGCCGGCTTCATCGGCTCGCCGAAGATGAACTTCATCCCGGTCGAGATCGCCGAGGCGGGCAGCGGCGGTGTCACGGTCGCTTCCGCGGACCTGGCGCGGACGCTGATTCCGGTCGCCCCGGATGCGGCCGTCGCCGGCGCCAAGGCCGTTCTCGGCATCCGCCCTGAGCACGTGACGGGCGGCGACCGGCCGGTGACGTTCAAAGGCCGGGTCGAGCTTGTCGAACGGCTCGGCCACCAGACCGTCGTGGAGGTGGCGACCGCGGGCGGGGCGACCGTCACCGCCTTGCTCGACGGCACCACGCTGGTCCGGCCGGGTGAGACGCTGACGCTCGGCTTCGATCCGGCCGACGCCCATCTCTTCGGCGAGAGCGGCCGGGCCATGGAGCGCTTCCATCTGCCGGAAATCGCCCGGATGACGCGACGTACCGCGGCCTGACCGTGGCTGTCGCCCGTCACTTGATCGTGCAGGCCTTGGCGCCGCGGACCTTGGTGGCGTATCGGACCGCCGGATAGCCGTCGAAGAAGTCCTCCACCACGAAGGTGCCGGACTGCTTCGGCGCGATCACGGTGCTGGCGGTGAAGCTGACGTTGACGAGGTTCATGTCCTGCGTCTCGACCTCGATCTCGGTCAGGATCTTGTCCGGCAGGGTGTTGGTGACGTCCCAGCTGAAGATGTTGAACTGGGCCTGCCAGGACGGATTGGATGCCCGGAGATCGCGGAACTCTGTCTTGGTGAGCGGCTCCGGCTTGCAGGCCGCGTAGGCCTCGTAGAGACCGTCGGCCTTCAGCTGGTCCAGCGCCGCCGCATCGCACCTGTCGCGACATGCGCGGACGATCTGCTGGTAAGCGAAATAGTCGTCGTTCTTGGGCGGCGTCTCGGCCATGCACCCGGCAAAGCAGCCCTTGGCGGCAGCCTGAGCCGGCGTCGTGGCGGCGAGCCCCACCATCATGGCCGCCGCGCCGAACAGTGCGGCTCCCGCGTGAAATCCCGTCCGGAGTATCGAACCCGTCATCGCGTCCTCCTCGATCGTCCCGCTTCTCCCTGGCGGTCTCGTGCCTTTCATACGACAACGCGGATGCATCGGTTTCCGCCAGCGCGTTTGCGCCGCAGGGACGGTGCGCGAAGCGTGCCGTCGGCCGGTCGGACCATCCGGGCCAGGCTTCCGCCTTTGCTGGTGGTTTGATTCGCATAAGGGATATTATGGAACTTAAGGAGTGGGCCGGAAGGGCGGTGACAAGGCTCTTCGCCGAAGGAACCTGGCTTGAAAACTCCAGGCAACGGCTGGGTGGTGATGCCGGCGGAGTCGAGAAAGTCGTGTTCCCCCGATGATCAGCCAATCTAAGCCGCGCGGAATCCGCGAGGATAAAGTCCGCGCTCGGTTCATCGGATCGCCTGGATCGGACGTTGCGCTGTCGAGTCATCACGGTCGTCCATGGCTGGACGGTTCATGGTTGGCCAGGCCCAGCTCGGCCGCGCCGTTCGCTTTCCGGTCACTTCCCGGATCCGGGGCCAAGGTCCTGTCAGGCTGAGCATGCGGCTCAAAGCGACCGTCTGGCACTGGCGCTGGCGGTGGTGGGCCGTGAAACCACCGGGCGTCCCGTCGCAGGCCATGGCCAAGGACGGCGTAATCGGCGGTCGGGCGTCTTTCCGTGCGAGCTTCGGTTTGCCCGTTATTTTTCTACCTCCTTATTATACGCTCGTATAATAGATGTCAAGTGCCGGGTTGCCGTCATTCGATATCGCCTTGTGGAGCCGCCAGTTCGGCTTCCGCCTCGTCCGCCGTCATCCCGGCGACCTCCCGCGCAAGGCCATAACCGAAGCCCGCCCGGCAGAGGGCCGCGATGTCCTTCTGGTGCCGATCGTCTCCCGGCCTGGTCTGCCAGGGCCCGAGGCGTCGCCGGCGGGCGAAGCGGATGGCCGCCTGCCGATCGTCCCCTTCCGCCTGGGCGACGGCCTGCTCTGCAGCGGCTCTGTCGATCCCCTTCACCGTCAGAACGCCGACCAGCTTCTTCGCCGACATGCCCTTTCGACGACCGGACGCCGCCTTCATCTCGGCGAAGCCAGCATCGTTGAGGAGTCCCAGGTCGCGGCACGCATCCAGGACCACGGCGATCGCATCGGCGACCACCTCCGCCGGCGGCGGGTCCGGATGCCGTCGGGCGATCTTGCGCCGGAGCACCCGCTCCAGGTTCGCTTCCGACGTCGCATAGCGCTCCAGGTAGTGGAAGGCCGCACGCCGGAGCCAAGCCCTGTCGAGGGGCGTGGAAAGAGAATCCGAGTCGTTCATCGCAACAAGGGACCATGGCGCAGCGGAGCGGTCCAGAGGAACACGAAAAGCTCAGTTGATCATGGGTTTGGTTGGCGCTGTTGAAGTGCCATCGTGCCTTTACGTGAGGAATGTCCTGTAACTCTCTGTAGTCGCATTAACCTATGGTTCTGAAGCCGGCGTCGCCATGGCCAGTGTAAGCGCCGCCGACCTCGTCCATGGGCATTCTCCCTCGGTTCTGGTAAGCGGGGACAAAGGGAGTGGGACATGCAGGCCGGCCGGGACATCAGCGTGCTTCTCGACATCATGGCGCGGCTCCGCGATCCGGAGACGGGCTGCGCCTGGGACGTGGTGCAGACCTTCCGCACCATCGCCCCCTACACGGTGGAGGAGGCCTTCGAGGTGGCCGACGCCATCGAGCGCGGCGATCTCGGCGACCTCTGCGACGAGCTGGGCGACCTCCTGCTGCAGGTCGTGTTCCACGCCCGGATGGCCGAAGAGGCCGGCGCCTTCGGCTTCCCCGACGTGGTGGAAGCGATCACCGCCAAGATGATCCGCCGGCATCCCCACGTCTTCGGGCCGGAGGAGGCTCGCTCGCCAACCATGGCGAAGGACGCCTGGAAACGCATCAAGGCCGAGGAGAAGGCCGCCCGCCGGGAACGCCTGGACGCCCAGGGCGTCGCGGCGGCGCCGAGCCTGCTCGACGACGTGCCGGCGGGGATGACCGCCCTCGCCCGGGCCGTGAAGCTGCAGGACAAGGCCGGAAGCGTCGGTTTCGACTGGAACGACCCGCGCGCGGTGATCGCCAAGATCCGCGAGGAGCTGGACGAGCTGGAAGCGGAGATCGACCACGGAGCCCCCTCCCCCTCCGTCGAAGCGGAACTCGGCGACGTGCTGTTCGCGCTCGCCAATCTCGGCCGTCACCTCTCCATCGATCCCGACGCGGCGCTGCGCGGGACGAACGAGAAGTTCCGGCGGCGCTTTTCCTTCATCGAGCGGCGACTGGCCGAGTCCGGCCGGACACCGTCGGAGGCGACCCTGGACGAGATGGAAGCCTTGTGGCAGCAGGCCAAGACCAATCCGGACGCCTAAGCCGGAGTGTACGGTCGGGCGACGCTTCGGGAATAACTTCGGCCTTCGAAGGATCCGCGTCAGACCCGACGTGATCAGGGGGAGCGGACGGGTTAGGGTGCCGGGACCAAAGACTCTGGAAGCGGCGGCCCCATGCAGCGCATCGTGACCCTCACCCTCAATCCTGCAATCGACGGCGCCAGCGAGACGGACACGGTCTTTCCGACGCACAAGATCCGCACTTCCAATGAACGCTACGAACCGGGCGGCGGGGGCATCAACGTGGCCCGGGTGATCCGGACGCTCGGGGGGGCCGCAACGGCAGTCTACCTCGCCGGGGGTGCCACGGGGATTGTGCTGGACGAACTGCTGGACGCACGGGGGATCGAGCGGATCCGGGTGCCGATCGCCGATCACACGCGGGTCAGCCACGTGGTCTACGAGCGCTCTACCGGGCGGGAGTTCCGCTTCGTGCCGGAGGGGCCTGTGATCGCCGAAGCCGAGTGGAAGGCGTGCCTGTCCGCCGTGGAGGCGATCGGCTGGCAGTATCTGGTGGCGAGCGGCAGCCTGCCCCGCGGTGTGCCGGACGATTTCTACGTCCGGCTCGTCCGCACCGCCCACAGCCGCGGCGCCAAGCTGGTGCTCGACACGTCCGGCATGGCGCTGAAGGCGGCCTGGGCGCACGGCGGGCTGCACCTGGTGAAGCCCTCGGGCGGCGAGTTCGAGGCGCTGATGGGCCGCAAGCTGCCGACCGTCGAGGCCGTGATGGCCGCCGCCGCGGAGGCGGTCGCGGCGGGCCGCACCGAGATCCTGGCCGTCACCCTCGGCCACGAAGGCGCGGTGATGGCGACTGCGGCGGGCGTATGGTCGCTGAAGGCGCCGCCGGCTGAGGCGAAGAGCGCGTCGGGCGCCGGCGACAGCTTCGTCGCTGCCTTCGTTTTTGCGCTGGCAAGCGGCGAGCCGCCGGAGGAAGCCTTCCGGCTGGCAGTCGCCACCGGCACCGCCGCTGTGCTGACGCCGGGAACCGAGCTCTGTGCCAAGCCGGACATCGACCGGCTCTACGCGGAAGTCCGGCGGCAGCCGTTCGGCCGGCCGACTACGGCGTGAGCTGGTCGATCCGCGCCTTCAGGCGGCCGTTCTCCTGCGCCAGGCGACGGATCCGCTCCTCCGCTTCGCTGAGAGGCGAGAGGTAATCGCCCTCCTCCTCGAAGCGGACGCCGACGTCGTTGGGGTCGCTCCAGATCCGCTTCGCCCGGACCGTGCGCTTGCGGTCGGTCAGGATCAGCTCGAATTCGAGCGGCAGAAACCGGACACGCGGAAGGACGAGCCGGGCCCCTGCCCTGGATATATCGCGCACCAGGCAATCGATCGAGCAGTAGCGGTTGGCGAACACGACCCGTCCGGCCAGATAGCTCCTTCGCCGCGGGTATTTCCGTCTTTCGGCCATAACGCGGATCTCCGTATATTTAACAAATGTTCTGATAAGCCCCCACACGCTTGAATTGAAGTGAAAGAAAGAATTAACTTTACCGCTGGCGACGGGGGCGGGTCGACGGCGGCGCACCTCTTCGTTTCCGCGCGGAGTGCCGCCGGAGCATGGGATGCAAGGCTCGCCCCGATGCGCGGGGCGTGGGCGCGGCAGGGCCGCGACGGGTACTGGTAGTGGTGCAGCCCTGCCGCGCCCACGTGCGGTTCTTTGTCGGCCCCTGCCGCCAGGCGACGGACAGGTTCGAGGACATTTCTTCAGCGCCGCCGTGCCTTTCGGCCGATTCAGCGCCTATCGCCAACGCACTAGGCACCCGGTCGTAGTGCCGGGCAGTGTGTCCAAGCCAAGCCGCCCGGGGCGCCGCCAGTCGGCAACCGCGGGACCGCAACCCTCCCCCATGGATCGGCACTTGGATCCGAGCACGTCCCCGCATGGGAGGGATGGGTGAGTGTAGGCACGGGTTGGGGAGGCGGGGATAAGTTCGGGTTGAATCCGGTACGGGCGGGCGCGAGCGGCTGGGCGCCGGCCCGGAAAAATGCGTGGGTGGTCCGCCTGCGCGGACCATGACGGCGGAAGGGGAAGTGGGGAAAGTGGTGGAGAAGCAGGTGGAGCCGTCGTGTCGATAGAGCCGATCCACCCCTCCTCCGATCGTCATGGTCCGCGCAGGTGGAGCCGTCGTGTCGATAGAGCCGATCCACCCCTCCTCCGATCGTCATGGTCCGCGCAGGCGGAC
>NZ_JACDIT010000003.1 GCF_013839445.1 Chthonobacter albigriseus | reverse complement strand
CATACACCGAACACAAACGCAAAAACCCCCGTGCAAAACAAAGCACGGGGGTTTTTGCGTTCGTACCCGTTGTCCGCCGCGCAGCCGTGCACGAGGCCCGTCCGGGCAGGCGGAAGCGCGCGGGGCGGCCGGCGGCCTAACTGGCGGGCTGGCTTCACGCGACAGGCGCGGCAGCCGGCCGGGGCCCCGGACAACTTTCGCGGGGGCGCGGCGAATCTCCCGACAACCCCCCTGAAATCCCAGTGCGCATCCCCATAACGGAGGATGCGGGCACGTCACGATTCCGCCATGATTGGAACTCGGGCCGGCGATCAGGTGTTCAGGTGCGCCGGGTCTTTCCTGCGCCTGAGGTATTCATGACGACCGAGATGCGTTTCCCCCGCGACGAGGCGGAGGCCGTGGCCGCTGCCCGCACGCCGGAACAGATCCTGCTTCTGCAGCAGCAGAGGACATTGGACAAGATCGAGTTCCTGCTCTGGATCATCCTCTCCATCCTGGCCTTCGGGATCTATCTCCTGGTCAGGCAGGCCGGCGGTTGACCGGCGGCCGCGCCGGCCACCTTGCCCTGCCGCCGATGGGCGGTTTCCGAGCGCGTGGCGGAGCGGCTTCGGGCATGCGCGCGCCAGTAATCATGCGCTTAGTTCTATCCTTAAGGTTATTATTAACGATGAAGCATCAGGGTGTATCACGGACAAGGGGAGGTGCATCATGGTGCTCAGACGGTCCGGCGATATCGCCAGCCGCTTGCGGACGTCGTTTCTGGGATTGACCGGCGTCGCGATCGCGACGGGTCTCGCCGGTCTTGCAACCTCTTTTGCGATCAGCAGCGGCGGTGAGACGGTGAGCAGCCGGCTGGCGCCGCTCGTCGATGCGACGATGGAGATCCAGATCGCGGGCAGCCAGTCGCGCCTGCTGTTCGCCGAGGCGCTCGCCAGCGGCGACGGGGCCGCGGTGGAGGCCGCCTATGCGGCCCTGGATAAGGCGGAAAGCTTCGCCGAGGCGGTGCGGTCGGGCGGTACCGTGGGTCCGATCTCCGTTCTGGCGACCGACGATGCCTCTGTCCTCGCGGCCGTCAACGAGATATCCGACGACCTCAGGTCGTTGCGGACGGCGGCCGACGGTCTGATCGCCCTCGCCGCGGACAGCGAGGCGACGGGTTCGGGCGTCGACCAGGCGTTCGACGCGGCCTACGAAGCCGCGCAGGCCAAGTTCGCGGAGGCGGTCGAGGCCGCCGTGAAGGCTTACCGAACCGATGAGGCGGTGCGGCTGGGCGTTGCACGATACCAGCTTGCCAACGGCCACCTGTTCCTGGAGGAGGCGCTCTCGGGCGACGACACGGTCAACATCGCGGATGTGATCGGCGATCTGAACGCTGCCGCGGCGGCGGGCGCGACCAGCCAGGATGCCGCGGCCAAGGCGGCCTCGGCGGCGGCGGCGGAGGTTGCCAAGCTCGCCCAGTCGCGCTTCGACAACGAGGTCCGGCGACGGCAGGCGGAGGAGGGGCTCCGGTCGACCTATGTCGCCAGTTTCGACGGCTTCAACGAAGCCGCAAGCCGGGCAGAGGCCGTGGTCCGCGCGACGATGAGCGGCGGCGTGGAGCGATTTGCCACGATCGCGTGGATCGGCGAGTCGGTGATGGCCGGGGCGCTGCTGGCGGCGATCCTTTACGCGGTGATGCAGATCCGCTGGGCGCGACGGACGATATCGACCCGGATCACCACCCTCGCCGACGTGATGCGGCGGCTTTCGGGCGGCGAGATCCAGCTTGACGTTCCTGATCGCGACAGCGCCGACGAGATCGGCGACATGGCGCGCGCCACGGATGTGTTCCGCCAGTACGCGGCGGAGATCGGCGGGCTGGACGCGGAGCGCCGTCGCCTGGCCGAGGAGGCGGTGCGGGCGCGGCTGGAGACTGCTGGCCGGTTCGAGGCGGAGGTCGGCGGCGCGCTCGGCGTGGTGTTCGAAGCCTCGGCGGATCTCGCCCGGGCGTCGGCGACGCTCACCGCCATGGTGGAGGAGAACCGGCGGCAGGTCGCCGTTGCGGGTGCGTCCTGCAGCACCGCGCGGTCGAGCGCGGGTGCGGTGTCCGATGCGTCGGTGACCTTCGCGGAAACGGCGAACACCATCGCGCAGCAGATCAAGGACGCCGGTCGCTTCGCCGAGCAGGCGGTGTCCGACGCGGAGCGCAGCGTGTCGGACGTGGCGACGCTGGCGGCGGCGGCCGATCGGATCGGCACCGCCGTGGTGCTGATCCAGTCGATCGCCGACCAGACGAACCTGCTCGCCCTCAACGCCACCATCGAGGCAGCGCGGGCGGGAGACGCGGGTCGGGGCTTTGCGGTAGTGGCCAGCGAGGTCAAGGAATTGGCCGGCCAGACGGCCAAGGCCACCGAGGAGATCTCCAACGTGGTCACCTCGATCCAGCAATCGACGTCCACCACGATGGAGGCGATCGAGAACGTGACCACGGCTATCGGCCGGCTGCGCGGGCTTGTACAGGCCGTCGCCGAAGCGGCCGAAACGCAGGACACCGTCACCCGGCTGGTCGCAGGTCACGCACGGTCGGCGGCCGAGGGCACCGGTGCGGTGGCCAACGCGGTGGACGGGGTGGCCGCCTCGACGGCTTCGTCGCAGCAGGCGGCCGTCGCGGTGGCGACCGCGAGCGGCAACCTCACCCGGCAGGCGGAGATGGTGCGCGACGCCGTCCACACTTTCGTGGCGAAGCTGAGCGCCGGCTGATCAGCCGATCCGGTCGAGGCGCTGCACCGTGCGCAGGGCCGGGAACCACCGGGCCCAGAGGGCGGAAACGGCGACCGTGCCGGCCCCGCCGATGACGACGGCCGGGACGACGCCGATGAGAGCGGCCATGACACCGGCGCGGAACTCGCCCAGCTCGTTCGACGCGCCGACGAAGACCATGTTCACCGCATTGACGCGGCCGCGTACGTCGTCGGGCGTGGCGAGCTGGATCAGGGTTTCGCGGACGTAGACCGAGACCATGTCGGTCGCGCCCATCGCCGCCAGCATGGCGATGGAAAGCGCGGGCGTGGTGGAAAGCCCGAAAACGATGGTGGCGAGGCCGAAGGCGGCGACGGCGAGGAACATCCAGAGCCCGGCGTGGCTGGTGATCGGACGCAGCGCGAGCAGCCCCGCGACGACGAGCGCACCGACCCCGGGCGCAGCCCGCATCAGGCCGAGCCCGGTCGGGCCGATGGCCAGGATGTCGGTGGCGTAGACGGGCATCATGGCGACCGCGCCGCCCAACAGCACGGCGAAGAGGTCGAGCGAGATGGCACCGAGCACGATCGGCGTGGAGAAGACATAGCGGAAGCCGGCGTTGAAGGCGTCCCAGGTGGACTCCTCGCGCGGGGCGCTGCGCGGCTGCTTCGGCACGGCGGCCAGGCAGACCATGGCGGCGACGAACATGAACGCCGCGGTGCCGTAGGCCGCCTCGGGCGAAAGGCCGTAGAGCAGGCCGCCGGCGACGGGACCGGTGATGGTGGCGATCTGCCAGGAGGCGGTGTTGAGGCTGACGGCGTTGGCGAGCGCGACCGGCGGGACGAGGTTCGGCACCAGCGCCTGCATCGCCGGCGCGAAGAAGGCGCGGGCGACGCCGAGCACCGCGAGCGTGACGTAGATCGGCCAGACAGCGGCGTCGGCACCGGTGGCGAGCACGAGCAGGGCGAGCGCGCAGGCGAGCTCGACCATGAGGCAGAGCGCCATGATCCGCCGCCGGCTGTACTTGTCGGCGACGGTGCCGGTGAACATCACCAGCGCCAGCGAGGGCAGGAACTGCACCAGGCCGACGATGCCGAGCGACAGCGGATCGCGGGTGATCGCGTAGACCGTCCAGCCCACCGAGACGGAGACGATCTGCACCGCGAAGGTGCCGAGCACGCGCGACAGCCAGTAGAAGAGAAACGGGCGATGGCTGAAGGCGTTGGGGGAGGGCGCGGACGCCGCGGTATCGGAATGCATGGGAGCCTCGAACGCCGGCGCGGCCGGGCGTCCCGATGGTCTTGGAGGGAGGCGAGGGGATAGCACGACCCGCGACCCGGCCGCCAGCGGGGACGTGGGCTTTGCCTGCTTTTCCCCGTCCGACAGCTAGATCCGGTCGCCCAGACGGCGGGCGAGACGGCGGCGCTCGACCCACTCGACCACTGCCATCAGCACGATGGCGGCGATCAGCGGGACGATGCAGTAGATGAGGCGGAAGAGGATCAGGCCGGCAGCGACGTCGGGGCGGTCGGCGACGTCGAGGCCGGTGACGACGGCGGCTTCGAAAACGCCGATGCCGCCGGGCGTGTTGGAGGCGATGCCGGCGACGAGGCCGACGGTGTAGGTGACGATGTAGCGCACGAGGTCCGGCGCGGCGCCTTCCGGCAGCAGCAGCCAAAGCGCGGTGGCGGCGGTGAGGAGGTCGACCGCGCCAGCGGCGACCATGCCGCCGGCGATCGCCGGACCGGGCAGGCGCACTGCCCAGCCGCCGAGGCGGATCGCGCGGCGCTTGACGCCGACCCAGCCGATGAAGCCGGCCAGGAGGAGGATGAGGACCACGCCGAGCGCGCGGTCGGCCGCCTCGTGTCCGAGCAGCGGGGTTTCGCCGGGCGGGCCGAGGGCGAGCGATAGGCCGAGCACGAGGAGAATGCCGGACCACATGGTGACCCAGCTCATCGCAATGATCCGGCCGACCACGGATAGGCCGGCGCCACCCAGCGAGTAGATCCGGTAGCGGGCGGAGCCGCCGGACAGGAGGGGCAGGCCGAGCGCGTTGGCGAAGATGTTGGCGATCAGGCTGGTGACTGCAGCGCGGCGTAGCGACAGCGGCGGGCTGGAACGGACGACCTTGACCGCGAGCATGTCGTAGCCGGCCAGCGCCACCATGCCGAGGGCGGTGGCGGCGAAGGCCGCGGCGATCCGCCAGGGCGGCATCTCCGTGATGGCGCGGGTGACGTCGAAGAGGGACATGGAGGTGACCATGTCCCAGAGCACGTAGCTGGCGGCTGCGATCAGGCCGATGGCGACCAGCGGGCCGACCCAGCGCATCAGGCGCCCGCCAAGGCCTAGCTCACTTTCGTCATCCACTCGCTTCAACACGCGCTCGAAATCCTTGAGATCGTCCGTTCCCTATACGGGCCGCAAGGCAAAGGGATGACGCCCGAACGGTTGTGGGACGAGAAAGCCGCTGCGTGCGCCGCCGTCAAGGGCGCAGGTTCCGTTGCGGCGACGCGGCGCGGGACATAGTCAACGACCGCCGTCGTTGACGGGATCAACGACGGCCGTCGTCGACGAGATCAACGACCGCCGTCGTCGGGGCTGTCCGGCACGTCGATGGTCTGGCGCGGCGGCCGCGCCCGATGCCGGCGGGGGGCGCCGACCTCCGACGCGGTGCG
Source organism: Chthonobacter albigriseus (assembly GCF_013839445.1). Classification (GTDB taxonomy): domain Bacteria; phylum Pseudomonadota; class Alphaproteobacteria; order Rhizobiales; family Pleomorphomonadaceae; genus Chthonobacter; species Chthonobacter albigriseus. The sequence continues at coordinate 412,567 of NZ_JACDIT010000003.1, read as the reverse complement.
CGGGACCGGTCGGGCCGGCGGCTCGGCGGGGTGCTCGTTCTCGTCGTGCTCCTCCACCAGGCGGAGTTCCGGCGGCTCGCCGTCGCGGCTGCGGCCGAACCAGAGGGTCTGCTGCGGGAAGGGGATCTCGATGCCGTTCTCGTCGAAGACCTCCTTGACGAGTTCGGTGTAGGCGCGGCCGACCGCCCATTGCTGGCCGGGGATCGTCTTGATTCGGGCGCGGATCACCACGGCGCTCTCCGTCATCTGGACGATGCCGTTCATCTCCAGGGGCTCCAGGATGCCGGCGCCGTGGGGCGTCGCCATCAGGCGCTCGAAGGCGACGCCCATCAGCCGCTTCACCTCCTTGATGTTCTCGCGGTAGGCGACGGAGATGTCGGCGACGTGGAAGGCGAAGCCACGCATGGCGTTGGAAACGGCGTCGACGGAGGAGAAGGGCACCACATGGTAGACGCCGTTGGCGTCGCGCAAGCCGACGGAGCGGATCGTCAGCCGCTCCACCACGCCGGAAATGCCGGCGACGGTGACCACGTCGCCCTCGTTCATGGCGTTCTCGAACTGGATGAACGCGCCGGTGATGATGTCCTGCACCAGCTTCTGGGAGCCGAAGCCGACGGCCAGGCCGAGCACGCCGGCACCGGCGATCAGCGGGGCGATGTCGACGCCGAGTTCGGACAGCGCCAGCATCGCCGTGATCACCACGATGACGATCGAGAAGGCGTTGCGGAAGAGCGAGAAGAGGGTGCGGGCGCGGGCGGTCGAGACGCGGCCGCTCGCCGGGTTGAGGCGATACTCGATCCAGGAGGTGGCGGCGATCCAGATCGCCATGGCGACCAGGACGATGATCAGCGCGGTGACGAAGCGGCCGACCATGTCGCGGCCGCGATCCGTCTCCATCCAGGCGGTGACGTCGATCAGTTGCCAGGCCTGCAGGATGAAGGCGGCGACCAGCACGAACATGAAGATCCGGATCACCCGCAGGAAGGTCGGCACCAGGAGGTTCAGCCGGTTCTCCAGCAGCGGCAGGGCGCGCTTGATGTCGGCGGGCAGGCGGATGCCGCCGGTGATGGTGCGGTTCATCAGGCCCATCAGGCCACCGCCCACCGCCAGGACGATAAACGTCTGCAGCGTGGCCGTGGCCATGAAGCCGACGGCGTCGAAGGGGCGGGTGACCCAGACGACGAAGGCGACCAGCACGTAGGCGATGACGAGGAAGTGCCAGACGCGGGCCAGCGTGGCAAGGGCGGCGGAGACGGCGCCGCCGCGCACCAGCATCGCGGCCTCGATCAGGCCGGCGCGGACGTTGGCACGGTTGCGCAGCACCAGGACGATCGTGGTGATCAGCGACGTCAGCACGATCACCAGGCGCACGCCGAGGCCGACGGCGAAGGCGATGGTGGAGTTGACGATCGGCACCACCAGCATGACGCCGTAGCCGAGGAAACCGACGAGGCGGGCGAGGCGGAAGTTCCAGTAGCGGGCCGTGGCGTCCGAGATCGGAAACACGCGCAGCGGCGGCCGGCGCGGCTGGAACACCGCGCGGATGAACACCTTGGTGACTTCGATGAGGACGAAGGCGTTGAGGAAGAGGCTCTCGATCAGCTCGATGCGGTTGCCGACGGTGTTGGCGACGAGCCAGGCGCCCGCGGTCACCCAGGCGAGCGCGACGACCGCGAGGTCGATGAACGTGGCGACGGCCAGGAGCACCACGCGGCCGACCACCGTCATCCGCGCGGCGGCGGCGGTGATCCCCCGCAACGGCCACTGCGCAAACCACTGCAGAATAAGCAGGGCGGAGAAGGCGACGAAGATCAGGCCGAGCAGGGGCACGACCTGATCGGCAACTCGCGTCCAGTCGATCTCGGTGGAGCCATCGAGCAGGCGGGTCAGGTTGGCGAGGCCGCGCCAGATCTTGGTGACGAAGTCGGCGGTCTCGCGGGCGACCGCCTGGGTATACTCGCCGAGTTCGCGTGCAAGCGAAGGATCGGCGGTGTCCTCCGGCCCTGCGGGAGGCGTCGGCGCGCCGACGGCGGCGGGCGCTTCGGCGGCCGGGGCGGGCGCTTCGGGCGGCGGGGGTTCGGCCTGCCGACGCAGTTCCTCGACCAGGCGCTTGCGCGCGGCCTCGTCCTCAAGCACGCGGATCAGCGCTTCCGCCGCCTCGCGGGAGGAGAGGGCAGGCGCCTCGGCCGCAGGCTTGGCCGCGGTCACGCCGGGGATCGTCTGGGCGAAGAGCGGCGCGACCGGCAGCACGAGGGCGGCGAAGAGGCCGAGGAGGAGAAGCGTCCTGGTGACGACGGAGTGCATCGTGCGGGGCGTGCCTTGTTCGGTGATCGACGCGGGAGGCGACATTCACCGTCCAAGTTGGGCACGAGGATGGCCGCGGGGGCAAGGACGCCGGGGGCAACCGCCCTGGGGGCGCGGCTTGATCAACGAAACCCGCCGCTCCGCCGGGTGGCGGAGCGGCGGCTTTCGATGCTTTCGCGTGCGATCAGCGCGGCAGGCTGCGGACGAAATCCATCAGCTTTGGCATGGTCTCGTTGGAGATGCCGTCCATCGCCACGTAGTGCTCGATGGCCTTGCCGATGTTGCCGGTCGTCATCTCCTGGACGAGGCGGCTAGCTTCCGCCGCCATCTTCTCCACGGCCGGCCTCAGCACGATGAAGGACTGCATGCGGCGGACGGATTCGTCAGAGATGCGCTCGTAGCTGTCGCCGAGCGGCTTGTTGCGGGTCTCGAAATTTCGCGCGTCGATCGGCTTCAGGCCGACGAGGCACTCGGCGAGCGCCCGTTTCCAGGCCATGTGGTCGGCGCGCATGCGGCGTTCGTCGACATGATGGATGTCCAGGTTGCGGGCGGAGTCCAGCTGCTGTGCGACGATCGCCTCGGCCTTGTCGATATAATCGATTGAGGTCTTGGTGTCGGCTTCGTTCTGGCCGGCGAGCTTGGCGATCTCCGACAGGCTCTTGGCGATCGACTCGGTCGCCTGCTGCTGGTCGCTGAGCATGTGGGCGATCGAGCCGATCGAGCCGGTCACCTCGCCGACGCAGCCGCGAATGCCGTCCATGTCGGAGGCCACGGCGTTGAACGTCTCGGCGCCGTCGCGCACCTTGCCGCCGCCGATGGCCATGGCTTGCAGCATGGAGCCCATGACGTCGGTGAGTGTGGTCAGCTGGCCGCGGATCAGTTCGGTTGTCTTAGAGGTTTCTTCCGACAACGCCTTGACCTCGGCCGCCACCACAGCGAAGCCGCGGCCTGCGTCGCCGGCGCGGGCGGCCTCGATGGTGGCGTTGAGGGCGAGGAGCTTGGTCTGGCTGGAGATGCTCTCGATCTCCTTGGCGAAGCCGCCGATCGATTCGATGGCGCGGCCGAGCATCTGCATGCGGTCGTCGAGGCCTGAGAAGGCCTCCGAGATCTCGGCCATGGCGCGGCCGGCGGACTGTGCGCGGCTGGTGCCGGCTTCGACCAGTTGCTGAGCGTCGCCGGAGCGGCCCTGCGCGGCCTCGCTCAACTGCGCGATGTTCTGGACCGTGCGCGCCATCTCCTCGACGGCGCCGGAGATCGCCACGGTCTCGCCCGACAGCTTGCGAACGTTGCCGTTCGACCAGGCCATAAGGCACATCAGCTCGCTAAGATTGACGGAGAGTTCGACGGTGCGGCCGAAATCCTCCGAGACGCGCGATTTCAGCGTGTCCATGGATCGGCGCGCGTCGTCCAATTGTGCTTCGGCCGCGCTCGCCAGAGCGCGCAGATTGGCCGAACCGTCCATCGTCGTCGCCGCGGCATCCATTGAGATTTTTTTATTGGTGAGCCCGAACATGGTCTCCCTTTCCGGGAAGAGCGATCCTCAGGGCGAGTGTGGTCCCCACCTGTTAAATTTCTCTTTCAATATGTATAGAAGTACATAGATGCTAGCCTGCATGGATATTTGCTGATGATTTGCTCGGCCGATGGGAATAGCACCTAGAGAAAAACCCTGGAAAGCCGCGAGAAACAGGGAAATCCTCCCAGCTCGACTAACTCAACCCTCGGTTGCTTCTCGCAGCATCTCCAGGCGCAACCACTCGTCCTCCGCCCGGCTCCGCTGCTCGTCCAAGTCTGCCAACGCCGCGGAAACTAAGGAAAAACCCTTAGGATCGCGGCTGTAGAACTGGGGATCGGCCAGCTGTTTTCGCATGCGATCCGCCTTATCTGTCAACTCTTCGATGTAACCGGGCAGCGTCTCCAATGCGTGTTTATCCTTAAAAGAGAGTTTCGCCCGATTCTTCGCCGGGGTCGCCGGTGCCGCGGCTGTCCTGGAGCCTGACGCGTCTCCGGCCGGCTTTTTCGCCGCGCCGCCGCGCGCTACGACACCCGCCCCGCGCTGCGCCACCATGTCGGCGTAGCCGCCGGCGTATTCGGTCCAGCGGCCGTCGCCCTCGGCCATCATCACGGAGGTGACGACGCGGTCCAGGAAGTCGCGGTCGTGGCTGACGACGATCACCGTGCCGGTGTAGTCGCCCAGCATCTCCTCCAGCAGATCCAGCGTTTCCAGATCGAGATCGTTGGTGGGTTCGTCGAGCACCAGCATGTTGGACGGGCGCGACAGCGCGCGGGCCAGCATGACGCGGCCGCGCTCGCCGCCGGAGAGGGCGGAGAGCGGCGTGCGCGCTTGCTCGGGCTGAAACAGGAAGTCTTTCATGTAGCCGATGACGTGGCGCTTCTCCTCGCCGATCACCACCCAGTCGCCCTTTCCGTCGGTGAGGGCGTCCGCGAGCGTGGTCTCCGGGTCCAGGCTGTCGCGGCGCTGGTCCAGGGTCTGCATCTGCAGCGAGACGCCGAGCTTGACCGTCCCTTCGTCCGGCTCCAGGTCGCCGGTGAGCAGGCGCAGCAGGGTCGTCTTGCCGGCGCCGTTGGGGCCGACGATGCCGATGCGGTCGCCGCGGGCGATCCGGGCGGAGACATTCTCCACGATCGGCCGGCCGTCGTAGCGTTTCGTCACGCCCTTGGCCTCGATCACCAGCTTGGACGAGGCGTCCGCCTGCGCCGCCTCCAGGCGCACGGCGCCCTGCGGGCCGCGGTGCTCGCGCTTCTCCCTGCGCATGGTCGCCAGCAGTTCGACACGGCGGACGTTGCGCTTTCGCCGGGCGGTGACGCCGTAGCGCATCCAGTGCTCCTCCGCCTCGATGCGCTTGTCGAGCTTCTGCAGTTCGCGCTCCTCCTCCTCCAGCACCTGGTCGCGCCAGGCCTCGAAGTGGGCGAAACCGCGGTCGAGCGTGCGGGTCCGGCCGCGGTCGAGCCAAACGGTGGTGCGCGACAGATTCTCCAGGAAGCGGCGGTCGTGGCTGATCAGCACGAGGGCGGAGCGCATCGACTTCAGTTCGCTCTCCAGCCACTCGATGGCGGGCAGGTCGAGGTGGTTGGTCGGCTCGTCGAGCAGCAGGATGTCGGGTTCGGGCGCCAGCACCCGGGCCAGCGCGGCGCGCCGCGCCTCGCCGCCGGACAGGGCGGCGGGCGCCTCCTCGCCGGTCAGGCCCAGTTCGTTCAGAAGGTACTGCGCCCGATAGGCCTCATCGCCGGGGCCGAGACCAGCCTCCACGTAGGCGAGCGTGTTCGCAAAGCCGGTGAGATCGGGTTCCTGGGGAAGATAGCGCACGGTCTTGCCGGGCTGGACGAAGCGCTCGCCGTCATCCGCCTCGACCATGCCGGCGGCGATCTTCAAAAGGGTCGACTTGCCGGAGCCGTTGCGGCCGACCAGCGTGATCCGGTCGCCCTCGCCGACGGAAATGTCGGCGCCGGTCAGGAGCGGCGTGGCGCCGAAGGTCAGCTTGATCGACTTCAGGTAGAGGACCGGAGGAGAGGCCATGATGTCCTTCTGGTGTTCAACGTCTCGGTCGCCGGGCGGGATCAGCCGCGCAGGGCGAAGGCCTCCTCGCGGAGGCGCTCGGTCGTCTCGCGGATGGCGGCGCGGTTCGGGCCGGCGTGGGCGATCTGGCGCGACACGGTCGGCAGCGTCCGCCGGGCGGCATCGCGGCCAAAACGGCTCTTGACGTCGGCCATGGTCGCGCCCTGCGCGCCGATGCCGGGGGCGAGGATCAGCGAGGTCCGCAGGCGGTCGAGCACGCCCTCCGCATCGTCCAGCGTCGCACCGACGACGGCGCCCACCGGTCCGGCGCCGTTCAGCTTGGAAAGCTGCCCGCGGTTGAAGAGGGTGAGGTCGTCGGCAAGCGCCTCGGCGACCGTCCTGTCGTCCTCCTGGCGGGCGTTCTGCAGAACGATGCCGTCCGGGTTGGACGAGCGGACGACGACGAAGAGGCCGGCGCCCGCCTGGACTGCCCGGTCCACCACCGGCTTCAGCGAGCCGGAGCCCATGTAGGCACCCAGCGTGATCGCGTCCACCGGCGTGCCGGCGTCCTCGCCGAGCCAGGCGGCGGCGTAGGCCTCCAGGGTGTGGCCGATGTCCATGCGCTTGATGTCGGCGAGCGCCAGCGCGCCGGTGGAGCGGATGTGGCGAACCACCTCCTCAAGCGCCTTCAGGCCCTTCCAGCCGAAGCGCTCGTAGAAGGCGACCTGCGGCTTGTAGATGGCGATGCGGTCGCCGAGCGCCTCGACCATCTCCAGGCCGAAGACGCGAACGCCTTCAGCGGAATAGGGCAGGTCCCACGCCTTCAGCGTCTCCGGCGCGGGGTCGAGGCCCACGCAGAGCGGGGAACGTGCGGTGGCGAGCGTCTCGAAGCGGTCGGCGAAGGGCGTCACGGGCATGCCTCTGCGGCTCCTCGTCTGGGGGTGCGGGGTTCTTAACGCCTTCCGGCCGGCACGGGAAGGGTGGAGGGGACATGCGAGATCCTCACGGATTTTGTCACCGATCATGCTGCACTGCAGTCGCATTTGATCTAGAGAGCGAAGCGGGATCCCGCGTATCTCGCGGGACCTGCCTTGCAACCTCTTTCGAAAGCCTTCTCCCCCATGGCCGACGAGAACCGCTACATCCTCACGCTGTCCTGCCATGACAGGCCCGGCATCGTCGCCGGGGTCGCCACCACGCTCGCCAACGCGGGCTGCAACATCCTGGAGAGCAACCAGTTCGACGACCTGGAGACCGGCCGCTTCTTCATGCGCGTGGTGTTCCACGCGCCGGCCGCCGTCACCGTCGGCGACGTGAAGGCCGCGCTCGGCGCCGTCGCCAAGCACTTCGAGATGGCGTGGGATGTGATCGACACGGCCGTGAAGGCACGGCTGATCGTGATGGTCTCCAAGTTCGACCATTGCCTGCAGGATCTCCTCTACCGCGCGCGGATGGGTTCGCTGCCGGTGGACATCGTCGCGATCGTCTCCAACCACGAGGCGAGCCGGCCGACTGCCGAGCAGCACGGCATCCCGTTCCACCACTGGCCGGTGACGCCGGAGACCAAGGCGGCGCAGGAGGAACGGCTGTTCGCGCTCGTCGACGAGGTGGAAGCCGATCTCGTGGTGCTCGCCCGCTACATGCAGGTGTTGTCGGATGCCGCGTCGGTGCGCATCTCCGGCCGGGCGATCAACATCCACCACTCGTTCCTGCCGGCCTTCAAGGGCGCCGCGCCCTACAGCCAGGCCCACGAGCGCGGCACCAAGCTGATCGGCGCCACCGCCCACTACGTCACCGGTGACCTCGACGAGGGCCCGATCATCGAGCAGGACGCCGAACGCGTCACCCACGCCGACAGCGCGGAGAGCATGATGGTGAAAGGCCGCGAGATCGAAGCCCGCGTGCTCGCCCGTGCCGTCAAGGCGCACGTGGAGCGCCGGGTGTTCATCAACGGCGTGAAGACGGTGGTGTTCGGGTAGGGCGCCGGGCTGAGCGGGTCAGGCCTGGAAGGGGTCGAGGACCTGGACACCCGCACGCTGGAAATCGATGGTGTTTCGCGTGACGACGATCATGCCGAACACGAGGGCGGTTGCGGCGATGAAACCGTCGATCGTCGGAAGCTTGTCGGGTGCATTGATCTCGCCCCATCGTTCGGCGATCGCCGCGTCGGCACCCACCGTTCTGTCGCGAAATTCGCTGCGCACCTCAGCGAGCCATCTTTCGAACTGCTTGGCCTGGATAGGGTTGCGTCGACGGACTAGCGCGACCCCCCGGGTCAGTTCGGCCAGCACGAAGATACTGAGTTAAGTCGTTTCCGTCGCCACGCTATCGCGCCATCGAAGAACGGCCGGGTGAGCAACCCGCCCGCGGCGGAGCTCGGATATGACGTTCGTGTCGAGCAGAAACATCAAAGCTCGATGTCTTCGGGGAGGCTTCTGTCCTGCCCGAGTTCGAAGACTTCGTCGAATTCAGGCCCGGAAATGTCCGGCAGGCCGTCGAAAAATTCTCCGAGTGTCTGCCCAGATGTATAAGCCGTATGTGCACCGACCATCTCGGACAGATGCCTTGCTGCCGCCGGATCGTTGCGCAACGTTTCGGCAATCCGGCGGAGCAGGGCCGAGTGGATCTTGGGCACCTGCACCTCGACCCGGGCGAGTCCCTGCGCACTCGCTTTTTGGCGGTGGCGTGTCACCGCACGGCGTTGGGCAACTGTCGTCACGAACCCATCCTCCGATCTTTCCGGAAGTATATCCGGAAAGATCGGAGTGGGCAATTGCCGCCGCGCCTCACAGCGCCGAGCGGAAGATCGCCTTGGCTGCCGTCTCATCGAGCGGGACCGGGTTGCCGCCGGCCGTCGGGTCGACGATGGCCATGGCGACGATCTCGTCGAGGCGGCTGTCGTCCACGTTGAGGCCGGCGAGGGTGTGGGGGATGCCGATCTCGGCTCGCAGGTCCAGGATCCAGCCGACGAAGCTGTCGAACGAGCGGTCGAGGCCGAGGTAGGCGGCGAGGCGGGCGATGCGCTCCTCGATGGCCGGCCGGTTGAAGTTGAGCACGTAAGGCATGAACACGGCGTTGGTCAGCCCGTGGTGGGTGTCGTAGAGCGCGCCAACGGGATGCGACAGCGCGTGGATACCGCCGAGGCCCTTCTGGAAGGCGGTGGCGCCCATGGAGGCCGCCGTCAACATGGCCCCGCGCGCCTCGATGTCGTCGCCCGTCTTCACGGCCTTGGGCAGGAACTCCTTGACGAGGCGGATGCCCTCCACGGCGATGCCGTCCGCCATCGGGTGGAAGCCGGGGGCGCAGTAGGCCTCGATGCAGTGGGCGAGGGCGTCCATCCCGGTCCAGGCGGTGATCTTCGGCGGCAGGCCGACGGTCAGCTCCGGGTCGAGGATGGTCACCTTGGGCATCATCTTGGGGTGGAAGATCACCTTCTTCGTATGCGTCGCCTCGTGGGTGATGACGCCGGCGCGGCCGACCTCCGAGCCGGTGCCGGCCGTGGTGGAGACGGCGACGATGGGGGCGATGCCGTTCGGATCGGCGCGGGTCCACCAGTCGCCGACATCCTCGAAGTCCCACATCGGGCGGGTCTGGCCGGCCATGAAGGCGATCACCTTGCCGACGTCGAGGGCCGAGCCGCCGCCGAAGGCGACCACGCCGTCGCACTTGCCGACGCGCAGCTGGTCGATGCCGGCGTAGACGTTGCTCTCAACCGGGTTGCCCTTGACGTCGGAGAAGACGGTGACGGCGAGGCCGGCGTCCTTCAGCTGCTGGATCGCCTCCTTCGTCATCGGCAGGTTGACGAGGCCGGGGTCGGTGACGAACAGCGGCCGGGCGATGCCCGACGACTTGCAGGCCTCGGCGAGTTCCTTGATGCGGCCGGCGCCGAAGCGGACGGCGGTGGGGTAGTTCCAATTGGCGCGGATGGTCATGGGTGGGTCTCGCTGCTGGTCCGACCGGTCAGGAAAGGCCGGCCTCGGCGTTCACCCAACAGGTCGTCATGGTCCGCGAAGGCGGACCACCCACGACTTTCAGGGCTCGGCAGGGCGCGCGTCATGTCCTGAAACCGGTTTGTTCGATGCGTGGGTGGTCCGCCTTCGCGGACCATGACGGGTTTTGGGGTGCGTTCGGTCCGCTTGCGCGAACCAAGACGTTCGTCGGCGCGGCAGCTACACCGGTGCCTTCCGCACGTAATAGCTCTTCGGACGCGTCAGGCCGTGGAAGCCGAGGGGAGAGAGCGCGGCGCCGCGGCCGGTCTGCTTGACGCCGGTCCAGGTCAGCGCCGGGTCGAGGTAGTCGCAGCGGTTGACGAAAACGGTGCCGGTCTGCACCCGGTCGCCGATGGCCGTCGCCGCGTCGAGGTCCTCCGTCCAGATCGAGGCGGTGAGGCCGTACTTGCTGTCGTTCATCAGCTGGATCGCCTCCTCGTCGTCGCGCACCTTCATGATGCCGACGGCCGGGCCGAAGGTCTCTTCGGTCATGAACTCCATCTGGTGGTTGACGTTGGTGAGGATCTGCGGGGCGACGTAGGGCGTGCCTTCTCGGTCGGCCGGGAAGCTCTTCGGGTCGATGTGGGCAACAGCCCCACCGCGCAGGGCCGCTGCGATCTGGTCGCGCACCACCGCGGCCTGGCGGGCGCGGGCAAGCGGACCCAACGTCACGGAGGGGTCGGTCGGGTTGCCGAGCACATACTGCTTGGTGAAGCTGACCAGGCCGTCCACGAACTCGTCATAGACCTTTTCGTGGACGTAGATGCGCTCGACGCCGCAGCAGCACTGGCCGGAGTTGAAGAAGGCGCCGTCGGCAACGTTCTCGATGGCGAACTGCATCTTCACGTCGGGCCTGACGTAGGCCGGGTCCTTGCCGCCGAGCTCCAGGTTGAGCGGCAGGAAGCGGCCCACGGCGGCCTTTTCCATTGCCTCGCCGCCGCCGACGGAGCCGGTGAAGGCCACCATGTCGACGAGCCCGGAGGCGATCACCTTGGCGGTGAGGTCGTGGGTCAGCACGATGTGCTGGAACACGCCCTTCGGCAGGCCGGCGGCGTCCATCGCCTTCTGGAAGCGCTCGGCCACCAGAAGCGTCTGGTCGGAGTGCTTCAGCACCACGGCATTACCGGCCATCAGGGCCGGCATCACCGAGTTGACCGTGGTGAGATAGGGGTAGTTCCAGGGCGCCACCACGAACACCGTGCCCAGCGGCTCGCGCTTGATATAGCGGTGCGCGCCGGATGTGCCTTTCTCCAGGCCGCTGTCGAGCGGGGCGAGGCTTTCGGCCGCGATCTTCGCCATGTGGCGGGTGCGAACCTCCACGCCGTTCAGCTCGAACGGGGTGTAGCGGATCGGCCGGCCCATCGACCAGGTCAGTTCCTCGGCGATCTCCGCGCGCATGGAGACCAGGGCGTCGAGCGCCCGCAGGCAGTAGTCTATACGGGTCTCGAGGGGCAGGGCGGCCCAGATCTTCTGGGCATCGCGGGCCGCGGAGAAGACCCGCGCGATCTCACCCTCGGACGCCGCCGGCCGCTCCACGTAGATGCGGCCGTCGACGGGGGAGATGCATTTGAGCGTTTCGGTCATGATGGTCTCGCAAGGTCGTGGTTCGCCGCCGGACGGCGTTTCGCCGCCCCGTGAGTAGGGCGATATGTGATCACAAAACGCATCCGGCGCCCGGTCGTCAATACCGCTCGAAGCCGCGCTTCAGTTCCCAGTCGGTGATCCGGCGGTCGTATTCGAACTGCTCCCAGCGGGCGGTGTGGGCGTAGTGCTCGATCACGTCGGCGCCGAAAGCCTTCTTCAGCATCTCGGAGCCTTCCAGCGTGTCGATCGCCTCGCGCAGCGTCTTCGGGATCTCGCGGATGCCCTTGCCAGCGTAGGCGTCGCCGGAGAAGGCGTCCTCCAGCTCCAGACCCTGCTCGATGCCGGAAAGGCCGGCTGCGATCATGGCGGCATAGGCGATGTGGGGGTTGATGTCCGCTCCGCCGATGCGGCACTCCGCGCGGATCGCCTTGGTGCCTTCGCCGACGAGGCGGAAGCCGGCGGTGCGGTTGTCGTGGCTCCAGACGGCCTTGGTGGGCGCGAAGGTGCCGACCTGGAAGCGCTTGTAGCTGTTGATGTAGGGCGCCAGGAAGTAGGTCATATCGCGGGCGTGGACGAGCAGGCCGGCCAGGTACTGGCGCATCAGCGTCGACATGCCGTGCTCGGCCGCCTTGTCCAGGAACAGCGACTGGCCGTCCTTGGTCCACAGGCTCTGGTGGACGTGGCAGGAGGAGCCGGCGAGATCGTAGGCGTATTTAGCCATAAAGGTGACGGCCTTGCCCTGCAGGTGGGCCATCTCCTTGATGCCGGTCTTCATGATGGCGTGCTCGTCGGCCATGGTGAGGGCGTCGGCATAGCGGACGTTGATCTCCTCCTGGCCCGGGCCCCATTCGCCCTTGGAGTTCTCAACTTTGATGCCGGCCGCGGAGAGCTGCTTGCGGATCTCCCGCATGAAGGGCTCCTCCATCGTGGTCGGCAGGATGCCGTAGTCCTCGATGTAGGGCGTGAAGGTCTTCAGCTGCTTCCAGCTCTTCTCGCCGGCCGACGTGTAGGTCTCGTCGAAGAGGTAGAACTCCAACTCGGAGGCCATGAAGGCCTTCCAGCCCTTGGCGTCGAGGCGGGCCAGCTGGCTCTTCAGCATGGCGCGGGGAGAATGCGGCAGGTCGTGGTGGTGGTGGTCCTGCACGTCGCAGATCACCAGCGCGGTGCCGGGCAGCCAGGGCGTCCGGCGCAGCGTCGCCATGTCGGGCTTCAGCACGAAGTCGCCGTAGCCCTGCGACCAGGAGGCGGCCTTGTAGCCGGGCACCGGCTCCATGTCGATGTCGACGGTCAGGAGGTAGTTGCAGGCGTGGGTCTCGTCCCAGGCCTCGACGAAGTGCTCGGCGTGGAAGCGCTTGCCCATAAGCCGGCCCTGCATGTCCACGAAGGCCACGTTGACGGTATCGATGGCGCCGACGGCGACCTCTTCCTTCAAGACTTCCAGCGACAGGTTGCCGGGCATGATGGTCAGTTCCTCTGGTGTTCTTGTTCGGAGCGGGGCGATCCCCGGTTCATTGAAAACGGTTTGCTGTCAGGGTGTTCGCCGAATCGGCTCAGGACCGGAGTCAACCAGCGGCGCCGCCGGCCGAAGCCCCATCGCCTCCATGATGGCCTCGCACAGGAGTTTCGCCCAGCGCCGATGCTGGACGGGCTCGCGCAGTTCGTCGTTGCGGACCTCGATCATCACATTGAGGAGGCCGCGCGACACCGCGTGCCGGTCGAGGGTGAAGTAGACCTCGTCGGCGGGGCTGTAGGGCTGATTGACCTCCACGAGCAGTCCCGGCTCGCGTTTCAGGCGGGCGAGCATGCCGGCGCCGAGACGGTCGTCGCGATCGAAGAGGACGCCGACCTCCAGCGCGCGGACCTTGCCGAGATAGACCGGGGTGAAGGTGTGGATCGCGCACACCGCGACATTCGCCTGTCCGCGCGCTTGGCAGGCAGCGACGTGGCGGTCCACCAGGGCCGCAAGCGCAGCGTGGTAGGGCTCGTAGACGGTCCGGATGCGTAGTGCGCGGTCGGCGTCGGCGATATCGCGATTGCCGGGGATCGTCGTCGCCTCGCTGACGGCCGGGATCAGCGTCCGGGAGGTCAGCGGGCGGTTCAGGTCGAGCACGAGGCGGGAAACGGTGGCGCGGACCAGTGGCGCATCGAGCAGATCGCTCATCTGCCGGGCGAGCGGCAAGGCGCCGGGGTCCCAGGCGATATGGGCCTGGCGCGCATCCGCATCGAGGCCCAGCGTGCCCCAGGGCTCCGGAATCCGGTTGGAGGCGTGGTCGACCACGAGGACGATCGGGGCTGTTCCAGCCTCGTTCTCGATCACCACGGGCCCGTTCGCTGCCTCCACTCCCCGCCTCCTGCGATCCGGTCCCCGCCTTGCCGTTTGGCTGGACAACCCTGTAACATCGTGGTCACGTTACGAGTGCAAGTCAATTCCTGTAATGTGGATTACAGACACGCGGACCGATTGCGTTCACGGTCGTTTCACGGACATCATTGCCGAGGGCTGGGGGATACGGTGGACGCGGGCAACTCGGATTTCACGATCGCTGAGCGGATCCGCGAGGAGCTCCAGCGGTTCACGCCCACGGAGCGCAAGGCCGCTCACGTGCTCCTGGCCAACTATCCGGTGGCCGGCCTGGAGACGGTGGCCGAGTTCGCCAAGCGCGCCACAGTGAGCGCGCCGACCGTGCTGCGCTTCGTCGGCCGCCTCGGATTTCCCGGTTATCCGGATTTCCAGCGTGCCCTTCGGGAGGAACTGGACAAGCAGAGCCAGTCGCCGCTCACCAAGGGCAATGCCGCCCGCTCGGGCGGCGACGGGCCGCTGGAGGCGTTTCGCGACCGATTGATCGAGAACATCTCGGAGACCTTCCGTCACCTTCCGGCCGCGGAGTTCCGGGGCGTGGTCGACGTGCTGGCGGACCGGCGGCGCGACGTGCACCTGATCGGCGGCCGTTTCAGCGACGCCATCGCCCGGCATATGGCGGCGCATCTTCGGGTGATCCGGCCGGGTGTGGCGCACATGGAAGGCCAGCCGGGCAACTGGCGCGACCAGGTGGTCGATTTCGGCGCCCGCGACACGCTGGTGGTGTTCGACATCCGCCGCTACCAGGAGGATGTGGCGCTGGTCGCGGCGGCCGCAGCCAAGCGCGGATCGACGGTCGTCCTGCTCACGGACCAGTGGCTGTCGCCGATCGCGCGCCACGCGCGCCATATCCTGTCCGCACGGGTTGCCGTGCCGTCGCGCTGGGATTCCATGACCGCCATGCTTGGACTGTGCGAGACCCTCCTGGCCGCGGTCACCGAGCGTCTGTGGGACGAGACCGGCGCGCGGCTTGCCGCCATCGACGAGTTGCGCCGGACATGAGCGTCACCCTCGTTCTCGGCGGCGCCCGATCCGGCAAGAGCCGCCACGCGGAAACCCTCGTGCGCGCCACCGGTCCGGCCCCCTGGACCTATATCGCCACGGCACAAGCCTTCGACGCGGAAATGACCGAGCGGATCGCCCAGCACAGGGCGGACCGGGCGGAAGGCTGGATCACCGTCGACGCGCCGCATGACCTTCCGGCCGCGCTTCGGGCAGCAGCCGGCGAGGGGAGGGCGGTGCTGGTCGATTGCCTCACCCTCTGGCTTTCCAACCGGATGCTCGCCGAGGCCGATCTGGCGGCCGAGACGAAGGCGCTGGTGGAGGCAGTCCGCGGCTATCCGGCGCCGCTCGTCGTCGTCTCCAACGAGGTCGGCTTCGGGATCGTCCCGGACAATGCGCTGGGCCGTCGGTTCCGCGACGCGCAGGGCCGGGTCAACCAGGAGATCGCGGCCGCCGCGGACCGGGTGGTGCTGGTCGTCGCCGGGATCCCGGTGGCGGTCAAGTAGCTCACCGCCGCGAGCTCCGGTCCGGCGACGTTCGGCGGGAATCTTTTCCCGCCCTGGAACCGGAGCGTATCCGTGGAAGTTCTTTCAGCATCGCCGCCGGCAAAACCACAATGTCGGCGCCCGTTGATCCGAGACGGAGGGAAGTCGATGTTGGGTTGGGCTCTTACTTTTCTGATCATTGCTCTGATCGCTGCCGCGTTTGGCTTCGGCGGTATTGCCGGCACGGCCGTCGGCATCGCCAAGCTGATCTTCTTCGTAGCGATCGTGCTGTTCGTGATCTCGCTGATCTACGGTCTGGTCACAGGCCGCCGCCCGCCCGTCGCATAAGGGCGGGATCAATCCAGATCCCAGGGAAGGGGCCGGTGGCGACACCGGCCCTTTTTCTTTGCCCGCCGGGTCGAGGCAACGTCCTCCCCGTCACGCCGCGCGGGCGAGGCGGACCTCGGCCATGTGGCCTTCGCGGGTGACGGTGGCGTTGAGCTGGGCGGCGTAGGCGCGCGACAGGCGGTCGGCGAGCGGACGGACGGGGGCGAGATTCTCGCGCTGAAGGATGATGCGGGCGACGATCGTTTCCTGCGCGTCGTCACCCCAGGTGACCGCAAGGCGGAGCGTGTCGTCGGCCTGCCGGGCCTCGTCGAACAGCGGCACCAGCAGTTCCGTCATCAGCAGCGCGAAAGGGATCGCCCGGTCGAGGTGCAGCGACATGCCTTCGCCGAGCTCCTGGATGACGACGGCGCGCACCGACAGCTTGGCGCTTTCCCGCAGGCGCTCTACCAGGTCCACCATCAGCGAGGCGAGCGGCACCTGGCCGGTCTCGCCGTCGGCGTAGGAGGCACGATAGGCGGCGGCGAGCGCCTGGACGCGGTCGTGCGCCTCGCGGATGGCGACCTCGGTGGCCGGATCGGCCTCGCGGCGCTGCAGGGTGAGCAGACTGGCGATCATCTGGAAGTTGTTCTTCACGCGGTGGTGCAGTTCGCGGACGAAGTGGTTCTTCTCCGCCAGCGCCCGCTCCAGCTCCACCGAGCGGGCCTCGATGCGGGTCGCCATGGCGTCGAAGTTCTCGCCGAGGGCGCGGAATTCCTCCGGCGCGGACGGCATGCCGCCGACGCGAGCGGTGAGGTCGCCGTCGCCGTAGTCACGGGTGACGCGGGCGAGACGGCGGACCCAGCGGTTGACCAGGCGGTCGACGCCGAGCCAGGAGATCGCCACCGCGGCGACCAGGAACAGGAAGGGCAGGCCGACCACCAGAGCCACCCGCACCGGCAGCGACTGGTTGACGGTCATGACGTCGCTGGTCACGGCGACGCGCAGGCTGGTGGTGCCGACGCGAGCGATCGCGACGAAGCCGGCGCCGGGGGCGTCGACCTGCACCACGGGAAGGCTGCCGGCCGCGACATCGGCCACGGCGGCGAGCACGGCGGAGACCGCCGCTGCGTCGACGACGCCTTCCGGGTCGGCAATCACGCCGCCGGATTCGGTGAGTACGTAGACGCGCGCGCGGCCGAGCCCTGCGATCGAGGTGGTGACGCGGCGCCAGATCGGATCGAGGGCGACGTGGGTGATGGCGAGGGCCGAGGGGTTGCCGGAGCGGGCGCGGACGATGCGGATCGCCGGGGCCCTGGAGGCGGCGATCGCCATCACCGCGTCGGAACGGGGTTCCACCACGGGTGTCCCGCCGGACAGCGCCACCAACGCGCCGTCGCCGCGGGCGATGCCGCAGACGCGCGAGCCGCCGGAGACAATCGACATGTCGGCGACCGATTCGTTGATTTCCACGAAGCGGGTCGCGGCAAGCTGGCAGCGGGCCGCGTCCACCGCGATGCCGTCGATGGCGAGCGTCACGTCGGCGGCGCGGCCGACACCCTCCACTACGCTCTCCACGGCGCCGGCGACCACGCGCGCAGTCTCGTAGCGGGCGCGCATCTCAGCCTCGCGCGCGGTTTCGCCCGCGCTCCAGGCGTAGATCGCCCCCAACGTGGCGAGCGGAAGCACGGCAGCCACCAGGAGAAGGCCGATCCGTCCTCCGATGGGGATGCTGCCGAAGATGGTCACGCTCGCCCTCGCGACAAAGGCACGTCCGCGGCCGGAAAGGCCAGGTCGCGGGCGGCTCGCCCCGGAACCGTAGTCGTCGGCGGTGGGGTTGGGAAGGTGAAGCTTCCGGTTCGGGTCAGGTTCCGGACCTCAGCGCCAGCACCGCGTCGCCCATCACGGCCTGGGTGGCCTCGTCCGGGCCGAAGGCTTCCGCCGAGCTGATCGACATGATCTCCACCAGCTTGTTGCGGGCGCGGTTGACGCGGCTCTTCACGGTGCCGACGGCGCAGCCGCAGATCTCGGCCGCCTCCTCGTAGGAGAACCCGCTGGCGCCGATCAGGATCAACGCCTCGCGCTGGTCGTCCGGCAGGCGCGACAGCGCCTCGCGGAAGTCGGCGAGGTCCATGTGGCCGTTCTGGCTGGGGTGGGTGGCCAGGCGGGCGGCGTGCTCGCCCTCGACGTCCTGCACCTCGCGACGCTGCTTGCGGTGGTTGGAGTAGAAGGTGTTGCGCAGGATGGTGAACAGCCAGGCCCGCATGTTGGTGCCCGGCGTGAAGCTGTCCAGGTTGGACCAGGCCTTGACCAGCGTCTCCTGGACGAGGTCGTCGGCACGGTCGGCGTCGGCGGTCAGGGACACCGCAAAGGCGCGCAGCGGCGGAATGGCCGCCAAGAGCTCGTCGCGCAGCGCGCGTCTGCCCCCCTTGCCTTCATCGGTCATCGACGTATGTCCCCGGTCGCACCGGTCATCGCGGGTGCGCCCTCTTCGAGGGTGGACTTGGTGGCGTCGGCCTTGGGCGCGCCGTCGATGGGCGCTGCGACCGCGGCCGAATCGAGCTTGTCGAGCAGTTGGGCGAACCGATCCGGGATGGGCTCGGACAGTACGCTGTCATAATAGGCCTTCAGCCGCACGCCGATGTGGGCCTGCAGGTCGGGCGATAGCGGCCGTGCGTCGGGCTTTCCCGCGACGCCGTCCGTCCGGCGAACCGGCTTCTCGTCTTGCGTCCTGTCGCGTGTCAAAGGTCTCTTCCTTCGCGGTCGGTAGTGTCCATTGGCGCCGGTTCAACCGCGCGTCCGAATTCGATCGATCGGAATCCAGAACGCTGCGGCGTCAATCCGGTTCCCCTGTGGATTCGCACAAGCTCGATTTTCCTCTCGATGTTGTATTACGTAAGTTTGCCGTTGGCGTCTTTTTCATGCCGAGGCAGTGGGCGAGGGAACCAAACCGAGGGCCTTGCGTTGACTCTCGGGTGTTCATGCGCCCGCTGGCCGCATGCCGCAAAAGATCGATCATCAGCATCGACAGGAGCCGCTGTCCGAATGTCGCTTTCCGAGACCATCGCCCCGCACCTGCCCTACCTGCGCCGTTACGCGCGCGCCCTCAACGGAACACAAACCAGCGGAGACGCCTACGTCATCGCGGTTCTCGAAGCGCTCGTCGCCTCGCCGGAATCGTTCGATCGGTCGCTTCCCGCCCGGGTCGCCCTCTACATGGTGTTCTCGCAGATCTGGAACTCCGTGGCGGTCAACGCCGAGGATCCGCACGAACAGCCAGGCACCGGGATGCGCGCCGTCGAAGCCCTAACGCCCCAGCCTCGGCAGGCGTTCCTGCTGACGACGGTGGAGGGCTTCTCCGTTGCCGAAGCCGCGACCATCCTCGGCACCTCGGAGGGCGACGTGATGGCGCTCATCGAGGAAGCCGGGCGCGAGATCGCCGGCCAGGTCGCCACCGACGTGCTGATCATCGAGGACGAGCCGATCATCGCCATGGACCTGGAGATGCTGGTGGAGAGCCTCGGCCACACGGTCGTCGGCAACGCCCGCACCCACAAGGAGGCGGTTTCGATCGCAAACTCCAAGCGTCCCGGCCTGATCCTCGCCGACATCCAACTCGCCGACGGCTCGTCCGGCCTGGACGCCGTGAACGAGATCCTGCCCGGCCTCTCCGTGCCGGTGGTGTTCATCACCGCCTATCCGGAGCGCCTGTTGACGGGCGAACGGCCGGAGCCGGCCTTCCTGATCACCAAGCCGTTCCGGCAGGACATGGTCAAGGCCGTGGTCAGCCAGGCGCTGTTCTTCAGGGATGCCGCCCGCGACACGCGGCAAGCCTCGATCGCCTGATCCAACCAGGCTGTGCGGGCCGCCCTTGATCGCGGTCCGCCCGGTCTCCATCTCTCCACCTGAGGGCGTCGGGGCGCGGGCTTCGGCGCCCTTTTTACGAGCGGACGGGTTCATGACGATCGTCGAGGCGGATGTGGAACGCGGCGCGGCCGAAGGCGTCGGCCGGATCGCTGTGGCGATCAATGCCAAGGCCGGGGCGGCGCGCGCCTCCGACCGGCGCATGCTGAAGGACCGGATCCGCGAGGCCGTGGAACCGATCGGAACGCTGCAGGAGATCGTCTTCGTCGAGCCGCGCGCCTGGATGCGCACGCTTCAGGCGTTCGCCGACCGCCCTGACATCGATACCGTGATCGTCGGCGGCGGCGACGGGTCCATCTCCAGCGCCGGGCAGGTCTTCGTCGGAAGCGGCAAGACGATGGGCGTCATCCCGCTCGGCACCTTCAATCTCTTCGCCCGCTCGCTGCGCATCCCTGTCGGGTTCGACGCCGCTCTGGCGGCGCTCGCCTCGGCCAGGATCGAGGCCGTGGACACCGGCTCCATGACCGACGGCCTCGGCCGCGAGCATGTCTTCCTCCACCACGTCAGCTTCGGCGCCCACCCGCACTTCATCGAAGTGCGGGAGGCGATGCCCTACGGCTCGCGGATCGGCAAGATGCTCGCCTCGCTGAGGGTTTGGGGCCGCACGCTGCGCAGCCTGGAGCAGGTGCCGCTTTCCTTCGGCGGCGACCTACAGCGGATCAAGGCGCGATACTTCCAGGTGGCGGTCACCGTCGGGTCGTTTCGCGAGGGGTTCGGCGACTTCCCCCATGCCGAAGACCTCACGCTCGGCGATCTCGACGTGGTGCTGCTGCCGGCGCGGGGGCGATGGGACTTCGTGCTCGCCGCGATCACCGCCGCACTCGGTCGCTGGCGGTCCAACTCGCGCCTGGAGGTCCAGCCGGTGCGCAACCTCACCGTCGCCAGTCACAGGCGCCACCTCAAGGTGTCGATCGACGGCGAACTGCGCCGGCTGCCACCGACGCTGACCTTTCGCGTCCAACCGAAGTCGCTGAAGGTGCTGCGCGGCTGACCGGCTCCCACCTCGATCGGGCCTCCGCGGACCGTTACACAGCGCGCCGCGGGGCGGCTCTCCCGAATTTCTGCAACGTTACAGTTGCTCTTTCGACCGTTCCTCGCTAGTCCTTTCGCGTCGCGAGGAGCGGAGGACGGGATGCTGATCGGGATCGACTGGGGCGGGACCAAGATGGAGGTGATCGGTCTGTCCGATCAGGGGCAGGAGCTGGTCCGGCACCGTATCCCGACGCCGCGGGAAGACTACGAGGGCTCGATCCGCGCCGTTGTCGACCTGGTGGGCCATGCCGAACAGGCGACCGGTCTCACCGGACATGTCGGTCTCGGCATCCCCGGCAGTCCCAATCCGAAGACCGGGCTGATCCGCAATGCGAACTCGTGGTGGCTGAACGGCAAGCCGCTCGGCCGCGACCTGGAGCAGGCGCTCGGCCGGCCGGTGCGGCTGTCCAACGACGCCAACTGCCTGGCCGTCTCGGAGGCGGTGGACGGGGCAGGGGCCGGGTGCCACGTGGTGCACGGCATCATCATCGGCACCGGCCACGGGTCCGGCATCGCCATCGACGGGCGGCCGCATAACGGCTTTCAGGGGCTTGGCGGCGAGATCGGCCACTATTCCCTGCCGTGGCCCAAGGAGGGCGAGTATCCCGGCCCGAAATGCTGGTGCGGGCGGACCGGCTGCCTGGAGATGTACTGTTCCGGCACCGGGTTCCAGGACGACTACGAGCGAGCGACAGGCACACGCCTTTCCGGGCGCGAGATCGTGGCCAAGATGCGCGCGGACGATCCGGACGCCAAGGCCAGCTACGGGCGCTATGCCGACCGGCTGGCGCGCTCGCTGGCGCTCATCATCGACATCCTCGACCCGGACGTGTTCGTGCTCGGCGGCGGCATGTCCAACGTCGACGAGCTCTACGACGACCTGCCTCGGCTGATGACGCCCTACGTCTTCTCCGACAGCGTGGAGACGCCGATCCGGAAGGCCAAATTCGGGGACAGCTCCGGCGTGCGCGGCGCGGCTTGGCTCTGGAAGGACTGACCGGCCGCAGGGCAGTGCGGGCCAACATGGTTATCGGGTTCTTAACGCTCTCCAGCCTAAGGATTGCCGAAGCTTCAATCGGCAGTCCGAGACCATGCGCCCGCGCACCGTCATCAGCATCCTGACCTGGGACTCGCTCCACTACACGCGCAACCTTCTCCTCAACCTGACCTGGGCGGTGCCCGGCCGGAACATGTCGGTGATGATCCTCGACCAGGGGTCGGGTCCGGACACGGTGGCTTTGCTCAAGGAGTTCGTGCCCGGACGCGCGGGCTTCTCGGCGCGCCTGCGGGCCGACAACATCGGCTACGGACCGGGGCACAACGACAACTACCGGGCTGCGCTTGCCGCCGGGCCGTTCGACTACTTCATCACCGTCAACAGCGATGCCCTGTTCGGGGAGGCCGGCTGGGCCGACCGGATGGTCGAGGCGATGGAGGCGAACCCCACGGCGGCGCTGGGCGGGCCCTATGCCTATCGGCTGGACGGCCAGCGCTACGTCCAGGCGACGCGCGAGCAGGCCGCGGCGGGCGACTACCTTTTCATCACCGGCGCTGTCGCGATCATGCGCGCGTCGGCGGTGGAGACTGCGGGCCTCTTCGACGAAGCCTTCGAGCCGGCCTACTGGGAGGACGCGGACATGGCGCTCCGCTACGAGCGGCTCGGCTTTTCGCAGATCCACATCGACATTCCGGTGCTGCATGGCTACCTCGGCAGCGCCGGGCGGGTGAACGAGGCCAAGAACGCGGACCTGACGCGGCGCTGGGGCGACTACAAGCAGCGCAACCTCCAGCTCTTCTCCAGGCGCTGGATGGGGCCGGACGCGCTCGGGCGAAGCGAGGATCCACGCGGCTGGGGCGATCGCCTCTACCTGCCCGGACGGTGATCCGGACCGGCCTCGGCGGCGCATGAACTGCCCATTGGCCGCACCGGATTTTCGCGCTAGCCCTAGCGGCAACCAGAAACCTCCGGAGAGCGCCCCATGTCCGACATCCGTCCCGTTCGCTTCGGCGTCGTGTCCACCGCCAGGATCGCGCGCGAGAAGGTGATCCCGGGTTTCAGAACGACGCCCTTCGTTGAGGTCGCCGCGATCGCCTCGCGCGATGCGGCCAAGGCGCGCGCGACGGCGGATGCGCTCGGCATACCGGTCGCGCACGGGTCCTACGAGGCGCTGTTCGCCGATCCCACCATCGAGGCGGTGTACATCCCGACGCCCAACGACAGCCACGTGGATCTGTCGCTGCAGGCGGCGCGGGCCGGCAAGCACGTGCTCTGCGAGAAGCCGGCCGGCATGAACGGGGCGGACGTGGCGCGGCTTTCCGCGCTTCCGGCCGGCATCATCTGGGCGGAAGCCTTCATGGTGCGCTACCATCCGCAATGGATCGCCGCGCGCGACCTGGTCCGTTCCGGACGGATCGGGACGCCGGTGGGCGTGCAGTCCTGGTTCTCCTACAAGAACGTCGATCCCGACAACATCCGCAACAAGCCGGAAACCGGCGGCGGGGCGGCGCTCGACATCGGCTGCTATCCGATCGTGGTGTCGCGCTTCGTGCTCGACGCCGATCCGGTGCGGGTGGTCTCCCTGGTGGAGCGTGACGCGGTATTCCGGACGGACGTGCTGACCTCGGCCCTGATCGACTTCGGCGGCGGGCGGCATCTGACCTTCACGGTCGGAACGCAGTGCTCGCCGCACCAGCGGGTCACGATCGTCGGTACCGAGGGCCGGATCGAGATCCTGATCCCCTTCAACGCGCCGCAGATGGAGGAGACCGTCATCCGCATCGACAGCGGAAAAGCGCTCGGCGATGCCTCTGCGGAGGAAATCCGCTTCGCGCCTTCCGACCAGTATGGCCTGCAGGGCGAAGCCTTCGCCAAGGCCGTCCGGGGGGTGGAACCGCTTGCCTACGGGGTTGCGGATTCCCTTGTCATGAACCGCACATTGGATGCGATCTTCGCGTCCGAGAGCAGCGGCGGTTGGATCGACGTTATGTCGCGGGCGTGACCGTTCGGGTGAGGCTGCTCCGATCGACCGGTCTCAAAACAAAGCTTCGAACTGCAAGTGTTTTCAATCTATAAGAACTTTTGCATGTGATTGCGCGCAGCATTGCCGGCGGCGTCTGGCAGCGTTTGCGCGCGCCAGGAGCGTCGGCGTTTGTAGGATTACTTCCTGAATTTGCCGCTCAAGCGAGCGTGAGGCCAAAACCTTACCGAGTATCGATCCCGAATGCCACAAATTGGCTCGGTGACACGATTGCAATTTCCCCATGCTCCTATATTTTCCAGTGTCAACAAAGGTACGCGACAAGCGATTCCGCAGATGGTTTCCCATCCCTGTGGTTTGCTGACCGAACAGCACATCTTCCGTTGGCAATCAGGAGCCCGACCCGCCCCAATGTACGTTTCCGACGGAAAGCCAGCTGGACGCGGGCGGCGCAATCTTCACGAGCAAATCGCCTTCGACATCGGCGTACAGATTGCCCGGGGCGACTACCGGGAAGGTGATCTGCTGCCCACGGAGATGGTGCTGGCGGAACGCTACGGCGTGTCGCGGACCGCAGTGCGCGAGGCGTTCCGGATTCTTGCCGCGAAGGGCATGACCACCTCGCGTCCGAAGATCGGCACGCGGGTGCGGATGCGGGGGCAGTGGAACATGCTGGACCAGGATGTTCTGGGCTGGCACGTCCGCGACATCGTTGACGAAGGCTTCATGAAAGCCGTGTTCGAGATGCGCTCGCTGATCGAGCCGCAAGCTGCCGCGCTGGCAGCAGAACGGCGTTCGGACAAGCAACTGCGCGCCCTGCATGCGGCCCTCCAGCAGATCCAGCGCGCACACTCCGGCGACGGGCTGAGCGACGCCATCCTGCAGTTCCACGAGGCTCTGCTCGATGCGGCCTGCAATCCGCTGCTCCGCTCGTTCGGGACGCTGATCGAGTCCGTCCTCAAGGTCACGCTGAAGATCGAGGCGCAGCGGATCGAATCCGTGCCCGGCGTGCTGATGCCGACGAGCCGGATGGAGATGGTGGCGCGGCACACGCCGATCTTCGAGGCCGTCCGCGACAGGGAGCCGGATGCGGCCCGCGCCGCGGTGACGGCCGCCGTGGTGTCGGCCCGCAACGACCTCGCCGAGGTGGTCGCGCGGCAGGACAAGCGCTGACCTCATCCAGCCCTCAGGCCTCGGCCCACCGGTTTCAGCGCACCGGGCCGGTCCGCGCGTTGAGCGCGGTCGCCAGTTGCATCGGCGCCACCTCGAACACCGCATGCGGCGTGCCGGCGGCGGCCCAGACCGTCGGGTGGGCGAGCAGGTCCTCGTCCATGTAGACCTCCATGCGGCTGGCGTGGCCGAAGGGCGGGATGCCGCCGATCGCAAAGCCGGTCAGCGCTCGCACCTCGCCGGCATCGGGGCGGATCAGGCCTTCGCCGAGCCGGGAGGTCATCGCCGGCTCATCGACGCGGTTGCGGCCGGATACCAGCAGCAGCCAGGGACTTCCTGTGGTCGCGCCGCGGTAGACCAGCGACTTGAC
Source organism: Chthonobacter albigriseus (assembly GCF_013839445.1). GTDB lineage: Bacteria > Pseudomonadota > Alphaproteobacteria > Rhizobiales > Pleomorphomonadaceae > Chthonobacter > Chthonobacter albigriseus. Next base: position 387,529 of record NZ_JACDIT010000003.1, on the reverse strand, counting down.
GATCCGGTCCACGGTGGTGCCGCAGGCGCGGGCGGCATCCTCGGCCGTGCGGGTGCTCTCCGCCATCGTGCGGATCTCGATGGCGAGGCCGAGGTCAGAGGCGGCGGCCTGGACCCGGCGAGCACTTTCCGCGAGATAACCCATCTTCCGTCTCCCCCTCGCCCCATGGTTTCGGTTAATCTATCGTAAATTCATGTGCGGGTGTTGGCCGCGCTGGTCGTCCGACCGGAAATCGGCGCCGTTTTCCGGCGTCTGGCCGCACCCATTGTCGAGGGCGTCGATATGACCGAGTCGCGTAACGATCAGACGAATCCCAAGGTGCGCCGCCTGTCCGACGCCGTCCGCCGTGTGCGGATCGCCGAATCGGAGCGGATGGACGCGGTGAGCGACCTGCAGGACGCCGAGCGCGCCCGGCTCGCGGCTCTCGCCGAAGCTCTGGAACCGGTGTTCAAGGACATTCCGCTCGACGACGATTTCTTCATCTGCGAGATCGGCGGGGGCATGCAGCCGCGGCTGTGGGTCGACCCGACCAGCCACGTGGTGATCGGGCGCGACCGGCGGACCTACCGCTTCCTGAAGGACACCCGGCTCGGCCGGGTCGTGATCCGCGAGACGCCCGACCCGGAGGCGATGGCCGACGCGGTGACGGAGTATGTCGCGGAAAAGACGGTGGAGCGCGAGCAGATCCAGGAGGGCGAGCTGCTGGTGGCCCGGCTGCGGACGGTGATCGCCGGCAGCGGCGGCAGCCAGCCCGCCGCCGAAACGGCAACGGCGTCGCCTGCCACGGCGCCGGCGCCGGCCCAGGCGCTCGCGCCGGTCGGGGCGGCCGCTTCGCAGCGCGGCTACGGCGGCACCGTCCCCAACTTCCCGCCGACGGAGGATGATCACCCCCAGGGCCGGAGCCGCGGGTCGACCTTGTTCTGGATGTTGGTGGCCTTCATCCTTGGCATGCCGGCGGGGGCTTTCGCCATCCTCGCATACGCCTGGTTCCACGCCGCGCCATAAAGGGGCGAACCGCCTCAGGCTGGGAGCGTCCAGACGATCTCCTCGGTTTCTTCGAACGAGCCGCCCGGATGGAGCGCCTGACGCGCGCGCATCATCAGCTGCCAACCGCGGTTCGTGCGGTCGATCTCGAAGACGTTGAACCCCGCGCCGGGCAGGTGGCCGCCCGGCTCCTGGCTGGCGGACGGCACGCCGATCACAGGCACGGCGCCGTGCGGGCCGTCCAGTTCCAGGCGCGTGGCGAGATGCGTATGTCCGTGCAGCACGAGTTCGGCGCCCTCGGCGCGCACGGCGGCGCGCACGCGGCTGCCGCCGATCAGGCGCTTGTGCCAGTCGGTCGAGCCGCGGATCGGGGGATGGTGGATCAGCACCACGCGGAACAGGCCCTCGTGGCGGAGCGCGCGGAGCTTGTCGGCGAGCAACGTCGCCTGGCGCACCGAGACGTGGCCGGTCGCCATGAAGGGCGCGGAGGCGCGCGCGGTGGAGACACCGATGATCGCCAGGTCGCCGCGACGGCGCACGAAGGGCCAGCTCGGCGCCCCGGGATCGTGGTCGCCCTGCATGTAGGCGCGCCAGGCTTCGGTTGCCTTGGCGACGGCGCCCGGCACATAGGCGTCGTGGTTGCCGGGCACCACGCTGACGTCGGCGCCGGGCCCGATCGTCTCAAGGAAGCGGCGGGCGGGTTCCAGCTCGGCGGGCAGGGCGATGTTGACGAGGTCGCCCGTTACGGCGACATGGTCCGGTTCCTCGGCGCGCACCGCCTCGACGAGGCGCGACAGCAAGTCGCCCCGCATCGCGATGGCGCGATTGCGGTGCCAATTGATGTAGCCAAGGATGCGCTTCGACGCGAGGTCGGAGACGGAGGCTTGCGGCAGCGGGCCGAGATGCGGATCGGAGAGGTGGACGAGGCGGACCATGTGGTTTTGAGGCCTAGCCCCAAGCGGTCACGCCGACAACCCCTTCTTCACCCGATCCGCCAAAGCCTGATCAGCGGGACGCGCGCGAAAGCGCCAGCAGCGTCGCGGTGATGCGGGGGTTCGTCACGTCCACGGCGGGCATCCAGGTGAAACGGGGGCCGCGAGCGCCGAGACGGCGGAACAGGGAAAACATGATTGCCTTCTTTGGTCGGTTGGTCTGACGCGATACGACAGGCATCGCGCAACGTCCTTATACACGCGTGTAACAAGCTGAGCCATGAGCGCCCGCGCCGTCCTGCCATGCGCCTAACGCATGCGCATGTTGATGAAAGATTCAGCAGTTGGTGGGCCGGCTTGGTGGGCAGCAGCCGCGTCTGCGCTCAACGGGCCTCCGGGCGCGACCCGAACGACACGGCCAGCCTTCGTCGTGAACCGGCTGTGCGGGCACGGCTTCTCAATCCCCCGTTGATCGGCGATCCTCGTCACCCGCGTCCGTTTCTCCGTCCGTCGAGCGCCTTTCCATGAATGCCATCCTTGCGCGCGCCAAACCGCATCTGCGCCGTGTGCAATCGCTCGTCCTGCGCGTCACCAAGGGGGTGACGTTCGGCGTGCGCGGCTTCGTCACGGACGGGGAGGGCGGCATTCTCCTGGTGCGGCATTCCTACGTGCCGGGGTGGCACATCCCCGGCGGGGCGGTCGATCCCGGCGAGACCGCGATAGAGGCCGTGGCGCGCGAGCTTTCCGAAGAGGCGGCTATCGCGCCGGAGGGCGAGATGCACCTGCTCGGCCTCTACTTCAACCGCGGCATGGCCAACCGCGACCACGTCGCGGTCTATCATGTGCCTCTGTGGCGGCGGCTCGGGACTTTCCAGCCCAACCGTGAGATCCTGGAGAGCCGTTTCTTTGCGATGACGGACCTGCCGTCCGGCACCGCCGAGGGCACGCTGCGCAGGATCGCCGAGTTTCGCGGAGAAAGTGCGCCGGGGCCCTACTGGTAGAGGAAGGGACGGCCTTCCCCTTGACGAATTTCCAACTCTGCCGCACTACACTTTTCCCATGACGAAGGGACCGCACACCGCCCTGGCCGGCTTCGGCAGCTGCACTTCCTGTGGCTGAACGTGTTCGCCTGGCCGCGGCCGTCCCCGTCCTTCTCCCGCACCCGAGACACGGATGAACACGGACCGCCGGCCGCTTGCTGGTGGGTGTCGCGCGATTGCGGAACAAGGGGATAGACCGTGGGCCTGAAGCTCTACAACACGTTGACCAAGGCGAAGGAAGACTTCGCCCCGCTCGATCCGGCCCGCGTCCGGATGTACGTCTGCGGCCCCACCGTCTACGACTACGCGCACATCGGCAACGCCCGCCCGGTGATCGTCTTCGACGTGCTCTATCGCCTGCTCCGGCACCTCTACGGAGCGGATCGCGTCACCTATGTCCGCAACATCACCGACGTGGACGACAAGATCAACGCGCGGGCGGTTCGGGACTATCCCGGCGTGCCGCCGGTGGAGGCGATCCGCGAACTCACCGAAAGCACCTACGCGCAGTTCCAGAAGGACGTTGCCGACCTTGGCAACTTGGCGCCGACTGTGACGCCGCGCGCCACCGAACACATCGCGGAGATGATCGCCATCATCGAGCGGCTGATCGCCGGCGGCTTCGCCTACGCCGCGGAAGGCCACGTGCTCTTCCACGTGCCGGCCGATGCCGACTACGGCAAGCTCGCTCGCCGCTCGCTCGACGACATGATCGCCGGTGCGCGCGTCGACGTGGCGCCCTACAAGCGCGACGCGATGGACTTCGTGCTCTGGAAGCCCTCCACGCCCGACGAGCCGGGCTGGGAGAGCCCGTGGGGGCGGGGTCGTCCGGGCTGGCATATCGAGTGCTCGGCCATGGCCTGGAAGCACCTCGGCGAAACCTTCGACATCCACGGCGGCGGCATCGACCTCGTGTTCCCGCACCACGAGAACGAGATCGCGCAATCCTGCAGCGCGTTCCACACGCCGATCATGGCCAAGGTCTGGATGCACAACGGCTTCCTGCAGGTGGAAGGCGAGAAGATGTCGAAGAGCCTCGGCAACTTCGTGACGATCCGCGAGCTGCTGAACGACTGGCCGGGGGAGGTGCTCCGCTTCACCATGCTGAGGACGCACTACCGCCAGCCGATCGACTGGACGGTGCGAGGGATGGAGGAGAGCTGGCGCACGCTCGACGACTTCTTCGCCATTGCGGCCGACGCAGAACCGTCGGGGCTCGGGGCGGGCGTGTTGGAGGCCCTTGAGGACGATCTCAATACGCCGCGGGCAATCGCCGAGCTGCATGGCCTGCGCCAGGATCCGGCCGCGCTGTCGGCCTCGCTGCAGCTGCTGGGCTTCCTCGGCGAGAGCGCTCAGTCCTGGGCGTCCCGCCGTCCGGCGGCCGACGTGGACGCGGCCGCCGTGGATGCCCTCATCACCGCCCGCCTCGCCGCCCGCAAGGCCAAGGACTTCGCTGCGTCGGACCGGATCCGGGACGAACTCGCCGCGATGGGCGTTCTTCTCAAGGACGGCAAGGACCCGGCCACCGGCGAGCCGATCACCACCTGGGAGGTGAAGCGATGAACGCAAGCGATGCCCGCCTGTCCGGCGGCTGCCAGTGCGGGGCGGTGCGGTTTTCCTGCGCGGCGCCGACGCGCATCTCGATCTGCCACTGCCGCATGTGTCAGAAGGCCACCGGCGGGGTCTATGGCGCCTTCGCCAGCGTCGACACGACGGCGCTGTCCTGGACGCGCGGGGCGCGGAAGATCTTCCACTCCTCCAACGTCGCCCAACGTGGCTTCTGCGCCGACTGCGGCACGCCGCTCACCTGGGAGGGCGACGGCGAAGTCGCCATCTCCATCGCGGCCTTTGACCGTCCCGCCGACCTGAAGCCGCAGGTCCAACTGGAGTTTCACGAGCGCATCCCCTGGGTGCACGACCTCGGCGCGCTGCCCGCCCGCAACAACGCCGACTACCCGGCCGTCGACGCCTTCATGGCCTCCGTCGTCTCGCTGCAGCACCCGGACCACGATACGGACGCCTGGCCGCCGGAGGAACGGGCGGGGTAGGGCGTCCATCTGCACGTTGCCGCGTCCCGATGATCGGAACGGCTCGTGAGGCGGTGACGCTCGCTACTCCGTCCTAATCCTCGAAACGGCCCGCGGATTCGCGGTCCCGCTCGTAGTGGTGCCTCAGCGGGAACGGCGGCAGCCAGGATTCGCGGCGGATGGTCCAGCTTTCGTAGGTCGGCGTCAGCTGGTCCGGTGCGTCCAGCGCGCCGAGGCTCACCTCCACCTCGTCGCCGGTGCGGGCGAAGACCGACGAGCCGCAGACGGGACAGAAGTGCCGCCCCTTGTAATCGCGCGTCTCGCCCTCGATGGTCACTGCGTCGGCGGGAAAGATGGCGGTGGCCTGGAACAGCGCGCCGTGGTGCTTGCGGCAGTCCAGGCAGTGGCAGAGGCCGACCCGGTAGGGCGACCCCGTCGCCGCGATCCGCACCCCGCCGCACAGGCACCCGCCGGTGAGCCGATGCATGGTCCACCTCCTCCTCGAAGTTCGGCGACACTGGCGCCGGACCGACCAATCCAACCGCCCGGACGGCGAGAAGGTGCCGGCCGGTGGAGCGTTTTTTTCGCATGCTCGTTCCATTGCTGTCGATCCTGCGCTTCCCCGTTCGTCGTCAGGGCAGGGATGGCGGTATGGTCGTCCTGCCAGAGAGGAGACGAGACGATGCGTGTGATGGTTCTGGTGAAGGCGACGGCGGACAGCGAACAGGGCGTCATGCCGTCGGCCGAACTCATGGAAGCGATGGGCAAGTTCAACGAGGAGCTCGTCAACGCCGGCGTCATGCTGGCCGGCGACGGGCTGCACCCCTCGTCGAAGGGCAAGCGGGTGGCGTTCGACGGGACGAGCCGGACGGTGATCGACGGGCCCTTTGCGGAAACGCGGGAGCTAGTCGCCGGCTACTGGTTGTGGGAGGTCCGCGACATGGCCGAGGCAGTGGAGTGGGCCAAGCGCTGCCCGAACCCGATGCCCGGGCCGAGCGAGCTGGAGATCCGGCCGCTCTACGAGATGGCCGATTTCGCCGAGGTGATGTCGCCGGAGGCCGCGGAGATCTTCCAGCGTACCGAGGACAAGATGGCCGGCCGCTGAGCGGATCGGCTGCTGCCGCAAACTGGCACCATCTGGGGAGATGCTCCGACCTCATCATGGATGCGAGCGAGACCCACAGGGCTGTCGAGGCGATTTTCCGGATCGAACGGACCAGGCTGATCGCGGGCCTTGTCCGGCTTGTCCGGGACGTCGGCCGCGCCGAGGAGCTGGCGCAGGACACGCTTGTCGCGGCGCTTTCCGAGTGGCCACGCTCGGGGGTGCCGCGCAATCCCGGCGCATGGCTGATGGCGGTCGCCAAGCGGCGTGCGATCGACGGGATCCGTCGGAGCCGGATGCTGGATCGCAAGCACGCCGAGATCCTCAAGGCCCTCGAAGCGGAGGGCGAGGCGACGGTGGGGCCCGGCGACATCGAGGCGGCCATGGACGACGTGGGCGACGAGATCCTCAGCCTGATCTTCACGGCCTGCCATCCCGTGCTGGCCACGGAGGGGCGGGTCGCGTTGACGTTGCGGCTGATCGGCGGGTTGACGACCGAGGAGATCGCCCGCGCGTTCCTGGCCACTCCCCCGGCGATCGCGCAGCGGATCGTCCGGGCCAAGCGCACACTCGGGGCGGCGGGGTTGACCTTCGAGGTGCCAAGCGGGCCGGAACGGCGGCAGCGGCTCGCCTCGGTGCTGGAGGTCATCTACCTGATCTTCAACGAAGGCTACGCGGCGACCGCCGGCGAGGCCCTGATCCGGCCGGCGCTCTGCACCGAGGCGCGGCGGCTCGGGCGCATTCTCGCAGGCGTCGCGCCGGACGAGCCGGAGGTGTTCGGCCTGATCGCGCTGATGGAGATCCAGGCGTCGCGGCTGCCGGCGCGGACGGGGCCGGACGGTGCGTCGATCCCGCTCGACGAGCAGAACCGCGCCCGCTGGAACCGGCTGCTGATCCGGCGTGGCCTGGCCGCGCTGGAGCGCGCCGAGGCCTTGGGCGGCGCGGACGGACCCTATGCGCTGCAGGCGGCTCTGGCGGCCTGCCACGCCCGCGCCCCGCGGCCGGAGGATACCGACTGGCCGCGGATCGCCGGGCTCTACGACCGGCTCCGTCGGGTGATGCCGTCGCCGATCGTCGACCTCAATCGTGCGGTCGCCCATTGTATGGCGTTCGGGCCGGAAGCGGGGTTGCGGCTGGTGGACGAGATCGCCGACGCGGCAGCCCTCAGAAGCTATGCGCTGCTGCCGGCGGCCAAGGGCGACTTCCTCTTCCGCGCCGGGCGTTTCGCCGAGGCGCGGATCCACTTCGAGCGGGCGGCCAGCCTGACCCGCAACGGGCCGGAGCGGGCCTTCCTGCTCAAGCGGGCGGCCGGCTGCCGGTGAGCCGCGCGGGCCGGGCAAACGGCGGTGGTTCACGGATGGCGGACGCCGCGGATATCGTTTATGGAACGATCGACTTTCACGAGCGCCGTCCGCGACAGGGAACCGGCGCCCGCCCCCTGAAGGGATCGTGCATCTTGACCGAACGCCGCGGCTTCTACCCGCCCATCGAGCCCTATGCCACCGGCATGCTCGACGTGGGTGACGGACACACGATCTATTGGGAGCGCGTCGGCACGCCCGGCGCCAAGCCGGCGGTGTTCCTGCACGGCGGCCCAGGCGGCGGCTGCTCGCCGACGCAGCGGCGGGTGTTCGATCCGAAGCGCTACGACGTCCTCCTGTTCGACCAGCGCGGCTGCGGCCGGTCGCGCCCGCATGCGGAGCTGGAAGCCAACACCACCTGGCACCTCGTGGCCGACATGGAGAAGCTCCGGGCAATGATGGGCGTGGACACCTGGCTGGTGTTCGGCGGGTCGTGGGGCTCGACGCTGGCGCTCGCCTACGCGGAGACTCATCCGGAGCGGGTGTCGGAGCTTATTCTGCGCGGCATCTTCACGCTGCGCCGTTCGGAGCTCGACTGGTACTACCAGGTCGGCGCCTCGCTGCTCTTCCCCGACAAGTGGGACCGCTTCATCAGCCTGATTCCTGAGGACGAGCGGGGCGACCTCGTCGCCGCCTACCGCCGCCGGCTCACCTCGCCCGACCGCGCGGTCCGCGTGGAGGCCGCCAAGGCGTGGTCGATCTGGGAGGGCGAAACGATCACGCTGAAGCCCGACCGCGGGCTCTCCGCCGCCTTTTCCGACGGCGACTTCGCGCTCGCCTTCGCGCGCATCGAGAACCACTACTTCGTCCACGCCGGCTGGATGGAAGAGGGGCAACTGATCCGCGACGCCCACAAGCTGAAAGGCATTCCGGGCGTCATCGTCCAGGGCCGCTACGACATCGCCACCCCGGTGAAGACCGCCTGGGACCTGCATAAGGCCTGGCCGGAGGCGGCGTTCCACATCGTCGACGACGCCGGCCACGCCTTCAGCGAGCCGGGCATTCTGGACCAGCTGATCCGCGCCACCGACGCCTTCGCCCAGTAAGCGCCCAACCCAGACCCGAGCCTGCCATGTCCACCCCGGACCGCCTCTATCTCTACGACACCACCCTGCGCGACGGCGCCCAGACGCCGGGCATCGACTTTTCCGTGGAGGACAAGATCGCGGTGGCGCGGATGCTGGACGACCTGGGGATCGACTACCTGGAGGGTGGATACCCCGGCGCGAACCCGACCGACGACGCCTTCTTCGGGGAGAAGCGCACCCGCCGCGCGGTGTTCACCGCCTTCGGCATGACCAAGCGGCCGGGCGTCTCGGCCTCCAACGACCCAGGGCTCGCCGCGCTGATCGCCGCCAAGGCCGACGCGGTCACCTTCGTCGCCAAGACGTGGGACTACCACGTGGAGGTCGCGCTGAAGACCACGCCGGAGGAGAACCTCTCCTCCATCCGCCAGTCGGTCGCCGCCGCTCGCGAAGCCGGGCGCGAGGTGATGGTCGACTGCGAGCACTTCTTCGACGGCTACAAGGCCAATCCGGCCTATGCACTCTCCTGCGCGGAGGCGGCCTTTGCCGCCGGCGCGCGCTGGATCGTGCTTTGCGACACCAACGGCGGCACGCTGCCGAACGAGGTGGAGGCGATCGTCGGGGCGGTATCGGCCGTGGTTCCGGGCTCCAACCTCGGCATCCACGCGCACGACGACACGGGGCAGGCGGTCGCCAACTCGCTCGCCGCTGTGCGGGCGGGGGCGCGACAGATCCAGGGCACGCTCAACGGCATCGGCGAGCGCTGCGGCAACGCCAACCTCACCACGCTGATTCCGACCCTGAAACTGAAGCCGGAGTTCGCGGGGCTTTCCACGGGGATCTCCGACGAGGCGCTGCGCACGCTGACCAGCGTCAGCCGCGCCTTCGACGAACTCCTCAACCGCGCGCCGTCGCGGCACGCGCCCTATGTGGGTTCGTCGGCCTTCGCCACAAAGGCGGGGATCCACGCCTCGGCGATCATGAAGGATCCGCGCACCTACGAGCACGTCCCGCCGGAGAGCGTCGGCAACCACCGTCGCGTGCTCGTGTCCGACCAGGCTGGCCGCTCGAACCTCGTCGCCGAACTGGAGCGGCTGGGCGTCCCCTTCGACAAGGCCGACCGGCGGCTCGACAGCCTGCTTTCGGACGTCAAGGATCGGGAGGCCAAGGGCTACGCCTACGAGGCGGCGGACGCCTCGTTCGAGCTGCTCGCCCGCCGGCACCTCGGCACGGTCCCCACCTACTTCGAGGTGAAGAGCTACCGGACCATCGTGGAGCGCCGCTACAACGCGCGCGGCGAGGTCATCACCGTGTCCGAAGCGGTGGTGAAGCTGAAGATCGACGGCGAGGTGCTGATGTCGGTGGCCGAAGGCAACGGCCCGGTCAACGCGCTGGACCAGGCGCTGCGCAAGGATCTCGGCAAGTACCAGTCGGAGATCGGCAGCCTGGAGCTCACCGACTACAAGGTGCGCATCCTCAACGGCGGCACCGGCGCGGTCACGCGCGTGCTGATCGAGAGCATGGATCGCGCCACCAACCGGCGCTGGTCGACGATCGGCGTCAGCGAAAACATCGTCGACGCGTCGTTCCAGGCGTTGGTGGATTCGATCACCTACAAGCTGCTGAGGAATGGCCACGCGGGCGAGTGACCGCCCGCCCTGTCCTCAGGCGAGCTTGTCGACCACCCGGCCCATGCCTTCCGGCTTGGGGCGCGCATCCTCGCGCGGCTTGGCTTCGACGGCCTCGGCCTTCTCCTGGCGCGCCTTCTGGTCGGCGATGTTGGGCTCTTTGGGGCGAACGTCATTCACGCTCGGGGCGGTCTGCGCGGATACTTGCATTCCAGTCCTCCATCGGCCGGTGCGCGTTCTCGTGCGATCCGACCACCTGTCTTCCGGAAATCACGATAGCGCCGCAGAAGCCTCGCAGATCATGAAGATCGCTGGCGAATCCGCCGGTCCGGGCGGCTTTCGCAAGGCAGCGTTGAGGCTCGGTCACGAACTTCGGATAAATTGGAGACGATCGCCTCGGTGCTTCCCCCCATTCGCGATCCATGCGAAAGGGGAGGGATCCTCTTCGCCCTCAGGACGTTGAACGGGAGCCCATGTCCATCGTCGCCTCGATCAGGAACGCCATCCCGCCGATCCACCCGGAAGGTCACAAGTTCATCGCGATCTTCGCGGTGGCCACCTTCGTGATCGGCTGGTTCATCGATCCGCTGTTCTGGATCGGTCTTGCTCTGACGATCTGGTGTGCCCTCTTCTTCCGCGATCCGGTTCGCGTCACGCCCGTTCTGCCGGGGCTGGTGATCAGTCCGGCCGATGGGCGGGTATCCTCCATCGGCATGGCCGTACCCCCGCCGGACCTCGGCATCGGGTCCGAGCCGCGGTTGCGGATCTGCGTGTTCATGAACGTGTTCGACGTCCACGTGAACCGCGCGCCCGTCACCGGCCGGGTGTCGCGGATGGCCTACCGCGCCGGCAAGTTCCTCAACGCCGAACTAGACAAGGCGAGCGAGGACAACGAGCGCAACGGCCTGGTGTTCGAACTCGCCGACGGCCGTACGGTCGGCGTAGTCCAGATCGCCGGGCTGATCGCGCGCCGCATCGTCCCGTTCGTGCGGGAGGGCGAAACGCTGGTGGTCGGTGACCGCTTCGGCCTGATCCGCTTCGGCAGCCGTGTGGACGTCTATTTGCCCGCCGGCAGCGTCGCCCGGGTGGGCGTCGGCAGCCGCAGCGTCGCGGGCGAAACGGTTATTGCGGATCTTTCCGGCGAGGGCGCCGTTCCCGTCGTACGCATCGCCTGACGACCGGAGCCGACGGACCCATGCCAACCTTGTTTCCCTCGATCGACCCTGACGACCGCACCCCGGGCCGCAAGACACGGCGGATCAAGGCGATCCCAGTCCGTGTGATCATCCCCAACATGATCACCTTGCTGGCGCTCTGCTCCGGTCTCACCGCCATCCGCATGACGATCGAAGGGCGGTGGGAGGTCGCGGTCTATGCGGTTCTCGTCGCCGCCGTGCTCGACGGTCTGGACGGCCGCATCGCGCGCTTCCTGAAGTCCACCTCCAAGTTCGGCGCCGAGCTCGACAGCCTCAGTGACTTCGTCAGTTTCGGCGTCGCCCCTGCGATCCTGCTGTTCGGCTGGATCCTGCATGGCGTGAAGTCGTTCGGCTGGCTCGCCGCGCTGGTGTTCGCCATCGCCGCCGCGCTCCGGCTCGCCCGCTTCAACGTGGCATCGACGGAGGAGAAGCCGGACTGGCAGGCGAACTTCTTCACCGGGGTCCCGGCCCCCGCCGGCGCGCTCGCCGTGCTGTTGCCGATCTACCTGGACTTTTCCGGTATCGACGTGCCGCCCGTCACCGCGCCGGTGGTGATCGGCTATGTCATCCTGGTGGCGCTCTTGATGGTCAGCCGCATTCCGACCTTCTCCGGCAAGAAGCTCGGCAAGGTGCGGCGCGACCTGGTTCTGCCGCTGCTGGTCGGCCTCGTCGTCGTGGTCGGGCTGATCGTCAGCTTCCCCTTCGAGATGCTGTCGGCGATCACCATCGCCTACCTTGCAGCCATCCCGTTCGGATGGCGGCACTGGAACAGGCTCGCGCGGGCGCATGGCGCACGCGACGAGGAGGTTGGTTTCGACGGAGAAGATCTGATCCCGTCGGACAGTCCGGACGGGGATGCGGATCAGCGGGACCGTTCAGAACTGCGGTGAGTTCATCTCGCCGGCGACGCGGGCCCGGTCGGCCAGCGGAACGTCGGGGAAGGCGGAACGCAGCATCCGGAGGGCTTCGTTGCCCGACGTCGGACGGCCGCTGCGGAGATGATCGCGCATCTGCGTCATCAACGAGAGGTCCGAGGCGAAATCGTGTCGGGCCGCGGGATTGTCGATCAGGCGTGGATCTGCCCGCAGGGACTCGGTGGACAGCGGGCGGTCGGTCGTCGGCTTACGGAACGGCTTCACCATCCTCACCTCCTCTTCCCGCGATGGATCCCGGCGAATCCATCGTCACGCCATCATGGTTAACAAGTCATAAACGCGATTGGTTTCCAAGCCGCGTCAAGGCCCACTTAGGGTTTATTCCTGATGGCATAGTACAACGCTGAACTTTCAATTGTGTTCACGTCGGCCGCACGACAAGTTCGCGGCCTCCTTCCCCCGCCGCCGTCATGGTGCGCTTGCGCGGACCATGTCGGGGAGGGAAGGGGCCCCGTTGCCACCCGGAACAATGGCTGGACACAGGGCGCGGCTTGGCCTGTCGAGACAAGAACCGGATCCGCCGTTCCTTCGTAGGAACAATTGAATCGGATCGGACGTTGCAGCAACAGTGGCCCCGCCCGACCCTGGAAGGCACCGATGCGCCAGCCCTTGCTTCGTCTCCTCGCTCTCAACGGTCTGGCCGGCGCGACGGCCGGCGTCGTGGTCGTGACCGGTCTGCTCGGCTTCGACGTGGGCGGGATCGGGCGTCTGGTCGCTGCCAGCGACAATCCTGCCCTGCCGATCGGCATGATGACCTTCGGCTTCATCATCACGCTCGCCAGTGTCGCCATGGGAACCGCCATCATGCGGATCGGCTCCGACGACGACGACCAGCCGGCAGGCGGCAGAGGCGTGCCAATCCCCATCCCGGTCCGCGTGGACCCACGGCGCTGAGGGTTTGGCTGCGCACATGTCCGCCCCGGACGCGGGCGGTTCTGCGTATTTCCGTTCCAGCTTCTTCCATGCCGCCTCCCTTGTCGGTGCTGCTGTCCCGTGATAAACGCACTGGCCTCCTGAGGGGATAACTTTTCATGTCGGTCAGAGCGGACCTGCGACGACGAATTCGGCCGAGCGGCTTCGACCCGCTCCGTGCCCTCGCGTCCGCTCGCCTGCGCTGACCCATCGGCAGCCGGCAGGTTCCGAGGCGGAGACGCGGGCTTTATCCACGCTTCTCTTCGCTGAACAGGCCGCCATGACTGCGATGATGTCCGTCGACACTCTTCACGCCCCCGCTTCGCCGCTCCTCTTGGACGGCGTCCACTTCCGCTCCGAAAATCCCGCCGACACCGACCGGATCGAGGCGATCCACGAGGTCACGTTCGGTCCGGGGCGATTCGCCCGCACCGCCTTCCGCCTTCGGGAGGGAACGCCGCACGATCCCCTGCTCAGCCTGGTCGCCGAGGCCGGGGGGGAGCTGGTCGGCTCGGTTCGGCTGACGCCGATCCTGATCGGGGAAACGCCGGCGCTGCTGCTCGGGCCGCTGGCCGTGCGGCCGGAGCTCAAGAACCTGGGGGTCGGCAAGGCGCTGATGCGCCGGTCGATGGAGGCTGCGCGGCAGCACGGCCACCGGCTTGTCCTCCTGGTCGGCGACCTGCCGTACTATTGGCCGTTTGGCTTCAGGGTGGCTAAGGCTGGTGCGATCGAGATGCCCGGTCCGGTGGATCCGACCCGGCTGCTCGTCGCCGAGCTGATCGCGGGGGCGTCGGACGGGGTGGGCGGCGCTGCACGCGCGGCTCGCTGACCAGCGGGGTTCGGCGGCTACGTAGCCCCGGTTCCGCTCGAAAAACGCGACTACATCAACACGAAAAAGCGCACGACGAAGCGGGGGAGGGGATCAGTGCCCCTCTCGCCACCAGGTTGCACCCAGCGCGGCCAGGAACAGGGCGAGTCCAAGGAAGCCGGCGAGCAGCCGGGTGCGCTCGATTCCGGTCACCTCGTAGGCGTCGGAGACGTCGAGACCGAGCCAGCCCGGCCCGCCAAAGCTGCTCCCGCCGCGTCCTGGAACGATGCGCGGGATGGTCACGGCCTCGTCCGCCGCCTCCTTCAGGCGCTGCACCGTTCCTCCCGTCGCGTCGGCGATCGGTTGCAGGACCTCGGTGGTGGAAAGCAGCGAGCGGTACTCCTTCGGATCGGTCGGTCCGACATGCGCCAGCGCGGTCAGCGTGCCGTCGGTCGCCCGGTAAAGGCCGAGCGGGGCGTCGTCGATGCGGCTGCGGAACAGGCCGTTCTCGGCGCGATCGAGCGTCAACTGGCGGCTTTCTCCCGTTGGGAGCGTCACGGTGACGGGCTCGACGGCTTCCTCGAGGGTCTGGCGCTCGACGATCAGGTCGCCGTTCTCGGCCTGCATGCGGAGCGCCTCCTCCTCCAGGTCGGGCTCCTTCATCAGCCAATGCGCCAACCGGCGGAGCAGCGGAACGTGCGGGCCGCCGCCTTCGAAATTGCGGGCCCACAACCAGACCTGATCGCTGAGTAGCATCGCGACGCGGCCCTCGCCCTCCCGCGACAGCACCAGGAGGGGCTTCTCGTCCGGCCCGTTCATCACCGTTTCGCCGCGCTCGGCGACGGCGTCGATCAGGCGGAACCAGCGGGACCAGGCCGGAGGGGAGGCCTCGGCGCCGGGCAGATCGCGGGTCACCGGATGACGCTCGCCCAGGTTGCTGACAGCAGCCTTGAAGGGCACTTCCAGCGTCTCGCCGGTCGGCCGGGCCGGCAAGGTCGGCGCCAGCGGGGTATCGTATACGCTATCCCCGTCGTCAGGATCGGGACCAGCGGCGATCAGAACAGCGCCGCCATCTGCAACATAGCGGGCGATATTGTCGAAGTAGATCAGCGGAAGGACGCCGCGGCGCTGGTATCGATCGAAAATGATGAGGTCGAATTCATCGATCTTGGTGGCGAACAACTCGCGGGTAGGGAATGCGATCAGCGACAGTTCATTGATCGGTGTGCCGTCCTGCTTTTCCGGCGGGCGGAGAATGGTGAAGTGGACGAGGTCCACCGAGGCGTCCGACTTCAACAGGTTGCGCCAGGTCCGCTCTCCGGCATGGGGTTCGCCGGAGACGAGTAGCACCCGGAGGTTCTCGCGGATTCCCTCGATGACGGCGACGGTCCGGTTGTTCACCGGGGAGAGTTCGCCGTCGATGACCGGGGTCTCGATCTCGAAGATGTTCTGTCCGCCGTGGGCGATCTGGACGTCGATCGAGACTTCCTGGCCGGGGAGCACATCCAGGCGGACCATCTCTTCGCCGTCGCGCTTGACCACAACCTCGACCGTCACGCCCTGGGGCGCCTTGCCCTGGTCGTCCACCTTGAAGCGGACCACCTGGGTGCTGTCGACAAGGCCGAACTTCGGCGCCGAGACGACCTGAACGCGGCGGTCCATCTCGTCCTCGTGGCCGGTGATCAGGGCGTGAACCGGGGCGGAAAAGCCGAGTTTGCCCTTGTCGGCGGGCACGTCGTGCACTTCGCCGTCGGTCACCGCGATGACGCCCGCGATGCGGTCGGGCGGGACGTCGGAGAGGGCGCGGGACACGTCGGCAAACAACTGGGTGCCATCTCCGGTTGTCTCGCGGGCACTTTCCACGACGCGGACGTCGATGTTCGGGAGTTTGGAGAGGCGCTCGGTCAGTCCCGCCACGGCGGCGCTGGTGTCGTCGGTTCGGGTTTCGACACTCTGGGACGCGGAGCGGTCGGCGACCACCGCGACAACGCTCTCCAGCGGCGCGCGCTGTTCGCGGACCAGCGAGGGATCGGCGAGCGCGCCGAGAAGCGCCAGGAACACCAGGCCGCGCAGGATCGTGCCGCGGATCCGCCGGGTCGCGCCGAAACCCACCAGGGCCAGGGCGACGACCGCCGCGGCGACGATCAGCCACCAGGGGACGAACGGGTCGAAGGCGAGGGACCAGGCCAAACGGCGACGCTCCGGTTACTGCCCCAGACGCTCCAGAAGCGCAGGAACATGGACCTGATCGGCCTTGTAGTTGCCGGTCAGGCTGTACATGACGATGTTGACGCCGGCCCGGAGGGCGAACTCGCGCTGGCGCGGCTCGCCGGGGACGACGGGATAGAGGAACTGGCCGGCGTCGTCGGCCGCCCAGGCGCCGGCGAAGTCGTTGCCGGTGATCAGGATCGGGGACACGCCGTCGCCGGTGCGGACCGGGCGAACGTCGCCGCCGCCTTCGGCCGCGGCCTCCTCCTCGGCGGAGGTGCTCGCCTCCACCCAGAGCGGGCTGCCGACGTAGCGGCCGGGGAAATCAGCCATCAGGTAGAAGGCCTTGGTCAGCACGTGATCGGCCGGGACCGGCTCCAGGGCGGGCACGTCGAGGGTCGCCAGCATCTCGCGTAGGCGCTCGGATGCTGGGGTCGAGCCGCCGTCGAAGTTGGAGAACTGGTCGCGGGTGTCGAAGAGCACCGTTCCGCCGGACTTCATGAAGGCGTCGATGCGGTCCATCGCGGCGCGGCTCGGCGCGGCGACGGCGGGATCGACCGGCCAGTAGATCAACGGGAAGAAGGCGAGTTCGTCCTTCTCGGGGTCGAGTCCGACGGGCTCGCCACCCTCCAGCGCCGTACGGGCGGCGAGGAAGCGGGTGAGCGCCCAGAGGCCGGCGCGACTGGCTTCGTCGATCTCGGCGTTGCCGGTTGTGATGTAGGCCAGGCGCGGAACGCTCACCTCGTCGATGATCTTCTGGTCCTCGGCGGAGAGCTGAGTCTGGGCACGGGCGTCGCCCGGTGCGAGCGACAGGACGGCTGCGAGGAAGATGGCGGTGGTGGTGCCGGCGGCGCGCCAACCAGTGAAGAGCCGGATCCCGCCGACAAGAGCGAGCACGGCGATGGCGTCGACAATCAGCAGCAGGAAAGCCATCGAGAACAGCCAGGGTTCGAGCGCGACGCCGCGGTCGGTGGACAGCGGCACGCGGGTCGCCTCAGGGCCGAGGGCGGCGAGGTCGAGGCGGGCGAAGGGGGTGTCGGGTCGCATCAGGTTCACCGCGCGGAACGCATCCTCGGTTCCGTAGAGGCCGGGCGGGGTGTCCCGGCTGGCGGTCACGTTGGCGACCCCGGCGGCGGGGATGCCGCGGACGTCGTTCGGGGGGCTCGTCAGGCGGCCCTGGCCGTCGAGGATCAACAACGGTGCGAGCAGCGCCTGGGTGGCGACCGCACGGTCGGCCGTCGCCGTGCCGGTGGCCTGGCCGAGCGCCACGACGCGCCTCAGCATCTCGACGAACGCGCCTGAGATCGGAAGGTTCGACCAGGTGGTGTCGGCGGTGACGTGGAAGAGGACCAGCCAGCCGGCGCCGACCTTCTTGGCGGTGACCAGCGGCGTGCCGTCGGCAAGGGTCGCCCAGGTGCTGGCGTCGAGGTCGGGCGAGGGCTCGGCGAGCACCTGACGCTCGACCGACACGTCGCCCGGCACTGCGACGTCGGAGAAGGGGCCGGCGTCGGAGAAGTCGGCGAGCGACTGAGGCTCCTCCCAGGAGAGCGCGCCGCCGAGGGTGCGGCCACCGCGGCGAAGCGGCACCGGCACAAGGTCGTCCTCGCCGGCGGCGAGCCGCGGTCCGGCGAAGCGGATCAGCACGCCGCCACCCTCGATGAAGCTGGAGACCGTCTCGGCGGTTTCGCCGGTGAGGGTGCCGACGTCGGCCATCACGATCGCGGCGATGCCGTCGTTCACGTAGCCCTCGACGGCGGCGTCGATGCCGGAGGAGCGGGGCTCGCGGATATCGGCGAAGGGCGACAGCGCCCGGGTGAGATAGTAGGTCGGCGACAGGAGCGGCTGGGCGCGGTCGGCGTTGGCGCCGGAGATAAGGCCGACGGTGCGGCGGCGCCAGCGGTCGTCGAGCAACTGCACCGCACCGGCTGTCCGCGCACCGACGACCTCGATGCGGGCGATCTCGTTGCGGAGTTCCAGCGGCAGCTTGAAGCTGGCGCTCGCTTCCGTCGCGTCGGCTTCGAAGGCGTAGGGCTGTTCGTCAAGCAATGTGCCTCGGCGGTCGACGGCGCGGATCGTTCCCGTGGCAGTGGTAGCGGCGTCGATCCGGCGTATCGTAGCCTTGATCGCCTCGCCGTCATGGGCGACGGCGGTGACCACGGGCGGCGGCACGGAGCCCGCCCCGGCGACGGTCACGGCGGCGCCCGGGGCCAGGTCGCGCAGCGTTGCGGCAAAGGCGGCGCCCGTGCCGTCGTCGACCGGTTCGGCGATCCAGACGACGTCGCCGGGCGCCGCGGCTTCGGCGGCGCGGGCAAGCGGCTGGGTCAGGAGGCCATGGTCTGGAGACCAGGCGCGCGGTTCCAGGGCGGCGAGACGGTCGCCCGCTTCCTCCGGCCGGACCGCGGTGATGTCGCGGCTGATGCCCTCGGCCGTGCCGACCACGACGACTGGCCGTCCGGCGGCCGAGGCGTTGTCGATGACGGACTGGGCGGTGGACCGGCGGGCCTCCCAATCGGGAGCGGCGGAGTAGCCGTTGTCGATCAGAAGCCAGACGGGGCCTGTGCCGGTGAGACGGTCGGCCACCGGGCGGAAGGTCGGGCCGGCCAGCGCGAAAATGACGAGGGCCGCCAGGAGAAGGCGGATCAGCGTGAGCCACCAAGGGGTTCGCGCAGGGGTCTCCTCCTCCACGCGAACCTGCGACAGGAGCCGCAGCGGCGGGAAGGTGACGAGGCTCGGGCGCGGTGGGGTGACCCGCAGCACCCACCAGAGGATGGGAAGCGCCACAAGACCGACGAGCACCCAGGGCGCAGCGAAGGCGAAGGGAAGGCCCATCATGCCGCGCCTCCCGCCACGCCGGTGTGGACGGCGCCGGCTGACAAGCGAGCGTGCAACGCGAGCAACACGTCGGCCGGCGGTCGGTCGGTGTGGTGGATCAGGAAGCTCCAGCCGGGGCGCCGGGTCGCGTCGCGCAGCGCCTCACGGTGGCGGCCGAGCGCTTCCAGATAGCCCTTCTTCCAGGCTTCCGCCCGACCTGCGGTGATGCGACCTCCGGTTTCGGGATCGATGAATTCGGTGCGGCCGGTGAAGGGGAAGGTCTCCTCGATGGGGTCGAGCACCTGGACGAGGTGGACGCGCGCGCCGGATCCGGAGAGGTGGGACAGCTCCAGGGCGATCTCGTCGGCCGGGTCGAGAAAATCGCCGAACACGACCACCTCATGAAAGCGGCGGACAGCGCCGACGGACGGGCGAGCTGTGTCGTCTTCCAGATGCGAAAGCGTCATGGCAAGGCGTTCGGCCGCGCTGCGGCTGGCGATCGGCCGGCCGTGACCGAGCAGGCCGATTCGCTCGCCGGAGCGGGCCAGCAGTTCGGCCAGCGCGACCATCAGCACGATGGCGCGGTCGCGTTTGAATGTGGAGGCCAGATCGGACTTGAAGCGCATCGACGCGGAGAGGTCCGACCAGAGCCACACCGTATGGGCGTTCTCCAGTTCCTGCTCGCGGACGTAGAGGTGGCCTTCCTCGCGGGCGGAGCGTCGCCAGTCGATCCGGCGGGCGGGTTCGCCGAACTGGAAAGGGCGAAACTGCCAGAAGTCCTCGCCGAAGCCGGCGCGACGCCGTCCGTGCCAACCCGTCGCGACGGTGTTGGCGACCTGGCGGGCCTCCACCATCAGATCCGGCAGCGATGCGGCGAGCGAACGGGCGCTCGCCGTCATGGCCGGCGTCAGCACAGGGGCAGTCGCGGTCTGGTCGACGCCCGCCATGCGCGTCATCCGATCCGGCCGGTGAGGTCGGCGATGACGTCGCGGACGCCGACGCCGTCGGCACGGGCGGCGAAGGTCAGCGCCATGCGGTGCTGAAGGACCGGTTCGGCCAGCGCCTTCACGTCGTCGATGGACGGCGCGAGCCGGCCCTGCGCCAGCGCGCGGGCACGCACGGTCAGCATCAGCGCCTGGCTGGCACGGGGGCCGGGACCCCAGGCGATGGCGTTAGAGTGGCGGCCGATGCCGCTGTCCGGCCGGGCGGAGCGGACGAGGTCGAGGATGGCTTCGACCACGGATTCGCCGACAGGCACACGGCGGACCAGCTTCTGGAGGGCGATGATCTCGGCCGGCTCGAGCACGCGCTCGGCCCGCGCCTCCTCGGCGCCGGTGGTTTCCAGGAGGATGCGGCGCTCGGACTGGCGGTCCGGGTAGAGCACGTCGATCTGCAGCAGGAAGCGGTCGAGCTGGGCTTCGGGCAGCGGGTAGGTGCCTTCCTGCTCCAGGGGGTTCTGCGTGGCGAGCACGTGGAAGGGTTCGGGCAGATCGTGGCGCTGGCCGGCAACCGTGACGTGGCGCTCCTGCATGGCCTGGAGTAGCGCCGACTGGGTGCGCGGCGAGGCGCGGTTGATCTCGTCGGCCATCAGCAGCTGGGCGAACACCGGACCGCGGACGAAGCGGAAGGCGCGAGAACCGTCAGCGGCCTGCTCGAGCACCTCGGAGCCGAGGATGTCGGACGGCATCAGGTCGGGCGTGAACTGGATGCGGCGCTCGCTGAGGCCGAGCACGGTGCCCATGGTCTCGACCAGCTTGGTCTTGGCGAGGCCGGGAACGCCGACGAGGAGGCCATGACCGCCGGCGAGCACGGTGATGAGCGCCCGCTCCACCACGCTCTCCTGGCCGAAGATGACCCGGGCGATGGCGTCGCGCGCGGCGACGATCCGGGCGACAGCGGCCTCGGCGTCGGCGACGATCTGGTCCGGGTCGGCAGCGGTTCCCGCGATCCGTGGTGCACTCATGGTCCGGTAGTCTCCTGTCGCAGGCCGTCGGTCGAGTTTGACATCTCTTAAAGGCCGACGCATCCCATGCCATATGGAAACATGGACACGGGATCGGTTTCGTCCACGGGAAAGACTTCAGAAGGCGAAAAAGTGACGAATGCCAGAACCATCGGTCACGTCGTCGTGAAGGCGGGTTGCGGGAAGCGGAAGCATGGGCGCGGCTGAAAACCAACCTTTCGGCGGCGACATGGCAGGGTTGGCCGCGCTGATCGGCCGGGCCGCGCCGGATGGTCGCAAGCCGCCGGTTGAGCGGTGGAACCCGCCGTTCTGCGGCGACATCGACATGGCGATCGACCGGGCCGGGCAGTGGCACTACATGGGCACGCCGATCGGGCGGGAGGCACTCGTGCGGCTGTTCGCGAGCGTTCTGAAGCGCGATGCGGATGCCTATTTCCTGGTGACGCCGGTGGAGAAGGTGGGCATCCGCGTCGCCGACGTGCCGTTCCTGGCGGTGGAGATGCACGCGGCCGGGGATGGCGACGGGCGGACGCTGACGCTTCGCACCAACGTCGGTGACGTGGTGGAGGCCGGGCCGGAGCATCGGCTGCGGTTCGTCATCGAGGAGGGCTCGGGCGGGCTGGTGCCCTACGTCCATGTCCGGGCGGGGCTGGAGGCGCGGTTCACGCGGGCGCTGGCGCAGGAGGCGGCGGAGCTGGTCGAGGAAGGCCCGGACGGCCGCCTGGGCATCCGGGCTGGCGGGGTGTTCCACCCGCTTCCGAAGGGAGCGATGGGCGAGGCATGAGCGACGTGGCGACACCGGTGTTCTCAACGGCCGACCTCGATGCCCGGCGGGAGCGGCTGCACCCGCTGGACACGACGCGCCTGGTGCCGAGGCTGCATGCCGGCGACCATGTGACGGACCCGTCGCTGACGGAGTTCCTGAAGGACATGACGCTGCGCGACGCGGCGGTGCTGATCGGCATCGTGGGCGGGGCGGAGGGCGCTTCGATGATCCTGACGCTGCGGACCGCCCACCTGAAGGCGCATGCCGGCCAGATCGCGCTGCCGGGCGGCAAAATCGATCCGGAGGACGCCGATCCGGTGGCGGCGGCGCTGCGCGAGGCGGAGGAGGAGATCGGGCTCGACCGGCGTCTGGTGCGGCCGTTGGGCCTGCTCGACCCCTACATCTCCAACACCGGCTACCGGATCTTCCCGGTGGTGGCCGTGGTGGAGGAGGACGCCCCGCTGACGCCCAATCCGGAGGAGGTGGCGGACGTCTTCCAGGTGCCGCTGGCGTTCCTGATGACGCCGGAGAACCATCTGCTGGAGACGCGCCCGTTCCGCGGCGTGGAACGGCGCTATTATGCGATGCCCTACCAGGAGCGGCGGATCTGGGGCGTGACGGCCGGGATCCTGAGGCTCTTCTATGAACAGGTGTACCGTTGAGCGATCTGCCCGCCTCCCTCGCCGGCGCCGCTTTTCTCGCCGACCCGGCGCTCGCGGCGGTGGTGCGGGCGATCGAGGCCGGCGGGCACCGGGTGCGGGCGGTGGGCGGAGCGGTGCGGAATACCCTGCTTGGCGAACCGGTCGCCGACGTCGACCTCTGCACCGACGCCCGGCCAGAGCGGGTGGTCGAGCTCGCGGCAGCGGCGGGGCTGAAGCCGGTGCCGACGGGCATCGAGCACGGCACGGTGACGGTGATCGCTCGGTCGAAGCCGTTCGAGGTGACGACGCTGCGCTCCGACGTGGAGACCGACGGGCGGCGGGCGGTGGTCGCCTACACCGACGACTGGGCGGAGGACGCCCGCCGCCGGGACTTCACCATGAACGCGGTCGCCTGCGACCTCGACGGGACGCTGCACGATCCGGTCGGCGGGCTGCCCGACATCGCGGCGCGGCGGGTGCGCTTCATCGGCGTGCCGGACGAGCGGATCCGCGAGGACTACCTCAGGATCCTCAGGTTCTTCAGGTTCTTCGCGACCTACGGCCACGGGCGGCCGGACCCGGAGGGGCTGGAGGCCTGCATGCGGTTGCAGGCCGGGCTCGACCGGCTGTCGCGCGAGCGGATCGGCCAGGAGATGCGCAAGCTGGTCATTGCCAAGGGAGCACCCGACACGACGGCCGTGATGGCGAATGCCGGCATCCTGGAGCATGCGCTCGGCGGCCAGGGATGGCCGGATCGCCTGAAGCGGGCGTTCGACCTGGCGAAGGCCAGCGGCGTGGAGCTGGTACCACCGCTGGCGCTCGCCGTGCTCGGTGCAGAGATGGCGGATGACGCCGTGCGATTGGCGGAGCGGATGCGGCTCTCAAACGCGGAACGCGACCTGATCGCCGACGTCGTGAATTGGGGCGCGCGACTTTGGGCGGATCCGGTTACGCAAGCGGTGAAGGAGGCGGTCTACCGGGCGGGGAATACGGTCGTCGTCGGCGCGCTTATCCATTCGGCGGCCCGTTCCGGTGCCGCCCTGCCGGCCACGTTCGGTATTGCAAAGGACTGGGCTGCTCCCCGGTTCCCGATCACGGGCGCGGATCTGGTGGCGCAGGGCATGGAGCCCGGACCGGAACTCGGGAAACGGCTTAGGTCATTGGAGGAGGCGTGGATCCGCGGGGGCTTTGAAGCGGGCTGAGTGGGCGCGAGCCTCACGGCCACTTGGCCACCGGGGGCATGGAGGAGAGGATGCTTTCGATATTGCCGCCGGTCTTCAGGCCGAAGATGGTGCCGCGGTCGTAGAGGAGGTTGAACTCGACATAGCGGCCGCGGCGGACGAGCTGTTCCTCGCGGTCGGCGTCGGTCCAGGGCGTTTCCATGTTGGCGCGGACGAGCCGGGGGTAGACGTCGAGGAAGGCGAGGCCGACGTCGCGGGTGAAGGCGAAGTCGGCGTCCCAGCTTCCGGAATGCAGGTAGTCGTAGAAGATGCCGCCGATGCCGCGCATCTCGTTGCGGTGCTTCAGGAAGAAGTACTCGTCGCACCAGGCCTTGTAGCGGCCGTAGTCGACATGGGCGTGGGAGTCGCAGGCAGACTGCATCGCCGTGTGGAAGGCGATGGTGTCGGGGTCCTCCTGCGTGCGTCGGCGGTCGAGTACCGGCGTCAGGTCGGCGCCGCCGCCGAACCACTGGCGGGTGGTCACCACCATGCGGGTGTTCATGTGGACGGCGGGCACGTTGGGATTTTGCAGGTGGGCGATCAGGGATATGCCGCCGGCCCAGAAGCGGGGATCTTCGGAGGCGCCCGGGATCTGATTGCGGAACTCCGGCGCGAACTCGCCGTGGACGGTGGAGACGTGGACGCCGACCTTCTCGAAGACGCGGCCGTGCATCAGGGACATCTCGCCGCCGCCGCCGTGGGCGCCGGTGTGGTCGGTGCGGCTCCAGGCCTTGCGCTGGAAGCGCCCGGCCGGACGATCGGAGAGGGGGCCGGACAGGTCGTCCTCGACTGCTTCGAAGGCGGCGCAGATCCGGTTGCGCAACTCTGTGAACCACGCAGCCGCAGCGACTTTCTTGTCTTCAATCCCCTCCGGGATGGTGGCGTTCGCGAGGCTCTCCCTGGGGTCCATCGGGTCGTTCTCCTTGGGTTGCGGCCGGTTTACGACGGTTCGCCAGCGCTGTCACCGGCCCGTGCCGGGAAGGCGCCGGTCTGCCGCAGGGCCTCGCCCAGGATCATCGCGCCGGCCAGCGCGACGTTGACGGATCGCAAACCCGGCCGCATCGGGATGGTGATGCGCGCGTCGGCGCGCTCGTGGACCGCGTCAGGGACGCCCGCGGATTCGCGGCCGAGGAGGATCACGTCGGCCGAGCCGAAGGCGTGCTCCGCATAGGGCAGGGCGCCCTTCGTGGTGGCCAGCACGATGTGGCGGCGCTCCGCTTCCGCCCACGTCAGGAAGGCGGTCCAACCGATGTGGCGGACCAGTGTCGCCTGCTCAAGGTAGTCCATGCCGGCACGGCGGAGCGCGCGGTCGGACAGGTCGAAACCGGGCGGACCGATGACGTGGACCGGGACTCCGAGGCAGGCGCCAAGGCGCAGCAGCGTGCCCGTGTTCTGGGCGATATCGGGTTGGTAGAGGGCGAGTGCGATCATGCCGCCGCGTTCTAGGACGGGTCCGCCACCGCGGAAAGCGAAAACGGGAAACCGCCCGGCGATTGAGGGAGCGCCGGGCGGTTCCCGCCGCCGAGGGGTGTGGGTCTAGGGAGAACCGGGCCTCGGGGGTAGCGCGACGCGAAAAGTCCCTGCGGAGACGCGCGAGGCCTTACACGCGGTGACGCACACCAAGCTATGGTGGGGGAAAAGCGGGCGCGTCACCAACTTTGGGGACGCGGACCGATTTGTTTCGGTGCACGGAAAAAACAGTCCGGGGTCCAGGTCCGTCACGAGAAAGTCGCACACGGGGAGTTCAGGTGCTCCCGTCGATCCGCTGCGCTAGGCTTCAATCATCTCGTACGGCGAGTCGGCAGAGGTGGCCGTTGATTGCGGCCGCGGTCCGACATGGCGTTTTCGCCGACGCCGCATGGCATCCCAACAGGATCGTTTTGTCCCATGTTCCGCTTCTTTGAAGGCCTGATCGACCCGTTCCGCGACCATACGGCCGGCCAGCCGCCGGTCGGCCTTCTGGCGTTCTACTGGCACCATCTGCGGCAGGTCTGGAAGCCGTTCGCGGTGCTCCTGGCGGTCGGGCTGGTGGTGGCGCTGATCGAGGTGTCGATCTTCCGCTACATCGGCGCGATCGTCGACATTCTGGGCGCGACGACGCCGGAACGGCTGTGGGCGGACCACGGGGCCACATTCCTCTGGATGGGCTTCGTAATCGTGATCGCGCGGCCGATTTTCACGGCGCTGCACGACCTGCTCGTTCATCAGGCGATCGCGCCGGGTTTCACCAACCTGATCCGCTGGCAGAACCACCGATACGTGCTCAGGCAGTCGATCGGGTTCTTCAACAACGACTTCGCCGGCCGCGTCGCCAACAAGATCGTGCAGACCGGTCCGGCGTTGCGCGAGTCGCTGGTGCAGGGGGCGGACGCGGTCTGGTTCGTGATGCT
Organism: Chthonobacter albigriseus; assembly: GCF_013839445.1. GTDB lineage: Bacteria > Pseudomonadota > Alphaproteobacteria > Rhizobiales > Pleomorphomonadaceae > Chthonobacter > Chthonobacter albigriseus. Next base: position 361,580 of record NZ_JACDIT010000003.1, on the reverse strand, counting down.
CTACACGGGATCGGCGCTCTACCTGTTCGCCGAGGCGGACCTCCGGCTCGCCGCGCCGCTGGTGGTCTGGATCGGCGCCTACCTTCTGGTGCTTCGCTGGTTCATCCCCCGCGTGAAGCAGAAGTCGGAGTCGATCTCCGAGGCACGCTCGCTGCTGACCGGGCGCATCGTCGACAGCTACACGAACATCCATACCGTGAAGCTGTTCGCCCATACCGACCGCGAGGACGACTTCGCGCGGCAGGCGCTGGTCGACCACACCAAGGAGTTCTTCGACCAGCAGCGGCTGATCACGCGGATGACGATGACGATCTCGGCGCTGAACAGCGTGCTGGTGTTCATCACCGGCGCGACGGCGATCTGGCTGTGGTCGCTCGGCTCGATCTCGACGGGCTCCATCGCGCTGGTAGGCGGTCTCGTGGTGCGCATCATCAACATGTCCGGCTGGATCATGTGGGAGGTGACCGGCATCTTCGAGAACATCGGCACCGTGCAGGACGGCATCACGACGATCGCGACGCCGCACACCGTGGTCGACAAGCCGGTGGCCAAGCCGCTCGCGGTCGGCGGCGGACGGGTGCGGTTCGATGACGTGCACTTCCACTACGGCAAGACGCGCGGGGCGCTCGACGGGGTAACGATCGACATCGCCCCGGGGGAGAAGATCGGGCTGGTCGGACCGTCGGGGGCGGGCAAGTCGACGCTGGTCAACGTGTTCCTGCGGCTCTACGACCTGGAGGGCGGGCGGATCCTGATCGACGGGCAGGACATCGCCGCGGTGACGCAGGACAGTCTCCGCGCGGCGATCGGGGTGGTGACGCAGGACACCTCGCTGCTGCACCGCTCGATCCGCGACAACATCAAGTACGGCCGGCCGGACGCGACCGACGAGGAGATGGTCCGGGCGGCCACGCTCGCCAAGGCGCACGAGTTCATCCCCGGGCTTTCCGACAATCGTGGCCGGTCGGGCTACGACGCGCACGTGGGCGAGCGGGGCGTGAAGCTCTCCGGCGGGCAGCGGCAGCGGATCGCGATTGCACGGGTGCTTCTGAAGAACGCGCCGATCCTGGTGCTGGACGAGGCGACGAGCGCGCTCGACAGCGAGATCGAGGCGGCGATCCAGGAGAGCCTGGAAACGCTGATGGAAGGCAAAACGGTGATCGCCATCGCGCACCGGCTGTCGACCATCGCGCGGATGGACCGGCTGATCGTGATGGACAAGGGCCGGATCGTGGAGACAGGCACGCACGCCGAGCTGGTCGCCCGCGGCGGCCTCTACGCCAGCCTCTGGGCGCGGCAGACCGGCGGCTTCATCACAGACGACCTGGAAGAGGAGAGCGCGGCGGCGGAGTGAGCCGCCGCCGCGCCTTCCGTCAGAGGTCGAACTGGTAGCTCGCCGGGACGTAGCGGAAGCCCTCGCCCATCGGCTCCACGAAGCCGACCGCGGGGAAGGGCATGTGGTAGCCGACGAAGGGGACCTTGTCGGCGGCGAGCATGCCGAACACCGACTTGCGGGTGGCCGCCGCGGCGGCCTTGTCGGCATCGAAGCGGACTTCCCAGTCGGGTTTCTGCAGCGATGCGACGTAGTGGTTGGCGGTGTCGGCGGTCAGCACGAGGCGGCGCCCGTCGCTTTCCAGATTGAAGATCATGTGTCCCGGGGTATGTCCGTGGGCAGCCATTGCCGTGATGCCGGAGACCACGCTGGCGCCGTCGTCGATGAAAGTCATCTTCTCGGCGAGGGGCACCACCTTGGCCTCCACCGCTTTCGCAGATTCGGCAGCCGGGGTGGACGGGGCCGTCTTTGTCCAGAAATCGTATTCCTTGGATCCGGTGACATAACGCGCGTTGGCGAAGGCGGGCTTGTCGCCTTCCATCAGGCCGCCGATGTGGTCGCCGTGGAGGTGGGTCAGGACGACGATGTCGATCTGGTCGGGTGCATAGCCGGCCGCGGCGAGCCGGTCGGCGAGGCGTCCCATGGCCGGGCGGGCGCCGGCTCCGAGGCCGGTGTCGAACAGCACGACCTCGCGCCCGGTGTTGACCAGCACGGGCGTGAAGCTGTTCACCATCTGGTTGGGCGGCAGGAAGTTCGCGGTCATCAGGGCTGCGACGTCCTCCGGCGACTGGTTCGCGCCAAAGGTGGGGTGGGGGCCGTCGCCGGGACGCAGGCCGTCCAGCAGGGTGACGACCTCGAAGCTGCCGAGCTTGAAGCGGTAGAAGGACGGCTTCTCCGGACCGACCTGGGGAGCCGCGGCCCGGGCCGGCGGGGCGAAGGACACGGCGCCGGCGGCACCGAGGGCCAGGGCGGAAACGCCTCCGACGATGAGATCGCGCCGATCGATGCGGTTCGATGGGGTCTGCATTGGTGTTGTCTCCTCCAGGACGACGCGAACGATCGCGCCATTTGCATGCAAGGCGACCTTACGGAGAGTGGTGGCCGCCGGCTCATCAACCTCCGCTCACGTTTTCGGGAGACGGCGACGCAAATGGCTGGCAAGACGGGACAATCGCACCCGATTTGCCGTTCTCCCCTTGCCGAAATCGCTGCCATCCCCACACTCGCGCCATGAGCTCACGTCCCGCCAGCCTGATCGACCGCCTGTTCCGCTGGTTCGAAGATCGCATCGACCCTCTGAAGCCGACGGCCGGCGAGCACCCGCTGACCCCGCCAACGAGCGTGTGGCGCGTAGTCCGCTCGTTCTTCGCCGAGACCGGGTGGGCGGTGGTTCTGATGATCGCGCTGACGTCGGCGACGACCGCGGTGGAGATCGCCATCCCGTGGATGATCGGGCGCCTGGTGGACCTCGTCTCGCAGGCGCCGAATCCGGCGTTCCTGCAAGCTCATGCCTGGGATATCGCGCTGTTCGCGCTCCTCCTGGTGGTGATCCGCCCGAGCGTGACGGTGATCGCCTCGCTGGTGCGCAACCAGACCCTGCTGCGGAACGTCGGCGTGCTGGTGCGCTGGCGGACGCACGAATACGTGTCGCGGGCCGACATCTCGTTCTTCCAGAACGATTTCGTCGGGCGGATCGCGACCAAGGTGGGGCAGACCGGGCAGGCGATCCGCAGCCTGGTGCGGCAGCTGGCGGACCAGCTGCTCTACGCGATCCTGTTCCTGATCGGCACCATCGTGTTCCTGCTGCTTCACCATCCGCTGTTCGCGCTGCCGGTGGTGATTTGGATCGGCGCGTTCGTGGGGATTCTCTGGGTCTACCTGCCGCGAAGCCGCGCGGCGGCGCGGCGGGTGTCGGAGACGTCGTCCATCTTCACCGGGCGGATCGTCGACGGCTACTCCAACTACATGACCGTCCGGCTGTTCACCGGGATCGGGCGGGAGGACAGCCATGTGCGCGAGGCACTCGCCTCGGGCGTGGAGGCGAGCACCGTCCAGCAGCGGTACCTGACATCGCTGGCGGTGATCCTGTCGTTCATGAACGGACTGCTGGTCGCTTCAGGGGCGGCGATCGGCGTTCATCTCTGGCAGGCGGGGCTCGCCAGCGGCGGCGACATCGCGGCCGTGCTGGCGCTGCTGGTCCAGATCCATGGGCTGTCGCGCGCAGCGGTGTTCAACCTCGGCGACGTCTACGATTCGATCGGGACGCTGGAGGATTCCGTCCGGTCGCTCGCCCGGCCGAAGGTGGTGATCGATCAGCCGGACGCGGCGCCGCTGCGGGTGTCGCGCGGGGCCGTGGCGTTCCGGGATCTCCACTTCGACTACGGTCGGTTGCTGGAGGACGGCAGCCGCAGGCCGGCTGTCGACGGGGTGACGATCGACATCGCCCCGGGGGAGAAGATCGGCTTGGTCGGGCCGTCGGGGGCGGGCAAGTCGACGCTGGTCAACGTGTTCCTGAGGCTCTACGACCTGGAGGGCGGGCGGATCCTGATCGACGGGCAGGACATCGCCGCGGTGACGCAGGACAGCCTTCGGGCCGCCATCGGGGTGGTGACGCAGGACACCTCGCTGCTGCACCGCTCGATCCGGGACAACATCAAGTACGGCCGGCCGGACGCGACCGACGAGGAGATGGTCCGGGCGGCCACGCTCGCCAAGGCGCACGAGTTCATCCCCGGGCTTTCCGACAATCGTGGCCGGTCGGGCTACGACGCGCACGTGGGCGAGCGGGGCGTGAAGCTCTCCGGCGGGCAGCGGCAGCGGATCGCGATTGCACGGGTGCTTCTGAAGAACGCGCCGATCCTGGTGCTGGACGAGGCGACGAGCGCGCTCGACAGCGAGATCGAGGCGGCGATCCAGGAGAGCCTGGAAACGCTGATGGAAGGCAAGACGGTGATTGCCATCGCGCACCGGCTGTCGACCATCGCGCGGATGGACCGGCTGATCGTGATGGACAAAGGCCGGATCGTGGAGACAGGCACGCACGCCGAGCTGGTCGCCCGCGGTGGTCTCTACGCCAGCCTCTGGGCGCGGCAGACCGGCGGCTTCATCACCGACGACCTGGAAGAGGAGAGCGCGGCGGCGGAGTAGGCGGCACGGGGCGGCGCCGACCCGCTCTGTTCACGAAAAGTGCACTGTGGGCCCTGTCGATGAGCCGATAGGGATGCTTCATGGTGCGTTGCGACAAAACGTCGTCGGACATCTCGTCAGGCCCCGGTCTCGCCCCAACTGGACATTCCATGGCGTTGGTGCAAAAACATCGCCGACCGACGGACCTGGGCGGCGCCCCCAAAGCGATTCCGACCTTCTTCGTCGACTGAACTGGACCCTTCACGGCCCCGCCTCGTCCGCTTCTCCTTCCAAAGCCGGGATAGCGCGAGAGGGGTGGTTTGTTGCATGGGAACAGCGACAATTCAGTCCACCGGCAGCACCGCGGGGGGTGCGGCGCGGGGAGACGTTGGAAAGGAACCTGCCTTGGCTTCGACCCACACTTCGGACGAACCCACCCGCCGCGACTTCCTGATGCTGACCACCGGCGCGATGGGTGCCGTGGGCGCGGCAGCGGCGCTGTGGCCGTTCATCGACCAGATGAACCCGGATGCCTCCACGCGCGCGCTCGCCTCGGTCGAGGTGGACGTCGGCGCGATCGAACCGGGGCAGGCGATCACCGTGCCGTGGCGCGGCAAGCCGGTGTTCATCCGCAACCGCACGCCGGAGGAGATCGAAGCCGCCAAGCAGGTGCCGGTCGCCGAGCTTCGCGATCCGGTCGCGCGCAACGACAACGGCGCCGCCGACGCGGTGGCCAGCGACGAGAACCGCGCCGCGCCCGGCAAGGAGAACTTCCTGATCCTCGTCGGCGTCTGCACGCACCTCGGCTGCATTCCGCTCGGCCAGCAGGGCGACTTCGGCGGCTGGTTCTGCCCGTGCCACGGCTCGCACTACGACACGTCCGGCCGCATCCGCAAGGGGCCGGCCCCGGAGAACCTCCTGGTTCCCGTCTACACCTTCGTTTCCGATACCCGGCTGCGCATCGGCTGATCCCGACGCTTCGCGAGGAGATACTCATGTCCGGTCATTCGACCTACGAGCCCCGCACGGGCGTGGAGAAGTGGATCGACACGCGGATGCCGATCGTGCGCCTGCTGCACGATACGGGCGTGTCCTACCCGACGCCGCGCAACCTGAACTACTTCTGGACGTTCGGCGGCATTCTCACGTTCATGCTGGTGGTGCAGATCCTCACCGGCGTGGTGCTGGCGATGCACTATGCAGCCGATTCAAAACTGGCGTTCGAGTCCGTCGAAGCGATCATGCGCGACGTGAACTGGGGCTGGCTGCTGCGCTACCTGCACGCCAACGGCGCGTCGATGTTCTTCATCGCCGTCTACATCCACATCTTCCGCGGCCTCTACTACGGCTCCTACAAGGCCCCGCGGGAGCTGTTGTGGATCCTCGGCGTGATCATCCTGCTCCTGATGATGGCGACCGCCTTCATGGGCTACGTGCTGCCGTGGGGACAGATGTCCTTCTGGGGCGCGACGGTCATCACCAACTTCTTCACCGCCATCCCGGTGATCGGCCAGCCGATCCAGACACTCTTGATCGGCGGCTTCGCGGTCGATGACGCCACGCTCAACCGCTTCTTCTCGCTGCATTATCTCCTGCCGTTCATGATCTTCGGCGTGGTGATCCTGCACATCTGGGCCTTGCACGTCACCGGGCAGAACAACCCCACGGGCGTCGATGTGAAGAGCACCAAGGACACGGTTCCCTTCACGCCCTTCGCGACGATGAAGGACGGCCTGGCGCTGGTCTGGTTCCTGGTGTTCTACCTCTGGTTCGTGTTCTACCAGCCGAACTTCCTCGGCCACCCCGACAACTACCAGGTCGCCAACCCGCTGGTGACCCCGGCGCACATCGTTCCGGAATGGTACTTCCTGCCGTTCTACGCGATCCTGCGGGCGATCACCTTCGACATCGGGCCGATCAACTCCAAGCTCGGCGGCGTCATCGCCATGTTCGGGTCGATCGCCATTCTGGTGTTCCTGCCCTGGCTCGACACCTCGAAGGTCCGCTCGGCCCGCTACCGGCCGCTCTACAAGATCTTCTTCTGGGTCTTCGCGGTGGTGTGCGTGTTCCTGGGCTGGCTTGGCTCGCGTCCGGCGGAAGGCACCTATGTAGCGATGGCGCAGGCCGCTACGGCCTACTACTTCGCACACTTCCTGATCGTCCTGCCGCTGCTCGGCTTCCTGGAGACGCCCAAGCCGCTGCCGGTTTCGATCCTGGACGATGTCCTCGCCAAGAACGGCGGGCACGGCCATCCGGCCGGTGCCACCGCCGCCCCGGACAAGCACTGATCCGCCCGACGGAAGGAACCCGATCATGACACATCAGATGTTCCGTTGGGCTGCCGCCGCCGTGGTCGGCCTCGGTATCGGTCTCGGCAGCTTTGCCGCGGCTGCCGCCGAGGAGGAGCACGCCGGCGCCCCGACGCACTTCCCGATCCACAAGCCCGCCTATGTGAACTGGAGCTTCGCGGGCATCTTCGGCACCTACGATCGCGCCCAGCTCCAGCGCGGCTACAAGGTGTACAAGGAGGTCTGCGCCTCCTGTCACTCGATGAACCTCGTCAAGTTCCGCAACCTCGCCGAAGAGGGCGGACCGGGCTTTACCGAGGAACAGGCGAAGGCACTGGCGGCCGAGTACACGATCATCGACGGGTTCGACGACTCCGGCGAGCCGGTGGAGCGCCCGCGCGAGCCGAAGGACCCGTTCCCTGCGCCGTTCCCGAACGACAACGCCGCCCGCGCGGCCAACGGCGGCGCGCTCCCGCCGGACTTCTCGCTGATCGCCAAGGCGCGCGCGGTGGAGCGCGGCTTCCCGTGGTTCGTCCTCGACGTGTTCTGGCCCTATCAGGAGCAGGGGCCGGACTACATCCACGCGCTGCTGACCGGATACCAGGAACCGCCGGAAGGAACCGTGGTGCCGGAGGGGCAGTACTACAACCCCTACTTCATCGCGGGCCAGTCGCTGGCGATGGCGCCGCCGCTGTCGGATGATGTCGTGGAATACACCGACGGAACGCCGCAGACGGTGGATCAGTATGCCAAGGACGTCTCGGCCTTCCTGATGTGGGCCGCCGAGCCGCACCTGGAGGCACGCAAGAAGCTCGGCTTCCATGCGCTGATCTATCTGGTGGTGTTCGGGGCGCTGCTGGGCCTTGCCAAGCGGAAGGTCTGGTCGAACGAGCCCCATTGAGGCCTGTCGACGTCACATGCAAACTAGAAAGGGCCCCGAACCGGGGCCCTTTTTCATGTTCCGATCTGCCGGAAGGATCTTCCGCACCAGAGGCCGGACGGTTCACCAGCTGCTGCTGTCGCCGCCGCCGCCACCACCGCCGGACGATCCACCGCCCGACCCGCTGCTCTCACGATCGGCCCAGATCAGCTTGGACCGACTGGCGGCGACGGTCGCCGGTTTGGCGGGCGGCGCACGACGCGTTGCGACCGCGGGGGGCGGCGCGACTTCCTCGACCGCGACCGGGAGGCTGTCGTCCGGAACGATGTAGGCCATCTTGGGAGGATCGATCCTGAGGGTGCGCAGGCCGTTCGGAGTGGCTGTGCGGACCGCGACGACCCCGCCGAAAGCGCTTGTCGATGCACTGGCGCAGTTGCCGAAGCAGACGGCTTCCCGGTCCGATACGGGCACGGTGACCTGCTTTCCTGCGCGTACAAACGTAATGCTCTGCGCGCCCAGAATCTTTTCTGCTCCCCCGGGTACGACGCACCCTGACTGTATAATAGTGGCAATGGTCGCAAGTGCCGTCAGTAGGCGAATTTTTGCCATAGCCCCTCTCCGATGCCGGAATTTCAAGTCCCTCCAATGTTTTCAGTGAATGCCTAAGTTGTGTCAACCTGAGTTTTACACGACGCATACCGGGGTAACGTGAAGTGTAGGCGGCTGTTCTGGCGCTGGGGATTGAACCGGATCTTGTCAGGCGACTGCCTGGCGGAGAGGGAAGCCTTCGTCGAGCCCGACCTACCGGATTTCGGGAGAGCAACATCCGGGGGGAAGCAATCCAACGGGCGTTGCGGACCGCGCGCGCCGCCCTTGCCTCTGCCACTCCACTCCCGTTCAAGGCGCGTCGGCAAAGGGCTCCCCGCTTTTTCCAGGTCGCCTTCGCGCGGGTTCTGCGCTACGCCGATAACAACCTGGCGATCGTTGCGCAGCCCACCGAGCCGGGCTGCGAACGGCGATCGCGCCGGACCTCGCGGAGTTCCAGATCCCATGAACCTTGCCGATACGATCCGATCGATCCCCGATTATCCGAAGCCGGGAATCGTGTTTCGGGACATCACGACGCTCCTCGGCAACGCGCGGGCGTTCCGGCGGGCGGTGGACGAACTGGTTCAGCCGTGGGCCGGCGGAAAAATCGATAAGGTGGCGGGCATCGAGGCGCGCGGGTTCATCCTGGGCGGGGCGGTCGCACACCAGCTGTCGGCCGGCTTCGTACCGATCCGCAAGAAGGGCAAGCTGCCGCACGAGACCGTCTCGATCGTCTACAGCCTGGAATACGGCGTGGACGAGATGGAGATGCACAGGGACGCCATCCTACCCGGCGAACGCGTCATCCTTGTGGATGACCTCATCGCGACCGGCGGCACGGCGGTCGCCGCCGTGACGCTGATCCGGAGCCTCGGTGCGGTGGTTGAAGCCGCATGCTTCATCGTGGACCTGCCCGACCTTGGCGGGGCGGACAGGCTGAGGGGCATGGAGGTGCCTGTGCGAACCCTGATCGAGTTCGAGGGGCACTGAAGAGAGCCGCCTCGAAACGGGGTCAGCCGTCGGATAGGCTGTTGGCGACGCGCGCGGTGAGGGGATCGTAGATCGGCTTGTCGGCGGCGGGGTAGATGATCTCCAGCGTGTGCGCAACCGAACCGTCGGGGGCCATCAACAGCTTGACGTAATAGACCTCGTCACCCTTGAAGCCCGACAGCACGAACCAGCTACGGCCTTTCTTGCGATAGGTTATGCGGGTGCCGTCCACGTCGTCGAGCGCGGTGCTGTAGAGTTCGTCGATCCCCAAACCGTCGGCGTTGTGTCCCGCGAAGACGCGGATGGAGGCGCGGCCGTCAGCGCTGACAAAGCTCTGTCCGTCGCCGTTGTCGGACTGCTCGCGGGGCTGGAAGACGTCCTCTGGAATATCGATCCGTGTGCCGAAGCGGTCGTTGACGTAGGTCCGCCACTCCGCCGCCGACGCGGGCAGGGCGACCGAGATCAGGGCGAGGGCGAGGATGATCCTGCGCATGGCGGCATGTCTCCTGCGTTGGCCGATTCCAACACGAACCCGGATCGCGCGCCAGGGATCCCGACGCGGCGATCACATCGGCGATCACACGACGGGGGCCCAGACGACGTCCTCGATCGAACGGGCTCCACTGGCCAGCAGCACCAGCCGCTCGAAGCCGAGGGCGATGCCGCTGGCGGCCGGCATCTGGGCGAGCGCGGTGAGGAAGTCTTCGTCGATCGGGTAGCGCTCGCCGTAGATCGCCTGCTTGATCGCCATCTCCTCCTCGAAGCGGCGGCGCTGCTCGACGGGATCGGTGAGTTCGCCGAAGGCGTTGGCGAGTTCGACGCCGCAGGCGTAGAGCTCGAAACGCTCGGCGACCCGCGGGTCGCGTGCGACCGGACGCGAAAGCGCGGCCTCGCAGACCGGGTATTCGCAGAGGATTGTGGCGCGCGCCGTGCCGAGGTTCGGCTCGACTGACTGGACGAGGATGCGGGAGTAGATGTCGGTCCAGCTGTCGTCGGCCACCACGCGGTAGCCGGCGGCGGAGGCCTGCGCGGCTAGGGCATCGCGGTCCGGGGCGGCGGGGTCGTCGGTCAGGGTGTCGAGCAGGCGGACGCCGGCGTGGCGCTCGAAGGCGGCGGCGACGGAAAGCCGCTCCGGCTCGGCCACGGGATCGCAGGTCTTTCCGCGCCAGCGGAAGGCGTCGATGCCGGTGGTGGCTGCGGCGAGACGGAGGAGGGCGGCACAGTCCTCCATCAGCCGCTCGTAGGGTTCTTCAGCGCGATACCACTCCAGCAACGTGAATTCGGGCTGGTGCAGCGGGCCGCCCTCGCGGTTGCGGAAGACCCGGGCGAAGTCGAAGATGCGGGTCTCACCGGCCGCCAGCAGCTTCTTGGCGGTGAATTCCGGGGAGGTGTGGAGATAGCGCCGGCGGACGTTGCCGTCGGGCCCGACCAGGTCGGTGGCGAAGGCATGCAGGTGAGCCTCGTTGCCCGGCGAGACCTGGAGCGCGGGACACTCGACCTCCGTGAACCCTTCCGCCTCGAACCAGGAGCGCAGCGCGGTCTTGATGCGGCCGCGGGCCGTCAGGAACGGGCGGCGCGCCAGATGGCGTTCGCGCGACCACCAGGGCGACGCGGGAGACTGGATGGCCATGGATGGTCTTCTCTGCCGCACGGACTTGTCAGGATGGGCGCCAAACAGGGTCGGTCTGCCGGGCCACAGTTCCTTCGTGGAAATGTAGCACGTCATCTCCGCAGCATCCCGCCAGGGACGACCGCTCCCATGCGCGCCTGCGAACCCGTTACACTACCGGACCAGGTTATCGCCAGCGAGATCCGCGCGGCGAGCGTCGGCTCAGCCTAAGGTGCCGGCCAGGCTTCACGGCTGCCGGCATGGACGACGGTTCCGCTGCGGGACTCCTTCAAGGCGCCGATCTTCGGAACCGTCGTGCCATCAAGGTCATCGAAGCGACTTGCCGATCGGTTCGGACTCGGTCGTCGCGTCCGACCCTTGCTTGTCAGGGCCAGGGATAGTCTGCGACCGTGATGCCCCGTTCCTTGAGGCGCGCCGCCACGTCCCTGCGGAGCGCGACCACGTCGGTCACCGGCCGGCTCTGGCGCGAGGCCACTTCGGCTTCGTCGAAGGGCTCGGCATCCGGTGGGAGGGACGAGCCGGCGAAGGTCTTCATCACATAATTGAGGACGGCGGCCGTCTGGGCAGGGGTGAGATTGGCGTTCCTGACGCCGGGCACCTTGACGACATAGGTTCGCCCCTCGTCATCGCCGGCGAACGCCCCGATGCTGTCGCGAAGGGCCGGGATCCCGCCCTTCTCCGATCCTGCTCCGTCCAGGCCATGGCAGCCGGAGCATCGGAGCACGTAGTTGGTGCGGGCCGAGAACCCGGTCTTTGTCCAGTCGGGCTGGCCGGCCGAAGCCGGCAGCCCTCCGCAGAGGATCGCGGCGATGGTCACTCCCGCCATACCCCGTCCGGACCGCATGCGCCCCGCGATCGCGTATCGAAGGCCACGGACCATGTTCTCCTCCCGCGCTTCGCGTGCCGTCACTCCGCGAGGCCGACCAGAACCGCAACGGTGCAGTGATAGCCCACGGAGGTGTTGGCCATGCACCAGTTGATGTCGTTGAAGACAGCCATCCGATAGCCCGGACGCTCACCTTCGTTGAAGTTGCAGAAGCTGGCGTTGCTGCAGATCGACTTGCCGCAGCAGTCGTTGTAGCTGACCAGGTAGTCGCGACCGTCGTCCGGATTGCGGCAGGTGCCGACCCATGTGACGGACGAGCCCTGACTGCCGGGCGGGCAGGCGTTGATGGCGCCGCCGCACTGGGTGCAGAGCGTGCCGTCCAGGGCGCAGTAACGCCAGTAGTCGCAGGCGAGCGGGTCGGACCCGGTCGCAACGCCTCCACCGCCGGAGTTGGCGAAGCTCTTGTCGAAAGGCAGCATCGGCAGGAAGACGCCGCCGAGGATCATGGTCCCGGCCTTGGCCAGGAAACTGCGCCGGCCACTGGTCTGGGCGACCCGGCGGGCGCCGGTCTCGGTCATGCGGTCAAGCCGGGCGAGAAGGGCATCGAGAAAGCCGATCACAGCGGTCACTCCTCTCACGGGGTGGTCTTGTCAGTGCGAAACGGCCGGTGCGCCGTCGAGAAAGTCCTGGATGGAGGCAACCCCCATCTCCTTGGCGTTGAAGAGGCTCTCCAACTGCTCCCTGTTGTTCACAAGGCCCTTCGCCCGGATGGTGCCGGCGGAGTCGAGCAGCACGGCGTAGGGCAGGCGGGAGACCCGGTAGGCGATACCCAGTTCGGTGGAGAGCACGTAGGGATAGGCGCTCAGTCGGGCCGTCTCGATGAAGCGCTCGTGCTTGTCCCGTTCGCCATCGGAAGCAAGAACGATGTCGAGCCAGGCCTTCTCGGCCTGTCGGACCGACGCGATGACCGGCAGAAGCTTCTTGCAGACCGGGCATGTCGGCGACAGGAAGAACACCAGTGTGGACCGTTCGGGCCGGGGTCCGATCAGGACTTCAGGCCCACCGGTCAGGCTGGGAAGCCGATAGACCGGGGACGCGTCGCCCACCTTCGGGCCGGTGTCGTTGACGAGCGCGCCCATCGGAGACACGCGTTCGAACAGAACGCCGACCTGTCTTGCGAGTGCGAACAACGCCACGATCAGGCCGATCACGACCACCCAAAGCACGGCGACAACGAAAACCAGAGCGTTCATCTGGAAACCTCATGAAAACTCAGGCGCGCGAGGCGGCGTGCGCCGCGTTGCCGAGGATCTGTTCGACCAGGATGTATCCGACGAAGACCGCGAACCCGGCGGCCAGCACGGCGATGGTTTCGCCGAGCGAGAGAGCCGAGGAATGGCCAAGGGTTCCCAGCGCGGCGATCGCGGCCAGGATGGCGTTGCGCAAAACGAGCGCCCAGCTCACAGGCTGGACAGCGCCACCGCATCCGCACTCCACCCAACGACGCCCTGAACGCACCGCGCTCGCGATCGCAGCTCCGTAGCCGAGCAGGAGCAGGGCGGCGAGCGCCGCCCCGATGCTCCAGGTCGGCGGATAGAGCAGCAGCGCGACCACGCCTGCCTCGGCGACCAGGACCATCGTGGATGCCGGTGTCACGAACCGCTCCGGTATTACGCCGTAGTCGGCCAGGAAGCCCGTGAACGCCGTGAAGTCCGTGAGCTTGTGGACCAAGGCGCGAGCGAAAAGCAGGGCCGCAAACACCACCGCCGTTCCGGCCGAAAGGGACACAAGGTCGCCGCCGTTCATGGCGTCGCCGCCAGCAGGAAGGGATAGCCGGTCAGCCCGGCCTCGCCGGTTTGGGTAAGGGACAGCCCGCTGGAAACATCGATGTCGAAGCGGACCACCTTCATCTCCAGCGAGATGCCGAACAAAGCCGGTTTCGCGCCGCTGGACACGGTGAAGGACCAGAATCCGGCAAACGGTGTGCGGCCAACCACCTTCTTGGTTGCCACGTCGACCGCCCAGAGCTCTTCGGCAGGGTTCTTGTGGCTTCCTTCGTAGGACTTGGAGTGCATCAGCACGAACAGCAGTTTCAGGTCCGGACTGTAGGCGACCATCTGGTAGCCACCGGGAGCCCAACCGCCCTCGACGCCGTCCACCATGCTGAACACGCCACTCGACTTCGGAACGCCGTCGGCGTCGGAGACGAGCGAGACATCGCCTTTGAAGGAGATGAAGGCGTAGTCGCCGCCGACCCGCATTCCGGTGGTGAACAACGCGTCCACGTCCGGATCGAAAATGGCCGGCGTGGTGGCCACCTCGACGAACTTGCCGTCCTTCGGGGCGTAGCTCATCAGGCTGCCGTCGCCGCACATCGTCATGAAGCCCGCACCAGTCGCCGCGGGGTAGATGCCCCAGCAGCCGGGCGTCGGAAGTTCCTCAAGCACGGTGCCGGCGGAGAGATCGACGATCGTGATCGAGGAGGCGGGGGTCGCGTTCTGAACGAAGACGTATTTTCCGTCGGCGCTGTGCTGCAGGAGATTGACGTAGGACAGTGCCATCGCGGCCTTGGGCGGCAGGATGACCTCGCTCTTCGGGGTCAATGTCGCGACGTCGTAGATCTGGAGTACATGCTCCATGGCGCCGTAGGCATACCGCTTCATGAACGTGGATTGGGCGAAAGCCGTCTTCCCGGTGGGTTCGACAAGCATCTGGCCGAACGCACCGGACGTCATCGTGCCCTTCATGGACAGGGTATCCGCACCGAACACGACGATGGTGCCGGGCCCGTCCAAGCTCTCCTGGTACACGAACAGGTTCGGACCAGGGTCGATCGCCTGCTTGACGATGAATTCCTCTTCAGGAAGCGGGTCCTGCGCCCAGGCAGGAGTGGCGAAAGCCGCGAATAGCGCAATGCCAACGATGGGTCTGATCATCTCCGGGATGCCTCCCCTCTCAAGGTCCGTCGATTGACATTATCGGACGGCCGATCGGGCGAACTATCCAGTTTGGTATGTTTCTCTGCTCAAATGTTAGGCTTGATCGCGATGTGGGCAGAGTCCTAACCTTTTGCTCTACGTCCACGGGAAATGAGGGAGGCCGTCCATGAATGCGAAGTCGTTCGGCCTCAAATCGGTGGACTACGGCGACGCCTGTCTGCAGGAACGCGGACTGGTCGGTTGGGATCAGCACTACTGCCAGCTGACGCCGGGACCCTACCGCGGTCGGACGGTGTCTTTCGAACTTCCTGGCGTGGCGATCATGCGGGAGGAGATCAGTGTCGCGGTCCATGAGCGGACTTCGCCACCGGCGGGACAGGTCGTGTTCGTCCAGTCGGTCGCCGAGAGCTGCAAGTGGTCGCTCAACGCAGCGCCGGTCGCGCCGTCGTCGTTGTCCATCATCCGCAACTCGGAGGAACAAACCGTCGGGTTCACGACTGCCAGCGACATCCTGATCGTTTCCATCGACGAGAAGCTCCTGGACGACGGTGACGCACCCCGCATGACGAGCACGACCGCGCAAAAGAGCGACACGTTCGCCTTTTGCGCATCATGGATCCTGTCCGTTCTCGCTCAGGTCGGTTCCATGGACGGCGTGGCCGTCACCGAACTTGCCATGGTACTCCCGGGAATGATCACGGACCGGCTGCAGTATGTGCAGGGGCAGCTCCGTCAAGGGTCGTGTCTCGCGGATGCCCCTCGCAACGGGGATCTGGAGCTTTTCAGAAAGGCACGGGATATCGCGGATGCCGAGCAGGTCGGCGACCTGACGATCGCGACCCTTGCGGCGCGTCTCGGCGTGCCGGCCAGCATCCTGAGGGACGCCTTCGTCCGTGTGGTGGGCGTGGGGCCGGCAAACTGGTTGCGCAGTCGGCGCCTGGGCGGGGCCCGACGCGACCTGCTCGACGCGGCTCGGACGGGCGCAACGGTGACCGACATCGCGACGAAGTGGGGGTTCTGGCATCTTGGCCGGTTCGCTTCGAACTACGCCGAATACTTTGGCGAGTACCCATCCCGGACAGTTCGGACCGCGCAGGACGCGGTCCGACCGGACTGACGCGTCGGTCAGATCCGGTTAGCCGCACGCGCCGTTCCGAGCGGTGGAGCCTCAGCCGAGGAGCCTGCGTCCCTGGGCCAGTGATCAGGCGCGGTGGAACGCGAGGGCGGTCGAACGCCGCTTTCCGACCGTGGCGAGCACGCCGGAGCCTCCGTCGGACGGGTCTCGTTCACAACACCTCTTCCTTTTCCGCCGCGAAAATGTCAGGAGAGACGCCATCCAGCGCCGGTCCTCCCGGTCCGCATGTCTTTCGCGAATGACGAGCCCTTCGCTTCCGATGCATGCCGCCCGGGGGCAAAGCCTCCTATTCACGTCCGGGACACCGATACACTCATGGTCAAGGTCATCGCCAGCCAGATCCGCAAGGGCAACGTCGTCGAACTCGACGACAAGCTGCACGTCGTGCTCTCCGCGGAGAACTTCCATCCGGGCAAGGGTACGCCGACGACCCAGATCGACATGCGCCGGATCGCCGATGGCGTGAAGGTCTCGGTGCGCTACAAGACCACCGAGCAGGTGGAGCGCGCCTTCCTGGACGAGCGGCCCTACACCTTCCTCTACGAGGACGAGGAGGGCTTCGCGTTCATGAACATGGAGAGCTACGAGCAGATCTCCGTGTCCAAGGACGTGGTGGGCGACCGCGCGCCGTTCCTGGCCGAGAATATGGAATGCCACATCGCGGTCTACAACGACCTGCCGGTTTCGATCGAACTGCCGGCCCGCGTGGTGCTGGAGATCGTGGAAACCGAGCCGGTGGTGAAGGGCCAGACGGCGGCGTCGTCCTACAAGCCGGCGATGCTGTCGAACGGCGTGAAGACGATGGTGCCGCCCTTCGTGACGGCCGGCACCCGTGTGGTGGTGATGACCGAAGACGCGTCCTACGTGGAACGCGCCAAGGACTGAGCTCCGTCCGTAGCCGATCCTATCCAGGCCTCCGCGCGTGCGGGGGCCTTTTTCTTTGCATGCCGTCAGCCCGCCACGGGGACGAGCACCGGGCCGATCATCCGATAGACCACGTCGCCGGCCTGGTTGGTGCCGATGGCCTCGTTGTGGATGATCGCCCAGCCCGGCCGGCTCGCCAGCAGGCGCTTGGAGCGGACGGTGTTGGTGTAGCTGATGGTGTCGCCGGGGTAGACCGGCTTCAGCCAGCGGATCTCGTCGATGCCGGGCGAGATGCCCGCGAGGGTGTCGTGGGTGCGGGCGTGGTCCACGGTCAGGCGCATCCAGGCGGCGGCGGTATGCCAACCGGAGGCGATCAGGCCGCCGTAGTGACTGGCCTCAGCCTCCGCCTCGTCGGTGTGGAAGGGCTGCGGGTCGTAGGCGCGAGCAAACTCCAGGATGGCCTCGCGGGTGAAGGTGTGGGTGCCGATGGCGACGGGCTGATCGATCGGGATGTCGTCGAAGCGCATGGGATCAACTCCCGATGATCAGGGTGGCACTCATGGTGAGAACGGTGACGCCGTTCTGGTTCTCCATCACGAAGTCGGTCTCCACGTAGCCGCGGTCGCCGCGCGATGAGGGTCGAACCTCGCGCACCACGTAGCGAGCCGCGAGGCGGTCGCCGACCAGGACAGGCTTGACCCACCTGAGATCGCGGACGTGGCCGGAGCCCATCGACCTGGCGCCGGCGAGCAGAGTGTCGGCCAGCAGCCGCATCAGCAGGCTCGCGGTGTGCCAGCCTGAGGCGGCGTGTCCCTTCAGCGGCGAGGCGAGGCCGGCGGCCTCGTCGAGGTGGAAGGGCTGAGGATCCCAGGCCGAGGCGAAGGCGACGACTTCGTCCCGGGTCAGTTCCACCGTGCCGAGCGGACCGGTTTCGCCAGGCTGGAAGGTGGAGAAGCCGCGCCGGGCCATGGGTGGCTCCGGACTGTCGGGCGTCGGCATGAATCATTCCTTACGTCAACGTCAGGTCGGAGTCCCCTAGCACGGGGATGACGGCGGAAGCCATTGTCGGAAAGGCGATCGGGGCCGCTGACACCGACCTTGGGGCTGCATTGGGACAGCATGGGACAGTCCGCTCAAGGTCCAGCATTGAGGCCGAAATGCAACAGTCACAGCGCAAAGTTGGATGCCGGAAATCCGCGGAAATCGGCACTTCAAAACACCGTGTGAACCCTTTGTTAATATTGATCAAGTTTTAATGACTACCGACCGCGCCGGGGGTCGGGCGCTGCAGCGATCGCGTTGACGCCCATATGCTCCCATGCTATCCCAAGACATCCCGATCCCAATGTCCAGACGGTCGGTCAACCGATCCGCGGGGAAGCTGGCGCCTGTCGCCGGAACGAGCCCTTGCGCGTCCGGTCCAGGGCTCCGGGAGGCGGCGCGTCCGTTCGGGCGTGCCGGATAAGACGTCGTTTCAGTCCATGAATTCGTTCGTGCGGCCGGTGTTCGTTTCCAAAGGCCCAGAGGGAACCGATGAGCGGGTTCGTTTCCCGATACACCAATCGGATCGATCGGAAGGGGCGGGTCTCCGTTCCGGCCGCGTTCCGTCAGGTGCTGACGCGGGACGGGTTCGACGGGCTCTACTGCTACCCCTCGCTGGACATGAAGGCCGTGGACGCCGGCGGCAACGGGCTGCTCGCCGAGATCGAGCGGCGGCTTGGCAAGTTCGATCCTTTCACCGAGGAGCACGACTATCTCTCGACGGCCTTCTACGGGCTCTCCGAACGGCTTTCGATGGATGCGGAAGGGCGGATCGGCCTGACTTCCACGCTCCTCGACTTCGCGGGGATCACCGAGGAGGTGACTTTCGTGGGGCAGGGCTACAAGTTCCAGATCTGGGAGCCCGGCCGCTACGCGGAGCACGAGGCGGAAGCGCGCCGACGGGCACTTGCGCTACGCCGGCCGACGCCGCGCGCCGAAGCGGAGGGCGCAACGTGACCGACGCGGCGCCGCATCTCCCGGTTCTCCTCGACGAAGTTGTCCAGGCACTCGGCCCGATCGAAGGGGGTGTGTTCATCGATGGCACGTTCGGCGCGGGCGGGTACACGCGGGCGCTGCTCGCGGCCGGCGCGTCGATGGTCCTCGGGATCGACAGGGATCCGACGGCGGTCGCCCGCGGCAAGGTGCTGGAGGCGGAGGCCGGCGGGCGGTTCCGGATCGCGCACGGCGCCTTCTCCGAGCTCGACCGGCATGCCGAAGAGGCCGGCCTGACGCATGTGGACGGCGTGGTGCTCGACATCGGGGTCTCGTCGATGCAGATCGACGAGGCGGAGCGCGGTTTCTCGTTCCGCTATGACGGGCCGCTGGACATGCGGATGAGCCTGGACGGCCCCTCGGCGGCCGACGTGATCAACACGCTGGACGGGCGGGACATCGCGCGGATCCTCGCAGTCTACGGCGAGGAGCGGCAGGCCGGGCGGATCGCCAAGGCGATCGTGGCCGCCCGAGCCTCCGCACCGATCACGCGGACGAAGGAGCTGGTGGCGATCATCGAGAGGGTGCTCGGCGCCAAGCGCTTCGGTGAAGCGCATCCGGCGACGCGGTCGTTCCAGGCGATCCGCATCCACGTGAACCATGAGCTCGACGAACTGGGCGAGGCGCTGGAAGCGGCCGAGCGGCTGCTGCCGGCGGGCGGGCGCCTGGTGGTCGTCACCTTCCACTCGCTGGAGGACCGGATCGTCAAACGCTTCATCCAGGAGCGCAGCCGGACGGTCGCACAGGGTTCACGACACCTGCCGGAGGCGACCCTGCCACCGGCGACCTTCAGCCTGATCCACAAGGGCGGCGTGGAGCCGACGGAGGCCGAGTGCCAGCGCAATCCGCGCGCCCGGTCGGCCAAGCTGCGGGCGGCTGCGCGGACTGCCGCAGCGGCGCGCCCGATCGATCCGAGGGCGCTCGGCATTCCCGCTTTCCAGCCCACGACGCGAGGAGCGTGACCGATGACCCGCTTCGTGAACGCCCTTCTCGTGTTCCTGATGGTCCTGTCGGCTGCCGCCGTCTACGACATGAAGTACGAGGCAGAGCTTGCGTCGGAGAAGCTGGCCCGCGTGCAGCGGCAGATCGCGCAGGAGCAGGAACGGATCAGCTTCCTGAAGGCGGAGTGGAGCGTGCTGACCCAGCCCGCCCGGCTGGAGGAACTCGTCGACCGCCACACCGACATCCTGCAGCTGACGCCGATCACCGCCAACCACATCGGAACGCTTGCCGACATCCCCGCCAAGCCGGTGGAGGTGCCGCCCGTCGATGTGCCGATCGACGTCGCGCCACACGACAAGCCGGCGCAGTCGGCAGCCGTGGAAGATCCCGCCATCACCGACGACGCCGACATCCGCTGAAGGACTTTTCCGCCATGGCCGCCGCCTTCCGCTTCCCCTTCGCCCGGTTCCGGTCCCGTCCGGAGACCCAGGCCACGCGCGCGCCGATCGCGGCGCCGCACGTGCGGCGGAAGGGGGCGGGGGACACGACACGGGTGCGGCTCTACATCACGATGGCGGCGTTCGTGGCCGTCTATGGCACGATCGCCGGACGACTGGTGCAGTACGGGCTGATGGAGCCGGCCGATGCCGTGGCGCTCGGGTCAGCGCAGAGCGCGATCGCGGCTTCCCGGCCCGACATCATCGACCGCAACGGCATCATTCTCGCCACCGACGTGAAGACGGCCTCGCTCTATGCCGAGCCGCGCCGGATCGTCGATCCGGACGAGGCGACCGAACTGCTGGCCACCGTGTTCCCCGACCTCGGCACCGACCAGGTCCGCCAGAAGCTGGCCTCCGATGCCGGCTTCGTCTGGCTGAAGCGCGAGATCACCCCGGCCCAGCAGGACGCGGTGCATCGGCTCGGACTGCCCGGCGTGGGCTTCCTGTCGGAGAGCCGCCGCTTCTATCCGTCCGGGCGGTCGGTCGGCTACGTCGTCGGCCACGTCAACATCGACAACCAGGGCATCGCCGGGATCGAGAAGTACCTCGACGACCAGTGGCTGGGCGATCTCCACCGGCTCGGCTTCGCGATGACGCCGAACCTGGAGCCGGTGCGGCTCTCGCTCGACCTCAGGGTCCAGCACGTGCTCTACGACGAGCTGTCGGCGGCGATGGAGAAGTACACGGCGCTGGCCGCCGCCGGCGTGGTGATGAACGCCAAGACCGGCGAAGTGCTGGCGATGACCTCGCTGCCGGACTACGACCCGAACAATCCGGCGGAAGCGCTCGATCCCACCCGGATGAACCGCGCCTCGGCGGCGGTCTACGAAATGGGCTCGACCTTCAAGCTGTTCGCGACCGCGATGGCGCTCGACAGCGGCAAGGTGAAGATCACCGACAGCTTCGACGCGACGGTGCCGCTCAGGGTGGGCGGGTTCACCGTCAACGACTTCCATGCCAAGCGTCGCGTCCTCACCGTGCCGGAGGTGTTCATCTATTCCTCCAATATCGGCACCGGGCGCGAGGCGCTGAAGGTGGGTGGCGCCGGGCAGCAGGAATTCCTGAAGCGTATGGGGCTGATGGACCGGGTGCCGACCGAACTGCCGGAAGTGGCGGCGCCGATCCTGCCGAAGCGGTGGTCTGATCTCACCACGGTCACCGTCTCGTTCGGGCACGGCATCTCGGTTTCGCCGCTGGCGACCGCCATGGCAGCTTCGGCGGTGATGAACGGCGGCATGCTGCTGCCGCCGACCTTCTTCCCCCGCAGCAACGACGAGGCGACGCTGAAGGGCAAGCGGGTGCTCAGCGCGCAGACCAGCCAGGACATGCGCTACCTGATGCGCCTCAATGCGATCAAGGGCTCGGGCACCCGCGCCAACATCGCGGGCTACCGTGTCGGCGGCAAGACCGGCACGGCGGAGAAGGTGGTCAACGGCCGCTACTCCGCCAGCAAGCGCTTCAACGCCTTCATCGCCAGCTTTCCGATCGAGGATCCCCAGTATCTGGTGCTCGTGGTGATCGACGAACCGAACCCCGAGAAGGAGGGCATGGCTGCCACCGCGGGTCTCAATGCCGCGCCGACGGCCGGCAACCTGATCAGCCGGATCGCGCCGATGCTCGGTGTGCTGCCCCGGTTCGACGATGTGGACCTGCCGCTGATGGTCTCCTACTGACCGGGCGGCCCGCCAGGCCGCCCGCCGTACCCGTTGCGTTGTTGCGTCAGTTCCCAGCCCGGCCGTCCGAGCCGTCCTCATTTCGATCACGAAGCGGGGGCAGCGTTGGGCCAAGCCGAATCGTCGCCTGCGCAGGACCGGACATCACATCCCCATGAAGCTCGCCGATCTCGTTCCCGATATCTTCACCCCGGACGCCGAGGTGCGCCGGATGGTGATCACCGGGGTCACCGCCGACAGCCGATCGGTGCAGCCCGGCGCCCTCTTCGCGGCGCTGCCGGGTACCAAGGTGAAAGGTACCAGCTTCATCCCGGCGGCGGTGCAGGCCGGCGCCTCGATCATCCTGATGGGCGAGGAAGAGGAGGTGCCGGAGGGCGTCGGCATCCCCGTGCTGCGCGATCCCGATCCGCAGCGCCGCTTCGCCAAGCTGGTGTCGCGCTTCTACGCGCCGCAGCCGAAAACGGTGGTGGCCGTCACCGGCACCAACGGCAAGACGTCGGTCGCCGCCTTCGTGCGCCAGATCTGGGAAGCGGAGGGTCTGTCGGCGGCCTCGGTCGGCACCATCGGGGTAGTGGTGAAGGGCGAGACGCTCTACGGCAACCTGACCACGCCCGACCCGGTGACCATGCACCGCACGCTGCACGACCTCGCCAAGGGCGGCATCGACCATGTCGCCGTCGAGGCATCGTCGCACGGTCTGGTGCAGCGGCGGCTCGACGGGCTGAAGATCGCGGCGGGGGCCTTCACCAATCTGTCGCGCGATCATCTCGACTACCACGGCACGATGGAGAACTACCTGTCTGCCAAGCTCCGCCTGTTCAACACGCTGCTGGAACCAGGCGCCGGGGCGGTGGTGAACATGGACGACCGGGCGGGCGAGTCCTTCGCCACGGCGGCGCGGATCTCCGGGCTGGACCTCGTCACCGTGGGCCGGGCCGGGCGGACGATCCGCCTCCTGGAGGTCGCCCGCGACGGCTACGCCCAGCGGGTGACAGTGGACGTGGGCAAGGGGCCGCTGTCGATCCGGGTGCCGCTGGTGGGCGCTTTCCAGGTTTCCAACGCGCTGGTGGCGGCGGGGCTCGCGGCGGCGACCGGGGTGCCACTGACGCGGGCGCTGGAGGCGATCTCCGCCATCAAGGGGGCGACGGGGCGGCTGGAGCTGGTGGCCTACGCGCCGTCGGGCGCGCCGATCTTCGTCGACTATGCGCACACGCCGGCCGCGCTGGAGACGGCACTGGAGACGCTCCGGCCCTATGTGGACGGGCGGCTGATCGTGGCCTTCGGCGCCGGTGGCGATCGCGACCGTGGCAAGCGGCCGGAGATGGGCGCGGCAGCCGAACGGCTCGCCGACGTCTCTATCGTGACGGACGACAACCCGCGGTCGGAGAACCCGGCGGAAATCCGCCGGCAGATCCTGGCGGCCACGCCGTCGGCGATCGAGATCGGCGACCGCGCCGAGGCGATCCGGCACGGCATCGCCATGCTGGGCGACGGCGACGTGTTCCTGGTCGCCGGCAAGGGGCACGAGACGGGTCAGATCGTCGGGGCGCAGGTGCTGCCCTTCTCAGACCATGAGGCGATCAAGGCGGCCCTGCCGGCCGGAACGGCCGCGGCCAACGCGCTCTGGCCGCGCGAGGAGTTCCTGGAGGCGCTCGGCGGGACGGTGATCGGGGCGGTGCCGGAGGCGATCAACGGGATCTCGATCGACAGCCGCACCGTGGAGCCGGGCGACGCGTTCTTCGCCATCAAGGGCGACCGTTTCGACGGACATGACTTCGTGGCCGAGGCGCTCCGGCGCGGAGCCGCGGTGGCCGTGGTCGCCGAGGATCGGGCGGACGCCTTCAAAGAGGCGGGCGCGCTGGTCGCCGTCGACGACGTGCTTGAGGGGCTTCGCCGACTGGGCGCCTTCGCCCGCAAGCGGACCGAGGCCAAGGTCATCGCGGTGACCGGTTCGGTGGGCAAGACTTCCACCAAGGAGGCGCTGCGCCACGCGCTGGCGGCGAGCGGGCTGGTCCACGCATCGGTCGCCTCGTTCAACAACCACTGGGGCGTGCCGCTGACGCTGTCGAGGATGCCGCGGCGGACCGCCTACGGCGTGTTCGAGATCGGCATGAACCACGCCGGCGAGATCACGCCGCTGACGACGCTGGTGCGGCCTGACGTGGCGATCGTCACCACGGTGGCGGCGGTCCATCTGGAGCACTTTCCCAACGTGGAAGGAATTGCGCGGGCGAAGGCGGAGATCTTCGAGGGCCTGGAGCCCGGCGGCACGGCCGTGATCCCGCGCGACAACGAGTGGTTCGAGCTGCTCCGCGACGCCGCGACCGCGCACGGGGCCGCCGTGGTGAGTTTCGGCGAACACCCGGAGGCAGATGCCAGGCTCCTCAAGGTGGCGCTCAACGATACCTGTTCGGCGGTGACGGCCACGGTGCTCGGCGAGGAGATCACCTACAAGATCGGTGCGCCCGGCCGGCATCTGGTCGCCAACTCGCTGGCGGTGCTGGCGGCGGCCAAGCTGGCCGGTGCCGACCTTTCGCGGGCCGGCTTGGCGCTGCAGCGGCTGGAGCAGCCGAAGGGGCGCGGCAAGCGCCATCGGCTGAAGACCCGCGGCGGCGGCGCGCTGCTGATCGACGAGAGCTACAACGCCAATCCGACGTCGGTGAAGGCGGCGGTGGCGCTGCTCGGCCAGTCCAGGACGGGCCAGGGCGGAAGGCGAGTCGCGGTGCTCGGCGACATGCTGGAACTGGGTCCGGAAGCCCCGCAGTTGCATGCCGGGCTCGTGGATGCCCTGAGCGAGGCCAAGGTCGACAAGGTGTTCCTGGCCGGGCCGCTGATGAAGAGCCTGTGGCAGGTCTTGCCGCGGCCGATGCGCGGGGCGTATGCGGAATCATCCGCGGCTCTCGAGCCGATTCTGATCGAGGACGTTCGCGGGGGCGACGCCATCATGATCAAGGGCTCGTTCGGTAGCCGGATGGGGCCGCTGGTGGAAGCCCTGATCAAGCGTTACGGCGTCGACGATCACGCGAACTGAGACGGCCGCCCCTTTTCGGGGACGCCGCAACGGGGCAGACAAGCATGCTGGTTTTCCTTGCCGAACTCGCCGGGCAGGTTTCGGTCTTCAACGTGTTCCGCTACATCACCTTCCGCACCGGCGCGTCGGTGATGACGGCGCTCCTGTTCGTGTTCCTGTTCGGACCGGCGATCATCGACAGCCTGCGGATCCGGCAAGGCAAGGGCCAGCCGATCCGGGCGGACGGACCGCAGAGCCACCTGTCCAAGAAGGGCACGCCGACGATGGGCGGGCTGATGATCCTGTCCGGGTTCATCGTCTCGACGCTGCTCTGGGCGGATCTGCGAAGCCCCTACGTCTGGTCGGTCGTGGGGATCACGATCGCCTTTGGCTCGATCGGATTCTACGACGACTACCTGAAGGTGACCAAGCAGAGCCACAACGGCTTCTCGGGCCGGGCGAGGCTCGGCATCGAATTCGTGGCGGCCGGCATCGCCTGCCTGATCATCGCCAAGGTGGGCGAAGCGCCGCTCTCAACTTCGCTCGCCTTTCCGTTCCTGAAGGACGTGATGGTGGACCTGTCCTGGTTCTTCATCCCGTTCGGTGCCTTCGTGATCGTGTCGGCGGGCAACGCGGTGAACCTCACAGATGGTCTGGACGGCCTCGCCATCGTGCCGGTGATGATCGCGGCGGCCAGCTTCGGGATGATCGCCTATCTCTCGGGCAACGCCGTCTTCGCCAACTACCTGCAGATCCATTTCGTGGTCGGCACCGGCGAGCTCGCGGTGCTGTGCGGCGCTGTGATCGGAGCTGGGCTCGGGTTCCTGTGGTTCAACGCGCCTCCGGCCGCGATCTTCATGGGCGACACCGGGTCGCTAGCGCTCGGCGGGCTGCTCGGCTCGGTGGCGGTCGCTACCAAGCACGAGATCGTACTGGTCATCATCGGCGGGCTGTTCGTCCTGGAGGCGCTGTCGGTGATCATCCAGGTGTTCTCGTTCAAGACCACCGGTAAGCGCGTCTTCAGGATGGCGCCCATCCACCACCACTTCGAGCATCTTGGCTGGACAGAGCCGCAGGTGGTGATCCGTTTCTGGATCATCGCCGTCGTGCTGGCACTGATCGGCCTGTCTTCGCTCAAGCTTCGCTGAGGAGGGACCCGGTGATCCCCATCACCTGCTTCAAGGGCAAGCGTGTCGCGGTCTTCGGGCTTGGCGGTTCCGGGCTCGTGACCGCGGAGGCCCTTTCGGCCGGCGGTGCTCAGGTGGTCGCCTGGGACGACAGCGAGGCAAGCCGTGCCGCGGCGGAGGCCAAGGGACTGCAGGTCGCCGACTGGCGCGACACGGAGTTCGGCGGCTTCTCCGCGCTGGTGCTCTCGCCCGGCGTACCGCTGACCCACCCGGAGCCGCACTGGTCGGTGAAGATCGCCAAGGCGGCGGGCGTCGAGGTGATCGGCGACATCGAACTGTTCGCGCGGGAACGGCGCGCCGTGTGCCCGAAGGCGCCGTTCGTCGCGATCACCGGCACCAACGGCAAGTCGACCACCACCGCGCTGATCGCGCACATCCTCAAGGCCGCGGGCCGGGACGTTCAGCTCGGCGGCAACATCGGACGTGCGGTGCTGTCGCTGGAGCCGTTCCAGACGGACCGGATCTACGTGGTGGAGTGCTCCTCGTTCCAGATCGACTTGGCGCCGACGATTGACCCGACAGTCGGCATCCACCTCAACATCTCGGAGGATCACCTCGACCGGCACGGCTCGATCGAGCAGTACGCGGCGGTCAAGGAGCGGCTGGTGCAGGGCGCCGGCGTTGCCGTGGTGGGCATCGACGACGCCTTCAGCCGGGCGATGGCCGAGCGGCGGGAAGCCAAGGGCCTTGAGACCAAGCGGATCTCCACGCACGACAGCGTGCCGCACGGGGTCTGGGCGATCGCGGGCAGGCTGACCGAGCCACACGGGCGGGCGCAGATGGTGGTGGCAGACATGTCGCGCCACCCGGTGCTGAAGGGCATCCACAACGCGCAGAACGCGGCGGCGGCGGTGGCAACGGTGCGCTCGCTGGGGCTCGGGCTCGACGAGGTTCGCGCCGGGCTGATGAGCTTCCCGGGCCTGGCGCACCGGATGGAGCCGATCGCCAGCCTCGGGCCGGTGCGGATCGTCAACGACAGCAAAGCGACCAACGCGGATGCGGCGGCGCGGGCGCTGGCCAGCTTCGACCGGATCTACTGGATCGCCGGCGGCAAGCCGAAGACGGGCGGAATCGAGAGCCTGAAGGCCTACTTCCCGAAGATCGCGAAGGCCTATCTGATCGGGGTGGCGGCGGAGAACTTCGCGGCGACGCTGGAAGGGGCCGAGGTGCCCTGCGTCATCTCCGGCACGCTCGACGAAGCCGTGCCCGCCGCACTCGCCGACGCGCTGGAGGGCGCGGAGGCCGTGGGCGAAGAGACCGTGGTGCTGCTCTCGCCGGCCTGCGCCAGCTTCGACCAGTTCAAGAACTTCGAGGCGCGGGGCGACCATTTCCGGGCGCTCGTGCTGGCCTTGCCTGATGTCGTGCCTTTCCAGGAGGTGAACTGATGGTCTCCCGTGCCGAACGCGGCGTGGTCGCCGACTGGTGGTTCACCGTCGACAAACTGCTGCTCGCCGCCTTCCTGACGCTGATCTTCGGCGGCGTGGTGCTGTCGCTGGCGGCCAGTCCGGCGGTCGCCGAGCGCATCGGCATCGAGGACAGCTACTACTTCGTCAAACGGCAGGCGGTGTTTGCGGTGCCGGCGATCCTGGTGATGATCGTCGTGTCGTTCCTGTCGCCCAAGCAGATCCGGCGGTTCGCCTTCGTCGCCTTCGCCGGCTGCGTGCTGCTTCTGGTCGCGACGCTGTTCATCGGTCCGGAGGTGAAGGGCGCCCGCCGGTGGATCACCATCGCGGGTGTCTCGGTCCAGCCATCGGAGTTCATCAAGCCGGTGTTCGCGGTGATCTGTGGTTTCCTCCTGGCGGAGTCGCAGCGGCGGCCGGAGATGCCCGGCCGGATCTTCGTGTTCCTGCTGATGTCGATCGTCGCGGCACTGCTGGTCGCCCAGCCGGACTTCGGCCAGACGATGCTGGTCGCCATGATGTGGGCGGCGCTGCTGTTCCTGTCCGGCATGTCGTGGCTGGTCATCGTGGGGCTGGGCGGCATCGGCGTGGGCGGCATCGTTGCGGCCTATACGATGGTGCCGCACGTGCGCGGCCGCATCGACCGGTTCCTCAACCCGGACAAGGGAGACAGCTATCAGGTCTCCACCGCGCAGGACGCCTTCGTGAACGGCGGCTGGTGGGGGCAGGGGCCGGGAGAGGGCACCTTCAAGCGCATCCTGCCGGACAGTCACACCGACTTCATCTTCGCGGTTCTCGGCGAGGAGTTCGGGCTGATCCTCTGCATCGTGCTGGTCTGCCTCTTCGCCTTCGCGGTGCTGCGCGGGTTCAGCCACGCGACGCGGGAGAACGACGGCTACGTGCGGCTCGCCACCGCGGGGCTGGTGATCCTGTTCGGGCTGCAGTCGTGCATCAACATGGCGGTGAACCTGCACCTGATGCCGGCCAAGGGCATGACGCTGCCGTTCATCTCCTACGGCGGCTCGTCGCTGGTGGCGGTGGCGCTCTCCATGGGCATGCTGCTGGCGCTGACCCGCCGCCGGCCCGAACAGACGCGCTACGTGACGCCGATCCAGTTCGAAGCCTTCGCGAGCCGGGCCTGAGGAGACTTCATGGGCGGCACGGTGCTGATCACGGCGGGCGGAACGGGCGGGCATCTCTTCCCGGCCGAGGCGCTGGCGCATGAACTGAAGCGGCGCGGCCATGCCGTCCACCTGGCGACCGACCACCGGGCGACCAACTACGGCCAGGAGTTTCCGGCCGACGGCGTGCACCTGATCGCCTCGGCCACCTTCGGCAGCCGGTCGCCGGTTCGGATGGCGGCGGCGGCCGGCAAGCTCGCAACGGGAATGCTACAGTCGTGGTCGCTGGTCGGGCGGCTGAAGCCCATGGTCGCGATCGGCTTCGGCGGGTACCCGACCCTTCCGCCGATGGTGGCGGCCGTGGCGCGCCATGTGCCCACCATCGTGCACGAGGCGAACGCAGTGGCCGGGCGCGCCAACCGGTTCCTGGCCGGCAAGGTCACGGCGGTGGCCACGTCCTTCCAGACGACCGGGCTGTTGGGCGATGCCGCAGCCAAGGCGGTGATGACCGGCAACCCGGTGCGGCCGCGGGTGACGGCGGCGGTATCGCCATACGCCAAACCAGCCGCGGACGGTCCTTTCGAGCTTGTGGTGTTCGGCGGCAGCCAGGGCGCGCGGGTGTTCTCCGAGGTGATGCCGTCGACGCTGGCGCTGCTGCCGCCGGAGCTGCGGTCCCGCCTCAGGCTGGTGCAGCAGGCGCGGCCGGAGGACCGGGACGAGGTGGCGAGCGAGATCGCCAAGCTCGGCGTGAAGGCCGAGGTCGCGCCCTTCTTCGCGGACCTGCCGCAGCGGATCGGCAGGGCGCATCTGGTGATCGGACGTTCGGGCGCATCGACCGTGGCGGAACTCGCGGTGATCGGGCGACCGGCTGTACTGGTGCCGCTGCCGCATGCGCTCGACAACGATCAGAAGACCAATGCGCTGGAGCTGGAACGGGTTGGCGGCGCGGTGATGGTGGAGCAGGCCGGGCTGACGCCCCGTGGGCTCGCCACTCTGTTGCAGGAGTTCATGACGGCGCCGGACAGGCTGGCGGGGATGGCGGAGGCCGCCAAGGCGCTCGGCCGGCCGGACGCGGTTTCCAGGCTCGCCGATCTCGTCGAATTCATCGGGGCTGGCGGCAAGCCGGCGGACTTTTCCAAGAGGACGTAGATTTCCATGAAAATGCCCAGGGATATCGGGCCGGTTCATTTCGTCGGCATTGGCGGCATCGGCATGAGCGGCATCGCTGAGGTGCTGCTCAACCTCGGCTACCGCGTCCAGGGCTCCGACGTGGCCGAGAGCACCAACGTGGAGCGGCTGCGCGCCAAGGGCATCCCCGTGATGGTGGGGCACGCGGCGGAGAACCTCGGGCTCGCCGAGGTCGTGGTGGTGTCGTCCGCCATCAGGCGCGACAATCCCGAACTGATCGCCGCGCGCGACCGGCACCTGCCGATCGTGCGGCGGGCGGAGATGCTGGCCGAGCTGATGCGCTTCAAGCAGGCGATCGCGGTGGGCGGCACCCACGGCAAGACGACCACCACCTCGCTGGTGGCGGCGCTGCTCGACGCCGGCGGCATCGACCCGACGGTGATCAACGGCGGCATCATCAATGCCTACGGCACCAACGCCCGGATGGGCGAGGGCGACTGGATGGTGGTGGAGGCCGACGAGAGCGACGGCACCTTCGTGAAGCTGCCGGCGGACGTAGCGATCGTTACGAACATCGACCCGGAGCACCTGGACCACTACGGCTCGTTCGACAACGCCCGGGCGGCTTTCCGCCAGTTCGTCGAGAACGTGCCGTTCTACGGGTTCGCGGTGATGTGCCTGGACCATCCGGAGGTGCAGGCGCTGGTGCAGCGGATCGAGGACCGGCGCATCATCACCTACGGCGAGAACCGGCAGGCGGACGCCCGCTTCGTCGACGTGCGCTTCGAGGGCGGGTCGTCGCACTTCACCGTGGTGATCCACGATCGGGTGACCGGCAACGAGACGCAGATCCCGGCGCTGACGCTGCCGATGCCGGGGCGCCACAACGTCTCGAACGCGACGGCGGCGGTGGCCGTGGCGCACCAGCTCGGCATTCCGGCGGACGCGATCCGCAAGGGCCTGGCCAGCTTCGGCGGCGTGAAGCGACGCTTCACCAAGACCGGAGAGTGGAACGGAATCAAGATCTTCGACGATTACGGTCATCATCCGGTGGAGATCCGCGCGGTGCTCCGCGCAGCCCGCGACGGAGCGAGCGGGCGGGTGATCGCGATCGTCCAGCCGCACCGCTACTCGCGGCTCGCGAGCCTCTTCGACGACTTCTGCAAGGCCTTCAACGACGCCGACACGGTGCTGATCGCGGATGTCTACGCGGCCGGCGAGCAGCCGATCGAGGGGGCGGACAAACTGCATCTGGTCTCCGGCACGCGGGCCGCGGGGCACCGTGACGCGCGGGCGCTCGACGGTCCGGAGTCGCTCGCCGGCATGGTGGCCGACGTGGCTCGACCGGGCGACATGGTGGTCTGCCTGGGGGCGGGCAACATCACGCAGTGGGCCTACGCGCTGCCCAAGCAGCTCTCCGAGCTTTCGATCGCGCGGGGAGGGCCGGCGGAATGAGCGAGCCCTTCGCCGACCTCCGACCCCGTCTTGGTGACCTCTCGGCGATCCGCGGACACCTGGAGCCGAACCGCTCGCTGAAGGACCTCGTCTGGTTCCGGGCGGGTGGTGCCGCGCAGCTCCTGTTCCAGCCGGCAGACGAGGATGACCTAGCGGCCTTCCTGCCGAAGGTGCCGGCGGACGTGCCAGTGACCGTGATCGGCCTCGGCTCCAACCTGCTGATCCGCGACGGCGGCGTGCCGGGCGTGGTGATCCGGCTGTCCGCGCGCGGCTTCGGCCAGGTCGAGCCGGTGGGCGAGACGCGGCTGAAGGTCGGCGCGGCGGTGCCGGACAAGCGGCTGGCCGCGGCGGCTCTGGAGGCGGGGCTGTCGGGTTTCGCCTTCTACCACGGTATCCCCGGCGGTATCGGCGGGGCGCTCCGGATGAACGCCGGTGCGCACGGCTCGGAGACCCGCCAGCGCGTGGTGGAGGTGCGGGCCGTGTCGCGGGCGGGTGAGATCGTCACGCTCGCCAACGAGGACATGGGCTATGCCTACCGGCATTCCTCGGCTTCGCCGGACCTGGTGTTCGTGTCGGCGATCTACGAGGGCATCCCGGAGGACCGCGAGGCCATCCGGCGCGACATGGACGCGGTGACCGACCACCGGGAGAAGGCGCAGCCGATCCGCTCGCGCACCGGCGGTTCGACCTTCAAGAACCCTGAAGGACATTCGGCCTGGAAGCTGGTGGATGCGGCGGGCTGCCGCGGGTTCCGGGTCGGCGACGCGCAGGTGTCGGAGATGCACTGCAACTTCCTGATCAACACGGGCGAGGCGACCGGCCACGACCTGGAGCTGCTCGGCGAGACGGTCCGGGCTAGGGTGCTGGAGACCAGCGGGATCCGGCTTGAGTGGGAGATCAAGCGCTTCGGCGTGTTTCAGGACGGGCGCGTCGTGGAGCCCTTCCTGGGACGCTGACGGGCGGAAACGCATTCGGTCGGTGGCCGGACCGCGATCGGCCCCCCGATTATCACCTCTCCGCGGACGGAGAGGACAATGAGACTGCGGATGAGGGGCGGCGGCAATCGAACCAGCCCGGCTCGTCACGAAAACAAGAGGATTGCCATGCCCAAGCACGTTGCTGTTCTGATGGGAGGGTGGTCCTCCGAACGGCCGGTCAGCCTCAACTCCGGG
Source organism: Chthonobacter albigriseus (assembly GCF_013839445.1). Taxonomy (GTDB): domain Bacteria; phylum Pseudomonadota; class Alphaproteobacteria; order Rhizobiales; family Pleomorphomonadaceae; genus Chthonobacter; species Chthonobacter albigriseus. The sequence continues at coordinate 329,359 of NZ_JACDIT010000003.1, read as the reverse complement.
CGGGCCTGCGCCAAGGCGCTGGAGGAGGCCGGCTACCGCGTGACGGCGATCGACGTGGACCGGACGATCGCCTCCGTGCTGGACGACCTGCGCCCGGACGTCTGCTTCAACGCGCTGCATGGGCCCTACGGGGAGGATGGGACCGTGCAGGGGATCCTGGAGGTGCTGGAGATCCCCTACACCCATTCCGGGGTGCTTGCCTCGGCGCTGGCGATGAACAAGCCGAAGGCCAAACATGTCCTGAAAGCGGCAGGCATCCCCGTGGTGGAGCACCGGCTCGTTAACCGTTTCGACGCGGTGAAGGCCCATGTCCTGCCGCCGCCCTACGTGGTGAAGCCGCCTGCGGAGGGATCGAGCTTCGGCGTTCTCATCGTTCCGGAGGATGCGGCTTTTCCGCCACAGCAACTCAGCAGTTCCGACTGGCCGTATGGCGATCTTGTCATGGTGGAGGCCTATGTTCCGGGCCGGGAACTGACCTGCGGCGTGATGGGCGGCAAGGCGCTCGACGTGATCGAAGTCGTGCCCGCCGGGGAGGGGTTCTACGACTACGACGCCAAGTACCGTCCAGGCGGTTCAAAACACCTCCTGCCGGCCCCGCTTAAACACTTTGTTTACCAAAATGTCCAAAAGCTTGCAGCTGAGGCTCACGAAGCACTCGGGTGCCGCGGGGTCAGTCGAGCCGACTTCCGCTTCAACGATCGGGGCGACGGAACCGGCGAGCTGGTCTGCCTCGAAGTGAACACCCAGCCGGGAATGACGGCGACGTCACTGGTTCCGGAGATGGCTCAGCACGCGGGCATCAGCTTCGCTGAGCTGGTGAGCTGGATGGTGGAGGACGCGAGTTGCAGGCGTTGACGTTCAGGTTGTTCGGGACTGTGCTGGGGGCAGGGGGGCGTCGATCCTCTTTCCGCCGCCGCGGGGTCTCGCGCCTGCACCGCACGCCGGTCTGGCGCCAGATGCAACTCCTCGCCGATCTGCCGCGCGGGGCCGGACTGATCGCCTCCGCGCTCTATCTGGCCGCCTGGGGCGGCTACGGCATGGTGCTTTCCGGCCAGACGCTCGACGTCGTCAACGACACCACCTCCGAACTCGGCTTCCGCCTTGCCGAGGTGAACATCACGGGGCAGCGCGAGCTCCTGGAACAGGACGTGCTCGACACGCTGTCGATCCCGTCCGGCCAGTCGCTGTTCCTCTACGACGCGCAGGCCGCGCGGGTGCGGCTGGCAGCGGACCCGTGGGTTTCGGCCGTTTCGGTCATGAAGTTCTACCCGGACAAGCTCCGGGTGATCCTGGAGGAGCGGGTTCCGACCGCGCTCTGGCAGAAGACGCCGACCGACCAGGTCTCGATCATCGACGGCGCCGGCAAGGTGATCACCACCCAGCTGCAGCACCGCTTCCTCAGCCTGCCCCGGGTGATGGGCGAGGGGGCGGAGACGCGGGTGGCGGAGATCATGTCGATCCTCGACGACGTGCCGGACCTGAAGGCCCGCGTCCGGGCGTCGATGCTGGTTTCCGAGCGGCGCTGGGACCTCTTCCTCGACAATGGCGTCCAGGTGATGCTGCCGGCGGACGATCCGTCCGCGGCCGTCGCCGAGCTCGCGCGGCTGGAGGAGCAGAGCGGGTTCCTGGAGCGCGACATCACGGTGGTGGACTTGCGCCTCTCCGACCGGATGGTGGTGCGCCTTTCCGACACGGCGAAGGCCGCGCGGGACGAGCTCGTCAAGGCGCGCGAGAAAGCCCTCAAAGACCGCATGAGGGACGCATGACCCGCGACGGCGATCATCGCGTCCAACGCATGCGCCCGCTGCCGGGGCGCCGACCCGTCGTGGTCTCCGTGCTCGACGTGGGCACGTCCAAGATCTGCTGCGTGATCGCCCGGTTGATGCCGCGGCCGTCCGGCGACGTGCTGCCCGGGCGCACGCACGCCATCGAGGTGCTCGGCTTCGGCTTCCAGCGGTCGCGCGGGATCAAGGCCGGCGCGGTGGTCGACCTGGAGCAGGCGGAGAAGGCGATCCGGCTGGCGGTGGACAGCGCCGAGCGGATGGCCGGGCTGACGGTGGAATCGCTGATCGTCTCCGTTTCGTGCGGGCGACTCGGCAGCGAGACGTTCAGCGCCGGGTTCGACATGGCGGGCCGCGAGGTGAGCGATGCCGACATCCAGCGCGTGCTGGACGCCGGAAGCCAACACACGGTGAAGGACGGACGGGCGGTGGTCCACGCACTGCCGATCGGCTACGCGCTCGACGGCAACCGCGGGATCCGCGATCCGCGAGGCATGCTCGGTCAGCAGCTCGCGGTGGACACCCACGTTGTGACGGCGGACAGCGCGCCGATCCGGAACCTGGAGATCTGCATCAACCGGGCCCACCTGGAAGTGGAGACGATGGTCGCCACCGCCTACGGCTCGGGCTTGGCGACCCTGGTGGACGACGAGGCGCAGCTCGGCGTCGCATGCGTCGACATCGGCGGCGGGACGACCAAGATCGCGGTCTTCGCCGATGGGCATTTCGTGCATGTGGACGGCTTCGCGCTCGGCGGCCACCACGTGACGATGGACCTGGCGCGCGGGCTTTCCTGCCGGCTTGTCGACGCGGAGCGCATCAAGACGCTGCACGGCTCGGTGATCGGCGTCGACAGCGACGAGCGCGACATGATCACGGTGGAGCCGGTCGGCGACGACGACGTGCCGACCCACGTGCCGCGCTCCCACATCGTGCAGATCATCACGCCCCGCGTGGAGGAGATCCTGGAGGTCGTCCGTGACCGCCTGCACGCGTCCGGTTTCGCTGGCCGAGTCGGCCGGCGGATCGTTCTGACCGGCGGCGCGAGCCAGCTGACCGGCCTTGCCGAGCTTGCCCGCAAGGTGCTCGGCCGCAACGTTCGGCTCGGCCGCCCCGTCGGGGTGGCCGGGCTTCCGGAGGCGGCGCGGGGGGCGCCGTTCGCCACGGCGGTCGGTCTCCTGATCTATCCGCAGGTGGCGCAGATCGAACAGTTCTCGTCCCGCCGGCCACGATTGGCGCTCGCTGCGAATGGCGGGTTCGTGTCGCGTGTGGGGCAGTGGATCAGAGAGAGCTTCTGAAGCGGGCAGAAGCCCGGTGCAGTCGCTTGCCCGATGTGTGTAGGGCGGGTTTCCCGCTGAAGTGACCTTAGAGAATGCCGGTAAACCGGACCTGGATGACGAGGATGCCATGACGATTAACCTCAAGATGCCCGATCTGACGGAACTCAAGCCTCGCATCACCGTGTTCGGTGTCGGAGGCGCCGGCGGCAACGCCGTCAACAACATGATCCAGGCCGGGCTGCAGGGGGTCGAGTTCGTCGTGGCGAACACAGACGCCCAGGCGCTGACCTCGTCCCGCGCCGAGCGCATCGTCCAGATGGGCGTGGCGGTCACGGAAGGCCTCGGCGCCGGCTCGCAGCCGGAAGTCGGCCGGGCGGCGGCGGAGGAGGTGATCGACGAGATCAACGACCATCTCGCCGGATCGCACATGGTGTTCATCACCGCCGGCATGGGCGGCGGCACCGGCACCGGCGCTGCCCCCGTCATCGCACGGGCGGCCCGCGAGCATGGCATCCTCACGGTCGGCGTCGTCACCAAGCCCTTCCAGTTCGAGGGCATGCGCCGCATGAAGATCGCGGACTCCGGCATCACCGACCTGCAGAACAGCGTCGACACGCTGATCGTCATCCCGAACCAGAACCTGTTCCGGATCGCCAACGAGCGCACCACCTTCGCCGACGCCTTCGCGATGGCCGACCAGGTGCTCTATTCCGGCGTCGCCTGCATCACCGACCTGATGGTGAAGGAAGGCCTGATCAACCTCGACTTCGCCGACGTCCGCTCGATCATGCGCGGCATGGGCAAGGCGATGATGGGCACCGGCGAGGACAGCGGCGAGAAGCGCGCGCTGAAGGCCGCCGAGGCCGCGATCGCCAACCCGCTGCTCGACGAAGTCTCGATGAAGGGCGCCAAGGGCCTGCTGATCTCGATCTCGGGCGGCAAGGACCTGACCCTGTTCGAGGTGGACGAGGCGGCGACCCGCATCCGCGAGGAAGTGGATCCGGAAGCCAACATCATCCTCGGCGCGACCTTCGACGACACGCTGGAAGGCGTGATCCGCGTGTCGGTGGTGGCGACGGGCATCGACCAGGACGCCGCCGCCATCGCGGCGAGCAACGAGGCGCATATCGCCAACATCAACAACCGCGTCGCCTCGCGCCCGCAGTCGGTGACGACGTCGGCCGCCGTTGCCGCCGGCGAAGTGCGCAACCCCTACGCGCCGCGCCCGGCCGCCGCTGCTCCGGCGCCGGCCCCGGCTCCCGCGCCGGTCCAGCACGTCGTCCATGACGAGGTGGCAGCGATCGAGGAAGCGCTCGCGCTGCCACCGATCGAACTGCAGCAGTCGGTTCCGACGACGCAGGACCCTGCCGTCACGATCTCGCCCTACCAGCCGGCCGCCTACTCCGAACCGGAGGCCGCAGCCGAGCCGGAGCAGCGTGCTGCCCCGGTGGAGATGGTCGAGCCGGCACCGGCACCCTACGTGCCGCCCGCCGCCGAGCGTCCGATGATGGCGCAGCGCTCGCGGATCCCGCCGATCGAGGACTTCCCGCCGATGGTGCAGCGCGAGGTGCGGGGCGTTGCCCAGCCGCCGATGCACGAGGAGCACGAGGAGGAGCGCCGGCCGATGAGCCTGCTTCGCCGCCTCGCCAACGTCGGGCTCGGCCGTCGCGAGGACGAGCACCTGGATTCCGGCGTACGCCCGGCCCAGCCGGCGGCTCCGGCCCGGACCCAGCCGCAGCCGCAGGCTCCGCGGATGGCGCAGCCCGCCCCGCAGGCGCCGCGCCCGCCGCAGGCCGCTCCCGCCGCCGGCGAGTATGCCAAGCGTCCGGTCCAGCCGCAGCCGCAGGCCCGCGGCGCCGCGGGGCAGCTCGACCCGCAGGGCCGGCCGCAGCCGCAGCGCCTGAGCGAGGACGACCAGCTGGAGATCCCGGCCTTCCTGCGCCGCCAGAACTGACAAAAGCAGCCTAAAGGATTACTGACCCGCGGGAGCAATCCCGCGGGTTTTTCATGTCACCGCCGGGCGGTTGGGCCACGGGTGGACCGCAAGTTCTTCGACTACCCGGTCGCGACCCTGCGGGCGCGCTGATCAGCCCATCACGGCCCGCAGCGCAGCGACCGAGCCGACGCCGATGGCGACGACCGCGATCAGCGGCAGGCGGAAGGCGGCGAGGACAGTGATCAGGCCGGCGATCGCCTCGGCTGGTCCGGCGAGCACGGCGGGGGCAACCACCGCGGTGAGGACGGCCGGAGGCAGGGCGTCGAGCGCGACGCGGATGCGGCCGGTGCGGGGCAGGCGGTCGGCCAGGAACAGGCCGGAGATCCTGGTGAGATAGGTCGCGACGCCCATGGCGACGATTGCCAGGAGATTGATCGGGTCGATGCTCATGCGGCGGCTGCCTCTTCGGTGGGCTTGGCCGTGACGATGGCGACGGCGCAGCCGGCCAGCGCGCCCGCGAGCACGTACCAGGCGCCCGGCACCAGGAGGTGCACGACGACGGCGACGAGCGCGGAGGCGGCGATCACCGGGGCGGTGCGCCAGCCCTGCCAGAAACCGAGCGCGAGGGCGATGAAGATGGCCGGGAAGGCGAAATCCAGGCCGTAGCGCTCCGGCTCCTTCACGAACGATCCTACGACGGCGCCGAGCACGGTGAACAGTTGCCAGGCGGAGAACAGGAAAATGCCGGCGCCGAACCAGTAGGCCGGCGTGATCGGCCGGCGGAGCGCCCGCCGTTCGGCGACGGCCCAGACCTCGTCGGTCATGAAGTGGACCGCCGGATAGCGCCAGGCTCCGAAGTGCTCGATCTTGTGGGCGATCGAAGCGCCCATCAGGACATGCCGCAGGTTGATGAGAAAGGCGGCGAGCGCCAGCGTCAGGGCGGGGGCCGGGCTCGACCAGAGGCTTACCGCCAGGAACTGCGAGGCGCCGGCGAACACGATGGTGGACATCGCCAGGACTTCGGCGGGGCTCAAGCCCTTGGCGGCGGCCTGGCTGCCCATGATGAGCGCGAAGGGTATCATGGCGAAGACGGGCGGGAACACGTCGACCACGCCGTCGCGGATGTCGGAAACTACGGGGGAACGCATAGGGTTATCCGGATCGATTGGCCGGCAACCCTAGACGATTCCGGATCGGCTTCCACCCGGAAAGCGGCGCTATCCGATGTCGGCGCTCCGGCCGCGGACGACGCCCGCGGCGGCCATCGCCGCCCAGGCCTTTTCCAGCGAGCCGCCGAGGTCGATGGCGCGGCAGGCATCTTCGAGGACGGTCGCCTCCAGGCCGGCGGACCGGGCATCGAGCGCCGTCCAGCCGACGCAGTAGTCGGTGGCGAGGCCGACGACGAAGACGCGGCGGATGCCGCGCTCCTTCAGGTAGCCGGCCAGCCCGGTGTGGGTGGTGCGGTCCGCCTCGCGGAAGGCGGAGTAGCTGTCGACGGCGGGGTGGTAGCCCTTGCGGATGATCAGCTGGGCATGGGGAACGTCGAGGGCCGGGTGGAGCGCGGCGCCCGGCGTGCCCTGGACGCAGTGGTCGGGCCAGAGCACCTGGAGGCCGTAGGGCATCTCCGTCGTTTCGAAGGGCGCCTTGCCGGGGTGGGCGGAGGCGAAGGAGGCGTGGCCGGCCGGGTGCCAGTCCTGCGTCAGGACGACGTTGGCGAACCGCCGGGCCAGGGCGTTGATCACCGGCACGACGGCGTCTCCGTCGGCTACCGCGAGCGAGCCGCCGGGGCAGAAGTCGTTCTGGACGTCGACGACGATCAGGGCATCGGAAGCGGCAGGCGTGACGGTCATCAAAAGGCTCCGGTCGGAAGGGGCTGATCGGAGAGTGGCAAGGGGGACGGCGCGGGGCAAGGGGGATGAGGCAATCGGGCAGTCGGCAGTGAAGGGGGCCGTGGGCAGTGGGGCTAGGGGAGGCGCCGCGATCGGGCGAACGCGGCGCCGCTCTCCTCAGAGCTTGATGTCGAGCGCCTTGCCAGTGCCGGCCGGGGCCGCGGCGGAGACCGGCGCGGAGGACGGGGCAGGGGCGGGGGCCGTGTTCCTGGGGGCCGGCGCAGACTTCACCGCGCTGTGCGACCCGCAACTCGTGCAGCTTCCAACAGACATGTCCGGGACCTCCCTTGGCTGGACGGGATCATCCTGGGATCGTGCCCTTTGTGCATTGTTAAAATGCGAAGTGTTTTGCGAGGATCGGCCATCACGTTCGCGAGATCGGCGGGTGGCGCCGGCGGAGGCGGACAGGCGGATGCGGTCACGCGCGGGGAAACGCCGTGGTCTGGGAGGCACGTCGCACCGCCCGGAGGCGGGGTCTTGAACAGCGCCCCTGAAATGGGGCGTCGCGGGCGCGGCCAGGCCGCGCTGGGAGTGGAGTGGGATGCGGCCAGGCCGCGCCCGCGTACGGGTCTCACGGAGGACGCGCCACGGGTTACCAGCCCGCGTCGCTTCTTCGACGTGGTCCTCGGACCGACCACCCCCCGAACGACGTCGCCGCCGCGCGGAAAAAGGCCGTTCCTACCGGCTCAGTTCACCGTCCCGGTCGTAGTGCCGGGCGTGCCCACGAGTGCTCCGTCCCGGGGCCGATTCCAGGAGACCGGCCGCGGGCCCGCTCCCCCGCCCGCGCTTCGGTGCTGGATCCTCGGCACGCGCCCCGCGGCAGGGGACGGGAGGAGTATGGGGGAGGTTGGAGGGGCGGGGATAAGTGGGGGGAGGGGGGGTGGGGGGATGGGGGCGAACGAACGATGAGGTTCAGAAAGGCTGCTCCTGACCCGTAGCGGAACTTCGGCAGGTCCGGTATTGGGCAACTTGCCGGCTCAATCCGTCTGGTCGGAGTGAATAGAACTGCGCTAGTGCCTGAAGATTCTGAGACGGGCGCTGGCGCGCCCAAAAGCACCGTGCGACGTTTTGGGATCAAAGTTGACGGCGCTTTGAGCCTATCAGAGCAAAGGGAGATTTGACGCCCGGCAGGGGCGAAAGAATGGTTGCCGATGCCGCTGCCCAGGCGACCTCCAGTGCCGTCCGCGCGGGGGCCCATCGCCGTCCTACCGACCCTCGTTCGGTTAAGGTTGGCAGCGATATGCCTTCCGCGTAATGTTGATTCTCGAGGGATGAGCTCGCGATGAAACTCGAAGGCAAGGTATTCGAAGCACGTCTGGATGCGCCGTCGCAAGGCGACGAGCATATCGGCGCCCGCCTGCGCGAGATCCGCAAGTTGGCGGGAATAACGCAGGCCGACCTCGCCGCCCGGCTTAACATCGGCCAGGGCGCCCTGTCCCGCGTCGAGGGCCGCAAGGACATTCTAGTCTCGACTCTGCGCGATTATCTCGCCGCCCTCGGTGCCACCTTGCGGATTGACGCCCAGTTCAGCGACTCGGCTGCACTGGTGACCAGCATGCGCGAGGCGGCCTTCCAATTCGATCCTGTCGACGACAACCAGCTTCTTCTGCCAATCATCGGCGAGGCCACGTATCCACCGCGCCGGGACATTGTGTTTAGCATTAAGCCTGAATATTGCGATGCTATCATCGAGGGCCGTAAGACCATCGAGCTGCGCCGCCGATTTCCTGCGACCGCGCCATTTGGATCCAGGGCTTTCATCTACGCCACCAGCCCAATCCGCGCCCTGCTCGGTTTGGCCGAGATCGGCGAGGTGCACTGCCGCACGCCGCGCGACATCTGGGACAGCTTCTCTGATCGCGCCTGCATCGCGCGCGAGGACTTTGATCGTTATTTCGAGGGCGTTGACAGCGGCGTCGCCATTGAACTCAAGCATGCCCGCCGTCTGCGCCGCCCGCTCGACCTGAGCGAGTTGCGCGAGCGATTTAGTTTTGAGCCTCCGCAGTCCTACCTCTATGTGACGCCCAAGATGCGGGAAGCGCTGCATTATGAGTGCTCCGAAATACCTCATTGATACAAATGTCTTCATCGGCCTTGAGGATCACGCTGAGGTCGTGCCCGTCTTCGCCGCACTTCAACAGGAAGCAGCGCGGTATGGCGTCGGCATCTGCGTCCACGCGGCGTCCGTGGACGACATCCAACGCGACAAGGACGCCGCCCGCCGCCGCGTCTCGCTGAGTAAGATTCAGAAGTTCCCGGTCATTGCCAGAGTGATCGGTCTCGACAATGCGACCCTCGAAGCGCGCTATGGCGCGTTGCGCAGACCCAACGACATCGTCGACGCCACCCTGCTGCACGCCCTGGATATTGGGGTGGTAGACTTCCTGATCACTCAGGACCAGGGTCTGCACGACCGGGCGCTCCGAGCCTCGGCGGCCTTGGCCAGCCGAGTGCTGCACGTCGCCGACGCCGTCTCCCTGCTGCGCAGCACCTATGCAAGGGTTAACGTCAACCTCCCGGCGGTGCAGGAGGTCGACGCCCACACCATCCCCATCGACGACCCGATCTTCGCGACCTTGCGCGCCGATTATCCGCCGTTCGACGCTTGGTGGCGCGACAAGTGCGTCCGGCCGATGCGAAAGTGCTGGGTGGTGTTAGACGACAGCCGCATCGCCGGCCTTGTTGTGCGTAAGGACGAAGGGCCGGGTGACACCGACGCCCGCCTCCCGGGCGGCAAGATTCTCAAAGTCTGTACCTTTAAGGTTCGCCCCGAGAGCCGCGGGGTGAAACTTGGCGAGCTGCTGCTGAAGCAGGTGCTCTGGTATGCCCAGTCGAACAAGCACGACGTCGTTTATCTGACGACCTACTCCAGCCAGACAACCCTGATCGGGCTTCTCGAATACTATGGCTTCGCCCACACCTACGACAAACCCAACGGTGAGCGGGTTTATGAGAAGGCCCTGCCGCGCGGGCGGCTGGAGGTTGCCGACGGCGGATCGCTGTTTGACCTCGCTCGGCGGAACTACCCGCGGTTCGCCGCTGGCGCGGGTGTCGAGGCGTACGCGATTCCGATCAAGGAAGAATTCCACCGGGTGCTGTTCCCGGAGTTGTTCGAACAGCCACAGATGAATCTGTTCCCGACCTCGGCCGACGTAGGTCTTCACCGGCCGGGCAACACCATCCGCAAGGTCTACCTCTGCCGGGCCCAGGCTTGGATCGCGCAGCCCGGCGCTCTGCTATTCTTCTATAAGGGTAAAGCGGTGCTGCCGCCGTCGCAGGCGATCACCACCGTCGGCGTATTCGAGGAGATGACTCTGGCGCGTTCGACCGAGGACTTGCGGCGACTAGCCGGGGGTCGGTCGGTCTATACCGACGCCCAGTTGACGGGCATGGACGCCTCCGCCGAGCGGCCGGTAAAGGTCATCAACTTCCTCCTCGCCGGGCATTTCGAGCCGCCGGTCGGACTGGCAGCGCTCAAGCGCGACAAGGTGTTCGCCGGACACCCGCCGCAGTCAATCACGCACCTTGAGCCCGACCAGTTGGCGTCGCTACTCAAACAGGTCGATCTAGGGTTCGCGGTGTGACGCGCCGGGTAGCATTGCTTGGCCTCTCGGGGGTTGGTAAGTCGACGCTCATCGACCGAGTAGCAGTATACACACCGCTACTCCACCTACCGGCCAGCAGCCTGATCAAGGCTGAGCAGCAACATCGTACCCAAGCGCCCGACACCTCTGGGGCCCTAGGCACCGGACCAGTGATCGACAGCAGGCCTTATGATCGCTGCCTTCGAACGGCTGACCCGGACGACCACCCTGCCGGTCGTGTTTGACGGGTAAAGTCTCATAGACAGCCGCAATGGCCTGATCGAAATCCCCAGCACGGTGTTCGCCGCCCTGAGCCTAGACGCCATCGCCTTCCTGGCCGCCGATCCCGCCGTGATCTTCGAGCGGCGTCGTCCCGACGCCGGACGCGAACGCCCGGCTCGAGACGTGGCAATCATCGCACATCACCAGAGTCTCGCCGAGATCGCCGCGCGGCAGATCGCCGATACGATGGAAAGACAGTCTTCCTACAAATGTCCGTGTTCCGACCTGAACCAAATGTCCGCTTCTGGCGCGTTTCGGAACTCCAGCTCCGGCGGCTCCGCATCCGTAGCGGCCATGTCGGCCTGTCGAGCCGGCGCGATCATAAGATCCGTTCCCCCTCGGAACGTCAGGACATCACCGTCCGAGCAACAGGTCCTGCCACCGCTTGTGCCGCTCCGGATCCAGGAGCTCGTTCTCGGCCAGGAGTTCCTCGATGGGGCCGATTTCGTCCGGAACATAGGGGACCAGCGTTTTGCCTTGTCCTCTCGTCCGCTCGATCGCGTCCGCCAGCAGGCCGCCGGAGGCATCGAGCGCGGCCTGGAGCGATGCGGCCGTCGTGCCGAGATGCTCCGCGACCAGTCCGTTGCGGACGCGGGTGATCGCCTCGGAGACGGCACCCGGGTCGGCTTGGCCGGCGGCGTCGATCGCGACGTCGCATTCGGAGTCGAAGCCGAGCGAGCGGTTGTTGAGGTTCGAGGATCCGATCCGCAGGAAGCGGTCGTCGACGATCATGACCTTGGCGTGGACGTAGATCGCAACGCCGTTGGCGGTCACCGGCGTGTAGATGTGGAACCGGCCCCAGCGGTCGGCCTCCCGGACGAGGCCGAGCAGCCGGGCCCGGGCCGTGTCCATCGTCTTCGCCTCGATCAGTCCGTCCGCGGAGCGGGGGTTCACGACGACCACTTCCGGCCCGTCCGGTTCCCGCAGCCGCGCAGCGATCGCCTCCGCGATGCGGCGGGAGGCGAAGTACTGGCTCTCGAAATAGATCGTGTGCCGGGCACCGGCGATACCGTCGAGGTAGAGCTGCTCGATCTCCCTGACCTCCGGCTGATCGGCATGGGCCGGCAGCGTTCTGGCGATGGCGACGTCGACGTCGGTCATCAGAGGCTCGATGGCGGCGGGCCAGATGGGTCGCGCACCGGACGGGATGGGCAGGTGCTCTCCGGTCGCCGCATGCCAGCGGTCCCGCGCGAGGTCTCCGAGCAAGCGGGCGACAGGGCCGTCGAGCACGGACGTGGCGTCGTGCCAGGGACCGTAGAGCTTTCCGCTCGGCCGCCTGCGACGCACGTCACGGTCGAGATGCTGGGGGGTGTCCCAGCGGTCCGCCGTCATGTCTATACCGCCACAGAAGGCGAGAACGTCGTCGATCACGACGATCTTCTGGTGATGCGCGGATCCGGTGGGGTGCGCCCCATCCAGCTTGAACCGGATGTTCGAGGCGGTCATCAGGTCGAGAAGCCGGAAGGGCATCGTTCCGCGGAACAGCCCGTTGAATGCGCTGAGATCCCATCGGAGAACGTAGATCTGGAGCTCCGGGCGGCGTTTGGCGATCCAGCGGAGGAACCGCCCGAGCTTGTTGGGCCCCTCCTGATGCGGTTCCGGGACCTCCAGTTTGATCCGCGTGTCGAAGTCCCAGCCGATGAGACAGACGGATTCACGGGCCTGGAGGATCGCGTCCTTGACGGCAGGGAAATAGTCACCGGCATCGACAATGACGCCGAAGCGGTTCGCGCGGGCGACCTTCCAACAGTTTGAGCCTCGCCGGATGATGCTCTGCATGAATTTGACCCCATCCCTCATACGAATAGCGAAGCCGACGCGCGATCGAACCCCGGAGCCAGGCGCTGAGGCGGTCTGCGAGCGTCGCGCTCGCGCAGGCAGCGGACAGATTGCCGACCGATGCGATACCGATCTGGACGGAAGACCGGGACCGCGCGGGACCGGCTGCACGGGCGAGAGTCTTGCCGCCTTCCGGTGTTCCACGCTCGGCCACCGCCCGCAACCGCGGCCGCCGCGCGGAGACCGCGGCGAGCTCAGACATGGCGAATTCGCCGTCGATCACAATGGGGGCCATGGTCCATCCAAGCGCGGGCAGACACAGTTGAACCCACTTGGCATCCAGTCCGTTCCGCAGCGGGAGATCGGCCGCGTCTCGGCACGCTCCAACGCCAAACGAGAGATCCGGAACCGCAGACAGCGGCTCAGGACGACAGGGGAACCACCGGGGTCACTTGGGGCTGAGACGGCTGGCGACACTCTCGCGGCCCGGCTGACAACAGCCGCCGCGGCGATAGAGCTTCAGTCGCGTTGAGGTCACCGAGGCGGTGAGTGGTTCTGGACCATCCCGGAAAGGACGTCCGAAGGCTCCGACCAAGAGCCTACATAAGACGGATGGTTCTACCGGCCCGCAACGGGCCAGACGAGCGGGCTGGCGGTGTGACGAAACACGCTCGGCGATCGCCACCGGTCCGGGGAGCAGGGAGCTCTCCGCGCGTGTTCCGCCCATCCGACGATGATTACATGCTATCCGGTCCGAAAACGCTTGCCGGCCCTACCTCAAAGTCTGAAGCCCTCGGCGTTTTCATATCCCAACGGTCCCTGATCGTGCAGCACGTGTCGCCGCCGAGTCTGGCTATGGCATCCAGCGCTGCGGGGTTCACGGCGAGGCGCTCCGTGTCGACGGCGTCCGCATGGAAATGCGCGTGCAGGATCTCGCCGAGGATGATCTGGCGCGATTTCCCGAGTTCCAGGGTCATCGTCCGCCGGCATTCGAATGCCGCGGGCGATTCTGCAATCCAGGGCGATATGACGGCCTTGCCGGGCCGCGCCGTCAGACCCGCGAGGGCCAGCTCGTTGACGCCGTCGGGAAAGTCGGCCGCGCAGACGTGCATCGCCTCGGCGATCGCCACGGACACGATGTTGACGGTGAAGACCTCCGTCAGGCGGATGTTGCGGGCCGTATGCTTGAGCGACATGTCGGGCCGGTTCTCGATCCCGAGCGCAAGGATGGGCGGGTCGGAGGAAAGGCAGTTGAAGAAGCTGAACGGGGCCGCGTTGATGCGACCCTCCGGATCGACCGTGGTGACCAGGGCGATCGGGCGCGGCACGATGGCGCCAATCATCAGCTTGTACTTCTCGCGGCCCGTAAGCGCGGTGAAATCATAGTCGATCGTCTTAGGCATCTTCGCTTTACCGCCCCTCGATGACGCGCAGGCGCTCGGCGAAGGGCGCCAGGATGTTCCGGACGTCCGTCTCCGGCGGGGGCTTCAAGAGCGCACGGCCCGCGACCTGGTCGAGATGACTGCCCATCAGGTCCGCTGCTCGAGCTGCATCCCCCTCGACGAGGGCGGCGAGGATCTCCTCGTGCTCGGTCGCGCCGCAGTCGGCCGAATGAGGACGCGCATACATCGCCAGGATGAGCGAGCAGCGGGAGACCACTTCGGTGACGTAACGGATCAGGAGAGGACGCTCGGTGAGGCGTGCCAGCACAAGGTGGAACTCGCCGGCAAGGCGGATGGATTCCGCCTCGTTGTGCCCGGCCACCGCCTTCTCGCGTTCGACATGGGCCCGAAGCGTCTCGCGGGCTTCCGTCGTGAGTCGTCCGGCCAGGCATTCGGCGACGGTGCGTTCCAGGCTGCGGCGGACGAGAAAGGCGTCGTGCGCCTCCTCCAGCGAAGGGTTGGCGACAAAGGCGCCGCGGTTGGGCAGCAGGTTGACCAGTCCCTCCACGGCAAGCCGGCCGAGCGCCTCGCGGGCGATGGTACGGCTGGTCCCGAAGGTCTCGCCGATGGCGTCCTCCGGAAGTTTCGCGCCCGGCCTGAGCTTCTGCTCGATGATGGCCTGGCGCAATGCCTCGTGGACGGCTTCGGTCCGGGACACGGACCGGGTACGGCTTGCCGCCCGGGGAGGCCCCTTGCCCTTCGCGGTGGGATCGTTCACCGAGCGGTCCGCCGCACCCGACGTCTTTCCTCGCGCCATGATCATCCGGCTTTCTTCAGTTCGACCCAATCCTTGAGGACGTCGACAGCGGCGGCATCCTCGTGCTGCTCCGCGGGCATGCGCCGCTCCTGAACCGGGAGGGCGCATTCGGAGGAGAGCACATCCGTGTCGATCGGGTGCCGCTCGGCCTTCGTCAAGGTCTCGAACGCCTTGCCCGCCTGCGCCATGGACGCGGCATAGTAGAGCTTGCCGATGCCGACGATGTTCATGGTGGCCACGCACAGCGCACAGGGTTCGCAGGTCGTGTAGAGCTCCGCACCCGTGAGGTCCACGCACTCCAGCCGGCGGCAGGCGTCCCGGATCGCCTCCACTTCGCCGTGCGAGGTCGGGTCGAAATGGGCCGCCGAGTGGTTCAGGCCCTCGCCGACGATGACGCCGTCGCGCACGACGACGGACCCGAACGGCTCCGTGCCGGGCTTCGTCAGCGCCTCTCGCGACAGGTCGAGGGCGCGTTGCATGAAGCGCTGTTCGTACATGGTCATGCTCCTGATTGGCTGAGATCAGCGGGAGTCGGGAAGGAGCCAGGCATGGCGCGGCTCCCAGGATAACGAAATCTGGCGGCCCGGCGCGAGATCGAGCGCCTCGATCTCGTGCTGCTGCTTCTGGATACGGAACTCGTGACCGGACGCCGTCTCGACAAAGACGGTCTGGGTGGAACCCACGAACTCCAGACCGATCACCGTCGCGTCGAGGCCGCCGGCCGCGCCCGCGGCGGCAAGCGCGATCCGATCGGCGGCGATCACGAAGGCGGCCTGGCTGTCGACGGGGCGGGTTTCCTTCGCGGGTACGTCGAAGCTTCCGAGCGGCGTCTCCACGGCGAGACGATTAGCGCTCGCGCCCCGCACCGTGCCGCGCAGGATGTTGTTCATGCCCATGAACTCGGCGACGAAGGCGTTCACCGGCTCGCGGTAGACATCCTGCGGGCGCCCGACCTGCTGGATCGCGCCGTCGCTCATGATGACGATCCGGTCGGCGAGAGCGAAGGCCTCGGATTGGGCGTGGGTGACGTAGACGAAGGTGATCCCCAGCTGCTTGTGGAGGCGCGAAAGCTCCGTCTGCATCCGCACCCGGAGGTGCGCGTCGAGCGCCGACAAGGGCTCGTCGAGGAGGAGGATGGACGGTTGGGTGACGAGAGACCGGGCGATCGCCACGCGTTGGCGCTGGCCGCCGGACAACTGGGCAATATCGCGGTCCGCCATGCCCGAGAGGCCCATGCGGTCGAGCCATTCCAGCGCGCGCCGCCGCCGCTCGGCCGCGCCGACCTTCTTCATCCGCAGCGGGAACGCCACGTTTTCGGCGACCGTGAGGAACGGAAACAACGCCAGCGACTGCCAGACCATCGGCGTGTCGCGCTGGAAGGCCGGTATGCCGCGCATGCTGCGGCCTCCGATGCGGATGTCCCCGCCGGTCGGCTCGTCCAGCCCGGCAATTAGGCGAAGCGTCGTCGACTTGCCGCAGCCGGACGGGCCCATGATGGCGACGAACTCGCCGGCCGCGATCTGAAGGTCGATGCCGCGGACGGCATGATGGCCTGGGAAGCGCTTGTCGAGACCCTCGAGGGCGACGAAGGGAGCGGACATGTCTGGGTCTCCGGCTCAGGTCGGGTCGGTGCGCTTGCCGACGCGCACGCCGACAAACCATTGGGCGAGAACGACGAGCGCGATGCTCACGGCCAGCACGACGGTGCCGATGGCGTTGATCTTGGGGTTCACCTGGCCTTGAAGCAGGTTGAGGATGCGGACGGGGATGGTCTCGTGAACGCCGCCGACAAACCAGGCAATCATGAACTCGTCGAACGAAACCGCTGCCGAGAGGAAGAAGGACGCGATCAGCGCCGGCCGACAGAAGGGAACGACCACCGTGAAGAGCGCGGCGGCATGCGAGGCGCCGAGGTTCCAGGCGGCTGGCTCCAGGTCGCGGCCGAAGTCGTTGAGACGCAGGCGGATCAGCGCCATGGAGAAGGAGGACGCGACGGCAGTGTGGCACGCGATGACCGCCTCCAGCCGCCCGAACAGGCCGAGCCGGGACAGGAAGGCGAGCATCGCCATGCCGAGGATCGTGACGGGCACGGCCGGCGGGATCGCGACCAGGAGAACGAAGGCGCGCTTGCCGAAGAACCGCCAGCGATAGTCCACGTAGGCCGCAGCGAAGCCGAGCAGGGTCGAGAGCACCGCCGTTCCGAGCCCGACCAGGATGCTGTTGAGGAAGGCGTCGCGCACCATCGCGTCCTCGAGGATCGCGCGGTGCCAATCCAGGCTGAAGCCGCCCCATGGGATGGTTGGAAAGCGGTTGGCGTCGAAGGAGAACACCACGATCACCAGCATCGGCGCCGCGATGAAGACGAAGAGCCCCGCGAGGAAGAGATGCTGGGCGAGACGCGACAGGCGCGGGAGTATCCGGGTGGCCATCAGCGTCCTCCTCTGCGCAAGCGGGTTCGCCGCGACAGGAGCTGGCCAAGGGCGAGCACCGCGACGAGGATCAGGAGCATTGAGACGCCGACGACGGAGGCACGGGGCCACTGCGACCCGGATTTCACGGTGTCGACGACCACGATGGAAAGTGTCGGCGGCTTGCTCCCGGTCATGAAGAGCGGGCTGACGTAGTCGCCGAAGGCAAGGAGGAAGCTTGTGGTCGCCGCAAGGGCGATCGCGGGGCGGATCGCCGGCAGCAGCACGTGGGCGACGACCCGGCTGCGCCGGCAGCCGAGGTTCTCCGCCGCCTCGATCAGCGTGCGGTCCACGCCCGCGAAGCCGAAGGTGAGGATCAGGACGGCGATCGGCAGGGTCAGGGTGAGGAGGCCGATCTGCAGGGAGAAGGCGCCGCCGAGGAGCGGCAGTGGCTCGATGCCGACAAGGCCTGCGATGCCGTTGATCACGCCCTGCGGCGACAGCACCACCTGCCAGGCGTAGATCCGCAGGATGTAGCTCGAGAAGACCGGCACCACCAGGAAGGCGACCGCGAAGTCCCTGAGGCGCGGAGGCAGGCGGAAAGCAATGGTGTAGGCGGCGGGAAGCGCGATGGCGGTCGCCAGCACCGTGGTGGTGCCGGCGACCGTGAGCGTGTGCCCGAGAGCGCGGAGAAAGGCGGTCGACGTCAGCACCTTTTCCCAGTTGTCCGCCACGAAGGCGGGCGAGAGCCGGAAGGACTTCACCTGCCAGAAGGTGATGACGACCAGGAAGACCAGCGGCCCGGCGAAGAAGATCAGCTGCCAGAGAAGGACGGGCAGCCCGAGCAGCACCGGGAACACGGCTGGCGAACCGGCTGTGGACCGGCTGCCGATGAAGAAGCTGCCAGGGCGATCGGCGGCTCCTGGCGGTGGACTGCCTGTCATGATCGTCTCCGCGGGTCGAGGGGCGTCACGCTTCGCGCAAGGTCCGGACGCTCCGGAATTCACGCGATCGCAGCGACCAAGGCCGGCGCCCGATCGGGCGGGCCCCGGTGCGGATCGTCCCGGTCGATCGGGACGATCCGCGCCCTGGATCAGAGGCTCTTGAACTCGCTCCAGACGTCGTTCCACTCCTCGATCGACTGCTGGGACGGCAGCTGGCGGAACTGGATCTTCTTGGCCTTGTACTCGTCCATGACGTTCGGCGCGTCGAGGCGCAGGCGCAGGATCTCGGCCTCCTTGGGCATCGTCTCGTTGAGAAGCTTCCAGCCCGCGATCGAGGGGATGGACTTCTTGTTGTCCACCTTGGTCGCCTGCAGCACCTGCCCCTGCGGCGAGGCGGTGTACTGGATGAACTTGCGGGCGAGGTCCTTCTTCGGCGTGCCTTTCACGATCGAGAGCGACTCCGTCCACTGCAGGCCGCCCTCCTCGGGGATGATGGTATCGACGGGCACGCCGCTCTGGCGCAGGCCGAGCGTGATCCACTCGCCGATGCCCGGGATCAGATGCGCCTGGCCGTTGGTCAGCGAGGAGAAGATGTCGGCGATGGTGTAGAAGCCCGAAGCCTGGGGCTTCAGGGAGAACAGCTTCTCCTTCAGCGCCTCGAACTTGTCGCCGTCGATGTCGAACGGCGGGCGGTTGCCGTTGGAGAGGCTGACGCAGCCCATCGACGGCAGGTACCAGTCGAAGAAGCCGACCTTGCCCTTGGCCTTCTCCGCCCACATCGCGGCGTAGGAGGAGAGCTCCTCCGGCTTGTAGATGCTGGTGTTGTAGCTGAGGCCGAGATAGCCGAAGTCGGTCATCACGCCGTATAGCTTGTCATCGAACCAGTGCAGCGGGAACTTCTGGAACTCGGGCCAGTAGTCCTGCAGGGGATAGTCGGCGGGATCGAGCTCTTCGATGAAGTCGGCTTCGTGCAGAAGATGCATGTACTCGGCATCGGCGAGAACCACGTCGAAGGAGCCGGGCGGGGACTGGTTGATGACGGCCAGCATCTGGTCGCCGCCGACATACTCCTTGATGCGGATCTTGCAGTTGTTCTCCTTCTCGAAGGCCTCGACGAGGTAGGGATCGGCGTTGCCGGGCCAGGAGAGGTAGTTCAGCACGCCGGGCTCGTCGGCAAGAGCCGGCGACCAGCGGGAGGTGGCGGCGAGCGCGCCGGCAGCGGCGCCGGCCTTGAGGAAACCGCGTCGGCTGAGGTCAGGAAGGAAGGGCTTGGGCACTGCACGGGACTCCTGATGGGAGAGGAATCTGCATGCGATAGTGCATGCAAAACATCTCCAAGCACGCTCCGTGCCATGCGTGGAATCGCTCGATCATGCCGGGTCTGCCGCCCCCTGCTTCCCGCGGGATGGCTGTTTTTCGCGGCATGTGATGAATATCTGTTCACAAAAGGACGAAGTCAGATCGTACGCAATCGTGCACACGGTTTCGCGACGGCGTCAGGATACGGAGACGCTGGAGCGGCTCGTTCATTGCGTTCAGATCACAGTGTGCGGCGAGAGCTGGCACGGCATGCCGTCCTGAGGGTCGGAATCCGGCCACCGGAAGGGCCTCGGGGCGGGCGCGGGCGGGCTTCGGTTTCATCATTCCCGCGACAGCTTGGACGACGTGCAGAGTTCGATCGACGCTGTCTTTCTCTGCTCATGCGTTTTGGTCAGCGCAGGCGAACCATCCGCGACCTTGTGAGCTCATCCGCTTCTCGGCATGGGGTCGGAGTGAGAGGGTAAATGCGTCGGTGTCCGCTTGCGCGGACCATGATTAGAGGGGGTGGTGCGATTTCGTCCGTACCAGGCTTAGCTGGTCGGCGGAGCGGGGGAGATCGACGCGTGGGTGGTCCCCCGGCGTGGACCATGACGCGTGGGGCTGGGCTGCTCCGTCACAGCCCCTCGACGAGCGCCAGCCACGCGTCCTCATCGATCACCTCGATGCCGAACTCCGTTGCCTTGGCGAGTTTGGAGCCGGCGCCAGGGCCGGCGACGACGAGGTCGGTCTTCTTGGAGACGGAGCCGGCGACCTTGGCGCCGAGGCGCTCGGCGGTGGCCTTGGCTTCGTCGCGGGTCATCTTTTCCAGCGAGCCGGTGAAGACGACGGTCTTGCCGGCGACCGGGCTGTCGACGGCGACGGGGGCCTCCATGGGTTCCGGCTCGATCTCGTTGAGGAGGCGGGCGACGGCTTCCAGGTTGTGCGCCTCGGCGAAGAAGTCGACCACGGCGTCGGCCACCACCTCGCCGATGCCGTCGATGGCGTTGAGGCCGCGCCAGGCGTCGGAGCTGCGGTCGGCGGCGGCCTGCATCTCCTCGGCGAAGTGGTCCCAGGTGCCGTAGGCGCGGGCGAGGAGCTTGGCGGTGGTCTCGCCGACGTGGCGGATGCCGAGGCCGAAGATCAGCCGGTTGAGCGCGATGCGGCGGCGGGCGTCGATGGCGTCGAAGAGGTTCTTGACGGAGGTGGCGCCGAAGCCGGGGAAGTCCTTGAGGCGCCGGAAGGAGCCAGCCTCGCGGGCCTTCAGGGTGAAGATGTCGGCGGGCTCGCGGATGGACAGGTTGTCGTCTTCGAGGGCGTGGAAGAACTCGATCTGCTTGTCGCCGAGGCCCTCGATGTCGAAGGCGTGGCGGGAGGCGAAGTGCTTCAGCTTCTCCACCTGCTGGGCCGGGCAGACGAGGCCGCCGGTGCAGCGGCGGACGGCGTCGACGCGGCCGGTCTTCTCGTTGACGTCGCGGACGGCGTGGCTGCCGCAGCGCGGGCAGAGGGTGGGGAAGGCGTAGGGCTCTGCGTCCGGCGGGCGCTTGTCGAGCACGACGTCGACGATCTGGGGGATGACGTCGCCGGCGCGCTGGACGATGACGGTGTCGCCGACGCGGATGTCGCGGCCCTCGCGGATCGGCTGGCCGGAGGTGCCGATGCCCTTGATGTAGTCCTCGTTGTGGAGGGTGGCGTTGGAAACGACGACGCCGCCGACGGTGACCGGCTCCAGCTTGGCTACGGGGGTGAGGGCGCCGGTGCGGCCGACCTGGATCTCGATGTCCTTCAGCGTGGTGAAGGCGCGCTCGGCGGGGAACTTGTGGGCGGTGGCCCAGCGCGGACTGCGGGAGCGGAAACCGAGGCGCTCCTGCAGGGCGAGGTCGTCGACCTTGTAGACGACGCCGTCGATGTCGTAGTCGAGGCTGGCGCGGTCGGCCTCGATGCGGCGGTAATGGGCGACGAGCTCGTCTACGGTGGCGCAGCGGACCATCAGCGGGTTGGTCTTGAAGCCCCAGGTCTCGAACAGGCGGACCGTGTCGTACTGGGTGTCCGCCAGGCGGGGCAGGTCGCCCCAGGCATAGGCGAAGAAGCGCAGCGGCCGCCGGGCGGTGATCGCCGGATCGAGCTGGCGCAGCGAGCCGGCGGCGGCGTTGCGCGGGTTGGCGAAGACCTTGCCGGTCTCCTCGCGCATGCGCTCGTTGAGGGCGAAGAAGTCGCCGCGGCCCATGTAGACCTCGCCGCGCACCTCCACCACGTCGGGCACGCCAGCCGGGAGCCGCTCGGGGATGTCGGCGATGGTGCGCACGTTGGCGGTGACGTTCTCGCCGGTCAGCCCGTCGCCGCGGGTGGCGGCGACCGCGAGCCGGCCTTTTTCGTAGCGGATGGAGAGCGACAGGCCGTCGATCTTGGGCTCGGCGGTGAAGACGGGGATCCGGTCGGCGGGCAGACCGAGGAAGCGGCGCACCTGCTCGACGAAATCGAGGACATCCTCGTCGGTGAAGAGGTTGTCGAGCGACAGCATCGGCCTGGAATGGCGGACCTCGGCGAAGGCGGCGGACGGCGTCGCGCCGACGCGGCGGGAGGGGCTGTCGTCGCGCACGAGGTCCGGATAGCGGGCCTCGATCGCGAGGTTGCGGTTCTTCAGCGCGTCGTAGGCCGCGTCGGTGATCTCCGGGTTGTCCTCACCGTGGTAGAGGCGGTCGTGATGGGCGATCTCGGCGGAGAGGCGCTCCAGTTCCGCGGCGGCCTCCTCCAATGTGAGCTCTTCGACGGGCTTTTCGGAGAGGGAGACGTCCGACACGGGTAACCTCGGCTTGCAACGCGATTCCGGCCGGGGATTTAGACGTGGGATTGCCGGGTGGGGCAAGAGGGTAGGGCGCGGCCGGTCGGCGGTTGCCTCAAAGGGCGGCGGCGACGGCGGTGCCGGCGATCAGCGTGGCGAAGACGGCCAGCACGATCGCGGAAACACGGGTGACGAGGCGCGGCGTCGCGGTCGATCCGGCGGAGCGGACAAGAACCTGGCCGACAATGATCCAGCCGGTGCCGACGACAACGACCGCGGACAGGAAGAGCGCGGCGTAGGGGGCGATCTCCGGGAGCGGCAGGGCGGGGAAGACCGCGAAGGCGAAGACGAGCGCCTTCGGGTTGAGGAGGGTGGTGACGAAGACGCGGAGCGGCGTCACCGGGCGGGGGGCGTGGGCGAAGCTGTCGGCGGCGGACCGCCACAAGACGACGGCGGACCAGGAGAGGTAGGCGGCGGCCGCCAGCCGGAGCGCAGCGGAGAAGGCGGGATGGCCGGCGACGAGGGGCCCGACGACAATCGTGAGGATCGCAATAGAAAGGACGTAGCCGGCGATCTCGCAAGGAACCAGGCGCAGCGACCAGCGCAGCCCGGCCGTGGCGCCGGAGGCGGCGAGAAGCGTGTTGGTCGGCCCGGGCGTGGCGAGCAAGGCAAGAACGGCGAGGGCGAAGGTCAGGAGGTCGTGCATGGGGGGAAGCTAGCACGGGTGGAGGCCGGGGCGTTTGACGGAGCGCAAAAGGGGGGTGGTCGGGCTTCGGTAGTGGGCGGTTGGCGATCGGCGGTAGGTGGTAGGCAGTGGGGAGTAGGTGGTGAGTGGTGGGCGGTGGGCGATCGGCGGTCGGCATGAAGCCGTTTCGCATATTCGTCATGGTCCGCGGAGGCGGACCACCCACGACTTTGTGGCGGCCGCCGGGTGTCGTCTTTGCCGATGGAGCATCGTCCCGGAAAAATGCGTGGGTGGTCCGCCTGCGCGGACCATGACGGCGAGAGGGGGAGAGCTGGTCCGCCTGCGCGGACCATGACGGCGCAGGGGGGGGGGCGCCTGCGCGGACCATGACGGCTAGAAGGGGAGAGCTGGTCCGCCTGCGCGGACCATGACGGCGAGAGGGGGAGAGCTGGTCCGCCTGCGCGGACCATGACGGCGAGAAGGGGAGGGCCCGACTGCCGATGCCTGACTGACGATGCCCGGCTGTCCGACAGCCGACTGTCTGCTCCCCTTGGCCACCCTGCTGGCCCGCCATGGGCAGGTGGTGGGTTATTCGCCGGCGATCAGTTTGTCGGCGGCGGCGCGGGCTTCTTCGGTGATGCGGCTGCCGGCGAGCATGCGGGCGATCTCCTCGCGGCGGTCGGCGGCGGCGATGGGCGTCACCCGGGTAGCGACGCGGGCGCCGGCGTCGACGGCCTCCTTGGCGATCAGAAGGTGGCTGAGCGCACGGGCGGCGACCTGCGGCGCGTGGGTGACGGAGAGTACCTGGACCCGGTCGGACAGGCGGGCGAGGCGGGTGCCGATGGCCTCGGCGACAGCGCCGCCGACGCCGGTGTCGATCTCGTCGAAGACGAGGGTCGGCGCGGAGCCCTTGTCGGCGAGCGAGACCTTGAGGGCGAGCAGGAAGCGGGACAGCTCGCCGCCGGAGGCGACCTTCATCATCGGACCGGGGCGGGTGCCGGGGTTCGTTTGCACCCAGAACTCGATGGTGTCGACGCCGTCGGCGGTGCGGTTTTCAGCGTCGGACGAGGCTTCGACGATGAAGCGGGCGCGCTCCAGCTTGAGGGAGGGCAGCTCGTGGGCGACGGCCTCCTCCAAGTGGCGGGCGGCGACCAGGCGCTTGGCGGTGAGTGCGCGGGCGGCGGCGTCGTAGGTCTGGCGCGCCGCCACGCTCTCCTTCTCGAGGGCGGCGAGGCGGTCCTCCCCGGCGTCGAGATCGGCCAGATCGGCAGCCATGCGGGCGGCAATCACGGGGAGCTCATCGGGCTGGACGGAGTACTTGCGGGCGGCAGCGCGAATGGCGAACAGCCGCTCTTCGGTGCGCTCCAAGTCGGCGGGATCGTAGGCGCCATCGCGCAGCGCCACCTCGAAGCCGACGCGGGCTTCCTCCAGGCTGTCGAGGGCGGTGGAGAGGGCGGTCATGGGCTCGGCGAGCATCGCGCCGAGCTCGGCCTTGCGCTCCAGGCGGCGGAGCAGGCTGGCGAGCTCGGGGATGGGGGAGCCGGAGCCGTTCAGCTGGTCGTAGGCCTCGCGGAGGTCGCCGGCCACCTTCTCGGCGCGCATCATGTGGCTGCGCCGCTCGGCGAGTTCGGTTTCCTCGCCGGGGGCGGGCGCCAGCTTGCCGAGTTCTTCCACGGCATTGCGCAGGTAGTCCGCCTCGCGGCGGGCGGCTTCGATGCGGAAGCGCAGGTCGGCGAGTGTCTTCTCCGCGGTGCGCCAGGCGCGGAAAGCAACCGCGACGGCGGCGACGTCCGCCTCCAGGCCGCCGAAGGCATCGATGAGCGAGCGGTGCTCGGCGGGATCGACGAGCGCGCGGTCGTCGTGCTGGCCGTGGATCTCGACGAGGCGGGCGCCGATCTGGCGCAGGAGACCGGCGCTGACGGCCTGGTCGTTGACGAACGCGCGGGTGCGGCCGTCGGCGGTCTGGACGCGGCGCAGGATGAGGTCGCCGTCATCGTCGATGTCGTTGTCGACGAGGAGCGCGCGGACGGGGTGGGCGGCGGCGACGTCGAAGACGGCGGTGACCTGGCCCTGGTCGGCGCCGTGGCGGACGAGCCCGGCGTCGCCCCGGCCGCCGAGAGCGAGCGAGAGGGCGTCGAGGAGGATGGACTTGCCGGCGCCGGTCTCGCCGGTCAGCACGGTGAGGCCGCGCGCAAACTCGATGTCGAGCCGCTCGATCAGGACGATGTCACGGATCGTCAGCGTCTGCAGCATCGGGCGAGCGGCACCTCCGAAGGCGTCAGCCGAGAACCGCCTTGAACGCCTTGGACATCCAGGAGTTGCCGTCCTCGCGCGGCTCCAGGCCCTTGCTCTGCAGCAGGGTGTAAGCGTCCTTGTACCAGCGGCTGTCCGGATAGTTGTGGCCGAGCACGGCGGCGGCGGTCTGCGCCTCGTTGACCACGCCGAGGGCGTAGTAGGCCTCGGTCAGGCGCTGCAGCGCCTCCTCGACGTGGCGGGTGGTCTGGTAGTCGGTGACCACGACGCGGAAGCGGTTGATGGCGGCGATGTAGTTGTTGCGGTTGAGATAGAAGCGCCCGGTCTCCATCTCTTTGCCGGCCAGCTGGTCCTTGGCCATGTCCAGCTTCTTCTTGCCCTCGGAGGCGTAGGGGCTGTCCGGATAGCGCTGGACCAGCTCCTGCATGGCGTCGAAGGCCTTGCGGGTCATCTCCTGGTCGCGCGTGACGTCCGGAATCTGGTTGAAGTAGGACTGGCCGATGATGAACTGGGCGTAGGCGGCGTCCTCGGATCCGGGATAGAGCGCGTTGTAGCGCTTGGCCGAGATCACGGCGTCGTCCCAGTTGCCGCGGGTGTAGTTGGTGTAGGCGGCCATGATCAGCGACTTGCGCGCCCACTCAGAATAGGGGTGCTGCTTGTCGACTTCCTCGAATCGCTCGGTGGCGCGCCGGTAGTCGCCCTGCTGGAGATAGGCGATTCCCTCGTTGTAGAGCTTCTCGGCGGGGATCTCGACGAATGGCTCCAGCGGCTCGTCGGACGAGCAGCCGCTCAACGGAATTGCCGAGAGAAGAGCGGCGGCGACGACCGCGATACGAAGGAACGACTGCCTCATGAAGACCCCATCGCGGCGTCGGAATTGGTCAACGTCGAACGCTCCTGCCCCGACCCGAAGCGTGAACCCGTTGGGTTCTAGCAGGACGTTCGGAGCCTGTCACGGCCCTGGACGCGCGTTCGCACGGCCATGACGACGCCTTGCGAGCCTGTTTTCCAGAGGATTGCGGCAACGCGGCGGCAGAACGTCCCCGCGACGGCCTGGCTCAGGCCTTCTGCGGCGAAAGGGCGGGGACGGACACGCCCACTGCACCGGCAGAATGGGCGCGGCGGACGGTTTCGCCGACTATCTCGTAGTTCGAGGCGTCCGCGAAGAGGGCCTTGAGCACCAGCCAGTTCATCTTGTGGCCGCCCTTGTAGGAGCGGAAGTGGCCGATGAAGGGCATGCCGGCGAGGGCGAGGTCGCCCACCGCGTCGAGTGTCTTGTGGCGGACGAACTCGTCGTTCCAGCGCAGGCCCTCGGGGTTGAGAACGCGGTCGTCGCCGATGGCGACCGAGTTCTCCAGCGAGGAACCCATGGCGAAGCCCATCTTCCAGAGCTTCTCCACATCCTTCATGAAGCCGAAGGTGCGGGCGCGGGCGATCTCGTCGCGGAAGGTGTCGGCGTCGAGGTCGAGCACGTAGGACTGGCGGCCGATCAGGCCGGTGGGGAAGTCGATGGTGACGTCGTAGCGGGCGCCTTCGTAGGGGAGCAATTCGGCGAAGGCGTCGCCGTTCTCGACCCGGACCGTGCGAAGAACGCGGACGGCCTTGCGCGACGCGTCGAGCGAAACGACACCCGCGTCATCGATGGCGGCGACGAAATCGGCCGAGCAGCCGTCGACGATCGGCATCTCGGGGCCGTCGATCTCCACGAGGACGTTGTCCACGGAGAGCGCACGCAGGGCGGCCATCAGGTGTTCGATGGTTGCGATCGAGGCGCCGGCGGCGCCGATCACCGTGCAGAGCTCGGTGGCGACCACGTGGTCGAAGCGGGCGGGGATCTCGACCTCGCGCTCCAGATCGGTGCGGACGAAGACGATGCCGTGGTCGTTGCCTGCGGGAACCAGCGTGATCGTGGCGGGCTTGCCGGAGTGGACGCCGATTCCCGACAGTTCGGTGCGCCGGGCGATGGTCGTCTGTTTGCCGATCGTGTGCCGCATTGAGATCACGTGCTTCCTGTCCTGGGGGGATCGCCACCTACCGCCCCCGCGGCAGGTGGCCGGGATTCCCTCCCGTAACCCACTCAACTCGTGAAGCGAGTCTTGGACCCACTTCCTTCAACGGCCATTAATCACGTCTGGTGCCCATCCCTGAAATCAATGTTTGTTACCGATTGTTACGCCAAGCACTTAGCAAAACGGGTTTGTTAACAAAGTGTTACCACCAGCAAGCAGAACCGCGGACCAAGCCGGGGAAAGCTGAAGCTGCAACGATCTCCAGAGGGTTCCGGAGCGACGGTCTCAGAGCGGCGCGGTGGCGGACGCGAGCCAGGCCTGGTCGGCCTCATCGAGGTGAGGGGCGATCGTGTCGAAAACCCACCGGTGGTAGGCATCGAACCAGGACCGCTCGTCGACCGAAAGAAGCGCCGGGTCGATCAGGCGCCGGTCGATGGGGGCGAGTGTGATGGTCTCGAAGCCCATCATCGGGCGTTCGCCGCCGGAAATCTCCGATGGCAGCGTGACGACGACCAGGTTCTCGATGCGGATGCCGAATTCGCCGGCCTTGTAGAAGCCCGGCTCGTTGGACAGGATCATTCCAGGCTCGAGCGCGACGTGGCTGGCCTTGGAGATGCGCTGCGGTCCCTCGTGGACGGAGAGGTAGACGCCGACGCCGTGGCCGGTGCCGTGGTCGAAGTCCAGGCCGGCGTTCCAGAGAAGCTGCCGGGCGAGGATGTCGATGTGGGCGCCGGTGGTGCCCTTGGGAAACCGGGCCATGGCGATGCGGATGTGCCCGGCGAGGACCCGGGTGTTCCGGTCGCGCATCTCAGCCGTCGGCTCGCCGACGATGACGGTGCGGGTGATATCGGTGGTGCCGTCCTCGAACTGGGCGCCGGAGTCGATCAGGTAGATCTCGCCGACGCGAATCGGACGGTTGCTCGCCGTGGAGACGCGGTAGTGGGGGATGGCGGCGTTGGGGCCTGCGCCGGAGATGGTGTCGAAGGAGAGGTCCTTGAGGGCACCGGTTTCGGCGCGGAAGCGCTCCAGGGCCTCGGCAGCGGCGATCTCCGTGAGACGGCCTTTCGGCGCCTCGCGGTCGAACCAGGCGAGAAAGCGCGTGACCGCGATGCCGTCGCGGATATGGGCGCGCCGGGTGGCGGCGAGTTCGGCGTCGGTCTTGCGCGCCTTCGGCATCGTCACCGGATCGCGACCGTCGACGATGGTGCCCCCAGACGCTGTGACGAGGTCGGCGATCCGGTAGGCGGCGGTGGCCTTCTCGGCGAGCACCTTGGTGGCTGCCGCGCCGAGGGCGGTGAGCGCCGGTTCCAGGGCGGCAGGCTCGGCGATCTCGGCGAGAGCGGACAGCTCGGCGCGGACGCTGTTGGAGAGCTTGCGGCCGTCGATGAAGAGCGTCGGCTTGCCGCTGGCCGGGACGATGGCGAAGGAAAGCGGCATCGGGGTGTGCGGCACGTCGCTGCCGCGGATGTTGAAGAGCCAGGCGATCGAATCGGGCTGGGTGATGACGCTGGCGCCCGCTCCGGCCTCGGCGACGGCCTTGCCGACGCGGGCGAGCTTGGACGTGGCGGATTCCCCGGCGATCTCTTCGGGGAACAGCGTCACCGCGCCGACCGGCGGAGCCGGTCGGTCGGGCCAGATCGCGTCGACCGGATTGCCGTCGACGGGCACGAAGGCGGCGCCGACGCTTTCCAGCGCCTTGGTGAAGCGTTCGACATCGCCGGCCGTGTGGAGCCAGGGGTCGAAGCCGATCCGCTTTCCGGGGGCAGCCGACTTGAGCCAGAGGTGCGGGGGATCGTCCACCAGATGGCGCGGCTCGAAGGCCGAGACGTCGACCTGCTCGCGGACCTGGAGGGTGTAGCGACCGTCGACGAAGATCGCAGCCTGGTCGGCGAGGACGACGCAAAGGCCGGCCGAGCCGGCAAAACCCGTCAGCCAGGCGAGGCGCTTGGCGCAATCGGGGATGTATTCGCCCTGGTGCTCGTCGGCGAGCGGCACCAGGAAGCCATCGAGGCCGCGCCGTTTCAGCTCGCTGCGCAGCGCCTTGAGGCGGGCGGGGCCGGTGGAGGGATCGGACACCACGTCGAACGTCTGGAACAAGGCAGATCTCCTGGAAGCATCGGCGCCATGAAGCGGTGCGGGAGGGGTGAGGTCAAGCGGGCGGCGACGGGGCCGTGTTGTGCGCTGCGAGGAGATCGTGTTGCATTGCACAAAGCGCAGGGCTGCCATTCCCGTCGGATGACTGGTCGCAGGACGGGGTCGGCGCCAGATTGACGAAAGCCGAATCTTTTTCGGTTCGGCGGGACCTGGACGGCGCATTTCGCCGATTCCGGGTTCTTTGATGACGATTTCAGCACCCGGTGATGACCATGGCCCGCACCCTTGCCCATCCTGCCCTGCGCACGTCCCGCGGGGCAGGGCTGTTCCGGCGGACCTTCGAAGCGATGCTCGGTTCGCGCGAGAGGCAGGCGCGGCATGCGCTTCAGCCGCATCTGCTGGCGCTCGACGACGGCGCGCTGGAGGCGCTCGGCTACAGCCGGAAAATGCTGGAGCGTGAGGGCGTTAGGTCGCTGAACCTGTGACGGTGATTCAACCGGCCTTGCGCAGCACGAGCGTGCTCCAGACGTCCTTGCGAATGGTGGCGACCCGCACGAAATCCTGCGCTCGGTAGGCGGCGAGGACGGCGGCGGCCTGTTCGTTGAGGATGCCGGAGAGAATGAGGATCGCGCCGGGTGCTGTGTTGGCGCGGATGCCGGGGGCCAGTTCGCGCAGCGGCGCGGCGAGGATGTTCGCGACCACCAGATCATAGGCGCGGCCGCGAAGAGCGGGATGGGCGAGGCCGGGCGCGACCACCGTCCGGACGAGGCGTCCGACGCCGTTCAGGTGGGCGTTTTCGGCGGCGATCTCGACTGCGACGGGGTCGATGTCGCTGGCGATCACCGGTTGGCGGGTGAGCTTGGCGACCGCGATGGCGAGCACGGCGGAGCCGGTGCCGAGGTCGAGGACGCTGCGGAAACGGCGCAGGCGCAGGATCCGGGAGATGGCGACTAGGCAGCCCCAGGTGGTCGGGTGGTGGCCGGTGCCGAAAGCCTGGTTGGCCTCGATCTCGACCCCGATCGCGCCGGCGGGCAGGTTGTCGCGATCGTGGGCGCCGTAGACGACGAAGCGGCCGGCGAGGACGGGCTTGAGGCCCTCCAGGCTGAGGCGGACCCAGTCAAGATCGGGCGTTTCAAAGACTTCGAGAGGCGCGCCGAAGGCATCGGAGCCCAGCACATCGCGGACCTTGGCCTCGATTTCGGCCGGATCCTCGCCGAAAAACCAGCTGTCGACGGTCCAGCCGTCCGGCGTCTCGAACCAGGAGACGGTGACCGCCTCCTCCTCGAAGGCTGCTTCGATCAGCCGGGCGATCCGCTCGGATTCCTCGCGATCGGCGGAGATTCGGACCTGGTACTGGGGCATGAGGCGGCCTTCCGGGACAATCTGGCGCTGGTTTAGGGGGCGGATCGGCCGGTGGCAAGAGTGGGGCGGGGTGGGCACAGGATCCTGCGCCGATTGAGAAATTTATCGATCGGGGTTCAAGCTTCCTCAAGAAGTGACCGGTACAGTCCCCCCGGTCCGATCCTGACGGCAGAGTTTTCGATGAAGAGCTTGCGATCGTTCGTGTACAGGTCGACCTATGCTGCCGCCGTGCGGGAGCGCCGGGCGGCCAAGCGATACCACGGCTCTTCACAGGTCCGGGTCAAATTGGATGGAACCGACGTTCCGGCTGCGATGGTCGATGTCAGTCTCACAGGTTTCCGGCTGAGATGTGGTGAGCCACATGACTGGCCGGAGAAGGTGGAGATCTTTATCGTTTCGCTCGGATTCACGGTCAGTGCCGCGCTCGTCTGGCGGGATAGCGATCAGACGGGCTGGCGTTTCCTGTTCAATACAAGACAGGTCGCACAGATCCAGGCGCTGATCAGAGCGCAGGCGATGAGCCGCTACCAGCGGCTGCCGATCGGCACTGTCCGCTGGGGTCTCTGACGCAGAGGCCTATTTCCGCTCCAGGAAGCTGTCGACGACCCGCTTCTGGCCGGCCTTGTCGAAGTCGACCGTGAGCTTGTTCCCGTCCACGACGGCAACGGTTCCGTAGCCGAACTTGACGTGAAAGACGCGTTCGCCGGTGGCGAATTTCGCTTCGGAAACAATGCTCTTGGCAATCAGTTCGCCCTCGATGACCCGCGGCCCACCGCGTGCCGAGTAGCTCTGGGAGGGCGACGAGAAGCCGCCGTGGCCGGACTTGTTGCGTTGGGCGCGCTGCCAGCCCGGGGTCTCGTAGGAGGACTTGAAGGTCTCCACCTGGTCGAAGCGGGAGGCGCCGTAGGGGTTCCGTTTTCCGGCGGCGGTGTAGTCGTCCTTTCCGGCGCCGTAGCCGGCTACGTAGCTGTTGTAGCCGCCATAGTTGGACTGGCTCTCCTGGACCTCAACATGCGCTTCCGGCAATTCGTCGAGGAAGCGGGAGGGGAGGGACGATTGCCACGATCCGTGGATGCGCCGGTTGGCGGCGAACCAGATCAGGCAGCGCTTTTTGGCGCGGGTTATCCCCACGTAGGCAAGGCGGCGCTCCTCCTCCAGGCCCGACCGGCCGCCCTCGTCGAGGGCGCGCTGGTGGGGAAAGAGACCCTCCTCCCAACCGGGGAGAAAGACGGTGTCGAACTCCAGGCCCTTGGCGGAGTGGAGGGTCATTACCGAGACCTTCTCCTCGTTGCCGTCGGCGGCATCGCGGTCCATGACGAGGGAGATGTGCTCCAGGAAGCCGCCCATGGTGTCGAAGCCATCCATGGCGCGGATCAGTTCCTTGAGGTTCTCCAGGCGGCCGGGGGCGTCGGCGGAACGGTCGTTCTGCCACATCTCGGTGTAGCCGCTCTCCTCCAGGATGAGCTCGGCGAGATCGGTGTGCTTCATGGCGTCGAGCTGGCCGCGCCAGCGGTCGACGCTGTCGATGAAGTCGCGCAGGGCGAGGCGGGTCTTGCCCTTGAACTCCTCGGTGGCGATCAGCTCGCGAAGCGCCTGGGTAAGCGGCACCTGGTTGGCGCGGGCGTATTCGTGGAGGACGCGGACGGTGGTGTCGCCGATGCCGCGGCGGGGCGTGTTGATGATGCGCTCGAAGGCGAGGTCGTCGCCGAGCTGGGAGACGATGCGCAGGTAGGCGAGGGCGTCGCGGATCTCCTGGCGCTCGTAGAAGCGCGGGCCGCCGATCACCCGGTAGGGCAGCCCCATGGTGATGAAGCGCTCTTCGAACTCGCGCATCTGGAAGGAGGCGCGGACGAGGATGGCGATGTCGTCGAGGCCGGTGCCCTTGCGCTGGAAGCGCTCGATCTCCTCGCCGATGGAGCGGGCCTCCTCTTCGGAGTCCCAGGCGGAGGCGACGCGGACCTTGGGATCGTCCGGATCGCCGTCGGCGTCGGTGAAGAGGGTCTTGCCGAGACGGGCCTCGTTGTGGGCGATGAGGTGGGAGGCGGCGGCGAGGATGTGGCTGGTGGAGCGATAGTTCCGCTCCAGCCGGATGACCTTTGCGCCGGGAAAGTCGCGCTCGTAGCGCAGGATGTTGTCCACCTCGGCGCCGCGCCAGCCGTAGATCGACTGGTCGTCGTCGCCGACGCAGCAGATGTTCCGCGAGCCCTGGGCGAGCAGGCGCAGCCAGAGATACTGGACGACGTTGGTGTCCTGGTACTCGTCGACCAGGATGAACTTGAAGCGGCGGTGATACTCGGCGAGGACGTCCGGGTTGTCGCGCAGGACCGACAGCGTCTCGAGCAGGAGGTCACCGAAGTCGCAGGCGTTAAGCACCTTCAGGCGAGCCTGGTAGTCGGCGTAGAGTTTGCGGCCCATGCCGTTGACGTAGGCGCGCGCCTCGCCTTCGGGGATCTCGTGCGGGCGCAGGCCCTTGTTCTTCCAGCCGTCGATGGCGGAGGCGAGCTGGCGGGCGGGCCAGCGCTTCTCGTCGATGCCTTCGGCGACGATCAGCTGCTTCATGAGGCGGAGCTGGTCGTCGGTGTCGAGGATGGTGAAGTCGGACCTCAGACCGGCGAGCTCGGCGTGGCGGCGGAGCATCTTGACGCCGATCGAGTGGAAGGTGCCGAGCCAGGGCATCCCCTCCACGGTGCCGCCGACCAGCTTGCCGATACGCTCCTTCATCTCCCGGGCGGCCTTGTTGGTGAAGGTCACCGACAGGATCTCGGAGGGGAAGGCGCGGCGGGTGGCGAGGATGTGGGCGATGCGGGTGGTGAGGACGCGCGTCTTGCCGGTGCCGGCTCCGGCCAGCACGAGCACCGGCCCGTCGAGCGCCTCGACGGCTTCGCGTTGTTCGGGGTTCATGCCCTGGAGATAGCCGCCAGGCCGGGGAGCCGCGGCCGCCATGGCGCGTGCGGCAATGCCGGCGGACGGACGATCTTCAGGCTCGTCGCCCGTCGGTCCGGGCTGATTCTTCATCGGATGCATGGGAGAACGATATAGCAACGCCGCCGCAGGAGCGAGGGGGGCAGATTGCGATTCGGTGGAATAGCTTCTGGTGGTGTCAGCAGCGGGGGTGCAGACGCTTGCGGCCCGGCACTCCGCTCTCCCGGTTTCCGTAGGGTGACGTTCGACGAAAATGCTTATGATAAATAATGCAATATAATACGCATAATTCCGATTTATTTAAGCATTTTGTGAAAAAGATACGATGTCTGAACGTTACCAAGGACGATGCCAGATGGCACGCTTGTTCCAGTCCCTTCGAATCTCCGCCGCCCTCAGTCTCCTGGTCGGTGCCGCCTTGCTGGGGATCGTCGCCAGCCTGGGTGTGACCGGGTCCGTGGTCAACGCCTTCCGGACCGCCGCCGACACCACGGCCGCGTGGCAGGAAGCCGCCAGTAGCGGCGATGAGCTGCAAATCGACCTCCTGCAGCTTCGCCGCCACGAAAAGGACTTCCTGTTGCGAAGCGATGCGAAGTATCTGCAGAGCCATCAAGCCGCGAGCCAAGTCGCCGTGGCGGACAGCGCCAAGCTCAGGCAGGCGCTGACTGCGCTGGATCCGGCAAGTGGGGCCACCTTCGACAAGATAGATACGGAACTCGCCCACTACATCGAGGCCTTCGATGCTCTCGCCCGGACCCGCATGGCGATGGGTCTTACAAAGGACGACGGCTTCGAGGGCGGGCTCCGTGCGGCAGTCCGCGGGATCGAGGAGAAGATCAAAAGCGTCGGGAACCTCAAGCTGCGCGTTGCCATGCTGGAAATCCGCCGGTCCGAAAAGGACTTCATGCTCCGCCGCGAAGAGGAGTATCGGACGGCGGTGCTGGATAAGGCCGGCGCGTTGAAGGCCGCTATTCAAGATGAGAACCTGGGTTCGGTCGTGCCTGCGGACCTTCTCGACGCCTACGTCACCGCCTTCAGCGCCTGGGCGGACGCGGCCAAGCAGATGGTGAGCGAGCAGAAGGTCCTGTCGGAAGCGTACGCTCGGCTCGAGCCCGAAGTGGATTCGGTGGTCGACCGGGCAACCGATGGCGCTCACGCCGTCGCGGTCGAAATGGACGCCGTCGCGGCTCGGGCCTGGACCGAAATGGTCGTAGCGGGCGTGGTGATCGTCCTGGTGCTGGTGGTTTTCGGTTGGGGCATCGGTCGCACGATCTCGCGGGCGATGGCGGGCACCGCGGCTGTGGCGACTTCGCTGGCCAATGGTCACCGGGGGCTCGCCATCGGGGGCGGTGAGCTCTCCAACGAGATCGGATCGCTTTCCCGGGCCCTCGCCACGCTGCAGACCAACCTGATGGAGGCTGAGGCGCATCAGGCTCGGCAAGCGGAGATCGAAGCAACCGACCGCGCAAGGCTCGACCGGCGTAATGCGATCGCGCAGTCCTTCGTGTCGTCGATGGCGCAGATGTCGGCCCGGTTCGCGGGCGCCTCGAGCGAACTGTCGACCGCAGCACGGGATCTTTCGGCCACCGCGGAGGAAACTTCCCGGCAGGCGCAGGCGGTGTCCGGATCGGCTGAAGAAGCATCCGCGAACGTCCAGACGGTGGCATCGTCGGTGGACGAACTGGCGACCTCCGTGCGCGAGATCAGCGTGCAGGTGACCCATTCGGCAACGATTTCGGAAGCTGCCTACGCCGAAGCGATCAACTCGGCCGAGCGGGTCCGCGGACTGGCGGAAGCT
The DNA here is from genome assembly GCF_013839445.1 of Chthonobacter albigriseus. Taxonomy (GTDB): domain Bacteria; phylum Pseudomonadota; class Alphaproteobacteria; order Rhizobiales; family Pleomorphomonadaceae; genus Chthonobacter; species Chthonobacter albigriseus. Next base: position 294,076 of record NZ_JACDIT010000003.1, on the reverse strand, counting down.
GCGACGGCGATCGGCGACGTCGTGGCGCTGATCAAGGGAATCGCCGACCAGACCAACCTGCTTGCCCTCAACGCAACGATCGAAGCCGCACGAGCCGGCGAGACCGGCCGCGGCTTTGCCGTCGTGGCCGGCGAGGTGAAGGAACTGGCAACCCAGACCGCCAAAGCCACCGACGAGATCTCCAGCAAGATCCACGAGATCCAGCAGGCGACAAGCGGCACGGTGAAGTCGATCGAGGAGATCGTGCAGCGGGTGAACGCGGTGAAGACCATCGCCTCCAACATCGCCAGCGCAGTGGAGCAGCAGGGCGCGGCGACTTCGGAAATCGCCGCGAACTGCCAGAATGTGGCGATCGGCACCGGCGTGGTGACCGACACCATCTCCGGCGTGGGGCGGGCAGCGGAAACCACCGGTGCGGCATCGTCGCAGCTGATGACATTGTCGGGCGGTCTGTCGGCGCAGGCCGCCGACCTGAAACGCGTGGTGGAAACCTTCGTCCGGGATCTCGACGCCGCCTGATCGGCGCGGCCGGGGCCATCGGCCAACGCAAGGGCGCTCCCTCGGGAGCGCCCGATCAGCGTTTCGGCATGGCGATGGAGCGGCCTATGCCTTCGGGGCGGGGAGCGGCGAGGCTTTCTGCGACCCAGGTTTCGAGGCGGGCGCGGGCATCGGCGGGGAAGGGGGAGACCTTGCGGGTCTCCAGGCCGACGTGGAGGAGCATCTGCTCGGAGGTGGCGTGCAGGCGGCCGGTAGCGGCGTCGCGCAGCATCTGGAAGGTGTGCAGGCGCTTGTCGTCTACGGCCAAGGCGAGGATGTCGACGCGAAGGCGGGCGGCGGGAAGCACCTCGGCGAGATAGCGGACGTGGACCTCGGCGGTGAACACCGTCCACGGCGATTTCGGCGCATAGCCGGGGCCGACGGCGAAGTGGTCGAGCGCCCGGTCGAGAGCCCTGTCGAACATGACGTGGTAGTAGGCCATGTTGAGGTGGCCGTTGTAGTCGACCCAATCGGGTTCGACGGCAGCCGCGACCTGGAAGATCCCGTCCGTCACGGCTTCAGCCCGAGATCGAGGCGTTCCGTCTCGATGCCGTGTTCGGCAAGGAAGGACTGGACGCTGCCGTCGCCGATCAGGTGCGCCGCACCGACGGCGACGAACTGCGTGCCGGACCCGTCGAGGATCTGGCGGATCCGATCGGCGAAGCGGCGGTTCCGTTCTGTGAGCATGCGCGCATAGACCTCCGGGCCCATGTCGCGGAACTGCTCCAGGACCTCGCGGTCGATGGCTTCGGTGTCGCCGGTGAGCCAGGAGAGATACATCGACTCCATGATGGCCGGTCCGGCGTCGATGGTGTCGAGCGTGGACTGCAGAACCGCGATCTCGGCCTCCGGGCTGAGGTTGGAGAAGATCTCCAGCTGCTCGCGGGCGCTCTCGAAGGCGCGGACCGGGGTGCGGCTCTGACTGGCCATCAAGGCGAGCTGGACGTCGGGGCCGGCCTCGGAGAAGCCGGCGTCCTTCATGATCTTCTGCGAGATGGTCATCGCCGCCAGCCACGGGCGGAGGGGCTCCAACGTGGCGAAGGGCAGGCCGACCTTGTCGGCGGCGGCGCGGACGCGGGCGAGGTCCTCCGGCGAAAGGCGGGCGGAAAGCGGGCGATCGGGGCTGGTGCCGAGCGTGGCGAGCGCCACGGTGAGCGAACCGGCCTCGTCGAGCAGGTTGACCTCCATCCAGATCGAGCCGCTCTCCTTGATGGCCTCCGCGACGCGGGGGGTGAGCCAGTCGGCTTCGGGCTTGACGATGTGGAAGGTGCCGAACAGATAGATCGTGGAATCGGCGTCGCGCAGGGCCCAGAGCGCCGGCTCGGCGGTGGCGGGCAGCGGGGCGGCGGCGAGCGCAACGGCGGCGAGGCTGGCGCGAAGCGAGCCGGCGGCGATGCGCGGGGGGCGCCGCACGGCGGGCGCGGACGGGCTCGCAGCGGGGCCTTCGTGGACCAAGCTCAGCGTCTCCTCAAGGCGAAGGACCGACCCGTTGTCGTCAGAATCGCGGAGGCCGCGATTCCCCGCCGGGCTCTCACTCCGGTCCAGACCATGCGCACAAGCGGTGTCGCCGTCAAAGGTTTTGGCGTCAGGCGCGCGGGTTTGGTAGGGTCTTTGCGACATAACCGGACGGTCGAGGGACGGCTGCAATCCGGTGGGAGTGCGTGATATGGGCGTGGTGGCGAGGCTGGCGAGAAACGAGAGCGGAATCAGCGCCGTGGCGGCTGCCCTGGCGGAGCGGTTCGGCGACCGGTTCAGCCGCGCCGCGGCGGTGCGCGAGCAGCACGGGCACACGACGACGCGGATCGAGAATCAGCCGCCGGACGGGGTAGTGTTCGCGACCTCAACGGAGGAGGTGGCGGCGGTGGTGCGGCTCTGCGCCGAGCACCGCGTGCCGGTGATCCCGTTCGGCACGGGCACCTCGCTGGAGGGGCACGTGAACGCGCCGGCGGGCGGCATCTCGATCGACCTGATGCGGATGGACCGGATCCTGGCGGTGCGGCCGGAGGACCTGGACTGCACGGTGGAGGCCGGCGTGACGCGCAAGCGGCTGAACGAGACGCTGCGCGACACCGGGCTGTTCTTCCCGATCGACCCGGGCGCGGACGCCTCGATCGGCGGCATGGCGGCGACGCGGGCGTCGGGCACCAATGCGGTGCGCTATGGCACCATGAAAGACAATGTGCTGGCGCTGACGGTTGTGACGGCCAGCGGCGAGGTGGTGCGGACGGGGACGCGGGCGCGCAAGTCGTCGGCCGGGTACGACCTGACGCGGCTGATGGTGGGCTCGGAGGGAACGCTCGGCGTGATCACCGAGATCACGCTGCGGCTGCAGGGCATTCCTGAGGAGATCGCCGGGGGCGTCTGTCCGTTCCCGAGCGTGGAGGCGGCCTGCGAGACGGTGATCACGACGATCCAGGCAGGCATCCCCGTGGCGCGGATCGAGCTTCTCGACACGCTGCAGATCCAAGCGGTGAACGCCTATTCCAAGCTGAACCTTCAGGAGACGCCGACGCTGTTCGTGGAGTTCCACGGCACCAAGGCCGGGGTGGCCGAGCAGGCGGAGATCTTCGGCGGGATCGCGGCCGATTTCGGCGGCGGGCCGTTCGTGTTCGCCACGAAGGCGGAGGAGCGGACGCGGCTCTGGCAGGCCCGGCACGATGCCTATTGGGCGTCGGTTGGGCTGAAGCCCGGCTGGAAGGGCACCTCCACGGACGTCTGCGTGCCGATCTCGCAGCTGGCGGCCTGCGTGACCGCAACCCTGGACGACATCGCGGCGACGGGGCTGATCGCGCCGATCGTCGGCCATGTGGGTGACGGAAACTTCCACGTGCTGGTGCTGACCGACCCGGCCGATGCGGCGATGAACGCGGCGGCGGACGGTTTCATCGAGCGGCTGAACTGGCGGGCGATCGAGATGGGCGGCACCTGCACCGGCGAGCACGGGGTGGGGCAGGGCAAGATCAAGTACTTGCCGCGGGAGCACGGCGCGGCGCTCGGCCTGATGCGGGCCGTGAAGCAGGCGCTGGACCCCCTCGGCATCCTCAACCCCGGCAAGATCCTGGCCCGGCACGATCCCGACACGACCGGGCAAAGCGGAACACGATGAACTCGATCTACTTCGGCGTTGGCCTGACGATCATCCTGGCGCTGGCAGCGGCGCTGGTGGGGCCGTTGTTCATCGACTGGACCGCCTATCGCGCGGCCTTCGAGGAGCGCGCGGCGATCGTGCTCGGCCACCCCGTGCACGTGCTGGGGACGGCGGATGCGAGCCTGCTGCCCTATCCCAAGCTCGCCTTCACCGATGTGGCGATCGGCGATCCGGACAACCCGATGATGACGGTGGCCCGGTTCGACCTGGAGGTGGAGCTGTTCCCGCTGCTCTCCGGGCTGATCACCGTGACGCACATGCGGCTGGACGAGCCGGAGCTGACGGTGCGGGTGGCCGAGGACGGCAGCTTCGAGTGGATCACCGACAACGTCCGTGCGCCGGTCGAGCCGAACCAGGTGTCGCTCGATCGGGTGGAAATCGCCGGCGGCCGGCTGGTGCTGGAGGATGCCCGGCACACGACGCCGCTGTCGGTGGAGAACATCAACGCGCATCTCGACGCCCGTTCGCTGATCGGGCCCTACAAGCTCGACGGAAGCGTGACCGTGGACGGCGAGCCGGTGGGCGTGCGGCTATCGACCGGCACGCGCGAGGCCGACGGGGCGATCGTGCTGAAGGGCGTGATCACGCCGGCCAACCAGCCGGTGAGCTTCGGCTTCGACGGCAAGGCTCGGGTGGAGGAGAACCGCCCGAAGTGGGAAGGCACGCTGCAGCTTTCCCGCGTGATGGAGAAGACCGACCAGGACACGGTGCCCTGGCGCGTCGAGGCGAAGGCGGAGGCGGATCCCGCCCGGCTGCTCGCCAAGGAGCTTGAATTCCACTACGGGCCGGAGGACCGGCCGTTCACGATCACGGGCGCGGCGACCGTCGACTACCAGGCCGAGCCGGTGTTCGACGCGGTGCTTTCGGCGCGGCAGCTGGATCTCGACCGCACGCTGGGTGAGGGGCCGGACAAGCCGGTGGTGTTCGGGACGATGCTGAAGGCGCTGTCCGGCACGATCGCCGGTCTGCCGCGGCCGCCGATCCCCGGGCGGATCGGCTTCGACATCCCCGGCATCGTGGTGGGCGGCAGCATCGTCCAGAACCTCCGGCTCGATGTTTCGACCACCGATACCGGTTGGCACGTGGAGACGCTGGAGGCAGCGCTGCCGGGGCGCACCGACGTGGTGGCGCAGGGCATGGTGACGGTGGACGGCGAGCTGTCCTTCGAGGGAACGTTGGCTGCCGCGTCGGAACAGCCGGTGACGCTGGTGTCGTGGTGGCATCCCGGCCGGCCGGCGACCAAGCTGGACGCCTTCCGCGGGCGGAGCCAGATCGGCATTTCGGCCGGCGGGGTGACGCTGAAGAACCTGGAGGCGTCGATCGGACCGGCGGAGGTGACCGGCGAGGCCGGGTTCGTGCCGTCCAAGGGCGGGCGGCCGCCGCGGCTCTGGTTGGCGCTCGACGCGGACAAGCTGGACGTGGCGCAGGTGCAGGCGATCGCTGGGCTGACGTCGGGCGAGGACGGCTCAAGTCCGTTCGCCGGAGCCGACGTGGACGTGGAGATGACGGCGAAGTCGCTGACGGCCGGCGAGGCGCGGGCGGAGGGTGTGGACGTTCGGGCGACGCTCGCCGGCGGGTCGCTGTCGGTGGACCGGCTGGCGATCCGGGATCTCGCGGGCGCGCGGCTGTCGGCGGCGGGGACGGTGACCAACCTGTCCACCACGCCGGACGGATCGCTGCAGGCGGAGATCTCGGCGGAGCGGCTGGACGGGGTGGTAGCCCTGATCCGGGCGCTGGCGCCCGGGTCGGAGGCGGCACGAATGATGGCGACGGCCGCGCCGGTGCTGGCGCCGGCGAAGCTGACCGCCGTGGTGCAGGCGCGAGGCGGGGAGAGTTCCACCGACCTTGGCGTGACGCTTGAAGGGTCGGCGGGCGGTTCGCAGATGACCGGCAAGCTGGCTTTCGCAGGGCGGGTTGACGCCTGGCACGATGCGACGGTGGACGTCGACGTGGCGCTGCAAGGGCCGGACGGCGCAAGGCTGATGCGCCAACTCGGCTTCGCGGTGGCAGACAACGGCGCGCCGGGGGGCGGGCGGCTGGACGTGGCGGCGGAGGGCGTTCCCGCGCGCGGCCTTTCGTTCAGGGCGAACGGCTCGCTGGGTGGGACGGCGCTCAGCGTTTCCGGGACGACGGTGGCGGAAAAGAACAAGGCGCCCCGGGTGAGCTCGACGGTGGAGCTTTCGAGCGAGGACGTGGGGCCGATCCTGGCCCTGGGCGGGAACCTGATGGCGGACCTCCTGGCGACGACTCCGGTAGACCTTGCCGCCGAGGTGGCGGTGGACGGGGCGAAGGTACGGATCGCGCAACTGAAGGGCACTGCCGACGGGCAGCCGGTGAACGGCGACATCGGTGTGGACTTCTCAGCCGACCGGCCGCGGGTGACGGGGACGCTGTCGCTGGCGTCGCTTTCGCTGGAGGGGCTGGGGGAACTGGCGCTCGGGCCGGGCACGCTGGCGATGCCGATCGTGGAGAGCCGCAACCCGTGGCCGGAAGCACCGTTCGGGGCCGGGGCGATCGACGGCATCGACACGGACGTTTCGCTGAGCGTGGGGCGGGTGGAGCTGCCCGCTGGGCTTGCGCTGGACAACGCGGCTTTCGCGGTGCGCAACACGGCCGCGAGCCTCGGCTTCGACGAGATCAAGGGCGTGCTCTCCGGCGGGACGGTGGAGGGCGCCGTTTCGGTGAAGCGCGACCTGGAGGGCAGCGCCGCCGTCGACGGCCGGTTCCGGCTGGCGGGAATTCCGGCCGAGGCGCTCGCCTGGAGACGGGACGACCGGGCGGTGGTTTCCGGAACGGTGGACGCGGACTTCGACATGGCCGCGAACGGGCGGACGGTGGCGGGGCTGATCGCCTCGCTGGGTGGCGGCGGAACGGTGCAACTCGCCGACGGGGCGATCCGATCGATGAACCCGAACGCCTTCTCGGCGGTGATGCGCGCCGTGGAAGGCGGGCTGGACCTCAACGACGAGAAGATACGCGAGGTGTTCACCGCCAACATCGACAGCGGAGACCTCGCGTTCGAGCGGCTGGAGGCGGCCTTCACGCTGGCGGCAGGAACCTTGCGGGCGCCCAACATCGCGGTGACCTCGGCCGGAGCGACCACATCAGGCACCGGAACGGCGGATCTTTCGCGTTGGACGGTGGAGAGCGACTGGCAGTTTTCGATCGATCCGGGCCTCGACAAGGTGACCGGGGCGGTGCCGCAAGTGGCGATCCTGTTCCGCGGGCCGATCGACGAGCCGCGGCGGAGCGTGGATGTGACTGCGTTCGCCGCCTACCTGACGCTGCGCTCCTTCGAACAGGAGGTGCGCAAGGTGGAGATCATGCAGGCCGACATCCTGGAGCAGGAGGCGCTGCGCCGAGGCATCGCCCGCACCGAGGAGGAGGTGACGCGCCGGATCCGAGCCGAGGAGGAGGCGCGGCTGAGGGCCGAAGAGGAGGCGCGTCGGGCCGAGGAAGAGGCGCGGCTCCGAGCGGAGGCCGAAGAGGCCGCGCGGGTGCAGTCGGAGCGACGCGCGATCGACGAGGCGGCGCGGCTGGAGGCGGAACGCCTTGAGGCCGAACGGCTTGCGCGCGAGGAGGCGGCGCGGCTGGAGGCGGAGGAGGCCGCACAGATGGAGGCCGAACAGCGCGCCATCGAAGAGGCGATCCGCCAGGAGGCCGAGCGCCTCGCAGCCGAAGGCGCGGCGCGTGCCCAGCCCTCGGACGGTTCGCTGCAAGGGCTCGACACCTCGCCGTTCGGCGATCCTCCTGCCGACGGGCTGCCGGCGGGCGACCGCGACGGCATCGAACAGCGTGCCCTGCCGCCGCCGGAGGGCGCCGACGCGGCCGGCACCGCTGAATCGCCGGACGACTTCTTCGCGCGGATCCAGCGGAGCCTGAAGGCGCAGCAGGACGCGGACGGCGCGCTGCCGGGCGTGAGCGTTCCCGCGCAGTAGGGCGAGGGCACCCTGGCGGGACGGGAGGGCCGGTCGCGGCCGTCTTCCGCCGGCCGAACCTATCGCAAGAAAGCCGTGATCCGGAGTCACCCAAGGCAAGCGGAGACTTTGCCGCCGTGCGCCCGTGCGTCGCCACGGGCCGCCGGCGCAGCTTGAGGGGAACCGGACCATGCGCCTTGCCTTCGTTGCCACGCTTCTTGCCGGAAGCGCTCTTGCCGGACCGGCGTTCGCAGCCGACGGTGACATCCGGACGGTGGTGCTCTCCTCCGGCGGGCTCGCCGAGATCACGCGGCAGGCCGAGGTGGGCGGCGGCACGACGGAGGTCTCCATCGAGGTGCCGCTGGAGCAGGTCGACGACGTGCTGAAGAGCCTCGTCGTCCGCGACCCCAAGGGCGGGGTGGCCGGCCTGCGGCTCGGCGGCCCCGATACACTGGCCGAGACGTTCCGCAGCATGCCGTTCTCGCCGGAGGACCTGGCGTCCGTCGCGGGGCTGGCGAGGGGGCTGCAGGGGACGGAGGTGTCTGCCACCAGCGGCGGGCGGACGGTGAGCGGCGTGGTCCTCGGCGTGTCGGAGCGGCGCGAGAAGGACGAAGCGACGGTTCAGGTGCTGTCCGTGTTGACGAAGGACGGGACGGTGGAGGCGCTGGCGCTGGGGCCGGATGCCTCGGTGGCGGTGCTGGATCCGGCGATGCGGGAAAAGCTTGCACGGGCCACCGCAGCGCTCGGCAAATCCAAGGCCGACGGGGCGCGGACCGTGGTCGTCGGTCTGACCGACGGGCCGAAGCGGACCGTGGCGGTGTCCTATGTGGTGGCGGCGCCGATCTGGAAGACCGCCTACCGGGTGGTGACGGGGACGGACGGGTCGGCGCGGCTGCAGGCCTGGGCCGTGGTGGAGAACGCCACGGCGGACGACTGGAAGGGCGTTTCGGTGGTGCTCTCGTCCGGTGCTCCGGTGACCCTGCGGCAGCGGCTGCACAGCCTCTACTGGCGGGACCGACCGGAGGTGCCGGTGGATGTGGCCGGCGTGACCGCGCCGCCGCCGGACACCGGCCCGACCGCGGTGGGCGGCGCGCTGGGCCGGCTGGCGCAGGATGCGGCGAAGTCGGCCTTCGCGGCCGCTCCGGCGCCGATGACGGAAGCGGCGGAGATGGCGATGGACATGCCGATCTCGGCGGCGGTGCAGACGACGGCGGCCGTCGAGGGGGATGTGGCGGCGAGCTATCCGCTGCCGGCGCCGGTGGATCTTGCGGCGGGAGAGACCTTGAGCGTGCCGATCGTCGACCGGGAGATCCCGGCGGAACGGATCGGCCTCTACCGGCCGCAGAGCGGCAGCCCGCACCCGGTGGCGGCGGTGATGCTGACCAACGACACCGGGGCGGCGCTGCCGCCAGGCATCCTCACCGTCTACGACGGGCGCGACGGCTACGTGGGCGACGCGTCGATCCTGCCGTTCCCGGCGGGCGAACAGCGGATGGCGAGCTTTGCCGCCGACCGCAAGGTGACGGTGCGGGAGGAGCAGACCGGTGACCAGTCGATTGCCAGCCTGAAGGTGGTGGACGGGATCGTAGAGGCGACCTACGGCGTGGTGAGCACCACGACCTACCGGATCAAGGGCGCCGCCGACGGCGAGCGGACGATCGTGATCGAGCATCCGGCGCGGGACGGCTGGACGCTTTCGGTGAAGGGCGGGGAGGAGATGGCGCGGACCGCGACCCACAACCGGCTGAAGGTCAAAGTGCCGGCTGGCGCGACCGCGGCGGTGGAGGCGGTGGAGCGGCGAACGGACCTGACCCGCCTGATGCTCGCCGATGTGGACCAGGCGACGCTGGAGCTGTGGTCGGAGACTGCGCCGGACGAGGCGATGCGAGAGAAGCTGGCCGAACTGATCGCCGCCCGGCGGGAGGCGGCGGCGGCGGAAAGCAAGCTGGCCGAGATCGACGAGAGGACCGCTCGGATCGTCGACGACCAAGGACGCCTGCGGCAGAACCTGTCGGCTGTTCCCTCGGGCAGCGAACTTGCCGAACGGTATCTGGCGAGCCTCGCCGGCACGGAGGACGAGCTCGGCCGGCTGGCCGACGAGCGGGGCGGCGCGGAGACGACGCTGCGCAGGCTGCGGGACGCGGTGGACGCCGTGATCCGCTCGTTCTGAGGCGAGGGACAAGTCCGGGCCGGCCGGATCGACCGGCCCGGAGGGACGCCCTACTCGATGCGGACGGCGGCGAAGCGGAGTTCGCCGGCGGGGTTGGCGAGGAGCAGGAGGGCGGCCTTGCGGCCCATGTCCTTCAGCTTCTTGACCGCAGCCACCACGCCCTCGGCGGTGGTGACGCTCTCCTGGGCGACCTCGACGATGGTGTCGCCGGCCACGATGCGCTTCTCGGCGGCGGGAGAGCCGGCCTCGACGGCGGTGACGACGACGCCCGCCTTCACGGACTCGCCGATCTGGAACTGGGTGCGGGCCGCCTCGTCGAGAGCCCCGAGGGTGAGGCCGAGGACCTTCTCGGCGGGCTTCGGGGTGTCGGCGTCGGGCTTGTCCTGGGCCTGGGCGGCGGCGAGCTTCTCGCCTTCCTCCAGGCGGCCGAGGGTGACCTTGACGATCACCTCCTTGCCCTTGCGGATGACCTTGACGTCGACGGCCTGGCCGATCGGGGTGTTGGCGACGAGGCGGGGGAGCTCCCGCATCTCGCCGATCGGGCGGCCGTTGAACTCGACGACCACGTCACCGGCCTCGATGCCAGCCTCGGCGGCGGGGCCGCCTTCGGTGACGCCGGCGACCAGCGCGCCGCGCGTGGAGCCGATGCCGAGGCTCTCGGCGAGGTCGTCGGTGACCTGCTGGATGTTGACGCCGAGCCAGCCGCGGCGGGTTTCGCCGAAGTTGCGGAGCTGGTCGACGACGCCGGTGGCGATCTCGGTGGGGATGGCGAAGCCGATGCCGATGGAGCCGCCCGACGGGGAGATGATGGCGGTGTTGATGCCGACCACCTCGCCGTTCATGTTGAACAGCGGGCCGCCGGAGTTGCCGCGGTTGATGGCGGCATCGGTCTGGATGAAGTTGTCGTAGGGCCCGGAGTTGATGTCGCGGTTGCGGGCGGAGACGATGCCCACGGTGACGGTGCCGCCGAGGCCGAAGGGATTGCCGATCGCCATCACCCAGTCGCCAACGCGCAGGCCGGCACTGTCGCCGAAGCGCACGGCCTTGAGCGGCTTGGTGGGCTTGACGCGGAGCACCGCGAGGTCGGTCTTCAGGTCGCGGCCGATGATCTCGGCGGTGAGCTTGGAGCCGTCGGAGAAGTTGGCGACGATCTCGTCCGCATCCTCGATGACGTGGTTGTTGGTGACGATGATGCCGGAGGCGTCGATGACGAAGCCGGAGCCGAGCGACTGGACGCGGCGGGGGCCGTTGCCGTTGCCGCCGGGCTCACCCGGGCCGCCGCGGCCGGGGTTCTGCTGATCGAAGAACTCGTCGAAGAAGTCCTGGAAGGGGGAGCCCTCGGGCACCTGGGGCAGGGGCACGGAGCGCTGCTCGGAGACCGTTTGCGAGGTCGAGATGTTGACCACCGCGTCGAGCAGGTCCTCGGCGAGGTCGGCGACCGATTCGGGGCCCTGGGCCGTCGCCTGAGCCATCGCCGGGGGCGCGACCACGAAGGAAGCGCCGAGGATGGCCGCGGAAAGAACGGCGGCCAGGGGCCGACGCAGCGACATCGGGAATGCGTTCATCAAGGCCATAGGCCGTTCACCTCCAAACGAACCAGGGCGCCGCCGACGCGCGCCACCCGCTCATGCCATACCGGAAACCAGCGTATCGCCAAAAATGTGGCGCGACATTCCCCTGTCGACCTCCGCTGACGGAAAATTGCGCGCGCGGAGCAGAAAAGCGCTCCGTCGGTCACCGCCGTGGCGATCAGCTGCGCGCCAGCCAGACGATGATCACGCCGACTGTCATGGCGGCGATGCCGCCGATGCGCAACGTGGCCTCGGGAACACCGATGATCTCGCGCAGGCCCTTCTTCATCAGCGCGGGAGCCGCCGCATAGAGAACGCCTTCGATGACGGCGACAAGCCCGAGGGCGGCGACGAAGTCGTTCATGCCGGCTCTTTCCGCAGGTCGAACGCGATCGTCGGACGATTGCGGGACCGTTCAGTGTCTTGGCGCCCGCCCGAGCGGGCGATCGCGGGGCGGAGCCCGGCCGGGTCGACCGGCCGGGCTCGCGTCGTCAGGGCGTCGTCGGCGCCGGAGCCGGGGCGGTCGCCTGCGGGGCAGGGGCAGCCGGGGCAGCCGGGGCCGGGGCGGTCGCGGCCGGAGGCGCGGCGCCGGGCGCGTCCGAGGAGTTGAAGAAGCGGAAGAACTCGGAAGTTGGCGACAGCACCATAGTGGTGCCGCTGCCGGCGCCGAGCGCCTCGCCATAGGCCTGCATCGAGCGGTAGAACTCGAAGAAGGACGGGTCCAGCGAGTAGGCTTCGGCGAAGATCCGGTTCTTTTCCGCGTCGCCCTCGCCGCGCAGGAAGTCGGCGTCGCGCTGGGCCTCGGCGACGAGCACGGTGGCGGCCCGGTCCGCCTCGGCGCGGATGCGCTGGGCTTCCTGGGTGCCTTCGGCGCGCAGCTCGGCGGCTTCGGCCAGACGCTCGGATCGCATGCGGTCGAAGGTCCGCTCCAGCACGTCCTCGAGGAGCTCGGTGCGGCGGATGCGCAGCTCGACGATGGCGATGCCGAGCGAGGCGGCTTCCGGACGGACGAGGTCGGAGACCTCGCGCATCATTTCGGCGCGGGCGGTGGAGAGCGCCGCGTCGAAGGAGCGCGAGCCGTAGACCCGGCGAAGCGCGGAGTTAAGCCGCGTGCGCAGGCGGTCCTCGGCGAAGACCTTGTTGCCGGACACCGACTCGCGGAAGGAGCGGGCGTCGACGATGCGGTAGGTGGCGAAGGCGTCGACCAGGTAGGGCGAGCCGTCGTTCACCTGGACGACGTTGTTCTCCAGCTCCAGCGTCTGCAGGCGCTTGTCGATGATCTGGACGGTGTCGACCATGTTGGTCGGCACCTTGAAGTAGATGCCCGGATCGGTGATGACGCGCTGGATCTCGCCGAAGCGGAGCTGGATGGCCTGGTCGCGCTCGGTCACCACAAAGGTGGCGGAGTAGACGACGAGGAGGGCGATCGCCGCGACGATCAGCGTGAGGGGAAAGGCGATGGCGCGCATCAGCGGGCGACCTCCCCTTCGGCGGCCGGGGCACGGCGCTGCAACTCGGGCAACGGCAGGTAGGGGACGACGCCGGAATTGCCGGCGCTGTCATCGACGATGACCTTCTCGGAGCTGGCGAGCACGCCCTGCATGGTTTCGATGTAGATGCGGCGGCGCGTGACGTCCGGGGACTTGGCGTATTCCTCGTAGACGTCGCGGAAGCGCTGGGCCGAACCGGTGGCCTGGGCGATCACCTGTTCGCGGTAGCCGCGGGCGGCCTCGCGGACCTGGGAGGATTCACCGCGGGCGTCGCCGAGGCGCTTGTTGGCGTAGGCCTGGGCGTCCTGCTGGAACTTGTCGCGATCCTGTCGGGCGCGCTGCACCTCGGCGAAGGCGTCGGCCACTTCGCGCGGGAAGTTGGCGCGGACGATGTTCACGGAGTTGACGGTGATGCCGGCCTCCTGGGCGTCGAGGGTCTGCTGGATCAGCGCCTTGATCTGATCGGGCGCGGTCTGCAGGCCGGAGGTGCGGAACTCGTCGGCGCGGGTGCGGGCGACGTATTCGCGCATCGCGGATTCGGACAGGATCCGGACCAGCTGCGGCTGCTCGGACACCTTGAAGAGGTAGTTCACGGGGTCGGAGATGCGCCAGAGCACGGAGAACTCGACGTCGACCAAGTTGCGGTCGCCGGTGAGCATGATGCTGTCGGAGGCGCCGCCGTTGCGCGAGCCGCCGATGTTCTCCTGGTTCTCCTTGAGGACCTGGGGCTTCTCGACGGTTTCGATCGGCCACCAGTGGAAGTGGATGCCGGGATCGTTGATCTCGGGCTTCACCTCGCCGAAGCGGAGTTCGACGCCGACTTCGTCGGGCTGGACCACGTAGACGCTCTCGTAGAGCCAGAAACCGAGCACCGCGAGGAGAATGAGGGGGGCCGCCAGACGGCCGGAAGAAGCGCCGCCGGAGCCGCCGCCGCCCGGCAGGACACGGCGGAGCCGATCCTGGCTGCGGCGCAGAAGCTCTTCCAAATCAGGCGGGCTACCGCCTCCGGATCCGCGTGGAGGCTGGCCCCATGGACCATTGCCGCCTCCCTTCCATCCGCCGCCGCTCTGGTTGCTCCAAGGCATAGGCCCGTGTTCCTCTCGTCTGAAGCGTTTTCGTGTTGGTCTCGCGGCTTATACGGGCTTTGCGCGATGTCAGCAACGCACGCCCCGGGCCCCAAGTCCGCCTCGTGCAAGTGGGGAGAGGGAGGGAGCAAGTCAACGAGAGCGCAAGCGAAAGTACGGATGGTATCGCCCGGCAAGGTTAAGCCGGCATGGCCGAGCGCCGCTCAGGCCGTCGGGGCGATCCGTTCGTAGGTGACGGCGCGGGCGTCGGCGGTGTCCTTCGGGCCGCGCGGGAGCGGCTCCTCGTCGACCGGACGCCAGACGGCGGGGTCGATCGCAGGGAAGCGGGTATCGCCCGCCGGGCTCGCGGCGATGTGGGTGACATAAAGGCGATCGGCCAGCGGAAGGGCTTCGGCGTAGAGGATGCCGCCGCCGATGACGAGGACTTCGTCGACACCGCGCCCGACGGCGATGCCGCGGGCGAGCTCCAGAGCTGAGGCGAGATCGCGAGCGATCAGAATCCCTTCGGCCGCGAAGTTCGGATCCCGGGTGAGGACGATGTTGTCGCGTCCGTCGAGCGGCTTGCCGATCGACTGGAGCGTCTTGCGGCCCATGACCACCGGTTTGCCCATGGTCAGCCTGCGGAAGCGCTTGAGATCGGCCGACACCTTCCAGGGCATGTCGCCGTCGGCGCCGATAACGCCGTTGTCGGCGATGGCGACGATGATCGCGATGCGAGGGGCGGCTGCTGTCACGGTGCGCTGCCGGCCAGCTGGGTAAGGGCGTCGCCTTCCAGGCGGACCGGGATCCAGCCCCGCATCAGGACGCCCTTCTGGGCTTCATAGAAGTCGATGGCCGGCTGGTTCCAGTCGAGCACCTCCCATTCGAAGCGGGTCAATCCCTCGTCGAGGCAGCGGCGGGCGAGCGTGGCGAGCAGGGCCTTGCCTATACGGCGGCCGCGGTGCTCCGGGCGCACGAAGAGATCCTCCAGGAAGAGGCCGTGTCGGCCGGTCCAGGTGGAGAAGGAATAGTACCAGAGCGCGAAGCCGGCCGGCTCGCCGTTCCAGGTGGCGATCTCGCAGAAGACGCGCGGCGCCGGGGAGAAGAGCGCGGCGGCGAGGTCGTCCGGCGTGGCGGCGACGGCGTCGGGCATCTTCTCGTAGGTGGCGAGGTCGATGACGAGCGAGTGGATGAGAGGCGCGTCGGCGGGGACGGCGGGACGGATCAGCAGCGACATGGGGCGGGTATAGCGCGGTCGAACGGCGTCGTCATGAGGCGGGACAGGGAAATCGGTCGGAAGCGGTGGTCAGTTCGGCTGCCGGTTGACGATCAGGATGTCGAGGTCGCGCTCGGGCCAGAAGTCGGTCTTCTCCATCACGAAGGTGGTGGGGCCGGTCTTGGTGACGCCCTCGCCGCAGAAGGACACGAGGTTCTCCGGCGCGCCCTTGTCGACGGTGAGGCGGAAGGACTTGATGGTGCCCTGCCAGTTGCGACCGGTAACGAGGATGTAGGAGAGGCGGCTCTCCGTCAGGCCCGATCCGTAGGGATCCTCCGGGGTGACGAACTTTGCGACCGACTTGGCGAAGTCGCCGTCCAGGCAGTAGCGGGCCTTGTAGTCCTGGTACTGCCGACCCTGGAGCTTGCCGTCCTCGATGAAAGTCAGGCCGGCGGTTCCGCCGAGGCTCGGCGTGTAGCGGTGGGAGACCGCGACCTCGCGGCCGGCCGGGAAGGTCATATCCCAATAGTAGGTGGTCTTGAGGGTCCAGTAGGGTTCGTAGTGATCCTCCATGCCCTTGCCGATGTCGTAGGTGTCCTTGACGAGGATGCCCTGACGGATCCAGGCGTCGAGGGTTTCCTGCGGCAGCGCGGCGATCGCCTTGCGGGTGGATTCGGCGAAGGGCATCGAAGGGACGCCGGCGTCGCCCAGCGTCTGCGTAATGTCGATGCCGGCGACGAAGGCGCGCTGCTGGAGGTTCACCGCGACGGGCTTGCCGTCGACCGTGACCGTGAAGCCGAGGAAGTTGTCGTCGTCGGGGTTGGGGATGGAGACCGGCAGAAACGGGTTGCCGTCGATGTCCGGCATCGGGAAGGCGACGGTGAAATCCAGCTCCTGGTCGGTGGTGTTGAGGAAGCGGTAGTCCACACGCACCTCGGTGGGGGAGACGAAGAGCTCCTCGTGCTCCATCGAGACGGATTCGTTGACGAGGAAGATGAGCCCTCCGGCGCCGATTTCGGCGGTGGAGTCGTTGGCGCGCGCAGGTGCGGCGAGGGCGAGCGCGGCGGCGAGGAGAAGGGCGGGGCGGATCATCATACGGCGACCGCGGCCTTGATGGCGGGGTGGGGGTCGTAGCCTTCGATGGCGACGTGTTCGTAGCGGAAGTCGAGCACGGAGCGGATGCCGGGCGCGAGCTTCAGGCGGGGGAGCGGGCGCGGGGCGCGGGAGAGCTGCAGGCGGGCCTGGTCGAGGTGGTTCAGGTAGAGGTGCGCATCGCCGAGGGTGTGGATGAACTCGCCGGGCTTCAGGCCGGTGGTCTCGGCCATCATGGCGGTGAGGAGCGCGTAGGAGGCGATGTTGAAGGGCACGCCGAGGAAGACGTCGGCAGAGCGCTGGTAGAGCTGGCAGGAGAGGCGGCCGTCCGCGACGTAGAACTGGAACAGGGCGTGGCAGGGCGGCAGCGCCATGCGCGGCACGTCGGCCGGGTTCCAGGCGGTGACCATCAGGCGGCGGGAGTTCGGGTTGCGGCGGATCTCGCTCTCGACCCAAGCGATCTGGTCGACGACGGTGCCGTCCGGACCTGGCCAGGAGCGCCACTGGTGGCCGTAGACGGGGCCAAGGTCGCCGTTCTCGTCGGCCCACTCGTCCCAGATGGAGACGCCGTTCTCCTTGAGGTAGGCGATGTTGGTATCGCCGGCCAGAAACCAGATCAGCTCGTGGACGATGGACTTCAGGTGCAGCTTCTTGGTGGTGACGAGGGGGAAGCCCTCGGCGAGGTCGAAGCGCATCTGGTGGCCGAAGACGGAGAGCGTGCCCGTGCCGGTGCGATCGGACTTCTCAAAGCCGTCGGCGAGGATGCGTTCGACGAGGTCGTGGTACTGGCGCATGGGCACGGCTCCGGGCGGCCGTTCGCACGCGGCCGGGGACGGCGTTTCACCCAACCCTTAACCTCCCCGGAAGGGTGAGGGAAGCGGCAGGCGTGTCGCGTCCACAATGAAGCGCCGGGAGGCGGCGGGGATCAGCCCTCCGGGAGGGGGAGGACCTGGCCGGTGACGGCGCCGCCGTCGACGACGAATTCGGAGCCGGTGGAATAGCTTGCCTCGGTGAACATGAAGCGGACCATGCGGGCGACCTCGTCCGGGGTGCCGAAGCGGGGGATCGGCTGGTTCGCGGCGATCTCGTCGGAGATGGCCTCCGTCATCGGGGTGCGGATCGGTCCGGGGTGGAGGGAGAGCACCTGGATCCGGTCGGCGGCAAGGTCGAGGGCGGCGGCCTTGGTCAGCCCACGGACACCCCATTTGCTGGCGACATAGGCGGCCAGGCCGGCGTATCCCTGGAGGCCGGCGGTGGAGGAGGTGTTGACGATCATGCCGCCGCCGGCGCGGCGGATGGCCGGGCTGGTGGCGTGGAGGCCGAGGAAGACGCCGGTGAGGTTGACGTCGATGATGCGGCGGAACTGATCGGGCGTGCAGGCGCCGATGCCGCCGTAGCCGAGGATGCCCGCGTTGTTGAAGAGCGCGTTGACGCCGCCGAACAGGCGCTCGGCCTCCGCGACGGCGGCCTGCCAGTCGGCTTCGCTTGCGACGTCCAGGTGGCGGTAGACGGCCGGGCCGCCGAGTTCGGCTGCGAGCGCGAGGCCCTCGTCGTCGATGACGTCGGCAACCATGACCTTGGCGCCGGCGCCGGCGAGCTCGCGGGCCACGGCCGCGCCGATGCCGCGGGCGCCTCCGGTGACGATGATGGAGAGTTCGGATACGGCGCGCGTCGTCATGATCGTCTCCCTGCGGTCGTTGGGCGGTGTCGGGGCGGAGTGCCGCCCTCGCCATGGCCGAGAACCCGACCTTCGGCGAGCCGGCAGGCGCGGTCCATGATCCGGATCAACCGGGATCGGATGGAGCGCTCTTCACAAGGGACGGCTTGCGGCCTATATGTGTGGGTGCCGGGGCAACCCGGCTATGGCGATAAATCGGCTGCGTAATAAACCTATCGGACCCGGGGGCGGTACCCGGCGCCTCCACCCGAGCCCGCGGCGCGAAAGCGGCGAAAACGCGGGCTCCGGCGGGGGCGAAATAGGATCGACGAGGGTGTAAAGGTGGTTCTTTCGCTCGGCATTGTACCGCCGTTATCGGGCTAAACCTATAGTTGCGAATGACAACTATGCTCCGGTCGCCGTCGCCGCGTAATGCGGTGCTAGCACTGGGAATCAAGCCCTGAGGGGTAGCACTTTCAGGCGGGGTTCGGAGGCACCTGGCAACAGAAGCCTCCACTTCCTTTTTCAGCTCCGGATCATCCAGACCGGCTCCTCGCATGTGACGTGCGTGCGTCGCGACGCCGCTCGTCGTGAACAGAACGGCTGTTCGCGGGTTTGAGGGTTGGCGAAAACCCCATTTCGCGGACGAGGGGTGTCCGGTAGAGTCGCGGCGTTTCCGGTTCGACTCGGAAGCACCGGCGACCGGCCGACGGGGCCGAGGTTTGGTGAGGGACGATGGCCGAGGATCTGATCCGCTACGACGTGCTGACCCAGGAGGCGCTCCGGGGCGTGGTCCGCAAGGTGCTGACCGAGGTGGTGCGCGCTGGCCTGCCCGGCGACCATCACTTCTACATCGCCTTCGACACCGGTGCGCCTGGCGTGCGGATCTCGTCGCGGCTGCGCGAGCGGTTCCCGGAGGAGATGACCATCATCCTCCAGCACCAGTTCTGGGACCTCGCCGTCACCGAGCACGCGTTCGAGGTGGGGCTGTCGTTCTCCGGCGTGCCGGAGCGTCTGCTGGTGCCGTTCTCGGCGGTGAAGGGGTTCTTCGACCCGTCGGTGGAGTTCGGCATGACCTTCGAGGTGGCGCGCGAGGCCGAGGCCACAGCCGCCGGCGCGGAGGTGGAGACGCTGAAGCCGGCGCCGCCGGCGCTGACGCCCGTGGTGCCCGTGCAGGTGAAGCCGGTCGACGACGAGGCCAAAGAGGCCGCGCCGCCGGCCGCCGAAGCGCCGCCGGCGGAGGGCGAGAAATCCGCCGCGGTGGTCTCGCTGGACGCGTTCCGCAAGAAGACCTGAGCCTTTTCCCGATCCCATCAGAAACCCATCGTCGTTCAACTCGACGCGACGGGAGCGGTTCGCTCTTCTGGCGCGGGGTGGGGCGGTCTATCTCTTGTCCGGGGGCTACCGGAGAGAGATGCCGTGAGTGAACTTTTGCCCGCCATGCGGATGGAAAGCGACACCTTCGGGCCGATCGCGGTGCCGGCGGACCGGGCGTGGGGCGCGCAGACCCAGCGGTCGGTGGAGAACTTCCCGATCGGCGGGCCGGACGAGCGGATGCCCTTGCCGCTGATCCGCGCGCTGGCCGTGGTCAAGGTGGCGGCGGCGCGGACGAACCGGGCGCTCGGGCTGCTGGACGAGCGGCTTGCCGATGCGATCGAGCGGGCGGGGCTGGCGGTGGCCGGCGGGATGCACGACGGGGAGTTCCCGCTGGTGGTCTGGCAGACCGGTTCGGGCACCCAGACGAACATGAACGTCAACGAGGTGATCGCCAACCTCGCCAACGAGAGCCTGGGCGGGACGCGCGGCGCCAAGATGCCGGTGCACCCGAACGACCACGTGAACATGGGGCAATCGTCCAACGACGTGTTCCCGACCGCCATGCATGTGGCGGTGGCGACCGCGATCGTGCGGGACCTGATCCCGGCGCTGCGGCATCTGGCGGGCGCGCTGGCGGTCAAGGAGCAGGCGTTCGCCGGGATCGTGAAGATCGGCCGGACTCATACGCAGGATGCGACGCCGCTGACGCTGGGGCAGGAGTTCTCCGGCTACCGGCACATGGTGGAGAAGGGGATCGGGCGGCTGGAGGCGGCGCTCGACGGGGTGCTGGAACTGGCGCAAGGCGGGACGGCCGTCGGTACGGGGCTGAACGCGCATCCGGAATTCGCGGCGCGGGTGGCGGCCGACGTCGGCGACCTGACCGGCATCGCGTTCCGGACGGCGGAGAACAAGTTCGAGGCCCTGGCGACGCACGACGCGCTGGTGTTCGCCCACGGGGCGATCGAGACGGTGGCGGTGTCGCTGCACAAGATCGCCAACGACATCCGGTTTCTGGGCAGCGGGCCGCGCTCGGGGCTCGGCGAGCTCAGCCTGCCGGAGAACGAGCCGGGATCGTCCATCATGCCTGGGAAGGTGAACCCGACGCAGGCCGAGGCGCTGACGATGGTGGCCGCACGGGTAGTGGGCAACCAGGCGACGGTGGCTTTTGCCGGAGCGCAGGGGCATTTCGAGCTCAACGTCTACAAACCGGTGATCGCGGACGCGGTGCTGCAGTCAGTGCGGCTCCTGGCGGACGCCGCGCGGTCGTTCGCGGACCGCTGCGTGGCGGGGATCGAGGCGAACGAGGACCGGATCGCGGAGCTGGTGGCGCGGTCGCTGATGCTGGTGACGGCGCTGGCGCCGACCATCGGCTACGACAAGGCGGCGGCGATCGCCAAGGCGGCGCACAAGAACGGCACCACGCTGCGCGAGGAGGCCGTGCGGACGGGCGCCGTCAGCGAGGCCGAGTTCGACGCCCTGGTGCGCCCGGAGACGATGGTGGGTCCGGGCTGATGCGCACGGCGGCGTGCCGTCTTCGCAGCGGGGCCGATCGGAGGTATCGTGCGGAACCTATCCGTTTTGCTAAGGGGGCCAAGACATGGGCGATGTCGTCAGCCTGAGACTGCACCGCAAGCGGAAGGAACGCGACGCGAAGGCCGACAAGGCCGCGGAGAACCGCGCCAAGTTCGGGCGCACCAAGGCGGAGAAGACGCAGGAGTCCGCGCTCGCCGAACTCGCCGAGCGGCGCCTGCAGGGACACCGGATCGATAATGGCGAGGACGGGTCGTGAGCCCGCAGGCGGAACCGGCCGGCGGCGCCCGGGCGAGCACACCCCCGTCGCCGCTGCTGGAGAAGCGCTCGATCTCGCTGTCGGGTCATCGCACCAGCGTGGCGCTGGAGCCGGAATACTGGGCGGTGGTGGAACGCATGGCGGCCGAGCGCGGGCAATCGGTGGCGGCGCTGGTCGCCGCCGTGGACCGGACCCGCGGGCCGCGGAACCTTGCGAGCGCGATCCGGGTGGCCGTTCTCAAGGCGCTGGACGAACGGGGGAAGCCGGCGTGAGACGATTTTTCAGCGTGGTTTCGGCGGCAATGCTTATGGCGGGCGCTTCGGTTGCCGGTGCGGCGGAGGTGAGCCTAGGTAAGCCGCATGTGTTCCTGATCTTCGAGGATTCCGGCGGACTGTCGAACGAGCTTGCGACCGTCGAGGGACCGGTTCTGGCGATGACGGACAAGGGCCGCTCGCTGCAGATGGTGGTCGACGTGATCGTGGACGGTGAGCCCGACGCGCTGTTCTTCGACCCGCCGCGCGTGGAGGTGACCGCGCGGGGGGACAGAGGGGACGTGTTGTTCCAGAAGACCTGGCCGATCGGCAGTATCGGCGATTATGGCACGACCATGCGCTCGTTCATCGTGGACCACGATTGCAGGCCGGTGACGGTGGAGGCGCGGCTGACTGCCGGCGGCGCGGACGCCGGCCGGTGGGAGAAGCGCGTGGCGATCTCCTGCGAGGCGCCCTGACCAGGTCCGCGCCGTGCGGCGTCAGGTCCTGACGAACTCGTCGATCGCGTAGCCCTGGAGGTAGAGCAGGGCGGTGAGGTCTGCGTGGTCGATCCGGGCGTGCGCCTCGGCGGCGACGGCTGGCTTGGCGTGGTATGCGACGCCGAGGCCGGCGGCCTTGACCATGGCGAGATCGTTGGCGCCGTCGCCGACGGCCAGGGTTTCGTGCAGGGCCAGGCCATGCCGCGCGGCCAGCTCCTCAAGGCTTTCCAGTTTGGCTGCCTTGCCGAGGATCGGCTCGGCGACCTCGCCGGTGAGGAGCCCGCCCTCGGCAAGCAGCGTGTTGGCGCGATCCTCGTGGAAGCCGATTCGATTGCGGATCACGCCGGTGAAGAGGGTGAAGCCGCCGGAGACGAGGGCCGTGTAGGCGCCGTTGGCGCGCATGGTGCGGACGAGTTCCACCGCTCCGGGGGTGATGGTGATGCGCTCCTCCAGGACCTCGTCGATCACCGCGTGGGGGAGACCCTTCAGAAGGGCGACGCGTTCGCGCAAAGCGGGCTCGAAGGCGATCTCGCCGCGCATCGCGCGCTCGGTGATGGCCGCTACGTGCTCCTTGAGGCCGGCGTAGGCGGCGAGTTCGTCGATGCACTCCTGGCCGATCATGGTGGAATCCATGTCGGCGACGAGAAGCTTGCGGCGGCGGTTCTCGGCGGGAAGGACCGCGACGTCGACCGGCCGGTCGCCGATGACGGCGCGCAGGCGGCGTTCGGCCTCGGCGGCATCCAGGCCGGCGGGGAGGGGCAGGTCGGCGGCAATCTCGGGAGCGAGCACGCGATGCCCGGGGGCGCCGACGGCGCGGCCGGCCTCGGCGACGAGCCGCACGCTGACTTGCGGATCGGCCGGGGATGAGACAAGCGTGGCGACCAGCGACATGACGACTCCCGGAGAATGCTTGGAGTGGCGGCCTTGGGACATGAGGGGAGACCGCGCGCGGTCCTGATAGCCGGGCCGACCGCGAGCGGCAAGTCGGCGCTGGCGATGGCGGTCGCGGAGCGGATCGACGGCGTGATCGTGAACGCCGATTCCATGCAGGTCTATCGCGAACTGCGGATCCTGACGGCGCGGCCGACGACGGCGGACGAGGCGCGGGTGCCGCACCGGCTCTACGGGCACGTCGGGGTGCGGGATGCCTACACGGTGGCGCGCTGGCTTGGCGACGTCGCGGCGGTGCTGGACGACCTCGACCGGGCGGGGCGGCCGGCGGTGTTCGTGGGCGGGACTGGCCTCTACTTCACGGCCTTGACGACGGGGCTTTCCGAGGTGCCGGCCGTGCCGGCGGAGGTGCGCGCCAGCGTACGGGCGATGGCGGCGACGCTGGGCGCGGCAGGGCTGCACGCGCGGCTCGCCGAGGCGGATCCGGTGATGGCGGAACGGCTGGGACCGGCGGACGGGCAGCGGGTGGCGCGGGCGCTTGAGGTGCTGGCCGCGACCGGTCGCTCGCTCTCGGAATTCCAGGGCGAGCGGTCGGCGCCGCTGGTGCCCCTCGACCGCGCGGCCGCCTTTGTTGTCGCGCCGGACCGGGCGTGGCTGAGAGCGCGGATCGAGACCCGGTTCAGGATGATGGTCGGGGAAGGCGGGCTGGACGAGGCGCGCGCCTTCGCCGCGATCGGCGTCGATCCCTCGATGCCGGCGGCGAAGGCCATCGGCGTGCCGGAGATGACGGCGGCGGCCACCGGGGCGATGGCGGTGGAGGACGCGATCGCCGCGGCAGTGACCGCGACGCGGCAGTATGCCAAGCGGCAGGAGACGTGGTTCCGCAACCAGTTCGGCGGCTGGACCCGGTTCGCGCCCTACGCCGGGGCAGTCGACGAGATGGTTGCAGCGGCCACTCGGTGAACTCGCCACTCCGCCACAAGTGTTAACAGGACTTCCGAAGGTGGGGGATTTCGCGTATCAAGGCCGTGAGTGAGGCCGCTCAGGCCCGGTGCTTCCGCCGGGCCGTGGAGGAGTGTGCCCATGCGTCGGCTCGCCGTTGCAGCTCTCACGGTTCTATCCATCCTCGCGTGGTCGTCCGCATCCCTTGCGGGAACCCGTGAAGAATTGGAGGGGCTGGATGACGAGGTTGCCGCCGAGGCGGAGGACGCGCCCGAACTGGCCCAACGGACGCTGGTCGCCTTCGTTCACCAGACGCGGACAGTGCGCAGCAGCTGCCTGACGCCGAAGCTGCGGGCGGTGCTCGGAAAACTGCGTGACCAGTTCGGACGACAGATCATCCTGACGTCAGGATACCGACCGCCGGGGCGGGCGCGGCCGGGTTCCTACCACAGGCGCTGCATGGCGGCGGACATTCAGATCCCCGGCGTGGCGCCCTCGCGGCTGGCGCGCGCCGCGCGGAACCTGGCGGGGATCGGCGGTGTCGGCACCTACTGCCACACGCGGTCCGTCCACGTGGACGTGGGGCCGCGGCGCGACTGGGCCTGGGGCTGCCGGAAGAAGAAGCGGCGGCGGTGAGGGTGCGGGCCTGAGACATTTTGTTGCGCGCGTGCCATGCGGCTCGCAACAAACGTAAAATAGGGGTTGACCCCGGCCGGCGGGATGACTAGGTTCCGCCCACATCGCACTCGCGACGAGGATTCCCAATGGCCCTGGCCATTATCGTACTTAGGCAGCGCACCGTGACGGAGGCTCTTCACTAGAGCCCCCGAGCAACATGGTGCGCCGAAAGCAAGGTCCCTCTCCGGGGCCTTTTTTATTACCAGAACGTCCCCCACCCGATCCCCAACAAGACGATGAACGGCGGATCGGCCGACATGAGGCAGAAACGATGACACGGCAGATGACGGGCGCGGAGATGGTCATCCAGGCCCTGATCGACCAGGGCGTCGACACGATCTTCGGCTATCCGGGCGGCGCCGTCCTGCCCATCTACGACGAACTGCATCAGCAGGATAAGATCAACCACGTGCTGGTCCGCCACGAACAGGGCGCCGGCCACGCCGCGGAGGGCTATGCCCGCTCGACGGGGCGGGTGGGTGTCGCGCTGGTGACGTCCGGGCCGGGCGCCACCAACATGGTGACGCCGCTGACCGACGCGCTGATGGATTCCATCCCGATGGTGTGCATCACCGGGCAGGTGCCGACGCACCTGATCGGCAACGACGCCTTCCAGGAGTGCGACACGGTCGGCATCACGCGGCCCTGCACCAAGCACAACTGGCTGGTGAAGCGGATCGAGGACCTGCCGCGCATCCTGCACGAGGCGTTCCGGATCGCCACAACGGGGCGTCCGGGCCCGGTGGTCGTCGACATTCCGAAGAACATCCAGTTCCAGACCGGCACCTACACGAACTACAAGGGCCAGCCGCAGACCCAGTACAACCCGCGCGTCAAGGGCGACGAGGCGGCGATCCGCGAGGCGGTGGCGCTGTTGGCGGCTGCCAAGAAGCCGGTGCTCTACACCGGTGGCGGGGTGATCAACTCCGGGCCGGCGGCCTCCACGCTGCTGCGCGAACTGGTCAAGCTGACCAACATGCCGATCACCTCGACGCTGATGGGCCTCGGCGCCTATCCGGCGTCCGGGCCGAACTGGATCGGCATGCTGGGCATGCACGGCACTTACGAAGCCAACATGACCATGCACGACTGCGACGTGATGGTGTGTGTCGGCGCGCGCTTCGACGACCGGATCACCGGCCGGATCGACGCCTTCGCGCCGAACGCGAAGAAGATCCACATCGATATCGATCCGTCTTCGATCAACAAGAACGTGCGTGTCGACATCCCGATCGTCGGCGACGTCGGCTACGTGCTGGAAGACATGATCAAGGTCTGGAAGCAGACCCATCCGCAGCAGGACAAGGCGGCGATGGCTGCCTGGTGGCAGCAGATCGCGGTGTGGAAGGCGAAGAAGTGCCTTTCCTACCGCAAGAACAACGACGTGATCATGCCGCAGTACGCCATCGAGCGGCTGTACCAGCTGACCAAGGGGCACGACACCTACATCACCACCGAGGTGGGTCAGCACCAGATGTGGGCCGCGCAGTACTTCGGCTTCGAGGAGCCGAACCGCTGGATGACCTCCGGCGGCCTCGGCACCATGGGCTACGGCCTGCCGGCGGCGCTGGGCGTGCAGATCGCGCATCCGGACTCGCTGGTGATCGACATCGCCGGCGACGCGTCGATCCAGATGTGCATCCAGGAGATGTCGACGGCGATCCAGTATGACGCGCCGATCAAGATCTTCATCCTCAACAACCAGTACATGGGGATGGTGCGCCAGTGGCAGCAGCTGCTGCACGGCAACCGGCTCTCGCACAGCTACACCGAGGCGATGCCGGACTTCGTGAAGCTGGCGGAGGCCTACGGCGGCGTCGGCATCCGGGCGGAGAAGCCGGACGAGCTGGACGGCGCGATCGAGGAGATGATCCGGATCCGCAAGCCGGTGCTGTTCGACTGCCGGGTGGCCAACCTCGCCAACTGCTTCCCGATGATCCCGTCGGGCAAGGCGCACAACGAGATGCTGCTGGGCGACGCCTCGGACGACGAGATCGACAGCGCGATCGGCTCCACGGGCAAGGTCCTGGTCTGATTGACCGCGGCGGGCGTCCTGGACCGGGCGCCTTCCACAACACACAGGGTTGGGAATGACCATGATGATCGTCGCGGGACAGAGCCAGTCGGCCTATTTCCTGGAGGAGACCTCGACCGTTTCGGAGAGCCACACGCTCTCGGTGCTGGTCGACAACGAGCCCGGCGTGCTGGCGCGCGTGATCGGTCTGTTTTCCGGGCGCGGATACAACATCGAGAGCCTGACGGTGTCGGAGGTGGAGCACGAGAACCACCTGTCGCGCATCACCATCGTGACCGGCGGCACGCCCCAGGTGATCACGCAGATCATGAACCAGCTGGCGCGCCTGGTGCCGGTCCATCGCGTCGTGAACCTCACCAAGAAGGGCGACGCGATCGAGCGCGAACTGGCGCTGGTGAAAGTGGCCGGCAAGGGCGAACACCGGGTGGAGGCGCTGCGGCTGGCGCAGGCCTTCAGCGCCCGGACGGTGGACGCCACGCTGGAGAGCTTCGTGTTCGAACTGTCGGGTTCCCCCACCGACATCGACCGGTTCGTCAACCTGATGACCGAATGCGGTCTCGTGGAAGTGGCCCGGACGGGGCTCGCCGCGCTCAGCCGCGGCCGCGAGGCGATGTAGACAAGGGACGAGAGGGGAACCCATGGAAATCGAGGACTTTGAAACCATCCATCTGGCGCATGAACTGGCCCGCGAAAAGGGCTGGGAGCACGTGATGGAGACGATCCGCAAGGCGCTTCGGGAGGAGAACGAGGCCAAGGCGGATGCGGGCGACATCAAGCCGCCGCGCAGCCACTGACGCGGCGGACGAGACCGGTCGCGGGGCCATGATGATCGCGCTGGACCATGTCTTCGTGTTCGTCGCCCGCGACGATGCCCTGCCGGGCGGCAAGGTCCGGCAGGTTCTGGACGGGATCGGGCTGGTCCCGTCCTACGAGCGGCGGCACACGGGGCAGGGCACGTCCAACGTCTGCTACTGCTTCGACAATGCCTACCTGGAACTGCTGTTCGTGGTGGATGAGGCCGAGCTGGCGGCACCCGCGCTGGCGCGCAACGGCTTCACGCGGCGGTCCCGACTGCGGCAGACGGGCGCCAACCCGTTCGGGATCGCCCTGCGGGGCGAGCCGTTTCCCTTCGAGAGCTG
The DNA here is from genome assembly GCF_013839445.1 of Chthonobacter albigriseus. GTDB lineage: Bacteria > Pseudomonadota > Alphaproteobacteria > Rhizobiales > Pleomorphomonadaceae > Chthonobacter > Chthonobacter albigriseus. The sequence continues at coordinate 266,672 of NZ_JACDIT010000003.1, read as the reverse complement.
GCCCTATCGGATCGACGCGTTTCCGCCCGGACTGAGCATTCCGGTGGCGGTGGCGAGCGACGACGACGGGGTGCCGTTCGTGTTCGGATCGCCCGGAACAGAGAGGCCGGACCGCTGGACCGACGGGCGCGCCGACGCGCGGCAGACGGCGGGCGGATACACCACGATGACGATCGCGCGGATCGGGGCGGAGCGGGCAGGGCCGCTGGCCGCGTTGGCGGGACTGGGGATCGCGGACGCGGTGGTGACAGGGGCTGCGTCGCTGGTGCTCCGGTTGCAGCGGGGCGGCGACAGCGTGGAGCTGGAGCTTGCGGACTGGGTGTGAGGCTGCCGCGGCGGAAGTCCTGGCAGCCGGGGCCCCCGTTAGGGATCCCTGACCTACCCCGGCAAGCCCGACGGATCGCACGCGCTCTATGTCAATTCTGACTAGTCCGTGCGATCATGGGTTGTTATGGTCTCCGTCCTGAACGGAGATGCCCTTGGACGCCCTGGCCTCGACACAACCCGCGACCGTGCGGTTCGATTCCCTCGACGGCGCATTCGCGAAGACGGCTTTTCGCGGATCCGTCATCACGGTGCTGACGCTGGGACTCTACCGGTTCTGGTTCGTGACCAACCTGCGGCGCCTGTTCTGGAGCCGCACGGTGCTGGACGGCTCGCCGTTCGAGTACACGGGGCGGGGGCTGGAGCTTTTCCTGGGTTTCCTTGTGGCCCTAGTGATCGTGTTGCCGCTCTACGGCCTTTCGTTCTGGTGGGGCGCGAACAATCCGATCGAGCACCCCATCGCCTATGTCTGCTTCATCGGCATCTACCTGTTCCTGGTTTACGACGGGCTCTACCGGTCGTACCGGTACCGCTTCTCGCGCACGCGGTGGCGCGGCATCGCCTTTTCGCTCGGAGGGTCGGCTGAGGTCTATGCGGCCTGGGCAGTGGTGTTTCTCGTCCTCAACGTGGTCACGCTCGGGTGGAGCATTCCGTACACGATCGCCAGCCAGGAGCGCCGGAAGATCGGGAACCTGTCGTTCGGATCGCTGCCGGTGTCGACGGAGATCAAGGGGCGGATGCTGCTGAAGCCGTTCGCCTACGCGTGGTTATCCACAGCCGCGGTGACAGTTTCGATGTGCGGTTTCCTTTTAGTCACTCTGTTGTGGGCCAAAGAAATCGTAGATGAGGACCAGTATTTCGATCAATTTTTAATCTATTTCCAAGCTTTGCCCTTCGTGGTTCTGATCGGCTTTGTCTCCTATCTCTTTTTCGACGCGCGCCGGATATCGATTTGCGGGAGCGCGATTTCATGCGGCCAAAGTCGGGTCAAGCTTTTTTTCTCGGTACGTAGTCGAATACTGCCGATCATCGGCATGGGCGTTGCTTTGCTGGCCGCTACTGGCCTTACGATCTTCATCTTCAGTGTTGGAGCGCGGGCTTTTCCGCTCCACGGAACGACTACCTACTCCGTTACTTCAATCGGACTAATGGCTGCCAACTACGGCCTGTGGATCATCATCTTCATGTTTGCCAAGATCTGGATCTGGCAGCGGTCGATCTGGGGAGCGATCGCCAACGGCGCGTCCGTGACGAACCTGGACGCGCTCGGGGTGGCGGCCGCGGTGGCCGGCCCGGCGACCAGCGCTGCGAACGAGGGGTTCGGGGACATCCTGACGACGGGCATCGATGTTGGATTCTGAAGCCGATGCTCCGGCCGGGAGCTACTTCGACGGGCGCACCGCCCGCCGACGCGCCGTCACGCTCTCGATCTCGACGGACGGTCATCTGGAAGGCCGGGATCCGTTTCTCGGGGAGGCGGTGTTCCGCTGGCCGCTGGATGCGATCCGGGAGGTCGACGAGGGTGCCGCTGCGTTCCACCTGGCGGTCGGGGAGGACGGGCCGGGCGGCGCGGAGCGGCTGGTCGTGCACAGCGAGGCATTTCTCGCCACCCTGCATGCACGCGCGGGGAGCCTGAAGGAGCAGCGCCGCGTCTCCGCCAACTCGGCGCGAAAGATCGCGTTCTGGAGCGTGGCGGCGACGGTTGGGGTTGTGGCCTCAGTTTGGTTCGGAGTGCCCGTGCTTGCCAAGGCGATCGCGCCATTGGTTTCGGCCGAAACGGAAATCGCGCTTGCCGACGGTCTGGAAAATGCGATCGCGTCGATGCTCGACATGGACTCTCTGGCTGATGCGACGTGCAGCAACGCGGAAACCGAACGAATCCTGGATGACCTGACGCAGCGCATCGTCGGCGAAGAGACCTTCGTGGTGACGCCCACGGTGAGGATCGTCGATCATCCCATGGAGAACGCGCTGGCCTTCCTCGGAGGGCGGGTGATCGTGTTCCGGGGGCTGCTGGAGGCCGTACAATCGCCCGACGAACTCACGGGGGTAATCGCGCATGAGTTCGGGCATGTGGCCGCGCGCGACAGCCTGGTCAAGATCATCGAGGCTGCCGGGCTCGGGTTCGTGTTCGGCTATGTGCTCGGCGACTTCACGGGCGGCACGGCCGTTGTGCTGGCGGCGCAGGCGATCGTTTCCAGCGCCTATTCCCGGGAAGCCGAGGCGGCGGCGGATGCGTTCGCGGCCCGGCGCATGATGGCGCTCGGCGGCGATCCGCTGGCATCCATCCAGTTGATCGAGAGGATCGAGGGTGTGGGGGATGCTGGGGACGCGTCGCCATTCGACAGCCATCCGGTGACCGAGGAACGGGGCGCTGCCGTCAGGGCTCTCGCTGCGGGGTACACGGCGCGCGGGCCTTTGCTTTCGCTGGCGGATCAGAAGGTGCTGCAAGCCACCTGTCCGCAGTCCAGCGGCGAAACAGCTGCGCCTTCCGCGCGCATTGCGCGCTAGAACGGGCCGGCCTATGGGATGGACCCCTTTTTGACGGCGGAGTTTCGCGCCATGCCCGGACCCAGGCTTTCGGTGAACATCAACGCCATTGCGGCGCTCAGGAACCGGCGGGACCTGCCGTGGCCGGACGTGGTGGGGATCGGGCGGATCGCGCTTTCGGCCGGCGCCTATGGGCTGACGGTGCATCCGCGGCCGGACGAGCGGCATATCCGCCGGACCGACGTGTTCGCGGTGCGCGACATGATCCGGGCGGAGTTCCCGGACCGGGAGTACAACATCGAAGGATACCCGTCGGAGGACTTCCTTCAGCTCTGCGAGGCGGCCAAGCCGGACCAGGTGACGCTGGTGCCGGACGACCCCGCCCAGAACACCTCCGACCACGGCTGGGATTGCGCGGCGCATGCGGCGATGCTGAAGGGCGTGGCCAGCCGGATGCAGGGGCAAGGGATGCGGCTGTCGCTGTTCCTGGACGCCGATCCGGCGCTGGTGCCCGCTGCGGCTGCCACCGGCGCGCGGCGGATCGAGCTCTACACCGGGCCCTATGGGCACACGTTCGACACTGCCGAGAAAGCCAAGCGGCTGGAGGAGTTGGCGCGGACGGCGGAGGCGGCGACGGCGGCGGGGCTTGCGGTCAACGCCGGACACGACCTGACGCTGGACAACCTGCCGCCGCTGGTGGCGCGGGTGCCGGAGATCGCGGAGGTCTCGATCGGGCACGCGCTGACTGCGGACGCGCTGATCCACGGCATGGCCGAAACGATCCGCCTCTACCGGGCCGCCTGCGGCGACCCGGTGAGTTAAGCCGCTGGCTCAGCTGAGTTGGTAGCGCGCGAGCGAGTTGGCGTAGGACGGCGGCAGGGTGATCCAGGCGGCGTTCTCCACGCTGAGTGCCTTGGCCGCGTGGAAGGGCCAGTGCGGATTGGAGAGCACGGGACGCGCCAGCATGACGACGTCGAGCGAGCCGTTGCGCACCAGGGCGTCGGCGGTCTTCGGGTCGGCGATGTTCCAGCCGGTAGAGCCGGGGAGTTCCACGGCGGCAAGGACCCGGCGGGCGACGGGTGCGAGCATGGCCGGGCCCCAGGGCGGAGACGCATCGGGGGTGGAGAAGCCCATGCTGACGTCGAGAAAATCGAGGCCTTCAGTCTTGAGGCGGCGGACGAGGGCGATGGCCTCGTCGATCTCCTCGTCGTCGCGGCCGTCGAACTCGATGACGCCGAGCCGGACGGAGAGGGGCTTGTGCTCCGGCCAGACCTTGCGCACGGCGGCGAGGGTCTCGACCAGGAAGCGGCCGCGGTTCTCGGCGGAGCCGCCGTAGCCGTCGGTGCGGGTGTTGGAGAGCGGCGACAGGAAGTTCTGGGCGAGGTAGCCGTGCGCGAAGTGGAGCATCAGCCACTCGAAGCCGGCCTCGTCGGCGCGGCGGGCGGCAGCGACGAAGTCGGCCTGGACGCCGGCGATGTCGTCGGCGGTCATCGCGCGGGGAACCTTGGTGAGGTTCTTACCGAAGGGAATGGCGGAGGGGGCGATGGTCTGCCAGCCGCGCGGGTCCTCATTAGGGATGTGTTCGTCGCCTTCCCAGGGAACGTTGCTGCTGGCCTTGCGGCCGGCGTGGGCGATCTGGATGCCTGGGACCGCGCCGGCGGCCTTGATCGTCTCCACGATGGGAATGAAGGCGTCGCGGTGGGCATCGCTCCAGAGCCCGGTGCAGGCGGGCGAGATGCGACCCTCCGGCGAGACGCCGGTGGCTTCCACGACCACGAGGGCCGCGCCGCCGCGGGCAAGGGCGGGATAGTGCACGCGGTGCCAGTCGTTGGGCAGGCCGTCGACGGCCTGGTACTGGCACATGGGCGCGACGGCAATGCGGTTGCGCAGGGTGACGCCCTTCAGCGTCAAGGGATCGAAGAGTGTGGGCATGGACCTGTCCTTCTGCCGCGGGGAGGGCGCGGGTGGAGCCGCCGGAAGGTGCGGTTTGTTAGTTCTAGAAATATCGAACTCTCGAAACAAGGGCACATCTGCGTTATGAAGGCGGCATGCGAGCCTTCAAGCACCCCCACCCGGACGAGATCGAGCTGGAACGCGTCCTCTACGGCCTCAGCGATCCGCTGCGGCTGGCGATCGTGCGGCAGCTGGCCGACTGCGGCGAGGCGAGCTGCGGCGCGCTGGACGGCGGGCGGCCGAAATCCAGCGTCTCCTATCACTTCCAGGTGCTGCGGGACTGCGGAATCATCGCCACGCGCAACGACGGGCCGGTGCACATCAACACGTTGCGCCGGGCGGATCTGAATGCGCGCTTCCCCGGGCTGCTCGACGCGATCCTGGCGCAGGGGCGGGGATAGGATCTTCCCCAGCGGCAATGAAAGCGCGTCGAGAGACGAGTGCTCCCACCCTGAGATGTCGGGGCAATAGCCGATCTGTCGGGCGATTTCGTCAGGTCCGGCGCCGCGGTCGTCACTCGAGGGTGCGGATGCGGGTCACGATCCGGGCGAGGTCGACCTGCCGGTTGACGCCCATGCGTTCGTAGACCGCCTTCAGGATCGTGCGGATCGTGTGGAGCGAAACGCCATGCCGATCGGCGATCTCCTGGGGAGCCAGCCCGGCGGCCAGAAGGTCGGCGACCTTCGCCTGAGTGGGCGTCAGGCCGTAGGCGCGCAACAGGTCGTTGGCGTCGGGCTTGGGATGAACGTCGGGATCCATGGCCAACAGAAGCACGCAATGCTCCGGCCTGACGCCCGGCAGCTTCCGCTCCAACGTCTGCGCGGCGACAGGCATCGCCCGAATGACCAGGTCGCGTTCGCTAGCGCTGCGCCGCAGTGTAATCGCCGCTCCATCGTCGGCCGCCGTCGGACTGGCCGCCGCGGCGATCAGGCGGTCCAAAGCATGCTGCTGGCCCGCGGATTCGGGTACCAACCGCCCTCTGACGATCGACAGGCCGCGGCGCGAAAGGTTCTGCAGCTCGCGGTTGGCGGCGAGGACTGTTCCGTCAGTGCGGACCAGGGCGACGCCGCAGCCGAACCTGTCGAAGCCGGCGAAAAGCGTGTCGCGGAGCGCTTCGAACGAGCCAATCCGGGCGCCGATAGCGGCTGCGCGGGTAAGATGGCCGCAAAGGGCTTCCAACAGCTTCATGTGTCCGGGTTTGAACACGTGGCCGAGTGGGGTCTGGATCGAAAAGGAAATTGTTATGTCCCTGATCGGGGAGGCGAGTAGGCCCGCGACACCGCCGATCCCGTGCCGGCGAAGGAAGTCCTGGTAGAAGGCGCCTTTTGCGATGACCTCTTCATCCAGGCGCTCGACATCGCGAAAGACGCCGTCCTTGTACTTCTTGCGGCGGGCAACCTCTACCAGGGGGTCGTGGGACCACCACTCGGACTGGTACTCGGCGGTCGCTTCCAAAAGGTCCGCCGATACGTGCAGCAATGAGCGGTCGAGGGTCAGCGAATGCATGACGCCGCCGACGCCGCCGAAGAAGCGGCTGTAGCTGTGCAGCGTATCGGGCCAGAGATCCGGATCGAGGGCGGCGTCATAAAACGCGCCCGTGAGACCCAGGATGTCGTCTTCGACGGCCATGCCACCCCCGCTGCTGCTGGTGTCTTCAGGATCTATTTCGTCTCAACCTCAAGATGCATTTTCCTGTGTCTTGTCCGAAAGTTGCTTATTGTTAAATCAGTTGTACTGACAAGCCCCCGTATCATCAGGATAGCAGTGCAACCTGCATTAATGAACACGGTTCGTTGGCCAATGGTTGGTGGACGAGGGCGCCGGGTTGCGCGTGCTTGACCGGGCTGCAAAGCGGAGATATGAGACCCGTACAGTACCGTACGGTACGCAGGGTATGCGTGTTCGCGGGAACCCCGATCGTGTCCGCTTTGGCCGAATCTCCCAACCAGACCTACTCGCCGCGCCAGAACGCCGTTCTGGAATGCGCGCTGAAGGTGCTGGTGGAAGGCGGCGAGAGGGCGTTGACCACGGCGCGGATCGCACGCGAGGCGAACTGCTCCAAGGAGAGCCTCTACAAGTGGTTCGGCGACCGTGACGGGCTGCTCGCCGCGGTGATCGGGTTCCAGGCGGCCAAGGTGCGGGTTAAGGACGCCGGGCAAGGCGCCGGCGACCCGGACGCGTTCCGGGCGTCGCTGGTGGTCTTCGCGCGCGACCTGCTCACCGTGCTTGCCGGGGACGTTTCGCTGGCGCTCAATCGGCTGGCGATCGGGCAGGCGAGCCGCGAGGGCTCCGCGCTCGGACGTCTGCTCCTGGAGCGCGGGCGGCGGACCATCGAGACGCGGGCGCGGGCGCTGCTGGAAAGCGGAGCGCGCGCCGGGCACATCAGCGGCGACCTCGGCGAGGCCTACCGCGTGCTCTACGCGCTGGTGGTTCGCGACAGCCACGTGCGGCTGCTGCTCGGCGATGATCTCGCCGACGACGAGCGTGATTTCGCGACGCGGGCGGATGCCGCGGTGGACCAGTTCTTCCGCCTGCATGGGGCGGACGGGAAAACCGGCAGGGCAGGACCCGGGCCGGACAACAACAGCTGACAGGAAGGGACGAGACAATGCGCGTCTATTACGATCGTGATGCCGACCTCAACCTCATCAAGGGCAAGAAGGTGGTCATCGTCGGCTACGGCTCCCAGGGCCGCGCCCATGCGCTGAACCTGAAGGATTCCGGCGTCAAAGACATCGCCGTGGCGCTGAAGGCCGGTTCCGCCACCGCCAAGAAGGTGGAGGCCGACGGCCTGCCGGTGATGACGGTGGCCGAGGCGGCCGCCTGGGGCGATCTCCTGATGATGGCGACGCCGGACGAGCTGCAGGCGGACATCTACAACAAGGAAATCGCGCCAAACATCCGCGACGGTGCGGCGATCGCCTTCGCGCACGGCCTGAACGTCCACTTCGGCCTGATCGAGCCGAAGAAGACCGTCGACGTCATCATGATCGCGCCGAAGGGCCCCGGCCACACGGTGCGCGGCGAATACCAGAAGGGCGGCGGTGTGCCGTGCCTGGTGGCGATCCACCACGACGCTTCGGGCAACGCGCTCGACATCGCGCTCTCCTACGCCTCGGGCGTCGGCGGCGGTCGGTCCGGCGTGATCGAGACCTCGTTCAAGGAAGAGTGCGAGACCGACCTGTTCGGCGAGCAGGTGGTGCTCTGCGGCGGCCTTGTGGAGCTGATCCGCGCCGGCTTCGAGACGCTGGTGGAAGGCGGCTATGCGCCGGAGATGGCCTACTTCGAGTGCCTGCACGAAGTGAAGCTGATCGTCGACCTGATCTACGAAGGCGGCATCGCCAACATGAACTACTCGATCTCCAACACCGCGGAGTGGGGCGAGTACGTGACCGGGCCGCGCATCATCACCGCCGAGACCAAGGCCGAGATGAAGCGCGTGCTGAAGGACATCCAGACCGGCAAGTTCACCTCGGAGTGGATGCAGGAGTACCGCGCCGGCGCCGCCCGCTTCAAGGCGATCCGCCGCAACAACGACAGCCACCAGATCGAGGAAGTCGGCGAGAAGCTGCGCGGCATGATGCCGTGGATCAAGCAGAAGGCGCTGGTCGACAAGACCCGCAACTGATGTCGGACGTGGGTGCGTTTGCCGCGTGATCCACGGTTTTTCGCTTTGCGCCGGCTCAGGGCTACGCCCTGACCGGTCGCGAGGAGATCAAGCAGAAGGCGCTGGTGGATAAGACTCGCAATTGACGCTCTACGATGGTGCGTTTGCCGCTTGATCCACGGTTTTTCGCTTTGCGCCGGCTCAGGGCTACGCCCTGACCGGTCGCGGGGAGATCAAGCAGAAGGCTTGAGCCTCCTTCGTCGGCGTCCGACTTCCGGATCTGCCACGCACGAGCGATCGATCTGAATGACCGCCCGGTCCGCTTCGGCAGGCCGGGCGGTTTTCGTTCGGGTCAGATGCCCAGCCGGGTGAGGGTGGGGCGGTGGGCGGATTGGAACGTTGCGTGGCGGCGGGTGAGTTCGGCGCGGTTTTCCTCGGGGGTGTCGAGGCGGCGGCCGTCGTGGAGGAGGCGCTGGTTGTCGCGGGCGAGGACGGGCCAGGCGGTGTCGGCGGGGTCCGCGCCAAGGGTTTCTGCGAGCAGGAAGAGCTGCGACAGGCGGTCGAGCTGGACGCCGCCGCCGGTGACCGGCGAAGCGAGCCACTGGATGTCGGTTGCGACGGCGGCGCGCTCCAGGACGGCGCGGTTGAAGCGGCGGGCGGCGGCCGCGCGCGCTTCCAGACCCTCAGCCGGAAGGCAGGGCTCGGCGATGCCGGCGCCGACGAGGACGGCGAGGGCCTGGCGCAGCGACGCGGCGTTCACCGCCGACAGGCCCGGGCGGCCGGCGAGGTCCGCCACCGCGAGAGGGCCGTCGGCAAGGGCGTCCAGGATCGGGTCGTAGATCTCCGGCAGCAGGCGGATACGGCCGAGATGACCGACGACGGTGGCCGGAACGGCCGCGCGCGGGGTGGCGAGAACGAAGCGCGCGGCGTGCCAGCCGGCGTCCGCCTCGGCGGAGAAAAGTCGTTCGCGGCCTTTCACATAGACATCGGCGCGGAAGTGGCGGTTGAGGATGAAATCGCGTGCGGTTTCGCGCAGGATCGGGTCCGAGAGGGTGTCGAGGAAGGCGCGCTGGTCGGCAGTGAGGTTGGCCGCGTCGACCCCGTCGATGAGCGAGGCGGGGCCGAGGTAGTCGAGCTTGGCCTCGGCGAGCGCCGCGGCGACCTCGGCGACGTGGAAGGGCTGCCAGTGGCGGTTCAGATACTCGTGGGCGAGGTAGCGCCGATCCTGGCCGCGATTGAGAGCGAGGCGTTCGGCGAGGGCCGGATTGTTGCGGAAGGCGGCGGGGTCGACGGCGGAAAGCCGGTCGAGGAAGGCGAAGGCGGCGTCCAGGCGCTCGGCGGGGGAGCCGGCGGCGGCATCGGCGGTGGTCTTGAGGAGGGCGCGGAGCGGGGCGGCGGCGGACCAGCCGGGCAGAGCGTTGTAGGCGCAGAAGACCAGGCCGCCGGGCTTCAGATGGCGGCGGAGGAAGGCTGTGATGACGTCGCGGTCCTCCGGCGAGACCCAGGTCCAGACGCCCTGCAGGGTGACAATGTCGAACGCCGGCAGATCCGGCCGGGCGCAGAATTCGGCGAAGCTCTCATCGTGAAAGTGGGCGTTGTCGAGGCCGCCGGCCTCGGCGAGCCGGCGGATGGCGGCGATGTGGGCGGGGTTGAAGTCGACGCCGTGAACCTGCCAGCCGGGGTTCGCTGCGGCAAGCACGGCAGCGGTGAGGCCGTAGCCGCAACCGAGATCGCAAATCCGAAGCGGTGCAGCGGGATCGGGGGCACGAAAGCCGGCGGCGAGAGCGGCGAAGGCGAGGAGCGTCGGCGCGCAGTCGCGATGATAGCTTTCGGTGTAGGTGATGTCGGTGACGTATCCACCGGTCCAGCCTGGCATGGCCCCCTCCGCCGATTCGGCCTCTGCGATGTGACCACGCCAGCGCGACGGGCGGAAGCGGGACGGCGGGCCGACGCGTCGGGCGGACGAAATGGCCTTCCGTCGGCGCGGGAGAATGCTTAGGCAGGAGGGCCGACTTTCAGGGAGCCGCCATGATCACGCCGATCTCGTCCGTCCAGATCCGACTATCGCCCGGCGGCTGGGGCGTCGATGCGGAAACGAGCGCCAAGGTCGACGCCCATTGGGCGATGCTGACGGCGAAGAACCCGCATCTGTGGAACGGGCGGGTGCTGGGCACGGTCGCCCCGGGTCTTCCGGGCGGGTTGCGGGTCGAGGACGGCGTGCTGCACGGGACGGCACGGGAAGGCAGCTTCGCCGAGTTCCTGGCCTGGCGCGACTGGGGATTCCCGGACATCGGGCTCCGGAACCTGTTCGGCTCCGCGCTGGTGCTGTCGGGCGACGGGGCGTTGATCTATGGCCTAATGGGGCGGCATACCGCCAACGCGGGGCGGATCTATCCGCCGGGCGGGAGCCTGGAGCCGGCGGACGTGACAGCCGACGGACTGGTGAATGTGGTGGGGTCGATCGAGCGCGAGCTTCATGAGGAGACCGGGCTCGACGCGGACGATGCGACCGTGGAGGGGATGATCGCGGTGTTCGACGGGCCGCGGATTTCGATCGGCCGGATGTTCCGCTTCGATGCGCCTGCCGCAGCCCTGGCGGAGGCGATCCGCGCCCACAACGCGGGGGTGGAGCGGCCGGAGTTCGACGAAGTGGTCGTGCTGCGATCGGCGGCGACGCTGGACGAGCGGTCGCCGCCCTATGCGCGGATGGCGGCCGCCCACGTGCTTTCGGGCTGAAGCGCGCGGGCGGCGGGGCCGGTCAGTAGGAGTAGGGCGAGACGCACTCGCGGACCTGACCGGAGTAGGCGACCCAGGTGTTGTCGTAGGGCGAATAGGACCGGTAGCGGGCCGAGCACCAGGCGACGTGGGCGTCCTGTCCGCGGTGGTGGCGATTGCGGTAGACCGGCACCGGATCGTCGTAGACGACGCGCGGACGGACGTAGATCTGGCGCGGCTGGACGTAGACGGGCGGCCGGTCGTGATAGTAGGCGCGCGGCGGGGGGTAGTAGGCCGGCGGCGCCGAATAGGAGGGGTAGGCGTAGCTCGGCTGCGGCGCGAGGGCCTGGCCGAGCAGGACGCCACCGAGAATGCCGATGGCCGCGCCGGCGAGCACGTCGCCCGAGCGGTGGTGCCGGCGGTGGCGGGCTTCCGCGTCGCCCGTGGTTCCGAGCGTGGCGGTGACCGCGGTCAGCGACATGAGGCCGGCGGTCGCCAAAATGCCGAGTTTCATCATCTTGGGTCTCCTTGGTGCCGGGCGGGGCCGGGTATCCGACTGCCGGCGATGTGCCCGGCAAGGGATCCGTGCTCCGGCAGTGAAACTAACACACGGTTTGCGGCAAATAGCAGGCGCCGCACAACCGACAACGAACAATCAACCATTGCCGTTCCGTTCACTCTCGCCGCAACGAGGACGCCGGGGTCGTGGACGGGACGCTCGCAGACTCCTATGGTCGTTCGCGCCTGAACGGCGCATGAACAAGACGGGGAGATGGCTTTGGCGCGTCGCTATGTGATCCTGGATGTGTTCACCGAACGGGCCCTGGCGGGCAATCCGCTGGCCGTCGTGCTGGAGTCCGACGGGCTCGATGCCGCGGCGATGCAGAAGATCGCAGCCGAGTTCAACCTTTCCGAGACCGTGTTCGTGAGCCCGCCGCCGCGGCCGGGGCTGACCGCGGCCGTGCGGATCTTCACCCCGGCGCGGGAGCTGCCGTTCGCAGGACATCCCACGGTGGGCACGGCGGTGCTGCTGGCGGCCGAGCGGCTGGACGGCATCGCGCGGGAGACCGACGCGGTGGTGGTGCTTCAGGAGGAAATCGGCATCGTGCGCTGCGGCGTGGTGCTGGCGCCGAACCGGCCGGGACGGGCGGTGTTCGACATCCCCAAGCTGCCGGAGGAGTTGCCGTTCCACGGGGACGTGGGGCTGGCGGCGTCGGCCCTCGGCATCGACCGGCAGGACATCGGCTTCGAGAATCACGTGCCGACGGTCTACTCGGCCGGCGCGCCCTTCGTGTTCGTGCCGGTGCGTGACCGCTCCGCGATCGCGGCGATCGAGCTGCAGACAAGCAACTGGGAGGCCGGCTTCGGCTCCAAGAAGATGAACGTCTTCGTCTACACGCGCGACTGCGCGAACGCGGACGGGGATTTCCACGCGCGCATGTTCGCACCAGAGCTGGGGATCGCGGAGGACCCGGCGACCGGATCGGCGGCGGCGGCCTTCGCCGGGGCGGTGATGCGCTTCGACGGATCGTCGGACGGCGAACGGCGGCTGATCATCGAGCAAGGCTACGAGATGGGCCGGCCGAGCCGGATCGAATTGGAGCTCGTGGTGGAGAAGGGCCGGCTGCACGGTGCACGCATCGGCGGTCACGCGGTGGTGGTCGCGCGCGGCGAACTGATGATCTGACGAGGATCAAGGCCGAAGCCGCTGCACGGATGCAGAATGGGGCATTCCTTTCCCGAGAGGTGCCCCATGCCCAGACGCATTCTCATCATCCAGGGCCATCCCGACCGGGATCCGGCCCGCTACGGCCGCGCGCTGGCGGATGCCTACGCGAACGGTGCGCAGGCCGCGGGGCACGACGTGCGGCGGCTCGACCTTGCCGAACTGGCACTGCCGCCGCTGGCGAGCGTCGCGGACTGGAACAGCGCACCGACACCGGCGGTGAAAGCGGCGCAGGAGGCCATTCTTGCGGCGGAGCACCTGGTGTTCTTCTATCCGCTCTGGCTCGGCGCCATGCCGGCGCTGATGAAGGCCTTCCTGGAGCAGGTCTGCCGGCCGGGCTTCGCCTTTCCGCAGAAACGCGACGGGCTCGGCCTCGGCCTGCTGAAGGGACGATCGTCGCGGACCGTGGTCACGATGGGCATGCCGCGGCTGTTCTATGTGGTGTGGTACCGGGCGCTGACGCTGCGGGCCTTCGAGCGCAACATCCTCACTTTCATCGGGGTGAAGCCGAACCGGCACACGATCATCGGCAACGTGGAGGGCATGACGCCCGTGGCGCGCGCCGGCTGGCTGGAGCGGATGCGGGCGCTCGGCGCGGCGGCACGGTGAGGCGCGGGCGGCGCGCCGGCAGGGGACGGCCGCATGCCGGGGTCGAACCGGGGCGTCAGCTCGGCTATGATCCCGCCGACATTCAGCGGAGGCTTTTTCCTTGGCGGCTTTCACCATCCGGCAAGCCCGGAGAGACGACCCGGCGGCGCGCATCGCGAACCTGATCTGGACGGTGGATATTCCGGTGATGGCCTTTCAGTTCGGCAGCTTCGACACCTTCCTGGCCGGTCTGGCGCAGGACTGGGCGGCGAACCGCGGCGCAGAACCTCCACGGCGCACTCTGGTGGCGGAAGCCGGGGGCGAGATCGTCGGGCTGACCGTGCTGCATTCGGCCGACAGCCTGGAGCGGGCCTTCGAGGAAGCCGGGGAGACGCTTCGGGCGATCGTGCCTGAGGCGGACTGGGCGGCGATCGAGGCGCGCTTCGCGGCGACCGGGATGCTGTTCGAGGGCGTGCCGGAGGATGCGGTCTACGTGCTCGACCTTGCGGTGGACGCGGCATGGCACGGGCGCGGCGTGGGGCGGGCGTTGATCGCCGCGGCGACCGACCGGGCGCGGCGAGACGGCGCCCGGCGGCTGGCGCTGGACGTGGCGGCAACCAACCCGGCGCTGGCGTTCTACCAGCGGATCGGGCTGCAGATCGTGGGACAGGTGACGCTGGACATCCCGGTCGCGGAGGAGGACCGGCTTCACTACCGGCTGGAACTGCCGCTGGAGGCCTGACCCGCCAGCGGCGGGCCGCATGCCCGCCGGGTCGGACCGGCGGGCGATGGCTGACGGGCCTCGGCTCAGGGCTGCAGGGCGGCCTGGACGGTGGGGGCGCCGAGCAGTTCCTCTATCGCAGCGAGGTGGCGGGCCGTGGTGCGGGCCGCCTCCGCCAGCTGGACAAGACGCTGGTCGGCGTCGCCGAGCTGGGCGACGAGTTGGTCGTTGCGTTCGGTCAGGGCGGCATTCTCGGCGGCGAGACCCGCGACGTCGGTGTTGAGCTGGACGAGCTGGCTTTCGCGCGCCTTCACCGCGGCGAGGGCGGGAACCAGCCGGTTGTTGGCGTCGACCATCAGGCGCAAGGCCGCTTCGCGTTCGGCGGTGAGCTTGTCGATGGCCTTGCCGAGAGCCTCGGCCTCCGCACGCAACTCGAGCACCTCCACAAGGGCCTGGCGCCGGGTGTTTTCCGCTTCCGATTTCACGAGCAGCGCGGCGGCGACATCCTTGCGCCGGTAGTCGACGGCGGCAGCGAGCGAGACGACCTGGTTCTCCAGGCCGACGACCTCGCGGCCGAGGCTGTCCTTGGCGGCCGTGAGCCGTTCGCTGTCGGCCTTCCAGGCGGTGGCTTCCGCCACCAGACGGGCATTCTCCTCGACGTCGGCGATCAGGCCGCCGAGCTCGGTGCGGCGCGCGCCGACAGCGGCCTGGAGGGCCGTGAGGCCGTTTTCAAGCTCCAGCACGGTGCGGCCGAGGACCCGGTTCTTCGGCTCCAGTTCGGCATAAAGCGCGGATGCTTCGGCCGCGCGCGCGGACGCGTCGGCTGCCTCGGCTTCGATCCGGGCCAATTGGCCCGCGGCCTTGGCGACCTGATCCTGCCGGGCCCCGGCGGCGGCGGAGAAGGATACGAGGGCGTTCTCGACGCCGACGAGTTCACGCTGCTTGGCGGCGATCGACCGGTTCAGCGTTTCCGCCGTCGACGGCTCCAGCCCGGCGGCGGCCAGCTGCGCGTTCACACCGGCGAGTTCGGAGCGGGCGCCGAAGGTCTCGGCCCAGCCGGCCACGGCCAGGACGGCCGAGACGCCGAGGGCGACCACCACCGACCGGGGCGACTTGTCCAGCCAACCGGCTGACGTCTTCTCGTCACTGCTCATCCGACAACCCCCTGAATGAAGATGAAAACAACAAGATTTCGTTCGCTCGGCGATCTGCCGGCAGCGAAGAAGGCACAAGAACTGGACGGGGCAGTCTGCTTCGGGTGAGAACGAGGCGCAACCGTCAGATGGATGATTTCGTGAATTGTTGATTGGTCCAATCAAGCAGATTTCCGGCGGGGATGCCGGGGGCGTTTGCAATCAGATACTTGTCCGTCTAAGATGAATTGCTCATGTATTCTCGACGGAAACGGCCGACCGGTGCGATGGCTGTCGCCTTCACGCATTCGGCCGCCGGGGACCTCGTCCGAGGCTTGCTTTTCCCGGTCGTATCGGGCAAAAGGCAGTGGAAACCTGGGATTGGCGCCCCCGTGCGCCCGACGAGAGACGAGACCGGTTCCATGACGATCGCGGTTCATCCGATCGCATCGACCGCTGCCGAGGGGGACTTCTCCCGGCGGACGCTTCGCCTCGCCTTGCTTTCCGGTCTCCTCCTTATCCGCCCCTGAGCGTCGGCTGGCCTGTTCACGGCCGGGCTCTCAGGGGATGATCGCACGACACGGGACCCAAACCGGCCCGTCGGACGCGCTTTTCAAACCGCACCAGCGCTCCGGGCCACAGCGACCGACAAGGAAGCCATCGATGACCGAGACCAGCCAGCCCACCAAGGACAAGATCGTCATCTTCGACACCACGCTGCGCGACGGCGAGCAAAGCCCCGGCGCCTCCATGTCGCTGGAGGAGAAGCTGCAGGTAGCCGAGCTCCTCGACGAGATGGGCGTCGACGTGATCGAGGCGGGCTTTCCGATCGCCTCGAACGGCGACTTCGAGGCCGTGTCGGAGATCGCCCGGCGGGTGAAGAACGCGGTGGTCTGCGGCCTCGCCCGCGCCTCGGCCAACGACATCGACCGGGCCGGCGAGGCGCTGAAGCACGCCCACGCCAAGCGCATCCACACCTTCATCTCCACCTCGCCGCTGCACATGAAGTACAAGCTGCAGCTGGAGCCGGAAAAGGTGTTCGAGAAGGTGATCGCCTCGGTCACCCATGCGCGCAAGTGGACCGACGACGTGGAGTGGTCGGCCGAGGACGGATCGCGCACCGAGCACGACTTCCTCTGCCGCTGCGTGGAAGCGGCGATCAAGGCGGGCGCGACGACGATCAACATCCCGGACACCGTGGGCTATTCGGTGCCGGAGGAGTATTTCGCGCTGATCCAGATGCTGCTCAACCGCGTGCCGAACGCGGACCAGGCGGTGTTCTCCACGCACTGCCACGACGACCTCGGCATGGCAGTGGCGAATTCGCTGGCCGGCATTCGGGCCGGCGCGCGGCAGATCGAGTGCACCATCAACGGCCTCGGCGAGCGCGCTGGCAACGCGGCGCTGGAGGAGGTGGTGATGGCGATCCGCACGCGCGGCGACGTGCTGCCCTTCCGCACCGACATCAAGACGCCGATGCTGATGCGCGCCTCCAAGATGGTGAGCAACGCCTCGGCCTTCCCGGTGCAGTACAACAAGGCGATCGTCGGCCAGAACGCCTTCGCCCACGAGAGCGGCATCCACCAGGACGGCATGCTGAAGAACGCGCAGACCTACGAGATCATGCGGCCGGAGGACGTGGGCGTGAAGTCGACGTCGCTGGTGATGGGCAAGCATTCCGGCCGGCACGCCTTCAAGGAGAAGCTGAAGGATCTCGGCTACGAACTGGGCGAGAACGCCTTCGAGGACGCCTTCAAGCGCTTCAAGGACCTCGCAGACAAGAAGAAGCACGTGTTCGACGAGGACATCGACGCGCTGGTCTCCGACGAGATGGGCGCGGCGGGCGAGAGCGTGAAGGTGATCGCCCTGACGGTGATCGCCGGCACGGCGGGCCCGCAGATGGCGACCATCACGCTCGACGTGAACGGCACGCATATCACCAAGATGTCGAACGGCGACGGTCCGGTCGACGCCACGTTCAACGCCATCAAGTCGATCATCCCGCACGAGGCGACGCTGCGGCTCTACCAGGTGAGCGCCGTGACCGAGGGCACCGACGCACAGGCGGAGGTGTCCGTGCGTCTGGAGGAGGGCGGCAAGCAGGTGACCGGCCGCGCCGCCGATACGGATACGCTGGTGGCGAGCGCCAAGGCCTACGTGAGCGCGGTGAACAAGCTCAGCGGCAACCGCGGCCGGCTGAACGCGCGGGAAGCCGCCGCGGTGTGAGTCGCCTGCGTCGAGAACAGCGACCGGGAGCGTCTCCCGGTCGCTGACGTCCGCCCGGGTTCGCCTAGGGCGCGGTCACCATCGCGGCGGTGACTGCCGGTGGGAGGCTCTCACAGAGAGCTGGCGGCCCAGAGGCGCCGGACTCTTCGCGCGCTCCGTCAGTCCGGTCGATTCTCCCGAAGGACACTCCTCCATGGCCCGCCTAGGTAGTGGGAAAGGGCGCGGGTCCGCGCTTGCCCAGGCTCGTTTTGGCGGTCTTTTCATGGCTGCCGAACAGCCGGGAAAAAGAGCTTGCGGCCGGCCGCCGCCGCCGCTATAAGCCCGGCATCCCAAACGGACGGCGGCAGCGTCGCCGACCGCGGTAGGGCGCGTAGCTCAGTTGGTAGAGCAGCTGACTCTTAATCAGCGGGTCACAGGTTCGATCCCTGTCGCGCCCACCACACAAAAGGCCCGGTTCTCCGGGCTTTTTTGTTGCCTGGAATCAGAACAAAAAGTGAACTATTGTGACAACCTCGGGGAGGTGTCCATTGTCGGAATGGCCCGTTCGGAGGCGAGCGTCGGTCGTTCTTGTGGGATGACGGACTGCGGGAGCAAGATTGCTGACAGGGGCTGGCGGGGATCGCCGGGATAAAGAGGGGAGGGGGCGGAGGGAGGCTTTCATGACTGGGAAACGGATCGCCGTCGTGCTCCTCGACGCGTTCGCCGATTGGGAGATCGGGTTGTTCGGCGCGGCGGCGAGGACATGGGCGGGCGGGGACGTCCGCCATGTCACGCCGGGCGGCGCGACGGTGCGGTCGATGGGCGGACTGGCGGTGACACCTGCGGGTACGCTCGCCGATCTTGCGAGCGGCGACCACGATGCGCTCGTGATCATCGGTTCGTCCCTCTGGGAGGCTCCCGATGCGCCCGATATCGGCGGGTTGGTGCGGGCCGATCTGGCGACCGGGATTCCGGTCGGGGCGATCTGCGGGGGGACGCTGGCGGTGGCGCGGGCAGGCGTGCTCGCCGAGCGCCGGCACACCAGCAATGCCGCCGGATACCTCACGGAGCACGTGCCCAACTACGGCGGTGCGGCGCGGTATGTCGATACGCCGCGCGCCGTGGTGGACGGCGGCCTCGTGACGGCGCCGGGCAGTGCGCCGGCGACATTCGCAACGGCGATGATCGGCCTGATCTGGCCCGGACATCCCCTGATCGATCAGATCGCGGCGCTTACCGCCGCCGAGCACCGGAGCGGGTGATGGCCGGGCCGGCGAGTGCCCGGCTCGCGTGGGCGGTCGACCGCGTCGCGCCCCGCATGGGCGACCGGGTGCTGGAGATCGGGTGCGGCCCGGGCGTCGCGGGCGACCTGGTGTGCTGCCGCATCGGCGGCGGCCGGTATGTGGGGCTCGACCGCTCGGCGACGGCCATCGCGGCCGCCGAGCGGCGGAACGCCGTCCATGCCGCTCGCGGGACGGCGTCTTTCGTGACGGTCGAGGCCGAGAACGCGGTTTTCCCGGACGCGGCGTTCGACGTTGTGTTCGCCGTCCGGGTCGGGCTCGTCGCCGACGGGGACGCGCAACTGCTCGACCGGATCGGGAGATGGCTGGCGCCGGCGGGGCGTCTGGTCGTTGTCCACGACAAACCGGGGATGGAGGGCGGCGCCCTGGGCGGGGTGATCCGCGACCGGCTGGAGCGGGCCGGCTGGACCGTCGTGGCGGTGAACCACGCGGATGCCATGGACGGCGGGATGACCTGCGTTGAGGCCTGCCCGCCGCCTGGAGGGAACATTCAACCAAGTAGTTGACAGTCAGGATTGCCGCTCCTATTCTCAACCACATGGTTGAAGAAAGCTCCTCCCGGCTCGATGCCGTCTTCCATGCCCTGGCCGATCCGACGCGGCGGTCGATGCTTCGCCAACTTTCCGCCGGCGAGCGGACGGTCGGCGATCTCGCCGCGCCGCATCCGATGTCGCTGGCCGCGGCGTCCAAGCACGTCAAGGTTCTGGAGGAGGCGGGGTTGGTGCGCCGGGAGATCCGGGGGCGGACCCATGTCTGCCGGCTGGAGGCGATGCCGATGCACGCCGGGCAGGAATGGATCCGGCACTTCGAGCGGTTCTGGACCGAAAGGCTCGATGTCCTGGAGGCTCTGCTGACCGCCAACGACGAGAAGGAACACGGCGATGACCAGCGTGAACGGTGACGAGACGGGTGGCTTCGGCCGGCAGGTGACCGCCGATACGGTGCGGATCGAGCGGGTGCTGCCCGGCCCGCGGGAACGGATCTGGCGCTACCTCACGGAACCGGAGCTCAGGCGGAAATGGCTGGCGGCCGGCGCGTTCGAGCTTTCACCCAGCGGCGACGTGGAACTCGTGTTCCGCAACAGCGAACTCACCGCCAATGACGATCCGCCGCCGGCGCGTTTCGCGGACGCGGGCGGGGAGGTCCGCCTGGTCGGCGTGATCACCGTCTGCGCGCCGACGGAGGTCCTCGCCTACACGTGGGGAGCCGGAGACGACGCCTCGGAGGTGCGCTTCGACCTTGTCGACGAAGGGTCGAAGGTGCGGCTGACGGTAACCCACACCCGGCTGGCGAACCGCGACATGCGGGTCATGGTCTCGGCGGGATGGCACACCCATCTCGATCTCCTGGTCGCCGTCCTGGAAGAGAGGGCGCCGGATGGTTTCTGGCGGCGTTTCGCGACGCTGGAGCGCGCCTACGAGGACCGGCTGCCGCGCGCGTGACGCGGCCTGAGGAGGAGCAGCGCCATGTTGCTGAAGGACAAGACGGCCGTCATCCACGGTGGCGGCGGAGCGATCGGCGGCGCCATGGCCAGGGCGTTCGCCAGGGAGGGCGCGCGGGTGTTCCTGGCGGGCCGGACGAAGGCGAAGCTGGACGCGGTGGCGGCTGACATCCGCGCGGCGGGGGGCGCGGCGGAGACGGCCGTGGTGGACGTGCTCGATCTCGACGCGGTGCGCGCCCACGCCGGCGGCGTCGTGGAGCGGTCCGGGCGGATCGACATCGCGGCCAACGCGGTCGGCTTCCTTCACGTGCAGGGAATACCGCTCGAGGCGCTTTCGCTGGAGGCGTTCGAGCGGCCGTTACAGGCCTATACGCGGGCGCATTTCATCGTCGCCAAAGTGATGGGCGAGATCATGGGCGCGCAGGGAAGCGGCGTGATCCTGACGATCTCCACGCCGGGATCGAAGGTGACCTTTCCCGGTTTCCTTGGCTACGGCACGACATGCAGCGCGGTGGAGTCGTTTTCCCGGATCCTGGCGGCCGAACTGGGCGGGCAGGGGGTGCGGGTGGTCTGCCTCCGGCCGGACGCCATTCCGGAGACGCTCGACCGATCGCACGTGCGGGAGATCTTCGCGCCGATGGCCGAGCAGGCCGGGGCGCGGCTGGAGGACATGCTGGAAGGGCGCGCGCAGGCGAGCACGTTCCTGAAGCGCCTGCCCCGGCTGGACGACGTGGCCGAGGCGGCGGCCTTCTACGCCTCCGACCGGGCCGGCGCCGCAACGGGCGTGGTCGTCAACCTGACCGGCGGCTCGCCCCTCGACTGATCGAAAGGCCCTGCGCGGTGTTCTGTCCGGGAATCGGTCGAGCCGCGCGAAGCCGATCTTCGCGTCCGCCGTGCGCAGAAGACGCGGTAGATACCCTCGATCCTCTTGATGGCGGTAGCGTTGTCCAGCCGGTGGTGCGCCGGTTCCGCGGCCCGGAGCTCCATGAATTGATCGTGGGTGACGCTCGAGTAGCGGAGACGGACACCCGGATGGCGTTGCTGGAACGCCTCGTTGACCGCTCAGAAGGCCGTGTCCGAGCCTTCAGCCCTGGACACCAGCATGTTCAGGGTGCCGGCGATCGGGTCGCACTCAAGCGCCGTCGGCGGTGGCGGCGGTGCGGGTCGTTCGCGGTTGCGTGAGGGACCGATGGTGCCGCCGGGTTCGATCTCGGCCGGCGGCAGCGGCACGTCCGGCAGCTTCCGTTCGCCGAGGCTTTCCAGAAGCAATGCCGCCGCCTTCGCGCCGATCAGGAACGGTGACGTCCGCACCGTGGTCAGGGTCGGGTCGAGGACGCGGCCGGCCGGCACACCATCGAAGCCGACGATCGAGACGTCCTGGGGAATGCGGAAGCCGAGCGCCCTTGCGCGGCGGGCGAAACCCAGCGCGGCGGCGTCGCTGGCAGCCACGACGGCGGTGGGAGGCTCCCGCCCGGCCATTAGCTGTTCCGCGGCCCGCTCGCCGTCCTCGAAGCTGCCATCGCCCTCGACGACGGGATCTATGACGACGCCGTAGTCGCGCAGCGCTTCCCGCCAGAGCATGCGCGTACGCCAGCTGCGGACATGCGGCCGAGGACCCGTCAGATAGGCGATCCGGCCGTGGCCGGCCTCGACGAGCGTCCGTGCGAGGGTGCGGATCGCGGCATTGCAGTCCTGGTGAACCACGGGGAACGGAAAACCGTCTGAATGGGCATCGATTCCGACCGCGGGCAGGCCGATATCGAGGAGCCCGGGTATGCGCGGATCGTTGTGCCGGATATCCTGGAGCAGGACGCCATCGACGCGCCGATCCGCCATCAACCGGCGAAACCCCTGCAGCTTGTCGTCGACCGGCGCGCCGCCCAGCAGCACGAGCACATAGCCGCGCGTTTCGAGCATCGATTGGACGCCGCCGACGAAGGCCGGAAGCAGGGAATCGCGATCAAAGGCGGCGGGCGCACGCCGGACGATCAGGCCTACGGCATAGGCCCTGTCCGACGAGAGACTGCGGCCGCGGATGGACGCGACGTAACCAAGCTCGTCGGCCGCTAGGCGGATGCGCCGACGGGTCTCCTCCGACACGCCCGACCGGTCATTAAGCGCGCTCGACACCGAGCTGATCGCGACCCCGGCGCGCCGTGCAACATCCGCGATCGTCACCCGTTCTGACAACTTGTTCCGTCTCCCTCCGTTTGCCGGCGAAGGACAGCGGCGCCAAGCCTGGCGCTGCCTAACGTTTCAGCCGCAAAGGTCCGCGGTTGCGGCGAGTTTCATGGGTTTCCGGCCGCAGAAGTGATCGCTTGTCATACCTCAGTAAACCGAAAGCGATGTACTTCTATCGTTAAAAGAAACTATCGGACAACAACTATCGTACACACCGCTATACGTTGACGGAAGGGTTTCGCGTCGCTTTGCGCAGAACAAGACAGCCGTGAACGATCGCATGTCGTCGCCGAAGGAAGAATCCGGCGAGGCGGCGGTTTCGCGCAAGACCGACTACAGGGGTGTGCGGCCCGTCGCTGGGGACGACTGGACGTAGACCGCCGGCGTTTCCGCCCCGGACTTTGGGCCGTTCATCCGCTAAGCCGGAAACCCGATGCTGGCCGCCGAACGGCTATTCCGGTCGCCAGGCGATGTTCGACCTGCACGATGCCGCGAAGCTCATGGTCCGAACGGGCCGGTTCTTCATCACGCTGCGCACGGCCTACGAACTGGACATCGCCATCGGTTGTCCGGTCCGCTTCGTGGAAGGGCCCGGCGCGCTTCAAGGGCCGTGGGATGCTCTTCTACCTCGCCGGTGATCACTGCGACTGCCTCGCCACCGGTGACCAGACCGGGTCGAACCGGCGGAAGCCTAACCCAATCGCAGCAGGAACGGAGGTGTGGCCACTCTTTGGGACGGTGGGCGACGGAACCTCGCGGCATGGCAGGGGTTGCGTGACCGGGGTCTTTGCCTTCGTCTGCCGGGGGCGATTTCCAGATGCCGCTTCCGGCCCGCGCCTGCGGCCGGCTATCCTCGCGCCGGTGCAGCGCGTTGCCGGCGAGCGTGCCAATCAGATCGTCCGAAGGAGAGTTTCGTGAAGGATCAGCCATTCGTTTCCCTGCATGACGGAAACAGCATCCCGCAGGTCGGGCTTGGCGTCTGGCAGACGCCGAACGACGGCGCTGCTGCCGCGGTCCAGGCGGCTCTTGCAACCGGTTATCGGCATGTCGACACGGCCGCGATCTACGGTAACGAGGAGGGCGTCGGCCAGGGTCTTCGTGCCGCGGGGCTGCCGCGCGACGACGTGTTCGTGACGACCAAGGTGTGGAACGACAGCCAGGGGTTCGACAGCACCCTGAAGGCGCTGGACGACAGCCTGACGCGGCTCGGCCTCGCTTACGTCGACCTCTACCTGATCCACTGGCCGGCGCCGCGCCGTGGTCAGTTCGTGGATACATGGCGCGCGCTCGGCCGGCTGCAGGCCGAGGGCCGGGTTCGATCGATCGGCGTTTCTAACTTCGAGGTGGAGCACCTGGACCGGATCATCGAGGAGACGGGCGTCAAGCCGGTGATCAACCAGATCGAGGTCCATCCTCGCTTCCAGCAGCATGCGCTTCGCAGGGCCCACGCCGAGCGCGGGATCGTCACGGAATCGTGGAGCCCGCTGGGGCAGGGCAAGCTGCTGGCGGATCCGGTGATCGGCGAGATCGCAAAGAAGCACGGCAAGACGCCGGCGCAGACAATCATCCGCTGGCACATCGACAACGGCCTGGTGGTGATCCCGAAGTCGGTGACGCCGAGCCGGATCCGCGAGAACTTCGACGTGTTCGGGTTCACGCTGGACAAGGACGACCTGGCGCGGATCGCGGCGCTGGATGCCCCCGACGGGCGGATCGGGCCGAACCCGATGACCGCGACGTTCTGAACGCGGCTGCAGACGTGAAGAAAGGCGGGCCCGGTTTCGGACCCGCCCTTTTCTGTTGCCCTCGACTGACGTCAGCGGGCGGCGAATTCCCGGCCGATCTTCAGGAAGAGGGTCTCGCCGGAGGAGTCGTCCGTGCCGTCGTTGTCGGTGACGACGTAGGCCTCGCCGGCCGGGTCGACCGCGAAGCCCTCGACCTTGTCGAGGATGTAGCCGTTGGTAGCCGCAAGGTCGGGGATCAGGTCGCGGACGATGCGCTTCTCGACGAGCGGGATGTCGGTGGCGCCGACCGGGGCCGGCTGGAGACCGGCCAGCGAGACTTCGGTAAGTACCTTGAGCGCGGCCTTGCTGCCGATCTGGTTGTCGCGCTCGATGAGGACCAGCTTGTCGCCGACCGCGGTGATCTCGGAGAGGCCGACCCAAGCCCCGTCAGCCGCCTTCTCCAGGGGATAGCGCACCACGCCCCAGGCCTTGGTGGCGGGGGTGTAGGCGAGGAGCATCACCTGGCCTTCGGGGTCGCCCTTCCATTCGCGCTGGACGGCGAGCCAGACGGTTTCCGCATCCCCATCACCGACAACGGCGACGCCTTCAAGGCCGTTGCTGGTCATGCCGGCGACGAGGTCGGCGGGGAGTTCGATCTCCTCCTCGATCGCGCCGTCCGCGGCAACCTTCAGCAGCAGGTTCTTGAGCTCGTTCTTGACGTGTCCCTCGGAGGCAAGCCAGAAGCCGCCGGCCGGGCGGGTGGCGATGCCCTCCAGGTCGAGCTTTTCCGCCGGCGCGCCGGCACGGATCACGAGCGCCTCGGCGGTGATCGCGGCCGGGGTCCGGGTGGCATCGATCGTCAGGATCCGTGGGGCGGCGGCGAAGACGCTGTCGGTGACGGCGTAAAGCCTGCCCGCCGTCGTGGTATCTGCGGCAAGGCCGGAAAGCGCGCCGAAGGGGATCGGCTTGCCTGCGGTGTTATCCGCCACGAGGGTCGGGTAGGAGGCCGGTCCTTCGCCGCGGGCGTAGATCATGACATGGGCGCGCACGCCGCCGTCCTCCACGAGGTCGGTCTCGTTGGCGGTGACGAAAAGGTTGCGGCCGGGCAGGGCGAGGAGACCCTCGGGGCCGATGCCGGAAGGGAGCAACTGGACGAGCTCCGGCGCCCCGCCGGTGTCCTTGTAGACGGCGACGAGGGACGCGCGCTCTGACCCTACGAAGATCAGGCGATCGTCGCCGTAGGTGCCGGCCTCGACACCTTCGATCTCGATGCCCTTCTTGTTGCGCTTGTCGTTGTAGTGGCCGATCGCGATGGCGGCGTGTTCCAGGGACGCGCCGGCTTCGTAGGCGACCGTGCCGTTCTTGTTCCAGATGGTGAAGCCGCGCGAGCCGCCCTCGTAGTCGCCCTCGTTGGCGGTGGCGAAGCGGTTGTCGTCGATCCAGACCGCACCATCGGGTTCGCGGAGCGCGCCATCGATGGCGCCGGAAAGGTCGATGCGGCCGTCCTTCTTGGTGTCGATGTCCTTCAGGTCCACGGCGCCGGCGGAGAAGTGGGCGGTGACCTTGGCGGCGGCGAGGTCGACGATAGCGATATGGTTGTTCTCTTGGATCGTCACCACGGCTTCGTTGAGGCCGTTGATGGAGACGAACTCGGGCTCCGGATCATCGCCGGCGACGGCTGCGAGGCCGGTCATGTCGACCTGCTTGAGGGTCGCGCAGTCCGGCAGCCCGTCCTTCAGCGTGAGCACCGCCAGAGAGCCGGCGGGAAGCTGCGGGATCTTGCCCTCGTTGAGATCCTCGTCGCGCTCGTTCTCGATGGCGATGGCCATCACGCTCTTGTCGGGAGCGACGGCGACCGAGTCGGGCTGGCCGCCGAGGTCGCAATTGGATTCCACGGTCTTCGTCGCGATGTCGACCACCGCGAGGTGGCCGGACGGCGCGGTCTTGGACGCTGAGGTGACGACGCCGACCAGTGCCTTGCCGCCGACGACCTTCACGGACGTGGGCTCGCCTTCCAGCTTGACGAAGCCGCCGGCCTTCGGTGCGGAGGGGTCGGCGATGTCGACGAAGCCAAGGCCCTTCTGCGGGCTGTCGGTGTAGACCAGCGTCATCCCGTCTTCCGTGGCGCTGATGATCTCGGCCACGGATTCGGAGCCGCGGTCGGCCTCGGAGAGGTTCAGCGTCGTTTCGAAGCTGGAGACGCGGTTGAACATCTCGGCTGCTTCGGCGCCGAGGCTGGTGGACGCGAGCAGTGCTGCCAGGAGGCCGCCGGCCAGGGGGAATCGCATGGATGAACTCCGATCGCGAGGAAGAGACATGCGTTCTTCGGCGCCCGCCGTGAAGCGCAGATGACGGCAGCGTGACGGTTGGATGACGGAGCGGGGCGGCGCAGCGGCCGCGGCGCAGCTGCGCCGGTCGCGTGTAGCCGCGTTCGAAGCGACGAACCGATCCGGACGGCTCGGGATTGGATGAATATTCAGCTAATTCATCTTGACAGGGTGGGTGCCGCATCGCACCATTCAGCGGTCGGTCCGGATCGCTACCGGGCCAGGGGACATGCCCGGGCGGGCGCCAGCTTTCGCCGCCGCCGGGCCGGTCTGGACGAGGGAGGCGGCTGCACGGCCGTCGCGTCGTCCCGTTCCGCGATCCCGACACATCGCCTCACTCCCCACGCGGGCCAACACCGGCTGCGTTCCGATCGTGCGCGCTGGCGCATGTTTGTGCGCGCCTGAAGGATCAGACATGACCGACCATCACCTGGCTGCCGGCGCGTCCACCTGCCACTGGGGCTTCTTCGACGCAGCGCTGGAGCCCAAGATCCGGATCAAGAGCGGCGACACGGTGACCATCGACACCGTGACCGGCGCGCCGGAGCACCTGCCGCCGGACGGCGGCTTCCACATTCCGCCCGAGGTGCTGGAGGTGCACAAGCACGTGCCGCCCAAGCTCGGGCCGCACATCCTGACGGGTCCGGTCTACGTCGAGGGTGCCAAGCCCGGGATGGTGCTGGAGGTGCGGATCCTGGACGTGAAGCTGTTCCAGGACTGGGGCTTCAACGTGATCATCCCGACGCTCGGCACGCTGCCCTACGACTTCGACGAGGTGACCTACCACGTGATCCCGCTGGACGCGGAGGCGATGACCGGCACGCTGCCCTGGGGGATGAAGCTGCCGCTGAAGCCGTTCTTCGGCGTGATGGGATTGGCGCCGCCGCCGGCCTGGGGGGCGGTTTCCTCGGCGCCACCGCAGCCCTACGGCGGCAACCTGGACAACAAGGAACTGGTAGCCGGGACCACGCTCTACCTGCCGGTGTTCGCCGAGGGCGGCCTGTTCTCCTGCGGCGACGGGCACGGTGCGCAGGGCGACGGCGAGGTGAACGTGACGGCGATCGAAACGGCGCTGACCGGCACGTTCCAGTTCATCCTGCACGAAGACATGTCCCTGGCCCGGCCGCGTGCGGAGTCGTCCACCCACTACATCACGATGGGCCTGGATCCGAGCCTGGACGAGTGCGCGAAGGTCGCGCTGCGCGACATGATCAGCCTGATCACCGAGAAATCCAGCCTCAGCCGGGAGGACGCCTACATGCTCTGCAGCCTGGCGGCGGACCTCCGCGTCACGCAGACGGTGAACGGCGTCAAGGGCATCCACGTGATGCTTGAGAAATCACTCATTCCGACCTGATCGCCAGCCCGGATACACCGACGATGACCAGACCCAAGGTGCGCATCGCGCATGTGGCCGGCCCGACCGCCACGATCCAGAACACGCCGCCGCTGGTGACCTCCAACAAGGCGCGGACTCGCCACGGGCTCGACCCGCGGCCCAACCCGGACGGCTCGCCGGCCGCCTTCGACGCGCTGCGGCCGCAACGGCTGGCGGCGCCCGCGACGGTCTACGTGGAGCAGTTCAGCGCGCACCCCCTGGAGAAGGACGCGGCCGATCTCTACGGGCCGCCGGACGGCTATATCGGCGCGGACGGCGTGTTCAGCCGCGAGCGGATGTCGGCCGACGACAAGGCGGTCTACGAGGTGCGGCTCGATCCGGCGGATGGGCTCTATCCGCTGCCCTATATGGCGGTGCAGAAGGACGGCTCGCCTTGGGAGGAAGAGTGCGTGGCGCCGGGCAGCGCGCTGGCGCGGCAAGGCTTCTTCCCGGACGGCTCGCGCAGCTTCGAGGAGATCGACCGGCTGTCGGTGTCGATGGACGGCGTCGCCAACGTGATCTCGTCGATGGCGGAGGTGTCGTTCTACCGTGGCCTGCCGCCGGGCGGCTTCACCAAGGGACTAACGGCCGCCGAGCGCGCTGACGTGGGCGATGGCGAGATTCCGCCGGAGCGTATGGGGCACGACTTCTTCGCCTACAAGCCGTTCCACCTGGCGCAGTCGCCGCCGCGGCCGGCGTTGGCGCGGGCCACCAACGCCCTTCAGGCGGTGGCCGACAGCGGCCTCTACGACGGCATCATCTGGACGCAAGGAAGCCCGCAGATCGAGGAGACCGCCTACTGGTTCAACCTCCTGATCGACACCAAGCTGCCGATCTGCGGCAACGCCGCCCAGCGGCCGCAAGGGCAGCTGAGTGCGGACGGGCCCGCGAACATCGTGGACAGCGTGCGCTACATCCACTCCGGCATCTGGGCGGACGGAAACGGGCACAACCGCGCGGGTATGGTGGTGATCCAGGAGCAGCAGTTCTTCGCCGCGCGCGAGGTGATGAAGGTGGACGCGCGTCCCGGCGGCTATGTGGCAACGGGCGGGCATGGCGGCATCCTGGGGCAGGCGAGCCATACGGGCGCGGTGTTCCTGATGTACCTGCCGGCCTACAAGCACACCTACCTTTCTGATGTGAAGCTGACCAGCCTGCCCACCAGCGTGACGGCGGCCAAGGTGGTCGACGGGGTGGTGACGGGGGTGACCGTGGCGGTGAAGGACGCCGACGGCCGGCTGCTGGCCGACGCGATCCCGTCGGTCTCGATCACCAAGGACGGCAGCTACACCGCCGAGGAATTCGGCGACGATCCTGGCGCGGAAGGCGACCTTCTGGCTTTGGTGGCGCACAAGCTTTCGCTGGGGCGGCTGGGCGGGTTCGTGCTGGAGGGATTGGTGCCCTACGGCTCGACGACGTCGGAGCTGCGGCAGGGAATCCTGCACCGGGCGATCTTCGCGGGCCTGCCGTCGGTGCGCGTGGGACGCGGCAGCCCGGAGGGATTTGCCGATCCGCACCCGTATTTCATCGCCGGTTCGAACCTGACGGCGACCAAGGCGCGGCTGCTGCTGATGGCGTGCCTCTTGAAGTTCGGCAGCCTGCCGATCGCGGCCGATCCGGCCAACCCGACCGAGGCGGAGAAGGCGGCGACGCGAGCCGCCGTGGCGCGCTACCAGGCGGTGTTCGACACGCACTGAGGGCGGGTTGCGAGGCGGCGGCCGGACGAAAGTCCCCGCCGCCGGGATGCCGGGGCGGGGCCGTTCAAAGGCGAGGTGCGCGTGTTCGGAGACGCTCGGACCTGCCGCCGTCAGCCTTCCATGATCTCGGTGAGGAGACGGCGGAGTTCGTCGAGCTTGGCGGCCGGGATCTGGCGCTGGAGACGTTCCTCCTGCGCGGTGGTGATCCGGTCGAGGCGGCGGAACAGCGTCTTACCGCCGGGGGCGATACGGATCAGGACACGACGGCGATCGGACGGGTCGGGCGCACGGAAGACGAGCCCGTCGGACACCATGCGGTCGACGATCTTGGTCAGCGTGGTCGGCTCGATCAGCGCCTTGGTTGCGAGCTCGCCCATCGGGCGGCCGTTGGCGCTGTTGAGCACCTCCAGGATGCGCAACTGCTCGATGGGCACGCCGGCCGGTCGAAGGCGCTCCTGCAGTTCGTCCTCGAGCTGCTTGTTCACCGTCGCGATGATGTAGGCGAGTTGGTCACTCAAACGGCTCTCGGCCATGCGCAAGCTCCTGCCCCGGACGCCTAAAGGTCCAAACTTCATCCTTTCAGCTTGGTGGGTTAATAGCGTTCCGCCGCAACAAGGGCAAGAGGAACGCGTGCGATTCCTCGCTTGTGCGTATTTTGGTCTAGACGATGGAGCTGCAGCGTGCCGACCGATGCAGGGGCGCGCACGGATCGCCGGTGTAACGGATATCTCCGGGCGACGGTGTCGAAGGGTCGACGTCGTGGGGCATCGGCTCTCCGGTGGATGGAGGGCAACCCACTGACCTTCCCGCCGGACCTCCCGGGCCACGGCGGGCGCACCGCTTCATCGCGTGCTCAACAGTTGAAGGTCGAGGCCATCGGCGGCGAAGAAGTGTGTCGAAAGCGCGCTGCGGCCGATCGCGGGCGGGATGAGGTCGCGGATGCGATCCCGGTTGCGAGAGCGCGCCAGGAACTCGGCTCCGGCGCGGCGGCCCGTGCTGCCGGCGGCCTTCGCCACCGCGGCGGCGAGATGGATCCCTTCGTAGGAGGACTGGCCGAAGACGGAGACCTGCGGCGCGTGCTCGCCATAAAGGCTGTGGTAGAGCTCCAGCAGCCGGGCGGTCTCCGCGGTGCGGGCCGACGAGACGAAGGTGGTGGCGCCGTAAAGGTTTTCGCTCGCCTCCGACCCAATGCCGTAGAGCACGTTCTCGTCGAAGCCGAGGGCAAAGCGCAGGATGTGGGACGACAGGCCGGACTCGCCGAAGGTCCGGTTGAAGCGCACAAGCTCCTCGCCCAAGAGGAAGATGACCAGCACGTCGGGCTTGAGACGGCGGATGTCGTCGATGCTTTCCGTGTGGTCGGCACCGAAGGGGATCTGCATCTCGCCCACCACCCGTCCGCCGGCGCGGTTGATGATCGCACTCGCCGTGTCCATCGCCCGCTGGGGCCAGACATAGTCGTTGGCGACCAGGCAGAAGCGGCGCGCTTTCCTGTTGTCGACGAACCAGGGGAGGGTGGAGCGCATCAGGCTGCCGTCGGTGGCGCCGATGGCGACGGTGGTCGGGGCGGCTTCGCCGCCCTCGTACTGGGGCGTGTAGAAGTAGGGCACCCGGCCGGCGAGGCGGTTGCGGATGGCGGTACGGACGTTGCTCGGATGCATGCCGACGACCGCGTCGACCCCGGCGATGTCGACCATGTCGGCGGCGACGCCGACGGCCTCGGTTTCGGTCCAGCCGGGATCGGCGACCGTCAACTCGATGTTCCGGCCCATCACGCCGCCGGCGGCGTTGATCTCCGCTGCAGCCAGAATGGCGCATGCCTCCGAGGATGGTCCCCAGATGCCGGCGGGACCAGTTCGCGAGATCAGCACACCGATCTTCATTCGACAGCTCCTGCGGTCGCGGACGGGCTTTTTACGGCCCAGGTATGCGGAGCGGTCCTCCCTGGAACGGACGCGCCGTTGTCATGCTGACGCGCTTCATCCCGCAAAGCCCCACGCAGGGCTGCGTTGGCCGTTTTGCAAAGACCGTGCCGCCCGCGGTGGCCAGAAGGTCGCGGGCAGGCATGGCCAGGAGCCGGCATATCCAGGTGGAAGCGAGCGAAACTGGGCCGGGCCAGCCGGCTCCGCCCGCGGCACCGACCGTGCAGGCGGCAACTGCCCAATAAACGCGCCCCGGCGCTGTCGAAATAAACTTGAAATATGGAATAACGCGTTGTGAAATGAAATCCGAGGCGGCTGCTGAGGCCGGTGGTCGTGGTGACCGCCTGGCCCGTCTGCGCCATTGGAGGACAGCCATGGACCTGCACTACACGAGCCTTCTGGATGTCTCGAAGTCGATCAAGTCGGGCGCCGTCTCGCCGGTGGAGGTGACCGAGGCGATCCTGAAGCGGATCGAGGCGCACGACGGCAGCCTGAAGAGCTATACCACCGTGCTTCCGGAGCGGGCGATGAGCCAGGCCAAGAAGGCGGAGGCCGAGATCGCCGCCGGCTTCTGGCGCGGGCCGCTGCACGGGGTGCCGATCGCTGTGAAGGACCTCTGCGACACCACCTACGCGCCGACCGCGGCGGGGATGTACATCCACAAGAACCGGATGGCGAACAGCAACGCGACGGCGGTGGAGCGGCTGGAGATGGCCGGCGCCATCATGCTGGGCAAGCTGACGATGACCGAGGGCGCCTTCGGCGCGCATCATCCGAAGATGCCGACGCCGCGCAATCCGTGGAACACGGACTACTGGACCGGCGCGTCGTCGTCCGGGTCCGGTGCGGCCACAGCGGCGGGCTTCTGCTATGCCTCGCTCGGCTCGGACACCGGCGGCTCGATCCGCTTTCCGACGGGCGCCTGCGGGCTCTCGGGCATGAAGCCGACGTGGGGGCGGATCAGCCGGGCGGGCGTCTGCGACCTGTCGGAGTCGCTCGACCACCTCGGTCCGATGACGCGGACCGTGGCCGATACTGCGGCCGTGCTGGGTGTGATCGCGGGCGCCGATCCCAACGATCCGACCGCGGCCAAGGTGCCGGTGCCGGACTATCTCTCCGGTCTGTCCGGCGGGATCCGGGGGCTGAAGATCGGACTGGACGAGACGTGGGTCTACGGCGGCACCGACCCGGAGGTGGCGGGCGTGCTGAAGGAGGCGATCGACATCCTGATCGCGCTTGGCGCGACGATCGTGCCGGTGAAGTTCCCGGACACCACCGGGATGGCGCAGGCGTGGACGGATCTTTGCGCGGTTGAGACCGCGATCGCCCACGAGGCGACCTATCCGTCGCGCAAGGACGAGTACGGCCCCGAACTCGCCGGGTTCATCGAGACCGGGCGGAAGGTCGACGCCTTTAGCCTGGGCAAGGCGCAGATCTTCCGCAACGAGTTCAAGGGCAGCCTGGCGGCGCTGTTCGAGATCGTCGACGTGCTGATCTGCCCGATGATGCCCTACAAGATCCCGACGCTGGCCGGCTGGGACGAGGTGATGAAGGGCGACTTCGGCGACTACCTCAAGTTCACGGGCGTGTTCAACTTCACCGGCAGCCCGAGCGTGATCATGCAGGGCGGCTTCGACAGCCGCGGCATTCCGATCGGCTTCCAGCTGATCGGGCGGCCGTTCGAGGAGGCGCTGCTCTTGAAGGCCGGGCATACCTTCCAGACGGTGACGGACTGGCACACCAAGAACCCGGTGCTCTGAGGCCGCGGTACCGGCGACCGGGGCGGCAGCGCTCCGGCCGCCCTCACGCGCGGGTCCGCGCATTCGGACGAAAAAAGACCCCGCTGACGTCGTCAGCGGGGTTTCCAGTTTCAGGGGAGCCAGGAACAGGGGCGGGCGTCAGACCGGCGGGCGCTTCAGGTGCCAGTCGGTCGCCTGCTGGTAGGCGTGGGAGGCGGCCAGGAGGAGATCCTCGGAGAGGTGCCGGCCGACCAGCTGGAACCCGATCGGGCGGCCGTCGGCGGTGAAGCCGCAGGGGGACGTGACGGTCGGGCTGCCGGTGGCGTTGAACACTGCAGTGAAGCGCATGAAGGAAGCCATGTCGCTTTCCACCACGTCCGTTACTTCGTCCCAGGTCGGCGTGCCGGCCTTGTTGACGGCCATCACGATGGCGTCGACGCCGGCGAAGGTCTGGGCGAGGAGGCCCTTGTAGCGATCGCGCTCGAAGGCGTTGCGGGCGAGGGTGAGCGGATTGGCGGCGATGCCGCCGTCGATACCGGCCTTCAGCCACTTGCCATAGTGCTCGGCCTTGGACGGGTAGGTTTCCCGGTGGGCGTAGGCGATCTCGGCGAGCTGCGCATCGAGCAGCCGCTCGAAGAGAGGGGCGGTGTCGGGGAAGGCGATGTCGACGATCTCGGCGCCGAGGTCGGCGAGCGTGTCCACCGCGGCCTTGGTGGCGGCGAGCACCTCAGCCGTGACGCCGCCCGCGATGTAGGCCCAGTCGACGCCGATGCGCAGGCCACGCAGTCCGAAGACGCCGGCTAGCGCCGCCTCATAATCGGGCACGGGCGCGGAGAGCGTCGTGCCGTCGAGCGGGTCCCAGCCGGCGATGGCCGTGAGCATGGCGGCACAATCGGCTGCCGAGCGGGCCATCGGGCCGAGGGTGTCGTAGGAGGCGGCGAGATCGAAGCTGCCGGCGCGGCTGACGCGGCCCCATGTGGGCTTCAGGCCGGTGACCGAGCAGCTGGCGGAGGGAAAGCGGATCGAGCCGCCTGTGTCCGAGCCGATCGAGGCAAAGCAGAGGCCGGCGGCGGTGGCGACGCCTGATCCGGAGGACGAGACGCCGGTCCAGAGGTCGGCACGCCACGGATTGGTGGGGCGCGGAAACTCCGGGTGGTGCTCCAGGGTGGCACCTTCGGTCATGTGGAGCTTGCCGAGAAGCACGGCGCCGGCGGCGGCCAGGCGGCCGACGATGGTGCCGTCCGCCTCCGGCACGAAGCCGCGGTGGATCGACATGCCGGCCGACGTGGTGATGCCCTTGGTGTTGCAAAGGTCCTTCAGCGCGATCGGAATGCCGTGCATGGAGCCGCGGTACTGGCCGGCGCGGATCTCAGCCTCGGCCTTGGCGGCCTGCTTCAGGGCGAGGTCCGGCGTGACGGTCAGGTAGCTGTTGAGGCCGGGATCGACGGCTTCGATCCGGGCCAGCATGGCGCGGGTGAGTTCGACGGGCGAGAGCGCGCCCGACTTGATGTCGGCGGCGGTCTCGGCGAGCGATCGGGTGCAGAGGTCGGTCATGGCGCGGGCCTCAGGCGTTGAACGGGATGGGCGGGCGCTTCAGGTGCCAGTCGGTCGCCTGCTGGTAGGCGTGCGCTGCGCGGAGCAGCTTCGCCTCGGAGAGGTGCGGGCCGACGAGCTGGAAGCCGACGGGAAGGCCGAGGCTGGAGAAGCCGCAGGGGAGGGTGACCGTGGGCGTGCCAGCCATGTTGAAGGGGCCGGTGTAGCGCAGGAAGGCCGACACGTTGTCCATGAAGCTGTCGAACTCGTCGTAGCGGACGCCGACGCCGGGGAAGACGGGCACGATGATCGCGTCGACGTCGAGGAAGGTGCGGGCGAGCTTGCCCTTGAAGATGTCGCGGTCGATCTGGTGTCCGGCGTATTTCACGGGGTCGTAGACGAGGCCGGCGGCGACGGCTTCGCCGAGCAGCTTGCCGAAGTCGCCGGGGGCGGCCTTGTAGGCGTCCTCGTGGAAGGTGGCGGACTCCACCTGGCAATAGGCGAGCTGGCCGTTGGCGACGGCGGTGACGTCCGGCATGCGGAAGGGCTTCAGCTCGGCGCCGAGCGACTGGAACACCTCGGCGGCGGCTTCGATCAGCGCAACCGTCTCGGCGTCGTTGCCCTCGCCGATGTAGCTCATGTCGACGCCGATGCGCATGCCGCGGGCGCCGAAGACGCCGTCGATCTCGGCGAGATAGTCGGGCACCGGAGCCGTGAGGCTGGTCGGGTCGTTGGGGTCGTAGCCGGCGAAGGCGCCGAGCATGGCCGCGCAGTCGGCTGCGGACCGGGCCATCGGGCCGATGGTGTCGAGGCTTTCGGCCAGCGGGAAGGCGCCGTAGCGGCTGACGCGGCCCCAGGTGACCTTGACGCCGGTGACGCCGCAGGCATGCGAGGGGAAGCGGATGGAGCCGCCGGTGTCGGTGCCGATCGAGGCGTAGCAGAGGCCGGCGGCGGTGGCGACGCCGGATCCGGAGGACGAGCCGCCGGGCCAGTAGTCCTTGTTCCAGGGGTTCAGCGGGTTGCCGAGGTCGCGATGGTGCTCGCCGAAGGCGCCTTCGTGCAGGTGCAGCTTGCCCAGCATGACCGCACCGGCGTCGTTGAGGCGCTTGGCGACCGTGCCGTCGTGGTTCGGAACGAAGTCCTTCAGCACGCGCATGCCGAAGGTGGTCTTCACACCCTTGGTGAAGCAGAGATCCTTGATGCCGATCGGAATGCCGTGCATCGGGCCGCGATAGCGGCCGGACATGATCTCGGCCTCGGCCTTTTTGGCCTGATCCATGGCGATGTCGGCGGTGACGGTGATGTAGCTGTTGAGGTCGCCGTCGAGCGCCTCGATGCGGTCGAGGAGTGCGCCGGTCACCTCGACGGGCGAGACGTCGCGGCGCCGGATGGCGCCAGCGACGTCGACCAGCGACTGGTAGTGCAGGTCTTCCATGGTTCGTTTCCCCCGGTCTCTTCAAGTGCCCGATCAGGCGGCGATGGCGGATTCCAGCGTCGGGCGGATGCTCGTCCAGCCGGCGGCGGCCTCGTAGGCGGCGCCGATACGCAGCGTGGTGGCCTCGTCGAAGGGCTTGCCGACGATCTGCATGCCGAGCGGCAGCCCGCCGGCGGAGAAGCCGGTGGGCAGGCTCAGCGCCGGGTTGCCCGTGACGTTGAACGGGATCGTGTACATGCCGACCCAGCGCTGGACGTCGTGCGCGAAGTTGGCGAAGGGCGCCGCCTCGGTGAGGGCGGAGGCGGTGATCATCGCGTCGCAGGACTTGAACACGCGGTCGTTGACGATGGAGGTGAGTTCGGCGCGCAGGCGGAAGGCCTGGACCATGTCGGCCGCGCTGAGGACGGCACCCGGGGCGAAGCGCTGGTAGGCGTAGCGACCGTAGGCGAAGGGGCGGGACTTCAGGTCCTGCTCGTGGATGGCGTAGGCCTCCCCGATCAGGATGACGCGGCCGCAGGCCTCGAAGAGCTCGTAGGTGGGCAGTTCGACTTCGACCACCTCGGCGCCGAGGCCGGCGATCGTCTCGGCCGCCTTGTCGAGGGCCGCCAGCACCTCCGCCGAGGTGATCGGGTTGGCGGCGAAGAAGGAGCGGGCGTAGCCGATCTTCAGGCCGGCGAGATCCTGGCCGATGCCTGCGGTGAAATCGGGCACCGGGACGTCGGCGCTTGCCGGGTCCAGCGGGTCGTGGCCGGCGATCACCTGCATAGTGAGGGCGGTATCCTCCACCGACCAGGTAAGCGGGCCGGCGTGGTCGAGCGTGAAGGACAGCGGAAAGATGCCGCGGCGGGAGACGCGGCCGTAGGTGGCCTTGAGCCCGACGGTGCCGCAGTGGGCGGCCGGGCCGCGGATCGAGCCCCCGGTGTCGGAGCCCATGGCCAGGCGGACCATGCCGGCAGCGACCGCGGCCGCCGAGCCGGACGAAGAGCCGCTGGTGGAGCGCGACGTGTCCCACGGATTGCGGGCCGGCGGGGTGATCAGGTCGAAGCTCGGGCCGCCGATGGCGAACTCGAAAGTGCCCGCCTTGCCGACAAGCACCCCGCCGCCGGTCGCCAACTTGGCTGCCACGGTGCAGTCCTCCGCCGGGATCTGGTCGGCGAAGAGGCGCGAGTGATTGGTCGTTCGGATGCCAGCAGTGGCGTAGATGTCCTTCAAAGCATAGGGGATGCCGTGCAGCGGGCCGCGATCGACGCCGGCAGCGAGTTCGGCGTCGGCCCGCACGGCATCCGCAAGCGCCCGCTCGCGCGTGACGGTCACGAAAGCATCCAGGGTCGGTTCCAGCGCCGCGATCCGGCTCAACGAGGCCTGGGTGAGGGCAGTGGAGGTGATCTCGCCGGCGCGCAGCTTGCGCCCGGCCTCGGCGATGGAGAGTTCGTTCAGTGCGGTCATTTCGCGTCTCCGGCGGGGGCGTAGCGGGCGAGGCT
Organism: Chthonobacter albigriseus; assembly: GCF_013839445.1. Lineage (GTDB taxonomy): Bacteria > Pseudomonadota > Alphaproteobacteria > Rhizobiales > Pleomorphomonadaceae > Chthonobacter > Chthonobacter albigriseus. The sequence goes on along the minus strand of NZ_JACDIT010000003.1, from coordinate 229,054 downwards.
GAAGATGTTGGACGGCTCGGCCGCGGCGGTGCGAGGCCCGCGCAGGAGGCTGGTGATGCGGCGCAGGTCGCGCGCCTCGGAGTAGACGCCCGCCGCCAAGTCGGGCGGAACCTGCAGACCTGCCGCCGCAAGCAGCGCCGTGATCTCCTGATCGAACGCCTTATCGGGCATGTCGCACCTTTCTGGATATCCGGTTTAGCTGAATTTATCGTAATGGATATTACCAAAATCAGATAACCGAGATAGCGCAAAATTTGTGCATGCCTTGCCTAAGCGCGTAGCTTGGTTCGATATTGAAGATCCGGAGAACGGCTTTTCCTGGTGTTTTTGAGCCGATCTGGCTTTCGGTCTGAATTGACGGCGCCATGACGAACTTTGGCTGGTGAGGCCAAAAACTCCAAATTTCAGATAAAAAATTGGCGGGATGAACGCCCGATTTTCGGCTGGGTCGATTGCAATTCGAGAAGTTGGCATCGGGATTGCAGATGGGGTCCGGGTGGTTGCCACCGCAGGACAAGAAACGTTCCCACCGCTTCCCGGAGGTGTTTCATGAAACGTAGCCGACCAAGCCTAGCCCGGCCGACGATCACGGCCCTGACGCTCGCCCTGACGACATTCGCGCTGGGAGCCGGCGAGGCTACCGCGGAAACGCAGGTGCGCGTCGCCATGACGGCAGCGGACATCCCCGACTGGACCGGTGCGCCGGACCAGGGCTACGAGGGGTTCCGCTTCGCCGGCTTCACGATCTACGACAGCCTGGTCAACTGGGACCTGTCGTCCTCGGAGAAGGCCGCCGACATCACCCCGGGTCTGGCGGAGAGCTGGGAGATCGATCCGGCCGACCACAAGCGCTGGATCTTCAAGCTTCGCCAGGGCGTGAAATTCCATGACGGCTGCGACTGGAACGCGGACGCGGCGCTCTGGAACTTCGCCCGCATCAAGGACGACAAGGCGCCGCAGCACAACGTCCGCCACCAGACCATGCAGGGCTGGACGATCTCGAACGTGGAGTCGATGGCCAAGATCGACGACTACACGATCTCGCTGACGACGAAGATCGTGGACTCGCTGATCGCCTACCAGCTGGCCGGCTACTTCCAGATCTCGCCGTGCGCCATGCAGGCAGTGAACAACAACTACGACGAATTCGCCAAGAAGCCGTCGGGCACCGGTCCGTACAAGTTCGACAAGGTGGTTCCGCGCGAGCGCCTGGAACTGGTGAAGAACGCCGAATACTGGAACCCGAAGCGCGTACCCAAGCACGACCGCCTCGTGCTGCTGCCAATGCCGGAGGCGACGACCCGCGCCGCCGCTCTGCTCGCCGGACAGGTGGACTTCGTGGAGGCGCCGTCGCCCGACACGATCCCCCGCCTCAAGGACGCGGGCATGAACATCGTCCTGGTGCCGTACCCGCACAACTGGGACTACCAGGTGCGCGTCGACATGCCTCCCTTCGACGACGTCCGCGTCCGCCGCGCCGCCAACTACGCGATCAATCGCGCGGAGATGGTGGAGATGCTGCAGGGCATCGCGATGGAGGGCTATGCCAAGTTCATCCCGTCGCAGACCTACTACGGCAATCCGGTCAAGTACGAGTACGACCCGGAGAAGGCGTCGGCGCTGCTCGAGGAAGCCGGCTGCAAGCCCTGCCAGGTGACGATCGCGATCTCCACCTCCGGCTCGGGCCAGATGCAGCCGCTGCCGATGAACGAACTGGTCAAGGAGCAGCTGGAGGCCGTCGGCTTCGAGGTGCAGCTCGACCCGATCGACTGGAACGCGCTGCTCGGCGTGTACTTCGGCGGCGCCAAGGCCTTCCCGCAGTATCACGGCGTCAACGTCAGCCTGTCGTCGATCGAGCCGGTTCAGGCGATCATGAAGAACTCCATGACCCGCTACCAGCCGCCGAACGGCCTGAACTGGGGCTTCTTCTCCGACCCGGAGACGGACGCCCTCGGTGAGGCCGCGCTGAACGAGTTCGATGCGGAGAAGCGCCTGGCGCTGATCCAGAAGATGCACGAGCGGCTGGTCGACCAGGCCTACGAGATCTTCATCGCCCACGACCTGAACCCGCGCGCCCTGTCGCCGAAGCTGAAGGGCTTCGTGCAGGCCCAGAGCTGGTTCCAGGACCTGACGCCGATCGAAGTGGTGGAGTGATTCATCCTCCCGCCCGGGGCGCCAGCCGGCGTCCCGGGTGGAGCCTGCCCGCCCGCCCGGCAGGATGACCTTGCGACCGATCAGGAGCTTCCTCGATGTGGCTTTACGTTGCGCGCCGTCTGTTCCTCACGATCCCGATCGGGCTCGGCGTCACGATCATCTGCTTCGCCCTCGTCTATCTGGCTCCCGGCGATCCCATCCAGAGCCTGCTGCCGCCGGATGCGAGCGAAGCGGACAAGATCGCCATCAAGAAGGCCTACGGCCTGGATGAGCCGATCCCCGTGCAATACGTCGTCTGGCTCGGCAAGGCGCTGATCGGCGATCTCGGCAAGTCGATCCAGACCAACCGGCCGGTGATCGACGAGGTGATGCGGGCGTTCGGCAACACCATCACCATCGCCGTCATCTCGGTGGTGCTGGCGATGGGCATCGCGCTGGTGCTCGGCATCATCGCCGCCATCAAGGTCGGCAGCTGGGCCGACCGGCTCTCCACCGCCATCGCCGTTCTTGGCATCAGCGTGCCGACCTTCTGGCTCGGCGTGGTGCTGGTGATCGTGTTTTCGGTCAACCTCGGCTGGCTGCCCGCGACGGGCATGGGCGAGGGCGGATCGGAGGACTTCAGCTTCCTGGAATGGGAGAGCCTGCAGTACGCCATCCTGCCGATCATCGCGATGACGCTGACGCCGCTCGGCATCCTGATGCGGACCACGCGCTCAACTTTGGCGGAGATCCTGGGGCAGGACTTCATCCAGACGCTCAGGGCCAAGGGCCTCAGCGAATGGCAGATCATCGTCCACGCGATCTGGAACGGGGCGCCGCAGATCCTCGCCATGCTGGGCCTGCAGCTCGGCTACCTCGTGGGCGGATCGATCCTGGTGGAGACGATCTTCACCTGGCCGGGAACCGGGTTCGTGCTGAACACCGCGATCCTGACCCGCGACATCCCCCTGCTGCAGGGCACGATCCTGGTGCTGGCGATGGCCTTCGTCCTCATCAACCTGATCGTCGACCTCCTGCAGACCCTCGTCGATCCGCGCATCAAGCGCACCTGACGCCCCCGGGAGAGAGCCATGACCGACATCTCGGCCGAAAACGCCGCCCTCATCCCAGCCCCGCAGAAGCCTGTCGTCCGCGGCTACTGGGGCAACGTGTGGAACAAGCTGCGCTACGACTATGTGACACTGTTCTTCCTGGGCCTGATCATCGCGATCATCCTGATCGCCATCCTGGCGCCCTGGATCGCCCCGTTCGACCCAAACAAGTCGAGCATGGCGTCGCGGTTGAAGCCACCGGGTTTCAAGCACTTCGTTCTCGGCACGGACGAGCAGGGGCGCGACATCCTCTCGCGCATCATCTGGGGCGGCCGCACGTCGCTGCTGATGGGAATCTCGCCGGTGCTGTTCGCCACGATCATCGGCGGCCTGTTCGGCGTGCTCGCCGGGTTCGCCGGCGGGCGCACCAACACCGCGATCATGCGGACCATGGACGTGTTCTTCGCGTTCCCGTCGGTGCTCCTGGCCGTCGCGATCTCCGGCAGCCTGGGCAGCGGCATGGTCAACCAGATGATCACGCTGACGATCGTGCTCATCCCGCCGATCTGCCGCGTGGCGGAGACGGCAACGGCCCAGGTGCGCACGATGGACTTCATCGACGCCGCCAGGGCGAGCGGGGCGAAGACGCCCAGCATCCTGTTCAGGCACGTGCTGGTGAATGTCATGTCGCCGGTGCTTGTCTACGCTTCGACTCTGGTGTCGGCGTCCATCCTGCTCGCCTCCGGCCTCTCCTTCCTCGGTCTCGGCGTCGCGCCGCCGACCCCGGACTGGGGCCTGATGCTCTCCACCCTCCGCCAGTCGATCTATGTGCAGCCACTCGTCTGCGCCCTGCCGGGCGTGGCGATCCTGGTCACATCGGTCGCCTTCAACCTCGTGAGCGACGGCCTGCGCCAGGCCATGGACGTGAAAGCGTGACAGAGGAGACCGCCATGACCGCGCAACCCACAGAGCGCCACCTCCAACCGGTCCCGCCGGGCGACAACAACGACCGCGGCGGCAAGGCCCAGCCGCTCCTGATCGTGCAGAACCTGCAGAAGTACTTCCCGATCCGCGGCGGCGTGCTCAACCGCAAGGTCGCCGAGGTGAAGGCCGTGGACGACGTGTCGTTCTCGGTGATGAAGGGCGAGACGCTGGGTATCGTCGGGGAATCGGGCTGCGGAAAGTCGACGCTCGCCCGCCTGCTGATGCATCTGATGCCGCGCGACAAGGGCACGCTGGTGTTCGACGGCGACCCGGTGGACGAGCCGCACGGCATCACGCTGCGCGAGTTGCGCCGGAACATGCAGATGGTGTTCCAGGACAGCTACTCGTCGCTGAACCCGCGCCTGCCGGTGGTGGACTCCATCGCCTACGGGCCGACGGTGCACGGTGTCGCCACGTCGGAAGCCAAGATCAAGGCGCGCGGGCTGCTGGAGAAGGTGGGGCTCCGGCCCGACCTGTTCGGCGGGCGCTATCCGCACGAGCTTTCGGGCGGTCAGAAGCAGCGCGTCAACATCGCCCGGGCGCTGGCGCTCGATCCGCGCATGCTGATCCTGGACGAGGCGGTTTCGGCGCTGGACAAGTCGGTGGAGGCGCAGGTGCTCAACCTGCTCGGCTACCTGAAGCGCCACCTGAACCTCACCTACATCTTCATCAGCCACGACCTCCACGTGGTGCAGTACATCTCAGACCGCGTGCTGGTGATGTATCTCGGCCAGGTCGTCGAGATCGGGCCGGTGGACCGGATCTACAACGCGCCGAAGCACCCCTATACAAGGGCCCTGCTGCAGTCGGCGCTGGAGATCGACCCGGAGCACCGGATCGAGACGCCGCCGCTGGTCGGCGATCCCCCGAACCCGATCAATCCGCCGTCCGGCTGCCGCTTCCGCACACGCTGCCCCTATGCGGAAGCAATCTGCGAACGCGAGACGCCAAAGCTCGGAAAAGCCGCGGAAAACCCGGCGGAGCACGTGGCCGCGTGCCACATCACCAACCCGGTCGCGGGCCACAGCATGGCCGGCCGCACCCTCCAGTCCCTGCCGGTCGAAGCGTCCGCTCCGCGCGCGCTCGCCGCCGCCCTTTGAGGTGCCCCATGGCCGATACGAACAACCCGACCCCGCCCAAGCGCCCGCTGGTGGAGGTGCGTGACCTCAACGTCAACTTCGTCAGCCGCGAAGCGACCGTCCGGGCGGTGAACGGCGTCAGCTTCGACGTGATGCCCGGTGAGGTGCTGTGCATCATCGGCGAGTCCGGCTCCGGCAAGTCCGTGACGATGCGCTCGCTGATGCAACTGCACCCGAAGAAGCGCACCCGGATCACCGGGTCAATGCGGGTGGGCGACCACGACATCATGGCGCTCTCCGACAAGGAGATGAACGCGGTGCGCGGCCGTGTCATCTCCATGGTGTTCCAGGAGCCGATGACGGCGCTCGACCCAGTCTACACGATCGGCGACCAGATCGCCGAGACGGTGATGCGGCACGAGGGTGTCAGCAAGGCCGCGGCGATGGAGCGGGCGCTTGAGCTGATGCAGATGGTGAAGGTTCCGTCGCCGGAGCGCCGGCTGAAAGCCTATCCGCACGAGCTGTCCGGCGGCCTGCGCCAGCGCGCGATGATGGCCGTGGCGCTGTCCTGCCGGCCGGCGCTGCTCTTGGCCGACGAGCCCACCACGGCGCTCGACGCCACCGTGCAGATCCAGGTGCTGATCGTGCTGCGCAAGCTGCAGGAGCAGTTCGGGATGGGCGTGATCTTCGTCACGCACGACCTCGGCGTTGCGGCGCAGATCGCCGACAAGGTGGCGGTGATGTACGCCGGCCGGATCATCGAGTACGGCAGCGTGAAGGACGTGCTCCTGAAGCCGAAGCACCCCTATACGCTGGGGCTGATGGCCTCCACCGTGCACGGGCAGAACCGCGATCAGGACATCGACGCGATCCCGGGAAGCCCGCCGGACATGCGCTTCCTGGCGCCCGGATGCTCCTTCGCACCGCGCTGCAAGCTGGCCCAGCCCGAGTGTCTGGCCTCGTTCCCCGAGCCGAACGACCACGGCAACGGCCACATGAGCCGCTGCTTCCGCACGGCGGCGACGACGCCGGCCATGGAGATGGGGATCGCCTGACGCCGAGGCCCGCGCCACCGGTGGCGCGGGTGGGGGGAAACGCTCTCAAACAAGAAAGAAGGAAGTTCATGTCCACCGTCCTTGAGGCCGGGGTGGCGCCGGACGAGCGCGCCGCTCGCAAGGGCATCGCCATCATGCTCGCCGGCATCGTTCTCTTCGCCTTCATGAACGCCGTGGTGAAGGAACTGGCGGCCGTGTTCCCGGTGAACCAGATCGTGTTCTTCCGCGGGTTGATCGGGCTGCTGCCGCTGGGCGTGCTGATGGCGATGAACCGGGTGCGGCCGACGCTGACGATCCGCCACGCGGCCAGCCATGTGTCGCACGCCATCTTCATGACGGCGACGCTGCTCTTGTCCTACACCGCCTTCGGGCTGCTGCCGCTGGCGGAGGTGACGGCGATCTTCTTTCTGCTGCCGGTGCTGGTGGCGCTGATGTCGGCGGCATTCCTGCGCGAAAAGATCAGCCTCAGGCTCTGGATGGCGGTGACCGGGGGTTTCCTCGGGGTTCTCCTGATCGCCCGGCCGACAGGCATCTCCGGGGGAATCGGCGTGCTGTTCGGCATGGCCGGCGCGTTCGCCGGGGCCATCTCGATGTTCCAGCAGCGCACCCTCATGCGGAACAACGACACCCTGGAGATCGTGTTCTGGTTCATGGTGATGTCGTCGCTGATGACGCTGCCGACGCTCGCCTTCGCCTGGGTGCAGCCGACGCTGGAGCAGTGGGTGCTGCTCCTCGTGATGGGCATCATCTCGTCGGTCGGCCAGTATATGATCGTGCTGCCGTTGCGCTATGCGCCGGCGTCGCGGCTGGCGCCGCTGCACTACACCAACCTCCTCGGCGGGTTGATCATCGGCTACCTGTGGTTCCACGAGGTGCCGGACGCGATGATGCTGGCCGGCTGCGCCGTGGTGATCGGCGCGACCGCCCTGGTGCTGACCGCCAAGGCGCCGGCCCCCGCGCCCGCCGTGATCGACGCCGTCGAACCCCTGGAACCCGAGCCTCCCCAGCCTTGACCCGACCCCGTCGCCGGTGGTCCGGCGGCGGTTCCTTCCGTCACTCGACACGAGGAGCATCCCGATGACCAGCCTGCCGACCGCTTCCGGCTTTCTCTCCATCGCCAAGTCGATGGGCTTCGACATGACCGAGGCCGACGCCGAGGATTTCCTCGTGCACATGAAGCCGCACTTCGAGGCGGCGGACACGCTGCTCTCCGCGCCCGAGGTGATGCCGACCATCAAGTATCCGCGCACGCCGGGCTATCGCCCCGGGCCGGCCGAGGATCCCAACAATTCCTGGTACCGCAAGACGTCGATCAAGGGCGCGCCCGAGGGCAAGCTGAAGGGCCGCACGGCGGCGCTGAAGGACAACGTGTTCGTCGCCGGCGTACCGATGATGAACGGGTCGACCTTTCTGGACGGCTTCGTGCCGGACGTGGATGCGACCGTGGTGACGCGGCTGCTCGATGCCGGTGCTGAGATCACCGGCAAGGTGCACTGCGAATACTTCTGCCTGTCGGGCTCCAGCCATACGAACGCGACCGGCGCCTGCCACAACCCGTGGAAGCGCGGCCATTCGGCGGGCGGCTCGTCGTCCGGCAGCGCGGCCGCAGTGGCGGCGGGCGAGGTGGACATGACGATCGGCGGCGACCAGGGCGGCTCGATCCGCCTGCCGGCGTCGTTCTGCGGCATCGTCGGCCTCAAGCCGACGCACGGGTTGGTGCCCTACACGGGCATCATGAGCCTCGACATGACGATCGACCACACCGGCCCGATGACCCGGACGGTGGCCGACAACGCCCTGATGCTGGAGGTGATCGCCGGTCCGGACGGCTACGACATGCGCCAGCCCGCCTATGAGCCGCCGGCCTATTCCAAGCACCTTTCCGGCGGCGTGAAGGGGATGCGGATCGCGATCGTCAAGGAAGGCTTCGGCCGGCCGGAGTCGGAGGAGGCCGTGGATGCCAAGGTGCTCGCCGCGGCCGAGCTCTACAGGAAGATGGGGGCGATCGTCACCGAGATCTCGCTGCCGCTGCACGATGCGGCGGCCGCGTTCTTCATGCCGATGGCGGCGGAGGGCTTCGTGCGCCAGATCTTCGACAGCAACGGCGTGGTGACCGGGGTGGACGGTCTCTACTCGACCGCCGCGGTGGACCGCTTCCGGCACTGGAAGGACCGCGCCAACGAGTTCCCCGACACCGCGAAGGTGTTCCTGACGCTCGGGCGGGCGATGGCCGACATGCACGGCGGCAAGGTCTGGGCGAAGGCGATCAACGCGCGCCGGGCGCTCAAGGCCAAGTTCGCGGCGGTGATGGAGAACTACGACATCCTCCTGATGCCGACGACGCCGATGGTCGCCCCGGCGCTGCCGGAACCCGGCGCGCCGCGCAGCGTGATCCTGAAGAAGGCGTGGGAGATGCTCGGCAACACGGCGCCCTACAACAGCACCGGCATGCCGTCGCTGACGGTGCCCTGCGGCATGTCCAACGGGTTGCCTGTGGGGCTGATGCTGACCGGCAAGTGGTTCGACGAGGTGTCGCTGTTCAAGGCGGCCTACGCGTTCGAGCAGGACGGGGATTGGACCAAAAAGTAATCGGATCCGGGCGTGCCGGGGGGCGTGATTTCGCCCTCCGGTTCGAGTTGCGAGCGCACCATCGGTCCGTCTCTGCAAGGGGGTGGCGCGGACGTGCTGGCTCCTCCCGCAAAGTAGGCAACAAGATCCTGGTCCGGGTCAGTATCGGCGTCGGCTCGGGGCGGATCCGGTTAGGATCAGGCGGGCGGCCGTCCAGGCGGCGGTGGTGGCTGCGCGCAGGCGGGCACCGTCGGTGGCGGCGATCCGGAGGGCGACGCCAGCGCCGCGGGGCAGGAGCGTGGCCGCTGCGAGGCAGTCGATATCCAGGAGCGAGGCGTCCAGGGCGGCAGCCAGGGCGGCGTGCGATTCCGTGCTGCCGGGCGTTGCCACGATCAGCGAGCCGTGCGCGCGGAGCGACGCGGCGCGGCCGAAGCGGTTGCCGGGTGCGGCGAGTTCGAAGCGGTCGACCGCGAGAAGCGCACCGTCGGGGCGGCGGATCTCGATCTCGCCGGCGTAGAGGCGGAAGTGGCGGTGCGCGCGTGGCAGTCCGCCCACCGCTTCGGCGCTTGTCGCGTCCGGGTCATGGGCGACGAAGCCATCCGCGACAACGGCGGTGGCGGCGGGGTCCACCGTCAGGATCAGGCGCTGGCGGAGGGCCGCATCGGGGAAGAGGATGCGCGGGGCGGGGAGGTATTCGGCGAGCGCACCGGCGGCCACGTCGATCGCGATGCTCTCCTCGGCGATCATGCCGGCCGGCATGCGGTGGACGGCCATGGCGGCCTGCGTGGTGATGTGGGCGTTCGCGCCCGCTCCGACCGTGATGCGCTGGACGAGGCGGTCTTCGCCGAGGATCGCCCCGCTTGCGGACTGGACGATGGTGGTCAGCATGTCCGCGGGGTGGTCGTCGAGCCGGAAGGCGCTGGTCAGGACGAAGGGGTAGCGCGTGCGGCGGCGGGTCAGCCGGGTGCCCGCCAGCGGATGCGCGCCGAAGACGAGGTCGAGTTGCGGTTCGTCGGTGGGGACGGGCAGGGCGCTCACGTGCGGAACAGCACCTCGCGTTCCAGGTGGTCGGCGACGGCGTCGATTCCCTCGCTTCGGCGGCAGTTGGTGACGATCACCGGCCGGCCGGCGCGGACCCTGCGGGCCTCCGCGATCATGCCGTCGAGGTCGACGCCGACGTGCGGGGCGAGGTCGGCCTTGTTGATGACCAGGAGGTCGCATTTCAGGACGCCCGGGCCGCGTTTGCGCGGGATGTCGTCGCCGCCTGCGACGTCGATCACGAAGATCCAAAAGTCCGTGAGATCGCGCGAGAAGGTGGAGGCGAGGTTGTCACCGCCGCTTTCGATCAGGATGAGTTCCACGCCGGGGAAGCGGCGCTCCAGGTCGTCAGCGGCCTCGATGTTGAGGGTTGGATCTTCACGGATCACCGTGTGCGGGCAGGCGCCGGCCTCCACCGCCGACACGCGCGCCGGATCGATCAGGCCGGAACGGCGGACGCGCTCGGCGTCCTCGTGGGTCACGAGGTCGTTGGTGATGACCGCAAGGTCCACCTTGCGGGCGGCGAAAGCTGCGATCAGGCGCTCGACGAGCGCCGTCTTGCCGGAGCCGACGGGGCCGCCGATGCCGACACGGGCGGCGGGGGCGGTCTTGGCGGGCGTCGCCGGGGAGAGTGCGGGCGCGTTCATCGCATCATGTACCGGCGATTGAGGGGCACCTTGCGGGCGGGCTCGCACATCAGGAGCTTGCCGTCGGCTCGCACCTCGAAGGTTTGCGGATCGACCTCGATCCGGGGCAGGGCGGTGTTGCGCAGCATGTCGGACTTGCGCAGCGACCGGACGCTCTTGATCGGCATGAACTTCTTGGCGACGCCGAGCCGGGCGTGGGTGCCGGCCTCGATCGCCAGCTTGGAGACGAAGGTGACGCCGAGGTGGTGCTTGGCGGTGCCCATGGCGCCCCACATCGGGCGCTGGATGATCGGCTCGGAGTTGATCTGGCTGGCGTTGCCGTCGCCCATCGCGGACCAGGCGACATAGCCGCTCTTGATCACCATCCAGGGCTTGATGCCGAAGGAGGCGCGCGGCCAGAGGACGAGGTCGGCGATGCGGCCTGGTGTGATCGAGCCGACGTGGTCTTCGATGCCGACGGCGATCGCCGGGTTGACCGTAAGCTTGGCGATGTAGCGCTTGATGCGCTCGTTGTCGGCGCGCTCGGTGGTCTCTTCGGGAAGGCGGCCGACCCGTTCCTTCATGACGCTGGCGAGCTGCCAGCACTTGGCGACGTTCTCGGCCAGCCGGCCCATGCCCTGGGTGTCGGTGGCAAAGCAGGAGATCGCGCCCATGTCGTGGAGGAAGTCTTCCGCCGCCATCGACTGCGGACGGATGCGGGCCTCGGCGAAAGCGACGTCCTCCGGCAGGCGGTAGTTCATGATGTGGGCGAGCATGGTCATCGGCACGCCCTCTTCCAGGGCGTAGGCGGTGAAGGGGTTGGTGGGGTTGGTGGACGAGGGGATGACGTTCGCCCAGGAGTTCACCTTGAGGAGGTCCGGCGCGTGGCCGCCTCCGGCGCCCTCCACGTGGTACATGTGGATGGTGCGGCCGTCGACGGCCGCCATGGTGTCCTCGCAGAAGCCGAACTCGTTGATGGTGTCGGTGTGGAGATGCACCGCGAAATCGTTGCGATCCGCGGCGATCAGCGCGCCGTCGATCACGGCGGGGGCTGCCCCGAGGTCCTCGTGGATCTTCACCCCGAGGGCGCCGCCGGAGACGCTCTCCTCCACCGCGCCCGGGTCGGACGCGCCGCGGCCGAGGAAGCCGAAGTTGAGGCAGTAGCCGTCGGCGCCGCGGATCAGCGAGCCGATGATGTTGGGCCCGGAACAGCTGGTGTCGAAGTGGGGACCCGGCGTCATGCCGATCATCGTCGTGGTGCCGCCGGCGAGCGCATGGTCGCACTGCTGCGGCGACAGGAAGTGGGCGTGGCCTTCCACCGCGCCGGCGGTCACGATGTAGAAGTCGCCGTGGACGCAGGTGGTGTTGGGGCCTGTGACGAGGCCGGGGGTGACGCCGGCCATGATGTCCGGATTGCCGGCCTTGCCGACGCCGACGATGCGGCCGTCGCGGATGCCGATGTCGCCCTTCACGATGCCGAGGACGGCGTCGATGATGGTTGCGTTGTGCACGACCATGTCGAGCGCGCCGGAGGCATAGGTGCCGGTGGTCTGGAAGCCCTCGCCGTCGCGCATCGACTTGCCGGCGCCGGTGGTGAGCTCGTCGCCGTAGACGGTGTAGTCGTGCTCGACCTCGGCGATCAGGCCGGTATCACCCAGGCGAAAGAGGTCGCCCTTGGTGGGGCCGTAGATCTCGGCGTAGGCCTTGCGGCTGATCATGACCATGGACGTGTCTCCTCAGGCGCCGAGGTAGCCGCGGGCGCGGGCGTTGGCGAGGGCGGCATCGAGGGCGCCGGGGGCGTCGAGCGGACCTTCCACAAGGCCGGCCTCGCCGCGCATGACGCGGTCGCCGGCGATGGCGACGAGGTCGACGGACTTGGGGATGCCCGGTTCGAAGCGGACGCCAACGCCGGACGGCTTGTCGACGCGCATGCCGAAGGTGGCCGCGCGGTCGAATTTCAGCGCCCGGTTGACCTCGAAGAAGTGGGCGTGGCTGCGGACCTGGACGTCCCGGTCGCCGGTGTTGACGACCTCCACGGTGACCCGCGCGCGCCCGGCGTTGAGCTCGATGTCGACGTCGGGCGTGATCACCTCGCCGGGGAAGCCGGGGGCGGTCGGCTTGTCGCCGGGGGCGATGGGGGCGAAGACGACGATCATCTTGGTGCCTTCCTCGAAGTTTCCTTCGACGGAGACCACCGGGATCATCTCGGCGACGCCTGGCTCGACGTCGTCGGTGGTGAGCAGCTTGCCGGCCATCTCCACGATGTCCGTGTAGGGAACGTCGCGCCGGGCGGCGAGCAGCATCTCGTCGGCGATCAGGGCGACCGCCTCGGGGTGCGAGAGGCGGATGCCGAGCGCCTTGTGGCGGCGGGCGAACTCGGCCGCGGTGAAGATGGTGAGCCGTTCCAGTTCGGTGGGCGTCAGGTTCATGGGGCAGGCGTCCCAGGTCAGCGGGAAAATCGGATCAGGTGGCGAAAAGGCGGGCGTCGCGGCGGGCGTGGCGCGAGAGCGCGACGTCGGCGACGGGTGTGAAGGCGGTGAGATCGGCGGGCGGCGACACTGCCGCGAGACGGGCGATGGTGGCGCGGGCGGCGGTCAGCACGGTCTGCGCGGAGAGGTGGCCGATCAGGCCGAGGCGGAGGCCGGCTGCGGCGATACCCTGCGCCATCGTCCAGGCGGAGAGCAGTTCAGAGGAGTTGCGGTCGAGACCGGCCGTGCGCCAAACCAGGCCCTGGACCACGGGGAGGTGGCCGAGTTCGCCGTCGACATCGACCAGCGCGCGGTAGTCGGCGACCGGTCCGCCGGACAGGCGTGCGTGGACGCCGAGGAGGGCACGACCGGCGCGGCGCGATCCGGCCCGCATGGGTGCGGCCCATGTGGCGATCTCGACGGCGCGGTCGATCCCGGCGAGCGCGTCGAGGTCGGGCGCTTCGTGGGCTCGGGCGAGCGCGACGCGGTCGAAGCCGTGCCAGCGGTTGGCGAGAAGGTCGGCGAGAAAGGCGGAGATGTCGGCCTCGCCGGAGATCCAGCCGTCGTTGACCAGTTCCTCCAGGCCCCAGGAGAAGGCGAACCCGCCGGACGGGAAGGCACTGTCGCCGTGCTGGAGGGCGAGGAGGAGGGCTTCAATTGGCATTGCCGACCACCGTGACGATGCCGTCGTCGAGCAAGGGTGCGATGCGCGCGGTGTAGTCGGCGGCGGCACCGTCGAGGACGACGCAAAGGTCGGTGCCTTCGAAGCGGACGCGCCAGTGGAGGTGGCCGGCCAGGAAGCCCAGCTTCAACGCGCCTTCCGTGCCCTGCGGGCGCAGGCGCAGTTCGCGGGGCGCGCCCGCGCGGACCACGACGGCGCGGTCGTCGTCGATGAAGAGGACGGCGCCGTCGTAGAGCGCGTCGTCGCGGTCGAGCGAGACGGCGCATTCGGTGCCGCGATCGGTGAGGGCGCGGAGCCGGCGGCGGCCGAGATCGGCTTCCGGCACGAACAGGAACTCGATCGCGTCGTGGTGCTCCAGGTGGTGCAGGCGGTGATGCAGCGCGTGGTCCCGCCGATCGCCGACAATGCCGTGCAGCCGCAGCATGGAAAACCTCCGGTGAAACAGTCCGGCGGGAAATGGACCGCCGCCGGGGCGGCGGTTCGCGAGGCCAATCAGGCGACGGCCTGAAGCGTCGGCTTGGCGGCGGCGAGCACGTCGGTCACTTCGGCGGTGGTCATCACGTCGGCGAAGATCGCGGCCATGTTGCAGAGCGTGGCGTTGTGCTCGGCGTCGGTGATGGCCGCGTTGCCATCGGCGACGAAGATGATCTTGTAGTTCATCTGCTGGGCGTCGCGGGCGGTGGACTCGCAGCAGCAGTTGGTCAGCGTGCCGGTGATGATCAGCGTGTCGATCCCGCGCGCGGTCAGGATGTCGTGGAGCTGGCAAGTGCCGGGTATGAAGCCGCTGAAGCGCGTCTTGTCGACGATCAGGTCCTCAGGCAGCACCTCCAGCTCCGACCAGAGCTCGAAGTTCGGGTTGCCCGGCGTGAAGGAGACGCTGACGCCGTCGAGCGCCTCGGGTCCGATCATGCTGGAGTACCAGGAGGTCCACTTCAGCGGTTCGGAGGGGTCAAAGAGGTAGCGCAGGTAGACGACGAGGCCGCCGGCTTCCCGCACGGCGGCGGAGATGGCGTTGACGTTCGGGACGATCTCGCGGGCGACCGGGACCTCGACCGGTGCGCCGACCCCCATGAAGCCGACCTGCAGGTCGACGACGATGTGGGCGGTGCGCGCGGGGTCGATGTCGGTGAAGACATGGTCGCGGCCGCGCAGGGCCTTGCCGCGAGCGAGGACTTCCGGCGCGATCTCGATCTTGTGCATGGGTGAACCTCCAGTTCGAATGGCGGAAATGCGGAACGCAACGGAACGGATCGGCTGGTCAGCGGCCTGAAAGCTGGCCCTGTCTGCCCTTGTCGGCAAGAGGATGACATCTCGTTAACGTGAAAACAAGATAGATGAAAACGATAGTTTACGGTGCATGGAGGTCGACCGGAAAGCGTCGCCGAGGGCTTCGGTCCGTGTTCGCGGTCGACGGCGGAGGGTCGAGGGAGGTCGCGATCCCATCGGCTCTACCACCCGAGAAGCGCGGTCGTTGTCCATGTGTCACAAACCGCCTGTAGATGCAGAGCCTCGGCCCACCCCGAGGACGATCCCGACATGGCTTACCTGGCTGGCTTCTGCGTCTTCGCATTCACCGTGCACATCCTGGGACTGGCGATCGCCGCGTGGCGGGCAGGGCGCAAACGTGCCCCGACCGAACTCGTCCGGCAGAAGCCGCCGGTCACCATCCTGCGGCCGGTCTGTGGGATCGATCCGTTCGTTCGGGAGACGCTGCGCTCGACCTTCGCGCTCGACCATCCGGAGGTCGACATCGTGTTCTGCGTCGCGTCGTCCGCCGACCCGGTGATCCCCATCGTGGAGCGATTGATCGGAGAGCATCCGGAACGGCAGGCGCGGCTGCTGGTCGGGGACGACCGGGTGAGCGTCAATCCCAAGCTCAACAACCTCGTGAAGGGCTGGAAGGCGGCGCGCCATCCCTGGATCGTGATGGTGGACAGCAACGTGCTCTTGCCGCGTGATTTTATCGACCGACTGATGGAACGCTGGACGCCCGGCACCGGGCTGGTCTGCTCGCCGCCGGTGGGCGCGCTGCCCCGGAGCGCGGGCGCGGAGTTGGAGTGCGCCTGGCTCAACAGCTATCAGGCGCGCTGGCAGCTGGCCGCCGACACGCTCGGGTTCGGCTTCGCGCAGGGCAAGGTGATGCTGTGGCGCCGGGAGGTGCTGGAGCACGCGGGCGGCATCGAGCGGCTGGCCGGCGAAGTGGCCGAAGACGCTGCGGCGACCAAGATCGTTCGGCAAGCGGGGCTCGCGGTCCGGCTGGTCGACCGGCCGTTCCCGCAGCCGCTTGGCGATCGCTCGTTCGGTGACGTCTGGCGGCGGCAGGTGCGCTGGGCGCGGCTGCGGAAGTCATCGTTTCCGGCGTTCTTCGCACCGGAGATCCTGGCCGGGGGCTTGCTGCCCGTCGCCGGCGCGGGGCTGCTCGCAGCGTTCGGATACTGGCCTGCCTCAGCCGTCGCGATCTATGTGGCCGCCTGGTACGGCGCGGAACTCCTGGCGGCGTTCCGCGCCGGATGGTCGGTCTCCGTCCGCCAATTCGCGGCGATGCTTGCCCGTGACTGCCTGCTGCCGGCGCTGTTCGCCGCCACCTTCGCCGGCAACGGCTTCGAGTGGCGGGGCAACGCCATGGAAGTGCCGGGGGGCAGCGTTCGGACCGGCGCCATGCGCAAGGCATCGCGGCGGGTCGCGGCCCGGATCCGGGAGGCAGCCTTCAGCCGGCGTTGAAGGCTGGTTTCAGGACGGTTCGTTCACCAGGATCGGAGCGGCCTCAGGGTCGGGGTCTTCTTGGCGAGGTGTCCTTCCATCCGCGCCAGAAGCGTCTCGAGGACGTCCAGGGCCATTCCGATCTCCGGACCCTTGTTGAGCATGACGCATTCGGCGCGGGCCGCCATCGCCGCGTCGGTCATCTCGCCGCGCGAGGGCACGCCGGTTTTCACGAGGTCCTCCAGCACCTGGGTGGCCCAGATCGCCGGGACATGGGCCGCCTCGCAGATCCAGAGAATCTCCTCCTGCATCTCAGCGAGCCGCTCGAAGCCGATCTCGGCCGCAAGGTCGCCGCGCGCGATCATGACGCCGAACGGCCGGCGGCCAGCGGCTGCCCGCGCGATCAGGCGCGGCAGGTTGCGGATCGCTTCCGGCCGCTCGATCTTGGCGACGAGACCCAGCCGCCGCGCCGCGGCGCCGCGGCGGGCCAGCGCCGTTTCAAGCATGTCGATATCTTCCGGCCGGCTGACGAAGGAGTAGCCGATCATGTCCGCGCAGGTGATCACCGCGTCGAGGTCGGCCTCGTCCTTGGTCGTGAGCGGAGACAAGCCGAGCGCGGTGTCGGGCAGATTGAGACCCTTTTCCGGCTTCAGCTTCGCTCCGCCCGTCTTGGTGCGGACGACGCGGAGAATGGCCTCGCCTTCCGTGAGGCTTTCCGCGACGGCCTGAAGCTTTCCGTCGTCGTAGAGGACGCGGTCGCCCACGGACAGGCGGAGAACCAGTTCGGGCAGGGAGACGGTGGCCGCGAAGGCGACATCGGCGTCGACGCGGGGTGCGCCGGCGGCGCAGAGGCGAAGTCTGGCTCCGGCTTCAAGCCGCGCCTTCTTGTCCGGCGTGGCGACGGCTTCGGTGCGGATCTTGGGGCCGGCGATATCCATCAGCACGGTGATCCTGCGGCCGAAAAGTTCGGACGCGGTCCGTACGTGCGACGCCATGGCGAGCCAGGCGACGCTGCCGTCGTGGGCGCAGTTGATCCGCGCCACGTCCATTCCCCGGCGTGCGAGGTCGATGACCAGTCCCGGATCGCCGGCGGCCTCGCTCGGCAGGGTCACCATGATCCGGGTCCGTCGGGTAGCGGGTGGGGGACCGAAGAGATCGTCTCCCGCGCTCGCAAGGCGGGCTTCGCCAGCGAAGAAACCGGCTTCGGACGCGATCGGGGGCTTGTCGCCTCCGGCAAGCGCCGAGAGAGCGCCGGCGACGGCGTCCAGCGTTTCCAGAACACGGCTTTCCAGGCGGCCGAGGGAGGAAAGTCCGAGCCGCATCAGGCGGCGCTGCAAGGGCCGCAGGTCGTGGTGGCGGAGCGCCAGGTAGCGCGCGAGATTCTCGACGCCGGGTGCGGCGGATTCGAGAGCATCCCAGTCGGCCAGGAACGCCTTTGCCTCGGACAGTACAGCGGTCCGCAATGCCGCCACGTCCGTAAGCAGTGATGCGATCTCACCGCTTTCGCGGGTGCTCGGAGTGTCCATGGATCTGCCCCTTCAAGGTCACGTGCCCCTTGATACGGCAGGTCCATGAACCGCAAGTGTCGTCTTAACGAGGCCTGTCTGTCAGGTGAGGTCGGCCTCCTGGCCGATGGTGCGGACGCTGCTGGCCTGCGGGCCCATCGGCCCCTCGTCGGTGGCGATGGTGACGCGGACCGTCTGGCCGACTTCCAGTTCGTCGTAGCTGCCGCTGACGACGGCGTTGCGGGTGAAGTAGAGGTCTGGCGCGCCGACGACCTCGATGAAGCCGTAGTTCTGGTCGGGAAACAGGCGGACGATACGGCCGGCGGTGCCGTCGGAGGCATGAACCTTCACATCGCCGCGACGGATGTCACCATGGTCCTCCAATTGGCGTTGGACCTTGTCGAAGGTGCGGTTGACGACGGCGGTGTGGTCGTTCTTGGAATCGTGGCGCTCCTCATGGTCCTTGGCGACGATGCTCTTGGAGCCGGGCACTTCGACCTCGACGGAGATGCCGATCGGGACCTTGCCGCCTTCCGGCGCGCGGTAGGGCACCTCGACCAGCACGCGGCAGCCAACGATGTGCTTGTGGAAGCGTTCGAGCCGTTCCACGCGCTCGCGGATCAGGCGTTCCAGGAACTCCGAGCTTTCGAGGTTCTTGAAGGCGATCTGCAGCGGGATATCCATCAACTCACTCCGTCATATGTCTTCGGTCGAACAGAAGAGGGGCCGACGCATGGCGAGCGCCGGCCCCGGTGACGCTTGGCGTCAGTGCTGGCGGTTGCCCGTCTGACCGGGCGCGCCATTGGCGGCCGACTGGGAGCCGGACGGGCCGGAGGCCTGGGAGCCGGAGCCGGTTGTGCCGCCCATGCCGCTGCCGCCCGGCGTGCTGCCGCCGGTGTTCTGGCTGCCGTAGGCCTGGCCGGTGTCGCCGGATTGGCCGTAGCGCATGTCCTGGGAGCGGACGCGCAGGTTGTTCTGGCAGTGCCGAACGCCCGAAACACCCTCGGCGCAGTCCTCGGCGCGGCGCTTGGCCTCGCGGCTGTCGACGGTGCCGCTGAGCGTGATCTCGCCGTCCTTGGCCTCCACGGTGATGTCGGACGCGTCGATCCAGGGATCGTCGGCCAGGCGGTCGTTCACGTCCTCCTTGATCCGCTCGTCGGAGCGCTTGTAGTCGCGCGGGCCGCGGCCGCGGTGCTGGCCCTCGGCCTGCCAGCTCGGGCGTTCGCGCTCGCCGGTCGGTCCGCCGAACCAGCCCTCATCCTGACGGCGTCCGCCGGCGGCGTAGCCGCTGCCCGAGCCGTGCTGCTCGAAGTGGTCGACCGGCTCTCCGGCATAGCCGCCGCGCCCTATGAAAGCGCCCTGGCGGCCACGGAAGTCGTCGCGGCCGCGGCCGCCCTGGTAGTCGGGAGAGGTGCCGTAGCCGCGTCCGCCCCGATCCTGGTAGGCGTCGCCGGACAGGGTGTCGTAGCCGACATCCGGCTGGCGGCCACGGCCGAAGCTCGGGAAGCCGGGCTGGTTGCGGCGGCTGCCGTAGCCGGCCTCACGGCCGTACATGTCGCCGACGCCGGTGCCCCAGTCGTTGGAGAAATCACGGTCGATGTCGGACCATGTCCCCTCGGACACGGGTCCGGCGCCGCGGCGTCCTTCGCCGCTGTAGCGGCGCTCGTACTCGCTGCCGAGGCGGCCCTGCCAGTCGCCGGTTTCGCGACCGCTGCCGAAGCCGCCACCGCCCGAGCTGCCGCCGCGCGCGCCGCGCGACGGATCGTTGCCGCCGCCGTATTCGCCACCGTGGCCACCACGGGCGTTGCGTTCGAAGGGGTTGCCGCCGCGCGGGCCTTCGCCGCGCCGGCCGCGATCATCGTCAGAACGGTAGCGTTCGTCGCGCCAGTCCTCTGCCATGTCGTCCTCCATCGGTCATCTTGGGATGCCGGCGGGGTCTTGGCCCCGCCGTTCCAGAGTGCCTAACCGAGCGCGGTGCGCCGGTGTTCCGGCTGCGTCCGCGTTACTGCTGGGTGCTGGTGCCGTCCTGCTGCATGGTGCCGGTCCCTGTGCCCGTGCTGCCGGTCGGCGGGGTCGCGTTCACCGGGGCGCCGGGAAGGTCCTGCACGGTGGCGAGATGCTGCTGCAGTTTGGGCAGCGTCTCTTCGGCGAAGGCCTTGATCTCGGCGTTGTCGCCGGTCTCGGCATAACCGGAGAAGATCGTCACGGCTTCCTGGTGGGCCTGGTACTGGGCGCGGACATAGGCCTCGTCGAAGTTGCCCTCGGCGCGCGCCAGCGTGTCGAGCATCTCCTTGTGGCGCGACTCCAGCGCGTCCTCGGTCATCGGGGGTGCGGAGGCTCCGGCCGACTTGACCACCTCGGCCATGCGAGCGCCGGCGTCGGTGTGGTCCTGGATCATCATCGTGGCGAACTGCTTCACGGCGTCGTCGCTCGCCTGCTTTTCGGCAAGGCGGCTGGACAGGATCTCGAACTGGTTGGACGAGGAGGCCATGCGCAGGAAGGTCGGCGTATCGACCTGCATGGTCGCGCCGGAGGACTGGCCGACGGTGGCCGCGCCGGACTGGCCGGCGGCGTCCTGGGCAAGGGCTGGGCCGGCCAGGAACGGTGCGGCGAGGGCCGTGCAGGCGACGAGGCGGATGAGGGTGCGTTTCATGGATGGAACTCCCAGAAGGTGTACCCGGCAGGGCGCCGGGCTCTGGGAAACAACGACAGAGCGGAGTCGCGGTTCCGAAGAAATGACAATGGCTCGGCTGCCGCTTCAGCCTGTCCGGTGGCGATCGGGCCGGGCTTGAACGGGAAGGGGCGGATGCGCGTTCAAGGTGGCGCAGACAACGATGCCGGAGGGTGTCATGGCCAAGCAGACCGAGCCGCAGAAGGAGACCGTCGAGCGTGTGATGCGCGCGTTCAAGCACGGCGACCTGGAGCGCAACGACGGCCGCAAGGTGAAGAACCCGAAGCAGGCTATCGCCATCGCCTTGTCGGAAGCGGGTGCTTCCAGCGAGCAGAGCCCCAGGGAAAACCGGGAACGGCTGACGTCGACCAAGGCGAAGGAGCGCAAGGGGCGGGCCGCCCGGGCCGAGAAGCGGAACAAGAGAGCGTCCCGGCCGAAAGGGGACGGTGCGGGCGAGGCGACCAAGGCCGACCTCTACGCGGAAGCCCGGAAGCGCGACATTCCCGGACGGTCCAAGATGAGCCGGGACGAATTGGCCCGCGCGCTGCGCCGCTGACCGGCGCCGGCCCGGGCAGCCGAGGATCCGCCGATGACCAGGGACGACATGATCGAACTGCTCCGCGCCCGCGGTGTCGCGGACGAACGCGTACTGGCGGCCATGGGCTCGGTCGACCGGGAGGACTTCGTGCCCGATTTCCTCCGCGACCGGGCCTACGACGACCGGGCGTTGCCGATCGAGGAGGGACAGACCATCTCGCAGCCGTTCATCGTGGGCGAGATGGCGGCTGCCGCGCGCTGCGGTCCGGAGGACAAGGTGCTGGAGATCGGTACCGGCTCCGGATATGGGGCGGCGGTGCTGTCGCGGCTCTGCCGGTCGGTGGTCAGCATCGAGCGGCGGCCGCATCTTGCCGACGCGGCGCGGGAACGGCTGGCGCGGCTCGGTTTCGCCAACGTGGAGGTGCGTACCGGTGACGGGACGGAGGGGGCGGAGGACGCCGCGCCCTTCGATGCGATCATCGTGACGGCGGGCGGGCCTTCGATCCCGGAGACGCTGAAGCGCCAACTGGCGCCGGGCGGGCGGCTGGTGATCCCGGTCGGTGCGAAGCTCAACGACCTCCGTCTGCTCCGTCTGACGCGGGGCGACGACGATCGGTACTCCACCGACGACCTCGGCGCGGTCGCCTTCGTTCCGCTGGTGGGCCGCTACGGCTTCACCGACTGGACGGCCGAGGAGCCGAGCTGACCGCAGGCGGATCGTCGCAGCGACAGGGGGACCGCTTCACGCGGGCGTCGCCTGCGGGCGACTACATGTGATAGGCCATGCCGATCCGATCGACCGGGAGGGGACCCCACGTGACTGCCGACAACCGCGCCTTCCTGAGGCACCTCTACGACGTCGCCGTGGCTGCGGCCGACCCTGCCAAGGTGATCGGCGATCACCTGCCGGAGCCGGTGAAGGGACGCACCGTCGTAGTCGGCGCGGGCAAGGCCTCGGCGGCGATGGCCGCCTCGTTCGAGCAGGCCTGGAAGGCGCGCGGATACGGTCGCCTGGAGGGCATCGTGGTGACCCGCTACGGGCACGCGCACGCCTGCGAGGACATCGAGATCGTGGAAGCGGCCCATCCGGTGCCGGACGAGAAGGGCGCGGCGGCGGCGGGGCGGATCTTCGACCTGGTCAAGGACCTTGGTCCAGACGACCAGGTGGTGGCGCTGATCTCCGGCGGCGGCTCGTCGCTTCTGTCGCTGCCGCCCGATGTGATCGGCAAGGAGGCCAAGCGCGCCGTCAACAAGGTGCTGCTCGCCTCGGGAGCTTCGATCCACGAGATGAACTGCGTGCGCAAGCACCTGTCGCTGATCAAGGGCGGGCGGTTGGCGCGGGCAGCGCACCCGGCGCGGGTGATCTCGCTGGTACTGTCCGACATCCCTGGGGACGACCCGGCGCTTGTCGCCTCCGGCCCGACGATCCCGGACGGGACGACGCGGGCGGACGCGCTCGCCATCGTGGAGCGCTATCGGATGGAGCTGCCGGCGGCGGCGATGGCCTGGCTGAACTCGGCCGAGGCCGACGCGCCGAAACCGACTGATCCGGATTTCGCTGGCGATCGCCACGTGGTGATCGCGGCGGCACAGATGTCGCTGGAGGCGGCGGCGGAGGCGGCACGCGCGGCCGGCTACGCCACGCACATCCTGTCCGATTCGATCGAGGGCGAGGCGCGCGACGTCGGCGAGGTGCATGGGGCGATCGTCAAGCAGGTGGTGGCGAAGGGCCAGCCGTTCGCCAAGCCCTGCGTGATCCTGTCGGGTGGGGAGACCACCGTCACTGTGCGGGCCAAGGGCGGCCGGGGCGGGCGGAACGCAGAGTTCCTGCTGTCCTTCGCGATTGCGGTCGCGAACGTGCCGGGCGTGACCGCGATCGCGGCCGACACCGATGGCATCGATGGGACGGAGGACAACGCCGGCGCCTTCTGCGACGGGGAGACCTCGGCCCGGCTGCTTGCGCAGGGCACGAACCCAAAGGCGTACCTGTCCAACAACGACGCCTATTCGGCCTTCCAGAGCGTTGGTGACCTGCTGATCACCGGTCCGACGCGGACCAACGTCAACGACTTCCGGGCGATCCTGATCACCTGATCCGGCCCGACAACGGGCGTGTGGGGGCAGGGCGAATCCGCTAACGTCGAGCGGCCTGATTCCGCACGCCGCTGTGCGGACGGGTCCGGAGCAGACATGTCTCCCGTTGAGGACCAGGCCCAAACCTTCTACCTGATCTGTCCGCCGCGCGTGATGACGGGCGGCCCGGAGGCGCTGCACCAGCTCGGGGCGGCGCTGATGGCGCTCGGCCACCGGGTGTTCATGGTCTACGCCACGGGGCGCATCGAGGACGTGCGGACGGCGCAGGCGGCGAACGGCGAGACCGTGGTGATCTTCCCGGATATCGAGGATCCGGTGCACGACTACTACCGGGGCTACAAGGTGCCCTACACCGTGGCGATCGTCGACGCGTCGCGCTCCGTGATCGTCGCGCCGGAGATCTGGCCGCACTACCTCGGCGGCTTCGGACAGGCGGGGCTCGTCTACTGGTGGCTGAGCCTCGACCAGGGCGTGCCGGCGATCGAACGGCTCGGCGGGCTGGATTTCCTGCGCTCGCGCGGCGTGCTCAACATCTGCCAGTCGGAGTACGCCTCGCGCTGGCTGGAGCGCGCCGGGGTGGCGGAGCGCTACCTCATCCAGGACTTCACCCGCACGATCGTCAATCCCAACCCGGCTGGGGATCGGGAGAACCGCATCCTCTACAACAGGAAGGGCGCTGCGCTGCTGCAGGCGGTGATCGAACGCTGCCCGCAGTTCACCTTCACCCTGCTCGCCGACATGACGCCCGGCGAGGTGCACGAGGCCATGGCCACCTCGAAGATCTTCGTCGACTTCGGCACCCATCCGGGGATGGACCGGATGCCGCGGGAGGCGGCGTCGCTCGGCTGCTGCGTGATCACCAACCGGCGCGGGTCGGCCGCCTATTTCGAGGACGTGCCGATCGAAAGCCGCTACAAGTTCGACACGGACCGGTTCGATCTCGGCGTTTTCCAGGCGCTGGTGCAGGACATCTACGACAGGTTCGACCGGCACAGCCGGGCCTTCGACCGCTATCGACGCCGCATCGGCCTGGAGCAGCAGGTGTTCAGCCTGCAGGTCCAGGAACTGTTCGGCGCCCGCGGGCATTCGAGCTGATCGAACCCTAGAGGATGGGACCCGCGCCGCGATGACACCGACCAACCGCCGCATCCTCGTCGTGGGAGCCGGGTTCGCCGGCGCCGTGCATGCACGCACACTGGCCGAGAACGGCTACCGCGTGCACGTGATCGACCGGCGCCCGCACATCGGCGGCAACGCCTACGACCGGGTGGACGAGAACGGCATCCGCGTACACGTCTACGGGCCGCATCTCTTCCACACGAAGAACGAGGCGGTGATCGCCTGGCTGAAGCGCTTCGGCCGGTTCACGCCCTACCAGCACAAGGTGCGCGTTCGGCTGCCGGACGGGGCCACCGCGCCGCTGCCGATCAACCGGACGACGGTCAACATCGTGCACGGGACGGACCTGCAGACCGAAGCTGAGGTAAAGGCGTTCCTGGCGTCGGTCGCCGTGCCGATCGCGCATCCGGCGAACGCGGCCGAGTATCTCTACTCGCGGATCGGAACGGCGCTGACCGACCTCTTCTTCCGGCCCTATACCCGCAAGATGTGGCTGATGGAGCTGGAGGACATGGCCGCCTCCGTCGTCCAGCGCATCCCCATCAACTACGACGATACGGACACCTACTTCGAGCGGACCCAGACGCAGATGATGCCGGTGGACGGCTATACCGCGCTGTTCGACCAGATCCTGTCGCACGAAGCCATCACGGTGGACCTCGGTGTCGGCTACGAGAAAGGCATGGAGCGGGATTACGGGCACTGCTTCACGTCGATGCCGATCGACGAGTACTTCGACTATGTCGACGGCGAGCTGCCCTACCGGTCGATCCGCTTCCACCACCGGACCGCGACCGAGGCGCCGGAGCAAGGCTGGTCGGTGACCAACTTCACCGACGACGGCCCGCTGACACGCGAAACGGCCTGGCACATCATCCCGCACCATCTGGTGGAGCGGACGGGGCGATACACCTACACGGCCGAGGAGCCGTGCGACTACAAGGACAACGGGTTCGAGCGCTACTATCCGGTGAAGACCGCCGACGGGCGGTTCCAGGCGCGCTACGACCTCTACAAGGAGCGCGCGAAGGACCTCGCCACGATCAGCTTCATCGGCCGCTGCGGAACCTACCAGTACCTGGACATGGATCAGGTCATCAACCAGTCGCTGGCGCACGTCGGCAAGTGGATCGCGGAGCGATCCGGACAGGGCGCGGCCTGAACGGCCTTTGGGCGCAATCGGTTTTGCAGCTTGTGGCGGGATGACGGGGGATCCGGGAGACGCTAAATGTGCGGCGTTTCCCCAAACGCCGGCGCAACGACCGGCGAAACGTCCCCCGAAAGGCCGCATCCTTGTACGACCCCCGCAGCATTGCGTCCGCCCTGCCGCCGCCGGACCGGCTGGCGCTTTTCCTCGACGTCGACGGCACGCTGATCGGCGCAACGCACGACGACCGGGAGGCGGGACTCACCCCCGACCAGATCGGGCAGTTGAAGGCCGTCCAGGATCTGACAGGCGGCGCCGTCGCGATCCTGACCGGCCGCACGATCGAGGCCGTGGATGCGCTGTTCGCGCCGCTGCAACTGCCTGTCGCCGGGCTGCAGGGCGCCGACCGGCGCTTCGCGGACGGACGGCGGATCATGCCGGTGCTGACGGCGGACGAACGGCGGCTGTTCGAAAAGGTCGTGGAGGAGACGCAGGCCGGATTCCCGACGGTCGAGATCGAGTGGAAGCCCGGCGGACTGACGCTGGTCTACAGTGAAGGCGACCGGTTTGTCGCCGATCTGTTCCACGCCGTGCGGGCTCGGATCGACGGCGCGTTCGCCGTCGTGCTCGGGCGCGTGGCGATCGACATCGTGCCGAAGGACACCAACAAGGGGCACGCGCTGACCGCCTTCCTCCAGAGCGAACCGTTCGCCGGGCGCGTTCCCGTCCACGTCGGCGACGACGTTCCGGACGAGCCGGCTTTTGCTGCGGCGCGAAGGCTGGGCGGATTCGGGATCTCGGTGCACCGTCCGGCGGTGGACGTGGCCTACGTCCTGCCGGGTCAGGATGACGCATGGGCCATGCTGAACATATACTTGGAAATGCATGAATAGGCCGAATTCCCGGCATCTACGGGATTTCACGGTAAGGAGTGGGAAACCCAGCCGCTCCATTACAACGATTTAATTTGCTGTTGCAGTGCGATATCGGGAAAGTTTCCCTGGTCAGCCAATCTGATGGAGGAAACTATGGCCTGGACTTGCCCCAAGATCGAAGAGCTCTGCGTCGGCATGGAAATCAACATGTACTTCCCGCCGGAAGTCTGATTTCCGTGACGCATCGCGCCTCTTCGGAGACCCATGATGCGTGAAGGGCGCGAAGCCGCTGGCCGGCTTCGCGTTCTCGTCCTGGGCGCGGCGGCGGGCGGCGGGTTCCCCCAGTGGAACTGCAACTGCCGGAACTGCGCGGACGCAAGACGCGGGGATCCGAGCCTCAAGCCGCGGACGCAATCGTCGATCGCGGTCAGCAGCGACGGTGACCGCTGGGCGATCCTCAACGCTTCGCCCGAGATCACCATCCAGCTTATCCGGACGCCACAGCTCCATCCGCGCGACCGCGAGGTCGTCGGCGGGCGGGATACCCCGATCGACACGGTGCTCGTGACGAACGGCGACATCGACCACGTGACCGGGTTGCTGGGGCTTCGCGAGAAGCAGGCGTTCCGCGTCGCGGGGACTGCCGAGATCCTGCGCGTGATCGACGACAATCCGATCTTCGGCGCGCTCGACCGGTCCCTTGTGCGTTTCGAGCCGATCCGGCTGGAGACGCCGTTCGAGCTGGTCGCCGGTGTCACGGCGACGCTGTTTCCCGTGCCGGGCAAGGTGCCGCTCTATCTCGAAGGGGAGACGGTGGCGACCGACCTGGAGGGCGAGCAGACGGTGGGCGTGGAACTGCAGGCCGCAACCGGCGGCCGGGTCTACTACGTGCCGGGCTGTGCCCGCATGACGGACCGGCTGGCCCAGCGGCTTGCCGGCGCCGATGCGGTGCTCTTCGACGGGACGGTCTACACGGACGACGAGATGATCGCGCAGGGAGTCGGCGGCAAGACCGGCCAGCGCATGGGGCACATGGCTATGAGCGGACCGGACGGGTCCATCGCGGCCTTCGCGGAGATCCCGGTCAAGCGCCGGGTCTTCGTCCACATCAACAACACCAACCCGGCCCTCCGGGAGGGATCGCCCGAGCGACGGGCGGTGGAGGAGGCGGGGTGGGAAGTCGGTTACGACGGGATGGAAATCGATCCATGACCAAGCTGATGACCCCGGACGAACTGGAAGCCGCCCTCCGCCAGATCGGCGCGGAGCGCTATCACAGCCTCCACCCCTTCCACAAAAAGCTGCACGGCGGCCAGTGCACCAAGGAGCAGGTGCAGGCGTGGGCGCTGAACCGCTACTGCTACCAGGCGATCATCCCGCAGAAGGACGCCGCGCTGATGGCCCGCTGCGAGGATCGTGACCTGCGCCGGGAATGGCTGCACCGCATCACCGACCACGACGGCCTGGAAGGGGAGGAAGGCGGCATCATGCGCTGGCTCGTCCTGACCGACGGCCTGGGCTTCGACCGCGACTACGTGACAGCACGGCGCGGCGCGCTGCCGGCGACGCGCTTCGCCACCGAGGCGTACCTCCATTTCGTGCGAGACAAGACACTGCTGGAAGCGGTGGCCTCGTCGCTGACCGAGCTGTTCGCCCCGAAGCTCCACGAGGAGCGGATCTCGGGAATGCTGACCCACTACGACTTCATCAACGACAAGGTCGTCGCCTACTTCAAGCGGCGGCTCGACCAGGCGCCGCGCGACGCGCAATTCGCGCTGGATTACGTCCGCCGCAACGCGCGGACCGTAGAACAGCAGCAGGCGGCGCTCGGCGCTTTGACGTTCAAGACGGAAGTGCTCTGGGCGCAGCTCGACGCGCTTTGGCTGGCCTATGTCGAGGGCATGCCGGCGCCGGGCGCGTGGCGGCCGGGCGAGGGGATGCGCGATCTCAGCGCGGCGGCCTGAACGGACAACGAGCGTCCCCGCTTATCGCAGGGGACCGGGAGAGGGCGATCCATGACCGGCACGCCGGAAGACAGACTGCCCGAAACGGCCACCCCGCGGCTTCCGCGGGGTGTGCGCGTTCGCTTCGACGAGGCGCGCAACACGCACATGCTGCTGGCGCCGGAGCGGGCCGTGCGGATGGACCCGATCGCCGCGGCCATCCTGGCGGAAACGAACGGCGCGCGGACGTTCGGCGAGATCGTCGATCTCCTCGCGGCCAAGTATGCCGCGCCGCGCGACCAGATCGCCGGTGACGTCCGGCGGCTGCTGGTCGACCTGATGGACAAGCGGATGCTGGAGGTGAGCCCATGAACGCGCCCGTCGTTGCCGAAGAGGTGCAGAAGGCCGCACGGCGTGTACCGCCGCCGATGGCCATGCTCGCCGAGCTGACCCATCGCTGTCCGCTGAAGTGCCCCTATTGCTCCAACCCGTTGGAGCTGGTGAAGCGCAACGAGGAGCTCTCCACCGAGGAGTGGGCGAGCGTCCTGAAGCAGGCGGCGGCCATGGGCGTGCTGCATGTCCACTTCTCGGGCGGCGAGCCGGCGGCGCGGCGCGACCTGGAGGAGCTGGTCAGCATCGCCCGCGAGGCGGGGCTCTACACCAACCTGATCACGTCGGGAGTGGGCCTCACCGAGGCGCGCGTGAAGGATCTGTCCGCGCGCGGGCTCGATCACGTCCAGCTCTCGCTTCAGGGCACGGATTCCGAGATGGCCGACCTGATCGGCGGCTACCGGGGCGGGTTCGAGCACAAGATGAAGGTCGCGGCGTGGATCAAGGCGGAAGGCCTGCCGCTGACGGTCAACGCGGTGATGCACCGGCGCAACCTGCACAAGACGCGGGAGACGATCGCGCTTGCCGTCACGCTGGGCGCCCGGCGCATCGAGATCGCCAACACGCAGATCCACGGCTGGGCGGTGAAGAACCGCGCCGCGCTGGTGCCGACCCGCGCGATGGTCGACGAATGCACGCGCGTGGTGATGGAGGAGCGGGAGCGGCTGAAGGGCCTGCTTGTGATCGACTACGTGCCGCCGGACCACCACTCGATCTACCCGAAGGCCTGCATGGGCGGATGGGGCCGGGTGGGCATCAACATCGAGCCCAACGGCAAGGTGCTTCCCTGCCACGCGGCCGCGACCATCCCGCACCTGACGTTCGAAACGGTCCGCGACAAGCCGCTCGCGTGGATCTGGAACGAGAGCTCGTCGTTCAACGCCTACCGCGGGACGGACTGGATGCCTGAGCCCTGCCGCTCGTGCGAGCGCAAGGAGGCGGACTTCGGCGGCTGCCGCTGCCAGGCTATGGCCTACGCCGGCGATGCCTCGGCCACCGATCCGATGTGCCACAAGAGCCCGTTCCGCGAGACGATCCGCACGCTTGTGGAAGCGGAGAGCGAGACCGGCGAGATCCCCGGCTACGAATACAGGATCATGTAAAGGCTCGTGTGGCAGGGGCGGCGGGGACAAGACGAGCGCGTAACGGAGACGTTGCGCGCTCGAACTGTTCGCAGCAACTCAGATCGGCTCCTCGTCGAGTTTGGCGTAGCCGCACTTCCAACGGATGATCTTGTACTTCGGGTGAGTTCCCGACCACTCCGCGATGGCGGTCTGGGCCCAGAACATGCACTGGCCGATGCTGCCGACGTCGGAGATGGGCAGACGCCGCTCTTCGCACTGGTTGGGATCCGATAAAAGGCAGACATAGAGTAGGACACTGAGAGGTGTCATGTCATTTCCTCGTCCATCTAGGTTTCTATAGTTTTTTTCTCGGCTCGAGCTGCAATCCGGCCTAGACGAAGGTGCCGTTGTGAACGGCTTTCGCTCGCCCGTTCTTATACAGATACGCCGCGAAACCGGATCAGTCCCAGTAGAAATTGCGTGATCCGGGAGGAGTTCCCACGCGTAGACATGTTCGTGACCCGCGAGGAGGGGAACGAGGCATGCCGCATAGTGATGTCAAACTTCGCGACGGCAGGGCCGCCTGGCGTGCCTTGGCGGTGGTGGCTGGCCTGACGGCCGCTGTCTGCACGGGGCTCGCGCCGACGCCCGCCGCCGCCGTCTTCAGCGGCGACATGAGCCCTCGCGCGCCATCCGGCGACAAGGACTACGCCGCCGGGATGGAGGCGTGGGAGAAGGAGGACTGGGCCGGCGTCGTCAAGCACATGGCGCAGGTGGTCTCCAAGCGCCCGCACCACGACAATGCGTGGGCCCGGCTCGGCTTCGCCCACCGAAAGATGCGCAAGTACGAAGCATCGCTGTTCGCCTACGGCCGCTCTCTGCAGCTCAACCCGCACAACCGGGCGGCGCTGGAGTATCTGGGCGAGGCCTATGTGGAGACCGGCCGCTTCGTGGAGGCGATCGAGACGCTGGAGCGGCTGCGCATGGAGTGTCGGCGCGTGGAACTCACGTTCTCCGACGGTGCGTTCAGCGACGGCTGCAACGAGTTCAAGAGCCTGAAGGCGCTGATCGATCTCGTGTCGGGCGAACCCGTGGAGCTGCCCGAGCGGTGGTGAACCGCGCGGGTGGCTGGGACCGGCGGGTGGCCGGAGCCGTGGTCAGAGCCCCGGAACCTTCGGCAGGAAACTGCCGCCCTTGTTCATCCAGAAGTCGCGGAGCGCGGTGGCGGCGGGCAGCAGGCGCTTCTCGGTGCGGCGGACGACGAACCACTGCCGGCGGATCGGCAGGCCCTTCACCTTCAGGATCTTCAACTGGCCGATCTCCACCTCGAGCGCGATCGTGTGGGCGGAGATGAAGGCGATGCCGAGACCAGCCATGACGGCCTGCTTGATGGTCTCGTTGGAGCTCATCTCGATCTCGTGGGGCGGGCGCTGGTGGAAGACGTCCACCATGAAGGCCTCGAAGGAGGTGCGCGTGCCCGAGCCGTCCTCGCGGACGAGGAAGGTTTCGTTGGCAAGTTCCGTCGGATCGATCTCGTCGTCCCGGTCGGCCAGCGGGTGGTCGGGCGCGGCGATGATCACCTGGGGATGGTCGCCGATGCTCTTGGCCTCCACCTCGAACTCCCGCGGCGGGCGACCCATGATGGCGAGGTCGATCTCGTAGTTCTTCAGCGCGTGGATCAGCTCCTCGCGGTTGCCGACAAAGAGGCGGATGTCGACGCGCGGGCGCTCCCGGCGAAAGGCCGCGATGGCCTTGGGCGCGAAGTACTTGGCCGTGGAGACGACGCCGATCGCCACCTTCCCGGATCCGGCGTCCTTCAGCTCGGCGAGCGCGTCGCCGCATTCGGACAGAAGCGCTTCGATACGGGCGAGGGTGGTGGCGATCTCTTCGCCGGCGGCGGTAGGCTTGAAGCGGTCACCGACGCGTTCGATCAAGGGGATGCCGACGAGGTCCTCGAGCGCCTTCACCTGGGCGGTGATGGCGGGCGGCGTCACGTTCATCTCGTTGGATGCAGCGGTGACCGTGCCGGTCCGGATGACGGCGGCCAGCGAGCGCAGCTGCTTCAGCGTGGTATGGCGCATGGGGATCCTCCTGGGCGCCCGGTTTCTCGGGCCAGGTCACCCTTTCAGCTTTTTTGAAGTGTAACCTCGTTTCATTAAATTTTCCCTGGCGTCTTGTCGCGGCCATGTCTTCGTGGTCGATCATCACCTGCGACGCATCGATAGCTCGACAGGAGCGCCTTCAAGGACCAATCTCCGGTTCGGGGCACGATGCGAGGAGGGAACACGCATGGTCGTGGATCGGGCCGCTGACCGAGCCGTGGACTGGAGCCTGCGGGCCTACCTTGAGATCTGGGCGGGTGAAGACCCTCAACGCCGGGCGGTCGCCAGGGCCGTGGAAGGCATCGCGGAAGCCGGCCGCGCCCTCGGGGCGCTGGTGGCGCAAGGCCCGCACGACAAGGGACACGCGGATGTCGTCGGCGCCAACTTGGGCGGCGACGCGCAGAAGGCGCTCGACGTCAAGGCGCACGAGCTGGTCATCCATGCCCTGAAGGGCGGGGCGATCGCCGCGGTCGGCTCGGAAGAGGCGGAGGAGGTTGAACTCCTCAACCCGAACGGTCTGGTGGCGGTTGCGACCGATCCGTTGGACGGGTCGTCCAACATCGACACCAACGTTTCGATCGGCACCATCTTCTCGGTGCTGCCGATGGTGGAGGACGGAAACCCGTTCCTGCAGCCGGGCAGCAAGCAGCTCGCCGCCGGATACGTGATCTACGGCCCGCACACGGACATCGTGTTTTCGGTGGGCGAGGGCGTGGAGGTGTTCACGCTGGACCGGGCCTCCGGCACCTTCTTCCTGCGCACCGATCTGTCCGACATCCCGGAGGAGACCAACGAGTTCGCGGTGAACGCCTCGAACTACCGGCACTGGTCGCGCGGGATCCGCCGCTATGTCGACGACTGCCTCGCCGGGGCGGACGGCCCGCGCGAGAAGGACTTCAACATGCGCTGGGTGGCTTCGCTGGTGGCGGAGACCACCCGCATCCTGCAGCGGGGCGGGGTGTTCCTCTACCCCGGCGACCAGCGCAAGGGCTACGCCAACGGCCGGCTCAGGCTCGTCTACGAAGCCAATCCGATCGCCTACCTGATCGAGCAGGCGGGCGGACGGGCGACCACCGGCACCACGCGCGTGCTCGATCTGGTGCCGACGGACCTGCACCAGCGGACGGGGCTGATCTTCGGTGCTGCCCAAGAGGTGCTGCGGATCGAGCACTACGAGGCGGATCCGGATGCGCTCGGGGCGCATTCGCCGCTGTTCGCCTATCGCGGCCTGTTCAGGGCCTGATTCAAGACAGAGCGCGGCGTCGCACAGCCGCCAGAGGAACGGGGCCTGAAGGGGGATGTCTGAGCGCCACCCGATCATTGCCGTCACCGGCTCGTCCGGAGCCGGCACGACGTCGGTCCGCAACACGTTCGAGCAGATCTTCCGGCGCGAGGGGATCAAGGCGGCCTATATCGAGGGCGACGCCTTCCATCGCTACGACCGGACGGAGATGAAGATCCGGACGGCGGAGGAACTGGCACGGGGCAATCCGACGTTCAGCCACTTCGGTCCGGACTGCAATCTCCTGGACGAGCTGGAAGAGGTTTTCCGTACCTACGCCGCCACCGGGCATGGCCGCACCCGGCGTTACATCCACGACTTCCACGAGGAGGAGCAGATCGGCGCGCCGCAGGGCACCTTCACGCCCTGGGAGGACTTCGAAGCCGGAACCGACGTGCTGTTCTATGAAGGCCTGCACGGAGCCTGCATCACGGACACCATCAACACGGCGCAGTATGCGGACCTCAAGGTCGGCGTGGTGCCAGTCATCAACCTGGAATGGATCCAGAAGATCCACCGGGACAAGGAGACCCGCGGCTATTCCACCGAGGACGTGACGCAGACGATCCTCCGGCGGATGCCGGACTATGTGAACTACATCTGCCCGCAGTTCACCCACACCGACATCAACTTCCAGCGCGTCCCGACGGTGGACACCTCCAACCCGTTCATCGCCCGGTGGATTCCGACACCGGACGAATCGATGGTGGTGATCCGCTTCAAGAACCCGCGCGGCATCGATTTTCCATACCTGCTCTCGATGATCCACGGCAGCTTCATGTCGCGGGCCAACTCCATCGTGGTGCCCGGCAACAAGATGGAACTTGCCATGCAACTGATCCTGACACCGAAGATCATGCGGCTGATCGAGCGCAAACACCGACTGATCTGAAGGTCTTATTCTGATCGCAACAAAAAGCCGGTAGGTAGTTCGCCATTCGTGCTGCGGTGCGTGAGAGCGCCGCCGGTTGCCGACCATCGGACCCTGGTTCTTGCGTAGCGGGTCCGTTTCGAGAAGGACGATCCATGGCCCGCATCACCCTACGTCAGCTGCTCGACCACGCCGCGGAATACGGCTACGGCGTGCCGGCGTTCAACATCAACAACATGGAGCAGGGGCTGGCGATCATGGTCGCCGCGGCCGAGACGCAGTCGCCGGTGATCATCCAGGCGAGCCGCGGCGCGCGCGCCTACGCCAACGACGTGGTGCTGGCCAAGCTGATCGACGGCCTGGTCGAGGTGTACCCCGACATCCCGATCTGCATGCACCTGGACCACGGCAACAACGAAGCCACCTGCGTGACGGCGATCCAGTTCGGCTTCACCTCGGTGATGATGGACGGGTCGCTCAAGGACGACGGCAAGACGCCGGCCGACTACGACTACAACGCCGGGATCACCCGCCGCGTGGTCGACATGGCCCATTGGGGCGGCGTGTCGGTGGAGGGCGAGATCGGCGTGCTCGGCTCGCTGGAGAGCGGCATGGGCGAGAAGGAGGACGGCCACGGCGCGGAGGGCGTGCTCAGCCACGACCAGCTGCTGACCGATCCGGAGCAGGCGGTGCAGTTCGTCAAGGACACCAAGGTGGACGCGCTGGCCGTCGCCATGGGCACCAGCCACGGCGCCTACAAGTTCACCCGCAAGCCGGACGGCGCGGTGCTGGCGATGAACGTGATCGAGGAGATCCACCGTCGTCTGCCGAACATGCACCTCGTCATGCACGGCTCGTCGTCGGTGCCGGAGGATCTGCAGGAGATCATCAACAAGTACGGCGGGCAGATGAAGCCGACCTGGGGCGTGCCGGTGGAAGAGATCCAGCGCGGCATCAAGCACGGCGTGCGGAAGATCAACATCGACACCGACAACCGCATGGCGCTGACCGGCGCGATCCGCAAGGTGTTCGCGGAGAACCCCAGCGAGTTCGACCCGCGCAAGTACCTGAAGCCGGCGATGGAGGCGATGACGAAGCTCTGCAAGCAGCGCTTCGAGGAATTCGGCACCGCCGGCCACGCGCCGAAGATCAAGCCGATCCCGCTGTCTGAGATGGCCAAGCGCTACAAGAGCGGCAGCCTGGACCCGAAGTTCGGCTGAAGCCCGGGCGACAGCTCCCTCCCCACGGGCGGCTTCGGCCGCCCGTTTGCGTTTCCGGAGCTTGTCCCGTCACCGCGACGGGGGCAGGCCGGCCATGGCGCGGATGAAGCGGCCGTTCATCTCGGCGGCAAGCGCCATCGCGTGGGCCGTCATCATGGCGGGCAGCACCATGGGCGGGTAGCGATCGTCGGTCATAAGTTGGGTCGGCCCAACGAAGGCGTCCCATCCCGCACTTTCGCGGTCCTGCAGGTAGGTATCCGGTTTCACGCGCTGTGCCATTTCATCCTCCCGAGGGTCTCCGGCCTGTTGGGGGGGCGGATCGCGGGGCGGCCGGTCGGCCCGCGCTCTCGTTGTCGCATCGCTGTCAGCGGCGGCGGGAGAAGTAGCGGAACAGGGCTTCCATCAGCATGCCCTTGAGCCCCTTGGACCGGGGGCGGTAGCCGTCTTGATAGCCGCCGTAGCCCGATCCGTAGCCGTCGCGATAGGGGCCTGGGCCGTAGCCGCGGTCACCCCAGTCGCGCCGGTAGGCGTCGTACTTGGCGCGCTTCTTCCACATCTTCTTGTCGTAGGAGCTGCCATAGCCACGGCCACCGCGCAGCTTGTCCGACAGGAAACGATAGGCCAGTTCCTTGAGCATCGATGGTCCTCTTTCGCCGGGATCGACGCCCGCCGCGGTCGAAAGGGAGCATACTCGGAACGAAGGTCCCTCACGGTCCGCCTCGGGCGGGGAGTGTCCGACATCGCAGCGTTTCGGCTGCCAGAGGGGCCCGGACCACTCGCTGCCCTTCATTTCGTGTCGTCCGCGCGATGTTCAAGGGGCGAGCCGACGGCGACGCTCTGCCGCGCGGATCCGGCGCGGACAAAAGGCGCGGGGTAGCGCACACTCGATTTGGAACGACCCCGCCAGAGGGTACGTCCGGGAGACGACGACGCCATGACGCCCGCCGAGGATCCGCCCCCAGCCCAACCAGCCCCGGGCGGCGTCGACCTGCGCCGCGCCTTCGAGGAATCGGGCGTGGCGGCGATCCTGTCCGAGCTCGACGCCGACCTGATCGGGCTGAAGCCGGTGAAGCGGCGGATCCGTGAGACGGCGGCGCTGCTCCTGGTGGAGCGGGCACGGTCGGAACTCGGCCTCGCGCATGAGACGCCGACGCTGCACATGAGCTTTACCGGCAACCCCGGCACCGGCAAGACCACGGTGGCGCTCCGGATGGCGAGCTTGATGCACAAGCTCGGCTACATCCGGAAGGGTCACCTCGTCTCGGTGACGCGTGACGATCTCGTCGGCCAGTATGTCGGCCACACCGCACCGAAGACCAAGGAGGTGCTGAAGCGGGCGATGGGCGGCGTTCTCTTCATCGACGAGGCCTACTACCTGCACCGGCCGGAGAACGAGCGCGACTACGGCCAGGAGGCGATCGAGATCCTGCTCCAGGTGATGGAGAACCAGCGGGAGGACCTGGTGGTGATCCTTGCGGGCTACGGGCCCCGGATGGACACGTTCTTCGCCAGCAACCCGGGCTTTCGCTCGCGGATTGCCCACCACATCGATTTCCCCGACTATTCCGACGAGGAGCTGATCGCGATCGCGGAGCGGATCCTCGACCGCCAGAACTACCGCTTCTCGGACGCGGCGCGGGAAGCGTTCCGGACCTATGTGGCCGCCCGGCGGACGCAGCCGCATTTCGCCAACGCCCGCTCGATCCGCAACGCGCTGGACCGGGCCAAGCTCCGGCAGGCCAACCGGCTGCTCGACGGGGCGGGCGGACTTCTGACCGGCGAGGTGCTCTCCACGCTGGAGGCGGCGGACATCCTGTCCAGCCGGGTGATCACGCAGGGCGGACGGATCGGATAGTGCCGCTCGGCTGCTTGCGCCCGGACGCCGCCTTTCCTCGACTCCCGCCGTCGTGTAAACGTCCGCCAGCCTGTTCCGGAGCCGCTTCCCATGTCCGTGCTGATCGCGCCTTCCATGCTCTCGTCCGACTTCGCGCGGATGGCGGACGAGTTGCGGGCGATCGAGCGGGCCGGCGCCGACTGGATCCACCTCGACGTGATGGACGGGCACTTCGTGCCGAACATCACCTTCGGGCCGCCGATCATCAAGGCGATGCGGCCGCACACGGCCAAGACCTTCGACGTCCACCTGATGATCGAGCCGGTCGACCCGTTCCTGCAGGCCTTCGCGGACGCTGGTGCCGACGTGATCTCCGTGCATGTCGAAGCGGGACGGCACGTCCACCGCTCGCTGCAGGCGATCCGCGGGCTCGGCAAGCAGGCGGGCGTGGTGCTCAATCCGGGGACCCCGGAGGACAGCATCGCCTACCTCCTCGACCAGGTGGACCTCGTGCTTCTGATGACCGTGAACCCCGGGTTCGGCGGCCAGGCCTTTATCCCGGCCGTGGTGGAGAAGGTACGGCGGGTGAAGGCTATGATCGGTGACCGGCCGATCCGCATTGAGATCGACGGCGGGGTGACGGCGGAGAACGCCGGCGTGCTTGTGGCCGCCGGGGCGGACGTGCTCGTCGCGGGGACGGCCGTCTTCAAGGGCGGCACCGAGGACGCCTACCGGTCGAACATCGCGGCGCTCAGGGCGGCCGCGGAGGCGCAGCGGGCATGAGCTGGCCGAAGGCAATCATCTTCGACCTGGACGGGACGCTGGTCGACAGCCTGCCGGACATCTGGGATGCGCTCGGCGAGATCCTGGAGCAATACGGCGAGGAGCGCCACTCCATTGACGTGGTGCGCACGCTGATCGGCAAGGGCGTGGAGAACCTCGTCCAGCGGGCTTTCGCCGGTCGCGGCGTGGATCTGACCGGACCGGCGCTCACCGACCGTGTGGCCGAGTACCTCTCGCTCTACGAGCCGCGCGCGACGCGCGACACGCGGCTCTTCCCCTACGTTTCCGAGGTGGTGGCGATGCTGGCGGGCGAGGGGCACCTGCTCGGCGTCTGCACCAACAAGCCGACCGATGTCTCGCGGGCGATGGTGGCCGAGTATGGGCTCGCCGGCCCGATCCGGGCGGTGGTCGGCGGCGATCACGGACCGCCGCGCAAGCCGAACCCGGACCTCCTGTTCGCGACGGCCACGCTTCTCGGTGTCGGCGTCGACTCTGCGGTGATGATCGGCGACAGCGCGTCCGACGTCGACGCGGCCAAGGCTGCCGGAATGCCTGTCGTGGCGGTTGAATATGGATATACTTCCGTTCCCGTGCGCGATCTCGGCGCCGACGTCGTGATCCGCGACTTCAGCGAGCTGCCGAGCGCGCTCTCATTCCTGCGGGGGGCCAGGGGATGCGTGGCCTGAAGGCGCTGATCTTCGACGTGGACGGCACGCTGGCGGAAACCGAGGAGGTCCACCGGGCCGCCTTCAACGAGGCGTTCAAGGCGTTCGATCTTCCCTGGGTCTGGGACCAGGGGCTCTACCGGGAGCTCCTGCTGGTCAGCGGCGGGCGGGAACGTCTGCAGCACTACATCGAGACCTACGATCCACCGCGCGGACGAGAAATGCTCGGTCGGATCGGCGACCTGCACAAGTTCAAGACGCAGCGGTTCGCCCGTCTGATCGACGATCGGCGGGCGCGATTCCGGCCGGGTGTGGAGCGGCTGCTCGATGAGGCGCGGGCGCGCGGATTGAAGCTCGCGCTCGCGGCCACCACCAGCGTGCCCAATGCCGAGGCGCTTCTCCTGGCCAACATGGACACACGCGGGCTGGACATGTTCTCCGCGATCGTCGGCGGCGACGAGATCACGAACCGCAAGCCGGCGCCGGACATCTATCTCCTGGCGCTGGAGCGCCTGGGGCTGCCGGCGCGCAACTGCGTGGTGTTCGAGGATTCCGTCAACGGGCTGAAGTCGGCCTTGGCTGCCGGGCTTCGCGTGGTCGTGACTCCTAGCGTCTACACCGCCCGACAGGATTTCACCGGCGCCTTCTCGGTGCTGTCGCACCTCGGCGACCCCTTCGATCCCTATGAGCACCTGGCCGGGGCGGGCGAGCAGGACCGGATGGTCAGCGTCAACGCCCTGCGCCGCTGGATCGACGACGACGATGACATGCGCAGCCTGCTGACGATCGGCGGCCGGTCGCTGTTCTGAGTTGGAGCCTGGAATGCGGGCAGGGGCTACGCCGGGCTGATCATAAAATAGGCAAGTGCGGGGCGATTGTATGCAATCGCTCGGCTCGGTTCAGGATGCTGCATCCAACCCAGCGCCGAACTCAGGCCTAAGTACCTAGCGCGATTGATTTTTCCCTTTTCCACGCAAACAGCATCCGGGGTGGCACGAGCGTTGCTAACTCCTCTGCGGCGGCCGGACGACAGATCCGGCACGGTTCCGCAAAGGGGGACGTTTTTCCATGATCAATCGTCGTTTCGATCGCCGCACTTTCCTGAAGGGGTCCGGCGCCGGCCTCATCGGCCTGTCCACGGGCATCCTCGGGGCCGTTCCGGCCCGCGCCGAAGGGCTGACCATCGGCATCCTCTATGTCGGCCCGCGCGACGACTTCGGCTGGAACCAGGCACACGCCGTGGCCGCCGCCGCACTGAAGGAAGTGCCGGGCGTCACGGTGGTGGAAGAGGAGAACGTGCCGGAGACGATCGCCGTCGCGCAGTCCATCGAGTCGATGATCAGCCTCGACGGGGCCAAGCTCATCTTCGCGACCTCGTTCGGCTACTACAATCCGTTCGTCCTGGACATGGCCAAGAAGTTCCCGGACGTTCAGTTCCGCCATGCGGCGCCGCTGTGGACCGACAAGGACCCGACCAACGCCGGCTCCTATTTCGGCCAGCTGGATCAGGCGCATTACGTGGACGGCATCGCGGCCGGCCTCTCTACCAAGTCCAACAAGCTGGGCTTCGTCGCGGCCAAGCCGATCGGCACGGTTCTGCGTAACATCAACAGCTTCGCGCTGGGTGTTAAGAAAGTGAATCCGGCGGCGACGGTGCAGGTGATCTTCACCGGCGAGTGGTCGATGCCGGTGCGCGAGGCCGAGGCGGCCAACGCGCTGATCGATGCCGGATGCGACGTGCTGACCTGCCATGTGGACGGTCCGAAGGTGGTGATCGAGACGGCGGAAGGGCGCGGCGTGAAGAGCTGCGGCCACAACGCCAGCCAGGCGCCGCTCGCGCCGAAGGGCTTCATCACCGGCGCCGAGTACAAGTGGGAGACCATCTACAAGGACTACGCCGCCAAGCTCGGCAAGGGCGAGGCGCTGCCGAACTTCATCGGCGGCGGCTTCGACCTCGACTTCGTGCAGAACACGCCCTATGGCGCCGGCGCCACTCCGGAAGCCATTGCCGCGGCCGATGCCGCGCGCGCGGACGTGAAGGCCGGCAAGCCGATCTTCGTCGGGCCGATCAAGAAGCAGGACGGCTCGGTGCTGGTGGCCGAGGGCGCGTCCCTCGACAACTACGCGCCCGAGCTGAACGCGACGGACTACCTGATCGAGGGCGTGGTCGGTTCGATCACCTGATGATGGCGGACGGCGGGTGCCGGTCGGAGGCGCATTCACGCGTCCGCCGCCGGCGCCCTGCCGCCCGGTTCGCGTTTTCCTCGTCTGGACCGGCGGGCGCCGCTCGCCGCCATCGGTCCGCCCCTCCCAGCCAGGAGCCAGCATGGCAGACACCACCGTTCCCGCGCCGTCCTTCGCCTTGGGCGAGACGATCGACCGGATCCGACGCTCGTCCGAGTATGTGGTGATCCCGCTCCTGGCGCTGGTCGTCTCGGCGGCGCTGTTCTCGCTGTTCCTCCTTGCGCTCGGCAAGGACCCGGTCACCTTCTTCTCCTTGGTGTGGAAGGGCGGCTTCGGCACGGGCTTCTCCTGGCAGAACACGCTGGTGCGCTCGTCGCCGCTGATCCTGGCGGCGCTCTGCGTGGCGATCCCGGCGCGGCTCGGTATGGTGGTGATCGGCGGCGAAGGGGCGCTGGTGCTCGGCGGTTTCGCGGCCGCCGTGGTGGCGATCCCGATGGTGTCGTGGTCGCCGACCTTCTTCACGCTGACGGTGATGGCGCTGGTGTCGATGCTGGTCGGCGGGCTGTGGATCGGCTTCGTCGGGTACCTCCGGCACTACCGCGGCATCAACGAGACGATCTCGTCGCTGCTTCTCTCCTATATCGCGATCTCGATCCTGAACTTCTTCGTCGAGGGCGCGCTGCGCGACCCGTCCGATCCGAACAAGCCGTCGACCATGCCGATCGGGCCGGAGAACATGATCGGGCCGATCCCCGGCACGTCCGTGCACTGGGGGCTGGTCGCCGGGACCATCGCGGCGGTGGCGATGTGGGTGCTGATGAACCGCACCACCTTCGGCTTCGCCGCGCGGATCACCGGCGGCAATGTGCGCGCGGCGATGGCGCAGGGCCTGCCGGTGGGCAAGCTGATCCTGGTGTCCACGGCGCTTGCCGGCGCCTTTGCAGGGCTCGCCGGCTTCTACGAGGTGGCGGCGATCCACGGCAAGGCGAACGCCTCGCTGATCGCCGGCTACGGCTTCACCGGCATTCTGGTCTCGTTCCTCGCCCGTCACAATCCGATCGCGATCGTGCCGGTGGCGATCTTCCTCGGCGGTATAGAGGCGGCGGGCGGGCTGGTGCAGCGGCGGCTGGAACTGCCGGACGCCACGGTGCTGGTGCTGCAGGGGCTGATGTTCGTGGTGCTGCTCGTGTCGGAGACGCTCTACGGCCGCTTCAAGATCTTCAAGGCGAAGGGAGCCTGATCGCATGGAAGACGTTGGCCTTTCCACGGTCCTCCTGGCCATGCTGGCGGGCGCCATCCGCGTCTCCACCCCGTTCCTCTTCGTGGCGCTCGGCGAGTGCCTGACGGAGAAGTCGGGCCGCATCAATCTCGGTCTGGAAGGTACGCTCGTGTTCGGGGCAATGGCGGCCTACGCCATTTCCTTCGAGACGGGGAGCCCGTGGCTCGGGGTGCTGGTCGCGGGTTTTGCGGGCATGGCCTTCGGCGCGATGCACGGCGCGATCTGCCGGCTGAAGGGTGTCAACGACATCGCCATCGGCATCGCCATGATGCTGTTCGGCACCGGCCTCGCGTTCTTCTTCGGCAAGGCCTACATCCAGCCGGTCGCGCCGCGGCTGCCGTCGGTGGAGCTCGGCTTCTGGACCGACAATCCGCATCTGGCCAAGGCGCTTGAGGTGAACCCGCTGTTCCTGATCGGCATCGCGCTCGCAGTCGCGATGTGGTGGGCGTTCAAGAACACTCGGATCGGCCTCGTCGTGCGCACCACCGGCGACAGCGCGCCTGCGGCGCTGGCGCTCGGCATCAACGTGGACCTGGTGCGCTTCCTGGCGACGTCGGCCGGCGGCTTCCTGGCCGGGGTCGGCGGGGCCTTCCTGTCGCTCTACTACCCGGGCTCCTGGACCGAGGGTCTCTCCTCGGGGCAGGGGCTGATGGCGGTGGCGCTGGTCATCTTCGCGCGCTGGAACCCGCTCGCCTGCTTCGGCGCAGCGCTTTTGTTCGGCGCGGCGGGCGCGCTCGGGCCGGCGCTGCAGTCGGTCGGCATCACGCGCGGCTACCACTTCTTCAACGCTGCGCCCTACGCGATGACGCTGGTCATCATGATCCTGTCCATCTCGCCGAAGCGCAGCCTGAAGGGCGCGCCGGGCGAACTCTCCATCACCAAGTGAGGATTGCGGCCATGAACGGGCTCGGCGGACTGAACAAGTCGGAGAACGGCGTCGTCATCGGGCTGGTGCAGCTGCAGCTGCCGGTGGTCGTGACGCCGGCGGACCTTGCGGCGCAGACGGCGAAGATCGTGGCGATGGTGGGCAAGGCGCGGCGGAACCTTGCCACGATGGACCTGGTGGTGTTCCCGGAATACGCGCTGCACGGCCTGTCGATGGACACCAACCCGGCGATCATGTGTTCACTCGACGGGCCGGAGGTCGCAGCCTTCAAGCAGGCCTGTGCGGACAACCGGATCTGGGGCTGCTTCTCCATCATGGAGTACAACCCGCACGGCAACCCCTGGAATTCCGGTCTGATCATCGACGACCAGGGCGAGATCAAGCTCTACTACCGCAAGCTCCATCCGTGGGTGCCGGTCGAGCCGTGGGAGCCGGGCGACCTCGGCATCCCGGTGATCGAGGGGCCGAAGGGCGCCAAGATCGCGCTGATCATCTGCCACGACGGCATGTTCCCGGAGATGGCGCGCGAGTGCGCCTACAAGGGCGCGGAGATCATGATCCGTACGGCCGGCTACACCGCGCCGATCCGGCAGAGCTGGCAGTTCACCAATCAGGCCAACGCCTTCCAGAATCTGATGGTGACGGCGAACGTCTGCATGTGCGGGTCGGACGGTTCGTTCGATTCCATGGGCGAGGGGATGATCGTCAACTTCGACGGCACGGTGATCGCCCACGGCACCACCGGCCGGGCCGACGAGATCATCACCGCCGAGGTGCGGCCCGATCTCGTGCGCGAGGCGCGCACGGGGTGGGGCGTTGAGAACAACATCTACCAGCTCTGGCACCGCGGCTACGTGGCGGTGAGGGGCGGGGCGCAGGACTGCCCCTACACCTTCATGCAGGACATGGTGGCCGGCACCTACCGGCTGCCCTGGGAAGACCAGGTGAAGGTGAAGGACGGAACACCCTGCGGCTTCCCCGCGCCGACCCGCGCCTTCGGCGAAAGCGTCCAGAAAACCGCGGCGGAGTAGGGCCATGCACGGGATCGACCTCGTCCTCAGGCGATCGCCGGAAGACCGGCCGAGCCTATGGGAGCCCCCGCGTGGTCCAGGCCGGCCCGATGCCGACTCCCGCTTCCGCTGGATCGCCCGCTTCTGGCCCAACCCGAGATCCCCGTTCGGCGCGGCAGCGGCTGTCGAGCACGTCCGCTCCACGACCGGCTTCCCGGGTGACGGGACGGAGGATCCACTTCTCCTGCGGCTGCTCACGCCGCTTCCCGTGTCCGGAGCCCGCCCATGACCACCCTCGACGAACAGGTCGCCTCCGCGCTCGTCG
Organism: Chthonobacter albigriseus; assembly: GCF_013839445.1. Taxonomy (GTDB): domain Bacteria; phylum Pseudomonadota; class Alphaproteobacteria; order Rhizobiales; family Pleomorphomonadaceae; genus Chthonobacter; species Chthonobacter albigriseus. Next base: position 184,883 of record NZ_JACDIT010000003.1, on the reverse strand, counting down.
CCAGCCCGCGGACGATCGCCTCAGAGCCTTACGCCTGGCCCTACGACGGCGATCTCCGGCCGGAGAACACGGCGCTGATCGTGATCGACATGCAGACCGATTTCTGCGGCAAGGGCGGCTACGTCGACTGCATGGGCTACGACATCTCGCTCACCCGCGCGCCGATCGAGCCGATCCGGGCGCTGATGGCCGGTATGCGCGCCAAGGGCTACACCATCATCCACACCCGCGAGGGGCACCGGCCGGATCTCTCCGACCTGCCGGCCAACAAGCGGTGGCGGTCGCAGCGGATCGGCGCCGGCATCGGCGACCAGGGGCCGGCGGGCAAGATCCTCGTCCGCGGCGAGCCGGGCTGGGAAATCATCCCGGAGCTCGCGCCGCTGCCGGGCGAGACGATCATCGACAAGCCGGGCAAGGGCTCGTTCTGCGCCACCGACCTGGAGATGATCCTCAGGCTTAAGGGCATCCGCAACATCGTGCTCACCGGCATCACGACGGATGTCTGCGTGCACACCACCATGCGCGAGGCCAACGACCGGGGCTTCGAATGCCTTTTGGTGGAGGACTGCTGCGGGGCGACCAAGCACGCGAACCACCTTGCCGCCGTCGACATGGTGAAGATGCAGGGCGGCGTGTTCGGCGCCGTCGCCAAGAGCACCGACCTTCTGGAGGCGATCCGATGAGCGCGATGCCGACGCCCGCCGCCCGCGCCGTGGGGCTGGAAACCCGCGGGATGACCAAGATCTTCGGCGCGCTGACCGCGCTCGACGAAGTTTCGATCAACGTCCGGCCCGGCTCGTTCCACGCGCTCCTCGGAGAGAACGGGGCGGGGAAGTCGACGCTGGTGAAGTGCATCATGGGCTTCTACCAGCCGACCCGCGGCGAGGTGCTGGTCAACGGCGCAAAGGTGGAGATCCCCAACCCCAAGGCCGCCCGCGCGCTCGGGATCGGCATGGTCTACCAGCACTTCACGCTGGTGCCGTCGCTGACCGCGACGGAGAACCTCGTCATCGCCCGCGCCGACGTGCCGGCCGTGATCGACTGGGCCAAGGAGAAGCGCTCGCTCGCCGACCTGATCGACACGCTGCCGTTCCAGGTGCCGATGGACGTGCCGGTATCGGGCCTAGCGGCCGGCGAGAAGCAGAAGCTGGAGATCATTAAGCAGCTCTATCTCGACCAGCGCTTCCTGATCCTCGACGAGCCGACCAGCGTGCTGACGCCGCAGGAAGCCGACGAGATCCTCGGGCTGCTGCGCGGGATGACCGAGGCCGGCGACCTGACGATCCTGATGATCAGCCACAAGTTCCGCGAGGTGACGCAGTTCGCCGACGACGTCACCGTGCTGCGCAAGGGGGCCTTCGTCGGCTCGGCGCCGGCCAAGGACCTCACCGTCGGCGAGATGAGCCGGATGATGATCGGCGACATGAAGCTGCGCGAGCGGGCGGTGCGCCAGGGCTTCTCGCAGACCCCGGTGGTCCTGGAACTCGCCGGCCTGTTCGCCGACGACGATGAGGGCCTCCCGGCGGTGGAAGCGGTGAGCCTCAAGGTGCATGCCGGCGAGATCGTGGGCATCGCGGGCGTGTCCGGCAACGGCCAGTCGGAGCTGATCGAGTGCCTGTCGGGCCAGCGCCCGCTCACCGACGGGCGACTGTTCGTCAAGGACGAGCCCTACGAGCCGGAGCGTCAGAAGATGGCGCGCTTCAAGGTGTTCGGCCTGCCGGAGGAGCCGCTGAAGAACGCCGCCGTACCGAAGATGAGCGTGGCGGAGAACCTGGCGTTCCGCTCGTTCGACCAGCCGCCGATCTCAAAGGGCAGGGGCTGGCTGTCGCCGGCGCCGATGCGGGCGAAGGCCAAGGAGCTGATCGCCGCCTACCGGGTGAAGACACCCGGGCCCGACGAGCCAATCCAGAACCTTTCCGGCGGCAACGTGCAGCGCGCCATCCTTGCCCGGGAGCTTTCCAGCGACGTGGACGTGCTGATCGTCGCCAATCCCTGCTTCGGGCTCGACTTCGCGTCGATCGCAGAGATCCGTGCCCAGATCATGGAGCAGCGCAACCGCGGTGCCGCCGTGCTCCTCGTTTCGGAGGATCTGGACGAGATCCTGGAGCTTTCCGACCGGGTGGCGGTGATGAGCGAGGGCAAGATCACCTACGTAGCGCCCGCCGCGGAGACCGACCGCAACACGATCGGCCAGCACATGGCCGGGCATCACTGAGCCGCATCCATCCGGGACCATCGCCCATGATCACCGTCGACGCCCAGCCGTTCGCCTTCAGCTTCCCGCCGGAGAAGGTCGCGCTCATCGTCATCGACATGCAGCGCGACTTCATCGAGCCCGGCGGGTTCGGGGAAACGCTCGGCAACGACGTCAGCCGGTTGGAGGCGATCGTGCCGACGGTCGGGGCGCTGATCGACCTCTTCCGCGCCAAGGGCTGGCCGGTGATCCACACGAGGGAGAACCACGCACCTGATCTGTCGGACTGTCCGCCCGCCAAGCGGCTGCGTGGGAACCCGAAGCTGCGGATTGGCGACGACGGGGCGATGGGGCGCATCCTGATCCGCGGCGAAGCCGGAGCGGAGATCGTCGACGCGCTTCTGCCGATCGAAGGCGAGTACGTGGTCGACAAGCCGGGCAAGGGCGCCTTCTATGCGACGGATCTTCCGGCGATCCTGGAGGATCTGGGCGTCACCCACCTGATGTTCGCCGGGGTCACCACGGAAGTCTGCGTGCAGACCACCATGCGGGAGGCCAACGACCGCGGCTTCAACAATCTTCTCATCGAAGATGCGACGGAGAGCTACTTCGCGGCCTTCAAACAGGCCACACTGGAGATGATCCGGGCGCAGGGGGCGATCGTGGGATGGACCGCGCCGCTCTCCGCGCTCCAGGCAGCCGTCTCCGGAGCCGAATCATGACCGAAAAGACCTTCGACGCGGAAGCCCACGTCAGCCACATGGCCGAGGTGATGGGCCTTGCCATCGACCCGGCGTGGCGTCCGACCGTGGTGGCGAACGTCGCCACCACGGCTCGGATGGCGGCGCTCGTGCTCTCCTTCCCGCTTTCCGACGACATCGAGCCGGCCGGAACCTTCGAGGCCGGACGATGAGCCTCGATCCCCTCAACGGCACGGCGGCCGAAATCGCCGAACTGGTCCGCACGCGGCAGATCTCCGCCCGCGACATCACCCGGCTCGCCATCCAGAAGATCTCGGCGATGGACGAGGCGGTGAACAGCTTCACCGACGTGACGGCCGAGCGGGCACTCGCCGAGGCGGACATCGTCGACGCCAGGGTGATGGCCGGAGAAGCGCCGCCGCTTGCGGGCGTGCCCTACGCGGTGAAGAACCTGTTCGACCTGGAAGGCGTGGTCACCCGCGCCGGCTCCAAGATCAACCGTGACAATCCACCCGCCGCCCACGACTCCACCTTGGTCACGCGGATCCGGGAAGCCGGCGGCGTCTGCCTCGGCGCGCTCAACATGGGCGAATACGCCTACGACTTCACCGGCCAGAACGCCCACGACGGCAACTGCAACAACCCGCACGACCTCAGCCGGATCACCGGCGGATCGTCCAGCGGGTCGGGAGCGGCGGTTGCGGCGGGGCTGGTGGCCGCGGCGCTCGGGTCCGATACCAACGGCTCGATCCGGGTGCCGGCCTCGTTCTGCGGCACCTTCGGCCTGAAACCGACCTTCGGGCGACTGAGCCGGGCGCGAACCTATCCGTTCACCGCCAGCCTGGACCACCTCGGCCCGCTGGCGCGCTCCACGGCGGATCTCGCCCTCTTCTTCGACGTGATGCAGGGCGACGACCCGCTGGACCACCACCTCGCCCCAAAGCCGACGCTCGACACGGCGGCCGCGCTGGACCTCGGCGTCGAGGGGCTGCGGATCGCGATCGCGGGCGGCTACTTCCGCAACCAGGGTTTCGCGGAGGCGGACGCCGCCGTCGACCTTGTCGCCAAGGCCCTCAATGTCTCGCGCGAGGTGGAGATCCCCGAGGCAGCGCGGGCGCGCGCGGCGGCCTATGTCATCACCAACGCGGAAAGCGCGGCGCTGCACCTGCCGCGGATCGTCAGCCGCGCGGGCGATTTCGATCCCGACACGCGCGACCGGTTCATCGCCGGAACGATGGTGCCCGCCGCCTGGTACGTGGCCGCGCAGCGGTTCCGGACCTGGTACCGGTCGGCGGTCAACTCGCTGTTCGCCGACGTCGACGTGATCCTGGCGCCGGCGACGCCGTTCACCGCGCTGAAGGCCACCCAGAAGACGATGATGCTGAAGGGCGAGGAGGTGCCGGCGCGCGCCAACATCGGCATCTTCACCCAGCCGATCTCCTTCGCGGGCCTGCCGGTGGCCGCGGTTCCGGTTTGGCTGGAGGGCTCCAGGATGCCGATCGCCGTGCAGGTGATCGCCGCGCCGTGGCGGGAGGACGTTGCGCTCCGGGTTTCGAAGGCGCTGGAGGATGCGGGCGTCGCGAAGGCGCCGATCGCGATGATCTCGGGTTGAGGGCAAGGTGGAATCGATGTCTGCGGATGAACGGTGGGCAGGTCGCAACGGCTCCAAGGATGCGCTCCGGCGCGATGCCTGGAGCAGGCTTGTCGATCTCGGCGTGAACGTCGGGCCGGTGATGAGCCGGATCCCGAATTTCGCCGGCGCGGACATCGCGGCGCTGAACCTCTCGCGGGCGCCCGAGTGGGGGGGCGCGCGGATCGTGAAGTGCAATCCGGATCCACCGCAGATCCCGGTTCGGCTTCGGGCGCTCTACGACGGCAAGATCGTCTACGCGCCCGTTCCGGAGCTCACCCGCGGCTTCCCCTTCGTGAAGCTCGATCCGGCCGTGCTGGCCGAAAAGGGCGTCGACTTCGAGCTGGCCGCGACAAGCATGGGCTTCCTCGCCCACGGCGAGCCGATCGAGTTCGAGGCGATGGAGACCATCGACTTCGTGGTGGTCGGCTCCGTGGCTGTGACGCGCGAAGGCGGCCGGACGGGCAAAGGCGGCGGTTTCGCCGACCTGGAACTCGGCATCTTCCGCGAACTCGGCGTGGTGACGTCTGCCACGCCGATTGCGACGACTGTGCATTCAAGCCAGCTCGTCGCGTCGGATCGCCTGCCGATGCTGCCGCACGATTCGGCGCTCCACTATGTGGCGACGGAAGAGGAACTGATCGTGACAAGAACGCGCCATCCGCAGCCGAAGGGGGTGGACTGGGACGTGGTGCAGCCGGACCAGTTCCGCGACATTCCGTTCCTGCGGGACCTGCAGAGCCGGATCGCGGCGCGCGGCTGAAGGGCGGCGCCTGCCGCGGGGATGGGGGAGACGGTGGCGGATCTTCAGATCGACATGCCGGAGATCAAGGCCGAGGTGGAGGCCGCGTTTGCCGCCTACGAGACGGCGCTCGTCAGCAACGACGTGGCGGCTCTCGACGCGTTCTTCCTCGACCGATCCACAACCATCCGATATGGCGGCGGCGAGAATCTCTATGGCTACGCCGCGATCCAGGCGTTCCGCGCGGGCCGCTCGCCGGCCGGGCTGCAGCGGTCCCTGGAGCGCACCGTCGTCACCACCTACGGCCGCGATTTCGCGACCGCGTCCACGCTGTTCCGCCGGGAGAGTGCGCCCGGCAAGATCGGCCGGCAGATGCAGACCTGGGTGCGCACGGCAGACGGCTGGAAGGTTGTTGCCGCGCACGTGTCGGTGATCGCCGATCCGGAGGCGGGGGCATGACCGCGAACGACTTCCTGGAGAAGCGAGGCCGTACGCGGACGGAAGACCTGCGGCTCCAGTTGGCCGACGAGATCGTCAAGGGCGAGTTGGCGCCCGGCAGTCCGCTCGACGAGATGGGCATCGCGCTCCGGTTCGGAGTGTCGCGGACGCCGGTGCGGGAGGCGTTGCGCCAGCTGGCGGCGAGCGGGCTGGTGGAGATCCGGCCGCATCGCGGGGCGGTGGTTGCCCAGCTCTCCACGGAGATGCTGCACGACCTGTTCGTGGCGATGGGCGAACTGGAGGCGGTGTGCGCCGGGCTCGCCGCGGGCGCCATGTCGGCAATCGAGCGGCGACAGCTGGAGGATATCCATGCGCTGCTCAAGGACCTCGTCCGATCCGGCGACCCGCAGCGCTATCACGAGATCAACGAGAGCTTCCACGCGGCGATCTACTTCGGCAGCCACAACACCACACTGGCGGAGATGGCGCTTTCGGTGCGCACGCGGCTTCAGCCGTTCCGGCGCGCGCAGTTCCGCACCCTAGGCCGGCTCGCACGGTCCTACGAGGAGCACGACCGGATCGTGCAGGCGGTGCTCCGCGGCGATCGGGAAGGCGCGGCGGCCGCGATGCGGCACCACATCGGAACCGTGGAGAGCGCCTTCGAGGAGTACGTCGAGCGGGTTTGATTGCTTAAGAATAAGGCAGTACCCACCGATTGTATGCAATCGATTCCGCTGGTAGGAGCGGAGAAGCCGAAAATCGGGGCCGCATGGGTGGCATGCGCCTTGCGACCCGCCGTTCGTCGCCGAACAGCGCAATCAGGAACAGTCCATGACCAGCATTCCCCTCGACCTCGTCCGCCTGCACACCGCTTACGCGGGAGGGCTGTCTGCAGAGGCGGTCGTTGCCGACGTGCTGGCGCGGATCGCGGCCGCGGCGGATCCGGGGATCTTCCTGTCGCTGGTTCCGGAGCCGGAAGCGCTGGCAGCCGCACGGGCGCTCGGGTCGTTCGATCCGATCGCCAAGCCGCTCTGGGGCGTTCCCTTCGCCGTCAAGGACAACATCGACGTCGCCGGCCTGCCGACGACCGCGGCCTGTCCGGAGTTCGCCTATACGCCGGTCGAGGACGCCGCGGTGGTCGCCCGGCTGAAGGCGGCGGGCGCGATCCTGATCGGCAAGACCAACCTGGACCAGTTCGCGACCGGGCTGGTGGGCGTCCGCACGCCCTATCCGGTTCCGGTCAATGCCTGCGATCCCGCGCTGGTGCCAGGCGGCTCGTCGTCGGGCTCGGCGGTCGCGGTGGCGCGTGGGCTCGTCACCTTCGCGCTCGGCACCGACACGGCCGGGTCCGGCCGGGTGCCGGCCGCCCTCAATAACATCGTCGGCCTAAAGCCCAGCGTCGGGGCGGTCTCCACCCGCGGCGTGCTGCCGGCCTGCCGCACGCTCGACTGCGTCTCGGTCTTTGCCGGAACCGTCGACGACGCGCATGCCGCCTATCGGGTGATGGCAGGCTTCGACGCCGCCGATCCCTACTCGCGACGGGTACCGGTGGGCCCGGCGGTGTCGCCGCCTTCGCTGCGGGTGGGCGTTCCGACGCACGAGACGCTGCGGTTCTTCGGCGACACGCAGTCAGAAGCAGCGTTCCGGGCATCGCTGGACGACCTTGCGGAACTCGGCGTCCGGTTCGTCCCGGTCGACATGTCGCCGTTCTACGAGGCGGCGGCGCTGCTCTACGAGGGCGCCTGGGTGGCCGAGCGCTATGCGGCCATCGAAGATTTCATTCGGGTTCGGGCCGACGCCCTGCATCCGGTGACACGCGCCATCACGTTGGGTGCCCTGAAGCACTCCTCGGTCGATACTTTTAAAGGCTTCTACCGGCTGGAGGCGCTGAAGCGTGCGGTCGAGCCGGTGCTCGCCGGCATCGATATCCTGGTGGTGCCGTCGATCCCCGGCCCGGTGACGCTGGAGGAGATCGCGGCCGAGCCGATCGCGGCGAACAGCCGGCTCGGCACCTACACCAACTTCGTCAACCTGATGGATCTCGCCGCGCTGGCGGTTCCCGGGCGGTTCCGCGGCGACGGCCGGCCGTCGGGCGTCACGCTGATCGGCAAGTCCGGAAGCGACGGGATGCTCGCCGGGATCGGGCGGTCGCTGCATGCCATGACGGCTCCGACGATCGGAGCGACGGGCGTCCCGGTTCCGCCGTCGACCGCGCCCGCCGCGGCTTTGCCGGATGGCTGGATCGCGGTGGCGGTCGTCGGTGCCCACCTCTCCGGCATGGCCCTCAACGGCGAACTGACGCGGCTTGGCGGTGTGTTCCTGGAAGCGGGCGAGACCGCGCCCCTCTACCGGTTTCACGCGCTTGCTGGCGGCCCGCCCTTCCGTCCGGGGCTGCAGCGTGTCAGCGAAGGGGGCACGGCGATCGCGCTTGAGGTGTGGGCGTTGCCGCCGGCAGGCTTTGGCCAGTTTGTAGCCGGTATCCCGTCACCCCTCGGCATCGGCACGGTGCAACTGGCGGGCGGGCGCAGCGTGAAGGGATTCATCTGCGAAAATGCGGGCCTGCAGGGCTCGACCGACATCACGGCCTACGGCGGGTGGCGGGCCTACATGGCGGCCAAGACGGCGGCAGAGTAGGGCAATCGGCGACGTCGCTGCCGTGGGAGACGGTGGCGCGGGCCGCGCCGGCTGCCTCAATTCGCGCCGGTCCCTTTCGGCGGCGAACTGCGAATATCGCGGCGTTCCGCGGCCGAATTGTTTGAAGGGATTGCATCAGTATGTTGTGTTTTCGTCACGTGACTATCACATGACCGCGATGCACAACAAATGATCTTGCGATGCAACAAAAGTCCTGTACCTTCAGAGTCGATCGCGGCTTGCCGTGATTGCCCTCCTTGGGCGTTTCCTCCCAAAGACTTAGGCCGCGGCTTGTCCGCGGCCTTTTTTTGTTTGCGCTCTTGCAGTCCGACGGGCCGTCGCACCGCGTCCGCAGCCGCTGACGAGAATCCTGCAAAGGCGCCGGTTAAGCTCGGCTCAGATCCGACCGTCGCGGACGGCATGGCAGGCGACAAGCAGATCGCTTCCCGGAACCTTCAGCTCCGGCCGGTCTACCGGGCAGGGCTCGTAGACGTAGGGACAACGCGGGTGGAAGGCGCAACCGGATGGCGGGCGAAGCGGCGACGGCAGTTCGCCGGTGAGGCGGATCCGTTCCTTGCGAGCGGCGGGGTCGGTGGACGGCGTCGCGGAGAGCAGGGCTCGCGTGTAGGGGTGCCGGGTTGACGCGAAGATCTCCTCCTTCGGCGCCACCTCGACCGGGCGGCCGAGGTACATCACCATAACCTCGTCGGCGATGTGCCGGACCACTGAGAGATCGTGGCTGATGAAGAGGTAGGCGAGGCCGAATTCCTGCTGGAGGTCGGTGAGGAGGTTCAGCACCTGGGCCTGGATCGAGACGTCGAGCGCGCTCACCGGCTCGTCCAGCACCAGGATCTTCGGGTCGAGCATCAGCGCACGGGCGATCGCGATGCGCTGACGCTGGCCGCCTGAGAACATGTGGGGGTAGCGCTCGTAGTGCTCCGGCCGCAGGCCCACCTTGGCCAGCATGGCCTGAGCCTTGGCGCGGCGGTCGGCGGCCGACAGGTCGGTGTTGATGGCCAGCGGCTCCTCCAGGATGGTGCCGATCTTCTGGCGGGGATTGAGCGAGCCGTAGGGATCCTGGAACACGATCTGGACGGAGCGGCGGAGGATCCGCGCGTCCTCGGCGTTGCGGCCGGTCACCTCGCGGTCCTCCACCACAAGCCGGCCGGCGGTCGGCGGCTCGATCATGGTGACGACGCGGGCGAGGGTGGACTTGCCGCAGCCGCTTTCGCCAACCACGGCCAGCGTGCGGCCCTGTTTCAGCTCGAAAGATGCCTCGGCGAGAGCCCGTACCACGGCGGGCGCGGCAAACGGCCCGCGGCGCAGCTCGTAGTGACGCGCCAGCCCTTCCGCGCGCAGAACCACATGATGGTCGAGCGGGGCGTTCATACGAAGAGCCTTTCGTTGAGAGTCGCCTGCGGCCCCGGATGGCCCACGGGCTTGCCGTGGGTGAGCGGGTAGTGGCAGAGCGCCAGGCCGGCGAGAGCCCCCTGGCGGGGCGGCACCTTCTCCACGCAGCGATCGGTGGCGAAGCGGCAGCGCGGCGAAAATAGGCAGCCTGTCGGACGGTCGAACTGGCCGGGCACGACGCCGGGGATCGACGGCAGGCGGCGCGACGTGGCGCGCTCGGGCAGCGCGGAGAGCAGCGCCGCGGTGTAGGGATGGTGCGGATCGTCGAACAGGCCCGCGACCGGCTGCTCCTCCACCTTCTGGCCGGCGTACTGGACGCTGACCCGGTCCGCCGTCTCGGCCACCACGCCCATGTCGTGGGTGATCAGCACGAGGCCCATGCCCGTCTCCTTCTGGATGCGGACGAGCAGGTCGAGGATCTGTGCCTGGATGGTCACGTCGAGGGCGGTGGTCGGCTCGTCGGCGATCAGGAGCTTTGGGTTGCAGGACAGCGCCATCGCGATCATCACGCGCTGGTTCATGCCGCCGGAGAGCTGGTGCGGGAAGGAGTCGACCCGGTCCGCCGGGGAGGGAATGCCGACCAGTTCCAGCAGTTCGATCGTGCGCTTGCGCCGGGCGGCCCGGTCGAGGCCGAGGTGGACCTTCAGGCTCTCGCCGATCTGGAATCCCACCGTGAAGCACGGGTTGAGGCTCGACATGGGCTCCTGGAAGATCATCGCCATGTCCTTGCCGACGATGCGGCGGCGCTGGCGGGCGCTGAGGCCGGTCAGGTCGTTGCCGTCGAAGGCCATGCGCTCGGCGGTCACCGTCGCCGTCCAGGGCAGGAGGCCCATCAGCGCCAGCATCGAGACCGACTTGCCGGAGCCGGACTCGCCGACGATCGAGACCACTTCGCCGGCGTCCACCGTCAGCGAAACGTTGTCCACCGCCCGGAAGGCCCCGCTGGCGGTCTTGAAGTCGACCGTGAGGTTCTGGATGTCGAGAAGGGGCATCAGGACCTCTTCAGCTTCGGGTCGAGGGCGTCGCGCAGGCCGTCGCCCATCAGGTTGATGGCGAGCACGGTGATCAGGATGGCAAGGCCGGGGAAGGTGACCACCCACCAGGCGCGGAGGATGAACTCGCGCGCCTCGGCCAGCATGGTTCCCCATTCCGGCGTCGGCGGCTGGGCGCCCATGCCGAGGAAGCCGAGGGCGGCGGCGTCCAGAATGGCGTTGGAGAAGGAGAGCGCGGCCTGGACGATGAGCGGCGCCATGCAGTTCGGCAGGATGGTGATGAACATCAGGCGGAGCTTGCCGGCACCGGCTACGCGGGCCGAGGTGACGTAGTCGCGGCCCCGCTCCGACATCACCGCGGCGCGGGTCAGGCGGACGTAGTGCGGCTGCGCCACGAGCGCGATGGCGATCATCGCGTTCATCAGGCCGGGGCCGAGGATCGCCACGAGCACAAGTGCCAGCAGCAGAGAGGGGAAGGCGAGCAGCACGTCCATGACGCGCATGATCACGGTGTCGACCCAGCCGCGGAAGAAACCGGCGACGAGGCCGAGCACGATGCCGCCGACCAGCGAGATGGTCACCACGACGACGCCAATGAAAAGCGAGAAGCGCGCGCCGAAGATCAGGCGGGAGAGGATGTCGCGGCCGACCGCGTCGGTGCCGAGCAGGAAGCGGCTGTCGGCGCCCTCGGTCCAGGCGGGCGGGGAGAGAAGGCGGTCGCGGAATTGCTCGTCCGGATGGAACGGGGCGACCAGCGGCGCGGCGAGGGCGATTGCCACCAGAAAGACGAATACGACGAGGCCCGCGACGGCGCCGCGGTTCTCCGAGAAGTAGCGCCAGAACTCCTGGAAACGGCCGGGACGCTCGACGGGTTTCGGTCCGGCGGCGGGTGCCTGCGGGCGGGCGATGTCGGTCATCGGATCACCTGGTGTACCGGATCTTTGGGTTGATGAGGCCGTAGAGCATGTCGACGATGAGGTTCACGATCATCACCATGACGGCGATCAGCACGAGGCCGCCCTGGACGGACGGATAGTCGCGGCGGAAGATGGAATCGACCATCCACTTGCCGATGCCCGGCCAGGAGAAGATCGTCTCGGTGAGAATGGCGCCGGCGATCAGCGTACCGACCTGCAGGCCGATGGTGGTCACCACTGGGATCAGCGCGTTGCGGAGGGCATGAACCCCGACAACGCGGAAGGGCGAGAGGCCCTTGGCGCGGGCGGTGCGGATATAGTCCTCCGACAGGACCTCCAGCATGGCGGACCGCGTCTGGCGGGCGATCACGGCGAGCGGGATGGTGCCGAGCACGATCGTCGGCAGGATCAGGTGGGACGCGGCGGAGGCGAAGGCACCCTTCTGGCCGGAGATCAGGCTGTCGATCAGCATGAAGCCGGTGACCGACGGGAAGAAGTAGAGCAGCGAGATGCGGCCGGAGACCGGCGTCCACTGCAGGATGCCGGAGAAGACGATGATGAGCAGCAGCGCCCACCAGAAGATCGGCATGGAGTAGCCGACGAGGGCGGTCGCCATCAGGCCGTGGTCGAAGCCGGAGCCGCGCTTGACTGCCGCAATCACGCCGGCGGGGATGCCGAGCACCACCGCGAACAGGATGGCGCAGATCGAAAGTTCCACGGTAGCGGGGAAGAGAGCAAAGAACTCGTCCATCACCGGTTTCTTGGTGACGATCGAGGTGCCGAAGTCGCCCTGGACGAGAGCGCCGAGGTAGCCGAGATACTGCTCCCAGATCGGACGGTCGAAGCCGAAGCGGGTCAGCAATTCGGCATAACGCTCGGGCGACAGGCCGCGTTCGCCCGCCATCAGCAGGATGGGATCGCCCGGAAGAAGGCGGATGAAGAAGAAGGCGACGAGGCTCACCCCGATGAAGGTGGGGATGACGAGGCCGACGCGCCTGAGAAGAAAACCGAACATGGGTCAGGATCCCAGTCGTTTGGCGAAGAGGTGGGTCGGACGGGTCTCGACGCGGCCGTCCGGCGTCCAGAGCGGACAGTTCCAGAGACCCGTGTCGGTCCACCCGTTCTTCACGTAGAAAGCGTGGGCGCGGCGGTTGCCGTGCGCGCACTGGATTTGGGCGTCCACGACGCCGCGCGCCCGCAATTCGCCTTCAAGCACGGAAAGCAAAAGCTTTGCAACCCCCGTGCCGCGGTATGCACTCGCCACGTAGAACTGGTCGACTTCGTTCTCGTGAAGGGCGCCGAAAGCGATCGGGATGCCGTCGAGCACTGCGATGAAACTATCTTGCGCCAATTCTTCGAGCCGCGATGCGAAGGTTTCGACCGTGCGCTCCTGGACGACATTTTGCGGAAGCAGCGAGGCGTGAGCATCGTGCCAGGACGAATGCCAAAGCGCGGCGATAGCGAGGTGATCGGACGGAGTCAGACGACGGACGACGGGTTTCATCGGTGCTCGTGAGTCACAGCATTCGGGAAGTGGGGTCTTCCTCGACGCTGGTGCCCATAAACAAACGGCGCCGGAAGCTTTCGACCTCCGGCGCCGTTCGATCTATGCCGCTCCCTTACTCGGTGATGTCCACGCCGTCAAAGCGGTGGGAGCCGAGCGGGTCGACCTTGTAGTTCACGACGTTCTTGGCGAGCGGCATGAAGGTGGTGGAGTGGGCGATGGTGGCCCACGGCGCCTGCTCCTTGAAGATCACCTGCGCCTGCTCGTAGAGCGCCGCGCGCTCGCCCTGGTCGGCGATGGTGCGGGCCTTCTTGATCAGCTCGTCGAAGGCTGGGTCGCACCAGTTGGCGCGGTTGGAGCCGCCGACGCCGCCGCAGCCGAGCAGCACGCCGAGGAAGTTGTCCGGGTCGCCGTTGTCGCCGGTCCAGCCCTGCAGCAGCGCGCCATCGCGGTTCTTGTCCTGGCCGCGCTTCAGGTACTCGCCCCATTCGAAGGAGACGATCTCCACCTTCACGCCGACGGCGGCGAAGTCCGACTGGATCAGTTCGGCCATGCGGCGGGCGTTCGGGTTGTAGGGACGCGACACCGGCATCGCCCAGACCTTCATCGACAGGTCCTTCACGCCGGCTTCCTCGAGCAGCTTCTTCGCCGCTTCCGGATCGTAGGGGTCGTCCTGGGTCTTGTCGTTGTAGGACCACATGGTCGGCGGGATCGGGTTCGTCGCCAACTGGCCGGAGGTCTGGTAGACCGCGTCCAGGATCGCCTGCTTGTTGATCGCCATGTTGAGGGCCTTGCGGACGCGCACGTCGTCGAAGGGCTTCATCATGGTGTTATAGGCGAGGTAGCCGATGTTCAGGCCGGCCTGGTCCAGCATCTGGATCGCCGGGTCGGACTTGAGCGCCTCGATATCAGCCGGGTTGGGGTAGGGCGCCGCGTGGCACTCGCCCGCCTTCAGCTTCTGGATGCGCACGGCGGGGTCGGTGGTGATCGCGAAGATCAGGTCGTCGATCGCCTGCTTGCCTTCCCAGTACTCGGGGTTGGCCTTGTAGCGGATGACCGCGTCCTTCTGGTAGGCGACGAACTGGAACGGCCCGGTGCCGACGGGCGCCTGGTTGAGGTCGGCCTGCTTGCCGTCGGCGGCGAGCTTGTCGGCGTATTCCTTGGACATGATGGAGGCGAAGTCCATCGCAAGGTTGGCCAGCATCGGCGAGTTCGGCTCGTTGAGGACCAGCTTCACCGTGTAGTCGTCAACCTTGACCATCTCTTTGATCAGCGCCGGCATCTCCATGCCGACCCAGTATTCCCAGTTCCCGCCGGCATAGCCGTACCAGGGATCGTCCTTGTTGTTCTGCCGGTTGAACGAGAAGATCACGTCGTCGGCGTTGAAGTCGCGGGTCGGGGTGAAGAAATCGGTGGTGTGGAACTTCACGCCCTTGCGCAGATGGAAGGTGTATTCCTTGCCGTCCGCGGAAACGTCCCACTTCTCGGCGAGCCCGGGAACGACGTTGGTGGTGCCGCGCTCGAACTCGGTCAGACGGTTGTAGATCGGCTTGGAGGACGCGTCGAAGGTGGTGCCGGCGGCGTAGGGAGCCGGATCGAAGCCTTCGGGGCTGCCTTCGGAGCAGTAGACCAGCGTCTTGGCCTCTGCGGCGGTGGCAAAGCTCGCCGCCAGAATCGTTGCCGCCAGAAGGCGGGTCGCCATTTTCATGATTGCGCACTCCCCTGTGCCGGTTTACCGGCAGAACGCTTGCAGATGCGAGCGGTTGTCAGCGTTCCTTCGTCTTCTCTGGACAACCGCGCGAACCCGTATCGGAACGGACAAATCACCACATTGCAAGACCGTTTCAGCAAGAATTTCACACCTGCGGAATAAGTTCGGGTGCGGCGGCGTCCATCTTGAAATCGGGCTTCGGGCCGCCAAATGGCGGAAGCCGGCTTGATCCGCGGCGGCTGACGGCGCGACCCAACAAAGGATACGGGATGTTCGACTGGATCGTGGAGTGGGTGGAGAAGGGCGGCTACGCCGGCGTTGCGCTCCTGATGTTTCTGGAGAACGTCTTTCCGCCGATCCCGTCGGAGCTGATCATGCCGCTTGCGGGCTTTTCCGCGCACCAGGGCGGCATGAATATCTGGGCCGTGGTGTTCGCCGGCACGGTCGGTTCGCTTGCCGGTGCGCTGTTCTGGTACTGGATCGGGCTGTGGCTCGGCCGTGGCCGGGTGGAGGTGCTGATCGCCAGGTTCGGCCGCGTCATCACCATGAACCTCGACGATCTCGATGCGGCGCGCGGCTGGTTCCGCTGGCATGCCGCCAAGGCGGTGTTCTTTGGGCGCCTGGTGCCGACCGTGCGCACGCTGATCTCGGTTCCGGCCGGCGTAGCGCCGATGCCGCTCGCCCCTTTCATGATGTGGTCGAGCCTCGGTACGGGGCTGTGGACGGCTTTGCTCGCCGTCGCCGGCTATCTTCTCGGCAGCCAGTACGAACTTGTGGAGGCGTGGCTCGACCCGGCCTCCAAGGTCGTCGTCGGCATCATCGTCGTCGCCTACGTTTGGCGCTTCGTCACCTACAAGCCAGGACGCAAGCCGGTCGCCGAGTGATACGGCACCGGCTTGTTTATGACGGTCGAACCAGTCTCAATCCCTTCGCAGGCAGAAGGGAAGTCGAGAAATGGCGTCCGGTACCGAGTCCGAGTTGAAGTTTGAGCTCTCGCGTGACGAGTTCGATGCGTTGAAGGACAGTTCGAGGCTTACGGACATCGCCGTCGGCCCAGCCAGAGTCGACCGCCTCACCACGCTCTACTTCGACACACCGGACGAACGGCTCCGCAGAAGCGGCGCTTCCCTGAGGGTCCGCCGCTCGGAGGCCGGCTTCGAGCAGACGGTCAAGATCGGCGGCGACAGCGGGTCCATGCTCGCCCGGCGTACGGAATGCAACGTCGCCGTCCCTGGCCCTGAGCCCGACCTCGACGCCATTCCGGACGATGACATCCGCGCCGCCGTCGTCGAGGCGCTCGCCGGGGAAGCAGTGGTCGAGGCGTTCACGATCGCCGTGGAACGGACGTCGCGGACCGTCACAACGACGGCCGGAGACACCGTCGACTTCGTGCTCGACGATGGTTCCGTGACGACCGGCGACCGACGCGAGGACCTGCTGGAAGCGGAGTTCGAGCTGATCGACGGTGACGTCCAGGCACTGTTCCAAGTGGCGGCGACGGTGCTGCAAGGCAAACCCGTCCGTTTTTCACGGACGGTCAAGTCGGAACGCGGATACGCGCTTCTGGCGGGCGAGGGTGTCGGCGCCCGCAAGCCGTTGAAGGCGGTCGCGGCGCCGATCGACGAAGGGATGACGGTGGAGGAGGGACTGCGATCCATCCTCCGGTCCTGTGTGGCACAGATTGCGGGAAATCTGCCCGTCGTGCTCGAGAGCGACGATCCGGAAGGGCCGCACCAGCTCCGCGTCGGTCTGCGGCGGTTGCGGACGGCGCTGACGGTGTTCAAGTCCGTGGTCGATCCGGCCGCGGCGGCCCGGCTTGTGGAAGATGTGCGGTGGCTCGGACAGGAAGTCGGCACGCTGCGCGATCTCGACGTGCTGGCCGAGGAGATCATCGCGCCCTGCGCCGGCTACACCGACATGTCCGCGCTGGAGACCATCATCGCGCGGCGGCGCGGGACGGTGCGGGGTCAGGTCCGCTCGGTGCTGTCGGGCGCCCGGACCGGCAGCTTCCTGCTCGGCCTCGCGGCCTATGCGGAAACGCGCGGCTGGCTGTCGGACGTGGATGTGGAGCAGTCGGCCAAGCTCTCCGCTCCGCTCGAGGAATTTGCCACCGCCGTGCTGCAGCGGCAGTGGAACAAGGTGGTGAAAACCGGCCGGCGTGTCGACGAGCTCGACCCTGAGGAGCGGCACGACCTGCGGAAGCGATTCAAGAAACTGCGGTATTCCATTGAGTTCTTTGAACCGCTGCTGTCCCGGCGCGAGGTCCGGCGGATCCACCGTGACACCAAGCGAGCCCAGGAGATCCTCGGCTATCTCAACGACGTCCGGCTCGCCCATGGGCTCGACGACCTCGTGCGCGACGGCGGGGGCAAGGGGCGGGTCTCCGTCGCGGCGGCGCGCGCGATCGGCTTCTGCCAAGGGTGGCACGAGGCGCATGCCAAGTACGTCTGGGAGGATGCCCGGCAGGCCGTGGCCCTGGAGCCGATGCGGTTCTGATGGGCCTCGCGTCGATCAATCCGTCGTGAAGCCCTTCCGATCGGGGCCGCGTGCGCCATCCTCGTTGGCGCGGCAACCGAACCGGGAGGAACCCATGACCGAGCGCATCCCCATCACGCAGGAGATGATCAGGCTCTACGACGAGTACACCCACCTCACCTACGACCGGCGCGGTTTCCTCGACAAGCTGGCCCGGGTGGCGGGGTCCAGCGCGGCCGCAGCCGCAATCGTTCCGCTGCTGGAGGCGAACCAGGCGCGGGCGGCGATGACGGAGGAGGGCGACCAGCGGCTCTCCGTCTCGACCGTCACCTATCCGGGCGCGGCCGGCGAGATGAGCGGCTACCTCGCCAAGCCGGCGAGCGCGACGGGCAAGCTTCCGGCGGTGATCGTCATCCATGAGAACCGGGGCCTCAACCCGCAC
Organism: Chthonobacter albigriseus; assembly: GCF_013839445.1. Taxonomy (GTDB): domain Bacteria; phylum Pseudomonadota; class Alphaproteobacteria; order Rhizobiales; family Pleomorphomonadaceae; genus Chthonobacter; species Chthonobacter albigriseus. Next base: position 167,093 of record NZ_JACDIT010000003.1, on the reverse strand, counting down.
ATCCAGGACGTGACGCGCCGGATGGCGCTCGAGGGGTTCGTCGCGCTCGCGCCGGATTTCCTGTCGCCTGCCGGCGGCACTCCGTCCGACGAGGACAAGGCGCGCGAAATGATCGGCGCGCTCGATGCGATGCAGACCCTGCAGAACGCGGTCGCCACCGTCGACTTCCTGAAAGGCCATGCCGATTCGACCGGGAAGGTCGGCGCGATCGGCTTCTGCTGGGGCGGCGGCATGGTCAACCAGCTCGCGACCGCCTCGCCGGACCTCGGCGCGGGCGTCGCCTACTACGGGCGCACGCCGGACCCGGCAGCCGTTCCCAACATCAAGGCCAGGATGCTGCTTCACTACGCGGGCCTGGACGAGCGCATCAACGCGGGCATCGCCGACTACGAGGCGGCCCTCAAGGCGGCGGGCGTCGACCACACCGTCCACGTCTACGAGGGCGTGAATCACGCCTTCAACAACGATACGTCCGCGGCCCGCTACGACAAGGCCGCCGCGGATCTCGCGTGGGGCCGGACGGTGGAATTTCTCCGCCAGTCGCTCGGTTGAGAAAACCGCGACGCGTTCCATGCAGCGCACAATCCGGGGAGGTTTTCCGCCCCGGATCTTCCAGCCGCGCCAGCGGAGTCTTCCAGACTTTCAGGCCGGAACGTCCACCTTTTCTTAGCCAAGTTGCGGCCTGTCCAAGTTCTTCGCTATTGCAGCATAGGCTATATCGATGAGTGGCGTGATTTTTCTCGCGGTGCGGCGGATCGCGACCTTGTAAATGGTGAGCGGTCCGGTGTTATTCTGTCGGCCAAACGAATAGCACCCGTCGGGGGAAACTCCTTGACCGTCAAATTTGCTGAGAAGTCGCGTCCGGTCCGACGCGACGCTGCCGCCCCCAAAGGCCGGCAGGTCGATGACGTTTCGATCGCTGAAGTGAATGCGCTGCTCGGTGGCGCGTCGCTGGCGCGTGATCTCCTGATCGAGCACCTGCACAAGCTGCAGGATCACTACGGCTGCCTGCATGCCAGGCATCTGCGGGCGCTGGCCGAGGTCATGCGTCTGGCGCAGGCCGAGGTGTTCGAGGTGGCGAGCTTCTACCACCACTTCGACATCGTGAAAGAAGGGCAGGCGGCCCCGGCGCCGGTCACCATCCGCGTCTGCGATTCGCTCTCCTGCATGCTGGCGGGCGCCGAAAGCCTGATCACGGCGTTGCAGGCCGGGGCGGATCCGAACCAGGTGCGCATCGTCCGCGCGGCCTGCATCGGGCGCTGCGCGGAAGCGCCGGCGGCGATCGTCGGGCGCAACGCGGTCGGTCCCGTCACTGCGGAAGAGCTCCTGCAACTGGCGGCCACGCAGGCGGTCAAGCCGGTCATACCCGACTACACCGGTTTGGAGGCCTATCGGGCGGCCGGCGGCTACACGCTTCTGGAAAGCTGCCTGAAGGGCGAGCGCACGGCCGAGGAGATCATCGCGCTGCTCTCCGATTCCGGGCTTCGCGGGCTCGGCGGCGCTGGCTTCCCGACCGGGCGCAAGTGGTCGATCGTGAAGGGTTTCGCCGGTCCGCGGCTGATGACCATCAACGGTGACGAGGGCGAACCCGGCACCTTCAAGGACCGCTACCATCTGGAACGCGATCCGCACCGCATGATCGAGGGCGCGCTGATCGCAGCCTGGGCCGTCGGCTGCGAGCGCATCTACATGTACATGCGCGACGAGTATCCGACGGTGCTGGAGATCCTTGCCCGCGAGTTCGCCGCCGTGACCGCCGCCGGATTGGCCGATCACGCGCCGCTGGTGCTCCGCCGCGGGGCGGGGGCCTACATCTGCGGCGAAGAAAGCGCGATGATCGAGTCGATCGAGGGCAAGCGCGGCCTGCCGCGCCACCGCCCGCCCTACATCGCCGAGGTGGGCCTGTTCGACCGGCCGACGCTCAACCACAACGTGGAAACGCTGTTCTGGGTGCGCGACATCGTGGAGAAGGGTGTCTCCTGGTTCGCCGACCAGGGCGCGCGGGGCTCCAAGGGGTTCCGTTCGTGGTCGGTCAGCGGCCGGGTGAAGGATCCGGGCGTCAAGCTGGCGCCGGCCGGCGTCAGCGTGCGGGAGCTGATCGAGCAGTACTGCGGCGGCATGCTCGACGGTCACACCTTCAAGGCCTATCTGCCAGGCGGTGCGTCCGGCGGCATCCTGCCGGCGGCGCTCGGCGACATCCCGCTCGACTTCGGCGGCCAGCTCGCGTCCCACGGGGCGTTCGTCGGCAGCCACGCGGTGGTGATTCTGTCCGACCAGGACTCCATCAAGGACGTCGCGATCAACCTCATCAGCTTCTTCCAGCACGAGAGCTGCGGCCAGTGCACGCCGTGCCGGGCCGGCACCGAGAAGCTTACCCAACTGCTGAAGCTTCCCCATATCAACGAGGGGGCCATGAACGACGTGATGCAGGTGATGCGGGACGCATCGATCTGCGGCCTGGGGCAGGCGGCACCGAACCCGGTCAACCACCTGCTGACGTTCTTCCACGAGGATCTGACGAAGGTTTCGCCATGAGCGACACGATCAAATTCCTGCTGGACGGCCACGAAGTGGAGGCGGCGCCGGGCGAGACCATCTGGCAGGTCGCCCAACGCTGCGGCACCGAGATCCCGCACCTCTGCTATGCGCCCGCGCCCGGCTACCGGCCCGACGGCAATTGCCGGGCCTGCATGGTCGACGTGAAGGGCGAGCGGGTGCTCACCGCCTCGTGCATCCGCACACCGACGGCGGGCATGGACGTCTCCACCACCTCCAACCGGGCCGTGAAGGCGCGGGAAATGGTGTTCGAGCTGCTCGCCACCGACCAGCCGCCCAAGGACGAGGCGCCGGACCCGATGTCCAGCTTCTGGTCGTGGGCCGACGCGATGGAGATCGAGGTCGGTCGCCTGCCGCGGCGCGAGCATGCGCCGCACGACGTCTCGCATCCTGCGATGGCGGTGAACCTCGACGCCTGCATCGCCTGCGGGCTCTGCGTGCGCGCCTGCCGCGAGGTCCAGGTCAACGACGTGATCGGCATGGGATATCGCGGCATGCACGCGATGCCGGTGTTCGACTTCGACGACCCGATGGGCAACTCGTCCTGCGTCGCCTGCGGCGAATGCGTGCAGGCCTGTCCGACGGGGGCTCTGTTCGAGAAGAGCCTGATGGACGAGCAGGCCAAGAAGCGCACGGTGGTGCCCGACACCTTCGTCGACACCGTCTGCCCCTATTGCGGCGTCGGTTGCCAGACCTCCGTCGGCGTCAAGGACGGCAAGATCGTCCAGGTCGACGGTCGCGACGGCCCGGCCAATGAGAACCGGCTCTGCGTCAAGGGCCGCTTCGGCTTCGACTACATCGCCCACCCGCACCGCCTGACCAAGCCGCTGGTGCGCAAGGAGGGCGTCGCCAAGGACGCCCACATCCACATGGACCCGGGCAACCCGTGGGAGGTCTTCCGCGAGGCGACGTGGGAGGAGGCGCTCGACCGCGCCGCTGGCGGGCTCGTCACCATCCGCGATCGGGACGGGGGCGGTGCACTGGCCGGCTTTGGGTCGGCCAAGGGCTCAAACGAAGAGGCCTACCTGTTCCAGAAGCTGGTGCGGCAGGGCTTCGGCACCAACAACGTGGACCACTGCACCCGGCTCTGCCACGCTTCGTCCGTCGCGGCGCTGATCGAGGGCATCGGCTCGGGCGCGGTGACGGCGCCGTTCATGGCGGCCGAAACCTCGGACTGCATCGTGGTGATCGGCGCGCGTCCGGAGCAGAACCACCCTGTGGCGGCCACTTACCTGAAGCAGGCGGCCAAGCGCGGCGCCAAGCTGATCATCATGGACCCGCGCGGGCAGGGCCTGATGCGGCACGCGACCTACGGCCTCGTCTTCAAGCCGGGACGCGACGTGGCGCTCCTCAACGCGATGATCCACACGATCATTGCGGAGGGGCTCACCGACGAGCAGTACATCCAGGCCAACGTGGACGGCTTCGAGGCGCTGAAGGCCAAGGTCAAGGACTTCTCGCCCGAGTCCATGGAGCCGGTCTGCGGCATCCCGGCGGAAACGATCAAGGAAGTGGCGCGCACCTACGCCACCTCGGAACGGTCGATCATCTTCTGGGGCATGGGCGTGTCGCAGCACGTGCACGGCACGGACAACACGCGGTGCCTGATCGCATTGGCGCTGATCACCGGCCATGTCGGGCGTGAGGGCACCGGGCTGCATCCGCTGCGCGGCCAGAACAACGTGCAGGGTGCATCGGACGCGGGCCTGATCCCGATGATGTACCCGGACTACAAGCTGGTGACGGACGTGGACGTCCGGCTCGGCTTCGAGGATCTGTGGGGCCGCCCGCTCGACCAGAACCGTGGCCTGACGGTGGTGGAGATCATGGACGCGATCCATGACGGCGCCATCAAAGGCATGTTCGTGCAGGGCGAGAACCCGGCGATGTCCGATCCCGACCAGCACCATGCGCGGGCGGCGCTCGCCATGCTGGAGCATCTCGTCGTGCAGGACATCTTCCTCACCGAGACGGCCTGGCACGCCGACGTGGTGTTGCCGGCCTCTGCCCATGCGGAAAAGCTCGGCACCTACACCAACACCAACCGTCAGGTGCAGATCGGCCGGCCGGCGGTGCCGATGCCGGGCGATGCGCGGCAGGACCTCGACCTGATCATCGCGATCGCGAAGCGGATGGGCCTCGACTGGACCTACCAGAGCGTCGCCGACGTGTTCACCGAGATGGCGTCCGTGATGCCGTCGCTGGAGAACATCACCTGGGATCGGGTGGAGCGGGAAGGTTCGGTCACCTATCCCGTGGATGCGCCGGACAAGCCGGGCAACGAGATCATCTTCGGTGACGGCTTCCCGACCAAGGACGGCCGGGCTCGGATCGTGCCGACGGACCTCGTTCCGCCCGCCGAGCTGCCTGACGCGGAGTTCCCGCTGGTGCTCACCACGGGCCGCTTGCTGGAGCACTGGCACACAGGGGCCATGACCCGGCGCGCGGGCGTGCTCGACGGCCAGGAAGGCACCGAGATCGTCTGCATGCACCCCCGTGACATCGGCAAGATGGGCTTGACGCCCGGCGAGCGCGTGGCGGTGGAGACCCGCCGCGGCCGCATCGAACCGGTGCTCCGGGCGGACCGCGACGTGACGGAGGGGATGATCTTCATCCCGTTCTGCTTCACCGAAGCCCCGGCCAACTTCCTCACCAACCCGCAGCTCGACCCGTTCGGGAAGATCCCCGAGTTCAAGTTCTGCGCGGCAAAGGTGGAGCGGATCCCGGAGCGCCAGGTCGCGGCGGAGTAAAGCCGCAACCTGGAACATCGCGAGCCGACGGCTCCCGCCGCAGAGGTGGGGGCAGCTGTCCAGTTGCGGCGGATTTGGCCGCGCCGGAGCTTCGCTGCCTCTTTTCCCGGCTTGCCCTTGACGGGGCATCCGTGGTCTCACGGGTGTCTTTCCGGGAGCTCACCGCGTGTCGTCGAACACCGCGGGCGTCGTTCTCAAGATCCTGTCGACGCTCGTCTTTGCCCTCATGGTCACGCTCATCAAGCTGGTGTCGGATCGCATTCCGCCCGGTGAGGTGCTGTTCGCGCGCGCCTTCTTCGGCACCATCCCGGTGGTGGCCTTCCTGGCGTTCCGGGGCGAGATCCCGCGGGCGCTCGTCACACGCCAGCCGCTCGGCCATGCCAAGCGGGCGGTGGTCGGCACGATCTCGATGTTCTGCTGGTTCGCCTCGATCAGCTATCTGCCGCTCGCCGACGCGACAGCCATCAACTATTCCGGCCCGCTGTTCGGCGTCATCTTCGCCGCGCTGCTGCTGCACGAAACCGTCCGGGTCTATCGGTGGTCGGCGGTGGCGGTCGGCTTCGTCGGCGTGCTGATCGTGCTGTCCGAACAGACCTCCGGCTTCAGCGGCTCCGGCGCGACGGGCGGGCTGATCGGCAGCCTGTTCGCGCTCTCCTCCGCCGTGTTCGCCGCGCTCGCAATGGTCACCGTGCGCGAACTCACCGCGACCGAGAGCACCGGGGCGATCGTGTTCTACTTCTCCGCCTCGGCGTCGGCGATGGCGCTGCTCAGCATCCCCTTCGGGTGGGTGGTGCCGACGGGCATGGAAGCCTTCATTCTCATCCTCGCCGGGCTTTGCGGCGGCGTCGGGCAGGTGCTTATGACGGAGGCCTACCGCCATGCGGAGGCTTCCGTGATTGCCCCGTTCGACTACGCCAACATGATCTGGATCGTGATCATCGCCTACCTCGTGTTCGGCGACGTGCCGACCGGCCCGGTCGTGCTCGGCTCGCTGATCGTCATCGGCTCCGGCGTGTTCGTGATCTGGCGGGAGCGGCAACTCGGCCTGCTCAAGCGCAAGGCCGAGGCGCGCAAGGCGAACACGCCGGTCTGATCCTCGCGTCCTTGACACCCCGGCGTGCCGGCCGCATATGTCCGGGCAGTGACGAGGGGCGCCCCGCCTGGGGCTGAGACGAACCCTTAGAACCTGATCCGGGTCATGCCGGCGGAGGGACGTCACCCGGGTGAGTCTCTTCGATCGCCCGCGCCCTCCGCCGCCGTATGGCCGCCATGGGCGAAACGATGGACCTTCCGCACCGACGGCCAGTTCCGCACCGTCCCGACGTCGCCGTGCTCGGTGCCGGCGCGATGGGTCTGGTCGCGGCCGTGACGCTGTGCCGGGCCGGGCTGTCGGTTGCGGTGTACGAACGCGCTCCGGATTTCGCGCAGAGTGCAGCTTGGCGCTCCGGCGGCATGCTTGCACCGGAGTGCGAGGCCGACGGCTCGGAACCTGTGGTGGTAGAGCTCGGACGCCGGTCGATGGCGCTGTGGCCGGAACTCCTCCCGGACGTCAGCCTTCAGGGCACGTTGGTGGTCGCGCCGCCGCGCGATCCGGCGGCTCTCGCCCGCTTCGCCCGCCAGACGACGCATCACCAGGCGCTCGACGCGGCCGGCATCGCCGCGCTGGAGCCGCTGCTTGCCGACCGCTTCCGTCAGGGCCTGTTTTTCGCCAGCGAAGGCCACCTGGACCCACGGCGCGTGATGCCCGCGCTGCTCGCCGAACTTCGTGACGGCGGGGTGCCGGTCACCTTCGACTGGAGCGGCGATCCGGCCGCCCTGACCGCTTCCCGCATTGTCGACGCCCGTGGGCTCGGCGCCCGCGACCGGTTCCCGGATCTCAGGGGCGTCAAGGGCGAGATGGCGCTGGTCCGCAACCCGGAGATCACGCTCGCCCGGCCGGTGCGCCTGCTGCACCACCGCTACCCGCTCTATGTGGTGCCGCGGGCCGACGGCGTATTCATGATCGGCGCGACCACGGTGGAGAGTGACACCGCCGCGACGGTCACGCTGCGGTCGGCGGGCGAACTCCTCACCCAGGCCTACACGCTGCACCCGGCTTTCGGCGAAGCGGAGGTGCTTGAGTTCAACGCCGGGCTTCGGCCCGCCTTTCCCGACAATAATCCGAGGATCGAGGTCGACGGCCGCACGGTTGCGGTGAACGGCCTCTATCGGCACGGCTGGCTGATCGCGCCGGCCCTGGCGGCGGACGTCGCGGCCATGATCCTCGCCGACCGGACGGAGGACGCCCATGCGCATCACGATCAACGGTGAGGAGCGCCACACGGAAGCCGCGACCCTCGCCTCGCTTATCGAGGAGCAGGATTTCGAGCCGACGGTGGTTGCCACCGCGCTCAACGGCGATTTCGTGCCGCGTGCCGAGCGCGCCGCCACGCCGCTCGTCGACGGCGACAGCGTCGAGGTCTTCAGCCCACGGCAGGGAGGTTGAGATGGTCAGCTTCTACGGCCGGTCTTTCGAGAGCCGGTTCCTGCTCGGCACGGCGCGGTACCCCTCGCCGGAGAGCCTGCGCCAGTCCGTGCTGCGCTCCGGCGCGGGCATCGTCACGGTGTCACTCCGGCGCGAGTCGGTCGGCGGCGCCAAGGCCGGGCACGCGTTCTGGGACCTGGTGAAATCGCTTGATGTCGCGGTGCTGCCGAACACGGCGGGTTGCCACACCGCGCGGGAGGCGATCCGCACGGCGGAGATGGCCCGGGAGGTGTTCGGCACGCCCTGGGTCAAGCTGGAGGTGATCGGCAACGACGAGACGCTGCAGCCGGACCCGTTCGGCCTCGTCGACGCGGCGCGCACTCTGTCGGCCGACGGCTTCGAGGTGTTTCCCTACATGACCGACGACCTGGTGCTTGCCGACCGGCTGGTGGAGGCGGGCTGCCGCGTCCTGATGCCGTGGGGCGCGCCGATCGGGACGGGCAGGGGGCTCAACAACCCCTACGCACTCCGGCTGCTCCGCCGTCACTTCCCGGAGATCCCGCTCGTGGTCGACGCCGGTCTCGGTGCACCCAGCCACGCCGCGGCGGCGATGGAGATGGGCTACGACGCGATCCTGCTCAACACCGCCGTTGCAACCGCTGGCGACCCGCCGGCGATGGCCGAGGCCTTCGCGGAGGCGATCCGGGCCGGACGGCGCGCCTTCGAGGCCGGGATCATGGACGAGACCGACCTCGCCGTCGCCTCCACGCCGGTGTTCGGCACGCCGTTCACGCCCTTTGCCGGAGGCTGAGATGCTGCCCCGATTCTATCTCGTGATCGATCGCGCGCGCTGGCTGCCCCGGCTGCTGCCGGTGGGGCTGAAACTGGTTCAGCTCCGCGCCAAGGGGCTGGAGCCGGCCGATCTCGCTACCGAGATTCGGGACGCGCTCGCCGCAACGCGGTCGGCCGGGGCGACGCTGGTCGTCAACGACTTCTGGCGGGAGGCGATCGATATCGGCGCGGAGTGGGTTCACCTCGGCCAGGAGGATCTCTCCATCGCTGACGTGGCCGCGATCCGGCGTGCCGGCATTCGCATCGGCGTCTCCACGCACAGCCACGAGGAGCTCGGCACCGCGCTTTCGATCGATCCCGACTACGTGGCGCTGGGGCCGATCTATCCGACGACGCTGAAAGTGATGCCATGGGCGCCCCAGGGTCTCGCGCGGATCGGCGAATGGAAGCGGCTGATCGGCGAACGTCCGCTGGTCGCGATCGGCGGGATCACGCTGGAGCGGGCGCCCGGGGTCTATGCGGCCGGGGCCGATTCGATCGCGGTCGTCTCCGACGTGCTGTCGCACACGGATCCGGAGGGCCGGCTCGCGGACTGGCTCAATATCGCGGGCGAGGGCGTCAGAACGCCTTGAAGGTGATGATCGTCTTGGTATCCACGATGCCCGGGATCGGGTGGACCTTTTCGTTGACGAAGTGGCCGATGTCGGCCCCCGTCTCGACGTAGAACTTGGTGAGGAGGTCGTAGTCGCCGGCGGTGGAGTAGATCTCCGAGGCGATCTCGGCTTCAGCCAGCTTGGCGGCCACCTCGTAGGCGCGGCCGAGCTGGCATTTGATGAGGACAAAGAACGGCGTCATCGGTTCCTCGCGGCCCGGACATTCGGTCGGGCGCAGTCGACCAGAACAGGACGCCGGAGGCAAGGGAGAGCACGTCATGACCGCGATCGCCGTCACCATCGCAGGCTCCGATTCCGGAGGAGGGGCCGGCATCCAGGCCGACCTGAAGACCTTCTCGGCCCTCGGCGTCTACGGGGCGAGCGTGATCACCGCGCTGACGGCGCAGAACACCCGCGGCGTCACCGGCATCCACGAGACTCCGCCGGATTTCGTGCGGGCACAGATGGACGCCGTGTTCTCCGACCTCGCCGTCAACGCGGTGAAGATTGGCATGCTCGCCAATCCGGAAGTTATTCGCGCCGTCGCGGACGGCCTGGAGGCTTGGCGGCAGACCGTCGTGGTGCTCGATCCCGTGATGATCGCGGCGAGCGGCGACCCGCTGCTGCGCGAGGAGGCAGTCGCGACGCTGCGCGAGGTGCTGATCCCCCGCGCGCTGGTGCTGACGCCCAACTTGCCGGAGGCGGCGCGGCTGCTGGAGACTGGACCGGCCGACGGCAAGGACGCGATGCTCGCGCAAGCCAAGGCGCTGATGGATCTCGGCGCCCATTCGGTGCTCCTTAAGGGCGGCCATGCGGATGGGCCGGAGAGCGTCGATCTGTTCCTGTCGAATGCCGGTCCGTTGTGGCTGACCGCGCGCCGACACCCGACTCAGAACACCCACGGTACCGGCTGTACGCTGTCCTCCGCGATTGCCGCCGGACTCGCCAAGGGGTTGCACCTGGAGGAGGCGGTCGCTGAAGCCAAGCGCTACGTCACCGACGCAATCGTCGCAGCGGACGGGCTGAAGATCGGCCATGGACACGGACCCGTGCACCATTTTCATTCGCTCTGGAAAGGGCTGCACGCCTGAGACCTGTGGCGACGATGCAACAACGCTCGGTCAACTGAAGCGATCACATCGAGATGGCGTCAAGCAGTTGAGTGGCGGGTGCCGGAGCAGGGGCAGTTCAGAACATTTTCTTTTTCAACTACTTAACAAGTATCCGGGGGCGAACTGACGCCACGGCATCTCCTAACGTCATGTTAAGTAACCTTGCCCCTCCTCGTTATTTCTTCCCGGGTTGCCGCAAACGTAAGGCCCGGACACTGTTTGCCCGAACGCCGCAGGCCCTTGCGCCTGGACCGAAGACGGCGGGGTTGCAAATGAGTTCGAGGGAAGAAACATGGCTGGACGGGCTTACCTCTCCGGGGTTGCGGTTTCGACGCTGCTGATGTCGATCACGGCTGCCCAGGCAGGTGGATTTGCGTTGCGCGAGCAGTCGGCTACGTCGCAGGGCGCCTCCTTCGCCGGTGCCGCTGCGCCCGGCGACAGCATCTCCGCGATGTTCTGGAATCCCTCCGCGATCACCACGGCCACGGGCCTCGTGGTGGAAAGCCATGGCACCATCATCAGCCCCTCGTCGGAGCTGAAGGACGCAACCGGCACGCTGAACGGCTTCGGCATCACCGGCAACGGCGGTGACGTGGGCATCGACGGTTTCGTGCCGTCCAGCTACATCGCCTACCAGGTGAACGATCAGCTCTACCTCGGCCTCTCGATCAACGCGCCCTTCGGTCTCGCCACCAAGTCGGACCCGGCCTGGGTCGGCCAGTTCGACCACTACCGCGCCAAGGTGTTCTCGGTGAACGTTCAGCCGACGGTCGCCTACAAGATCAACGACATGCTCAGCGTCGGCGTCGGGGCGCAGATCCAATACTTCGACGTCAATATTCAGACCGCGCTCGATGCCACCAGCGCCCCGGACGTTCAGCGCCTGGTGGGCGACGACGTGGCCTTCGGCTTCACCGCCGGTCTCACGTTCACGCCCCTGGACGGCACCGTGATCGGCCTCGGCTACCGTTCGCAGCTCGCGCACGCCCTGGAGGGAAACCAGACGTTCGAAGGCGGCCTCTTCGCCGGACGCTACGACATCGGCGCGGACGTCGACCTGCCGCAAAGCGTGACGCTCGGCCTGCGCCAGAAGGTCACCGAGGACTTCACGCTGCTCGGCGGCATCGAGTGGACCGACTGGAGCTCGCTCGGCACGATCCCGATCGAAGGCTCGCCGGTGCCGGGCGCCGCGCTCACCTTCGAGTATGAGGACGGCTGGTTCTTCTCGCTCGGCGGCGAATACGCCTGGAACGAGAACCTGACGCTCCGCGCCGGCCTCGGCTACGAGCTGTCGCCCATCGAGGACGAATACCGCTCCATGCGCCTGCCGGACTCCGACCGCCTCTGGGCCTCGATCGGCGCCAGCTACAAGGTCAACGACCGCCTCTCCTTCGACGCCGCCTACACCCACCTCTTCGTCAAGGACGCCAGCATCGACGTCGACACCCCCACCACCGGCCCCACCATCAGCTACTCCGGCACCGCCGAAGGCGACGTCGACATCTTCGCCGTGTCGCTGCGCTACAAGCTGGGCGGGTGAGGGGCGCCGCACCGGCTGAGTTAGCCGACTAGCAACGCAGCCGTATGATTAAGCCTGCACGAAATGCGCATCCTTGCCTTCTGATCTGAGGGTCTCAATGAGATCGTCGTAGTTGCCGTCCAGTTTGTAATAGGGCGGGTCAGTACGGGGGACTTGAACAAGTTCCCCGACCAGCCTGACCACGTCGTCCCAATAAGCTTGGAGGACTATGGCATCTTCTCTGACGAAGATGACAGCATCAGATTTCGGAATATAAGCATTTACACCACAAGTCCATGTTGTAAACGTCGTGTAACTGTCGTCTTTCTTGCTTCTAAAGACGAAAAGATTAGCCACAAAGACATCGCTCCCTTCAGCGTCGCGGATAGCCTCCAAAGCGCGTTTCTGGAGTTCGTGCTGCTCGATTCTCTCAAGCACAATCAACTCGTTCAGCGGCTTGAGTCCGGGGCGCGTGGTGTCTGCAACGTCCCAACCATTGCCGCTCCAGATCAATGGCAGACGCGAGAGAAGATGGTTCTCGGTCGCATAGAGCTCCAAAGAAATCCGAACAAGTTCAGCTGATTCGACGTCAGTGGCCGGCCGCGCTGCGACGACCATAGAACGCGACACAGGTACGATGATTAAACTGCCGTTGCCCGGAATGCTGTCAAATACTTCGGGTATCAAGAGCCATGAAGACGTGAAATCGTCTAACTCGCATGGTATTGCTATCCTACCAGCTTTGAACGTAAATTCTGGGGGTGAAATGGCTCTCAGGTTTGCCATAGCTGTTTCAAGAGCTTCCTCGAAAGTGACGCCCCATTTCTCCAGTGTCGATGAATTTGAGACAATTTGAATAAATCCGTTTCCGTCTATGGCAAGACAAACCTTTAAATCGTTGCGGAACGGCATGCACGGCGCTGTCGGCTCGTCTGTTTCTAAACTATAGGTTAGGAGCCACCTCGATCTGATCACGGGTAAAAGTAGCGGAGCGGCTTCAGCAAAGTCTAAATGGTTCAGTCGTGTAGCTTCTAATGCCATCGCTGCCATTTGGCCGATGCTGAATTGTCTCCTCAACCAGGATTTCTTAAGCCATCGTCGGTAGATGTTATCCAGGAATACACGTTTATTGATACCGACCGTTATCGAAAAGTCATCTGAATCATACACGAGATCTTCGGACGTTGAATGCCGCATCGATGTAACAATTCTTCGCGCAAAACGATTTTTTGCGGCATCAGAACTCGACATCGTTTCCGCACCACCTGAGAGAATGCCCCATGATACTTTTTATGGGGTCGTTCAGCAACTCAAGGTTCACCTTCACCCCCCGTGGATCGCCGCCCAGATGCGGGCGGGGGTGGCGGGCATGTCGATGTGGCGGATGCCGGCGCCGAAGTCGAGGGCGTCGACCACGGCGTTCATGACGGCGGGGGTCGCGCCGATGGTGCCGGCCTCGCCGGCTCCCTTGATGCCGAGCATGTTGGTGGTCGAGGGCACGTTGCGGGTTTCGAAGTGCAGCTCCGGGAAGTTGTCGGCGCGGGGCATGCAGTAGTCGAGGAAGGTGGCGGTCAGCAGCTGGCCGCTGTCGTCGTAGACGGTGTGCTCCATCAGCGCCTGGCCGATCGCCTGCACCACGCCGCCGTGCACCTGGCCTGCCAGCAGTACCGGATTCACCGTCACGCCGAAGTCGTCGACGATGAAGTAGCGGTCGAGGGTGGTGACGCCGGTGTCGGGGTCCACCTCCACTTCGCAGATGTGCGTGCCGTTGGGGTAGGTGCACTCCTCCTGGGTGAACTCGCCCTGCGCCTTCAGCTTCTCCGCATCCGCGGCGCCGGCGATGTCGGCGAGCGTCAGCGACCGGTCGGTGCCGACCACGCGGGCGGTGCCGTCCTTCAGCTCGATGTCGCCGGCAGACGCTTCCAGCTTGTCGGCGGCCAGTTCCTTGATCTGCTCGACAAGCTTCCTGGAGGCGATGTCGACCGAGGCGGCGCCGAGCGGGATGGAGCGCGAGCCGCCGGTGCCCTCGCCGCGGCGGACGCGGTCGGTGTCGCCCTGCACGGTCTCCACCTTCTCCACGTCGATACCAAGGTAGGCGGCGATGATCTGGCCGTAGGCGGTGGCGTGGCCCTGGCCGTTGGTCTGGGTGCCGATGAAGAGCGTCACCGTGCCGTTCGGATTGAGCACCATGTTGGCCTCCTCCGAACCGGGGAAGGCGCAGGCCTCCACATAGGTGGCGATGCCGCGACCGCGCCACTTGCCGGCCGCGCGCGAGGCCTCCCGTCGGGCGGAAAAGCCTGCCCAGTCCGAGACTTCCACGCCGCGGCGCATGTGCGCCTCGAACTCGCCGGTGTCGTAGAGACGGCCGCTGGCGGTGCGGTAGGGCAGCTGCTCCGGGCGGATCAGGTTGCGGGCGCGCAGCTCGATCGGGTCGATGCCGGTCTCGCGGGCGGTGAGATCGACCAGGCGCTCCAGCACGAAGGCGGCCTCGGGCCGGCCGGCGCCGCGGTAGGCGTCCACCGGGGCGGTGTTGGTGAATACGCCGCGCACGCGCACGTCCATGACCGGGATGTCATAGAGGCCGGTCGACATGGAGACGCCGCCCTGGGGGATGTAGGGGCCGAATTGGTGGAGGTAGGCGCCCATGGCGGCGATCAGGTCCACCCGCAGGCCGAGGAAGCGGCCGTCGGCGTCCATCGCCAACCGGGCGGTGGTGACGTTGTCACGGCCGTGGGCGTCGATCAGGAAGTGCTCGGTGCGGTCCGACACCCACTTCACCGGCCGGCCCAACGCCTCGGCAGCCTTCAGCACCAACGGGTACTCGCCGTAGACGAAGCTCTTGGTGCCGAAGCCGCCGCCGACGTCGGGGGTCACCACGCGGATGCGCGCCGGGTCCACCTTCATGATGTCCTTGGCGACGATGTTGCGAATGCCGTGGCCGCCTTGGGTGCCCGCGGTCAGCGTCCAGCGTCCGGTCGACGGATCGTACTCGCCCACCGCGGCGCGGGGTTCCATGTAGTTGGAGACCACGCGGTTGTTGACTACGGTCAGTTCCACGACGCGCGCGGCGGCGGCGAAGGCGGCGTCGGTAGCGGCCTTGTCGCCGGAGGCGAGCTCGAAGGCGACGTTGCTGCCGCGCTCCGGCCAAACCAGCGGGGCGGCTGGGTCGAGGGCCGCGGCGGTATCGGTGACCACGCCCAGCGGGTCGTAGTCCACCATCACCTGCTCGGCGGCGTCGCGGGCGGCGTTGAGGCTGTCGGCGACGATGAAGGCGATGGGATCGCCGACGTGGCGCACCACGCCGTCGGCCAGCAGCGGGTGGGGCGGCGGGCTCACCTTGGTGCCGTCCACCTGGCGCGGCAGCGCCTTGCATGGCAGGCCGCCGAGGCCGGTCACATCGGCCGCCGTCCAGATCAGGTGCACGCCGGGCAGGGCGCGCGCCTCCTCCAGGCCGCTCACGGCGATACGGGCGTGGGCCATCGACGAACGGAGAACGAGCGCATGCACGGTGCCGGCGGGCGTGTAATCGGTCGTGTAGTGGCCGCGGCCGGTGATGAGGTTCGCATCCTCCCGACGCCGGACGGGTGCCCCGATGCCGAACTTGTGCGTGACGATCTCGTTCATGGGCGAGTCCTGCTGCGGAAGTGATTTGGGGAGATATTGGCGACCAGTATACCCGGCCATGCTGCATTGCACAGGGGGCAAGCCCGTCCGCGTGGATCGATTCAGCGTGATCGCGGACGCGCCAGAATAACCACGCGGGCGCAGTCCGGATCCGCATCGGGTCATCAGGCGCGCTGCTGGACCTGTGGCGCGCCTGGTCTCAGAACACGCTCGCACCGTCCTCGGCGCGGCCCACCACGCGGCGGAAAGAGGCGAAGAGGTCGCGGCCGATGCCCCACTCGTTGGCCGAGAGATCCTCGGTGACCGGCGTGCGAGCAGCCCACTCGGTCGCGTCGACGAGCACCTCCAGGGTCCCGGCGACCGCGTCGAGGCGAATCAGGTCGCCATTGCGGACCTTACCGATCGGGCCGCCGTCGCAGGCCTCCGGCGAGACGTGGATTGCCGCCGGGATCTTGCCGGACGCGCCGGACATGCGCCCGTCGGTGACAAGCGCCACCTTGAAGCCGCGGTCCTGCAGCACGCCGAGCGAGGGTGTCAGCTTGTGGAGTTCGGGCATGCCGTTCGCCTTGGGGCCCTGGAAGCGGACCACGGCGACGAAGTCGCGCTCCAGCTCGCCGCGCTTGAAGGCGGCCAGCATGTCGTCCTGGCTGTGGAACACCACCGCGGGCGCTTCCACCACCTGCCGTTCCGGCTTCACGGCGGAGGTCTTGATCACCGACTTGCCGAGGTTGCCCTTCAGCACCTTCAGGCCGCCGGTCGCCTGGAACGGGTTGGACGCGGGGCGCAGCACCTTCTCGTCGGCGCTGGTGGCGGCAGCGGGCTTCCACTCCACCGCGCCCTCGTCGGTCAGCTTCGGCTCCACCGTGTAGCCTTCCAGCGGCGTGCCCCACACGGTCTTGACGTCGTTGTGCAGCAGCTTTTCGTCGAGAAGGGTGCGGATCAGGTATCCCATGCCGCCGGCCGCCTGGAAGTGGTTCACATCGGCCATGCCGTTGGGGTAGACGCGGGCGACCAACGGCGTGACGTCTGACAGGTCGGAGAAGTCGTCCCAGGTCAGGCGGATGCCGGCGGCCTTGGCCATCGCCACCAGGTGCATGGTGTGGTTGGTCGAACCGCCCGTCGCGTGCAGGCCGATGACGCCGTTGACGATCGCCTTCTCGTCGATCACGCGGCCGACGGGCGTATACTCGTTGCCCGAGGCGCTGATCGCGAGAGCCCGCTTGGCGGCCTCCTTGGTGAGCGCGTCGCGCAGCGGCGTGTTCGGGTTGACGAAGGTGGCGCCCGGCAGGTGCAGGCCCATGATCTCCATCAGCATCTGGTTGGAATTGGCCGTGCCGTAAAAGGTGCAGGTGCCGGGGCCGTGGTATGAGGCGCTCTCCGATTCCAGAAGCTCCTTCCGGCCCACCTTGCCCTCGGCGTAGAGCTGGCGGATGCGGGCCTTTTCGTCGTTGGGCAGGCCCGTGGTCATCGGGCCGCCGGGCACGAACACGGCCGGCAGGTGGCCGAAGGAGAGGGCGGCGATCACGAGGCCGGGCACGATCTTGTCGCAGATGCCGAGGTAGACGGCCGCGTCGAACATGTCGTGGCTGAGGCCCACCGCGGCCGACATGGCGATCACGTCGCGCGAGAACAGCGAAAGCTCCATGCCGGTCTGGCCCTGGGTGACGCCGTCGCACATGGCCGGCACGCCGCCCGCCACCTGCGCCACCGCGCCCACCTCGCGCGCGGCGGCGCGGATGATCTCCGGATAGGTCTCGTAGGGCTGGTGCGCCGAAAGCATGTCGTTGTAGGCGGTGATGATCCCGAGGTTCGCCGCGACGTCGCCCTTCAGCGCCTCCTTGTCCGACGTGCCGCAGGCCGCAAATCCATGCGCCAGGTTCCCGCACGCCAGCCGGCTGCGCCGAGGTCCCTTCTCCGACAGCACCGTCAACCGGTCCAGATAGCGGCTCCGGTCGTCGTGGGAGCGCTTGGCGATGCGCTCGGTGATCTCGCCGATACGGGCATGAACGGTCATGGGGGACTCCTGGATCATTCGGTGGCTGAGGGAGCGGCGACCTTGGCTGGAGAAGTCGCGTCCTTCCGTGCCGGCAAAGATAAGTGACGATCGCCGAGTTCGGCCGCGACCAGACGAAGCTCGGATGACGATTGAAAATACAGCCAGAATAGGGCCGAGGTGCCGAACCAACGGCCAAGCCGCAGGCCCCTGTCGTCTGTGATCGCGCGCTTGCCGTTGACGATCTGGCTGATCCGGTTAGCCCGCACGTTGATCTGCCGCGCACACTCGGTGGGCGTCACCTGAACTTCCGCCAATTCCTCTGCCAGGATCTTGCCTGGGCGGATCAGTTGACCCGACATGATCTTAATTCCTCAATGACAGTCGACGATCTTGTCGCTTTCGTTTCGTTCGCCAGATGACAAGAGCGAACAGAGGTATGATTCCAACGCCAACTGTGGGACCCGGCACAGGAACGACTTGCCCATTTTCGGCCCACTGGAAACGACCCAGTTCTACCGCGACCGATAAATTGTTGTGCAACAAGAACGTACTTTTTGTCGTCAGTATCCCAGTCGGATCATTTATGTCCTGATACGTAAACGTCGTACCGCGAAACACTCCAATCAATGCGAAAGGCTCAAAAGAGACGATCTGGCTTCGGAGAAATTCAATCCAAATCGCTCCAACACCAGAGATGTATGCCGCGCCGCCAGAATTGCCGGAGTCAGACCCACCGCCAATCGATCCACCATTAGTCCCTCCAGTCCCACCACCATTGTCTGTCGCTCCGCCTCCGCTACCGCCTGAATCTCCTCCCCAGGAATCAGTAGATCCGCCCCCATCTGATCCGCCGCCGGAGTTCGACCCGCCGCTACCGCCGTCTGATCCTCCGCCCCAACTGCCGCCCGAATCTCCTCCCCCGGAGCCAGGAGATCCGCTCCCGTCTGATCCGCCGCCGTTAGACCCGCCACTGTCCGATCCACCACTACTGCCGCCAGACCCGCCACCGCTATCTGATCCACCGCCCCAACCGCCTGAATCTCCTCCCCCGGAGCCAGGAGATCCGCTCCCGTCTGATCCGCCGCCGTTAGACCCGCCACTGTCCGATCCACCACTACTGCCGCCAGACCCGCCACCGCTATCTGATCCACCGCCCCAACCGCCTGAATCTCCTCCCCCGGAGCCAGAAGACCCGCCACTGTCCGATCCCCCGCCCCAACCGCCCGAATCTCCTCCCCAGGAGTCAGTAGATCCGCCCCCATCTGATCCGCCGCCGCCGGAATCAGACCCACTGCTACCGCCGTCTGATCCACCGCCCCAGCTGCCGCCCAAGTCTCCTCCCCCGGAACCCGAAGATCCGCTGCCGCTATCTGATCCGCCACCGCTGCCGCTAGATCCACTACCTCCACTAGACCCACCGAAGTACTGTGAGTGCTCGGCGAGTTTAAGTTCAACATGAGGTAGTGGGACGGCAAACCACGGCTTGGTATCGAACTTCTGGATAGGTCCGGCTGACTTCTGAAACAATTCAAAGGCCGCTCTTGCGTTGTTTTTGAATTGTGTGGCGCTCCAACCATCTAATTCGAGCATATTGTCGCACTGAATACTGTCCAGTTTGGCGTTGCAAGCGGCCTGAACCTCCATGCCTACCAAACAAGAAAACCCTAGACCTAATATGGCGGTTGCAATTTTAGGGTATCGCATGATGATCGAACTTCCGGTCGAGTTGGCACAGGTTTTTCAACATATGCGAGTTGGGCAGCGACCTTGCTAGTTCTTTCGGTTGTTCCACAACTATCGACATCAACCCGTCCAGAACACCACCGCCGCCTTGGCGGATTTCAGCACGGCGCGGACGGGCATCTCCGTGGCGTCGTCGCCGTCCAGCGCCTTGTCCAGCACTGCCCGTTTGCCTGCGCCCTCGATGTGGAGGGCGAGGTGGTCGGCGGCAAGCAGGA
Organism: Chthonobacter albigriseus; assembly: GCF_013839445.1. Lineage (GTDB taxonomy): Bacteria > Pseudomonadota > Alphaproteobacteria > Rhizobiales > Pleomorphomonadaceae > Chthonobacter > Chthonobacter albigriseus. Next base: position 147,669 of record NZ_JACDIT010000003.1, on the reverse strand, counting down.
CCGGGAGGGTGAGGGTGACGCGGGGTTCGCCGGCGCCGGCGGCGCGCATGGGGAGGACGAGAGCGGAGCCGGCGGGGTCGATGGCCTCGGCGAGGCGGTCGCCTCCGGGGAAGAAGGAGGCGGTGTGGCCGTCGTCGCCCATGCCGAGCACCACGGCGGCGAAGGGCAGGGGCAGGTCGGCGATCGCCTTGGCGACGGAGCCGAGGCCGTCCTCCGGCGTCGAGGTCGGACGCCAGAGCGGCACGAACCCGGCGGCCGCCGCCTTGTTGCGGATCAGGTGGCGGCGGACCAGGGCCGCGTTGGAGCGCTCGGAGGTCTCGTCCACCCAGCGTTCGTCGACCAGCGTCACGATCACGTCGGACCAGGGCAGGCGCTCGGCCGACAGCGCCTCGAAGAAGCGCGTCGGCGTGCGGCCGCCGGATACGGCGAGCGCGGCCTTGCCGTCGCGCCGAATGCGCACCGACAGCGCCTCCGCGACGAAGCGGGCGAGGCCGGCGGCGAGATCCTCAGGCGATGCGAAGCTCCTGAAATCCATGCGCTCGTTCCCTGCTCAGACCGCGTCCTCGTGCCAGTTGCGGCCGTCGCGCTCGATCAGCGCGATGGCGGCCGAGGGGCCCCAGGTGCCGGACGTGTAGGACTTGGGCGCGTCGCGGCTCTCGTCCCAGGCTTCGCGGATCGGGTCGATCCAGGCCCAGGCCGCCTCCACCTCGTCGCGGCGCATGAACAGCGTGGCGTTGCCGCGCACGACGTCGAGCAGCAGGCGCTCGTAGGCGTCGGGGTTGCGCACCTTGAAGGCCGAGGCGAAGCTCATGTCGAGCGGCACGCGGGTGAGCCGCATGCCGCCGGGGCCGGGATCCTTGATCATCAGCTGCAGCTTGACGCCTTCGTCGGGCTGCAGCCGGATGACCAGTTCGTTGGCCGACAGCGCGCCGGCCGTGTCGTCAAAGATGGAGTGCGGCACCGGCTTGAAGCGCACCACGATCTCGGACAGGCGCTGGGCCAGCCGCTTGCCGGTGCGCAGGTAGAAGGGCACGCCCGCCCAGCGCCAGTTGGACACCTCGGCCTTGATCGCGACGAAGGTTTCCGTGCGCGTCTGCTTGTTGGTGACCTCGTCCAGGTAGGCCGGCACGGCGCCGGTGGCGGAGGCGCCGGCGCGGTACTGGCCGCGCACGGTGCATCCCTCGGCGTTCAGCGCCGTGATCGGCTTCAAGGCCTTCAAGACCTTCAGCTTTTCGCCGCGCACGGAGCTCGCGTCCATGTTGGCGGGCGCTTCCATGGCGACGAGGCAGAGAAGCTGCAGCAGGTGGTTCTGCACCATGTCGCGCAGCGCGCCCGAGGTGTCGTAGTAGTCGCCGCGGCCTTCGACACCGACCGTCTCGGCCACGGTGATCTGGACGTGGTCGATGTGGGCGGAGTTCCACTGCGGCTCGAAGAGGGCGTTGGCGAAGCGCAGCGCCATTAGGTTCTGCACCGTCTCCTTACCGAGGTAGTGGTCGATGCGGTAGATCTGCTCCTCCGGAAACACCCGGCCGACGGCGTCGTTGGTGGCGCGCGCCGATTCCAGGTTCTTGCCGAGCGGCTTTTCCACCACCACGCGCGTCTTGTCGGTGATCAGCCCGTGCGCGCCGATCTGCTCGCAGATCGGGCCGAAGAGATCCGGTCCGGTGGCGAGATAGAAGGCGCGGACCCGGTGCTCGCCGGTCTTCAGCAGCGCCGCGAGGTCCGCCCAGCCTTCCGTGGAGGTGGCGTCGGCGGCCACGTAGTGGATGCGCGACAGGAACGCTTCGATCACGGCCGGCTTCAGCTCGTCGAAGGCGACGTGCTTTTCGAGCGCGGCCTTGACGTCGCTGCGGTACTCCGCGTCGGAGCGCGGCCGGCGGGAGACGCCGATGATCCGTGCCTCGGCCGGCAGCTGGCCGTCGAGCTCGCGATGGTAGAGCGCCGGCAGCAGCTTGCGGCGGGCAAGGTCGCCGGTGCCGCCGAACACGACATAATCGAAGGGGTCGACCACGATGATGCGGCTGGTCATGCTGCGTCCAAGCTCCACGTTCATCACCACCTCCGAGAGAGTCGGGTCGAGGGCGCACCTGAGCGCCCGGAACATTCGCCACGATGAGCCGGAGGGGGAAGCCGTCTCGTGGTTTTTCCATACACCACTTATTTCGCGCGTCGAACGAATTTGTTCGGCGGCGGCGCTCAGGATGCCGAAAGCGCTTTGAATGTTGCAGCGAGGCCGCGGGTCGACGCGTCCTGGTCGGGGGAGGGCTCCGCTTCGCCCTTCAGCACGGGAAGCAGGCGGGTCGCCAGTTCCTTGCCGAGCTCTACGCCCCACTGGTCGTAGGAGTTGATGTTCCAGATCGTGCCCTGGACGAAGACCTTGTGCTCGTAGAGCGCGATCAGCCGGCCAAGCGTCCTCGGGTCGAGCGTGCGGTACATCAGGGTGTTGGTGGGCCGGTTTCCGGGGAACACCTTGTGCGGGGCGAGGGCGGCGATGTCGGCGTCCGACTTGCCGGCCTTGCGCAGTTCGCCGATCGCCTCGTCCAGCGTCTTGCCGCGCATCAGCGCCTCGGTCTGGGCGAGGGCGTTGGCGACCAGCTTGGCGTGGTGGTCGGAGAGCTGCTCGTGCGGCACGGCGGCGACCAGGAAGTCGGCCGGGATGACGTCCGTGCCTTGGTGGATCAGCTGATAGAAGGCGTGCTGGCCGTTGGTGCCGGGCTCGCCCCAGACGATCGGCCCGGTGGCGCGCGGCACGGGCTTGCCCTCGACTGTCACGCCCTTGCCGTTCGACTCCATGTCGAGCTGCTGCAGGTAGGCGGCGAAGCGGGCGAGGCGCTGGTCGTAGGGCAGCACCGCGTGGGTGGAGAAGCCCCAGGCGTTGCGGTACCAGACGCCGAGCAGCGCCATGATGACGGGCAGGTTCTGCTCCAGCGGAGCCTCGGCGAAGTGGCGGTCCATCTCGTGGGCGCCGGAAAGGAAGTCCTCGAAGTTCTCGAAGCCGACCGCGATCGCCACCGGCAGGCCGATCGCCGACCAGACGGAGTATCGGCCGCCCACCCAGTCCCAGAAGCCGAAGGCGCGCGACACATCGATGCCGAAGGCGGCGACCTTGTCGAGGGCGGTGGAGACCGCGCAGAAGTGCGCGCCGACCGCCGCCTCGCCGAGGTGCTGCTTCACCCAGGCACGTGCCGTCTCGGCGTTGGTCATCGTCTCCGACGTGGTGAAGGTCTTCGAGGCGATAATGAAGAGCGTCGTCGCGGGGTCCAGCAGCGCCAGCGTATCGGCGATGTGGGCGCCGTCCACGTTGGAGACGTAGTGCAGGCGCGGGCCGCCGCCGGAATAGGGCGAGAGCGCCAGCGTCACCATCGCCGGGCCGAGGTCGGAGCCGCCGATGCCGATGTTGACGACGTCGGTGAAGCGCGCGCCGTTGGCCGCTGCGATGCGGCCGGAGCGGACGCCCTCGGCGAAGTCCTTGATGCGGGCCAGCACGTCGTTGACGTCGGGCATCACGTCTTTGCCGTCGACCAATACCGGCGTGTTGGCGCGGTTGCGCAGCGCCACGTGGAGCACGGAGCGCTTCTCCGTGACGTTGATCACCGCGCCGCCGAACATGGCGTCGCGGCGCTCTTCCACGCCGGCCGCGCGCGCGAGGTCGACGAGGAGGCGCATGGTCTCCTCCGTCACGCGGTTCTTGGAATAGTCGAGCAGGAGGTCGCCGAGGCGGGCCTGGAAGCGGTCGAAGCGCGCCGGGTCCTCCGCGAAGAGCGCCCGCATCGGCCGACCCTCCAGGTCGTGGCGATGCTTGCCGAGCTTCTCGAACAGGGCGTCTACGGCTTGGGTCATGACTTGGCTCCCGGGAGGGGGGTGCGCGGGCGCGCGGATCATATGAGTCGAAAGGCGTAGTGGCTAGGGGAAATGAGGCAAAGTCCGGTGCGATCGGGCCTTAACCGCAATCCGTCACAATCCTGAGACCTGAATCGCCTATTCCACGCCTGATCTTCAGCAGAAGGCGGGTGGTGATCGCAGCCGCTCGACGTTTCCAGCGGTGACCGACACGTCCGATACTCGCCATTTCAGATCGCTGTTCCTGTCCGACGTGCATCTGGGTACGCGCGGATGCCAGGCGGATCTCTTGCTCGACTTCATCCGCGTGCATGACGCGGAGACGATCTACCTTGTGGGCGACATCGTCGATGGGTGGAGACTGAAGAAGTCCTGGTACTGGAGCCAGACGCACAACGACGTGGTGCAGAAGCTGCTGCGCAAGGGTCGCAAGGGCGCCCGGATCGTTTATCTCCCCGGCAACCACGACGAATTCCTGCGCGGCTACCTCGGCACCCACTTCGGCGGCATCGAGGTGACGGACACCGCCATCCACGAGACCGCCGACGGCCGGCGGTTTCTGGTGATCCACGGCGATCAGTTCGACGTGGTGGTGCGCCATGCCAAGTGGCTCGCCCACTTCGGCGACTGGGCCTACGTCTTCGCGCTCAACCTCAACACGGTGCTGAACAAGATCCGCCGATTCCTCGGCTTTCCCTACTGGTCGCTGTCGGCGTGGGCGAAGCTCAGGGTCAAGAACGCGGTGAACTTCATCGGCGCCTTCGAGCAGGCGCTGACCGGTGAGGCCCGGCGGCACGGGGTGGACGGGGTGATCTGCGGCCACATCCACCACGCCGCGATGCACGATCGGTTCGGCCTCACCTACGTCAACACGGGCGATTGGGTTGAAAGCTGCACCGCCGTCGCCGAACACCACGACGGGCGGCTGGAAATCCTGCGCTGGACGCGACTCTCCACCGAGGTGCTGCCGCTGCCGGCGCCGATCGCCCAGGCGGCCGAATGACCCGGATCACCATCGTCACGGATGCCTGGCACCCACAGGTCAACGGCGTCGTACGCTCGATCGAGCGGACCAACCAGGAACTCGTCGCCATGGGCGCGTCGGTCTTCATGGTGACGCCGGAGCTGTTCCGCACCATCCCGTGCCCGACCTATCCGGAGATCCGGCTGGCGCTTGCAAGCTACCGGACGGTGTCGAAGGCGATCGAGAAGAGCCAGCCGTCCTACGTGCACATCGCCACGGAAGGCCCGCTCGGCATCCGGGCCCGGCGCTGGTGCATGGAACGGGGCATGCCGTTCACGACCAGCTATCACACGCGGTTTCCGGAGTATGTCTCCGCGCGCGTGCCAGTGCCGGAAAGCTGGCTCTACGGCCTTGTTCGCACGTTCCACAACGCCGGCGCGGGCTGCATGGTGGCGACCGACACGCTTGCCCGCGAGCTCACCGACCGCGGCTTCCGCAACCTGATGCGCTGGTCGCGCGGCATCGATGCCGACCTCTACCGCCCGCGTCCCTTGTCGCAGTCGGTACTCGACCTGCCGCGACCCATCTTCATGAACGTCGGTCGGGTCTCGGTGGAGAAGAACCTGGAGGCCTTCCTGGCGCTGGACCTGCCTGGCACCAAGGTCATCGTCGGCGACGGGCCGCAGCGGGAAAGCCTGCAGCGGCGGTTTCCCGATGCCGTGTTCACCGGGGCGAAGTTCGGCGAGGATCTCGCTCGCCACTATGCGTCCGCCGACGTCTTCGTGTTTCCGAGCCGCACCGACACCTTCGGCAACGTGATCCTGGAGGCGCTCGCCTCTGGCGTGCCGGTCGCGGCCTATCCGGTGATGGGCCCGCTCGACATCATCGGCGATGCGCCCTGCGGCGCGCTCGACGAGGACCTACGCGCCGCCAGCATGAAGGCGCTGACGCTGTCGCGGGTGGCGGCGCGGGCGCATGCGCTCGACTACACCTGGGCGCGGAGCGCGTCCCAGTTTCTCCGCAACGTGCGGATCGCCAACGGGGAACGGCTGGAGGAAAGCGCGGCGGCGGAGTAGGAAGGGTCTCCGTACTCCGCAGCCCCTTCGAGTCCCCGCCCATGGATTTCACCCAACCGCCGACCAACGCCGACGTTTGCGCCGCCGCCGACCGCATTCGCGGTCAGGCCGTGCACACGCCGCTCGTCGCGATCACCCTGCCCAACGGCGACCGGGCGTTCCTGAAGCCGGAGAACCTGCAGCGAACCGGCTCGTTCAAGTTCCGGGGCGCGTACAACCGGCTGTCGCAGATCCCCGCTGACGAGCGGCGGTTCGGCGTGGTGGCCTGCTCGTCGGGCAACCACGCGCAAGGCGTCGCCGAGGCGGCACGGATTCTCGGCATGTCGGCCACCATCGTGATGCCGGCTGACGCCCCGGCGATGAAGATCGCCCGCACCCGGGCTTTCGGCGCGGAAGTAGTGCTCTACAACCGTGCCACGGAAGACCGCGACGCCATCGCTCTCTCGATCTGCCAGAGGACCGGGGCGACCTTCGTCCACCCCTACAACGACGCGGGTGTGATCGCCGGACAGGGCACCATCGGCCTGGAGATCGTAGGCGACCTCCACCGCATGGGCCTCAAGGCCGACGACGTGCTCGTCTGCGTGTCCGGTGGCGGGTTGATCGCCGGCATCGCGGCGGCGCTAGAGGAAGCCTCGCCGGCAACACGGATCCATGCGGTCGAGCCGGCGGAGTTCGACGACTATGCCCGATCGCTCGCCGCCGGTCATCCCGTGACGAACGAGCGGCTGTCCGGCTCGCTCTGCGACGCGCTGATGGCGAATTCGCCGGGTTCGATCGGCTTTGCGATCGGCAGCCGCCGGGTTGCCGATGGTTTCGCCGTCACCGACGAGGAGGCGCTGCGGGCCGTTGCTTTCGCCGCGCGCGAGGCCAAGCTGGTGGCGGAGCCGGGCGGGGCTGTCGCGCTGGCTGCGCTGCTGGCGGGCCGTGTGGAGACTCGGGGGCGGACCGTGGTCGCGCTGCTCTCCGGCGGCAACGTGGATGACGCGGTGCTCGCCCGCGCCTTGACGCTCAGCTGAACAGGGCCTGCCGTTCGGCGCGCGACATGGTGGCGAGCGGATCGGCCGCATCAGAAGCGGGTGCCGGTTCCGGCCTTACCGCTTCGCTCACCTTCTGCAGCGTCTCGATCGCCTCTTCCATCGCCTCGGTCGCGCGGCTGATCACCTCGGCCTCGGAGGGGTCGGCGGATTCTTCAGCTTCAACAGAGTCAGCGATGTCCGGCTCGTCCATGTCGGTGACGACTTCGGCAGCGTCGAGCGGCGCTTCTTCCAACTCCGCCTCGGTGGCGGCGACTTCCGCGAGCAGGTCGGCATCGGCCTCCTCGAAGGCGGCCGCGTCGTCCGACAGGTCGATCGGGTCGAAGCCGGAGAAGGCGTCCGCATCCGAGACGGACCCGGTGTCCTCTTCGGCTTCGGCCTCCGCATCGTCGATGGAATCGAACATCAGGTGGTCGACTTCGCTCTGGTCGACCCCTTCACCTTCCAGCGCGGGGCCGTTCAGCAGGTGGGCGTCCGGACGGGAGTCCAGGCCGTCGGCCACCCGGCGCGATACCACACCGGCCTCATCGCCCTGCTCGGAGCGGGAGATCTCCATCAGCGGGCCGGCGGCCGGGGCATCGGCCTTTTCAGCCTCCGCGTCGGCGTCCATGCCCCAGATCTCGATCATCGCGTCGATACGCGTCTCCAGGTAGCGCAGCACATGCACGACCTTCTGGGTGCGCTGGCCGGTCAGGTCCTGGAACGAGCAGGACATGTAGATCGTGGTGGTCAGGCCTTCCAGCGCGTCGCAGATCTCCGGCTCGATGCCGCCCTCGCGCATGGTCCAGGCGATCTCCTGGATCTTCTCGGCGGAGGTCAGGATCTCCGAGGTCGCCGCCTCGGTCTGGCTGACGATGGCGTCGAGTTCGTTGGAGGCGCGATCGAAGCGGCTGGAATCGTTCTGGTCGTGCTTGATCTGGGCGATTTCGTTCTTGGTGCGCTCGATCGCGTCCTTCATCTCGCCGATGTCGAGGCGGATGCGGTCGATGTCCGGACGGGCGGTGCGCCGCAGCTTCTTCTCGAGGCCAGCGATGGCATCAAGGACCAACGTCGTGTCGGCAGCGCGATGACGGCGCGCATACTCGGCCAGGAACCAACGGCCCTTGGCCGTCTCCATGACGGCCAGTTCGATCGCCTCGTAGTCCGATTCTAGGCTCACCGGTACTTGATCGGAGTCGCTCATGGTTTCGCCGCAAACCCCATGATATTCAGTTTGGCGCGCCCGCCGAGACCGGATGAGTTATTAACCCGCCCGCGCTTCTATGGACGCAAGAGGCCCCAAACTACCAGTGATTCCTTCTAGATTCAGTTTATAGCGGGTCGCGTCCGTGACAATCGGTTCTGCGCGCCTGTCGCCAGCGCTTTTGATGGCGACCTATTTCGCCGTGAGCTTTTTCGTCAACGGCATCGTCCTTCCCTATTTCCCCGTGTTCCTGCGGGACCGCGGCCTCAGCGGCGAGGAGATCGCGCTGGTGGTCGGGCTGCCGTTCATGCTGCGCGTGTTCTCCATGCCGGTGATCACCGCGTTCGCCGACCGGATGCCGGACCGGCGGGTGCTGATGCTGGTGCTGATGCTGCTGATCACCTCGGCGGTGGTGGCGCTCGGGCCGCTGACCGATCCGACGGCCATCGTCGCCGTTTCGCTCGTCATCCTGATCCTCAGCTATTCGCACGGCCCGCTCACCGACACGATCGCCATGTCGCTGGAGCGCCGGGGGCAGGGCGACTACGGCAAGATGCGGCTCTGGGGCTCGGTGAGCTTCATCGGCGGCAACCTGATCGGCGGCGCTGCGCTCGACCATTTCGGCGTCCCGGCGATCTACACGCTGATGATGATCGGTTTCTCCGCCGCCGCCTTCGCCACCTTTCTGCTGCCGCGGCCGGGCCCGATGCCCACGGTCCAGGATGCCGCCTCACTGACGATCCTGCGCAAGCCGGCGTTCCTGGCGGTTCTGCTCGCGGGCGGCTTCGTCCAGTCGAGCCACGCGGCGCTCTACGGCTTCGCCACCATCACCTGGCAGCTGCGCGGCTATGACGAGTTCCTGATCGGCTGCTTCTGGGCGGTCGGCGTCGTCGCCGAGATCATCCTGTTCGCCTATGCCAGCCGTCTTCCCCAGGCCATCAAGCCGACCACGCTGATCTTCATCGGCGGGCTGATCGGCGTGGTGCGATGGGGGCTCTTCACCGTCGATGCGGGCGCGATCCCGACGCTTCTGATCCAGATCGGCCACGCCGGCTCGTTCGCCATCGGCCATATCGGCATCATGCGCTTCATCAAGGAGACGGTGCCGGAGCAGCGCGCGGCGTCCGCGCAGGGCACCTACGTCATCCTGCTCGGCTTCGCCATGGCTGCGGCCACCGCCGTCAGCGGCCGGCTCTGGGAGCGGATCGGCGACGACGCCTTCGGCGCGATGTCGGTGTTCGCCGCCATCGGCGTGGTGATCCTGGCGATCACCCGCAGCGGCGCCTCGCGGCTTCCGACCCTCGCCGGATCGGAAGCCCGGGCGGCGTGACGTCGACCGCGCCGACACTCACCCCCAGACCTCCGCGCCCGGCGGATAGACCGTGCTGCCCTCGTAGTGCAGCCCCGGCTCGCGGTCGCGGGCCAGCAGAAGCGGGCCGTCGAGGTCCACCCACTTCGCGGTCTGGGCCAGCAGCATGGCCGGCGCCATGGCAAGCGACGTCGCCACCATGCAGCCGACCATGACGGCGAGGCCAGCGTCGTCGGCGGCTTTGGCCATCCGGAGCGCCTCGGTCAGCCCGCCGGTCTTGTCGAGCTTGATGTTGACGGCCTGATAGCGCCGCGCCAGCCGCGGCACATCGGGGGTCAGATGGGCGCTCTCGTCGGCGCAGAGCGGCACAGGAAATCGCTTGCCCTCCAGCCAGCCGTCGTCGCCGGCGGGCAGGGGCTGCTCGATCAGCGTCACGCCGGCCGCGGCGCAGGCCTCCATCGCGGCAGGGAAGGTCTCCACCGTCCAGCCCTCGTTGGCGTCGACGACGATCTCCGCATCCGGCGCCCCGGCGCGCACCGCCTGCAGCCGGGCGATGTCCTCCGGCCCGCCGCCGAGCTTGATCTTCAGGATCGGCCGGTCACTGGCGGCTTCGGCGGCCGCGCGCATGACGTCCGGCGTTCCGAGCGACAGCGTGAAGGCGGTGATGCGCGGTTCGGGCGCTGCGAGGCCGACCAGCGTCGCGGCCGGCATGCCGCTCGCCTTGGCCTCCAGGTCGATCAGCGCGCAGTCGATCGCATTGCGGGCGGCGCCGGCCGGCATCAGCGCCAGCAGTTCCTGGCGGCTCGCGCCGGCCATGATCATCGGCCGCACCTGGTCGATGGCGGCCAGGACGCCGTCGACCGTCTCGCCGTAGCGGGCGTAGGGCACGCACTCGCCGCGGCCGGTGTGGCTGCTGTCGGTGATCGTGGCGACGACCACCACGGCCTCGGTCTTCGATCCGCGCGCGATGGTGAAGGTGCCGGCGATCGGCCAGCGCTCCACGGTTGCGGTCAGCCGTCGTAGCATCGTCGAACTCCCGAGTGCAGCCTTTCCGCCACGTCGGCGGGATAATGCGCCGAGCCGGCGCCGTTCGGCGAGGCGGATGAACGGCTTGTGATCGACACGGACGCGAACCACGCTATACGAAGAGGGCGAGCGGGCGACAAGACGGGGGACTTGAGCGCACGCCGATAGGGACGCCATGGCGGAGACGACCCTCGACCAGACCGCACCGTCCGCGGATGCCCAGACCCCGATCGACGTCCAGTCGGAGCGGGCGGGTCTGCGCGTGCGGCTGTCCGGCGAATGGTCGGTGGAAACCGCGGCGGACCTGGAAGACCGGCTCGATGCGGAGACCGCGCAGGCCCCCTCCGGCCCGGTCGTCATCGACGGTTCCGGCCTCGAGAAATTCGATACCGCGGGCGCTTGGCTGGTGGAGCGCACCCGGCGGCGGCTGACCGAGAGCGGTGCCGCCGTCGAGCTCGCCGGCTTCTCGGAAGGCCAGCGATCGCTGATCGCGGCGGTGGAGAAGACCCAGCGCACCGCCCCGCCGGAGCCCGCGCCGGTCAACCCGGTAATCCAGTTCCTGTCCCTGGTGGGACGCGGCGCGGCGCTCGTGCTCGCGGATCTGCGCGCCGTCACGACCATGCTCGGCGAATTCCTGGTCGCCTTCTCCGGCACGCTGATGTGGAAGCGGCGGATGCGCTGGCCGGCGTTCGTCAACCACATCGACCGCGCCGGCTTCCAGGCGGTGCCGATCATCGCTCTGATGAGCTTCCTGATCGGCATGATCATCGCCCAGCAGGGGGCCTTCTACTTCCGTTCGTTCGGTGCCGAGCTGTTCGTCGTCGACCTCGTCGCCGTGCTGGTCTGCCGCGAGATCGGCGTGCTGCTGACCGCGATCATGGTCGCGGGCCGGTCCGGGTCCGCGTTCACGGCCGAGATCGGCTCGATGAAGATGCGCGAGGAGATCGACGCGCTGACCGTGCTCGGGGTATCGCCGGTGGACGTGCTGGTGGTGCCGCGCATCCTGGCGCTGGTGATCTCGCTGCCCATCCTGGCGCTGGTGGCCGACCTCGCCGCGCTCGCCGGTGCCTGGGTGGTCGTGCTCTTCTACATCGGCATCCCGACCGACACATTCCTCCTGCGCATCAAGGAGGCGCTCGACGTCTCCTATGTGCTGGTCGGCATCGTCAAGGCGCCGTTCATGGCGATGGTGATCGGCTTCATGGCCTGCGTGGAGGGCATGAAGGTCAAGGGATCGGCGGAGAGCCTCGGCGAGCACACCACCGCCTCGGTGGTGAAGGCGATCTTCATGGTGGTCGTCATGGACGGCATGTTCGCCATGTTCTTTGCGGCGCTGGGGATCTGACCGGCATGGAGACGGTGCTCGACAGTCCCGCCGCCGAACGCCGCACCGACCGCGAGGTGGTGATCCGCGGCCGCGGCCTCACGGTGGGTTTCGGCGACAAGCTGATCCTGGAGGACCTCGACATCGACGTCTACCGCGGCGAGATCCTCGGCGTGGTCGGCGGGTCGGGCACCGGCAAGTCGGTGCTGATGCGCACCATCATCGGCCTCAACGCCCGCCGTGCCGGCACGGTGGAGGTGTTCGGGCAGGACCTCGACGCCGCGAGCCCGGCCGAGCGCAACCGGATCGGCCGGCGCTGGGGCGTGCTGTTCCAGCAGGGCGCGCTGTTCTCCTCGCTGACAGTGGCGCAGAACGTCGGCGTTCCGATGCGCGAGCACCTGAAGCTGACGCCCGCCCTCGTCGACGAGTTGTCGCGGCTCAAGATCGAGCTGGTCGGGCTGCCGCCGGACGCTGCAGACAAGTATCCCTCCGAACTCTCGGGCGGCATGATCAAGCGCGCCTCGCTGGCGCGTGCCCTGGCGCTCGACCCGGACATCGTGTTCCTGGACGAGCCCACCGCCGGCCTCGATCCGATCGGCGCCGCCGATTTCGACACCCTGATCGAGAGCCTGCGCGACACGCTCGGGCTCACGGTCTTCATGGTGACGCACGATCTCGACAGCCTCCTGGAGGTGACAGACCGCATCGCCGTGCTCGGCAACAAGCGGGTGCTGGTGGACGGCACCTTCGCGGAGCTGAAGACGGTCGACCACCCCTGGGTGGACGCGTATTTCAACGGGACGCGCGCCGAGCGCCTCAAGATCGAGTAGGTTTTCAGAAGCGATGGAATCACGGGCGAACTACGCGGCGATCGGTCTTTTCGTCCTCGTCATGCTGATGGCGGGGCTCGGATTCCTGTTCTGGCTCACCAACGCCGGCGAGCGTGCGCGCCAGGCCGAGATCCGCGTCGTCTTCAGCGAAGCGGTGACCGGGCTCAACACCGGGTCGGCGGTGCTCTTCAACGGCATCAAGATCGGCGAGGTGGCCGATCTCTCGCTCGACCAGAACGACCCGAACACGGTGATCGCGATCATCCGGGTGGACCGCACCAAGCCGATCCGCACCGACACCCGCGCGACGCTCTCCTACCAGGGCCTCACCGGGGTCGCGAACCTGCAGCTGGCCGGCGGGTCGAAGAACGCGCCGCTGCTGGTCGATTCGGCCGGTCCTGAGGGGATCCCGACCATCGAGGCGGAGGTGTCGCCGTTCCAGGACATCCTGGAAAGCGCGCGCAACGTGCTCACCAAGGCCGACAGCGCAATGACGGCCATCGACGAGTTCGTCACGGAGAACCGTCCGTCGGTGAGCCAGACCGTGCGCAACGTGCAGAGCTTCACCAAGGCGCTCTCGGACAACTCCGACCAGGTTTCCGGCACGCTGGAGAACGTGTCCAAGGCGGCTGCCGCCCTCGGCGACATCTCCGGCGAGATCAAGGGTTCCGCCCAGCGTGTCGAGGAGATCCTCAACGCGGTCGACCCGGCCAAGGTGGCGCAGGTGGTCGACCAGCTGACCCAGTCGGCGGAACGGCTCGACCGCGTCATGGCGCGGGCGGAGACGGTGGCCGACGGCATCGATCCGAACACCATCAATGAGGCCGTCCGCAACGTCTCGGATGCGGCGCGCACCCTCAACGAAACCGTCGCCAAGGCGAACGGCGTGATCGAGGCGCTCGATCCGGAGGAGGTCCGCACGCTGGTCGCCAACCTCCGGCAGACCTCCGCCGACATCGGCTCGGCGTCTCGGCGGGCCGACGAACTTCTCGCCTCGGTCGATCCGAAGCGGGTGGAGGAGATCGTCGCCTCCGTCGACGTCGCAACGCAGAACCTCTCCGACGTGTCGACGACGGTCGGCAACGTGGTCTCCTCCGTGCAGGACACCTTCACCAAGGCCGGCGAGCTGATCGGGGTGGTCGACACCGCCAAGGTCCAGTCCACCGTTGACGACGTGGCGGCCTTCGCCGATCGACTCGACGCCTACGGGCCGCAGGTGGACGCCATCCTCGGCGACGTGAAGTCGGCGTCGGAAAGCCTGCGCCGGCTGGGCGCCACCATCGACGAGCGCAACGGCGACGTGAACCGCACGATCACCGAGGCTCGCGATCTCGTCGCCCAGCTGAACGGCATCGCGGCGCGGGCAGATGGCGTGCTCCAGAAAATCGACGCCTATGTGGAGGGTGACGGCAGCGGCCTGATCGCCGAGGCGACCGAGACGCTGAAGTCGATCCGCTCGGTCGCCGACACGCTCAACGCACAGGTCGGTCCGATCACCAGCAACGTCGCCCGCTTCTCCGACCGCGGCCTCAACGGCATCGTGCAGCTGGCCGAGGACGGCCGTCGCGCGCTTGGCCGCCTGGACCGGGTGCTGTCGGGCATCGAGCAGAACCCCCAGCAGTTCATCTTCGGCGGCGAGGGCGTTCCCGAATACTCGCCGCGCCGCAGATGAGGAGATCCCGCGTGACCGTCAGAGTTGCCTCTCTCCGCCCGTCCGGGCTCCTGCGCGCTGCGGCGGCGCTGACCGCGGCCGCGTTCCTGTCGGCTTGCGCCTCGCTCGGCGGGGGATCGCCGGCCGACATCTTCGACATCCGCGCGCCGGAAACCTTCAACGGCATCGGCGGGCGAACGTCGGCACAGCTGCTGGTGCCGACGCCGTCGGCGCTCGAGGCGCTGGCGACCAACCGCGTGGTGGTCCGTCCGACGCCGGCGCAGATCGCCTACTACCCGAAGTCCACCTGGAGCGACGACCTGCCGGCGCTGGTGCAGACCAAGCTTGTCCGCGCCTTCGAGAACTCCGGCAAGGCGAAGGCGGTCGGCACGCCCGGCCAGAGTCTGGCGATCGACTACCAGGTGATCGTCGACATCCGCGCCTTCGAGCTCGACGTCGCGGGCGGCCGCTCCGCCCATGTCGCGCTCGGCGTCAAGCTGCTCGACGACCGCACCGGCAAGGTGCGTGCGACCAAGCTCTTCGAGGCCCGCGTTCCTGCCCGCACCGACACCGCGACCGACGCCATCGCCGCGCTCGACCAGGCCGCCGGCGAGGCTTTCACCGATATCGTGGAGTGGACCGCCGGGGTTATCTGACGGGGACGGGTTCGGCCCTTCCGAGGAGGGGAAGCTCTGCCCTCTATCGCCGAGAACCTCCGACTGATCGACCTCGGGACTCCCACCGTCCCGGCACGCCACAACGAAAAAGGGCGCCCCGCGAGGCGCCCTTTTTGCTTGTTCGTCAACGCCGTCCTCAGCCGAGCTTGCCGCTGGCGTGGGCCAGCATGGTGTAGACCTTGCCGGTGTCGGAGTTGAGGTAGTTCTGCGCCAGCGAGCCGTCGGGATCCTTGCGCACCGCGTCGTCGTAGAGGGCGCGGAAGTGCTCGATGTAGCGGTCCACCGCGATGCGGAACTCCTGGTCGCGCTGGTACTTGCGACGGATCTCGTCGAAGGTCTGCTGGCCCTGCAGGTTGTAGAGCCGGCGGGTGAAGACATTCGTCTCGCCGCGGCGGTAGCGGTTCCACAGGTCCACGAAGGCGTCGTGGTCGATCGCCCGGGCGATGTCCACGGAGAGCGAATTCAGGCTCTCGATGGTGTGTCCGGGGTTGCGCGAGGGATCCGCGGGGCGGTTGCCCGCCGGCGCGGCAGTGTCGCCCTCGTCCTGCACGCGGCGCAGGAGGTCGGCGATCCAGCCGCGCTCGCGCGGCGCGTCGGCCGGGCGGGGCTCGGCGGGACGGCGCGGTTCACCGCCGTTGCCGGCCGCGAGAGCCTCCGGCTGCGGCGCCGGGCGCTCGGGGGCAGGGGCCGGTGCCTGTCGCTCCGGGGCGCGGGCCGTCGGCGCCGGGCGGGGCGCTTCGAGCACGGCAGCGGGGGCCGAAGCCGCGGCGCGCTGCTGGACAGGGCGGGCGACGTCCGTGTTGGCGGCCTGCCGGGCGACGATCTGCGACAGCTCGTTGAGCGCGGCGATCTGCTCGCTCACCACGCGGCGCATGGCGTTGGCCTGCTGGCTCGTCTCGTGCGGCAGGTCGAGCACGCCGCGGGAGAGGTCGGCGCGGATCTGCTCCAGTTCCCGGCCAACGGCACGGGCGGCCTTGCGCATCTCGTCGGTCGCGCCGGCGAACTGGTCGACGGCCGATCCGATCGAGCTGTTGATCTCGCCGATCAGCTGTTCGCGAATGGCGCGGACGGCTTCCCGGGTGCGTTCGCCCTCGGTCTCGGCGGCGCTGCCCAGCGTGCGGAGCTGGTCGGCGACGGAGGCGGTGGCGGTCTCGGCGTTGCGGGTCAGCGCCATGCCGACGTCGCGCAGGCGCTTCTCGGCGGCGGCCAGCGTGCCCTGCATCAGGCTCGCGAAGCCGGCGGTCGACTTGTCCACCGCGGCGCTCTTCTCGGCGATCTCGCCGACCAGGCGCTCGATGGCGGCGCTGCGTTCCTCGATGCTGCCCTCGAAGCCGCGGCTGTGCGTCTCCAGGCTTTCCGCCGCCGCGAGCAGCGCGCTGGCGTGCTCGGTGAAGCGGCCGGAGATCAGGCCGATCTCGCCCAGCACCCGGTCGGAGAGTTCGCGGATGCCGAAGACGGTCTCGTTGATCTCGCGGCTGGAGGTGCCGGCGGCAGCGGCCACGCGATCGATCGTCTCGCGCAGGTCGGCAGTCTGCTCGGACAGCGAGCGCTCCATGCGGGCGAGGTTTTCGCCGGTGTTGTCGAGCAGCGAGCGCAGGTGGTCGTTGGCGACGCCCAGCTGGGTGAGCACCGACGACATGTCGGAGCGGATCAGTTCGTTGGTGCCGTCGAGGGCGGCGACGAGGTCGCGGCCCTGGCGCTCCAGCGTGTCGAGCATCAGGCGCGTCGCCTCGGAGAAGGACCGGGCGGCGCCCAGGCTGATCTCGTCGATGCGGGTGCCGATCTCGGCGCTGCTGGCGTCGAGCGTGGAAAGCACGGTCTCGCCGGCGGCGCGAACGCGGGCGGCGGCATCGCGTCCCTGCTCGTCGATCACCAGCGCGAAGCGGTCGGTGCCGGCCTTCATGCTGTCGACGATCTGGGTGCCCTGGCCGTCGAACAGGGCGTCGAACTCGGTCATGCGCTCGCGCAGGAGGTCGGCGAGGGCGCGGGTGCGCTCGTCCAGGCTGCCGGTGACCGTCTCCAGGCGGCCGGCGAGCAGGCCCTCGATTGCCTCGGCCAGCGAAGCGAGCCGGGTCGCAGCGCCGCCGATGGCCAGGTTGAGGGCCTCGGTGGAGCGCTCCGTCTCGCCGGTGAGGCGGGTGGAGATCTCCTGCACGGAGCCGAGCAGGTTGGAGCGAACGCGGGCGCTCTCGCCGGACAGGCGGTCGGTGACCTCGTCCACCGAGCTCGCCAGGATATCGCGTGCCTTGGTGCTCTCGTCGACGATGCGGATCGCGACCGCTTCCAGCTGGTCGGTGACGCTGATGCGGGCGCGGTCGGTTTCGCGCTCCAGCACGTGGGCCGCCTCGATCATCGCCCGGGCGAGGTTTTCGCGGGCGACCTCGGCTTCGCTGGTGAGAGCGCCGGAGATCGCCTGCAGGCGCTCGGTCAGCTCCTGCTGCAGCGTCGCGGTGCGGCTGTCCAGCGTCTCGGCCACTTCGAACACGCGGCTTCCGAGCGAGATGTTGATCTCCGAGACCTTGTCGGCCAGCGTCTCGGCAAACTCGTCCGTGCGGGCCTGAAGCGCCTTGGCGACGGTTTCCAGACGGCCCTGCATGGCGTCGACGATGTCGGTCTGGCCGGCGTTGAAGGTCTGCGCGAGGTCGCGGGTGCGGGCGGCCAGCGTCTCGGTGATCTGGCGGGCGCGGGTGTCGAGCACCTGGTCGATGCGCAGGGCGCGTTCGTCCAAGGCCTGGGTCAGCGCGTCGGAGCGGGTCGACAGGCTGGTGGTCGCCGTCTCCAGGCGGCCGCCGACGCGGGCGTCGAAGGCCTCCACTTCGTTCGCCAGCGCTGCGGCGAGGCCGTTGGAGCGTTCGTCGAGGCCGGACACCAGGGTGCCGGTGCGCTCGTCGATGGCGGCCGTGATCGTCCCGGTACGCTCGTCGATGGCGGCGGTGATCTTTCCGGTACGCTCGTCGATGGCCGAAACGAAGACTTCGGTGCGGCCTTCCAGCAGGTCGACGAGGCGTCCGAGACGCTCGTCCAGCGCCGCGGAGATGTCTCCGGTGCGGCCGGACAGGGTGTTCTCGATGCTCTCGGTGCCGGCGGCCACGGCGCCCTGGAGGGCGGCGGTGCGGGCGGCGAGGGCCGTCTCGAAGGACTGGATGCGGTCGGCGAGCGTGCCGTCGAGCGAGCCGGTGCGGTCGACCAGGGTCTCGACCAGCGCCGCGGCGCGGCCGTTGACGATCTCGTCCAGGCTGCGGATGCGGGCTTCAAAGCTGGCGCTGAGGGCGTCGCCGCGGTCATCGAGCAGATCGCCGAGGCGCGAGCCGACGGTGGTGATCGTTTCGGCGAGACGTTCGGTGCGGGCGGCCAGCGCGGCCGTGATCTCGCCGCCGATGCTGGCGAGACGTTCGGCGAACTGCGTCTTGGAGCCCTGCAGGGAGGCCTCCATGGAGGCGGTGACCTCCTCGACGAGGTCGCGGATGACGTTGGCGCGGTCTTCCAGGATGCGCGCCATGCCGTTGCTGGTGTTGTCGAGGCGGGCGGTGAGCTCGGCCGCCTGGACGACGGTGCGGGTGAGCGAGGCCTGGGCGGATTCCGACTGGGTGCGGAGCGCGTCGATGATCTCGGCGATGCGGCCGTTGAGGCTCTGCTGCAGCGTCTCGGTGCGGGTGTCGAAGGTGTCGGCGACCTCCAGGACCTTGGAAGAGAGCAGGGCGTTAACGTCGCCGAGGCGGCCGGCGAGCTGGTCGGCGATCTCGTCCGTCTTGCGCACCAGGGTGCCGGAGACGGCCTCGACGCGCTGCTCGAGGGCGGTCACCGCCTCGTTCTGGCCGGCGGTGAAGGTCTGCGCGAGATCGCGGGTGCGGGCCATCAGCGTCTCGGTGATCTGGCGGGCGCGCGCGTCCAGCGTGCGGTCCAGGTCCGAGGTGCGGGTGATCAGGCTGTCGACCAGCTGCGAACCGCGGCCGTTGACGATGTCGTCCAGCGCCTGG
Organism: Chthonobacter albigriseus; assembly: GCF_013839445.1. Classification (GTDB taxonomy): domain Bacteria; phylum Pseudomonadota; class Alphaproteobacteria; order Rhizobiales; family Pleomorphomonadaceae; genus Chthonobacter; species Chthonobacter albigriseus. Next base: position 128,775 of record NZ_JACDIT010000003.1, on the reverse strand, counting down.
ACGCGGCCGTCGAGCGCCACGGAAAGACCCTCGGCGCGCTCGTCGAGCACGGTGGTGATCCGGTTGCCGGCGACGGCGACCGTCTCGGCGATCTGGTCGCCGCGGGCGTTGATGGTGCGGGCGATCTCGGCGCCGATCATTGACAGGCGGCCGGAGAAGTCCTCGCCGGTGCCGGAGAGGGTGGTCTCCACGGCGGCGGTCGCGTGGTCGATCAGGCCGCGGATGCGTGCGGTGCGGTCGTCGATAACACGGGCCACCTCGCCGCCGGTCTCCGACAGACGGTCGGCCAACTCGGTGCCGTTGACGGTGATGACCGTGCGGATGTCCTCGCCAGTGCGGGCGAGGCGGTTGACCAGCTCGGTGCCGCGGTTGGCGATCTCGCCGGTGATGCGGTTGCCGGTCTCGTCGAGGCGTTCGGTGATCTCGCCGCCACGGATCGCGAGGTCGACGATCACGGACTCGCCCGTCGAACGCAGGTTGCCGGCGATCTCGTCCATGCGGGCGGTGATGGCCTCCGCCACATCGGTGCCGGCGCGGGTGACCGTATCGTTGATCTCGCCGGCGCGGGCAGCGAACTCGTCGGCGAAGCCGCGGCCGGTGCGGGCCAGGGTCTCGCTCGCCTCGGCGGCGCGGGCCTCCATGGTGGATCCGATGTCGACGACGGTGCGCTGCAGGGTGGCGTCGAGCGCCTGGGTCTGCTGGTCGAGCGTGGTCTCCAGGTTGCGGGCCTGCTGGACGAGCGTCGTTTCCAGCACGTTGGAGCGTTCGGCCAGCGCCGCCTCGAGGGCGTCGGAGCGCTGGGCGAGGGTGGTCTCCAGCACGCGCGAGCGGTCGGCGAGAGTGGATTCCAGGAAGTTTGTGCGGTCGTCGAGGGCGACGACAATGGCGTTGGAGCGGTCGGCGAGGATGCGCTCCAGCTCGCCGGTGCGGCTGGCGAGGGCTCCGCCGAGTTCGGCCGAGCGATCGGCCAGCATGCCGCCGATCTCCTCGGAGCGGTGGGCCAGGATGCCGCCGAGTTCCTCGGACCGGTGGGCGAGCGTCGTTTCCAGCCGCTCGGTGTGGGCGGCCAGAGTGGAGCCCAGAGCGGCCGCCTGCTCGCCGACGGTGCTGGCGAGGCGCTGGCCTTCCACGCTCAGCGTGGTGTTCAGCTCGTCGGCACGGGCGACGAGGGTGGCGGTCACGGCGGAGCCGGTCTCGGCAAGGCGGGTGTTGATCGACTCGCTCTCGCGGCCGAGGGCGGTGATGATCTCCAGCCCGCGGGCGGCCAGCTGGTCGCCAACGGTGTTGCCGGTGGCGGCGAAGCGTTCGGTGAAGCCGACGGTCTCGTTCTCCAGGCGGGTGGAGATCTCGCGCCCGGCGTATTCCAGGCGGCTGGCGAACTCCTGGCCGCGCTCGGTGACGACGGTGACCATGGTGCGGCCGGCGTCGTCGAAGGAGGAGGTCAGCTCGCCGGCTTTCTCGCTGATCGAGCGGGTCAGCTCCCGCGCCGTGTTCTCCAGGCGGGTGGTGATCAGATCGCCGGCGGTGCGGATCTCCTCGGCGAGGCCCTGATGGGCGCCGGCGATGGAGGCGCGGACGCGCTCGGCGTTGGTGACGACGGCCTCGCGCTGCGTGATCAGTTCCTCGATCAGGCTGCGGACGCGGATCTCGTTCTCCGAATAGGAGCGCTCCAGCGCGGCGACCTCGTTGTGGACCAGAACCTCCAACTCGCTGGCGCGGGCGAGGGCGCGCTCCACGCCGTCACCCATGGCGGCGACTTCGCGGCGGATCGCCTGGCCGACGGTGACGACGTTCTCCTTGGCGACGGTCTCCGGCTCGGCGAGGCGGACGGCCACCTCGGCCAGCGAACGGGCGGCGATACGCATGTCCTGCGCCCGCCAGACCATCACCGAGATCGCCCAGAAGAAGAGAACGGGGAGGATGACGGCGAGGCCGATCAGCAGCGTCTCGGGACGGCGCAGCAGGTCGGCAGTGGTCGCCGTGCCGGCGACCGGGGCGAGGATCTCGTTGGCCAGCCAGACGCCGCCCGCGATCCAGGCGAGCGAGGCGAGCAGGGCGATCCAGAACGGTGCGGGAGAGGGCCGGCGCTGGATGTGGTAGAGCACGTTGGCGACCGAGCGCCGGTCGTCGTTGGCGGCGGGGCGGGGGCGGCCAAGCGCCGGGCGGACCGCATCGGGCTCCGCCGCGGTCTCGGACGCGTCGCGGCGCGATCCGGCGGGCTGCTCCTGCAGCGCCTCCTGGACGATCTCGCCGAACAGGTCCTTGTCCATCGTAGCCTTGTCGGTCTCGGTGGTGCCGAAATCGATCTTCAGCGCCTCCTCGACTGCCGAAAGGGCCGCTTCGGCCGGATCCGTCACCTTGGTGCTTTTTGCCATGACCCCTGGTCCTCTCGCGTCCGTACTCAACTACAGACCGGCCGCTTCTCCCGAAGCCGGAACGTGCCTTCGGATCGATCCGCCCTTCGCGCCATGGCCCTGGCGCTCGATGCGGATGGGCGGGGCTCGCCCTGAACTTCATCCCCCGGACGTAAGGTCTTCCGGGGACAAGGTTCGGACAGCTTCCACCGTCTCGATGTAATGGCACAACGGGTGCCCTCGAACAAGAAAGGCGCCGTTTCCGAGCGTCCTTGTTAACATCCCTTTAACCCTCCGCAACGATGATCCGCGGTCGCATACGGGTTTTGCCGGTGCCGGCCATCCACCCCCGTCGGATGCTCTGCTATCCTCCGCAAAGGGTCCGGAGCGAGGGGCGACGAGGCGTCCGGCGGCTCTCGGAGCAACCGTCCGACAGGCTCCAAGTTCCTGCTTTTTATTTGTTTTTCATTTTCAGCGAATGCCCTGCACGCCGGATCGCGAGTCGACCGGGGATCGTGCGGTCCGCTGCAGGCGGGGTCTCCAGCGCGCTGCCGCTGCGGGTGGAACAGCGCGCCTTAACGGCGGTTAACCATATCCGGAGAATCTCCGGCGGGCGGTGTCCGGATCGGCCCGCGGGACGGTCCGTTCAGCGAACTGAAACGCTTGTGGCCGCATGCTGGCCCTTCGTTTCGGACCGATTCAAAGAGCCTGTATTTTCATAGGAGTAGGTATTCATGTCCGTCTCCGTTCGGGCCCAGGCGACCGCCGATTCCAGACCGGTCGACCTTGCCCATCTCGCCAAGCAGACGATGGGGAATCGGGATCTGGAGCGGGAGGTGCTGCACCTCTTCCTCAAGCAATCGGTCCGCACGCTCGCCAAGCTCGCCGAGCCTGGGGCCGACCGGGCAGGGCTCGCCCATGTGATCGTCGGTTCCGCCCGCGGCATCGGCGCGTGGGAAGTCGCCAAGGCAGCCGAAGCCCTGGAATCCGCCACGCGGCAGGATCCGGCCTCGGGGGATGGGCTGATCGCCGATGTCCAGGCGGCGGTGGAGCGCGCCAACGGCTTCATCCGCACGGTCGTCTGAGCCTCCACGGCCGCCTTACTTCGACACGGGCAGGCCGGAGAACGGCCTTTCACGGCGGTTTTGCTTGACGTGGCCGCTGCAACGGCTATGCCCCTTTCCCAGCGAAAACCCCCTGTTGCCGAGGCAGTCCGGATGCCCAAGATCACCTACATCGCGTTCGACGGTACCCCCTACGAGGTGGAGGCCCCGCTCGGCTCCACGGTCATGGAGAACGCGGTCAAGCATATGGTCCCCGGCATCGAAGCCGAATGCGGCGGCGCCTGCGCCTGCGCCACCTGCCACGTCTATGTCGATGATGCCTGGACCGCCGTCACCGGCTCGCCGGAGCCGATGGAAGAGGACATGCTCGACTTCGCCTACGACGTGCGGCCCACGTCGCGGCTCAGCTGCCAGCTCAAGGTGAAGCCGGAGTACGACGGTCTCGTCGTCCGGATCCCTGAGCGCCAGGCCTGATCCACCCACGCTTTGCCAGACGCCTGAATGCCCGCCGCCGGCACCCCCGACGGCGGGTCGTGCTTCGCGCGCCGGGTCCGACGACCCGACGAAGCGGCACTTCCGCGGTGGGGATCGCGCGCGGCGTAGACGACGGTCAGCAACTTCGTTCCACGCCAGCGGCGTATGCGAGAAAAGTCTTTCTTTTACCCGCTTGTCAGATGGTTTAGTGACCTGCCCGAGCATTCAACCGCCGCGAGGATCCATGACCGCCCCCATCGAAACCGATGTCGTGATCGTCGGCGCCGGCCCCGTCGGGCTGTTCGCCGTGTTCGAACTCGGACTTCTGGATCTCAAAGCGCATGTGATCGACATCCTGGACCGGCCCGGCGGGCAGTGCACGGAGCTCTATCCGGAAAAGCCGATCTACGACATTCCAGGCTTTCCGATCGTGACGGGGCAGGGCCTCGTCGAGAACCTGATGGAGCAGATCAAGCCGTTCCATCCCACCTTCCACCTGTCGCAGCAGGTTGAAAGCCTGACCCGGCTCGACGACGGCCGCGTCCAGCTGACGACGGACGCCGAGCAGGCCTTCATCGCCAAGGTGGTGGTCATCGCTGCCGGCGGCGGCTCGTTCCAACCGAAGCGTCCGCCGGTGCCGGGCATCGAAGCCTACGAGGGCACGTCCGTCTTCTACGCGGTCCGCAAGATGGAAGCCTTCCGCGGCGAGGAGATCGTGATCGTCGGTGGCGGCGACAGCGCGCTCGACTGGACCCTCAACCTGCAGCCGATCGCCAAGCGGGTCACGCTCATCCACCGCCGCGACGACTTCCGTGCCGCGCCGCATTCCGTGGAGCAGATGCGCAAGCTTGTGGCCGAAGGCGCGATGGACCTCGTGATCGGCCAGGTCACGGGCCTGGAAGGCGCAGACGGCAAGCTGTCGGCCGCCACCGTCAAGCTCTCCGACAACTCCCTGACCACCATCCCGGCGACGCGCCTGCTGCCCTTCTTCGGGCTGACGATGAAGCTCGGCCCGATCGCCAACTGGGGCCTGAACCTCCACGAGAACCTCGTACCGGTCGACACCGAGAAGTTCGAGACCAGCGAAGCCGGCATCTTCGCCATCGGCGACATCAACTGGTATCCCGGCAAGCTGAAGCTGATCCTCTCCGGCTTCCACGAGGGCGCCCTGATGGCCCAAGCCGCCAAGCGCATCGTCGCCCCCGGCGAACGCATCATCTTCCAGTACACGACCAGTTCCACCAACCTGCAGAAGAAGCTCGGGGTGGTGTGAGAGGGTAGCTGGGTTCCTGCCTAGGGCAAGAACCAACAGAGGCGGGTGGGGATCGGGAAGTGGAGTGTGCGGCGCGCAATCACACCCCGCCACAAGCCCGTCGCGCCTCTCTGCTCTCCTTTACCGTTGTCATGGTCCGAGCGGGGGGAAGCCGGTCCGATCCCCTTCTCCTCCCTCCTTCCCTCCTCCCACATCGTCATGGTCCGCGAAGGCGGACCACCGACGTCCCACATCGTCATGGTCCGCGAAGGCGGACCACCCACGCATTTTTGCCCGTCGACCCACGCGCCCACAGGCAACGTCCCGCCACTCGAATTCGTGGGTGGTCCGCCTTCGCGGACCATGACGGCTGAAGGATGCAGATCGGTAAGTTAACCGCGCCCGATTTCGGCCCTCTCACCGCACCCGCTCCCGCGCACCCCCTTCTATCTCCTCGCCTTTTCCGCCGTCGTGGCCCGCCTCCGCAAGGACACTCGGGCCTCACACGTTCAGCAGCAGGTACTCCCGCTCCCAGCTCGAGATGACGCGGTTGTAGAGGCGCCACTCCAGCCGTTTCACGTCGATGTAGGCTTCCACGAAGCGCGGGCCGAGGACGTCTTTCAGCGGGCCGCACGAGGACAGGTCGGCCAGGGCGTCGGACAGGTGGGAGGGCAGGGAGACGCCGAGGGTATGGGCGTCGATCTCGACCACGGGCTCCGGATCGACCTGCTCGACAAGCCCGAGATAACCGCAGGCGAGGGTGGCGGCCATGGCGATGTAGGGGTTGCTGTCGGCGCCGATCACCCGGTTTTCCACCCGGCGAGACTTGGCGTCGCTGTCCGGCACCCGGAGGCCGCAGGTGCGGTTGTCGCGGCCCCAGTGCACGTTGATCGGCGCGTCGCTTTCCAGGCGGATGCGACGGTAGCTGTTCACGTTGGGGCAGAACAGGCTCATCGCCTTCGGCACGTAGCGCTGCAGGCCGCCGATGTAGTGGAGGAGCGCCGGGGCGTCGCTGCCGTCCGGGTTGGCGAAGATGTTGCGGCCGCCGTCGATCTCCACGATCGACTGGTGGATGTGGGTAGCGCTGCCGGGCATGTCCTGGTGCGGCATGGCCATGAAGGTCGCCACCATGTTGTGGCGGCGGGCGGCGAGGCGGGCGGTGCGCTTGAAGAGGAAAGTCTGGTCCGCCCGCTCGATCGGGTCGCCGTGGCGGAAGTTCATCTCCAACTGCGCCGGCCCGGCCTCGTGCGCCATGGTCGCGATCTCGATGCGGGAGGCCTCGCAGTAGTCGTACATCAGGTTGACGACGTGATCGAACTCGTTGGCGTGCTCGATGCCGTAGGCCTGGCGCCCGCTCTCCTTGCGGCCGGAGAGGCCGATCGGCACCTCGATCGGCAGGTCCGGATCGAGGTTGTTGGCGGTCAGGTAAAACTCCAGCTCCGGTGCCACCACGGGGCGCAGGCCCTTGGCTTCGTAGAGCTCCACCACCCGGCGCAGCACCGAGCGCGGGGCGAAGTCCACGGGACGGCCGTCGGCGAAGAAGCAGTCGCAGATCACCTGCGCCGTCGGCTCCTCGTACCAGGGCACCAGACGCAGCGTGGTCAGGTCGGGCACGCAGCGCACATCGCGGTCGAGCGGATTCACCACCTCGCTGTCGTCGGCGCTGTCGCCGGTCACGGCCTGGAAGAAGACGAATTCGGGAAGCCGGACGCCGGCGCCGATGATGCCGATGAAGTCCTCGCGCGGGACGATCTTGCCGCGCATGATCCCGTTCATGTCGGGAACGATGCACTCCACCTCGTCGATGCGCCGGTCGCGCAGCCAGCGGATGGCATCCTGGGGATTGGTCAGTCGGGGAGCTAGGGTCTCGTCATGCACCATGACACGGGCGATTCTCCATTGCCGGACTCAGCCGGTCCGGGTGGAGCGATGCTAGCAGGCGGGAGCGGGGGCTGGGGAGGGGAGGCGTAGCGATTTCGAGCAGGAACGGCCGAAGAACTCACCGTCCCAGCGCCCGCGTCGCCCGCTCCAGCCCTTCCAGCGTCAGCGGGTACATGCGCTCGCCGACGATCGCCCGCAGGATGCGGGTGGAGTGGGTGAAGTCCCACTGGCGCTCGTCCACCGGGTTGATCCAGGCGAGCTTGGGCCAGGCGGCGACGGCGCGGGCGAGCCAGACGGCGCCGGGCTCCTCGTTCCAGTGCTCCACCGAGCCGCCGGCGTGGGTGATCTCGTAGGGGCTCATGGCGGCGTCGCCGACGAAGACGACTCGGGTGTCCTGAGGGAAGGTGCGCAACAGTTCCGCGGTGGGGATGCGTTCGCCGTGGCGGCGGGCGTTGGCCTGCCAGACGCCCTCATAGAGGCAGTTGTGGAAATAGTAGTGGTGGAGCGACTTGAACTCGCTCTTCACCGCCGAGAACAGCTCGCTGGTGATCCGGACGTGGTCGTCCATCGAGCCGCCGATGTCGAGGAAGAGCACCAGGCGGATGGCGTTGCGGCGCTCGGGGCGGAGCTTGACGTCGAGCCAGCCCTGGCGGGCGGTGGCGTCGATGGTGGAGGAGAGGTCAAGCTCCTCCGGTGCGCCGTGCCGGGCGAAGCGGCGCAGGCGCTTCAGCGCCACCTTCATCTGCCGCGTGCCGATCTCCACGGTGTCGTCGAGGTCCTTGAACTCGCGGCGGTCCCACACCTTGACGGCGCGGCGGTGGCGGCTCTCGTCCTGCCCGATGCGAACGCCTTCCGGGTTGTAGCCATAGGCGCCGAACGGCGAAGTGCCCGCCGTGCCGATCCATTTCGACCCGCCCTGGTGACGGCCCTTCTGCTCGGCGAGGCGCTGTTTCAGCGTCTCCATCAGCTTGTCGAAGCCACCGAGCGCCTCCACCCGCCGCTTCTCCTCCTCGGTCAGGTGCTTCTCGGCGAGCTTCATCAGCCAGTCCGTCGGCAGCGTCGCCACGTCGACGGCGTCCGACATGAGGTCCAGGCCCTTGAACAGGCGGACGAAAACCCGGTCGAAGCGGTCGATGTGCGCCTCGTCCTTGACCAGCACGGTGCGGGCGAGGTGGTAGAAGTCCTCCACCCGCCGCTCGGCGAGGTCGGCTTCCATGGCGCCCATCAGGTCCAGGTATTCGCGCAACGTCACGGGGACGCCGGCGGTCCGGAGATCGGTGAAAAAGGTCAGGAACATCGGTCGCCCGGGCTTATCGTGTCGGATCCAGGCTAGCACGGGCGCGCGGCGGGAGCAGCCGCGTCATCCCATCCGCGGCGGACGGGAGTATGATCGTCCTCCCGTCCGATTCCCGGTCTCCATCGCTCGAGTATCCCATGGCGCGCCTTTTCCTCCTCCGCCACGCCAAGTCGTCCTGGGACGGCTCGGGCGTTCCCGACTTCGACCGGCCGCTCAACATCCGCGGCCGCGCGTCGGCGCCGCTGATGGGGCGGCACATGGTCGACCATGCGCTGGTGCCGGAGAAGATCCTCTGCTCCAGCGCCCGCCGCACGCGGGAAACCCTGGCGGGCCTCCTGCCGCATTTCCCCGGCGACATGTCCATCGACGTGATGCGGTCGATCTACACCGCGTCGGAGGGCACCTACGTCCCGATCCTGCGCAAGCACGGCGGCACCGCGCGTTCGCTGCTGCTGGTCGGGCACAACCCGTCGATCCAAGACACCGCGCTTGCCGTGATCGGCCACGGCAACCCGGAGTTCATCGAGCAGATCCGCGAGAAGTTCCCGACCGCGGGCCTGGCGGTGATCGACCTGCCCACCGACGACTGGGCGGATCTAAAACCCGGCAGCGGCCGGATCATCGCCTTCTTCCGCCCGCGCGAGCTGGAACTGGTGGGCGAAGCTGGCCCGGGCGACGGCGACGACTGACGGCGGCGCGGGAAAGCGTTTTGCGTTCCCCGCCATTCGTTCCTACATGGGGAAAGACCCACCGGCGACGCGAGACCCCCTTGAGACTGACTTCCCTGACCGACGAGGCGCGGATCGCGCTGGAGAACGCGGCCGAGTTCGCCACCAGCCTCGGATCGCCGTCGCTCCGGCTCGGCGTCACGGGGCTCGCCCGGGCCGGCAAGACGGTGTTCATCACCGCGCTCGTCCACAATCTCATCCACGGCGGCCGGCTGCCGCTGTTCGAGCCGTGGCGGGCGCGCCGGCTGGAAAGCGCCGAGCTTCGGCCGCAGCTGCACGACGACGTACCCACCTTCGACTACCGTGGCCACGTCAAGAAGCTGGTCGACGCGCGGGTCTGGCCGGAATCCACCCGCATGATCTCGGAGATGCGGCTCACCATCGCCTACGAGAGCGCGAGCTTTTTCTCCCGCACCCTCGGGCGCGGACGGCTCAACCTCGACATCGTCGACTACCCCGGCGAGTGGCTGCTCGACCTGCCGCTGCTCGCCAAGGACTTCCGCGCCTGGAGCCTTGAAGCCATCGAGCGGGCGCGGATGCCGGGCCGCGCCGCGATCGCCGGGGAATGGCTTGCGCACCTCGACCGGCTCGACCCCGCCGCACCCGCCGACGACGAGCGCGCGGAGGAGGCGCACCGCCTGTTCACCGCCTATCTCGCCGCCGCCCGTGCGGACGGGCACGCGCTCTCCATGGTGCCGCCCGGCCGCTTCCTGATGCCGGGCGACCTCGCCGGCTCGCCCGCGCTCACCTTCGCCCCGCTCGCCATCCCAGCTGAGGGATCCGCTCCGCGCGGCAGCCTCTGGGAGCTGATGGAGCGGCGGTTCGACGCCTACAAGGACATCGTCGTGCGGCCGTTCTTCCGCACCCACTTCGCCCGGCTCGACCGGCAGGTGGTGCTCGTCGACGTGCTCGCCGCGCTCAACGCCGGTCCGGCGGCCGTCACCGACCTTGAAGTCGCGCTCGCGGAGATCCTCGGCTCCTTCCGGCCCGGCCGGTCGTCCTGGCTCTCCTCGGTGCTGACCCGCCGGATCGACCGGATCCTGTTCGCCGCCACCAAGGCCGACCACCTGCACCAGACCAGCCACGACCGGCTGGAGGCGATCCTGAAGCGCCTGCTCGACAAGGCCATCGCTCGCGCCTCTTTTGCCGGCGCCACCGTTGACGTCCGCGCCATCGCCGCCGTCCGCGCCACGCGCGAGGCGATGATGCGGGTCGACGGCGAGGACCTGCCAAGCATCCAGGGCACGCCGCAGGCCGGCGAGACCATCGACGGTCGGACCTACCACGGCGGCGAGACGATCACCCTCTTTCCGGGCGACCTGCCGGAGAACCCGGACGTGCTGTTCGAGGCCGTGCAGCGCGCCATGCCGGAAGGCGCGCCGGTGGACGCCCGCTCGCCCGCGGCCACCGAGACGCTCATTCCAGACATGCGCTTCCTCCGCTTCCGGCCGCCCCGGCTGGAGACGACGGCGGAGGGCGTCACGCTGTCGCTTCCGCACATCCGGCTCGACCGCGCGCTCGACTTCCTGATCGGAGACCGCCTCGCATGACCCGCGCCCCCCGCAAGCCGGTCGCCTTCGAGGTGAACGAGGAGGGCGTCGCCATCGTCCGCGAGGGCGAGGCAACGCCCGCCGGCGCCCGCATCGTGGTCACGCCGGAGCCAGAGCTGGAGCCGGACGCGCCACTTCCCGTCGTGCCGCGCCGGCGTGGCCTGCCGCTGGGGCGGATCTTCTGGACCGCGCTCGGCGGCCTCGTCTCGCTCGGGGTTGGTCTCTCGATCGACGCGCTTGTGCGCGACCTGTTCGCCCGCAACGACTGGCTCGGCTGGACCGGCCTGGTGCTCGCCGTCCTCGCTCTGGTCGCGGCCGTCGCCATCATCGTCCGGGAGGTCGTCGGCGTCGCCCGCGTCCGCCGGATCGACGTCCTGCGCGAGCGGGCGGTGCTCGCCGCCGCCAAGGACGAACCGGACGAGGCGCTCGCCGTCTCCAAGGAACTCGTCACGCTCTACCGAGACCGGGCCGATACCGCCCGCGGCCGGCGCGCACTCGCGGGGCATCTGCGGGAGGTGATCGACGGGCGCGACCTGCTGGTCCTCACCGAGCACGAACTGATGCGCCCGCTCGACGCCGCGGCCCGTACACTGGTCGCCGACGCCGCGAAGCGGGTCTCCGTCGTCACCGCCGTATCGCCGCGCGCGGTGGTCGACGTGCTCTTCGTGCTCGTGGCGGTGCTCGGCCTGATCCGCAAGCTCGCCGACCTCTATGGGGGGCGTCCGGGCTTCTTCGGCTTCCTGTCGCTCACCCGGCAGGTGATCGGTCACCTCGCCGTCACCGGTGGCATGGCCGTCGGCGACAGCCTGATCCAGCAGATCGTCGGGCATGGCGTCGCCGCACGCCTATCCGCTCGGCTCGGCGAGGGGGTCATCAACGGCCTCCTCACCGCCCGCATCGGTCTCGCCGCCATCGACGTCTGCCGCCCGCTGCCCTTCCTCGCCCAGCCGCGCCCTGGCGTCGGCGACGTGATGAGCGGCGTGATGGGGAAGGGCGCGAAGGTCGAGGAGTAGGACCCGCGCGGGTCTGACTCAGACGGCCTTGACGTAGAACACCCGGTCGTAGCCCTCGTCATGGGCGCGGTGGGTCTCGCGGTAGCCGAGGCGGGGATACATCGCCACGTTCTCGGTCATCCGGGCGTTGGTGTAGAGCCGCACCTCCGGCAGGCCTGCCGCCCGCGCCGCCGCCTCAACATGCTCGATCAGCGCCTTTCCATAGCCCTTGCCGCGGGCGCTTTCGGCGACCGCGACGGCGTCGAGGTACATGTGGTCGGCCTTCTCCCAGAAGGTGACAACCCCGGCGACGCCGCTCTCGTCCTCCAGCACCGCGGCGCGGCCGGTTTCGACGAGGCCGGCGTAGTCGGCCTTCATCGGCGCCGGCTCCTTGCCGATCCGCGGCACGTAGATCGCGTAGGCCTCACGCACGATCGCCTCGATCGCCTGGAGGTCGACGGCGCGGGCGGGGCGGATGGCGGCCATGTTCAGCGCCCTTCGCGCCGCGCCATGAAGGCCAGGCGCTCGAACAGGTGGACGTCCTGCTCGTTCTTCAGGAGGGCGCCGTGAAGCGGCGGGATTGCCGACCGGGCATCCTTGGCGCGCAGCACCTCCGGGTCGATGTCCTCGTTGACCAGCAGCTTGATCCAGTCGAGGAGTTCGGAGGTGGACGGCCGCTTCTTCAGGCCCTGGACCTCGCGGATCTCGAAGAACACCGTCAGCGCCTCCGACAACAGGCGCTTCTTCAGGCCGGGGTAGTGCACCTCGACGATGGCCTCCATCGTCTCCCGGTCGGGGAAGCGGATGTAGTGGAAGAAGCACCGGCGCAGGAAGGCGTCCGGAAGCTCCTTCTCGTTGTTGGAGGTGATGATCACCACCGGCCGGCGTCGGGCCCGGATCGTCTCGCCGGTCTCGTAGACGAAGAACTCCATCCGGTCGAGTTCGAGCAGCAGGTCGTTGGGGAACTCGATGTCGGCTTTGTCGATCTCGTCGATCAGCAGCACCGGGCGCACGTCGGCCTCGAAGGCCTCCCAGAGCTTGCCCTTGCGGATGTAGTGGGCGATGTCGGCGACGCGCGGGTCGCCCAGTTGGCTGTCCCGCAGGCGGGAGACGGCGTCGTATTCGTAGAGCCCCTGGGCCGCCTTGGTGGTGGACTTGACATGCCATTCGATCAAGGGCGCGCCCAGCGCCTCGGCCACCTCGCGGGCGAGCACGGTCTTGCCGGTGCCCGGCTCCCCCTTCACCAGCAGCGGCCGCTCCAGTGTGACGGCGGCGTTGACCGCGATCGTCAGATCCGGCGTGGCGACATAGTCGGCGGTTCCCTCAAAGCGCATGGTCTCTCCTCAGCGTCCATTCGAGGGTAGGGGGCGCATCCGGCGGCGACAAGGCGGGCGAAGGTCGCCCCTTCAGGCTCCTCTTGCCGGGGACAGGAGGCAAAAGCTGCCGGGCGGAAACCGGTTCTTGCCGGGATGTTCATCATTCATCAACGAACAACCCGGGACATCCGACTGATTTCGCTCAACTTTTTGCACAGACGATGCTGGCACGCGGCTTGCCGATGAAGACCGACGTTCCCGTCCGGGAACCCGGTCATCGAGCGGCTCTATTCCAGGAGAAAATGCCGTGGGCATCCTTTCAGCCATGAACAAGTCCGTCAGCGGACTGACAGCCCAGTCGTTCGCGCTGGAGAACATCTCCGGCAATATCGCGAACTCGCAGACCACGGCCTTCAAGCGCACGGACACCAGCTTCCAGGACCTGATCCAGAGCGGCACCTCCAAGGTGGAGCAGATGGCGGCCGGCAACGTGCTCGCCTCCTCGCGCTCCACGATCGGCCTGCAGGGCTCGGTGGAGGCCTCGCAGACCAAGACCTTCATGGCGGTGCAGGGCAACGGCTTCTTCGTCGTCCAGAAGAAGACCGGCGAGATCGACGGCGAGGCGGTGTTTTCGCCGACGACGATGTACAGCCGCCGCGGCGATTTCAAGCTCGACCAGGAAGGCTATCTCGTCAACGGCGCCGGCTACTACCTCTCCGGCCTCGAAGTGGACAGCTCGACCGGCAACGCGGTCGGCGACAAGCCTGGCGTCATCAAGATCAAGAACGACGTCTACCCGGCCGCGCCGACCACCCGCATCGACTACAAGCTGAACCTGCCGAACTACCCGAAGACGGTGAACGCCGACAGCACCATTGCCGGCTCCGAGCTGTGGTCGACGCCGGTGACGTCCGTCACATCCGCCGAGCTCGACGACTTCAAGGAGAACTCGATCTCCGGCGGCACGGTGACGGTCTACGACCCGATGGGCACGCCGATCCCGGTGCAGCTGCGCTGGGCGAAGACCGTGAAGGCCGACTCCACCGTCCCGGTGGAGGATACCTGGCGGCTGTTCTACCAGACCGACGAGAATGCCTCCGGCACCGATCCGATCTGGCTCGACACCGGACAGGCCTACACCTTCGACAGCTCCGGCGCGATGACGGCGCCTGCCACCGGCAGCATCTCGATCGCCAACTTCACCGCGGGCGGCACCAACCTCGGCACGATCACGCTCGACCACGGCACCACCGGCATCACGCAGACCTACGACCAGAACGGCAGCGCCCGCGTTCGCCAGCTGACGCAGGACGGCGTGCCGACCGGCAACTTCGTCGACGTGTCGATCTCCACCGGCGGCCGCATCACCGCCAACTACTCCAACGGCAAGACGCTCGACATCTACGAGATCCCGCTGAAGTCCTTCGCCGGCGAGTCGTGGCTGCGGCCGCAGGACGGCGGGGCCTACATGGAAACCCGGGAATCCGGTCCTCCGGTCACCTCGTCCACGGGCGAGATCCAGGGCTCGGCGCTGGAGGCGTCCAACGTCGACATCTCCGAGGAGTTCACCAAGCTAATCGTCACGCAGCAGGCCTTCTCGGCCAACTCGCGCGTCATCACCACCGCCGACAGCATGATGAACGACGTCCTCAACATCATCCGCTGACGGACACTGACCGGGCGCCGGATCATCCGGCGCCCGCGATCCACCGGGATCCCGCGTCATGGGTATCAGTACCGCGCTCAACATCTCGCTCACGGGGCTCAAGGCCACCCAGACGGGCCTCGAGGTCGCGTCGAACAACATCGCCAACTCCGGCTCGGTCGGCTACAGCCGGCAGTCGGTCACCAACTCCGCCCGCTACATCGCGGAGCGGACCGTCGGCGTTGCGACCGATACGATCACGCGCGAGATCGACGTCTACGTGCAGCGGCAGTGGCGCACCAGCGCGGCGAGCCAGGAGTACGCCACCGTCATGGCGGATGCCCTGGAGCGGCTCGATTCCATGTTCGGCGGGCCAACCGATCCCAGTTCCCTCGACAACGTCTTCAACAATTTCAAGTCCAAGCTCGAAGCGCTCGCCAACGCGCCGGAGGACCGCACCAAGCGGCTGGAGGCGGTATCGGCGGCCGAGACGATCTCGCTCAGGATCCGCAGCCTCTCCGACGACATCCAGCAACTGCGCCAGGAGGCGGAGACCTCCATCGGCGACATGGTCACCAAGGCCAACACGCTCCTGGAACGCATCGCCAAGCTGGATGCGCAGGTGGTCACCTACCAGGCGGGCGGCCAGACCGCGGCCGGCGCGCTCGACGAGCGCGACAAGGCGATCGACGAGCTCTCCAAGCTGATGGACGTGCGCGTCGAGGAGCAGAAGTTCGGCGCCGTGGCGATCTACACGTCGTCGGGCACGCTGCTCTACGACGACACCGTCGCCACGCTGGCCTTCGACACCCGCGGCACCGTCGGACCGGGCTCGGAGTGGACGGACGACGACGCCACGCGCTCGCTCGGCACCGTCACCATCTCCGGCCTCGGCGCCAACGGCGTCGACCTCTTCGCTGAAGGCGCGTTCCGCACCGGCGGCATCGCGGCCTACAAGGCGCTGCGCGACGAGACGCTGGTCGAGGCGCAGGCGCAGCTCGACGAACTCGCTGCGGCGATCACGCTCGGCGTGTCCAACCGCGTCGACAAGGGCACCAAGCCCGCCGGCGTCGACGGCTTCGACGTGGACCTGACGGGTCTGCGCGAAGGCAACACGATCTCGCTGACCGTGGGCACCGGGGCGAGCGCGCAGAAGCTCACCTTCGTCGCCACCAAGAGCGCGACGTCGCCGGGCAACGACTACACGTCCGACCCGAACGACACCGTACACGCCATCGACATCAGCTCCGGCGCGATCGGGGACATCGTCACCCAGATCAACGCGGTGCTCGGCGGCGCGCAGACCGCGTCGAACCCGTCCGGGCAGCTCTTGCGGATCGAGACCGGCGGCGGCGCGCAGGTGACCGCACTCACCGCGTCGGTCTCCTCCGCCGGCCTGCAGGCGGGCGATCCGGCGTTCAACCTCTTCATCGACGCGGCGACGGGCTCCAATCCCTTTACCGGCCTCGTGGACGGCAACGATCAGAAGCGCGGGTTCGCCCAGCGCATGATGGTCAACGCCACGGTGAAGGCGGATCCGGCCCACCTGGTCAACTACTCCACCACCAACCCGGTCAGCGACAACACCCGCCCGCGGGCAATCCTCGACGCGCTGACCGCAACCACGCTCACCTTCTCGCCGGAGATCGGCATCGGCTCGTCCACCGCGCCCTACACGGGAACGGTTCAGCAATTCCTGAAGCAGATCATCTCCACGCAGGGCGCGCAGGCCGAAAACGCCGCCGCCGTGAAGGAGGGGCAGGACATCGTCACCAACAACCTGCAGGAACGCTACGAGAAGAGCCGCGAAGTGGACGTTGACACGGAACTTGCCCAACTGATCGAGCTGCAGACGGCCTACCAGGCCAACGCCCGCGTTCTCACGGCCGCCCGTGAGATGCTCGACGTCCTCATGAACATCTGACCTGACGGGAGCATCGCATGGCCATCACCACCGTCGCTCTCGGGCCCAGCGTCGGCCTTCTCGTGAAGATGCGCACGCAGCTCGATGACCTGCAGCGCCAGCTCGGCACCGGCCAGAAGTCGGAGACCTACGGCGGGCTCGGCACCAAGCGCACCGTCTCGGTGTCGTTCCGCGCGCAGATCACCGACCTTGAATCCTACACCTCCAGCGTCGAGCAGATGGCGCTGCGCGTGAAGCTGATGGACACCGCGATGACGCGGCTCGGCAACATCCCGAGCGACATGCGTGCCGCGATCGACCCCAACGTCTACACGCTGCGCCAGGACGGCCGCACGGACGCCCAGAAGGCTGCGACCGTCGCGCTCGACGAGGTGATCGGCCTGCTCAACGCGGAGGCCGACGGGCGCTACCTCTTCGCCGGCGCGGCGACGGAAACACAGCCGGTCGTCGACATCCAGACCATGCTGCAAGGTGCCGGCGGACGCGACGGCCTTTCGCAGGTCACCGCCGACCGGCTGGTCGCGGACATGGGCACCGCGGGAACCGGACGCGTGGAAACCGCCGTCGCCGGCAGCACGGTCACCGTCGCCCGGCAGACGCCGCTGTCCGCCGTATTCGGCTTCAAGATCGCCGATGCGGAATCGACGCTCTCCAATGTCACGGTGACGCCCACCAACGATCCGGATCCGGATCCGGCGACCAACCAGGGCATCCTCGACTTCTCCGTCGACTTCACCGGCCAGCCGACGACGGGCCAGACCTTCTCGATGGAGCTGAAGAACCCGGACGGCACGCTGTCGAAGATCACGCTGACCGCCACGGCGGCCTCCACGCCGGGCAAGGGCGAGTTCTCGATCGGCGCCACGCCGGCCGACACGGCAGCCAATTTCCATACGCTGCTTTCCTCGGAGATCCAGCGCGTCGCCAACACGGACCTGAAGGCGGCCTCGGCGGTGCAGGCGTCGGAGGAGTTCTTCGACACCTTCGGCGGACAGGCGCCCCGGCGCGCCGACGACACCTCGGGCGGCGGCACGCTGGCGACCGCCACGACGCTGCGCGACGGCACCGAGACCGACACCGTGTTCTGGTACCGCGGCACCAACGACGCGGTCGATCCGGCCGATCCGTCGACGCTGCCGCGCAACGACGTGTCGAGCCGTGTCGACAAGACCGTCGACGTCGCCTACGGCGCCCGCGCCAACGAGGACGGGCTCCGGCAGGTCGTCCAGTCGCTCGCCGCCATGGCAAACGCGACCTTCTCCAACGACGTGGCCGACGACAAGGACCGCTACCGGGCGCTGGCCGAGCGCACCCGCACCGAGCTCACCTTCCCGGATGGCGCCGAGAAGCCGCAGGACATCCACGCCGAAATCGCCATGGCCGGCAAGGTCGCCAACGACGCCAAGGAGCGTCACCAGGCGAACCGCTCGGCCATGCTGCAGATGGTGGATGATGTTGAGGGGGTGAAGTACGAGGACGTGGCGGCCCAGATCCTGACGCTGAAGACGCGCATGCAGGCGAGCTACCAGACGACGTCGCTGCTCTCGGAACTGTCGCTCGTCAACTACATCCGCTGATCGATGCTTGAGTGGGGGCAGGGCGCCACGGCGTCCTGCCGGTTCCCTTGGCCTCAAACGAAACGAGGGCGCGGTGCCTCGCCGCGCCCTCGTCTACTTCAGGCCGTTCGACCTTCGGGTTTCAACCCGCCGATCCGCGCAGGCCCGCCGCGATATTGGCATTGATGGTGATCAGAGACGTCAGACGCTCCGGAGCCGGATTGGTGAGGATCCGCATCGACTGGGAGAAGATGAAGACCGCGAGATTGCCGATGTTCTGCTTCACTTCGATCGGCAGCGGGTTTTCCGCGTCGGTGGCGGAGGTCGCCAGAATGGTCCAGAGCTTGCGGTTAAACGTGATGGCTTCGTGGAGCTGGTCCTGGGCGGTTTCCCATTCGTCCCGGACCACCTGGAGCCGGGCCGCCGCCTTGATCAGCAGCGAGGCCTCGAGCTCACGCGGGTTGGCCGTCTGCTGCTGGGTCCGCTGGTACGCCTGCGCCGCCTGATTGTACATGGCTGATCAGCTTCTTCTCGTACTCGATGAGTGCACGTGCTTCCTTCAATGCCTTATAAAGCGAATCGCTTAATATATAGTTACTTATAGTGCTCACGATATCTAATGTGCTGGGTGCCGCTTCAATAATATCCTTGACAAACTCGAAGTATTCTTTCTGAAACTTGGCTACATCTTGTGATAGATACATCAGCTGGACGCACAGATAAATGCGCTTTGCTGGTGTATTTGCCGTCTTGGCGGTGAGGATGTCCTTCTCGCGCAGGATCGGTGCGCTTCCCTCGATGAAGAGGCGGGTCCTCTGATTGTCGTTCGTGATCACCGATTCGCCGATGATGATCCGCTCACCGGGCTTCAATTCCACTTTCAAAGCCATCCGTCTTCTCCCCTTTCTGGGGTGCGGGCCCGCGGCTTCAGCCGCCGAGCATCCTGAGGACGCCCTGGTCTGCTTCCGTCGTGAAGGACAGGGCATTGGAGGCGAACTGCTGCCGCACGTTGAGAGCCAGGAGGTTAGCTGCCTCCTCGTCCCGGTCCGCTGCGACGGCCTGTTCGGCGCCACTCAGAAGCGTACCGGCGAAACCTTTCATGAAGCTTTCGCGGCTCTGCAGCATCGCGAAGCTCGTGCCGAAGGAGGAGGCCATGTCCCGCGTGGTGAGGATCGCCGCGCGCACGCGCGTCAGCATGTCGGGCAGGTCCAGGCGGTTGTCGTCCTCCGGCGTCAGCGGATCGTCGATGTCCACGCGGCCCAGCCATTCGCTCGGGATGGCATCGATCGTCGCGTTCTCGAAGGCGCCGCCTGCCGTGCCGCCGGTGATGGTCATTGTGTCCGCGGTCTCGATGGTCAGCTTGCTGTCCTCGAAGCTCGCGCGAAGGCCGAGGTTGGGCTGGCGGAACGCCTTCAGAAGATCGCTGACGCGGGTCTGGTCGGTGATCTCCAGCAACGCCACCGTTTCGCCGGCCGCATTCTTGACGGTGATCACGTCGCCGTCGGTGAAGTTGGAGGCGTCGCCGATCAGCCGGGTGTCGGCGGAGGCGACCGAGCCAAGGGCGAGGTCCACCTCGAGAGTGCCGAAGTGGCCGACCTCAACCGGCTCGAGGTCGAGCGAGCCCTTGATGTTGACGAGGTCGACGGCCTTGATGGTGACGGCGTTCACCAGCTGGTCGGAGAAGTAGAGCTTCAGGTCGTTGCCGTCGCCACCGAGGAGATTGCGGCCCTGGTATCCGGAATCGGCGGCGGTCTCGGAGACCTGCTTCAGCACGGCGTTGAAATCGCGTGCGATGTCGGCCCGCTCGAAGGCGCTCAGACTGGCCTGGGCGCGCTCGACGTTGGCGCGGGCGACCTGCAGAAGATCCTCGATGGAGGTGAGGCCCTGGTCCGCGGCGCGCACGACCTGGATGCCCTGGCCGATCTTTTCGAGGATCCGGTTGAGGTCAGCCGCTTGCTCGCCGAGTGCCTGCGAGGAGAAGTAGGAGGAGGGCTGGTCGAGCGCCGTTTGAACCTTGACGCCGGTCGCCATGCGATTGCCGGCCTTGCCGGCCTGCTCGATGGCAGTGCGCAGCGCGGTCAGGTTCTCGCGCGTGGCGCGGGTGAGATTCACTTCGCTCATGGGTACCCGACGGGCGTAACGATCCGGTAACCACGATAGGGTCGGTGCCGGTTAACAAAGGGTTAACGCGGCGCGCCGGGCGTCGGGAAATCCACCGGCTGCCCGTTTCGCAGGGCGGGGGGCACCTTGCAGAATGCGAAAGGGCCGGCGGAAACCGCCGGCCCTTCCTTGTCTTCGGAATGTCCGTCTGGATCAGAACAGACGGAGAGCCGCCTGGTCGGCCTGCGAGGCGAGCGACAGAGCCGTCGAGGACAGCTGCTGGCGGGTCTGCAGCGAGAGCATGTTCGCTGCTTCCTCGTTGGTGTCGGCGAGGACGAGCGAGTCGGCGCCGGTCTGCAGGGTGTTCATCATCGACTTGGTGAAGTCGGTGCGGTTCTGCACGATCGACAGGTTCGAACCGAACGCGGACGACTGCGAGCGGATCGAGTTCAGGGCGCTGGAGACGTTGGTCAGCAGCGTGTCGATGTCGGCGTCCTTGTCGAGCTCGCTGGCATCGACGTCCGACAGGCCCAGGTTCTGAGCGGTGATGGAGTCACCGTTCTTGGTCTGGATGTCGAGGGTCGAGGTCGACGTCTCGTTGAAGGTGATCGTCAGCTTGTCGCCGCGCAGAAGATTGATACCGTTGAAGGAGCTGTCGTCGGCCAGCTTGTCGAGCTGGTCGCGCAGTTCGTTGAACTGGTCGGCGATCTTCTTGCGGACCTGGTTGCCGCCGATCGTGGTGCCTTCCTGCTGGGTGGTGCCGTCCGTGATCTCAACCGACAGATCGCTGGTGGAGAGGTTCTCCAGGCGCAGGCTGCCGTTGTTGTTGGAGGCGCGGGCGCTGGCGCTGGCCAGCGAGTCGGCATTGATCGCAGCCACGAGCTCGTCGACGCTCTCGGCGGTGTCGGCGGCCGCGGTGGCGGTCGAGATACCGAAGGCGGAGGCGAGGTTGTCAACGCCGGCGCTGTCTTCCGAAGCGACCGAAAGGGTGCGGGCGGAGGAGGCGGTGATGCGCAGTTCGCCGTCGACGACCGAGGCGCGGACGCCCTGGGCGCCGTTGTCGGAGTTGCGCAGCGCGGTGTTGATCTTGTTGGCGATCTCCTTGGCGCTGTCGCCGGCCTTGATGTTGACCTCGACGTCGTCAAGGGCAGTGCCGTTGTCGTCCGTCATGGAGATCGTCATCGTCGAGTTCTCGACGTTGGCGACATCGAAGCCGGAGGACTCGACCGACTGGAGGGTGACGTCACGCTGCGCGCCGAACGAGCCGAGCTTGGCCGCGTCGGTGGCGAAGGAGACGACCTGCCAGGTGTCGGACGTGGCATCGAAGTCGAACGACTCCGTCTGGAACGACTTGTCCTGGCGCGCCTGACGGAGCGTGGACTGCATGGACTCCAGGTTCTTGGTGATGGAGGTGAGGCCGTTGTCGGCCGCCTCGAGCGTCTTCACGCCGTTGGACATGGCGTCCATCAGGTTTGAGAGATCCTTGGAACGGGAGCTCAGCGAAGACGCGGTGAAGAAGTTCGTCGGGTTGTCGAGCGCCGAATTGACCTTCTTGCCGGTGGCAAGGCGGTTCTGGGTCAGCGACATGTTCGCAGCGGTCGACTGCAGCGACAGGAGGTTCTGACGAACCGCAGACGAGAGAGTGACGTTACCAGCCATTTTCCGAGATCCTTCTCAGTACGCGCCTCATTCTTGAGGCATCCCGATCTTCATCTTGAGCCTTCAAGAAACTCTTAAATCGCTCGCAGAAAACCGTGAGTACTTGTGACAAACGGAGGATCCAATGGCCGTGGTTAATGGTGGAATAATAGAGAAAATGCCAACATTTTATGGTGAATGGACGGTAAACTACTTCGCCTTCTATGAAGTAGTCGTAAATCCAGGGCGATCATGGTGAATGCAAGCTGAACGCCGGGGGATCTTGGTTAGCAGATCCTGAACGGCTGCGGCCCGCGCCGGGGGAGGCGCAGGCTGATCGGCGGAAAGGAGCCGCCGATTATCCCGGTTTCGTCAGGCTTCCAGGTCGTAGGCGGCCGTGCGGCCCTGCTGGATGCCGGTGCCCCATGCGGCGATCGAGGCTCGCATTCTGAGGATCGCCTCCTCGGGCACCTGCTCGACCACGTCGCCCGTCTGGACGTCGAGCTTCTTGAAGACGAGGGCTTCCGTCTGGGGGTCCAACTCGACCTTGCGCTTCACCTCAGAGCCCGACGCCGAGAGCTTCTTCTCCCGCGATGCCTTGGCCGTTTCGGTGGTCTCCGCCCGCTGCTCGCCGGCGTAGGGGGTCTTGTCCTCCACCGACTGCCCTTCCTGGGCGTCGGTCACGGCGGAAGGACCCGCCAGGTCGGTGCGGACGGCCGTGTCTTGAGGGGCCGGCGCTCGTGGCGTCGGCGCGATCGAACCGGTGACGACCGGCCTGATGCTGCCGATTTCCATCTGCATCATCCTCCATGAGGGGCGGACGATCCGCCCCGGATGGATGACGCTAGGCATAGAGGTTTGAAAACGTAGTTCAGCGAATCGATAAAACTTTATCGACGTGCGACTTTTCTTCGGAGATTCTGCTGAACGTCCCGAGGCATAGGCGGGACGCTATCTGTCTACCCGAGCAGGGCTTAATCAGAGGTTTCTGTCGAAGGCGAATCCGCGGACGGGAGCCTCCGCCTGGGGGCGGGCAGGGTGGCCGTAGGTTGCCGGCTGGCGGGAGGCGCCCACCTCGTTGGCGACGGAGCGGAGCATCTCCTCGGCGACGTCGCGGGCGGTGGCCAGAACCGCGAGGTTGATCTGCACCTCGGCGCGGAACAGCTCGTGGCGGCGGCGCAGCGATTCCGTACCGACGGGGTCGTAGGCCTGCAGCGTCTCCACCTCGTCGCGGGCGGCGAGCATCAGGCGGGTGTACTCGGCGGCGCGCTCCTCCTTCTGGTGGGAAAGCTCGGAGGCCTCCTTCAGCTTGCCGGCCTTGACGAGACGGGTCTCCTCCTCCAGCAGCACGAGCAGGTCGTCCATCGCGCGGTGGAGGTCCTCGACCACGGCCTTGGCGGTTTGCGCGGAGGTGACGCGGGCCTCGACGGCGGGCCGCGCGGTCTGGGCGGATCTCATCATGGTCCGTGGGTCTCCTGGATCGCTAAGAGTTCGCGGGCGATCGACGGCGCGAGGCCGAGTCCGCCCTTGCGGGTCATGTCCTTGGCGTACTCGTCCATCAGAAGTTCGCGCCAATTTTGTGACCCGGTGCCGGCGCCAGTGACCGGATCGTTGCCGATCTCGGCGGTCATCATCTTCAGAGCATCGGCGAGGTAGACCGATTCGAACTCCTCGGCGATGCGCATCGCCTCGGCCTTGTCGCGGATGGCGCCGGTGCGCGGGCGGTCGGCGGCGGCCTGGATGGAGAGGGTGTCGAGGGCGGTGACCATCAGAGCACCTCGATCTCGGCCTGGAGGGCGCCGGCGGCCTTGATGGCCTGCAGGATGGAGATCAGGTCGCGCGGGCCGAGACCGAGGGCGTTGAGGCCGTCGACCAGCTCCTGCAGGCTGATGCCGGAGCGGACCACCGCCATCTTCTTCTCGCGGCCGTCCTGGACCTCCAGGGTGGTGCGCGGAACCGCCACCGTCTCGCCCTCGGCGAGCGGGTTGGGCTGCGACACCTGGATGTCCTCGGTGACGAGAACGGTCAGGTTGCCCTGAGCGACGGCCACGGTGGACACGCGCACCTCCTGGCCCATCACGATGATGCCGGTCGCCTCGTCGACCACCACCTTGGCCGGCAGGTCGGGCTCGACGATCAGCTGCTCGATGTCGGTGAGGAGATCGACGATGTTGCCGCGGAAACGCTCCGGCACGGTGACGCGCACGGTGGCCGGGTCCAGCGGCTCGGAGACGCCGTCGCCGAGCAGGTCGTTGATGGAGAGGGCGATGCGGCGGGCGGTGGTGAAGTCCGGGTTGCGCAGCGACAGGCGCAGCGAGGTCTGCGCCGCCAGCGTGTAGGGGATCTCCTTCTCGATCACCGCGCCGTTGGCGATGCGGCCCTGGGTGGGCACGCCGCGGGTGATGGTGGCCGCGTCGCCGGAGGCCTGGAAGCCGCCGATGGCGATCGGACCCTGGGCGATGGCGAACACCTCGCCGGTGGCGCCGATCAGCGGCGTGACCAGCAGCGTGCCGCCCTGCAGGCTCTTGGCGTCGCCGATGGCGCTCACCGTCACGTCGATGCGGGCGCCGGCGGTGCCGAAAGGCGGCAGGTTGGCGGTGACGATCACGGCGGCGGAGTTGGCGGTGCGGATGTTGGCGTCGCGGATATTCAGCTTGCCGAGCATCTCGAACATGGTCTGCAGGCTCTGCTTGGTGAAGGGCGAGTTGTTCAGGCTGTCGCCCGTGCCCTGCAGGCCCACCACCAGGCCGTAGCCGATCAGCTGGTTCTCGCGCACGCCCTCAACGTCCACGATGTCCTTGATGCGGGACGCCGCGTTGCCGGCTCCCGTCAGCGACACCAGGGTGAGGACGGCCAACCCCACGAGGCCGATCCAGCGATTGCGCATTGTCGTCCGATCCATGTCCAAAGGCTCCCGGGCCAGCCTCCGCAAGCGGCGTGCCATTCCCAAGGCGAGTCCGGAAAGCTGAACAACCTCTTGCCAGACAACAACAATCCGTTGCCGAGCGTGGCGCGTGGAAAACGTCGCACGGCCGTCGGCGGCAAGAAGTGCCGGGTCGTTAACGCGGTGTTAACTCTGGAGGGGCGTTATTTTCCCGGCAGCGGCAACGAGGGCTCTTCCAAGCGATGCGGATCACCGGACCCGGACGTCCGATCGGCCCCCAGGGCGGGGCGTCGGTGCGCCGAGCCTCCGACGGCGGGGCCAGCTTTGCGCCGGCGTCGGCGGAGACGCCGGCCCGCGGCGCCCAGACCACTTCGGCCGGTCCGCTCTCCAGCCTCGATTCCCTCATCGCCCTCCAGACCATCGAGGAGGATCTGCCGCGGCAGCGGCGGCGGCGGGTGGTCAAGCGCGGACACGACATCCTCGACGTGCTCGACGAGATCAAGATCGGCCTGCTCGCGGGGCAGCTGTCGGGCGTCGCGCTCGACCGCGTCGTGGCCCTGCTCGGGTCCCTGGAACCCTCCGGAGACCCGGCCCTCGACGGCCTTGTGGAGGACATCGCGCTCCGGGCGGAGGTCGAACTCGCCAAGCTCGGCCGCTACTTGGAAAGGACCCGCGGTTGAGCAGTGCCGGCTAACAAATTGCCAATGAACCTTTTTTCGATGCGGGACGCGCGTTGCGGACGGCGCCTTTTTAGCGTTGTGGCAGAGTGACCCAGTGGATATATTCCGCCGCGCGTTGGACCAGGGAGAGGACACCGGATGTCGATCGAGCTGGCTGAAGACTATCGGCCGACCGAGGACGAGCCTTTCATGAACGACCGCCAGCGGGAGTACTTCCGGCGGAAGCTCATGAGCTGGAAGGATGAGATCCTGAAGGAGAGCAAGGAGACTCTCCAGCATCTGCAGGATGAGAACATCAATCTGCCCGACATAGCGGACCGCGCCTCCTCGGAGACCGACCGCGCCATCGAACTCCGCGCCCGTGACCGGCAGCGCAAGTTGATCTCCAAGATCGACTCCGCGCTCAAGCGTCTGGACGACGGGTCCTACGGCTATTGCGAGGAGACCGGCGAGCCCATCTCGCTCAAGCGCCTCGACGCCCGGCCCATCGCCACACTGTCGATCGAGGCGCAGGAACGCCACGAGCGACGCGAGCGCGTCTACCGGGACGACTAGGGTGGTTCGGGTGGCTGGACCGGTCGGCGAGCGTTGCGGTCACCCCCACTCCTACCTTTTCCGCAAGCCTGAGAGCGCGGGTTTCGGCTGAAGAAGCCGGACGTCTTCCGCAGGACTCAATCGTCGTGGTCCGCGGCTGCGGACCACCCACCCATTTTTCGCGGGGCGATGGAGGGTGGGGAAGGGTGCAAAGTCGTTGGTGGTCCGCCTGCGCGGACCATGACGGCCGGGTGGAGGTAAACCTCCGCCCCCTGAACAGCCGGTTTCTCCCATCACCCGAAACCCCATCCCACGGGCGCGGCGTCCGCTTGAGGAGCCGGAGCGCCGCGCCCGTCGGGGGTGGTCGTCCGCGCTGTGGGGAGCTGGCGGGCGACCGTGGAACCCCGCGGGCCCCGTTGGGGAGCCGGGCGCGCGGGGGATCCGCGGCGGCGCCGGACCTGGGGGAACGGCGGCGCTGCGAAAGGCGGGAGAAGTTGAGCGGCAAACGCCTCAGAAGGGCAGCAGGATGTCGAGCACCTGCTGGCCGTAGCGGGGCTGCTGGACGTCGGTGATCTGGCCGCGGCCGCCGTAGGCGACGCGCGCCTCCGCGATCTTGGCGCTGTCGATGGTGTTGTCGGAGGCGATGTCCTCCGGGCGGATCACGCCGGCTATGATCAGTTCGCGCACCTCGAAGTTGACACGGACCTCCTGGCGACCCTCGATCACCATGTTGCCGTTCGGCAGGACCTGGGTCACCACGGCGGCGACGTTGGTGGTCAGTTCCTCGCTGCGGTCCACCGAGCCGCTGCCGGTGGCGCTCATGTTGCCGCTGTTGGAGATCAGGCCGGATGCGTTGGGACCCGGCGAGATCACGTCGGCGATCACCGCGCCCATCGCACCCTGGACGCCGAGGCTGTCAGACGAGGTGCGGGTGCGCTGGGTGGTGTTCTCGATCGAAGCCTCGTCGGTGATCCGGACGCGGACGGTCAGGATGTCGCCGATGGTGCGGGCGCGCTGATCCTTGAAGAAGGTGCGCGAGCCCGACTGCCACAGTGAATTCGGGCTGTAGGCGACCGGCTCGACCTGCGGCATCGGCATCTGCACCGGGCGATAGCCGGGCTGCGCCGTGGGGTTCTCGATCGCCGACAGGGCAGGTGCCTGGCCGACGTTCTTCAACCGGTCCACCGCGGAGCCGCAGGCTGACAGGGTGAGCGCGGTCCCGGCTGCGAACGCGAGACGAAGGACGGTGCGGGCGAGGGGGCGGCTCATGGGGTGCTCTCTGCGATGCTGGCGAAGCGGGGCGTGACCGGTTCGACGCGAACCGTGCCGGCGGAGACGGCGACCGCCTGGATCGTGCGGCGGGACTGTTCGTTGAGGACGCTGACGATTTCGCCGGCGGATGCGTCCGACAGGGCGCGGCCACGAGCGGTCAGGGTCAGGCCGGGGCGCTCGTAGACGATGGTCACGTATTCGTTGCGGCCGACGACCTTCGGCGCATTCACGTCGGAGGCCGACAGCGTATCGCCGGGGCGGAGCTGCCGGCTCGCGGCCATGCCGATCACCGCCTTCATGTCGCCGAGCGCATTGGCGGCGCGCTTGCGGTCCACCCGGGCATAGCCGACGTCGGCGGAGGTGAGGACGGCGCCGCGGGCGACCGGGCGGGAGACCACCGGGACCTCCACCGTGGCGGTCGCGGTGCCACCGAAGTCCAGCGTGCGGGTGGCGCCGCCACCCAGGTCGACCGCAAGCCGGGCGGCGAAGCGGCCGTTGGAACCCTGCATCGACATGGCCAGGATGGTCGCCGGTTCGGCGGCGAGGGTGCTCGCGTGGACCGTCTCCACGAGGCCGTCGAACGCGACCTCGACGTCCGCCGCGTTGATACCGAGGCGGGAGGCGGCAGCCCGGGCAATCACATGCTGGAAGGCGCTGGCGTCGAGCGGCACCGAGGCGCGTACCACCTTGACGGTGTCCGCCTCGACGCCGGAGACCTCCAGGCCGGCCTTGGCGGCCGCTGCGAGCGCGGCGCTGGCCGGGAGGGCGCCGTCGACGCCGGGGTCCGGGGCGCGGAAGACGGGGGTGGAGGCGAGGTCGCCGGCGCCGGCGAACAGGTCGCCCAGGGTGACGACGTCGCCGGTGACGACCACGTCGGCCCGGAGCAGCGCGGCTGCCGCCGCGGGGCGGATCGCGATGCCGGCGGCGATCGCGGCTGCGATGCCGGCCGCCAGCAGAAGGCGCGCGAGGAAGGAGCGGAAGGTCATGGCGTCTCTCCTCAGCGCAGGTTCGCGGTGGCCTGCGCCATCTCGTCGGCGGCGCGGATGATGCGGGAGTTCATCTCGTAGGCGCGCTGGGCGGCGATCAGCGACGACAGCTCGGAGACGGCAACGACGTTGGCGCTTTCCAGGTGGTTCTGGAGGATCGTGCCGTAGCCTTCGTCACCGGGGTTGGCGACCTGCGCGGGGCCGGAGGCGGCGGTCTCGACGAACAGGTTGTCGCCGATCGCTTCCAGGCCGCCCTTGTTGATGAAGCGGGCGAGGGTGATCTGGCCGAGCACCGTGGAGACGGAAGCGTTGCCGACCACCACCTGGACGGAGCCGGTGGCGCTGATCGTAAAGTCCTTGGCGTTCGCCGGGACGGTGATCGCCGGGTTGAGCTGGTAGCCGTCCTGGGTGACCAGCGTGCCGTTGGCGTCGAGCTCCAGCGAGCCGTCGCGGGTGTAGGCGGTGCGGCCGTCCGGCAGCTCGACTTGAAAGTAGCCTTCGCCGCGGACGGCGACGTCGGTCTCCTTGCCGGTCTGCTCGATGTCGCCCTGGGTCATGATTC
Organism: Chthonobacter albigriseus; assembly: GCF_013839445.1. GTDB lineage: Bacteria > Pseudomonadota > Alphaproteobacteria > Rhizobiales > Pleomorphomonadaceae > Chthonobacter > Chthonobacter albigriseus. The sequence goes on along the minus strand of NZ_JACDIT010000003.1, from coordinate 100,086 downwards.
GGGGCGTCGCGACGGTGCGGACACCGGAGCCGACGGAGACGCCGGTCGGAACCTGGCTGCCGTTCTCGGAGGTTTCCGTGCCGACCCGGCGCATGTTCTGGTAGAACAGATCCTGGAAGTCGGCGCGCTGGCGCTTGTAGCCCGTGGTGCGCATGTTGGCGATGTTGTTGGAGATGACGTTGACGTTCATCTCCTGCGCCATCATGCCCGAAGCCGCGATGCGGAAGGCTTTCATCTCATGTCACTCCTTCGCCCTCAGGCGGTTGTGTCGCCGAGGCGTTCGATGGCCTTGCTGCGCAGGTCGTCGTGTTCGCTGATCATCTTGGAGACGGACTCGTAGGCGCGCGTCACTTCCATCAAGCGCGTCAGCTCGATGATCCCTTCCACGTTGGACTTCTCGATCGAGCCCTGTTTGAGCATGAAATCGGTCGCCGGCAGCGAGGTGCCCGAGGCGGAGAAGGTGTTGTCGCCCTGGTGGGAAAGGACCGCGTCGTCGGCGAAGGAGACGAGGCGCAGGGAGCCGCGGGGGCCGACGTTGGTGGCGACCGTGCCGTCGTTGTTGATCAGCACGTCCTTTTCGTTGGCCGCGAAGACGATCTCGCCGCCTTCGCCCATCACGGCGTGCCCGTCGGCCGTCACCAGGCGGCCGGTCTCGTCGATCTGGAAGTTGCCGGCGCGGGTGTAGCGCTCCTGGCCGCCCTCGGTCATCACCACGAAGAAGGCGTCGCCCTGGATGACGACGTCGAGCGGGTTGCCCGTCGTTTCGGTCGGGCCTTCCTCGAAGTCGGCGGTGGTGTTCCAGTCCTCGACGAAGGAATGCACCTGGTCGCGGCGCTGGAACGTGTTCGCCCGCGCGACCGGCATCTTGTATTCGTCGAGTTCCAGCGAGAGGCGCTTGTAGCCGACAGTGTCCAGGTTGGCCACGTTGTTGGCGATCACGTCCAGCTTGCGCCTGAGCACCAGCTGGCGAGACAGCGCCACGAGGGATGTGTTCTCCATCGTGCCGTATTCCCCAAGTCCGTTGGCAGCGTTGCGCTCCCCAGCGGCGCTACCGACGGCATCCTCGCAGGATGCGTGCCAGCAACGAACCCTTAAGGAAAACAGACGGTTAACCGGAAAGACGGCATTCGACGCAAGGGGCTGAAGCTGCCGGTCGGCAGGTCGGAGCGGCAAGATTTGCCGCACGGTTAACGCTTCATCAACGTTTCGTTAACCTTTGTGGTCCCACCTTCAGCACAGAGCCGGTGAAGGCCGCGGCAGAGTCGCGGGGCCGGCATCCCAATGATGGTTCAGGGGCGATGGCTGACAAGGGCGAAGAGGGCGGGGCCGAAGGCGAGGAGAAGCCGAAAGGCCTGATCGGAAAGCTGCTCGGCAACAAGCTGATCCTGATCGGCGTCGGGGTGGTGCTGCTGCTCGGGGTCGGCGGCGGGGCCTACTTCTTCCTGTTCGCCGGCGGCGAGAAGACGGCGGAGGAGGCGGCACTCGATCATCCCGCGGCGCCGCCTGAGCCGAGCGCCTACTACATGGACCTGCCGGTGATGATCGTGAACCTGTCGTCGGTGGACAACACTGCCGCCTACGTGAAGCTGGCGGTGACGCTGGAGGTGTCCAACCAGGAGATGCTGCAGGTCATCGAGCCCAACATGCCGCGCGTGCTGGACGCCTTCCAGACCTATCTCCGCGAGCTCAGGACCAGCGACCTGCAGGGGTCGGCGGGTCTCTACCGTCTCAAGGAGGAGCTGCAGCGCCGCATCAACGTGGCCGTCTATCCGGCGCGCGTCGACGACGTGCTCTTCAAGAACGTCATCGTCCAGTAACCGGGGTTTGTCGATGGAGAACGAGGACGAAGATCTCTCCGCTGACTGGGGCGCCGCGCTCGCCGAGCAAAAAGGCGACGACATGGACGATCTCGCCGCGGAGTGGGGCGCGGCGCTGGAAGAGCAGGGCGTGGAGAACGCCGACGCGATGGCCGCCCAGTGGGCCGCCACGCTCGACGACACCGACACGGACATGGAGTCGTCCTCGCGCGGCGCCGACCGCGTGCTCAACCAGGAAGAGATCGACAACCTCCTCGGCTTCAACGTCGACGACCACATCGCCAACGACCAGAGCGGCATCCGCGCCCTGATCAACTCGGCGATGGTGTCCTACGAGCGTCTGCCGATGCTGGAGATCGTGTTCGACCGGCTGGTGCGCGAGACCACGACGAGCCTGCGCAACTTCACGTCCGACAACGTGGAAGTCTCGCTCGACAGCATCTCCTCGGTGCGCTTCGACGACTATCTGAACTCGATCCCGCTGCCGGCGATCCTGGCGGTGTTCAAGGCGGAGCAGTGGGACAACTTCGGCCTGATGACCGTCGATTCCTCGCTGATCTACTCCATCATCGACGTGCTGCTCGGCGGCGGGCGCGGTACCACCGCGATCCGTGTGGAGGGGCGGCCCTACACCACCATCGAGATGAACCTCGTCCGGCGGATGATCGAGATCATCCTGGCCGATACGGAGAAGGCCTTCGCGCCGCTCACCCAGATCAAGTTCTCGCTGGAGCGTCTGGAGACCAACCCGCGCTTCGCGGCGATCTCGCGGCCGAAGAATGCAGCGATCCTGATCCAGTTCCGCGTCGACATGGAGGACCGCGGCGGCAAGGTGGAGATGCTGCTCCCCTATGCCACGATCGAACCGATCCGGAACCTGCTCTTGCAGATGTTCATGGGCGAGAAGTTCGGCCGCGACCACATCTGGGAAGGGCATCTCGCCACCGAGATCTTCCACGCCAACGTCGCCGTCGACGCGGTGATGTGCGAGGAGCACTTGCCGCTGTCGATGGTGCTGGATCTGGCGGTCGGGCAGACGCTGCTGTTCAACACCGGACCGGGCGACCCGATCGCGGTGAAGTGCGGCGACATCCAGCTCACCTCCGGCCACATCGGCCGGCTGGGCGAGAACGTCTCCGTCAAGGTGTCCAAGCCGCTCCGCCGCCCGCGCATGACGCTCGCGGCGTTCGAACGGGCCGTCCAGAAGGAAATGGAAAAGACATGACCGGCCTGAACCTCGGAATGGTCATCGAGATCATCGTGGCGGCGCTGCTGGTGCTGACGATCGCCTATTGCATGATCCTCAACCAGCGGCTCACCCGGCTTCGCGCGGACGAGGAGGTGCTGCGCGCCACCATCGCCGAGCTGATCACTGCCACCGAGATCGCGGAGCGGGCGATCCTCGGCCTCAAGGCCACCGCGTCCGACTGCGAGAAGTCGCTCGGCGGCCGGCTGACCTCGGCGGATGCGGCGATCTCGGAGCTCGACCGCAAGATCGCGCTCGGCGACGACGTGCTGCGCCGGCTGGTCGCTGCCGCCTCCGGGCGCGGCGGTGAGCCCCACCGCGAGGCCGCGCCGATGCGCGTGCCGGAGCCGCAGCGCCAGAGCGAACCGCAATACCGTCAGCCGGAGCCGCAGCGTCTGCCCGAACCGCAATACCGTCAGCCGGAGCCGCAGCGTCAGCCCGAGCCTCAATACCGTCAGCCGGCCCCGCGGCCCGCCGCGCCGCCGACGCCCGGTTACGGCTTCGCCATGGCGCAGCCGGCGCCGGAACCGCAGCCGGCCTACTACGGCTACGACGAGCCCCCGGCGCCCGCCGCCTACGCGCCGGCCCCGCAGACCTACGCGCCGCCGCAGGCCCAGCCCCAGGTTCAACAGCGCGAGCCGGTGTCCCGGTCCCTGCAGGCCGCAGCGGAGGCCGCCGCGGAGCGACTCTCCGCCTATCGCAGGGCGCAGCGCGAGGAGGCCGCGTGAAGGATATCCGCTTGCTGCCGATCGTGCTGTTCGCAGTCTCGGCGCTTCTCGTCCTCAAGGTTCTTGGCATGGCGACCGGGTCCGGCTCCTTCGCGGTCGGCCCGGCCACCGCCGTCGCGGCCGGCGGCGGGGAGCACGGCGAGGAAGCTCCCGCCAAGACGCAGGGCGATAATTTCGACGACCCGCTGATCCTCGGCCCGCCAATCGATCTGGCCCGTGAGGCCGAGGAGCTCGCCAAGCAGAAGGCTGCCAGTGGCGGACATGACGCGCCCGCGGCCGACGCCCACGGCGAAGCCCCCGCCGCCGACGCCCACGGCGAAGCTCCTGCCGCAGACGCCCATGGCGACGCTCCTGCCGCGGACGCCCATGGCGAAGCTCCGGCCGCCGACGCACACGCCGAAGCGCCTGCCGCCGACGGACACGCCGAAGCGCCTGCCGCCGACGCGCATGCCGAGGCTCCCGCCGCCGACGGACACGCCGAAGCTCCCGCCGCCGCCAACGCTGAAGCCCCGGCCGCCGCCGCTCACGGCGAAGCCCCGGCCGCTGACGGGCATGGCGGTGGCGAATCGACCCTGCCCGCCAACGTGTCCACCACCCGCCCTGAGGAATTCCAGCCGATGAAGTCTCAGGCGGAGCTGGCGATCGAACGGTCGCTTTCCGAACGCCGGCAGACGCTGGACCAGCGGGAGGACGATCTCACCACCCGCCTCAAGCTCCTGGAGGCGGCAGAGGGGCGCCTGCAGCAGCGGATGGAGGAGATGAAGGGCTTGAAGGCCGCCGTCGATGCCCAGGCCAACGCGGCCCCGCCAGGACCGTCGGAACAGGTCCGCGGCCTTGCCACCATGTACGAGAACATGAAGCCGAAGGCTGCCGCAGCGGTGTTCAACAAGCTGGAGCTGCCCATCCTGATCGAGCTCAGCCGCGCCATGAACCCGCGCAAGATGTCGGCGATCCTGGCGGTGATGGATCCGGAGCGTGCCGGCAGCCTTACCACCGCGCTCGCCGCCTACGGGATGACAGTGCAGGTCCAGGCCCCTCCCGTCACGCCGGATGTGCCCGTCGCCAGTTCGCAGGCTGCGGTTCCGAGCGATGCGCAAGGGCTTGACGCACTGCCGAAGATCATGCCGGCCCAGTAATGCAAAAGCTCGGGATTCCAGCGCTTTCCGCCCTCGGCGCAACAGCCTGTTAAGGGCCCTCGCATAGGCTTCCTGCCAAGTGCGGCCGTGTGTCGGTCCGCAGGCGGGTTGCGTATGGTTCAAATCGTCTCCTCCTGGATGGAACGTTTCGCTGCGTTCCTCCGCCGGCCGATGTCCCTGGCCGGGCGGTGTCTTGCCGGCGTTTTCGTCGTGCTGATGCTGTCGCAGCATGCCCCGGCGGCCGAAAAGGCCACCGTGACGGTGGAGGACTGGGAAACCTACGGCCGCGTGATCCTGGACTTTCCGGATCTCAACATCCTGCCGAAGCACACCATCCGATCCAGCAACGGGGTGCTGGTCATCGAGTTCGCGGCCGAAGCGCCGCTCGACATCTCCCGGATCCCGATCACGCTCGCCCGCTACATCACCATCGCTCGCGCAGATCCGGACGATCGCGGTGCCCGCTTCGCATTGGCCCGCGGCGTTCGCGTCAACACCATGGAAGCCGGCGCCAAGCTTTTCCTCGACTTCCTGCCGTCCGGCTGGTCCGGACCGCCGCCGCGGCTGCCGGACGACGTGGTGGCCGAACTCGCCCGCCGGGCGGAGGAGGCGGCCCTGCAGGCCAAGGAGGCGGCGTTGCTGCGCCAGGTCGGCGACACCAAGGTCCGGCTCGACCTCCGGGTCGGCCGCACGCCGACCTTCTCGCGCTTCGTGTTCGCCTGGAACGTGCCGTTCGAAGCCACGCTGAAGCGGACGGACGGCGTCCTGGCTGTGGCCTTCAACCGCAACGCCCCGGTCGACCTGTCGCCCATCCGGGCCGACCTGCCGCCCTTCGTGGATGACATCGAGATCGATACGGAGGTACCCGACGGCCTCGGTTTCCGCATCCTCGTGGCGCCGGACGCCGACGTGCGGGCCTTCCGCGAGGCGGACACCTATGTCGTCGACATCGAAGGCAAGGTGGGCACCAAAAACGACGATGCCGTCCGGCGGCTCCTCGGAGCGGCCCGCGGCGATGCCGGTGGCACGGATGCGAACAGCAAGGACCTGATCCGCTACAAGGGCAGCATACCCGACGCCTCCGGATCGGAGCAGGCGGGTTCGGTCGCCGAACCGGTGGCGCCGCCGACCGTGCCTCCCGCAAGCCAAGACCATGCCTCGGCCGAACCACATGCCGCGCCCACGGAGCACGCCGCTGCCGATCCGCACGGCGAGGCCGCCTCGCCGGACCCGCATGCCGCAACGGGCGAGCATGCCGCGCCTGCCGAGCATGCCGCCGCCGACCCGCATGCCGAACCCGTCGAGCATGCCGCTGCCGACCCGCATTCCGACCCCGCGCAGCCCGCGGCGGATGCGGAGGCGCCGAAGCCCGCCGCGCCTCTGGCCCACGGCAATCCGGGCGAGATGGCGGAGGTGCCGGAGGGGCGCTCCGTCGACCTGACCGATGCCGTGTTGCGGGTGGAAGCCAAGCGGATCGGCCGGGCGACCCGGCTGGTCTTCCCGTACAAGGCCGAGATCGGCTCGGCGATGTTCACGCGCGGTGGCACGTTGTGGCTGTTGTTCGACGATCCCGCGCCGCTCGGGGTGGAGAGCCTTCAGAACGCGCTGGCCGGCATTGCATCGGTGATCGAGCCGATCACCGTTGGCGAGGCGCGGGGCCTGCGCATCACGCTTGTCGAGCCGCTGCTCGCCACGCTCAACCCAGACGGCACCTTCTGGGTCGTCACCATCGGCGATATGGTCACCCAGCCCATCCGGCCGCTGCAGATCAAGCGGCAGATCCGCGACAACGGCGCGGTTTCGCTGGAGGTGCCGTTCGGTCCGGTGAACGGCATCCACCGGGTGATGGACCCGACCGTGGGCGACGAGATCGTGGTCGTCACGGCACTCGGCCCGCCGCGCGGCCTGACCAAGCCGCAAAGCTTCGTCGATGTCGACGCGCTTTCCTCCGGCCACGGCCTCGCCATCGTGCCGAAGGTCGACGACGTTTCGGTCCTCGCCCGCGAGACCACGGTGGTGATCGACCGCCCGGACGGCATGGCGGTGTCCACTGCCGTGCCGGTCGAACGGGCGTCGCTGCTCGATCTGCCATCGGCGATGGGCGTCCTGTCGACCGAGCGGCAGGCCTTCATGGACCTCGGCGCAGTGGACACTTCGGACCCCCGCAAGTTCTGGGAGCGCCGGCACGAACTGCATGCCGCGGCCGCACAGGCGCAGACGAAAGATGAGAAGGTCAAGGTCTGGTACGAGTTCGCCGAGTTCAACCTGGCGAACAGCCTCGGCTATGAGGCGGGCGGAGTGCTCGACTACATCTCCGCATTGGCGCCGGAGGAGGCTACCTCCAGCCGCATGGGCATTATGCGGGCGGCGGCGGCGGTTCTTTCCAGCCGCTACAAGGACGTGCTCACCTACCTGGAAGGGCCGGAGTTCGCCGATCATCCGGAGGCGGCGATCTGGAAGTCGATCGCGTTGACCGAACTCGGCGACTATCCCGCGGCCCGGCGCAGCTTTCCGCGCGCCGAGGTGGCGGTCGGGCGCTATCCGGTCGCCATCCAGAACAAGTTCCTGATCGCCGGCATCAAGGCGTCGATCGAACTCAACGACTATGGCAAGGCGCGCAGCTTGATGGCGCAGTTGGAACCGAAGACCCTTTCGCCCAACGAACTTGCCTCCATCGACATTCTCAACGCTCGCGCTGCCGACGCCACCGGCCATTCCACGGACGCGATGGAGTTGCTGTCCAAGGCCGTCCAGAACGCGCGGGGCCCTGTCGAAGCGGAGGCGACCTATCGTCTTGTAAACCTGCAGCGGCGCGAGGGGCTGATCACCCCCGACCAGGCTGCCGATCGTCTGGAGCAGCTCGCCATCTCGTGGCGCGGCGACGATGTGGAACTCCGGACGCTCCGCACCCTGGGGCAGCTTTCCGTGGAGCGTGGCGACTTCCGCCGTGGCTTCGAGCTGATGCGGGTCGCCAACGTGGTCGACAGCCAGGCCGAGACCACGCGCCTGATGCAGGAGGAGATGCAGTCGGCCTTTGCCTCGCTGTTTCTCGACGGGAAGGCCGACGACTTGAAACCGGTGGACGCCCTCGCCCTCTACTACGATTTTCGCGAGTTGACGCCGCCCGGGAAGCGGGGCGACGAGATGGTGCGCAATCTCGCCAGCAAGCTGGTCGACGTCGACCTTCTGCCGCAGGCGGCGCAACTCCTCTCCTATCAGGTCGACAACCGGCTCCGTGGCGCCTCCAAGGCAAAGGTCGCGGCGGATCTCGCGCTCGTCTACCTGCTCGACAAGCGCCCGGAACAGGCGCTGATGACGCTCGGCCGGACTCGCCAGGCCGAGCTTCCCGTGGACATCGAGCGCCAGCGGCGGCTGGTCGAGGTGCGGGCCCTGGCCGATACGGGCAAGTATGATCTCGCGCTGGAACTCCTGAAACCGTTGGCCGGCTCGGACGTCGACCGGCTACGCGCCGAGGTTCTCTGGGGCGCCGACCGCCACCAGGAGAGCGGCGAGCAGTTCGAGCGGCTGCTCGGCGGACGCTGGGCGGAAGACCTCGCCCTTGACGAGCGCGAGCAGCACGACGTGCTGCGCGCCGGTGTCGCCTATGCGTTGGCGCAGGACGAGGTCAGCCTGGACCGGCTGCGCAACAAGTTCGGCGGCAAGATGTCGGGCACCAAGAGCGCGTCCGCCTTCGACGTCGTCACCGGCCCGATCGACGGCACCGGAGCCGAATTCAACCAGGTGGCGCAGCAGATCGTCGCCTCCGATTCCGTCACCGCCTTCCTCGCCGAGTACCGCAAGCGCTACCTCACCTCCGGGCGTGCCGGCGCCGCCTATCTCGTCGAGCAGAAGCGCCCCGAGGAAGAGGTGCCCGTGGAGGTGCCCGGTACCGCGCCCGACGGGCCCGTCGATGCGGCTCATGGTCCCGACGCGCAGCATGGCGACCCGCAGGCCCCGGAGGGCGAACACGGGACCGCACCGGCGCCTGACGCCGGCCATGGCGGCGCGGCAGGGCATTCGGCTCCAAGCGCGCTCGCCGATCCCGCCGGTGACGGGCAGGCGGCGCAGGCCGGTTGAGCCGGACCCGTTCAGACTAACCGGGATCGCGCGGCCGGGGATAACTTCGTCTCCAACGGGGATAGTGCGCCACCGAAGTCGACCAGCGGTCCCCTTGGCTCCCCGTCGTCACCGCCGGGATGTTCCAGGGCTACGTAGCGGGCGGGTGAGACTACAAAACACGGAAAAGGCGCTACGTAGCCGCCGGAAGATCTAGGCGCCTGTGTAGGAGCGGATCAGGCTGCCGGCGACCAGCGACCATCCGTCCACCAGAACGAAGAAGATCAGCTTGAACGGCAGTGAAACGACCACTGGCGGCAGCATCATCATGCCCATCGCCATCAGGATGGATGACACGACCAGATCGATGATCACAAACGGCAAGTAGAGAAGGAACCCGATCTCGAAGGCTCGTCTCAGCTCGGAGATCATGAAAGCCGGGATCAGGATGCGAAGGCTGATCTCTTCTGCGGTGGCGGGGGCGGGCTGGTTGGAAAGATCTATGAAGAGCGCGAGGTCTTCTTCCCGGACATGCTGGCGCATGAAGGCGTGGAAAGGAACGACGGCTGCTTCGAAGCCCTGCTGCAGGTCGAGCGTTCCGTCGATGACCGGCTGCACGCCCTCGTCGTAGGCCGTCTGAAAAACTGGGGCCATGATGAACGCGGTCAAGAAGAGCGCAAGTGAAACCATCACCGCGTTGGGTGGTGCGGCCTGCAGACCGATCGCCGTTCTCAGAAGAGACAGGACGACGACGATCCGGGTGAAGGACGTCATCATCACGAGAATGGAGGGGGCGAGGCTGAGGACTGTGATCAGTCCGATCAGCTGGACGGCGCGCTCGGTCAAGGTCTGGCCTTCACCGAGCGAGATCGAGACATCCTGAGCGATCGCGGGGGCGGAGACCATCGCCACCACGAAGGCAGTCACCGCCGCCGCCCGAGGTCCCCACCGCCGCATAGTCATGTCCGCATCTGTCCGCTCGGCGGACCTAAAAAACGGCTCAATTCCGCGGTTTTCCGGGCCGCGGGATATCACCCGCGAGCTCGTCCAGCAGCCGCGCCATCTCGTCCTCCAGGGAGGTGAAGTCCGGATCCTTCTGCTCGTCGGCCCGCACCGGCACCGGCGGCGGGACTACCGGAACCGGGGCGGGGACAGGCTTCGGGGGTTCGGGCTTCCAGACGTCGACGACCGGCTCGATCTTCGGAGAAGGTGTTGATTCGGTTGCAGGTTCCGCTTCGACGAGCAGGTTGTCCAGGTCGTCGGAGAGGCTGTCGGAGAGGTCGAAGTCCGGCGTTGCGGCCTCCGGTTCCGGCGCTGGCGGCTCGACGTTGGGCGGCGGAAGGTCGGGCGCGACCTCGACCGCCGGCAGCACCGCGGCCAGGCCACCGACCCGGGCGATCGTCTCCGGCTCGACGGCCGGAATCCGAACGGCCGGCGGGTTCGCCTCGACCGGCTTCAGGCCAAGATCCTCCGGTTCCACCCGCTCGGCGGGCTGCGGCGGCGGTTCCGGCTTGCGGTCGAACTTCTCGTCGGCGGATTTGATCTGGGCCGGAGTCCGGGGGCGGAACCAGGCGCTGGCGGCGCCGAGCATCGAGCGGTTGAGGTCGTCGGCCGGCGGCGCGGGGGGCGGCGGCGGGGCAACCGGCTCGGGTGCGGACACCACGATTTCCGGCTCCGGTTCGGGCTCCGGCGCGGGCGGTTCGATCGGCGCAGGCTCGACCTTGGGCGTTTCCGCCCGGATCGGTTCGGGCGCCGGAGGCGGCTCGCGGTCGCGCCGGGAAAAGGTGATCGGCCCGCGGGTGTTGCGCATGAAGGCCGGCGGTTCGGTGACCGCGGGAGCCGCCGCCACGACGACCGGGGCGACCGGCGGGGTCGGCGCAAAGCTCGGCTCCACCTTGGGATTCTCCTCCCGCAGGGCCTCGTCGAGGCGCAGGGCAAGGTCGTCGAAGGCGTCGTCCGCCGGTTCCAGCGGAGGGAGGCTCACATCGGGGGCGGCGCCGCGGTCGAGCACCTCGTCGGACGGGCTGAACGTGGGCGCAGGCACCGGCTCGGGCCGGCCGGAGACCGGCGGGGCATAGGTCTGGCGTGCCGTGCGGAAGCTGGCAGGACGGGTGTCCGCCAGCGGTTCCGGCGGGATATCGGACGGCATCGGCGCGGGAACGCGCGGCTCCATGGAGGGGAGCGGCTCGTCGTAGCTCTGCTCGGAGACCGGCGGAGGCGGGGGCGGCGCGGACCGGCGCGGCTCCGGAGCCGGCATGGCGGGGCGGACGACCGTCGGTGCGGGCTCGGGCACCTCCTCCGGAGCGGCTATGGCGGCAGCCGCCATCGCCGCGGCCACCTTGGGTTCGGCGGGCGCTTCACGGGCCGGCATCCGCCGCGGCGGCGGCGGACCGTCCACCTGCGGCTGCTCCTGGGTAGGGCGGGGGAACCGGCCCATCGTGCCGACCGGCACGCCCTTGATGATGGTCTGTTCGACGACGATGTCGGTCGGGCCGCCAACCAGGAGGAGATGCTCCACCCCGTCGCGACGCACCAGGACCAGCCGGCGACGCTCGTCGACCACCGTGACGTCCATGACGGCGAGGCGCTGCTGCTTACCGCGAGGTCGCATCGCGCCACCGCGCGAAACGCTCTTCAGGATCCAGCGCAGGGCGAGAAGCAGGACAAGAACCACCGCGAACGCGATCACATACCGCGCGGCCGTCGCCCCCGATGTCCCAAACCACTGTACGAGCAGTTCCTGCATATTGTATCTCTCGTTCCAGGCGTCTCGCCGCAAAAACACGTTCGACGAATCTTACAGATTTCGCGATTGTAAACGGTGCGGCAACGATTTCCGACTCCCGTGTCGCGTCGGTGAACAAACCTCACCGAAACCTTTCCGTCACCGCAGTTTCAGGCACTTAGGTGGGGTTGTCCCGGCCGCTGCGCAGGCGATTAACCAGTCGTTAACCATCAATGCGGCAAAAATTGCCCAGCTTCTCCCCGGTCGAATCCTTTTCGGTCAGGTCGAAGCGGTGGTGGGGAGCCGCAGAGTATGGGTATTTCGGACGTCGGCATCGTTCGCGCCTTCAAGGAGAAGCTGCGTTTCCACGAGCAACGGCAGAAGGTTCTGGCGGAGAACATCGCGAACGCCTCCACCCCGGGCTACACCGGTCGGGACGTGAAGGCGCCCGACTTCTTCAGGGTGGCCGCGGAGATGCGGCCGGACCCCAACGTGCTGCCGGTCCGCACGGATGCCCAGCACATTCCCGGACGGCCGCTGGTGGCCGGCGGCGCCTTCAAGGACGGCAAGGTGGCCGGCTACGAGATCACACCCGACGGCAACGCGGTGGTCCTGGAAGAGCAGATGATGAAGGTGTCCAACAACCAGATGGACTACCAGGTGGCGACGTCGCTCTACCAGAGGAGCCTCGGGCTGCTCCGGACCGCGATCGGCCGCTGACGGCTGAAGGGACAGGGCCATGGACTTCCTGAAGACACTGATGATCTCGGCCTCCGGACTGAAGGTCCAGTCGGGTCGGATGCGGGTGATCGCGGAGAACATCGCCAACGCCGACAGCGCGGCGCGCACGGCGCAGGACGACCCATACCGGCGGAAGATCCCGACGGTGCAGTCCAAGTTCGACGCGGAACTCGGGGCGCAAGTCGTCCAGCTCGGCAAGATCGACCGGGACAAGGCGCCGTTCGACGAGCGCTACGAGCCAGGCCATCCCGCCGCGAACGCGGACGGGATGGTGCGGTATCCCAACGTGTCGCTGCTGATCGAAGGCGTCGACATGCGCGAAGCGCAGCGGACCTACGAAGCCAACCTCAACGTGGTGACCGCGACGCGCTCCATGCTGCAGCGGACCATCGATCTCCTGAAGCGCTGACCAGCCCTTTTCCCCGACCTTGAGGCACTGAAATGGCGATCACCACGGCCCTGAACGCTTCCAGCATCTACGGCGCCATGGCGCGGATGGCGAATCGAGGCCCGGAAGCGCAGACTAAGGATGCGCTGGGAGCGGTGGCGGGCGCGAAGGACCCGTCCGGGTTCGCCGATCTCATCAAGGACCAGGTGGCTTCGGTCATCGAGCAGGGCAAGGCGTCGGACACGGCGCAGCGCGACCTGATGGCCGGCAAGGCCGACGTGATCGACGTGGTGACGGCGGTGTCTGAAACCGAACTCGCGCTGGAGACGATGGTCTCGGTGCGGGACCGGGTGATCAACGCCTACCAGGAAATCATGCGGATGCCGATCTGACGGCGTCTGCCGGGAGAGACAGGATGACGGGCCCGGAGGTTCTCGACATCGCGCGGGATGCGATCTGGGTCACCGTGGAAATCTCCGCGCCGACCATGCTCGTCGGCCTCGCCATCGGCCTGGTGGTGGCGCTGATCCAGGCGCTGACGCAGATCCAGGAGATGACGCTGGTCTTCATCCCGAAGATCATCGCGATCTTCCTGGTGCTGATCCTGACACTGCCCTTCATGTCGGACGCGTTGAACGGGTTCATGGCCCGGATCACCGAACGCATCGTCGCCGGGTAGCGGCGGTGACGATCACCATCCTCCCGGACGTCACGGTTCTGTTCCTGCTGCTGTTCGCGCGCCTCGGCGCGCTGGTCATGCTGATGCCGGGAACGGGAGAGCAGCCGATCCCGGTCAACGCCCGGCTCGGCATCGCGCTGACCCTTTCGCTGGTGTTCTACCCGACCGTCGCCGGGACCTTGCCGCAGGGGCTCGCCAACGACCTGACGCGGCTGGTCGTGGCGATGATCGGCGAGATCCTGATCGGGATCGCGATCGGGCTGATTGCCCGTATCATGATGTCGGTGACGCAGATCGCCGGCACCAACATCGCCAGCCAGATCGGCCTCGGCTTCGCCATGTCGGTAGACCCGACCATGGGGCAGCAGGGCGCCATCGTGGCGGGATTCCTGTCGGTGACGGCGATGGTGCTGATCTTCGCGGCCGACATCCACCACATCGCGATCGCCGCGATCGCCGACAGCTACACGATGTTTCCGCCGGGCTCGCCGCCGCCGATCGGCGACTTCGCCGACGTCGCGGTGACGACCGTCGGAGAGGCTTTCAAGATCGGTATCGAGATCTCCGCGCCGTTCATCGTGTTCGGCCTGGTGTTCAACTTCGGCCTCGGTGTGCTCGCCAAGCTGATGCCGCAGCTGCAGGTGTTCTTTCTCGCCATGCCGGTCTCGATCGGGGTCGGCCTCATCCTCTTCGCCTTCCTGGTCACCACCATGATGGGGCTCTACGCCTCCCATCTGGAGGACGGCCTGATGCGCTTCATCGGACCGTGAGGCGCACGCGATGGCAGAGGCCGGCGACGACAACGAAAAAACAGAAGAACCAACACAGCGAAGGTTGGACGACGCCTTCGAACGCGGCGACGTCGTCAAGAGCCAGGAGGTCTCAACCTGGTTCACCCTGGCCGCGGTGGCGCTGGTGGTCGGCATGGCAGGCGGCCCCGCCTCCAAGACCCTGACCGACCCGCTGCGCGGGCTGCTGGAGCATGCGGCCGACTTCTCGATGGACGGCGGCGGGCTCAGGCGGCTGTTCATAGCGGTGCTCGGCGCGGTGGGTGCGGCGATGGTGTTGCCGGTGCTGATTATGATGGTGGCCGGTGTGGCCGGGCACATGGTGCAGCACCGGATGGTGTTCACGGCCGAGAGCCTGAAGTGGAAGCTGGAGAAGATCTCTCCGCTCAGCGGCTTCAAGCGGCTTTTCTCGGCCGAGGCGATGATGAACTTCGCCAAGGGCATCCTGAAGATCGTGCTGGTCGGCGTGGTGATGATGATGGTGCTCTGGCCGGAGCGTTCCCGGCTGGAGGCCATGGTGACCATGGACCCGGCGTCGCTGCTGACGCTGACGCAGACGCTCAGCATGAACGTGCTCGGCGCGGTGCTCGCCATCATGTTCCTGGTGGCGGCGGCCGACTATCTCTGGTCGCGCCAGCGGTGGCTGAAGAAGCACCGGATGTCGATCCAGGAAATCAAGGAAGAGCACAAGCAGAGCGAAGGCGACCCCGCCATCAAGGCAAAGATCCGGCAGATCCGCATCGAGCGGTCGCGCAAGCGGATGATGTCGGCGGTGCCGACGGCGACGGTGGTCGTCACCAACCCGACCCACTACGCGGTGGCGCTGAAGTACGAGACCGGCATGCAGGCCCCGGTGTGCGTGGCCAAGGGCGTCGACGCGGTGGCGCTCAGGATCCGCGCGGTGGCGACGGAGGCCAACGTCACCATCGTGGAAAATCCGCCGCTGGCGCGGACGCTCTATGCGTCGGTGGACATCGACGAGATCATTCCCGAGCAGCACTACAAGGCCGTCGCCGAGGTGATCGGCTACGTCATGAATCTGAAATCCAAGCGCTCCTGGCGCAACTGAACGCTGTCGGCAGGCGTTCCCGCACCCTGTGCCGGAAAGGCACGCTTTTGCGGAAATCAGCGGCCGGCCGTTTGCGCCGCTCTGACGAGGCGGTACATAGATCTGAGACAGTCCCGCGCGTGATTCTCCTGCAGTCCGCGCCCATCCTCCAGACGACGAACCATGCTTATGAAACCAAGCAATTCCGGCATGACGGAAGCGGAGGTCGGCCCGACGGTCGAGGCGGCGCTGATCGACAAGTCGGACCGTGGCGGCAATGTCGGACTGCTGGTGGCGCTGGCGCTTTCGCTGGTGACGGCGGCGGCCGTGTTCGCGATGCTGGACCGCACGCGGGCGGAGCCCTACGTGCTCGGCCTGCTCGGGCTCCTCGCCGTCGTCGGGGTGTTTTCGTTGTTCGCCGGTGCGATCGGCCTGCTGCGCTTCGGTGCCCGCACGGACGGCGGGCAGAGCCTGGCGCGGCGGTTCCTCGACACCATGAACGACGGTGTCTGCGTGACCGATCCGGAGGGGCGGATCGTCTACGCCAACGCGGCCTACGGACGTCTGATCCGGGCGGGCACGGCGAGCGAAGTGCGCACCGTGGAGCGCGTGTTCTCCGGCGACAGCGAAGCCGTGGACGTGATCTTCCGGCTGGCGCAGGCCTCGCGCGACGGCCGGCGGGCGGAGGAGGAGGTGCGGGTCTCCCATCCCCTCGGCCGCACGGAAGGCCAGGCGCGCTGGTACCGGATCCGGGTTCGCCCGTTGCCGGCGGAAGGCACCAAAGCGCTCAACATCTGGCAGATCGCCGACGTGACGCGCGACCGCGACGCCCAGGAGGACAGCTTCCAGGCGCTGCAGCGGGCCGTGAACTTCCTGGACCATGCGCCGGCCGGGTTCTTCTCCACCGACGCGCTCGGCGGCATCGTCTACATGAACGCCACGCTCGCGGATTGGCTGGGCTACGACCTCGCCGAGTTCGACGTGGGTTCGGTGAAGCTGACCGACATCGTGGCCGGCGACGGGGCGGCGCTGCTGGACGGCGTGCGCGGCGCGCCGGGCGAGGTGCGGACGGGCATCGTCGACATCGACCTCCTGAAGCGCAACGGGCAGAGCCTGCCCGTCCGCCTGATCCACCGGGTGCCGGTGGCAGCCGAGGGCACCGTCGGCGACAGCCGGACACTGGTGATCAACCGCTCGCCGGGCGAGGACATCTCCGAGGCGCTGCGGGCGGCCGAGGTGCGCTTCGCGCGCTTCTTCAACAACACGCCGATCGCCATCGCGGGCGTCGACAAGGAAGGCCGGATCGGCCGCACCAACGCGCCGTTCATGAAGCTTTTCGGATCGTTCGTGAAGGCCGATACAACGGCAAGCCGCGGGCGGCTTTCCGACGTGGTGGCGGAGAAGGAGCGCGAGAGCCTCGCCCAGGCGATCCAGGCGGCGGCAAGCGGGCAGAGCCAGATCCCGCCGATCGACCTGCCGCTGGCCGACGACAAGGGCCGCTCGGCGCGGTTCTTCGTTTCGCCGGTGGAGGAGGGGGCCGGCGACGGCGAGGTGGCCGTCGTCTACGCGCTGGAGACCACCGAGCAGCGGGCGCTCGAGGCCCAGTTCGCCCAGGGCCAGAAGATGCAGGCCGTCGGGCAGCTGGCCGGCGGCGTGGCGCACGATTTCAACAACGTGCTGACCGCCATCATCGGCTTCTCCGACCTCCTGCTCGCCAACCACCGGCCGACGGACCCGTCGTTCCAGGACATCATGAACATCAAGCAGAACGCCAACCGCGCGGCCGGACTTGTCCGGCAGCTGCTGGCGTTCTCGCGGCGGCAGACGTTGAGACCGACGATGCTGACGCTGTCGGACGTGCTCGCCGACCTGACCATCCTGCTCGACCGGCTGCTGGGCGAGAAGGTCAAGCTGAAGGTGGTGCACGGGCGCGACGTGTGGCCCGTGATGGCCGACCTCAACCAGTTCGAGCAGGTGATCATCAACCTTGCCGTCAACGCGCGGGACGCGATGCCCGGCGGCGGCAAGCTGGAGGTCCGCACGGCCAACGTGACGCCGGCCCAGGCGGAGGCCTACGGCTATCAGGGGCTGGTTCCGGCGGAATACGTGATGATCGAGGTGCAGGACACCGGCACCGGCATGCCGCCCGACGTGATGGAGAAGATCTTCGAGCCGTTCTTCTCCACCAAGGAGGTGGGCAAGGGCACAGGGCTCGGGCTTTCCACCGTCTACGGCATCATCAAGCAGACCGACGGCTACATCTACGTGGACTCCGAGGTGGGGGCGGGCACGACGTTCCGGATCTTCCTGCCGCGGCACTTCCCCGTGCAGGAAACCGGTCAGGACGAGGGCGGCAAGAAGCCGGAAGCGCCGCCGGTGGCGGACCTGACGGGCAGTGCGACCATCCTCCTCGTCGAGGACGAGGAGGCGGTGCGGGCCTTCGCCGCGCGGGCGCTACAGTCGCGCGGCTATACCGTGCACGAGGCCGGTTCGGGGACGGAGGCGCTGGAGGTGATGGAGCACGCCGGCGGCCACATCGACCTCGTGGTCTCCGACGTGGTGATGCCGGAGATGGACGGGCCGACGCTGCTGCGCGAGCTGCGCAAGACGCGGCCGGACCTCAAGATCATCTTCGTCTCGGGCTACGCCGAGGACGCCTTCAAGAAGAACCTGCCGGAGAACGAGCAGTTCACCTTCCTGCCGAAGCCGTTCAGCCTCAAACAGCTGGCGACCACGGTGAAGGACACGCTGCAGAGCTGATGGACAGGCTGCCCGTGCATGCCGCATCCGACCCCCTGCCAGGTTTCCGATGACCGCCCACGCGCCCTCGTTCCGCCAGTCCCCGACCGATCCGGCCTTCGTGCAGAATCCCTATCCGGTCTACGAGCGGATGCGGGCGCTCGGGCCGGCGTTCTTCTGGGAGGACTACGGCTTCTGGTGCTTCCCGGGCTTCGAGGCCGTCAACGGCCTCCTGCGCGACCGCCGCTTCGGGCGCGACGTGCTGCACGTGGCGACACGCGCCGAACTCGGCTGGCCGGAGATTCCGGAGCACGTACAGCCGTTCTACGACGTTGAGGCGCATTCGCTGCTGGAACGGGAGCCGCCCGTCCACACGCGGTTGCGCACGCTGATCACCCGCGCCTTCGTGAGCCGGGCGATCGAGCGCCTGCGGCCGCGGATCCAGGCGCTGTCCGACGACCTGATCGACGGGTTCGAAGCCGGCGGAGAGGTGGATCTCCTGGCGGCCTATGCCACGCCGATCCCGGTGATCGTGATCGCGGAGCTGCTGGGCGTTCCCGTCGACATGGCCGACCAGTTGCTCGACTGGTCGCACCGGATGGTGGCGATGTACCAGTTCAACCGCACGCGCGAGATTGAGGACGACGCGGTGCGCGCGACGCAAGCCTTCGTCGCGTTCATGCGGGGCTATGTCGACGAACGGCGGGCGCGGCCGGGCGACGACCTGATCAGCCACCTGATCGCGGCCGAGGAGGCCGGCGAGAAGCTTTCCACCGACGAGCTGATCACCACCTGCATCCTGCTGCTCAACGCCGGCCACGAGGCGACGGTGCACGCGATCGGCAACGGCGCCAAGGCGGTGCTGGAGGCCGGCGTCGATCCCGCCGTCGCGTTCCGGTCGGAGACGGCGACGGAAAACGCGGTCGAGGAGTTGATCCGCTTCGACGCGCCGCTCCACCTGTTCACCCGCTACGCGCTGGAGAACCTGGAGATCGGCGGTATAGCGCTGAAGCGCGGCGACAAGATCGGCCTGATGCTCGGCGCCGCCAACCGCGACCCGGCCCGCTTCCGCGATCCGCACCGGCTGGACCTCGACCGGGCGGATGTCGCCAGCGTCTCCTTCGGCGCCGGCATCCACTTCTGCATCGGCGCACCATTGGCGCGGCTGGAACTGCAGGTGGCGCTGCCGACGCTGTTCCGCCGCCTGCCGGGCCTGCGCCTCGCCGAAGCGCCGGTCTATGCCGACCGCTATCACTTCCACGGGTTGGAACGGCTGGTCGTGCGGTGGTGACCGTCCGTTAGCGCGGGCCGACCAGCGCCACCGCGATCTCGGCCGCCACGCGGGCGTTGTTCTTCACCAGGGCGATGTTGGTGGCGAGGCTGGCGCCGCCGGTGCGCTCCAGGATGTTGCCGAGCAGGAAGGGCGTGACGGCCTTGGCCGAGATGCCGCGGTGCTCGGCTTCGGTGAGCGCGGCGTCGATGTGGCGGGCCATCGCCTCGGCGGTGATCTCGGCTTCGAGCGGAACGGGGTTGGCGACGAGCATGCCACCGATGAGGCCGAGCGTCTGGCGGGTGGCGGCGAAGCGGGCGATCTCGGCGGCAGTATCGAGCCTGAGCGGTGCCTTCAGGCCCGATGCGCGCGACCAGAAGGCGGGGAACTCGTCCGTGCCGTAGCCGATCACCGGCACGCCCTTTGTCTCCAGAACCTCCAGCGTCTTCGGCAGGTCGAGGATAGCCTTGGCGCCTGCGGCGACCACGATCACCGGCGTGCGGCCCAGTTCCTCCAGGTCGGCGGAGATGTCGAAGGTGGTTTCCGCGCCGCGGTGCACGCCGCCGATGCCGCCGGTGGCGAACACCCCGATGCCGGCGAGGGCGGCTGCGATCATGGTGGCGGCGACGGTGGTAGAGCCCGGCCGGCCGGTGCAGACCGCAAAGGCGAGGTCCGCCCGCGAGAGCTTCATCACGTCCGTCATGGTGCCGAGGCCGTCGAGCGTCGCGGCGTCGAGGCCAACGCGGATGGCGCCGTCGAGCACGGCGATGGTCGCCGGTACGGCGCCGCTTTCCCGAACGACAGCCTCGACCGCCCGCGCGGTCTCGACGTTGGCGGGATAGGGCATGCCGTGGGTGACGATGGTCGATTCCAGGGCGACGATCGGCCGGCCGGAGGCCCGGGCCGCCGCGACCTCTTCGCCGAAGACCAGGGGGAGGGCGTTCGTCATCGGGGTACTCCGGTTTGCATTGTTCCGTTGCGGATGGCAGCGACGAGCGCGGCCGGAAGGGCCGGGAGCGCGCCCCGCACGGCGAGCGCGGCTTGCGACGCCGCGATCCCGCCCGACAGCGCATCGATAAGCCGGCGGCCTCCGATAAGCGAGAGCAGCGTTCCGGCAATCAGCGCGTCGCCCGCTCCGGTCACGTCGGCGACGTCGGCGGCCGGCACGGGAAGCTCGTCGACACCGCCGTCGTCCAGAACGGCAAGCGGCCGCCCTCCGTCCGTCACGACGAGCCGCCGGGCGCCGGCTGCGGCAAGGGTCGCGGCCGCCTCGATCGCGGACGTGAACGGACGGCCGGAGAGCGCCTCGGCCGACGTGCGGTTGACGAAGACGAGGGCGCCCGCCCGCAACGGGGCCGCCACGCGCGGTGCCTTGGCGCGGGATATGGCATCAACCGCCAGAGTCCGGGGAGCGAGCGCGGACAGCGCCTCCAGCGTTGCGGCGGGGAGGTTCGCGTCGGCAAAGACGAGCCCGGCGTCTGCGATGGCCGCCCGAGGAAGCGCTTCGGGGCGGATCGCGTCGTAGATGGAGAGGTCGGACAGCGCGGCGGCGAGTTCGCCCGAACGGTCGTGCAGGGCGATGTAGGTCCCGGTTGCGGCGGCGGGATCGACGTCGACCAGTTCGGTCCGGACGCCGGCGGACCGAAGGGCGGCGGAAAGCGCGCGGCCCGCGGCGTCGTCGCCGATCCGGGTGGCGAGCGCCACCGTCAGGCCGGCGTTTGCCATCAGGACGGCCACGTTCCGGGCAACGCCACCGCTGGTTTCGGTGATCTTGCCCGGGCAGGAGGTTGCAGGCTCGAACGCGGCGTCCGTGCGGCCGACGAGGTCGCGGTGGCAGCCGCCGATCGCCAAGCAGTCGAGGCGGGTCCCTTGCGCCGGGTCAACCATGGTCCGCCTCGCTCTGGCCCCGTCGAATCAGCCGGGTCCGATCATCGTCCCGATCGTTCGGCGTGCTATGAACGTCCCGTGAACACATGCGGGAAAAATATTGTGAATCAATTTGTTGGCTGGCGTCTTGCAAATCGGAACAAAGCATGTACATTCAGCCTTCAATTGAATCGACCTGCGGCACGTGGAATAAGGGCCTCAACCATGTCACAGAACACGCTTCGTCTCATCGAGGGGACTTCAATGGACAAGACCAAGGCCCTGGACGCCGCCCTCTCGCAGATC
Organism: Chthonobacter albigriseus; assembly: GCF_013839445.1. Lineage (GTDB taxonomy): Bacteria > Pseudomonadota > Alphaproteobacteria > Rhizobiales > Pleomorphomonadaceae > Chthonobacter > Chthonobacter albigriseus. The sequence goes on along the minus strand of NZ_JACDIT010000003.1, from coordinate 78,553 downwards.
GAGCGGGCCTTCGGCAAGGGTTCTATCATGCGCCTCGGCCAGGGTCAGGTCGTGGAGGTCGAGACCGTGCCGACGGGGTCGCTCGGGCTCGACATCGCGCTTGGCGTCGGCGGGCTGCCGCGCGGCCGCATCGTGGAGATCTACGGGCCGGAGTCCTCCGGCAAGACCACGCTGGCACTGCACACGGTGGCGGAAGCGCAGAAGCGGGGCGGGGTGTGCGCCTTTATCGACGCGGAGCACGCGCTCGACCCGATCTACGCCCGCAAGCTCGGCGTCAGCCTGGAAGACCTGCTGATCTCGCAGCCCGATGCCGGCGAGCAGGCGCTGGAGATTTGCGACACGCTGGTGCGTTCCGGCGCGATCGACGTGCTGGTTGTCGATTCGGTCGCCGCGCTAACGCCGAAGGCTGAGCTCGAAGGCGAGATGGGCGACAGCTTGCCCGGCATGCAGGCGCGCCTGATGAGCCAGGCGCTGCGCAAGCTCACCGCGTCGATCTCCAAGTCGAAGACGATGGTGATCTTCATCAACCAGATCCGCATGAAGATCGGCGTGATGTTCGGTTCGCCGGAAACGACCACGGGCGGCAACGCGCTGAAGTTCTACGCCTCGGTGCGCCTGGACATCCGCCGCATCGGTGCGATCAAGGCGCGCGACGAGATCGTCGGCAACCAGACCCGCGTCAAGGTGGTGAAGAACAAGCTGGCGCCTCCGTTCAAGGAGGTCGAGTTCGACATCATGTACGGCGAAGGCGTCTCCAAGCTCGGCGAACTGATCGACCTCGGCGTCAAGGCGGGGATCGTGGAAAAGTCGGGTGCCTGGTTCTCCTACAACAGCCAGCGGCTGGGGCAGGGGCGCGAGAACGCCAAGGTATTCCTGAAAGAGAATCCGGCCGTCGCCGACGAGATCGAGCAGGCCATCCGCCAGAATGCGGGCGTGATCGCCAACTCCATCCTGCAGGGCGCTCCCGAGCCGGACGGCGACGCGGCGTCGCCCGACTTCTGAGGCGACGGCGGCGCGGTCCCATTCCCGCGGGATCGCCGCCGCTTCTCCTGGACAGGCTCCGTTCGCGCGGATAAAACCCGGAAAACACCGCCGCGGACCATGGGTCCCGCGGCGGTTCCCGTTCGTCCGGTCGGCTGGATCGGGTGGCGGGCGGCGGGTTCCCGGTGGCGGGAGCCGGCCGCGGGAGAGAGGTGTTCCGCCGGAGGCCTCGAGCATCGGCGGGCGTTGGGGAGTGACGAGACAGATCATGAGCGGCGTCAACGAAATCCGGTCTACCTTCCTCGACTTCTTCGCCAAGAACGGCCACGAGGTCGTCTCGTCGAGCCCGCTCGTCCCGCGCAACGATCCGACGCTGATGTTCACGAACGCGGGCATGGTGCAGTTCAAGAACGTCTTCACCGGCCTGGAGAAGCGGCCCTATTCGCGCGCCGTCACGGCGCAGAAGTGCGTTCGCGCCGGTGGCAAGCACAACGACCTCGACAATGTCGGCTACACGGCGCGGCACCACACCTTCTTCGAGATGCTCGGCAACTTTTCGTTCGGCGACTATTTCAAGGAGCGCGCGATCGAGCTCGCCTGGACGCTGATCACCAAGGAGTACGGTCTTGCCAAGGACCGGCTGCTGGTCACCGTCTATTCGGAGGACGAGGAGGCGGCCGGCTTCTGGCGCAAGATCGCCGGGCTTTCCGACGACCGGATCATCCGCATCTCGACCTCGGACAATTTCTGGGCGATGGGCGACACCGGGCCCTGCGGTCCGTGCTCGGAGATCTTCTACGACCACGGCCCGGGGGTGGCCGGTGGTCCTCCGGGCTCGCCCGAGCAGGACGGCGACCGCTTCATCGAGATCTGGAACCTCGTCTTCATGCAGTACGAGCAGGTCACCAAGGAGGAGCGCGTCAGTCTACCGCGGCCGTCGATCGACACGGGCATGGGGCTGGAGCGCATCGCGGCGGTGCTGCAGGGCGTCCACAACAACTACGAGATCGATCTCTTCAAGGCGCTGATCCGCGCGTCCGTTGAGGCCACCGGCGTGGCGGCCGAGGGCGGCCAGACCGCCAGCCACCGGATCATCGCGGACCACCTGCGCGCCTCGTCCTTCCTGATCGCCGACGGCGTGCTGCCGTCCAACGAGGGCCGCGGCTACGTGCTCCGGCGCATCATGCGGCGGGCGATGCGGCATGCGCACCTCCTGGGCGCGGTGGATCCGCTGCTGCATCGGCTGGTGCCGGCGCTCGTGCGCGAGATGGGCGCCGCCTATCCGGAATTGGTTCGCGCGGAATCGCTGATCACCGAGACCCTGCGCCTGGAGGAGACGCGGTTCCGCCGCACGCTGGCGCGCGGGCTCGGCCTCCTGGAGGAGGCCACCGGGACGATGTCGGCCGGGCAGAGCCTCGACGGGGAAACGGCCTTCAAGCTCTACGACACCTACGGCTTTCCGCTCGACCTGACACAGGATGCACTGAAGGCGCGCGGCATCGACGTGGATACCGCCGGGTTCGCGACCGCCATGGAGCGGCAGCGGGCCGAGGCGCGCGCCAGCTGGTCGGGTTCGGGGGAGGCTGCCACCGAAACGGTGTGGTTCGCGCTTCGCGAGCGGCTCGGCGGCACCGAGTTCCTCGGTTACGAGACGGAGACCGCCGAAGGCGTGGTCACGGCGCTCGTCAAGGACGGCCGGGAGGTGCAGGCGCTGGAGGCCGGGGAGAGCGGTGCGCTGATCCTCAACCAGACGCCGTTCTATGGCGAAAGCGGCGGCCAGGTCGGCGACACCGGCTTGGTCAGCGGCGCGGGCGTACGCGCACGCGTCACCGACACCCAGAAGAAGGCCGACGGGCTGTTCGTCCACCTGGTCACCGTGGAGGAGGGCAGCCTCACTGTCGGCGCGCCGCTGGAGCTCGTCGTCGATCACGGGCGCCGCGGCAAGATCCGCGCGAACCATTCGGCGACCCACCTGCTGCACGAAGCGCTGCGGCAGGTGCTCGGCACGCACGTCGCGCAGAAGGGTTCGATGGTGTCGCAGGACCGGCTCAGGTTCGACTTCTCCCACCCCAAGCCCGTGGACGACGGCGAACTCGGCGAGGTCCAGCGGATCGCCAACCGGATCATCCTGCAGGATGCGCCGGTGGTGACACGGCTGATGGCCGTCGACGAGGCGATCGAGTCCGGTGCGATGGCGCTGTTCGGCGAGAAGTACGGCGACGAGGTCCGCGTCGTGTCGATGGGCACCGCCGTCGAAGGCGAGAAGGCCGGCAAGGCCTATTCGGTGGAGCTCTGCGGCGGCACGCATGTGGGCCGCACCGGCGAGATCGGCCTCGTCCATCTCGTCAACGAAGGCGCGGTGGCGGCCGGTGTCCGGCGCCTCGAGGCGCTCACCGGCGAGGCGGCGCGGCGGCATCTCGACCAGCAGGAGCGCCGGCTGAAGGAGATCGCGGCGACGCTGAAGGTGTCCGTCGCCGACGTGGCGGAGCGAGTGGCGACACTCGTGGAGGATCGGCGCAAGCTGGAACGCGAGCTGGCGGAAGTCCGCAAGAAGCTGGCGATGGGCGGCGGTGGCGCGGCTGCCGCGGAAGTGCGCGAGATCGGCGGCGTCAAGTTCCTCGGCCGCGTGGCCGAGGGCGTCGCACCGAAGGACCTCAAGGGTCTGGTCGACGAGGGCAAGAAGCAGGTCGGCTCCGGCATCGTGGCGCTGATCGGCGTGTCGGAAGACGGCAAGGCCGGTGTCGTGGTGGGCGTCACCGACGACCTCACCGCGCGCTTTTCGGCCGTCGACCTCGTCCGCGCGGCGTCGGAAGCGCTGGGCGGCAAGGGTGGCGGCGGCAGGCCGGACCTGGCGCAGGCCGGCGGACCGGACGGCGCGAAGGCGGCCGAAGCGCTGGCCGCCGTGGAGGCTGTGCTCGGCGGGGCTTGAACGGGGGCGTCCGGCCCCGGTGCAGCCAGATCCGCGCAGTCCCCGCACTGGTACGGGGCGCCTGGGGCGGATGCAGCGGCGCGCGCAGTTTTCCGGATGCCTGAGGCCGCCGGAATTTGCCACCATCGGACCGGGGGGATGGTGGCGACATGCGACGCAGGCTCTACGAGATCCTCGAGGTAGGCAGTCCCGGCGATCCCACCGCCCGCGCGGTCGACGTGCTGATCATCGCGTTCGTGGTTCTCAACGTCGGCGCGGTGATCCTGGAGACCGTGCCGGACCTGAAGGCGCGCTATGACGCGGTGTTCCTGGCGATCGAGGCAGTCACGGTGGCCGCCTTCATCCTGGAGTATGCGGCGCGCCTGTGGGTGGCGCCGCTGCACCCCTCGCTGTCGCGCCTGCCGCCGCTCCGTGCGCGGTTCTCCTATGCCCTGCAGCCCTTCGCGCTTGTCGACCTCCTGGCGATCCTGCCGCCGGTGGTGGGCGCGCTGTTTGGGCGGTTCGACGTCGGCTTCGCGGTCGCCTTCCGGCTGGTCCGGTTCCTGAAGCTTGCCCGCTATTCGCCGGGCATGCGGTCGCTGGCAGCCGCCGTCATTTCCGAGCGGCGCGCGATCCTCGCCTCGGCGGTGATCATGCTGGGGCTGGTGATCGCCGCGGCGACGCTGATGCACGCGTTGGAGGGCGAGATCCAGCCCGACAAGTTCGGCTCCATCCCGCTGGCCATGTACTGGGCGGTGACCACGCTCACCACGGTCGGCTACGGCGACGTCGTGCCGGTCACAGTGGCCGGCAAGCTGCTCGCCGGCATCACCATGGTGATCGGCTTCACGATGTTCGCGCTGCCGGTCGGCATCATCGCCACGGCCTTCGCGCGGGAGATCCGCCAGCGCGACTTCGTGGTGACGTGGTCGATGGTGGCGCGGGTGCCGCTGTTCAGCGAACTCGGCGCCGCTGAGATCGCCGACGTGATGCGGCTGCTGCGGGCGCAGACCGTGGAGGCGGGCACGATCATCACCTATGCCGGCGAACCGGCGAGTTCGATGTACTTCATCGTGTCCGGCCAGGTGGAAATCGACCTGCCCAAGGGCCGCAGGATCCTCGGCGAGGGCAAGTTCTTCGGCGAGATCGCCGTGCTCCGGCGGGCTCGGCGATCCGCAGACGTGGTGGCGCTCGCCCGCACCCGCCTCCTGGTGCTGGACGCGGAGGATCTCCACCACCTGATGCACCGCCGCCCGGAGATCCGGCGCCACATCCACGACGTGGCGCACGAACGGATCGAGGCCGACGCGGTGACGCCGAAGGGCGACATCGCCGGCGAGGAGATCCGGTCGGAAACGCCGGTCGATCGCCCGTTCAAGGACATCGATCCGATCTGACGGGAGACGAACCCGGCAGCCGGAAACGAAAACGGCGGGCGCAAGGCCCGCCGTCCGTGTGATCGTCGACCGAAGTCCGAAACCCGCAGATCGCCGGGTTTCACCCCATCGCCTTCTGCAGGTTCTCGTCGATCTTGTCGAGGAAGCCGGTGGTGGAGAGCCAGCCCTGGGTGTCGCCGACCAGGAGGGCGAGGTCCTTGGTCATGTAGCCGGCTTCGACGGTGTCGACGCAGACCTTCTCCAGCGTGGTGGCGAAGCGGGCGAGTTCGGCATTGTCGTCCAGCTTGGCGCGGTGGGCGAGACCGCGGGTCCAGGCGAAGATCGACGCGATCGAGTTGGTCGAGGTCTCCTTGCCCTGCTGGTGCGTGCGGTAATGGCGGGTGACGGTGCCGTGGGCGGCCTCGGCCTCCACGGTCTTGCCGTCCGGCGTCATCAGCACGGAGGTCATCAGGCCGAGCGAGCCGAAGCCCTGCGCGACGGTGTCGGACTGCACGTCGCCGTCGTAGTTCTTGCAGGCCCACACATAGCCGCCGGACCACTTCAGCGCCGAGGCGACCATGTCGTCGATCAGGCGGTGCTCGTAGGTGATCTTCGCCTCGGCGAACTTGTCCTTGAACTCGGCGTCGAACACCTCCTGGAACAGGTCCTTGAAGCGGCCGTCATAGGCCTTGAGGATCGTGTTCTTGGTGGAGAGGTAGACCGGATAGCCGCGGTTCAGGCCGTAGTTCAGCGAGGCGCGGGCGAATTCGCGGATGGAATCGTCGAGGTTGTACATCGCCTGGGCGACGCCGCCGGCGGGGAAGTCGAATACCTCGTGCTCGATCGTCTTGCCGTCGTTGCCGACGAACTTGATCGTCAGCTTGCCGGGGCCGGGCACCACGAAGTCGGTCGCCTTGTACTGGTCGCCGAAGGCGTGGCGGCCGATGATGATCGGCTTGGTCCAGCCGGGGACGAGGCGCGGCACGTTCTTGCAGATGATCGGCTCGCGGAAGATCACGCCGCCAAGGATGTTGCGGATCGTGCCGTTCGGCGACTTCCACATCTTCTTGAGGTTGAATTCCTTCACCCGGGCTTCGTCGGGCGTGATGGTGGCGCACTTCACGCCGACGCCGTACTTCTTGATCGCTTCGGCGGCGTCCACGGTGACCTTGTCATCCGTGGCGTCGCGGTGCTCCATGCCAAGGTCGTAGTAGTGCAGGTCCACGTCGAGATAGGGGTGGATCAGCTTGTCCTTGATGGCCTGCCAGATGATGCGGGTCATCTCGTCGCCGTCGAGTTCGACGACTGGATTGGCAACCTTGATCTTCGCCATCTGTTGGGACCTTTCGGCGTTTTGAGCGGGTGGGCGGCCGGGCGCTATCGGCACCGCGACAATCGGGCGCTTCCATAGCATCGTGCAGCGCACACTGAAAGGCCGGACCGATTGAACGATCGTAGCGGGCTGGAAACCCTCCTGGTAGGTTTGCAGAGGGAGAATCAGCGTGAATCGGCCGCGCAGGGACACCGGAGCCACTTCGTCGACGTTGAGCCGCAGAGCCCTGCTGCAGGGCGGCGCGGGCGGGCTCACCGCCGCGCTGGTGCTTGGCGGGTTGAAGCTTCCGCGGGCGTTCGCGTTGCAGGCGCCCGACGCGGCGGCAGATCGCGCTGCGCTCGGCCGGCTGACCTTCGGTCCGACTCGGGCGGAGTTGCAGCGCCTTCAGGCGATGGGGCTGGAAGCCTGGCTCGACGAGCAACTCGCGCTGCCGGACCGCGATGCCGATCTGGACCGCCGGCTGGGTGCGATCCGGCTCAAGATCGCCTACGAGGCCGGGACGGATGAGAATGGCGGCAGCTGGCCCGCGGCCGAGAAGCTTCGACCGCTCGGCTTCATCGCGGACGAGGCCACGGAACCGCTGGTAGACCTGACGGACTGGCAGAAGCCGATGGCCTACGGGGAGCGGACCCGTCCGGCTGACGAGGTGATCGCGGCGTCGCTGGTCCGCGCCGTCCACGCGCCGGCGCAACTGCGTGAGGTGATCACCCAGTTCTGGCACGACCATTTCAGCGTCAACGCGCTCGCCAACGAGGTCGTGGCGGCGCACTTCGCCCGGCACGACGCGGCGATCAGAAGCCACGCGCTGGGCAACTTCCGGGCGCTGCTCGGAGCTGTGGCGCGGTCGCCGTCGATGCTGGCCTACCTGAACAATGCCGACAGCCGGGCGAGCCCGGCCAACGAGAACTATGCGCGCGAGCTTCTGGAGCTTCATACGCTGGGCGCCGATAACTACTGGGCCGGGCGGGCCGACCGGTGGGACGCCGTTCCAGGGGCGACAGACGGCCTGGCGGCAGGATATCTGGACGACGACGTCTACGAGGTGGCCCGCGCCTTCACGGGTTGGACCATCGGCGACGGACGCTGGGTGGCGGACGGTGAGACGACGCCGCGGACGGGTGCCTTCGCCTATGTGGACGCGTGGCACGACCCCTACCAGAAGCGCGTGCTCGGGCGGGAACTTGCCGCCTATGGCGCGCCGATGGCCGACGGGGAGGCCGTGCTCGACATTCTGGCGGCGCATCCCGGCACGGCGCGCTTCGTATGTGCCAAGCTGGTGCGGCGCCTGCTCGCGGACGATCCCCCGGCCGTCTTGGTGGAGCAGGCCGCGGAGAGCTTTCTCGACCACCGCGACGCGCCCGACCAGATCGCCCGGGTGGTCCGAACCATCGTCCTCTCCGAGCCGTTCACCGCCACGCCGCCCGCCAAGCTGAAGCGGCCGTTCGAGCATCTTGCCTCGCTGGCGCGGGCGCTCGGCGCCGACGTGGCGGTTGGCGAGCATATCGGCTGGGCGCTGCCGCAGACGGGGTGGCGGCAGCACCAGTGGCGGCTGCCGAACGGTCATCCCGACGTGGCCGCTGCATGGTCCAACACCGCGACGGTGGCGGGGATGGTGACGCTCACGCTGCAGGTGTTCGAGGACTGGTTCGGTCTGTTCTCCGGCGATCCGCTGGACGCGATCGCCTCGGGCGCCCCTTCCGTGCGGGCCTGCGTGCGCGAGATCGCCGACCGTCTCCTGGTCGCGCCGGCCGACGATCGCTTCATCGCGGCCGTCGCTGCGGCCGTCGCGGAAGATCTGGACTCCGCGGTGCCGGACGGCGATTGGGAGCGCAGCTCGATGCTGCGGGGCGCGGTGCTGCTGGTCGCGCTCAGTCCCGAATTCCTGGCGCGATAGGGGGCGGGATGAGCGAGCCCAAGCTTGTGGTCGTGTTCCTTCGCGGCGGAATCGACGGGCTGTCCCTCGTCGCCCCGTCGGGAGACGCGGACTATGTCGCGGCGCGGCCGCCGCAGCTCCGCGTCGGTCGGAGCGGCGACGACGCGGGCCGGGTGCTCGGCGATGCCATCGCGGACGCCGATTTCCGCTTCCACCCGCAGGCGGGCGGACTGGCGGACCTCTACGCGTCGGGCCACCTCGCAGTGATCCACGCGGCCGGCCTCCGGCACGCCACGCGCAGCCACTTCGAAGCCGAGGGGATCATGGAACGGGGCGGCGCCCAGGGCGCCACGGACGGTTGGCTGGCGCGGTTCCTGGCGGAGACGTCCTTCGACGGGCTGATGCCGGTGCTTTCGGCCGGCGGCGCGGCTCCGGAGATGCTGTCGGGGGCGGGGAACACGCTGGTCACGCCGTCGCTCGAAGCGATCCGCCTCGCGCCCTGGATCGCCGGGCGGGACAAGGTGATCGCCCGGCTCGGCGCCCAACTGGCGGGTCATCCAGACTTCGGTCCGCCGGTCGCGCGGCTGATCCGGCTGAGCGAGGCCATCGAGCGGAAGATCCCGATCCGCGAGGACGGCCAACTGACCCCCTACGCGCCCGACCCGCGGGCGGCGTACCCGGACAGCGAGCTCGCGCGGAACCTCAAGTCGATCGCCTGGGCGATGAAGCTGGACCTCGGCCTGCGGGTGGCGACCGTGGATGCCGGAGGATGGGACACCCACTTCGACCAGGCGCGCCTGTTCCCGATGCTGACGGCGGATCTCTCGGCGTCGCTTTCCGCGTTCTGGACCGACCTCGGCGCGCATGCGGAGGAGACGGTCGTGGTGGTGATGAGCGAGTTCGGCCGAAGGCTGCGCGCCAACACCGGCGGCGGCACCGACCACGGGCATGGCAATGTCATGCTGGTGCTCGGCGGCCCGGTGCGCGGCGGCCGCATGTTCGGCCGATGGCCCGGCCTTTCCAACGATGCGCTGGACCAGGGGGCGGATCTGGCGATCACCACGGACTACCGCCAGGTGCTTGCCGAGGTGCTGGCGACCCACATGCGGCATACGGTGTCCGAACGCATCTTCCCGGGTTTCCGGGAGCCCTCGCTCGATGTGTTCGGGGCGGCTTGACCCTCGATCCGTCCCTGCGGTTCTGGACTTCGCGGCCGCATCCGCCTAACAACCGGGGCTGACCCTTCGACCGTTTCCGGCGAGCCGACCGATTTGACGTCCAGCGATCCATCCCCCGCCATCATTCTCTGCGAGCCCCAGATGGGCGAGAACATCGGGGCCGCGGCGCGCGCGATGGCCAATTTCGGGCTGTCCGACCTCCGGCTGGTGCGCCCGCGCGACGGCTGGCCAAACGAGAAGGCGGTGGCGGCAGCGAGCCGGGCCGATCACGTCATCCGCGCCGTGCAGGTCTTCGACAGCGTGGAGGCGGCCGTGGCTGACCTCTCCTTCGTCTACGCGACGACCGCGCGAGACCGCGACGTGACCAAGGAGGTGCGCGGGCCGGTGCACGCGGCGGCGCATCTGCGCGCGCTGGAAGGGCAGGGCGTGCGGGCCGGGCTGCTGTTCGGGCGCGAGCGATGGGGCCTCAACAACGACGAGATCGCGCTCGCCGATGAGATCCTGACGCTGCCGGTGGTGCCGGAGTTCGCTTCGCTCAACATCGCGCAGGCGGTTCTGGTGATCGCCTACGAGTGGCGCAAGGCCGGCTTCGAGGCTGTGGACGGCGGGTTGCCGTTCGGCATGCCGGAGCGGTCGCCCCCGGCGACGAAGGACGAGATCCTGCACCTCTTCGAGCACCTGGAAACCTCGCTTGACGAGCGCAACTTCTTCCGGCCCGTGGAGAAGAAGGAGCACATGGTGCGCAACCTGCGCGCCATCTTCCAGCGGATGTCTCTTACGGCCCAGGAGGTCCGTACGCTGCGCGGCGTGATCGCGACGCTGGAGGGCCGGCCGAACCGGCCGACCAAGGTCAAGGGACCGAAGCCCCGGCGGAAGAGCGGGCCCGCGGCGCCTGCCGACGCTGAAGGCTGACGGGCATGCGGCTCCTGGTGTTCGACAGCGGCGTGGGCGGGCTCTCCGTGGTGCGGGAGATCCGTCGGTTGCTGCCGGACGCGGCGATCACCTATCTGGCGGATACCGCGGTGTTCCCCTACGGCGGCCTGGAGCCCGAGGCGCTGGTGGCGCGGGTGACGGCCCTGATGGAGGCGGTCATTCCCGAGGTCGATCCGGCGGCGGTGGTGATCGCCTGCAACACGGCCTCGACCCTGGTGCTGCCGCCGCTGCGGGCGCGCTGGGAGGTGCCCTTCGTCGGAACGGTGCCGGCGATCAAGCCGGCCGCGGCGCAGAGCCGGACACGCCTTGTGTCGGTGCTGGCGACCCCGGGCACCGTGAAGCGCGACTACACGCGGTCGCTGATCGCCGAGCACGGGCAGGACTGCCGGTTCACGCTGGTCGGCTCGGTGGCGCTCGCCGGGCTCGTGGAGCGGACGCTCGGAGGAGAGGCCATTCCCGATCAGGCTTTCGCGGCGGAGATCGCGCCTTGCTTTGTGGCGGAGGGCGACGCCCGCACGGATACCGTGGTGCTTGCCTGCACGCATTATCCGTTGGTGCTCGACCGCCTCAAGCGACTGGCGCCCTGGCCGGTCGAGTGGATCGATCCGGCGCCGGCCATCGCGCGGCGCGTCTCGGCCGTGACGGAGGGCCGGGCCGGGATCGGCGGCGGTGGCGACCGATTCCTGGCGACCGGGTATCAGCCCGCCCCGGCTCTGCTGGCGCAGTTCGGGTTCGGCGCGGCCGAAAGCGCTTGAATCAGCCTGAGATGACCGCCCAGAGCACGCCGAGGCACGTTGACAGGGCCGCCCGCCTCCGTTACACACCCCGGCAACACGCGGGTCCAAACGGGCCCGCGTGGTCGTTCACGCACCCGTGGAGACGATGCAAGCGCGCATCCGATCCTGTCGGTTCGGCGGCGGCTTCGGCCGGCGAAGAACAGAGGAGGGCGTGTGTCCTGAACAACCAACGTTCAAAGAACGGGATACGCGATGTCAAAGCGCCATAGCGCCAAGTACAAGCTCGACCGCCGCCTCGGCGAAAATCTCTGGGGCCGCCCGAAGAGCCCGGTCAACCGCCGCGAATACGGCCCCGGCCAGCACGGCCAGCGCCGCAAGGGCAAGCTCTCCGACTTCGGTCAGCAGCTGCGCGCCAAGCAGAAGCTCAAGGGCTACTACGCCAACATCTCCGAGAAGCAGTTCTACGCCATCTACGAGGAAGCCTCGCGTCTGCGCGGCGACACCTCCGAGATGCTGATCGGTCTCCTGGAAAGCCGCCTCGACACCATCATCTTCCGCGCGAAGTTCGTGCCGACGCCGTTTGCCGCCCGCCAGTTCATCAACCACGGGCACATCAACGTCAACGGCCGCCGCGTCAACATCTCCAGCTACCGCTGCAAGCCGGGCGACCTCATCGAGATCCGCCAGCGCTCCAAGGAACTGACGATCGTCCTGGAAGCCGTCTCGCTCGCCGAGCGTGACGTTCCGGAGTACCTGGAAGTCGACAGCTCGAAGATGACCGCCAAGTACATCCGCGTCCCGGGCCTCAGCGATGTGCCCTATGCGGTGCAGATGGAGCCGAACCTGGTCGTCGAGTTCTACTCGCGTTGATCGGTTCGCCCTGGCGAAAACACAAGAACCGCCCGAGCGATCGGGCGGTTTTTTCGTGCGTGGCACCAGGAGAGTCCGGACGGACGGCAGGCCCCGGTCCTGCTGGCGGGAAGCCTGCCGGAAACGAGAAAGCCGGGACCCTCCTGGAGGATCCCGGCTTTCCGGAAATTGCCGTCCACCGGCAATGGGGCGGTGGGGGGCGATGACTCCATCACCAAGTGGACGGCGCCGACTTCCGACGGGGAAGCCGGTTCTGAACAACGCCTGCCGGCGGACCCGATCGGATCCTGCGGCAGCGTTGAATAAGGCATGTGGAAACACCCCACCCAGCCGATAAACCGATGTGATGGAGTTTGGTTCCGGCCGATCCAGAAAAAATTCGTTTGTCCGTCGAACCGGGTGCCGGGTTGCCGGAAACGGAAAAAGCCACCCCGTGCGGGATGGCTTTCTGCTCGGTCGGGAAGCGGCGGGGCGGATCTGATCCGACCCGCGCCGATCAGGCGTTCGACTTCACCGGCACGCCGGCGGAGGTCATGTGGGCCTGCAGTTCGCCCTGTTGGAACATCTCGCGGACAATGTCGCAGCCGCCGACGAACTCGCCCTTGACGTAGAGCTGGGGGATTGTCGGCCAGTTGGTGTAGGTCTTGATCCCGTTGCGAATTTCCTCGTTGTCCAGGACGTTGATGCCCTTGTAGGGCACGCCGAGGTAGTTGAGGATCTGCACGACCTGGCCGGAGAACCCGCACATCGGGAAATCCGGAGTGCCCTTCATGAAGAGCACCACGTCGTTGGACTTGACCTCGTTGTCGATGAAGGCGTGAGTGGCGTCGGACATCGTATTCATCCTTTCTTCGCCGGGTTCAAGGCGCGGCGGTGGACATGGGCTTCGAAATCAGGAGGTAGGAGCGCTGGTCTGAAGGGCGAGGGCATGCAACTGCCCGCCCATCTTGCCCTGCAGGGCGTTGTAGACCAACTGGTGCTGCTTGACCCGCGTCAGACCGCGGAAGGCTTCGGACACGACGATGGCCGAGTAGTGGTCGCCGTCGCCGGCCAGATCCCGGATCTCGACCTTCGCGTCCGGAAGCGCTTCCTTGATCATCGCCTCGATCTCACGGGCCTGCATGGCCATGTCGTCGTTCCCTTCCGTTCTCGTCAAGCCGCCTTGCCGCCCATGAAGGTCTCGAACCAACCTTCGTGAGCCGTGCTCAGGCTCGCAACAGATATGGACCCGGCGGAACCGAGGTTCAACGCGGAACCGCCAACCGTGCCGAGGCGCACCACCTCGACTCCTGCCCGGCGACCGGCGGAGACGAACGCGTCGGCCGATCCTGCCGGAACCGTCACGCAGTAGCGCGCCTGGTCCTCGGCGAACAGTGCCACGTGGGGCGTCACGCCGTCGAGGGCCACAGTCGCGCCACGGTTACCGCTCATCGCCATCTCGGCCAGCGTCACGGCGAGTCCGCCGTCAGAGAGGTCGTGACAGGCGGTGACGGTGCCGGCGCGGATCGCGGCGCGCACGAAGTCGCCGTTGCGCTTCTCCAGCTGGAGGTCCACCGGCGGCGGCGCGCCGTCCTCGCGGCCGAACAGTTCGCGCAGGTAGATCGACTGACCGAGGTGGGAGCCGTGGCCGCCGACGAGGAGGATCTCGTCGCCATCGGTCTTGAAGGCGACCGTGGCCATCGCATCGACATCCGGAAGCAGGCCGACGCCGACGATGGTGGGGGTCGGCAGGATCGCCTGGCCGTTGGTCTCGTTGTAGAGCGACACGTTGCCGGAGACGACCGGGAAGTCCAGCGCGCGGCAGGCCTCGCCCAAGCCTTTGATGGCGTGGACGAACTGGCCCATGATCTCCGGCTTTTCCGGGTTGCCGAAGTTCAGGTTGTCGGTGACGGCGATCGGGTCGGCGCCGACGGCGGTGATGTTGCGCCACGCCTCCGCGATCGCCTGCTTGCCGCCCTCGTAGGGGTCGGCCTCGCAGTAGCGCGGCGTCACGTCGGAGGACATGGCGAGCGCCTTCTTCGTGCCCTCCACGCGCACCACACCGGCGTCGCCGCCGGGGATCTGCGCCGAGTTGCCCTGCACCAGCGTGTCATACTGCTCGTAGACCCAGCGGCGGGAGGAGTGATCCGGCGAGCCGACGATCTGAAGCAGCGCCTTGCCGATGTCGTTGACCGCAGGCACCTCGTCGGGCGCGATCGTGGCGGGGGTCTTCGGGGCCACCCAGGGGCGGTCGTATTCCGGCGCCTGGTCGCCGAGGTCCTTGATGGGAAGATCGGCCACCACGTCGCCGTGGTGCTTGACGCGGAAGCGGAGGTCGTCGGTGGTCACGCCGACGACGGCGAAGTCGAGCTCCCATTTACGGAACACCGCCTCGGCCTCGGCCTTCTTGGAGGGCTCCAGCACCATGAGCATGCGCTCCTGGCTCTCGGAGAGCATCATCTCGTAGGCCGACATGTTCTCCTCGCGGGCCGGAACCTTGTCGAGGTCGAGTTCGATGCCGAGGTCGCCCTTGGCGCCCATCTCGACCGCCGAGCAGGTGAGGCCGGCGGCGCCCATGTCCTGGATGGCAATCACGGCGCCCGTCTTCATCAGCTCCAGGCAGGCCTCCAGCAGGCGCTTCTCGGTAAAGGGATCGCCGACCTGAACGGTGGGACGCTTCTCCTCGATCGTGTCGTCGAACTCGGCGGAAGCCATGGTGGCGCCGCCGACGCCGTCGCGCCCGGTCTTGGCGCCGAGGTAGACGACCGGCAGGCCGACGCCCTTCGCCTCGGAGAGGAAGATGCCGTCCCGGTCCGCAAGTCCGAGGGCGAAGGCGTTGACGAGGCAATTGCCGTTATAGCGGGGATGGAAATTCACCTCGCCGCCGACCGTCGGCACGCCGAAGGCGTTGCCGTAGCCGCCGATGCCGGCCACCACACCAGCCACCAGATGCCGCGTCTTCGGATGCTCCGGCTCGCCGAAGCGAAGCGCGTTCATCGCGGCGATCGGCCGGGCGCCCATGGTGAAGACGTCGCGCAGGATGCCGCCGACGCCAGTCGCCGCGCCCTGGTAGGGCTCGATGTAGGACGGGTGGTTGTGGCTCTCCATCTTGAAGACGGCGACCTGGCCATCGCCGATGTCGATCACGCCGGCGTTCTCGCCCGGGCCGATGATCACCTTGTCGCCGGTGGTCGGCAGCGTTTTCAGCCACTTCTTGGACGACTTGTATGAACAGTGCTCGTTCCACATCGCCGAGAAGATGCCGAGTTCGGTGAAGGTCGGCTCGCGGCCGATCAGGTCGAGGATCTTGCGGTACTCGTCCGGCTTCAGACCGTGCGAGGCGACCAGTTCGGGCGTGATCGGAATGTCATTGCGGAGCAAGGCGAGTGGTCCCTTCGGAGGCGGACGACGGCTTGGGGCAGGGGATAGAACGCCAGCCCGCCGAGCGCAAGAATGGAAGGTGACGGATGGCGGAAAAGCGGCGGAGAATGTGGTAGGTTGCGACCGTGAGTTCATTCCGGTCGAGTGGCGCAAGCTGAAGCGCCGGCCGACCGTTTGGAGTTCCGGGTCACGATGAGCACCGTCAAATCGAGCGGCCCGGTCGAGCAGCCGTGGTCCCTCGAAGAGTTCCTGGAGATCCTTCCCGAGATGCCCGACGGAGAGCGTTGGGAACTCATCGGCGGGCGAATCTACAAGATGATGGTGGGCGGCACCACGCGCCACCGCCGAATCGTGGCCAATGTCGCCTATCACCTGTCCGCTCAGTTGCGGCGGAGCGGGCGTTCCTGCGACGTTTACTCTGAAAGCACGCGTGTGCAGTCCGCGTCAGCCAGCTTCTTTCCCAATGTGGTCGTTACTTGCGAACCGCAGCAGGTCAACAGCACCGCGATCGAGAGTCCGACAGTCCTGGTGGAAGTGTTGTCCCGGACGACCAGGGAAAAGGACGAGACAACCAAGCTCGACGCCTATCGATCCATTCCATCCCTGGTGAACTACATTATCATCGACCAGACGCGGTTGCTTGTTCGGATCACGGAGCGGCAGTCGGATGGGACGTGGAGCTGGCGGACACTGGAGAGCCAGGAAGCAGGTTTCGACCTTGCCGCCATTGGGGCGTCGCTCACGCTTGCCGAGATCTACGAGCGGGTGTTCGAGGATGTCGGCTGAGGCCTCCGATTACAGCCGCGCGGCCACGTCCTTGATGGCCGTCCAGCTGTCCTCGATGTCCGCCCGGGTCGCGTCGAAGGAGCCGACCTGGATGCGGATGGCGATCCGGCCGTCCACCTTGGTCTGCGTGACGTAGGTTCGGCCGTCGTCGTTCACGGCGTTGACTAGGCGCATGTTCAGGTCGTCGAGATCGGCGGCCCCGGCGGGAGAGTATCGGAAGGTGAACAGCGACAGCATCGGCGGGGTCACGATCTCGAAATCGGGCGTCGCTGCGATCGTCTTGGCCAGTGCTTCAGCCCACGCGACGTGGTCGTGGATCATCCGGCGTAGGCCATCCAGACCGTAGGCGCGGAGCAGGAACCACAGCTTCAGCGCGCGGAACCGGCGGCCGAGTGGGACCGACCATTCGGAGTAGTTCACCACATCGGACTTGCCGTAGGTCTTCAGGTACTCCGGCCGGATGGCCAGCGTACGGACGAGGTCGGCCGGCTCGCGGACGAAGTGGGCGGAGCACT
The DNA here is from genome assembly GCF_013839445.1 of Chthonobacter albigriseus. GTDB lineage: Bacteria > Pseudomonadota > Alphaproteobacteria > Rhizobiales > Pleomorphomonadaceae > Chthonobacter > Chthonobacter albigriseus. The sequence continues at coordinate 61,703 of NZ_JACDIT010000003.1, read as the reverse complement.
CGAAGGGCGCGCCGAGCCACTTGTGCGGGTTCATGACGATGCTGTCGGCGCCGTCGATTCCTGCCCACCACGCGCGGAACTCCGGGCAGATCATCGCCGAACCCGCCCAGGCGGCGTCGACGTGGACGAAGAGGGCGTGCTTCTTGGCGACCGCCACTACAGCGGCGATGTCGTCCGTCGAACCGACCCCCGTCGCGCCGACGCAGGCGATCACGCCCGCGGGCCGGTGGCCGGCTTCAAGGTCGGCGCGGATGGCGGCATCGAGGGCGGCTGGGTCCATGCCGCGGTTGGGGCCGGTGCCGGGGATCTTGACGAGGTTGTCCTGACCGATCCCGCTGATCCAGATCGCCTTGTCGATGGAGGTGTGCGTCTGGTCGGAAGCATAGACGCGCAGCCGGGGCTGCCCGACAAGGCCTTCCCGATTGCCGGCGAAGCCCAACGCCTTCTCGCGCATGGTCAGAACGGCCGCCAGCGTGGCGGTGGAAGCGCTGTCCTGCAGCACGCCGTCGAAACCGGCGGGCAGGCCCAGCGCATCGCGGAGCCAGCCGACGACCACGCGCTCCAGGTCGGTGGCCGCCGGCGAGGTCTGCCAGAGCATGCACTGGGCCGCGATGGCGGAGGCATAGATCTCGGCGACCACCGCCATGGGCGCGGCGTTGGCGGGGAAGTAGGCGAGGAAGCGCGGGTGCTGCCAGTGCGTCATGCCGGGGACGATCAGGCGCTCGAAGTCGCCGACGATGGTCTCCATCGGCTCGGCACTGTCGGGAGCGGCGGCAGGAAGTCGGCCGATCAGATCGCCCGGCGACACGGCGGGCCGCACCGGGCGGTCCCGCAGGGTGCGGCGATAGTCGACGCCCCAGCGCGCGGCGCGGACGGCGAAGGCTTCGAAGTCGTCTGAATTCATCGGATGCACGGCTCCCGCTCGCCCACGGCTGCCGCCGGGGACGCGCTGGAGATAGCCGGGTGGCGCGTCGGCCGCAATCCGTCGGTCGTCAGGCCGCGACGGACTCCACGACGCTCTGGAACAGGCCGCGGCCGTCCAATCCGCCATGCAGCTTCTCGATCAGGTTCTCAGGGTGCGGCATCATGCCGAGCACGTTTCCGCGTTCGTTGAGGATCCCGGCGATGTCGTTCAGCGAGCCGTTCGGGTTGGTCCCCTCGGCATAACGGAAGGCCACGCGACCGTCGCCCTCCAGCCGCGCGAGCGTCTCGGGGTCGGTGAAGTAGTTGCCGTCGTGGTGGGCGACCGGGCAGTCGATCACCTGGCCTTGCATGTAGGCGCGGGTGAAGTCGGTGTCGGCGTTGGCGACCTTCAGCTTCACCCGCTTGCAGACGAAGCGCAGGTTGGCGTTGCGCATCAGCACGCCCGGCAGCAGGCCGGCTTCGGTGAGGATCTGGAAGCCGTTGCAGACGCCGAGCACCCGGACGCCGGCTTCCGCCTTGCGGGCGACGTCGAGCATGGCCGGGGACCGGGCCGCGATGGCCCCGCAGCGGAGATAGTCGCCGTAGGAGAAGCCGCCCGGCAGCACGATCAGGTCGACGTCGGGGATGGTGGTGTCCTGGTGCCAGACCACCACGGGCGCGCGGCCAGTAACCTTGGTCAGCGCGGCGACGGCATCGCGGTCGCGGTTCGAACCGGGGAAGAGGACGACGGCCGAGCGCATGGGGGTCTCCGGGCGGTGAGGCTTATCTCGGCGCCTCAATGCCATGAAGCAGGCGGAAAAGTCCACCGAAAGGGGAGCCGTGGCCTTCGGTTTCCAGAGCTGGCGCGCCTCAACTGCCGAACAATGCCTTGACCTGGAGGACGCCCGATACCAACGCCCCGTGAACGGTCCCGGGGTGGCTGGTGCTGACATGCTCGCCGGCCAGGATGATCCGGTCGTCGAAGCGGGCGGCGAGTGCCGCTCGATCGTCCGCTCCGGTGGCCAGGCTCGGGTAGGAGTAGGACAGGCCGGCCAAGGGATCGCGCGTCCAGGCGTGGCGGCGCAGGCCGACAGGAGCGGGGACGGAGGTTCCGTAGAGCCCTTTCATGACCTCGTGGATCGCGGCCTCTGCGTCCGTGTCGGACATCGCCTCGACCTCTCGTGCGAAGCTCCCGGCGCAGAAGGATACGAGCACCGGCGCCTTGGCGACGCGGTTCATGTTGAGGAAATCGAACCAGCCGTCGCTTTCGGCCCCACGCTGGATGACGGTGCTGTCGTCCCAGAACACCTCGGGAAAGCGGACGAAGGTCTTGGCGAGCGCGCCTGCGCCGAGCCGCTCGATGGCGCCCGTGACCTCCGCCGGCAGGCCCGGCTCGAAGGCGATCGTGCCGGCCTTCAGCACGCCGAGGGGAACCGTGACGATCGCGTAGTCCGCCTCCACCGGGCCGGCGGAGGTCTCGATCACCAGGGAGGGACCGTCCTTGCGGATGCTGGTGACGGTCACGCCGAGGCGGATGTCGAGGCCGGCGGCGAGGTGCGTCGTGATGCCATCGAAACCGCCCGGCAGCATGACGTCGTATCCGCCGTAGGCCTCGTCGTCGCCGAGGCGGCAGGCCGAGAGGTCCGATGGGTCTGCCGCCCAGTCACCGCCGACGGCGTTGTAGAGCGCCAGTGCGGCGAGCGGGCCGGCCGCGGCGAAGAGCTCAGGGTCGGCGGCCTTCACCGCGTCGACGATTGATCCTGCGCCCTGGCAGGATGGATCGGCCACCAGGTCGTCGATCAGGCTCTCCAGGTCCATCAGGGCTGAATAGGCCTCGCCGTCGGCTTCGGCGCCGGTCGGCAGCCGAATCACGGCATCGTCGTCGTGGGTACGCTGCATCTTCAGCTTGGCGTTGCGGATCACCGGCACGATCGGGTTCTCGTCCGTGCCATGCAGCCAGGAGGCGCCAAGATCGGCGGGGCAGTCGGCCCAGGTGCGGTCGGTCACGATCCGGCCGCCGATCCGGTCGCGGGCTTCCAGGATCACCGGTTCGGCGCCGAACTCGCGCAAGGCGCGGGCCGCGGCGAGGCCGGCGATCCCGGCGCCGATGACGATCCCGCGGGCGCCCTGGGCGCGGGCCGGTCCGGTGACCGCCGTGGCAAGCAGGGCGGAGGCGAGGGCGAGAACGTCGCGGCGGGAGGGGCGGATCATCGACACGGGCAGCATCCTCTCGGGCAAGGCCCCTCGCTCGCCGGCGATCAGGGCCGGGGCGAGAGATCGGTGTGCGCCCGAGGGAGAGGCGGCTTCGGTCGCGGATGATGACACGCCGGGCCGAGAGAGCAAGGGTGCGGCGCGCTCACGGCATCAGGAAGAGCACGGCGAGCAGGGCTGCGACCAGCGGGATGCCGATGAAGACCGCCGCCTTGACGATCATGAAGCGGACGATGCGGGCGGTATCGTCTTCCGGGCCGGGCATGGCGGCCTCAGCCGAGGATGTCGATCGCGTAGTTCTCGATCACCGTGTTGGCGAGGAGCTTGTCGCACATGGCGGCGATCCGCTCGCGCGCCTTCGCCGGATCGGTATCGGCGAGATCGAGGTCGATCACCTTGCCCTGGCGGGCGGCATCGACGCCGTCGAAGCCGAGGCCCTTCAGCGCCCCTTCGATGGCCTTGCCCTGCGGATCCAGGACGCCGTTCTTCAGGGTGATGATGACGCGCGCTTTCATGGGGTGCTCCGGCCTCTCAGTCACGGGTCGCCGAGGACCGCGACCCCTTCCGTCCGCGCGGCGCGTAACATGGCGTCGTCGAGACTGGCAAGGACGGAGTTCGTCCGGACGGCGAGATCGACGTAGAGGGCGTCGTAGATCGTGAGGCGGTGGCGCACGGCAAGCGCAGTGATGCGGTGAAGGTCGGCTTCGGTGGGGGGTGGCTCGATGGTGGGGAGACACTGGAAGCAGCGGGCAAGGCTGTCCTGTCGGCTGGTATTCGAAATACGACCTTTCCGCTCGGCCATCAGAAGCGCGTTTGCGACCTCTGACGGCCATATAGATGGCACGAGGATCTCCAACTCTGGACGTCGGAGCAGTCTCTCGAAAACACCAACCAGGTCGGAGATCGTCTCACCGAGTGCGGATGCGACTACGATGGAACAGTCTGCCACCACCCTCATCCGTCGCGGTCCCGGTCCTCGCGGATCAGCGCGACAATCTCTTCGGTGGTCATCGGGTTAGGGTTGGACGCGCGCAAGCGTCTGAAACCCTCGACTGCCCGCCGTCGCGACGCCTGCACTTCAGCGGAAATCTCCACGGGGCGCACGTGTCCGACCACGCGGCCGTGCTGGAGGAGGGTGACTTCCTCACCGCGCTTCACATGCTCCAGGATCTCGTTCATGGCCTCGGGGGCCTCGATGCGGATGCCTTCGGTCATCGGACCTTCCTCGCCCGGGCGAAAAGAAAAACCCGCCGGAGCACTCCGGCGGGTTCAACATAGCAGAAACGGCCAGCCGGTTCACTTCACCAGCGTCGGACCACCGGTGCGGGCGGGGCCTTCCTCGTTGAGGATGCCGAGCCGGCGCGCCACTTCCGTGTAGCTTTCCAGAAGGCCGCCCATGTCCTTGCGGAAGCGGTCCTTGTCCAGGCGGTCGCCGGTGGAGATGTCCCACAGGCGGCAGTTGTCTGGGCTGATCTCGTCGGCGACGACGATGCGCATCATGTCGCCTTCCCAGAGCCTGCCGCATTCCATCTTGAAGTCGACGAGCTTGATGCCGACGCCGAGGAAGAGACCGGCGAGGAAGTCGTTGACACGGATGGCGAGCGCCATGATGTCGTCGATCTCCTGCGGGGTCGCCCAGCCGAAGGCGGTGATGTGCTCTTCGGAGACCATGGGATCGTTGAGCGCGTCGTTCTTGAAGTAGAACTCGATGATCGAGCGCGGCAGCTGCGTGCCTTCCTCGATGCCGAGGCGGGCCGACAACGATCCGGCAGCGACGTTGCGCACGACGACCTCGAGCGGGATGATCTCCACTTCACGGATCAACTGCTCGCGCATGTTGAGCCGCTTAATGAAGTGCGTCGGGATACCCATGTTGTTCAGATGGGTGAAGACGTACTCCGAGATACGATTGTTGAGCACGCCCTTGCCGTCGATGATCTCGTGCTTCTTCGCGTTGAACGCCGTGGCGTCGTCCTTGAAGTGCTGAATCAGCGTGCCGGGTTCAGGACCTTCGTAGAGGATCTTCGCCTTGCCCTCGTAGATGCGCCGTCGGCGGTTCATGGGGATGTACCGTGGTCTGTTGATGAAATCCATGTAGCCGGGTCACTCCGGGTCGATAGGGATGATGGTCGACGGCCGTTGCACGCCTCGGCTCAAGTGACGAAAGCGGGCGGATTGGGTCCGCCCGCTGACGCAGTGGCGCGGACACTACTCGATCGGCCCACCGATAACAATCCCGAACACGCATCGAACACCGCGTTTCCGCGGCCCAGCCATGCATCGGGTGCATGATGCAGCGTCCGCAGGGACGCATGAGCCTTTCTGCCACTCGGGCACCCGATTGATTTGGGGTAGGGTGGGCGATATGCAAGGCGCCGACCGATTTTCCTTCGTCGACGCGACGGGAGTTTGCCATGAGCTCGTTCAGTGACCGTGAAAAGGCCTTCGAAGAGGCCTTCGCCCATGATGAGGCCCTGAAATTCAAGGCCTATGCGCGGCGCAACAAGCTGCTCGGCCTGTGGGCGGCCGAAAAGTTGGGCCTCACCGGCGCCGCCGCCGAGGATTATGCCCGCACCGTCATCCGCTCGGACATCGAGGAAGCCGGCGAGGAGGACGTCTACCGCAAGATCAGCGCCGACCTTAACGAGAAGGGCGTCGTTCAGTCCGAGCACCAGATTCGGCGAACGATGAGCGAGCTGCTGGCGACGGCGATCCAGCAGGTGCAGACCGAGGGCTGACGATCCTGCCGGTCCGGTGGTTGTGACACACCGGTCCGCTCGAGGTGATGGAGTACGGCCGTGAGCATATCGATCGCCGAGCGGTTCGAGGCAGGCGAGAGCCTCCTGATGGGCTGGATCAGCCTGCCGGAACCGCTGGTGGCCGAGGCGGTGGTGCGGGCGGGGTTCGACACGCTGCTGATCGACATGCAGCACGGCCTGGTGGATCTGGCCTCGGCCTTCCGCATCGTTTCTGCCGTCCGCGCTGCTGGCGGCCGTTCCCTGGTGCGCATTCCCGTCGGTGAATTCGCGACGGCATCGAGGCTGCTGGACGCGGGCGCGGACGGCGTCGTCGCGCCGATGATCGAGACGGTCGAGGATGCGCGGGCGTTCGCGGCCTTCATGAAGTATCCGCCAGCCGGTTCCCGGTCGTGGGGACCAACCCGGGCGGTCCAGTTGGATCGGGTGACGCCGCAGCAGTACCGGGCCGAAGCGAACGGACGGACGATGGCCTTCGCCATGATCGAGACGCGGCGGGCGCTGGAGGAGATCGACGCCATCCTGGCCGAACCGGGCATCGACGGCGTTTTCGTGGGTCCGGCCGATCTTTCCATCGCCCTGTCCGGCGGCACGCTCGACACCGAAGCGCCGGCCGCGCAGGCCGCCATCGCGAAGGTCGCCGGGCGGGCCAAGGCCGCCGGCAAACCGGCCGGCATCTATGCGGGGACGCCCGCCGAGGCGCGGCGCCGGCTGGACGGCGGCTATCGATTCGCCACGCTGATGAGCGATCTCGGCTACATCACCGCCGGCGCGCTGGCAGCCATCGACGCGGCGAAGCCGTGATCAGATACGCTGCAGCAGGGTCGCAAACCGCGTGAGGCCTTCCGGCCACGGGCCGTGGCCGGACGCGGCGTTGATGTGACCCGCCTCTCCCGCATCGACCAGCAGCGATCCCCAGGCCGCGGCGAAGTCGTCCGCTGCGTCGAAGGCGCAGTAGGGATCGTTGCGGCTGGCGATCAGCATCGAGGGAAAAGGCAGGGGTTCTCGGGGCACGTCGCGGAAGGTCCGCGATACCTCGGGCGGCATGTCCTTGCGGGTGGTGTCCGGCGGCGCGACCAGGAAGGCGGCCCGCACGCGTCCCTCCAACTCGGGAGCGGCATGGGCCACTGTCATCACCCCGAGCGAATGGGCCACGATCACGACCGGACGGGTCGCCTGGCAGACGGCCTGCACCAGGCGCTCGACCCAGGTGGCCCGGTCGGGGTCGTCCCAATCACCGAGCGGCGCGCGACGGGCCGTGGGGAGCTGGCGCTCCCAGCGGCTCTGCCAATGGTCCGGGCCGGAATTGCCCAGGCCAGGTACGATGAGGATGTCGCATTCAGCAGTTTTCATGCCCGACACATCAGCAAGCGGCGCGGGCAAAGGCAAGTCCCCGCGCCGAGCGGTTTGCCGCGCCGGTTCGAGAGGGCGTCTCAGGTCGGTCCGGAGCGCGCGGACCGGCTTGCAGATCCTGGACGGCGCGCCGGACGCTGATTGGTCCGATCAATGAAATGAATTGGAGCGGACGGGGCTGGTCGGCCTATAGAGGTTCGCGCCGGTCGAGCCGGCCGAATCCTGGAGCCCGTCATGACCGCCGCCACCCTGGAAAGCCGCACCCGGTGGGGCGTCGTGATGCTCGGTTTCCTGGCAGGGACGGTCGGCATGTTCCAGACCGCGAAGATGAGCGTCGTGCTGGTGGACGTGCAGCGTGACATTGGCCTCGATCTGGTGGAGGCGAGCTGGACGACCACGGCGACGTCGCTGCTCGGCGCGATCCTGGGCGTGCAGGCGGGCCGGATCTGCGGCGAGTTCGGGCTGGTCCGGATGCTGATCGCCTCGCTGATCGTGTCGACCCTCGCGGCCGTGGTGACGGCGCTCGTCAGCGACCCCGCCATCTTCTTTGCGTCCCGAATCGTGGAGGGGCTGGGCTACCTCTTCATCTGCGCAGCCTCACCCGCGCTGATGGCGGCTGTCGCGGCGCCCCGCGACAAGGGCGTGGCGCTGTCGATCTGGGGCGCGTTCGTGCCCGTCAGCGTCTCGCTGATGTCGATCGCCGGCCCGCCGATCGACGCCGCCTACGGGTGGCGCGTGCTGTTCCTGGCAAGCGCCGCGGCCGTCGGCGTCACGGCTGTGCTGGTGATCCTCGCCGTCCGCGATCCGGAACCGTTTCCCCGGGCGGCGGCAGGCCGGATCGCGGCGATGGCGCGCGAAGCGCCCGGCCTGCACCTGCGCCTCTACCGGTCGCGACCGCTGATGGGACTGGCCATCGCCTTCCTCAGCTTCGCCGCCCTGCAGGTGGGCGTGATCGCGCTGCTGCCGACCTATCTGATCACCGGCGCGGGGTTGACGGCCGGCGAAGCTGGAACCGTCCTGTCGGCGATCACGCCGTTCGCGATCGCCGGAACCGTGGTGGCGGCGGTGCTGCAGAAACTGAGGGCGCCGGATCTGCCGTCGGCGTTTGTCGCTTTCGCCGCGATGGGGCTGACGTCGGCCGGACTGTTCCTGGTCGGGGGCGACATGGCCGCGTTGATCGGTATCGGGATGGCGCTGTTCACGGCCGGCGGCGTGGTGGCCTCGGTGATCTTCGCCAGCCTGTCCAAGCGCTCCGACAACGCCTCGGAGATGGCGCTCTATTCCGGACTGATCGTCCAGTTCGGCAACATGGGCGCCCTGACCGGCGCGCCCATCCTGGCCAGCGTGGCCGAGCGGTGGAGCTGGGCCGCCGCACCCACCGCCGTGGTCTCCATGGCGGCGCTCGGCATGGTCGGCGTGATCCTGGCGCGTGAGCAGCCGGCCGTCAGGCGCGGCCGAACACGCGGCTGAAGATCGTATCGACGTGCTTGGTGTGGTAGCCGAGGTCGAACTTGTCGCGGATCTCGGCCTCGGACAGCGCCGCCCGGACCTCGCCGTCCTTCAAAAGCTCGTCGAGGAAATCGACGCCCGCGCTGCCGGCCTGCTGGTAGCTGTCCCAGACCTTCATCGCGTTGCGCTGGACCAGGCGATAGGCGTCCTCGCGGGAGACGCCCTTCTGGGTGAGCGCGAGCAGGATGCGCTGGGAGTGAACGAGGCCGCCCAGGCGGTCCATGTTGGCGACCATCCGGTCGGGGTAGACCAGCAGCTTGTCGACGACGCCGGTGAGCCGGGCGAGCGCGAAGTCCAGCGTCACGGTGGCATCAGGGCCGATCATGCGCTCCACCGAGGAGTGCGATATGTCGCGTTCGTGCCAGAGCGCCACGTTCTCCATCGCCGGGAAGGCGTAGGCGCGGACCATGCGGGCAAGGCCGGTGAGGTTTTCCGTCAGCACAGGGTTGCGCTTGTGCGGCATCGCCGAGGAGCCCTTCTGGCCGGGCGAGAAATACTCTTCGGCCTCCAGAACCTCGGTGCGCTGCAGATGGCGGATCTCGATGGCGAGCCGCTCGACGGACGAGGCGACGACGCCGAGCACGGCGAAGTACATGGCGTGGCGGTCGCGCGGGATCACCTGCGTCGACACCGGCTCCACCTCCAGGCCGAGGGCCTTGGCGACGTGCTCCTCCACCCGCGGGTCGATGTTGGCGAAGGTGCCGACCGCGCCGGAAATGGCGCAGGTGGCGATCTCCTTGCGGGCATGGACGAGACGCTCGCGGCAGCGGGAGAACTCCGCATAGGCCTCGGCCATCTTCAGGCCGAAGGTCACCGGCTCGGCGTGGATGCCGTGGCTGCGGCCGATGCAGACGGTGTCCTTGTGCTCGAAGGCGCGGCGTTCGATGGCGGCGAGCAGGGCGTCGACGTCGCGCAGCAGCAGGTCCGTCGCGCGGACGAGCTGGACGTTGAAGCAGGTGTCGAGCACGTCGGAGGAGGTCATGCCCTGGTGGACGAAGCGGGCGTCCGGGCCGACGATCTCGGCGAGGTGGGTGAGGAAGGCGATCACGTCGTGCTTGGTGACGCGTTCGATCTCGTCGATGCGGTCCACGTCGAAGGTCGCGGCGCCGCCCTTTTCCCAGATGGTCCTGGCGGCTTCACGCGGGACGACGCCGAGGTCGGCGAGTGCATCGGTGGCGTGCGCCTCGATCTCGAACCAGATGCGGAACTTGGTCTCCTGGCTCCAGATGGCGGTCATCTCGGGGCGGGAGTAGCGCGGGATCATCGGCAGGCGCCTCGGCTTTCAGAGGGGAGAAGTCGGGCGCGGTGTAGCAGGAAGGGGCGGGCGCCTCAACCGGAGCGGCTGCCGGCGAGGTGCGCGAAGGCGGCGGCGCCGCCGATCAGCGGGACCACGCCCCACGGCATCAGCAGCGGGGCTCCAGAGGCGGCGAAGGTGTAGGCGACGCTGGCGGTGGCGAACACGAAGCCGACGACATACTGGAGCAGCGACATGCCCTCGTGGACGTTCTGGAAGTAGCTCGTGAAGGCCACGAAATAGATGGTCGCGATGCCGCCGGCCGTGCCGACCGACAGGGCGAGCAGCATGCCGGCGAAGCGGGCGGTGACGGGGCGCGCCGCGACGACGACGGCCGCGACGATCCAGGCTGCGAAGCCGCCGAGCGCGGAGCCGAGCGCGAAGGTGGAGATCAGTTCCATGCTGCGCGACCCGAACGCCATGTCGCGCGCGCCGATCCCGTGGATAGTGATCAGCGTGACCAGGGTCGCATGGACGAGACCGAAGGCGGCGGCATGCGCAAGGGCGCCGCGCGCCCGGACCAGCGATGTCGCGATCAGGCGATAGGTCCGGCTTGGCCGGTAGGGCTGGGAAGCAGTCTGGTCAACCATCGCGTCAATGTAGATGTGCGCCGTTTCCGGCCGCTTAATCCAATCGGCAGAATGCAAAAAGCATGTTCTGGCAAGTGACTGAGAGGACTGAACGAAGAATATGGCCGGCTAAAGGCTGCCGAAGCGTTCCGTCCAGGTGACGTAGGGATCGCGCGACGCGGGTCGGGCGGCATGGACGCCGCGGGCGATGGCGCGCGACAGCGTGGAGGCGGCGATAGCGCAGAGCACCAGCAAGTCGCGGTCCGGGTTGGCCAGCGGCCGGCGGCCTGTCGACAGCGCGAAGACGATGTCGCCATCGAAGGGCGTGTGGGCCGGCCAGACCGCGCGGGCGATGCCGTCGTGGGCGGCTACGGCCAGCCGGCGGGCTTGTGCCTTGGTCAGGGCGGCGTCCGTGGCCACTGCGCAGATGGTCGTCGCGGCCAACGGGTCGCCGGAGAATTTGGTGCGGACCGCGCAGGCCTCGGGCACGAAGATCGGCGGCCAACCAAGGCCGCCGAACTCGTCGCCGATCTCGAACGGCGCCGCCCAGAAATGGCCGGTGTCGCCGAGTGTGGCAGAGCCGACGGCATTGACCGCGGCGATCGCGCCGACGGTGGTTCCGTCGTCGAGCAGCGTGGAGGCCGAACCGAGGCCCCCCTTCAGGCCGGCGGTGTTGGCGCCGGTGCCGGCGCCGACCGAGCCGAGGCTGAAATCGCGTTCGACGGCGAGGAGCGCGCGGCGACCGAGGCCCTTGTAGGGCGGATCCACGGGGCGGCCGGGCTGGGCGGCGACCCAGGGCTTGTCGCCGCCGTTGAGGAGGTCGAACAGGATGGCGGTCGGCACGATCGGTACGCGCGCGACGCCGACGGAAAAGCCGCGGCCCGCTTCCGCGAGGGCGTTCATCACGCCGGAGCCGGCTTCAAGGCCGTAAGCCGATCCGCCGGACAGGACGACCGCGTCGACGCGCTCCACCGTCTGCTCGGGGGCAAGCAGGTCGGTCTCGCGCGTGCCCGGCGCGCCGCCCATCACCATGCAGGACGCGACGGCCGGCTCGTCGGCCAGCACCACCGAAACGCCGGTCTTGGCGAGTTCGTCCGTGGCGTTGCCGACGCGGATGCCGGGAACGTCGGTGATGAGGTTGAGCGGTCCGCTTCGCATGGGCACCGGGTCTGCGCGGTTGAGTCGGCGCCAACTATAGCGGAGCGCGGGCGCCGGTGTCGCGGCGGACGCCGGCAGTGGCGGCCGAACCCGGTCTGATCGGGGAAGCCCGGCTCAGGACTGGCCGTAGCGGCGGTCGTGATAGGTCAACACCGCGCCGGTCGGGTCGTCGGTGCGGATGCCGACCACCCGTCCGAACATCACCGTATGCGTGCCGACCTCGGCGACCTCGACGAGCAGGCAGTCCATGGTGCCGATGGCGCCTGCCAGCACGGGTGCGCCGGTGACCAGCGTGTCCCAGTGGCCTGCGGTGAAGCGCTCTGCCATGGAGAGTCCGGCTCGGCCGGCGAAGACGTCGGCGATCGCCTGGGTTCCGGCAGCCATCAGATTCACGGCAAAGCGACCGTTGGCCTTGAAGATCGGGTTCTGGCTGCTCTTGCGGTTGAGGCAGACGAGCACGGTCGGCGGATCGTCGGAGACGGACGCGAAGGCGGTGGCGGTGAAGCCGCAGCGGCCGGCCTCACCGTCCGTGGTAATCACATGGACCGCCGACGGGACCCGGGCGATGCAGTCGCGAAAGAGCTGGCCCGCAACGGCCGGCATCGCGCCGGAAAGTTCCTGATCGCCGCCGCCGATGGTGACCGCCCCCAATTCCTCAGACATCTTCAATCCTTCGACCCGGCCGATCGCTCACCGGCAAGGAGGGATGTAGCGGCCCTTCCGTGCTTTGGCAAAGCGCGGAAAACAGCCTATATCCGCGTTTTTCCGAATAGGCGACGGGCTTAACCGGGCATTCAACCGTATCTTTCTCCGCTCCTTGTTTAGACGTCAGCGAATCTTCCGGACATAAGCTGATTTGCCGAGCTTTTCCCCGTTTTCACTGGATACCCCTGCGATACCTGCGGAGTGAGTTGTGCTCCGCAAAATGGCCTGATATTGGAATCCTAACCGCGCTTAATTATTGCGATGCAAAAAACTAAATGCACGCACTGCGGTCGCAGGGGGTCAGTCGGTATGGAGATCTTCGTCCAGCAGCTGATCAACGGGATCACCCTCGGGTCGATCTACGGGTTGATCGCCATCGGCTATACGATGGTATTTGGCATCATCGGCATGGTTAACTTCTCCCATGGCGATGTATTTATGGTATCCGCCTTCTTTGCGTTGATCTTCTTCTTGGTCCTGACGCAATGGCTGGGCGTTTCGTCTGTGATCGTGGCGCTGATCATCGTGATGGTCATCTCGATGATCCTGACAGGCCTGCTGTCCTGGGCGATCGAGCGGATCGCCTACAGGCCGCTGCGGGGGTCCTTCCGCCTGGCGCCGCTGATCTCGGCGATCGGCATGTCGATCGTCCTGTCCAACTTCATCCAGGTGGCGCAGGGCCCGCGCAACAAGCCGACACCGCCGATGGTGCGCGACGTCTACACGCTCTGGGACGCCAACGGCTATGCGGTGACGCTGTCCCTGAAGCAGATCATCATCATCGCGGTGACGATCATCCTCCTGGCTGCCTTCTGGTACCTCGTCCAGAAGACGCCGCTCGGTCGCGCCCAACGCGCCTGCGAGCAGGACCGCAAGATGGCCGGCCTGCTCGGCATCAACGTCGACCGGACGATCTCGCTGACCTTCGTCATGGGCGCAGCGCTCGCCGCGGTCGCCGGAACGCTGTTCCTGATGTACTACGGCGTGGTGCATTTCGCCGACGGCTTCGCGCCGGGCATCATGGCGTTCACCGCGGCCGTGCTCGGGGGCATCGGCTCGCTGCCCGGAGCGGTTCTCGGCGGATTGCTGATCGGCCTGATCGAGACGCTGTGGGGCCAGTACGTGTCGGCCGACTACAAGAACGTCGCCGCGTTCTCGATCCTCGTGGTCGTTCTGATCTTCATGCCGCAAGGCATCCTGGGTCGTCCCGAAGTCGAGAAGGTCTGATCCCATGGCAGAATCCAGCAAAGCGGCGGCCGCAGGCCCCGACTTCGGCAAGGCTGCGAAGGACGCTCTCCTTTCCGGCATCATCGCCTTCGCGCTGTTCGGCCCGCTCGTCGGGCTGCGCACGGCGCAGAACATGAACAACGAGCTCGTCGTCCTGAACGAGCTCGGCAAGGCCCTCCTGATCACCGCCATCGTGGTGGCCGGACGCTTCCTGCTGTCGGCCTTCGTCTTCCCGGCGATCGCGTCCCGCGGCAAGAAGAGCAAGGCCATACTGACCCCGGAGGAAGTGGCCGCCGCCAGCGCGCGGACCCGCAACGTTTCCCGCGGGGCGCTGCTCTTCCTGCTGGTCTATCCCTTCCTGATGGTGCTCATCTTCGGGGTACAGGGCTCGATCAAGTGGGTAGACAACTTCGGCATCCAGATCCTGATCTACGTGATGCTGGGGTGGGGCCTCAACATCGTGATCGGCCTCGCCGGCCTGCTCGACCTCGGCTACGTCGCCTTCTACGCGGTCGGGGCCTATTCCTACGCGCTGCTGGCGATCAACTTCGACCTCAGCTTTTGGATCCTGCTGCCGCTCTCCGGCATCCTCGCCGCGTTCTGGGGCATGATCCTCGGCTTCCCGGTGCTGCGGCTCAGGGGCGACTATCTGGCCATTGTGACGCTGGCGTTCGGTGAAATCATCCGTCTGGTCCTGATCAACTGGAAGGACTTCTCCGGCGGCTCGGCGGGTATCTCGTCGATTCCCAAGGTGACGCTGTTCGGCATCAAGTTCGACGCCTCGCCCGAAGGCTTCGCGAAGATGTTCGACCTGCCGATGTCGTCGGCCTACTACAAGATCTTCCTCTACTACCTGATCCTGGCGCTGGCGCTGCTCACCGCCTACGTCACGCTCCGGCTGCGGCGCCTGCCGATCGGCCGGGCCTGGGAGGCGCTCCGCGAGGACGAGGTGGCGTGCCGGTCGCTCGGCATCAACACCACCAACACCAAGCTGACAGCGTTTGCCATCGGCGCCATGTTCGCCGGCTTCGCGGGCTCCTTCTTCGCGGCACGGCAGGGGTTCGTCTCGCCTGAATCCTTCGTGTTCATGGAATCGGCCGTCATCGTCGCCATCGTGGTGCTCGGCGGCATGGGCTCCATGGTGGGTGTCGCGATCGCCGCGGTGGTGATGATCGGCGGCACGGAGCTCCTGCGCGAACTATCCTTCCTGAAGGTGGTGTTCGGCAACGACTTCAATCCTGACCAGTTCCGCATGCTGATCTTCGGCCTGGCCATGGTGGCCACGATGATCGTCCGGCCGCGTGGCTTCGTCTCCGCGCGCCAGCCGACCGCCGTGCTCTTCGAGCGCAAGGCGATCTCCGGCGACCTCGTCAAGGAAGGCCACGGCTGATGAGCACGCAGAACCGCTGGGAGAATGATCCCATCCTCGAGGTCCAGCATCTCACCATGCGCTTCGGCGGCCTGGTGGCGGTGAACGACCTCACCTTCCGCGCCGGTCGCGGCGACGTCACGGCGCTGATCGGGCCGAACGGCGCCGGCAAGACCACCGTGTTCAACTGCATCACCGGCTTCTACAAGCCGACCACCGGCATGCTCCAGCTGAAGCACCGGGCGGGCGGCGAGTGGCTCCTGGAACGGATGCCGGACTTCAAGATCGCCCAGAAGGCGAGGGTGGCGCGCACCTTCCAGAACATCCGCCTGTTCTCCGGCATGACCGTGCTGGAGAACCTCCTCGTGGCGCAGCACAACCCGCTGATGATCGCGTCGGGCATGACCTTCCTCGGCGTGCTCGGCATCGGCGGCTATCGGGCCAAGGAGAAGGAGGCGATCGAACGGGCCAAGTACTGGCTCGACAAGACGCGCCTGATGGAGCGGGCCGACGATCCGGCCGGCGATCTTCCCTATGGCGCGCAGCGCCGTCTGGAGATCGCCCGGGCGATGTGCACCGAACCGGAACTGCTGTGCCTCGACGAACCGGCAGCGGGCCTCAATCCCCGCGAGTCCGCCGAACTCAACCAGCTCCTGCTCGGCATCCGCGAGACGGAGGGGACTTCGCTGCTGCTCATCGAGCATGACATGTCGGTGGTGATGGAGATCTCCGACCACGTGGTCGTGCTGGAATACGGCACCAAGATCTCCGACGGCACGCCGGCCGAAGTGAAGAGCGACCCGAAGGTCATCGCGGCCTATCTGGGCGTCGACGACGAGGAAGTGGAGACGGTGGAGCATCAACTCGACGTCCTGACCGGGGAGGCGAACTGATGACCGCCACCAACGGTTCGCCGCTGCTCGCCATCCGCGGCGTGAAGACCTACTACGGCAACATCATTGCGCTGAAGGGCGTGGACGTGGATGTCCATCCGGGCGAGATCGTCACGCTGATCGGCGCCAATGGTGCCGGCAAGTCCACCCTGATGATGACGGTGTTCGGCAGCCCGCAGGCGCGGGAAGGCCGGATCACCTACCAGGGCCAGGACATCACGCGGATGCCGCCGCACGAGATCGCCCGGCTGCGGATCGCGCAGAGCCCGGAAGGGCGACGGATCTTCCCGCGCATGACCGTGCTGGAAAACCTGCAGATGGGGGCGTCGCTGGACGGCCTCAAATACTTCGATGAGGACGCGGAGAAGATGTTCGTTCTCTTCCCGCGCCTGAAGGAGCGCCTGAACCAGCGCGGCGGCACGCTGTCCGGCGGCGAGCAGCAGATGCTCGCCATCGCCCGCGCGCTGATGGCCCGTCCCAAGCTGCTGATGCTGGACGAGCCGTCGCTGGGCCTGGCCCCGCTGATCGTGAAGCAGATCTTCGACGCGATCCGCGAGCTGAACCGCACGCAGGGGCTCACCGTGTTCCTGGTGGAACAGAACGCCTACCACGCGCTGAAGCTCGCGCATCGGGCCTATGTGATGGTCAACGGCGTGATCACGATGACCGGGTCGGGCCGCGAACTGCTGGAGAACCCCGAGGTGCGCGCCGCGTACCTCGAGGGTGGCCGGCACTGAGGAGGGCGGGATGCAGGGCATTCTCTACGAAGAACACAGCATCGTCCTCTTCGCGCTGATCACCGTTCTGATCGGCGGATGGGCGGCGTGGATGACCGGACGGGCCTGCGCCAAGACCTGGCGGGGCGGGCTCATCCTGTTCATCTACATCCTGTTCCTGGGGATGGCGGTGCGGTTCATCCACTTCGCGGTGTTCGGCGGGACGCTGCTTTCGCTGCACTACTACATCGTCGATACGGTGATCCTGGAGATCATCGCCTTCGTCGGTTTCCGCTACACCCGGACGCGGCAGATGGTGCGCCAGTACTTCTGGCTCTACGAGCAGTCGGGGCCTATATCGTGGCGTTCGAAAGGTTAACTGAAAGCTGTTTCAGATTTGTCTGAATCCGGGTGACAACGCTGAAAAGATGGGCGAAATTCTCCACGCGGCGCGTCATCAGGAGTTCGCGACCCGAGGTTCCGGCCAACCTCGGGGACCACAAGGGAGAGGTCTCATGATCGGCGGTCGGTTGCGGGCTTTCCGCCGGATGAGCCGGAAACCGCCCGGCACCCACGACCGTCGTACCGCTCAGCGCGGTTGCCGTTACCATCATTTCCGCGTGCCTGCCGGCAAGCCCTTCGGTGGATCCATGGGGCAGCGGGACATGATGCTAAAGGGGAGCTTATCCCGAGCGTTGGTTCGGGAAGCGACCTAGTAAAACGCCTTCCGGCCTGTGGCTTGGTCCGGATGGCGCTACCCAGCAGTCAAGTCACGGACACAGATGGGAGCACAAGAATGAAGAAGCATCTTCTGACAGGGGCGGTCTTCGCGGCGAGTGTTCTGTTCGCCGGTTCCGCATTCGCCGATATCAAGATCGGCGTCGCGGGTCCGCTGACCGGTCCGAACGCAGCGTTCGGTGCACAGCTCCAGAAGGGCGCCGAGCAGGCGGTTGCGGACATCAATGCCGCCGGCGGCATCAACGGCGAGCAGCTGGTGATCTCGCTCGGCGACGACGTCTCCGATCCCAAGCAGGGCGTGTCGGTCGCCAACAAGTTCGTTGGTGACGGCGTGCAGTACGTGGTCGGCCACTTCAACTCGGGCGTCTCGATCCCGGCCTCGGAAGTCTATGCCGAGAACGGCATCTTCCAGATCACCCCGGCCTCGACCAACCCGAACTTCACCGAGCGCGGCCTGTGGAACACCTTCCGCACCTGCGGTCGCGACGACCAGCAGGGCGCGGTCGCCGGCAAGTACATCGCCGACAACTTCAAGGACGTTCCGGTCGCGATCGTCCACGACAAGACCCCCTACGGCCAGGGCCTTGCCGACGAGACCAAGAAGGCCGCCAACGGCCTCGGCATCACCGAAGCCGTCTACGAAGGCATCAACGTCGGTGACAAGGACTTCTCCGCCCTCATCTCCAAGCTGAAGGCTGCGAACGTCGGCGTCATCTACTACGGCGGCCTGCACACCGAAGCCGGCCTCATCGTCCGCCAGGCGGCCGACCAGGGCCTCAAGGCCGTCCTGATGTCCGGCGACGGCATCACCTCCGACGAGTTCGCCTCGATCGGTGGCCCGGCCGTCGAAGGCACCCTGATGACCTTCCCGCCCGACCCGCGTGCGAACCCGAACTCCAAGGACATCGTGGAGAAGTTCCGCACCGCCGGCTTCGAGCCGGAGGCCTACACCCTCTACTCCTACGCTGCGGTTCAGATCATCGCTGCCGGCATCAAGGCCGCCGGCGAGAACGATCCGCAGAAGGTGGCCGAGGCGCTGAAGGGCGGCGCGGTGACCGAGACGGCCGTCGGCCCGCTCGGCTACGACGAGAAGGGTGACATCACCCGTCCGGACTACACCATGTACGTCTGGAAGAAGAACGACGCGGGCAAGATCACCTACATCCAGATGCAGTGATCCGGTCGGCCCTTTGAGGGCTGACTTACCGATCAGGCCCGTCCCGGGAGACCGGGGCGGGCCTTTCCGCGCGACGGAGCGGGCGACCGCTAACCATGGCTCCAGTCCCGCCGCGACTCCGATTTGATTCCGCCGCCATCCATGAAACAGTGAAACCGGTTTCTTCCGCGAAATTGCCATGCGATCCTTCATCCTCATCCCGATCCTGACCGCGCTGACTTCGCCTGCCTCGGCAGACGTGGTGATCGGCGTTGCGGGTCCGATGAGCGGCATCTTCGCGCCGGTCGGGTCCGAGATCCTCGCCGGCGTGACGCAGGCGGTCGATGTGCTGAACGCGGCCGGCGGCGTGGGCGGGCAGAGCGTCGTGGTCGAAGTGGTCGACGACAAGTGCGAGGCGAAGACCGGGGAAGCCGTGGCGAACCAGCTCGTCGGCAAGGGGGCGGTGCTGGTGGTCGGGCACGCCTGCGCCGCGGCGGCGATCCCGGCCGGAAAGGTCTATTCACAGGCCGGCATCGTCTTCATCAGTCCGGCGACGACCAACCCGCGCTTCACGGACGAGCGGATCGGGCCGGGCGTCTTCCGGCTCGCGGCCCGTGCCGACGAGCAGCCAAAGGCGATCGCCGCGCATCTTCTCAAGGCCTTCGCCGGCGGCCGGGTGGGCTTTGCCAGCGACGGCAGCGTCTACGGGCGCCAGATCACCGACGGCGCCCGGGAGGCCTTCGAGGCCGGCGGCGGGACGACGATCCTCAACGAGACCTTCACCCCCGGCGAGAAGAGCCAGGTGAACCTGACCGGCAAGGTGCAGGACGCCGCGCTCGATGTGCTCGTGGTGGGGGCAGGGGCTGCGGACGGCGCCGTGGTGGCGACGGAGATGGCCAACCGGGGGCTCTCGACGCGGCTGATCGGCGGGGATGCGCTGGGGCTGGAGGAGTTCCGCGATATCGCCGGTCCTGCGGCAACGGGCGTGATCTTCGCGCTGCCGACCGACTACCGCCGCGAGCCGGCCGCGGCGGACGCGGTCGCCGCGTTCCGGGCCGCCGGCTCGGAGGCGGCCGGCTTCACGCTGCCGGCCTATGCCGCGGTGGAGGTGTGGGCGGCCGCGGCGGCAGGGGGCGGCGGCTTCGAAACCGTTGCCGCAGCGATCGCGGAGGGCGCCTTCCCCACGGTGATCGGGCCTGTCTCCTTCGACGACAAGGGCGACCTGGAGGGGCTGAACTTCACGCTCCAGGCATGGCAGGATGGCGGCTTCGAGCCGGTTCCCTGAGCGCTCTCCCGTACTATCGGCCACCCTCGGAATCCGGCGCGGCGGTGCTATAACGGCGGCAACGAACGGCCAACCCCGCAGCCGAACTGCGCCCGAGGAATTCATGTCCATCGATAGTCCCGCTTCCATCGACGACACGCTCGCGCTTCTCACCCGTGGCGGCTACGTCGCCGACCGGGCGCTCGCGACCGTCCTGTTCCTCAGCCTGAAGATGCAGCGGCCGCTGTTCCTGGAGGGTGAGGCGGGCGTCGGGAAGACCGAGATCGCCAAGGTACTGGCCGCCACGCTGGATCGGCCGCTGATCCGCCTGCAGTGCTACGAAGGCCTGGATCTCTCAAGCGCGGTCTACGAGTGGAACTACGCCGCGCAGATGGTGGAGATCCGGATCGCGGAAGCCTCCGGCGTGGAGGATCGCGGCGAGATCGCCTCGGACGTGTTCTCCGAGAAGTTCCTGATCAAGCGGCCGATCCTGAAGGCGCTGGAGCCGACGGTGGACGGGCGCGCGCCGGTGCTCCTGATCGACGAACTCGATCGGGCCGACGAGGCGTTCGAAGCGTTTCTTCTCGAAGTGCTCGCCGATGCGCAGGTGACGATTCCCGAGTTCGGCACCGTGAGGGCGCCAACGCCGCCGATCGTGATCATCACCACCAATCGGACGCGCGAGATCCACGACGCCCTGAAACGTCGCTGCCTCTACCATTGGGTCGACTACCCCGACGTGGAGCGAGAGATGGCGATCGTGCGGACCAAGGTGCCGAAGGCGCCCGACCTGCTCGCGCGGCAAGTGGTCGCCTTTGTCCAGAAGCTGCGCGAGATGGACCTCTTCAAGGTGCCGGGCGTCGCCGAGACGCTGGACTGGGCGACGGCGCTCGCCGAACTCGACAAGCTCGCGCTCGATCCGGAGACGGTGTCCGACACCCTCGGCGTGCTCCTGAAGTACCAGGACGACATCGCCCGAGTGAAGACATCCGACCTCGGCCGCGTTGTGGAGGAGGCGAAGGGCAGGGCGCTGGCGGGGTGAAGCTTTGCAACCTCCGGCGGTGTGGTATCATTGAAGTTCTGGAGAACGCCATGCCTCTGGAAGTCACGCCTCAGCTTCTACGGATTATCTCCGATCTGCGCGGTACGAACGCCGAGCAGATCGAAATCTGCATCGCACAGGCCTGGCAGGATCATAGTCGCGGACACGATCTGCCGCTCGATCCCGCGTTCGCCGCTGCCTTGCGCGATGCAATCCAGGAGACCGTTCGGGACGCGGACGGTCCTTACTATTCCGACGACGAAGTCTTCGGCCAGCTCGTGACAGAACTCGACGATGTCGGGAGCGATGCTGGGTGAGGACGCTCATCTATCACGCAAGGGCACGAGACGACATTATCGAGCTTCGACGTCATCTCGATCGCACGTCTGGTGAGCCGCGCGTCTCTGATGCCTTCCTACGCAAGGTGAGAAGCAGGATCGGCAAGCTGGCACGGAGTTCGACCGTCCAGGGAAGGCTTAGGCCGGAGTTCGGGCCGGACTTCAGATCGGTACCGGTTGACGACTATCCCTTGATAGTCCGCTATTTCCCTGAATACCTCCTCGTGCTCCGCTTCGTTCACAGCGCTCGCCGTCTCGATCGCATGCGTTTCGATGAAGAGCGCCAGCCGTACATTAGCGAGAATGCTGGATGAACAACGAAGCTGTCGTCATTCCCCCCTCCAGCCGTCTTCCCGAAAACGTCGTGCACTTCGCGCGGCTGCTGCGGCGCGCCGGAATGCCGGTGGGGCCGGCGTCGGTGGTCGAGGCGGTGGAGGCGATGACGATCGCCGGTGTCGGATCGCGGGAGGACGTCTACTGGACGCTGCATGCGATCTTCGTGACCCGGCGCGAGCACCACATCCTGTTCGACGAGGCGTTCCGGACGTTCTGGCGGTCCCGCGGGCTCGTGGAGAAGATGCTGCAGGTGTTCTCGCCCGTGGCGCCACCGCGCGCGCCCCTGGACAAGCCGAAGGCCGGAGCGGCGCGGCTGGCGCATGCGCTGTTCGGCGACGCCGCGGCCGACCGGCAGGTGGAGCGGCCGGAGGTGGAGATCGACGCCCGCTTCACCGTGTCGGACCGGGAGATCCTGCAGAAGAAGGATTTCGCCCAAATGTCCGCGGACGAGATCGCGCTGGCCCTCCAGGCGGTGCGCGGGCTGGTGATGCCGGTGGACAAGGTGCCCGTCCGGCGGCGGATGGCGGCGCCGCGGGCGCGCGAGATCGACCTCAGGCGCACGATGCAGGCCTCGCTGAGGGCCGGGGGCGCGATCATCCCGCTCGCCTTCCGCGAGCCGAAGCAGGTTCATCCGCCGATCGTGGCGCTGCTCGACATCTCGGGGTCGATGACGCAGTACTCGCGGCTGTTCCTGCACTTTCTCCATGCGCTGTCGTCGACGCGCCGGGTCACCACCTTCCTGTTCGGGACGCGGCTGACCAACGTGACCCGGCAGATGCGCATGAAGGACCCGGACGAGGCGCTGATCGCCTGCACCAACCACGTGGTCGACTGGTCGGGCGGCACCCGCATCGGAGAGGCGCTGCATCTCTTCAACAAGGAATGGTCGCGCCGGGTGATGTCGGGCGGACCCATCGTGCTTCTCATCACCGACGGATTGGAACGCGACGATGTCGCCGGACTGGCCCAGGAAACCGATCGGCTGCACCGGTCCTGTCGCCGGCTGGTCTGGCTCAATCCGCTGCTGCGCTTCGAAGGCTTCGAAGCACGCGCGGCCGGCGTCAAGGCGATGCTGCCGCATGTGGACGAGTTCCGGCCGATCCACAATCTCGACGCCGTGAAGGATTTGTGCGGCGCCTTGGCCGGTGACGACGCGAAGCGGTTCGATCCGCGCAAGTGGCTGCGCCAGATCGCCTGAGGCGGGTTCAGAGATCGAATCCGATTCAAGGCGCAGCCTATTGAACCCGCTCGCTTTTTCCGGACCGACGGCAGCGGTTTGAGCAGAACCTCACCTCTGTCCAGACGCGTTCCCATTTCTTGCGCCAGGCGAACGGGCGACCGCATGCGGCGCAGGTCTTGGTCGGCAGGTCGGCCTTCTTGATCATCTTCGGCATGATGCGTCCTGAACCAGGGCGACCGGCTCAGCGTAGACCCTCTATCAGCAGTTTGCAGGGATACGCATATGACGGACCGGACGATCATCTACGGCGGAACGGGCGGCATCGGATCAGAGATCGCGCGGGCCTTGGCCCGGGCCGGACGGGCGGTGCATCTGGTCGCCCGCGACGGAGGCCGGCTCGCCGCGCTCGGCGCGGAGATCGGCTGCGGCGTCACCGAGGGCGACGTCACCGATCCCGCAACCTTCGATCGCGTCGTGCAGGATGTCGGAGACAGCCCGGTCGCCGGGCTGGTCTACGCGGTGGGGACGATCACGCTGAAGCCGCTCGCCCGTCTCACCGACGCGGACTATCTCAGCGATTTCACGCTCAACGCGCTCGGGGCGGCACGTGCCGTGCGGGCGCACCTGCCGGCGATGCAGCGCGCCGCCAGCGGGGCTTCCGTGGTGCTTTTCTCCAGCGTCGCCGCCCGGCAGGGATTCGCCAATCACGCCTCGATCGCGATGGCCAAGGGCGCTGTGGAGGGGCTCGTGCTGTCGCTCGGCGCCGAACTGGCGCCCAAGGTTCGGGTCAATGCCGTCGCGCCGAGCCTCACCGATACGCCACTTGCCGCCGGCATGACTTCCAACGAGGCGATGGTGAAGGCGATTGCCGGCCTGCATGCCCTGCCGCGGATCGGCACGCCTGTCGACATTGCGGGCCTCGCCGTCTTTCTCCTCGGCGAGGGAGCGTCCTGGATCACCGGGCAAGTGATCGGCGTTGACGGCGGCCGGTCCACGCTCCGCACCAAGGGCTGATCGTCGAACGGAAGCCGTTGTCCGGCGTTGCCCCCCTGGCGCGGCGGAGGCGGGATCTCCATGCTGGCCGCCTGGAGATTCGACCATGACCATGCGACACGCTCTCGTCATTCTCGCCGTATCGCTGCTCGGCACCGTTCCGGCGGCGGCGCAGTCCGCGCCGACCGGGGCTCCCGATGCCACCGTCGCCGGGCCGACCAGCCCGCCGCCGGAGACGCCGGCCGACGCCCCGACGGCCGCCGGCAGCGCCGCGCCCACGGAGGGGCCGTCGGCCCTCCAGGGAAAGATCTATCTGCAGACGACCTGCTCCGGTTGCCATGCCGTTGGGGCCACCGACGCCAGCACGGATCCGAAGGCGCCGGCGTTCCGCGAGGTGGTCACCCGCTACCAGCCGGAGGACCTGGAGGAGAGCCTGGCGGAGGGGATCGTCACAGGCCATCCGGAGATGCCACAGGTCACGCTGGACCCGCCCCAGATCGCCAACGTGATCGCCTATCTCGACGCGCTGAAGGTGGTGACCTCCCCGTAGGGCCATCACCGTCGGGCCGTGGCGCATCCGCTTGACAGATCGGCCGGGCGGGACTATCGGTCCCGCGCGCCCAAGTTCGCGGCAGGCCTGTTTTGGCAGCACTCTCGCCACTCTGCTGCTAACTTATTGATTAAGCTTGTAAAAACACTTTTCCCCGCAGTCTCGTGATGGCACCATTGGCTGTCGGCGCCGCAAGGGTTCGACGCCGGATCAGCCATCCGTGTCACTGCGAGGTATGGAATGGTCACACCCGAGTTCAAGCTACAGTTGGCGGGCTACGGACTTACCACGGCCCATATTCTCTACCGACTGCCGGACCACCCCAAGATCCTGCAAAGCTACGTCTGGCAGGACTACGATCTGGCGCCCGAGTTTCCAGAGCTGTCGCGATTTCTGCAGTTTTGGCGAACCAAACTCGATGGGGCGCTCCACTCGGTCGACGTTGCCCATCGCAAGCTCATCGGCCCGGCCGAGGTGAGGAAGGTGGACGCCCAGTTCCTGCTGCACTGAAACCCTTCGCAACGGCGTCGCTTCGCACCTACATGAGAGCGAAGCGATTCTTTCTGCGAGGTCAGCCATGAACATCGGCGAGGCGGCGGAATTGTCGGGCCTACCGGCCAAGACGATCCGCTACTACGAGGACATCGGCCTTCTGAAGCCGCCGCGGACCGGCAACGGTTATCGTGAGTACCGGGACACGGAGCTCCACAAGCTGCGCTTCCTGCAGCGGGCGCGTTCGCTCGGCTTCTCCATCGAGGACTGCCGCCACCTGCTGTCGCTCTACGAAGATCGGTCGCGGGCGAGCGCGGACGTGCGAGCGCTTGCGGAGGCGCGGATCCGCGACGTCGAGGTGAAGATCCGCGAACTCCAGGCGATGAAGGCGACGCTCAACCGTCTCGTCCATGCCTGCCATGGCGACGATCGACCGGACTGCCCGATCCTCACGGATCTTGCCGGCGCGGACTGACCGTCAGCCGGAATAGGGCGGCTTGGGAATCGCCTGGTGGGCGGCGCGCAAGGCGGCCCCCCAGCGTTCGCGCAGGTCGTGGAAATAGGGCTCGCCCGCCTCGATGCGGTGGAGCACGTCGTGGCGGATCGCGTCCCGGCGGATGGTGACCAGGTCGATCGGCATGCCCACACCGAGGTTCGAGCGCATGGTGGAATCCATCGAGATCAGGCCCAGTTTCAACGCCTCGTCGATGCCGGTGGTGAACTTGATGGCGCGGTCGAGGATCGGCTTGCCGTACTTGTGCTCGCCGATCTGGAGGAAGGGCGTGTCTTCGGTCGCCTCGATGAAGTTGCCCTGGCGATAGATCATGAACAGGCGCAAACGGCCCTTGGAGATCTGCCCGCCGACCAGCATCGTCACGTCGAAGCCGGCTGCGGACTGCTCCAGCGCCGCGCCGTCGACGCGATAGACCTCGCGGATCGCCTTGCCGACGAACTGCGCCACGCGGAACATGGAGGGCTGCGTCCACAGCGTCTCGTGGTCGCCGGTGTCCGGGTCGCGGATCCCCTCGTTGAGCAGCGAGATCACCGCCTGCGTCACCGCCAGGTTTCCGGCGGTGGCGATCGAGACGATGCGGTCGCCAGGGCGCTCGAAGATGTGGAGCTTGCGGTATTGGGCGATGTTGTCGAGGCCCGCGTTGGTGCGGGTATCCGCGATCAAGGTCAGCCCGTCGGCGACGAGGATCCCCACGCAGTAGGTCATCGGTAGCTCCAGCCATTCCCCCCGGCAGCTCGAAAGCGCCGTCAATCCCTAGCCGCGGCTTTTAGAGCATGCCGGGGCCGTCGTCAGTCGACAATTCGACGCGAAGAGCCGGACGGAAGCGTGCCGCGTCCGCCGAGGCCGGCCACACGATCCCAGCCCCAGCCGCACGGCCGGACCGTATCATCCCCGCGAAACGGCGATGGTCGCCCGGCTCTCCGTGCTGGCGGCCGTAACCCCCGTGTTGGCGCCGCGCATAAAGGCGGCGCCGTTCTGGTCCAGGCTCGCCGACACCCGGACGTAGGCGTCCGTCGGGCAGGTCCGTCCCGTCACGTCGAAGCCCACCCAGCCGAGACCGTCGACATGAGCTTCGGCCCAGGCGTGGGCCGCGCTGCCGCTGTCGCGCTCGTCGTCGCGCCAGACGTAGCCCGTGACGAAGCGAGCCGGTACCCCGATATGGCGCGCCGCCGCGATGAAGACGTGCGCCATTCCGATCGGGCCGGCCTTGCCGGACGCGAAGACCGCGGGCGCGGCGGTGGTCACCGTTCCGCAGATGTCGTCGGCCGGATCGCCTTCCGGCTGCATCCTGTCGGCCAGGGCGTGCATCAGCGCGTGGCAGCGGTCGAGCGGATTTTCGCCCGCGGCCTCGGCCACGGTCCACCCGAAGTCGCGCAGGTCCTGGTCCGCGTGGGTCAGCGGCGTCTCGCGCATGAAGAGCCCGGGCGGCAGGCGCGCGGCCGTCTGCAGCACGCCGGCAGTGTCGTCGACCTCCACCTCGCCCATGGCGGTGACGGTGAAGGCACGGACCGGGCCGGCAAGGGAGAAGTTGTGGATGATGTTGCCGTAGGCGTCGAGGACGCGGTCGAGGCGGCAGTCCTGGTCGACGTCGATGCGCCATTCGCCGACGTACTGGCCGTCGTAGGTGCGCGGGGTCAGGCGAACCTTGCGAATCGCGCTGGTGATCGGCGGGTCGAACTGGGATGCGATCTCGTGGACGATCTTCAGACGCATCGCGGCTACTCAAGATACTGTTCGGCGATCGCGGCGCCGAGGCGGCCGTTGTCCCAGACGAAATCGGCGAGGAAATCGGTGAGGCCGGCCTTGAAGAGCTCGTCGAGGTCGCAGCCCTGCAGTCGGCCGAGCGTGGAGCGTGCCCGACGCTGGCTGGGGCCCTGGCGGCCGTAGTCGCGGGCGAGGCTGTCGAGGAAGCGGGTGATGTTGTCGTAGCAGGAGACCAGAGAACGCGGCATCTCCTCTTTGAGGATCAGCAGGTCGGCGACCAGGTGCGGCTTCAGGTTCTCCCGATAGACCCAGTGGTAGCTGGTCAGAGCGGACACGGACCGTAGGATCCAGGACCACTGGTAGTAGTCGAAGCCGCCGCCGACGGTGGGGCGGTCCGGGTCGAGCACGTTGGCCTTGACGTTGAGGATGCGGGCTGTGAAGTCGGCCCGCTCGATGTAGGTGCCGAGGCGCAGGAAATAATAGGCGTCGTTTCGCAGCATCGTCCGGTAGGCCGAACCGTCGAAGCGCAGCGAGGTCTCCTTAACCCAGGTGAGGAAGTCGGAGAGCTCCTGCCGGTTCATCTTGGCGGCGGAGAAGCGGCGCATCTCCAGCCAGCCGAGGTTGATGGTCTCCCACATGTCCATGGTCAGCGCGGTGCGGACCGAGCGGGCGTTGGTGCGGGCGGTCTCCAGGCAGGAGCGGATCGAGGAGGGGTTGGTGCTCGAGAAGGCGAGATGGTCGACCACAGTGCGGGCGTTGGCCTCGCCGTAGGTGGCGGCGAAGCTGTCGAGCGTGCCGGTGGCGGCGACGGCCATCTCCCATTCGTTGGCGCCCTCGGCATGGGCTACCGGCATGGCGGAAAGGCGGGCGGCCGCCTCCAGCAGGCGGGCCGTGTTCTCCGCGCGTTCGACGTAGCGGGCGAGCCAGAAGAGACTGTCGGCGTGGCGGCTCAGCATGATGGACGGGTCCGGTCGGTGTGGGGCAGGGGTTCGGTCCGCGCGGGCAGGGGCAAGGCCGTCACGACCCCCCTTGCGATTGGGATTGGCTCTGCGAAACCATCCCGCCGCCGAGGGCCGCGTCCTCGTCGTCGTCGGGGTCCTCGATGATCCAGGTGTCCTTGGTGCCGCCGCCCTGGCTGGAGTTGACCACCAGGGAGCCCTCCTTCAGCGCCACGCGCGTCAGACCGCCGGGAACGATGCGCACCCGGTCCGAACCGGTGAGAACGAAGGGGCGCAGGTCGACGTGACGAGGGGCGATGCCCTCGCCGACGAAGGTGGGTGAGGTGGAGAGCGCCAGCGTCGGCTGGGCGATGAAGTTGTCGGGATCGGCGCGCAGCTTGGCGGCGAAGGTCTCGATCATGGCCTTGTCAGCCTTGGGACCGACCAGCATGCCGTAGCCGCCAGAGCCCTGGACCTCCTTCACGACGAGTTCGGGGAGGTGCTCCAGCACGTATTTCAGCGAATCGGGCTCGCGGCAGCGCCAGGTCGGCACGTTCTTCAGGATCGGCTCCTCACCGAGGTAGAAGCGGACGATGTCGGGCATGTAGGTGTACATGGCCTTGTCGTCGGCGACCCCGGTGCCGACGGCGTTGGCCAGCGTGACGTTGCCGGCGCGGTAGGCCGAGATCAGGCCGGGCACGCCGATCACGCTATCGGGCCGGAACACCAGCGGGTCGAGGAAGTCGTCGTCGATGCGGCGGTAGATCACGTCGACCCGCTGCGGGCCCTCGGTGGTGCGCATGTAGACGACGTTGTCGCGCACGAAGAGGTCGCGGCCCTCCACCAGGTCCACGCCCAGCTTGTCGGCCAGGAAGGAGTGCTCGTAGTAGGCCGAGTTCAGCGGGCCGGGCGTCATCAGCACCACGGTCGGCTCGGACGGGGCGGAGGCAGGCGCTAGGCTGCGCAGCGTCGCCAGCAGTTCGTCCGGATAGTTCTCCACCGGCTGGATGCGCGCCTCGGCGAACAGGTCGGGGAAGAGGCGCATCATCACGTCCCGGTTCTCCAGCATGTAGGAGACGCCGGACGGCGTGCGCGCGTTATCCTCAAGGACGTAGAAGTCCTTGTCGTCGGTGCGGATCACGTCGATGCCGGCGATCTGAACGTAGACGTCGGCGGGCAGCTTGACGCCCAGCATCTCGGGCCGGAACGACGGGTTCTGATAGACCAGTTGCTCGGGGATGATGCCGGCGCGGATGATGTCACCCTTGCCGTAGATGTCCGCCAGGAAGCGGTTCAAGGCCGTCACGCGCTGCGTCAGACCCTTTGAGAGGGTGCCCCACTCGCTGTTGGTCAGCACGCGCGGCACGATGTCGAAGGGAATGATCCGCTCGTCGGCCTCCGCGTCGCCGTAGACGGCGAAGGTGATGCCGATCCGCCGGAAGAGGAACTCGGCCTCCTGCTGGCGGCGCTTCAGGAACTCCGGATCCGTCGCGTCGAGCCAGGATTTGATCAGTCCATAGGCGGCCCGGCACGCGTCGCCGGTCCCATTCATCTCGTCGAACGCTACAGGAGGCATTCATTCGCCCTTCGCACACCGTCATGCTGATTTAAGCGGCAAAATCATCTGCGGGGCAAGGACACGGGATGAGCAAGTTTTACGCGTCTCTGCCCATAGTGTAGGCTGAACGGCTCTCTTACCCCGGCTTCGAGCGCCGAACAGGTCAACCGACATCCGGCGCGCACGCCGAAAGCACTACATCAGCTTCAGCCCCTTCAGGCTGGAGTGACCGTCGCGGCCGATGATGACGTGGTCGTGGACGGCGATGCCGAGCGGCTGGGCGACGTCGACGATCTGCTTGGTCATGGTCACGTCGGCGCGCGAGGGGGTCGGGTCGCCGGACGGGTGGTTGTGCACCAGGATGATGGCGGTGGCCGACAGTTCCAGCGCCCGCTTCACCACTTCGCGCGGGTAGACCGGGGTGTGGTCCACGGTGCCGGTCTGCTGCACCTCGTCGGCGATGACGGCGTTCTTCTTGTCCAGGAAGAGGATGCGGAACTGCTCCTTCTCCTCGAAGGCCATCGCCGCGCGGCAATAGTCGAGCACCGCGCTCCAGGAGGACAGAACCGGCCGCTTCAGCACGGCGCCGCGGGCGATCCGGCGGGCGGCGGCCTGCACGATCTTCAGGTCGAGGATGGTCGCCTCGCCGAGGCCCTGGACCGAGCGCAGCCGGGTTTCCGAGGCGCCGATCACCTCGGCGAAGGTGCCGAACTGGGCGATCAGCGTCTTGGCAAGCGGCTTGACGTCCTGACGCGGAATGGAGCGGAACAGCACAAGCTCGAGCAGTTCGTAGTCGGCCAGCAGGTCGCCGCCGGCGTCGCGAAAGCGGGCGCGCAGCCGGTCGCGGTGGCCGTGGTAGTGCGGCACGGCAGCCTTGCCATCCTCCAGCCCGTCCATCGCCCTTGCGCTCCGCGGTGGGAAAGACTCGCGATAACTATCAATGGCGGGGGCGGGGAGGGTTGTCGAGGGGGAGCGGCGGGAAGATCGGCGTCGGCGCTGCCGAGGCGCGTTGGCGGAGCTTGCGCTGCTCAGCCCTCCGCCGCGGCCGCTTGGCTGCCGTCGTTGGGCCAGAGTCCCGGGGTGGCGAACTCGATCGCGTGGCCGTCGGGGTCGCGGATGTAGAGGCTGGTGCCGCCGCGGCTCCAGCGCGCCTCGCCGGCGAGCGGGATTCCATGCGCAGCGAGGTGCGCGCGCCAGGGGTCCAGGTCCTCGGCGCAGATCGCGAAGGCCATGTGCAGGCGGCCGGCGCCTTCGTGGCCGGGGATGGTGCCGGAGGACTCGACGAGATCGTCCGACGTGGCGCCCGCCTGGAAGAGCAGCAGCGTGCCGCCGGCGCCGGCGTCCATCGCCACGAGGCGCGGGGTCTCCAGCATCGGGAGAAGGCCGATCACGTCGCGATAGAAGCGCGCCGACCTCTCGAGGTCGGCGACGTAGAGCGCGGTCTCCAGGATGTTGGCGACGCGCGGCCGTTGCGCCGCGCCGGTCACCGCAGCCCGACCGGCGGCTTGTCGAGGCCCGCGGGCGACAGCGTGAAGATCTCGCAGCCGTTGTCGGTGACGCCGACGGCGTGCTCGAACTGGGCCGAAAGGGAGCGGTCGCGCGTGACGGCGGTCCAGCCGTCGGCCAGCACCTTCACCTGCGGGCGGCCGAGGTTCACCATCGGCTCCACCGTGAAGATCATGCCGGGCTTCAGGACGACGCCTTCGCCGCGCCGGCCGTAGTGGAGGATGTTCGGGGCGTCGTGGAACAGGCGGCCGACGCCGTGGCCGCAGAAATCGCGGACGACCGAGCAGCGCTCGCTCTCCACATACTTCTGGATCGCCTCGCCGATGTCGCCGGTGGTGGCACCGGGACGGATGGCCGCGATGCCGCGCAGCAAGGACTCGTAGGTCACGTCGATAAGGCGCTCGGCGGCGCGCTTGACGTCGCCCACGCCGTACATCCGGCTGGAATCGCCGTGCCAGCCATCGAGGATCAGCGTCACGTCGATGTTGACGATGTCGCCGTCCTTGAGGGGCTTGTCGTTGGGAATGCCGTGGCAGACGACGTGGTTGATCGAGGTGCAGGACGACTTGGTGTAGCCGCGGTAGTAGAGCGTCGCGGGCAGGGCGCCGTGGTCCATGCCGAACTCGAAGACGAAGCGGTCGATCTCGTCGGTCGAGACGCCGGGGCGGACCCGCTCGACCAGTTCGTCGAGGCAGCGGGCGGTCAACTGGCAGGCGCGGCGCATGCCTTCGAAATCGTCGGCGTTGTAGAGGCGAATGTCGCCTGTGTTGCGCAGCGGCGCGACCGCGGCGTCGACGTAAGTCACCATGAGCCATCTCGTCTTGAAGGACGACGGGAGCCGTCCGGGTCGGGCAGCACGGTCCGGCGCGCTGCGTTCGTTCTCACTTATATAAACATTCCTGACGTTTTGCGCATCCGCCAAAGAATGTCAGGGCGGCGTGATCGGAATTCGCCGTTCCGTGTGGATTCCGGCCGGGTCGATCCGACAGGCGTAGGCGACGGCTTCGACGCCGCGCGCCATCGCTTCCCGGAAGGCGGCCGCGTAGGCCGGGTCGATGTCGGCGGCAAGCGCCATCGCCGTGCAATCGGTGCGCTGAACGAGGAACACCATCACCGCCCGGTGGCCGGCCTCCACCATGTCGCCGAGCTCCACCAGATGCTTGGCGCCGCGGCTGGTGACGCTGTCGGGAAACTCGGCAAGGCCGGGCGTGCGCATGAGGTGGACGTTCTTGACTTCCACATAGGCGGGCGGCTTCTCGGGGCATTCCAGCAGCAGGTCTACGCGGCTGTTCCTGCCGTACTTCACCTCGCGCCGGAGAACGGGGTAGCCGGCGAGTTCGGCGATGATGCCGCCGAGGATGGCCTCCGCGACGAGCCCGTTTGGGTGGGCGGTGTTGATGCCGACGAGGCCGCCGTCCGCCTCGACGATCTCCCAGGAGTACTTCAGCTTGCGCTTGGGATCGGAGGACCGCGACAGCCAGACCCGCGAACCGGGGGCGGCAAGGCCCAGCATGGAGCCGGGGTTGGCGCAGTGGGCCGTTACCTCCTCGCCGGTGTCGAGGACGACGTCGGCCAGGAAGCGCTTGTAGCGCCGGACGAGGCGGGCGGAGACGAGCGGATCGGCGAACTGCATGGGGAGACTCGGTCCATCGGATGGGGTGCCGGACCATATCCGCGCGGGGGTGCGCCGGGAAGCTCCCGCTTGAGCGGGGCGCGGCGACGCGCTAGACCGCTGGACCGGGAGGACTTCGATGAGCGGCGAACAGGGCAGCGAGAGACGCGTCACGGCGGGCGTGGTCGTCATCGGCGACGAGATCCTGTCCGGGCGGACACGCGACACCAACTCCGGCACCATCGCATCCTTCCTGACGGCCATCGGCATCGACCTCACCGAAATCCGCGTGGTGCCCGACGACCAGCCGATGATCGTGGAGGCGATTAACACGCTGCGGTCCCGCTACACCTATGTGTTCACCACCGGCGGCATCGGCCCCACGCACGACGACATCACCGCGGACGCGGTCGGAGCGGCGTTCGGCGTTCCGGTCGACCTCGACCCGCGGGCGGTGGAGATCCTCAAGGGGCACTACCAGCGTCCCGAGGACCTGACCGAGGCCCGGCTGCGGATGGCGCGGATCCCGGCCGGTGCGGATCTCATCCCCAATGCGCTGACCAAGGCGCCGGGCTTCCGCCTGGGCAACGTGTTCGTCATGGCGGGCGTGCCCAAGGTGATGGAGGTCATGCTGCAGGCGATCGGTCCACTGCTGGAGACCGGGGAGAAGGTGCTCTCCAACACGGTGGACTGTCCGTTCGGCGAGGGGCTGATCGGCACGGCACTCGGCGCGGTCGCCGCCGCCCACGCCGATGTGATGATCGGCAGCTATCCCGTCATGAACGGCACCAGCTTCTCCACCAAGCTCGTCGTGCGGTCGCGCGATCCGGAGGCGCTCGCCCGGGCCACCGCTGCGGTGGAGGCGATGCTCGCCCGGATCGCCGCCGAACAGGCCGCCGGCTCCAGGCCGGTCAAGTATTGAACCCAGAACCGTCCGTCTGATCCGAAGGTCGCCGCCATGAAAGACAGCCACCAGCCGCTCAACCCCAAGGCGTTTCCCGTTTCCTGGGACCAGTTCCACCGCGACGCGCGGGCGCTCGCCTGGCGGCTGTCCGGGCAGGGGAAATGGACTGCGATCGTCTGCATCACGCGTGGCGGTCTGGTGCCGGCGGCGATCGTAGCGCGCGAGCTTGGCATCCGGGTGATCGAGACGGTGGGGGTCGCCTCCTACCACGAGTACAAGGACCAGGGGCAGCTGCAGGTGCTGAAAGGCGTCGATCCCAAGCTGATCGAGATGGACGGCGGGCAG
This sequence comes from Chthonobacter albigriseus, assembly GCF_013839445.1. Taxonomy (GTDB): domain Bacteria; phylum Pseudomonadota; class Alphaproteobacteria; order Rhizobiales; family Pleomorphomonadaceae; genus Chthonobacter; species Chthonobacter albigriseus. Next base: position 27,870 of record NZ_JACDIT010000003.1, on the reverse strand, counting down.
GGCGCCGGCATCCTGATCATCGACGACCTCGTGGACACCGGGGCGACGGCACGCATCGTCCGGGAGATGATCCCCAAGGCGCATTTCGCCACCGTCTATGCCAAGCCGAAGGGACGACCGCTGGTCGACACCTTCGTCACCGAGGTCAGCCAGGACACCTGGATCTATTTTCCGTGGGACATGGACTTCGCCTACGCGCCCCCGATCAGCGGTCGCGGGGACGGCTGATTCCGGCGGTTTCGCCCGATAAAATCTTGTGACGATCTTGTAAAAGAGGCGTGCGACCTCTTGACGAATCGCAATCGATTCTTAACGCCTGCCTGATTCTCGCCACAGTTGGCCGGCTTCTCGGTTCTTGCGCGCCTGTTCCGTTCTTGAACAGAACCCGCGTGGAGGCTTGGAAGACCGCCGCGGCAGCAACGCGGACCATCTGGAAAGGCGAGACATTGATCACCACGACGAAGGGCGCTCGCCGCGCCATCATCGCGGCCGTTGCCATGGCCGCATTCGCCGCCGGTGCCATCCCGGCATCCGCCCGCGTCCAGTGCGGAAAGGCATCGTGGTATGCGATGCATACCCGGACGGCGAGCGGGGAGCGGGCCAATCCGCAGGCCCTCGTCGCGGCCCACAAGACGCTTCCCTTCGGCACCATGGTCAAGGTGGAGAACCTGCGCAACGGCAAGTCCGTCGTGGTGCGGATCAACGACCGCGGCCCGTTCGTGCGCGGCCGGGTGATCGACCTCTCCAAACGCGCCGCCAACGATCTCGGCTTCGTGTCGCGCGGCGTCGCCTCCGTCCGCGTGAGCGTGATCGGCAAGGACGGCGAGGCCACTGCGGCGACCTGCGGCTGATCTCCCCCGCGCCCGGGATCCTGCCCGACGTCGTGACAGTTGCTCGATCAGTCTTGACCTGTCGCCTCCGTGCCACGTAACCCAGGGGCCTGCCGGCGCGTCCGCTCCGGCGATGGCCGCTTGGTGGAACTGGTATACACAAGGCACTTAAAATGCCTCGGGCTTAGCCCATGGGGGTTCGATCCCCCCAGCGGCCACCACTCCCCGATTCTCCTGAAAGCTGAACGTCTGGTCAAAAGATCAATAATTTCCGCCGCCTTGGGATCGGCGAGGCGGGCAGCGCTTGCGTTGGAACGTCGCAGGTAACGCCGCAGTTACTAAACAATCGCGACGAAACACTCAACATGACTCCTTCTTCCGTAGGAGGAAGCCTCCGGAGACCGGCTGGGCGGAGCGGCGTTGTGACCGTCGTCACGCCTATGGAAATGGGTGGGGGCCGGTGCCATGTTAGCGGCAACAGTGAAGAACCGAGGGAGGATGCCTGGATGAGACTCAACGCGACCCTGTGCGCGGCCGCCTTCGCGATGGCCGCGGCGCCGGCCCTGGCGCAGGAGCCCGCCGTTCTCAACGATTTCCCGACCATGGCGCGCGCGGACTACGTCTACGGCTGCATGAAGGCGAACGGCGAGACGCAGCAGGCCATGGAGCACTGCTCCTGCTCGATCGACGTGATCGCCACGATCATCCCCTACGCCCGTTACGAGGAGGCCTCGACGTTCATCTCGCTCGGCCTGCAGACCGGCGAAAAGGGCGTGGTGTTTCGCACCAGCGAGGAATCGAAGGCGGCGGTCGGCGACCTGCGGCGGGCGCAGGCGGAAGCGGAGATGCGCTGCTTCTGAGCCGGGGCAAAGCGGGATCAGATGTATAAAAGCCCCGGTCTTGCCGGGGCTTTTTCATGTCTCGGGTGTGGGGGCCGGTCAGCTGCCGCCGTTCTCCACGGGGAAGCTGGAGCGGAACACTTTCTGCTCGGTGTCGATGGCATCGACGGTGATCGTGTCCGCACCGTTGGAGAGATAGCTGAAGCGGATGTTGGGGTCTTCCGAGAGCGAAATGCCGCCGCTTACTTTCAGCAGCATGTCCTCGCCTTGGCGGACCGTCAGGTCCGAGATGAACCAGGCCGGAATGTAGTTGCGGGTCACTTGGTCCATCTGCAGGCCGGAATACTGCGGGTGGCGCAGCATCACCTGGGCTTCGCGGCGCTCCGTGCCCGGCGCGGGCGTGGCGGCGGCGAACTGGCGCAGCTTCATCTGGCCGAGGTTCTTCAGAGCGGCGACTGCGTCCTTGTTCGCGGGCGCGGAGCAGCCGCCGGAGGCCTTCACGAACTTCTCGGTCATATAGAGCGTGCCGTCGCTGGCCTCAGCCACCGCATGGACCTTGGAGTACATGTTGACGCGAACCCGCGTCTCGATGCGCTCGATGCCGGCCTTCTCGCCGAGTTCGAACACGGCGGCTACCGGGGCCGGATTCTGGTCGATGACGAGCGTGACCTTGCGGATGGAGCGCGTGTCGTTGGGCGGCAGCTTGACGTTCATCGCCATCGGAACGATCGCGGCGTCCTCGGCCCGGTAGGGCGCTTCCAGCTCGATGATCCCCGCACCGTCCTGCATCGGGCGGCCGTCGAAGACGTCGGTGACGAGGCCGCTCCAGACTTCGTCGGTCTCTGCGCCGGCGGGAGCCACTACAGACTGCGCGATCGCGGTTCCGGCGGATAGGCCGATGCCCATCACGAGAGCCGCCACCGCGGCAGTGAAGGTGGAAAGGGTCATAGTGCAGTCTCCTCCCGGTTCATTCTTGTCGGCGCCGACGGCGCGCGGACCCGGTCACCTGACAAGATGTGCGAATCCGCCGCTATTTGCCATAGGGCAGGTGATCACATCAGCGCGTTCGACCTATTCCCATTCCAGTTCAGCGTAGGCGGCAGTCGCGTTGCGCATGTTGAACTGGTCGAACAGCAGCCAGTCGCCCCGCTCGCCCTCACCGGCCGTCTGAACGGCGGTGGCGAGCGGGATGCCGGCGTCGATCGCGGTTTTCAGATCCTTGGCCAGCGCGTCGAAGTACCGGCGCTCCGGCTCGATTGCGGCGGGCCAGGGCGAATCGATCGGCCCGTGGCCCGGCACGACACGGGTCGCCGGGATCGCCGCGAGGCCGTCGAGCGCCTTCTGCCAGCCCCGCAGGCTGCCGTCGATGGAGGGCAGGTGCTCCAGGAACACCAGATCGCCGGAAAACAGCGTGCCGGTGGTCTCGTCGAACACCGTCAGGTCGCTGTCGGTATGGGCCACGGGCCAGGCCCGGAGCGTCAGGATTCGGCCTCCGAGGTCGATCTGCCGGACATCGGCGACCGTTTCGGTGGGCAGCACCAGTTCGGTGCCGGCGAGCAGCCTTTCGGTCATGGAAGCGCGGTTTGCAGCCAGATAATGCTCGAAACGCTGTTGCAGAGCGTCCGGCAGGCGGACATGACCGACGAATGCGACATCCCGTCCCAGGAATGCTGCATTGCCGAAGACGTGATCGGGGTGGACGTGCGTGTTGATCACCCAGCGAACGGGCAGGTCGGTATGTTGTTCAATCGATTTGAGTAGCGCTTCGCCCTGCCTGCGGCTTCCGCCGGTGTCGATCACGGCAACGGATTGCGCTCCGACTACAAATCCGACATTGGCGATGGCTCCACCATTTTCCGCAAGCATCAGCGCATTGATGCCTTTGTGTACGAAGACGCCCGGAGCAACCTCTTTTACTTCAAGAGGACGAGGATCATCCGCGGCAAACGAAATGGGAACTAGTGAGAAGTACGTTAGCAGTACATAAACCAATGCCGCCCAGTGGTACGAAAGTCTTAGCCCTGTTTTATTGTGCACTGCAATAAAGCTGTGCGCGGCAAAACGAGTTATAACTTTCACCCGATAGGCCGCGCCTATCGAGGCGTTGTGCATCTTTGTTATCAAGCCTCTGATTTCATTGAGGTAAGCTGCTTTGGAGGCATGCCTTGTCATGATGCATTTCCGCCCGCTATGTCAGAGACGCTTACTTAACGGCTCAAGTTGAGCACACAGTATCCAACTTGCTTGGTCCCTGAAAGCTGAGTAAGGTCATCGGAGTCGCCGATCGATCAGGCGCCGGCGTTTGAGGGAACGCCGACGACCATCGCAGGCCGTAGAGCGGGGAGAGGGAACCCGGCTCGTCGGGCGTGACACACGATCGGAGATGAACTCGACTGAGTTTGCGGAAGTGCGGCGTTCTCTCTTTGAGGCGTGCATCTAAACAGACTCCAATGAGCACTCATAAAGTGTGGTCTAGGGAGAACACTAATGAGAAAAGTGCTGCACACGGCATGCATGACTGCGGCCGTCGCTCTGTTTGCGACTTCTTCTTTCGCCAACGAAGAGCTGGCTGGCCTGATGAAGGACCCGAAGCAGTGGGTCGCGCAGGCTGGTAATTTCGCCAATACGCGCTACTCCGAGCTGAACCAGATCACCAAGGACAACGTCGGCAAGCTCCAGGTCGCCTGGACCTTCTCGACCGGTGTCCTGCGCGGCCATGAGGGTGGCCCGCTGATCATCGGCGACGTGATGTACGTCCACACGCCGTTCCCGAACATCGTCTATGCGCTCGACCTGAACAACGACGGCGCGATCCTGTGGAAGTACGAGCCCAAGCAGGATCCGAACGTCATCCCGGTCATGTGCTGCGACACCGTGAACCGCGGCGTGGCCTACGGCGACGGCAAGATCATCCTGCATCAGGCCGACACCACCGTCGTGGCGCTCGACGCCAAGACCGGCGCTGTCGCTTGGTCGGTGAAGAACGGCGATCCGGCGATCGGCGAGACCGGCACTGCCGCTCCGCACGTCTTCGGTGATAAGGTCCTCATCGGCATCTCGGGTGGCGAGTTCGGTGTTCGTGGTTCGATCACCGCCTACAACCTGAAGGATGGTTCGAAGGCCTGGCGCGGCTACTCGATGGGTCCGGATGCGGATACCCTGATGGATGGCGAGAAGACCACCCATCTCGGCAAGCCGGTCGGCGCCGACTCGGGCATCGCGACGTGGGAAGGCGATCAGTGGAAGATCGGCGGCGGCACCACCTGGGGCTGGTTCTCGTACGATCCCGAGCTGAACCTCGTCTATTACGGCTCCGGCAACCCGTCGACCTGGAACCCCGCTCAGCGTCCTGGTGACAACCGCTGGTCCATGACGATCTGGGCCCGCGACCTGAACACCGGCATGGCCAAGTGGGTCTACCAGATGACCCCGCATGACGAGTGGGACTTCGACGGCGTCAACGAGATGATCCTCACCGAGCAGGAAGTCGGCGGCGCAACCCGCAAGCTTCTGACCCACTTCGATCGTAACGGCCTCGCCTATACGATGGATCGTGAGTCCGGCGAGCTGCTCGTTGCCGAGAAGTACGATCCGGTCGTGAACTGGACGACTGGCGTGGACATGGACAAGAACAGCCCGACCTATGGTCGCCCGGCGGTTGTTGCCCAGTACTCCACCCACCAGAACGGTGAAGACGTGAACACGACGGGCGTCTGCCCGGCGGCTCTCGGCACCAAGGACCAGCAGCCTGCGGCCTACTCGCCGAAGACCAAGCTGTTCTACGTCCCGACCAACCACGTCTGCATGGACTACGAGCCGTTCCGCGTGTCCTACACCGCGGGTCAGCCCTACGTCGGTGCCACCCTGTCGATGTACCCCGCGCCGAACAGCCATGGCGGCATGGGCAACTTCATCGCCTGGGACGGTGTCAACGGCAAGATCGTCTGGTCGCTCCCCGAGCAGTTCTCGGTGTGGTCCGGCGCTCTGGCGACGGCTGGCGACGTTGTCTTCTACGGTACCCTCGAGGGCTACCTGAAGGCGGTCGACGCTACTGACGGCAAGGAACTGTACAAGTTCAAGACGCCGTCGGGCATCATCGGCAACGTCACGACCTACGAGCATGGTGGCAAGCAGTACATCGCCATCCTGTCGGGCGTCGGTGGCTGGGCCGGTATCGGTCTTGCGGCTGGTCTGACGGATCCGAACGCCGGTCTCGGTGCGGTGGGTGGTTATGCCGCCCTCTCCAAGTACACCGCGCTCGGTGGTCAGCTGACCGTCTTCTCGCTGCCGAACTGACCTGACTTGAACTGACAAACACGGCCCGGACCGCAAGGTTGAACCTTGTCAGGCCCGGGCCGTTCTTCGTGACACGCGGAGGGTAAGTCGCGTTCCGGGGTAGCGGCCCTCGCCGACGTGGTGCGATCCCACCAAAGGAGTTCCAAAGGAGAACTAGATGTTTGTGCGCATTCTCGCTTTTGCCTGCATGATGTCCGTCAGCGCTTCCGCTGTAGCCGCAGCCCCGGCCAGCTCGGCGATCGCGTCTGAAGAAAACGGCAAGTTCCTCGACGCCGAGGGCAACCCCACCTACAAGGTCTTCGACGACAAGTCGGTGGACTGGTACACGTGGCGCGGCTTCAAAAAGTACAACGCCAACTGCATGCAGTGCCACGGGCCGGACGGCATGGGATCGAGCTTCGCGCCGAACCTGACCGACTCGCTCAAGGTGCTCGGCTACGAGAAGTTCATGGAAGTCGTCTCCAGCGGCCAGCAGAACAAGTGGCATCCGGAGAACAGCGTGATGCCGGCGTGGGGCAGCGACCTCAACGTGATGTGCTTCGCGGACTCTATCTATTCCTATCTGCGCGGTCGGTCCGACGACGCGATCGGTCGCGGCGAGATCAAGCGCAACGGCCCGGTGAACGAGGCCGCCAAGGCGGAAGAGAACGCCTGCCTGGGCTTCTGAGCCAACGGGACGGGATCGGCCCAAGACGATCCCTTCTCCGCTCAGGCGCCGACGTCGGCCACCCGGCGTGCGACCAGCTTCAGGCCGTGCCGGAGAAATCCGGTGCGGCCTTTGTCGTTAGGGCAGGTGCGGACCAAGAAACCCGCCGGCGAGATCCAAGCATCGGCCCGGCGGAAATTAAAGATCTGTAAGGTGCAGCTTCACACCATTGAAGTGCGGGACGACTGCATCAAGTCTCTGCTTGAAACGACAGACGCAGGAAGCCGTGGCGATCGATTGGAGATCCTGGGGCGTCCGGTGCAAACCAAGAAGAAAGCCGGGAGGATTCCCTTCGATGCGTAAGATATTCGTGGCAGCCCTTGCCCTTGCCATGCTCCCCGCGCCCGCCGCGCTGGCGCAGAACATGGACTCGGCCGTTCCCGGCACCGCGGAGACGTTCAGCGAGGCCGTCGAACTGATCGACCCGACGACCCTGCGCGTCTGCGCGGATCCGGCCAGCCTTCCGTTCTCCAACGACAAGTTGGAGGGCTTCGAGAACAAGATCGCGGAGTTCCTGGCGGCGAAGCTGAACAAGGGCATCTCCTACACCTGGTTCCCGATGGCCACCGGTTTCGTCCGCAAGACGCTCGGCGAGCATCGCTGCGACGTCATCATCGGCTACGCGCAGGGCGACGAGCTCGTCCAGAACACCAACGCCTACTACCGGACCGCCTATTCGCTGGTGGTCAAGGCGGGCTCCGGCCTGGAGGACGTGAAGGCGCTCAACGATCCGCGTCTGAAGGGCAAGAAGATCGGCCTGGTCGCCGGCACGCCGCCGGGCACCAACATCGCGGCGAATGGGCTGATGGGCAGCGTGCGGCCCTATCCGCTGATGGTCGATACGCGCTACACCCATGTTCCCGAGATGATGATGAAGGATCTCGCCGATGGCCAGATCGACGTCGCGGTGCTCTGGGGACCGATCGCCGGCTACTTCGCCAAGCAGCAGACGCCTCCCGGCGTGGTGATTCCGCTCGTCAACGAGACCACCGGACCGCGCATGGCCTATCGCATCACCATGGGGGTGCGCGCGTCGGACCAGAACTGGAAGCGCCAGCTGAACAAGCTGATCCGCGAAAACCAGAAGGAGATCAACGCCATCCTCACGGAGTTCGGCGTTCCCATCCTCGACGAGAAGGACCAGCCGATCACCCAGTGACGGCGCGACACTGATGACAAACGATCTCCCGGACGCGGTCCGGCCGACCATCCAGTCGAAGGCGGGCGCATGGGCGCTCGCCTTTGCGCTGTCCTGCGCGATCATCCCCATCGCGCCGGCGCGCGCCGAGGATCCGCCATCCCAGCCGGCGGAGGCGCAGCTCGCGGAACCCGACGGCTACCGGATGGACGAGTACCGCGCGCCCGTTCCGGCGACGCTGAAGGGCGCCAAGGTCATCTCCACGGCCGAGGCGGAGGCGCTCTGGAAGGCCGGCGAGGCGGTCTTCATCGACGTGCTGCCGAAGCCGCCGACGCCCAAGCTGCCGAAGGGCACCGTGTTCCGCCTGCCGCCGCGCGACGACATTCCCCGCTCGATCTGGTTGCCGGACGTCGGCTATGGCGCGCTCAACGACGCCATGGCGGCCTATTTCCGCGAGAACCTCTCCGCCGCGCTTGCGGGCGATTCGTCCCGCCCGGTGGTGTTCTATTGCCTCGCCGACTGCTGGATGAGCTGGAACGCGGCCAAGCGGGCCATCGAATGGGGCTACAGCAACGTCTACTGGTATCCCGAAGGCACCGACGGGTGGAGTTTCGAAGGGCTGCCGGTGGAGACGGCCGAGCCCGTGAAGCGCCCCGGACTCGTCGAGTAGCGACCCGACGGCCCCCGTTCAGGCCACCAGCCCAGGCCAATCCCTCACCATTTCCGTGCGCTTGGCCTCCACATAGGCTTCGTCGCGCTCCTCCTGCGGCAGGTCGAGCATCACCTCGGCCACCACATGGCTGGGGCGGGGGGCGAGAAGCACGATGCGTTCGGCGATCTGGATCGCCTCGCGCACGTTGTGCGTCACCATCAGCGTGGTGGGCCGGTAGCGCCGCCAGATCTCCACGACGAGGTGGCGGAGGCGCTGCGCGGTGGTCTCGTCCAGCGAGGTGAAGGGCTCGTCGAGCAGCAGCACGTCAGGTTCGATGGCGAGCGCTCGGGCGATCGCGACGCGGCGGGCGAGGCCGAGCGAGAGCTCCGTCGGGAAGCGGTTGCGCATCTCGGCGAGGCCGAGTTCCTCGAACAGGGGAGCGGGGTCGAAGAGGTCAGGCTTGTCGAGCACGAGCCGGACGTTGTCGTCCACCGTGCGCCAGGGCAGCAGGCGCGGTTCCTGGAACACGATGCCGACGCGGGCCTCCTTGGCCAGCACGATGCGGCCTTCGAAATCGGTGTCGAGACCGGCGAGGATGCGCAGCGACGTGGTCTTGCCGCAGCCGGACGGGCCGATCAGCGCGGTCAGGCTGCCGGCCGCCGCCTTCAGGTCCAGACCGCGCACGGCCTCCACGGTGCCGCCCTCGGCGCCGCGGTAGGTCTTGCGGGCGATGTGGATTTCAAGTGGTGCGGACACGCCAGCGGTTCGCCCGGAGTTCGAGGGGTTGCAGCACGATGACCTCTATCGCCAGCATCACCGCCACGAAGGACAGCGCGTAGGCGATGATGGAGGCGACGTCGAAGAGCTGGAAGAACATGTTGAGTTGGAAGCCGATGCCGTTGGAGCGGCCGAGCAGTTCGACCACCAGCACGATCTTCCAGACCAGCGACAGGCCGGAGCGCGCGGAGGCGGCGAGGTAGGGCTGCAGCTGCGGCAGCAGCACGTCGAACAGGCGCTTGCGCCAGTTCAGGCGGAAGGCCTTCGCCATCTGGTCGAGGTCGGGGTCAAGCGCCCGGGCGCCCTCGCGGATGGTGACGATCACGTTCGGCAGCTTGTTGAGCGCGACGGCGCCGACCGCCGCCGTCTCGTTCAGGCCAAACCAGACGTAGGCCAGGATGATGATCACCAGAGCCGGCAGGTTGAGCAGCACCACCAGCCAGAGGTCGAGCGCGCTGTTCACCGTCCGGAAGCGGCCCATCAGGAAGCCGATGGCGGTGCCGAGAAGCATCGCCAGCATGAAGGCGACCGCGACGCGGGTCAGCGTGGCGCCGAGATGGTAGGGCAGGCGGCCGGAAGCCGTCTCCTCCACCATGATCATCAGCACCTCTTCCGGCGCAGGCAGGTGGCGGAAATTCCCCCAATGGGCGCCCATCCACCAGAGGGCCAGGAAGACCACGGCCGACAGCAGCGCGGCATGACTCTTCAGGCCGTTCTTGGCCAAGGCACTCACCTCCCGGTCGGCTGGGTTCGGACGCTTCGGCCCTTGGCCGGGATCCGACGTCTCTCCCATGCGCCGCCTTCCGGCGGTCGCCATTGCGCGGAGTGTGTGTTCGCCGGCAGGCGGGGTCAATTGCCCACTGGTGTCTTCGTGTCGCAGGGAGGAATTCCCGTCTTAACCGAACCGCGAGAATCAGGCCCTCGGCTTTCTGGTCAGGCCGGATCGGGGAGGCTAGGCTTGACGCCGAGGCCGGCAGGCGTGATGGCCTGCCCTGTTCGGAAGACCCCGAGCGAGAGGACGATTGGACCGATGAGTGCACTTCAGAAGACGGAGACCGCCGGCGCGGCGGCGGTCCGCGACCGGCTTATGGCGTGGCTGCTGGACGAGGCGCTGCCGATCTGGTGGGCCTTCGGCGGCGACCACGTGAACGGCGGCTTCCACGAGAAGCTGGGGCTGCGCTGCGAGATCCGGCCGGATCCGCGGCGGGTCCGCGTGCAGGCGCGGCAGGTATTCTCCTTCGCGGTCGCCGGCCGGCTCGGCTGGAAGGGGCCATGGCGGGAGGCCGTCGACCACGGGCTCGGTTACTTCCTCGCCAACTGCGTGCTGCCGGAGGGGCCGGTCCGCATGGTCGTCAACCCGGACGGCAGTCCGAAGGACGATACCTTCAACCTCTACGACCAGGCCTTCGCGCTGTTCGCCTTCGCAGCGGCCGCGTCGGTGGTGGAGGACCGCGCACCCGTCGAGGCGGCCGCGGTCAAGCTGCGCGACTACCTGGAGCGCCACCTCAAGCATCCCGCCGGCGGGTTCGAGGAGAGCGTGCCGCGCTCGCTGCCGCTGAAGGCCAACCCGCACATGCACCTCTTCGAGGCGTGCCTGGCCTGGGTCGAAACGGGTGGCGACGCGCGCTGGGGCGAACTGGCGGACGAGATCGCCGAACTGTGCCTGACGAAGTTCCTCGACCCCGGCGAAGGCTGGTTGCGCGAGTTCTTCGACGGCGACTGGGCGCCCATGCCCGGCGTCGAAGGCCGGATCGTCGAGCCCGGCCACCAGTTCGAGTGGGCGTGGCTCCTGACCCGCTGGGGTGTGATGCGCGGCCGCAAGGACGCGATCGCGGCGGCCGGCAAGCTGGCGCAACTCGGCGAGGATCACGGCATCAACGCCAAGCTGGGCGTCGCGATCAACGAACTGCTCGACGACGGCTCGCTGCGCGACGGTTCGGCCCGCCTGTGGCCGCAGACCGAGCGGATCAAGGGGCATGTGGCGCTCGCCTCGGTCGCACCGGATGCGTCGACGCGCGCCGCGCACATGGCGCTCGCGGCGGATGCCGGCGTCGCGCTCGAGATGTATCTGAAGGTGGAGACGCCCGGCCTCTGGCGCGACCGGCTCAACCCGGACGGCAGCTTCGTAGTCGAGCCGGCGCCGGCCAGCTCCTTCTACCACATCATCTGCGCCATCGAGGAACTCGACAAGGCGGTGAAGGCGCTCTGAGAGCGGCTCGAAACCCGGCGACAACAGCAACGGCCGGAGCGTCCCTCGGCGGGGGCGCTCCGGCCGCTGTCGTTCCGGTGGAGCGCCGCACGGTCAGAATGTGCGCTCCGGAGTGACGCCCCCCGTCCCCCGCAGGCCGGCTGCCAAGTCTTGCAAGGTCCGCTCCGGGCCGGCATCACCCGTATTGGGTAGACCGGCGACAGTCCGCGGCAAGCGCCCACCGCTTTCCCGAAATCATGCGCTGCAGCGTGATTTTCTCCGCGCCTTACCTTACGTGTTGTCGAACGGAGGTGGACGATGGTGGCCGTTGAAGCTCAAGAGCAGCAGATCCCGGCGGCGCGGACGACCGCGGGCATCCCCTGGCAGCAGGCCGGGCTCGACGCGGCTTTCTGGCAGCGGTCGCTGTTCGAGTCGCTTGCCGATGCGGCCGGGCGCTACGGTCCGGACGCGGTTGCGGTGGAGGATCAGGACCGCCAGCCGTTGACGCGCAAGAAGCTGATCCTGGCCTCCCTCGTGCTCGGGCGGAAGCTCGCTTCCGTCACGGCGCACGGCGAGCGAGTCGGGCTGCTGCTCCCCAACGTGAACGGCGCCGCGGTGGCCTTCTTCGCGCTGTCGGCCTACGGCCGCGTGCCGGCGATGCTGAACTACTCCACCGGGCTGAAGAACCTGGAGGCCGCGTGCACGGCCGCCGACGTGAAGACGATCGTCACGTCCGGGCTGTTCGTGAAGACGCTGAAGCTGGAAGACACCATCGAGAAGCTGTCGAAGCGGGCGCGCATCGTCTACCTGGACCAGCTCCGCAAGGAGATCGGCCCGATCGACAAGGCCGTCGGCGCGGCGGCCTCGCTCGCGCCCAAGCTCTTCCACCGGATCTACGCCCGCAAGCCGGACGACGTCGCCGTGGTGCTGTTCACGTCCGGCACGGAGGGTGTTCCGAAGGGGGTGGCGCTCTCCAACGCGAACATCCTCGCCAACATCGCGCAGATCCTGCCGATCTACAATTTCGGCCCGTCCGACGTGATTTTCAACGCGCTGCCGGTGTTCCACTCCTTCGGCCTCACGGCCGGCATGCTGCTGCCCGTCCTCGGCGGGTTCAAGTCGTTCCTCTATCCCTCGCCGCTGCACTACAAGCAGATCCCCGGGCTGGTGAAGAGCACGGCCACGACCATTCTTCTGACCACCGACACCTTCGCCAACGGCTGGGCGAAAGCGGCCGAGGCCGATGACTTCCAGTCCGTCCGCTTCACCATCTGCGGTGCAGAGCGCGTCAAGGAGCCGACACGCAAGCTCTGGCGCGAACGCTTCGACGTGGACCTCAACGAAGGCTACGGCGTCACCGAGACGGCGCCCGTGCTGGCGGTGAACCGTCCGGGCGACAACCACCATGGCACCGTGGGCCCGCTCTTGCCGGGCATCGAGGCGCGGCTGGAGCCGGTGCCCGGCCTGACGGACGGTGGCCGCCTGCAGGTCCGCGGCCCGAACGTGATGATCGGCTACTACAAGGTCGACAAGCCGGGCGTGCTGGAGCCGGCCGGCGAATGGTACGACACCGGCGACATCGTCGCGATCAGCGACGACGGCTTCATCAGCATCCGCGGGCGCGCCAAGCGCTTCGCCAAGATCGGCGGCGAGATGGTTTCGCTCGCCGCCGCTGAGGCCTATGCCGCCTGCGTCTGGCCGGACGCGTCGACAGCGGTCGTCGCCGTGCCGGACGCGCGCAAGGGGGAATCGCTGGTGCTCGTCACCGACGCTCAGGATGCCACCGTCGAGCCGCTGCTGGCCTGGGCGCAGGCGAACGGTGTCGCCGAGCTGATGGTGCCGAAGAAGATCGTCAACGTCGATGCATTGCCCGTGCTCGGCACCGGCAAGGTCGACTACGTCACGATCGAGCGGCTGGCGCGCGGCCAACCGACCAGCTGACGTTCAAGCTTCGCCATTCCTGCGAATTCTCCGCGGTGCGAGCCGATTAGCCGGACAATCGACGCTGGAGCTGCATCCGGGCGCATCCGCTCAAGCTCGCGCCGAGCCGGATGGTGTTTCTATCAATATAAACAAATATTTGCCACCATAACCTCAAGATCAGTTTCAGCGCCGCCCGAACTCGTCGATCGCGATGGGACCAGGTGCGGCTGTGGCGATCTTCAGGCGCCGGCGAATCGCTGTTGCGCTGGGCCGACCGGCAGAGAATCAGATCCCTCTCGGCGGATCAAGGGGCGGCATGCGGGATTTTCCGGATGCTGGCCGCCCGTACCGTCAGCGGCCGCGGAAGATCGGTTCGCGCTTTTCCCGGAAGGCTGCGCGGCCCTCGGCGTAGTCGGCGCTGACGAAGCAGGCTTCGGCCATCTGGCGGGCCCGGTCCCAGTTCGCGTCCGCCATGCCGACGGAAGCGTTGATCGCCGCTTTCACCGCGCGCTGGGTCAGCGGGGCCAGCGCCGAGACGCGCGCCACGTAGGCGGCTGCGGCCGCGTCGAGCTCGTCGTCGCGAACCACGTCGTCGACGAGGCCGATCCGCAAGGCGGTCGCCGCGTCGATCCGCTTGGCGGTGAAGAACAGGTCCTTGGTGCGCGAAGGGCCGATCAGCGCCACCACGTCGGCCACGGCCTCGGCGGGGTAGGCGAGCCCGAGGCGCGCCGCCGGGATCGCGAAGGCGGTGTCCTCGGAGGCGAGGCGGATGTCGCAGGCCGCCGCCAGCCCGACGCCGCCACCCATGCAGAAGCGCCGGATCACCGCCACCGTGGGCTTCTCCGCGCCGCGCAGGGCGGCGAAGGCGGCCGCGTTGGCAGCCTCGTAGGTCTTCGACGTGACGGCGTCGCGGCGGACGACGTCGAACTCCGAGATGTCCGCGCCGGAAGCGAAGGCGCCGCCCTCCGAGCCGGTCAGCACGATGACGCGGACGTCGGGATCGGCCTCCAGTTCGGCCACGGCGCCCGGGATCGCCTCCCACATGGCCAGCGACAGGGCGTTGTGGCGGCCGGGGTTGTCGATGACGATCCGGCCGAGTGCGCCCAGCACGTCGAGGCGGATGCGGCCTTCCTGCGTCGGGGCGAGGCGAGGCTGTGTCATCGGGGGTCTCCGTCGGAAGAACTGGTTCAAGGGCTGGTGATTCATGATTTACAGCCCCGTCCCTTTTCTCGTTCTCAGGGAAGGCCTATCCTTAGAATGAAAAGGTCGACATCTCATCTGCTCCGTTCGTCGAGTGCGTCGCGATGACCACAGCCGGATCAAGCGGGTCCCCCATGAGGGCGAGTCCATGAACGTTACATTGAAGCCGCAGGGCGTACCGGCGCTCGACACCGTCGACCCGGTATGGCGCCGTGTCCGCGACGAAGCCTCGGCGGCGATCGAGCGCGATCCGGTGCTTGCCGCCTTCCTCCACACCACCGTGCTCGACCAGCCGAGCCTGGAAGACGCGGTCGTGCAGCGGGTCGCCGACCGGCTCGACAGCCAGGTCGTCCCGTCGATCATGATCCGCCAGGCCTATGCCGACGCGCTGTCGGCCCAGCCCTCGATAGGCGAGGCCTTCCGCGTCGACATAGGGGCGGTCTACGACCGTGATCCGGCCTGCGAGCGCTACCTGGACCCCGTGCTCTACTTCAAGGGCTTCCACGCCTTGCAGACGCACAGGCTGGCCCACTGGCTGTGGAATGCGGGGCGCAAGGATTTCGCCCTCTACCTGCAGAGCCGGGCCTCCGCGGTGTTCCAGGTCGACATCAACCCGGCCGCCCGCATCGGGCGCGGCATCTTCCTCGACCATGCCACCGGCATTGTCGTCGGGGCCACTGCGGTGATCGAGGACGACGTGTCGATCCTGCAGGGCGTCACCCTCGGCGGCACCGGCAAGGAGACGGGCGACCGTCATCCGAAGATCCGCCACGGCGTGCTGATCGGCGCCAACGCTTCCGTGCTCGGCAACATCGAGGTCGGCCGCAACTCGCGGATCGCCGCCGGTTCGGTGGTTCTGAAGGCGGTGCCGCCGTGCACCACGGTCGCCGGCGTGCCGGCCAGGGTGGTGGGCGAGGCGGGCTGCGCGGAGCCGGCGCGGAGCATGGAGCACCGCATCCTGGAGTACTTCGATCCGGGCATCTGAGCGGCTGCGACCTACGCCCGTCCACGGCAATCGGCCGGGGGCGGGTTTTCTCCGCGGTCGGTCCGTGTCAGAAGGGCGTCGGACACCGATGGACGGAGAATGCCCGTGACCAAGGACGAACTGCAGAAAATCGAGAAGTATCTTCGCAAGACGCTCGGCTCGCCGACCGTTTCGGTGCGCGCCCGTCCGCGCAAGACCGATTCCGCCGAGGTCTACGTGGGCGAGGAGTTCGTCGGCGTGATCTTCGTCGACGACGAGGACGAGGACGACCTCTCCTACAATTTCCAGATGGCGATCCTCGCCATGGACCTGGAGGGCTGAGCCGGACGGTTCAGCTGAACAGGCCGAAGCTCAGCAGCAGGGCCTTGGAGGCCTTCTTGATGCCCTGCCATTCGCCGAGCAGGCCCTTGCGGAACCGCACTTGGACGGAGAGGCTCTCGCCGGCGTGGATCTCGGTGAGGCAGGGCGCCGGATAACCCGAGCCGTCGTCGGCCAGGCAGTGGGTGGTGAAGGGGTCGGTGGAGCCTGCCTCGAAGAAGACCTCCTCGCCAGGCAGGCCGGAATCCTCCGACAGCCGCCGGCCAATCAGGCCGGGCGGCGCCTCCAGCGCGGTTTCGTCGAAGAAGTGCTGGTAGACGTTGGCCAGGCGCCCGGCGCTGTCGGTCGCCGTCTCGCGCGGGCGGATGGTCAGGAAGACGACCGGCGCGTTCTGCGTCGGGTCCAGGAAACTCTCGCGGCGCGCCTCCGAAAACCCCTCCAGCGACGGCCAGTGGATCGCCAGGTCGATCCGTTCGTGCTGGCCCACGGCGCGCTGGTTTTGGAAGCGGAACATGTTGCCGGGGATGGTCAGCCGCTGGTCGGCGACAAAGACGGTGACGGGCGAAGGGTCGCCGGTGCGGCCGTCGCGGCCGTGGATCAGCGACGTCCAGTTCAGCACCAGATCGGTCAGCACCAGCGTCCCGGCGAGCGCGATGCAGATCGTCGTGATCTTGAGCACCCAGCTGATCGTGGAAGCCCTGCGCACTGGCTTGCGGCGCACCTGGTAGAGCGCGGGATCGTCGTCGGCGTAGGAAGTCGTCACGGCCACGCTGGCTCTCCCAAATCGGGATGATTGTGTTCCAAACCGGCCCGTCCGGAGCGCCCCGACGAACAGGCTCCGGTGGCTTTTGTCGCCCGCATTCGCGGAAATCCGCCCGCTGTCCCCGTCCGGTCCGAGCCTTGCGACTCGGCAGATGGAGAACCTCATCCCGTTTCATTTCGGGATTACGGTTAAAGGGGCGTTAAATTCATGCTGCGCGAGCTCATCATCACGTTTTTCGCCATCGCGACAGGCTTCGTCGGGGCGGGGATCCTGTCGTCGCTCTATCAACTCGTCACCACGCGACCGGCGCGGTTCGACATGGAAGGCGAGACGGTCCTGAAGGGCATCGCGGCCATCATGCTCCTGATGTTCGCCGGTCCGGTGATCCTGATGCGCAACGCGATCCGGGCGCGGCTGGAGGAGCGGCGGCCGTTCGGCTGGCTGGCCGCCTCCACCGTGATCGCGGGCTGCTGGAGCCTCTGCTCCGGCTTCGTGCTGCTGGAATTCGTCCTGGCGCTGCGGGACTCGCTGTGACGGCCTGAAGGTCGCATGGAGGGCGGGCGAGGGCGCCGGTATGATCCGGCGGTCACCTCACGGAGTCCCGACCCATGCCGCTCTATTCGCTCGAAGGTATCGCGCCCACCGTCCCGGCCGCGGGCACGTGGTGGATGGCGCCCGATGCGTCCGTGATGGGCAAGGTGGTCCTCGGCGAGGGCGTCGGGCTGTGGTTCGGGGCGGTGCTGAGGGGCGACAACGAACTCATCGCGATCGGCGCGAACACCAACATCCAGGAGCATGCGATGCTCCATACCGATCCGGGTTTTCCGCTCACCGTGGGCGAGGGCTGCACCATCGGCCACCGGGCGATCCTGCATGGTTGCACCATCGGCAACAACTCGCTGATCGGCATGGGCGCCACCGTTCTCAACGGGGCGGTGATCGGGAACAACTGCCTTGTCGGCGCCAACGCGCTCGTCACCGAGGGCAAGGCGATCCCGGACGATTCGCTGGTGGTCGGCGCCCCCGCCAAGGTGATCCGCAGCCTGGACGAGGCGGCCATCGCCCGTCTGAAGGTCTCGGCCGCCAACTACGTGCGCAACTGGAAGCGCTACGCTGCGCATCTGGTGCTGCTGCCGCAGGACTGATCTCCAGGCAGCAAAAAGCCGGCCTCGGAGGGCCGGCTGTCGCGTACCGCCTCAGGTCGGTGTCAGCGAACGCTGCCGACCATGATGTTGCGGCTGTCCTCGATCTGGTCCCACGCGGTCGGTGCCTTGGCGGACTGACGTTTGACGAAATGGTAGGGCGTCTGGTCCCAGACGAGCACGCTGTCGGTCTTGTTGTCGAGGATGAGGTCGCCGCGGTCGGTGCGGACCGTGAGGACCGCATGGCCGTCGCCGGCCTCGTCGCGAACGACGGTGAGCAGCATGGCGCTCGCCGGCCAGCCGGCCCTGGTGAGCTCGCGCCGCTTCTCCAGCGCATAGTCTTCGCAGTCGCCCATCAGGCCCGGGTAGGTCCAGTACTCGATGCGGCCGTAGGTTTCCTTGTCGGTCGCCGGAACGACCGCCCGGTTGACCGTCAGGTTGACGGACTTGAGCTTGTCGAACGTGGCCTGCGTCAGCCGGACCACCTTGTTCGGCGCCTTGTAGCTGCCGCAGTCACGGGGGTTCTCGTGGCAGAACTGGACTGCGCCGATCGGCGGCGAGGTTTCTCCCCGCACCAGCATAGGCCGGGCGCCGGCCTCTACCGTGGACACTGTCCCCACCAGCGCGATGGTTGCAAGGGCCAGAACTGCGATCCGCGACTGCATAGTCATCGTCTCCGATACCTGAAGACGATGGTGTCATGTGCGTCTTGAACTCTCGTGAAAATGTATGGTGAAGCGTTGGTTTACGTTCTCTGCTTATAGATCTATACGGCAAACTCAGGGCTATATTGTGGTGTTTTACATAGATCCTTCATGCTTTAGAAGTGATCTGTTTACCATAAGTCGACGCGAGCTTGATCGGATGCGCAAGCCGACGACGCTTGCGCGGAAGCACTCGTCGGGTTCCGGTTGCGGGCGGAACGCGGATGGCGACCTGGCGCGGTTGATCTCAGAGATTGTTGCTGATGACGTCCGGCGACTGCAGGGCCGCGAACTCCAGCGCGATGCCGTCCTCGAAGTGACGGACGACGCGGGCGCGCATACGGCCGAGCGTAACGGCCGCGCCGAGCGGCGGGCGGATGTCCACGGCAACGGCGGCACCGGACAGCGACACGTCGATGATCCGGCAGCGGATCTCGCGACCGTCCGGCAGGATGACGTGGGAGAACGGATTGCGCGGCACGATGCGCTCGTGGCGGCGGTCTTCCGGCAGGTTGAGCACGTGCCGGTTGGCAAGCCAGGTCAGCTGAGAGGCGAGCTTGTCGCGCTTGCGGGCCGTGGCGTTCACCGTCATGGCGAAGCCACCTTCGAACAGGCGGCTGATCTCGCCCTCGATGCGGCCGATGTGATCCACGTAGGCGATCACCCGCTGGCCGACCTCGCCGGAGACCGGCGCCATCAGGGCGGCGCCACCGGGCGACATGTCGACGACCTGGCAGGGATACTCCGCCCGGTTCGGCAGCATGAATCGGCCGAGAACGTTGATCTTGACGCGCTGAAACCGGCGCCTGTCCACCTTGGGGAGGACCCGCCTTGCAGTTCGGTAGGGTTCAGCGACGGACGACATCGAACTCGAAACCATCGATAGCGCGGGATCGATCTCTACCGATCCTGAGTCGATCCTAGGGACGCGTGCTTAACAGCCGGTTTATCCCTTCGATCGAATCCGATGATCGCTGCCGATGGTTACTGCCGACCTCCGTCGATCACCGTGAGGTGGCCGATCCGGCGTCCTTCCGCCGGCGCGCGGCGCGGCACGGCCGGGCGGGCGTGGGCCGGCTTGTCGACGGCCATCACGTCGCCGAGAGCGTGGTCGATGGCGGGAACCTGGTCGCCGCGGCGAATGAAGCTCGGGCGCTCGTCGGGCCAGATCAGCCGCAGGCTGAGGATGGGCTGGCGCATCACCGGATAAAGGCCGAGCCAGTAGGGCTGGTCCAGCGGTGCGAAGCAGCCGAGGATGCGGGTGTGGTGCGGTCCCTCGTGCTTCAGCGGGAGCAGCATGATTTCGACCGGCATCTTCTGGCCGCGGTCGTTCTGGCATTCCAGGCCGATGATCGCGGCAGCGCCGTCCTCCACGATGGCTGCGAGCAGACAGGCGATCGCCTCGCGGTCCTTGCCCACCCAGTTGTCCAGGAAGTTTCGGCCCTTCAGTTCGCGGCAGTAGGCGGCGCAGAGCCGCGTGCCCGCCAGGCGGTAGGTGTAGGTCTGCCGGTCGCCGGCCTCCAGGATGAAGGTGTCGCCGAGGATGTGGCGGATGTCGCCGGGCTCGATCTCGGTCCGGGCCGGGGCCGTGCGGCTGCCGCGCAGGCGGGACCAGTAGTCGTAGAGCGTGCGGGTGGCGGCGTGCTTCATCTTCGACCCCAAACCGGAGTGGCTTCGTTCTTCCGGGTTCCGACGGCGCGCTTTGCCGGTCCATTCCGGCACAGGCGATCCCGTCATAGCCCAATCCCGAAGGGGTCGGAGCAGAGGCCATGCCAGTCGGACGAGTCGTCCACATGGTTTTAAGGAAGCGTTTTTTTCCGGCACCACCGGTTAACCTTTACCCCTGCTTTCCAGGATCGGAGAAACCGGATCCAAACGCCGCGGCGCTGCCTGGGCGGCGGGAATGCGCCATTCCGGTCACCCGAGCCAAGGGTTGACGCCCGTTCATCATGATTGACGCCGGGATCGGCGCGATCGTGGCGGGCCGGGCCCTCTGGGCGCGCGAATCGCGTTCGGGACGGCTGCGGCGTTGCGCGGACCGGCGCACCGTCCTATCTCGTGACGGTGCCTGCCCATTCCGGGACGGTTCCAAGCCCGGCCATCCCGGTCCGGCACAACGACGGCTCGGCGCGGCGGGTCGCAGGCTTCCGATGAACGAACCCATTCTGATGCCCGACGAACCGGCCCTCAATCTGCCCAGGGTGATCACCTGGTCGATCGCGGCGCTGCTGGTCATCCACGTGATCCGCGCCTTTCTGCTCAGCGCGGAGCAGGACTTCGACCTGGTCTTCCTGTTCAGCTTCATTCCGGCCCGCTACGACAACCTGGACATCCCGGAACTCGCCAGCGGCCTCGGGCCGGACCTCTGGACGCCGGTCACCTACGGCCTGCTGCACGGCGACTTCGTCCATCTCGGCGTCAATGCGGTCTGGCTCGCGGCCTTCGGCAGCGCGCTTGCCTGGCGGTTCGGTTCGGGGCGATTCCTCCTCTTCACGCTCGGAGCCACCGTCGCAGGGGCTGCGGCGCATTATCTCGCCCACCCGCACGAGATCATTCCGGTGGTCGGCGCGTCGGGCGCCATCTCGGGACACATGGCCGCAGTGTCGCGCTTCATGTTCCAGACGGGCGGCCCGATGCAGCGGCTCGGGCGCGGCTCGCGGGAGCGGTTCTCGGTGCCCGCCGTGCCGCTGATCGGCGTTCTCACCGACCGCCGCGTGCTCCTCTTCCTGACCGTCTGGTTCGGCATCAACCTGTTGGCGGGATTTGGAACTTTGGTCCCCAACGGAGACGACGCGCAGATCGCCTGGGAGGCGCACGTCGGAGGCTTCCTGTTCGGTCTCATCGCCTTCGGCCTGTTCGATCCGGTGCGCGAAGAACCGGTTCCGGAGCCCTATGGCGACGAGGACGAGACCTAAGGCGATCCCTTCGGGCGTTTACCACCATGGCCAATTAGACCAATGGCCGACCTTGAACCTCAATCGATTTAAACCCACACTCCGGGCCATGTCTCGCAAACAACAACAACGGCGGGCGGGTGCGCGGAGCGGGGTACGCCGGAGGTCCGCGCCTTCAACAGGATCGATCCGGAGGAAATGCTGACGATGACCGTGAAGTCGATACTCAACCTCAAGGGCGGTGGCGTCACCACCGGCGACCCGTCGATGACCATCGCGCAGGTCTGCGCCCGGCTCGCCGAGCAGAAGATCGGTGCGCTCGTCATGACGGACGAGAGCCGCAACGTGGTGGGCATCATCTCCGAGCGCGACGTGGTTCGCGTGATGGCGCAGGTTGGAGCGGGCGCACTGTCCGACACGGCCGGCAGCCACATGACGAAGACCGTCATCACCTGCCGCAAGCGCGACACGGTCGACGAGGTCATGGAGATGATGACCCGCGGACGCTTCCGTCACGTGCCCGTGGTGGACGATGGCGAACTCGTCGGCATCATCTCGATCGGCGACGTGGTGAAGTATCGGATGGCCGAGGTGGAGCGCGAGGCGCAGCACCTGCGCAGCTACATCGCCACGGCCTGAGCCTTACAGTGTGAGCGCGGCCACCAGTTCCCGGATCTCGCCGATCTGGCGGTGCGCGCCCTCGTAGCCGGCCTCGATGGCCTCCGCGGCGCGGTGAAAGTCGAACAGACCCACCTTGCCGAGCCGCGGGCCGATCATCACGTCGGGCGGATCGCCGGCCAGGCGCGCCCGCGTGATGCGGTCCTGGATGATGTTGAAGGCTTCCATCATCACGCCGGGAATGCCCGGCAGGTCCGACGTTCCCCCCACCACGGTGCGCAGCCAGCTCGGCTTGGTCCGGCTCGGCGGTTCGATCGCGTCGGGCAGATGGTCGACGGGCGAGGGCGGCAGGTGGTGATGGATCACCGTGCCGCGCCCGAAGGTATCGATCCCGAGGTTCACCGCAATCACCAGGCGGGCGCCGAGCGCGCGCGTCACCGAGACGGGCACCGGGTTGACCAGCGCGCCGTCCACCAGCCAGCGGCCGCCGACGCGGACGGGCGTGAAGATGCCGGGCAGGGCATAGGAGGCGCGCATCGCGTCGGTCAGGCGCCCGGTCGACAGCCAGATCTCGTGGCCGGTGCCGAGTTCGGTGGCGACCGCCGTGAAGGCGCGCGGCAGGTCCTCTACCCGGGTGTCTCCGAACTGCTCGGAGAGCAGCCCGCCCAGCCGGTTGCCGCCGATCAGGCCGCTCCCGGACAGCGAGAAATCCATCAGCCCGATCATCCGGCGCTTGGTGATGGAGCGGGCGAAGGCCTCCAGCTCCTCGATCCGGCCGCCCAGCCAGCAGCCGCCGACGACCGCGCCGATCGAGGTGCCGGCGACCACGTCGACCTCGATGCCGCCGTCGCGCAGCGCCTTCAGAACGCCGATGTGCGCCCAGCCGCGGGCCGAGCCGCCGCCGAGGGCGAGCCCGATGCGGGGGCGGAAAGCTGGTTGGGTCGGCAGGGCGGAGAGGTCAGGGACATCGGTGCCCGAGGCCAGGCCTTGGCCGGCGGGGTCCTTCCTCCAGAAACGCGTGACGGACTCGAACATCCAGAGCCCCCGATATCCACCTGCAGGCTAACACCTGCAGGCTGAATATCTTGTGAACGCCCCGGCCGCGTCCGAGGTTCGGTGCGCCGGGCTCCGCCTTTAGGCTCAGCCTTTGCCGTAGACGTCCTTGGGATCGAAGCGGCGCTCGCCGCCGATGTCCTCAAGCCGCACCGGGCCGTCCGCCGCCTTTTGGCCGAGCGGCACGCGGCGGTAGAAGCAGGACACGCGGCCGGTGTGGCAGGTGGCGCCGTGGCCGTCCACCCGCACCTTCATGACCAGCGCGTCCTGGTCGCAGTCGACCAGCAGCTCGGTCACCTTCTGCACGTTTCCGCTGGTGGCGCCCTTGTGCCAGAGCTCCCCGCGCGAGCGGCTCCAGTACCAGCCCTCGCCGGTTTCCACGGTCAGCGCCAGGCTCTCTGCGTTCATGTGCCCGACCATCAGCACCGCGCCGGTGTCGGCGTCCACGGTGACGCAGGTCACCGTGCCGTCCGGGCCGAAGCGGGGCGCCAGAAACGAACCGCCCTCGAGCTCCGCTTTGGAGCCGAGGGCGGGAAACAGGGTCGGGCTCGTCGTCATCTCTGCGTTCCGCGGCGGTTCGCCTGCCGCGGACGCTGGATCAGCGGGAGCCGCGCAGGAGGGTCATGAAGCGGACCTGCTCCGTCGGATCGTCGCGGAACACGCCCGTAAACTGGGTGGTGATTGTCGAAACGCCGGCCTTCTGGACCCCGCGCATCGACATGCACATGTGCTCGGCCTCGATCATCACGGCGATGCCGCGGGGCTTCAGCCCTTCGTCAATGGACGACACGATCTCGGCGGTCAAGTTCTCCTGCGTCTGCAGGCGCCGGCCGAAGATGTCGACAAGTCGGGCGAGTTTGGACAGGCCCACCACGCCCTCCGACGGGTAGTAGGCGATGTGCGCCTTGCCGACGAAAGGCACCATGTGGTGCTCGCAATGTGAATAGAACGGGATGTCGCGCACGAGGACGATGTCGTCGTAGCCGCCGACCTCCTCGAAGACGCGCTCCAGCGCCGACGACGGGTTCTGCCGGTAGCCGGAGAACAGTTCGTCATAGGCCTTGGCCACGCGCTTGGGCGTGTCGATAAGGCCTTCGCGCTCCGGGTTGTCTCCTGCCCAGGCAATGAGCGTGCGGACGGCCGCCTCGGCTTCCTCGCGCGAGGGACGCTTCACGGTCCGGATCGTCTCCGGGCGATCGACTAGGCCGGCAGGGGTAAGAATGGCGTCCAACTTGGGACCTCCCGTCGTCTTCTGTTCCACCCTTGTACGTCCCGTCACGTCGGCCGGACCATACACGAATACGCGATCCGCACGAGTTCCGAACCATGCCAATGGAGGACCGGGACGGTGGTTGTCGCGGCCATGAGGGCTTATATACTCAGCAACCTGCCTCGTTGAAAGGCCACCTGAACGCGACATGGATCCCGGGGATCGCGGTTAGGCGGCAATGGAATGCCATGATCGACGACATCTACAACGCACGAATCCTGGACTACGCCGGCAACATTCCCCGGCTCGGGCGGCTCCCCGCGCCGGACGCCACCGCCAAAGCCCACTCCAAGCTCTGCGGATCCACCGTGGTGGTGGACCTCAGGGCCGAGGATGGCCGTGTCGTTGATTTCGCACATGACGTGAAGGCCTGCGCGCTCGGCCAGGCATCGTCGTCCATCATGGCGCGCCACGTGGTCGGAGCGACAGCGGACGAACTGCGCGACCTCCGCGATACCATGCGCCGGATGCTGAAGGAGAACGGCCCGCCGCCGGCCGGCAAGTTCGCTGACTTCGCCGTGCTGGAGCCGGTGCGCGACTACAAGGCCCGTCACGCCTCCACACTGCTCACCTTCGACGCGGTGGTCGACTGCCTCGACCAGATCGCGGCCAAGGGGGACATCGCAGCTGCGCAGTGATATGGTCCGGATGGGCACGAAGCCTGGAGATCCGCAGATGACGGTTGTCGAGCTGGAGGAGATCGAGAAGCGCCGTTCGGAAATTCGGCAACGGATCCGTCGGGGTGGACGTGTCCTGACCAGTGCGGATCTTCCTGTCGGCGATCTCGGCACCGACGATCAGGTTATCGCCGAATGGTTGGCCGACGTGCAAGCCAAGGGCGGCTTCGACTTGCGTCTTCCCGATCGCCTGCCGACCCGGGATTTGCCCGACTTCCGATGATCTACGTGATCGACACGAACGTCATCTCCGAGATCGTGCGACCAGCGCCGAACCCCTCCGTCGTGTCCTGGTTGACGTCCATGCGCCGGTCCAGATTGGCGATCGCATCGGTGACTGCTGCGGAGCTCCTGGGCGGCGTGGAACTCATGGCGAAGGGAAGGCGTCGTAAGGAACTCGACGAGGTCGTCTCCGACTGGATCTATTCGGTCCTGGATGGACGGGTACTGCCGTTCGACCGTGAATGCGCCGAAGTGTTTGCCGTTCTTTCCGCTGAGCGTTCGAGGCTTGGCCGCCCGGTGGACGCCATGGACCTCATGATCGCAGCCATCGCGCTTAATGCGGGCGCGACGCTCGTCACACGCAACACCCGCCATTTCGAGGGCCATGGTCTCGATGTGTTCGACCCCTGGACATTCTGAGCGATCGCTTCGGCGCTCCGCGGGCCGGGCGCTCGTCCATGGGCTTATCCGCGCCTACCAGCTGACCTTTTCCGGTTTCATGGGCCGGCAGTGCCGATACGAGCCGTCCTGCTCGCACTACACCGACGATGCGGTCCAGCGGTTCGGCCTGTGGGTCGGGGGGTGGATGGGCCTCGCGCGGATCCTGCGCTGCAATCCGTGGGGGTCGTCCGGCTACGACCCGATCCCGGAGGCGCTGCCCGCCGGCTATCGCTGGTGGGCGCCGTGGCGAGCGGGCTTGTGGACCGGCGCGCATATCGATCCCAGCACCAAGTGGGAGTGAAACCGACCGTAGCAGGTTGGCTTGACGCTTCACGGTGTCTTGGCCGCCTGCACCAGCTTGTGGCCGGAAACCTCGGATCCTGCGTCCGGCCGCAGGCGCAGGAAGACCAGGGACGCCAAGGTGGAGATCGCCGCCACGGCCAGGAAAGCCGGTGCGAAATCGTCGGCCATCAGGGTGAGTTCGCCGCGTCCGGCGCGGGTCGCCTCCAGGACCGCCGCCGCCACCGCCACGCCAAGCGCAACGGAGATCTGCTGCGTCACGCTTGAAAAGCTGGTCGCTTGGCTCATCCGCGGCTGGTCCAGATCGGAGAAGGCGAGACCGTTCAGCGCGGTGAACTGCAGCGAGCGGAAGAAGCCGCCGACGAGCAGGACCGTGAAGATCACGGCGCCCGGCGTCGCCTCGGTGAACAGCGTGCAGGTGGCCAGAAAGGCGGCCGAGATCAGGCCGTTGGCGACCAGCACGCGGCGGAAGCCGAAGCGGCGCAGGATCGGAGGCGCAGTCACTTTCATGAGGATGGCGCCGGCCGCGGCGGCAAACGTCAGCATGCCGCTCTGGAAGGGCGACATGCCGAAGCCGACCTGCAGCAGGAGCGGCAGCAGGAAGGGCAGGGCGCCGTTGCCCACGCGAAAGAACAGCCCGCCGACCACGCTTGCGCGGAAGGTCGGGATCGACAGCAGCCGCAGGTCGACCAGCGGGTTCGGCGAGCGGCGCGCGTGCAGGACGTAGCCGACCAGCAGCGCCAGCCCGAAGCCGATCAGCGTGCCCACCACCTCGTGCGGCAGCAGCCCGATGCCGCTCGCCGCCACGCCGAACACGAAACCCGCCAGCCCGAAGCCGGAGAGCAGGAAGCCCACGACGTCCAGCCGCCGCATCTCCGCCTCGCGGATGTTCGGGATGTAAAGCGAGACGAGCACCAGCCCGAGCACGCCGATCGGCACGTTGATCCAGAAGATCCAGCGCCAGTCGAAGAAGGTGGTGATGAAGCCTCCGACCGGGGGACCGAGCACGGGGCCGATCAGGCCGGGGATGGTCAGCCAGGAGAGCGCGCGCAGGTAGTCGCGCTTCTCGATCGAGCGCAGCAGCACCAGTCGGCCCACCGGCACCATCATCGCGCCGCCGAGGCCCTGGACGATGCGGGCCGCGACGAAACCCTCCAGCGAGCCTGACGTGCCGCAGAGAATCGAACCGCCGATGAACACCACGATCGCCGCGCGGAACACCGTCTGTGACCCGAACCGGTCCGCCATCCAGCCCGACACCGGCGTGAACACCGCAATCGACAGGAGGTAGCTCGTGAACGCCAGCTTCAGAGCGATCGGGTCGACGTGCAGATCCCGCGCGATCGCCGGCAGGGCGGTGGAAACCACCGCACTGTCGAGATTTTCCATGAAGAGGGCGCAGGCGATGATGAGGGGGATGAGCATGGCGGCCGATACGAGACCCGTATGGCAGCCTTATGGTTCAGAACAGCCGGACCGGAAAGAGGGAGCGCGGATCACGTTGGGGAGAGCTGGCGTCGGTGTGTTGTGGAGGAGCGTCTGACCGCCTGGGTGGCCGGGAGGCTGCTGAGCCAACGCGGACCGGCCCTCCTCAACGTCGGTAGTAACCTGCCCCTTTTCCGCGTTCCCCGCACTGAGCCGTCGTATGTCGTCGCAGGCGGCTTCCACAAAGTCGTGGGTGGTCCGCCTTCGCGGACCATGACGATCGGAGGAGGGGTGGATCGGCTCTATCGACACGACGGCTCCACCTGCCTCTCCACCACTTTCCCCACTTCCCCTTCCGCCGTCATGGTCCGCGAAGGCGGACCACCCACGCCTTTTCCGCGCCGCTGCGCGACCGTCAGGCGGTGTTGTGAATGTAGCCCACAAAGTCGTGGGTGGTCCGCCTTCGCGGACCATGACGATCGGAGGAGGGGTGGATCGGCTCTATCGAC
>NZ_JACDIT010000020.1 GCF_013839445.1 Chthonobacter albigriseus | reverse complement strand
GTCCCGCCCTCAGATGGTCTGGTTGTAGTCGCCGACTTCCGGGCTCTTCCGGAGCACGGCGTCGACGGCCTTGAACATGGCGTGGAGGCGCTCCTCGGAGACCGGGCTTTCCACCACGACGACGAGTTCGGGCTTGTTGGAGGAGGCGCGGACGAGGCCCCAGGTTCCGTCCTCGGCGGTGACGCGCACGCCATTGACGGTGGTGAGGTCGACGATCCGCTGCCCGGCAAGCGGCTCGCCGGCGGCCTTGATCGCCTCGAAGCGGGCGACCACCTGGTCGACCACGCCGTACTTCACCTCGTCGGCGCAGTGCGGGCTCATGGTCGGCGAGCCCCAGGTCTTGGGGATGTCGCGGTAGAGGTCCGCCATCGACTTCGCCGGGTTGCGGTCGAGCATCTCCAGCACCGCGATGGCGGTGACCAGGCCGTCGTCGTAGCCGCGCCCGACCGGGGCGTTGAAGAAGAAGTGGCCGGATTTTTCGAAGCCCGCCAGCGCGTTGAGGTCGCGCACCCGCCGCTTGATGTAGGAGTGGCCGGTCTTCCAGTAGTCGGTCTTGATGCCGCGCGCCTTCAGCACCGGGTCGGAGTGGTAGAGCCCGGTGGACTTGACGTCGACCACGAAGTTGGCGTCCGGGTGGACGGAGGAGAGGTCGCGGGCGAGCATGACGCCGATCTTGTCGGCGAAGATCTCGTTGCCCTCGTTGTCGACCACGCCGCAGCGGTCGCCGTCGCCGTCAAAGCCGAGGGCGAGGTCGGCGCCGTGCTCGGTCACCGCATGCGCCATGGCATGCAGCATCTCCATGTCTTCCGGATTGGGGTTGTAGCGCGGGAAGGTGTAGTCGAGGTCGCAGTCGAGCTCGATCACCTCGGC
>NZ_JACDIT010000002.1 GCF_013839445.1 Chthonobacter albigriseus | reverse complement strand
ATGTCTTCCGGATTGGGGTTGTAGCGCGGGAAGGTGTAGTCGAGGTCGCAGTCGAGCTCGATCACCTCGGCGCCGAGCGCCCGGAGGATGGCGGGGGCGAAGGCACCCGCGGTGCCGTTGCCGCAGGCTGCGACGACCTTGAGCTTGCGCTTCAGCTGCTTGCCGCGCGTGAGGTCGTCGGCGTAGGTGGCCGGGAAGCCTTCCACGAAGCGGTAGGATCCGCCGCCGGCCTGGCGGAAGCGGCCGGCCAGCACGATCTCCTTCAGCCGCCCCATCTCCTCCGGTCCGAAGGTGACGGGCCGGTCGCAGCCCATCTTGACGCCGGTCCAGCCGTTGTCGTTGTGGCTGGCGGTGACCATGGCGACGGCGGGCACGTCGAGCGCGAACTGGGCGAAATAGGCCATCGGCGAGAGCGCCAAGCCGATGTCGTGGACGGTGCAGCCGGCGGCCATCAGGCCCTGGGCGAGGGCGATCTTGATGCCCATGGAGTAGCCGCGGAAGTCGTGGCCGGTGACCACGTCGAGCGGCTTGCCGAGCTCGTGGAGGAGGGTGCCGAGGCCGAGCCCCAGCGCCTGCACGCCCATCAGGTTGAGCTCCGGCGCCTTGTCGGAGGCCGGATGGCCGAACCACCACCGGGCGTCATACTCCCGGAACCCCGTCGGCTTGACGAGCGGCGTCGTCTCGAACGCAAGCGTGTTGGGCACCACGCGCGACTCTGGTCGGGCCAGCATGAAGGCTCCTCTCTGATGAACCGAAGCGGCTTAAGAATAGGAATCCGCCGCAGAAGTATTTCTGCGGCGGGTCGACGGGCCGAGAGCGGCGGCCAGTCGACGGATGGGAGACGTGATCAGATACCCCGTGCCGACGACCCGGAGGCTGGGCACGGGCTGTGGCGAAAATACGGCATAAAAACGGCAATCTGAAGGCAAACTCCTTAAAATGCTCTTGCCGCCATGAAAGAACTGCATGAAAACAATGGTTTGGCGGTTCGCTATATGATCTCGGCAGCTTTGCAGTAAGCTTTCCAAAGCTTTGATCGGGTCGTTCGAACGTGCTTGGAAAGGGCCTTTCGGGATGGTCGAAGCCCCGCGAGGGGAGCGCCGCGGTGCCGGACCAGGCCACTGCCGAGTGTCAGTAGTGGGCAAGAATTGCCGCCCTCGAGGGATGCGGAACCCACAAAAACGACTCTACCGGCGGGCGAGGACAGGTCCTCAAAACGGCAGGTCAGAATCTGCGCAGACAGGCTTGCAAGGCCGCGTGCAATGCAACAAGCCACGCGCAGGGGGCGATCGGCAGTGGGTTAAATCCGGCTGAACTCGATCGGAAAAACCGGGGAGACATGTTCCCGAAGCGGACAAACTCCCGAAAAAATTTAGCAAAAAATCACCGGGACCTGTCGGTTCTGGCGACTAGCTCACGCTGCCCTCGTCGGGTGGGTCAGCTCTGTTGCAACGCGCAAAGAACGCCCGCTCAAATTCTGTGCAGCGCCTCGAATACAACCGCAGATAGGAAATTGCGGGGCCGCGGCAGTTCCTAACAAGATCTTGCCGTCAGCAAGATGCATGTCCTTGAACTCTGCTTCTCGGCCAAATGGGGGGCAGAAGATGGCCCTCGGATGGCAATCGACATCTCGGGCGGTGGACAGCAAAGACAGTCGACCAAAACCGCACCTCCCGTTTTTGCTGTTTGCGTGTCTCCACTGGAGTTCCTTAAAAATAGCGGAAGTGTAATACTAGAATTAATCGCCGTGTGAGATCGAATTAACCGGCGGTAAACGAAGCAAAACGCATGCACATTATTTGGTCGAGCTAATGCGACTTTGCGTCTTGAGCAGCATCTCGATTTCACTTAGCGTTTTGCTGGTCCAGACGGCGACTTGAGCGATCGCCAGTCGAACGGATGTAGAGAAGTCGGTATCGGCCGCAATGGCCGAACGAAGATCAAGACCGACCCTGACCGACCCCAACCTATTCAGCCACGCCGCGGTGATCACTTCGGCGCACGGCCGGACTTTACCTCGAGCGACTTTGTGTTGCGTGACGAGAGAGGGAAACATGAAAGTCAGTATCTTCGGCATCGGATATGTCGGCGCGGTCTCCGCCGCCTGCCTGGCGGCGGACGGAAACGACGTCACCGCCGTCGACCCGAATGGCGACAAGGTGGACGCCCTCAACCAGGGACGCTCCCCCATCGTCGAACCGGGCCTCGACGAGATCATCGAACGCACCATCCGCAACGGCTCGCTTCGGGCGACGTCGGATGCGGAAGCGGCGGTCCACGCCAGCGAGCTGTCCCTCGTCTGCGTCGGAACGCCGAGCCGTGCCAACGGTTCGCTCGACACCGGCTACGTCAAGATGGCCTGCGAGGAGATCGGCAAGGCGCTGGCCAAGACCGACGCGTTCCACTCGGTCGTCATGCGGTCCACCATCCTGCCGGGCACCATGGAGAGCCTGGTGATCCCGACCCTGGAAGCGGCCTCCGGTAAGCGCGCCGGCATCGACTTCGGGATCGGCTACTACCCGGAGTTCCTGCGCGAAAGCACCGCGATCAAGGATTACTACAAGCCCGGCGCCATCGTGATCGGCCGCTACCTGGCCGACGAGAAGACGGCGGAGCGCCTGAAGGCCCTCAACGCCCACCTGCCCACCACGCCGGTGATCACCGACGTCCGGACGGCCGAGGCGGTGAAGTACACCAACAACTGCTGGCACGCGGTGAAGATCTCGTTCGCCAACGAGATCGGCAACATCTGCAAGGCGGTCGGCATCGACGGGCACGAGGTGATGGACATCCTCTGCTCCGACACCCGCCTCAACATCTCGACGGCTTACATGAAGCCGGGCTTCGCCTTCGGCGGCTCGTGCCTGCCGAAGGATCTCCGGGCGCTGCGCTACAAGGCCCGCGAGCAGGACGTCGTCACTCCGATCCTGGACGCGGCCATGGCGGCCAACAACGTCCAGCTCGACCGCGCCTTCAAGCTGGTCGAGGAGAGCGGCAACAAGCGCGTCGGCATGGTCGGCCTCACTTTCAAGGCCGACACGGACGACCTCCGCGAAAGCCCGCTGGTGGCGCTCGCCGAACAGCTGCACGGCAAAGGGTACGATCTGACGATCTACGACCCGAACGTGAAGCGCATGCACGGCAACGGCTACAACCGCTCCACCATCGGCCACCTCTCGGCCTTCGTGACCGACGACATCGACGAGGTCATGAGCCGCGCCGACACCATCGTCATCGGCAACCACGACCGCGCCGCGACGAAGGTGATGGAAAGCGACAAGGACGACCTCAAGGTCATCGACCTCGTCCGCATGGAAGGCAGGGAGCGGCTGAATGGCCAATACCAGGGCATCTGCTGGTAAGGCCCTGGAAAGCGCCTGGGCGCACGCGGCCTACGTTCTCTTCGTAGCCGCGCTCGCCCTGGCCCTTCCGGAAAATGCCTTCCACGCCGAGGAGAAGGGCGTCCTTCTCGCCGTCGGCCTGATCGGGATGTGGCGCTACGGGTGGGGTATTCTCCACTTCGTCCGCTCCATCTGGTTCCGGACGATCACCTTCCCGGCCATGCGCCGGGAGGCGATCGCCCGGTCGGCGGCGGCCCCCGGCCACGCCTTCCTGCTGATCACCAGCTTCCGCATCGACGCCAACACGACGATGCGGGTCTACCGGGCGGCCTTCGAGGCGGCGCTTGCCGCCCCGGCTGGCGCCACGGTGGTGGCCTCCATCGTCGAGATGGGCGACCAGCGCATCATCCGGCGGGTGTTCGAGCTGACGGTGGGCGACAAGCCCGGCGTGGAACTGGTGTTCGTCCGCATCGCCGGCAGCGGCAAGCGCGACGCGCTCGCCCACGGCTTCCGGGCCATCCAGGCCCGCGACCCAGGCGAGAACGACACGGTGGCGGTGATCGACGGCGACAGCATCGTGCCGAAGGACCTCATCGCCAAGTGCGCTCCCTTCTTCCAGCTCGGCCCGGAGGTCGGCGCGCTGACCACCGACGAGATCTGCGAAGTGGAAGGCCGCGAGATCTTCCGCGAGTGGTACTCGCTGCGCTTCGCCCAGCGCCAGATCCTGATGTGCTCGATGGGGCTGTCGCGCCGCGTGCTGACGCTGACCGGACGCATGTCCATGTTCCGCGCCCGCATCGCCTGCGATCCGGACTTCATCGAACACGTCCAGGAGGACGCCATCGACCACTGGCGCCTGGGCCGCGTGAAGTTCCTGACCGGCGACGACAAGTCCAGCTGGTACTGGCTGCTGCAGCGCGGCTACCAGATGCTCTACGTTCCCGACGTCATCGTCGAGACCATCGAGCAGCCGCCAGCCAACGGTTTCGTCGACAGCGCCGCCATGCTGATGGTCCGCTGGTTCGGCAACATGCTGCGCACCAACGGCCGGGCGATCGCCCTCGGTCCGCACCGGCTGGGGTTCTTCACCTGGTGGGCGATCCTCGATCAGCGCCTGTCCATGTGGACCTGCCTGACCGGCGTCGCCTTCGCCCTGGTGGGTACGCTCTTCGTCAACCCGTTCGCCTTCGTCTTCTACCTGATCTGGGTACTGACGTCGCGCTACGTCATGACGTTGTTCCTCCTCTCGGTGCGTGATCGCGTCTCGATCTCCTACCCGTTCCTGATCTTCTTCAACCAGATCTTCGGATCGCTGATGAAGGTCTACATCTTCTTCCGTCTCGATCGGCAGAAGTGGACGCGCCAGAACACAGTTTCCAAGCGGAACGTCTCCGCGTGGAGAGCGAGATACAACACCTATTCTTCGCTCTTCATGAACGTCTTTGCCGTTGCCCTGTTCCTGACCGCCGTGTCGGTCACCGCGGGCGTGCTCGAATTGCGCTGACGCGCGCCGGTGGTCAGCCGGTTGAAAGGTGAGAGGCAGAATGCCGATGACAGCACTTGTTCATGAAGCCCAGGTCCAGCGTCAGCACACGCGCTACAAGCTTCCCCTCAAGGTCCGTTTCAACGGCACGGTATACGACGCGGCGGACTGGTCCGTCGGCGGCGTCGGCGTCGAGAACATCGACCTCGACGTCGGCACCGGCACCGTCCACCAGCTGGCGCTCTGCTTCGGCTTCGAGGGCTTCAGCCTGACGATGCGTGCCAACGGCGAGATCCGCTATGTGGACCGCGCCAAGCGCCGCGTCGGCTTCCGCTTCGTCGACATGACGGACCGCCAGCTGAACCTGATCCAGTTCGTCGTCGATAGCTACCTGGCCGGCGAGATTGTCGATGGCGGCGAACTGCTCGAGGTATCCAAGCGCGACAGCATGATGGCGCCTCGCGGCGGCAAGGCGGCCGCCCCCGTCGTCGAGACCATGCGCCAGAAGGCCGGCCGCATCGCCAGCCGCGCGACATCCTACGCGGTGATCGTCGGCGTCATGGGCGGCATCCTCGCCTTCGTCGGCTCCAACATCTACGACCGCCTCTACATCGTCCGCCCCTCCATGGCGACGATCACGGGCGACCTGATGGTGCTCGCGCCGCAGGCGGCGGGGCAGGTGACCAAGGTCGTCCGCACCGGCGAGATCGCTGCCGGCGCGGTGGCCTTCGAGCTCACCGACGCGACCGGCGCGGTCACCCCGGTGATGAGCCCCTGCGACTGCCGCGTGCTCAGCGCCGCCGTCCAGGAAGGCGCCGTCGTCCGCCCCGGCCAGACCGTCGTGACGCTGGTCGGCGCCAACACCGAGCCGCTGATCGCCGCGGCCGTCGACTACGACCAGCTCGACCGCCTGTCGTCCGGCGCCGAAGCCCGCATCCAGTACCTCGACGGCGTCGAGGTATCCGTCGCCGCCGTCCGCTTCCAGCCGGCGGTGCTCGGTGCCGGCGCCGGCGTCGACAGCGGCAACCGCGCCATCATCGAGCTCGATCCCGGCCGCGACATCGACGCGTCCGCCATCGGCCAGCCCGTCAACGTCTGGTTCGACACGTCTGGTTCGTCCGCGCTCGCCGACGGGATAGGCGACGTCGGTCACTGGCTCGGCGGCCTGTTCACCCGCGCCGTCAACGCCGTCCGCCAGGCCGGCTGATGCAATTCCCGACCGAGGAGACCACCGCAATGACCCTCGTCACCCCCGCCATCATGATCGGCGGCACCGGCACTCGGCTCTGGCCGCTGTCGCGCACCGACAAGCCGAAGCAGTTCCACAAGCTGGGCGGCGACTTCAGCCTGCTGCAGCAGACCCTTCAGCGCTTCACCGGCCCGACCTACGGCCGGCCGTGGCTGCTGACGGGCGAGCGCGGCGCCGGCATCGGCGAGGCCCACGCCGCCGAGATCGGCGTGGAGCTCGGCGGCGTCGTCATCGAACCGACCGTCCGCTCCACCGCTCCGGCGCTCGCCGCCGCGGCCCTGGCGATCGGCGACGGCGACCCCGACCGGCTGATCCTCGCTGCGCCGGCCGACCACCTGATGGCCGCGCCCGCCGACTTCCACCGCGCCGTCGCCGCCGCGATCCCCGTCGCCCGGGCCGGCCACATCGTGACGTTCGGTATCCGCCCGACGCACGCGGAGACGGGCTTCGGATACATCGCCGTGGAGCGCGGCATGGAGGGCGTCGACGGCGTCTTCCGCGTCGAGAGCTTCGTGGAGAAGCCCCGCCGTGAGGTGGCTGAGGCCTACCTCGGCGGCGGCCGCCACGTCTGGAACGCCGGCATCTTCCTGTTCACAGCGGCGACGCTGCTGGACGAGATCAACCGCCATGCGCCCGAAGTGGCCGGCGCGGTGATGCGCGCCTTCCTGCACGCCCGCACGGTCGACGGTCGCCTGATGCTCGACCTGGAGGCCTTCGCCAGCGCGCCGGAGATCTCCATCGACCACGCCGTCATGGAAAAGAGCGACGTGGTGGCGGTCGCCCCCTGCGATCCCGCGTGGAACGACGTCGGCTCCTGGGCCGCTGTCCTGGACGTCTCGGCCCGCGACGACAAGGGCAACGCCGTCGTCGGCGACGCCATTGTCGACCGGACGGAGAACTGCCTCGTCCAGTCCGTCGGCGGCCGCCTGATCGCCATCACCGGGGTTTCCAACCTGGCGGTCATCGACACCGAAGACGTGACGATGATCACCTCCATCGAGGGCTCGCAGAACGTCAAGGACCTGGTCAAGCAGCTGAACCGCGCCGACCGGCCGGAGGCGACCACCACCCGCACGCTGGAGCACGCCTGGGGCACCACCCGCCAGGTGACGGCGAACGACACCTTCCAGGTTAAGCATCTCGTGCTCAACCCCGGCCACGAGCTGAAGGCCCGCTACCACCACCACCGCAGCCTGCACTGGACCGTGGTCGCCGGGACTGTTGAGGTCGTCATCGACGGCGTCGCACGTTTCCTGCGCCAGAACCAGTCGGTCCACGTGCCGGACTGCGCGGTCCACAGCCTGCGAAATCCCGGCCGCCTGCCGGCCCATGTCGTGGTGGTGGAGCATGGCGCCTACCTCGGCGAGGACGATCTCGTCGAGGTGTCCGATCCGCCGCGCGGCTTCGACGCCGCGATCGCGGCCGAATGAGGAACGGAGCAGGCATGTCGATCAGCAGCGCCCCCGAAACGGACAAGCCCGTTCTGACGATCCAGGCCGGCGACCGCCGCGCCCGCATCATCGGCTCGGAAGGCGGCATCGTCTTCATCCGAGAGGAGATCGGCACGCCGACCGGCCGCTTCGGCGCCAAGCTGCTGATGTCCGATGGACCGGTCGGCGCGGCCCTCTCCTGCATCGTCGAGCGGGTGGCCGGCAGCGACGCACCCGAGCGTTTCGGCTACCGCGTGATCGCCCCGGCGAACGCGCTGCAGGTGATCGCCCGCATCGCCCGCGACGAAGGGCGCCGCCGCTTCCGTCACGCCCTTGCGCTGGAGCGGCTGCCAAACCGGCGCACGTCGCGGCATGTCGTCCAGAAGCGCAAGAGCCGCCGGCTCAACGTCGGTTTCATGGTGGCGACCGTCGTGCTCGCCTTCGTCGTCGGATTCGAGCTGAACAGCCGCCTCTTCACCTTCACCGCCGACGTCGCCCGCGTGGCGGCAGGCGGTGAGGTGGTGAAGGCGGAGAAGGGCGGCCGCGTCGTCTTCCTCACCGACAAGCGCGACGTCCAGGCCGGCGAGCCGGTGTTCGGCGTCCAGACCGGCTCCGGCTACGAACTCGCCTCGGCGGCTCCGATCGGCGGCACGGTCAGCCAGGTGCTGGTCCGCGCCGGCGAGAAGGTGCGGCCGGGCCAGCCGGTGCTCGTTGTCACGCCGCCGGACGCGCATCCCTTTGTGATCGCCAGCGTCCGCACGTCCGACGCCGTTCGCGTCGCCCAGGGCGTGCGCGCCGAACTGCGCTTTGCCGATGGGTCGCAGGAGGTGGTCGACGTCGGTGCCGCCAGCATCCAGCCGGTGGCCGAGGCGACCGAGACCTCCCGCGTCAGTGTCCGGATCGACACCACCCGCGACTTGACCAGCCAGATCGGCCAGGCGGTCGCGGTCCGTTTCGAGGTTGCCCCGCCCACGGAGGCCGGCGGTCCGAAGTCGGACCTCGCCAGCTCCACCGAACTCGCCAGCGCAGCCGCCGCGGCTTCGCCTGCCGCCGCCCCCGTGTCGCCCAAGGGCGACCGGCTTCCCTGACCAGACCGAGAGCCTTGAACCGATGCTCATGATTATGCTGCGCACCGCTTCGATCGCCGCCCTCGCCGGGGCGCTGGTGTTTGCCGCGCCTGTCGGCGCGCAGACGCCGGTCCCGGCCGCGTCCGGGTCGGCGATCGTTTCGATCGGCAGTCTCGACGGACCGGCGATCGACCGTCTGGCGGAAAGCATCGCGCGCCGCGCGGAGGCCGGCGCCGCCTCTCCGGGCGAGACCCTCCGCGCTCTGCAATCGTCGCTGGAGGACCTGTCGGTGATCGAGACGGTCGCTCGCCGTCCCGCGTCGCCGGACCCGCGCACCGACGCCATCACCAAGGCCGCCAAGCGTGCGCTTCTGGGGCTCGCCACCCGCGGCATCGATCGCGACCGGCTGAGCCGCCGCGCCGTCGCGGCCGAATCCGACTGGGTGCGCGCCGGCGCCCTGAACCCGGCCGACCTGACGGCGGCTTTCGCCGACCTCGACCGGCTGTCGGCCGACATCTCCGATCCCTCCGCCAAGGTGGAGGCACTGATCCGCATCGGCCGCACGCACCAGGCGATCGGCAACGTCGACCGCGCGATCCGCTACGGCCAGCTCGCCGAGCGTGCCGCCCGCGACATCGCTCCCGGCGAGGAACGTGACCGTGCCCTTGCCGACGTCCTCCAACTCGCCACGGCGGGCGACGCCTCCAAGACCCTGGGCATCGTCTCGGCGGCGCTCGCCGGCTTCACGGACGGCAACCGCCGCGCCGAGGCCATCGGCGCCGTTGCACGCCGGATCGGCGCAGGCCCCGTCTCCCTTCTGGATGACGTCCGGGCCGCAAAGACCCCGGTTGCCGCGGCGGTCTGGCCGATGCTGGGTGCAGGCGACGCCATGGCGTTGGACGAGCTGAAGGCCATCGCCGTGGAGCGCATGGAGGACGAGGCGGCGATGCTGATCGCTTCGTCCGCGCCGGACGCCGAGGCGCAGGACAAGGCGCTTGCCGCCATCGCCGAGGCGCAGGTCGCCCAGCGCCGCAGCTTCGCCGCGCTCGACACCGCCCGCCTGATGCTGACCGCGGCGCGCCCTCGGTACGAGGCGACGATCGCCCGCGAACTGGCCGAGGTCGGCTACGACCTGATCGCCCGCTCCGTTGCCGACCGCGTCATCGCCGATGCGGCCGCAACCCCGGATGCCGTCGCCGAGGCACGCGCCGCCCTGGCCGAGGTCGCCGAGCCGACTGTCGCCCCGGCGACCATCGAAGAACACGCGGCAGACCTCCGCGCCTTGCCCTTCGGCGGTGACGAACGCGAGACCGCCGCAGCCGTGGTGGAGGCGGTGCGCGGCTCCGAACTCCGCGCCTCGCTGGAGAAGATCCGCGCTCTCTCCGACTACCGCGTCCGCATCAGCGCCTTCCGCGCCGTTGCCGAGATCCAGGCAGCCAAGCTGGACGTGGACGGCCGCATCGCCTCGCGCCACGTACCCGCGTCGGGCGGCAACCAGTCCGCCGACGAGCACGCGCCTGCCATCCTCCAGGCCGCCGGCATGCGCCTGACCACGGGCGCCGGCGTGACGCTGACGACGCCGACGCTGGTCCACACGGTACCCGACATCTCGGCCACCGCCGACACGGTCCGCCGGATGGTACCGGTGCCGCTGCCCGGCGTGTCCGAACTGTCGCTCGCCGGCCTCAACCGCTTCACCCAGCTCAACCGCTTCAACTCGAAGTTCCTGGAGGACGTGGTCGGCACGACGGCGCGCGAGCACATCTTCAAGACCCAGGGCACCATCAACCCGACCTTCATCTACCTGACCAACGGCGTCTTCACCGCCCGCGACCTGCTGCACGCCATCGACACCTCGAGCGGCAGCCAGCTGGTCCGCATCGACGGCGTCTATACGCTGCGCGTGCCGCTCGTCATCGGTCCGGACGCGACCCTCGTACTGTCCGGCCAGGACGCGCCGGAGTTCCGCATCTCCGCCTCCGCCGGCGCCTTCATCATCAACGCCGGCAAGCTGTTCCTGGTCGACACCAGCCTTGTCGGTTGGGACGAGGCGAAGCGCGGGCCGTCGCTCGCCACCTACGAAACCAAGCACCAGTTCCGGCCGTTCATCACCACCTGGTCCGGCAGCGAGACCTTCATCGCCGGCTCGCGGCTGCTCGGCCTCGGCTACTCCGCCGGCAAGTCCTACGGCATCACGCTCTCGTCCGGTCCGAAGGAAGGCTCGCGCACCAGCAACCTGCCGCGCCCGCGCGGCCTGTTCGTGGACTCCTCCTTCGACAACCTGCTCTACGGCTTCTACACCTACGAGGCCGACGACGTGCTCGTGGTGGGCAACGAGTACCGCGACAGCATCGTCTACGGCCTGGACCCGCACGACCGCTCCCAGCGGCTGGTGATGGCCTACAACACGCTCTACGGCACCATGAAGAAGCACGGCGCGATCTTCTCGCGCGACGTGGAGCACAGTCACCTCATCGGCAACGTGTCCTTCGACAACGCCGGCTCCGGCATCATGATGGACCGCCGGTCGTCGCTGAACTGGATCTACGCCAACACCGCCATCGGCAACGCCCAGGACGGCATGACCGTCTATGAGAGCCCGTGCCTGCTGATCGCCAACAACGCTTTCGTCGACAACGGCCGCAGCGGCGTCAAGATCCGCAACAGCTGGAAGGTGCTCGTCGAGCGCAACCACGTCGCCGCCAACAACGGGCCGGGGATCGAGTCCTACGTCGCCGATCTGGCCGCCACGGATGGCGGCGAGCTGCGCAACCTGGAAGAGGATCCTTATCTGCGGATCGCCTCCTTCGCTGCTCACGGCAACACCGTCGTCCGCAACACCGTTGGCATCACGGCACGCGACACCTCCGAGGTGGAGCTCTCCGGCAACCTCTTCGTCGACCAGACGCCCGGCGTTTTCGACGGAGAGCTGAAGCCGCTGCGGGTCCACCTGCTGCAGTTCGCCGGCGGCAACGACCGGGTCACCGCCCGTCCCATCGGAACGCTGCCGCCCGAGCCGGAGCTTGCCGAGGAAGCGGGCGTCGGCTTCTGCCCGCCGCCCGGCCGCATCCCGACGCTTGCCCCCGCGATCACGCCCGCTGCCACCACGGCGACAGAAGAAGAGGGCACCTGAGCCATGCTTCGCACCGACACCCGCCGCCCGCTGCTCTCCGCCTCCCGCATCGCGCTGATCACCGCGCTGGCCTTTGCCGCACCCGCCGCGACCCTGGTCGACGCCTGGACGGGGTTTGCCCACGCGGCCGGCGCGATCGAGGCCGGGCTTGCCGAACCGGCGGCGCGCAGTTTCGAGGACGAGCAGCGCCGCATCGCCGAGCTGGAGCGTTCCACCGACCCCGGCGCCAAGGTCCAGCTCGCTGCGCTGCTGAAGTCCGGCACCCAGGTGTCCGCCACCAATCCGCTCCGCGTGCCACGCCGCGCCGAGGCGGTCGAGCTGCTGCGTAGCGTGCTCGACGTGCCCGGCGAGGTCGGCGTCTCCGCGGCCGAAGCGCTCGGCAGCCTGCTGATC
Source organism: Chthonobacter albigriseus (assembly GCF_013839445.1). Lineage (GTDB taxonomy): Bacteria > Pseudomonadota > Alphaproteobacteria > Rhizobiales > Pleomorphomonadaceae > Chthonobacter > Chthonobacter albigriseus. Next base: position 442,102 of record NZ_JACDIT010000002.1, on the reverse strand, counting down.
GCCGGCGGCGAAGCGGAGCGCACCGAGGCGGTCGCGCTGCTCCGCCGGGCCGCCGACGCGGGCGACGGCGGCGCCGCCGTCCGCCTTGCCGATCACCTGATGGCGACCTCCGCAGGCGACCCGAAGGCGGTCGAGGAGGCCCGCGGCTACTACGCGGTCGGTCTCTCCAACAAGGAGCCCGCGGCGGCGCAAGGTCTCGCCCGTCTCACCGACGATCCGGCCGAGGCGGCCAGCTGGCGTGCCCAGGGCCTGATGCTGCTGCGCCTGCGCGCCGAGCACTCCGGCGCCGCCGCCTTCGCCCTGGCCGAAGCCTACCGCACCGGCTTCGGCGTCGAGCCCGACCTGGACCAGGCCCGCCGCTACTACCGGGTCGCCATGGCGCTCGGCTACGATCCGGCCGTCGGTGTCTACCTCAACTCCGGCAACGCCACGCCCGAGGAGATCGTCGACGGCCTCCAGTCCGCCATCCTCGCCGGCAGCGACCAGGCCGCGCTCGCCTTCGTCCGCAACTTCATGAACGGCGGCAATCTACCGGTCTCCGGCGACGACGCGGCCTTCGCACTCCGCATCCTGCGCGACATCGGCAACCCGGACGCCGCCTCGATCGAGGCGCGGCTGCGCCTCGTCGGCCGCCCGCCGTTCACCCGCGATCCGGCTGCCGCTGCCGCTGCCGTCGCCGATATCCTCCGCTCGCCGGATGCGGCGCCGGCCCGGCTGCTCGCCTACGCCCGCCAGATCCGCGACATGCCCGGTGCGCCGGAGGGCCCCGCGATTGCGCTCGGCCTCTATCTCGCCGCCGCCGAGCGGGGCGAGACCATGGGCGCTGTCCACGCCGCCGAACTCGTCCTGCAGCGCGGCGTCGACCCCTCGCCGGAAGACCGCAAGCGTACCTTCGATCTGCTCGCCGAGGCAGGCGACGCCGGCGACACCCGCGCGCTGGTCCTCCTCGGCGACCTCCACCGCGACGGCATCGGCGTACCCCGCGACGTCGCCACCGCCAAGGATTTCTACGGTCGAGCGGTCGAAACGGCAGGCGACGCCACGGCCTACGAGCGGCTCGCCGGGCTGATCCTCGACACCGCCTACGCCGCGCCGGAGATCCAGCGCGCCATCGATCTCTACGCCCAGGCCGCGGACGCCGGCAGCGCGGGGGCGACCGCCGCGATCGGCCGCATCTACCTGACCGGTCGCGGTGCTTTCGCACCCGACCGCACCGAGGGCGAACGGCTGATGCTGGCCGCCGCGGACGCGGGCTACCTCGCCGCGCTCGTCCAACTCGGCGACTTCCTGACCGCGACCGGCAATCCGGACGATCTTGCCCGCGCCGAACAGCTCTACACGGAAGCGGCCGCCGCCGGCGAACAGGAAGGCACCGTCGGTCTCGGCAAGCTCTACGCCGCGCGCGGCGAGACCGACCGCGCCCGCGCTGCCTTCGAGAAAGCCGCCAACGACGGCAGCGCCGCCGCGCTGGTTGCCATGGCGAGCCTGACGCTCGGGCCCACGCCGAAGCCGGAAGCGATCGCCGAAGCGCGCGACATGCTGGAGCGCGCCCAGGTCGCCGCTGCCGACGACCCCAAGGTGCTCTTGGCCATCGCCCGCGGGGCCGTCACCTTTCCTGACCCCGAGATGCGGCCAGCGGGGCTGACCATCCTGATCACGCTCGCCCGCCGCGGCATGAGCGAGGCCGCCCGCGACCTCGTCGAGAGCTACCTCACCGGCTCGGGCGGCATGAAGAGCAAGTCGGAGGCCGTCCGCTGGGCGGAGGAGGCGATCGCCAACGGCACCGTCGAGCCCGCGATCCGCGTCGGGGAGGCGCTTCTCGACGGCAAGGACCTGGAGATCAAGGACCCGGTGCTCGGCCGCCAACTGCTGGAACGGGCTCTCGCCGCCGCCCCCGACAACATCAAGGCGCTGACCCGCCTCGGCGCCGCCTACGCCTCCGGCGCGGGCGGGGAGGACGACGTGGAGAAGGCTTTCGCGCTGTTCCTGCGCGCTGCCAACGCCGGCAGCATCAATGCCGAGATCCGCGTCGCCAACGCCTACCTCAACGGCGTCGGCACCGCACGCGACCCGGTCGCCGCCTACGAGTGGTACGTCCGCGCCGCAGAGGCCGGCTCCCGCGACGCCATGGTCGACCTCGCCCGCATGTATGCCTCGGGCGCCGGATCCTCGATCGACGCAGAACAATCCTTCGTCTGGTTCTACCGCGCGGCGGAAGCCGGCTCGGTGGAGGCCATGCAGGAGGTCGGCAAGGCGCTGATCGCCGGCTACGGCACCTCGCGCAACGAGGCGGAGGGCACCCGCTGGCTCGTCACCGCCGCCGACGGCGGCAGCGTCGGTGCCATGTACGACCTGTTCTCCTTCTACAATCTCCAGGACGAGCCGGCCGCCTTCGAGCAGGCCATGCTCTGGCTGCGCAAGGCGGCCGAGAACGGCAGCGCCAGCGCCATGTTCCGCCTCGCCGTGATCATGCGCTCCGACGACCGCTTCGCCGGCGACCGCGCCGAGGCCGTCGGCTGGCTGCAGAAGTCGGCCGCGGCCGGCCACAAGAGTTCCCAGCGGCTGCTGCAGTCGCTGGCCACCGAGAAGTCCTCCGGATGACCCGATCAACAAGCATGCCGGCCATCACGCCGGGAGGTGAACGCGTATGATCTTCTCCTCCAACATCTTCGTTTTCGTGTTCCTGCCGCTGTTCCTGGCGGTCTACTACCTCACGCCGATGCGCTGGCGCTCGATGACCATCGTCATCGGCTCCTGGACGTTCTACGGCTGGTGGCGGGTGGACTTCCTGGCGCTCTACGCCCTGGTGACGGTGTGGAGCTACGTGATGGGTCACCTGATCGCCTCGGCCCGGGATCAGGAGAGTGCCAAGCTGCGCTGCATCGTCGGCTCGGTCGGCAGCCTGATGGTGCTGTTCTATTTCAAGTACTGGAACTTCTTCACCGCCAGCCTGATCGACGTGCTGGGCGTCACCTCGCCCGCCGGCATCTTCACGATGCAGATCATCCTGCCGATCGGCATCTCGTTCTTCATCTTCGAGTCCATCAGCTACATGATGGACATCTACCGCAAGGACGCCCCGCCGGCCCGCAACTTCGTGGACTTCGCCGCCTTCCTGGCGCTCTACCCGCACCTGATCGCCGGACCGGTGATGCGCTACAAGGACCTGTCGGCGCAGATCGTCTCCCGCACGCACACCTGGACGAAGTTCAACGAGGGCTGCGTCTGGTTCATGATCGGCTTCGCCAAGAAGGTGCTGATCGCCGACAGCGTCGCCCCGCTCGCCGACCTTCTGTTCTCCGCGGAAAGCCCGACCTTCACGGAAGCCTGGCTAGGCGCGACGGCCTACACCGTTCAGCTCTACTTCGACTTCTCCGGCTATTCGGAGATGGCGATCGGCCTCGGCCTGATGATCGGCTTCCGCCTGATCAAGAACTTCGACAGCCCCTACATCTCCCGCTCGATCACCGAGTTCTGGCGGCGCTGGCACATCTCGCTGTCGGAATGGCTGCGCGACTACCTCTACATTACCCTCGGTGGAAACCGGAAGGGCAGGGCGCGGACCTACGTCAACCTGTTCCTGACCATGCTGCTCGGTGGCCTCTGGCACGGCGCGAACTGGACCTTCATCGTCTGGGGCGCCTGGCACGGCGGCATCCTGGCGCTGGAGCGCGCGCTCGGCGGCAAGGGCAAGGAGAGCCCGTATCCGAAGCTGCTCGCCTGGCCGATCACCATCGTGGCCGTGATGCTGGGCTGGGTGATGTTCCGCGCCCACGACGTCGGCAGCGCCTTCGCCTTCTACGAGGCGATGGTGGGCCTCAATGGCTTCGCGCTGACGGACGAATACGCCTGGCGCATCACCGACATGCAGCTCGCCTGGCTGCTGATCGCCATCGCCGTCGTGTTCATCGAGCCGAACATGCGCCGGATCACCCGGGGCGTGCTGGCCATGGGCCGCAGCGCGATGACCGTCGGCATGGGCCGCGCCGCCCTCGTCACGGCCTTCGCCTTCGCGGTGCTGAAGATGTCGGCCGACAGCTACTCGCCCTTCCTCTATTTCCAGTTCTGACGAGGCCACCGAAATGACCGACGTCACCCTCCAGCGCGGGCTTCCGACCCGCCGCAAGATCGCCGCCACCGCCGGGATGTTCGCCATCCTCGCGCTGTCGCTCCCCGTCAACTGGGTGTTCTTCTCCGCCCGCGAAGGCAGCATCGACGACGGCGCCTCCTTCACCGAGGAGTGGCTGCGCGGCGGCCGTACGGCTGAGATCACCGCGCTCTACAACGAGCGCTTCGCCCTCAAGGACACCGGCATCGACCTCTTCGGCTCGATCGCCTACGTGCTCTTCGGCGAGGGGCGTGACGGCGTTCTGATCGGCGAAGACGGTTGGCTCTTCACCAAGGAGGACTTCGAGACCGACAAGCACTCGGCCGAACGCCTCGCACGGAACCTGATGCTCGTGACGGCGGCCCGCGACAAGCTGGCAGCGCAGGGCATCCGCCTCGTCACGGCCGTCGTTCCCTCCAAGGCCGGCATCTACGGCGAGCACCTCGGCGGCTATCGCTGGCCGGCAGAGCCCGCCGGTCGATACGACCGGGTGCTGCAGGCCCTCGCCGACGCCGGCATCCCGGCTGTCGACCTTCGCCCGGCGATGACCGCGGCCAAGGCCGATGGCCCCGTGTTCCTGAAAACGGACACCCACTGGACACCGCAAGGCGCTGCCGCGGCCGCCGGCGCGATCGCCTCGGTCGTCGGCACCATGGCCGACACCGGCGAACCCGCCGACTTCCGCCTTGTCGAAGGCCCGTCCTTCGAACACTCCGGCGACCTCCTGCGCTACGTGCGCCTCGGGCCGCTCGCGTACTGGATCGGACCGGAGCCGGACCGGGTCGTCGCGCTCGACGCGGAAGGCGAGGCCGCCGGCGGACTGTTGGGCGAGGCCGAGATCCCGGTCGCGCTGGTCGGCACCAGCTACTCCGCCGAGAGCCGCTGGGGTTTCGAAGCAGCGCTCAAGGCATCGCTGAAACGCGACGTCGTTAACCTCGCGGAGATGGGAAAAGGCCCGTTCGAGCCGATGGCGGCCTTCCTTTCCGGCGATACCGTTAAAAATGCACCGCCGAAGGTCGTCATTTGGGAACTCCCGGAACGCTACCTTGACGACGCCCAGAAGGTGGATTTCGGAGACCCCTCATGAAGCCTGTGCTTCGCCTGATGCTGGCGGCCTCCGTCGCGCTGCCGGCCGCCCCCGCCTTCGCCCGCGAAGCGCGCCCAGCGCCGGGCGCGGTGAAGGAGGGGACCCTTTACGCCTGCCCGGACATCTCCGTCCGGTCGCCGGCCACCAGCTTCTTCGACAACCCGGTCTACGAGGGCAAGGACGGCTGGTTCTTTCGCCTGAAGAACGACGTCGACGACTTTACCCTGCAGGCGCCGCAGGCCGTCGGCATGATGTCCCGGCTCGCCAAGGCCCTCCAGGCCCGCGGCGTGACGCTCGTCTACATGCCGATCCCCAACCGCGGCATGACGGACGGCGCCAAGATGCCGGAGGGCATCGAGGACGGCATCGTCTACGACGGCGACGTCGCCCGGACGCAGTTCCACGAGACCGTCGCCACCTTCCGCAGCGCAGGCGTGCCGACGGTCGACATCCTGAAGACCATGGCGGACGTGAAGCTCGCCGGTGACTTCCACTTCGCCCGCGACATCCACTGGCGTCCGGAAGGCGCCAAGGTGAGCGCCGAGTCTGTCGCCACCGAGCTGAAGCAGATCGCGGTCTATGGCGAGCTTACCAAGAAGGCCTTTGCCTCCGCCGACACCGGCGAGGCGGAACTCGCCTCGGCCATGCGCAGCGCGCTCCAGTCGCTCTGCACCGACAAGCTCGACGTGGAGAAACTGAACCGCTTCGAAACGGAGGCCGCCGAAATCTCCGCCGACGACCTGCTCGGCGGCGACGACAGCGAGGGACCGCCGGTCGCCATCGTCGGCACCTCCTATAGCGATCTGCCCGAGTTCAACTTCGCCGGTTTCCTCGCCGAGGCGCTGCAGGTCGACGTCGCCAACTACGCCATATCGGGCGGCGGTACCTTCACCGCGTTCATGCAGTGGTCGCACTCCGACCTGATCGACGGGCCGCTGCCGAAGTTCCTGCTTTGGGAAAACCCGGTCGGCTACCGCCTCGACGGCGACGGCATCACCAACTTCCGCCAGCTGATCCCCGCGGTGAAGGGCTCCTGCGCCGGGAAAGGCTCGCTGCACCAGGCGACGCTGACCCTGAAGCCGGGCGAACCGGCGACCGTCGAACTGCCGGAAACGGTCAGCGTCGCCGGCCACGACAGCTACCTCGCCATGTCGGTGTCCGACCGGCAGCTGCGGACGCTGAAGATCTCGCTCGATCACCGCGACGGCGACGGCGAGGACGTGGCCCTCACCCGACCGGACCGCATGGGCGACACCGACCGGGCCTTCCTTGAGCTGAGCGACGACTTCGCCGCCCCGCTCAAGTCCATCACCGTCTCGGCCCCCGTGAAGGCCGAGACCACCGTCACTCTCGACGTCTGCGCATCCAACGGAGCATGACCATGATGAAGCGCCTTCTCCTCGCCGCCACGATCCTCGCCGCTGCCCCCGTTGCGGCGCTCGCCCAGGACGCGGGGCTCTACGATCCGGCGCCCCCGGCCGACAGCGCCTTCGTCCGCTTCGTCGACGCCAGCCTCAAGGGCGACGGCACCGGCTCTGTCGACGGCGCGCCGCTCGACCTTTCCGGCGATGGGGTCTCCTCCTTCGTGGTGGTCAAGTCCGGCGAACACAGCGTCACCTACGGCGACGCCACCGCCTCGGCCGCCTTCGACGCCGGCAACTACTACACCGTGGTGTTCAACGAGGCGGGGCAGGGCCCGGTCGTCATCAAGGACGAGGTCCTGACCAACCCGGCCAAGGCCGGCCTCCACTTCTACAACCTCACCGGCGAAGCGGGCCTGTCGCTGGCCGCGCCCAAGCAGAAGGTCGCCATCTTCGAGAACGTCGGCCCCGGCGAGATGAAGTTCCGCCCCGTCGGCGCGGTGGATGTGGATCTTGCCGTCGAGTCCGGAGGCAAGACGGTGGTCGACGTCGGCTCGGTCAAGCTGGAGCGCCGCGCCGCCAAGTCCGTGCTGGTCGTTGCCAGCGCTGCCGGCCCGAAGGCCGTAGTGGTCGACAACACCGTCGAGCGTTGATCCGCCCGATGCGATCGCCGCTCGCGGAAACCCGCGGGCGGCGCCCCTGTGCCGAGTTGTGGAGCCTTCCCTCGATGCGTCTTGCCCTCCTGTTCCAGCCTGCGACTGCCCGCGCCCTGATGACCGGCGCCGCGCTGTTGGCGGCCTTGCCGGCGAACGCCGCCGGACTGCCCGCTTTCGCGCCGCCGGACGCCGCTTCGGCGAAGGCCTGCGTGGTGGAGAAGCCGGTCGAGCTCGGCTCCGACTGGACGGCCTGGGACGGCGGCAAGACGGACCGCTCGCGCGACGACCTACTTGCCATCGCCCGCGAATACGCAGTCGGCAGCGCGCGCGTTGCGCGCGATCCCGACGCCGCCCGCCGGATCCTCGGCCACCTCGCCAAGGCCAGCAAGGAAGGCGCGGGCCCGGAAGGCGCGGCGATCGAGGCCAGGATGCTGATCGCCACAGGCGACGAGGCCGACCGCACGAAGGCGATCGAGTTGCTGCGCGAGGCGATGAAGACCGGTTCGCGCTCCGCCGCCCGCTCGCTCGGCGATCTCCTTGCCGGCAAGGACGTCGACGGCGCGGTTCGCGCCTACCGTGTCGCCGCCGCCCAGGGCGACCCGCGCGCGTCGCTCGCGCTCGCCCGCCTCCTGAAGCTCACCGGCAAGGCCGATCCGGCGACCCTCGATCTCGCCGTCACCAACGCCTTTGCCGCCATCGTCTCGGCGGTCGAGACCGGCGACTGCCGCGCCGCACGGCTGATGACGACCCTCTACACCGATGGTGCTTTCGGTGAGCCCCGCCCGGATTTGGCGATGGCGTGGACGCGCTTCGCCGCCGAGAAGGCCGACTCCAGCGCCGCCATCCTGCTCGCCAAGGCCTACCACCGCGGCCTCGGCGTGACGCCCGACGAAACCAAGGCCGTGCGCTACTTCGAGATCGCCGCCAACGCCGGCCGCGCCTCCGCGCTGCTGCCGGTCGGCATCGCCTATGCGACGGGCGTGGGCGTGACTCAAGATCTGAAGAAAGCCGCCGAATTCCTTGCAAAGGCGGGCGAAGTGGGCCGTACCGACGCCTGGTACTGGCTCGCTCAGCTCTATCGCGGCGACTTCGGAGGTGCACCGGTCCCGGACAAGGCCTACGCCTATCTCGTGAAAGCCGCGGAACTGCCCGACGCCCCCGCCGACGTGGTGTTCGAGCGCGGCATCGCGGAGCGCGATGGTTTCGGCACGCCCAAGAACCCTGCGGCCGCGCTGGCCCACCTGGAGAAGGCCGCCGACGCGGGCTCCGACAAGGGCGCCTACGAAGCCGCCATGCTGGTGCGCACCGGCGCCGACGGCGTGCCGCGCGACCTCCCGCGCGCCGTCCGCCTGTTCCGCCTCGCCGCCTCCAACGGCAGCGCGGCTGCCGCCGTGCGCCTTTCCGAGGTCTACCGCTGCGGCATGGGCGTCGCCCAATCCACCGAGAAGGCCGCGACCTGGACCGAACGCGCGGCCTTCCTCGGATCGTCCAGCAGCATGGAGATCTACGCCCGCCGTCTGATGGCCTCGGCCGACCCCGAGACCGCCGCCCGCGGCCTCCTGCTGCTGCGCGAGGCCGCCCAGGGCGGCGACGCCGACGCGGCAGCGTCCATGGTGATCGCCTACGAAACCGGCCGCGGCCTCCCTGCCGACGCGGAGATGGCGGCCCGCTGGAAAGCTCATGGCAGCAGCCTCGCAGCCGCGCCGGGCGGCTTCGAGATCGCGCTCGCCAAAGCGCGTCTGGCCGAAAACGGCCTCGCCGCGATGGACGAAGCCCGCGCGCTCTTCAGCGCTGCCGAGACAGCCGGTGCGATCGACGCCCGCTTCGAACTCGCCCGCGCGCTGGACGAGACCGGATCGGCCGAGCCGCAGGACCTCCTCGATCTCCTGATCCCCTCCGCCAAGGCCGGGCACGTGCCGTCCATGCGCAAGCTGGGCGAACTGCTCGAAGGCAGCGAGCAAGCCGGCGGCAGGTCGGGCTACGAATGGCTCCAGGCGGCCGCGGCGGCCGGCGACTTCACCGCGTCACTGGCGCTCGCCAACGGTCTGCCGGAAGCCTCGCGCATCGCCGAACTGAAGCGGCTCGCCGAGGACGGCGGCGCCTGCAGCGCGGAGGACTTCTCCAAGCTCGGTCTCGCTTGGGTCAGCCTCGGTGCCGAGGGCAGGGCGGAAGCCGCCCGCTACGGCGCGCTCGCCTCCGAGACCGTCGAGCCCACCGACGGCGGCTCGCTGATGGCGCTGGCGGATATCATCATCGGCACCGACGGCGATCGCACCAAGGCCGAGTCCTACCTGCGCATGGCGCTGGAGGCCGGCGAGCCGAAGGCGCTTCGCCGGCTGGCGGAGGGTCTCGCCCGCGGCACCTTCGGTCCGCCCGCCCCGAAGGACGCCGAAACGCTGCTTGTCGGCCGCGGCGATGCGGGCGACTCCAGCGCCGACGTCCTGTTCCTGAAGCTCGCCGCCGACGACGTGCTGGCGCCCGAAGCCGCGGTCCTCGCACGCGTCATGGACCGGATCGGGTCGGATCTCGACACGCTCGGCGGCAATCTCCTCAAACTCGCCGCGAAGGCACGCAACGGTGCCTTCGGCGAGGACGGACGTCGCCGCGCCAACGATTGGCTGCTGCGCGCCGCCGAGGCGGGCAAGCCGGCCGCCATGCGCGCGCTGGCCGAGACCTACCTCTACGGTCCGGTGAACGGCCGTGATCCGCAGAAGGGCATCGCCTGGATGCAGAAGGCCGCCGACGCCGGCGACCGTGACGCCAAGCGGGCGCTCGCCGCCGCCTATGAAGTGGGTTTCGTGGTCGCCCCCGACGCGACGAAGGCCCGAGCCCTCAACGACGAAGCGGTGGCTGTCGAGCCGCCGGTCACCCAGTAGCCTCTGGTCGGCGCTCAGACTGCCGGTCTTTAATCCTTGGAGACACCATGACCCTGCGACGAGCCCTCGGACCCGTCCTCATCGCCAGTCTGCTGCTGGCAGGCCCGGCATCCGCCGCGATGCTCGCCCTGCCGTTCCCCGTCCCCTCCGTCAAGGCCAGCGGGTCCCCCGCGACCTGCGGCAACCGCGCCCCGAAGGCGGTGGTCTCGCTCGCCGTCACCAGCCGCTACGACCAGTCCGACAAGACCAAGTCGACGATCGACGACGATGCCGAGGAAGCCTACCAGCAGGGCATGAAGCCGATCCGCGACTATCTCGCCGACGTCTCGCAGATGGCGACCCGCTACACCGAATCGAACGGCGCCCGGGTCAAGGAGGCGGCCTGCGCGCTCGCCTGGATGGCGGCCTGGGCGAAGTCCGGCGCTCTGACCGACCTCGACACCCGTCAGGCCGTGCTTTCCTCCACCCGCATCATGGCCGGCCTGTCCATCTCCTACGCGCAGGTGAAGAACGCGCACGCCGGCACCCCAGAGGATCGCGCGCTGATCGACGCCTGGCTGCAGGAGTTCGCCGATCTGGTGAAGGGCAACTTCTCCGCCGACGGCACCGACGACCGCTCGTCCGACCGCCAGAACCACCGCTACTGGGCAGGCTTCTCCGTGGCGGCGATCGGCGTGGTGACCGGCGACCGCGACGATCTCGCCTGGGGCTTCACCAGCTACAAGATCGGTGCCTGCCAGATCCGCGCGGATGGGGTGCTGCCGATGGAACTGGCCCGCGGCAAGCGGGCGCGCGACTACCATATCCACGCCACCGGCCCGCTGGTGATGATCGCCGAACTCGCAGCGGCCAACGGCATGGACGCCTACGGCGCCTGCGGCGGCGCCATCCACCGCCTCGTCAAGTTCAACCTGGACATGATCCGCGACCCGCGGACTGTCGAGGCGATGACCGGCGAGAAGCAGCTGAAGATCCCCACCCGCAGCGGCGCCATCCGCGGCGACCGCGTGGCCTGGCTCGCGCCCTATCTCAAGCGCTTCCCGCAGAAGCGCTCGGTCGTCGCCGGCATCAAGCTGCCCGAGCGGCTCACCTCCAGCAACCTCGGCGGCAACCTCGGTACGCTGTTCCGGTTGTGATGGTGCATTCACCCGCACGGGGCGCCAGCCCTGGACGCAAACGGTCGGGCAGCGGAAGACTGCTGCCTGTTTGATCGCCGATGTCGGGAAAACTTTGACTGGAAGGGAATGGTGGGCGATGCAGGGATCGAACCTGCGACCCCTTCGGTGTGAACGAAGTGCTCTCCCGCTGAGCTAATCGCCCAAACCCGTTCCGGTCGTGGCGCGATATAAGGGGCGCCCGCCGGGCAAGTCAAGCCGGGATTGGCGGTGGGCGCCGTCCGGCCGGAACTGCCGCGAAAGTCGCGGCTTCAGCCCAGCCGCCGGTCGATCTGCTGCACCCACGCCTGCGCCAGCGCGGGGATCGCGCGCAGCGATCGCAGCGCCTCCACGTTCTGGAAATCGCGCATCAGCGTCATGAAACCGCGCTGCACCGGCCAGTCCGGGTGCGGGCGCTCGACGATCTCGGCCGAGTCTCCGGCGCGAATCGTGCCGGGTTCCAACACCCGGTAGTACCAGCCGGACCGACCGGTCTTCTGGACGCGCCAGGCAAGGTCTTCCACGCCGTGGCGGACGTTCAGCTTGAAGCAGGGCTGGCGGGCCTGGCTGACCTCGAACAGCACCGATCCGACGCGGATCCGGTCGCCGAGGTGCACGGTTTCCTCGGTCCAGCCGGCCGACGAGAGGTTCTCGCCGAAAGCGCCGCCGCCGGACAGTGAGGCGGGCAGGGCGTCACCGTAGTCGCTCCACCAGGAGGCGTAGTGGTCGAGGCTGTAGTGCAGCACCGCCTTGTCCACCCCGCCGTGGACGCTGCGGTCGGCCTGCTCGTCGCCGACGATGCCCTCCGGCCCGACCTGCACCGCCCGGTCCACCGGACGCTTGGCGATGGCCGACGGGGTCTCGCCATCGGGAAGCCGCACGATGCGGCCGATCTGGATCGAGGCGATCACGGTCGGAGCGGGAATCGGCATCGGTAGCTCCTCAGGCAAGCGCGTCGGCAAAGGCGGGGGAGATGGCGGCAAGCGCCTCGTCGATCGCGTCGAAATGGTCGATCACCGCGTCCGGACCGAGCGCGCCGATCGGCTCCGGCGTGTAGCCGAAGGAAACGCCGATCACCGGGATCCCCGCACCCTTGGCGGCGGCGATGTCGGCGTCGCTGTCGCCGACCATCACACTCGCCCCGACCAGCCCGCCGGCGGCCTCCACGGTGCCGATCAGGTGGTCCGGGTGGGGCTTGCGGACGGGCAGGCTGTCGCCGCCGAGAATTGCGGCGAAGCGGTGTGCCAGCCCAAGCGAGGCCAGCAGCGGCACCGCGAGATGGACGCGCTTGTTGGTGCAGACGGCGAGCCGGATGCCCCGGGCCTGAAGCCGGTCCAGCGCCTGCACCGCGCCGGGAAACGGCACGGTCTCGCTGGCGAGGCGCCCGGCGTAGATCTCAATGAACCGAGCGACGAGGTCGTCGATCCGCTCCACCGCCAACGCCGCGCCGGCCCGGCGGAACCCCTCCACGATCAGCGAGCGCGCGCCCTGGCCGAAGTTGGTGGTCAATGCCGACCGGTCCACGGTCGGCAGCCGCTCCTCGGCGAGCACCGCGTTGAGGGCTCCGAGAAGGTCGGGGGCGGTATCGAGGAGCGTTCCGTCGAGATCGAGCACGAGAAGCGGCGCGGTCATGATGTCTCCGGCAGTGACGTCCGTGGATAGCCGCGTGTGTCGTGAGCGGCAAGCGGAACCGTGGCTGTTCCGGCGGCTCGGACACCCGTGTTCCCCCAAGCTTGACCCCACCCACCCACGTGGTAAGAGCGCAAACGTTTCGTTATGGCCGTGCCGGGTGGGTTGATGTCGTCGGACGAGATGAAGAAGGCCGCAGCCGCGGCGGCGCTCGAGGAGGTCCGGCCGGGCATGCGGCTCGGGCTCGGAACGGGGTCGACAGCCTCATGGTTCGTGAGGCTCCTCGCCGAGAAGGTCAGGGACGGCCTTGATGTGGTCGGCGTGCCCACCTCGGAGGCCACCGATCGGCTCGCCCGCGAGCTTGGCATCCGCATCATCAGCCTCGACGACGTCGCCGGCCTCGATCTCACGGTGGACGGTGCCGACGAGTTCGACCCGGACCTCAACCTCGTCAAGGGCGGCGGCGCCGCGTTGCTGCGCGAGAAGATCGTCGCGGCCGACAGCCGCCGCATGATCGTGATCACCGACGAGAGCAAAGAGGTAGAGGCGCTCGGCGCGTTTCCGTTACCGATCGAGGTGGTGACTTTCGGCGCCACGGCGACCGTTCGCGCCATCGCCGACGCCGCACGTCGATCCGGGCTATCGGGCGGCATCTCTTTCCGGCAGGATGGGTCTGGCAACCGCCTCGTCACGGATCAGGGCAATTGGTTGGTGGATGCATCATTTCGCCGGATTTCGGACCCAAAAGCACTCGCACTCGCCCTGAACCGGATTCCCGGCGTGGTCGAGCATGGGCTCTTCATCGATATGGCCTCGACGGTGATCGTCGCGGGTCGATCCGGCATCAGGCGTATCGATAGACAAACGATTTGATCTCTCCGGAGGAGAAGAATGAAAAACCATCGAATCCGGGTGGCCGGGTTGGCCCTGGTCGCGGCGCTTCTCGGCACTTCGCCGGTGCTGTCCCAGGACTACGCGGAGAGCCATCTGGCAGCCGCGCGCGCCACCATCGCCGCCGCGCACGCCTCCGAGCAGTTCGACCAGATCCTGCCGGTGCTCGCCGATCAGGCCAAGGCCCTGTTCCAGCGCTCCAATCCCTCGCTCGTCCAGGAAATCGACGCGGTCGTCAACCAGATCGCCCTCGAACTCGCCAAGCGGCGCCCCGAACTCGATCGCGAACTCGAGCGCGTCTGGGCCGCCCGCTTCACCGAGGACGAACTGAAGGAGATCACCGCCTTCTACTCCTCCGCCGTCGGCATGAAGTTCGGCCAGAACATGCCGCTGGTGATCCAGGATTCGATCCGCTCCGCCAGCATCTGGCGCGATGCGCTCTCCACCGAGCTGGTCACCAAGTCGCGTGAAGAGCTGATCAAGCGCGGCCATCAGTTCTAAGGCCCGCCCGTCCTGATGCCGGAATCCGCGATGGCGAACTTCGACTACGACCTCTTCGTCATCGGCGCCGGGTCCGGCGGCGTTCGCGCCGGCCGCATCGCTGCGGGCTACGGAGCGCGGGTCGCCATCGCCGAGGAATACCGGGTCGGCGGCACCTGCGTCATCCGCGGCTGCGTGCCGAAGAAGCTGCTCGTCTACGCCTCGCGCTTCACCTCCGAGTTCGAGGACGCTTCCGGCTTCGGCTGGACCCTGGGCGAGGCGTCCTTCGACTGGACCACGCTCCGCACCGCCAAGGATCGGGAGATCGATCGTCTCGAGAAGGCCTATGTCGCCAATCTCGAGCGCTCCGGCGCCGAGATCATCCGCGCCCGCGCGGTGGTCACCGGCCCGAACAGCGTGCGCCTCTCCGACGGGCGGACCGTCACCGCCGCCCATATTCTCGTCGCCACGGGCGCCTGGCCGTTCCTGCCGGCCGGCGTGCCGGGGATCGAACGCGCAGTTACCTCCAACGAGATCTTCGACCTGCCGGCGCTCCCAGAACGGGCGGTGATCGTCGGCGGCGGCTACATCGCGGTGGAGTTCGCCGGCATCCTGAACGGCCTCGGCGTGGAGACGACGCTGATCTACCGCGGCGAGCAGATCCTGCGCGGCTTCGATCGCGAGATGGTCGACAAACTCGCCGCCGCGCTCACACACCGCGGGATCCGGATCCTGACGCGCTCCGACATCGTCTCCATCGGGGACGGCGACGTTGGCCCGGTGGCAACGCTGAACACCGGCGAGTCGCTGCCTCCCTCGCTCGTCATGTACGCGACAGGACGTCTGCCCAACACCCGCGACCTCGGCCTTGAAGCGGCCGGCGTGGAACTCGACGCGGTCGGCGCCGTGAAGGTCGACGCCTGGTCCCGCTCGTCGGTGCCCAGCATCTACGCCGTCGGCGACGTGACCAACCGCGTGAACCTGACCCCGGTCGCCATCCGCGAGGGCCATGCCTTCGCCGATACGGTTTTTGGTGGACGCGAAGTGCTGGTGGATCATGGGCTGATCCCGACGGCCGTGTTCACCACGCCGGAACTCGGCACGGTCGGCATGACAGAAGAGCGCGCCTGCGCCACTCACGAGGCGGTGGACGTCTACAAGGCCGAGTTCCGCCCGATGCGCAACACGCTCGCTGGTCGCGACGAGCGGATGATGATGAAGCTCATCGTCGACGCGATCTCCGACCGCGTTCTCGGCGTCCACGTGATGGGGGAGGGGGCGGGCGAAATGGCTCAGCTGCTCGGCATTCCCATGATGATGAACGCCACCAAGGCCGACTTCGACCGCACTATGGCGGTTCATCCGACCGCAGCCGAGGAACTGGTCACGCTGCGTACGCCGAGCGTGAAGCACCGCCGCTGACCGCCCCGCCGCAGAGGGCTCCGAAACGACAGAAGCCCCGGCGGACTAACGACCAGCCGGGGCTTCGTGTTGGATGTCAGGCGCAGCATAGGGGCTCATCCGCTGCAACTCAGATGATAGATGCTTTTCGCCGTCTGAGCTAGTCCGATCCCATATTTGTGATTCGTTGCCTCGAACCGACGCCCAGGCGGAAATTTGCGGTATTCCGCAAATATAAAGCCCTAGCTTCAGCTCGAGCTTCGGGATGTCGTCAGCAACCGAGCGTAAGGTCTGGTGGAACGTCTTTGCAACTGCGTCGTTTCTCAGTCTCTGGATGCACGATGCATTTGGAAGATTTGTCTGCCGAACGCAACGCACAAAACGACGAGGTCGACATGACGATGAAGATTCTGAAGATGACCGCCCTGGCCACCCTGATCGCTGCCGGTTCTACCGTGGCTTTCGCGCAGGACTCCGGCAACAGCGGCTCGAACGCTGGCAACAATGCTGCTTCCGGCAATGATGGTTCCGCTCTCGGCGGCGCCGCGGCCACTGGCTCCACCGGCTCGGACGGCACCGCGGGCGGCACGACCGCGAACGGCGCCACCTCGACCGTTCAGCAGGGCGAGGGCGACAGCGTCGGCAAGTCCCCGCAGACCGCTCCGTGCCCCGAAGGCTACAACGCCAAGGACGACGGCACCTGCGCCGAAGCCAACATGCAGCAGTAATCAGGTTTCCTGATTGGATCGAGCCGGCGCCGGGAAACCAGCGCCGGCTTTTCCATGGCCGTAACGAAAAACGGCCCGGCTTTTGGCCGGGCCGCTCTAGTCGAACCGTTACTGGATTACCAGTTGCGGGTCAGCTGGACGATGCCAGTGAAGTTGTCGTCGTCAGCAGCGTCGGAGTCGGAGTAGTTGACTTCGCCGGTGAGAACGAGGCCCGGCGTGACGGTGTAGTCGACACCAGCGTTGACGAAGAGACGCTCTTCGACACCCTGCGCGTAGGCGTTGTCGTCGTAGACGACGCCGGCGTAGACGCCAACCGCTTCCGAAGCGGTGTAGTAGGCCGACAGCGACACGAAGTAGCCATCGTCTTCCGTGCCGACGCCGACGACTTCATCGTCCCAGTTCACGTAGGCCGCGGCAGCGCGGAGCTCGAAGTTGTCGACGAGCTTCAGGTTACCGGTGAGCTTGGCGAACCACTCGACGTCCTGGATGAAGACGGCGCTCAGGTCGATACCACCCCAGGGCTGATCGCCGATACCGATGCGAGCAGCGATACCCGGCATATCGTCACCACCTTCTTCGCCCGGCTCGCCGAAGATGCCGTCGCCGTCGAGGTCGAGGTCACCATCGCCGAAGGAAGCGCGCATGGCGCCGCCGTTGGGATCGAAGATCGACGCGCCAGCGTAGAAGCCACCGCCGAGGTCGTCGGCGAGGACCGTCAGCTGAACGGTCTGGAAGTCGAAGAAGGTGTTGTCGTTGATGCCGTGCAGGACGGCGACGTCAACCGGCGTACCGGCGTAACCGGCCGTCAGCCAGCCGAGCTGGATGAAGGCGCTGTCGACGGTCGTGGAGTTGTCCGACGAGTCGGCGTTGATGCGGAAGAACGAACGCAGCTGGCCGTATTCCGTGGCGGTGCGGGCGTCGAAGTCGACGCGGGCATCGGCGCGGAACTGGACCTGGTCGGCGCCCGTGCCATCCGGATCACCAAAGGTGTCTTCGTCGGTGCTGGCCGTCACGCGGAAGCGGACGCGGCCAGAGATGTCCAGGCAGGTCTCGGTGCCGGGGATGTAGAAGAAGCCCGCGCCGAAGGTATCGCAAACCTTGACGTAGTCGACGGCCGCCGGAACGACCTCGCCCGGCAGGTCCGCAGCCTGGGCGCCAGTGACGGCCATAAGGCCGGCGGCGGTGCCGAGCAGGATGCTCTTGATGTTCATTTCCTGACCTCCAAAGTCAACCAGAGAAGAAACCGGGTCTCGACCTCGAGCTGTGGCCATTCCGGTTCCCTACGGCGCCGAACCGCGTACTGTGGCTGCCACCCCTGACAGCCGGCGATCCGGCGTGATGAGCTCGATGCCCCGAACTCATATTCAGAACTTCACCTATTTGGAGGTTTGCATGCAATGGGCATCAGCGGCCGAAAGCCCGAAACGGGGGTCTTTCACATGCAATGTGCCATATATACAACAGAACAGATATGCGCAGAAAACCAACTGTTAACAGGCAGTTAAGCGCAGAATTGCCTGTCCGGGAAAAGCGAGTGCCATGAAGCGCTTCGAGCGCGCGGTGTGGCATCCGGATCGTTCACCACGGCAAGCGGATGGACCGCCCAGCGGAGTCCAGATGCCGGAATCGGGCACCCGAACCTCCTCGCCGCATCCGAATCCAAACCGCCGTCCCGGCGACTCGGCCGGGGCGTAATCCGTTTCGTGACGTGTTTGAAGGGGATGGCGGGCGGCGGCGCGAAGGATGCAGTGAATGCCGGGTCCGGTGTCGAACCCGACGCCGCGCGAAACCGTCGGCGTGCGCGGCTGTCGGCCGCGCCGGCGACGTCAGAGCTTATAGGCCATCCGGAAGCCGCCCCAGTGGCGGCCGGCGACGGTGATCGGCGCATCGACCTCCTTCATCAGGATGATCTGGCCGTTGCCCATGTCGCGCCTGTAGGCCTGGATCAGGAACGGGCGCGTGTTGCGCGCGGCAAGCAGGCCTGTCCTGTCGTCGAAGATCCGCCGGTTTCGGCAGTTGGCCGTATTCCAGGCCGTCTCGCCGGGCCGCTGCGGCTTGGAGAAGACGGCGTTGTGGACCGGAAGGTACCCGTTCCGATCAACCGCCGCGCAGAATGCCATACGGGAGTCGGTCGCCAGCAGCGCCTCTTGCATCGGCGCCAGCCGGCTTTCCAGGAAGCCGAGCCCGCGGGTGCGGAACTGCACCGGGTCGCTGCCGGGAATCGGTTGGTAGTCCACGTCGAACAGGTCGTCCGTCCGAACTTCGCCGCGCGCGATCGCCATCTCCAGAAGGGCCGAGATGTCACCCGCCGCCTGGGTCGCACGTTCGATCAGCGCCTGGTATTCCATCCGGATCCCGGCCACGAATGCCGCGATCCGCCCCTCCGTGGTCTCGTCGACGGGTTGGAAGCAGACGTGGACGCCGAGCGGACTGACGCCGACGACCCGCGCCGGCACGCGTCCGGCGCCGTCGAGGTCGAGCGTCAGCGTCTCCCCGACGTGGGGTGCGCCGCTGGCGGGAGTCTTGATCAGCAGTCCGCCCTCCGACACGTCGACCGTCGAAGCGGACTCGATCGCGCTGCCGCGGGCGAGCCGCACGGTTCGCTCCGCCGGGAACCGATCGTGCCGCCGCCGGTCGCCGGCCGGGCTCTGTCGCAGCATGGTCATCAGTCGTTCGCTGGAGCGGTCGCTGCTCGCCGACACTTGGCGCGCGGACTCGCTGACGAGGCGGACTTCCTGGCTCACCGCCTCGCTGGACGCGGCGATCTCGCTTGCTCGACTGGAGACGGTGTCGATGAAGGTGCGGGTTTCCTCCGCATGGCCGGCCGCCGCGCCGATCACCGAGCCCTGCGCCTCGACCGCCTTGGCGATGACGCCGAACGCCGGTGTGATCCGCTCGATCGAGTCCACCACGTGCCCGACCGCGCCGATCGACTGCCGCGCTGTGGACTGCAGCCGGGCGATGTTGGCGCGGATCTCCTCTGTCGCCTTCTGCGTCTCCACCGACAGCGCCTTCACCTCGCTCGCCACGACGGCGAAGCCGCGGCCAGCGCTACCGGCGCGCTCCGCCTCTATCGTCGCGTTGAGCGCGAGCAGTGTGGTCTGCTTGGTGACTTTGGCGATCAGTCCGACAACCGCTTCGATCGCCGAAATGGCATCCCCCAGCTCGCGCATGCCGGCGCCCACGCGGGCGGCATCCTCCTGCGCCACCGTGGCCAGCCCCGTCGCGCGATCGAGCTCGCCGGAGATTTCCCGCCCAGCCTCGGTGATGGAGCGAAAGGAGTGGGTGAGCGCGTTCACGGTGGCCGTCGCACCGTCCACGGCCTCGACCAGCGTCACGGCGGTCCGGTTGATCTCCTCGGACCGTCCGAGCGCGACATCCACCCGGCCCGTCATCGATTGGGTTGCCGAAGACAGCACCGCACGGGTCCGGGCGATATCCTCCTCGATCAGGAGGAGCGTGCCGTCGTCCCGGCCCGTGGTCGGCGCGGCCGCGGCCGCTGCAGCGACGACTGGGAGAACCTCGGACGGCTTCGGCTCCGAGCGGCGTTGAAACAGCGAGCGCAAATTTTGCCCCACAAATTGTTCGCGAATTGAGCATATGACAAAATAAAAGGATTAAACCGGCGTGTACGGCGGTCAAATGAAGGGTAGATCAAAATACCTACAGCGATGATTGTTTTGCTGGATCTTGCCCTGAAATGTACGGCGACAGCGACTGGCAGGTTCGCAGGACTGTGGACAAGATCTCCGTGAATTGACGCGGCCGGGCGTTTGGGCGACACCTCCGGACGAGGACGGAGACCAGCGATGCCCCTTCATCTGATCAAGCTCTGCGTCGGCGCCGAGTCGGTGGAGGATCTCGACGCCTGGATTCAGGAGCGTATCGCCATCCAGAAATCCGCCGGTCTGGAGCCCGAACAGACCCACACCACGCGCATGATCCCCAAGCGGGCGGCGGAGATCGTCGACGGCGGCTCCCTGTTCTGGGTGATCAAGGGCTTCGTACAGGTGCGCCAGCGCATCGTCGCCATCCGGCCGTTCAAGGGAGAAGACGGCATCGAGCGCTGCGACCTCGTGCTGGAGCCGGTGCTGATGCGCACCGAGACTCAGCCGCGCCGCCCCTTCCAGGGCTGGCGCTATCTGGAGGAGCGCGACGCCCCCCGCGATATCAGGCGAACCGCGGTCGGCGACGACATGCCGGCCGAGATGCGACGCCACCTCGCCGAACTGGCGCTGATCTGACGCCGACAGATCCTCACTGATCGGTTAAAATGAGAAGCCGCGCGTGTGGCGGGCGCGGCCACTTGCGTGTATAACGCCGCGTCTTGGAAAGGTCGCGGGCGCGGAGATCGGAAAACCGCCGTGCGCCCGACATCAAACAGAGCACGACAATGACAACCGCGTGGAAGCCCGATACCTGGAGAGCTAAGCCGATCCAGCAGGTTCCCGAGTACCCGGACCTGCAGGAACTCGCCGCCGTCGAGGCGCGTCTGGCCTCTTATCCGCCGCTCGTTTTTGCAGGTGAAGCCCGCAAGCTCAAAAAGCAGCTCGCGAGCGTCGCCGCCGGCGAGTCCTTCCTGCTGCAGGGCGGGGATTGCGCCGAGAGCTTTGCCGAGCATGGCGCCGACAACATCCGGGACTTCTTCCGCGTCTTCCTTCAGATGGCGGTGGTGCTCACCTATGCCGCCGCTCAGCCGGTGGTGAAGGTCGGCCGCATCGCCGGCCAGTTCGCCAAGCCGCGCTCCAAGCCGACCGAGACCATCGGCGGCATCGAGCTGCCGGCCTACCGCGGCGACATCGTCAACGGCACCGAGTTCACCTCGGAGGCCCGCATCCCGGACCCGCAGCGCCAGGAGATGGCCTACCGCCAGTCGGCGGCCACGCTGAACCTGCTTCGCGCCTTCGCCCAGGGTGGCTATGCCAACCTCGACAACGTGCACCAATGGATGCTCGGCTTCGTCAAGGGCTCGCCGCAGTCCAGCCGCTACGCCCAGCTCGCCGACCGGATCACCGAGTCGCTGGCGTTCATGCGCGCCTGCGGCATTCATCCGGACAGCGTGCCGGACATGCGCACGACCGACTTCTACACCAGCCACGAGGCGCTGCTGCTCGGCTACGAGCAGGCGCTGACCCGTGTGGATTCCACCTCGGGCGACTGGTACGCCACCTCGGGCCACATGATCTGGATCGGCGATCGTACCCGTCAGCCGGACCATGCTCACGTCGAGTTCGCCCGCGGCATCAAGAACCCGATCGGCCTGAAGTGCGGACCGACGCTGGCGCCGGACGAACTGATCCGCCTGATCGACATCCTGAACCCGGCCAACGAGCCCGGCCGGCTGACCCTGATCGCCCGCTTTGGCGCGGAGAAGGTGTTCGAGCATTTGCCGGGCCTGATCCGGGCGGTGCAGCGGGAAGGGCGCTCCGTGGTGTGGTCCTGCGATCCGATGCACGGCAACACCATCACGCTCAACAACTACAAGACCCGCCCGTTCGAGCGCATCCTGCGCGAGGTCGAGGCGTTCTTCGCGGTTCATCGCGCCGAGGGCACCCATGCCGGCGGCATCCACATCGAGATGACCGGCCGCGACGTCACGGAGTGCACCGGTGGAGCGACCGCGATCTCGGCGGAGAACCTCTCCGACCGGTATCACACGCATTGCGACCCGCGTCTCAACGCCGACCAGGCGCTGGAACTGGCCTTCCTCGTGGCGGAAAACCTGAAGAAGGAGCGCGAGGGACGCGCCGCGCCGGTTCGACTTGCCGTCGCCGGCGAGTAAGTCCAAAGTATATGCAATTAATTGAAAGAGAGGGCCCTGGCCCTCTCTTTCTCTTTGGAGAAATCGCGAGATAAGAAGTAATCGATTTCTCAGATGGATACCTTACTTTTACTGTTGGTGCAGTAGGCGCATGGCTGGAAATCGCGATTTTTCCGCGACGAGACAGGCGGACAGGCAGAGATTGTTGACCCTGCGCTCCGCCTGACGTAAATACCCGCCTACTGAAATTGGTCAGCTCGACTGTCGCGTATCACCGCACAGGATGGCGTGGAGCCACCGCGAACGAGGCATATCGATGAGTGTGCCAAAGCCAGACAGGCGACCTCCGACCTTCATGTCCGTCGATGCGCTTCGCGTCGGTGTCGTCGACGACAACGCCTATTTCCGGCGGATCGTGCGCACCATCCTCGTCGGGATGGGCGTCAAGCAGGTGCTCGAGGCCGATTGTGCGGACACCGGATGGACGCTCGTCTCCAGCATCCGGCCCGATATCCTGCTCTGCGATTGGAATCTCGGCGGCCAGAACGGCGGCCAGTTGCTGGAACGGATCCGCTCCAGCCGCGACGATGCCGTGGCGACCCAGCTTTTCGTCTTCGTTTCCGCCCACAGCGACAAACGCCACGTCCTCCTCGCCGCCAAGCTGGGCGCCAACGACTTCATCGTAAAGCCGATTTCCCCGCGCATCCTCTACGATCGGATCCGCCGCCTGGTCTACGGGCGGTTCACCTACCAGCGTCTTGGCGGCCGCCTCATGCCGATCCCGGTTACCTCGCAGGGGCCCGTTCCGATCCTCGCACCGCTAGATGAGGCGGTTCAGATCCCGGGGACGCAGACGGAAGTGCTCTACCTCTGATCCCGGTGCGGTCGGTGGCAATGCCGGCGCGGGCCTTGCCGCAGAATGGTCCAGCAGCTAGACCAGTGGAACGCCGCCGCCGAGGGTGGATCGACCCTTTCCTGCCAGAAAAGTCCCCCGATCGATGCCCAACTCCCTTGCCGGCGGGCTGCGCTGGCTGATTGCCGGGTGGCTGCTCACCTTCTCCTCCAGTTTCGGCCAGACCTTCTTCGTGTCGATGTTCATCGGCCAGATTCAGGCCGACCTCGGCCTTTCCGCCGGCGTGTTCGGGTCGCTCTACTCCGCCGCCACGCTGGCCAGCGCGACCTGCCTGATCTTCGCCGGTCGGATCGCCGACCGCCCGCGGTTGCAAGGGCTGGCGGCAGCGGTCGTGCTGGCGCTCGGCGTCACCACGCTGCTGCTGGCGCTGGTCCCGCATGCGGCGTTTCTGATCTTCATCCTTTTCGGCCTGCGCTTTTTCGGGCAGGGCATGATGCTGCACGTGGCGATGACCGGCATGGTCCGCTGGTTTCCCGCCGCCCGGGGAAAGGCGGTCGCGATCGCCGCCCTTGGGCACCCCTCCGGCGAGGCCATCCTGCCGATCCTGGCCGTCACTCTGATCGCCGCCGTCGGTTGGCGCGACACCTGGATGATCGCCTCCGCGCTGCTGATCGGGGTCTCGCTGCCGCTGGTTTTCCTGCTGCTGAACCGCGAGCCGCCGCCGGAACCGGCGCCGGTGGACGGGCAGGGCGACGCCGACCCGGCGACCGCGGCCGGGGTCCGCCACTGGACTCGCGCCGAGGTGCTGCGCGACGGCCTCTTCTACGCCCTCCAGCCCGGCATCCTGGCGCCGCCCTTCGTGCTGACCGCGATCTGGTACTCCCAGGTGCCGGTCGCCGAGGCCAAGGGCTGGTCGCTGACGGCCTTCGCCGCCTCGACGCCCTTCTACGCGGCGATGACGGTGATCACCAGTCTGGCCGCCGGGGTTGTGATCGACCGCTTCGGCGCCCGCCGGATTCTGCCCGTCTACCTGTTGCCGATGGCCTGCTCCGCGCTGCTGATCGGTTTCGCCCACGAGCCATGGTTGCTGACGGTTGCGCTGATCCTCGCCGGCATGACGGCCGGTGGCGCCAACACGCTGCTGGGCGCGCTCTGGGCCGAGCTCTATGGCACCCGGCATCTCGGCGCCGTCCGAGGTCTGGCGACCTCCGGCCTCGTCTTCGCCTCGGCCTTGTCCCCGGCCCTGGTGGGCCTGTTGTCGGACGCCGGCATCGGGGTGGAGACGACCCTGATCGCGCTGGGGCTCTACGCCCTCCTCGCCTCCGCCGTGATGGCCGTCGTCGCCGGGCGGGTCGGAGCCCGGCGAGCGGGAGCGACGGGCTGAAAACCGCGGGATTCCAGCGTCTTCCCGTTTGCAAATGCCGCCGCCCGCGCTATGACACCGGCCATGACAACGACCGTCCGCTTCGCGCCGTCCCCGACCGGGTATATCCACATCGGGAATGCCCGGACTGCCCTGTTCAACTGGCTGTTCGCCCTGAAGACCGGCGGCCGCTTCCTGCTGCGTTACGACGACACGGACAGGTTGCGCTCCAAGCAGGAATATGCCGACGCGATCGCCGCCGACCTGGCCTGGCTCGGCATCCGACCGGACGCAACCGCGCGGCAGTCCGATCGCTTCGACCGCTACGACGCGGTGAAGGCGGATCTCGCCGCCCGGGGGCTCCTCTACCCCTGCTACGAAACCGCGGAAGAACTTGATTTCGCACGCAAACGTCGCCGTTCCCGCGGTCTTCCGCCGATCTACGACCGCGCCGCGCTGAAGCTCACCGCCGACAACCGAGCGCAACTGGAAGCCGAAGGGCGGCGCCCGCACTGGCGCTTCCTGCTCCCCAACTTCGACGCCGATCCGTTGCAACCCGCGCGCCGCGAGGTGCACTGGAACGACCTCTGCCGCGGGCCGGAAACGGTCGACCTCGGCTCGCTCTCCGACCCCGTGCTGGTGCGCGAGGATGGGACCTACCTCTATACCCTGCCGTCGGTGATCGACGACGTGGATTTCGGCATCACCCACGTCATCCGCGGCGAGGACCACGTCACCAACACCGGCGTACAGATCGCGATATTTCAGGCACTTGGCGGCCACGTCCCGGCCTTCGGCCACCATAATCTGCTGACCGACACCAGCGGCGAGGGGCTCTCCAAGCGGACTGGTGCCTTGTCGATCCGCTCGCTCCGCGAAAAAGGGCTGGAACCGGAAGCCGTCGCTGCCCTGGCAGTCGGCATCGGCACCAGCCACGCCGTCGAAGCGGTGAGTCAAGTCGCTGATCTTGCAGGCGATTTCGACTTGTCCGCGGCTTCCCGCTCGGCCGCTCGCTTCGATCCCGCCGACCTCGACCACCTCAACGCCCGGATCGTCCACGGTCTGCCCTTCGATCGGGTGGCGCCGCGGCTCCAGGCGATGGGGATCTCGCCGGACCCGGCCTTCTGGGCGGCCGTTGCCGGAAACTGCGCCACCTTTGCCGATGCGAAGCTCTGGTGGCAGGTGGTGACCGGCCCTGTGACTGCCGTCGGGAGTCCCGACGACGCGGAATTCCTGAAGCAGGCCAAGGCTTTGCTTCCCGACGAGCCGTTCGACGGCGAGACGTTCAAGCGTTGGACCGACGCCATCAAGGATGCCACCGGCCGCAAGGGGAAGGCTCTGTTCATGCCCCTGAGGCAGGCCTTGACGGGGCTGGACCACGGTCCGGAAATGGCGGCGCTGCTGCCGCTGATCGGCCGGCAGGAAGCAGAGCGCCGTTTGGACACGACGGCCGGTTCCTGAGAGAACAGGGCAGGGCACACGCCGCCACAACCGTTGCGCGACAATCGGGCTCTCGGCCTCCACCGCGTCCGGTCGACTTGCCGATCGGTTTTCCCGTGTTGGTGTAGTCGCCTTTTTCGACCGCGTGCGCCGCTACGTAGCCTGTGAGGACGGGGGGCGGGCGATGTTATCCCCGCGCCGTCGAAACGGGGTAGTGTCTCACACCGATTGCAGTCGGCCGGCCGATCCCCATGTGAGGAGCGACCGGCCGGAGCCGGAGCCACGGGGAATGAGCATGCTGAAGACCTTCATCGCCGCCGCCGCCGTTCTCGCCGTCTCGGTCGGCGGGACGTTTGCGCAGGAGCCGGACCTGATCTTCAAGCGGTCGACGGTTTGGAAGTTCCTGACCCCCGACCACAAGCTCGCGGTCTACGCCATCGACGACCCCGTGGTTGAGGGCGTCTCCTGCCACTTCACGGTGCCGGAGAAGGGCGGCGTGGAAGGCATGCTCGGCCTTGCCGAGGAGGTCTCCGACATCTCGCTCGCCTGCCGCCAGGTGGGCCCGATCGCCTTCAAGGAGAAGTTCGAGCAGGGCTCCGACATGTACCGCCAGCGCCGCTCGCTGATCTGGAAGAAGATGCAAATCGTCCGCGGCTGCGACGTGAAGCGCAACGTGCTGGTCTACATCGTCTACTCCGACAAGCTGATCGAAGGCAGCCCGAAGAACTCCACCTCCACCGTGCCGATCATGCCCTGGGGCACCGCAGCGGAAGCCCCCAAGTGCGAGGCTTTCCTGGACGATTGAGCTGCGCCTCACCTCCGGTCGACGAAGCCCTTGACCTGGCGTTCGAGGGCGGAGGAGTTGGTGGTGACGCGGTCGGCGATGGCGGTGACTTCCTTGGCGGCCTCGCCGGTGTAGCGGGCTTCCGTGGCGACGTTGGCGATGGTGCGGGAGACGTCTTCGGAGACGGCGCGCTGCTCCTCCACGGAGCCGGCGATCTCGGTGGTCAGCGCCGAGATCTCGCTGATCGCGCGCACGATCTCGCCGACCGAGGTGGCGGCGCCCTGGGTCTCCACCTGGATACGGCCGACCTGGGTCTTGATGTCGTCCGTCGCCTTTGCGGTCTGGTCGGAGAGCGCCTTCACCTCGGCCGCGACGACGGAGAACCCGCGCCCGGCCTCGCCGGCGCGCGCCGCCTCGATGGTTGCGTTGAGCGCGAGCAGCTTGGTCTGCGCGGCGAACTGCTCGATGACGCGGGTGATCTCACCGATCCGTTCCACTGCGGTGACAAGCGACGAGATCTGCGCCTCGGTGACCGAGGCCGCGTCGTTGACGGAATGCGCCCGGCCGGCGGCAAGCGCCGTGCGCTCCGCCATGTCGCCGATGGTGGCGGTCATCTCCTCGGAGGCGGCGGCGACGGACCCGGCCATCGACTCGGCCCGGTCCGCACGCTCCAGCATGGAGGTGGACGCCGCGGAGAGCTTGCCGGAGATGTCCTCCATCTCCCGCACGGCGGCGACGACGCTTTCGGCCAACTGCTGCCGGTCGGTGACGATCGCCCACGACAGCATCGGCCCGATGTAGGTGCCCTGCTTGTCGCGGATCGGTGCGACGCGAAGCTCCAGCGTCTCGGGGCCGACCTTGATGAGAGCTGTGTGGGGCAAGTTGGCCGGGTTGGCGAGAAGCGCCCGCTGGTGCTCGGGTCGCTTGTGGAAGATGTCAACCGAGCTGCCGACGAGCTGGTCGGCCTTGATCGGCAGGAACTGCTCGAGCCGTCGCAGCGTCTCGATGCTGGTCCGGTTGGCATAGGTGATGATGAAGGTCTTGGGATCGCAGAACATGACGTTGATCGGCATGTCGTCGATCATCTGGCGCAGCTGCGTCGCTTCCCGGTCGGCCTTGGCCGAGGAGGTCGTCTCCGACCATGTCACCACCGCCTTGCGGTCCCCGGCGCCTGGCAGCGCGTCGAAGCGGAAACGAAACAGGGCCTCGCCCAATCCGACAGTCGTCTCGAACGGGAGCTTTGCCAGGTCGGTCCTCAGGTTTCGATGGTCGGTCGATCCCCTGAACAGGATCTCGATGCTTTGACCGACGAGGTCCACCACACCCTGGGCGAGCACTGGTCGGAGCCGATCGAAGGCGTCGCGAGAGGCCTTGTTGGCGTGGACCACAGTGAACAGACCGAGATCAACGACCAAGGTAGGGGTAGGGACATATTCCAATACCGCATGGGTATCAACCATGGATTTTGCAGAAAATTGCATAACTTTGGCAAACATAGCGGCCCCCGACTTGCTACAGGGATCCTCGCGTAGGGATAGTTGCATAAAAATTAAAATTACGGATGTGAATGTAAAATTCCATTATGGTTGTCGGGAAATGATGCCTAATCGTAATTTCACGTATGGCGCGCAGACGGCGAAGACGGTCCGGAAAAGTAGCTGGTGCATGGTCCAGAACATCCTGTTCCGGCACCGGCAGAGGTGTCATCAGGAGGTGGACAGCGATCGGGCTGCGGGGGGCTGGATGACAATGGCGACGGCGATCAACACAAGTCTTATCGGAGAAGTCGGCGGAATGGTGCGACAGGCTGAGACCTGCGCGGAGGCGAGCCAGGAACTGCTGGCGGTTCTCGCGCACCTCAGGAGCAGCGTCATGCTCCGCGACTGCACGGATCTGGTGAAGAACGTTCGGGCTGGGGATCGATCCAGCTTTCAGCCGGTCTGAGTTTTCGCGCGTGGGGGGCGGCGGAAAGCGCTTCGGCGAACAGCCGGGGCGCTTTCCTGTTTCGGGCGACCGGATCAGTGATGGTCGTTGCCGGCGAGGCGGCTGCGGAGCGCACCTGAGATCCCGTCGATGGCATAGACCACGACGAGGATCAGGATGACCATGTAGAAGACGTTCTCCCAGTCCTGGTTGGTGCGCATGGCCTCCAGAAGCTTCAGGCCGATGCCGCCGGCACCGACCGCGCCGATGATCGTGGCGGATCGCGTGTTGCTCTCGAGATAATAGAGCGCCTGGCTGAGGAAGACCGGCAAGACCTGCGGCAGCACGCCGAACCGCTGGACGGCGGACGGCGGCGCGCCGACCGAGCGGATGCCCTCGCGCTGCTTCTCGTCGATGTTCTCCAACGCCTCCGCGTAGAGCTTCCCGAGCGAGCCGATGTCGGTGAAGAAGATGGCCGCGATGCCTGGGATCGGGCCCGGACCGAAGGCGCGGATGAAGAACAATGCCCAGATCAACCCGTCGATGGTGCGCTGGAAGTCGAAGAACCGCTTGGCGGCGTGATTGACGAGGCGCGACGGCGTGATGTTGCGGGCGGCGAGGAACGCGAAGGGAAAAGCGACTAGGCCGGCGAACACTGTTCCGACGAAGGCCATGATGATGGTCTGCAGCAGCTTGGCGTAAACGTCGCCGTGCTGCCATTCGCCGTTGTTCCAGAAGTTGTCGAAGGCGAGGGCGGCGTTGGAGACATCCGGATCGAGCCGGTCGCCCCAGAGGATCAGCGATATCACCTCGCCGGTGGAGCGGCCGAAGAAGGGCGAGTTCGGATCGAAGATGAAGTTCGCCCAGCCGAGGAACCGGTGCTCGATGGCGACCCGGTTTGCCTTGATCTCCACGCTGCCGGTAAAGCCGAAGTCGGCGTCGACCTCGTCCTCCTTCTGGACGGCCCATCCCGGCACCGGTTCGGCGGCCGTGGGCGTACCTGTGGAAAGATCGACCTCCAGCGTCTCGCCGGCGTGGGTGATCGTGACGAGGTCCGGCGTGGCAGCGATGCGGGCACCGCCGACGTCGACCTCTACTGTTCGACCGTCGACCTGCCGCACCCAGTCCGGGTCGGGGTTGTCGCCGAGCACGTTGAAGCGGGGGTAGGTGACCTCGATCCCCTCGCCCTTGAAGCGCAGGGTGGGGCGGACGTCATAGGAGACCCAGTCGGCGAGATAGGCGCCGGCGCGGTCCCAGCGACCTTCGGAGAGAACCGCGCCGATGGCGAAGAACCACCAGGCGTAGAGCACATAGAGGATCGTGCCGCCGACCACGAGGAACGGTACGGACCGCTTCTTCCATGAGCGCTGGAAGACCAGCGGGTGGCGGCTGCGGATGCCCGCGAACTCGGCAGGGGAAAGGGCAAGGGCCATGGCCGGTGTTCCTCAGGCGACGGGGCTGAAGGCTTCGGCGCCGACCAGACGCCGGCGCAGGCTGGCGGATACCTGGTCCACCACGATGACGGTGACGAAGAGGATCGAGATGATCGCAATCGTCTGGGCGCCCCAGCCGCGGCCGATGGAGAGGCGCAGGATCTCGCCGATGCCGCCACCGCCGACTGCGCCGATGATGGTGGAGGCGCGGACGTTGATCTCCAGGCGCAGCAGCGCATAGGAGAGGAAGTTCGGCAGCACGTGCGGGACGAGGCCGTAGCGCATCCGAAGGATCCACGGCGCACCGACGGCCCGCAGGCCCTCCTCGGCCTTCATGTCGGCGTTCTCGGCCACCTCGAAGAACATCTTGCCGAGCGCGCCGATGGTGTGGATCGCCACCGCGATGATGGCCGGGATCGGCCCGAGCGACAGCACGGCGGCGAAGAAGCCGGCGATCACGATCTCCGGGAAAGCGCGGAAGATCTCCATGATCCGGCGCACGACGGCCCTGAGGACGAGGCTCGGGGCCGTGTTCTGCGCGGCGAGGAAGCAGAGGACGAACCCGAACACGAAGCCGATCAGCGTCGCGAGGATCGCGATGTTGATCGTCTCCAGCATCTTGTGGACGTATTCGGGGACGTAGAGGCTTTCCGTGAGGTAGACGCGTCCGCCCTCGAAGGACATCGCCTCGGTGCCGTCCGCGTTCGGTGTCGGCAGGTCGAGGAAGGCGCGCCAGACGTCGTTCCAGTCGGACGGGACGAGCCAGCTGACGAAATCGAGGAGGTGCGGCAGACGGTCGAAGAACTTGCCCGCGTTCGCCTCGTTGGCATACCAGAGCGAGGCGGAGAGCGCGAAGACGAGGCCGCCGACGCCGATCAGCGTATAGAGCCGGCGCTTGGCAGCGAGTTCCTTCCAGTGCCGCTCCACCTGTCGTCCGGCGTCACTCAGTTGGGGTCGGGAAACGGTCTGTGGCATGGCGGGTCCGGGGCGCGGGCTCAAGGTGCGGGCAACAAAAAACCGGCCGGGAAATCAGGGGATTCCCGGCCGGTCCTGAAGCGGTGGCTTAGCCGCCGATGGTCAGCTTACGCGCGTCGATGATGGTCTGGTAGAAGCTCGGATCCACCTTGGTGAAGCCGGTGAAGTCGCCGCCCTGGATCGCCTGGAAGCAGGCCTTGTCGGTCTCCGGCAGCTTCTCCATGAAGGCCACGAACTTGGCCTTGATGTCTTCCGGCAGCCCGTTGCGAACGACGACCGGGCCGTTCGGGATCAGCGTGGAGCGCCAGACCTCGACGAGGTCGCCCATGTCCAGGATGCCCTTGTCGACCATCTTGCGCAGGTTGCCGGAGGTGTAGCCTTCGTCGAATTCGCCGACGCCGGAGCCCCAGGTGGTGCCGACCTCGAACTTCTTGTCGAGGACCGCGAGCACGAGGTTCTCGTGACCGCCGCCGAAGCCGCTTTCACCGAAGTATTCCTTGATCGGGGCCTTGATGGCCTTCGGCAGGTCGACCATCGGGATCAGGTAGCCGGAGGTGCTGTCCGGGTCGGCAAAGCCGATCGTCTTGCCCTTGGCGTCTTCCAGCGTCTTGATGCCGCTGTCCTTGCGGGCGACCATGATGGAGTAGTAGCCGGTCGAGCCGTCGGTCTGCACCGTGGTGAGCACCGGGGTCACGGCGTTCGGATCGGCCAGATAGACCTTGGCGTAGGCCGAGGCGCCGAGTTCGGCGTAGTCGATCGTGCCCGACAGGAGGCCCTGCACGGTGCCATCGTAGTCGGCGGCCGGGAACAGCGACACCTTCTCGACCTTGAGCTCGGTCTTGAGGTGGTCGGCCAGGCACTGGAAGTTGCGCAGGCGGTCGGCTTCGTTCTCGCCGCCGAGAATGCCGACGCGGAATTCGGTGATGCCTTCGGCCGAGGCCGCGCCCGAGACGAGGGCGGCGGTGAGCGCGACGGCGCCAAAGAGGGCGGACTTCATGGACATGACGGTCTCCTGACTTTTCCGGGATGGTGCTTTTCTTGGGACGTGGCCCAGTGACGCCGGGCCGGACGTTCTGGACGCGCGCCGCCGATCAGGCGGTCGCAAGCGCGGGCGCGGCATGCGCGGCCGGCGTGGGGAAGCGCAGGCTGGTGGAGGTGATCGCCTCCGAGAAGGCCTCCTCCATGCCGTTGGCGCCGTAGATCTCGCGGGCGGCCGCCTCGGTGAGGGCGTGCGCCGGCCCGTCGAACACCACGCGCCCGGCCGCCATCCCGACGATGCGGGTGCAGTAGGCGCGGGCAGTGTCGAGCGTGTGGAGATTGGTGATGACGGTGATGCCCTCGCGCCGGTTGATGTCGCGCAGCGACTCCATGACGATCTGGGCGTTGCGCGGATCGAGCGAGGCGATCGGCTCGTCGGCGAGGATGACGCGCGGCTGCTGCATCAGCGCGCGGGCGATCGCCACCCGCTGCTGCTGGCCGCCGGAAAGGGTGCCGGCGCGCTGCAGGGCGGTCTCCGCAAGGCCGAGGCGCTCCAGCGCGGCGATGGCGAGCGCGCGCTCCTCGTCGGAGAAGATCTTGAACAGGCTCGCCGCCGTGGACCGGCGGTTGAGGCGCCCGAGCATCACGTTGGTGAGCACGTCGAGCCGCGGCACCAGGTTGAACTGCTGGAAGATCATCGCGCAGTCCGCCTGCCAGGACCGCAGCGCCGCACCCTTCAACTGCGTGACGTCGACGCCCTCGACCACGATCGAGCCGTCGGTGGTTTCGGCAAGACGGTTGATCATCCGCAGGAGGGTGGACTTGCCCGCGCCCGACCGCCCGATCACGCCGACCATCTGCCCCTTCGGGATCTCCAGGCTGATGTCGTCGACCGCGGTCTTGCCGCCGAAACGCTTGGTGACACCCTTGAAAGCGAGCATGAACAGCCTCCCGTTGCGCGACATTCATCAGCGAACGAGATGGAACCTATCGGTCTCGCTTAACGGTACGGCGACGGCTAGATGACGGTTCGATGAACCGATCCGGTGATATAGATGGCCGCCCGGCTCAGGCGCCGGGGGTGATGTTCGACAGGAGGTTGATCAGGTACTCGTATTCGGCCGAGAGGGTGACGATGCGCTCCTCCAGCGCCGACTTGCGCACCATAACGCCCGCCGGCACCGCGACGCTCATGCTGACCAGCACATTCTCCCAGCGATGCACCCAGTCGTGCCGGCGAAGCGCCTCCACCATGTTTCGGTAGCGGATGGTGGTCACCCGCCTGGGATCCCGGTTGAGCGATTCCAGGAGGGGCCTTGCCGACGCCGGGTCCTCCGGCATGTCGATCACCGCATCGGGCCAGTCGAACAGGTCCTTGAACTCGGCACATTCCGGCCGCGACCCGATCATCACCGCACCGCCGGCAGCCCCTTCGAAGAAGCGGAACGGGATCCAGTCCTTGCCGCCGAGCAGCTTGGCTTTCGGACCGACCATCATGTTGTAGCAGATGAAATATTGCGCCCGCCGGATCATCGAGAGCGTGAGGGCGCGCGCGTCCTTCAAGCTGTAGGCGGTGAGCCCGTGGCCGATGTCGTAGACGTAGAAGAAGTCCCCCTCGTCGGACCAGGACCGGAACTGGCAGTGCAGGTCTTCCGACCGCCGGCCCATGCTGTAGACGTTGATCGGCCGCTCGGTCTTCAGCGACGCCGGGCCGGTGGCCAGGCAATCCGCTCCGCCCGGCAGGAAGGAGCACGGCGTCTTCGTATACTGCTGCAGGGCTTCCGCGCTGTGCCGGCTGAACGCGAACACGTGGTCGAACGTGTCGAGGAGACGCAGCGTCTCCGTCTGGCTCGCCAATTCGCTGTTGATCACCTCCAGCAGCATGACCGCCGACTTCCGGCACTTGTCTTGCCGGTTGACGAAGGCGGGCACGTCAACGAGCTGGTCGACGTTGAGGCAGACGAAGAAGAAGAACTCGTAGTCATCCTCGATGACATACGGCTCCATCTCGATCCGGCGTGGTTTTCTGGCGACGCGCCGAAGCTTGTTGGCGACGCGGTTCAGCTTGTCGCCCAGAAAGGACCGCTTTCGGCGCTTGGGCGCAACAAGATCGACGTCCCCGGCTGCTTCGATGATCGATGAGAACTCGAAGCAGTTGGTGACGAACAACGACATGTCTTTGCCGTGGCCCGAAGCCACAAGGATGCGATTGTTTGCCATTTGAAACGCAGCCCCGTCTTGGTGCTTGATGGCAGAAGTAAAAAGTACACGAAAAACAAGGCTCATTTATCAGGCAAGTGAAGGACCTAATCAATATCTGCCGCGAAGCAAGCGTCCGAATCAGCCGCTCGCGCGGAATGACAGTTACTTTTTCACAACAGCAACCTTCGTCGTTCTACACTGTCGATCAGCAGTTCGGCCGATCCGGGCCCAGCGAAAGAAAGATCTCGTGGGTCCGCCGGCGCGGACACAAAGACGGGGAAGCGGAGGCGCCGGGAAGGCACGAGTGGGGGAGCGGGAGGGAAGGTGGATGGCCCGTCAGGCCGGGGGGCGGGTCGTCAGACGACGGCGCTTGCAAACATGCCGGTCCTGTCGGACGTTACCGCAAATGCGAACAGTATCGAGAGGGTGAGGATGGACGCTTCGTATCCGCGTGACATGGTCGGTTATGGCCGCACCCCGCCCGCCGCCGCCTGGCCGGACGGCGCGAACGTCGCCGTGCAGTTCGTGCTCAACTACGAGGAGGGCGGCGAGAACAACATCCTGCACGGGGATGCCGCGTCCGAAGCGTTCCTGTCGGAGATCGTCGGTGCGCAGGCCTGGCCCGGCCAGCGGCACATGAACATGGAGTCCATCTACGAATACGGCTCCCGCGCCGGCTTCTGGCGCCTGTGGCGGCTGTTCACCGCGCGCAACGTGCCGGTGACAGTTTACGGCGTCGCGACCGCGCTCGCCCGCAATCCGGAAGCGGTGGCGGCCATGAAGGAGGCCGACTGGGAGATCGCCAGCCACGGGCTGAAGTGGATCGACTACCGCGACTTCACCGCCGAGGCCGAGCGCGAGCACATGCTTGAGGCGATCCGCATCCACGAGGCGGTGACCGGCGCCCGCCCACTCGGCTGGTACACCGGCCGCTCGTCCGAGCACACCACGCGCCTGGTGATGGAGGAGGGGGGCTTCCTTTACTCCTCCGACAGCTACGCCGACGATCTGCCCTACTGGATCCAGGGGCCGAACGGCCCCCACCTGGTGATCCCCTACACCCTCGACAGCAACGACATGCGCTTCGCCACCAACCAGGGCTTCAACGCCGGCGACCAGTTCTTCAGCTACCTGAAGGACAGCTTCGACGTCCTCTATGCCGAAGGCGAGGCGGGCGCCCCCAAGCTGCTCAACATCGGCCTGCACTGCCGCCTCGTCGGCCGCCCCGGCCGCATCGCCGCGCTGCAGCGCTTCGTCGACTACGTGCTCGGCCACGACAAGGTCTGGCTCGCCCGCCGCATCGACATCGCCTGGCACTGGACGGCGCACCACAAACCGGGCTGATCACGACCTCGTGATCTCGCAGCAACGAAACGAATGCCGCCGCGCCGACTTTGGTTGCCACTGGAAAGGGCTGCCGTCCTACGCGCCCGATTGTTGCCCGCGGCGTTCAAAAACCGAACTGCCCGAAGGGCATCCGTAAAAATAAGGGTTGCCACCGCCGAACAGGCGAATAGCCTTGCCTCATCCGGAGGCTCGGCCAGGGGTGTCGCAGTGCGGCATGCCGGCCTCCGCAAGAACAGGAGGTTGTCGATGACACTGTCCCTTCACCGCGGGCTGGCCGCGGCGCTATTGTCGGCCACGCTGCTGGTGTCCGTCTCGGCTGCGAGCGCGGAGACCACGATCCGCCGCGGCAACGGCGGCGAACCGCAGACGCTGGACCAGGCGCATATCTCGATCGACGTGGAGGGCTTCGTCGTCCGCGATCTCTTCGAAGGCCTGACGATCTACGACCCCACCGGCAAGGTGGTGCCCGGCACGGCCGAGAGCTGGACGGTGTCCGACGACGGGACGGTTTACACCTTCAAGATCCGCGAGAACGCCAAGTGGTCCAACGGAGACCCGGTGACGGCGGACGACTTCGTCTATTCCTGGACCCGCCTGCTCAACCCGGACGAGGCGGCCGAGTATGCATTCATGCTTCACCCCGTGAAGGGCGCCAAGGCCTACAATACCAAGACGGGTGATGTGGCGGGCGTGGGCCTCAAGGCGATCGACGCCAAGACGCTGGAAGTGACGCTGGAGCGGCCGACGCCCTACTTCCTGCAGCTCGCCACCCACTACACCGCCATCCCCGTCCACAAGGGCAACATCGAGCAGTTCGGCAAGGATTTCACCAAGCCGGGCAACATGATCTCCAACGGCGCCTACGTGCTGACCGGCTTCGTCGCCGGCGGCGAGATCACAGCCGCCAAGAACCCGAACTACTGGGACGCGGCGAACGTCAAGATCGACAAGGTGGTCTACACGCTGACCGAGGACATGCCGGCCACCCAGCGCATGTTCGAGGCCGGCGAGCTCGATGTCGTCTATCAGTTCCAGGCCGACCAGCTGGATTTTCTGACCGAGAAGCTCGGCGCCGACCAGATCAAGGTCGCCCCCAACCTGGCGACCTACTACTACGTGTTCGACAACCGGACCCCGCCCTTCGACGACGTGCGGGTGCGGACCGCGCTCTCCATGGCGGTCGACCGCGACTTCCTGTCGGAGAAGATCTTCACCAACTCCTACCTGCCGTCCTACGCCTTCGTGCCGCCGGGCATGGAGGGCTACACGCCCGTGCCCGTGGAGTGGAGCTCGATGGACCAGCTCGACCGCGAGGACAAGGCCAAGGAACTGCTGAAGGAGGCCGGCTACGGTGAGGGCGGCAAGCCGCTGAAGATCGACATCCGCTACAACACCTCGGAAAACCACAAGAAGGTGGCCACTGCCGTGGCCGACATGTGGAAGGCGATCGGCGTCGAGGTGACCATGCAAAACCTCGACGTGAAGTCGCACTACGCCTATCTGCAGGAAGGCGGCATCTTTCAGGTTGCCCGCGCCGGCTGGGCGGCCGACTACGCCGATCCGGAGAACTTCCTCAGCCTGTTGACGTCCGAAAACGCGACCTTCAACTACGGCCACTGGAAGAACGCCGACTACGACGCGCTGATGAAGCAGTCCTACGCCGAGACCGACCCGGCCAAGCGCATGGAGGTGCTGCAGAAGGCCGAGGCGCTGATGGCCAAGGAACAGCCCGTCTCGCCCTTCCTCAACAACGGCTCGCTCTGGCTCGTCAACCGAAAGGTGAAGGGCTTCGAGAACAACGCCGTCAACGAGCACCTGACCAAGTACCTCTCCATCGAGTGACGCCGCAGAGACCCGGAGACGGGGGCCGCACGGCTTCCGTCTTCGGGGCGTGGAGCGTTGCGCCGGCAGGTGCGAGGTGCATTCCACCCAAACCCGTCATGCTCCGCGAAGGCGGACCACCCACGTATTTGGGCTGGAAGCCGTTCGGTAGATGGTTGGCCCCCTGCCTGTCGAAAAAGTCGTGGGTGGTCCGCCTTCGCGGACCATGACGGCAGTGGGGGTGAAGGAGAGTGGGCTCGATTGGGTGCCGCCCGGCGGAGCGTTGATCGGTGTTCACCCGTCTCACCCCCGACACGTCATCGTCCGCGCAGGCGGACCACCCACGCATTGGGGCGTGAGGGTGTTCGTGAGGGGTTGGGAACCCGCGGGCCGGAAAAAGTCGTGGGTGGTCCGCCTTCGCGGACCATGACGGCGGGAGGCGGGGAGGCGGGGGAGCCTGGCTACCCTTTAGAATTTGGTCTGATGGCTGAGTTTCACACCGAGCAGGTGGTGCACATGTTCCGTTTCGTCCTTCGACGATTGCTGTCGGCCATTCCGACCGTGTTCATCGTCGTCACCATCTCGTTCTTCATGATGCGGCTGGCGCCGGGGGGGCCGTTCAACCTGGAACGGCCTTTGGAGCCGCAGGTGCTGGCGGCGCTGAACAAAACCTACCTGCTCGACCAGCCGCTGGTGGTGCAGTACTGGCACTACCTGAAAAACGTGCTGCAGGGCGATTTCGGACCGAGCTTCATCTACCGGGACTACACCGTCAGCGAACTGATCCTGCAGGCGCTGCCCTATTCGCTGGTGCTCGGATCCTGGGCGCTGCTGATCGCCGTGGTCGGCGGCGTCGCGGTCGGGACCTACGCCGCGCTTCGGCAGAACTCGGCCTTCGACTATGCGGTGATGTCGGTGGCGACGCTCGGCATCACCATTCCGAACTTCGTGCTGGGACCGGTGCTTTCGCTTGTCTTCGCGGTGATCCTCGGATGGGTGCCGGCCGGTGGCTGGGGCGACGGCGGCTTCCGCGAGCTGGTGCTGCCGGTGCTGGCCCTGGCGCTGCCGCAGCTGGCCGTGTTCGCCCGCCTGACCCGCGGCGCGATGCTGGAATCGCTGCGCGCCGACCACGTCCGCACCGCCCGCGCCTACGGCTTGCCGGCGCGCTCGGTGGTGGTGACGCACGCGCTCCGATCCGCCCTGATGCCGGTGGTGAGCTACCTCGGCCCGACGGCGGCCAGCGTTCTGACCGGCTCCGTGGTGGTGGAGACCATCTTCTCCCTGCCGGGCGTCGGCCGCTACTTCGTGCTCGGCGCCCTCAACCGCGACTACACGCTGGTGATGGGCACGGTGGTGCTGATCTCGCTCTTCATCGTGGTGTTCAACCTGATCGTCGACGTGCTCTACGCGGTGATCGACCCGAGGGTGCGCTATGAGTGACGTTCCCGCCCCGCTCGAGCTCGCCCCTGCCGAGGGCGCCGGACAGAGCCTGGGCTCGATCGCGCTCGCCCGGCTAAAGCGCAACAAGGCGGCGGTGACCAGCCTGATCATCCTGGCCTTCGTCGCCGTGGTCTGCTTCGCCGGTCCCTGGGTCTACCCGCACCGCTACGACGAGATCTTCGGCAGCTACGTCGGGGTGCCGCCGAGCCTGACGCCCTATCCGGAGGAGGAGACGCTGGAGGAGGTGATGACGGGCGCCGTGGAGCGGGGCCGGGTGACGCTGTCCGAGTTCGAGGTGACCGGCAGCAGCTACTCGGCCGTCCTCACCGACGACGAGCCGATCGACGAACGCCTGACCCGCTATCTCGACCGCCCGGACGAGTTCGACGGCGCCACGGTGGCGAGCACCGCCGACGACGGCCGGACGATGACGATCACCGGCAGCGTCAACCGCCAGTACTTTCCGATGGGCACCGACAAGAACGGCCGCGACCTCTTCGCCCGCATCATGATCGGCGGCCAGATCTCGCTGGTGGTCGGCCTGCTCGCCACCTTCGTAGCGCTGGTCATCGGCGTCGTCTACGGCGCCGCCTCCGGCTACATCGGGGGCAAGGTGGACAACGTGATGATGCGGC
The DNA here is from genome assembly GCF_013839445.1 of Chthonobacter albigriseus. Taxonomy (GTDB): domain Bacteria; phylum Pseudomonadota; class Alphaproteobacteria; order Rhizobiales; family Pleomorphomonadaceae; genus Chthonobacter; species Chthonobacter albigriseus. The sequence continues at coordinate 402,776 of NZ_JACDIT010000002.1, read as the reverse complement.
TGGTGGAGATCCTCTACTCGCTGCCCTTCATGTTCTTCGTGATCATGCTGGTGGTGTTCTTCGGCCGCCATTTCGCGCTGATCTTCGCCGCCATCGGCGCCATCCAGTGGCTGGAGATGGCCCGCATCGTGCGCGGCCAGACGCTGTCGCTGAAGCGCCGCGAGTTCGTGGAGGCGGCCAACGCCATGGGCCTCTCCACCTGGGCCATCATCCGCCGCCACGTGATCCCCAACACCATCGGTCCGGTGGTGGTGTTCGTCACCGTGCTGGTTCCGCAGGTGATCCTTTTGGAGAGCTTCCTCTCCTTCCTCGGCCTCGGCGTGCAGGAGCCGTTGACCAGCTGGGGGACGCTGATCGCCGAGGGCAGCGCCAACATGCAGGCCTCGCCCTGGCTGCTGATCTTCCCCTCCGTCTTCTTCGTCGTGACCCTGTTCGCCCTCAACTTCGTCGGCGACGGCCTGCGCGACGCGCTCGACCCGAAGGACCGTTGACGATGACCGACACGGTGCTGGACATCCGCGGCCTCCACGTCCGCTTTCAAACGCCAAGCGGCGACGTGCACGCGGTGAAGGGCGTCGACATTGCCGTCGGTCGCGGTGAGACGGTGGCGATCGTCGGCGAATCCGGCTCCGGCAAGAGCCAGACTATGATGGCGGTGATGGGTCTGCTTGCCGCCAACGGCCGCGCCACGGGCTCGGCCCGCTACGGCGACCGCGAGCTGATCGGCCTGCCGTTGCGCGAGATCAACCGCGTCCGCGGCTCGGAACTGACGATGATCTTCCAGGAGCCGATGACCTCGCTGGACCCCCTCTACACCGTGGGCCGGCAGATCGCAGAGCCGCTGATGCACCACGCCGGCCTGAGCGCGCGGCAGGCGCGCGAGCGAGCGGTGGAGCTGCTGCGCCTCGTCCAGATCCCGGAACCCGAACGCCGCGTCGACAGCTACCCCTACGAGCTCTCCGGCGGGCAGCGCCAGCGGGTGATGATCGCCATGGCGCTCTCCTGCAATCCGAAGCTCCTGATCGCCGACGAGCCGACCACGGCCCTCGACGTGACCATCCAGGCGCAGATCCTGGAGCTCCTGGCCGACCTGAAGGCCCGCACCGGCCTCTCGATCGCCTTCATCACCCACGACCTCGGCATCGTCCGCCGCTTCGCCGACCGCGTCTACGTGATGCGCACCGGCGAGGTGGTGGAGGAGGGCCGCGTTGCCGAGATCTTCGCCACGCCGAAGCATCCCTACACGCGGATGCTGCTGGAGGCCGAGCCGACCGGCCGCAAGGAGCCGCCGCCGATCGACGCCCCGGTGCTCCTGGAGGGCCGCGACGTCAACGTCACCTTCAAGCTCGGCGGCGGCTTCCTGGCGGGCGCCCCGATCGAGATCAAGGCGGTGAACGGCGTCTCGCTGGCCCTTCACGCCGGGCAGACCATCGGCATCGTGGGCGAGAGCGGCTCCGGCAAGTCGACCCTCGGCCGCGCGCTCCTGCGCCTCAACCACGGCGTCGGCCAGATCCGGTTCGAGAACCACGACATCTCCACCGCCGACCGCGCCGGCATGCGCAAGCACCGCAGGCAGCTGCAGCTCGTCTTCCAGGACCCGTTCGGCTCGCTGTCGCCGCGCATGACCGCCGGCCAGATCGTGACGGAGGGGCTCTTGGTCCACGAACCGCAGCTTTCCGCCGCCGACCGCGACCGCCGCGCGGTCGAGGCGCTGCGGGAGGTGGGGCTCGACCCGGCGTCCCGAAACCGCTACCCGCACGAGTTCTCCGGCGGCCAGCGCCAGCGCATCGCCATCGCCCGGGCGATGATCCTGAAGCCCAAGGTGGTTGTGCTCGACGAGCCGACCTCCGCGCTCGACCGTTCGGTGCAGAAGCAGATCGTCGACCTGCTCCGCCACCTCCAGGAGAAGCACGGCCTCGCCTACCTCTTCATCAGCCACGACCTGGCGGTGGTCCGCGCGCTGTCCGACCACATCATGGTGATGAAGAACGGCAAGGTGGTGGAGGAAGGCCCGACCGACGCCATCTTCGACGCCCCGCGCGAGGCCTACACCCGCCAGCTCATGGCCGCCGCCCTCGGCGGCAAGGTCGCGGCGTAGGGCGGTCGCGAGGTCAGGGGCTCGGATCGGCGAGCGCGCTTTGGGCGTCCGTCCGGGCGAAGTCGTGGCCGACGAAGAGCAGGCTTGCACCTTCGGCTTTGGCGATCGCGTAGGCGACGCAGTCAGCCAGAGTGAGCCGGGCGGGATGCCGGCCCTTCCCGTATTGGCTGTAGGCTTGGACGGCCTCTCTGGCAACATCGTCGGACAAGACCACCGAAACGGCACCCACCTCCTCGATGAACTCGTCGTACACTGCCTCCGCCTGAACCGGTGCGATATCAAGGCGCGTCGAGAGAACGATCGCCGCTTCGAGGCGAGTCATCGGCGAGACGAGCAAACGCTTTGAAGCGGCCATGGCAGCCGACAGATCGGCTGCTCGTCGCTCTCCCGTCACGACTGCAACGATCGCCGAAGTGTCGACCACCATCAGCTGTCGTCCCACAGCGCGTCGCGCTCGTCCTTGGACATGGGACGGGGATTCGGCCCGCTCATGGCCTTTGCACGCGCTGCCAGTGCTGAAAGTCGTTCCGCTAACGGAACGGCTTCCTTCTCCCGCTTCAGTTCATTCTCAAGCGCCTGCACGATGGCGGCCGTCATCGTCGTTCCACGTCGCCGGGCCAAGTCGCGCGCGAGCGTCGCTGCCCGGGCATCCCGAATGCTGAGGGGCATCGTACCATCCTGTCCTTACACTCACATAGAAATTGTATATACACGGACCCACCCTAAAATTCCACCTCCTTCGAACAAACGCGTCGGTTCGCGCGTTGCCTCGCCGTAGCCTGCGCTTGGGGAGGGATGGATGCGGACGGCCTATAGGAGCATCGCGTTGACAGGCGCGTCGAGCGGGCTCGGCCGCGCGCTGGCCATCGAGTTCGCCGGGCCGGACGTCAACCTCCTCCTGATCGGCCGCAACAGCCAGCGCCTGCTGGCGGTGGCGGAAGAATGCCGGCTGAAGGGCGCGCTGGTGCGGATCCGCGTGCTCGACGTGCGCGACCGGACGGCGCTGGAGGAGGCGCTCTGGAGCTTCGACCAGGATACGCCGATCGAACTGCTGGTCGCCAACGCCGGCGTGTCGGGCTGGCCGACCCCGGCCGGGCAGCTGGAGCCGGAGGGCGAGACGCGCCGGCTGATGGACATCAACTACCTCGGCATGCTGAACACCATCGAGCCGGTGCTGCCGCGCATGGTGCGGCGGGGCAGGGGCCGCGTGGCGGTGATCTCGGCGCTGGCGGGCCTGCGCGCCGTGCCGCGGATGCCCGGCTACAGCGCCAGCAAGTACGCGGTGCGCGGCTACGGCGTGGCGCTGCGCGGCATGCTGGCCGGCACCGGGGTCGGCGTGTCCGTGGTCTATCCGGGCTTCGTGGCCCCGCAGGAAGTGTCCGACACCGAGACCGAGGTGGGACCGGCTTTCGAGCGCGTGGCGCGGGTGATCTCGCACCACCTGGTGGCCGGACGCTCGTCGATCGCCGTGCCGTTCTTCACGGCCGCCATCCTCGCCGTGACCGGCCTTCTGCCGGCCGCCCTCTCGGACCGAATCGTCACCTGGTTTGCCAAGGGCCGTCTGCCGACCCCGCGGCCGTGAGGCGGGCTTCGACTGGACACCTTGGAAGTTGAGACAATTGGTGCGCCTGGGCGCATTGGATAGCGTGGCGCCCGCTGGCCCCGAGGGGATCGTCTCGCTTCCATGGATACACCGTCGCTCGTTCTCGTGTTCGCCGCGCTGTTGACGGCGATCGCCCTCACCGAGCCCGTCGCGCAGGCGATCCGGCTTCCCGCGAGCGTGGTGCTGGCCGCAACCGGCGTCGGTGTCGGCCTGATCGCCTCGCTGCTGATCTATGGCGGCCTGGTGCCGCCCGATGCCTCCATCGCGCTGTTCTTCGCCGATCCGCCGATCTCGTCGGACCTCTTCATCTACGTCTTCCTGCCCACGCTGCTGTTCCACTCGGCGCTCGGCATGGACATGCACCAACTCGCCGACGACGCCGTGCCGGTCCTGCTGCTCGCCGTGATCGCGGTGGTGCTGGCGACGCTGGTGATCGGCCTGGCGCTTTGGCCGGTGTCGGGCGTGCCGCTGGTCGCCTGCCTGCTGCTCGGCTGCGTGGTGGCGACCACCGACCCGGTGGCGGTGATCGGCATCTTCAAGGACGTCGGCGCGCCCGAGCGGCTCGTGCGGCTGGTGGAGGGCGAGAGCCTGCTCAACGACGCGGCCGCGATCACCATGTTTGTGGTGTTCACTGCGATCCTGACGCAGGTGACCGCGCTCGACGGGACGGTGGTGGCGCTGGACTTCGTGGTGATTCCGCTCGGCGGCGCGCTGGTGGGTTTCGTCGTCGCCCGCGCCTTTGCAGGCCTGATCGCCTTCGTCGGCGACAACAGGCTGGTGGAGGTCTCGCTCAGCCTGGCGTTGCCCTACCTGGTCTACCCGGTGGCCGAGCAGATCTTCCACCTCTCCGGCGTGATCGCCGTGGTGACCGCGGGGCTGACTCTGGCAAGCACCGGGCCCGCGCGCATGACGCCAGCCGCATGGAAGTACCTGAAGGGCATCTGGGACCAGCTTGCCTTCTGGGCCTCCACGCTGATCTTCCTCCTCGCCGCGATCCTGATCCCCCGCCTGATCGGCGGCATCACCTGGTTCGACGGCGTGGCGCTTGTGGTGCTGGTGATCGCCTCGCTGGTGGCGCGTTGGCTGATCCTTTTCGTGGTGATGCCGCTGCTCGCCGCGGCGAAATGGTCGCCGCCGGTCTCGCGCGACTATCGCCTCGTCATCCTGTGGGGCGGCCTGCGCGGGGCTGCAACCCTGGCGTTGGCGCTCGCGGTGACGGAGAACCAGGCCATGCCGGCGGAGGTGACGCGCTTCGTCGCCGTGCTGGCGACCGGCTTCACGCTCTTCACCATGCTGGTCCAGGGCCTCACCATGCGCCCGCTGATGAAGAGCCTCGGCCTCAACCGGCTGACCCCGGTCGACGAGGTGCTGCGCGACCAGGCGATCGCGGTCGCCTACACCCGCGTCGCCGACCGGATCGAGAAGAGCGCCGAGGCCTTCCGGTTGGACGCGCCGTTGACCGAGGCCGCGGTCGCGACCTACCGCGCGCGGGGCCGTTCCGCCCGCAACGCGGCGGATGGAGCGTCGGTTTTGTCTCTGGACGATCGGATCGCGCTCGGGCTGGTGGCGATCGCCGGCCGCGAGCGGGAGATCGTGCTCTCCCACGCCGGCGACGGCACGGTGTCCGCCGAACTGGTCGAACGGCTGCTCGCCGAGGCGCGGTCGCGGATCGACGGCGCGAGGCTGAAGGGCCGGGCCGGCTACACCGCCGCGGCGGCGGAGGCGATCGCTTTCACCTGGCGGGACCGGCTCGCCTATCGTCTCCACCGCGTCTTCGGCTATGACCGCCTGCTCGCCCGCCGCCTCGCCGACCGGACCGAGGAGCTGCTCTTGCACCGGATCGTGCTGGAGGAACTGGCGCCTTTCGCCCGCGATGACATCGGTCCGGTGTTCGGGGCGGAGGTCCAGGACGCGATCGAGGCCGCCCTTGACGAGCGCCGCGCCGACGTGGAGCGCGGGCTCGATGCGCTGCGGCTGCAGTATCCGGATTACGCCCGTGCGCTGGAGACCCGCTTCCTGGAACGGCTCGGGCTCGCCGTGGAGCTGACCGAGGTGACGGCGCTGGCCGAGAACGGTCTGATCAACGCGGAGGTGGAGCGCGATCTTCTTCAGGAGGTCGCCTCCGGCCAATTGCGCGCCGCCGCACGCCCGGCGCTGGACCTCGGGCTCGACACCCGCGCGCTGGTGGACCGCCAGCCGCTGTTCGCCGGCTTCGGCCCGGCGGAACGGGCGGCGCTCGCCCAAGCGCTGCGGCCGGTGTTCGTCTATCCCGGCCATCGCCTGATCCGGAAGGGCGAGCGCGGCGACGCGGCCTACCTGATCTCCTCCGGCGCCGTGGAAGTCGACACCGGCCGTGCCGTCTTTCGCCTCGGCCGCGGCGACGTGGTGGGCGAGATGGCCCTCCTCACCGGCCAGCCCCGCTCTGGCGACGTGACGGCGCTCGGCTTCTGTGCGCTGCTGCGTCTGGGCAAGGCGGACTTCGATCGGGTGCTGGAGGGCAACCCCGCGCTGAAACGGACGGTGGAGGAGATTGCCGAGGAGCGCGGCCGGGTGAACCGGGAGGGGTAGCCGCAGCGCCCGTCATGTCGCGCCGGCCCGCGTTCGAAGCGAGGCGTAGAAGCCGGCGAGGGTGGGGACCGCCTGCTCCAGCCGCGCGATCCGGGCGTCGTCGGCCGCGAGCTCTCCCGCCGCGAAGGCCTCAACTACGGCCTCGTGCAGCGCCGCCGTCTCCGCCGTCAGGCCGGCGGCGTCCTCCAGCACCGTATGGACCCGCGCGGCCTCGCTGCGCCCGCGCACGGCGATGCGATCCAGCGGCAGCGTGGCGAAGCGGTCGCCGAGGGCGGTGCGGGTGCTGTCGCCGATGACGATCGGCACGCCGTAGGTCTTGCAGAGCCCCTCCAGGCGGGAGGCGAGGTTCACCGCGTCACCAAGCACGGTGTAGTCGAAGCGGGCAGTGGAGCCCATGTTGCCGACCACCACGTCGCCGGTATTGATGCCGACGCCGACAGCGATCGAGGGCAGCGGCGTGCCACCCGGCTGCGGCTCGGCGTGGAGCGCGGCATCAAAGCGGCGGGCGGCGGCGACCATGGCGAGCGCAGTCTCCACGGCATGGACGGCGTGGTCGGGGTCGTCGAGCGGCGCGTTCCAGAAGGCCATCACGCAGTCGCCGATATATTTGTCGATGGTGCCGCCGCGCTTCAGGACGGCGTCGGAGAGCGGATCGAGCAGCCGGTTGATCAGGCTGGTGAGGCGTTCCGGGTCGTCCTTCAGCCGCTCGGAAATGGTGGTGAAGCCGCGGACGTCGCAGAAGAGGATGGTGAGCGTGCGCCGCTCTCCACCGAGCTTCAGCGCGGACGGGTCGCGGGCGAGGCTATCGACCATCTCCGGCGCGAGATACTGCGAGAAGGCACGTGTGATCGTCCGCCGCAGCCGGCGCTCGGCCGCGTAGTCGAAACCGCCCTGGGCGGCAAGCACGGCGAGGAAGGCAAGGCTCGGCGCGGCCGGCGAGATCCAGAGGTTCGTCCCGTGCAGGAGGAGGGCGCTGCCGCCGGCGAGGACGAGGGTGCCGGCGACGCCGATGAGCACGGTGGGCGCGCCGGTTCCGCCGATGACCGCGAGCCCAGCGGCCAGTGCCGCGAGAACCACGACGCCGAACCCCGCGAGGGTCGGCAGCGGCCGGGCGTACAGGCCGCGTCGCACGTTTTCCAACACGGTCGCCTGCACCTCCACGCCGGCGACGAGCCGACCGGTGGTGGTGGTGAAGGACGTGGCGAAGGCGTCCGCGCCACCGGCGTCGACGGTGGGCGCCGACTGCAGGCTGAGGCCGGCGAGCACGATCTTGCCCTTGAAGAAGTCCGGCGGCAGGTAGGTCTCCGGTTCGAGCGCCTGGTAGTAGGAGACGGTCTGGATCGTCCGCGCCGGACCGAAGGCGGCGAGAAGGTCGCCCGATCGGCTGGGCCGGGCCGGCTCGCCGGCGGCGGCGAGGATGCGCCGGGCGAAACTGTCGTCGAAGGGCGGCAGGCGGCGGAGCACGCCGTCGCCGTCGAGCACCACGGAGGCGAGGCCGGATGCCGCGCCGCCTTCTGTGAGGATCGGCAGCGGCTCGCTGCGGATCACCTGGCTCGCCTGCGGCGTCTCGATCAGCGTCTCGTCGGCGGCGAGCACCACGTCCGGCCCGAGCGCCTGCCCAAGCGCGGCGTCGGCCTCCGGCGCGGACGGCTCGGCGAAGATCAGGTCGAGCCCGATCGCGCGCGCGCCCGCTTCGCGCAGCGCGCGAACGAGGGCACCGTGGATCGAGCGCGACCACGGCCACTGCTCGCCGACGTTGGCGAAGGACGGCTCGTCGATCGCCACCACGACGACATCGGCCGGCGGCATGGGCGGATGGGCGGTGGAGATGAGGTCGTAGAGCCGCGCGTCGACAAGGCCGGCGGCCGGCAGCTGCGCGAGCGCGGCGACCGCGAGGCCGATCAGGGCAGCGAGGCCCGCGACGGCGGCGCCGCGCCGTCGTCTGATGCGCTCGGCCATTCCTAGAATCTCACGGTGGCGGTACCGATCACGGTGCGTCCCCAGCCGGGGACGCCGGAGGCGATGGTGAAGTCCTCGTCCAGGAGATTGTAGCCGGAAAGCTCGAATTGGAAGGTCCGGTCGGGCGATTCCCAGCTGAGGCTGGAATCGACCGTGACGTAGTCGCCGAGCGTCGCCCCGTCGTTGCTGTCGCGCTCGCCGACGTACGTGGCCGCGAGCGTCGCCTTGAACCGCGAGGGGTGGACGAAGGTGAGGCCCGCGCGGGCCGACCAGTCCGGGATGAACGGCACCCCGGCTCCGTCGCTGTCCTGCTCGCCCTCCGACCGGGCGTAGGCGACTGTGCCGAACAGCCCGAAGCCGCCGCCGACCGCGGCGTTGGCGGTGAGGCTGACCCGGTCGATCGTGCCCTCGTCGAGGTCGAAGGGCAGGGCGGCCGGCGGATCGATGCTGACGTCGCCGAGGTACTGGCGGCGGTACTCCAGGCTGGTGAAGAAGCGCGACGACCACTCCGCGTCCCAGCGCACCGCCAGCGTGTCGACCTGGCCGCCGGTTTCCACCGGCGACACGGCGGACTGGATGCCCACGACGCCGACCGGGCCGAGCGTCAGCGCGGAGGGGATCAGCGTCTCGCGCATCGCGGCGAGGCGGACCGTGTGCCCCTCGAAGGCCGCGAAGGCGAGACCGACCCGTGGCTCGATGGTCGGATCCGGATCGTCGCCGGTCTCGTCGAGCACCGCGGCGACGACGCCGGCTTCCAGCGTCAGCGCGTCGGTCGGCTTGGCGATGACATCCGTGTAGAGCCTGCCGAAGGTGGTGTCGGTGCGGCTGTCGGTGGTGTCGAAGACGACGTTGGCGAAGTTGATGGTGGTGGTGTCGTCGGCCGTGACATGCCCGGCCTCGACGCCGTAGCGCAGCGTCACCGCGTCGTTGAGCGCGACCATGTGGTTGAGCGCGGCGAGATAGCTGCCCCGCTCCAGGTTGCTGTCGAAGCGGGTGAGGATCGGCAGAAGGATCTGCGACGTTTCCACGTGGCTGCGCGCCGCATAAAGCGCCGCGTTGACGACGTTGCGGTCGCCGATGGTGTGGCTCCAGCCGAGCCCGAGCTGGCCGGCGCGCGCCGACGTGACGTCGGCCGCATCGCCGAGGAAGTTGGGCTCGCCGGTGTAGCCGGTTTCGCTCTCCGAGTAGGTGCCGAACAGCAGCGCCCGGTCGTTGGGCGTCGGCGTCGCGCCGACGAGGACGGTCGCGCTGTTCGGGTCATCGAAGAAGGTCGAGGAATCCTGGTCGAAGCGGCGCAGGTTGGCCGCCACCGCGACGCTGACCGGGATCGGCGTCTGCGAGAAGCCCTGCACCTGGACGCTGGCGGTCGGGCCCTCGCCGTCACCGAAGGCGTAGCCGGCGCCGATCTCGGCCTCCAGGAACGGCGCGCGGACGATCTGCAGCTGCTTGGACGGCGCGGAGATGGAAAGCGGATCGAGCAGCAGGCCCTGGAACAGGGAGGAGAAGGACTGCGGGCTGTCGACGTAGTCCGGGTTCTCCTGGCCATAGCTTCCCGCCGTGAAGAACGGGTTCGGCGTCCCGGAGATCGCCTGGTCGATGTAGCCGGTGGAAACGAAGGGATCGAAGGCGATGTCGGAATAGGCCCGCCCCCAGGCATCGAGCCCGGCGAAGCGAAAGGCGTTGGCGACGGTGGATCCCGTTTCGCGGCTGGCGCCGACGGAGGCGTAGACGCCGCCGCGCAGCCGCTGCAGCTCCAGCGCATGCCGGGCGCTCTCGATGGCCTCGTCGGACCGGTACTGGTCGATGGCAATGGCCGTGGCGAACAGCGGGACGGACGGATCGTTCGGATCGAGCCGCGCGGCGTTCTCCAGCGCCTGCGCGGCAGGTTCGAAGTCGCCGTTCTGATAGTAGGCGGCCGACAGGAGCAGCAGCGCGTTCGAATAGGCGGGATTGGCGACCGAGGCCTTCAGGAATTCCTGGATGGCGAGGTCGTTCTCGCCGCGGGCGAGGTGGTAGCGGCCGCGGGCAAGGTGGACGACATGGAAGGCCGGGTCGCGCCGTCCGACCTCGTCGATCATCGTCTTCGCCTCGTCAAGGCGGTTCTGGTCGAGATAGAGGATCGACTGGTTGACGTAGGAGACCGGGTCCTCCGGCTCCAGCTCGATCGCCCGGCGCATCGCCGCTTCCGCTTCGCGGGTGGCGCCGCGCTCCTGGTAGAGCAGCCCGAGCGAGTTCCAGAGATCGGCGTTGCCCGGCTGCAGGGCGATCGCCTTCTTCAGGTCCGCCTCGGCACCGGGCAGGTCGGAGAGAATGCCGGACCGGTATTCGGCGCGGGCATGGAGGACGACGGGGTTTTCCGGATCGAGCGAGACCGCCCTCTCCACGGCGGCCCGCATGCCTTCGCGGTCCCCGTCGAGCAGCGCGAACATCGCCCGCACGGCCGGCAGCACGGCCTCGTCCGGCCAGCGCCGTTCGGCCCGCTCGATGACGGCGATGGCGGCCCTGGGGTTGGTCTGGTGGCCGACCGCGTAGGCTTCCGCGAGCGCCGCGTAGGGGCCGCCCGACGTCATCGCGGGCGGTTGCTCGACGCGCGACGGATCGGCGAGCGCGCGGGCGAAGTAGCCGCCGTAGGCCGCCACGTCGCGCCGGCCGGGATCGAGCCGGGGCAGGGCGCGCGCGAAGAGCCGCGCCGCGTCCCCGTAGCGGGTGCGCGCGCCGGCGATCAGCGCCTCGACCAGATCGAGCCGGGCTGCCTGCCCGGCGGAAAGCCTGCGGGCGCGGGCGGTCGCCACCGCCGCCTCGGCCGCCGCAACGCCGTCGAAGGAGATCGCCAGCTCCGCGCGGGTGACGAGATCGTCGGTCGAGAGCGCCTCATCCGGCTGTCCGGCGAGACGTCTGCGCTCCGCAAGCATGCTGCGCGATGGCAGCGGAGACGCCGGCAGGAAGGTGTAGGCGCCGCGCAGCGAAACGTAGAACAGCATCTGCTCGCGGTCGTCGATGTCGACGAGGATGATCTTGGTCGGCTTTTCGCCGATTGCAGCTACCGCCGCCTCGCCCTGGCGCACCGTCACCGAGCCCTGGGGATTGGAGAGCTCGACCGCTCCTTCCATGACGACGAGCGTGGTGCGGCCGTCCGGCCCGACCGCGAGCGACCAGTCTGTGCCGCGGATGGCGGCCGCCGCCGCCGGCGTGTCGATGGTGACGCCGGAGCCGCCGCGGGCCGCCCGCGCCCAGATAGCACCGGCCGGCATGGCGAGACGCGCCCCGGCAGGGCCGACCTCCTTGACCACAAGGGTGGTGTTTCGGCCGACTCGGATCTGCGTCTGGTCGGCAAAGAGCACCGCGAGTTGGCCGAGCGCGTTGGTGCGCAGCGTGTCGCCGGAAAGCACCGCCTGGGTGATGTCGACGCCGTGCCAGCCGGCGCTGTCGACGAAGGCGATCTCCTCGCCCGTCTTGACGTCGATGACGGCGCCCGCCGTCGGCGTCGGCCGCGCGACGATCTCGGCATGGACGGGGGCACACCATGCGGCCGCGAGGAAGGTGGCCGCCAGAAGACGCGATCGCATGATGAACTATTCTGTTTTCTGTATATATGTTGCGCACACAAAACGGCGCTGATGCACGACTGTCAATTGCGAGGAATGACGGAGAAACAGCCGGCCTGTGGATGGCCCGCTGTTGTGTTCACCCCGTCCCCTTCCAGTGGATAGCCCATCGCAAAGCCAATCCGGCGTGTCCGGACCCCGGATGCTCTCCTTTGGAAAGTAATGATGGACAAGGATTTCTTCGATCACCTCAAGGAGGTCAACCGGACCTTCTACGACCAGGTCCGCGGCGCCGACCAGAAGGCGGCCTATATCTTCACCTTCATGCTGGCGCTGCTCGTCTGGTCGTCGGAGGCGCGCGAGCTGTTCACGGTCCACCGCTATGAAGGCGCGAGCTGGCTGGTGATCGCGCTTTCCACGGTGGCCGCGGCGGCACTCTGCCTGACCTTGTTCTCGGCGATCTGGGTGGTATTGCCACGCCAAAGAAGCGGCGGCTCGTCTCTGTTCTGGGGCAATTGGGACGCAGCCGGCGAGCGGCTGATGAAGGCGGCGGAGACGGCCGAAGCGGGTTACCTCGTCAACGAATACCGCACCAACATCAGCCATCTCGCCGCGATCTGCCGGACCAAGTATTTCTGGGTGGGAGTGGCCTTCCGCTCGCTGGTGGTGACCATCGCGGCCCACCTAGCGCTGCTGGCGCTGCGGTGAGGTCGTTGCGCTTGCCGGCGATCGGATCGTCCACTATAAGCGACGAATGTCAACGATCGTGGACGATTCCTCATCCCGCATCGCCCGCTGCATCCGCGAGGAGCGCGAGGCGCGCGGCTGGTCGATGGGCGAACTGGCCGCGCGGTCCGGCGTCGCCAAAGCCACGGTCTCGAAGATCGAGCGTGAGGAGACGAGCCCGACGGCGGTGATCCTGGTGCGGCTGGCGACGGCCTTCGACCTGACGCTCGCCGGGCTCATGCTGAAGGCGGAGCGCGAGCGCGGACGCCTGTCGCGCGCCGCCGAACAGCCGACGTGGCGCGACCCCGAAACCGGCTATCGCCGCCGGCAGGTGTTCAGCCGCACGGAGAACCCGCTGGAGATCACCGAGGTGGAGATGCCGCCCGGCGTGCGCGTGCCGCTGCCGGCCTCGTCCTACGCCCGGATCCGGCAGGCCGTCTGGGTCCGATCCGGCCGGCTCGTCGTCGAGGAGGGCGGCGAGCGCCACGACCTCGGCCCCGGCGACTGCCTGGGCTTCGGCCCGCCCGCCGACACCGTCATCGCCAACGAAAGCGCGGAGCCCTGCACCTATGTCGTCGTTCTCGCCCGAAGCTGACGCCGCTGTGACGCCTGTCGAGATCCGCCGGCTGGGGCCGGACCGCGCCACGGTCGACGCGCTGGCCACGATCCTGGTGGAAACCGTCGCGGGCGGCGGCTCGGTGAGCTTCATGCACCCGCTGGCGCCGGAAAAGGCGGCCGCCTTCTGGCAGGGCTCGCTGGACGCCGCGGCCCGCGGAGAGCGCGTGGTGCTCGGCGCCTACGACGGCCCGCTCCTGGTCGGCACCGTGACGCTGGTGACCGGCCTGCCGGAGAACCAGCCGCACCGCGCCGAGATCGCCAAGATGATGACCCGCGCCAGCCACCGGGGCCGGGGAATCGGCACCGCGCTGCTCAAGGCCGCCGAGGCGATCGCCGCCGGCGAGGGCCGCTGGCTCCTGGTGCTCGACACCGCGTCGGTGGAAGGGGCGGCCGGGTTCTACGCCGGCCTGGGCTGGCAGGAGGCCGGCGAGATCCCCGACTTCGCGCTGACGCCCGACGGCCGTATGTCGGGCACGCGGGTCTACTGGAAGCGGCTGGGCTGAGCCGCTCTCCCGCCGCTCACGCCGCCTTCTTCGCCTGGACTTCCTTGACGTCGGTAAAGCGGACCTTCGGCCACTTGTCCTTGATGTAGTTGAAGGCGTAGCCGGAGGTGGCGAGGAGGACGGGTTCGCCGTCGACGTCCTCGGCGAGGGCGGAGCGGTTGCCCTTGAGGAACTCCTCCACGTCGGCCTTCTCGCCGCCGATCCAGCGGGCCATGTTGTATTGGCTCGCCTCGAAGCCGACCTGCAGGCCATACTCCTGGTCGAGCCGGTTCTGCAGCACGTCGAGCTGCAGCGCGCCGACGAAGCCGACCATCGCCGGCGAGCCGTCGACCGGGCGGAACACCTGGACGACGCCCTCCTCGGCGAGCTCCTGTAGGGCCTGCTTCAGCTTTTTGGCCTTCATCGCGTCTTCCAGCCGCACGCGGCGCAGGATCTCCGGCGCGAAGCTCGGCACGCCGACGAAGGTGATGTCCTCGCCCTCGGTCAGCGTGTCGCCGATCCGCAGCGTGCCGTGGTTGGGAATGCCCACCACGTCGCCGGCCCAGGCCTCGTCGGCGATGTGCCGCTCCTGCGCGAAGAAGAACTGCGGCGCGGTGAGGCTCATCAGCTTGCCGGTGCGGGCGTGCTTGACCTTCATGCCGCGCTGGAGCTTGCCCGAGCAGAGGCGGATGAAGGCGATGCGGTCGCGGTGGTTGGGATCCATGTTCGCCTGGATCTTGAAAACGAAGGCCGTCATCTTCGGCTCCTCCGCCTTCACCGTCCGCCGGTCGGCGTCCTGGTCGCGCGGGGCCGGCGCGAAGGCCGAGAGGCCGTCGAGCAGGTCCTTGATGCCGAAGTTGCGCAGCGCCGAGCCCCAGTAGACCGGCGTCATGTGGCCCTGGCGGAAGGCGGTGAGGTCGAACTCCGGCGTGCCGTCCTTGGCGAGCTCGATCTCCTCGCGGATGCCCGACATGTGCCGTTCGGCGAGCAGCGTGTCGAGCGCTGCGTCGTCGATCATGTCGGCGTGCTCGTCGTTCTTGTCGTTCATCAGCCGGGTGCGGCCACCGCGCAGATCGTAGGTGCCGAGGAAGTCCTTGCCGGAGCCGACCGGCCAGGTGATCGGCGCGGTGTCGAGCGCCAGCGTCTTTTCGATCTCGTCGAGGATCTCGAACGGATCGCGGGCCTCGCGGTCGAGCTTGTTGATGAAGGTGACGATCGGGATGTCGCGCATCCGGCAGACCTCGAACAGCTTGCGCGTCCGCGCCTCGATGCCCTTGGCCGCGTCGATCACCATCACGGCGCTGTCGACGGCCGTCAGCGTCCGGTAGGTGTCCTCGGAGAAGTCCTCGTGGCCCGGCGTGTCCAGGAGGTTGAAGACCTTGCCGCCGTACTCGAAGGTCATCACCGAGGTAACGACCGAGATGCCGCGGTCGCGCTCGATCTTCATCCAGTCCGATCGGGTGCGGCGGTTCTCGCCGCGCGCGCGGACCTGGCCGGCGAGCTGGATCGCGCCGCCGAACAGCAGCAGCTTTTCCGTCAGCGTCGTCTTGCCGGCGTCCGGGTGCGAGATGATCGCGAAGGTGCGGCGGCGCGCGACCTGCTCGGAAAGAGATCCCGCGGCAGGAACCTCGAGAGTGGAACTCATAATGTCTCGGCTCCGATGGTGCCGTTGCGGCCGGGTGTCTGCCGGCCGCCGCGGTGCACGGAGTCGGTCAGGGTTCCTGCCTCAGGAACATATGGATGTCGTCGGTGGCAAGGAGGGCCGCAAGCTCGGCACGTCCCTCCGCGTCCATCCGCTGCTCGAGGAGGGCCTTGGCGCTGTCCACCCTCCAGACCAGATCGCGCAGCGCCATCAGCGCCGTGCGGGACGAATGGTGGTAGGCGCCGGTGCCACCCACCAGCGTGCGCGCCAAACCAACAAGCGGCGCGTCGTTTGTCAACCGCAGTCCGTCCTCGCCGGACATCTCGACCGCGGTAAGGAGGAGGCGGAGCACGCGCACGACGTCGGTGACGTCGACGCGTGCCGGGTCGAGGGGCTCCCCGGTGCCCCTTGGACCGTCGTCGGAACTGTGCTGGCGCGGCATGGAAATGAAACCCGCAGGTTCGCGATAAATGGTCTTTGGCAAATGGCCGAGACGCTGGCGACGCTGAGGTGTTGTAGGCCGGCTCCTGAAGAAGCCTGGCATGATTTGGCGCGTGCCGGAAACGTCTCCAATATAACGGCGAGCGGGGCAAATCGTCAGGGCATTCGGTTTCGCTTCTAGCGATGAAGCTAACCGCTGCTTAACCCGATCGCATGCGGACAGGCGAATTGCGAGGGTTGAGAACGGGTTGCATCATTTGCGGCGATTACATCAGGCCAATGACCGTAGATCGGGTGGATCTGGCGAGCGTTTCAAGCGTTGGTTGTACTCGAAGCGAAGTGAAAGAGAGCACGCGATGAGCGACGACACCTTGACCGACGACGAGCGGGCGACGCTCGCCGCGATCGCTGCCGACCACGACCTGATCCAGGATGGCGCGGTGCTCCGCCGCCTTGTGGCGAGCGGGCTGGTGGAGCAGGTCGACGGCGTCTGGTGCGCCACGCCGGCAGGGCTGGCGGCGCTGGACGCGCTAGGGTGAGAGTGACTGCCTGCATTCGCCGTGACGGCGAACTGCCAGCCGCACACCGACGCGCACCGGTGATGCTTCGGGAGCGTTGACGCAACGTTCCCTTCGCTCGATCATCGAAACTCACGCGCCTGTGATTTGCGCTTCGTTGACTCCTGACGAGTGACGAATTACAAAAATCATCAGTTATCGAGGATGAGATGAGCAAGGTGCAGCGCGGTCGCAGCGATCCGGACGAGGTGCGGGCGAAGATCCTGGAGGTTGCCGAAGAGCACTTCCGGCGCGTCGGCTACCAGAAGACGGCGGTGGCCGACATCGCCGAGGCCTTGGGCATGAGCCCGGCCAACGTCTACCGCTTCTTCTCGTCGAAGGGCGCGATCAACGAGTGCATCTGCGGCCGCGTGCTGGACGAGGCGATCGAACTGGCCTGGTCGATCGTGCGCGGCAAGGGCACCGCGGCCGAGCGGCTGGAGCGGCTTCTGGTGGAAATGCATCGCCACAACCGCGAAACGCTGCTTCAGGAGAAGCGCGTGCACGACATGGTCGCGGCCGCGATGTCGGAGAACTGGCAGACGGTGGAGAACTACACCGGGCGGCTGGTGACCATCGTCGAAGGCCTGATCCGCGAGGGTATCGAGGCCGGCGAGTTCGAGGTCGACGATCCGCAAGGGGCGGCAAGTTGCGTCAAGGGCGCCTACGGCATGCTGCTGCATCCGCTGATGATCGAGCAGTGCATCGAGGAGGACCTGGACCAGCGCTCCCGCCAGATGGCCCGCTTCATCATCCGCGCGCTTCGGCCGCTGCGCAACGACTGAACCGGGCGGACTGCCGGCTGACGGCCCGCCCCCGACATCGATCCGGCGACGCCTTCGGGCGTCTTTTTCGGCCCCAAAAACTGACGACTATGAAAAGTCAACAGTAAACCTACGTCACGACAGGACAGGCGCCATGACCTCCCGACCCGCCGTTCCGAACCGCCTTCGCAAAGCCGCCCTCGCCGCCGCGCTCGCCCTGCCGCTGGGGCTTGCCGCCTGCCAGGGCGAGGAGGCGGCCGAAGTCATCCCGGAGCCTCCGGCACCCGTGGTCCAGGTCGCCACCGTCCACCCCGTGTCGCTCGCCGAAAGCCGCAACTACACCGGCACCATCCAGCCGCGCCGCCTCGTCGCGGAGAGTTTCCGTGTGGCCGGCAAGCTGGCGGAGCGGACGGTCGACGTGGGCGACACCGTGAAGGCGGGCGACGTTATCGCGCGGCTCGATCCGGAGGACCTGGACCTCTCGCTCCAGCAGGCCGAGGCGAGTACGTCGGCGGCCCGCTCCAATCTCGCCCGTGTCGCCGCCGACGAACGCCGCGCCGCCGATCTGCTCGCGAAGGGGCATGTGTCTCAGGCCGATTACGACGGCCGGCGCTTGGACCTCGACGAGGCGAAGGCGAGGCTGGAAACGGCCGAGAAGCAGCTGGAGCTAGCCCGCAACCAGCGCCGCTACGCCGACCTCGCCGCCAGCGCCGACGGCGTCGTCACGGCGGTCTCGGCGGAAGCCGGGCAGGTGGTGGGGCAGGGTTCGCCGGTGGTGACGCTGGCGGCCGGCGGCGAGAAGGAGATCCTGGTCGCCATCCCGGAAAGCCGGCTCGGCGATCTCCAGGCGTCGGTGCCGCAGGTCTCGCTGTGGGCGGACGATGCGTCCTACCGCGCGACGCTCCGCGAAGTGTCGCCGCAGGCCGACCCGGTGACGCGCACCTACGCCGCACGGTTCTCGATCCCCGACGCCGACGACGCCGTCCGCTTTGGGATGACCGCGACGCTCTCCCTGATGAAGGGCGACCCGCGCCCGGTGGTGCGGCTGCCCTCGACCGCCGTGCTCGACGAAGGCCGCGGCCCGATGGTGTTCACCGTGAACCGGACGTCGTCGACGATCGCCAAGACCGCCGTCGAGGTCGCCCGCTTCGAGACCGGGGACGTGGTGGTGACAGGCGGCCTGAAGCCCGGCGACACCATCGTCACGCTCGGGGTCAACCGGCTGAAGGACGGCGCCAAGGTGCGCCTCGCCTCCGCAGACTGAAGCGCCGCACCGCGCCTGAAACCTCACGTCTTACTCGTTGAATGAGGCCTCCCATGTCGGAGTTCGCTTCCAGGCTGAACCTGTCCCGCTGGGCCGTGACCCACCAGGCGCTGGTTCTCTTCCTGATCATCGTCATCTCGCTCGGTGGCGTGTTCTCCTACGCCCGCCTCGGCCGCGCGGAGGATCCCGCCTTCACCATCAAGGCGATGATCATCTCAGCCGTCTGGCCGGGGGCGACGTCGGAGGAGATGCAGCGGCAGGTGGCCGATCCCATCGAGAAGACGCTGCAGGAGGTGCCTCACTTCGACAAGGTGCGGACCTACTCCAAGGCCGGCCAGACCTTTCTCCAGCTCGCGCTGAAGGACAGCACTCCGCCGGCCGAGGTGGACGACATCTGGTACCAGGTGCGAAAGCGCGTCGGCGACATCCGCGGCAGCCTGCCTGCGGGCGTGATCGGCCCGTTCTTCAATGACGAGTTCGGCGACGTCGACAGCGCGCTCTACATGCTGCAGGGCGACGGCGTGTCGCTGGCCGGGCTGAAGACGGAAGCCGAGGCGATCCGCCAGCGGCTCCTGCGCGTGCCCAACGTGGAGAAGGTCCGCTTCTACGGCGACCAGGACCAGAAGATCTTCGTCGAGTTCAGCCACGCCAAGATCGCCGCCCTCGGCATCGCGCCGCAGACGATCTTCGACAGCATCGCCGCGCAGAACGCAGTGACACCGGCAGGGTCGATCGACACGCCCACCGACCGCATCAACGTGCGCGTCGAAGGCGCGCTCGACGGCGTCGCGGCGGTGGAGGCAGTGCCGGTGACGGCGAACGGGGCGACCTTCCGCCTGGGCGACATCGCCAAGGTGTCCCGCGGGACGGAGGATCCGGCGACCTACACCGTCCGCCACGAGGGCCGTCCGGCGCTCGCGATCGGCGTGGTGATGGCCGACGGCGCAAACATCCTGACGCTCGGCGCCGACCTGGAGACGGCGATGGAAGAGGTCCGCGCGGACCTGCCCGTCGGCTTCGACATCGAGCAGGTCGCCGACCAGCCCGAGGTGGTGGAGGAGAGCGTCGGCGAGTTCCTCCGCGTCTTCGTGGAGGCCTTGGCGATCGTGCTCGCGGTGAGCTTCCTGTCTCTCGGCTGGCGCACCGGCATCGTCGTGGCGCTGGCCGTGCCGCTGGTGCTGGCCATGGTGATGGTGGTGCTGGACCTCATGGGCATGAGTCTGGAGCGCATCTCGCTCGGTGCGCTCATCATCGCGCTCGGCCTCCTGGTGGACGACGCGATCATCGCCGTCGAGATGATGGTGGTGAAGCTGGAGGAGGGCTACGACCGCATCCAGGCGGCGACCTTCGCCTGGTCGTCGACCGCCTTTCCGATGCTGACCGGTACGCTCGTCACAGCGGCCGGCTTCCTGCCCGTCGGCTTTGCCAAGTCGAGCGCGGGCGAATACGCCGGCGGCATCTTCTGGGTGGTCGGCATCGCGCTGGTCGCCTCGTGGATCGTCGCCGTGGTGTTCACGCCCTATCTCGGCGTCAAGCTGCTGCCCGACATGAAGAAACACGGCGAGAGCGCTGATTCGCATGCCCACGGCGGCAACTACCAGGGCCGTGCCTACCGGATCCTGCGCGCCCTGATCCGCTGGTGTGTGCGCCACCGGGTGATCGTCGTGCTGGCGACGCTGATGCTGTTCGCCTCCGCCATCTGGTCGTTCCAGTTCGTCCAGCAGCAGTTCTTCCCCAACTCGCCGCGCCCGGAGCTGATGGCCGAGGTGCGCCTGCCGGAGGGCGCTTCGTTCAAGGCGACCGAGGCGGCGATGAAGAAGGTGGAGGACCGGATCGCAGGGGACGAGGAGGTGACGACCTGGACCTCCTACACCGGCGGCGGCGCGCCGCGCTGGTTCATGGCCTCCAACCCCGAGCTGCCCAAGGCGAACTACGGCATCGTGGTGCTCTACGCCAAGGACGCGGAAGCCCGCGATCGGGTGAAGGCGCGCCTCGACGCCTGGATCGACGGCGGGGCCGTCCCCGAGGCGCAGGTGCGCGTCTCCGAACTCGTGCTCGGCCCGCCGGTCGGCTACCCCGTCCAGTTCCGCGTGATCGGTCCGGACCCGCTGGAGGTGCGCCGCATCGCCTACGAGGTCCGCGACCTCGTGGCGAAGAACGACAAGACGGTGGGCGCCAACCTCGACTGGAACGACCAGGCCAAGGTCGTCCGCCTCGCGGTCGATCCGGACCGGGCCCGCGCGCTCGGCCTGACCCCGGAGAGCATCAGCCAGACGCTGGCGACGCTTCTGTCCGGCTTCGAGGTGACCACGATCCGCGACGGCATCGAGAAGGTCGGCGTCGTCGCCCGCGCCGAGGCGGACGAGCGGCTGGACCTGGAGGCACTGCCGGACCTCTCGATCACCGCGCGCGACGGCATGGTGGTACCGTTGTCGCAGGTGGCGCGGATCGAATACGCCCACGAGGAGCCCATCCTCTGGCGCCAGAACCGCGACATGCTGATCACCGTGCGCGCCGACGTGGTGCCCGGCGTCCAGCCGCCGGACGTCTCCAACGCGATCCTGCCCACGCTGAAGCCGGTGATGGACCAGCTTCCGGTCGGCTATCGCATCGAGATGGGCGGATCTGTGGAGGAAAGCGCTAAGGCGAACGGCGCTCTGTTCCAGATCTTCCCGGTGATGATCCTGGCCATGCTGACGCTGCTGATGATCCAGTTGCAGAGCTTCTCCAAGCTGGCGCTGGTGTTCTCCACGGCACCGCTGGGGCTGATCGGGGCGGCCTTCGGCCTCCTGATCGGGCAGCAGCCCTTCGGCTTCGTGGCCCTCCTCGGCGTCATCGCGCTCGCCGGCATGATCATGCGCAACACGGTGATCCTGGTCGACCAGATCGGCCATGACCTCGACGCCGGCGCGACCCCGTGGGACGCGGTGGTGGAGGCGACGGTGCGCCGCGCCCGGCCGGTGGTGCTGACCGCCGCAGCGGCGATCCTCGCGATGATTCCGCTGTCGGAGAACGTGTTCTGGGGGCCGATGGCGATCGCCATCATGGGCGGCCTGGCGGTCGCGACCGTTCTGACGCTGCTGTTCGTGCCGGCGCTCTACGCGCTCTGGTTCCGCGTCAAGGCGCCCGTCCGCGGCAAGGCGGCGGAAGCGGTCGCCCCAACGGAAGAGGCGGCGCCTACGGCGGCGCTTCCGCCGGCACGCGGGGAGATTCACGCTCTGCCGGTGGCGGCGGAATAGGATGCCGCCGCACGGGACCACGACCGGCGTGCGGTCGCGCCGGGCCGTTCGCCGGGGAGTAAATCCGGCTCCCGTTCGTTACTCCTCCAAACCCTTGGAGGAACCATGCTCAAGCCCGTCATTCTCGCGGCCACGCTGACCGCCTCGGCGATCTACCTGCTGGCGCCCGCCGCCGCCGCCGTCCTGGAGGCCTATCCCGTCACCACGGTGAACATGCGGGCCGGCCCGAGCACGCGCTATCCCGTGGTGGACCGCGTGCCGGCCGGCGAGCCCGTCGAGGTGCACGGCTGCCTGTCCGACGGCAGCTGGTGCGATGTCACAACCGACTTCGACCGCGGCTGGATCTCCGCCCGGCTGCTGGAGTTCGAAGGTGGCGACGGCCGGCTGGTGCTGCGCGACCTGTCGCCCCGCGTCGACTGGCCGGTGGTCGCCTTCGGCGGCCTCGGCTACTGGGACCGCCACTACCGCGACCGCTCCTGGTACCGCGAGCGCGACGTCTTCTTCCGCGACCGCCGCGACGAGGACCGCCATCGCCGGACCGTCCGGGCGCGCGAATACGCCGAGCCGGAAGTCCGGATCGAGCTCATCGAGCCGCGCGGCTCCGCGCCGAAGGGCCACGGCAAGGGCCGCCACTGCCCGCCGGGACAGGCCAAGAAGGGCCGCTGCTGAACGGCGGGCAGGCGCGGGACAAAAGGCGCCCGCCCGTCGGCCAGCTCAGGCGGCTTCGTTGTAGGGCCGGTTCCAGCGTGCCGCGCGGAGAGCGTCGGCCCACCACCACAGCCGGGCGAGGGTGGCGCGCATGGCCGCCTGCGGCCCTTCCGGCGCGAGCAGGCGCCCGTCCTCGCCGAACTGCTTCCAGGCATTGGGGAACATCACGCTGTCGCGGATCGTGACGGCGTGGAGCTCGGCGAAGACCTGCCGCAGCTGCTCGACGGCCCGCAACCCGCCCGACGCGCCGCCGTAGGAGACGAAGGCGACCGGCTTGGCGTTCCACTCCGCATAGGCGCGGTCGATGAGCGCCTTCAGGTCCGCCGGATAGCCGTGGTTGTACTCCGGGGTGACCACGATGAACGCGTCCGCATTCGCCACATGGGCCTTGAGCAGGCCAGCGCCGTCCCGCGTCGGTGGCAGCGCGGCGGGGTCTATGATGTCGAGGGAGAACCGCCCGTCGGCTTCGATCTCGGAGCGGGCCCAGGCCGAAACGGTGTCGCAGAAGCGACCTTCGCGGGCACTGCCGTAGACCAGGGCGAGATTGAGGGTGTCGTTCATGGGGAATGATGCTCCTTGCATATCCGTCGAGGAGCACCCTAGATAGAACCTCAACCATAGTTGAGGTCAAGGGGTCGCCATGGGCCGCGTGGATCCGAGCCGCTACCATCGCGAACTGACGGTCGGTGAAGTTGCCGAGCGCAGCGGGATCGCTGTCTCGACGTTGCACTTCTACGAGGCGAAAGGGCTGATCCGCAGTCATCGCACGGCCGGCAACCAGCGCCGCTACCACCGCGAGATCCTGCGCCGGGTGGCGATCATCAAGGTGGCGCAACGCACCGGGATTCCGCTCGCCGAGATCAAGGACGCCCTGTCGTCGCTGCCCGACGGGCGGACTCCGGACGCGGACGACTGGCAGCGGCTCTCCGCCGTCTGGAAAAGCGACCTCGACGACCGCATTGCTCGGCTTACAAAACTGCGTGATCACCTGAACGACTGCATCGGCTGCGGCTGCCTCTCCACCCGGTCCTGTCCGTTGCGCAACCCTTGGGACGAGTTGTCGGAGGAAGGATCGGGGCCACGGCTGCTGGAGCCCTGAGGCCAGACCGCGACGATGCGGGCAGCCTTGACCGCAGGCAGGTTTCCACTCTTCCTGGGCGGCCGAATACGAGCCGCCGGAGATCCCATGCCTGCACCCGAACTGACATCCTCTGCCGCCGACGTCGTGGTGATCGGCGCGGGCGCGGCGGGGATCGGGGCGGGGCGCCGGCTGCTGCAGGCCGGACGGTCCTTCGTGATCCTGGAGGCGCGCGAGCGCATCGGCGGGCGGGCCTGGACCGAGCGCGTCGGCGGCGACCCCATCGATTTCGGCTGCGGCTGGCTGCATTCGGCGGATCGCAACCCGTGGGTCGCCATCGCCGAGAGCCACGGGTTCGCGATCGACCGCAGACCGCCGACCTGGGGCGTGCAGGCCGGCGGAGTCGGCTTCAAGCCGGGCGAAGAGCAGGATCTCCAGGCCTCCATGGGCCGCTTCTTCGAGCGCCTGGAAGCGGAGGACGAGGACGGGCCGGACCGTCCCGCCGCCGACCTGCTGGAGCCGGGCGACCGCTGGTCGCCGCTGATCGACGCCGTGAACACCTACGTCAACGGGACGGAACTGTCGAAGACCTCGCTGCGCGACTACGTCCGCTACGCCGACACCGACGTGAACTGGCGCGTGCCCGACGGCTACGGCGCGGTGGTCGCCGCCCACGGCCGCGACCTGCCGGTACTGACGGGGTGTGCGGTGACCGCGGTGGACCATTCCGGCCGGACGATCCGCGTGGAGACGACTGGCGGCACCGTGGAGGCCCGCGCGGTGATCGTGACGCTTCCACCGACCTTGCTCGCCGCCGGCGCGGTCTGCTTCACGCCCGATCTGCCGGACAAGCGCGAGGCGGCGGAAGGGCTGCCGCTCGGCGTCGCGGACAAGCTGTTCCTGGCATTGGATCGGCCCGAGGAGCTGCCGGCCGGCCATGTCTTCGGACGAACCGACCGGGCTGGAACGGGCAGCTATCACCTGAAGCCTTTCGGCCGGCCGCTGATCGAGGGCTACTTCGGCGGAACGCTGGCCCGCGACCTGGAGGCCGGCGGCGTCGAGGCTTTCGCCGCCTTTGCGACGGACGAACTCGCCGGCCTGTTCGGCGAGGCGATCCGCGGACGGCTCCGGGTGGTCGCTGCGACGGCCTGGGCTTCCGATCCGCTGGCGCGTGGCTCCTATTCCGCCGCGCTCCCCGGACGGGCGGATGAGCGCGCGCGCCTGGCTGCGCCGGTCGACGGGCGGCTGTTCTTCGCCGGCGAGGCGACCTCTCGCCACGACTTCTCGACGGCGCACGGCGCGTACCGAACCGGCGTTCGCGCAGCGGAAGAGGCGCTGGCGGGGCTTGGACCGGCCTGACCGGTGGCGGCGGTCAGCCGAGCCGGGGGGCGTCGTCGCCGGAGCCCGGAGGGGTCTTCGGCGGATCCTTCTGCGGCCACTTGGCAAGCGCTGCGCGACCCTCGGCGGTCAGTTCGTAGACGCCGCGGCTCTTGCGGGCGAACCAGCCGTAGACGTTGCCGAACAGGATCTTCGGGGCGGTCGGCACCTTCGGGCTGATGTCGCGCGGCCGCAGCGGACCTTCGGAAAGCGCCGCGGCGCAGGCGAGCGCGTCCTGCCGATAGGCGGTCATGATCGGGGCGCGATTGCCGCCGCCGACCGCCGGGTCGCCCTGCCGGCGCCGGTGCTCGTCGACGAGGCGCGACCGGCGCTTGGGATCGCGGCGCGGTAGCGGCGCGGTGGGCGGAACGAGGATCTCCACGCCGCCCGCCGCGGTGACGCCGAGCAGGCCGAAGCCGAGGCGGCGGATCAGGTTGCGGAAGCGGGGATCCGATTCGCGGCCCTTGCCGCGCGCCGACATCGGCGCCGCGAGCCAGATCTCGTCCGCCGAGCCGGCGCGGTCGACGCCCTGCAGGACGAGTTCCAGGTTGAAGCTCATCTTGAGCTCGCCGATCACCACGATCGGCGGCTCGCCGTCGCGCAGCGCGACCACGTCGCAGCCGCCGACCTCGCCTTTGACGGCGAAGCCGAGGTCTTCCAGGAATCGTTTCACGGGGGCGTAGAGCTGGGTCTCCATCGCCCGTACCTGCCACAGGTGGCCGGTCCTTGAAAGGCCGGGCGGGGAAGGGCTGCTATGCCGCCCCGATCAGAACGCCGGCCGCCAGCACGAGCCCGCCGCCGAGGATGACCTGGAAGGCGGCGCGCAGGAACGGCGTCTCCATGTAGCGGTTCTGGATCCAGACGATCGCCCAGAGCTCCAGGAACACGACCACGAAGGCGAGGATCGTGGCGGTCCAGAAATTGGGGATCAGGTAGGGCAGGGCATGCCCGAGGCCGCCGAGTGCGGTCATCACACCCGAGGCGAGGCCGCGCTTCCAGGGCGCGCCGCGTCCGGACAGCTTGCCGTCGTCGTGCGCGGCTTCCGTGAAGCCCATCGAGATGCCCGCGCCGACCGACGCCGACAGGCCGACGAGAAAGGTCGTCCACGGGTCCTGCGTCGCGAAGGCGGTGGCGAAGATCGGCGCAAGGGTAGAGACCGAGCCGTCCATCAGCCCCGCGAGACCCGGCTGCACCCAGGTGAGCACGAACTGGCGGCGCGCCGCCTGGTCCTCGGTGGACTTCTCCTCCTCGCCGAGGTGCTCCGCGGCAAGGCCGGCCGCGGTCTTCTGGTGGCCCGCCTCGGCCGCGGCGAGGTCGCCGAGGAGCTTGCGCGTCCCGGCGTCGGTGGAGCGGGCGGCGGCGGCCAGATAGAAGGCGTGCGCCTGCCGCTCCATGTCCTCGGCCTCGTCGCGGATGCGGTCGAGCCCAAGGTTCTTCACCAGCCAGACCGGCTTGCGGGTGTAGTAGCCGGCCACGTGCTCGCGGCGGATCGGCACGACGAAGTCGCCGAAGCGCTGCTGGTAGGCGTCGATGAGCCGCCGGCGATGCCCGTCCTCCTCGGCGGCCATGCCGTCGAAAACGGCGGCGGACGACGGATACTCCGCCCGGAGCTGCGCCGCATAGGCCGCGTAGATCCGCCCGTCCTCCTCCTCCGAGGAGATCGCGAGGGCGAGCACCTCCTGCTCCGTGAGGTCGTCGAAGCGGCGCTTGCCGCCGAAGCCGGACAGCGAAAGACGGGACAGCATGGCCTCTCCGAGATTGGAATGGTTCTAATCTAATGATGACATAGACCCCGACCCGAGGTCGGTCAAGCAGCGCTGAAGCCCACGTCGGCACGCCGCTGCCGGTGATCGTTCGAGGTCTCTGCGACAGCCAGGTGGGGAACGATCGCAGCCTGGATCGGGGTTCCGCTCGCGCGCTTTGATCCAGGTCAACAGCAGCGGATCGGAACGGGCGTAGCGTCGTTGGGCAATTTAGGAGTTGCTAAAATGCTGAAACTCGCAGTGCTCATCTGGATCGTGCTCGGCACCACGCTCGCCGGATCGTTCGTGACGGTGGTGCTCACGGTCCCCGCGCTCTACGCCAAGGCGATGGAGAACATCCCGATCGCGGCCGGTGCGGGATTTGTCGTCGCGATCCCGTTCGCGGTGGTCATCGCCAAGAAGATCATGGCGCAGATTCCCTCGCGGACCTGATCGGTCGACTGAACCAACGGACACACAACGGCCGGACCGGGCTTCCCCGATCCGGCCGTTCCGCGTTCCGAGCCTGCCGTCCTCAGGTGCGGAGCACGCGGTAGATCGCCGGGATCACGAGGACCGTCAGCAGCGTGGATGAGGCGAGCCCGAACAGCAGCGAGATGGCCAGCCCCTGGAAGATCGGATCGGTCAGGATCACCGCCGCGCCGATCATCGCCGCCAGCGCGGTGAGCAGGATTGGTTTGAAGCGGATCGACCCTGCCTCGATCAGCACCTCGGTCAGCGGCTTGTCCGGCGAGGCGGAGTGTTTCACGAAATCGACGAGCAGGATCGAGTTGCGCACGATGATGCCCGCAAGCGCGATGAAGCCGATCATCGACGTGGCCGTGAAGGGCGCCGCGAACAGCCAGTGCCCGCCGAGGATGCCGATGAAGGTGAGCGGGATCGGCGTCAGGATGACGAGCGGCACCTTGAACGATCCGAACTGCGCGACGACCAGGATGTAGATGCCGAGCATCGCCACCCCGAAGGCCGCGCCCATGTCGCGGAAGGTGACCCAGGTCACCTCCCACTCGCCGTCCCATAGCAGGGTCGGCTTCGTCTCGTCGGCCGGCTGCCCGTGCAGCGCGATCTCCGGCTTGGCGAGCCCGGTCCAATCCTGCGCATCGAGCGCCTCCTGGACGGCGAGCATGCCGTAGAGCGGCGCTTCGTAGGCGCCCGCGAGTTCGGCGGTCACCATCTCCGCGAAGCGGCCGTTGTGGCGGAAGATCGGGAACGATGCGGTCTCCTTGCCGACGCGGACCACGTCGCCGAGTTCCACGACGCCGCGGTCGCCAGGCAGCACGTTGGCGGGGATCGGCGTGGAGAGGAACCGCTCGTCGACCACCTTCTCGCCCTTCGGGCGCTCCACTCGGATCGGGATGGGGGGGCGGCCGCCGCCCCGGTGCGAGTAGCCGACCGTCGCTCCGCCGTTGAGGATGGCGAGCGTGTCGAACACGTCGCTCTCCTCAACGTGGAAGAACTCCAGGTCGTCCGTGGAGATGGTGGTGCGCAGCCGCCGGGCGGGCGTGCCGAAGGAATTGTCGACGTCGACGATGAACGGCACGGACCGGAACGCGGCCTCCACCGTCTCCGCGGTGCGGCGTCGGGTGTCGGCGTCGGGGCCGTAGATCTCCGCCAGAAGCGTCGCCATCACCGGCGGGCCCGGCGGCGGCTCGACCACCTTCAGCGACGTGCCCGGCGGAACCGGGAGCGCGCTCACCCGCTGCCTGAGGTCGAGCGCGATCTGGTGCGAGGACCGCTCGCGTTCGGCCTTGGGCGTCAGGTTGAGCTGGACGTCGCCGAGCTGCGGCTCCGCACGGAGATAGGAGTGCCGGACGAGGCCGTTGAAGTTGAACGGCGCGGCGGTGCCGGCGTGGGTCTGCGCCGAGATCACCTCGGGCATCTCCAGCGCCGCGGCCGCGACCGCCTGGGCGACGGCGTCGGTCTGTTCGACCGACGAGCCTTCCGGCAGGTCGATGACGACGGCGAGCTCCGACTTGTTGTCGAACGGCAGCAGCTTCACCGTGACGTCCTTGGTGTAGAAGAGCGCCAGCGAGCCGAGCGTGAGCAATCCGACCACGATGAGGAACAGCCAGCTCGTCGCCTTCGACGACAGGATCGGCCGCGCGACGGCCGCGTAGGCCCGGCCGAGGGGGCCGCCGGTCGAATGGTCGCCGTGCGCGTGAACAGGCGCCTTGCCGGCCACCCTCAGCATCAGCCAGGGCGTGACGATCACCGCCACGAAGAAGGAGAAGATCATCGCCGCCGACGCGTTCGACGGGATCGGGCTCATGTAGGGCCCCATCATGCCGCTGACGAACAGCATCGGCAGCAGCGCCGCGACGACGGTGAGGGTGGCCACGATGGTCGGATTGCCGACCTCCGCGACCGCCTCGATGGCGGCCTCCCGCCGGTCGCGTCCGTCGTTCATGCCCCAGTGGCGGGCGATATTTTCGATCACCACGATGGCGTCGTCGACCAGGATCCCGATGGAGAAGATCAGCGCGAACAGCGACACGCGGTTGAGCGTGTAGCCCATCACGTTGGCCGCAAAGAGGGTGAGGAGGATCGTCACCGGAATGACGATGGCGACGACGAAGGCTTCCCGCCGGCCGATCGCGAACCAGACCAGCGCGATGATGGAAAGGGTCGCAAGGCCGAGATGGAAGAGGAGCTCGTTGGCCTTCTCGTTGGCGGTCTCGCCGTAGTCGCGCGTCACCTCCACGGCGACGGTCTCCGGGATGAGCGACCCCTTGAGGCTCTCCACCCGGTGCAGGATCTCCTCCGCGACGGTCACGGCATTGGACCCGGCGCGCTTGGCGACGGCGAGCGTGACCGCCGGAACGCGCTGGATTGCGCCGTCCGCGGTCCGCGTGACGCTGGAGACATGGAGGTCGGCGGTGTCGGTGACGAGCGAGACGTCGGCGACGTCGCGCACGTAGACCGGGCGGCCGTCGCGCGTGGTGAGGAGGAGGTTGCCGATCTCGGCCGGCGTCTGCAGCGTTTCGCCGGCGACCACCTCGATCTGCTGGCCGCCGTCGCGGACGAGCCCGGTGGAGAACGACCGGTTGGCGCCCGTGACCTTGCCCGAGAGCTGCTGCAGGGTGACGCCGGTCATCGCCAGCCGCTCCGGATCGGGCGCGATCCTGATCGCCTCGCCGGTCTCTCCGACGAGATAGCTGAGCCCGACGTTGTCGACCTTGGCGATCTCGGTGCGGAGCTCGCGGGCGATGCGGGTGAGGTCGTTGGCGGAGATCGTGGCGGCAGCGGCGGGCACGGGCGTCAGGGTGAGCGAGACGATCGCCACGTCGTCGATGCCGCGGCCGACGACCATCGGCTCCGGGATGCCGACGGGAATGCGGTCCATGTTGGCGCGCAGCTTGTCGTGGACGCGCAGCACCGCGGCGTCGGACGAGGTGCCGACCAGGAAGCGCGCGGTGACCATCACCGCGTCGTCGCGGGTCTGCGAGTAGACGTGCTCGACCCCATCGATCGCCTTGACGATTGTCTCCAGCGGTTCGGTGACGAGCTTGACCGCGTCCTCCGCCTTGAGACCGGGCGCGCGGACGTGGATGTCCACCATCGGGACGGAGATCTGCGGCTCCTCTTCGCGGGGGAGCGTGATCAGCGCGACCAGCCCCATGGCGAGCGCGGCGAGCAGGAACAGGGGCGTCAGCGCGGACCCGATGAAGGTGCGCGTCAGGCCGCCGGCGATGCCGAGCTTCATGGCGTGATCACCTCGTCGCCCGTGTGGAGCCCGGTCAGGACTTCGACGTCGGTGCCGGTGCGCTCGCCGACCACGACGACCCGTTCGATCTCGGCATCGCCGGCGCGGACGCGGACGAAGTCGATGCCCGAGCGGGTCGAGACGGCCGCGGCGGGAACGACGATCGCCTGACGAGCGCCGACGGGCACCCGGACGAGGAGGCGGGCGTCGACGAAGGCCGTGGGAAGCGCCTCCACCTCGACGTCGGCGATGACGCGGCCGTTTTCGATCTGCGGGTAGACCTTGGCGAGCCGACCCGTGGTGGGCGCCGAACCGGTCTCGATCTGCAGTGCGGCGCCTTCCTCCAGCATGGCGGCATGGCGCTCGGGAATGGCGAGGCGCAGGAAGAAGCCGCCGCCGCCGATCGTGGCGATCGCCTCGCCCGGCATGACGACCGCGCCTTTGGTGACGGGCACGGTCAGCACCTTGCCGTCCGCGGGCGCGATCACCTCGCCCTCTTGCCCCTGCTGGACCACCACCTGCCGCTGGGCTTCCGCCGCGGCGATCTGGTTGCGGAAGACATCGGTCTGGGTGCGGAGCTGATCGAGCCGCTGTGCGGTCGTGACGCCCTTCTCCACCAGCGCCTGGCCGCGGGCGAGCTCGGATTCGGCGTTGGCGAGCTGCGCCTGAAGCGCGCGAAGTTGCGCGTCCAAGGCGTTGACCTGGAATGCGATCTTGTCGTCGCGAACCGTTGCGATCCGCTGCCCGGCCTTGACCGCGTCTCCCTCGGTCACCTCAAGCGCGACCAGCGTGCCGCCGATCCGGGCGCGGGCGGGGATCAGGTCCCGCGCCTCCACCCGGCCGTAGACGGCCTTCCACTCCGGCACCGTGGTCGGAGCGACCGTGAGCGTGCCGGCGAAGGCAGCAGGAACCGCGGCGGAGAGGGCAAGGGCCAGGATCAGCGGACGCATGGGAGATCTCCGGTTCAGAAGGCGCAGCCCGGCTTGATCCCGAGCGCCTTGAACACCGTCGCGGCCGGGCAGAAGCCGGTGAAGGCCGACTGGATCAGGTTGAACCCGATGAAGACGGTGAACCAGACGAAGTAGGGGGAAACATACGCCGTGAGGACGACGGACAGCAGCACCATCACACCGGCGAAGGCGAGAACGGATCGGTCGAGGGTCATGGAAACACTCCGTGAGTTAGTAGATTAGTAGATACTAAAATACAAGAGGCATTGCAAGGGGGAGATGAAGGCGATCGCTTCGATTTTCAGGGCCGGGACCATCACCTGGACCCGACCGCCGGCGGAAGTCCGGCGATCGGGCCCAGGGCCGCTGGCGGTCGCCCGCACAGCGGAAGCCGACCGCTAGCGGGTGAGCGGGAAACCGTGCGCGCGCCAGGCGGAGATGCCGCCGGCCATGTGCGTGTCGTGCGGCAGGCCAAGCGCCTTGGCGAGCGCCACCGCCTGCCCGGACCTGGCGCCGGACAGGCAGTAGAACACCACGGGCTTGTCGGAGGGCAGGGTGCCCGCCAGGTCGCGGAGCCTGGAGAGCGGCGCGTGGATCGCGCCGGCGATCCGCCCCTGCGCCCACTCGCCGGCCTCCCGCACATCGACGAGACGGATCGCACCGGACTCGGCCAGGGACCGCGCTTCTTCGGGCGAGACCGTCTTGGCCGCCGGGCGGGAGAAACCGAACATGCACTTACTCCAAAGTGTATTTGTATTTTCGTATTCGCTAATATACCGTACGTCTCCTGAGCCGCAAGACCCCTTCTGCGGGAATGCGGCGAATGGTCCCCGAAACGGGGCGCATGGATCGGGAGGATCCGGAAATGGCACGTGTTGCAGTCCTCGGCGCCGGCTTGGGCGGCGTCATCATGGCCTACGAACTGCGCGATATCCTGGGGCGCGACCACGAGATCGCGGTCGTCAACAAGGGGTCGAAATACTCCTTCGTGCCGTCGAATCCGTGGGTCGCCGTCGGCTGGCGCGACCGGGAATCGATCGAGGTCGATCTGGCCCCCGTCTTCGCCAAGCGCGACATCGCCCTCCACCCGGAAGGCGCGGCCCGCCTCCACCCCGCGGAGAACCGGATCGAACTGGTGGGCGGCCAGTCCGTATCCTACGACTTCCTCGTCATCGCCACCGGCCCGGACCTTGCCTTCGACGAGATCGAGGGTTTCGGGCCGGAGGGGCACACGCAGTCGATCTGCCACGTCGACCACGCGCTGAAGGCCAAGGAAGCCTTCGACCAGTTGGTGAAGAACCCCGGGCCGGTGATCATCGGCGCGGCCCAGGGCGCCTCGTGCTACGGCCCGGCCTACGAATTCACCTTCGTGCTCGACAAGGCGCTGCGTGACGCCAAGGTGCGCGACCGCGTGCCGATGACCTTCGTGACCGCCGAACCCTACGTCGGCCACCTCGGCCTCGACGGTGTCGGCGATACGAAGTCGCTGCTCGAAAGCGAGATGCGCCAGCACCACGTGAAGTGGGTCACCAACGCCAGGATCGACAAGGTCGAGGCGGGGACGATGCATGTCAGCGAACTTGCTGACGACGGCTCGCTGAAGGCCGCCCATGACCTGCCGTTCGCCTATTCGATGATCCTGCCGGCCTTCCGCGGCGTGGCCGCCGTGCGCGGCATCGAGGGCCTCACCAACCCGCGCGGCTTCATCCTGGCCGACCGGCACCAGCGCAACCCGGCCTTCAGGAACGTCTTCTCCGTCGGCGTCTGCGTCGCCATTCCCCCGGTCGGCAAGACGCCGGTGCCGGTCGGCGTGCCGAAGACCGGCTTCATGATCGAGAGCATGGTGACGGCGACGGCCCACAACATCGCCCGTCTGGTGGACGGTCGCGAGCCGGACGCCGAGGCGACCTGGAACGCGGTCTGCCTCGCCGACTTCGGCGACGGGGGCGTCGCCTTCGTGGCCCAGCCGCAGATACCGCCCCGCAACGTCAACTGGTCCTCGTCCGGCAAGTGGGTCCACGCCGCGAAGATCGGCTTTGAGAAGTACTTCCTGCGCAAGATCCGCATCGGCAAGTCTGAGCCGTTCTACGAGAGGCTCGCCCTGCAGGCGCTCGGGATCGATAAACTGAAGGCGATCAAGGTCGACGAGCGCACCTGACTTATTTATCCTGCGCCCGCCGCTCCTCGGGGGGGCGGGCAGGCCTGGCTCGGATCCGCTGCGGCAGTCGCTGCCGGTTCCCCGTGCCACGCCGCCAGGAGACTTGATGATGACGGGTCGCGTTGCGCCGCCAAACACCGTGCCATGGCCGCCGCTTTTGCTGCTGATGGCGCTGGTGGGCGCGTTCCTGATGGAGCAGATGGCACCGACGGCACTCGGGCTGCCCCATACCCTTGGCTGGATTCTGGTTCTGGTCGGACTGAGCCTGGATGCCTGGGCGGTGCTGACGATGATCCGCGCCGAGACCAACGTGCTGCCGCACCGGCCGGCGGAGCACTTCGTGACAACCGGCCCCTTCGCCTTCACGCGCAATCCGATCTACCTGGGGAACACGATCCTGGTGATCGGACTCGGCATCGGGCTCGGCTCGATGTGGACCGTGGTGGCCGCCTTCGTCATGGCCGTCGCCGTGCAGCGCCTCGCGATCGAGCGCGAGGAGGTGCATCTGCGCGAACAGTTCGGCCGCGCCTGGGACGCCTACAAGGCGCAGACCCCCCGCTGGCTCGGCATCCGGCGCAAGGCCTGACCTCAGCGGCAGTAGATGTCGTAGAGAACGGAGATCAGCCGCCGCGCGTCGTCCGAGGCGAGCCGGTAGTAGATCGTCTGCCCGTCGCGCCGGGTCGCCACGATGCCGAGGTCGCGCAGCCGCGCCAGATGCTGCGACAGCGCGGAGTGGCCAAGCCCGACCGCTTCCGCCAGCGCGCCGACGGACATCTCGCGATCGACCAGCCGGCAGAGCGCCATCAGCCGTTTCGTCTGGCCGAGCGCGGCGAGCAGGCGGGCTGCCTGTTCGGCCTTTCCTTCCAGGATATCGAGTTCGGACGCGGGGCTGTCGCAGAGGGTCGGGACGGGTGTGGTCATGCTGCTAAGGTATATGAGTAATCGCTAAAATACAAGAGTCCGGCTTGGCCGCCCGATTTCGCCGCACCTGCGCAACTCCAGACGAGAGAAGCAGCCGGCCGGGCCCGAGCGATCAGCCCTCGCGGCAGAGCATTCTGACGAAGGCGCGCTTGAGCGGCCGCAGTTCGCCTGCTGGATCCCAAGCCACCATGAACCGGGAGGTCAGGCCCCAGTCGGCCGGCCGCACCGCCCGCATGCGACCCGCTAGCACCCAACGCTCGGCCGCGTGGTCGGGCAGGAAGCCCACATAGCGGCCGGAGAGCACCAGGATCTCCTGCGCCTCCATGTTGGAGACGCTGGCGTTGGCGGTCGCCTTGCCGAAGCGATAGACGTCGTCGAAGTAGCGGTAGGCACGCACGGAGAAGCGGGCCGCCTGGAAGTCGGCGCGCGTGATCGTCGCGTCCTCCCGATCGAACCAGGGGTGCTCGCGCCCGCAGTAGAGCGAGTGCTGTTCGACAATCACCTCGCGGTACTCCAGCGCCGGAACCGATTGCGACAACGGACCGATCACCACGTCGCGCCGGCCCTCGGTGAGGCTGCGCTCAAGCGTCTGCGGGGTGGTGACCTCCAGGTCCACGAACACGTCGGGATAGGCCTCGCCGAAGAGGGCGATCGCCCGGTCCAGGCCGATCCCCGCTGAGGAAACGACCGTATCGATCACGCCAATGCGGAAGCGCTGGCTCTCCGTCCCATGCACGCGGCCCATCCGCGCCTCGAAGGACTCGATCGAGCGGAACAGGTCCTGCGCGCCCTCGTAGGTTTCCTCGCCGGCGCGCGTCAGCTTGAAGCCGCCGCGCCCGCGCTCACAGAGCCGCGATCCGAGCTTCGCCTCCAGGCTGGCGATATGGGTGGAGAGGGTGGATTGCGAGATGTTGAGCGCGATCTGCGCATTCTGGAAGCCGTTGCACTCCACGACGGTGGCGAAGATCTTCAGGAGCCTGAGGTCGATCCCGCTTAGCCGCCGCATGCCGCGCCTCATTCACATTGACGAAAATCGATGAAAGCCCGCCGAACTTCGTGATTCAAGCGAAATGAAATGCGGCGTTAGCTTGACCATCCGGAAACCTGACTTTCCGCCATGAGGAGCCGATCGCATGCGTCGCTTTTTCGCCTCCGCCGCCCTGGCCGCCGTAATTGCGGCCACGGTTTCCGCCCTTCCCGCACAGGCCGAGGACAAGATCCGCGCGCTGGCGCCGACCTGGGTCGGCTTTGCGCCCGCCCTCGTTGCAAACACCCTCGGCTACTATGCCGAGGAGGGGTTGGAGGTCGACTTCAAGTTCGAGGATGATCGAAGCAACGTGCTCGCCGCCTACGCCCGCGGCGACATCGAGGTGGACATGCGGACCGTCGGCGAGCACCAGGGCCGCCCGCGCGACGCCTCGACGCCCGGCATCATCATCGGCACCATCGACCTTTCCGTCGGCGGCGACGGCGTTGTGGCCGACGGCTCGATCGCCTCGGTCGCCGACCTCAAGGGCAAGACGGTGGCGGTGGAGCCGAACATCCCGGCCCGCCTCCTCCTGCAGATGGAACTCGCCAAGGCCGGCCTGTCGCTGAAGGACGTGGACCTGAAGGAGATCGCCACCGCCGACACCCTCGCCGTCTTCGCCGACGAGAGCGTCGCGGCCGTGGGCACCTACGAGCCCTTCATGAGCCAGTCGGTCAAGGCGATCACCAACCGCAACCCGAAGATCCTCGTGTCGTCCAAGGACGCGCCGGGCCTGATCATCGACATCATCACCGCCCGCCAGGACGACCTCGCCGCCAATCCGGAGAAGTACAGGAAGTTCCTGCGCGGCATCTACCGCGCCGTCGACTTCTACAAGAAGGACCCCGCCAAGTTCGCCGAACTGGCCGCGCCCTTCTACGGCCTGACGCCGGCCGAGGTGACCGAGATCATCGACACCTCGCTCGGCTACACCACCTACGAGGACGCCGTCGCCTACCTCGGCACCAAGGAGCAGCCGGGCACGCTGCACGGCTTCTTCGACCAGGTGATGCAGCTCAACCTCGACTACGGCGCTGCCGACGTGAAGCTGGACGCCGCCCAGCAGATCGACCCCTCCGTGCTGACCGGCCTGTTCGACGGCGCCAAGCGCTGACCCGATCCTGAACGCTGGGGGTGCCGGGAATGGCGGGGATCGGGGCACGGGTGCCGGTGGCCGGCATCGTCTTCGGGGCGGCGCTCGTCGCCCTGTGGGAGGGAGCGGCGCGTTCGGGGCTCGTCGCGCCGCTCTTCCTGCCGCCGCCCTCGGTCGTGCTCGCCACGCTCGTCGAGATGGCCACCTCCCGCGACCTCCTCTACCACGCGGGTGTCTCCACCGCCCGCGTCTGGACCGCCTTCCTGATCGCCGCGATGATGGCGGTTCCGATCGGCATCCTGATGGGCAGCTACAAGCTGGCCGGGCGGTCGCTGGAGCCGACCATCGACTTCATCCGCTACCTGCCCGTTCCGGCCCTGGTGCCGCTCGCCATCATCTGGTTCGGGGTGGGGGAGGAGACCAAGATCTTCCTCCTGTGGATGGGCACCTTCTTCCAGCTGGTGCTGCTGGTGGCCGACGACGTTCGCCGGGTGCCGCACGAATATGGGGAACTCGCCGCCACGCTCGGCGCGCCGAAGGCCCGTGCGCTCGCAGACGTGACGTTGCCAGCCATGCTGCCGACACTCTGGGACAACATGCGCGTCACCCTCGGCTGGTGCTGGAGCTATGTCATCGTGGCCGAGATCGTCGCGGCCGACAGCGGCCTGGGCTTCGTCATCTGGCAGGCGCGCCGCTATTTCAAGACGCCGGAGGTGATGGCCGGCGTGATCGCCATCGGCATCATTGGCCTGCTCACCGACCAGATCCTGAGGGCCCTGCACGCCCGGCTCTTTCCCTATCTGACCCGGTGACGTCATGAGCCATCTCGTCTTCGATGCCGTCACCAAGACCTTCCAGAGCCGAACCGGCCCGATCCCGGTGGTGGAGCCCTTCGACCTGGAGGTCGCCAAGGGCGAGATCGTCGTGTTCCTGGGCCCCTCCGGCTGCGGCAAGACCACGCTGATGCGCATGGTGGGCGGCCTGGAGACGCCGACCACGGGCGCGATCCGCCTCGGCGGCGCCGTGCTCGGCAAGCCCGACCGGCGGCGCGGCATGGTGTTCCAGTCCTACAGCTCCTTCCCCTGGCTGACCGTGGAGGAGAACGTCGCCTTCGGCATGCGCTACCGCGGCGATCTTGGTGCGGCGGAGAAGCGGGACCGGGCGCGCCACTTCCTCGGCGTGGTCGGCCTGACCGAGTTCGCGGCGAGCTACCCGAACCGCATCTCCGGCGGCATGCGACAGCGCGTGGCGATCGCCCGCACGCTCGCCGCCGGCTCCGACGTGCTCTTGATGGA
The DNA here is from genome assembly GCF_013839445.1 of Chthonobacter albigriseus. Taxonomy (GTDB): domain Bacteria; phylum Pseudomonadota; class Alphaproteobacteria; order Rhizobiales; family Pleomorphomonadaceae; genus Chthonobacter; species Chthonobacter albigriseus. Next base: position 365,197 of record NZ_JACDIT010000002.1, on the reverse strand, counting down.
CGAGCCCTTCGGCGCGCTCGACGCCCAGCGCCGCGAGCAGCTGCAGGTGGAGCTCCGCCGCATCCTGGAAGCGGACGCCAAGACGATCGTCTTCGTGACCCATGACGTGGAGGAGGCGGCCTTCCTCGCCGACCGCGTGGTGGTGTTCACCCGCCGTCCGGCGCGCACGCTGGCCCTTGTCGACGTGACGGCGCGGCTCGGCGCTCACCGCGACCTGGAAACGCGCGACAGCCGCGCCTTCTTCGAGCTGAGGAGCGAACTCCTCCATCTCGTCCGCTCCACCGCGGAGGACACCTGACATGACCCTTCCTGGCCTCAAGGCCAAGCGCGTGCTGGTGACCGGCGCGAGCCGCGGCATCGGCGAGGCGGTGGCTGCGGCCTTCGTGGCGGCCGGAGCGGAGGTCATCATCCTCGCCGAGGACCCCGCCGTGGAGGACACGGCCCGACGCATCGGGGCGGTCGGCCACGTCGCCGACATCGCCGACGAGAAGGCGGTCGCCCGTGTCGCGGCGCTGATCCCCGCGCTCGACGTGCTCGTCAACAACGCCGGGCTGGAGCGGATGACGCCGATCGACGACGCGGGCGCAACCATGCTGGCCGTCTTCCGCCGGGTGATCGAGGTGAACGTCGTCGGCACCACGATCGTCACGCAGGCGATGCTGCCGGCAATGGGCTCCGGCGGGCGGATCATCAACACGGCCTCCATCTGGGGCCGCGTCGCCGAGCCGATGTTCGGCGCCTACGTCGCCTCCAAGCACGCGGTGATCGGGCTGACCAAGACCTGGGCCAAGGAACTCGGCCCGCGCGGCATCGCCGTCAACGCCGTCGCGCCCGGCTGGGTGCGCACGGAAGGCTCGATGCGCTCGGCGACCGTCATCGCCGCCCGCACCGGCCGGTCGGAGGCGGACGTCGTGGGCCAGGTGGAAGCCGCGCAGGCGCTTGCCGGCGGGCTGATGGAACCGCCTGACGTGGTCGGGCCCTACCTCTATCTTGCATCGGACCTCGCCCGGAACGTCACCGGGCAGACGCTCGGCATCGACCGGGGCGAGGTGCCCTGGTGACCTGTCTTTCCCCTTCCAGCGGAGGCCGCTGATGGACGCGTTTGACCCCGAATTCCTGCCTGTATCGGGCTTCGACCTGCCGCGCTTTGCCGGCATTCCGACCTTCATGCGCCTGCCTAACCCGAAGTCGCTCGACGGCATCGAAGTGGGCATCGTCGGCGTGCCCTGGGACGGCGGCACCACCAACCGGCCTGGCGCCCGCCACGGGCCACGCGCGCTGCGCGATGCGTCGACGATGATCCGCATGGTCAACCAGTCGACCGCCGCCGCGCCCTTCCACACCGCCCGCTGCGCCGACGTGGGCGACGTCGGCCCCAACCCGGCCAGCCTCGACGACACGCTCGTGCGCATCAAGCGCTTCTACGACGGCCTGATGGCGGCCGGCGTGACCCCGTTAACCGCCGGCGGTGACCACCTCTCGACGCTTCCCGTGCTGCGCGCCGTCGCAGCCGGCGGGGCGATCGGCATGATCCACTTCGACAGCCATACCGACCTCTACGACGACTATTTCGGCGGTTACAAGCTGACCCATGGCACCCCCTTCCGCCGCGCGGTGGAGGAGGGTCTGCTGGATCCCAAGCGCATCGTCCAGATCGGCATCCGCGGCTCCACCTACGACGGCGAGGACCGTGAGTTCGCCGCCGAGGTGGGCGTGCGCATCGTCGGCATCGAGGAACTGATGGACCGCGGCCCGGAGGCCGTGATGGCCGAGGCGCGGCAGATCGTCGGCGACAAGCCGGTCTACATCTCCTTCGACATCGACGGCATCGATCCGGCGCAGGCGCCCGGCACCGGCACGCCAGAGATCGGCGGCTTCTCGACCCATACCGCCCAGCGCATGGTCCGCGCCCTCGACGGCCTCGACATCGTCGGCGCCGACCTGGTGGAAGTCTCGCCGCCCTTCGACGTCGGCGGCATCACCGCCTTCGTCGGCGCGTCGATCCTGTTCGAACTGCTCTGCGTGACGGCCAACGCGGTCGCTCGCCGCAAGGGCCGCGCCCCGGTCGTCAACGAACGCCTCGCCAAGATCCTGCGGAGAGCCTGACCGTGACCGACACGCCCAACGTCAAGAATGCCTACGAGACCGGACGGCTGAACCTGCCGTTCGTCGGCATCTGCACCTTCGGCAAGTGGCCCTACGTGGCCGACTGGGACGCCATCGACGCGGACGTCTGCGTCCTCGGTGCGCCGTTCGACTTCGGCACTCAGTGGCGGGCGGGCGCCCGGCTGGGACCGCGTGCGATCCGCGAGGCCTCCACGCTGTTCTCCTTCGGCCACGGCGGCGCCTACGACCACGAGGACGACGTCGTCTACCTGCCGGCGGGCCTGAAGCTGCTCGATCTCGGCGACGCCGACATCGTCCATACCGACACGATGAAGAGCCACGCCAACATCGAATACGGCGTGCGCAAGATCCTTGAGGCCGGCGCGCTGCCGGTGGTGCTCGGCGGCGACCACTCGATCAACATTCCTTGCATCAACGCCTTCGAGGGCTACGGCGACATTCACCTCGTCCAGGTCGACGCCCACCTGGACTTTGTCGACGAGCGGCACGGCGTGCGCTACGGCCACGGCAATCCGATGCGTCGGGCGGCGGAGAAGCCCTACGTCACAGGCCTCTCGCAGATCGGCATCCGCAACGTTTCCTCCACCGCCAAGGAGGGCTACGACGACGCCCGCCGCATGGGCTCCGACATCCTCTCCGTCCGCCATCTCCGCAAGATGGGCGTCGAGGCCGTGCTGGAGCGGATCCCGGCCGGCAAGCGCTACTACGTCACCATCGACATCGACGGCTTCGACCCCTCGATCGCACCCGGCACCGGCACGCCTTCGCATGGCGGCTTCCTCTACTACGAGGTGCTCGAACTCCTCGCCGGGCTCGCCAAGCGCGGCACGGTGGTGGGCGTCGACCTCGTCGAGGTCGCCCCTGACTACGACCACACCGGCACCACGGCGATCCTCGCCGCGCAGATCCTGATGAACTTCATCGGCCGCATCCTCCACGCGCGGGGCGCGAAATAGCCGGACTGAAGAGGAGGGGTTCCTATGCCGTCTTTGCAGGGAAAGCGCGCGCTGGTCACCGGCGCGGCAAGCGGCATCGGGCTCGCCTCGGCCGAGGCGCTGATCGCGGCGGGCGCGGCGGTGGTCGGGCTCGACCGCCAGTCGCCGCACGGCCAGGCGTTCCCGGCCGTGATCGCCGACCTCCGCGACGAAGCGGCGGTCGTGGCGGCGGTGGCTGAAGCGGTGCGCCTGATGGACGGGCTCGACATCCTCGTCAACGTCGCCGGCGTGATGCAGGAGGCGCGGCTGGAGGATGTGACGGCCGAGCACATCGCCTTGCACTTCGACGTCAACGTGCGCGGTACGATCTTTGCGACGCGGGAAGCGCTGAAGGTCATGGGGGAGGGCGCCCGCATCATCAACTTCGCCTCCGAACTCGCCGCGCTGGGCCGCCAGAACGCGTCCGTCTACGTCGCGACCAAGGCCGCGATCGTCGGGCTCACCCGCTCGTGGGCGCGCGAGCTCGCCCCGCGCGGCATCCTCGTCAACGCGGTCGCGCCCGGTCCGACCGACACCCCGCTGCTCGCCTTCGACGCCATGACCGACGAACAGAAGGCGCTGGAATTGACCCAGCCGCTCGGCCGGCTTGGACGGCCCAGCGAGATCGCCGACGCCGTCGTCTTCCTCGCCGGACCGGGCGCCACCTTCATCACCGGCCACACGCTCGCCGTGAATGGCGGCGCGGCCATGACCTGACCACCGCCGACAAAAGGACGCCGCCGATGATCCAGAACCCGATCCCCTGGCCGAACGGCGCCCGCTGCGCCGCCTGCCTCACCTTTGACATGGACGCCGACAGCCTGATCCACCTGGATTTCCCGACCAGCGGCCACGAGCGCGTGTCGGCGATCTCCTGGCTGCGCTACGGCCCGACCGTTGCCATCCCGCGCATCGTGGAGACCTACCGCCGGCTCGGCATCCGCCAGACCTTCTTCGTGCCGGCCTGGTGCATGGAGCAGTATCCCGACGCGGTGGAGACGATCCTGAAGGACGGCAACGAGATCGGCCACCACAGCTATATTCACGAGAACCCGGTGGAGCAGACGCGCGACGACCAGGCCCACTGGCTGGACGCCGGCATCGACGTCCACGTCCGCATGACCGGCCGCAAGCCGCGCGGCTACCGCGCGCCGCTCTACAACTTCTCGGCCTCGACGCTCGACCTGCTCTTGGAGCGCGGCTTTGCCTATGACACGTCGCTGATGGGCGACGACATCCCCTATCTGCTGGAGAGCCGCGAGACCGGCGGCCGCCTCGTCGAACTGCCGACGCACTGGGGCCTCGACGACTGGCCGCAGTGGGTGCAGACCTTCGACCTCGACTACAAGATGCCGATCCGCTCGCCCTCCAGCGGCTTCCAGATCTACGCCGAGGAGTTCGAGGCCGCCTATCGCTACGGCACGCTCTGGGTGCCGGTGCTCCATCCTTTCGCCACCGGGCGTCTCGCGCGCTGGCACGTCTTCTCCGAGTTCCTGGAGAAGGCGGTCGCGCGCGGCGACGTCTGGTTCGCGCCGATGGAGGAGATTGCCGCCCACGTGAAGGCGGTCACCGACAGCGGTGAATACACGCCCCGCCTGGAACTGCTGCCGCAGTATACGGCGCCGATCGGCCGCGCGCTGCCGCGCCGCCGTTGAGAAACGGGGCGCCGGGACCCAAAAGGTCCCGGCGCATCTGTCGTCAGGTGAGATCGGGCAGGGTGGTCTCGATCACGCTCCGCCGCGACTCCAGGAAAGCCGGAAGCTTCAGCGCGGTGCCGAGCGCGTCCGCGGCCTCGTCCGCCGCAAAACCCGGCGCATCGGTCGCGATCTCGAACAGCACCCCGCCGGGCTCGCGGAAGTAGACCGAGCGGAAGTAGTTGCGGTCCTTCTGCTCGGTGGCGGCGATGCCGTGCTCCTCCCGCAACCGCTTCACCATCGCCGCCTGCGCGGCATCGTCCGCCGCCCGGAAGGCGACGTGGTGCACCGTGCCCCGGCCGAGCCGACCGCGCGGGAAGCCGCCGACGGCCCGCAGGTCCACCACCGCGCCGGCCGCCGCGCTAGGCGCCCGCAGCCGCGTGATCACGCCCTCCGTGCCCTCGGTCTGGAAGCCGAGCACGTTGGTGAGGATCCGCGCGGTCGGCGCTGCGTCCGCCAGAAGCAGCGTCACGCCGTAGGTGCCGCGGATGGCATGCTCGACCGGCACCGGGCTGCCGGCCCACGCGGGCTCGCCCGCCGCGCCGGCGATGCCGACGAGGGCGAGGCGCATGCCGTCCGGATCCTTGAAGCCGACGATGGTCTCGCCGAACCGCTTCTCCGGCTTGTCGTGCTCGACGCCCTTCTCGATCAGCCGGTGCATCCACCAGCCGAGCGACTCCTGCGGCACGCGCAGAAGCGTCTCCTGCGTTTCGCCGATGCCGATCCGCCCGGGCGCGGCATGCGCCCACGGGAAGAAGGTGATGATCGAGCCCGGGCTGCCGGCCTCGTCGCCGAAGTAGAGGTGGTAGGTGCCGGGGTCGTCGAAGTTCACGGTCTTCTTGACGAGCCGGAGCCCGAGCACCTCGGTGTAGAAGGCGAGGTTGCGCCGGGCCGGGCCGGAAATGGCCGTGACGTGGTGGATACCGGGAGTGCTCATGGACGGATCTCCGCATGGGAAAGGGCAGGGTGCCCGTTGCCATGAGAGGTAGAGCGCCCGGCGGCAAAGCGTGAGGGGCCGCCACGTTGATCCACCGTCAACGCCGGGTGAACGATGATGGTGTCCGCTTCAGGTCTGATCGTCCGCAGGATGCCAAAGGTCGTCGGGACCGCGCGCCAGCAAAGGCGAGCGGATCGCGCCGCGCACCCGGCCCGAGACGCCCGGCGACACCGCGTCGGTGGCCGCGACCCACCGCTCCGTCTGCAGCATGGCGGCGACGATCCCGACCGGCACCACCCCGGCCCGCGCCAGAAGCCGCAGCACGGACGCCATCGACGCGCCGCTGGAGAGCACGTCGTCGATGACGAGCACTCGCTGTCCGATGATCAACGGCAGCATCCGCGGGTCGAGAAAGATCCGCTTGGCCTGGTCCGGCGTGGTGATCGAGCGGAGCGGTTCGGAGAGATCGTCGCGATACCAGAACTTGCGCGAGGTACCGAGCGGCACCATGCGCCCGTGACCCAGCCGCCGCGCCACGTTGGCGGCGAGCGGGAGACCGAGCGTGGGCACGCCGACCAACACGTCGGCCTCAAATGGACGGGCGAGGGCGGTCATCGCGGCGGCGAGCGCGTCCTCTACGGCGAAGCTCGCCTGGTTGACGATCAGCGAGGCGACTGCGCGGTCGCCCGCGCCCGGCAGAACCCGGATCGGCAGCATCAGCCGCGATCCGTCCGGCAGGACGGCAGGAAAGGCATCCGAATACCCGTGCATCCCCGGGGCCCTGGACGGCGCCGGCGGCAGGATCTCCTGCCAGAAGTGATGCGGTTCGATCGGCATGGCGGACGGGTCGCGGGTGACAAGGGCGTCCGCCTGCATAACCGATCCGCACTGGATCGTCGCCATGAACATCGCTACAAGGCCGCTCCCCCGGGATGGAGACGGATGATGGCGGCCTGCGGCCTCGACTTCGGAACCTCGAACACCACGCTGGGCGTCGCCGCCGACGGCGAGCCGCGGCTGGCCGCGCTGGAAGGCGACGCGGTGACGATCCCGAGCGCCATCTTCTATGGCCGCGCCGGCGGCCCGGTGATCGGCCGCGCCGCGATCGAGGCCTATGTCGACGGCCACCACGGCCGGCTGATGCGCGCGCTGAAGTCGGTGCTCGGCGGCGCCCTGATCGACGAGACGACGCAGGTCGGACGCCAGCGGCTGAAGTTCCGCGACGTGATCGCCGCCTACGTCGGCCAGATTCGCGCGCGCGGCGAGGCGGCGGCCGGCCGGCCGCTGGACGCGGTGGTGCACGGCCGGCCGGTGCACTTCGTCGATGGCGATCCGGACGGCGACCGGCGGGCGGAGGATACCCTCCGCGCCATCGCCGGGGAGGTCGGCTTCCGCGAGGTGTCGTTCCAGTTCGAGCCGATCGCGGCCAGCCTCGACTACGAACGGCAGATCGACCGTGAGGAGTTGGCGCTGATCGCCGACATCGGCGGCGGCACGTCGGACTTTTCGATCGTGCGCCTCAGCCCCGAGCGGCGCGGCCGCGACGAGCGCGCCGACGACATCCTCGCCAACGACGGCGTACGGGTCGGCGGCACCGACTTCGACCGCCTGTTCAGCCTGGGCGTGGTGATGCCGCTGCTCGGCTATCGCAGCGCCCTGAAGCGGCCCGGCCTGATGATGCCTGCCGGCTACTTCCACGACCTCGCCACCTGGTCGGCGATCAACCGGCTCTACGAGCCCAAGGTCCTGCGCGACCTGCGCGAGTTGGAGCGCGACGCCGCCGATCCAGCCGCTGTCGGCCGCCTGGTCCGCACCGTGGAGGACGAGCGTGGCCACACGCTCGCCATCGAGGTCGAGGCCGCCAAGATCGCCGTCGCCGACACTGGAGCCACCGCCATCGCGCTCGACTGGCTGGAGCCGGGTCTCGCCGCCGCGGCCGACCACCGCGCGCTCGTCGCCCATACCGAGACGCTGGCGGATCGCATTGCGGCGCGGATCGGCGCCTGCCTGATAGAGGCGGGCGTCGGCGCGGAGGCCATCGACGCGGTATTCCTCACCGGCGGCTCCACGCGCCTCTCCCACGTCCGGAACGCGATCGTCGCCTGCGTGCCCGATGCACGCGTGGTGGAGGGCGACACCTTCGGCTCGGTCGGCATCGGCCTCACCATCGAGGCCCGCCGCCGCTACGGATGAAAGCTCAGAGTTCGCCCAGTTCGTCGTGCAGGTCGTCGATCCGGCCGAGGCGGTTGCGGGCGGCCTTGCCGAGCCGGGCGATCAGCGCCTCGGTGATCAGGTGGGCGAGCACCAGCACCGACGCATGGTCGTCGATCGGACCCTTGGCGCGCGACTCGCAACGGAACACCCAGGTTGCCTCGGCTGCGGCGACATAGCCCGGGTCGGTGATCACGGCGACCTCCGCTCCCGCGCCCATAGCTGTGGATATCAGCGTCTCGGTCACCGGCACGCGGCGCCTCATGGCGAGCACGATCATCACGTCGCCTGCTGAAAGATCGATCAGGCTCTCGCCGAAGGTCTCGCCGGCGCGCGGCAGCAGCCGGATGTTCGGGCGGGCGTGCACCATCGACCAGTGCAGGTACTTGGCGATCGGGTAGCCGTGCCGGAAGCCGGCGATCCAAACCTGCGGCGCCGCCGCGATCCGCTCGATGAAGCCGGCGAAGGCGGTCCGGTCCAGCGCGCCGTAGGTCTTGCGCAGGTTCTCCGAAACGGTGTCGAGGTGCCGGTCGATCGGGTCGAGGCCGCCGTTGCCGAAGGATTTATCGAGCAGAAACAACGGCGCCCCGGACTCCCGCTCCTCCCGGGCGAGCCTGCGCATCTCCTCGAAGTTGGCGAACCCGAGCCGCCGCACGAACCGGCTGACGGCCGCATTCGACGTCTCCGCCATCCCCGCGAGCTCGGACGCGGAATAGCCGGGCAACTCGCCGGGGAAATTGAGGATGAGATCGGCGACCCGTTTCTCCGCCGGCGCGAGCTGCGGATAGCTGTCGCGCACCATCGCCAGAAGCGTCCGTCCCCCCGTCAAGACCCCGGTTTTCATGCGTGCCCCGCTGCACAAGTTTCGGTCATGCACTGCTTAAGAAAAGGCCTTTTCGCTAAGGCCTACCTATGAAAACCTGTTTTCAAGATCTCGGCAAGCGGGCCGCACGCGGAATACGCTCCGAGACCCGACAATGCGAAACCTGTGGTGGTGGCGATGTCAACGGCCTTCTCGGTCGATCTCAACGGGAAGAAGACGCTTCCCCTGAAAACGGTGGCAAGCCACGTCATCGCCCCGATGACCGGTTGGGCCGGCATCCTCAAGGCCGGGCAGTACATCCGCCTCACCGACCCCCGCGGCCGCCAGTGTGGCGACTTCTGGGCCTTCAACGCCGAGGACGTCACCGAGCACCTGTCCGCCATGCACACCCGGGTCTGGGTCAACAAGCTCTGCCCGGTGCCGGGCGAAAGCTTCCACACCAACCATCGCCGGCCGATCCTGCAGATGATCGCCGACACCTGCCGGGTGCACGACCTGCTCACCGCAGCCTGCGACGAGCACCGCTACCGCCTCTACGGGGTCCAGGGCCACCACCGCAGCTGCGCCGGCAACCTGCGCGAGGTGATGGAGCCGTGGTTCGGAACCGAGCGCTTCTACGTGCCGCAGCCCTTCAACGTGTTCGCCAACGTGCCGATCGGCGCGGACGGCGCCGTCCTCAACGGCGAGGCGCCCTCCAAGGCGGGCGACCACATCGTCCTCAAGGCCTGGATCGACAGCGTTATCGCTATCTCCGCCTGCCCGCAGGAGTTCAACCCGATCACCGGCTGGTATCCGACCGAGATGCTCGTCGACATCATGGAACCGGGGGAGGACGCATGAGCGCGACCGCCGACGTCTTCGTTCCCGGCGGCCACGGCCGCGGCTTCGCCGCCGATGAGGGCGACCTCGTCACCATCGTCGACGTGGAAGGCCAGCAGGCGCTCGACTTCGTTGCGGTCGCCAAGGCCGACCTTTCCGAGGGCCTTTCCGGCGTCGAGACCCGCCGCAAGCTGCGCTCGCTCTACATCAAGACCGGCGACAAGCTCTACACCAGCGCCGGCCGCCCCATGTTCGAGGTGGTGGAGGACAGCATCGGCGTGCACGACTACACGGTGCCCGCCTGCGACCCCAGTCGCTACGCCGTCGACTTCGGCTGCCCCGGACACCGCAACTGCCTGGACAACATGTTCGAGGCGCTGCAGCCCTACGGCCTGCCGGCCGACCTCGACGTGCCCGAGCCGTTCAATTTTTTCCAGAACAGCCCCGTCGTGGAAGGCGGCCGCACCGGCGTCGTCGACCCGCCGAGCCGCCCCGGCGACAAGCTCGTGCTGCGCGCGCTGATGGACGTCTATTGCGCGGTGTCGTCCTGCCCGCAGGACATCATCCCCGGCAACGGGCTGGTGCCGAGCGCCCTTGAAGTCCACGTCCGGCCGGCGGAGGGTTTCCAATGCCGCTCCTCATGATCGAGCCGGAAACCGGCCCGCTTCCGCCGGTCGCGTCGCTCACCGTCGCGGGCGGCGCGGTCGCCGCGGTGACAGTCGCCAAGGGGCAGTTCCTGGCGGTGACGGATCTGGAGGGCGGGCAGCCGGCGGCGCTCTTTGCCGCCATGCTCGACGATCCAGGCCAGGTGCTTTCGCCGCACCACACCCGCGTCTTCTCCAATTCCTTCCTGCTGCGTCTCGGCATGCGCCTCGTCACCAACCGCCGCCGTCCGGCGATGGTGCTCGGAGTCTCGCCCGACCATCTGCGGCACGACCTCCTGATGCCGGTGACGGAAGCCTCGGTGAACGGCCCGGAAGGCGGCGCGAATGCGGTGCGCGCCAAGGTCGCCGCCGCCTTCCGTGGGGCCGGTCTGGAGCCGCAGAAGCTCGCCGATCCGGTGAACCTCTTCCTCGACGTGGCCGTCAATCTCGACGGCAGCCTGTCGCCGCAGGGCGTCTCGTCCCGGGCTGGCGACACCGTCGTGTTTCGCGTCGTGCGGGACATGGTCGCCGTGGTCGGCGCGCCGCATGCCGACCCGGAACTCTGGGACCGCGCCACACCCGGCCCCATCGCCGTCAGGACCTGCAACCAGTTGGCGGACCTCGCCGACCTGCTCAAGAGGGGGTGATCATGCTCAATCGTCGCTTCATGCTGTCGTCCCTCGCCGCCGTTCTGGCGGCCGGCCTCGCAACCGCAACGCCCGCCGCCGCCGACGCGCTCGACGACATCAAGGCCCGCGGCTCCATCATCGTCGCCATCGATCCGACCTTTCCGCCCTTCGAGTTCACCGACGCCGCCGGCAAGGTCGTCGGCTACGATCCGGAACTGATCGAGGCGGTCGCCGCCGGCATGGGTGTCAAGGTCGAGTACAAGGTGATGGCCTTTTCCGGCATCATCCCGGGCCTCATCGCCGGCGCCTTCGACATGACGCCGACGCTGAACGTGACGGCCGAGCGCGCCGCCAAGATCGACTACGCGATCCCGACCGCCGCCTCCGTCAACGCCGTGCTGACGCTGAAGGAAACGGCCGTAAAGTCTTCCGCGATCGAGGATCTCGCCGGTTTGAAGTGCGCCGTGAAGGCCACCACCCAGCCCGAGCAGATGATGACGACCCTCAACGACGAGCTGGAGGCCAAGGGCGCCAAGCCGGTCGAGCTGCTCGGCTTCGAGACCATCGAGCAGACCATCGCCGCCCTCGCCGACAAGCGAGTCGACTGCGTGGTGGACGACAAGTCCGTGCTGGTGGAGGCGATCAACAAGCGCGCCGACCTGCCGCTGGCGCTGGCCGGCGAGATCGGCGGATCGCAACCGATCGCCTGGGGCGTCAACAAGGCCAATCCCAAGCTCACCGCCGCGCTCTCCGACGGTCTCAAGGCCCTGAAGGCGAGCGGCAAGATGGCCGAGCTGCAGACCAAGTACTTCGGCTACACCACCGACCTGCCGGAGACTGACTTCGTTCCGAAATAAGTGTCCCCTGTGACTTGGCGTCCGGCTTTCCTGCCGGACGCTCCTTTTTCGTAAGGCAGGCAAGCACAGGGAGGACGGGCGGCCCGTGTTCGACACCGAGCTGTTCCTGGAGAGCGTACCGACCCTCGCCGACGCGGCGCTCGTGACCATCAGGCTCACGGTCGTCTCCGGCGCGCTCGGCCTTCTCGCGGGCGCTCTGTCCGCCGCCGCGCAACTCTCCGGGGTGACGGCGCTCCGCATCCTCAGCCGGATCTACGTCAGCCTGATGCGCGGCACGCCGCTCTTCGTCCAACTGCTGGTCGTCTCCTTCGGACTGCCGATGCTCGGCGTTTCCGCCGATCCCTTCCTTGCCGCAGCGCTCGCCATCGGCCTCAATTCCGGCGCCTACGTCACCGAGATCCTGCGTGCCGGCGTCCTCGCCGTGCCCGCCGGCCAGATCGAGGCGGCGGCCGCGGTCGGCCTCTCACCGGTCCGGATCTGGACGCGCATCCTGCTGCCGCAGGCCTTCGCGATCAGCCTGCCGGCGCTCGCCGCCGAACTGACCATCGTCCTCAAATCCACGCCGCTCGCCTCCGTCGTCGCGGTGACCGAGATGACCTATTCCGGCGTGCTGATCCAGTCGCGCGCCTTCTCCGCCATCGAGGTATTCGTGCCGATCGCGGTCGGCTACATCCTGATCGCCCAGGCCATTTTGCGTGGCGCCCGCCACCTGGAAGGCCGCCTTGCGCGGGCGAGGGCCTGAGCCATGGACTGGACCGTTCTCCTGCCTCACATCCCGCGGCTGATGGACGGCCTCCTGATCACCCTCTGGGTGACCGTGCTCGGCACGCTCGCCTCGGTCGCCGGCGCGCTCCTGCTGGCCGGCGCGGCCGCATCGCCCTTCGGACCGGTGCGGGGAATCGTGCGCGTCTACACGGAGATCATCCTCGGCCTACCGATCCTGGTGCTGCTCTACCTCATCTACTTCGTCGCCCCGGACCTCGGTCTGAGGCTCGACGAGATCTCGGCCGGCGTCTTGACGCTGACGCTCTACTATTCGCCGTACATGGCGGAGGCGATCCGCGGCGCGGTCGGCTCCATCCCGCCCGGCCAGATCGACGCCGCGCGAATGGTGGGCATGCCGGGGCTTTCGATCGCCCGCCGCATCGTGGCCCCGCAGGTGCTCGGCCTGGTGATCCCGCCGCTGACCGGGCTGATGATCGGGCTCGCCAAGGACACCGCCATCCTCTCCGTCATCTCCGTCCAGGAGTTCGCCTACCGCACCAAGCAGGTCGTCTCGCGCACCTATGCTCCATTCGAGGTGTGGACCTTCGTGGCGGTGGTCTACTGGATGCTCCTCTCCGCTTTCGAGACGCTGATGCGCGGAGCGGAAGGGCGGGCCCTTCGTTTCCGCGAGAGCCGGTAGGCGATGCTGATGACCGCTCCCCCGCCCATTTCAGCCACCGGCATCGTCAAGCGCTTCGGCGCCGCGACGGTGCTCGACGACGTCTCGCTGACGGTCGCCCGCGGCGAGGTGGTCTGCGTGATCGGGCCGTCCGGGTCCGGCAAGTCCACACTCCTGCGCTGCCTCAGCTGGCTGGCGCCGCCCGACGCCGGACGGATCGAACTCGCTGGGGAGCGGCTCGGTCTGGTCGACGGCGGCGAGCGGCTGCGTTCGGCGGCCGAGATCCGCCGCCAGCGCTCGCGCATCGGCATGGTGTTCCAGGGGCTGAACCTCTGGCCTCACCTGACGGCCGCCGGCAACGTGATGGAAGGGCTCGTCACCGTCCGCCGCATGCCGAAGGCGAAGGCTCGCGAGCTCGCGCTCGCCCACCTCGATCGCGTCGGCCTCCTCGCCAAGGCGGACGCCTATCCTGCGCGCCTGTCCGGCGGGCAGCAGCAGCGCGTCGCCATCGCCCGCGCGCTCGCCATGGAGCCGGAGATCCTGTTCTTCGACGAGCCCACCTCCGCGCTCGATCCTGAACTCGTCGGCGAGGTGCTGGACGTGATGGGCGCGCTTGCCCGCCAGCACACGACCATGGTGGTCGTCACCCACGAGATGTCCTTCGCCGCCGAAGCGGCCGACCGGATCCTCTTCATGGACGAGGGGCGGGTCGTCGAGGAGGCAACGCCCGCCTCCTTCTTCGGCAATCCGCGCGAGGAGCGCTCCCGCCGCTTCCTCGACCGCACCCTGTCCCGCTACCGCCTCCTTGTCCGGAGTCCCTGACCCATGTCCACCGAACGTCGCTATATCGCCCCCGCCGATACCGCCACCGAAACCGCGCCCTACAGCCAGGCCGTGGTGGCCGGCGGCACCATCTACGTCGCCGGCCAGATCGCGCAGGACCATCCCGACTGGGCCGGGCGCCACGGCACCATCGAGGAGGAGACCGAGGTCTGCCTGACGCTGATCCAGACCTACCTGGAGAAGGCCGGCGCCTCGATGGCCGACGTCGTCAAGGTGACCGTGCTGATGGCCGACCTGGAGGAGTTCGAGCGGATGAACACGGTCTACGCCCGTTTCTTCCCCGCCGGCCGTCGGCCCGTGCGCACCACCACCGGTGCCGGATCGCTGCTCTACGGCTGCCGCATCGAGATCGACTGCATCGCCGTCCGCCAGTAGCGGCGGCAGGACATGTAAAGAAGATCTCGGGCCAACTGTAAGTCATTGGCCTGAGACTTGCATGTGATATCAAGTGAAAACATGCTCGCGAAGAGTATATCTCGCGAGAAGGACGGTCGCATTCAAGTGTGCGCCGGACAGTCTACGATTTCGTTCAAGAAAAGAGGGGGTATCCGCATGACCGCTTTCACATCGCGCATCCTGGCCGTGGCGCTCGCCACCGTCTTCAGCACCGAGGCCGTCCTGGCCGATTGCCTTCCGGCGATCAAGGAGAAGGGCGTCCTGCTCTCCGCCAACGGCCTGATGGGCACCAAGCCCTACGTCTGGAAGGACGAGAAGACGGGAACCTACCTCGGCTACGAGGCCGAACTCTTCGCCGAGATCACCAAGCGCCTCGGCATCGCCAAGTGGGACTACGCCATCACCGAGTGGACCACCATGATCCCGGGCCTCAAGGCCGAGCGCTGGGACATCATCCTCTCCGGCATGAGCGTCACACAGGAGCGCATCCAGGGCGCCGGCATCCAGTACTCCAACCCCTACTTCATGCTCTACGACGTGGTCATCGTGGAGGAGGGCTCCGACATCAAGTCGATGGACGACCTCAAGGGCAAGACGGTCGGCACCACGCTCGGCACGCTCGACAGCATCAACGCCCACATCCTCAAGGACGCCGGCAAGGTCGGCGAGGTGATGGACTTCAACACCTTCGGCGAGCCCTTCGTGGCGCTGAAGAACAAGCAGGTCGACGCCGTCGTCCTCGACCAGACCACCTATCTCGGCATGCAGAACGACATCGGCGGCCTGCGCACGGTCGGCGAACCGATCTACTACAACGCCAAGCCGGGCTGGGAAGACAAGGAGAAGGACGCCCCCTACGTCTTCGGCGGCACCGCCATCGGCGTCCGCGTCGAATGCGAGGACCTGCGCCTCGCGCTCAACGAGACGCTCGCCGCGATGGACGCCGACGGCACCCGCAAGGCCATCCTGGAGAAGTACGGCGTTTGGTCGCCCGAACAGGTCAAGCTGATGAAGTGAGGCATCCCTGGCACCGGTCGTGCATGACCGGTGCCGCTTTTTTCCGGCGGCGGTGCAGCGGATGGTCGAGTTCTTCTTCGTCCTGATACCCGAACATTTTCCCTTCCTGCTCGAGGGCGCGCTGATCACGCTGCAGCTCTCGATCCTCAGCATGGCGGCGGCCGTGGTCATCGGGCTCGGCGTCGCGCTGATCCGCCTCGCCAAGGTGCCGATCCTGTCCAAGCTCTGCGCCGCCTACGTGGAGGTCTGGCGCGACGTTCCGCTGATCGTCCAGCTGCTGGTGATCTTCTTCACGCTGCCCAACATCGGCATCCGCCTGCCCGGTTTCTGGGCGGGCGTGCTTGGCCTCAGCCTCAACATCGGCGCCTACCTCTCCGAAGTGTTCCGCGCGGCGATCTCCTCCATCGACACCGGCCAGCGCGACGCCGGGCTGTCGATCGGAATGTCCCGCTTCACCGTCTACCGGCGGGTGATCCTGCCGCAGGCGATGCGGATCGCGCTGCCGACGCTCGGCGGCTATTTCATCTCGCTTCTGAAGGATTCCTCGCTCGTCTCGTTCATCGCGGTCAACGAGCTGCTGCGCAACGGCACAATCATCATCGCCAACACCTTCCGCAGCATGGAAGTCTATTTCATGGTGGCGATCATCTACTTCATCATGAGTTTCGCCGCCGCCCGTCTGGTTGGCTGGGTGGAGATGAAGCTGACGCCCGCCTACCTGCGGCCCGCCGCCTTCGACCTCCGCCGCCGCTTGAGGCTCGCATGACTGGCGCCCCCGTACTCTCCGTCCGCGGCCTCGCCAAGCAGTTCGGCGCCACCAAGGTGCTGAACGGCGTCGACCTCGATGTCACCCCGGGCGAAGTGACCTTCCTGATCGGCCCCTCCGGCGGCGGCAAGTCCACGGTGCTGCGCTGCCTCAACTTCCTGGAGACGCCGACCGCCGGCGAGATCGCCTTCGACGGCCAGCGCCTCTGCCACGAGGACGGAGGCGTGTTCCAGGCCGCCCGCGAGTCCGTGCTGCGCGAGGCCCGCAGCCACATGCCGATGGTGTTCCAGCACTTCAACCTGTTCACCCACCGCACCGCGCTGGAGAACGTCATCGAAGGCCCGGTGATCGTGCAGAAGCGACCGCGCGCCGAGGCGATCGAGGAGGGCAGGGCGCTCCTCAAGCGCGTTGGTCTTGCCGAGCGGGCCGACTACTACCCCGGCCAGCTCTCCGGCGGCCAGAAGCAGCGCGTCGCCATCGCCCGCGCACTCGCCATGCGCCCCAAGCTGATCCTGTTCGACGAGCCCACTTCCGCGCTCGACCCCGAACTCGTCTCCGAGGTGCTCGACCTCATCCGCGAGCTCGCCGAGGAGGGCCGCACCATGATCGTGGTCAGCCACGAGATGATGTTCGCCAAGCGCCTGGCCGGCCGGGTCCATTTCATCGCCGGCGGGCGGATCGAAGAGTCCGGAACCCCGCAGGCCATCTTCGACGACCCGAAAAGCGATCGCCTCAAGGCGTTCATCCGATCCATCCTGCATTGAGAAGCCCGAGGAGGAGGCAGCCATGGAAGACGTCTTCGTCCGCCGCGACCTGATCCAGCCCGACACGCTGCGCGCGTTGTCCATCAAGTCCGACCGCGCCGGCTGGATCCAGCTCGGCAGCCACGCCGCCGCCATCGTCGGCACCGGCATCCTGCTCTCGCTGACGTGGGGATCGTGGGTGGCGGTGCCCGTGTTCATCGCGCACGGCATCCTTCTGAACTTCCTCTACGCCGGCCAGCACGAGTTCAGCCACTGGACGGTGTTCAAGACCAAGAAGCTCAACGAGATCTGCGGCCGCGCCATCGGCTTTCTGATGCTCTACCCGCGCGATTTCGACCAGATCCAGCACTTCGCCCACCACCGCTTCACGCAGGACTGGGCCAAGGACGGCGAACTGGGCCGCCCGAAGTTCACCTTCATGAGCTACATCCTCTGGCTGCTCGGACCCACCTACTGGTACTCGCGCATCCGCCGCCTGTTCCGCTTCACCGCCGGCATCGTCACCGAGCCCTACGTGCCGGACGACCGCAAGGCGGGCCTGATCCTGGAGGCGCGGATCCACATGGCCGGCTACGCGCTGATCGCGCTCGTCTCGCTCGCCGCCGGAAGCTGGGCCGCGGTCACCTACTGGCTCGCCCCGTTGATCCTCACCAAGGGCTTCCACCAGCTGCAGAACACCATCGAGCACATCGGCCTCAGCCACGAGAGCAACATCCTGGAGAACACCCGCTCCACCCGCACCAACGCCTTCATGCGCTGGCTCGGCTGGAATATGCAGTACCACACCGCCCACCACGCTTTCCCGGGCGTGCCCTTCCACAAGCTGCCCGACCTCGACCAGACGATCTTCGGCAAGAACGGCATCGAGCCCCATCGCATGGGCTACTTCGAGTTCCAGCGCTCCGTGCTCGACGCGCTCTGGCACGTCCGCTCCGAGGCCGAGTTCCCGGACGACCTCTCCTGGGTGGACGAGAAGAAGATGAAGGCCGCCACCGCCGCCGCGGCGGAGTGACCATGCAGCGCCTGCGGATCTACCAGTCCCTCTGGGCGGCCGAGCATGGCCGCCCCGGCGTGCCGCCCGAGCCGTTGGAGGAGATCTTCAACCGCGTGAAGGCGGCCGGCTACCACGGGCTCGCCATCGATCTCGGCGTCGCACCGGTGGAGGCCGCCCGCGTCGCCGTCCCGCACTACGCCCGCACGGGGCTCGGTGGGCTGGTCACCGCCTTCCCGCGCTCTATCGAAGGCCTTCGCCCGGCGCTGCATCTGGCCAAGGACATCGGCGCGCCCTTCGTGGTGGTCGTCGGCCAGATCATGCCGGTCACCGTGGAGGGCATGATCCCGGTGATCCGCGACTGGTTGAAGGTGTCGGCCGAGGAGGGCATGCCGATCCAGTTCGAAACCCACCGCAACTGCATCACCAACGACCTCTTCTCCACCCTCCAGCTTCTCGACGCGATCCCCGAGATGCGGCTCGCCGCCGACCTTTCGCACTACGTGGTCGACCGCGAAATGAAGCTGCCGCTCTTCCCCGACCTGCCGGCGCAGGTCTCGCGCATCCTCGCCCGCTCCGACAGCTTCCAGGGCCGCATCGCCTCGCGCAACCAGATCCAGCTGCAGATCGACTTCCCCCAGCACCAGAAGTGGGTGGACCTGTTCAAAGGCTGGTGGGCGGAGGGCTTCCGCGCCTGGCGCGCCCGCGCGCCCGAAGACGCCGAGCTCGTCTTCCTCTGCGAACTCGGCCCCCCGGAATACGCCATCACGGACAGCAACGGCGAGGAGCTCTCCGACCGTTGGGCCGAAGCCCTGGTGATCGCGGAGTGGGCGCGCGAGATCTTCGCAAAGGCGGGATGACCGCCGCTGGGAGAATGCTCTAGCTCATCGCCCAGCCACCGCCGCGATTTACGAAGGCGTCCCGGTTTTCCGCCTCCGCCGGCACTGCGCAGCCAAGAGCAGGAAGCAGCATCCGCATGTTTGCGGCGATAAGGTCCGCCATCGGCTTCAACTCGTCTCGGTCATATTCGGCCAGTTGCGGCGCGATCGCCCCGGCGATGCTCTGGGCCTGATCCCTCCGCAGTCGGCGCCGGGCAGCCGCCGTGCCGATTCCGAGCGCTCCCAGGAAAGCCTCGAACTCCTCTTCGGTCACCTCATCCAGCCGTTCCGCGCCGCCGATCCGGTAGGCGAACTCGTCCGTCAAGCTCGGGTCCAGCCGGGTCGGCAGTACGTCGTAGCGCGGCGCTGATCTGGTCCGGCCGCCGCTTTCGTGGAGCAGCGAAAAGTTCTTCGCATGGCCGTCCGCGTTGCCCACGAGCATGTCCAGGAGAGTCGCCCGGATGAACGTCAGCCGCTCCTCGGCCGGGCTGGACGTCGTATTCAGGACGCGCGCGATTCCGGCGACATCGAAGCGGCGGCCTTCGCGGCCGTTGCGCTCGTATTTCAGCGACGGCGGCAGGCCTAGCGCCTGCGCGAAGTCCTCCTGATGAATGCGCACGATGCGCCCGTCGGCAGCCGTCGCCCGGTCGTAGCGGGTGATGAGCAGCGCTTCGATGTTGCCGATCCGGACGATCCGCGTGTCCGCTGTCCGGAACCCAGCCGCCCGGCAGAGGTCCAAGGCCGCCTGCTCGTGCCGGGCATCCCTCGGGTTGCGCGCGTCCGGCACTTTGAGGATGTGCGTGGTTGGTGCGCCGGTGTCCGGCTTCGGCTCGGCATAGCGGCCGTCCGGCAGCACGGTGAGCGCGATCTTGCTCTGGACGCCTGCGAGCGGGGAAGGATCCTGGCTGTTCTCCGGCAGTTGCCGTCGTCGGTGGAGCGATTCGACGATCTCGCGCAGACGTTCGTCGGACAGCGGCTCGTAGTCGGACGTGAGATCGCCGGGCACCTTCACAGGAGGCGCCCCTTCCGGGAGCACCGAGATGGCTCCGGCGCAGTCCTTGCCGAGGTGCAGCAGCAGGCCGGCGATGTCGTCCACCGCCAGGCCCTCGCGCTCCCGAATGTGCTGAAGTGCCTGATCACGCTCCTGAAGCAGGTTGCCGAAGAAGGCGCGGGTCTCGACGTCTCCGTAGGGTTCGACCCTCGGCGGCAGGGCAAGTGACAACCGGACGGTTTCCGGGTCGATGAGGTAGTCGTCCGTAAATCGGAATGAGACCGCTCCCGAACCGCCGCGCGAAAGCTTGCCGATCGGGCTCTCGAAGCCGTCCAGCCGAACGTCGAGGATAAGGTCCGGATCCGGCATCACAGGCTCCGCGCCATGACGGTGATGCCGAGGGCACGGGACACCTGCAGCGCCTTGTCGAGGCTGATGGTGCCCTTCCCGGCTTCAAGCTCGGATACGAAGCGCCGTCCAACGCCCGCAAGGTCGGCGAACTCCTGCTGCGAGAAGCCCTTCGCCTTGCGGAGACGGCGCACGAGCATTCCAAGGTCTTTGGCCGAGTCCACGGGGTTCAGGGTCCGGACCTCGCCGGTCGCGCTGAGCGTCACCATCGTTCCGTTCCGTCTTTCGTTTGCTACCGAGCGGGAGCATAGCGCATTCAACAACCCTTTGTCACGGACTTTGCTACCGAGCGGGAGCATCTTGAGAGAATCCACGGCCCCTCGCTAATTCTGCTCCCGTACGGGATCATATCCGAATTGGACGTGCGCGGAAATTGACCAGGACGGTGCCTCTGAAAGCGACATTCCACTTGCGAATGACCGGGAACGTTGAAGCCCAGCGTGCGTACGCGGGCCGATCGACCCTTCTTCGGGGTTGGCACACCGCTTGCAAACCTCTTTTCAGCGCGGTCGTCGACTGTTCGGCGATTTCCCAAGGGTTGGCGTGCCAATTCCATCAGGGGTGATCACGATGCGTGATCGTCTGGGCGGAACCGGCGTGCGCAGCGCCGGTGGGAGCGAACGTGCGGTCTCCACGGACCCGGTCGTCACCGTGTCCGGGCTGACGGTCGACTTCGAGACCGAGCGCGGTACCTACCGCGCCGTCAACGACGTCAGCTTCACGATCGGCCGCGGCGAGATCGTCGGCCTGGTCGGCGAATCCGGCTCCGGCAAGTCGGTGAGCGCGCTCGCGCTGCTCGGGCTCGTGCCCAAGCCGGGGCGGCTGATCGCCGGTCAGGCGCTGTTCGACGGCCGTGACATCCTCGCCATCCCGCCGCGCGAGATGCAGGCCCTGCGCGGCCGGCGCATCGCCTACATCTCGCAGACGCCCCGCGCGGCGCTCAACCCCAGCTACCGCATCGGCGACCAGCTCGACATCACGCTCCGCGCTTGCGCGCCGGAGTTGACGGGAACCGCCCGTTCTGCCCGCGCGCTGGACCTTCTGTCGCTGCTCGGCTTCCACGAACCGGCCCGCGTCGCGGCGTCGTTCCCGCACCAGCTCTCCGGCGGCATGTGCCAGCGCGTCTGCATCGCGATGGCGCTCGCCGGCAGCCCGGACCTCCTGATCGCCGACGAGCCGACCACCGCCCTCGACGTCGCGGTCCAGATGCAGATCCTCGCCTACCTCTACCGCCTGCGGCGCGAGACGGGCGTCTCGATCCTGCTCGTCAGCCACGATCTCGCGCTCGTCCGCTCGCTCGCCGACCGCGTGATCGTGCTCTACGGCGGCGAGATCCAGGAGGTCGGCAGCGTCGACGCCATCCTCGCCAAGCCCTTCCATCCCTATTCGCAGGCGCTGCTCGCCTCCGTGCCCGACCCGTCCCGACGGACGGACCGGCTCGCCTACATCGAGGGCTACCCCGCGCCCGTCCCGCCCGACGCCACCGGCTGCCGCTTCGCCGGGCGTTGCGCGATGGCGGTCGACCGCTGCCGGACCGAACGCCCGAACCTCAGGCCCGCCGGCGCCGACACGCGCGTGCGCTGCCACTTCACCGACGTCGAGGGAGGGCGCGCATGACCGCCGCACCGCTCGTCGAGACCCGCGGGCTCGGCAAGACCTTCACGTCGGGCGGCTGGTGGGGCGGCGCGCGCGAGGAGAAGGTCGCCGTCGAAGGCGTCGACATCGCCATTCCCGCCGGCGGCACGCTCGGCTGCGTGGGCGAGTCCGGTTCCGGCAAATCCACCCTCGGGCGCATGCTGATCCGCCTGATCGAGCCGACCGCCGGGTCCATCCACTTCGACGGGCGCGATATCACCGCGATCGGCGGTGAGGACCTTCGCGCCACCCGCCGGCACATGCAGATGGTCTTCCAGGACCCGCTGCTGTCGCTCAACCCGCGCCGCACGATCGGCGCCAACATCGCCCGCCCGCTCGCCAACTTCGGCATCCGGGGGCAGGAGTCGCGCGACCGGGTCGAGCGGTTGATGCGCCTCTGCGGGCTCGATCCGTCGCAGGCGACCCGCTACCCCAACGAGATCAGCGGCGGCCAGTGCCAGCGCGTCGCCATCGCCCGGGCGCTGGCGCTGGAACCGAAGTTCCTGTTCCTCGACGAGCCGGTCTCCGCCCTCGACGTCTCCGTCCAGGCGCAGATCCTCAACCTGCTGCTCGACATCCAGGCCGAGCTCGGCCTGACCTACCTCTTCGTCACCCACGACCTGAAGCTCATCGAGTTCATGGCCGACGAGGTGGTCGTCATGCGCCACGGGCGCGTCGTGGAGCGCGGCACGGCCGAGGCGGTCTGGAACGACCCGCAACACCCCTACACCCGAAACCTTCTCGACGGCGTGCTCCGCCTGGACGCGCCGCCCGACTGGGATGCCCTGACGAGACGCCTCGAAGGGGTCGACACCGGCGCGGCCTGAACGGCCTTCGCTCAAGCAAATGAGGGAAACACGATGACAGGGAAGCTGTTTTCGACAACCCGGCGCGGTATCGCCGGCATCCTTGTGGCGGCGGCGCTCGCATCGACGTCGCTGTTCGGCACGGTCGGCAAGGCCTCGGCCGAGACCACGCTGACGATCGGCATCGAGGCGGACCTCGCCAAGCTCGATCCGCACATCTCCGGCACCTGGAACACCTTCAAGGCACTCAGCCACGTCTACGAAGGCTTCGTCGCCGAGGACCTGCTGGTCGCCGACGTACCGGCCCCGCCGATCGTTCCGGCGCTCGCGGAGTCCTGGACGATCAGCGAGGACAAGCTGACCTACACCTTCAAGCTCCGGCAGGGGGTCAAGTTCCACGACGGCACCGACTTCAACGCCGCCGCGGTCGACTTCAACATGAAGCGCATGCTGGATCCGAGCTTCCAGTTCCACCAGCCCGGCGCCGTCGGCATGATGCAGTGGGTCTGGGGCGACGTGGCCAGCTACAAGGTGGTCGACGACTACACCTACGAGATCAAGCTGAAGCAGCCGAACTCCGAACTGCTGCGCCGCATGGCGGCCGGCGGCTCCGGCACCCCGCGCTTCATCTCCCCGGCGGCGGTGGAGAAGTACGGCAACGACGGCATCAACGCCAACGCTGTCGGCACCGGCCCCTTCATGCTGACCGAGCGCGTCGTCGGCGAGAAGGCCGTACTCACCAAGAACGCCAGCTACTGGGACCCCAAGCGCACGCCCAAGGTCGACAAGCTGATCCTGCGCGGCATCCCTGAGGTCGCCACCCGCGAGCTCGGCCTGATGACCGGCGAGCTCGACATGATCGCCACCCCGTCGCCGGACAGCATCGAGTACCTGGAGGCCCAGGGCCTCACCGTCTTCAAGGGTCCGGCCGCGACGGTCTATCCGATCTGGCTGAACTTCAAGGAAAAGCCGCTCCAGGACGTGCGCGTGCGCAAGGCGATGGCCATGGCCATCGACCGCGAGGGCATGGCCAAGTTCCTGCGCCGCGGCATGGCGGTGCCTGCCTACGGCATTCTCAACTTCGGCGGCCCCGGTTGGGACCCCGAGTACCGCGACTTCCCCTATGATCCGGAAGGCGCCAAGAAGCTCCTGGCCGAGGCCGGCTATCCCGACGGCTTCGAGACCCGCCTCGACTGGACGATGGGCGGCGGCGGCGACGTCAACACCCGCGCCGACGCGGAATGGATCCAGCGCGATCTCGCCCGCATCGGCATCAAGGCGACCATCGAGGTGTTCGACAACGGCACCTACTGGGACATGCTCGCCAAGGGTATCCGCGAGGGCTCCTGCTGCATGCAGGTCTCCTGGGGCGAGACCGGCTTCTTCTGGCTCGACCTCGTCCTGACCAAGGCCGCGATGCCGCCGAACGGCTTCAACTCCGGCTACTACGACAATCCGAAGATGGACGAGCTTCTCGCCAAGGCGCGCAGCGCCGCCAGCGAGGAGGAGATGATCAAGACCCTTCACGAGGTGCGCGACATCGTCACCGCCGATGCGGCCTTCATCCCGGTCTACACGCCGATCCAGGTCTACGTGACGCGTCCCAACGTCAAGGGCTTCGTCCTCGCCCCGCAGCATTGGGCCGACTCCCCCGGCGTCAACAGGGAGTGATCGACCGGGGGTGCCCGCCAACGGCCCCCGGGGGGGGGGCGGGGCGCGCTCCCCCGGGGCGCCCCCTCCCGACGCCACCGACAAGCCGCCGGCCGGAGCCCTGTCGAAGGGCCCCGTCCGGTCCGGATTGAGAGGCTCGGACCCCGACATGCTCATGCTGATCGCCAAACGCCTGCTCGGCGCCATCCCGGTTCTTCTCGGGGTGTCCTTCGTTGTCTTCGTCGCGCTCCAACTCGTGCCGGGTGACGTGGCGCGGTTCATCCTCGGCTACAGCGCCACCGAGGAGAACGTGCAGGCGCTGCGCGAGGAACTGGGGCTGAACCGGCCCATCCTCATCCAGTACGGGATCTGGCTTGGCAACGTGCTCAGCGGCGACTTCGGCCGTTCCATCGCGCTCGGCGTGCCCGTCACGACGGTGATCCTCGACAAGATCGGCGCTTCGCTGCTTCTGATGGCCGCGAGCCTCTTCCTCGTGCTCGCCTTCGGTCTCGGCCTTGCTGCGATCGCCGGCGGCCACCATCGCTCCAAGCGCGACCGGGTCGTCGTCCTCTTCACGCTGTTCTGCGCGTCCATGCCGCCCTTCTGGCTCGGCATCGTGCTGCTCTACGTCTTCGGCCTGCAGCTCCGGATGTTCCCGATCTCCGGCATGTACGACATGGCGAACCCCGGCGGCTGGCCCGACGTGCTGCATCACCTCGTTCTGCCGGCGATCACCACGGCGGTCTCGTCGCTGGCGATCGTCACCCGCGTCACCCGCGGGCGGATGATCGACGTGATGACCCAGCCCTACATCCTCGCCGCCCGGGCACGCGGTCTGTCGGAACGGCGCGTGGTTTACCTGGAGGCGGTGCGCAACGTGCTGCCGACCTACGTCGGCATCTCCGGCCTGCAGATCGGCTACATCTTCGGCAACGCGGTCTTCTCCGAGATCGTCTTCAACTGGCCGGGCATCGGCCTGCAGCTCTATCAGGCGATCATCCAGCGCGACTTCCCGGTGGTGCAGGGTAGCGTGCTCGCCATCGCCGCCGTTTTCGTCATCGGCAACCTCATCTCGGATGTGCTCGCCAAGGCGCTTGACCCGCGGAGGAGCGCATGACCGCCGTCGCCACGCCCCCGCGCCGCCGCTGGCTGCGCTCGCCGACGCTGCGCGTGCTGCTTTCCGACCGCGCCTGCGCAACGGGCCTCTTCCTTCTGGCCGTGATCTGCTTCGCGGCGATCTTCGCGCCGTGGCTGGCCCCCTTCGGGCCGGACGAGGCCACGCCGATGTTCCGCCTGATGCCGCCCGGCACCGAGGGCCACCTCCTCGGCCTCGACCACCAGGGCCGAGACATCCTCTCCCGTCTGATCTGGGGCGCCCGGCTGACGCTCGCGGCGGGCATCATCCCGGTGGCGGTCGGCGCCGCGATCTCCATCCCCATCGGCATGATCGCCGCCTGGTACGACAGCCTCGGCGCCGCGATCCTGCGCGTGATGGACGTGCTCTTCGCCTTCCCGATGGCGCTGCTCGCCATCATGGTGGCGGCCTTCCTCGGCCCGGGCGTGGAGAACATGATGATCTCGCTGGTCATCGTGCTCCTGCCCTACAACGTCCGCGTCGTCTACCAGGCGACCGTGGAGCAGAAGTCGATGCCCTACGTCGAGGCGCTGCGGGCGGCTGGCACGTCGACCCCGGCCATCCTCTTCGCCGAGCTGCTGCCCAATGTGGCGTCCGCCGCGATCGTCTACTCCACGACCATCGTCGGCAGCATCGTCATCACCGCCGCCGGCCTCAGCTTCCTCGGCCTCGGCGTCCAGCCGCCCGGCGCCGAGTGGGGCATCATGGTCGCCGAGGGACGCACCGTCGTCTTCGTCGCCCCGCACGTCTCGGCCATTCCCGGCCTCTTCCTCACGCTCCTCGTCGTCGCCTGCAGCCTCGTCGGCGACGGCATCCGCGACGCGCTCGACCCGCGCGTTCGCGCCTCGATGGGGAGCTGACCACCGCATGCCCGTCGCCCGAGCAGAAGAAGCCTGTCCATGTCGATCCTGATCCGCAACGCCCGCGTGCTCACCTTCGACGCCGACCGCACGGAATGGCCCCGCGCCGACGTCCTTGTCACGGGCCGCACCATCGCGGCGGTCGGGCCGGACCTCCCTGCGCCGCCGGATGCCGAGGTGATCGACGGCACGGGCAAGCTCGTCATGCCGGGCCTGGTCAACGCCCACCTCCACTCGCCCGCCAATCTCCTGAAGGGCGCGATGGTGGACATGCCGCTGGAGCTCTTCATGCTCTATGAGGTGCCGCCGATCGGCGACACCCCGGCGAGCGCGCGGCTCTACTACCTCCGCTCCATGCTGGGCGCGATGGAGATGCTGAAGCTCGGCATCACCTCTGTCCACGACGACGCCTTCTTCAACCCGACGCCCTATCCGGAGACGATCGACGCCATCATGGGCGCCTACCGCGACAGCGGCATCCGCGCCACCGTGGCGATCGACCAGCCGAACGTGGTGGAATACGAGAAGTTTCCGTTCCTGAAGGACCTGCTTCCGGAGGAGGAGCGCGAGCGCATGCGCCGCGCGCCGATCCAGTCTGGCGAGGAGCTGATCGAGCTCTGCAAGTGGTTCATCGGCCGCTGGCACGAGGCCGAGGACGGGCGCCTGCGCTGCTCCGTGTCCTGCTCGGCGCCGCAGCGCGTCACGCCGCAGTACCTGAAGGACCTCACCGCGCTCTCCGCCGAGCACGACCTCGCCTTCAACATCCACATCCTGGAGACCCGCCTGCAGCGCGTGCTCGGCCAGGAGCTCTACGGCAAGTCGCTGGTCGCCTACGTCGACGACCTCGGCTGTCTGGACGAGCGCAAGATGGTGATCCACTCCATCTGGGTCGACGGCGACGACATCGCGCGCATGGCCGCCTCCGGCTGCTCGGTGGCGCACAATCCGATCTCCAACCTGAAGGTCGGCTCCGGCGTCATGCCGTTCCGCGCGCTCCGCGACGCCGGCATCCCCATCGCCATCGGCACCGACGAGGCGGCGGTGGACGACAGCGCCAACGTGTGGTCCGCCGCCAAGCAGGTCGGCCTCGTCCAGAAGGTCGCCGATCCCGACTGGCGTCGCTGGCCCCGCGAGGACGAGATCCTCGACGCGGTGATCCTCGGCGGTGCCCGCTCCATGCGCCTTCAGGATCGCATCGGCTGTATCGCACCGGGCTACGACGCCGACCTGATCCTCGTCGACCTCGACACCATCGCCTTCACGCCGCTCAACGACCTGAAGCGCCAGCTGGTATTCTGCGAGAACGGTTCCTCCGTCGTCATGACCATGGTCGCCGGTCGTATCGTGATGCGCGACGGCAAGCTCACCACCGTCGACGAGGCGGCGCTGAAGGCGGAGATCCGCGCGGCGATGGCCGAACACGCCGAAACCTTCGACAAGATCCACGCGCACGCGGAGCGCCTGAAGCCCTACTATCAGGCGATGCTGGACCGGGCGCTCGCCCAGGACGTCGGCATGATGCGATGGGTACCGCCCTACGGCTCCGGCCGGATCGCCTGAAGGAGACGCCATGGCCGGAGAACGGGTTCTCGTCACCGCCGAATGGGTGGTCGGTTTCAGGGACGGCGGCCACAAGCTCTATCGCCGGGGCGAAGTGGTGTTCGAGGACGGCGCGATCCTGTTCGTCGGCCACGGCTTTTCCGGCGAGGTCGCTCGCCGGATCGACTACGGCTTCGCGCTGATCGCCCCCGGCTTCGTCGACCTCGACGCCCTCTCCGACCTCGACACCACCATCCTCTCCTTCGACAACCATCCGGAATGGCGCACCGGCCGGGTCTGGCCCGTCGACTACTTCGAGGCCGGTCCCTATGAGATGTACACGCCCGAGGAACTGGCCTTCCAGAAGCACTATGCCTTCTGCCGCCTGATCCGAAACGGCGTCACCACCGCACTCCCCATCGCCTCGCCCTTCTACCGGGCCTGGGCGGAAACCTACGACGAGTTCGCCGCCGCCGCGGACGCCGCCGAGCGGCTGGGCCTTCGCGTCTACCTCGGCCCCAACTACCGCACCGGCACTTCGCTGGTGGCTGGCGACGGGTCGATCGTCCTCCACTTCGACGAGCCGCGCGGGCTCGCAGGCCTCGACGAGGCGATCCGCTTCTGCCGCGACGTCGAGGGCAGGGCGGGCGGCCTCGTCCGCACCATGCTGGCACCGGACCGCATCGAGTTCTGCACCGAGGCGCTGCTGACCCGCACGGCCGCCGCCGGACGGGAGCTCGGCGTGCCGGTCCGCCTCCACTGCGCCCAGAGCCGTTTCGAGCGCGACACCGTCCGCCGCCTGCACGGCTGCACCTCGATCGAGTGGCTGGACCGCCTCGGCTTCCTCGACGATCGGACGCTGCTGCCGCATGGCACCTTCGTCAGCCCCTCGCGCAACATGGACGAGCCCGGCCGCGACCTCGACATCATCGCCGAAGCCGGCAGCGCTATCGTCCATTGTCCGCTGGTGTCCGCCCGCTTCGGCGACGGGCTCGACAGCTTCCGCCGCTACCGCGCGCGCGGCCTCAAGGTCGGCATGGGCACCGACACCGCGCCGCCCGACATGATCCTCAACATGCAGGTCGGCCTGCTCGTCAACCGCTTCGTGGAGAGCGACGACACCGCCTGCCGCGCGGAGGACTACTTCGACGCCGCCACCCTTGGCGGCGCCGACGCGCTCCATCGTCCGGACCTCGGCCGCCTCGCGCCGGGATGCCGCGCCGACCTGATCGTGGTGGACCTGAAAAGCCCGGCGATCGGCCAGGTCATCGACCCCATCCAGACGCTGCTGATCGCCGCCTCGGGCCGCGATGTTTCCACCGTCGTCATCGACGGCCGCTTCGTGATGGAAAACCGGATCATCCCCGGCGTCGACGAGAAGGCGGATACGGCGCGCGCCCAGGCCCAGTTCGACGGCCTCGTCGCCCGCTACCCCGATCGCACCTTCCGGCATCCGCCGGTCGGCGAGATCTTCAGCTCGAGCTATCCCGTCGTGGAAGGTTGACCGCGGCGAGCCTTAGCCGTTGAAGGCCCGGACATACGCGATCGAGCGGAAGTGGTCGGGCGATCCGTTGCTGTGGTGGGCGCTGATCGGCGCGGCCACCCTGTGGCCCTTCAGCTGCAGCATCTCCGGCGGGATAGCCGCTGCGAACACCACCGCCAGGCCGAACATGGCGATGCTGATCGCCGCTCCCTTGACCGCGAAGGAATAGTAGGCCTCCTGCAGCGCCGACGCGGTGATCCGCTGGGCGACGGCGGCCGGCGGGCGCTCGCCCTCCGCCAGGAGCAGCCAGGCCTCGGTCAGCCGATGATCGCGCGAAGCCGCGGTGTATCCCTTGGCGGCCAGCGTCAGCGTCGTCATCAGGCAGAGAATGCCGCCGGTCTTGGCCGCCAGCGGCGGATTCCAGCACAACCCCACCAGGATGCACACGATCGCAAGTCCGGCGAAACCCGTTCCCCGGGCGACGCTCTCGAAGGCCATCTGACGGATCGGATTCATCGTCTCGGCTCTCCCCGTACAGTGCCGGAAAGGCAGTTCCGGCGAGGGCACGGCCGCCCCCCGGCTGCCGCAGAGCTCTAACGTAGCCCGGCGCCGTTACGTTCACCTGAATCCGTGAAGAAGTCGGGTCAATTTTTAGAGAAGTCCGAGCGCCCGGGTCACCGCCGGCAGCGACAGGACGGCGGTGCCGGCCAGCCAGATCCACGCCGACACGGGATTGTCGACGCGTCGCCCGCTGACATGCTCGTAGATCGCGGCGGGCACGCCGGCGATCATGATCGTTGCGGTTGACACGATCAGCGAGGCAAACATGAACACGATCGGCAGCGAAAAGGGCGCGATCGGCGGATACCAGATCGGATGGAGCAGAAAGGTCATCGCGGTCGCCGGCGAGAAGATGCCGTTGACGATCGCGAAGCCGAGCAGAGCTGCATAGAAGGACTGGTTGGACATTGGGCCGCCCCCTCAGCCGGCCGTCGGCGCCAGCCCGGCGGCGGCGAGGCCGACGAACAGCGCGATGCGGGCGATGAAGATCCACAGAAAGCCGAACACCAGGATCACGATCGGCGGCGTCGCGCCGGGGGTGATCACGGCGACCAGCCTGAGCACCGGATCGGTGAGGCGCACGAAGGACCGCCAGATGTAGTTCTGCGACTCCGGCGGCACGATGGGCGTCAGCAGCAGCCGGCCCATCATCAGATACATCGCCAGCGCCAGGAGGTAGTTCGGAACGTGGAAATACCAGGTGTCCCAGAACGGATTGCTCTCCGGCATCAACCTCTCCAGCCCAGCTTGTCCAAACGGTGTCACAGGCCCGATGCGGGGCGCAAGAAAGGCGGCGGGATCGAGGGACCCCGCCGCCCTGGTCGTCAGGCCATCGTCAGGCCGACTTTTCCTTCATTACGACGCCGCCGCTCGGACGCCGGATCTCGTCGATGAGATCCTGCAGTTCCTTGGACGGTGCCGGAGTGAGGCGGCTGACCACCATCATCACGATGAAGCCGATCGGCATGCCGAACAGCGCCGCGGAGATGTTGCGCACGCCGAACCAGTTGGCGACGGTCTGGGCGTGCGTGTCGAACGCCTTCCAGGCTGCCTCCTTGGCTTCCGGCGCGGCGGCTTCCCATGCGGCCTTCAGGTCGTTGTACTTGGTGATCGCCGCTTCCGATGCCCCGGAAAGACCCGACCACATCTCGTAGAAGCCCATCGCGTAGTAGCGGGTGCCCACGAGGTAGTAGAGGGTCAGGCCGAAGCCCACGATCATGCCCGCGATCGCGCCGGCGCTGTTGGTCCGCTTGGACCAGATGCCGAGCACGAGGGCGGGGAACAGGCCGGCGGCGGCCAGGCTGAACGCCCAGGCCACCATCGCCACGATGTCCGCGGGGCGGAACGAGGCGACATAGGCTGCGAACACCGCCACGATGACCAGCAGGACGCGGGCGATGATCAGGCGGCGGGCGGTCGGCGCGTTCGGGTCGATCATCTTGTAGTAGATGTCGTGGCTGAGCGCGTTGGCGATCGCCAGAAGCAGGCCGTCGGCGGTCGAGAGTGCTGCCGCAAGGCCACCGGCGGCGACGAGGCCGGCGATGACATAGGGCAGGCCCGCGATCTCCGGGGTGGAGATCACGATGGCGTCGTTGTCGATCCGGAAGTCGGCCAGCCGGACGATGCCGGGATGGTCGGCCACCTTGGCGCAGGCGTCGATCACCGCCTGTGCGCTTGCGGCGTCCACGCCGCAGATCTTGACGAGACCGATCGAACCCCACTTGAACAGCCAGGCGAGGTCGGTGTTGGCGGCCAGATCGGCAACCTGGGCGCCGATCACGGTTGTGTAGATCTCCAGCTTCGCGAAGGCGGCGTAGGCCGGCGCCGTGAAGTAGAGGATAAAGATGAACAGCAGCGACCACGCCACGGACTTGCGCGCGTCACGCACGCTCGGCGTGGTGAAGTAGCGCATCAGCACGTGCGGCAGCGAAGCCGTGCCCACCATCAGGCAGAGGATCAGGCCGAAGTAGTTCAGCGGATCCAGGTTGGCGAACGGTTGGGTGTGAGGCTTCAGCGCCTCCGCCGCTACCAGGCCCTGCGCGACCATCTCCTGCTCGCGGGCCGTGATCTCCTGCAGCACGTTGCCGTACATGATCTGCGGCAGCGGCACGCCGTACTTCTGGGCCGAGAGCACCACCACCGGGATCAGGTAGGCGACGATCAGCACGATATACTGGGCCACCTGCGTCCAGGTCACCGCCCGCATGCCGCCCAGCAGCGAGCAGACCAGGATGCCGATGAGACCCACGTACACCGCGATCTCGAAGTCCATGCCGATGAACCGGCTGGCGATCAGGCCGGTGCCGACGATCTGGGCCACAACGTAGGTGAACGAGCAGCTCATCAGCACGACGATGCCGCAGATCGAGGCCAGCTTGCCGCCGTAGCGGGCGTAGAGGAAGTCGGGCACCGTGTAGGCGCCGAACTTGCGCAGGTAGGGCGCCACCAGCACCGCCACGAGCACGTAGCCGCCGGTCCAGCCCAGGATGTAGGCGAGACCGTCGTATCCGAGCGCGTAGAGCGTGCCGGCCATGCCGATGAACGAGGCCGCGGACATCCAGTCGGCACCCGTCGCCATGCCGTTGTAGAAGGCCGGCACCTTGCGGCCCGCCACATAGTACTCCGACACCTGCATGGTGCGGGAGAGGACGCCGATCATCGCGTAGACGGCGATCGTGAAGAACACGAAGAGGTACCCGAGGATATGGTCGGGGACTCCCATCTGCTCCAGCACCGCGATGAGGAGCACGAAGGCCGCGAACCCGCCGGTGTAGGTGGCGTAGATGCGGCTCAGATTGGAGGTGAATGCATCACCGGTTTGGGCTGCCATGGTCTCCCCCTCAGCCTTCTTCGGCGAAGCCGTGTTCGCGGTCGATCTTGTCCTGGGCTCCTGCGAACCAGAACAAGAGGATCACGAAGATGATCAGAGACCCCTGCGCGGCCATGTAGAAGCCGAGCGGGAAGCCGAAGACGACGATCCCGTTCAGCGCCGTGGCGAAGAAGTGGATGCCGAAACTGAAAATGAACCAGATGACGAGAGCCGTGATCATCAGCCCTCGCGTACTGGCCCACCATTCCTCCTGGTTGCCATTTGCCATCGTATCTCCCCCTGACGGAGTGGTCGGCGTGACGTGCCGGGCCGTGCTCCCTCCTCCAGGTACACGGCCCTAAAACGATTAGCATTTTGGGTTAAGCGTTTCTGCTTAGACCTTCGTCAAAGAGGTTGTGTTCACAGGATAGTACACACGGAGATAGCTTTTAGTCGTATGTTATACCCATCGGCAGACCCCCGTTGCGGTCCGCGTTCCCATGCCTCACCTTAGAGCGACAGGCAGGAGCAACCTGCCGCGGTCGAGGGGAGGGACCATCCCGTGGGTTTGTTCGATATCTTCCGCCGCCCGCCGCGCATCGCCGATTCGGGTGCGCTGCAGGATTTTCTGGCCGAACAGACGGCCTTCCTGGTCCAGAAGAGCACCTGGGAATACTCTCGCGCCCGCTCTGGCGTGCTCTGGCAGAAGCTCTTCAAGGAGGCGGCCTTCAAGGAGGCGATCGAGGCCTCGACATGGCGCAACTACCCGCTCGGGCTGGCTTTCGTCGGCGAGATGGCGGCCGTGACGCTGCGTGGCGCCGGCCTCGACGCGAACGTCGTCGTGCCGGTCGTCGCTGAGGCCGCCCGCAACGTCGTCGCCGCGCACCCCTTGCCGCGCGGTTTCGACGAAGGCTTCTGGCAGGAGGCGGCGGTCTTCGTCACCGAGCGCCTCAACCGCACGCTCGTCGCCCCGCCGAAGGCCGTGAAGGACATCGCGCTCGACGGCCACACCCAGTTCTTCAAGCGCCTGCCGATGCACCCCGAGTTGACCCGCCACGACGGTCCGCTGCTGCTCAGCACCCTGCGAATCAACCTCTGCCGCGCACACGAGACTCTGCTGGAGCGGCTGGACGCCCAGCAGTTCGCCGCAGCTCTGACCGCTGCCGACACGCCCGTGGCTTGATCCAGGCCATGGCCCGGCGGGCTACGCCGGCCCATCCTGCAACAGGGGAGATCAGCGACAGGAGGATCGCCGATGCAGCCGGGGGGAACGCCGCTGATTGCGGTCGACGCCGTGGTCCTCGATACGGAAACCACGGGGCTCGACACCGCGCGCGCGCGGCTCGTCCAGATCGGCGCCGTCCGCGTCCGCGCCGGTCGGCTCGCCGCGTCGGACACGTTCCAGACCCTTGTCGATCCCGGCGAACCGATTCCCGCCTCCGCCACCCGCATCCACGGCATCGGGGACGGTGATGTCGCCGGCGCGCCGCGGTTCGCCCCGGTGGCCGAACGGCTCGAAGCCTGGATCGGTGACGCGCTGGTCGTCGGCCACTCCATCGGCTTCGACCTCGCCATCCTCAAGCGCGAATCGGAGCGCGCCAGTCGCCCCTGGCGCAAGCCGCGCACACTCGACACGCGACTGCTCGCGCGCATCGCCAACCCCGACCTGCCGGACGTCTCTCTGGAACTCCTCGCCAGCTGGCTCGGTCTGGAGATCGCCGGCCGGCACACCGCACTCGGCGATGCCCAGGCGACCGCCGAGATCTTCCTCGCCCTCGTTCCCCGCCTGCGCGAGCGTGGCATCCGGACCATCGCCGAGGCCGAGGCAGCCTGCCGCCGGCTGACGGACGCCATGGAGGCCCAGCACCGCGCGGGGTGGGAGGTGGCCGACGGCGCGGTGCAGGATGCCGAACGCTCGCTCGCCCGCCTCGACAGCTACCCTTATCGCCACCGGGTCCGTGAGCTGATGGCGACGGACCTGAAGACCGCCACGCCGGACGAGACCCTGGAGATCGCCCTTCGCCGGATGGTGGCGGCGAAGGTCAGTTCGCTCTTCGTCCTGCCGCCCGGCCCCGACGGTCCGAGGCTGGCGGCGGAAGCAGGCATCGTCACCGAGCGCGATGTCATGCGCGCGCTCGCGGACGGCGGTGCGGCAGCCCTTCAGGCGCCCCTCCAAACTGTGATGTCCAAGCCGATCGCCACCGTGCCGGCGGAGGCTTTCGTCTACCGCGCCATGGGTCGCATGAACCGGCTCGGAATCCGCCACCTCGGCGCGACGGACGAGGCCGGGCGTCTCGTCGGCGCCGTCTCCGCACGCGACCTCTTGCGCCTGCGGGCCGGCATGGCCATCGCCCTCGGCGACGCGATCGACGTCGCCGCCGACGCGCCGGCCCTCGCGCTCGCCTTCGCCCGGCTGCCGGAGTTGGCGCAAAGCCTCCTCGCCGAGGACGTCCCGATCGCCGACACCGTCGCCGTCGTCTCCCGCGAGGTCGGCGCGCTCACGCGGCGCGCCGCCATGCTGACCGAGGCGGAGTTGGTTCAGGCCGGCGAGGGGCCGCCGCCTTGCCGCTTCGCGCTGCTCGTGCTCGGCTCGGGCGGACGCGGCGACAGCCTGCTCGCGGCCGACCAGGACAACGCCGTCATCTTCGAGCATGGCGCGCCGGACGGACCGGAGGACCGCTGGTTCGCCGCCTTCGGTGAGCGGCTCGCCGCCATCCTGGACATTGCCGGCCTGCCGCTCTGCAAGGGCGGGGTGATGGTGAAGAACGCCCCGTGGCGCGGCAGCGTCGACACCTGGCGCCAGCGCATCGACGGCTGGGTTCGCCGATCCGGTGCCGAGGACCTTCTCGCCGTCGACATCTTCTTCGACCTTCGCGCCGTCCACGGCGACGGCGCGCTGGCGCTCGACGTCCTCGACCACGCTTACGCGACGGGCGCTTCCTCCCTGCCGTTCCTCAAGCTGCTCGCCGCCGACCTCGACAACTGGCGGCCGCCGATCCAGCTTTTCGGCGGCTTCCGCCTGGAAGACGGCCGCCTGGACCTGAAACGCGGCGGCTTCCTGCCGATCGTCACCGCCGCGCGCGTGCTCTCCATCCGCCATGGCGTAGTGCGCCGCGCCACGCGAGACCGGCTTCAGGGCCTGCGCGAGCGAGCCGTCGGCCAGGATGCCGATCTCGCGCACATGGCTTCCGCCTACGATCTCCTGCAGCGCTTGGTCCTGGACCAGCAGCTCGCCGACCTCAAGGCCGGCCGGCGCTTGTCTAACGCGGTGGAGATCGCCCGCATTCCCCGCGATGTCCGCGCCGACCTGAAGGCGGCCCTGAGCCGCCTCGGCCACGTGCCGGAGATGACGCGCGATCTCCTGTTCTGAACCGGCCTAGCCGGTCGTCCGCGCCTGCGGCAGCACGAACGGGATGCCCGCCGCCGGCAGCCGGCAGGCGGCGCCCGCCAGCCCGTAGACCTCCCGCGTCACCCGCTCGAACAGCGCGGCGGTGGGCGGACCCGAGGCGAACAGCCGCCCGCCCTCCAGGAGCAACAACTCGTCGGCGAACTCTGCGGCTAGGTTCAGGTCGTGCAGCACGATGAACACCGCGCCGCCGCGTCGGGCGAAGTCGCGGGCGACGGTGAGGAGCCCGATCTGGTGTTTCAGGTCCAGGCTCGATGTCGGCTCGTCGAGGAACAGCGCGCGCGGCTCGCCGCGGTCCGCCGGAACGGGCACCTGCGCCAGCGCGCGGGCGAACTGCACACGCTGCT
This sequence comes from Chthonobacter albigriseus, assembly GCF_013839445.1. Taxonomy (GTDB): domain Bacteria; phylum Pseudomonadota; class Alphaproteobacteria; order Rhizobiales; family Pleomorphomonadaceae; genus Chthonobacter; species Chthonobacter albigriseus. The sequence continues at coordinate 328,813 of NZ_JACDIT010000002.1, read as the reverse complement.
GCTCGCCGCCGGAGAGATGCATGATGAGCCGGCCCCCGAAGCCGCCGAGACCGACCGCCTCCAGCATGTCGGCCGCGATCCGGTCCGGGTCGCGGCTGCCGCCGGCCACTGCTCCGAGCCGGACAATCTCGTGCACGGTGAACGGAAACGCCAGCGCCGCCTTCTGCGGCAGCACCGCCCTCCGCCGCGCCAGATCGGCCGGCGACAGCGTGCCGAGCGTCCGGTCGCCGAACCGGATCGCCCCGCTGTCGGCCCGGATTTCGCCGCTGAGCAGTTTCAGGAGCGTGGACTTGCCCGCCCCGTTCGGGCCGATCGCCACCGTCACCCGTCCGGCTTCCACCGCCGCGGATACGCCGTCGATCACCCGCTGCGCGCCACGCCGGTAGGAGAGGTCGTGCGCCTCGATCATCCCGCGTCCTCCGTCGGCCGGTTGAGCAGGATGGCCAGAAACACCGGCGCGCCGATCAGCGCCGTCACGATCCCGATCGGCAGTTCGGCCGGCGCGACCACCACCCGGCAGACCGTGTCCGCCAGGAGCAGCAGCGCCGCGCCGCCGAAGGCCGAAGCCGGCAGCAGGAAGCGGTGGCCGGGGCCGATCGCCAGCCGGAGGAGATGCGGCACCACGATCCCGACGAAGCCGATGGCGCCGGTGACGGCCACGGTCGCTCCGCTGGACGCTGCAACGGCCAGGATCACGACGCGCTTCAGCCGTTCCACCGAAACGCCGAGGTGCATCGCCTCCGCCTCGCCGAGGGCCAGCCCGTCGAGCCCGCGCGCAACGAACGGGATTGTCGCCAGCGCCGCCGCCACAAAGGGCAGCACCGCCAGCACCTTCACCGCCGTCGCACCACCCAGCGACCCGAGGCTCCAGAAGGTGATGTCGCGGAGCGCCGCATCGTCCGCGCCGAAAATGAACAGCCCGGTCAGCGCGCCGGCCAGCGACCCCACCGCGATGCCGGCGAGAATCAGCGTGGTCGTCGACGTCCGCCCGCCGCGGGTTGCCATCACGTAGAGGAGCACGGTGTTCGCCAGCCCGCCCACGAAGGCCGCCAGCGGCAGGAAGTGGCTGCCGAGCAGCCCGGCGATCGGCGCCAGCACCCCGCCGCCGAGCACGATCGCCGCCACCGCCGCCGTCGCCGCGCCGGACGACACGCCGACCAGGCCGGGATCGGCGAGCGGGTTGCGGAAAAGCCCCTGCATCATCGCTCCGGAGACCGCCAGCCCGGCCCCGACGAGTGCACCCAGTGCCATCCGCGGCAGCCGGACCGCCTCCAGGATGATCCGGTCGCGCTCGGCGATCGGCTCCCCGCCGAGATACGCGGCGAGATGGCCGAGATCGACGCCCGTCGGCCCGATCGCGAGCGACAGCACCGCCGCTGCGACCGCCAAAGCCGCGGACGCCGCCGTGACCGCGGCGGCCCGTCGCGACCGGTCGCCGGCCGGCCGGGTCCGCGAACTCATCGCTGCCACCGTCATGGCGCGGTCGCCGGGCTGATCCGGCCGGGATAGAGCGCGGCGGCGAGATCGCGCGCGGCGGCCGGCGCCCGCGGGCCGAAGCCCAGCAGGGCAAGCCCATCCATCGAGAGAAGCGCCCTGTTCGCGGCGGCCGGCGTGGACTGGAAGGCGGGCAGGGCGAACACCGCGTCGGCCGTCGTCGCGTGCTCGCCCCGCGGCATGACCAGCACCACGTCTGGCGCCGCCGCGATCACCGCCTCGTCCACCATCGGCTTGAATCCGGTAAACCCGTCCGCGGCGTTGATGCCGCCGGCAAGCGCGATCATCGCTGCCGCGGAAGTATCGCGCCCCGCCGCCGTGATCCGGCCGTTGGCCAGCGACAACACGAAGAGAACCCGCTTGCGCTCTGGAATCGTTCGCGTTTCCTCGGCTAGTCCGTCGAACGCCGCGACCACGTCCGCAGCCAGCACATCGGCCGCCGGCCGAGCGCCTACCGCTTCGCCCACAGCCTTGATCTTGGCCGCGACGCCGGTCGGGCTCGGCTCGTCCGGCACGGCGACATAGGCGATCCCGCTCGCCTGCAGCACCGCCAGCGCGTCCGGCGGGCCGGCGCCCTGCTGCGCCAGGATGAGATCCGGCGCCACCGAGAGCACGCCTTCAGCCGACAGCGCACGCATGTAGCCGACGTCCGGCTTGGCGGCGGCGTCGGCCGGGTAGGTGCTGGTCGTGTCCACCGCTGCGATCCGGTCCGCCGCCCCGAGCGCGTAGAGGATCTCCGTCACCGACCCGCCCACGGAGACGATCCGCGTGGCGGGTTCGGCGGCATGGGCGAGCGCCGCGAAGCTCATCCAGGCCGCGAACGCGGCGCAGAAGCGCACGTTGGTCCGCGCAGCCGGGGGGCGGGAAGGCAGGGTCATCGGGTTTCTCCAGGCAAGCGATCGGCGGTCGCGAAGGGCAGGGGCGCCCGACGCGTCGTCAGTTTGGAACCGCTCTAAAGTTGCGAGCCATTCGCAACAAATAACTTGACTATGATACTCAGGATTAAATATCAGCGCAAGGGTCAGCCGACGGAACGGCGCCTCCCGCCGCTCCGGTTTTGCCAATCCGATCAATCTGGTGCGCGAAAGCGCGCCGCCGCCCGCGCACGCCCTGTCGGCCGCGGGAACGGGGGCCCCATGTCCAACGGAACGCGTTCTCTGAAGCTCCTGCTGCTCCTCTCCACCGCGCTGATCGCCCGCCCGGCCGACGGCTTCGCGCAGGACGCCGTCGTCCAACCGGAAGCGACGCCGGCGGTGGATTGTCCTGAAGGTCAGCCCTGTCTGCAGCCGGGCGGCGAGATCACCCTCGACACGATTACGCTCTCGGCGAGCCGCACCGAGGGCGCGCCGATCGACGCGCTGGCCGGTGTCAGCGTGGTGACCCCGGGCCAGCCCTCCAACGCCGGCGCCCGCCGTGCCACCGATCTGCTGGCGACCGTCCCCGGCGTCGCCGTCGCCTCGGACGGCACGGACCAGAGCACCGTCGTCAACGTCCGCGGCCTGCAGGACTCCGGCCGCGTGGCCGTCACCGTGGATGGCGCCCGCCAGAATTTCAGCCAGAACGGCCACGGCACCACGGGCGTCTTCCTCCCCGATCCCTTCCTGATCGGCAAGGCGACCGTGGTGCGCGGACCCATCGCCAACCTCTACGGTTCGGGTGCCATCGGCGGCGTGGTCTCTTTCGACACCATCTCGCCGTCCGACCTTCTGGGGGAAGGTGAGACCTGGGCCGTGGAGACGCTTGGCGCCTACGAGACCAACGGCGACGGCCGCAAGGCCGGCGCGCGGGCGGCCTACCGCATCACCGACAGCTTTGCCGTCCTGGGCGCGCTCGCCTATCGCGGCAACGACACCCGCCGCGACGGCAGCGGCGACCCGATCACCGGCTCGGATGCCGACGACATCACCGGCCTCCTCAAGGCCGAGATCCAGGCGAACGACTTCAACCGCATCACCGCGTCCTATCTCGCCGACTTGACCGACTACACCCGGGTCGCCTCGGCCACCTCAGCCTACGACACGGAGGTGTTCGGCCAGACCGCGACGGCCAAGTGGAGCTACGAGAACCCGGATCTCGCCTGGCTGGACTTCGACGTGTCCGCCTACTGGACCGGCACCGACAAGACCGAGACCTACGTCTTCGGCGCCAACGCCGGCCGCGACCGGACCTTCGACATCGGCACGCTCGGCTTCGACGCGGCGAACACGGCCCGCTTCGATACCGGCCCGCTCAGCCATGCCGTCACCGTCGGCGTCGACGCCTTCTCCGACGACGTCGACACGGCGGACGTGCCCGGAGGCACCGGCGCGGTCTCTACGCCCTCCGGCGAGCGCACGGTCTACGGCGCCTACATCCAGGACGAATTGGCGTATTCGGACTGGCTAACCGTCACCGCCGCGCTCCGCTTCGACGGCTATGACTTCGCCGGCGAGGACACCAACGGCGACCCGGTGGAGGGCGACGGCACCCGCTTCTCGCCGAAGATCGCCGTCGGCCTGACGCCTTTCGAGGCGACGTTCGCCCGCGGCCTGGAACTCTACGGCTCCTACGCGGAGGGCTACCGCGCGCCGTCGATCACCGAGACGCTCGTCTCGGGCCCGCACCCCGGCTTCGACTTCCTGCCGAACCCGAACCTGCAGCCGGAGACGGCGCACAACGTGGAATTCGGCCTCAACTACAGCCGCGACGACCTCTTCATGGAAGGCGACGCCCTGCGCCTGAAGGCCGGCTGGTTCCACAACGAGGTGGACGACTTCATCGATGGCCGCATCGGCTTCTCCGGCGGCGTGATGACCTACCAGTACCAGAACGTCTCGCAGGCGACGATCGAAGGCCTCGAACTGGAAGCGACCTACGACCAGGGCTTCGCCTTCGTCGGCCTCTCCGCCGCCCGCATCCGCGGCGAGAACGACATCACCGGCGAGGCGCTCGGCTCCATCCCGGCGGACCGCGTGGTCGGCACCCTCGGCTTCCGCTTCCTGGAGGAGCGGCTGACGGTGGGCGCGCAGGTGGAGGCCGTCGCCGGCCAGACCCGGGTGCCCTCCGGCACCCCGGAAAGCGACAACTACAACCTCTTCAACCTGTTCGCCTCCTACGACCTGACCGAGGAGGTCACCCTGGGCGTCGACGTGAAGAACCTCTTCGACACCCAGTACGTGGAGTACCTGAACGACGATCCGTCGCCCGGCTTCTCCGTCATGTTCACCCTCAACGCCCGCCTCGGCGGCTGACCCGCCCCGACCAGCCCCCGAACCAAGTAAGGACCAGACCCATGTACATCGCCATGAACCGCTTCCGCGTCGCCCTCGGCAGCGAGGAGATCTTCGAGACCATCTGGCGCGATCGCGAGCGTCGCCTGTCCGAGGTGCCGGGCTACCTGGAGTTCCACCTCCTGCGCGGCCCGCTCCACGACGATCACCGTCTCTACGCCTCCCACACCGTGTGGGCGAGCCACGAGGAGTTCCTCGCCTGGACGAAGTCGGAGCAGTTCCGCGCCGCCCATGCTCGGGCCGGCGAGACCCGCGCCATCTACCTCGGCGGCCCGCACTTCGAGGGCTTCGAGGTGATCCTCACCGAGGACCGCGACGGCAAGCGCACCGAGCTGGCGGCATGAGCGCGCGCAGGAGCACCGACATGTCCACAACCGTCGAAGCGCCGGACCAGCGCCTGCGGATCGCCCTCGCGGCCCGTCCGGATGGCGTCGTGGAGACCATCGCCAAGGACGCCGGCCTCACCCCGCGCGACGTTCTGGAAGCGCTCGGGCCGGGGGAGGTCGCCTTTCTCCCGGCCGACAGCTTCGAGAGCATCTGGGCCGACCTCGCGGGCTGGGAGGAAGTCCTCCTCATCGTCCATACCGAGGACATCGTGCTGGAGGTGAACGGCCCGCTCCCCTCCGGCAGCCACGGCCACGGCTGGTTCAACATCCACGGCGACAGCCCGATCGGCGGTCACATCCGCCGCGACCGCTGCGCTGCCGTCGCCATCGTAGACCGGCAGTTCCACGGCCGCCGCTCCTGCTCGGTCTGGTTCCTGAACGGCGACGGTCACGCCATGTTCAAGGTCTTCGTGCCCCGCGACGAGACCCGCGCGTTGAAGCCGGCGCTGCTCACCCGCTTCGATGCGCTCCGGGCGGCCCACGCCTGACCGCGACCAAGGCTTCGCAGCCCCATCTGCGAAGACGCCGGGCCCGTGCGCCGGTTTCCCCAGCCGCGCACGGACCCGGCACATTCACGCCCGGCCGCTGAGGTCGAACCAGTCCAGCCCCTTCGCGGCCGCTTCGTCCACCGCCTCGTCGTAGCCGGCGTCGGCGTAGCGCATGATGCCGAGCGAGGTGTCGTTGGTGAGCGCGTGCCGGAGCCGCCGGTCGGCCGCGTCGGTGCCGTCCGCGACCAGCGTCACGCCGGCGCTGGTCATGAAGCCGGCGTAGCCGCCGCCGCCGGAATGCACCACGACGAGGTCCGCCATCGAGGCGCAGAGCGCCATGGCGTCGAGCAGCGGCCAGTCGGCGATTGCGTCGGAGCCGTCCAACATGTTCTCCGTCATGATGTTCGGATGCGCCATCGCGCCCGCGTCCAGGTGATCGCGCGAGAAAGCGACCGGCCCGGCAAGCGCACCCTTGGCGACGAGGTCGTTGACGGCGACCGCCAGCTCCGTCCGCGCGCCGTGGCCGAGCCAGGCGATCCGCGCCGGCAGCCCCTCGAAGGGCACGTTCTCCCGCGCGAGCCGGATCCAGTTGGAAACGATCCGGTTGTCGGGGAAGCGCTCCAGCACAAGGTCGTCGATGATCCGGATGTCCTCGGGATCGCCCGACAGCGCCATCCAGCGGAACGGCCCGATCGCCCGGCAGAACAGCGGCCTGAGATAGGCCTCCGTGAAGATCGGGATGTCGAAGGCGTTGGCGACGCCGCCGTCGCGGGCGTGGGTGCGGATCAGGTTGCCGTTGTCGAACACCTCCGCGCCGGCCGCCTGGAAGGCGAGCATCGCCCGCACATGGTCGACGATCGAGGCCCGGCTTTCCGCCATCAGCCGCGCCGGATCGGTGACGCGGAGCGCGCGCACCTCGGCCAGGGTGAAGCCCTTCGGCACGTAGCCGTAGACGAGGTCGTGCGCCGCGGTCTGGTCCGTGACCACGTCGGGCACGATCCCCCGCCGCACGATCTCCGGATAGACGTCCGCCGCATTGCCGACGAGCCCGACCGAGCGGGCCTCGCCGGCCTTGGCCGCCCGGTCGATCACGGCGAGGGCGCTGTCGAGGTCGGGCGCGATCTCGTCGAGGTAGCCGATCGCCCGGCGCTTCTCCGCCCGCTCCGGATCGACGTCCACGCAGAGGATCGCCGCGCCCGCCATCCGGCCGGCCAGCGGCTGCGACCCGCCCATCCCGCCGAGCCCGGCGGTGAGCACGAAGCGGCCGCGAAGGTCGCCGCCGAACCGCTTCTCCGCGATGCGCATGAAGATCTCGTAGGTGCCCTGGATGACGCCTTGGCTGCCGATGTACTGCCAGGCGCCGGCCGTCAGCCCGCCCCAGCAGATCAGCCCCTTCTCCTGCAGGTCGTAGAACACCTCCGCCTTCGCCCACTGGCCGACGATGTTGCAGTTGGCCATGATGACGAGCGGCGCGTCCTTGTGCGTCTTCAGAAGGCCGATCGGCTTGCCCGACTGGATGACCAGCGTCTGGTCCTCGTCCATCGTCTTCAGCGCTTCTACGATCCGGTCGTGCGCCGCCCAGTTCCGCGCCGCCTTTCCGAGCGCCGCATAGACGATCAGGTTGTCCGGGTCCTCCCCCACCGAAAGCACGTTCTCCAGGAGCCGCAATAGGGCCTCCTGGCGCCATCCCTTGGCGCGCAACGCGGGGCCGCCGGGGATCGGGAAACGGGGATTGGGCATGGCATCGCGTCCTGGTCTTCTTGAAAACGGCGTCCGGCGGACCTCAGGCGGTCCGCAGCAGGGCGTAGCGGGCGAGATCGATCCCGAGCGCCTTCTCCACCGGCGGATAGACGGACGGATCCGTCACCCCCGCGCCGAGCGGGATCACGCTCTGCGGTACCTGCAGCACGAACACCTCCATCCCCTCATGGAGCTGGCCGACGGACAGCGGCTCGCCGTCCTTGTCCAGCGTGGTGATCACGTCGGGGAAGGTGGAGAGGCGAGCGCCGTCGGCGTCGTCGACCGCCATGTACTCGTTCATCACATGCAGCGTCGCGGCCTTGGCGCCGCTGCCGATGGTGATCGTGCCGATGTCGAAGGCCTCCTTGGTGTAGACCACCGCCTTCCGCGTGATCGTCCCCGACGCGATGATCGAGCCTCCGGTCGTCTTGCAGATCGTGTCGATCACCGCCGACCCGCCGCGCGCCGCCGCCGCGATGATCGCCTCGCCGAGCGCCAGCGCCAGCGAGATCCCGCCGAGTGCGGCGTTGGCTTTCACGTAGGACGCCTTCACCGGCGACCGACAGCTGGCGATGAACCCGCCCGACATGTCCGAGGCCGTGCGCAGGATCGGCGAAACCTTCGCGGTCGCACCGCGCACCACCAGCTCGATGTAGCGGTTCTCCGACCGGTTGCCGCCCACGGCGGTCTGGATCGTCTCCTCCGGCGAGGCGGCGAGACCGATCGAGCCCATGTCGCTGGTCGGATGGGCGCGGATGTCGCCGACCGCGTCCACCACCTTCGCCCCGAGCACCACCGACGGCAGCCAGCCATTCAGGGTCGACGAGCGGCCGTTCTGCCCCACCATGAAGCCGGCGATCCGTTTGCCGAGCGCGTCCTGCAGGAGCTGTGCGGCTTTGACGTAGTCGATCCCATGCATCTCCCAGGCGGTGGTTCCGGCCGGCGCGCCGATCGCGGCCGATGTCACGACGATCGCGTCCGGGTCGAGCTCGTCGATCGACACCAGCTCCGGCCGGCCCACCCGCACCGCGGCCTCGCCGAGCATGCGGCCGTGGTCCGCCCAGCCCCCGCCGCCGGCTGCGTAGACCGAACCGCCGCGCACCGCCGCCTCCACGTCCCGTTCGTTCAGGATGCGTCCCATGTGGTTCCCCCGTTGGAAGCGCGCCGGTCGAGGCGCAGGATGGTCTCGAGAAGCACTTCGGCGCCGAGCGCGATGGCATCGCTGTCCGCCCACTCGTCCGGCGCGTGACTGCGCCCGCCGCGGCAGGGCACGAACACCATCGCCGCCGGTGCGATGCGCGCGAACCAGGCCATGTCGTGTCCCGCGCCGGAAGCCATCCGGCGATGCCGCACGTCGAGCCCGTCGCAGGCGGCTGTGATTTCGTCGAGCAGCGCGGGATCCGATGGCGTCGGCGGGTTGTCCGACAGCACCCGCGGCGGCCCCACGATGATGCCCGGGGTCTCCGCCGTCCGGCAGCGGGCCGAGAGCGCCTCCAAGAAGGTCTCCATCAGCCCCCGCGCCTCGGCCCGCGCATCGATCAGCAGCCGTGCCGACGACGGCACCACGTTCGCCGCGCCCGGTTCGATGGAAAACTCGCCCACCGTCGCCGCGAAATGCCCGTCGCCTCGGCCGGCGAGGTCGATTGCGATCTCGCGAACCGCGAGCACGATCCCCGCGGCGGCCACGAGGGCGTCGGCCCGCGCGTCCATCGGCGTGGTTCCGGCGTGGTCGGCGCGGCCCGCGACCTCAACCTCGATCCGCGTGATCCCGGCGATCGCCGTAACGATCCCCACGTCCAGCTTCTCGCGCTCCAGCACCGGCCCCTGTTCGATGTGGAGCTCCAGGAAGGCGCTGATGTCGTCCCGCTTCGCGCTCTCCAGCACGCCCGGGTCGCCGCCCACCGACGCGATCCCCTCCGCCAGGGTGATGCTTTCGGCCGAACGCTCCAGCCACGCCGCTGGCAGCACGCCCGCCGCCGCCCGGCTGCCGATGCAGGACACGCCGAAGATCGACACCTCCTCGGCCAGGCAGTCGATCACCTCCAGGTCGTGGTCGAGTGCGATCCCGCGATCGGCGAGCGCCCGGGCGATCTCCAGCCCCGCCACGACTCCTGCTATCCCGTCGTACCGTCCGCCGTCCGGCACCGTGTCGGTGTGCGAGCCGACAACGATGGTCCCGAGCCCCTCCCGCCGTCCCGCGCGCCGGCCGATCAGGTTGCCGGCCGCGTCGATCCGCGTCTCCAGCCCCGCGGCCCGGAAAGCCCGGTCCACCCAGGCGCGCCCTTGGAGGAACCGCGGCGTGAACGCCCGTCGCGTCCAAGGCCGGTCCGGGTCGGTGATCTCCGCAAGCGCTTCGATGTCGGCGGCGATCCTGTCCGGCCGGACGGAGAGGTTGCGGGTCATGGCCCGGCCCCGCCAATCGGCAGCGTTCGCGGCGGCCGCACGAAGCGTCCGCTTCCCGGCGCGCTTGTCACCGTCGTCCCGTCGAACGCCAAGCGGCCGCGCAGCCAGGTACCGGCCACCCGCCAGGGCAGGGTGATCCCCGCGTAGGGCGACCAGGCGACCACCGAATGCCCGGTCGCCGCGGGGTCGTAGACCTGCGGCTCCGGCGTCAGCACCACGATGTCCGCGTCGCGCCCCACCGTCAGCGCGCCCTTCTCGTGATCGATGCGGAAGTGCCGGGCCGGGTTCTCCGCCATCAGCCGCGCCGCCCAGGTGAGCGGAATGCCGCGCTCCAGCGCACCTTTCACGAACAGCGGCACCATCACCTCCAGCCCTGGCACGCCCGAGGCGTTCTTCAGCATGTCCGGATCGCTCTTGCGGTCCTCCGACCAGGACACATGGTCGGTGGAGACCAGCGTGACGTTGCCGGCCGCCACGTGCCGCCACAGCCGCTCCACCTCCGCCCGCGGGCGGATCGGCGGGTTGATCTTCGCCTTGCCGCCGAGCCGCGCGACGTCGGTCTCCTCGTCGAGGGTGAGGTAGTGGATGCAGCACTCGATCGTCGCAGCATGCCCCTCCGCCCGATAGCGCGCGGCGAGCTCGTATCCGCGCCCCAGCGAGCAGTGCACCACATGCGACGGGCAGCCAGTCGCCGCCCCGGTCTCATAGATCTCCGCCGTCGCCAGCAGCTCGGTGAACGGCGGACGCGACAGCCCGTGCGCCCGCCAATCGGTGATCCCGGCCGCCCGGACGCGCGCCATGGCGGCGTCCACCGCCTCGTGATTTTCGTTGTGCACACCAGCCGCGAGCCCCGTCGGCGCGATCGCCGCGAAGCAGTCGTGGAGCAGCTGCGGCGGAATGCGTGGAAACCGCTTCGGATCGGTGCCGAAGGTGGAGAACTTGAACGAGGCGACCCCAGCCTCGACCATCTCCGCGATCCGCGCCGGTCCCTCCTCCGGATCCACGGTGCCGTAGAGCGCGAAATCCACGCGCGCCAGCCCGCTCGCATGCGCCACCTTCCGGCGCACCGCCGCCGCCGAACACACGAGGTCCCCCTCGTCGTAGGGCATGTCCACGATGGTCGTCACCCCGCCGGCCGCCGCCGCGTTGGTCGACCAGGCGAAGTCCTCCTGGTTCTTCTGGCTCAGCGAATGCACTTGCGCGTCGATCGCCCCGGGCAGGATCAGCCCACGCCCGAAGTCGTGGTGCTCCGCCGCGCCGGGCGCTTCGCCGCGCCCCACCAGCGCCACCTTGCCGTCGCGCACGGCGACGAAGCCGCGCTCCACCACCGTCGTCGGCAGCACCACCGTTCCCGACAGCACCAGGTCGAAATCGGACATCACGCGGCCTCCGCACGAACGACCCGCCCGGTGCGCCGGGCCGCCGCATCGCCGAGTGCGGAGAACGCGTCGGAGAGCAGCACCGCCAGCACGCCGACGATGACGCCGCCCTGCACGACGAAGGCGAGGTTGTTCGAAAGGAGCCCTGCGATGATCACCTCGCCGAGCCCCTTGGCCGCCACCGTCGAGCCGATGGTCGCCGTGGCGAGCGCGATCACCGTCGACAGGCGCACCCCTTCCAGGATAACCGGGAAGGCGAGCGGCAGCTCCACCCGGAAGAGCCGCTGCGTCTCGGTCATGCCCATCCCGTTGGCCGCGTCCACCACGGCCGGCGGCAGCCGCGTCAGCCCGGTCAGCGTGTTCTCGAAGATCGGCAGCAGCCCGTAGAGGAAGAGCGCGATCAGCGTCGGCTTCTCGCCGAACCCGACGGCCGGGACGGCCAGCGCCAGCACGGCCACCGGCGGAAACGTCTGCCCGATGTTGACGATTGACCGCGACAACGGCAGGAACTCCGCCCCGATCGGCCGCGTCACCAGGATCGCGAACCCCACCGCCACCACCGCCGCCGCGCCCGTGGCGACCGCGACCGTGCGCAGGTGCGACAGCGTCAGCGCGAGGAGGTCACCCTGGTTGTAGATCGCCGGCGCGCCGTTCTGCGTCAGCGGCTCCAGGAGCGGCGCGAACAGCTCCGGCCTCGTCAGGAACAGCACCAGCAGGAGGAACACCACGATGCGGATGAGAAGCGGCGCGCCGAGCTTCATGCCGGCCTCGCCGCGCGCTTGAGGAGCCCGTCCAGCGTCACCCGCCCGATCACCGCGCCGTCGGCGCCCGCGACGGGCAGGGCGGCCCGCTTCGACCAGAGCAGTTCGGCCAGGGCGTCGCGCAGGCTGCGGTCGCCCGGCATCGGCTCGCCCTCGGCCGGTCCGGCCTCCACGGCCTCTGCGAGCGGGGTCAGCGACAGCAGCCGGAACGGCCGGTCTCCCGTGCCGATGAGGTCGTCGACGAAGGCGGTCGCCGGCCGCACCAGGATCTCGTTCGGCGAGGCGTATTGCAGAAGCCTGCCGCCGTCCATCACCGCGATCCGGTCGCCCAGGCTGATCGCCTCCTCCATGTCGTGGGTGACGAGGATGATCGTGGTGCCGAGCGTCCGCTGGATCGCCTTCAGATCCTCCTGCGCCTTGGTCCGCACGATCGGGTCGAGCGCGCCGAACGGCTCGTCCATCAGCAGCAGGTTCGGCTTGGCGGCGAGCGCCCGCGCGACGCCCACCCGCTGCTGCTGCCCGCCCGAGAGCTCGTGCGGGTAGCGCTTGGCGAAGGCGGCCGGATCGAGCCCGAACAGCTCCAGCAGCTCGTTCACCCGCGCCGCGATCGCCCCGCTGTCCCAGCCGAGCAGCGCCGGCACGGTTGCGATGTTCTGCGCCACGGTCCGGTGCGGGAACAGGCCGTGGTTCTGGATCGCGTAGCCGATCCGCCGCCGGAGCTCGAAGGGCGCGATGGTGGCGGTGTCCACGCCGTCGATCAGCACGCGGCCGGAGGTCGGTTCCACCAGCCGGTTGACCATGCGCATCAGCGTGGTCTTGCCGGACCCGGACGTCCCGACGATCACTGCGATGCTGCGCGCCTCCACCGTCAGCGACACGTTGTCGACGACGGTAGTGCCGCCATAGCGCTTGGTGAGGTGCTGGAGCTCGATCATGGCGCGCCCTTGGCTGTGAGTTCGACGACCGCGTCGAGCACGACCGCCGCCGCGAACGCGAGCAGCACGGTCGGCACGGCGCCGAGAAGGATGAGGTCGGTGGCTGTCTGGCCGATCCCCTGGAACACGAAGACGCCGAACCCGCCGCCGCCGATCAGCGCGGCAATGGTGGCAAGCCCGATGTTCTGCACCAGCACGATCCGGATGCCGGTGAGGATCAGCGGCGCGGCGAGCGGCAGCTCCACCTTGAAGAGGCGCTGGGCGTTGGTCATGCCCATGCCTCGGGCTGCCTCCACCGCCTCGCGCGCGACCCCGCGGAGACCGACGACGGTGTTCGCCACCATCGGCAGCAGCGAGTAGAGGAACAGTGCCACGAAGGCCGGCGCGATCCCGATGCCGCGGATGCCGATCGCCGCCGCGCCCGGAACGTTGGCCGCCAGCCACCCGAGCGGGGCGATCAGGATCCCGAACAGCGCGATCGAGGGGATCGTCTGGACGATGTTGAGCACGTTGAGCACCGGCGCGCGCAGCCGGTCCACCCGGTCCGCCGCGATGCCGAGCGGCAGCCCGACAGCGACGGCCGCGGCAAGCGAGCCTACTGCCAGCGTCATGTGCGTGCCCGCCTCGCGCCAGAACACGTCGGCGCGGCCGGAGTACTCCTTCAGGATCGAAAGCCCGTCCCACACACCCGAAACCAGCAGCAGGCCGAGGGCGCCGAAGAACAGCAGCACGCCGGCGATCCGCGCCGTCGGTCCTAGCCGCAGCCGCACCATCGCGTCCGCCGCCATGATCGCGAGCCCGAACAGCGCCAGCCAGAAGCCCGATCCCGGAGCGACCCGCGCGTAGCGGTCTCCCTCCGGCGTCAGGTAGATGGCGGAGAACCCGACCGCGAGCGCCAGCGCCGCGATGCCCGCAAGCGAAGTGCCGAGCCGCAGCCCGGTCGACGATCGGATGAGGGCGACCAACGCGGCGGCCACTAGCACCAGCGCGAGCGCCACGGCCGCCCACGCCGGCAGCGCTTCGGCGATCGACTTCCCCTCGCCGCCGGCGATCCGGTTCGCCCGGTAGGTGGCAAGCGGCAGAAACGCGGCCCCCGCCAGGGTAAGCGCGATCACCACGCCGAGCTTGTCGATCCGCTGCTGCATGGACGAGGGGCCTCGACGAGGTTTGGAAAGGTCGGGCATGGCCCCGGCCGGCTCAACGGAGCCGCCCGGGGGATCGTCGAAGCGGGACCGCGGTCGCCTTACTTCAGGAAGCCCTTGGACTTCAGGAAGTCCTCGGCCACGGCCTTGGCCGGTTCGCCGCCCACCTGCACGCGGCCGTTGAGGTCCTGCAGCGTGACGAGGTCCAGGCTCTCGAAGATCGGCTTCAGGATTTCCGCGATCTGCGGGTTCTCCTTCAGCACCGCCTCGCGCACGATCGGCGCCGGCTGGTAGACCGGCTGCACGCCCTTGTCGTCGTCGAGCACCACCAGGCCCGACGGGGCGATCGCGCCGTCCGTGCCGTAGACCATCGCGGCGTTCGCCCCGTTGGTCTGGTCGGCCGCGGCCTTGATGGTCGCCGCGGTGTCGCCGCCCGACAGCACGATCAGCTGCTCCGGCGACAGGGTGAAGCCGTAGGTGGTCTGGAACGCCGGCAGCGCCGCCGCCGAGTTCACGAACTCCGACGACCCGGCGAGCTTCACCGTGCCGCCGCCCGCGACCCAGGCGCCGAACTCGCTCAGCGTGGCCAGCTTGTTGGGTTCCGCGACGTCCTTGCGGACTGCGATCGCCCAGGTGTTGTTGGCCGGCGACGGGGTCAGCCAGACGATCTTGTTGGCTTCCAGGTCGAGCTTGGCGGCCTCCGCGTAGGCTTTCGCCGCGTCCTTCCAGAGCGGATCGTCGGCCTTGTTGAAGAAGAAGGCGGCGTTTCCGGTGTACTCCGGATAGATGTCGATCTCGCCGGCCGTGATGGCCTGGCGCACCACCGGGGTTCCGCCCAGCTGGATACGGTCCTCCGTCTCGATGCCGCCGGCCTGGAGCGCGAGGAGGATGATGTTGCCGAGGACGCCGCCCTCGGTGTCGATCTTGGACGAGACCACCACCTTGGCGTCGGCCGTCGTGGCGAGAAGGCTCGCCGCCAGCGCGGCGGCGGTCAGGGCTGTGAGGCGCATGCTTGTATTCCCCTTGGGTTCAAGTTGCTGAACAGACGCTGCAATATTGGCCGCTTTTCCGATCACGTCGGCGCATGGCTTTTCGTGAACTTGGGATCCAACGCGAAAAATCCATCTATTTCCGCCATCGGCGCGATGCGCAGCAGCTGCTCCATGGCGGAATCCGATCCGAGGTCCTCCTCGATCGCCTCAACCTCGGCCGAAAGCGGGCGGTCGACTTGATAGAACGCAGCATGGGCTCGAGCGATCCCGTAGATCATCGCAACAACCCCGCACGGCTTGTCGCCCGCGATGTCCATCGCCTGCGCGGCCAGTAGCGCCTCCAGCGCCGCGAGGCGTCGGATCGCCTCCACCTGCCGCTCGAAACGCTCCACCACCAGCGGCAGGAACGCCGCCTCGTCCTCCAGGCCCGCCGCCACCACGAGGGACTGCGCCGAGATCGGCTGCGCCATGGAGAGCACCCGGGCGAACAGCTCGCCGGCCAGCTTGATGATCGGCCCGAAGCCGGTGGCGATGCAGCCGGCCGGCACCAGGTTGATCGGCAGGTCGCGCCGCATCCCGTTGCCGATCAGGACGCAGCGGTTGAAGCTGTTGCGCGCCGCATGGGCGAGGGCGAGGCTGGCAGTCTGCATGGTGACCGCAACATCCAACGGCAGCGAGCCACCGGATGTCAGGATCCTGCCGTTGATCACCACCGGGTTGTCGTCGTTGCGCCCTGTTGCCGCCACCACCGTCTCGCCCGCCTTGGCAAGGCTGTCGAACACCATGGCGAACACCTGCGCCATCATCCGCAGACTCAGCGGATCCTGCACGTGCGTCACCGGCGCGATCCCGGACGAGCGCGACGCTTCATAGAGCCACCGCCCGGCCGAGGCCTCGTGCGGCGTCCCGACATAGGCGGCCGCCTCCCACGGGTCGGACGAGGCGCCCATCGCGCTCGCGCTCGCCAGCGCCGCCGCCAGCAGCGACCGCACGCCGCCGGCGCCCCGGCGCAGCGCGTGCGCAGCCGCAGCGTAGCCGACCGCGTTGACGCTGATCGAGGCGAGGCTGTCCTTGGGCGCCATCCGGATCGGCTCGAGCCCCGCCGAGGCGAGCGCCAGCGTTGCCGGCATCCGCCGCCCGACATGCACCGCCTCGCCGACGCCGGTCAGCACCGCGCCGATCTGTCCCATCAGCCCGATATCCGCGCAGCCAATCGAACCGGTCCGCCGCACCACCGGCACCACGCCCGCGGCCAGCAGCCGGACATAGGCGTTGACCAATTCCGTCGTGCAGCCGACCCGTCCGCTGAGCGCCGTATTCACGCGGATCGCCATCGCGTTCCGGACCACGTCCGCCGGGAACGGCTCGCCGGTGCCGAAGTGATGCGCCCGCACAAGACCGGCATTGAACGCGTCCAACTCGTCAGGCGAGAGCATCACGTCCTTCATCGCCCCGACGCCGGTCGTCGCGCCGTAGACCGGGATGCCCGCCGCGATCGCGGCGTCGAGGTCCGCGCGGCCGCGCCGTACACGCTCCATGCCGGCGGCGTCGGGCAGGATGATCGCGCTTCCCGATCCGATCTGCGCCATCGCGGAGAAGCTGAGCGGGGTTCCGTCGAGGGTCAGCGTGGTCAGCTGCTTGGTCATGGCATCCGGTCTGCGGGGGCGTTCTTAGGCGGACTGTAGGCCCGACTGTTCTCCCGCGGGATATCCCATTTCTTGAACACCGTATGTGCTAGCGTGGGTCCTGCACGGTTCCTGTGCGATCTGCGGAGCCCGATGTGGATACTGGCACCCTCGTGATGGCCGACGTCGTTTTGCAGTCGGGCGTGGTACGCGCCGCCGCCCGGCGGATCGGCCGCCCGCCGGCGACGGTTTCGGTCGCTATCCGGCGCCTGGAGGAGGAACTCGCCGTCGATCTCGTCCACCGGGTTGGGGCCCGGCTGACGTTGACGCTGGAAGCCGCCCGCCTGGCGGCCCCGCTTGCCGAACTGCGCCGTCTGTCCGAGGCGCTGATGGCCCCGGGCGCTGCCGACGGGGACCGCACCGCGCTCGCCATCGAACGCGCCGTGTCGCTGGAGGCGCTCCGCCGCTTCGCCGAGGTGGCCCGCGTCGGCAGCATCCGCCGCGCCGCCCTGCGGCTCGGTATCGGCCAGCCGCAGCTGACCCGCCAGCTCACCAACCTGGAGGCGGCTCTCGGCGTCCGCCTGCTCGACCGCGGCGCGGCGGGCTGCGGCCCCACCGAGGAAGGCCGCCGGGTGCTCGATGTCGCCCGTGAGATCGACGCCGTTTGGAGCCATCTCGCCGGCACCGCGCGGCAGGATCGGCAACGCCGCATCAACACCGTGCGGTTGGGCTCCATCGTCCCGCTCGGCCAGGAGAGCCCGATCGCCCGCCTGCTCGCGGCGCTGCTCGCCCGCTGGACCGCCGAGGCCCGCGCCTACCGCCTGGCCCTCACCAGCACCACCGCAGAGATCCTGGTCGACCAGCTCCGGAGCGGCGAGCTCGACCTCGCCGTGCTCGACACCGATGGCCGCGTGGGCGGACTGGAGGGCGAGCAGTTCGGCCGCTCACGGCTCGCCATCGTCGGGCATCCCGGGTTCGCGCGTGGAAGGCAGCCGGAGGAGATACTGACCTCCGAAAAGGTCGCGGTGCAGAGCCTGCGCAGCGGCCTGCGCCAGACCGTCGGCCGCGTCCTCGGCGAGGCCACCAGCCCAGCCGAGCGCACGCCGCCGAACTTCGTGGAGGTCGACAGCATCCCGGTGATCGTCAACCTCGTGGTCGCCCACCGCTACGTCTCGGTCCTGCCGCGCGCCTCGCTCGCAGGGATCGTCGGCGACTTCGACATCCTCGAACTCGATCCCCGCTTCGACCTCCCGCTCTGGCTGGTCTGGCAGCCGACCGACCCGGTCCGCCGCTTCAGCCGGCAGATCCTCTCCATCATCGCCGACCTCTGACGCCGCTCGTCAGGTGGCCCGCCCGTCCGGCTCGCGCCTGGAGCAGGCGGGCGATCTGCGCCAGGTTCAGGACGATGAAGAACACGTTCCAGGCCACCACGTTCAGCATCGGAACGGGCTGGTTGTAGAAGTAGACGGCCAGGCACGTCGCCGCCGTGACGGTGAGGAGCCGGAGGCGCAGCATGTCGAGGGTGAAATAGGCGACCACGTAGAGAAGGTTCGCCGCGTTGATCAGCAATTCCATGGCAGAAACGACTCTGGATAGGCGCCCGGCACCGCCGGGCGCGTCGGTTCCTCGGCCCGGCAGGTTCAGCGCCGGATTTCGAGGATCAGGTTGAAGGGGGTGGCGAGTGCGCGGCGAAAGCGGGTGAAACCGGCCTTGCGGAACACGTCGGCGAGCCGCGCCTCGCCGGCCTGCGCCCCCAGCACCATGTGGCCGCCTTCCGAGATCGCGTGGGCGCAGCAGATCGTCGTCGACGCTGCATAGTAGAGCCGCGCGACGGGCGAGACGTTGTCCTCCACCCGGTCGTTGGCAAACGGTTCCACCAGCATCACCGTGCCGTCCGGTGCCAGG
This sequence comes from Chthonobacter albigriseus, assembly GCF_013839445.1. Taxonomy (GTDB): domain Bacteria; phylum Pseudomonadota; class Alphaproteobacteria; order Rhizobiales; family Pleomorphomonadaceae; genus Chthonobacter; species Chthonobacter albigriseus. The sequence continues at coordinate 310,294 of NZ_JACDIT010000002.1, read as the reverse complement.
ACCTCGGCCGCGTGCCTGGCCGCCGCCACCGGGTCACCCATGTCGTGCAGGCAGTCGAAATAGCAGATCAAGTCATAGCCATCGCCCGGGAAGTCCGCGGCTCGGCCCTGCGAGAACCGCGCGCGGGCGTCCACGCCGGCAGCCGCAGCGGCTTTCCGCGCTTCGTCTACGGACGCGGGATGCGCGTCGAAGCCATGGAAATGCGAAGCCGGGAATGCCTCTGCCATCAGCACGGTGGAATGCCCGTGGCCGCAGCCGATATCCGCGACCCAGGCCCCGGAGGTCAGCTTCTCCACCACGCCGTTCAGCGCCGGCAGCCATTCCGGCACCAGGCTCGCCCGATATGCGTTCCGATAGAAGGCCGCGACACCGCAATAGAGACGGCCGTCGTGGTCGCCCCACGGGATGCCGGCGCCGGTTCGGAAAGCGTCCACCGCCTTCAACTCGTCGGCCCACATCGATGCCGGTACGGACCAGGCGTTCGGAATGAACACCGGACTGTTCTCGTCTGCCAGGATGAAGGCCTGTTCCGGCGACAGCTCGTAGGTGCCGCTGACGGCGTGGTAGTCCACATAGCCGCCCGCGACCTGCGAATTGAGCCACTCGCGAACGTAGCGTTCCGCGCATCCCGACCGGCGGGCCAGTTCGCGCGCGCTGATCGGGCCGACGCCGGCCATCGCCTTGTAGAGCCCGAGCCGGTGGCCGAGGCTCACCATCACGCCCCCGTAGCCCGCGGATAGATCGCCCACCGCCCGTCCGATCAGGGCGTCCAGTTTTGTCGGGTCCATGCTGTTGGTCTGCGCGGTCGTCATGATCCGCATCTCCTGTTCGATAGGTCGGACTGTTCCGAGCCGGGCGGACACTCGCAGGCGCAGTGTCGGGGCGGCAGAGCGGGACGGGCCGGAACAGGTCCGTTCGTGCCATTCGCGGACGATTGCCCTCGGACGAGACCACCACTGCGCTTGGCACCGCATGACCGTTGGAGCTAGTCTGCCCGCTCGACGACGCCGGGGCCTCACATGCCGCGCCACCCAGCTTCGACGGGATCCGACCCGCTCCACGTCAGTCTCCTCGCCATACCCGAGGCGGTGGTCTCGACCCTGAGCGGTGTGTTCGACGTCCTGAATGCCTTTGCCATCGTGCCCCAGTCCGGCAAGCCGCCCGTTGCCCCGCCGCCGTTCCGGGTCGAGATCGTTGGACTGCGCGCCGGGCCGCTGGAACTTGCCAGTCATGTGCCGGTCACCGTTCAGCGCGAGATCGCTTCGATCACAGCGACCGACATCGTCATCGTCCCTTCGGTGCTGCTCGGACCGGCAGGCTGGCAGAAGGGGCGGCACCCGGAGCTCGTGGCGTGGCTGCGCTCCATGCATCAGCGCGGCGCGCTGCTCTGCTCGGCGTGCTCGGGGATCTTCCTTCTGGCCGAGACCGGCCTCTTCGACGGCATGGATGCGACGGTGCATTTCGGCTATGCGCGCGCCTTCAAGGAGGCCTATCCGCAGGTGCCGATCCATCCGGAGCGCGTGCTCGTGATCTCCGGCCCGCGGGAGGAGTTGATCTCCTCCGGCGCGTCGATGACCTGGCACGATCTCGTGCTCTACCTGATCGCCCGTTTCGCCGGCGCGACGGCTGCCCAGTCCATGGCGCGGTTCTTCGCCCTGCAGTGGCACCAGGACGGACTCGCGCCCTACATCGTCTTCGAGGGCCGCAAGGATCACGGGGATGTCTCCATCCAGGCGGCGCAGGAGTGGGTCGCCACTCATTTCTCCGTCGCCAACCCCGTCGAGGAGATGATCCGTCACGCCGCTCTCACCGAGCGCACCTTCAAACGCCGCTTCACCCAGGCGACGGGTGTCAGTCCGATCGCCTACGTCCAACGCTTGAGGATCGAAGACGCCAAGCGCCGCCTCGAGCGGACCGAAGCCTCCGTGGACGAGATCAGCTGGCAGGTCGGCTACGAGGATCCGGCCTTCTTCCGCCGGCTGTTCAAACGCACGACCGGCCTTACGCCGGGCACCTACCGCCGCCGTTTCCGCATCCCGGACTTCGCCCGGTCCGTAGCCCGGTCGCAGCCCTGAGACGCGGCCTCCTTGCACGGCCGCCGTCCTTGGACGAAGCACTCGTCCGCCCTGCCAGAATTGCCCCCTGCACCTGAGCGGCGCGAAGGCCTAGAGTCGACGCCACGAGTGCCCGACAGGGCTCTATTCCATGGAGGACGGCATGAAGACGCGCAGGCTCGGCAGGAACGGTCCGGACGTCTCCGCGATCGGCCTCGGCTGCATGGGCATGACCCACGGCTATTTCCCCATCCCCGACCGCGGGGCGATGATCGACCTTCTCCGGTCGGCCTATGAGAAGGGCGTGACCTTTTTCGACACGGCGGAGGTCTACGGCCCCTTCACCAACGAGGACCTGCTCGGCGAAGCCCTGCAGCCGATCCGAAACCAGGTGGTGATCGCCACAAAGTTCGGTTTCGACATCGATCCGGCGACGGGCGTCCAGCGTGGCACCAACAGCCGGCCCGACCACATCCGCGCCGTGGCCGAGGCCTCGCTGAAGCGTCTGCGCACCGACCGCATCGACCTCTTCTACCAGCACCGCGTCGACCCGGCGGTCCCGATCGAGGACGTGGCCGGCACCGTCGGCGAGCTGATCCGCGAGGGCAAGGTGAAGCACTTCGGCCTGTCGGAGGCCGGCGCCCGCACCATTCGCCTGGCGCACGCCGTTCAGCCGGTCACGGCTCTCCAGAGCGAATACTCCCTGTGGTGGCGCGAGCCGGAGGCCGAGATCCTGCCGACCCTTGAGGAACTCGGCATCGGCTTCGTCCCGTTCAGCCCGCTCGGCCGCGGCTTCCTCACCGGCGCCGTCACCGAGTCCACCAGCTTCGAGGACAAGGATTTCCGCAGCGCCCTGCCGCGCTTCTCGGCCGAGAACCGCAAGGCCAACCAGGCCCTGGTCGACCGGCTGGCCGCCATCGCCGCCGCCCGCAAAGCCTCGCCGGCCCAGATCGCGCTCGCCTGGCTCCTCTCCCGCAAGCCCTGGATCGTCCCGATCCCCGGCACCACCAAGCTCAGCCGCCTGGAGGAGAACCTCGGCGCCGCCGAGATCGACCTGACCGCCGACGATCTGCAATCCATCGGCGAAGCCCTGGCCGCCATCACCGTCGTCGGCGACCGATACCCCGCCGATCTCGCCGCACAGACGGCGCGGTGACGGACTATCCCGTGCGGGCGAGCGGATGGCGCGACCGCCAGGCTGTGCTGGACCGATGCGATTCGGCGGTCCGGAGCTGATGGCGAAGCTTGTCCGCCACATCAGCGGACAGGCTTCGTCTCTCGAGAAGGTCCGCCGCTTCCGCCGCCGTGACGATGAGATGCCGACCCGAAGGCATGCGGACGGCGATCGCGCCGGCTGGCTCGAAGAACGCCAGCGCGTGGCCCGTTTCGTCGATCGGCTCGAAGAAGCTCGTCGGATCGATCAACAGGTTCAGCTGGTAGGCCCGCTTTCGCAGAAGCAGCCAGATCATGATGTTCCGGTGGACGGGCAACTCCGCCGCTGCGCGCGGTATGCGTCTCTGGAACAGCCCCTCGAAGGAACGATGCGCGTCCAGGTGGGCGAGTTCGCCATGGACCGCCAGCGCTGCTCGCTTGCTGATCGCGTAGAAGCGGACCGGCTTCCGTCCGTCCGTCAGGAACCGTGCGAGATGCAACTCCGTGAAACTCGCCCGCGCCTCCATGCGCAGCGCGACCATGAAGTCGAGCAGATCGATCGAGGCCGGTTCCTTGCTGAAGTCGCCGTCGCAGCGCTTCAACAGGAACGAATGCGTCATCAGCCACGCGCTCGGCCGCGCCACCCGCTGGGTTTCCACGTCGAGCGCGCGTTTCATCATCGCCGCTTCAATGTCGTACCCGTCGTCGCCGTCTGCCATCGGAGCCTCCCATCTCTGCTTCGGGAGGCTAGCCGTTCCGCGGAGCGGCGTGAATCCCGGCAGCGGCGGTTGGTCGACGATGCAGAGAGCAGTGTCTCATTTCGGCACAGAGCACGCGCGCCACTCCGCTTCGGGCCGGCGTCATGGCAGTGGCGGAGTTCGAGGATTTCGCCCAGGCGATGCGCGCCAAGCTCCTCCGCGAAATCGGCACGCCGACGCTGTCGTTGCTGGACAAACCGGCTCTTGCCGATCTGCATCCGTGACGGTTGCCGTTTTCGTCGCCTTTCGTTTCGCCGCGCGGTGCAGCCGGACAGCCCGGGTCAAACTTCCACCGGTCCGGTGTCGGCGCTCAACCGAGGATCAGCCGCGCCAGGTCATCGGGCGAATGCGCCCACGCGTCCGGCAACGCCCGTGCGAGCGCTGCTTCCGAGGCGAGCCCCCATGTGACCGCGACCGCCCGTATCCCGGCTTCGCGCGCCGCTTCCACGTCGCGAACCTCATCCCCGATCGCCACCGCCGACGCCGGATCGACGCCGCTCGCCGCGGTCATCCTCGACAGCTTGCGCGCTTTCCCGTACAGCGAGGCGTCGGCCTCGACCCGGGCCACCCGGGCCATGGTCTCGGGCCCGAGGATCCGTGCCACGTTCTCGGCCGCGTTCGAGGTGACAATCCCGACCGCGCAGCCGCCGGCGTGGATCCGCCCGATCAGGTCGGCCGTCCACGGAAACGGCCGGATCGCGTCGATGTCTGCCGCCACGGCCTTGCGCATGTGGGCTGCGATCAGCGGCAGCTTCCACATGGGGACACCGAGTCTGGCGATGATCTCCCGGTTGGAAAGCCCCCGAAGTTCCTCCCGTTCCTCCGGAGCGACGCGCCGGAACCCGAACCGGTCCGCGACGGAGTTCATGGTGCTGAAGACCCAATCGGCGCTGTCGGCGAGCGTGCCGTCGAAATCGAAGATGGCGAGGCGAATGGACATGTCCGCGGCCTATCAAATCCGTTGCCCCTCCGGCAAGGCTCTCCCGCCCGATGCCCGGTCGGCTCCACCGCCCCTCCCGACGCTAGGACCTTGACTGTGACACTGCAAGGATGTTTGTAACATTCCATGCTGAACGATCTCCAAGCCGTCCCCGCCTTCGTCGCCCTCGGACATCAGGTCCGCCTCGACGCCTTCCGGCTCCTCATCAGGAACGGGACGGAGGGCATGCCCTCCGGCGAAATCGCGGCGGAGCTTTCCGTTCCGCCCACCGCCATGTCGTTCCACCTTTCCACGCTGGAAAGGGCAGGGCTCGTCACCTCCCGCCGGGACGGCCGCCATATCCGCTACGCCGTAGCGATCGACCGGGTCCGCGACCTCATCACCTTTCTCACCGCCGATTGCTGCGGCGGTCGTCCCGAGATCTGCGGTGGTCTGACCGCACCGTCCTGCAACTGTCCCTGACCGATCGCCGCGACCCGCGCGCCCGGCCCCTGGAGGCTTCATGCCCGTCACGATCTACCACAACCCCGCCTGCGGCACGTCGCGCAACACGCTCGCGATGATCCGGGCATCCGGCGAGGAGCCGGTCGTCATCGAGTACCTGAAGACGCCGCCGTCCCGCGAAACGCTCGTCGACCTGATCGCCCGCATGGGGCTCGCCCCGCGCGCCCTTCTGCGCGAGAAGGGCACGCCCTATGCCGACCTCGGGCTCGACGACCTCGCGCTGACCGACGACGCCCTGATCGACGCCATGCTGGCCCACCCGATCCTGATCAACCGCCCGATTGTGGTCTCCGACAAGGGCGTCCGCCTTTGCCGCCCATCCGAAGCGGTGCTCGACCTCCTCGACAACCCGCCCGAGACCTTCACCAAGGAGGACGGCGAAGTCGTCGCTGCGCGCGAGGGAGATGCCGCATGAGCCTCTTCGAGCGCTGGCTCACCCTCTGGGTGACCCTCTGCATCGTCGTCGGCATCGCCCTCGGCCATCTCGTTCCCGGCGTCTTCCAGGCCGTCGGCGCGGCCGAGATCGCCAAGGTGAACCTTCCCGTCGCGGTGCTGATCTGGCTGATGGTCATCCCGATGCTCCTGAAGATCGACTTCGCCGCCCTCGGCGAGGTCACCCGCCACTGGCGCGGCATCGGCGTGACGCTCTTCATCAACTGGGCCGTGAAGCCCTTCTCCATGGCGCTGCTCGGCTGGATCTTCATCGGCTGGCTGTTCCGGCCCTATCTGCCGGCCGACCAGATCGACAGCTACATCGCCGGCCTGATCCTGCTCGCCGCCGCGCCTTGCACGGCGATGGTCTTCGTCTGGTCCAACTTGGTGAACGGCGAACCGCGCTTCACGCTCAGCCAGGTCGCGGTGAACGACGCCATCATGGTGGTGGCCTTCGCGCCCATCGTGGGGCTGTTGCTCGGCCTTTCCGCGATCACGGTGCCCTGGGAGACGCTGCTGCTCTCCGTCGTGCTCTACATCGTCATCCCGGTGATCATCAGCCAGGTCGTGCGGCGCGCAATGCTCGCCTCCGGCGGCGAGGCGGCGCTGGCCTGCCTGCTCGCGCGGCTCCAGCCGCTCTCGCTCGCCGCGCTGCTCGCCACCCTGGTGCTGCTGTTCGGCTTCCAGGGCGGCGAGATCATTGCCCAGCCCCTGGTGATCGGCCTGCTGGCTGTTCCCATCGTGATCCAGGTCTACTTCAACGCCGGTCTCGCCTACGTCCTCAACCGCTGGAGCGGCGAGGCGCATTGCGTCGCCGGTCCCTCGGCCCTGATCGGTGCCTCCAACTTCTTCGAACTCGCGGTCGCCGCGGCGATCAGCCTGTTCGGCTTCGGCTCCGGTGCGGCGCTCGCCACGGTGGTCGGGGTGCTCGTCGAGGTGCCGGTCATGCTGTCGGTCGTCAAGATCGTGACCGCCTCGAAGGGGTGGTACGAACGAGGCGCCCAGGTCCGGGCCGCGGCGGAGGTCGACGCTGCGCCGCGCAAGGCCTGACGCCGGCGCTGCTCACACTGGCGGCCGCCGAACCGGTTCGCCCCTCGTCCGTTGAAGGGGAGGGCGCTTGCCGAGAGGACCCGCATGCCGACGACCGCCGCCAAGAGGGCCCTTTTTGAGACCGCCTCCGCCGCCCGGTCCGCACTGCGGGGCGCCGGCCGCGCGGCGGCGACGCGCGCCGTCCTTGAACGCGCTGCCGAAACCCTCGGCGGTTGGCCCGGCACTGTCGGCCTTTACGTCGCCATCCGCGACGAACTCAACCCGATCCGCCTCGCCGAGAGCCTTGCCGCCGGCGGCCGCGACCTCGCCCTTCCGTGCACGCCCGAATGGGGCAGGCCGATGGTGTTCCGCCGCTGGTCGCCGGGCGATCCGCTTGTCCGCGGCCGGATGAACGTGCCGGAACCGGCGCCCGACGCCGACATCGTCGTGCCCGACGCCTTCCTCGTCCCGCCGGTCGCCTTCGACCGTCGCTGCTTCCGGATCGGCTACGGCGCCGGCTTCTACGACCGGACCCTCGCCGCCGTCCGCACCGTCCGCCCCGACCGACCGGTCCGCACCCTCGGCATCGCCTTCGCCTGCCAGGAGGTCTCTGCCGTCCCCGACGAGCCCCACGACATCCCCCTCGACGCCATCGCCACGGAGCACGACCTGTTCCGCCGGCCCTGACCACCGCACGTGCCAACAGCCCGGCGGCACGCCCCGGCATCGCGTCTGTCTAGGAAAGGAAGGATTGGCTGGGGGACCTGGATTCGAACCAAGACTAACGGAGTCAGAGTCCGCTGTTCTACCGTTAAACTATCCCCCAGCGGGATCCGAGCGCCTCGCTTGGAGGCTCGGGCCGGAGATCGCGAGGCGGTCGCCGGCAGCGCGGTTCTGGTAGCCCATCGTCATCGGGCTGTCAACGACGTCTCGGCATACCTGTGCGCGTTGTCGGAGCGCGTCCGGCGCACGGGAACAAGCGCAGCGGCATTCCCGTTCCGGTGCTCCGATCGATCGGAATCAAGGAGTGGCACATGGACGAGGAAACCGAGGAACGGGTGCAGGCGCGCGCCTACGAGATCTGGGAACGCGAGGGCCGGCCCGAGGGCAGGGCGGCCGAACACTGGGACCAGGCCTGCCGGGAGCTCGGCGTCGAGGACGACACCCGCGTGCCGCTGGCCGCCGAGGGCATCTGACCGGACCCATATCCATCCGCCGGTCCGGAGCAGGTCAGCCCGCGCTTCGGACCGGCTCGGTCATGGCCGAACGATGGTCTTCAGGCCGCCCGCCTCGCCGGCGATCAGCCGCGCATAGGCCGCCGGTACGCCGTCGAGGTCCACGCTGCCGTCGATGACGGCCGAGAGCGCCTCCGCATACGCCGGCAGCAGGGCGATCGCCTCTGGCAATTCGTCGGCGAAGGCATGGCTGCCGGTCAGCGTAAGCTCGCGCTCCACCAGGATCGTGGGGTCGAGCGCCATCGTCCCGTGGTAGATCCCCACCAGCGCCAGCCGCCCGCCCGGCCGCATCGTCTGGACGAGGGTGGCGAGCGCGGCTGTGCTGCCCGTCGCTTCCACTGCATGGCCGAGGCCGCGGCCGCCGGTGGCGACGCCGATCGCGGCCGCCGAGAGATCCGCCGGCAGCGCGCCGGTCAGCCGGCACACCATCGCCTGCCGCGCCGGGTTTCGGTCGGCGACCAGCAGCGGCTCCGCGCCGCGGCGGGCTAGAATCAGCGCGGCGATCCCGCCGATCGTGCCGCAGCCGGCCACCAGCACCGGCTCGCCGGGCGGCGGGTCCAGCCGGTTCACGGCGTGAAGCGCCACGGCGAACGGCTCGGCCATCGCCGCGATCTCCGGTGGCAGGCCGTCCGGCACCCGGTGGAGCAGCCGCTCCGGCAGCAGCACCACCGGCGCGAAGCCGCCGTCGCAGGCCTCTCCCACGAAGCCCAGGCTCTCGCAGAGATGCCGCCGCCCCTCCCGGCATGCCGCGCACACGCCGCACCAGACGCGGCTGTCGGCGGCCACCCGGTCGCCCGGCTTCAGGCGGGTCGCGCCCGGGCCGACCGCCTCCACCACGCCTGTCAGCTCGTGGCCGGGCGTCGACGGCGCGCGGCTGATCCACTGGCCGGTGCGGAAGTTGTGCAGGTCCGAGCCGCAGATTCCCGCCGCCGTCACCTGGATGCGCACGAGGTCGCCACCTGGCGGGCCGGGGTCCGGCACCTCCTCCACCCGCAGGTCGCCAGCCCCGTAGAGCCGCACCGCCTTCATCGCCCGCGTTCCTTCATCTCCGCCAGCAGCCCGTCGCGGATCTCCGACACCGCGTTCGCGTGCGCCGAGAACCCCTCGTAGCGGGCGAGCACCCCGGCGTGGTGCGCCAGCTCCGCGTAGGCCGGCTCGGTGACGTAACCGACGGAAGAGCGCTTCATGAAATCGGTCACCGCCAGCGGACCGAACGTCCGCGCCCAGCCGGACGTCGGCAGCACGCAGTTCGGCCCCAGCACGAAGTTGCCGAAGGTGATCGGCGTGTGCGGCCCCATCAGCACCTCCGCGGCATTGGTGAAGCGGCCGAGGTGGCGGAACGGGTCCGTGGAGAGCACCTCCAGGTGCTCCGGCGCATAGTCGTTGACGAAGGCGTAGGACTCCTCCAGCGATCCCGTCAGCACGATCCCGCCGTGCGGACCGCGGAGCACCGTCTGCGAGAAGCCCACCCGCAACTCCGGCATCCGCGCCCACCAGCCGGGCAGGGCGGCCATCGCCGCCTCCGCCACCGCGGCGACGTGGGTCACGAGGTAGGCCGAGGAATCCGGCCCGTGCTCGGCCTCGATCAGGAGGTCCAGCGCCGCCATCCGCCCGTCCGCGGTCTCGTCGGCGAAGACGATCGATTCCGACGGTCCCGCCGGCGTGCCGGGATCGATCACGCCGGCCAGCAGCCGCTTGGCCGCCACCACCCAGGGGCTTCCCGGGCCCAGGATCTTCACCGCCTTGCGCACCGTCTCCGTGCCGTAGGCGGCGGCCGCCACCGCCTGCGCCCCACCGGTCTTGTAGACGGTGGAGACGCCCGCGATCCGCGCCGCCACCAGCGTCGCCGCGTCGGCGGTCCCCTCCGGCGTCGGCGGCGTCAGGATCGAGACCTCCGGCACGCCCGCCACCACCGCCGGCACCGAGGTCATCATCGTCACCGAGGGGAAAGCGCCCTTGCCGCGCGGCACGTAGAGCGCCACCGAGGGAATCGGGTGCCAGCGGTCGCCGGCGAAGGCGCCCGGCCGGATCTCCTTCAGCCACATCGGCTCCGGTTTCTGCTCCTCGTGGAAGCGGCGGATGTTGCCGACCGCATACTCGATCGCGCGGATCACCTCCGGCTCCACCGCCTTGAACGCAGCGTCGAACTCCGCCTCGCTCGCCTGGATGGCGTCGACCGGCACGGCGGCCTTGTCGAGCTCGCGGGCATAGCGGGCAAGCGCCCGGTCCCCTTCCAGCCGCACCGCCTCGATGATCGGCACCACCTTCTCGATGAAGGGGGTGAGATCCGATTCGGTGCGCTTCAGGAGATCGGCGCGGGCCGACGGCGAGAGCTCTGAAAGAACATGGAGATTGCAAGGTCGGGACATCGGTCACCCGGTTGGCGAAGGAGAAGATGGGTCAGAGCGAGGCGAGGGTGCCCCCGTCGACCGCCAGGCATTGCCCGGTCACATAGGCAGACGCGTCGGAGGCGAGGAACACCGAGATGCCCGCAAGGTCCTCCAGCGCCCCGAACCGGCCGAGCGGGATGCGCGCCTGCATCGCCGCGGCCCAGGCGTCGTTCTGGTAAAACACGTCGGTCAGCGCCGTGCGGAAGTATCCCGGCGCGATGCCGTTGACGCGGATGCCCAACGGCGCCCACTCCGCCGCCAGTGCCCGCGTCATGCCGAGCAGCCCGGATTTCGACGATCCGTAGGGCACCGCCGTCGGGATGCCGATCTGCGACGTCAGCGAGCAGATGTTGATGATCGAACCGCCGCGCCCCGCCGCGACCATGGCCCGCGCCGCCGCCTGCGCGGAAAAGAACGCCCCCTTCAGGTTGGTGTCGAGGATGCGGTCCCACAGCGCCTCCTCCACCTCCAGCGACGGGCAGACCTCCTCCATGCCGGCATTGTTGACGAGAATGTCGAGATCGCCCAGTGCCTTGGCCGCCTCCGCCATTGCCGCCCGCGTCCCCGCCACATCCGTCACGTCCTGCGCGATCGCCACCGCCCGTCCGCCGGCCGCCTCGATCGCCGTCACGGTATCCTGCAGGTTCTCCGCCGACCGCGCCGTCACCGCAACCGCCGCGCCCGCTCGCGCCAGCGCCTCCGCGATCGCCCGGCCGATCCCCCGGCTCGCCCCCGTCACCACCGCCCGCCTGCCCGTCAAGTCGAAACCCGAAAGATCCGCCATGCCCGCCCCCGCAACACGTTTCCCCATCAAATCGGGCGAGACGAGGCGAGGCAAGGGGAGGCGGCCCTGTCGCAGCCAGCAAATGGTCGAGACTGCCGTTCGGCCTCTTCCAAACCGCCCCATTCGTCTGTAAAGAGTATTTTTACCGGCAAAAAACATACATACGCCCCGGAGACGCCATCCACATGCCCCGTATCGTCAGCGCCATCGTCCGTGACGTCCGCTTTCCCACCTCGCGCGCCCTCGACGGTTCGGACGCCATGAACCCGGATCCGGACTACTCGGCCGCCTATGTCATCCTGGAGACCGATCAGCCCGGCCTTTCCGGCCACGGCCTCACCTTCACCATCGGCCGCGGCAACGACATCTGCTGCATGGCGATCGAGCGAATGGCCGAGCTCCTGATCGGCCTGGACCTTGAGTCCATCGAGGCCGATCCCAAACTCGTCTGGAACCGTCTCGCCCGCGACAGCCAGTTCCGCTGGCTCGGCCCGGAGAAGGGCGTCGTCCACCTCGCCACCGGCGCGCTGGTCAATGCCGCCTGGGACCTCCGCGCCAAGGCGGCCGGCAAGCCGCTCTGGAAGCTCCTCGCCGACATGACGCCGGAGGAACTGGTCGCCGCCGTAGACTTCCGCCACATCACCGACGCCCTGACGCCGGAGGAGGCGCTCGCCATCCTCAAGGCCGCCGAACCTGGCAAGGCCGAGCGCGAGGCGGTCCTGCGCCGCGAGGGCTACGCCGGCTACACCACCTCGGCCGGTTGGATGGGCTATTCGGAGGACAAGATGCGCCGGCTCTGCGCCGAGGCGATCGACGAGGGCTTCACCAATCTCAAGCTCAAGGTCGGCGGCCCGCTTGCCACCGACATGCGCCGCGCCGAGATCATGCGCGACGCCATCGGCCCGGACCGCATCCTCTCCATGGACGCCAACCAGGTCTGGGAGGTCGATCAGGCCATCGCCGCCATGGCCGAGCTGAAGGCCTTCTCGCCCTACTGGATCGAGGAGCCGCTCTCCCCGGACGACATCCTCGGCCATCGCCGCGTCGCCGAGGCCGTCCGGCCGATCAAGGTCGCCACCGGCGAGCACTGCCACAACCGCGTCATGTTCAAGCAGTTCTTCCAGGCCGGCGCGCTGGAGATCTGCCAGCTCGATTCAGCCCGTCTCGGCGGCGTCAACGAGCACATCGCCGTCCTCCTGATGGCTGCCAAATTCGGCATCCCCGTCTGTCCGCACGCCGGCGGCGTCGGCCTCTGCGAATACGTCCAGCACATCTCCTTCTTCGATTATCTCGCCGTGTCCGGCACCCGGCAGGGCAGGGTGATCGAATTCGTCGACCATCTTCACGAGCACTTCGTCGATCCCGTGATCATGCAGGACGGGCACTACCGCGTGTCCGACATTCCCGGCTTCTCCATCACCATGAAACCGGACAGCATCGAACGATTCACCTATCCCACCGGCGAAGGGTGGCGTTGACGCCGGCTTTGCGCGGTAATACGCCTGTATAACTGCGGCGCGAAGCTCCGGCACAGGGGCAGCGCGGCAGGCCAGCCAATGGGGACGTCATGTCGTTCAAAGCCAACAAAATCCGGACCGCCATATCCGCAGCCCTCTTCGCCGTCGGCGTGCTCGCCGCGTCCGGCGCCGACGCCAAGGACTGGACCGAGGTCCGCATCGCCACCGAAGGCGCCTACCCGCCCTTCAACTTCGTCGACGCCAACGGCCAGCTGCAGGGCTTCGACGTCGACATCGCCAACGCGCTCTGCGAGGCCATGAAGGCCAAGTGCACGCTGGTCGCGCAGGACTGGGACGGCATCATTCCCGCCCTCATCGCCGGCAAGTTCGACGCCATCGTCGCTTCCATGACGATCACCGAGGAGCGCAAGAAGACGATCGACTTCACCGATCGCTACTACCGCACACCGCTCGCCGTCATCGGCCCGAAGGACGCCGCCGAGGACGTCTCGCCGGAGGCCTTGAAGGGCAAGGTGATCGGCGCCCAGTCGTCCACCACCCAGGCCGAGTACGCCGAGAAGAACTACGTTCCGGGCGGCGCCGAGCTGAAGCTCTACCCGACCCAGGACGAGGCCAATCTCGACCTCGCCAACAGCCGCCTCGACGCCATCATCGGCGACAAGTTCGTCATCGCCGAGTGGATCAAGAAGGACGGCGCTGAGTGCTGCAAGTTCCTCGGCGACGCGCCGGGAACCACCTCCGATACCGGCATCGCCGTGCGCAAGGAGGATACCGACCTGCGCGACAAGCTGAACGCGGCCATCACCGAGATCCGTGCCAACGGCACCTACGACAAGATCCGCGCGAAGTACTTCGACTTCGACATCTACTGATCCGAAACTTGCATGACCCGACGCGGCCCTGCACCCGTGGGGCCGCGTTTTCTTATGGGCGAGGGGAGTTGGCGCGATGCGCAGCGACGCGGTGGTTCTGGGGGCGGGCATCGTCGGGGTTTCGGTGGCGCTCCATCTGCAGGCGCGGGGGCGGTCTGTCGTCCTCGTCGACCGCAAGGGCGTCGCGGAGGAAACCAGCCATGGCAACGCCGGCCTGATCGAGCGCGCCAGCGTCATTCCCTATTCCTTCCCGCGCGATCTGCCCTCGCTGATCCGCTACGGCCTCAACGGCCAGCTCGACGCCCGCTATCACCTGGGCTTCCTGCCCCGGATCGCCGGCTGGCTGTTCCAGTACTGGCGCCATTCCTCGCCCAAGCGCCTCAACGAAGCGGCCGCAGCCATGCTGCCGCTGATCGAACGCTGCGTGATCGAGCACGAGGTGCTCACCCAGCAGGCCGGCACCGGCGGCTTCGTTTCCCGCCGCGGCTGGATCGACGGCTATCGCACAGAGGCCGGCCTCCAGGCCGCCATCCGCGAGGCTGAGGGCCTCGGCGCCTACGGCCTCTCGTGGCAGCACCTCGACCGCGCCGCCCTGAAGTCGCTGGAACCGGACGTCACCGAAGCCATCGTCGGCGCCATCCACTGGCGCGACCCGGCCTCCGTCAGCGACCCCGGCGGCGTCGCCAAGGGCTACGCCGCGCTCTTCGTCGAACGCGGCGGCCGCATCGTGAAGGGCGATGCCCGCACGTTGGCGCAGAGCGGTTCGGACTGGACCGTCGAAGTGGAGGAGGGCCTCCTCACCGCCCGCGACGCCGTTGTTGCGCTCGGCCCCTGGTCGAACGACGTGCTCAAGGGCTTCGGCTATCGCATCCCGCTCGCCGTCAAGCGCGGCTACCACATGCACTACGCCCCAGCGCCGGGAAAGCGGCTCAACCATACGCTGCTCGACGCCGAGCGCGGTTACGTCCTGGCCCCGATGCAACGCGGCATCCGCCTCACCACCGGCGTGGAATTCGCCGACCGCGACGCGCCGCCGACCCCCGTCCAGCTCGACCGGTCCGAGCCCGTCGCGCGTGAGATTTTTCCGATCGCCGAACGTCTCGACCCGGAACCCTGGCTCGGCCGCCGCCCCGCCATCCCCGACATGCGCCCCGTCATCGGCGCGGCGCCCCGCCACCGCGGCCTCTGGATGGCCTTCGGCCACGCCCACCACGGCTTCACCCTAGGCCCCGTCACCGGCCGCCTCCTCGCCGAACTGATCACCGGCGAAGACCCGATCGTCGACCCCACTCCCTACTCGCCCGCCCGCTTCCGCTGACAAACAAGCGACGGCCTCGCCCCCACGCCGTCACTCACTCGAAACGCCGTCGCCACCCCCACGCCGTCACCACCCCAGACGCCGTCACCACCCCACGGCCCCGTCCGTCCCACCTCCCACCGTCATGGTCCGCGCAGGCGGACCACCCACGCATTTTTCCAGCACCACCCACTCTCGCCGACCCCACCACTCCGTCCCCGGAATGCGTGGGTGGTCCGCCTGCGCGGACCATGACGGCTCGGGTAGAGGCATAAGGGCAACGCATCCCGCCCCTCCATCACCCCGCGTCGCCGACCGTCGCCCGGACCACGCACACCAGACCCTCCGGCCGGTAGCGCATCTCCACCGTGCCGCCGAAGTCGGCCGACAGCGTCCGCTCGATCAGTCGCGAGCCGAACCCCTGCCGCTTCGGCGGGGACACGCTCGGCCCGCCGCTTTCCGCCCACACGAAATCAAGCATCGGCACCAACCCCGCCGTCTCGATCGACCAGCGGATGTCCACCACGCCTGCGTCGTTGGAGAGCGACCCGTATTTCGCCGCGTTGGTCGCCAGTTCGTGCACCGCCAGGGCCAGCGACAGCGCCTGCTTGGCGCTGAGGCGCACGTCCGGCCCCTCGGTGCGGAAGCGGCCTTCGCCGCCGCGGTGCGGCTCCAGGGCGGCGTCCACCACGAAGCCGATTTCCGCGCTCGCCCAATTGGTTTCGGTGAGGATGTCGTATGCGCGGCTCAGCGCGTGGATCCGCGCCTCCAGCATCGCCCGGGCCTCGTCCTTGGACGATGTGGTGCGGAAGGTCTGCGACGTGATCACCGCCACCAGCGACAGCATGTTCTTGATGCGGTGCTGGAGTTCGGCTGTCAGCAGCTCGCGTTCTTCCTTGGCGCGGCGCTCGTCGTCGATGTCGATCACCACCACGCAGCCGCCGATCACCGTCCCGTCGCGATCGCGCACCGGCGCTCCGTAGACGCGGATCCAAGCCCGCGTTCCGTCGCCCCGCTGGTAGTGCGCCTCCAGGGTAGTGGACTGGCCCTGGAGAGCGGTGCTGAGTGGCCACTCGTGGCCCTTCACGCGCTCGCCGTTGGCATGCCAGCCTACCCAATCATGGTAGGTTTCGATGCTCGGCGAATAGATCACGGGGTGGCGCAGGATCGTCTCGATCCGCTGGTTGCCGAATACGATCCGCCCCGATGGCAACTCCGCAAAGAGGGCGCCGGCGGGCATATTCTCGACAATCGCCTGAAAGCGGGCGCGCTCGTGCGCGAGCTGTCCGAGCAGCCGAGACCGGTCCTCTTCCGTTTGCCTGCGTTCGTTGATGTCGATGAGAACGCCGGGAAAACGCGACGCGCGGCCGTCCATGTGTTCGCAGAAGCCGTTCGCCTCCACCCATCGCCAGCTGCCGTCCGACTGCCGCACCCGGTACTCCGCCCGATAGGGTCCGGAGTTCGCCAGCGCGGATCCGATCTTCTCGTTGACATCAGGCATGTCGTCCGGATGGATCGACTGGGTGACGTCGGCCAGCGGCAGACCCTCCCGGCACTGGTCCGGGTCGAGGTCGAACGACCGGGCGAAGCGTTCGTCCGCCGTGAACCGGTCGGCTTTCACGTCCCATACCCAGGTTCCGATGATCGCTCCGGCGTTGAGCGCCAGTTCCACTCGCTCGTTGGCGAGCTTGAGCGCCGTTTCCGCCCGGAACCGCTCGGTCGTCTCCACCACGATGCAGAACACGCCGAGCGGCCGGCCGTCGGCGCCCGGGATCGGACTGTAGTCGAGGTTCAACGTCACGTTCTCCGCGACGCCGTTGCGGAAGAGAACCAGCGGCTGGTCGCGGTAGGAGAGGGTGCCGCCCTCGTGAAAACAGGCGCGGAGCACGTTGGCGTTGAAGTCGGCCACCTCCGGCCAGCCCTCCAGCACCGCGCTGCCCAGCAGCCGCGGATGGCGGCCGCCGGCAAAGCCGGAATAGGCGTCGTTGTAGATCATCACGCCGTCGGCGCCGAACAGCAGCACGATCGGCACCGGAGACGCCAGGGCGATCTCGACGGCCGTCCTTACCTCGCTCGGCCACTCCTGCTGCGGCCCGAGCGACGTACGCGCCCAGTCGTACCCGTTGATCAGCGAACGCATACCGCCCCCTTGAAGGGGCACGCCGCATTCACGAACCCGATCCCGCCCGCGTCACTGAGATCCATGGTCCGCGAACATTCTTTGACGCGCCCCAGCGCCGCCGCACATTACCGGAAGCGCGCGGATACATCCAAGTAGCTCTATGTAAAAAAACCGACAGCGTTGCGAGCCGTCACTCCCCACGCGGAAACCGCTGGTTCTCCTCCAAAACGTTCAGATCCATGTGGTTACGCATGTAGCGCTCCGAGGCTTTCTGCAGCGGCTGGTGGTCCCACGGGAAATAGGAACCGTTCCGGAGCGCCTCGTAGACCACGTGCCGCCGTGCCTGGCTCTCCCGGACCGCGGCGTCGAACGCGCCGAGATCCCAGCGCGCGGCCACCTGGGCGGCAAGGTCGGCCTCCACCGCCGCCACCTCCGGCCGCCCGGCGAGATCGGTGAGCTCATGCGGATCGGCGGCGACGTCGAACAGCATCGGCGGATCGGCGGGGCAGGCGGTGTATTTCCACCGCCCCTCGCGGATCGCCACCATCGGCGCGATCGTCCCCTCCGCCGCGTACTCCATCAGCACCGGGGAGCGCCGTTCCCCTCCATTGGCGAGCCCGACGAGGCTCTCCCCGTCGGTCCAAGGCGCCACCTGGTCGAGGTCGATTCCCGCCAGCTCCGCCAGCGTCGGCAGCACGTCCAGCGTGGAGACGGGCGCCTCGACGAGGCCCGCCTTCATCCCCGGCGCGGCGATCATCAGCGGCACGCGGCAGGACCCCTCGTAGAAGCTCATCTTGAACCACAGCCCGCGCTCGCCGAGCATGTCGCCATGGTCGGAGACGAACACCACGATCGTCTCGTCCAGCATCCGTGTGCGGGCGAGCACGTCCATCAGCTCGCCGATCTTCTCGTCGATGTAGGAGATGTTGGCGAAATAGGCCTGCCGCGAGCGCCGCACCATCTCCGCCGTGATGTCGAACCGCTGCGAGTCGCAGGCGAGCCACAGTCGCTTGGAATGGGGATCGAGGGCCTCGAAGGGGATCGGCCCCACCGCCGGCTCCAGCGCCGGGCTGTCGGCGTAGAGATTGAAGAACAGCCGCCGCGCCACGTAGGGGTCGTGCGGATGGGTGAAGCTCACCGTCAGGCACCAAGGCCGTTCGTCGTGCCCGCGCGACAGGTCGTAGAGCTTGCGCGTCGCGTTGTAGGCCACCTCGTCGTCGTATTCGAGCTGGTTGGTGATCTCCGCCACCCCCGCGCCCGTGACCGAGCCGAGGTTGTGGTACCACCAGTCGATTCGCTCGCCCGGCTTGCGGTAGTCCGGCGTCCAGCCGAAGTCCGCCGGGTAGATGTCGGTCGTCAGCCGCTCCTCGAAGCCGTGCAGCTGGTCCGGGCCTACGAAGTGCATTTTACCTGACAGACAAGTATGATAGCCCGCTCGCCTCAAGTGATGCGCGAAGGTCGGGATGTCGGAAGCGAATTCTGCGGCGTTGTCGTAGACCCGTGTCCGCGACGGCAGCTGCCCCGACATGAACGACGCCCGCGCCGGCGCGCAGAGCGGGCTCGCAGTGTAGGTGTTGGCGAACCGCGCCGACCGGTCCGCAAGGGCTGAGAGGTGCGGCGTCTTCAGGAAGCCGGCTGGCCCATCGGGCAGAAACGTCCCGTTCAACTGGTCGACCATCACGACGAGGACATTCGGTCGGCGGCTCATGGGTGCATCAACTCTCTGCAATCGTTGGCTTCGTTGACCCCGACCGTAGCACGCCGGCCGACATCGCCGTCGAACGGAGCCGACATTCCGGTCCGTCGAATGCGCGACTCACGCGTCCGCGCCGCGCCGATCGTAGGCGGCCTGCGAAGCCACCACCGTGTCCATGTGGGCCTCCGCCCAGAGCCGCAACGCGTTGGTTGTCTCGGCGAGCGACGCCCCAAGCGGCGTGATCGAATACTCCACCGTCACCGGAACGGTCGCGAACGCCCGCCGCGTGACCAGCCCGTCCCGCTCCAGGCTTTTCAGCGTCTGCGACAGCACCTTCTGCGACAGCCCGTCCACGTGCCGTCGCAACTCGTTGAACCGCATCGGCCGCTCCGCCAGCAGCCCCAGCAGCAGCACCGTCCATTTGTCCGCGATCCGGTCCAGCACCGCCCGCGTCGGGCACTCCGCCTCGTAGGCGTTCCAGTTCGCCGCCACCATCACCCGTCTCCATCGGTTACCTCCCGGTGACCAGATCACCAGAAGGTGCCTTCTTTACAGCTGCACAAGTTTAACACACTTGGTTTCCATCTGAAACCGAGTGGAGTCTCCCTCATGAAGATCGCTGTCATCGGTGCCTCCGGCCGCGCCGGATCCGAAATCGCCCTCGAACTCGCCCGCCGCGGTCATGCCGTCACCGGCATCGCCCGCAACGCCGGCAAGGTCCCCGCCGCCGCCGGCATCACCGCCGTGTCCGCCGATGCCGACGACCCGGACGGCCTCGCTGCCGCCCTCAAGGGCCACGACGCCGTCGTCAGCGCCATCATGTTCCACGCCAGCGATCCCCTGAAGCTGATCGCCGCCGTGAAGGCCTCCAGCGTGAAGCGCTACCTCGTGGTCGGCGGGGCGGGCAGCCTGGAGGTCGCGCCGGGCGTCCGGCTCGTCGACACGCCCGAATTCCCCGCCATCTACAAGGGCGAGGCCCTCGCCGGGGCCCGCTTCCTCGACCTCCTCAAGGCCGACACGGACCTCGACTGGAGCTTCCTATCCCCCTCCGCGCTGTTCGACGTCGGCCCGCACACGGGCGCGTTCCGCCTCGGCACCGACCAGTTGCTCGTTTCCGCGGAGGGCAAGAGCTTCATCTCCTTCGCCGACTACGCCATCGCGATGGCCGACGAGATCGAGAAGCCGGCCCACGTCCGCCGCCGCTTCACCGTAGGCACCTGACGCCGCGCGGGCGGGGATCCGCTCCCCGCCCGCTCCCCCTGTCCGTTCGACAAGTCGTGAAGCCGCACGGCGCGATCGCTGCTGGCATTTTGCTGCGCTGCGTCTATCTTCTGGCTCGCCTTCCGAAACGGACTCATCCCGGACATGACCACTCCGCCCACCGCCGTCCAGGTCACGGACGATGACCGCCGTTCCATCGTCATCGGGGCGCTGCTCTGCATGTTCCTGGCCGCGCTCGACCAGACGATCGTCGCGCCCGCGCTGCCGACCATCGGCGCGACCCTCGGCGATCCGGCCTGGCTGTCCTGGGTGATCTCCGCGTACTTCCTCACCGCCACCGCCGTCACGCCGCTCTACGGCAAGCTCGCCGACCTGCGCGGCCGCCGGCCGGTGCTGTTCGCCGCCGTCGGCATCTTCCTGGTCGGGTCGGTCATCTGCGCGGTCGCGCCGTCGATGGGTGTGCTGATCGCCGGCCGGGCGGTGCAGGGCCTCGGCGGCGGCGGGCTCATCGCGCTCGCCCAGACCATCATCGCCGACGTCGTCGCCCCGCGCGAACGGTCGCGCTACATCGCCTTCATCTCCGGCGTGTGGGCCGCGGCAAGCCTCGCCGGCCCGGTCGTCGGCGGCGTCTTCGCCGAGCACGTCCACTGGTCGCTGATCTTCTGGATCAACCTCCCGCTGGGGGCCATCGCGCTCGTCCTGTCCGAACGCGCCCTTCGCAAGCTCCCCACCATCCGCCGCGAGCATGCGCTCGATTGGCTCGGCGCGCTGCTCGTCGTCTGCGCCACCGTCGCGCTGATGCTGGCGATGACCTGGGGCGGCGTCCGCTACGCCTGGACGTCGCTGGAGATCGTCGGCCTCGTCCTCGCCGCCGCTGCGCTTTTCACAGCCTTCGCATTTCACCTCCTGCGCGTGGAGGAGCCGCTGCTGCCGCCGCGCGTCCTCCGCAACCCGGTGATCGCAGCCGCCTCCACCTCGCTGTTCTTCTCCATGACGGCGGGCATCGGCCTCTCCGTCTTCATCCCGGTCTACTTCGAGCTCGTCCAGGGCATGGGCCCGGCGCAGGCCGGTGCCGCGCTGGTGGTCTACATGGCCAGCACGGTCGTCGGCGCCAACCTCACCGGCCGCTACATGGGCCGCGCGGAGCACTACAAGATCGCCGCCGTCGGCGGCAGCGCGCTCGCCATGCTCGGCCTCCTCGTGCTGGCGGTGGTGGTCCCCTCCGCCTCGGTGTGGACGGTGCAGACGCTGATCGCCGTCATCGGCATCGGCCTCGGCTCGCAGTATCCGGTCACCACCGTCTCCGTGCAGAACGCCGCCGAGCAGCGGGACCTCGGCGTCGCCACCGCGGCGCTCTCCTTCCTGCGGTCGCTCGGCTCGGTCATCGGCGTGGCGCTGCTCGGCGCCATCCTGATCGGCCTCGGCGTCGTCGACAGCATCGGCGAGGCCTCCGGACCCCTTCGCCACGACCCGGCCGCCGCAGCGGCGGCAGCGGAGGCCTTCCGCTGGGTGTTCGGCGCCTGCGCGGTCACCCAGCTTGTCGCCACCGGTTTCATGATGCTGATGGAGGAGCGGCCGCTCCGCAGCGGCCGCACCGCGCCGCCGCCCGTCACCGAATAGCCGGAACGCCCGCCGTCTCCGTTCGTTGAGGTCTTGAGCCCCAACCAGAACCGGAGACATCCATGGGCAAGCAGTTCCCCGAACATCAGGACGTCGCGCCCGGCGAAGAAAGCACCTTCGCCAACGAGGGCGACGCCGGCGTCTACGACGCGCCCAACCTGGAGACCCCCACCGGCGAGCAGGAACGCCCCGATCCGGAGGACATCGACCCGAACAGCCTGGAAGCTGACGACGCCGTCTGGATGGACGTCTCCGCCCAGCCGGCCAGCGTGACCACCGGCCACGACCCCACCTCCGGCTACGATGAAACCCCCGACGGTCTCAGCGATCTGGAGGAAGCCGTCCGCCAGCAGGCCGAGGACCGCGCCCTCGGTGACGACGAGGACTTTCTCGCCTGAATCCACGCCCCGCTGTCGTCCTCCGCGACGACCAGCCCTCCCTCCCCGAGCCGGGGAGGGACAACGGCCAGCGCAAATCCCGCCGTCCCGCGCCGCACGGCCCATCCAGCCCGCCATCTCCGACGTCTAAGATATGCAGTAATCACAGGAGAGCCCCGGCACCCCTGGCGGCGCATGCGCTTGTTCGGTCCGAAAACCGCGGAACGGAAGGAGTCTTCCTTTCAGATCAACCGTCTGTTCAGCACTTGTGTGCTCTTCATATGCGCCGCAGCACGCGCCGAAGTAGCAGCACGGGCTGAATGCATGCGAATGTCGCCGAGCCTAGCCGCCCGACTCCCTCGGGCCGATTTCTGGAAAGCCAGCTCATGAGGGTGCGAATGTCGGGGGATCGGGAAGCCGAGCGGCTGGCGGAACTGCGCGCCTCGCGCATCCTGGACTCCGCCGCTTCGCCCGAGTTCGAAGCCGTGGTCGCCCACGCCTGCGCCATCTTCGATGTCCCGCATGCCTATATCGCCCTCATAGACGAGAGCCGCGTTTGGATGAAGGCCGCCTGCGGTTTCCCGCGGGCCGAACACACCCGGGAAGACGCCTTCTGCAGCCGCACGATCGGCGGCGACGACCTGGTCGTGGTGGAGGACATCGCCACCGATCCCGAGTTCGCGCGCATCTCCGGCCGGCTCTCTCTCGACACCCGCTTTTATGCGGGCGCCCCGCTGGTCGTGCGCCCGGGCGTCGCCATCGGCAGCCTGTGCCTGCTGGACAGCAAGCCGCGCCGGTTCACGCCAGCCCAGCGGACCGCCCTGAAGCATCTGGCCAGCGTCGTCACGGGCCTCATTCGCGGTCACCGCCTCGCTCAGGAGGCGATCGAACTCGCCCAGGAGGCCGATGCCCAGCGCTTCGTGCTCGACGAGCACCGCCGAGAACTGGAGCTGCGCGAGCGCCGCTTCCGCCAGACCGAAACCATGGCCCGGGTCGGCGGCTGGGAACTCAGCCTCGTCACCGGGGGAGTCACCTGGTCCGACGAGGTCTACCGCATCTACGACCTGGAGATCGGCACCCCGGTCGACAGCGAAGCCTTCCTCGCCATCTACCCTGGCGCAGAGCGTTACCGCTTCGAGGAGATCCTTGAGCGCTCCGTGCGCGACGGCAATGGCTTCGACGCCGAGTTCGAGGTGCTGACAGCGGCCGGCAATCGCCGCTGGATTCGCTGCGTCGGCGACATCGAGATCCACGAGGGCGAAGCCCACCGCCTGTTCGGTTCGATCCAGGACGTGTCCGAGCGCCACCGGGTCGAGGCGCGGCTTTGGCAGGTCGCCAACACCGACGCGCTCACCGGCCTCGCCAACCGCCACCGCTTCGAAAGCGAGCTCGCCGACTGCTTCAACGGGCTGGAACCGACCGGCATCGGGCTGATGATGATCGACGTCGACCACCTCAAGGAGGTCAACGACACCCTCGGCCACACGGCCGGCGACGAACTCATCCGCACCGTGGCCGACCGCATCCAGGCGCTCGTGTCGGGGATCGGCTTCGTCGCCCGCCTCGGCGGCGACGAGTTCGCGGTCATCGTCAACGAGCCCGGCGGCCAGGAAGGCCTCGCCGCGCTGGCGGAGAGCATCCTCGCCGCCATGCAGCCGAGTTTCCGCTGCCTCGGCCACACCATAACCCCCAAGGTGTCGATCGGCGGCTCCATCGCCCAGCCTGGCTCTACCCCGGAAACCCTGCGCCAGGAGGCCGATCTCGGCCTCTACCACGCCAAGGAGATCCGCCGCGGCATCTATGTCGCCTTCCGCGAGGACCTGCGCACCGCCATCACCCGCCGCGTCCACACGCTGAAGTCGGTCGAGGCTGGTCTGTCGGAGGGCCGCGTCGTCGCCTGGTATCAGCCGGTCATCTCGCTTTCCACCGGGCGCATCGTCGGGGTCGAATCGCTTGCCCGCATGGAGATGCCGGACGGCTCGGTGAAGTCCGCCGCCCAGTTCGCCTCCGCCTTCGAGGACGCCCGCGTCGCCGCCAAGCTCACCACGCGCATGCTGCAGCGGGTCTTCGACGATCTCGCCACCTTCGACGCGTCGGAGATCGATGTTCCCCACGTCGGCATCAACGTCGGCATGCACGATTTCCGCGCCGGGCACCTCGCCGAACGCATCCTCGCAGCCTGCGACGAAGCGGCTGTCCCGGTCTCCCGCCTTATCCTGGAGGTGACCGAGCACGTCTTCCTGTCCCGCGGCGCAGATGCCGTCTCCCGCACCGTCGCCCAGCTGCGCGACCGCGGCATGACCGTCGCGCTTGACGATTTCGGCACCGGCTACGCCTCGCTCGCCCATCTCGGCACCTTCCCGGTAGACCTGATCAAGATGGACAAGAGCTTCGTCAAGCGGATGATCGGGGACGGCCCCGGGGCGGTCATCTCTGCCGCTCTGGTCGAACTCGCCCACCGGCTCGGCATCCGCGTCATCGCAGAGGGCATCGAGACCGCCGGACAGCTGGACCGTCTTTGCGAACTCGGCTGCGAAATGGGGCAGGGCTACTTCTTCGCCCGTCCGATGGCTGTCCCGGACCTCCTGCGCTTCATGGAAACGTTCCGCCCCCGTCCCGGTCGCGCCGGGCCCGTCCTCCTCGCCGCCCGGGCCTGACCGTCAATCCCCGCCTGTGATCGTCGCGATCGCGTCCGCCGTGAGCTCCCGCCGGGACTCCGGCCGGAAGTACATCATGTGCCCGCCCGCGTAGTTGACGAGCCGGATCGGCTCCGCGCCCTTCAGCGTCGGCAGTTGCCCCACCAGGTAGGACGAGGCGAAGTAGGGCGTGATCAGGTCGGTGAAGCCGTGCGTGATCAGCACTCGCAGCGCCGGGTTCAGCACCCGCGCCTCCTGCAGGTCCTCCAGCACGCCCGCATAACCCTGCCGCGACGCGCTCGTCCCGTAGTCCCAGCGCCCGGCGATCTCGCCGTTCAGGAGTCGGTAGGAGATGTCCGTCTTGAAGCCCAACTCGTCCCGCACGTAGGTGACGAACGCCGAGGTCAGCACCGGCACGCTGCGGTCCAGCACCGGATCCGGTCCGAGGCCCCGCCCGCCGCCGGGTGTCGCGTCCGGGGCCGAGATCGATCCGTCGTAGCGGCTGAGCACCTGGCCCGCCGCCCGCTCGAACTCCTTGGCGAACACGCTGGTCGGCACCCGCGCATTGTGCCGTTCGACGAGCTCGCGCGGCAGCCCGATCATCCGCGCCACCGTCTCCGACGCCGACTTGCCGCCGCTCTCCAGCCCGCCCGAGATCGCCGCAACGTAGGGCCCGCTCGCGTAGGCCTCCACCTCCTTCAGCCGGCTCGCCAGCGTGGCGCTGTCGGTCACCCCCTGCCGCTCCAGGTTCACCGCGGCCATCGCAGGCAGCGGCAGCGCCCAGGTCAGCGGATTGTAGTCCTCCCCGTAGAGCAGCGAGAACTCCAGCGCCGGCGAGATCAGGATGGCGGCCACCGGCGCGATCCCGATGTCCTCCTGCAGCGTCTTGGCCAGCAGCGCCGCCCTGAATCCGCCGTAGCTCTCCCCGGCGAGCACCACCGGCGCTCCGGTTCGCCCGGACTTCTGGAGCCACAGCCGGATGAAGGCCCCCATCGCCTGCTGGTCCGCGTTGACGCCCCAGAAGCGCGAGTCCCCCTCCGACCCCGGCGCACGGCTGTACCCGGTTCCCGGCGGGTCCACGAACACCAGATCGGTTGCCGGCAGCCAGCTGTCCGCGTTGTCGATCAGCCGCGAGGGCGGCGGCAGGAACGATCCGTCCGGTGCCGTCGCCAGCACCCGCGGCCCGATTGCCCCGATGTGGAGGTAGGCCGACGCCGCGCCCGGCCCGCCGTTGAAAACGAAGGTGACCGGCCGCTTCGCCCCGCCCGGCGGCGCATCCGCCGCCACGTAGGAGGTGAAGAAGATCTCCGCCGTCACATCGCCGTTGCCGCCGCGGATCGGCAGCGTCCCGGCCTCGGCCGTGTAGTCGATCGCCCGCCCCGCGATCGTCAGCGTGTGCTGCGTCACGGAAGGCTTGGGGATCAGCGCCAGGATCCCTGACGTCGGCCGCGCCACCTCCTGCGCCCATGCCGGCGCGCCGGCGCCCTGCAACGCCACCAGCCCCGTCAGGGTGGCGGCCATCATCCGTGCGGCAATCCCGTTCATCCGATCCTCGCGACCTCGGCCCCCATCCCTATCTGGGTCGCCGTCCCGCCGGAGCAATGGTCGGCCGCGCCGCGTCGTCCGTCTGGCCACGGTTCGGCCCATCTCCCGTGCTCTCCCATCTCGCGGATGGGGCTGTCTGGAGAATCACGTGCGGCGCGCGTTGCTCGGTCTTTGCCTGCTCCTCATCGCCGTCCCGGCCGCCGCCCAGATCCTCGAACCGGGCGGCCGGCTGTTCCGCCTGGATCCACCGGTCGAGCGCGAGCCCCTCGCGCCGCCCCCTGGCTACGACGGGCCCTACGACGACCCTTTTGCCGCCGACGAGCCGCCGCCGAGCATCGACGAGGAGCTCTACGGCGGGCCGAGCGACCTCTACGGCCCGTACCCCGAGGGCCCGCCCGACTACCCCGACGACGGCATCAGCCCCAATGAAGGCTACGGCGCCCCGCCGCCCGGCTTCGAGACCGCCCCGCCGCTCGACGGCGGCGCCGTCGGTCCGCCCCCCGGAGCGCCAGCCGAAACCCCCATCCCCAGCGTCCCGGATCCGGTGGCGCCCGCCCAGGCCGCCCCGCCGACCCTGTCGCCGAAAGAACTCGTCGAGGCGGTCGACGCCGCCGAGTTCATGCCCTCCACCGACCTCGGCGCCCGCAGCGGCGGCAAGCTCGTCCAGAGCCCCCTCGTCGTGAAGCTCCAGATCCTCCTCGACCGCGCCGGCGTTTCGCCCGGCGTCATCGACGGCTACTACGGCTTCAACGTCCAGAAGGCCGTCGCCGCCTTCGAGGCGATGTCCGATCTCCCCGTCGACGGCGTCCTCGATGCCGAGGTCTGGGCCCGGCTGCAGGCGATTTCCGCGGCGCCTGTTCTCACCAGCTACGAGATCACCGCCGACGATGTCGCCGGACCGTTCGTCCCGGACCTGCCGACCGACTATGCCGAACTCGCCAAGCTCGACCGTCTCGCCTTCCGCGGCCCGGCCGAGCTCCTTGCCGAGCGCTTCCACATGGACCTCGACTTCCTCCGGCAGATCAACCCGGCCGCCGACTTCGCCGCCGCAGGCACCCGCATCATTGTCGCCGACCCCGGCCCGCCGGTCCGCGAGCGCGTGGTCCATCTTGCCGCCGACAAGCGCACCAAGCAGCTCATCGGCTACAGCGCCGCCGGCCGCATCGTCGTCGCCTATCCCGCCACCATCGGCAGCAGCAACCTTCCGTCGCCCTCCGGCCGCCATGTCGTCGAGGCCGTCGCCATGAACCCGGAGTACTGGTACCGCCCGGACGTCAACTTCAGGCAGGGCAACAACACCAAGCCGCTGCGCCTGCCGCCGGGTCCGAACGGCCCCGTCGGCGCCGTCTGGATCGACCTCAGCGAGCCCACCTACGGCATCCACGGCACGCCTGATCCGGACCGCATCGACAAGGGCTTCAGCCACGGCTGCGTCCGGCTCACCAACTGGGACGCCGCCGAACTCGCCCATCTCGTCTCCAAGGGCGTGCCGGTCGACTTCGTCGAATGAGCCATCTTTTCGCGCGGGCCGATCCGTTGCCGCCTTCGCGCGTTACCCTTGCGTCATAGCCGGAGGTTCGCATGGCCACTCTTCGTCGGATCGGTTTCGCCGCGTTGCTCCTTGCTTTCTCGGTTCCCGTGTCTGCCGCCACGCCACTCCCGCCCGAAAAGCCCGCCGATCCGCCCCCCGCCGCCGAGCCCCCCAAGCCCATCCCCGCTCCTGAGCCTCCTGCCGCCCCCAAACCCGACCCCGCTCCGACCGCCCCCGAACCTCCCAAGCCGGACCCCGCTCCGGCCGCCCCCGAGCCCGTCAAGCCCGACGCCGCTCCAACCGCCCCCGAGCCCCCCAAGCCCGACCCCGCTCCGGCGACGCCCGAGTCCCAAAAGCCCGACACCGCTCCGGCCGCCCCCGCCGACGACGCCGTCCGCAATGTGCCCGCCGACACGCCGGCCCCCAGTACCGAACTCGCCTGCCGCCTTCGCCTGGAGCGTCTCGACGTTTCATTCAAGCCGATCCCGGCCATCGCCGAGAAGGACTGCGCCGTGGAGGATCCGATCGAGGTCACGTCGGTGGGGCAGGGCATCGCCCTGGAACCCGCCGCGACCCTCAACTGCGAGGCCGCCGAATCCCTCGCCCGCTGGGTCGCCGAAGTGGTCGTCCCCGAAGCCGCCGACCACCTGAAGGCCCGCCCGACCGCGGTCGCCCACGCCTCCGCCTATGTCTGCCGCCCGCGCAACGGCAAGGCTGGCGCCAAGCAGAGCGAACACGCCACGGGCAACGCCGTCGACATCGCCTCCATCGCCTTTGCCGGCCGTCCCGCCATCCCGATCGAGGACGACGGCTCCGATGACGAGGAGGTCCGCGCCTTCCAGAAGGCCATTCGTACCGCCGCCTGCGCCTACTTCACCACCGTCCTCGGCCCCGGTGCCGACCAGGCCCACGCCACCCACTTCCACCTCGACCTCCAGTCCCGCAACAACGGCTACCGCATCTGCCAGTGATCCCGCCACGCGCCAACCCCCGCGCCTCCCCGCCGCCCCCGCCGCCTCCCGCCCCCACCCCTCTGCCGTCATGGTCCGCGCAGGCGGACCACCCACGCCGTTTTCCGCCCCCGCCCACCATCCGCTCACGTCCCTCCACCGTCCCCCTTGACCACGCCCCCCGTCCTCTGCTCAACCCGTTCCGGGCCCACCGGAATCCGCGTCCCATGTCGAAGACCACCCGCGCCACGCAGGCCCTCAAGGCCGCGGGCGCCGCCTTCACCGTGCACGAATACGCCTACGACCCCAACGCCGAGCGCATCGGCCTCCAGGCGGCCGAGGAGCTTGGCGTGCCGCCGCGGATCGTCCTGAAGACGTTGATGGCCGAGGTCGACGGCAAGCCGGTCTGCGTGGTGGTCCCCTCCGACCGCGAGGTGAGCATGAAGAAACTCGCCGCTGCCTTTGCCGGCAAGTCGGCCGCCATGATGAAGCCCGCCGACGCCGAGCGTGTCACCGGCTATCATGTCGGCGGCATCAGCCCCTTCGGCCAGAAGCGCGCAGTCCCGACCGCGATCGAGGAGGCTGCCATGGCCGAGGAACTCGTCTACATGAACGGTGGCCAGCGCGGGCTGCAGGTCCGCCTCAAGCCCGCCGACGCCGTGGCGGCACTGAAGGCCCGGATCGCCCCGCTCGTCGCCTGAACCGCAGGAGAACGCCCGATGTCCACCGTCCTTCCCATCATCGAGCGGCGCCGCATCGAGGCCGAGCTCCTCAAGGAGGTCTACGAGACCCTCCTGGAGCGTGTCGGCAAGGACGAGGCCAAGGCCGTCATCGCCGATGCCGTCCACCGATCCGCGGTGCGCCAGGCGGCCGCCTTCGCCGCCCGCGAGCCCGCCGGCACCAGCCTCGACAGCTTCGTCGACATCCAGAAGCACTGGACGGCCGAGGACGCGCTCACCGTCGAGGTGATCGCGCGCGATGAGACCCGCTTCGACTTCAACGTCACCCGCTGCCGCTATGCCGAGATGTACAAGGCCATGGGCCTCGGCGAGATCGGACCGCTGCTCTCCTGCAACCGCGACGGCGCTTTCTGCGAGGGCTACGACCCGAAGCTCAAGATGACCCGCACCCAGACCATCATGGGCGGCGCCTCCCACTGCGACTTCCGCTACACCTACGAGAAGGAGGAGGGCGGTGCCTGATCGGCCCCCGCCTGCCGCCACCCCCGGATGAAAATCAAAGACGTCGCGTCCTATGTGTTCCTGGCGCTCGCCTGGGGCTTCTCCTTCCTCGTGATCCTGAAGGCCGTGCACGCCTTCGGCTGGGTGGGAGCCGTCGCCTTCCGCTCGCTGGTCGCCGGTGTCACGCTGGTCCTGGCCGCCGCGTTGCTCCGGCGGCGGATGGATTTCGGCTTCGGGCTGTTCCCGCTGGCCGTGGTCGGCGCCACCACCGTCGCCGGCCAGCTCCTCGGCCTCTCCTACGCCACGCCGCGCATTGGCACCGCGATGGCGGCCATCCTGGTCGCCTCCATCCCAATGCTCTCCATGCTGATCGCGCGCCTCTGGAACATCGAGCGCATCCCGCCGCAGGGCGTCGTCGGCCTCTTCCTCGGCCTTGCGGGCATCGTCATGCTGGTCGGCTTCCCGGCCGTCGCGGTCACGCCCACCTTCGTGCTCGGCTGCGCCAGCGCGCTGTTCGGCTGCCTCTGCGCGGCGGTCGGCAGCGTCTACGCCAGCCAGCGCCTGAAGGGCGCCGGCACATGGGAGATCACCGCCGGATCCTTCCTGTGGGGCGGCCTGTTCAGCCTGCCGCTGCTTGCGGCCGTCCCCGTCCCCGGCACGCCGCAGCCGGTCGACTACGTCTACCTGCTCATCCTCGGCTGCGTGATGAGCGCCACCACCTACGTGCTCTACTTCCGCCTCGTCTCCACCATCGGTCCCACCCGGGCGATCAGCGTGGAGTTCGCCGTCACGGTCGTCGCGGTCCTCGTCGGCGCATTCGCCCTGCACGAGCCGCTCTCCGCGCTCCAGGTCGTCGGCGCGGCAACCATCGTCTGCGGCTGCGCCCTGGTGCTCGGCCTCTTGCCCGTCCGCCTCCTCGCGAGACTTCGGCCCGCCGCCTGACCGGCCTTGTTCACCACTGGAACGACGGCAGCACGTAGTCCGGACTGACGCGGTGCCGTTCGCCCTCCGCCTCGATCTCCTCCGATCCGAGCGCGGCATGGATGCCGGTGCGCACCAGCGCCGACGCTGCGCGGAAGCGCTTCGCCCCCACCACGTCGTGTTCGATGCTGTCGCCGATGCAGATCACCGTCGACGGGTCCGTCACGCCGGCCAGCTTGGCCGCATGTGCGTAGAGCTCGGGGTAGGGCTTGCCGATCCAGGTCACCCGCCCGCCCATCTCCTCGTAGAGCCGGGCGATCCGCCCCGCGCCGAAACGTGGCCCGAACGGGGTCAGCATGATCATGTCGGGGTTGGTGCAGATGCAGGGCACCCGCCGCACCGCCGCCGGCGCCAGCAGGTCACGGTAGGTCGACAGTGGGACGATGTCGCCGCGGCTCCCGGCGATCACCACGAAGTCAGCGTCCTCGCCCTCCATCGCCTCGCCGAAGCCGAGCGCATCCGCCAGGTTCCGCTCGCCGACACCCGAGACCGTCAGACACCGAGTGGCCGGACCGGGCGTCACCGCGATCCGCCCACCGGTCAACAGCGACAGCGCCACGTCGCCCGACGTCACGAAATGGTCCCAGCTCCCGGGATCGAACCCCAGCCCCGTCAGCCGCTCCGCATTGTAGGTCGCGCTCCGTCCGGAGTTGGAGATCAGCACCACCCCGCGCCCGCTCGCCTTCAGCCGCTGCAGCGTCTCCACGGCGCCCGGGTAAGGCCTCTGCCCGTCGTGCAGCACCCCGTACTGATCCACGAAGAAGGTGCCGAACAAGTCGGTCAGCGGCCGAATGCCTGGAAGGGCGGTCCAGGAGGAACGCGTCGCCTCCGCCATGCCCACATCCCCTTCCTGCGCATCGATCCGCCCGACCATAGCCCGGCCCGTCGCGCCGGTCGGCCCGGACTTTCGTCGCCTGGCCGAAGGATCGCCGGATCAGGTTTCCACTTTATGACGCAGCCCGTAGTCCCCGAACTTCGCCAGCGTCTCGGCGATCCGGCCGTCGTCAAGGATCACCGGCCCGCCCGGGATCCCGAGCGACAGGATGTACTGGCGCGCCAGGGTCTCCAGCTCCACCGCCCGCCACATCGCCTCGGCGAGGCTCGCCCCCACCGCCAGGATGCCGTGGTTGGCCAGCAGCACAGCGGTCCGCCCCTCCATGGCCTCCAGCGCAGCCATCGAGAGCTCCTTGGTGCCGTAGGTCGCATAGCGCGAGCAGCGCACGTCGGTGCCGCCAAAGGCGGCCACCATGTAGTGCGCGGCCGGGATCGGCTTGCGGCACATCGCCAGCGCCGTCGCGTGCACCGGATGGGCGTGCACGATCGCCTTGACGTCGGGCCGCGCCAGCATCACGTCGAGATGCATCCGCCACTCCGTGGACGGCGCCAGCGGGCCGGTCCAGACGCCGTAGGCCTCGAACGGCATCACGGCGATGTCGTCCGGCTGCATCGCCTCGTAGGGCGTCGCGCTCGGCGTGATCAGCATCGCCTCGCCCCGCCGCACGCTGATGTTGCCCGCTGTCCCCTGGTTCAGTCCCGACCGGTTCATCTCCCGGCAAGCGTCCACGATGGCGCGGCGGATCGTCAGGTCGTCACTCACGGGGCATCTCCGGTAGGCACGGCGTTGCAGGCGAATTCATCGCACGCCGCTGCGGCGGCCGGAAGGCCCGGCGCTCAGACCGTGGCGGCCGCCACGTCGGCGTTGGGCAGCGGCGTGGAAAGGTCCACCAGCGCCTTGATCGGCAGGTGGTCGGAGGCCACCCGCGCCAGCGGGCTCGCATGCACCGCGATCGTCTCCACCGTGCCGTGCGGCCAGCCGAGGATCCGGTCCAGCGCGAAGATCGGCCGGCGCGAGGGAAAACTCGGGTGGTTCGAGTGCACCGGCCCGAAGAACGGCTCCAGCGCCGCCAGAGGACAGTCCGGCCGGCCGGGCCGCCACTCGTTGAAGTCGCCCATCAGCACTGTCGGCATTGGCTCGCTGCGGTCCAGCGTCTGCAGCAGCGTCGCCGCCTGCTGCGCCCGCGATCGCCGGAGCAACCCGAGGTGCGCGCCCACCACGCGCAGCTTGCCCACCGGCAGGTCGAGCTCGGCCATCACCGCGCCGCGCGGCTCGGCATGCGGCAGCGTCAACCGCTTGATCCGGATCGCCTCGCCCTGGCGCACCAGGATGGCGTTGCCGTGCCAGCCGTGGCTCGCCGGCCGCGCCGCCACCGGCACCAGCGTCAGCCCCGTCCGCCGCTCCAGTCCGGGAAGGTCGAGCAGCCCGTTGCGCAGCCCGATCCGCCGGTCCGCCTCCTGCAGGCACACCACGTCCGCGTCCAGTTCGGCGATCACCTCGGCGATCCGCTCCGGGTCGAAGCGCCCGTCGGTCCCCACGCACTTGTGGATGTTGTAGGAGGCCACCACCACCTTCGCCCCGCGCTCCGGGGCGGGCGGGAACAGGAAGTCCGCCGCCGCCTGCGGCAGGATGGAGTCCACCAGCCGGCCCAAGCGCTGGCGGGTCGTTCCGCGTTCCCGCGCAAACTCGGTCAGCGCCAGGCGGAGCGGGGAGGGGGGTGTCGGCTTCTCTGCGGTCAACGCGGATCGGTCCGTGTCAGGCTGGGATGGGCGCATCCTCGTCTCACCGAGATAGCGGTTCGGTATGCTGCGCCGCAACCCGTCGGAGGGGAACAAGGCGAAAAAGACGTTGCGGCGAATGGGCCTGATCGAAAGTCGCCAGCCAGCCGCGAGGTTCCGCCTTCCCCTCAGACGATCCGCGTCCGCACGCCGCCCACGCCCGCGATCCGCCCTTCCACGAGATCCCCGCGCTTCAGCGCCGCCACGCCCTCCGGCGTCCCCGTGAAGATCAGGTCGCCCGGCTGCAGCGCCACCAGCCCGGACAGGTAGGCGATCGTCTCCGGCACCGACCAGATCATGTTGGCGATGTCGGAGGACTGCCGCACAGTCCCGTTGACGCTGAGCTCGATCAGCCCGGCGGCCGGATGCCCGATCTTCGCCGCCGGCACGATCGCCCCGATCGGCGCCGAGGCGTCGAAGCCCTTGGCCATGTCCCACGGCCGCCCGGCCTTCTTGGCCGCCGCCTGCAGGTCGCGCCGCGTCAGGTCCAGCCCCGCCGCGTAGCCGTAGACGTGGCCGAGCGCGTCTCCCTCGGCGATGTCCGTGCCGCCCCTGCCGATCGCCACCACCAGCTCCATCTCGTGGTGCAGGTCTTCGGTCGCGCTGGGGTAGGGCGTGTCGGCCTCTCCGGTCACGATCGCGTCCGCCGGCTTGGTGAAGAAGAACGGCGCCTCCCGTGTCGGATCCGCCCCCATCTCCCGCGCATGCTCGGCGTAGTTTCGCCCCACGCAGAAGATCCGGCGCACCGGGAACGCGCCGCCCCCTTCGACCGGAACCTCGGGGATGGCGGGCGCGGGAACGACATGGGCTGGCAAGACGGCACCTCGGGAGACGGAGACTGTCGGACCAGCCTTTTAGGCCGGACCGCCCCGTCGATAAAGCCGAAAAGCCATCCCTCACGCCCGCCCGCCAAATCGCCTATACATCCCCGGCGAGCCTCCCCAACCGGAACCCCGACATGCCCGGCGACACCTATCTCACCACGGCGGAAGCTGCCGACTACCTCAAGCTCAAGGAGCGCAAGCTCTACGAACTCGTCGCCGAGGCCGCGATCCCCTGCACCAAGGTCACCGGCAAGTGGCTGTTCCCGCGCGCCAGCCTCGATCGCTGGCTGGAGGCCGGCATGACCGGCCCGGCCGCCGCCGCGCGCGCCGCCCCGCCGGTGATCGCCGGCAGCCACGATCTCCTCCTGGAATGGGCCGCCCGCGACAGCGTTTGCGGCCTGGCGCTGCTCGCCGAGGGCAGTTCCCGAGGCCTGGAGCGCCTCGCCGCCGGAGAGGCGGCCGTCGCCGCCATCCATTTCCACGCGACCGACGAAAGCGATCCGCCCAATCTGGCCGCCGTCTCCGCCCGGGCCGACCTCGCCGATGCCGTCGTGGTCTCCTTCTGCCGCCGGGAGCAGGGCCTCGTCGTTGCGCCCGGCAACCCGCTCGGCCTAGCCGCCGTCGAGGACGCCGTCGCCCGCAAGGCCCGTTTCGCCGTCCGCCAGCCTGGCGCCGGCGCCCAGCTCCTCCTGGAGGCGATTCTCGCCCGCGCCGGCATCGCCGCTGGAACGCTCGCCGTCGCCGCCGGGCCGTGCGCCACCGGGTCCGAACTCGCGCTCGCCGTCCGCGTCGGCCGCGCCGACTGCGGCATTGCTTCCCGCGGAGTCGCCGAGACCCACGGCCTCGCCTTCCTGCCGCTCGCCTGGGAACGCTTCGACCTCGCGCTCCGCCGCCGCACCTATTTCGAGCCCGGCCCGCAGCGCCTGTTCGCCCTGATGCGGACGCCCGCCTTTGTTGCCCGCGCGGCCGAGTTCGGCGGCTATGACGTGTCCGAAGCCGGCACGATCCTGCTCAACCGGTGACCCGAAGGTCCCTCTTGCCTGCGACCGCGTTATATCCAATGATGCATAGCGAACCCCGTCCGGAGGCTCGCATGCTCACCCGTCGCCGCATTCTGGCCGTCGCCGCCGCGCTCTCGCTCCTCCCCGCCGCTCCCGCCGCCGCGGAGGAAAAGCCCATCCTCGTTTTCGCGGCCGCCTCCCTGAAGACCGCGCTCGACGAGGTCGCCGCCGCCTGGCAGACCGAAACCGGCAAGGCCGTCACGGTCAGCTACGCCGCCTCCGGCGCGCTCGCCAGGCAGGTGGAGGAGGGCGCCCCCGTCGATCTCTTCTTCTCCGCCGACCTCAAGTGGATGGATCACCTGGAAAAGGCCGGCCTCGTCGAACCCGCCAGCCGCACGGCGCTTCTCGGCAACGAACTCGTTCTGATCGCCCCTGCCGACAGCACCGCCGTCTTCGAGCCCAAGCCCGGCGCCGATCTCGCAGCCCTGATCGGCGACGGCCGCATCGCCCTCGGCGAGCCGAAGTCCGTCCCCGCCGGCGCCTACGCCAAGGCTGCGCTCGAGTCCCTTGGCCTGTGGGCCGCGGTCGAGCCGAAGGCCGCCTTCGTCGACAAGGTCACCGCCGCGCTTACGCTCGTTGCCCGCGGCGAGGCGCCGTTCGGCGTCGTCTACGCCACCGATGCCCGAGCCGTGCCGGAGGTGAAGGTCGTCGCTGTTTTCCCCGCTTCCAGCCACCCGCCGATCGTCTATCCTGTCGCCCGGCTGAAAAGCTCTCCGAGCCCCGACGCCGACGCCTTCCTCGCCTACCTCAAGGGCGAGGCGGCCGGCGCCGTCTTCACCGAAGCCGGCTTCACCCTCCTGCCGTGACGATCCCGTCCCGGCTCCCTTCGCACCGGACGCCCCATGCCGGAGTTGACACCTGAAGAGTGGACGGCGGTCGCCCTCAGCCTGCGCATCGCCGCGGTCGCAACCCTCGCCAGCTTGCCGTTCGCCATCGCCGTTGCCCACCTGCTGGCCCGTCGCGATTTTCCCGGCAAGACCCTTGTCGACGGGCTCGTCCACCTGCCGCTGGTGCTTCCGCCCGTCGTCACCGGCTACCTGCTGCTGCTGCTCTTCGGCAAGCGCGGCCCGCTCGGCGCCTTCCTGGCCGACTTCGGGATCGTCTTCTCCTTCCGCTGGACCGGTGCGGCGCTCGCCTGCGCCGTGATGGGCTTCCCTCTGATGGTCCGCGCGATCCGCCTTTCCTTCGAGGCGGTCGACCGCCGGCTGGAAGCCGCCGCCGGCACGCTCGGGGCCGGCCCATTCGCCGTCTTCGCCACGGTCACTCTGCCGCTGGCACTGCCGGGGGTGCTGGTCGGGGCCATCCTCTGCTTCGCCAAGGCCCTCGGCGAGTTCGGCGCCACCATCACCTTCGTCTCCAACATCCCCGGCGAAACGCAGACCCTCTCCGCCGCCATCTACACCTTCACCCAGATCCCCGGCGGCGATGCCGGCGCCCTTCGCCTCACCGTCGTCGCGGTCGTCATCGCCCTCGGCGCGCTCGTGCTTTCAGAATGGCTCCAGCGTCGCGCCAGCCGCCGCGTGGCGGTCTACGCATGATCGAGTTCGACTGCCGCCTCGCGCGGCCGGATTTCAAGCTGGACGTTGCGTTCAGCGCGGGGCAGGGCGTCACCGCCCTGTTCGGCCCATCCGGCTCCGGCAAGTCCACGGTCATTCGCCTGATCGCCGGCCTGGAGCGTCCCGACGACGGCCGCATCGTCGCCGACGACGCCGTCCTCGCCGACACCGCCGCCGGCATCGTTTTGCCCCCGCATCGCCGCCGCATCGGCCTCGTCTTCCAGGACGCGCAGCTCTTTCCGCACCTGTCCGTGCGCGCCAACCTCACCTATGGCCGCTGGTTCACCCCGCGGCGCGAGCGCGCCGTTCCCTTCGACGACGTCGTCCAGGTCCTCGGCATCGACCGCCTGCTCGATCGTCGGCCCGCAACGCTCTCCGGCGGCGAACGCCAGCGCGTCGCCATCGGCCGCGCGCTCCTCGCCTCGCCGCGCCTTCTCCTGATGGACGAACCGCTCGCCTCGCTCGACGATGCCCGCAAGCGCGAGATCCTGCCCTTCATCGAACACCTGCGCGACGCTTTCCGAATCCCCATCGTCTACGTCAGCCACGCCGTGGACGAGGTCGCCCGTCTCGCCGGTCACGTGGTCCGCCTTGAAGCCGGCCGGGTCGCAGCCGCCGGTCCCGCCTCCGAGATCCTCGCGCCCACCTCGCTTTCCACCGCCTCGCGTTTCGAAGCTGTCTCCATCCTCACCGCCACGGTGGAGCGCTACGATCCGGCCTTCGCCGTTACCATCCTCGACCACCCCGCCGGTCGCATCATCCTCCCCGGCCACCTCGGCGGGACGGCTATGGAGCCAACGCCCACCGGCCTGGGGCCCGGGTCGCCTGCCACAAGTCAGGCGGGCGCCATGACGGGCAAACCAACGGACCGAACCGCGTCGTCGCCCCCCGGCGCGCTGGTCCGCCTCTCCATCCGTGCCACCAACGTCACCCTCGCCGTCGGCAGGCCCAGCAACCTCTCAATCCGCACCGCGCTCACCGGAACGGTGGTCCACATCGCCACCGACGACGGCCCGTTCGCTCTCGCCACCATCGCGCTCCGCGGCGGCGACCGCCTCACCGCCTACATCACCCGCCTCGCCGCCGCCGAACTCGGCCTCGACACCGGCGACGAAGTCCACGCCCTCATCAAGGCCGTCTCCCTCGACGAACGCATGGTCCCCGGCCTCCAGATCCCCAGCGAATAACCCGCCCGACCCTGCCGTTCGCCCGCCTCCAGCCGCCACAGAACGCCGCCGTTCGCCCCTACCCACACGCCACAGAACGCACCGCGGTTCGCCCCTCATTCGAGCCGTCATGGCCCGCGCAGGCGGACCACCCACGCCTTTGTGAGTGCCGCTCTACATCGTGTTCTGAGGTGGTGCACCGTCCCGGAAAAATGCGGTGGTCCGCCTGCGCGGACCAAGACGGGGAGGGGAAGGCCCGCTGCTTACGGTCCACCGCTACTGCTGAGGCCCTTCGACCCACCGCCCCCTGCCGATCGCCCGTCACCCATCACGCCCCGTCCACCACCACCTCCGCCTCGAAGCGCCCGAACTCCTCCTCCACCACATCCCGCATGCGCGCCTCGACCCGCCTGTACGCCGCCAGCATGTCCGCGCCGAAAGGCGTCAGCCCGGCGCCGCCGCCGTGCGCGCCGCCGGCGTTCGCTGTCACCACCGGCTGCGTGAACATCTGGTTCAGGCTGTCCACCAGCAGCCATGCGCGTCGATAGGACATGCCCAGTTCCCGCCCTGCCGCCGAGATCGAGCCGGTCCTGCCGATCGCCTCGAGCAGGTCCGCCTTGCCCGGCCCTATCCGCATCCCGTCTCCGAACACGATCCTGATGCGCGGGGTCGCCCGTACCTCCCGGCGATCGCTTCCATCCGGCAGGTTCCGCGGCTTGTTCATCTCGGTCCTCGCTCCTGGTCGTCGGGGTTAAGCGTACTTCGCCAGAAATCGGCGGTCGATCCAGTCCTTCAGCCGGAAGGCGGCGCGCCCGTGCCACCAAAGGCCGCCTCGCATGGCAAGGCCGGTCCCGTCGCCGAGGTTCATGATCCAGAGATAGCGCGCCTGCGGCTCGAAGGTCGCCGGTTCGCCGCCCTCCGCCGCCGCGAGCAGATTGCGCGCCAGCACCGGAGCCTGCCGGATCGCGTAGACCCCGATCCGCGGCAGTTCATGCCCTTCGATCGCCACGCAGTCACCCCCGCCGTGCACCCGCGGATCCCTTCGCGAGCGCAGATGCCGGTCCAGAACCAGCGCGCCGTTCGGATCCAGCGGTAGGTCGCAGACGGCGAGCCGTCGCGGTCGAAGACCGGTCGCGTTGACGAACAGGTCGGTGCCGATCGACTCCCCGTTCGCCAACCGCACCGCGTCCGGATCTACAGACGCCACCCGGGCCCCTGTCCGCACCAAGACGCCGCGCCGCCGCAGCGCATCCACCGCCGCCGCCCCGGCCCGCCCGGGCAACTGCGCCAGCACCCGCTCCCCGCCCGCCAGCAGCGTGACGTCGACACGTCCCCCGATGCGCCGGCCGAGCGCCTCCAGGTTGGCCGCCATCTCCGCCGCGGTCGCCCCGCCTCCGGCCACCGCGATCCGCGTCGGCCGGCCCGCCGCCGCCCGCGCCTCCACCGTCGCCCGCAGCTCGGCGATCCGCCGCACCGGCTTCACCGCGAAGCACCGGTCCGGATGCGCCGCCTCGCCGGGGATGGGCGGCGCTTCGCTGCCGATGTCC
Organism: Chthonobacter albigriseus; assembly: GCF_013839445.1. Classification (GTDB taxonomy): domain Bacteria; phylum Pseudomonadota; class Alphaproteobacteria; order Rhizobiales; family Pleomorphomonadaceae; genus Chthonobacter; species Chthonobacter albigriseus. The sequence continues at coordinate 270,742 of NZ_JACDIT010000002.1, read as the reverse complement.
AGCGATACGACGTCGAACGGCACCTCGGTCCCGTCCTCCAGCGTCAGCCGGCTTCGTTCCGACGATAAGCCCGTCACCACGCCCCGGTGATAAGTTCCGCCGGCTTTCGCCGTCAGCGCGGCGATGTCGATCCGATCGAGGGCAGGGGGATAGATCCCGCCGGCCACCCCGGTCGCCAGGCCCGAGTACCAGAAATCCCCCGGCGCTATCACCGTCAGCCGATGACCTCGCCGTGTGAACGCCTCGGCGCCGGCAATCACGTCGAGGTGGGCGTGTCCAGCTCCGACCAGAACGATATGTTTGCCTGCCACGATATGTCCTCCGCGTCGTCGCTTTTTGTAGCGCTACACGCACGACAGTCGTTCCGGAAAACACGACTACACGATCGCCGGAGAACACCGCCCCGTGGACGCGGTTGCCCCCGCCCGCCGGCCGCCTACGGTTAAAAGTCGGTTGAGACCAGCACTCGCCTTAGAATTGAATTTGTCCTGAACTCGGAACGTCGAATTCATGCGCGGCTGGTAGAAAGGCTGCAATGAGGTTCAAATTCGTGGAGCATCATCATGTTTGCCCGAGCGGTCATCCTTGCGACACTCTTCGCCGCCGGAGCCAGCGTCCCTGCCCACGCGCTCGTCGTTATTCCCAAGAGCGTCTTCGTTCCGCCGCTGCTTGAGGAAGAGACCGAGGCCGAGCCGGACGCGGGCGAGGCGGTTCCCGAGACCCGCCAGGCGGACGCCGACGGAGCCGAGATCCAGACCCTCCGCATCTGAACGACAGCGGGAGGCGGGACAATCGCCCGAACGGAAAAGCCCGCCGGATGGCGGGCTTTCGTCTCGCGGTTCGGGTGCGGGTGGAAGTCGGCTCAGTGCCCCGAGCCGCCCTTCAGTTCACGCACCAGCGTGATCGCGATGATTTTGATATCTTTGAGCAATCCGGCATTTCGAACGTACTCGAGATCCTTCTCGATACGGCCGATCGCCATGTCCCGGTTTGTCGTCGGGCCGCGGAAACCGTTGACCTGGGCAAGCCCGGTAAGGCCCGGCCGGACCGTGTGGCGGTCGAAGTAGTCGGGCACCAGTTCCTCATAGAGCACGCCCGCCGCCAGCATCCCCGGCACGTGCGGCCGCGGTCCCACCAGCGACATGTCGCCCTTCACCACGTTGAGCAGCTGTGGCAGTTCGTCGAGGCTCAGCCGCCGCAGGAAGCGCCCGAACGGGGTCACCCGGGGGTCGGAATCCGTCGTCTGCGCAACCCCGCTGGCGTCGCAGCGCTCCAAGTACATCGTCCGGAACTTGTAGATTTCGAACAGCTGATTCTGGTATCCGATCCGCTTCTGGCGGAAGAACACCGGCCCCCGGCTCGTCAGCTTGATCGTTGCTGCAATCAGAAGTAGCAGAGGCAGCAGGGCAACCAGCCCGATCAGGGCGGCGGCGAAATCGAACGCTCGTTTGGAAACCCCCGGCGGAACCCCGATCGGCCGCCGGCTCTGACCGCCGAAACCCCGGCGGCGCGGCTGCGGAACCACCCCGGATGCCGCCGATTGATAGACGCGTTTCAATGCGCCTACCGTCGAATGATCATGGAGATCCTTGAGACTGCCAACGGCGCCAGACGCGACGAGAAGCTCTTCGTTGGTATCGATTCGCATAACGACCCCGATACAAAGATTTTAAAAATACGATCGTCGAGAAAACGACGGACTTGGGGTGGCTATTCCCGACTAAAGCCGGAAGCAGCGAAATAGCTGCCTCGCAAGTAACAGATTGTTAAGGTTTTCTGCCCGTTTACGCAAGTGGCGAAGTTGCTCGTGTCCGACAAATATCCAGAATCGGATTGAAAGTCGGACTGGGCCGAAGCCTCAGCGCTCGCTGAACGCCAAGCCGAATGTCCGATAGATCGGCTTCAGCAGATAGCGCATCAGCGATTTCTCGCCGGTCACGATCTGCGCCTGAACCACCATGCCGGCCTTCAGCGGCCTGGGATGGGCCGAATCTCCCAGAACATCGGCATCCAGCGACAGCTTCGCCCGATAGTAGAGCACCCCGTCAGGGGTCTGCAGGGTCGATTGCGAGATGTCGGTCACCCGCCCGGTCAGCCGGCCGTAGACGTTCGGGTCGAAAGTCGTCACCCGGATCTCGGCTTCGTCGCCCACCAGGACGTGCCCGATGTCCTCCGGCTTGATCTGCACCTCCGCCAGCAGCGTCGTCCCGGACGGCACCACCTTGCCGATCGGCTGTCCGGCGGGAATAACGTCGCCCACCGAGGTCGGCATCAACTCCAGCACCTCGCCGTCCACCGGCGAGCGGACCACCAGCCGCGCCGCGCGGTCCGCCTGCTTCTCGATCGCGCTCGCCATCTCGGCGAGTTCGCTCTCCACCTTGGCGAGTTCCTCCGACCAGATCCGCCGCGTCTCCGCTTCCGCCCCGGCCAGCATATGCTCCGCTTCGGCAACCGCCTCGCGGGCTTTGGCGAGCCTGCCCGCCGCGCTCGCCGCCTGGATCTGCGCCTGCTGGAACGCTGCTTCGGCTTCCAGGTAGTCGCGCTTGGAGGTCAGACCCTTCGGCAGCAGCTTGCCGCGGATCTCCACCTGTTCCTGCTGGACCCGCACCAGCCCCTGCAGGCCGGCGACCTCGGTCTCCAATGCCAGCACCTCTTCCCGCTGCTGCTGCAGTTTGCTCGTATAGAGCAGCCGGTCCGCCTCGGCTTTCACCTGCCGGGCCGCGAACACGCTGCGTTCCGCATCGAGAACGCTGCCGGCATCGGCTGCCGCGGTCGCGAACGGCTTGCCGTCGAGCAGTGCCTTCAGACGCGCGCGCTGCAACCCGAGATCGAAGATGCGCGAGCGGAGCTGACCGTAGTCGGCCACCACCGCGGCTGGCGCCAGCTTCACCAGCGGATCGCCGGCTTTCACCGACATTCCCGGCCGCACCAGGATCTCGGCGACCACACCGCCTTCCAGGTGTTGCAGCACCCGGATCTGGCCTTCCGGCATGATCTGACCGCCGGCAACCGCCAGTTCCCGGATCGGCGTCAGCGTCGCCCATACGATGCCGGCCACCACCAGCATCGAACCGAAAGCGAGCACGCGGTAGCTGCGCCGGCCCGTCGGACCGTCGTCGAGTTCGATCGGTGTCGTGAAGGCCAACGGATTGGCTTCGGCCGCCTTGCCGACCCAACTGGAAAGGTTCATCGGGCGAACCTCCCGACGTCAGTTGCGGCCAGAGCGAGGGCGCGATCCATCATGCGGTCCTCGCGCTGGCGGCAAGGATCCGCGGAACCATCTCGGCCGGCGTGCCGGAAGCGACCATCGTCCCGTCGTTGATGTAGCAGACGCGGTCGCAGAGCCGCATGTGGCTCGGGCGCGCTGTCACCATCAGCACGGTGCTGGTTCCGCGCCGGTCGAGCAGCAGCTTCTGGAACGCCTCGTCGCCGGTGCGGTCCAGGTAGTTGGCGGGCTCGTCCAGAAACAGGATCGGACGCTCGGCCACCAGCACCCGCGCCAGCAGCAGGCGCTGGATGATCGACAGGGAAAGCTGCTCCTTCATTTCGGCGTTGACCCGGGTCGAAAGGCCTTCCGGGAACATCGGATGCGGGAAGGGCAGATCCAGCTGGCGCAGCGTCGACAGGATCTCCGAATCGGTCGCCTCCGGCGCTGCCAGCCGCACGTTCTGCGCCACCGTTCCGTGAAACAGCATCGAGTCCTGAGGCAGGTAGCCGATGCTGCGGCGCACGTCGCCCAGTTCGAGCTGCCGCAGGTCGAGGCCGTCGAACCGGATGCTCCCGGCCTGCGGCTGGTGCAGTCCGACCAGAAGCCGAAGCAGGGTGCTCTTGCCCGATCCGCTCGGACCGGTGATGGCGACGAACTCGCCGGCCTTCAGATCGAACGACATTCCGCGCAGCGACAGGTCCTGCCGCATCGGATAACGAAACCCGACGCCGCTTACCGAGATCGCCCCGGCGAATTCTCGGCGGATGGTCGGCACCAGCGTCGGCTCGCGTTCCGGCTTCATCTTCATCAATTGGTCGATCTGCCGGATCGTCGAGCGCAGTTGCGCCAGTCTGTGCAGCGAAAGCAGCACTTCCTGGATCGGCGACAGCACACGCCAGGCCACCGCCATGATCGCCACCAGCGCTCCGACGGACAGCTCGCCTTCCATGGCCCGCCACGCTCCAAGGCCGAGCAATCCCGCCCCGGAGATCGAAACGCAGGCCTGCGACGCGGTCTGCAGCAGCGCGCTCGCGCTGTTGGCATGGTATCGCTGGACCACGTAGGCCGCATAGGCCGCCTCGGCCCGCTTCAACCACATCTGCGACGCGCCAGCCTCACGGATCGCCCGCAACTTGGTGGCGATCTCCACGGACAGGGCATCGGACCTGACCTTCGCGTCGCCGGCCAGCTTGTTGCGTGTGGCGACAACCGGCGACGACAGCGCTGCGATGCTGCCGACCACCAGCGCCAGCGCAACCGGCACGAAGCCAAGGCTCCCGCCGAGCGTGAAGATCAGGGCGAAGAAGATCAGCGTGAACGGAAGGTCCAGGATCGCCGACGCAAGACGGCCCTGGAACAGCTCGCGGCCGATCTCGAACTGCCGGAAGCGCGCCAGCTGCGGCCCGAGGCCGGCCGACTCCGTCATGGCGATGGGCAGGTGGAGTAGCTTGGAGAAGACGTTGATGGCTATCGCCGCATCGATCCGGCCGCCCAGATCGGCCAGCCGCTCGGCGCGGACCCCGCGCATCCGATGTTCCAATGCCAGCGCCACGCAGATGCCGGCCAGCAGGAAGGCCAGCGTGTCGAGCGACAGCGTGCCGATCGCCTTGTCGTAGACGGTCATGACGAAGAGGGTCGTCATCGGAACCAGCAGGTTGATCCCCAGCGACAGCAGCGCGATCGCCTTCAGCCGTCCGCGCATGCCGATGATCTGGGCTGTCACCCAGTCGAGCGACCGTCCTGGAGCGGGGTCGGCCTCGCCCGAAGTCCTCATCGGCCGCAGGACCGTGCCCGTCAGCTGCGCTCGCGGCACGGCGCGCGACGCTCGGGTCGCTCCATCGAAACACAGGAACCCGCCATCCTCGGTCTCGCTCAGCACTACGCCGAGCCGTCCCGTTGCGCTAACAAGCAGGCAGGGCAGCGACTGCCCAGCCAGGTGCGCCGCGTTGCCGGAAAGCGTCTCGGTCCGGATGCCGAGCCGTAGCAGAACGGCCCGCAACGCCGGGAGGTCCTGGATCGCCTCCAGGTGTGGCATCGCCTCGAAAACGTGCCGGGGCGCTCCGTTCCAACCCAGCGCGTCGAGAAGCACCGCCAGGCAGGCCTCCTCATCCGTGCCCGGCGCCTTCGCCTCGGCGTTTCGGTTGGCGAACGCCTCTGTGATCCGCCGGCGCGACGCCAACACCGCATTCTCGGCCGCAGCGGCCGGTCCGGGTAGTGTAAACTGGAAGTCGGTCATGCGCCGACCCCCGCCGCGACCGGACGCGCCGCATCGCTGGCCGTCACCTTGGCGATCCGCCCGTGGTCCATCGTCACCAAGCGGTCGGCGATCGACGCCATCGACGGCCGGTTGGTGACGAGCAGGATTGTCGTCGTGCCACGCAACTGCGCGAGCCCTGCGGCAAGCGCGCGATCGGCGGCCATGTCCAGACTGGTGTTCACCTCGTCGAGGATGAGGAATCCCGGACGCCGGGCGATCGCCCGTGCGATGGCCACCCTCTGCAGGAAGCCGCCGGAGAACTGTTCGCCGATACCGTCCGCCATGCGCGATTCATAGCCGAACGGCAGCAGGTTGATGTCCCGCTCCAGACCGATCAGCCGGCATGATTCCAGGGCGACGTCGGTGGCGTCCGGCCGAAACATCGTGATGTTCTCAAGAACCGTCCCGCGGACCGTCGCCTGCCGCTGGGTAACGAAGGCCACCCGGGTGACGAGGCGCTCCGGGTCGAGATGGATGTCCTCCCCGTCGAGCAGGATCTGTCCGCTGTCGGGCAGCAGCATGCCGGCGGCGAGTTCGGCCAGCGTCGACTTCCCGCTGCCGTCCGGCCCGGTCAGCGCGACGATCTCGCCGGGATTGAAGTCGAATTGCTCGATCCCGAGTGGCGAGGCGCCCGGCCGCATCCGATTGAGGCTCACCGCCCTGAAGCTCACCGCCGCAGGCTCGCGGCGCAGCGGCAGAGGCGTTATCCGCGGTCGGACGGCCGGCAGCGAGATCAGCGGTTCGGCCTTGCCCTCTGCGACCATCAGGCTCTGAAGCTCGGAAAGCAGCGACACCGCTCGCAGCAGCGGCTGGAGCGACCACCCCGCCAGCATGGTGCAGCAGGCGAGCGTGCCGATGCTGAGGCCGTCGGTGATGGCCAGAACCGCCCCGATCGACACCATGACGACCTGCGTCAGCGTCGACGACAGCGATGCGAACGACTGGGCGTCGTCGCTGATCCGAATTGTCTCGCTGGTGCAGCGGGCGGCGGTTTCCTGAAGCCGCTCGAATCGCCGCACCATCTGCGGTTCCATCGCGTGCGCCTTGATGGTGCCGATACCGGTCAGCGTCTCGATCAGGAAGTCGCGGATCTTCAGATCCTCGAACGACCGCGCCTCCACCACACGCCGAAGTTGGGAGCCGCGCGATGCGCCGATCGACCCGAGCAGGACGAACAGCACGATCGGCACCAGCACCAGCCAATGTCCCACCACCCCGAGCACGATGAGATAGATCGGCACGAAGGGCAGGTCGACGAGCACCAGCCGCGACGGGCTCGCCTGCCATTCGCTCACCGCGGTAAGCGCCTGTAGCCGCTCCAGGATCCGGCTCGGCGGTTCGGAATCGACCCAGGCCTGCGGTGCCGCGAGAATGCGGCCGAGCGCTTCCGACTGGACCTTCCAGGCGAGTTGTGTGGCCGACCAGGTGATCAGGTTCGTCCGGGCGATCCGAAGCACGCTTTCACAGGCTGCAACCACAACCACCCCGATCAGCAGCAGCGACAGCGTGTCGAGCGCGCGTTGCGGGATGATCCGGTCGTAGATCTGCAGGGTGGCGAGGGGAAGCACCAGGCTGAGCAGGTTGACAGCGATCGAACCCAGGATCACCACGGGCGAAAGCCCGCTCACCGTGTCCCGCACGAGCCGGATCACGCGGCGGATCACCGTCGTCTGGCCGGCCACGGACCGGCGGCCGAATCGAGCCGGGTCGTTCGGGCGGTTGGGGATCCCCACTATTGACACTCGCAGATCTACCTCTGGTTCAGACGATTGCTGCGGCAAATCTAGGACTAAGCCTTAAAGAAGCGCTTAACTATTCCGGGAGGCAGTCGGCCTGCCATCACGAGTTGACTAAAAGTGGAGGTATTTTCGTCAGGAGTTTCGAACAGGCTGCTCGTCAGTTTCATCAAGTTCGACACGTGTGGGAAGAGTGGGTGGGTCATGGCGGAAGAAGGCCGGAGCGCAGCGAGCCGGAGCCTGTTGGAAACGGCACCGCAGACCGACGACGCCGTCAGTGCGGCCCTCCAGAAACTGGCCAAGATCCAGGCGTTTCTTGCTTCCTCCGCGCCCTCGGAGCGCACCGACGGTGTAATGTCGCACGTGGCGCTGCCTCACGAGGAGGAGGCGCTGCTGATCGATGCCGACGGCACCGGGCAGGTCGATTCTGTGCCGAGGAGCGCCGGCGGCACCGAGTCGGCCGGCGAGACCGTTGCTGACGACGGCGGGCGGCAAGGCGAACCCGCTCGTCCCGCGCGCGCGACCCCTTCGGCCGAACCGCAGGACACCGCGCTTCCGACGCCGCCGCGCATTCTCGCGCAACCCCCCGAGGTTCTGGCCGACGACATCAGACCTGAGACCGCGCCGGCGCCGGCCGAGCGGGAAGCAGCAGCGCAGCCTGATGTTTCCGAAGAGACCGAGGCCGCCCGGTCCGAAGCCGCCCCTGCCGAAGCGCCGCCGTCGGAAGCAAAGGGCGAAGCCCCCGTCGACAGCCCGGCCGTGGGCTTTTCCGGCGCCACCGTGGCCGAGGACATCGCGCCGGGAACGGTGATCGGCACGCTCGGCGATCCCGCCGTCACCGGCCCGATGAGCTTCACCCTCTCCGGTCCCGGCGCGCAGTTCTTTGCGGTCGCCGGCGACCAACTGGTCGTCAGGCCGAACGTGACGCTGGACGCCGAGACCACCGCGTCCCTCGCCCTGACCATCACCGCCACGAACAGCCTCGGCGAAACCGTCACGCGCACCGTCACCATCGCCGTCTCCGACGTCGACGAGGCCGATGTCACCGCCCCGGTCGACACCGACGCCGCAGTGAACACGATCACCGAAGCGGCCCCCGCCGGCACCGCCGTCGGCATCACCGCCTTTGCCTCGGACGCCGACGCCACGACGAATGCGGTCAGCTACACCGTCTCCGACAGCCGCTTCACCGTTGGTGCGGACGGCGTGGTGCGCATTGCCGCCGGCGCCAGCTTCGACGCCGAGACGGAAGCCTCCATCGGTCTCACCGTAACGGCGACCTCGGCGGACGGGTCGCAGGCGAGCCAGGCCTTCACCATCGCTGTCTCCGACATCGACGAATCCGACGTCTCCGCCCCCGTCGACACCGACGCCGCAGCGAACACGATCACCGAGGCCGCCACCGCCGGCACGGCGGTCGGCATCACCGCCTTCGCCAGCGACGCGGACGCAACCACGAACGCGGTCAGCTACACCGTCTCCGACAACCGCTTCACCGTCGGCGCCGATGGCGTCGTCCGAGTCGCGGCCGGCGCAAGTTTCGACGCCGAGACGGAAGCTTCGATCGGTCTCACCGTGACGGCGACATCGGCCGACGGCTCGCAGGCGAGCCAGTCCTTCACCCTCGCCATATCCGACGTGGCCGAGCTTGTTGTGCTGACGGCCGGCGATGACGTCTTCAACGAGGACGGCGTCACCGAGCTATCCGTCGACGGCGGGGCGGGCCATGACACGCTGACCGGTGGTACCGGCGCGGACAGCCTGATCGGTGGCGACGGAAACGACAGCCTCTCAGGCGGTGAGGGCGCGGACAGCCTGATGGGTGGGGCTGGAGCAGATGCCATCGACGGCGGGGACGGCGAGGACACCGCGATATTCAGCGGTGCTTACGACGAATACGAGATCACGGCCACGGTCTCGGGCGGGGTGACGACCTACACCGTCACCGACATGCGTTCCGGCTCGCCTGACGGGACGGATACCGTCTCCAATGTGACGACGTTTCAGTTCGCGGACCGGTCCATTGCCGTAAGCACGCTGGCGCTCGGTACGTGGGCTGGTGAAGTGCTGATGGCCGATTCATCTGCCCAGACCTTCTACGGCAACGGTGACCGAGACAAGGTCAATCACGACAATTCCACGACCGGTGTCCAGGTCAATCTCCTGACCGGCACGGGCAGTGGAGGAGACGCCGAAGGCGACCTTTATGCAGGGATCGAGAACGTTGGCGGATCCCGTCATGCCGACATTCTCATCGCACACAACGAAGGTGCGAAGATCGACGGGATGGGCGGCGCCGACACCCTGATCGGTGGCGACGGCAACGACACGATTGCGGCAGCGACCTGGAACGATGCGACCTCGATGGCCGACACCGCGGCCAAAGTCGTGTCTGCAGGTGCTGGCAACGACCGCATCGACGCATCACTCGGGGCGGACCAGATCGACGGTGGTAGCGGTTTCGACCGCGCCAACTACTTCTACTCGACCGGCGCGGTCACTGTGAACCTCGCGACCGGCCTCGGCAGTGGCGGCTTTGCTGAGGGCGACCAACTCAATGACATCGAATGGGTCACCGGTTCGAACCTCTTTGGCGACGTTCTGATCGGCAACAGCGATGCCAACATGCTGGACGGCGGCTGGGGCAACGATACGATTGTTGCGAGCGCCGGAGGCGACACTCTGGTCGGCGGCGGCAACATCGACCTGATCGACTTCTCGCAAGCCACACAGGGCGTGACGTTCAGCGCCGCAGTCACCGTGGCGCAGGCGACAGGTTCCGATTTCGGCACCATCACCGCATCGGGCTTTGAAAGAATCCTCGGCGGCGCGGGCAGCGACGCGTTGACCGGCTCGAGCGGTGCGGACACCATTACCGGTGGCGCGGGCAATGACACGATCGACGGCGGCGGCGGGACCGACACAGTCGTCCTCTCCGGCAATTGGGCCGACTATACGATCAGCAAGAACGGCAGCACCTACACGATCGCCCACAAGAACGGCGGCCCCAACGGCACCGACACGGTGACGAACGTCGAGAACTTCCAATTCGCCGACCGGACGCTCGCTGCGGCGCAGATCTTGAACGTCGGCCCGACCGACTTGACCGCCACCGGCGGCACCATCGCCGAGAACGCCGCGGCCGGCGCCGTGGTCGCCACCCTGTCGGCGACCGACGCCAACGCCGGCGACAGCTTCACCTACGCCATCATCGGCGGGGACACGGCCAGATACGAGATCGTCGGCAACCAGATCCGCGTCAAGGCCGGCGCGGCCCTCGACGCGGAGACGGACGCTGCCGACAGCGTCACGGTCCAGGTCACCGACGCCAGCGGCGCCACCTACACGGAGACGGTGGCGATCACTCTCACCGACATCGACGAATCCGACGTCACCGCCCCCGTCGACACCGACGCCACCGCGAACACGATCAGCGAGGCCGCCGCCGCCGGCACCGCCGTCGGCATCACCGCCTTCGCAAGCGACGCGGACGCCACGTCGAACACCGTCAGCTACACCGTCTCCGACAGCCGCTTCACCGTCGGCGCCGACGGCGTGGTTCGCGTCGCTGCCGGCGCCAGCTTCGACGCCGAGACGGAAGCCTCCATCGCCCTCACCGTCACCGCGACATCCGCGGACGGCTCGCAGGCGAGCCAGTCCTTTACGGTCGCTATCTCGGACGTCGACGAATCCGACGTTTCCGCCCCCGCCGACACCGACGCCACCGCGAACACGATCACCGAGGCCGCCACCGCCGGCACCGCGGTCGGCATCACCGCCTTCGCCAGCGACGCGGATGCGACCACGAACGCGGTCAGCTACACCGTCTCCGACAACCGCTTCACCGTCGGCTCGGACGGCGTGGTCCGCGTTGCGGCCGGCGCAAGTTTTGACGCCGAGACGGAGACCTCGATCGGCCTTACCGTCACCGCCACCTCTGCTGACAGTTCGCAGGCGAGCCAGGCATTCACCTTGGCGGTGACCGACGTCGCGGAACACCTCACGCTCACCGCAGGCAATGACAGCTTTGCGGAATCCGGCGTTACCGAGGTTTCGGTCGACGGCGGCGCGGGGGACGACACGCTGACCGGCGGAACGGGCGCGGATTATCTCATCGGCGGCGACGGCGATGACCTGATCGTCGGGGGCGAGGGCAGCGATAGTCTGGTCGGTGGCGCGGGGAACGACACGGTCCTTGGCTTCGATGGCAATGACACCGTGGTTGGCGGCGATGGAATCGATCTTCTCGACCTCTCCGGCTTGACCAACGACCTGGACGTCGACCTCACGGCCGGTTCGGTTTCGGTCGACGGCGAACTCTCGGAGGGTTCGATCACCGGGTTCGAAATGGTTGCGACGGGATCGGGCTACGACATCGTGACAGGCTCGTCCGATGCCGAGGTCATCTCCACGAACGCCGGCGACGATACTGTCGTGGTCACGGCCGGCGGGGACACCCTGTCGGGCGGATCCGGCTCGGACTCTCTCGACTTCTCACTTGCCCAATCCGGCGTGACTTTCGACCTCTCGTCAACGGCGGCACAGGCGACCGGCACCAATCTGGGATCCGTGACGGCATCCGAATTCGAAGCATTGCTCGGTTCCGATTTTGCGGATCGGCTGACGGGTGCTTCTTCCGACGATTTCCTGGCCGGCGGCCTGGGTAGCGACAGCCTTTCCGGTGGAGCCGGTGCCGACCTTCTTTTGGGAGAGTCCGGCAACGACACCCTCACCGGCGGTGCGGGTAACGACTCCCTCGACGGCGGCGCAGGCACCGACGTGGCGGTCTTCACCGGCAACTGGTCCGATTATGCGATCTCGGCCGCCGTGGTAGCGGGAGTGACGCACTACACGATCACCGATCTGCGGCCCGGATCTCCGGACGGCACCGATCTGGTTCGGCAGGTCGATCAGTTCAGGTTCGCAGATCGGACCGTGGCACGAGCCGACCTCCTCAATGTCGCGCCGACGGACATTACTGCCGCCGGCGGCACGGTGGCCGAGGACGCCGCGCCGGGTACGGTGGTCGCGACCCTGTCGACGATAGACGCCAACGCCGGCGATCTGTTCACCTATGCGATCACCGGCGGCGACAGCGCTAAATACGAGATCGTCGGCAACGAGATCCGCGTGAAGGCGGGTGCCGGTCTCGACTATGAGACGGACGTTTCCGACAGCGTCACGATCGAGGTGACGGACGCCAACGGCGCGACCTACACGGAAACGATCGCGATCACGGTTTCCGATATCGACGAGTCCGACGTCACTGCTCCCGTCGACACCGACGCCGCGGCGAACACGATCACCGAAGCCGCCACCGCCGGCACCGCCGTCGGCATCACCGCCTTTGCCACAGACGCGGATGCGACCACCAACACGGTGAGCTACACTGTCTCCGACAGCCGCTTCACCGTCGGCGCCGACGGCATCGTCCGCGTCGCGGCCGGCGCCAGCTTCGACGCGGAGACGGAAGGCAGCATCAGCCTCACCGTCACCGCCACCTCTGCCGACGGATCGCAGGCGAGCCAGTCCTTCACCGTCGCCGTCTCCGACGTCGACGAATCCGACGTCACCGCCCCCGTCGACACCGACGCCACCGCGAACACGATCAGCGAGGCCGCCGCCGCCGGCACCGCCGTCGGCATCACCGCCTTCGCAAGCGACGCGGACGCCACGTCGAACACCGTCAGCTACACCGTCTCCGACAGCCGCTTCACCGTCGGCGCCGACGGCGTGGTTCGCGTCGCTGCCGGCGCCAGCTTCGACGCCGAGACGGAAGCCTCCATCGCCCTCACCGTCACCGCGACATCCGCGGACGGCTCGCAGGCGAGCCAGTCCTTTACGGTCGCTATCTCGGACGTCGACGAATCCGACGTTTCCGCCCCCGCCGACACCGACGCCACCGCGAACACGATCACCGAGGCCGCCACCGCCGGCACCGCGGTCGGCATCACCGCCTTCGCCAGCGACGCGGACGCAACCACGAACGCGGTGAGCTACACCGTCTCCGACAACCGCTTCACCGTCGGCGCCGATGGCGTCGTCCGCGTCGCGGCCGGCGCAAGTTTCGACGCCGAGACGGAAGCCTCCATTGGCCTTACCGTCACCGCCACCTCCGCCGACGGCTCCACCGCCAGCCAAGCGTTCACGGTCGCCGTCAGCGACGTGAACGAGGCTCCGATCGGGATCGGTCTCACCGACGCTTCGATGCCCAACGTCATCAATGTGACGATCGGTGGCGAGTGGGGCGGCGATACCGCCGACGAAGTTGCGCCACCGGCTTACGAGATCGTCGTGGATGGCGTCGTGGTCGCGTCGGGAACGGTATCCTGGGCGACCGAGGTCCCGTTCGAGGACCAGGATCCCGCGACGCGGATGCAGACGATCAGCCTCGCGCTGGACGGGCCTGTTCCCTCGTCCGTTTCGGTGCGTTTCATCAACGATGCCTACACTCCGGAGCACGGCGATCGGAACCTGATCGTGGGTGGGGTGGAGGTGAACGGCTTGTCCATTTCCTCCGGCACCTACATCGGGGAGTCCGGAACGGTCTGGCCAGGCTATTCCCAGCAGATCATGCCGTGGACCGGTGAGATCGCCTTCGACACCTCGTCCGCCCCGACGGCCGACAGCGTTTACGATGCCGTCATCGCTGAGGGCGAGGCCGGGGCTGCGGTCGGGACGCTGTCGATCGTGGATCCGGACGCAGGCGACAGCGCAACCTTCACCGTTTCGGACTCCCGGTTCGAGGTGGTCGGCCAGGCGTTGAAGCTCAAGGACGGCATCGTCCTCGACTTCGAAGCGGGAGCCTTGGTGCAGGTCACCGTCACGGGCACGGATTCGGCCGGCCTTTCGGTCTCGCAGACGTTCGACATCGCCGTCACCAACCTCAACGAAGCGCCCTCGACGATGGCGCTCTCGGCGGACACCGTGGCAGAGAACGCCGCCAACGGAACCGTGGTGGGCAAGGTGACGACCGTCGATCCCGATGAGGGCTCGAGCTTCGCCTACACGCTTTTGGACAATGCCGGGGGCCGCTTCGCGATCGACCCTGCGACCGGAAAGATCACAGTTTCCGACGCGGCCTTGATCGACGCTGAACAGGCAACCAGCCACAGCGTGACCGTTGAGGTCTCCGACGGAGTCAACACCACGACGCAGACCTTCACGATCTCCGTCAGCGACGTCGGCGAGGCCCTGGTCCTTACAGCGGGCAACGACAGCTTCGTCGATACCGGCGTGGCCGAACTCTCCATCGACGGCTTGGCGGGAGACGACACGATATCCGGCGGAGCGGGTGCGAACATGATTCTCGGCGGGGCCGGGAATGACAGCATCGTGGCGACAGCCGGCGGAGATACGCTGGACGGCGGTGCCGACACGGACACGATCAGCTTCGCGGCAGCATCGTCCGCGCTGACGTTCGACCTTTCCGATGGCAGCGCCCAGAACACAGGCTCGGACTTCGGCGCAGTCACCGCGAGCGGGTTCGAGAACATAGTCGGCGGGTCCGGCTCGGACAGCCTTCTGGGCAGCGGCGCCGCAAACGTCATCGATGCCGGGGCGGGGGACGACACGGTCGACGGCGCTGGCGGAGACGACACGCTTGTCGGCGGAAGCGGGACCGACACGCTCTCGTTCGCGTCCGCGTCCAACGGGGTCGTCGTCAGCATCGCTACGACGGCGGCTCAGGACACGAGCGCATTCTCCGGTTGGATGTCGGCGTCGGCGGGCGTCGGAAGCATCACGGTCTCCGGCTTCGAAAACCTGATCGGCTCCGCCTACGGCGACTCGCTTCGGGGCGACACCGGCAGCAACCTCGTCCAGGGCGGGGCGGGTGATGACTACATCGGTTCGTCCAGCGGCGCCGATACCATCGACGGCGGCGACGGCAGCGATTGGTTCACGCTCGGCATGGTCGGGACGCCTGGTACTGTCGTCAATCTTCAGACAGGACAAGCGATCCTGGCGGACGGCTCGCTCCAATCACTGATCAGCATCGAGAACGTCCGGGGCTCGAACTATGCCGACCAACTGATCGGAAACGACGGCGACAACATCTTCCACGGCAGCACTGCCCGTAACGCCTCCAACCAGGCGGTCCTGACGGACACCATCGACGGCGGAGCCGGAATCGACACGCTAGACTGGTCGACCTTGTCTCACGTCGGCGTCAGCGTGGACCTTTCGGTTTCCACCCTCCAGAACAACAACCAGGTTGGCGGCTTGATCGTCACCAATGTCGAGAACCTCGTAGGCTCCAACTTCAACGACACGCTCCGTGGCGACGCTGGTGCAAACCGGCTTTCGGGCGGGAGCGGCAACGACACCCTCCAGGGCCGCGCCGGCAATGACACCATCGACGGCGGGACGGGCACCGACACGGCCGTCTTCTCCGGCAACTGGGCGGACTATGCCGTCACGGCAAACCCAGATGGCAGCTACACGATCGTAGATCGTCGTGGCGGATCACCGGACGGCACGGACTCGGTTTCGAATGTCGAGAGCTTCCAGTTCGCCGACCGCACGGTCGCAGCGGCTGATCTCCTCAACATCGCGCCGACGGATCTCGTCGCAACCGGCGGAACGGTGATTGAGACTGCGGCAGCGGGCACCGTGGTGGCGACGCTTTCCGCCGTCGACGGCAATGCCGGCGATACCTTCACCTATGCCATCACGGGCGGCGATGCGGCCCGGTACGAGATCGTCGGCAACGAGATCCGCCTGAAGGCCGGCGTTTCGCTCGACTATGAGGCCGATGCCGCGGACAGCGTCACGGTCCAGGTCACCGACGCCAGCGGCGCGACCTACTCCGAGACGGTGTCGATCACAGTCACCGACGTCTCGGAAGCGGTGGTCCTCACCGCCGGTAGCGACAGCTTCACCGACAGCGGCGTCACGGAGCTGTCTGTGGATGGCGGCGCCGGCAACGACACGATCACCGGCTCGGCGGTCAACGACAGCCTGGTCGGCGGCGACGGAGCCGATCGGCTCTTCGGCGGCGACGGCGACGATATCCTCTACAGCGGCAAGCCCGGCGACTACGACACCGTCAAGGTGGACGACGCGGCGGCCGACTCGCTGGACGGCGGCTCAGGCAACGACACGCTCGTCGGCAGCCAGGGGGCCGACACGCTGATCGGCGGCGACGGCATCGACACCGTCTCCTACGCCAACTCGAACCGGGAGATCGCGGTCGATCTGCAGTCCGGCAGCGGCGGCGGCTGGGGTACGTCGCATGCGTTCGGCGACGTGCTCTCCGGGATCGAGAATGTCGTCGGGTCGCTTCACGGCGACACCATCTCCGGCGGCAGCGGCGACAACCTGCTGGACGGCTATGCCGGCAACGACGTGCTGGACGGACGCGGCGGCAACGACACGCTCCTCGGCGGCACCGCCGACGATACGCTGACGGGCGGCGCCGGCGACGACAGCATCGACGGCGGCGCCCACACCGACACCGCGGTGTTCTCGGGCAGCTGGGCCGACTACACGATCACGGAGAGCGGCGGGACCTATACGCTGGTCCACAAGAACGGCGGCGCGGACGGCACCGACACGGTGAACAACGTCGAGAACTTCCAGTTCGCCGACCGCACGGTCGCGGCGGCGAGCCTGTTGAACGCGGCGCCGACCGACATCGCGGCGTCCGGCGGCAGTGTGGCCGAGAACGCTGCGGCCGGTACCGTGGTCGCGACCTTGTCGACGACGGACGCCAACGCCGGCGACAGCTTCACCTACGCCATCACCGGCGGCGACAGCGTCAAGTACGAGATCGTCGGCAACGAGATCCGCGTCAAGGCCGGCGCGACGCTCGACTATGAGACGGACGCGACGGACAGCGTGACGATTGAGGTGACGGACGCCAACGGCGCGACCTATTCGGAAGTGGTGGCGATCACGATCTCCGACGTGGCCGAGGCGATCGTGCTCACCGCCGGCAATGACAGCTTCACCGACGCCGGAACGACGGAGCTCTCCGTCGACGGCGGCGATGGCGATGATACGATAATCGGCAGCGCGGGCAGCGACACGTTGTATGGCGGCGCCGGGAACGACAGCATCGTCGGCGGGGAAGGCAACGAGGTCCTGGTTGGCGGCAGCGGTAACGACACTCTCAACGGCGGCGGATGGTGGGATACCGTCGACTACAGCGGCGACAACACGGCGGTTTCCGTGAACCTTTCCACCGGCGTGGCGAGCGGCGCGGCGATCGGCACGGACAGCCTGCTCTCGATTGAGCATGTGGTGTCCGGGTCCGGCAACGACACGCTGACCGGCAGCTCCGGAGATGATCAGTTCGACGACACGGGAGGCAACAACCTTGTCGACGGAAAAGGCGGCAACGACGCCTTCTACCTTGGTTCGGGCAACGACACGATCCTGGCCGGATCCGGCAATGAAGTCATCTTCGGCGGCGGTGGAACCGATACCGTCTCCTACGTGAATGCGGCGAGTGGCGTAACGTATGATCTCGGCGCCGGCGGCAACCAAGCCACCGGCGGATCCGGCACGGATCAGATGAACTCGATCGAGAACCTGATCGGATCGGAATACGCCGACACCTTCACCGGCAACGCCGGCAACAACGTGATCGACGGCGGGGCAGGCAATGACGCCCTGGCCGGCGGCGGTGGAAGCGACACACTGACCGGTGGTGAAGGAAACGATACGCTGACCGGTGGCAGCGGAAGCGACAGCATCGTCGGCGGCAACGGGACCGATACGGTGGTCTTCTCGGGCAACTGGGCCGACTACACGATCACCCTGAACGCCGGCACCTACACCTTCGTCCACAAGAACGGCGGCAGCGACGGTACGGACACCGTCAGCGGCGTCGAGAGCTTCCAGTTCGCCAACGGCACCCGCACGACGGCGACCTTGATGAACGCGGCGCCGACGGACCTTTCCGCCAGCGGCGGCACCGTCGCCGAGAACAGCGCGGCGGGGACCGTCGTGGCCACCCTGTCCGCCACCGATCCGGATGCGGGTGAGACCTTCACCTATGCGATCACCGGAGGCGATAGCGCCAAATACGAGATCGTCGGCAACCAGATCCGCGTCAAAGCCGGCGCGACGCTGAACTTCGAAGCCGATGCATCGGACAGCGTGACGGTGCAGGTAACGGACTCCGCAGGCAATACCTATTCGGAAGCCGTCGCGATCAGCCTCACCGACGTCGCCGAGAGCCACACGCTGACCAGCGGCAACGACACCTTCACCGAAACGAGCGTTGCGGAAACGTCTCTGGCCGGCGGTGCTGGCACGGACACCTATGTCCTGAGCGGAAACGCCTCGCAGTACATGCTGTCGTACAACGGCACGACCATGACGATCACCGACATGGCCGACTACGAGGCGACCGGCGTGGCGAAGACGACCGCGCTCACCAGCTTCGAGACGCTTCAGTTCGCCGACCGCTCGTTCACGATCAGCTCCTTCCTTTACGGCAGTTCCGCCCACGAGACCTGGACCGCGACCAACAACGCCGAATACGCGATCGGCAACGGCGGCGGGGACAGCGGCGATCTCGCCGGCGGGAATGACGTCGCCTACACCGGCGCTGGAAACAGCTCGGTCAGCGGCGGCGACGGCAATGATCTCCTGGTCGGCTACACCGGCTACGACACGTTCTACGGCGGCACTGGCGACGACACGATTTTCGGATACCAGGGCAACGACTACGTCACCGGCGACGCCGGCGACGACCTGATCTCCGGCGGATCCGGTGACGACACCCTCTATGCCGGCGACGGCGCCGACAGCATTCTGGGTGGATCGGGCGCGGACTACGTGACCGGTGACGCCGGAAACGACACGATCAGCGCCGGTACCGGCAACGACACGATCTACGCCGGCGCCGACAACGACATCGTCTCCGACACCGGCGGCAACGACACGCTCGACGGCGGCAACGGCACCGACATCCTGGACTACTCGGCCGATACGGCCGGGGTCACAGTCAACCTGGCGACCAGCACCGCGACGGGCGCGGCGACGGGGTCCGACACCATCTGGAACTTCGAGGAGGTGTGGACCGGTTCCGGTAACGACAGCATTACCGGCGACGGAAACGCCAACTGGTTCAACAGCGGCGCAGGCAACGACACCATCTCCGCCGGCGCCGGCAACGACCAGCTCATCGGCGGCGCTGGCAACGACATCCTCACCGGCGGTTCTGGCGCGGATAGCATGGCCGGTGGCTCCGGCACCGACTCCTTCATGTTCTACTATGGCGACGGCAACGACACGATCGCCGGCGGCGCTGGCGGCGGATGGACCGACACGCTGGATATCGACGGGGCGGGCGCCTACACCGGGCTCGACACCAGCCTGATCACGGGGAGCGACTGGACGCTGCATCTGAACAGCGGCTCGGTGACGAACCAAACGGCGAACCAACTTGATCTTTCGGCCGACTCCTCCGGTTTTGTCGCCTTCGGAAACGGTCAGGTCATCCAGTTCACCGAACTGGAACGCATCACCTTCTGATCAACGGATCAACAGTTTCGCCTTTTCGAACGGCCGCCGCGCCTTGTCGCCCGGCGGCCGCTCTTCTATCGTCCCCGGCCCGTAGACGAGTGTGGCCAGAGCGATGAAACCCACCAATCCTATCTTCACCGGTCTGCCGACCACCATCTTCGAGGTCATGTCCCGCCTTGCGGTGGAGACCGGCGCCATCAACCTCGGCCAGGGCTTTCCCGATGTCGACGGCCCGGAAGTGATCCGGCGTGCGGCAGCCGACGCCTTGATGGCGGGTCCGAACCAGTACCCGTCGATGATGGGCATCGAGGACCTGCGCCAGGCAGTCGCCGAGACCAACAAGCGGTTCTATGGCTTGGACGTGGACTGGCGCTCCGAAGTGATGGTGACGTCAGGCGCCACGGAGGCCATCGCCGACGCCATCATCGGTCTCGTCGCGCCCGGCGACGAGGTGGTCCTGATCGAGCCGCTCTACGATTGCTACCTTCCGATCGTGCGGCAGGCCGGCGGCATCCCGAAGCTGGTCCGCATCACGCCGCCCCATTGGACGCTCGACCCCGATGCGCTCGCCGCCGCCTTCAGCGATCGCACCAAGGCAATCCTGATCAACACCCCGATGAACCCGGCCGGCAAGGTGTTCACCCGCGACGAGCTGCAGTTGATCGCCGACCTCTGCATCAAGCACGACGCCTACGTGATCGCCGACGAGGTCTACGAGCACCTCGTCTACGACGGCCGCACCCACGTTTCGCCCATGCAGCTTCCCGGCATGCGCGACCGGGTGGTGCGGATCGGGTCCGCCGGCAAGACGTTCTCGCTGACCGCCTGGAAGATCGGCTACATCACCGCCGCGCCGCACCTGCTCGCGCCGATCGCCAAGGTCCACCAGTTCGTGACCTTCACCACGCCGCCCGACCTGCAGAAGGGCGTGGCGGCCGGCCTGAGGCTCGGCGACGACTACTTCCGGGATTTTGCCACCGGCCTAGCCGCCAAGCGGGACCGGCTGTCGGCCGGCCTCGCCGACCTCGGCTTCGAGGTGCTGAAATCCGAGGGCACCTACTTCGTCACCACGGACACCGGCCCGCTCGGCATCGCAGACGACAAGGAGGCCTGCCTGAAGATGACGCGGGAGGCCGGCGTCGCCGCGGTCCCCGTCTCGGCTTTCTACGCGTCGAACCCGCCCTCCACCTACATCCGTTTCTGCTTCTGCAAGAAGGACGAAGTGCTGGATACGGCACTGGAACGGCTGCGGACCTGGCTTCGTCGGGCAGCGTGACGGCCAAAGCGCCATTCCCTCCTCGCGGCGGGAATGCTATCGGCTCTCGCGCTGTCGGGAGTGAGGCTCATGGATAATCCGGTTCTGGTCGAAGTCACACGTGGGAACGTGGTCGAGAGCCGCCATCGCGGGGCCATCGCCGTGGTCGACGGAGACGGGCGGCTCGTCCTTGGCGTCGGAGATATCGAGCGTCCTGTGTTTCCCCGCTCTGCGGTGAAGGCCTTCCAGGCGCTGCCGCTGATCGAGAGCGGCGCGGCGGACAGATACGGCTTCGGCAATGCCGAACTGGCGCTCGCGATCTCCTCGCACAACGGCGAGGAGCGCCACGTGGAGACAGCCCGCCGCATGTTGGCCGCGGCCGGACTCGACGAGGGCTGCCTTGAGTGCGGCCCGCAATGGCCTGAGCGCGGCAAGGACCAGGCCGTGCTGCACCGCGCCGGCTTGAACCCCGGCCGCATCCACAACAACTGCTCCGGCAAGCATTCCGGGTTTCTCTGCACCGCCGCCTGCACCGGCGAGGACCCCGCTGGCTACGTGAAGGCCGAACACCCGGTCATGCGCGCCGTGGTCGCCGCTGGTGAGGAGATGACCGGCGCGAAGCACGCCTCGGACCGGATGGGCATCGACGGCTGCTCGATCCCCACCTTCGCCATCCCGCTGCAGTCGATCGCCCTTGGCTTCGCACGGTTCGCGACCGGGGTCGGGCTGTCTCCGGCGCGCAGGGCCGCCTGCGATCGTCTCCGCAAGGCCGCCGCGGCCGAGCCGTTCATGGTCGCCGGCACCGGCCGGTTCTGCACCAAAGCAATGACGCTCCTCGGTGAAAGGGCGTTCGTGAAGACCGGCGCGGAAGGCGTCTTCACCGCCGCACTGCCTGAACAGGGGCTCGGGATCGCGGTGAAGATCGACGACGGCGCCGCGCGCGCCTCCGAAGTCGTCACCGCCGATCTGCTGAAGCGTTTCCTGTCCGGGCTGGACGATCGCCTGACGGCCGGCCTCGATAGCCTGCGCCGCCCTGCGATCCAGGACCGGACTGGCGTCACCGTCGGCGAATTGCGGCCGACGGCGGCGGTCTCCGGGATCTGATCAGCCGATCCGGTTGGCCGAGAGCGTGATGTGCGGCAGGTCGGCTGTCCCGATACGGGTCAGATCGTCCGAAACGAACTCGGCCCAGCGCATGCCGCGGACCGCACCGTCCGGGGTGGCGGAGAACAGGTTGTTGGCGATCATCACGTCGCCGACGCCGTCCACCACGCTGACGCCGACGCCCACCTTGGAGTCGCGGATCATGTTGCCGGTGGCCACGATGTTGCGCAGGTATGGCCCCCAGCCGAGCAGCAGCCCGACGCTCGGGGCTCCGTCGATCACATTGCCCGTGACGCTCGCGTCGGCTTCCACTGAAATGCCGATGCCGAAGTCGAGGCCGTGCTCGTCGGGGTAGGGCGCGCCGTGCCGCAGGTTGCGGATCATGTTGCCCGAGACCACCGCCAGCCGGCCGCCGTCGTTGAAGTTGGCGATCGAGATGCCGATCGAGGCGCCGTCGACGATGTTGCCGCTGACCATGGCGCCCTCGAAGCCGAATTCGGAGTAGATCGCCGTCTCGCCCGACCGGAAGCAGCTGTTGCCCGCGATCTGCACGTTCGAGCCCGCGTTGGAGCGCACCGCGGAGAAGGCGCAATCGGCCACCCGGTTGCTGGAGACGACCACCCCGTCGGCCCGGAACACGTTGATGCCGTTGCCGTTCTGCCCCGTGCCGCCGGACCGCGCGCCGATCCGTTCCACCCGGTTCTGGCTGACGATGGTGCCGTCCTCGCCCTTGGTCCAGCGGTGCACCAGGATGCCGCCGTCGCCGCAGTCGGCGACCAGGTTGTCGGTGATGGTGAGGCCCTGGCCGTCCACCGACCAGATGCCCGCGTCACGCGCGCCGCTGATCCGGCTGCCGTTGATGCGCCCGGAGACCCGTTCCAGCGCCAGTCCGTTGCGGCTGCTTCCAATGACCGCCGACCGCTCCAGGGTCACGTCATCCATCGCCATGAAGTGCACGAGGCCCGGCGCGTAGTCGCCGAGAGCCCGATTGGCGCCGTCGAGGGTCAGCCCGTCCAGGCTGATGCCGGAGCCGTTGGCCGCATAGACGAGATGCCCGCCGCCGCCGTAGACCAGCCGGGTCTGTCCGGGAACGCCGACGAGGCGCATGCCGCTCGGCAGCGTCAGGTTCGACACCTCGTAGCGCCCGGGCGGCAGGAACAGCGGCTTGGCCTCGGCCGCGGCGCGGTCGATCGCAGCCTGAAGCTCGACGCTCTGGTCGTCCACGGCGCCGGGGTGTACGCCGGCGTCGGTGGCCGCCAGCGTGCCGCGGAGGTCGACGAGATCGATGCGTTCCGGCGCCGCCGCTGCCGGTACGGTACCGGACACCGCTGCGGCGGCTGTTGCGAACAGAAAGGCGCGTCGATCCATGGGCCCGGTCTCCTTGGCAGGAGACGGAGCAATCCGCGTTCCAGGTCGGCTGTGCCGGAACGGGACGCCGCGGGCCCAGAGATCAGGCGGCGAGCGCGCGTCGGGTGCGGACGTAGGCCTTGCCGTTGCCGTCGAACACGTGCAGCCGGTCCGCATCGGCGGTGACGCTGATGTGCTGCCCGCGCTCCAGTTGGCTGTCGCCGTCGAGCTTGGCGATCAGCGGCTCCTCCATGCCGATGTCGATGTAGGCGAGCACGACCTCGCCGAGCTTTTCCACCAGCAGCACGTTTCCGGAGAACAGGCCCGGACCGTCGGTCGGCCGCAGGTCCTCCGGACGCACGCCGAAGGTGGCGGCGCTGCCGGCCGCGGAGGCCGGAACGTTCGCGTCCACCTGGACGGGCTGGCCGTTCAGCGGCCTCACCGTTGCAGGCATCCCGCCCGCTTCGATCTTGGCCGGAATGATGTTCATGGCCGGCGAGCCGATGAAGCGCGCGACGAAAAGGTTGTCAGGTGCGTGGTAGAGCTCCATCGGCGAACCGACCTGCTCGATCTTGCCGCCATTGAGCACCACGATCCGGTCGGCGAGCGTCATCGCCTCGACCTGATCGTGCGTGACGTAGATCATCGTGGTCTGGTGCATCCGCTCGTGCAGCTTGGCGATCTCGATCCGGGTGGCCACCCGGAGCGCCGCGTCGAGATTGGAGAGCGGCTCGTCGAACAGGAACACCTTGGGATCGCGAACGATGGCCCGGCCGATCGCCACGCGCTGCCGCTGCCCGCCCGAGAGCTGCTTCGGCAACCGGTCCAGGTACTGGGTGATCTGCAGCATCTCGGCCGCCGCCCGCACCCGCTTGTCGAGGTCTTCCTTGCTGGTGTTGGCGAGCTTCAGGCCGAAGGCCATGTTGTCGTAGACGGTCATGTGCGGGTAGAGCGCGTAGGACTGGAACACCATTGCGATGCCGCGCTTGGACGGGGGCAGGGCATTGACCACCTGACCGTCGATCTCCAGCGTCCCGCCGGTGATGTCCTCCAGCCCCGCGATGAGGCGCAGCAGCGTGGACTTGCCGCAGCCCGACGGCCCCACGAAGACGATGAACTCACCGGACCGGATCGTGAGATCGATGCCGTGCAGCACCTTCACGCTCCCGTAGGACTTGGCGACGTTCGTCAGCTTCAGGTTGGCCATCGTTTCCTCCCATTCGGTTTCTTGTCATGCGGCAGCCGTTGAAGGGCTGCCGCCGTATCGTCAGGCCACGCGTCCGTAGAAGGCGTCCTCCGGACCGAGGTTCACCACGCCACCCGTCAGCGTGGCGGTGAAGCCCAGCCCGTCGATCGAGGTGACGCTGAGGTGAGGCGGCACCGCGAAGGCGGCTGGCTCTGGATCCAGGTTGAAGACGCAGAGAATGGCCTCGTTCCCGCTCTTGCGCAGGAAGGCCAGCACGTCCCCCTCGCTCTCCAGGAACTCGATCTCGCCGGAGAACAGAGCGGGCTCGCCGCGCCGGAAATGCAGGAAGCGCCTGTAGTGCGCGTGGATCGAGGCGCTGTCGCCCACCTGGACGCTCGGCGCCCGCGCCAGATGATCCTGCGGCACCGGCAGCCAGGGCTTGGCGGTCGAGAACCCGCCGTAGGGCGCGCCCGACTCCCACACCATCGGCGTGCGACATCCGTCGCGGCCCTTGAACTCCGGCCAGAAGCGGATGCCGTAGGGGTCGACCAGGTCCTCGTAGGCGAGATCCGCCTCCGTGAGCCCCAGCTCCTCGCCCTGGTAGAGGCACGCGGAACCGCGGAACGACAGGAGCAGGCTGCCGAGCAGCTTGGCCATGCGGGCGGGGTCGCTGGTCCGGTCGGCAAAGCGCGTGGCATGACGGATCACGTCGTGGTTGGACCACGCCCAGCACGGCCAGCCCGACTGCGCCTTCGTCTCGAAGGTCTCCAGCGTGCCGCGGAAGAAGTCCCGCCCGTAGCCGCTCCCGAGGAAGTCGAAGGTGTAGCACATGTGCAGCTTGTCGCCGCCCGACGTGTAGGCGGCCATGGTGTCGAGCGAGCGGTCTCCGTCGCCCACCTCGCCGACCGCCGTCGTGCCCGGGTATTCGTCGAGCAGCGCTCGGAACTTGACGAGGAAGCCGATGTTCTCCGGCTGGGTCTTGTCGTAGATGTGCTGCTGCCGCCCGTAGGGGTTCACCGCCGGCGCGTCGTTGCCGGTCTGCTCCCGGTCGAGCGGCGGATTGCTCCGGAGCTCCCGGTCGTGGAAGTAGTAGTTCACCGTGTCGAGCCGGAACCCGTCGACGCCCCGCTCCAGCCAGAACCGCACGTCGTCGAGCAGCGCCGCCTGGACCTCCTCGTTGTGGAAGTTGAGATCCGGCTGGGAGGCGAGGAAGTTGTGCAGGTAGTACTGGCAGCGCCGGCTGTCCCACTCCCAGGCCGGTCCGCCGAACACCGACAGCCAGTTGGTCGGCGCCGTGCCGTCCGGCCGCGCGTCCGCCCACACGAACCAGTCGGCCTTCGGGTTGGTCTTGTCCTTCCGGCTTTCCGCGAACCAGGGATGCTGGTCGGACGTGTGCGACAGCACCTGGTCGATCATCACCTTGAGGCCCAGCCGATGCGCCTCGGCGACGAGGTCGTCGAAGTCCTTCAGCGTGCCGAAGATCGGATCGACGTCCCGGTAGTTGGAGACGTCGTAGCCGAAGTCCTTCATCGGCGACGTGAAAAACGGCGACAGCCAGATCGCGTCGACGCCGAGATCCGCGACGTAGCCGAGCCGGCTGGTGATGCCCGGCAGGTCGCCGATTCCGTCGCCGTTGGAGTCCTGGAAGGAGCGCGGATATATCTGATAGATCACCGCCCCCCGCCACCAGGCGGCGTCGGAGGTCAGAGGGGCGGTAAGCGGCGCTGCGAAAGGCTTGTTCATCGGGATCCGGACTGGCTCGAGGGCAGGGGCGTGCGCCCCTTCCATGCAAGATAAGTGCTCAACCCTTAACCGAACCGGCTGTCAGGCCCGAGACGATCTTCCGCTGGAAGATCAGCACAAGCACCACCAGCGGCACGGTCACGATCACCGACGCGGCCATGATGTTGCCCCATGGCACCTCGAACTCCGTCGCACCCGAAAGAAGCGCGATCGCCACCGGCACAGTCCGCGTGTCGTTGTTGGAGACGAACGTCAGCGCGAACAGGAACTCGTTCCACGCGGCGATGAAGGCGAGCAGCCCGGTGGTCACCAGCGCCGGCCACAGCAGCGGCAGGAACACCCGCGTGATGATCACCCACGGGCTCGCCCCGTCGACGATCGCCGCCTCCTCGATCTCAACCGGCAGGTCGCGCATGAAGGTGGTCAGCACCCACACCGTGAAGGGCAGGGTGAAGATCATGTAGGAGAAGATCAGCGCGAACAGGGTGTTGTAGAGCCCCGCCGCGCGGATCATCTCGAACAGCCCGGCAAGCACCGCGATCTGCGGGAACATCGACACCGACAGGATCGTCATCAGCAAGAGCCCGCGGCCACGGAACGGGATCCTCGACAGCGCATAGGCGGCGGTCACCGCCAGGAACAGCGAGATCAGCACCACCGTCGTGGCGACGATCAGCGAGTTCAGAACGTTCCGCATGAACGACCCGCTCGTCAGGACGCTGACGTAGTTGTCGAACCGGAACTGCGTCGGCCAGTAGTTCACCTGGAACAGCGACGTGCCGGATTTGAAGCTCGTCACGATGGCGTAGTAGAACGGGAACACCGCCTGGACGATGATCACCACCACGAGCAGGTAGAACAGGATCTGCTTGACGGTCTTCATGTCAGCCGTTCCCTTCCAGATCCATGCGGCCGAGCTTAATGGTGAGGATCACCATCAGCGCGATCACGACGAAGAGCAGGGTGGAGGCGGCCGAGCCGTAGGCGAACTTGTCGAACTGGAACAGGTTCTCCTGCGCGAACACGGACATGGTGCGTGTCCGATCGTTGTTCGGCGTCAGCACGTATATGAGGTCGAACACCCGCATCGCATCGAGCGCGCGGAAGATCACCGCCACCAGGATGGCGGGCCGGATCAGCGGCAGCGTGATCTTGAAGAACACCTTGACCGGATGCACCCCATCGATCTTGGCCGCCTCGTAGATGTCGCCCGGCACCAGCTGCAGCCCGGCCAGGATCAGAAGCGCCATGAACGGCGTCGTCTTCCACACGTCCACGATCAGCACCGCCACCATCGCCGTGTCCGGCGAGGCGGTCCAGGCGATCGGCGCGGAGATCAGGCCCAGGCGCAGGAACATGTCGTTCAGGATGCCGAACTGGTCGTGCATCATCCACGCCCACATCTTCGCCGAGACGATGGTGGGGATCGCCCACGGAACGAGCACGGCGGCGCGCACCAGGCCGCGTCCCTTGAACTCGGCGTTGAGCACCAGCGCGATGACGAGTCCGAAGAGTGTCTCCAGCGTCACCGAGATCAGCGTGAACCGCACGGTGTTGTAGACCGCCGCCCACCACTGCTCGTCCGCCAGCAGCCCGAAGGCCTCGCCGGTGCCGTCGCCATAGTCCAGCCACTCGTAGTAGTTCAGGATCCCGACCCACTGCGCGCCGGACAGGTTGTTCAGCGTCGCATCGGTGAAGGAGAAGTAGATCGTCTTCAGGAGCGGCCATCCGGCCGCGGCCGCGAGGACGACGAGCATCGGCGCCAGGAACCACCAGGCCGCAAGGATGCGTTGCCGCCCGAGTTCCGAGTGGGGTGAGACCGGTCCTGCCATGGGGTGCTCCGCCAGCGTGCGGGAAGGCCGGCCCGCGCGGGATGGCGCGGACCGGTGGAGTCGGCATGGCCGGCAGCGGGATCATCCGCCGGCGAACGCTCGGGAGGCGGGATCGCCGGACGGCGATCCCGGGAACGGGACTTACCAGCTGCTGCCCTGCAGACGCTTCAGCCGGGCGGCCAGCTTCTTCAGGTTGGTCGCCCCGTCACCGTCGCCGGACAGCGTGTTGTGCACGGCGGTCCAGAACTCGCTGGAGACCTCGTTGTACTTGGTCTTCGTCGGCGCCGACGGCCGCGGCACGGCGTTCTGGAACACTTCCTTCCAGCGCGGGATGATCGGCTGCTTCTCCTGGATCTCCGGATCGTCGTAGAGCGCCTCGATCGTCGGCAGGCGGGAATTCTGCAGCGCACGGTACTTCTGCGCCTCGGCGGAGGCCAGATAGAGCGCCAGCTCGATCGCCGCTTCCTGCTTGGTGGAATACTTGGCCACCGCCAGGTTCCAGCCGCCAAGCGTTGCCGCCGAGCTCTCGCCTTCGGCACCGACCGGCAGGGTCGTCACGTCGAACTTGCCCTTCACGGCGCTGTCGTCGCCGTTGCCGAGCGCGTAGGCGTAGGGCCAGTTGCGCATGAACACGGCGTTGCCGGTCTGCCAGAGGCCGCGCGCATCCTCCTCCTGGTAGGCGAGCACGCCTTCCGGCGCGATCGAACCGACCCAGGTCTTCACCGTGTCGAGCGCCTTGGCGGCCTTCTCGTTGTTCACCGAGATGGTGCCGTCCGCTTCTACGATCTGCCCGCCGCCGAACGACTTGATCCACTCCAGCGCGTTGCAGGTCAGGCCTTCATAGGCATTGGCCTGGAACACGAAGCCCCAGAGCTGGGCGCTGCCGGCTTCGCGCTCCTTGTCCTGGATCTCCTTGGCGGTGGCCGCCATTTCGTCCCAGGTCTTCGGCGGCTGCTTGCCGTACTTCTCCAGCAGATCCTTGCGGTAGTAGAGCGCCGGGGCGTCGGTGAACATCGGCAGAGCGACCAGCTTGCCGTTCACCGTCTGGCTCTCGATGATCGCCGGGAAATGGTCCTTGGCGACGTCCTTGGCCGCCTCGGTCAGGTCCACGAAGTGCTCGGCCAGCTGCGGCGCCCAGATCACGTCGGTGCGGTAGACGTCGATGTCGGCGTTGCCGGCCGACAGCCAAAGCCGGTACTGGCCGAACTGGTCGGTCGTCGATGCCGGCATGTTCACGACCTTGACGGTGTGGCCGGTCTTTTCCGTGAAGATCTTCAGCTGCGCTTCGAGCTCGGCAAGGTCGTTGCCGACGGCGCCTGAGACGAGCGACAGCTCTTCCGCGCGGGCAGCTACGGCGCCGAGCGCCACGCCAGCGGACAACGCAACAGCAACGAGCCGGATGAGGCTCCTGGACCTGGTCATGTGTGTTTCCTCCCTTGGATCCCGAATTCCTGCTCCGGGCCACGCCCGCGCGCTTGACCAGGGTTCGACCCCGGCTCCTCTCAAAGCGCTTTGAGCGATGCTATAAGAGCCCTGAAGACTGCATGTGTCAAGTTGACGCCGTTGGTTTTCAACGCGGTCTATGTCCCCGGGTTCCCGCAGTTCTCTGCGAATGTTGCGGAGGCGGAATGAGACGCTTGGTTTTGCAGCGGTTTCCGATTTATCTTGAGTGGATCGGGGAGCGGGCAACGGACCGCTGCAACGACCGGGCGGGGATGCCCGCCGGGCCGGAGATCGGGGCATGGTGCATCAAAGCGGTTTGAGACGCGATCGTCCATGGCGATGAATTTGAAGGAGCTTTCGGCTCACCTCGGTCTGTCGCAGACCACCGTGAGCCGCGCTCTCAACGGCTATCCGGAGGTGGGCGAGGCGACGCGACTGCGTGTTATGGAAGCGGCGAGCCGCTTCGGATACCGACCGTCGCCCGCCGCGCGCCGCCTGGCCACCGGAACCGCCCATGCGCTCGGCATCGTTTTCCCCGTGGAGCGGAATGTTCTTCTGGATCCGCTTTTCGTGGAGTTCCTCGCCGGGGTCAGCGAAACCGCGGGCCGGAACAACTTCGACATCCTGATTAGCCCCACCACGTCCGAAACCGAGATTGCCACCTACGGTCGCCTGGTTCGCAGCGGCACCGTCGACGCCGTGATCATCTCCAGCCCTGCCGTCGACGATCCGCGCATCGTCCGTATCGGCGCGCTCGGCTTCCCGGCCGTGGTGCATGGCCGGGCGGGCGAGGGGCTCGACGTCGTCTCTCTCGACATCGACAACCGCGGCGCCTTTCTGCAGGCGACCCGCTTTCTCCTGCAGCTCGGCCACCGCCGGATCGCACTCGTCAACGGCGACGAACGCTTCACCTTCGCGGTCGACCGTCGCGCTGGAACGCTCGATGCCTTCGCCGAGGCCGGCAACCAACCGTCGCTCGATCTCTTCTCCGCCGG
This sequence comes from Chthonobacter albigriseus, assembly GCF_013839445.1. Lineage (GTDB taxonomy): Bacteria > Pseudomonadota > Alphaproteobacteria > Rhizobiales > Pleomorphomonadaceae > Chthonobacter > Chthonobacter albigriseus. The sequence goes on along the minus strand of NZ_JACDIT010000002.1, from coordinate 240,156 downwards.
GCCCATGACCATGGAGAACGGCTACCGTGCAGCGCGCGCCGCGCTGGCCGGGGAGGGGCCTCCCACCGCCTTTCTCTGTGGCAGCATCCTCGTCGCCTTGGGCGTATTGAAGGCGGTCGCCGAGTCTGGCCTGGAGGTGCCGGGCGATATCTCCATCATCGCTCATGACGACGAAATGCCGGCCTTCCGGGCGGATCAGATGATGCCGCCTCTGACCACCACACGCTCCTCGATCCGGGCGGCGGGCGCGCGCGTCGCGGAGATGGCGCTGGCGCAGGTCACGGGCGAGGTGCTGGACCAGCCACACGAGGTCTGGCCGGTCGAACTGATCGTCCGCGCCTCCACGGCGCCCCCGCCGGTCCGGTAATCCGGATCCGTCATCGTCCGTTCGCACTCCATGGATATTTGTGCCATAAGACGCTGCGTTCACCGCCATTCGAACGGCCATGGACAATCTGATCTTTTCCTACGCGGACCCGACGTTTCCTCCCCTGAAGCGGAACCTCATCCGGCTCATCGAGCGGGCGACGGGGCAGCCTGAACTCAAGCGCCTCTACCTGGAGAACCGGAGCAATCCGGTTCCGGGCGAGAGCTTCTTTCAGGCCGCGGTCCGCCGCCTCCAAATCACCGTCGACATCGACGAGGACCGCCTCGCCGGCATTCCCCGCTCCGGCCCGCTGGTCGTCGTCGCCAATCACCCTTTCGGCGTCCTCGACGGCATCGTCATCAGTTGGCTGATCGAGAAGGTCCGCTCGGACTTCCTGGTGCTGACCAACGCCGTTCTGCTGCGCGCGCCGGAGGTGAAGCCCTATCTGCTTCCCGTGGATTTCGCCGAGACCGAGGAGGCGCTCGCCACCAACCTGGCCACTCGCCAGGCGGCCCGCCGCCACCTGGAGGCTGGCGGCTGCATCGTCGTGTTTCCCGCCGGCGGCGTTTCCACCGCGCCCGACCGCCTCGGACGACGCGACGCCATCGACGCCACCTGGCAGCCCTTCACCAGTCAGTTGATCCAGCGCACCCGCGCCACCGTGGTCCCGGTTTTCTTCGCGGGCCAGAACTCGCGAATTTTCCAGATCGCCAGCCACATCCACCAGGCGCTGCGCCTGTCGCTCATCTTCAAGGAGGTGCGCGACCGGATCGGCACCTCGATGCCCGTGGCGATCGGCGATCCGATCCCTTACGCCAGCCTCGCCGATCTCGCCGACCGGCGGGCGCTGATGGACCATCTGCGCGCCTGCACCTACGCCCTCGGCGCCCGCTTCGCCCATCTGCAGAAGCGTGGGGAACGCCGCCGCTCGATCGAGGCGCTGCGAGGCCTGCCGCACGCCCTTCGCCGGAACAGGCAGCGGCGACGCGGCATCCGCTCCTGACCGACTGCGAGGAAATTTGCGCGGGCGGACCTCCGGGCCCGCTGCCAAACACAGCCGGTTCTAGAGAAGGCCATTGCGAGCGAAAATTTTTCTCGATCCGACCCGAAACTCGCGGGGAGCCGCTCTTGTGTAAAACGGCCCGGCGACGCTACTTGTGGCCTCGCCGGGCATGTGCCCGGACCCGTGTCCCCGCTGTCGCTGGGGACGTTGGGGCGGCATGCCAAGGTGACTGCGTTGTCCTCCGATCGACTGACCCACTTGAGACGGCTTGAGGCCGAGTCCATCCACATCATCCGCGAGGTCGCGGCCGAGTTCCGCAACCCGGTGATGCTCTACTCGATCGGCAAGGACTCGTCGGTGATGCTCCACCTGGCGATGAAGGCCTTCTATCCCTCCAAGCCGCCGTTCCCGCTGCTTCACGTCGACACCACGTGGAAGTTCCGCGAGATGATCCGCTTCCGCGACGAGACCGCCCGGCGGCTCGGCCTGGACCTGATCGTCCACACGAACCAGGAGGGCGTCGCCCAGGGGATCACGCCCTTCACCCACGGGTCGTCCGCCTACACCAACGTCATGAAGACCGACGCCCTGAAAGCGGCGCTGACCAAGTACGGTTTCGACGCGGCTTTCGGCGGCGCGCGTCGCGACGAGGAGAAGAGCCGCGCCAAGGAGCGCATCTTCTCCTTCCGCACTGAAACCCATGCCTGGGACCCGAAGAACCAGCGGCCCGAGCTTTGGCGGCTCTACAATGCCCGCGTGAAGCCGGGCGAGAGCATCCGCGTGTTCCCGTTGTCGAACTGGACCGAGCTCGACATCTGGCAGTACATCCTGGCCGAGGACATCCCGATCGTGCCGCTCTACTTCGCCGACTATCGCCCGGTGGTGGAACGCGACGGCATGCTGATCATGGTCGACGACGATCGGATCCCTCTGAAGCCCGGCGAGACGCCCGAGCAGAAGCTGATCCGCTTCCGCACGCTCGGCTGTTACCCGCTGACCGCGGCGGTGGAGAGCCCCGCGACCACGCTGCCGGAAATCGTCCGCGAGATGCTGCTCGCCCGGACCTCCGAGCGGGCCGGCCGGCTGATCGACCACGACGACTCCGCCTCGATGGAGAAGAAGAAGCGGGAAGGGTATTTCTGATGGACGCGCTCGCCACCCTCGACGTCGAAGCCTTCACGGACTACCTCGCCCGCCACGAACGCAAGAGCCTGCTGCGCTTCCTGACCTGCGGTTCGGTGGACGACGGCAAGTCGACCCTGATCGGCCGCCTTCTCTACGACACCAAGCTGCTGTTCGAAGACCAGCTGAAGAGCCTGGAGCGCGACAGCCGGAAGCACGGCACCGTCGGCGAGGACATCGACTTCGCCCTCCTGGTCGACGGCCTGGAGGCCGAGCGCGAACAGGGCATAACCATCGACGTCGCCTACCGATTCTTCGCCACCGACCGGCGCAAGTTCATCGTCGCCGACACCCCGGGCCACGAGCAGTACACCCGCAACATGGCGACAGGGGCCTCCAGCTCAGACCTCGCCGTCATCCTGGTCGACGCCCGGCACGGCATCCTGACCCAGACCCGCCGGCATTCCTTCATCGTCTCGCTGCTCGGCATCCGGCATGTGGTTCTGGCGGTCAACAAGATCGACCTGGTCGATTACTCCCGGGAGGTCTTCGATAGGATCGTCGCGGAATACCGCGAGTTCGCCGCCGGTTTCGGTTTCACCACCTTCCAGCCGATCCCGCTATCCGCCCGCTTCGGCGACAACGTGCTCGACCGCGGACCGAAGCTTGGCTGGTACGAGGGCCCGACGCTGGTCGAGCACCTGGAGACCGTCAACGTCGAGGACGACTTGCTTGGTCGGCCGTTCCGCCTTCCTGTCCAATGGGTTAACCGCCCGAACCTCGACTTCCGCGGCTTTGCCGGAACCATCGCCACGGGCCGGATTCGTCCCGGCGACCGGATCGCGGTGGCCAAGTCCGGCCGGACCTCGACCGTCCGGGCGATCGTAACCTACGACGGGGACAAGGACGAAGCGGTCGCCGGCGAGGCGGTGACGCTGACGCTCAACGACGAGATCGACATTTCGCGCGGCGATGTCCTGACTTCGGCCGAGAGCCGTCCGGAAGTCTCCGACCAGTTCGCTGCCCATCTGATCTGGATGTCGGATGATCAACTGCTTCCCGGCCGCCAATACTCGATCAAGCTCGGCACCAAGACGGTTTCCGGCCAGGTGACGGAGATCAAGCACAAGATCGACGTCAACAGTTTCCAGAAACTCGCCGCAAAAACCCTGTCGCTCAACGAAGTTGCGCAGGTGAACGTCGCGCTGTCCGAGCCGATCGCCTTCGACGCCTATGCCGACAACAAGGACACCGGCGCCTTCATCGTCATCGACCGGCTTTCGAACCTGACCGTCGGCGCCGGGATGGTCGACTTCGGGCTCCGACGCGCCAGCAATATCCATTGGCAAGCGCTCGACGTCACCAAGGAGTCGCGCGCTTCAATGAAAGGCCAGAAGGCTGCAATCGTCTGGTTTACAGGTCTATCCGGTTCCGGCAAGTCGACGATCGCCAATCTCGTCGAGAAAAAGCTGCATTCGCTAGGCCGGCACACCTATATCCTTGATGGCGATAACGTGCGACACGGCCTGAACAAGGATCTGGGCTTCACGGATGCTGACAGGGTCGAGAACATACGGCGCGTCGCGGAAACCGCGAAGCTGTTCGTCGACGCTGGCCTGATCGTTCTGGTCTCCTTCATCTCGCCGTTCCGCTCCGAGCGGCGGCTGGCGCGCGATCTCGTCGGCGAGGGGGAGTTCATCGAGGTCTTCGTGGATACGCCGCTGGAAGTAGCCGAGAGCCGCGATCCGAAGGGGCTCTACAAGAAGGCGCGCGAGGGCAAGATCGCCAATTTCACGGGCATTTCAAGCCCTTACGAAGTGCCGGAGAACCCGGAGATCCGCCTCGACACGACCTCGGCTTCCGCCGAGGAGATGGCCGAACGGATCGTCGCCTACCTGGACTCCAACGACTACGTGATCTGACGGTTCGTCCTGATCGCAGAAAGGCCGCCGGTTCCGGTCGGGATCGGCGGCCTTTTCGCGTCCGCTGTTCGCGAGGGGCGTGACCGCCCGCGCTGGGTGGCGGTATGGTCGCACGACACCGATCGGGGAGGATAGCGTGACAGGGTTCCTGCTGGAGAATGCGACGGTGGTGACCGGCGTTCCGGGCGCCGACGTTATCCCCGACGGGGCCGTTTTTCTCGACGATGGTGTAGTCGTCTCCATCGGGCCGAGGGGTACGCTACGTAGCCCTGATACGGCTACACGCATCGACGCCGGCGGTGGCATCGTCATGCCCGGGCTCGTCAACGCCCACAGCCACGCTGCCGACGGCCTGTTCCGGGGTCTGGTCGAGGACCTGCCGTTGGAGCCTTGGCTGCAGACGGTGTGGAAGGCGGAGGGGGCGATCCTCAACGCCGATACGGTCCGGTTGGGTGCCCGCCTCGGATTGGCGGAGATGCTGCTGTCGGGGATAACCGCGACCCTCGACATGTTCTGGTACCCGTTCTCCACCGCCAAGGCGGCGGAGGAGCTTGGGATCCGGCTGGTCGGGGGTGGGGTGTTCATCGACGGCAAGACCTCCGACGGGTTGGACCACCGGGGACATCTGGCCGAGTCGGAAAAGTTTATCCTCGGCTACCGCGACCACCCGCATATTCATGCCGCGGTGCAGCCCCACGGCACCTACACCGTGGGGCCGTCTTCGCTGAAGGACACGGGCGAGCTCGCCCGGCGGCATGGCGTGCTCTGGGGTACCCACGCGGCCGAAACCGCGTTCGAGCAGGCGACGGTGACGAAGCGCCACGGGCGGTCCGTCATCCGCCATCTCTCGGACCTGGGGCTGCTCGGACCCGACGTGACGCTGGCGCATTGCGTGCACCTGGACGAAGAGGAGATCGCGCTGTTGGCCTCGACCGGAACCAATGTCGCCCACAACCCGGTGTCCAACCTGAAGCTCGGCTCGGGGATCTCCCCTGTGCCCGACATGCTGGCGGCCGGCGTCAACGTGGCGCTCGGCACCGACGGCCCGATCAGCGGCAACGACCTCGACCCTTGGCTCGCCATGCGGCTTGCCGCGATCCTGCACAAGGGCGCCCGCCAGGACGCGACGGCGGTTCCGGCCGAGACGGCCTTTTGGATGGCGACGGCGAACGGCGCCCGGGCGCTGGGGCTGGCCGACCGGATCGGCACTCTGGAGCCGGGAAAGGCGGCCGACCTGATCCTGGTCGACACCGGCGGCGCCCATGCCACGCCGATGTTCGACCCGGTGAACTTCCTGGTCTTCGCCGCCGGCCGCGGCGACGTCCGGGACGTCTTCGTCGGCGGCGAACCGGTGGTTCGGAACCGGCGCCTGGCCCGCGCCGACCTCGCTGCGATCAAGCGCGACGTCGCAGCCCTTGTGCCGGACATCCGGGCATCGATCGGCCGCTGACGCGAACGGAACGACGGTCCGAGTCGTCAGGCGGTGCGGATCTCGCCGAGGAAGCGGGTGACCTCGGTGCGCAGCGCGGCAGTTTCGCCGGTGAGATCCTTGACCGCCGCGAGCACCTTTCGGGAGGCATCCGCCGCATCGCTGGCTGCCTTGGCCACGCCGGTGATGTTGTTGGAGACCTTTTCGGTGCCCTTGGAGGCCTGAACGACGTTTTGCGCGATCTCGCGGGTGGCCGCGTCCTGCTGCTCGACGGACCCGGCGACGGCCCGGGAGATATCGTTGAGCTGCGCGATCACGCCGCTGATCGCCGTGATCGCCGCTACGGACTCGGCGGTCGACGCCTGGATGCCGCTGATCTGCGCCGATATGGTCGACGTCGCCTTGGCGGTCTGATCGGCGAGTTGCTTGACCTCCGCCGCGACGACGGCGAAGCCGCGCCCGGCCTCGCCGGCACGCGCGGCCTCGATGGTGGCGTTGAGCGCCAGCAGATTGGTCTGACCCGCGATGTTGCTGATGAGGTCGATCACGTCGCCGATCCGCTGCGCCGCAGCGGACATGTCCTTGACCTGCGCCGCTGTTCGCTCGGCGTCATGGGCAGCCTTCTCCGCCACGGCGGCGGCCTCGTTCACCTGCCGGCCGATCTCTGCGATCGACGAGGCCAGTTCCTCCGAGGCCGTGGCGACCGTCTGGACATTGGACGAGGCCTCCTCGGACGCCGCGGCGACCGCCGACGACTGGCCGAGCGCCTGTTCGGAGGACATGGACATGCTCTGCGCGGTGGTCGACAGGGTTCCGGCCGCCCGCCCGACGCCGTCGACAACGGTGCCGACCGCCTTCTCGAAATTGGAGGCAAGCGTCGCCAGCATCGCGCGGCGCTCCTCGGCAGCCGCGATGGCATAGGCCTCGGTCAGGATCTCGATGTCCAGGAATGTCGCCTTGCGCAGCACTTCAATTCGGCTCTCCAGAACACCAGAGTCGCTGCGTTTGAACTGGAACGCGCCACGCGGCGCGGAGGCGCTGCGAAGCGTCCGGCAGGCCACGTCGAAGACGGCGTTATGACAGAGGACGATCGCGTGGGCCGGGATCTTGCCTGCCACGAACGCAGCGGAAAAGCGCAGCGCGGATTTCACGAAATCGGTGCCGAAGTCACCGCCCGCGGCGCGCGTCCAGTGCTCGACCCGCGCCTGGTGAATGTCCGGTCGTGAAAGCGACGCGACGATCTCCGGCCATTCGGCGAAATGCTGGCGGCTCTCGACAAGAATCGATTCCAGTTTCTCGCGAAGGATGGGCCGAAGCGCCTGCAGGACGGACAGGTCGGCGGTCGTGAGCTTGAACGCTCGCAATTGTCTGGAGACGTCGATCGAGTGCATGGCGGGTCCAGTTCTTTTCGGCAAGAAAGCCCAGCCCCACGGCATCGCCCGGGTTTCGGTGCGGCGTCGGTTGAGCTTCCGATCATGAGTTGAATGGAAGCTGGTAACCGTAGGATTAAAATAGATCGAAAAACCGCCATGAGAATGGAAGTTTTGCACTGTGCTCTGAGAGGTGTCTCAGGGTCAGTCAAAATGCGTATGCGTTTAACGCTTTTTAAACAGGTGTATCCGGCGCGCAGACCCCGGTCCGGCTGCCCGACCGGTGACGACGGGATTGGACAGGCATTCAGTCGCGGTTCCGGGACGGGGCTATCCGAGCGAAGACCGCATCTTCACTGCCGATGCCGCGAATAAAAAAACGGACCTTCCGCTGATCCAGCCATCGGGGATGCCCGTAGAGCTGCTGTGAAGTAAGTAATCGCATGTCAAGCGGTGGCGATGTCGCCAACTTATATCATAAACAAAAGAATAAGGTGTTAGTAACCATGAAAAATACGGCTGGAATCGACACCTCGGGCTTTGAAGCACTGAAGTTGGCCATGCGCCAGACCTCCGAGACGCTCAAGAATGTAGCCGCTGGTTACGCGGAACTTACCAAGAAGCGTTGAATTCGAATGAAGGGGCGGCCGGTCGGGCCGCCCCATCGCCAGGTCGGCGTCAGACAACAGTTTCGCCGCCGTCGACCACCAGTGTCTGGCCGGTCATGTAGGACGAACGGTCCGAGACAAGGAAGAGGATGGATTCCGCGATCTCCTCCACGCTCGCCCAGCGGCCGAGCGGCACCTTCTCCCGGATGTAGGCTTCGATCGCGGTGCGTCCGCCCATCTGGCGGATGAACGGCTCGTTGAAAGGCGTGTCGACCCAGCCGGGGCAGAGCGCGTTCACACGAATGCCGAACTTCCCGTAGTCGCCGGCCATCTGCCGCGTCATGGCGATCACCGCGTGCTTCGTGGTGGTATAGGCGATCATCTCCCGATCGTAGAAGATCCCCGACGACGACGACGTGTTGAGCATCACGCCGCCGCCCTGCCGCTTCATTGCGGGCGCCACCAAACGGCAGGCGTAGAAGTGGGCGCGGACGTTGAGGTCCCACGACCGGTCGAAGCCCTCCGGCGAGACGTGCTCCAGGTCGCCCTCCACCTGGATGCCCGCGTGGTTGTGCAGGATGTCGATCCGCCCATGGCGAGCGAGAACGCCTTCGACGACCGCCTCCAAAGCCCGGTCGTCGGTGACGTCGACGGCGGCGGCCTCGGCCTTTCCGCCGCTCTCGACGATGTGGCGAACGGTCTCCGCCGCGCCTCCGGCATTGCGGTCGAGCACGGCGACCACGGCGCCTTCGCGGGCAAGGATGAGCGCCCCGGCCCGGCCGATGCCGGAGCCGGCGCCGGTGACGATCGCGATGCGGTCCTTGAGGATCATGGGTCTTGTTCCAGCGTCAGGAGGCTCGCCGCTCGGTAAGGAGCAGCCGGGCGACGGCGATGATGAGGATGGAGGAGACGAGCACCATCGTGGCGATCGCGTTGACCTCGGGCGTGACGCCGCGTCGGATCGAGGCGAAGACGTAGATCGGCAGGGTGGTCTTGGAGCCGGCGACGAAGAAGGCGACGATGAAGTCGTCGAAGGAGAAGGTGAAGGCGAGCAGGAAGCCGGCGGCCACAGCCGGAAAGATCTGCGGCAGCACGATCGAGCGGAAGGTGGTGAAGGGCGTGGCGTAGAGATCGCTGGAGGCCTCGACGATGTCCCGCCCCAGGCTCGCCAGCCGAGCCTTGACGATCATCGTGACGAGAGCGAGCGAAAACAGCCCGTGTGCTGCGATGATGGAGAAGAACCCGAGCCCGGCCTTTGGCGGCGTGTCCCCCGGCCAAAGGAAGGTCAGCACCGGGTTGACGAAGCGGAACACCTCCACGAGCGCCACGAGAGTCGCGATGCCGATCACCACGCCGGGCACGACGATCGCCGCCGCGAACAGGCCGTCGAAGACGGCCCGGGTGCGCGGCCCGAGCCGCTCCAGCCCCAGCGCGGCCATGGTGCCGAACACGGCGGCCGTCCCGGCGCTGGTGAAGGCGATGATCAGGCTGTTGAGCAGCGCCTCGGTGAGGAAGGGGTTGGAGAGCGCCTTGCCGTACCACTGCAGCGAAAAGCCGGTGAACTCGCTCGCATGCCGGCCGGCGTTGAACGAGAACAGCACGACGAGGGCGATCGGCGCGTAGAGGAAGACATAGACGGCGGTGACGAGCGCGCGCATCAGACGAGGTCCACCTGCCGGGTGCCGGCGACGCGATAGGCGAGCCGCATCGCGCCGAGGAGGACGACCACCACGACCAGCACGAGAGTCACCGCGATCGCCGAGCCGAAGGGCCAGTTGCGCGACTGCAGGAAGAGATCGACCAGCGCGTTGCCGATGAAGAACACCTTGCCGCCGCCGAGCAGCTGCGGGATCAGGTACTCGCCGAGGAGGAGGATGGTGACGAGCGCGACGCCGGTCATCACGCCCGGCATGGAAAGTGGCAGCGTCACCCCGAGGAAGGTCGAGACCGGCCTCGCCCCGAGATCCGCGGAGGCTTCCAGCAGCCGCCGGTCGAGCTTCTCCAGGCTGACGTAGATCGGCATGATCATCAGCGGCAGGTAGCCGTAGACGATGCCGACGAGAACGGCGAAGGGCGTGTTGAGAAGGCGGACGTCCTCGATGCCGACGAGCGTCAGGAGGTTCGGGATGCCGCGCGAGCCGAGGATGTACATCCAGGCGTAGGTGCGCACCAGGAGGCTCGTCCAGAACGGCACGACCACGAGCGAGACCAGCAGCAGCCGCCAGCGCGGATCGGCCTTGACCGCGAGGTAGTAGGCGACGGGGTAGGCGACCACGAGGCAGGCGAGCGCTCCGATCGGGGCGAGCACCAGCGTGTTCCAGAAGGCCGCCGCCCGCGCCGGCAGGTTCATGTACTGCGCGAGCGTCAGGGCAGGCTGGTAGCCGCCCTCCGGCGCGCGCTCGCCCAGCGAGAACACCACGATCGCGATGAACGGCAGGACGAGGAAGACGACCAGCCACGCCGCCGCCGGGGCGACGAGCAGCCCGGTGACCGCCCTCCGCTTTCCCGCCGCCGACATCGCCATGGCCGCCTCCCCGTCCCGCGTCTGGTCGTCAGGCCGACTTGAAGCGGGCCATCAGCTCCGCCCGGGCCGGATCGGTCAGCGTCACCGCCGCGCCGAATTCCAGCGGGGTGAGGGCCGCTTCGTCCGGATAGAGAATGGTGTTCTCCAGCATCTCCTTCGGCAGCAGCGCGGCGACGCGGCTGTCGGTGGTCGGCGCGCCGTTGGCGATGTGCTCCTTCACCGCGTTGGCCGGATCCATCAGGTAGTTGAGGAGCGCGTAGCCCGCCGGCTTGTTCGGCGCGTCCTTCGGGATGGCGTAGAAGTCGGTCCAGATCTCGCCGCCCTCCGAGCCTAGCACGTAGGCGATCTCCGGCATGTCGCGGTTGAGCTGGGCGCCGTCGTTGGTCCAGCACATGGTCATCCAGGCGTCGGTCGCCCGCATGGCCGGCTGGTAGTCGGACGAGATCGCGTAAAGGTGCGGCTTCACGCTGATCAGCAGCTCCTCGGCCTTGGCGAGCTCGGCCGGGTCGATCGAGTTGAAGGAGTAGCCGAAGACCTTGAGCGCGCTGCCGATCGTCGTCAGCTGGTAGTCGTGCACCATGACGCGGCCGTCGGCCTCGCCCTTGGCGGCCTCGAAGAAACCCTTCCAGCTGGTGACCGGCGTCTTCAGCTTGCCGGTGTTCACCGCGAACCCGGTGGTGCCCCAGTTCTTCGGCACGGCGTAGACGGTGCCGTCGATGGTGCCTTCCGAGGTGAAGCGGGTGTTCTGGGTGGAGCCGTCGAAGTTGCCGAGCTTGGCCATGTCGAGCGCCTCGATCAGGCCGAGCTTCACGTAGGTGGAGATCGTGTAGTTGGTGGGGACGAACAGGTCCCAGCCCGACGCGCCGGCCTGCAGCTTGGCCAGCATCTCCTCGTTGGAGCCGAACACGTTGACCTCGACCGCGACGCCGGTGGCGGCGGTGAAGGCCTCGAAGGTGGCGGGGTCGTGGTAGTTCGGCCAGGTGGCGATCGACATCTTGGTGCCGAGGTCCTCGGCGGCGAAAGCCGGCCGCGGCAGGATCAGCTCGCGCGAAAGCACGGCCGTGGCGAGCCCCAGGCCGGTGACCCCGAGGAAGTGGCGCCGGCTGACCGATCCGCGCTTCAGGCGCATCAGTTCGTCGAGGAAGGCGCTGGCCGAGATCGGCGCGTTGTCGCGGTATCCCTTTGTCATGGTCCTCATCCCCTGTTGTGGTTGGCGCGGCCGTCAGGCGGACGACCGGGCGGGAAACACCAGTGCGGCACCGGGGTCGAAGGTGAGCGCGACCGCCTCGCCCGGCTCGATCAGGTCGCTCTTGGAAGTGGCGTGGTGGTCGGCGGTGACGAGAAGGTCGCCGACCCCCGGTACGCGCACGGCATACTCGGCCGTCGCGCCGAGGAAGATGCGGTTGGTGACGGTGCCCGTGAGATCGCCGGCCGCCTTGCGCGCCAGCCGGATCGCCTCCGGTCGGATTGCGACCGTCGCCGCGCCGACGCGATCGGACGGCGCCACGGCGACCATGCTGCCGTCGGCGAGTCGTGCCCGCCCCGAGGCCACCACCGAGGCATCGAGGATGTTGGTCTTGCCGACGAAATCGGCGACGAAGAGGTCCGCCGGCCGGTCGTAGATCTCCCGCGGGGTCGCCATCTGCACGATCCGCCCGGCGTTCATCACGCAGACGAGGTCGCTCATGGAGAGCGCCTCCTCCTGGTCGTGGGTGACCAGCACGAAGGTGATGCCCAGGTTGCGCTGCAGCGACTGCAGCTCGATCTGCATGGCGGTCCGCAGCTTCTTGTCGAGCGCGGCGAGCGGCTCGTCGAGGAGCAGCACGGCCGGCCGGTTGACCAGTGCCCGGGCGAGCGCCACCCGCTGCTGCTGGCCGCCGGAGAGCTCGTGGATCCGCCGGCCGCCGAACCCGTCGAGCCGCACCATCTCCAGCGCCTCGGCGACGCGACGGGCGATTTCGCCGGTCTCGATGCGCGGTCGCATCTGCTTGAGGCCGTAGGCGACGTTGGCGCTGACGTCGAGATGGGGGAAGAGGGCGTAGTGCTGGAACACCATGTTGACCGGGCGCCGGTAGGGCGGCACGCCGGTCATCGCCTCGCCGCGGATCAGCACCTCGCCCTCGCTCGGCTGCTCGAACCCGCCGATCATCCTGAGGCACGTGGTCTTGCCGCAGCCCGACGGGCCGAGCAGCGCTACGAAGGCGCCGCGCGGCACGGCGAGGTCGATGCCGGTCACTGCCGTGACCGCGCCGTAGCGCTTCACCACGCGCCGGAATTCGATGTCGTTCGGATGCGTCGCCGTCACGCGCTCGCCCTGCTGTTCCGATGCGGTGGCCGGGCCGGTTCTTTGCGGTCTCCGATGCCACCCCTCTAGCCTTCAGCCTAGTGACGAGCCCAAGCCGCGGTATATACCCCGAGAGGGGTATATTCATCGGAATTGATCTTTGCGAGTGGTAGAGGCGGTGCCTGCCTTCATGCTGTGCAGACGCCAACGACGGAGCCGCCCGAGCGCCCATGGACACGGCAACCCTGTTCCGCACCCTCGGCGAACTGGTCGGCACGCCGCCGACCACCGACGCCGCCTTCGGAGACGCGCTCGCCACGGTGCTCCGCACCCTGGTCGGCTTTGACCACGTGGTGGTGTTCGGCTATCGCGGCGACGCCCGGCCGATCGACCTCTACGACACCTTCACGCCCGCCGAGCACGTGGTCTTCGTGGCGAAGTACCAGGTCGGCCCCTACCTGCTCGATCCCTTCTATCGCGCCGCGCGCGAGCCCAAGCCCGGCTTCTGGCGCATGCGCGACCTCGCCCCCGACCGCTTCTTCTCCAGCGAGTACTTCCGCAGCTACTACGTGGAGACCGGCCTTGCCGAGGAGGTCGGCTTCTTCGTGCCGGTGTCGGACGATGCCGCGGTGGTCTGGTCGCTGATGCGCAAGGAGGCGACCGGCGCTTTCCCCGCCCGCTCGATCGCGCTGCTCCACGCGGTCGAACCCCTGGTCTCCGCCCTGATCCGCACCCGCTGGAAGGATCTCTCGCGCCGCTTCGACCGCGAGGCCGGCGGGGGAAGGGTGGGCCGCCGCTCCCCCGCCTCGCCGGGCTCCGTCTGGCGCGACCTCAACCTGACGGAGCGCGAAGCGGCCGTGGTGGAACTCGTCCTCCAGGGCCACTCCTCCGACAGCATCGCCCGCCGCCTCGAGATCCGCACCGGCACCGTCAAGGTCCACCGCCGCAACGTCTACCGGAAGCTCAACATCACCTCGCAGACGCAGCTGCTCTCGATCTACCTCACGAGGATCGCGGGAGGAGGGTGAGGGGGGCGGGCGACAGCCCGTTCGTCTGAGCCCGTTCCGAGCCCGACTAGCTGTTCCGCTCGTCCTGGCGCCTCGACTGTTTGGCCGCCTTCTCCAGGTTCTCGGCCTTGATCCTCCCTTCCAGAACGCTGAGGCTGCCGGCAGGCGTGGCAGGGTTCGTCGGATCAATCGGCTGCAAGGCGATCAATACCGGGTTCGGCGAATGGTTGAGCGTGGCGCCGCTGACGGCATCGACGCCGACTCCGATGAAGCCGCCGAGGATCACGTTCCCCGCCATTCCCGCCGCGCCCGATCCGGCCATCGTCGAGATCACCGGCACGGTGGCGCTGGTGTACCCCTCCTTGGAAGCTGTCACCGAGAACTCGGTCTTTCGAGGGACCTGGATCTTGCACGGGATGCCGGTGCAGCTGTGGCCGACGGTTGTGGTGATGATGCTGTCCGGGGGATCGACTTCGATCCGCACCTCTTCCGTCGTCCCGCGTGTGATGGTCGCGCAGCCGGCCAGGACTGCACAGAGAAGAGAACTCGATATGAGACGCATGTTTCCCCCGTTGCGGACGACCTCAGCGGTGCCGCTGTTCAGGCATGGCGAAAGCTCGGAATGAGCAAGCGACCACGCTCTGTCTCTGGAACAGATGGAACAAACAGAATTCAAATAAAAGTAGCGGCAATATGTTATAAACAACTATCGCGGGTTCACTCGGCGATCGCATTACGCGCCGCATTCGGGAGGCGAAGAACCACGCGCCGACGCGCTGGCACGCAGCCATCGCTAGTCCGCCGAAAGCGTTGTTCTCGTCGACCGTGAACTCCCTTTGCTGAACGTGCGACGCCCGATGTGTTGTCGATACCGTTCCCGGGCTTTGATGCTTCAAGAAAGTCAGCCAAGGTCACCAAAAGATTCCAACAGCTCACGTCTTCGTGGAGTGCTGTTGGTGGCTTCTCCGTCATACAGAGAAAATATCCCAACGGGATCCCGGGAATTACTTCCCGATGCGACGTCGTGACCGCGATCTAGCCTGCAGATGGACGGAATTTAACGTGCACGGGCAGGCGACAGGGCCGATGACGAGACCGTCACTTCATCGGGGAGGGCGGAGTGTCGCTACGGGGACGGCTGGTCGGCGCCATCACGCTTGTGCTCGTCGGGGCGCTTCTCGCCGGGAGCGTGCTGACCTACCTGCACGCCCAGCGCAAGGTGGAGATCGAGATGGCGGCCGCCATGGAGGTGGCGCGCAACACCGTCCAGCGCCGGATGGAGGAACTCACCCGGTCGTTCCGCCCGCAGATCCACCTGGAGGAGACGGTGACAATCTTCGACGGCGACCGCCACGTGCAGGCGACGCTGGTCGACCGCGACGGCGGCGTGGTGGCGCAATCGCGCGTGCCGCCGCCGGAGAACCGCGTGCCCGACTGGTTCCTGGCCGCCGTCGCGCCGAGCTTCGAGACGGAGCGGATCGACGTGCCGTCCATCCCCATGCCGGTGGGAGCGATCCTCCTGGTGCCGGACCCGCGCAGCGAGGTCGACGAGGTCTGGGCGGACGTGCAGATCACGCTGACCGTGCTCGCCAGCTTCTTCATCGCGTCCTTCGGCTTCGTCTCGGTGATCATCAGCCGCTCGCTGAAGCCGATCGGCGCCCTCGCAGAGGCCTACCGCCGCATTGGCGCCGGCGACTACTCCACCCGCCTGCCGCAGACCGGCTCGCCCGAACTCGCCGGGCTATGCCAGGGCTACAACGAGATGGCCGAGCGGCTGGGCGACATGGCGGGAAAGAACCGCCAGCTCGCCGAGCAACTCGTCCGGCTGCAGGACGAGGAGCGCGCCGAACTCGCCCGCGACCTGCACGACGAGGTGGGCCCGTTCCTGTTCGCGGTGGACGTCGATTCGGCGGCCATCGCCGTCATCGTCAAGGAGACCGGCGGCGGACCGCGCGGCGGCGACATCGCCGCCAAGGCCGCATCGATCAAGGCCGCGGCGTCCCACGCGCGCCTGCACGTCCGCGGCATCCTCGGCCAGCTGCGGCCCGGCGTGCTCGGCTCGCTGGGGCTCGCCGCCGCCGTCCGCGAGATCGTCGACTTCCATCGCAGCCGCCGTCCGGACGTCGCTTTCGCGCTCGACGTCCCGGAGGCGAGCTACGGGGAGGTCCTGGACGGGGTCATTCTGGCGGTGATCCGGGAAGCCCTCAGCAACGCCATCAAGCACGCCGAGCCACGCAAGATCGAGGTCTCGATCGTGCCGATGGGGCAGGAGGCGGCCGTAGTGGTGGTCGACGACGGCCGCGGCTTCGACCCGAAGGACAGGCCGACCGGCTACGGCCTTATCGGCATGCGCGAGCGGGTCGCCGCGCTCGGCGGCATGCTCGCGATCGAACGCAATCCGGCCGGACGCGGCACGGCGGTCAACGCCATTGTCCCGCTGTCCGGCAACAATAGAAGCGCGCTCGCAGAAGCGCCCGTTGGAGGGAAGGAAACATGAAGGTCTTGATCGTGGACGACCATGTGATCGTCCGGGAGGGCGTCGGTCGGCTTCTCGCCGAACTCGACGGGATCGAGTACATCGAGGCGGAGGGACTTCAGGAGGGGCTTGCGCTGTTCCGCAAGAGCAAGCCGGATGTCGTCGTCCTCGACATCAACCTGCGCGAGGGCAGCGGCCTGGAACTGCTTCGCCGCTTCATGATCGAGGACCCTGCGGCCAAGGTCGTGGTCTTCAGCATGTACTCCGACGTGGTCTACGCCACCTCCGCCCGGCGCGCCGGCGCGCTCGGCTACGTCTCCAAGAGCGCCACCTCCGACCAGCTGGTCACGGCGATCCGCCGCGCCGCCCGCGGCGAGCCCTACGTCGATTCCGCCATCGCCGGCGAGATCGCCGTCGCCGCCTTCTCCACCGCCGAACTGATCGCCGACTCGCAGCTCACCAACCGCGAGCTGGAGATCCTGCGCATGCTGGCCGACGGCCGCAGCATGCTGGACATCGGCAACGCCCTCGGCATCGCCTACAAGACGGTCGCCAACACCTGCACGCGCATCAAGGCGAAGGTGGGCGTGGACCGGACCGCGGACCTCATCCGCTTCGCGCTGGAGAATCGCCGGAACCACATCGTCGGCTAGGCCGGGCGGCTGCCGGGGGGGCATCGGGTCCGGCGCCGTCCGATCGGAAACGGTCCCGCCAAGTCATTGCTGCGTTGCGGTAAGATTAAACTTTCTCCATCTCCGGTGATCGGGAAAGCAAGAGGGAAAAATCGGGAAGATCCTCCATTCGTTTCTTCCTCCCGATCAGTATTCTCCGACCCCGTACCCATCGTTGCATCGGCCGAACTCCCTAGGCTCGGCTGCCGCACCGGACCGGTACACAAGAAAACCGGGCCTTCATCGTGGTCCAATTCCCGACCGTCCCTCCGGTCGGACGGACGACGAGCCATGGGTACCGGCGGCATGTCCCCCACGGGAATGCCCGGCGGTTCGGATCGGGGAACCGGTCGCCGGGCGTATGCAACATCCACACGGGAGTGAAACCCAATGAAGCGTCGAGCGAAGTGGCTCGCCGGAACCCTCTGCCTTGCCCTCGGCACGGCGGCGCTGGTTGGAACGGCAGCTGCGAATGAAGAAATCATCGAGCGTTCGAAGAACCCCAACCTGTGGGCGGCGCCCGGCAAGGACATGGCGCTGACGCGCTACTCCGAGCTCGGCGACATCAACAAGGACAATGTCGGCAAGCTGCAGATGGCCTGGTCCCAGTCGACCGGCGCGCTGCGCGGCCACGAGGGACAGCCGGTCGTCGTCGAGATCGACGGCAAGCCGATGATGTTCTTCGCGTCGGCCTGGCCGAACATCGTCCAGGCCCTGGACCTCTCCGATCCCGACAACCCCAAGCAGATCTGGAACTACGTCAAGAAGACGGACCGCGATGAATCGGCCGTGCCGCGCGCCTGCTGCGACGTCGTCCACCGCGGCCTGAATTACGCCTCCGGCAAGATCGTCGTCCATACCCTCGACGGCTTCATCATCGCGCTGGACGCCCGGACCGGCAAGGAAGTCTGGGTCGTCAAGCACGCCTATCCCGAACATGGCGAGACCCACACCGGCCCCGCGCTGATCGCCGACAAGTACGTGATCGCCGGCTTCGGCGGCGACGAGTTCGCCGCCCGCGGCCGCACGGTCGCCTACGACCTGGAGACCGGCAAGGAAGTCTGGAAGTGCCACTCCACCGGCTCCGACGCGGACGTCTGCCTGACGCCGGAGACCAACAAGGCGAACCCGCACTACGGCATCTCCGGCAAGGACATCGGCCTCACCTCCTATCCCGAGGGCGAGCACCTGATCGGCGGCGGCGCGCCCTGGGCGTGGTTCTCCTACGACCCTGAACTGAAGATCGTCTACGCCGGCACCGGCAACCCGGGCCACTGGTCGCCGTCCTACCGCTGCGGCGCCGACACGCACGAGGAGTGCAACACCGGCGAGTGGGACAACAAGTGGTCGATGACCATCTTCGCCCGCAAGGTGGACACCGGCGAAGTGGTCTGGGCCTACCAGAAGACTCCATTCGACCAGTGGGACTATGACGGCGTCAACGAGAACATCCTGGTCGACATGGAAGTCGACGGGGTGATGCGAAAGACGCTGGTCAACTTCGACCGCAACGGTTTCGCCTACGTGCTCGACCGCGTCGACGGCACGCTGCTGCGCGCCAACAAGTTCGTCACCGTGAACTGGGCCGAGAGCGTCGACCTGAAGACCGGCCGCCCGGTCAAGGTGAAGGAGCACTCGCCCTTCGAAGTCGGCAAGAACGTCCAGGCCTGCCCCTCCGCAATGGGCGGCAAGGACCAGCAGCCGGCATCCGTCGACCCGAAGGAGCCCTGGCTGTTCTACGTGCCCACCAACAACTGGTGCATGGAGGACGAGCCCCAACAGCGCACCCACACGCAGCAGGGCACGGTCTACGTCTTCGCCAACGTCTACATGTACCCGGAAGTCCCGGGCGTGACCGGCAAGCTGAAGAAGTTCAACGTGCTGACCGGCGAGACGGTGTGGGAGATCCCCGATCCGTATCCGAACTGGTCGGGCACGCTGACGACGGCCGGCGGCCTCGTCTTCTACGGCTCGCTGGGCGGTGACTTCCGCGCGGTGGACCGCGAGACCGGCAAGGTCGTGTGGTCCAGGAAGCTGGGCTCCGGGATCATCGGCAACCCGATCACCTACAAGATCGACGGCAAGCAGTACGTCTCGGTCTTCGCCGGCATCGGCGGCTGGATCGGCCTGCCGATCACTGCGGGTCTCGATCTGGAAGACAAGTTCGGTGCGATCGGCGCCTCGGCCATGGCCAAGGCGGCGGGCCTCGACAAGATCCCGCAAGGTGGTTCGCTCTACACATTCCGCGTCTTCGAATAAGTAGATCGAACAATAAATCCTGGTGCTCGGGTGGCTATGCTGCCCGAGCGCTTTCCGTTGTCTAAGTATTAGTTTGATCATTACACGAGTTTAATTTGTTTCGCGGTTGAGTAGTGCGTAGACATACGCAGCAATACTATTGAGTGGCTACGGCTGGACAGGCCGGCGCCGGGGAGGAAGTCGATGCCAGGAGATCGAGCAGGGCGGAGCATCCTGTGGATGTCGACCGTCGGAATGGCTGCCGCCGTTCTTCTCGGCGTCCTCGCGCGGCCGGCCGGCGCGGCGGAGCAGAAGCCCGTTTTCAACAAGCAGATCATCTACGAGCAGATGACGGCGGCCGAGAAGACGACCGCGCGCAAGGCGGCGAAGACCAGACGCTACGAGACTCTCCATTTCTGCGCCGATCCCGGAAACATGCCGCTCTCCAACATGGCGGGGGAGGGCATCCAGAACCGCATCGCCAAGGCCGTCGCCGACCGGATGGGCGCCAAGGTCTCCACCTTCTGGCGGCCCTACATCGAACGTGGCCTGACGCGCGAGACCTTCGAGAACAACGAGTGCGACATCCTCATCGAGGTGCCCTTCGGCTACCAGAGGATCCTGACCACGGTGCCGATCTACCGGTCTACCTACGTGCTGGCGACGCGCACCGACCGGGCCATCGCGATCTCCGGCTTCGACGACCCGCAGCTGAAGAGCCTGCGCATCGGCGTGTTCCAGCACTCCGCCTTTCGCGAGGCCCTGGCCCGCCACGGCAAGAAGGAAGGGCTCGACATCCACGTCATCAGCCAGAACGCCGACCTGGAGCCCTGGCGCCAGCCCTGGCGGCAGGTGCAGAAAGTGGTCGACGGGGAGTTGGATGCGGCAGGCGTCTGGGGGCCGTTTGCCGGCTGGGTGAAGAAGAACGGCGCGCCGCTGACGCTGCAGCCGGTCAACCTGATGGAAGACCAGGTCGTCCTGGAGTTCGATCTTGCCTTCGGCGTGCGCACCAACGACCCGGTGCTGAAGTTCGCCCTCGACTTCGCCCTGGAGGCAAGCCGCGACGAGATCCGGGCCATTCTCGTCGACTTCGGGGTTCCGCTTGTCCGCTGCTCCACCTGCGTGGTGGACGGCGATCTGCCTTCGCACGGCACCTACTTCGACCGAATCGTGGAGGAGGGCGACAAGCGCTTCACGGCCGTCGCGCCGGAAGCGGGCCGCCGGATCGACGCGGCGCTCGCCGACCCCGGCCAGATCGTCGACATCGCCGAGGTCGAGGCGGACCTGGCGGCGGGCGCCGACGTGAACGAGCTGTTCCAGCGCGCTGTCGTGGCCTCGGACGAAGCCCGGATCGACGCGCTGCTGGCCAAGGGTGCGGACATCAACCGCCGCTCCAAGCAGGGCACGCCGGCGGTGATCGCCGCCGCCCAGAGCCGCGACACCGACCTGGTCGCCTTCCTGCTCGACCGCGGCGCGGACATCGCGGCGACGGACCTCTCGGGTTGGAGCCTGCTCCACCACGCTATCCTCAGGAACCACCAGCCGACGGTCCGGCTGCTCGCCGAGCGGGGCGCCGATCTCTCTGGCCGTGCCCCTGGCGACGTGACCCCGCTGGCGCTCGCCATCAGCGAGGGGAAGTACTGGGCGGCCGAAACGCTGATCGCCGTCGGCGCCCCGGTCGACGAGACCTTCGGGACGGAGAAGCTGACGGCCATGATGATCGCCGCGACCCAGTACGAGGCGAACAACCGCGACATCCAGATCGCCCAGGGCCCGTCCATCATCGAGCTCGCCGAGGCCCTTCGGGCCAAGGGCGCCGATCTCGACGCCCGGTCCGTGCACGGAGTCACGGCCGCGATGATCGCGGCCGGCCACAACAACGCGGCCATGGTCGGCTTCCTCGCCGAAGCCGGCGCCGACCTCACCGCCAGGTCGAACGACGGCCGCACCGCGCTCGACATCGCGACGACCATCCGCGCCGACGGGGCCGCCAAGGCCCTGCGGCTCTACCAGAAGAAAACATGAGGCGTGGCGACCAACCACGCCCGAGGGAAGCCCCCGGGAGATCCAGAACCGTGACGATGATCGTGAAGCGTATCCTGCTCGCCGCCTGCTGCGGCATCGTTCTGACCGGTAGCGCACTGGCGTTCGGTCCCATCCCCCTCGACAAGTCCGGTCTCGTGGAGCGCGTCGCGATCCAGGGGCCGGTGGACGAGAAGTACCGGATCCCAGTTCCGACCCAGCAGGGAAAGATCGAGGCCGGCGCCGAGAAGGCCTTCGCCGACGGCAAGGTCACCGTCAAGGTCACCGCGATCGAGCAGGGGACCATCGAGGTGGTCGTCAACGGCGGCGATCCGACGCCTGTGAAGGCCAGCGAACTGACGCTGTTTGAGATCTCCGACGCGGAGATCTGCACGGTCGTCTTCTTGGGTAAGTCGGGCAAGAAGGCGATCGTCGCGGCCCGCTGCGACCCGGCGACGGACGAGCTGAAGGCCGCCGCCGCCGAGCAGGCCGCCCACCGCGGCGATGTCGTGAAGAGCCCGCGCGAGATCATCGAAGCGGCCGCGAAGGGCACGCTGGTGAACCCCTTCGAGGGCGACGCCAACGCGATCACGGAAGGCCACCAGCTCTTCCTCAACAACTCCTGCAACGGCTGCCACGGCGGCAACGGCGGCGGCGGCATGTGCCCCCCGCTAACCAACGAGGTGTGGGTCTACGGCAGTGACCCGGATACCCTGTTCCGGTTGATCGCGAAGGGGACCGACGATCTCCAGGCCGACGGCTACGCCCGCAAGGGCCGGGAGAACGTGGTCGGGCCGATGCCGCCTTACGTCGACATCATCGAGAACGGCGACGACCTCTGGAAGATCGTGGCCTTCATCCAGTCGCTTCACAAGAAGTGACCCGGCGATGACCGCCGTTTCCCCGCCGATCCGCCGGCCGCTGCTGCGATGGGCATCCGCCGCCCTCGCCGCAGTGTTCGTCGCGGCCGCCTGCGGGCCCGCCGCGGCGCAGACCAAGAAGCCTGCCAAGGAGCCGCTGCTCACCGCCCGCTTCGCCTACCTGGGCAAGGCCTACGAAGACCCGCCGCCGCTGTCGCTGCTCGATCCCATCGTCGACGACGAGGGCCTCAGCGGCGCACAGCTCGGCCTGAAGGAGAACCAGGCGACCGGCATGCTGCTCCGGCACGCCTACGAGATGGAGGAGGTCGTCGTACCGGCCGACGCCGACGTGCTGCCGGAGGCGCGGCGGCTGCTGGCATCCGGCCAGCGCTTCATCATCGCCGACCTCGACGCGGCCGACCTTTTGGCTGTGGCGGATCTTGCCGAAGCGCGAGACGCCATGATCCTCAACATCCGCGATAGCGACGACCGGCTGCGGCAGGCGGACTGCCGCGCCAACGTCTTTCACGTGGTGCCGAGCTTCGCCCAGCGGGCGGACGCCCTCGGCCAGTATCTCGCATGGAAACGCTGGTACCGCTGGTTCGTCATCGCGGGTGAGACGCCGGCGGACAGGGCCTACGTCGCGGCGATCGAGCGAGCGGCGACGCGCTTCGGCGCGGAGATCGTCGAGATCCGGGCCTACACCTTCGAGGCCGGCTCCCGGCGCATCGAATCCGGCCACCAGCAGATCCAGACCCAGATGCCCCAGGTGACGCAGGGCGCCCCGGAGCACGACGTCGTCTTCGTCGCCGACGCGGCGGAGGCCTTCGGCGAATACCTGCTCTACCGCACGGAGCGACCGCGGCCGGTGGTCGGCACGCACGGCCTCGTCGGGGTGGCCTGGCATCGCGCCTTCGAGCAATTCGGCGGCCTGTCGCTGCAGTCCTCCTTCGAACGGCACTTCAAGCGCTGGATGCGCGAGCGCGACTACAACGCCTGGCTGGCGGCGAAGATGTTCGGCGATGCGGTCACGCGGGGCAATTCGGCCGATCCGCAGCAGGCCATCGCCTACATCCGCGCGCCGGCGTTCAAGGCGCCCGGCCACAAGGGCATCGGTATGAGCTTCCGGACCTGGGACCACCAGCTCCGCCAGCCGATCCTCGTCGCCGGCCCGCGCGCGCTCGTTTCCATGTCGCCGCAGGAGGGCTTCCTGCACGAATCCTCCGAACTCGACACGCTGGGCGTCGATGCACCGGAGACACTCTGCAAGTTCAAGAACTGAGAACGAGATCAGGAGGGAGGATCCCATGACCATCGGTGCCATGCGCGCGTCGCTCGTCGCCGCCACCATGCTGACCGCCGGCGGCGTCGGGACGGCAGAGGCCGGCTCGATCTTCGTCACCAACGAAAAGGACAACACGGTCACCGTCCTCGATTCGCAGACCCTGGAAATCGTCAAGACGATCAAGACCAGCCGGCGCCCGCGTGGCATCATCATCAGCCACGATTTCAAGGAGGTCTATGTCTGCGCCGGCGACGACGACCGCCTCGACGTGATCGACACGGAGACGCTGGAGATTACCCGGCAGCTGGACTCCGGCCCGGACCCGGAACTGCTCGACGTCGATCCCAAGGGCGAGCGCATCTACATCGCCAACGAGGACGACGCCATGGTGACCGTCATGGCCCGCGACACCGGCGAGGTGATCACCGAGGTGATGGTAGGCGTGGAGCCGGAGGGAATGGCGGTCTCGGCCGATTCCAAGATCACCGTCGCCACGTCGGAGAGCACGTCGATGGCCCACTTCATCGACAACGAGACCCTGGAGGTGCTCGCCCACGTGCTCGTCGACACACGGCCGCGCCACGCCGAATTCCATCCCGACCAAAAGTCCGTCTGGGTGACGTCCGAGATCGGCGGCACCGTGTCGGTGATCGACGTTGCGTCCCACGCGGTGGTGCAGAAGATCGGCTTCGAGGTGCAAGGCCTTCGCCAGGAGCTGATCCAGCCGGTCGGCCTGCGCTTCTCCGCCGACGGCAAGTGGGCCTTCGTCGCGCTCGGGCCGGCCAACCGCGTCGCGGTGGTCGACACCGCAACCTACAAGGTCCACGACTACATCCTGGTCGGCCAGCGGCCCTGGCACGTGGAGATCGCCCCGGACGGCGGCAAGCTCTACGTCGCCAATGGCCTCACCAACGACATGACCGTGATCGACGTCGCCACGCTGACCGCCGAGAAATCCGTCCCCGTCGGCCGTCTGCCCTGGGGTATCGCCATCAAACCGTGAACCGGCGCGAGCGGGGGCGCGAGGACGCCTCCGTCCGACGGTATCCCGCGTAACCGCCCGCCGGGCCGGACACGGTCACACCGGCATCGAGCGGGAACTAGAGGGAGGACTTCCTCAAGCCGGACTGCTATACCGGCCCCATCAGGTCTTGACCCGTCTGTGCGCCCGCATCCGGCCGATTGCCGGAGGTCGGCTGGCCCTTCCGCATTGCCGATCGGGCATCCACGCGGACGGGTGAGAACGCAACGAGGCCGGGACTGCGCCGTCAGCGAGCCGCAGCAGGACCGCCCCCGGAGGGCGGACCGGATCTGCCCTATTTGAGCCACAGGCCCGGGGCAAGCGGAGCGGACGGAGAACGGTTGGGCGCTTGATGGTGGAATTCGACGATTCGGCCCGGACATCCGCGGCAGCGGGGCCGCTCAAGCGCCGGGCGATCGGAGCTGTCGTCTGGTCGGGCGTCAATGTGGCTCTCCCGAGCCTCGTCAGTTTCGCCGTGTTCATGGTGAGTTCCCGTTGGCTTGGTCCCTCGGACTTCGGCGCCGTGGCCTTCTGCTTGAGCCTCTGCACGATCGCCTCGTCCTTGTGTCTGTCGGGCGTCGGCGAGTACATCGTCCAGGCGAAGAAGCTGGACCAGGCGGATCTCTATTCCCAGTTCGCAATCTGTCTGGGGGCGGCGCTGCTGATCTATGCGGGCATGTCCACGATCGCCGTTTTCGGCTGGGTCGACGACTTCACGCTTGGACACAGCGAGATCCTGTTCCTGCTCGGCATCAAGATCCCGCTGGACGCGCTCAACATCGTGCCTGCAGCCCTCGTCGAACGTGGCCTGAGGTTCTCGGTTGTGGCGGCCCGTGCGACGTTCGCGTCGCTGTTCGCCGGCGCGGTGACGCTCGGTCTGCTGTTTGCCGGATACGGGCTATGGGCGCTGGCGACTTCGCCGGTCGCAGCGCAGGCGGCGATTACGCTGGTCAACTTCATGGCGGCCGGCTGGCGTCCGATGAGGCCGCCCGTCTCGGCTGTCCGAGGGGTGCCGCGGTACGCGCTGTTCGCCACCGGGACCCGGATCCTCAACACGGTTTCCACGCAGATCGACCAGACGGTGACCGGACTGGTTCTCGGGCCGGCCGCGCTCGGTGTGCTGAACTTCGCCAAGCGGATCTACGCTCTTTGCGCCGACACGGTCGGCGGCGCGCTCGGCGCCTCGGTGCACCCGATCTTTTCCACCATTCAGGACGACAGGGCGCGGGTCACCCGGGGATACCTGATGGCCTCCTATGCCGCGGCGGCCGTTTCGTTCCCGCTGTTCATGGGGCTAGCGGCGGTTTCCGGGGATCTGGTGCCGTTCCTGTTCGGAGAGCATTGGGCGATCGCCACGCTGCCGGTGCAGATTCTCTGCGTGCAGGGCCTGATCACATCGGTCGGCCTGTTGCAGGCCGGCCTGATCCGCGGGCTCGGAAAGGCCGACTGGTGGTTCTACTACCAGATGTCCGGCACGCTGACCTCGATCCCGCTCGTCCTCATCCTGGCTCCCTACGGGGTCAATGTGCTGCTGACGGGTCTCGTGCTGCGATCCTTCGCATTCTGGTTCATACCGGTCCTCATGTCCGTCCGGTTGCTGCAGATCAGTCCGATGACCTATCTGCAGCAGTTCTGGCGGCCGCTCCTGGCCGCGCTGGTCATGGTCGCAGGCGTCAAGCTTGTCGAGACCCAGGTCGAGGATTGGGCCCGCGTGTACCGCCTCGGCGCGCTGATCGCCAGCGGCGTCCTGGTCTATGCCGCGGCGCTTGCCCTGGTGGAGGCAGCCCGCGTCCGGCCGGCGATGCGCCAGCTCTTAAGCCAGCTCAAGGGGAGTTCATGACGTCTGCGGTCAGCAACCGAGCGCCAGTCACGCTGGTCCTGTGCAGCAAGGACGGGGCCTCGCGGCTACAGCCGACCCTGCGCCACATCGCGGCCCTGTCGGACCGGTCGGACCTGCAGATCATTCTGGTCGACAACGGTTCGACGGATCAGACCCAGGCCATGATGCGGGCTTTCCAGGCCGACGTCGCGCAGACCGTGGTGGTGGAGTGCCGCAGACGCGGAAACTCGGCCGGCCGCAACGACGCGATCGCTGAGGCGACCGGTGAGATCCTCCTGTTCATCGACGACGACTGCTATGTCGACCGGGGTTTCGTCGACGCCTGGCGCCAGGTTTTTCAGGACGAGTCGATCGGCTTCGGAACCGGCATGATCAAGCCGTTCACGCCCGATCAGTCGACCCTGGGAACGCGAACCGACCCCGAACCCGCCACCTTCGATCGGGGCGTGTTTCTGCCGCGGGGCGTTGTCCAGGGCTCCAACATGGCGTTCCGCCGTCAAGCGCTCGAAACCGAGCGCTTCGACGAGACATTCGGCGCGGGGACGCCTTTCGCGGGAGAGGAGTGGGAGCTGGCGCTTCGGCTGCTGCGCCGCGGCTGGCGCGGTGTCTATTCGCCGCTGCCGGTCGTCTGGCATGATCACGGCCGTGACCTCGGCACAGCCTTCCAACAGCTGTTGTACTATGACTACGGCGCAGGGGCAGTCTATCGGAAGTCCGCGGACTACGGGCTCCTCAACTACCGCCGGGTTCTGGCGCACGACCTCTGGACCGCGGCCCGTCGGCCGGCCCGCGCCGTCCAGATCGCCAAAGGCGCTTTGGCCTACATGAAAAGGCGGGGGGCGAACACATAATGCGGCTTTACTACTACCAGGGGTCCAAGCCGAATTTCGGCGACGAGTTGAACCACGTCCTGCTGCCGCGCGTGTTTCCCGGTCTTTTCGACCAACAGGACGACCGGCTGTTCCTGGGCATCGGCTCGATCCTGAACGATCAGCATCCCGCCCGGGATCTCAAGGTCGTGTTCGGTTCCGGCTACGGCGGCTACGCTCCGGCACCGATCATCGACGAAAGCTGGCGGATCTACGGGGTACGCGGCGAGTTCACGGCGGACGCACTGTCCATCTCCCGCCGGCTGGTCGTCGGCGACGCCGCGCTGCTGGTCAATGCCTGGTTCGGCGACCCTGTCCCCAAGCGCCACAAGGTTTCCTTGATCCCGCACTTCGAATCGCTCGATCGCGGCTCCTGGAAGGCCGTGGCAGACGACGCGGGCTTCCACTTCATCGACCCGACCGGCGATACGCTCCACGTGCTCGAGGACATCAAGGCGAGCGAGCTGATCGTGGCGGAGGCCATGCACGGCGCGATCGTGGCCGACGCGTTGAGAGTGCCCTGGATCGCGCTCGAACCGCAGGACGCCCGCCATCACATGAAATGGGCGGACTGGGGAAGCGCGATCGGGATCCGACCGGATTTCCTCCCCATGCGGCCGACGTCGCTCTACGAAGCCATGGGTGTGAACACGGTCAGCCTTCCGAGACGGGCCGTGAGAAAGGGCTACCGCCGCATCCCCGGCCACGGGCGCGTGGACGCCTGGTTCGCGCGCAAGGCGTCGGACTATCTCGCCCGGCGGATCGAACGGGTGGACCCGCAGCTCAGCACCGATGCCGCGCTGGCCGAGGCCGTGGAGAAGCTGCAGCACGCCGCCGAGCGGATCCGGGCCGACTTCCCGGTCTGAACGACCGCACGAAAGTCTTCCCGATCTCCCGCTCTCGCGGTTTGCCGATTCGGCACATGGCCAAGCCGACCTGACGCTTTGGTTCGTTTCGGAGGCGCTGGGAGCAGTCTCCGGTCGACCGGGTCTTTCGTCCCCGTCGCGGATTGCTTCAGATCCTGCTTCGGCCGATCAGGGACTTCAGGGCGGCCTTTCCTCGCCCCAGCAGCGCCGGCCGGCTAAGCCGGTCAAGGAGGAGACCGGCCTTGACCTCGCGGCGCCGCCGCTGCTCGTACTTGGCCCCCCAGAAGTAGGGGTTCCGGCGACCCGCGGTCTCCAGCGGCCGCGAGAAGATCGCAGAGAACGCATCGAGCAGCGCCTCCCGCGTCAGTTCGTGGGGCGCCTCTCCGCCCAGGAAAAACGGCTGGTTGACCATCCGAAGATAGGCGTCATCGTCCGCGTCGAGCCGGATCACCCGTTCGACGGCCTCGTCCATGTTGGCTTCGTCGACATGGATGAACCGGTCCGGGTTGAACACGCGCGCGATCGTCGGATCGCCCCAGTAGATCGGGACCGTATCGGCGGCCAGCGCATGGACGATCTTCTCGGTCGTGTAGCCGGAGCTGGAGCTGTTTTCGAAGGCGATGGAGAACTTGAAGTCTCTTTGTGCCTCGACCTTGGGCGAACTCCAGTCCCCATCGTAGGCGGCTCCGATCGTCCGGGCGCTGTTCTTGCGATGGGCGCCGAAGGACTCCACTGGCTTGTGCCGCGTGAGGAGTTCGAAAAACCTGTCGCGCGCCGGGTGGCCGGCGCCGTTGGAGTAGATGAAATTGCAGAAGGCCGTCTTCGCGGACGCGTGCGGGACCTTCGAGGATCCCCGCCTGACGAGATCGGTCCACTGGTCGTAGAGGATGAAGTTCGGGGCCCGAAAGTGCCGGTCCTCGAACGTGAGCCAATCGTAGGAGAAAGCGTAGTCGCAGAGATTGAAGTCAGGGTGCACGTTCTCGCCGGTGAAGAAGATCCGGATAGCGTTGTCGAACCTCAGGAATTCGTGGCCGAAAACGGAATAGATGACGTAGTCTGGATCCCGATCCGTGACGTGGACGTCGTATCGCTCCGACAGCAGGCGGGTGATGAAGCCGGGGTTGGTCTGTCCCGGAAAGTCGGTGAAAGCGATTCGGATCAGCGGCTTCCTGAATTCTGCCAGTTCCATTGCAGCTCCTTGTCGGCCGACCCCCGGAGGACAGGATAAACGGGAATGCCGCGCGCATCCCGTTCGCATGTGAATCGTCCCCGCCGGAGCCCTTGAAACTCAAGGGCACGCAGCGCTCGCGCCGTATGTCGTCCCCTCGACAGAGACGGTCCTGACCGCCACGCCCAGCCCCGGACGTTCCCAATCCGGCGCATATACCGTAGACGGAGTGTTCGACCGGTTGGGGTGTTCTGTAGATGGGACGCAGATGGCATACAACACGAAGACCTGGGTCATAAGCCTTTCGGACGCTGCAGAGCGCCGGGCGGCCTTCGCAAGGTCCGCCGCCGATGCCGGCATGGAGTGGTCCTTCTTCGACGCGCATCGTCAGCTTCAGCCGCCGCTCGTCTACGACAGTCAAGGCGCTCGCCATCGCGAGGGCCGGAACATGACCGCCGGCGAATTGGGCTGCTACAGCAGCCACGACGCGCTTTGGCGCTGGCTTGTGCAGTCCGACGTCTCGCAGATGGTGGTCCTGGAAGACGATGTTGTCGTCGACTGGCCCTGCCTACGCTCCCTTGTTTCGACCGAATTCGAGGATCTCGGGATCGAGTACCTGCGCTTGTTCGCCAAGGTGCCGCCGCGCATGCGCTATGTGGCCAGCCCGTTTCTCGACCGCTATCACCACCTCGTCCAGATCACCAGCTTCGCTCTGGGCACGCAGGGATATCTGATCACCCGCCGGGGCGCCGAGCGGTTGCTGGCCCGTGGAAACCAGGTTGCCGCGCCCGTGGACGTGTTCATGGATCGCTACTGGGACCACGGCCTTGTCAACCTGGCGGTCTATCCGTTCCCGCTCTTCGAGCGGTTCCAGGCCTCCTCGATCGGCGAAGCGCGCCTCGAGCAGCTCGATCTCACCCCGTCGGAGCGCGCCAGCCACCTCGCCATGAAGGCACGCGACCGGCTGTTTCGGATGTGGGCCGCCCTTTCTCCGCTCGGCGCGCCGCTCACCGACCTGCGTGCCCGCCTCCGTCGGACGCAGACAGACGGTCCCCTCGAAACGCCCGAGCAGCCGCGCATCTCACCGCCCTCGACCTGATCGCACCGGACCGCCGCCTCCAGGTTCGACACCAGCTGTCGACCCGAGGCCGGGCGGCCAGCGCCGCGGACCCGTTTGAACCGGCACACCGCGTCCCGGAGCATAGGTAGTCTCACCATCGACGATGTCTCTTGGTAATTTCCTTTACGTGAGAATAGGCTGTTGGTTCCAGGCGGGTGGGGCGACATTCGGATTCAGATCGCGAGGACGAGAGTTGCGAATTCTACTGGTCGAGGACAGCCAGCGCTTGACGGGCCTCCTCGTGGAAAGAATTCACGACGCGGGCTGGCGCGTGGATGTATTCTCAACGATCGCCGATGCCCGGACCGCACTGCGGGAAGGCAGCCACGATCTGCTGCTGCTCGACTTGGGCTTGCCGGACGGCGACGGAACAGACCTCATCCGTGCCCTGCGAGCGGCGGGCAGCGCTGTACCGATCCTGGTCATCTCGGCGCGGGCAGGCATCGAACAGCGCGTCGCGGTGCTCGATGCCGGAGCCGATGACTTCCTCCTGAAGCCGTTCAACCACGCCGAGTTCCTGGCACGCTGCCGGGCGATGCTGCGGCGGGCGCCGTCGACGGCCCAACCGATCCTTTCTGCAGGTCAGATCCGCTACGATCCCGCCACGACGCTCGTCACGATGGCCGGCCAAAGCGTCGCGATGCCACCGCGCGAGCGCGCCCTGCTGGAACTGCTGCTGAGAGACGCCGGCCGGGTCGTGCTGAAGAGACGGTTGGAGGCGGCGCTTTCCGAATACGACGAGGCCGTTTCGGCAAACGCCTTGGAACTGAGCGTCTCTCGCTTGCGCAAGCGTTTGGAGACCCAGGCGGCGGATATCCGCATCGATACCATACGAGGCGTCGGCTATATGCTGCGGACGATCGGCTCGCCATGACGGGTCAGCCCCGGCTCATCCGGATCGTCGGGGTTCGCGTCCTGGCTTTCGCACTCGTTGCCATGGCGCTGCAGGCAACGCTCGTCTTTCTCGAGTACTGGCGTGACAACGACGGATTGATACGCCGGATCATCGAACTGGAGACGCAACGGATCGCCGCATCCGTTCAGGATGGGACCACATTGACGGTCACCCCCACTATCGCTGAGCGGTACGCCAAGGTTCTGACGACTGGCGACACGGGTTCGATTCCGGACGCCACGCGCAGCGATATGAAGGGCTACTACCTGCGCATCAGAAATCTGACGCGCGGTCTGGTGTACTCGACCTGCGAAGGGGCATGCCTGAACCTGCTGATGCCGGAAGGTTTCACGCCCCCGGCGTTCTGGCAGCGGTCTCTTCGCCCAGGCAAACCGCTGTCGTTCGCGGGCGGTCAGAGCTTCGAAAGCAGCAACGGTGTCTTCCACATCGAACTGATCGTCGTTGATGATCCGGATGGACTGACGAACGTGGTCATCGTCGACGAGCTCCTCGATCACATGCTCCTGCCGATGACTTTGATGTTGACCCTCGTGTTCGGCGCAACCGTTTGGTCCGTGCGACGTGCCCTCAAGCCGGTCAGCGCCGCCGCAAAAACGGTTGGCAATCTCGATCTGGCCTTCCGGCCGGGCCCGATCGCTCTGGATGGCATGCCTTTCGAGATCGCCAGTTTCGGCAGCGCCGTGAACCGAGCCATCCAGCGCATCTCGGATCTGATCCAGGCGCAAAAGGTCTACACGGCCGCGATAGCGCACGAGATACGGACGCCGATCGCGGTGATCCGACTGGAACTTGAAACCTGCGACGACCCCCGTGCGCGGAACGCACTCAATGACCTGGCCAGCCTTACCTACGTACTGGAGCAACTCACATCCCTGGCCCGCCTGGACGGAATGGTCGAGCAGACCTTTGAGACCGTCAGCCTGAGGCACGTCGCCGAGACGGCCGTCGCCGCCATGGCGCCGCTGGTCTACGAGTTCGGCAAGGTCATCTCCCTGGAGGCGATGGGCGATCCGCAGGTGCGCGCGATCCCCAGCCTTCTGGAACTGCTGATCCGGAACCTCGTCGAGAACGCGATCCGCCACACCGAAGAGGGGACCGAGATCACTGTTTCTGTGAGGGCCGTCGGGGTGTTGGAGGTTGCCAACAGTCTGCCCGGCAATCGTCCGCGCCCAGGGGACGGCAAGTCGCCCCCGCCGGATGGTTCCGCAAGCGGAGCCCGGCTCGGCTCGCAGATTGTCGACCGCATAGCCCAACTCCACGGCGCGGTCGTCCTCCGGCACGAGGGACCGGCCGGCTTCCTGGTCCAGGTCTGTTTTCCGTCCTCGCCGCAGGGAACGATCCCGACCCAGTTCGCCGCCACACCGGGCGCCTCAAAATCGATCTCCTGACAGCAAACCGACGGTTTCCACGGTCTAGCTTGATCCAGTGGGATCCAGCCGGCCTTGCCCGGCCTGGCATCCCTCCGCACCCGGATTTTCAAGCACGACTGGTCGGATCGAGAATGAAGAACCTGATTCCAGCAATCAAACACGCGATTGCCATGGAGCTGAACAAGCTCACGAACAAGGTCGTGTACACGCACGAGTCCGCCCGGACTCTAGCCGCTCTTCTGGAAGGGTCGAACTACGCAGCCACCAACATGCAGGGCGCGCGGGCCTACTCGAACAAGCAGGATGTCCTGCTTGAGGGACTGGCGCATGCCGAGGCCGGGGGACTGTTCGCGGAGTTCGGTGTCTACTCCGGCGCCACGATCAACCTTATCGCCGACCGTGCTCCCGCCGGCACCGTCGTCGATGGCTTCGACTCCTTCGAGGGGTTGCCGGAAGACTGGTTCGGCAAATACACCAAGGGCTTCTTCAATACGAAGGGTTCGGTTCCGAAGGTGCGACCCAACGTGCGCCTCCACGTCGGCTGGTTCAACACGACGGTGCCGGCATACGCCAAGAGCGAGCAGGGTCGGAAGTGCTCGTTCCTTCACATCGACTGCGATCTCTACTCGTCGACGAAGGCGGTTTTCGACGCTCTTGACGACCATATCGGGCCGGGAACGGTGATCGTGTTCGACGAGTACTTCAACTACGATGGCTGGAAAGAGCACGAGTTCAAGGCGTTCCACGAGTTCATAGCCCGTCGCGGTCTTCGCTACCGGTATCTGGCCTACAATGTCGCGGATTGGAACGCCGCCGTTCAGATCACGTCCTGAACGGGCTGGCTGGAACGCTAGAAGTTGTGGCGCATCCGGCGCCAGTTCGTCGCCGACTGGGCGGCGATCAGCGCCACGCCAATGGCAAGCGGGCCGATGCCGCCATGGTCGGCCACAGCAAAGCCGGCGACCAGGTAGAGCGCGCTTTCCGCCAGGTAACGCCAGTTCTGCGCGGAGATCGTGCAGCCGAAGCGCGGCGCGGCCAGCACCACGCTCCCCAGGTAGAGCGTGTAGCTGGCCAAGAACGCCATGCCGGCGGCTTCCAACCCGTAAGACGGAAGAAGAAGGGCAACCAGGGCCGGATAGGACGCGGCCCAAAGCAGATCCGTCATGAAGAACGCGGTGCCCGCACGCTGGGCGAGAAGCAGGAAGCCGAGCGGCCAGGCTGCGATCTTGACGATGTCGCCGAGGATCTGCCAGCGCAGGACCTGCGCGGATTCGGCAAAGTCCGCCGTGTAGAGGATCTGGATGGCGATCGGACTGAAGACCATCGCGCAGGTGAGGACGGGACCTGCGAAGAGGAGCGCGATCTCGAACTGCTCGTTGACAAGCCGGGCAGCCCGGGGCCGGTCGTCCGCGACCGCCGAGAGCCGGGGGAAGAAGTCCATGGCGAGCGCCGCGAGGATCACGCCCATGTACTGATAGGAGACGGTCCAGGCAGCCTGAAAATGGCCCACCGCCTCCAGGCCGAGATCCTCGACGATCAGCGCGCGGACCGTCACCTGCGCCAGATGCCCGGCTATCCCGGCCAGGGTCATCGCAAAGCCCAGCCCGGCCATCCTGCGTAGCAAAGGAAGAAGCTCTCGCCACCGCCACGCGGTCTGCGGGACACGCGGCAGACGGGCGCAGAGGATGGTGCCGACCAGGAGAGACGCGACCGGAACAGCCAGCGTGAAGCCGATCGCGCCGTCCGGGCCCCAGGCGACGGCAAACCCGACGCCGGCAACCGCCGCAAGAGCACTGACGACGACGCCGAGAACGGCTAGCGCGCGGATCTGCTGCAATCCGTTGAGGAGCGCGGCTTGCCCGGCCGCGACCACCGCCACCGCGACTCCGCCGGCCAGCCACCTTACCTGCGAGGCGAGCGCGGCATCGCCCATCGCGTAGGCGGCGATGGGTTCTGCGAGTGCGATCATGACCAGGGCGCCCAGGAGCCCCAGGGCGACACTGCCCCAGAAGAGCGCGCGTCGGATCACGGCCACCGACGCCGGATCATCGGCTTTGGCGGCAATCTCGCGAACGGCACCCTGTCCAAGACCGATGCCGGCCGTGCTGGTCCCGACACTCAGGACAGCCGCGAAGAGCCCGGCGAGACCCACTCCGCTCGGGCCGGCCAACAGGGCCAGCGCCTTCACCTTCAGAACACCGATCGCAATCTGGATGACCGCCGAACTGCCGAGAATCCCAAGGATCCGCAGGACGTGCCGGTGGCTGCTGGTGGATTGCGGCATCAAGCTCCGCTGGGCGCGCCCGGCTCTCCCATTTGCGCGACGGTAGACTTGACCCTCTCGATCACGGCCGCGCAGTCGGCCGTCGACAGATGCGGCCCCATGGGCAGGCTGAGGACGGTTTCGGCGAGTTTTTGCGCGATCGGCAGGTCCGATGCCCGGAAGCCCCGATCGGCGAAAGCCTTCTGCTGATGGCACGCGACGGGATAGTGGATGATCGTGCCGACTCCAGCCTCCGCAAGCCGCCGCTGAAGCTCGTCACGCTTCGGGTGCCGGACCACGAAGAGGTGCCAGACGCTGCGTGTGAAGGGAATGGTCGTTGGCAGTTCGATACAGTCGCGCAGGCTGTCGAGGTACATGTCGGCGAGCACCTGCCTTCGGGCGTTCCATGCGTCGAGGTGGCGGAGCTTGACGCCAAGGATCGCTGCCTGGATCGGATCGAGCCGCGAATTATACCCGATCTCGTCGTTGTAGTAGCGCACTTCCGAGCCGTAGTTGCGCAACAGGCGAAGGCGCCGGGCGATTTCCGGATCGTTGGTGGTGACCGCGCCGGCGTCACCGATAGCGCCAAGATTCTTGACGGGATAGAAGCTCCACGAAACGGCGTCGCCATGGCCGCCGATCCGACGCCCCTTGTACGAGGCGCCCTGGGCCTGAGCTGCGTCCTCGACCACCTTGAGCCCGTGCTTGCGGGCGACGGAGAGGATCGGATCGAGATCGGCGGGCTGTCCGTAGAGATGCACCGGGACAATCGCGCGGGTCCGATCGGTCAGCGCCTGCTCGATCCGCTCTGGATCGATGTTGAACGTACGAGAGTCGGGTTCGACCGGCACCGGCTTCGCCCCGCACTGCGCGACGGCGAGCCAGGTGGCGATGAACGTGTGGGACGGAACAATCACTTCGTCGCCAGGGCCCACCCCGACCGCAAGGAGCGCCAGATGCAGCGCGTCGAGACCGTTTCCGACGCCGATGCACGCCTCGGCTTCGCAGTAGGCGGCGAATTGCTCTTCGAAGTCCGCCACTTCCTTGCCGAGGATGTAGCTCCCGGAAGACAGCACGCGGGAGACGGCGTCATCGATTTCGGACTTCAGTTCCCGGTAAGCCGACCCGAGCTCCAGGAACGGAATCATGCCACAGCTCCGACTTCGGCCCTGAACTGGTCATAGTCCCGGATGTAGTCCGAAGGATCGTAGTGGTGCGACGCGAACACCAAAAGGATGGCGTCGGGGCTGTAGTTGAAGTGCGTCCGCCATACGCCTGGAGGAAGCAACAGGCCACGGTCGAAGCTGTCGAGCTGGAAGGACTGACGGTTTCGCCCGTCGTCCGCGACAACCGTGCAGCTGCCGGTCACGCAGATCAGGAATTCCGTGCATTCACGATGCGCATGCTCTCCACGCGTTTCCCTGGACGGTACATCCACGACCATGAAATAGCGCATCGGCCGGAATGGAAGCGTCTTCTCGAACTCGCCAACAGTGAGGTCGCCGCGCAAGTCCTTGACGATGGGGAGGCGATAGAGGACGACGCCGCTCACCTCGGTCGGCGTGGCGCCGAGGGGAATTCCGTTCGGACAGGACTCGACGGCCGACTTCGTCGGTTCCGGCTGGTTCGCATAGCCGACGATGCGCGCCGGATTGCCGACTACGATCGCATTCGGCGGGACGGAGAGCGTGACAACCGCGCCGGCGCCCACCAGAGCGTTGTCGCCGATCGTGACGCCCTTTTGAACAACCGCGCCGCCCCCGATCGACGCGCCGGTACCGATGACGGTGCGGGTCGCCGTGGAAAGGCCGAAGATATGCTCGACCCCATCTGCTGGGAGAGGGTTCGCAAAGGTCACGTTCGGGCCGATGAAGGCGTCATTGCCGATCATGACGCCGGCCGGTATCGCAACTCCGTTCTTGATCGTCACGCGGTCGCCGATGACGACACTATCGGAAATCAAGCAATGGGAGCAAACGTTGCAATCCTCACCAAGGATTGCACCTTCGCGGACAATCGAAAATTGCCACACATAAGTGCCCGCCCCAATATTTGGAGTAAGACACTCAGCTTTTTGGTGGATCATCAAATCAGCCTTCCACGGCGACCGCGTTCCGGAAAAATTGGGGACGCCTCGGACTCGTTGCAACACCTGTCGAGTACCACATCGTACCTACGAGTTCCTACCTCGATCGGATCGCTCCTTTCCCGTAGGGTTTCGCCCATTGCAACACAAGGCGTCCAATCGTCGGAAACCGGCAAACGCGTCCGTTAGTCTCGCTTGAGGTGCAGAAGTGGAGTTTCAGTTGAGCCATGAACCGCAGATCGCGGCGGATGCCAACCTTGTCGTCGTCGGTGCCGGCGTCTCCGGAACCTATACCTTGCGGGCGCTGATAAACCGTTTGTCGGCTGGGGTTCGACCCGCGTCTCCGCTGGTTGTCCAGGTGTTCGACCGGTCCGGTTTCTGGTGCGGTGTGCCTTACGGGTCACGGTCGTCTTTTAACGGCCTGATCATCACCACGCTGAAGGAGTTCGTACCGCCCGCCGAGTTAGACGCCTTCGTTTCCTGGCTGAAAGAGAAGCGGTCCTGGTGGACCGAGCAAGCCCGTCGGGAGTCGGGCCCGGCGTTCGACCGTTGGCTGGACCGGAACAACCCGCTGATGGACAGGGGTGAATGGGACGGGCTCTACATCCCGCGGCGTCTCTTCGGACTGTACCTGGCCGAGGTGATGGAACGCGAACTGGCCGAGGCGAAGGCGAAGGGGCTCCTGACAGTGCGCCGGACGGTGGGAGAAGTCGTCGAGATCGGCGAAGGCCGGTCCAACCGTTTCCGGGTCAAGTTCACGACCGCTGACGGCGGCGGAGCCCTGGAATGCCGTTCCGTGGTTCTGGCCATCGGAAGTCCGCCGACGCGCGGGGTAGGCCATGTCCAGGGTCGAACGGGCGACGCCCCGCCGGTCATCGACGACGTCTACGAACCGGGGTTCGATCAGAACCTTCGGACGCTGGAAAACCTTCTTTCCCGGGCTCCCGCCGACCAGCGGAACATCCTCGTCGTCGGGACCAACGCGAGCGCGCTTGAAATCCTCTACGTCCTCGGCAGCGACCCGCGGTTCGACGGCATCTTGAGGAAGGTCGTGACCCTGTCGCCGAGTGGACAATTCCCCCACCGCATCTCCGGGCAGGACGAGATAAGCCCGCCCTTCGC
This sequence comes from Chthonobacter albigriseus, assembly GCF_013839445.1. Classification (GTDB taxonomy): domain Bacteria; phylum Pseudomonadota; class Alphaproteobacteria; order Rhizobiales; family Pleomorphomonadaceae; genus Chthonobacter; species Chthonobacter albigriseus. The sequence goes on along the minus strand of NZ_JACDIT010000002.1, from coordinate 202,327 downwards.
CAGGATGCAGCAGTTGATCGCCGGCACGCCAACCGATGCCCGCCAGGTGATCGAGGCGGCCGAGGCCGACGTGGCGGACCTTTCGGCCGAAGGCGTTGCGGTCGCGGACAGCTTCTCCCATCTCGGTGCGCTGCTGGTTCAGGTGCTTTCGCGCCTGCCGGAGGGCGAGGCGCGCGTTTTCAACAACACCTACGGCATGCGGTTCTCCCGGCTGATCCGGCGCGCCGGTCGTGAGTACCGGGACACCGCGGAGTCCCTGGCGGCGAGCGGCCGCCTCGAGATGCTGGCGGGCCGGCTGGAAAGTCTCGCGGGGAACGCGTCAGGCGGCGGCGTGACGCTCCGGTATCTCGGAACCGACGGGCAGGCGCGGCAGCCGGACACCACCTTCGCCGCCGTGGTCAATTGCGGCGGGTTCGAGGAGATCGACGGACGTTCGACGGTGCCGCTGATCCGGAATTTGCTATCGACCGGTATGGCGCGCGCCAACGAGACGGGGCGGGGGTTCGAGGTCGGTGGCGGCTTGGAGGTGCGCGACGGCGTTTTCGTCGCCGGCCCGCTCCTAGCCGGCGTCTGGAACCAGAAGCTCCGCCTGTGGCACGTGGAGAACGTCCGCCGCATCGAGAGCATAGCCCCGCTGACGGCCGACGCACTCGCCGCGTCCCTCGTCGGGGCCGGGGCTTCGGCCGGCTTGCCTGCGGCGGGCTCTTCTTAGAAAGTGATCCGCCGAACGTGTGAAACCGAGTGTGGCGAGATCGAATGGCCGTCAGCATCCACCCTCTTGCCGATTGCCAGTCGATGGCGCTTGGCGATGGCACGTTGATCGATGCCTATTGCGTCGTCCTTCCGCGTGCGGTCATCGGCGCCGATTGCCGGTTCAGCACCCACTGTTTCGTGGAGAACGACGTGATCCTCGGGGATCGCGTGAGCATCGGCCACGGCGTCCACCTCTGGGATGCCGTGCGCATCGAACACGATGTCACGATCGAGGCGAACGTCACCATCACGACGGATCGATATCCGCGGTCCAAGCAGTATCCCGACCGGTATCCCACCACCATGATCCGGGCAGGAGCCTGGATCGGGGCCGGTTCCGTCCTGTTGCCCGGCATAACCATCGGCGAAGGGGCGAGGGTGGCTGCCGGTGCCGTGGTGGTCGGCGACGTGGAGGCCGGATCGACGGTGGCGGGCAACCCGGCCCGACCGCTACCGCTTCGTTGAGCGCTGTCGATATTAGCGCCGCCCCAGGCCAGCAGCGTTCTTCACCGATTGGATCATCCGCGACACGTAGAACGGGATGAAGACCCGCGGTGACGGCCGCTTGCCGGCCTCCAAGCTCCAGTATCGCCGCCACTGCTCGATCAATGGAAGGAAAGATGCGGTCGCCCCTTCCGAATCGAGCGCCCATTGCCCCGATCCAAGTTGCAGCCGCATGACCTCCCGGTTGACCTCTGCAGGTCCGAGGTCCGGCGCCAGGACATGCGGCCGCTGCCGGGCGTTTTCGATCGCCTGCCGGTAGAGACGATCGAGAGAGGCTTTCCACTCGTCGCCGCAATGATGGCGTGCGACCGACGTGGCGAGCTTCCGGCCCTCGGCCACGCGGAAGTCCGCGTCGTCGATCAACGACGCAACCCGACTGCGGTACGCCGAGGGGTCGGTGAAGCACACCGGCAGGTCGTCAAAGGAAGGGTCGTCGCTTCCGAACACGCTTGCAAGATTTTCGGCTGGAAAGGTCCGCCAGCTGACACAAGGCAAACCGACCGCCGCCGCCTCCAGAAGCGATGTCTGCGAGGCGAACGGGGTGGAATCAAGATAAAGGTCCGCCGCCGCCAGATGATCCGCGAGGTCCATGTGAATGCCTTCACAGCGGATGCGGCCACCGCTGAAGGCAGTCAGATCGCGAAAGATCTGGGCGTCCGGAGAGGGACCGACGAGGAGGATGCGAAGGGCGGGACAGGCGTCGAGAAGCGGACGGTGCAGATCGAAATAGTTCGCCTGGTCGTGAGGCTTCAGCTTGTAGGCCGATGCGACGGTCAGGGCGACCACGGCATCATCCGGCAACCCCAGCTTTCGCCGGGCGTCCTGTTTCGACGGAGCGCGCCCACTGCGTTCATCGAGGCGCAAAGGCAGCGGCAGGAGGCCGGCTCGGTGCGGTTCGATTCCTCGCCGGGCGGAGGCAAGAGCCAGGCCCGATCGCCGGAAGTTCCAGATCACGTCGGCGACGCCTGCGCCTAGCCAGAACACATGGTCGGCATGGTTGAAGTGGATCAACGGCGGGCAGGACGGATTTCCGGCGAAGGCCAGGATCGGCACGATGTCGTGCGGATGCGGACTGAGCACGATGATGTCGTGGACGGCGGCGAGGTCCGCAAGTTTTCTGGCCGTTCCGATCAACTTGCTCCAACGGTCGAGGAAGTGGATTCTGCCCCCGGACCCGTGGATGGTCTGTTTCAGTTCCTTCGGAAACGGGACCAGCTGCTGGGTGACGGCCAGGGAATGAACCGACTGGCTGTCGGCTTCGATCAGGCGCTGGATCGCGCGGGTATGGCCGCCCGGCAGCTTGGCTTCCGAAAGAACGTGCAGGATGCGCCGCGGTCGGGACGTCTCAACGGGATGTGCGGCGGGCGGACGGGTGCCGAGCGTGTTCGCGGCGATGCGTGCGGCCAATTCTTCAGCTTCCCTGGAGAAGAAGAAGCCGGGATGACGGGCCCATGTGCCAAGCACGGCCGCCTGCAGAAGAACGCTTGCATGCAACCACGAACGGCGAGATGCAGCTAGAGATGCCTTGTTGATCAGCAAACGGAAATGTTGCTCTGCCTTTTGCTGCTCACTATCCAGTAAGTCCATGAATACTCCAGTCAGAACTTACGGCATTTCGACAAAGATTAAAAAAATAACGCGTTGGCTCGCTAGGGATGGAAGGACACGTATCCGCCCCGGAATAGCAGTCCAATTGCCACCCAAATCAGAAGGAAAACGACAGCAGGCAACAAGCGATGCTCCCAAAGAGGCATGTGGTCCGTCCCATGACCGAATTTCGATCATTTACACTCTATCATGTCGCGAAAATCAACAGACTGTTGGCGCAGTTCGCGTAGGGTCAGGGCGGCAAGCGGAGAGTAAGGCGCCAACAGATCCCTTCCCACCACAGCCCGACGACACCCGGCATCTTGTCCGTCTTGCAGATCAGGTCGGCGGAGTTCGGCTCCGGTGGCTGTGCCACCGGAAGGGATTGGTGCCGGCAGAGAGGATCGAACTCCCGACCTTCGGTTTACAAAACCGCTGCACTACCGCTGTGCTATGCCGGCCCTGGCGTGGAGGTTTCCATAGCGAAACGGGCTGCCGATCGCAACTGCCGGTGCGGCGTCAGGTGCCGGCGATGGCGCGGCTGACCACGTAGAGGGCGAGCACGCAGGCGTTGGAGACGTTGAGGCTCTTGATCGGACCGGGCATGTCGAGCCGGGCGACCACGTCGGAGAGTTCGCGCGTTCGCTGGCGGATGCCCTTGCCCTCGGCGCCGAGCACAAGGCAGACCGGCGCCTGGAAGGCGCAGGCTTCCAGCGGGGCAGGGGCGTCCGAATCCAGGCCGACCACCTGAAAGCCCTCGGCCCGGAGCTCCTCCAGCGCATCGCCGAGATTGCGCACCTGCATGATCGGAACGAGGTCGAGCGCCCCGGACGCCGACTTGGCGAGCACGCCCGATTCGGCCGGGCTGTGCCGTGCCGTCGTCACCACCGCATCGACGCCGAGCGCGCAGGCCGAGCGCAGGATGGCGCCCACGTTGTGCGGATCGGTGATCTGGTCGAGCGCCAGCACAAGCCGCGCGCCGGAAAGGTCCGCGGCCTTCAGCGGGCGCAGCGGCTCCACCTCCAGCGCGACGCCCTGGTGCACCGCGTCGGAGCCGAGCAGCCGGTCGAGCGTATAGGGGGAGGCCTCTTCCGCCGGCAGCGGCAGCACGCCGCCGTCGAACCGTTCCTGAAGGCGGGCAAGCGCGTTGCGGGTCGCCAGCAGCCGGAGCGGCCGGCGCCGCTCGTTCTTCAGCGCCAGCTCCACCGTGTGCAGCCCATAGAGATAGAGGGTGTCGCCCGCTTCCCGCTCGCGCTTCGGGCGGGGCTTGAAGCCGCGGGCGTCTCCCGGCTTGCCGCCGGGCTTGCGGAAGGGCTTGCGCTTGCTGGGGGAGGGCCGGTCGTCGCTCATGCGCGCCTTATAGCGAGCCGCCGGGGAGGGCGGAAGGCCCGATCCTCCGCCCGCCCAGCCGGACCGGCGAACGCGCGCCGCCCCGCTGTCGATGACGGGTTGACAGGGGGCATTCCCCTCGCCATAACGACGCCCGCACCGCCGGCCCGTCCGGTGGAGGCGCGGTCGCGTTCAGGGTTCCACCCATCGCGTCCCGGATGGGGGAATGTCCCGAGCGGCAAAGGGGGCGGACTGTAAATCCGCTGGCTAGGCCTTCGTAGGTTCGAGTCCTACTTCCCCCACCATCTTCCTTCTCGTCCAATGCCGCCGGTCCGCCGGCAACCGAGCGCCGGCGGCCGTCTGGCAACCGAACGACTCTGCGCGCACGGGACGAGCCGATCGGAGCCGTCGGATGCGACGAACCGTCTTGCGCGGCGGCGCGGCTGCGAATATGTGAGGAGCCAGCGCGGGTATAGCTCAATGGTAGAGCAGCAGCCTTCCAAGCTGAATACGCGGGTTCGATTCCCGCTACCCGCTCCATGCCCATCCCCTTTGCGACAGGACGTGTGCGCGCGATGCGCGGCGGCGCGATCCTGTCATGCGCGAGGGGGCTTGAACCCAAGGTGAAAACAAACTATTCGAGCCGCCGGCCCGCCCCGGTACGCCGGACTACGCGACAGTTCGAGGAAGACAAACGATGGCCAAGGAAAAATTCTCGCGGACGAAGCCGCACTGCAACATCGGCACGATCGGTCACGTGGACCACGGCAAGACGTCGCTGACGGCGGCGATCACCAAGGTTCTCGCGGAGACGGGCGGGGCGACGTTCAAGGCGTATGACCAGATCGACGCCGCGCCTGAAGAGAAGGCGCGCGGCATCACGATCAACACGGCGCACGTGGAGTACGAGACGCAGAACCGTCACTACGCCCACGTGGACTGCCCGGGCCACGCCGACTACGTGAAGAACATGATCACCGGTGCCGCGCAGATGGACGGCGCGATCCTGGTGTGCTCGGCCGCCGACGGCCCGATGCCGCAGACGCGCGAGCACATCCTGCTCGCCCGCCAGGTCGGCGTTCCGGCGATCGTGGTGTTCCTGAACAAGTGCGACATGGTCGACGATCCGGAGCTCCTGGAGCTGGTCGAGCTGGAGGTTCGCGAGCTCCTGTCGAGCTACGACTTCCCCGGCGACGACATTCCGATCGTCAAGGGCTCGGCTCTTGCGGCGCTGGAAGACAGCAACCGCGAGCTCGGCCACGACGCGATCCTGGAGCTGATGCGGGCGGTCGACGAGTACATCCCGCAGCCCGAGCGTCCGATCGACCAGCCGTTCCTGATGCCGATCGAGGACGTGTTCTCGATCTCCGGCCGCGGCACGGTGGTGACCGGCCGCGTCGAGCGCGGCATCGTCAAGGTGGGCGAGGAAGTCGAGATCGTGGGCATCCGCCCGACGACCAAGACGACCATCACGGGCGTGGAGATGTTCCGCAAGCTGCTCGACCAGGGCCAGGCTGGCGACAACATCGGCGCGCTGCTTCGCGGCACCAAGCGCGAGGACGTTGAGCGCGGCCAGGTTCTGTGCAAGCCGGGTTCGGTGACGCCGCACACGACCTTCAAGGCCGAGGCCTACATCCTGACCAAGGAGGAGGGTGGCCGTCACACGCCGTTCTTCACCAACTACCGCCCGCAGTTCTACTTCCGCACCACGGACGTGACCGGCGTCTGCACGCTGCCGGAAGGCACCGAGATGGTGATGCCCGGCGACAACGTCTCGATGACCGTCAAGCTCATCGTGCCGATCGCCATGGAAGAGAAGCTCCGCTTCGCCATTCGCGAGGGCGGCCGCACGGTTGGTGCGGGCGTCGTGGCGTCCATCATCGAGTGATGATCGAAGCCGGGGAGGGTGGCCGACCAGCCGCCCTCCCTCGCCGATCGGCCGGCTGCGTCGAGCTTACCGGCTGACAATCCAGAGGAATTTGCTTCGACGGCTTGCCGCCGGAGCAAGAATCGGAAACAAGGACGGCGCCGAGGCGCTTGATCGGCGCTCCGGTTCGGATATAAGCGTTGCGGGTTCGTGAGAGCGAGCTTGAAGGGGTATAGCTCAGCTGGTAGAGCGGCGGTCTCCAAAACCGCAGGTCGCGGGTTCGAGCCCTGCTGCCCCTGCCACTTCTCGCTCTTGCACTTCAGACCCGGAACCTATAGATAACGGTTTCCTGATCGCGGCGTGCGGGATGATCGTCCTGCGCGCCCGACTGTCATGAGCAGGCGGATGGCGAAGACCAATCCCTTTCAGTTTCTTCAGCAGGTGCGTACCGAAACGGCCAAGGTGACCTGGCCGACCCGGCGCGAGACGGCGATCACCACCACCATGGTGTTCATCATGGCGGCGGTTGCGGCCGTATTCTTCCTGCTCGTGGACCAGATCCTCGCGTGGGGTGTCGGGCTGCTGCTCGGCATCGGCGGCTGAACTATCGCGGCGAGGGTGAGAGACTGACATGGCCAAGCGCTGGTATATCGTTCACGCCTACTCGAATTTCGAGAAGAAGGTGGCGGACTCCATCCGCGAGCAGGCGCATCAGCGCGGGCTCGAGCATCTCTTCGAACAGATCCTGGTGCCGACCGAGAGCATCGTGGAAGTGCGCCGCGGCCGCAAGGTCAACGCAGAGCGCAAGTTCTTCCCCGGCTACGTCCTGGTCCGCATGGAGATGACCGACGAGGCCTACCACCTGATCAAGAACACCCCGAAGGTGACCGGCTTCCTGGGCAGCGACAACCGCCCGGTGCCGATCCCCGACCGCGAGGCCGAGCGCATCCTTCACCAGGTGGAAGAAGGCGTGGAACGGCCGAAGGCCTCGGTCAGCTTCGAGATCGGCGAGCAGGTGCGCGTCTCAGACGGCCCGTTCGCCTCCTTCAACGGCCTCGTCGAGGAAGTCGACGAAGAGCGCTCGCGCCTCAAGGTGGCGGTGTCGATCTTCGGTCGCGCCACGCCTGTCGAGCTCGAATACGGTCAGGTCGAAAAGGTCTGACGCAACCCATCCGGCTCCGGGAAACCAGGGCCGGTCACGTCGGCGCTTCGGCACCGACTTCACGCGTGGGAGATCCGTCCCGCTGATCGCCGGCGGGAGATGAGGATCTTGACCACGCTCTCCTCCGGGGTTTCGGCCCCGGTCCGATAAGGATGGAGTAGAACAATGGCGAAGAAGATCACCGGTTACCTGAAGCTTCAGGTATCGGCCGGTTCGGCGACCCCGTCGCCCCCGATCGGCCCCGCGCTCGGTCAGCGCGGCCTGAACATCATGGAATTCTGCAAGGCGTTCAACGCGCAGACCGCGAACATGGAGAAGGGGATGCCGATCCCCGTCCAGTTCACGATCTACGCCGACCGCTCCTTCACCTTCAAGCTGAAGACCCCGCCGGTCTCCTACTTCCTGAAGAAGGCCGCCGGCCTGCCGAAGGGGTCCTCGACCCCGGGCAAGGGCACGGCCGGTACGGTGACTCGGGCGCAGGTGCGCGAAATCGCCCAGACGAAGCTGGCCGACCTCAACACGGACACCGTGGATGCGGCTGCCAAGATGGTCGAAGGCTCCGCCCGCGCGATGGGCCTCACGGTTGTGGAGTGACGAGCATGGCAAAGATCGCAAAGCGCGTCGCCAAGACCCGTGAGGGTATCGACCGCAACAAGCTGTACCCCCTCGCCGACGCCATCGGCCTCCTCAAGGAGCGCGCGACGGCCAAGTTCGACGAAACGATCGAGCTGGCCATCAACCTCGGCGTCGACCCGCGTCACGCCGACCAGATGGTTCGCGGCGTCTGCCAGCTGCCGAACGGCACCGGCCGCACGGTCCGCGTCGCTGTGTTCGCCCGCGGCACCAAGGCCGACGAGGCCAAGGCTGCCGGAGCCGACATCGTCGGCGCCGAAGACCTGGTGGACATCGTCCAGGGCGGCACGATCGACTTCGATCGCTGCATCGCGACCCCGGACATGATGCCGCTGGTCGGCCGTCTCGGTAAGGTGCTCGGCCCGCGCGGCCTGATGCCGAACCCGAAGGTCGGCACGGTGTCGCAGGACGTCGCCGGCGCCGTGAAGGCCGCCAAGGGCGGCGCGGTCGAGTTCCGCGTGGAGAAGGCCGGCATCGTCCACGCCGGCGTGGGCAAGGTGTCCTTTGCGAGCGACGCGCTCGTGGAGAACATCCGCGCCTTCCTCGACGCGGTGCAGAAGGCCAAGCCGACGGGTGCCAAGGGCACCTATCTGCAGCGCGTTTCGATTTCTTCGACGATGGGCCCCGGCGTCAAGGTCGACCCGTCGTCCGTGACCGCGTAACACGCGGCCTTGTGAATTCCCGTCGGGCGACCGGCGGGTGGTCTGGCCGGCGGAGGCGATCCTCATGGGTCTCCCCCGCGGGCCAAAACCTGTCCGAGATTGCAGGTGCCGTGGCTCTGCCACGACCTAAGCCTTCTGGACCCTCCGTCACCGCTTTTACGGGCGGCCGGAACGGTCGGGCCTGCATGAGACGGGAGTGAAAACCGATTCTGCATGAGCGGGGTCCCCCGGGATCCTCGCCTGATGCCTGAAGGTGGTTCGAACTCTTGCCGTTGCCGCACCGGGACACCGGGCGGGCTGGCGGACAGGCACGCGAGCGTCGTCGGACGCCCGCGGGTCTCGATGAGAGCCTCGCGGGACAAAGGTCCGGCGGCCATGGCAACCGACGGCGGGGAACTCTCCTCGTCGTCAACTGGAGACAGGCAGTGGATAGAGCGGAAAAGCGCGAACTGGTCGCGGCGCTCAACACCTCGTTCAAGGACGCTGGTGTGATCGTCGTCGCCCACTACCAAGGCCTCACCGTGGCTGAACTGCAGGCGCTGCGCGCCCGCGTCAGGGAAGCAGGCGGTAAGGTCAAGGTCGCCAAGAACCGCCTCGCCAAGCTTGCTCTTCAAGGCACGGATGCCGAGCACATCACAGACCTCTTCAAGGGTCCGACCGTCATCGCCTATTCGGCGGATCCGGTCGCGGCCACGAAGTCGGTCGTGGACTACGCCAAGGGTAACGACAAGCTCGTGATCCTCGGCGGAGCGCTCGGCAAATCCAATCTGGACCCGAACGGCGTCAAGGCTCTGGCCTCGCTGCCGTCGCTCGACGAACTGCGCGCGAAGCTGGTGGGTATGATTCAGACCCCCGCCACCCGCATCGCAGGCGTCGTTCAGGCGCCGGCGGCTCAGCTCGCCCGCGTTTTCGGTGCCTATGCCAAGAAGGACGAAGCGGCGTGAGGCCGTTCGACCTGAAAACCAAACAGTGTTCGAACCTACTCAAGGATGTGAAAAATGGCTGATCTCAGCAAGCTGGTCGACGAGCTCTCCAACCTGACGGTCCTGGAAGCCGCCGAACTCTCCAAGATGCTCGAAGAGAAGTGGGGCGTCTCCGCCGCCGCTCCGGTCGCCGTGGCGGCCGCTGGTGGCGCCGGCGCCGCGGCTCCGGCCGCCGTCGAGGAAGAGAAGACCGAGTTCGACGTGATCCTCGCCGACGCCGGCGACAAGAAGATCAACGTCATCAAGGAAGTCCGCGCGATCACCGGCCTCGGCCTCAAGGAAGCCAAGGACCTGGTCGAAGCGGCTCCCAAGCCGGTCAAGGAAGCCGTGTCCAAGGACGAGGCCGCCAAGATCAAGAAGCAGCTCGAGGAAGCTGGCGCCAAGGTCGAAGTCAAGTAATCGACCGGCGTTTGAAAACTGCGCGTGGGCGGCCGAAACAAGGCCGCCCTCGCGTCCGTTTCGGGGAAACGCCCCGAATCGTGGCACAGATGACCCGATCGGGCTGTCCCGAGCCCTGGCCCCCGTCCGCGGGGACCGACGCGAGGGCTCCGGACAGCCGATCCGACGAATACGAGGGAAGCAATGGCGCAGACTTTCAACGGCCGCAGGCGGATCCGCAAGTTCTTCGGCGATATTCGTGAAGTCGCCGAGATGCCGAACCTCATCGAGGTCCAGAAGGCGTCCTACGACCAGTTCTTGCAGATCGACGAGCCCAACGGTGGCCGACCGGAGGAGGGCCTGCAGGCCGTCTTCAAGTCGGTGTTCCCGATTTCCGACTTCGCCGGCACGGCCTTCCTGGAATTCGTCCGCTACGAGTTCGAAGCGCCCAAGTACGACGTCGACGAGTGCCGCCAGCGCGGCATGACCTTCGCCGCCCCGCTGAAGGTGACGCTGCGCCTCATCGTGTTTGATGTGGACGAGGACACCGGCGCCAAGTCCGTCAAGGACATCAAGGAGCAGGACGTCTACATGGGCGACATGCCGCTCATGACGGACAACGGCACCTTCATCGTCAACGGCACCGAGCGCGTCATCGTCTCGCAGATGCATCGCTCGCCGGGCGTGTTCTTCGACCACGACAAGGGCAAGACGCACTCCTCCGGCAAGCTGCTGTTCGCCGCCCGCATCATCCCGTACCGCGGCTCCTGGCTCGACATCGAGTTCGACGCCAAGGACATCGTCTACGCGCGCATCGACCGCCGCCGGAAGATCCCGGTGACGTCGCTGCTGTTCGCGCTCGGCCTGGACGGCGAGGAGATCCTCGACACCTTCTACAACAAGATCGAGTTCGCCCGCGACAAGGACGGCTGGCGGATGCCCTACGATGCCCAGCGCATGAAGGGCATGAAGGCCGTCGGCGACCTGATCGACGCCGACACGGGCGAAGTGGTGATCGAGGCCGGCCGCAAGCTGACCGCCCGCGCCGCCCGCCAGCTCGCCGACAAGGGCCTCAAGGCCCTCAAGGTGACCGACGAGGACCTGGAGGGCATGTACCTCGCCGAGGACGTGGTGAACCCCACGACCGGCGAGATCTACGCCGAGGCCGGCGACGAGATCACCCCGAAGATGCTCGCGCAGCTGATCGACCTCGGCTACACGGACCTCTCGCTGCTCGACATCGACCACGTCAACACGGGTCCCTACATCCGCAACACGCTGGCCGTCGACAAGAACGAGACGCGCGAGGAAGCGCTGTTCGACATCTACCGCGTGATGCGTCCGGGTGAGCCCCCGACCGTCGACACCGCGGAGGCGATGTTCCAGTCGCTGTTCTTCGACGCCGAGCGCTACGACCTCTCCGCCGTCGGCCGCGTGAAGATGAACATGCGCCTCGACCTGACGTGCCCGGACACCATCCGCACGCTGCGCAAGGAAGACATCCTCGCCGTCATCCGCACGCTCGTCGAACTGCGCGACGGCAAGGGCGAGATCGACGACATCGACAACCTCGGCAACCGCCGCGTCCGCTCGGTCGGCGAGCTGATGGAGAACCAGTACCGCGTCGGCCTGCTCCGCATGGAGCGCGCCATCAAGGAGCGCATGTCCTCCGTTGATATCGACACGGTCATGCCGCAGGACCTGATCAACGCCAAGCCGGCGGCCGCCGCCGTGCGCGAGTTCTTCGGCTCCTCGCAGCTCTCGCAGTTCATGGACCAGACCAACCCGCTCTCCGAGATCACGCACAAGCGGCGTCTCTCGGCGCTCGGCCCCGGCGGTCTGACCCGCGAGCGCGCCGGCTTCGAAGTGCGCGACGTGCACCCGACGCACTACGGCCGAATCTGCCCGATCGAGACGCCGGAAGGCCCGAACATCGGTCTGATCAACTCGCTGGCCACCTTCGCCCGCGTCAACAAGTACGGCTTCATCGAAAGCCCCTACCGCAAGGTGGTGGACGGCCGCGTCACCGACGACGTCGTCTATCTCTCGGCGATGGAGGAGTCCAAGTACACGGTCGCCCAGGCGAACGCGGAGCTGGACAGCGAAGGCCGCTTCGTCAACGAGTTCGTCATCTGCCGCCATGCCGGCGACGTCGCCCAGGTCCCCCGCGAACGCGTGGACGCCATGGACGTGTCGCCCAAGCAGCTGGTGTCGGTCGCCGCGGCGCTGATCCCGTTCCTTGAGAACGACGACGCCAACCGCGCGCTGATGGGCTCCAACATGCAGCGCCAGGCGGTTCCGCTGGTGCGTGCCGAGGCCCCCTTCGTCGGCACCGGCATGGAGCCGGTGGTCGCCCGTGACTCCGGCGCCGCCATCGGCGCCCGTCGCGGCGGCGTGGTCGACCAGGTGGACGCGACGCGTATCGTCATCCGCGCCACCGAGGACCTGGATCCGTCCAAGTCCGGCGTCGACATCTACCGCCTGATGAAGTTCCAGCGCTCCAACCAGTCGACCTGCATCAACCAGCGTCCGCTGGTCCGCGTGGGCGACCTCGTGGAGAAGGGCGACATCATCGCCGACGGTCCGTCCACCGACCTCGGCGATCTGGCCCTCGGCCGCAACGTGCTCGTCGCGTTCATGCCCTGGAACGGCTACAACTTCGAGGACTCCATCCTTCTCTCCGAGAAGATCGTGTCCGACGACGTGTTCACGTCCATCCACATCGACGAGTTCGAAGTGATGGCCCGCGACACCAAGCTCGGCCCCGAGGAGATCACGCGCGACATTCCGAACGTTTCGGAAGAAGCGCTGAAGAACCTCGACGAAGCCGGCATCGTCTACATCGGCGCCGACGTCCAAGCCGGCGACATCCTGGTCGGCAAGATCACGCCGAAGGGTGAAAGCCCGATGACGCCGGAAGAGAAGCTCCTGCGCGCCATCTTCGGCGAGAAGGCCTCGGACGTCCGCGACACCTCGCTCCGGGTTCCCCCGGGCGTGACCGGCACTATCGTGGAAGTGCGCGTCTTCAACCGCCACGGCGTGGAGAAGGACGAGCGCGCGATGGCGATCGAGCGCGAAGAGATCGAGCGCCTGGCCAAGGACCGCGACGACGAGCAGGCGATCCTCGACCGCAACGTCTACGGCCGCCTCGTGGCGATGCTGATGGGCAAGGTCGGTATCGCCGGCCCGAAGGGCTTCAAGAAGGACGCCGAGATCGACCAGGAGCGCCTGGACGAGTATCCGCGGTCGCAATGGTGGCAGTTCGCCGTCGCTGACGACGCGCAGATGGCCGAGATCGAAGCGCTGCGCAAGCAGTACGACGAGAGCCGCAAGCGGCTGGAGCAGCGCTTCATCGACAAGGTGGAGAAGCTGCAGCGGGGCGACGAGCTGCCCCCGGGCGTCATGAAGATGGTCAAGGTCTACGTGGCCGTGAAGCGCAAGATCCAGCCGGGCGACAAGATGGCCGGCCGGCACGGCAACAAGGGCGTGGTCTCGCGGATCGTTCCGGTCGAGGACATGCCGTTCCTCGAGGACGGCACCCATGTCGACATCGTGCTCAATCCGCTGGGCGTGCCGTCGCGCATGAACGTCGGGCAGATCCTGGAAACCCATCTGGGCTGGGCCTGCGCGGGCATGGGTCGCAAGATCGGCGAGATGCTGGACGCCTACCGGCGCTCCGGCGACATCGAGCCGCTGCGCGACACCATCGGCAACACCTTCGAAGGCTCGTCCAAGACCGAGAAGGTCCGCGAGTTCGACGACGAGGCGGTGGTCCGGCTGGCCGACCAGGTCCGCAAGGGCGTCTCCATTGCCACGCCGGTGTTCGACGGCGCGCGCGAGCCGGACATCGTGGAACTGCTGGACAAGGCGGGCCTGGAACGGTCTGGCCAGGTCACGCTCTACGACGGCCGCACGGGCGAGACGTTCGACCGCAAGGTGACCGTGGGCTACATCTACATGCTGAAGCTCCACCACCTCGTGGACGACAAGATCCACGCGCGTTCGATCGGCCCCTACTCGCTCGTCACCCAGCAGCCGCTGGGCGGCAAGGCGCAGTTCGGCGGACAGCGCTTCGGCGAGATGGAGGTCTGGGCGCTGGAAGCCTACGGCGCGGCCTACACGCTTCAGGAGATGCTCACCGTCAAGTCGGACGACGTCGCGGGCCGCACCAAGGTCTACGAGGCGATCGTCCGCGGCGACGACAGCTTCGAGGCCGGCATCCCGGAATCGTTCAACGTGCTGGTCAAGGAAATGCGTTCGCTCGGCCTCAACGTCGAGCTGATCAATTCGAAGGATCGGGCCGGAGCCAACGACTCCGACCGTCCCGCGGATGCGGCGGAGTGACCGCCGCATCACGATGAGATGAACGGACGACCCCAGGGCTGCCCGATTTCCCCTCTAGGGAACGGGCAGCTTTGGCCGTCCGGATAGGAACCGGGAAGACCTGGACCGCACACCCGGCGGTTCAACGGACGCCCGGATCCTGGTGAGAACGAGTTGGGCCGCTTTTATTGGATTGTGCGGACACCGGAGCGCGTCGGCGGCATGCGCGAGGGTCGGTCCGCCACGAGGAGAGAGAGCCGATGAATCAAGAGGTCATGAACCTTTTCAACCCCCAGGCTCCTGTTCAGACGTTTGATCAGATCAAGATCTCGATCGCGAGCCCGGAAAAGATCCTTTCCTGGTCCTACGGCGAGATCAAGAAGCCCGAGACCATCAACTACCGGACGTTCAAGCCCGAACGCGACGGCTTGTTCTGCGCCCGCATCTTCGGGCCGATCAAGGACTACGAGTGCTTGTGCGGCAAGTACAAGCGCATGAAGTACAAGGGCGTCATCTGCGAGAAGTGCGGCGTCGAGGTCACGCTGTCGCGCGTGCGCCGTGAGCGCATGGGCCACATCGAGCTCGCCGCCCCGGTCGCGCACATCTGGTTCCTGAAGTCGCTGCCGAGCCGCATCGGTCTGCTGCTCGACATGCCGCTCAAGGACCTGGAGCGCATCCTCTACTTCGAAAACTATGTGGTCACCGAGCCCGCGCTCACCCCGCTGAAGCTGCACCAGCTGCTCAGCGAGGAGGAGTTCCTGCGCGCCCAGGACGAGTACGGCTCCGACGGCTTCACCGCCATGATTGGCGCCGAGGCGATCCGCGAGCTTCTGATGTCGCTCGACCTCGCCAAGCTCGCCGAGCGCCTGCGCCAGGAGATCGCCGAGTCGACCTCCGAGCTGAAGCCCAAGAAGCTCGCCAAGCGCGTCAACATCATCGAGGCCTTCATCCAGTCCGGCAACAAGCCGGAGTGGATGGTGATGTCGGTGATCCCCGTCATCCCGCCGGACCTGCGCCCGCTGGTTCCGCTGGACGGCGGCCGCTTTGCGACCTCGGACCTCAACGACCTCTACCGCCGCGTCATCAACCGCAACAACCGCCTGAAGCGCCTCATCGAGCTGCGCGCGCCGGACATCATCATCCGGAACGAGAAGCGCATGCTCCAGGAGGCCGTGGACGCGCTGTTCGACAACGGTCGCCGCGGCCGCGTCATCACGGGCGCCAACAAGCGCCCGCTGAAGTCGCTCTCCGACATGCTGAAGGGCAAGCAGGGCCGGTTCCGCCAGAACCTGCTCGGCAAGCGCGTCGACTATTCCGGCCGTTCGGTCATCGTGGTCGGCCCCGAGATGAAGCTGCACCAGTGCGGCCTGCCGAAGAAGATGGCGCTCGAGCTGTTCAAGCCGTTCATCTACTCGCGGCTCGACGCCAAGGGCTATTCCTCGACGGTCAAGCAGGCCAAGAAGCTGGTGGAGAAGGAGCGTCCTGAGGTCTGGGACATCCTGGACGAGGTCATCCGCGAGCATCCGGTCATGCTGAACCGCGCGCCGACGCTCCACCGCCTGGGCATCCAGGCGTTCGAGCCGGTGCTGATCGAAGGCAAGGCGATCCAGCTGCATCCGCTCGTCTGCTCGGCCTTCAACGCCGACTTCGACGGCGATCAGATGGCCGTGCACGTCCCGCTGAGCCTCGAGGCCCAGCTGGAAGCGCGCGTGCTGATGATGTCGACCAACAACATCCTGCACCCGGCCAACGGTTCGCCGATCATCGTTCCGTCGCAGGACATCGTGCTCGGCCTCTACTACCTCTCGATCATGAACGAGGGTGAGCCCGGCGAGAACATGGCCTTCGCGGACATGGGCGAGCTGCAGCACGCGCTCGACACCAAGGTCGTCACGCTGCACACCAAGGTGCGCGGCCGCTTCAAGACCGTGGACAAGGAAGGCAAGCCCGTCTCCAAGATCTACGAGACGACGCCGGGCCGCATGATGATCGGCGAACTGCTGCCGAAGCATCACAACGTGCCGTTCGACGTCTGCAACGACCTGATGACGAAGAAGAAGATCTCCGCGATGATCGATGCCGTCTACCGGCATTGCGGTCAGAAGGAATCGGTCATCTTCTGCGATCGCATCATGGCGCTCGGCTTCCGCGAGGCCTGCCGCGCGGGCATCTCGTTCGGCAAGGACGACATGGTCATCCCCGAGACGAAGCAGAAGCTCGTCGAGGAGACCCGGTCGCTCGTCAACGACTACGAGCAGCAGTACTCCGACGGCCTGATCACCCAGGGCGAAAAGTACAACAAGGTGGTCGACGCCTGGGCCAAGTGCACCGACCGCGTCGCCGACGAGATGATGAAGCGCATCTCGGCGGTCCGGAAGGATGACTCCGGCCGCACCAAGGCGATGAACTCGATCTACATGATGAGCCACTCGGGCGCCCGCGGTTCGCCGGCGCAGATGAAGCAGCTCGCCGGCATGCGCGGCCTGATGGCCAAGCCGTCGGGCGAGATCATCGAGACGCCGATCATCTCGAACTTCAAGGAAGGCCTCTCCGTTCTCGAGTACTTCAACTCGACGCACGGCGCCCGCAAGGGTCTGGCCGACACCGCCCTGAAGACCGCCAACTCGGGCTACCTGACCCGTCGTCTCGTCGACGTGGCCCAGGACTGCATCATCACCGAGGTGGACTGCGGCTCCGCCACCGAGGGTCTGCGCATGCAGGCCATCGTGGACGCCGGCCAGGTGGTCGCCACGCTCGGCGCCCGCATCCTCGGCCGCACCGCCGCGGAGGACATCTCCTCCCCGGCGACGGGCGAGGTGATCGTGCCGATCGGCAGCCTGATCGAGGAACGCGACGTCGAGAAGGTCGAGAAGGCCGGCATCCAGTCGGTGAAGATCCGCTCGGTGCTGACCTGCCAGACCAAGGTGGGCGTCTGCGCCAAGTGCTACGGTCGCGACCTCGCGCGCGGCACGCCCGTCAACATGGGCGAAGCCGTGGGCGTCATCGCGGCGCAGTCGATCGGCGAGCCGGGCACCCAGCTCACCATGCGCACGTTCCACATCGGCGGCACGGCACAGGTGGTCGACCAGTCGTTCATCGAGTCCAACTTCGAAGGCACCATCCGCCTCCGGAACCGGAACGTGGTGCGCGACAGCGACGGCAAGCTCATCGCCATGGGCCGCAACCTTGCGGTCGTGGTGGTGGACGAGGCCGGCAACGAGCGCTCGACGCACCGCGTTACCTACGGTGCACGCCTGCATGTCGACGACGGCGACAAGATCCGCCGCGGCCAGCGCATCGCCGAGTGGGACCCCTACACCCGCCCGGTGCTGACCGAAGTGGAAGGCGTCGTCGGGACCGAGGACCTGGTGGAAGGCGCCTCCGTGTCGGAGACGACCGACGAGGCGACCGGCATCACCAAGCGCGTCGTCATCGATTGGCGCGGTTCGGCCCGGACGTCGGACCTCAAGCCCGCGATCGTCGTGAAGGGAGCGGACGGCAAGATCCTGAAGCTCGCTCGCGGCGGCGATGCCCGCTACCTGCTGTCGGTCGACTCGATCCTTTCGGTCGAGCCCGGTTCGACGGTGCGGGCCGGCGACGTGCTGGCGCGTATTCCGCTGGAAAGCGCTAAGACCCGCGACATCACGGGCGGTCTGCCGCGCGTGGCGGAGCTGTTCGAGGCTCGTCGTCCGAAGGATCACGCCATCATCGCCGAGATCGACGGCACGATCCGCTTCGGCCGCGACTACAAGAACAAGCGTCGCGTCATCATCGAGCCGCACGACGCCAGCCTGGAGCCGCGCGAGTACCTGATCCCCAAGGGCAAGCACTTCCACCTGCAGGAAGGCGACGTGGTGGAGAAGGGCGACTACATCGTCGACGGCAACCCGGCGCCGCATGACATCCTGGCGATCAAGGGCGTGGAGGCACTCGCGGCCTACCTCGTCAACGAGATCCAGGAGGTCTACCGGCTCCAGGGCGTGGTGATCAACGACAAGCACATCGAGGTGATCGTTCGCCAGATGCTGCAGAAGGTCGAAGTCACCGAGGGCGGCGAGACCGACCTCATGGGCGGCGACCAGGTCGATCGGATCGAGTTCGACGAGATCAACGCCAAGGTGGTCGAGGAGGGCAAGAAGCCCGCCGTCGCCCACCCCGTGCTGCTCGGCATCACCAAGGCGTCGCTGCAGACCCGGTCCTTCATCTCGGCCGCGTCCTTCCAGGAGACCACCCGCGTCCTCACCGAGGCGGCGGTCAACGGCAAGGTCGACACGCTGGAAGGCCTCAAGGAGAACGTCATCGTCGGCCGCCTGATCCCGGCGGGTACCGGCGGGATGATGACCAAGATCCGTCAGGTCGCCACGCGCCGCGACGAGCTCATCCTCGAGGAGCGCCGCAAGGACGCCCTCGGCGAGGGTGGTCAGGTGCCGGTCGGCGAGCTGCTCGGCTCCGAGGCGATCACGCCGGCGGAGTGATCCGCTCCGCATCGATAGGGAAGGGGCCGCGGTGGCAACGCCGCGGCCCCTCCTTTTCGTTCAGGGTCCGAAGCGGATCACGCGTCCGGCGCGACGGCCCGGCGGTAGAGATGCCAGGTGGTGTGCCCGAGAATGGGCAGCGTGATCGCAAGTCCGAGAAAGATCGGCACGGCTGACAGGATCAGCGCGGCGACCACGATCACCGCCCACCCGATCATCGGGACAGGACTGGTGACCACCGTCTTCACGCTGGTGATCATGGCGGTGACGACGTCCGTATCCCGGTCGAGCAGCAGAGGGAACCAGACGACCGTCAAAGAGAAGACGAAGATGGAGAGCGCCGCGCCGATCACATGGCCGACCGCCAGGAACATCCAGCCGTCGAAGGTGGTGAAGACGACGGTGATGAAGCCGGGCAGGGTGGTGAAAGACTGCCCGCCGAGGAACAGCGCCATCAGCAGGCGCACCTGGTACATCCAGATCAGGAAGATGAAGAGCGTGATGAAGGCCATGCCGGCGAGCTGCTTGCCGCTCTGGGCATAGGCTGCGCCCAGAACAGGGCCCCAGCCGAGCGGCAGCCCCGTCTCCAGCCGCCGGCTGACCTCGTAGAGGCCCACCGCGACGAATGGCCCGAGCAGCGCGAACCCGGCCGCCAGCGGGTAGGCGAGCCAAGGCATGTGTAGGGACGTGACCGCCAGCACCAGGAGAATGCCGCCGGCGGCGTAGAGCCCACCGAAGAACAGCCCGTACTGTGGCGCCCGCCGGAAGTCCTCCGCCCCGGCCAGCAGCGCCGCGCGGATATCCTCGGTACCGAGCATCCGGACGGTGGGCATGCGATAGGGTGTCGTCTCGCTCGCGTCCGTCATCGGTTTCCCCCTTCGCTGACAGCGACTGAACCGATTGAACCATCGGGCTGATCGATCCTGCAAGCCGCTCGTCCCCTGGTACGTATTGGACCGGGTCGTCCTGTCGGCCGGACCGAGCCGCGGGAATCGACTTCGATCCCACCAGTCCAACGAATCTTCGCCACCGGCGGATTCGGCCCTCCGTCTCGGCGTAGCCCGCCGACGGAGGAGCGCGTTGGGGGTTCGGCGCAAGAAAATGTCGCTGTCGGGGGTGGAGACGAGCCTCTACGCTCCCGATCTGAGCCCTGCGGCGGCGGAATGGCGGGAATGCCGGGTTTTTCTCCCATCGCCCTTGACGGGAGGGGGTTACCCGAGTACAAACCGCGCCACTGAGCGGATAGGTCCGTAAGGGTTCGCGCGTCCAGCACGCCAAGTGCGAGACGGAAAACCCTTAAACACTATCCCCGTTCCGATGGTGAAAGCAGTTGCACGCACGATCGGCGCCCTTACGGGTGTTGATCCTCTGCTTCCCGCAGCGCCGTCCGTGGTCCGACCACGGTTTCGGTGCGCTTCGTTTTGTGCGGACGAAGCCGGTTGGGGGTGGAAAACGGACTGGAGCGCCTGTTTGGCCGAGGCCGGCGGGCTCCGTGAGTGAAGAACGAAGGTTCCGGTGGCGCCGAATTCGAAGCCGGGACCGAAGAAGATTGAAGGGCTGAGGATGCCGACGATCAACCAGCTGATCCGCAACTCGCGGAAGGCCCCGCCGAAGCGGAACAAGGTGCCGGCCATGGAGGCCTGCCCGCAGAAGCGTGGCGTGTGCACCCGCGTGTACACCACGACCCCGAAGAAGCCGAACTCGGCGCTTCGCAAGGTCGCCAAGGTCCGCCTGACGAATGGTTTCGAAGTCATCGGCTACATCCCGGGCGAGGGTCACAACCTTCAGGAGCACTCCGTGGTCATGATCCGCGGCGGCCGCGTGAAGGACCTTCCGGGCGTCCGCTACCACATCCTGCGCGGTGTCCTCGACACCCAGGGCGTGAAGAACCGCAAGCAGCGCCGTTCGCTCTACGGTGCCAAGCGTCCGAAGTGATCCGCCGCAAGGCAGGGTCCGCGGACTAACCAGTTTCAAGTCGGAGACGCAGTCGAATGTCCCGTCGTCACAGTGCAGAGAAGCGCGAGATCAACCCCGATCCGAAGTTCGGTGACCTCGTCGTTTCGAAGTTCATGAACTCGATCATGAAGCAGGGCAAGAAGTCGGTCGCCGAGGCGATCGTCTACGGCGCCCTCGATCAGGTCGAGAACCGCATCAAGCAGAACCCGCTGCAGGTCTTCCATCAGGCGCTTCACAACGTGATGCCGCAGATCGAGGTCCGCTCGCGGCGTGTTGGTGGTGCGACCTACCAGGTCCCGGTCGAGGTCCGCACCGAGCGCCGCCAGGCGCTGGCGATCCGCTGGCTCATCACGGCCGCCCGCGGCCGCAACGAGAAGACCATGGTCGACCGCCTGTCGGGCGAACTGCTCGACGCCTCCAACAACCGCGGCACCGCCGTGAAGAAGCGTGAAGACACGCACCGGATGGCGGAAGCCAACCGCGCCTTCTCGCACTATCGCTGGTAATCGCCTCAAAGGCGGGGATGACGACCATGGCTCGCAGCCACAAAATCGAAGACTACCGCAACTTCGGCATCATGGCCCACATCGATGCCGGCAAGACGACGACGACCGAGCGTATCCTCTACTACTCGGGCAAGTCGCATAAGATCGGCGAAGTCCACGACGGCGCTGCGACCATGGACTACATGGAGCAGGAGCAGGAGCGCGGCATCACGATCACGTCCGCCGCGACCACGACCTTCTGGAACGGCAAGCGCCTGAACATCATCGACACCCCGGGCCACGTCGACTTCACCATCGAGGTGGAGCGCTCGCTCCGCGTGCTCGACGGCGCCGTCTGCGTGCTGGACTCCAACCAGGGCGTCGAGCCGCAGACCGAGACCGTGTGGCGCCAGGGCGACAAGTACAAGGTCCCCCGGATCGTCTTCTGCAACAAGATGGACAAGACCGGCGCGGACTTCGACAACTGCCTGCGCGACATCAAGGTCCGCCTCGGCGCGCGTCCGGTTCCGATCCAGCTGCCGATCGGTTCGGAGAACAACTTCAAGGGCATCATCGACCTGGTCCGCATGAAGGCGGTGATCTGGGAAGACGAGTCGCTCGGCGCCAAGTTCCACGACGAGGACATCCCGGCCGACCTGCTCGAGCGTGCTGAAGAAGCCCGCGCGGAGCTGATCGAAGCCGCCGTCGAGCTCGACGACACCGCCATGGAAGCCTATCTCGAAGGCAACATGCCGGACGAGGCGACCCTGAAGTCGCTGATCCGCAAGGCGGTCCGCACTTCGGCCTGGTTCCCGGTGCTCGCCGGTTCGGCCTTCAAGAACAAGGGCGTCCAGACGCTGCTCGACGCGGTTGTCGACTACCTGCCGTCGCCGGTCGAAGTGCCGCCGACCAAGGGCATTGACGTCAAGACCGAGCAGGAGATCGTTCGCGAGTCGTCCGACAGCGAGCCGCTCTCGATGCTGGCCTTCAAGATCATCGAAGACCCCTTCGGCATCCTGACCTTCGCCCGCATCTACTCCGGCACCCTGCAGAAGGGCGTCACCCTCCTCAACTCCACCAAGGAGAAGAAGGAGCGCATCGGCCGCATGGTCCTGATGCACGCCAACTCCCGCGAGGACATCGATGAAGCCTTCGCCGGCGACATCGTGGCCTTCGTCGGCCTCAAGGAGACCCGTACGGGCGACACGCTCTGCGATCCCCTGAAGCCGGTGATCCTGGAGAAGATGGAATTCCCCGATCCCGTCATCGAGATGGCCGTTGAGGCCGCCACGAAGTCGGACCAGGAGAAGCTCGGCGTCGCGCTGCAGAAGCTCGCCTCCGAGGACCCGTCCTTCCGCGTCTCCACCGACCAGGAGTCGGGCCAGACGATCATCAAGGGCATGGGCGAGCTTCACCTCGACATCAAGATCGACATCCTTCGTCGTGCTCCGCACAACATCAAGGTCAACGTCGGCGCCCCCCAGGTCGCCTACCGCGAAACGATCCGCAAGAAGACCGAGATCGACTACACCCACAAGAAGCAGACCGGTGGTACCGGCCAGTTCGCCCGGGTGAAGTTCGTCGTCGAGCCGAACGAGATCGGCGCCGGCTTCCTGTTCGAGAACAAGATCATCGGCGGCGTGGTGCCCAAGGAATACGTTCCGGGCGTCGAAAAGGGCCTGAACTCGGTCATGACCTCCGGTCCGATCGCCGGCTTCCCGGTGGTGGACGTCAAGGTCCAGCTGATCGACGGCGCCTACCACGAGGTGGACTCCTCCGCGATCGCCTTCGAAATCGCCTCTCGCGCCGCGCTGCGCGAAGCCATCGAGAAGGCATCCCCGGCTCTGCTCGAGCCGGTGATGAAGGTGGAGTGCGTCTCGCCGGAGGAGTACGTCGGTTCTGTGATCGGCGACCTCAACTCCCGGCGCGGCCAGATCCAGGGCCAGGACATGCGCGGCAACGCCAATGTCATCACGGCCTTCGTCCCGCTCGCCAACATGTTCGGCTACGTGAACCAGCTCCGTTCGATGAGCCAGGGCCGCGCCAGCTACACCATGCAGTTCGACCACTATGAGCAGGTGCCTGCCGCCGTCGCTCAGGAAGTCCAGGCCAAGTACGCCGGAACCTGACGCCGCCGACTTGAGACGCCGCTTTAAAGAATCGATGGAGAGATCCAATGGCCAAGGAAAAATTCTCGCGGACGAAGCCGCACTGCAACATCGGCACGATCGGTCACGTGGACCACGGCAAGACGTCGCTGACGGCGGCGATCACCAAGGTTCTCGCGGAGACGGGCGGGGCGACGTTCAAGGCGTATGACCAGATCGACGCCGCGCCTGAAGAGAAGGCGCGCGGCATCACGATCAACACGGCGCACGTGGAGTACGAGACGCAGAACCGTCACTACGCCCACGTGGACTGCCCGGGCCACGCCGACTACGTGAAGAACATGATCACCGGTGCCGCGCAGATGGACGGCGCGATCCTGGTGTGCTCGGCCGCCGACGGCCCGATGCCGCAGACGCGCGAGCACATCCTGCTCGCCCGCCAGGTCGGCGTTCCGGCGATCGTGGTGTTCCTGAACAAGTGCGACATGGTCGACGATCCGGAGCTCCTGGAGCTGGTCGAGCTGGAGGTTCGCGAGCTCCTGTCGAGCTACGACTTCCCCGGCGACGACATTCCGATCGTCAAGGGCTCGGCTCTTGCGGCGCTGGAAGACAGCAACCGCGAGCTCGGCCACGACGCGATCCTGGAGCTGATGCGGGCGGTCGACGAGTACATCCCGCAGCCCGAGCGTCCGATCGACCAGCCGTTCCTGATGCCGATCGAGGACGTGTTCTCGATCTCCGGCCGCGGCACGGTGGTGACCGGCCGCGTCGAGCGCGGCATCGTCAAGGTGGGCGAGGAAGTCGAGATCGTGGGCATCCGCCCGACGACCAAGACGACCATCACGGGCGTGGAGATGTTCCGCAAGCTGCTCGACCAGGGCCAGGCTGGCGACAACATCGGCGCGCTGCTTCGCGGCACCAAGCGCGAGGACGTTGAGCGCGGCCAGGTTCTGTGCAAGCCGGGTTCGGTGACGCCGCACACGACCTTCAAGGCCGAGGCCTACATCCTGACCAAGGAGGAGGGTGGCCGTCACACGCCGTTCTTCACCAACTACCGCCCGCAGTTCTACTTCCGCACCACGGACGTGACCGGCGTCTGCACGCTGCCGGAAGGCACCGAGATGGTGATGCCCGGCGACAACGTCTCGATGACCGTCAAGCTCATCGTGCCGATCGCCATGGAAGAGAAGCTCCGCTTCGCCATTCGCGAGGGCGGCCGCACGGTTGGTGCGGGCGTCGTGGCGTCCATCATCGAGTAACACGGCCATCGGACGGGTGACGTCCGGGGCATGATCCATCAGGACGTGCACCCGTCTACCGAGGTTTGAAGACAATGAACGGCCAGAATATCCGTATCCGGCTCAAAGCGTTCGACCATCGAATCCTCGATGCCTCGACGCGCGAGATCGTCAACACGGCGAAGCGCACCGGCGCTCAGGTTCGTGGACCCGTTCCGCTCCCCACGCGGATCGAGAAGTACACCGTCAACCGTTCGCCGCACATCGACAAGAAGAGCCGCGAGCAGTTCGAGATGCGCACCCACAAGCGCCTCCTCGACATCATCGATCCGACCCCGCAGACCGTTGACGCGCTGATGAAGCTCGATCTGGCGGCCGGCGTGGACGTCGAGATCAAGCTCTGATCGAAGGGCCGGGGTAGAGAGATCACCATGCGCTCAGGTGTCATCGCACAGAAGGTCGGCATGACTCGCATCTATAACGATGCGGGCGAGCACGTCCCCGTGACGGTTCTCAAGCTTGAGAACTGCCAGGTCGTCGCTCAGCGGACCGAAGAAAAGAACGGCTATACCGCCCTCCAGCTCGGAGCCGGTACGGTCAAGGTCAAGAACGTCTCGAAGGCGCAGCGCGGGCACTTTGCCGTGGCGCAGGTCGAGCCCAAGCGTGAGATCGCCGAGTTCCGCGTCTCGCCGGAGAACATGATCGAGGTGGGCGCCGAGCTCACCGCCGACCACTTCGTTCCCGGCCAGTTCGTGGACGTCACCGGTACGTCGATCGGCAAGGGCTTCGCCGGTGTCATGAAGCGCTACAACTTCGCCGGCGGCCGCGCGACGCACGGCAACTCGCTGTCGCACCGTGTCCACGGTTCGACCGGTCAGCGCCAGGATCCGGGCAAGGTCTTCAAGAACAAGAAGATGGCCGGCCACATGGGCGACGAGCGGGTGACCACCCAGAACCTCAAGATCGTCCGCACCGACGTGGAGCGCGGTCTGATCCTGGTCGAGGGTGCGGTTCCGGGCGCCAAGGGCGGCTGGATCCTGGTCCGCGACGCGGTCAAGAAGAAGCTTCCGGACGGCGTGCCGACCCCGGGCAAGTTCCGCAAGGCCGGTGGCGAAGTCGCCGTAGCGGCGGAGGCAGGTGAGTGATGGACATCGAAGTCAAGACCCTCGACGGCACCTCTGCCGGCACGGTCGCGCTCGCCGACGAGATCTTCGGTCTCGAGCCGCGCGCCGACATCCTTCAGCGCGTCGTTCGCTGGCAGTTGGCCAAGCGTCAGGCAGGGACCCACAAGACCCTGACCCGGACCGAGATCAACAAGACCGGCAAGAAGATGTACCGCCAGAAGGGCACCGGCGGCGCCCGCCACGGCAACAAGGCGGCCCCGCAGTTCCGCGGCGGCGGCAAGGCCTTCGGTCCGGTGGTGCGCAGCCACGCGCATGATCTTCCCAAGAAGGTCCGCGCGCTCGGCCTGAAGCTCGCCCTTTCGGCCAAGGCCAAGGGCGCCAACATCATCGTGCTCGACGAGGCGATTGCCTCGGAGGCCAAGACGAAGCTGCTCAAGGGCAAGCTCGCCGCTCTCGGCCTCACCAACGCGCTGATCGTGGACGGCGCGGCTCCGCAGGAGGCTTTCCGCCTCGCGGCCCGCAACATCCCCGAGATCGACGTGCTGCCGATCCAGGGCATCAACGTCTACGACATCCTGCGTCGCGAGACGCTGGTGCTCACCAAGGCGGCGGTGTCGGCGCTCGAGGAGCGGTTCAAATGAGCAACCTGAAGCACTACGACATCATCCGCCGCCCGGTGATCACCGAAAAGGCGACCATCCAGGCGGAAAACAACAAGGTGGTCTTCGACGTTGCCAAGACCGCGACCAAGCCCGAGATCAAGGCTGCCGTCGAGCAGCTCTTCTCGGTCAAGGTCAAGAGCGTCAACACGCTCGTGCGTAAAGGCAAGACGAAGCGCTTTCGCGGCACGCTCGGCACACAGTCGGACGTGAAGAAGGCGATCGTGACCCTCGAAGAGGGCCATTCGATCGACGTCACGACGGGCCTCTGATAGGGCGGCAGGACGACAATGGCACTGAAGAACTTCAAGCCGACGACCCCGGGCCAGCGCCAGCTGGTCCTTGTCGATCGCAGCGAGCTCTACAAGGGCGGCCCCGTCAAGACTCTGACGGTCGGCCTGAACAAGAGCGGCGGCCGCAACAACCTGGGCCGCGTCACCGCATTCAACCGCGGCGGCGGACACAAGCGTTCCTATCGCATCGTCGACTTCAAGCGTCGCAAGCTTGACGTCGCCGGCACGGTGGAACGCCTGGAGTACGATCCCAACCGCACGGCGTTCATCGCGCTCATCCGCTATGCGGACGACGAGCTCGCCTACATCCTGGCTCCGCAGCGCCTCAGCGTCGGCGACCAGGTGATCGCGTCGGCCCAGGCCGACGTGAAGCCGGGCAACGCGATGCCGCTGTCGGCCATCCCGGTCGGCACGCTGATCCACAATGTGGAGCTGAAGCCGGGCAAGGGTGGGCAGATCGCCCGCTCCGCCGGGTCCTACGCCCAGCTCGTGGGCCGCGACCAGGGGTATGCGATCGTTCGCCTGAACTCGGGCGAACAGCGCAAGATCCTCGGCACCTGCTTCGCCACGATCGGCGCGGTGTCCAACCCGGACCACGCGAACATCTCGATCGGCAAGGCCGGCCGCAACCGCTGGCTCGGCAAGCGTCCTTCGGTTCGCGGCGTCGCCATGAACCCGATCGACCACCCGCACGGTGGTGGTGAGGGTCGCACCTCGGGCGGCCGTCATCCGGTCACCCCGTGGGGCAAGCCGACCAAGGGCAAGAAGACCCGGTCCAACAAGTCGACCGACAAGTTCATCGTGCGCAGCCGTCACGCGCGCAAGAAGACCAGCTAAGGGAGAACGACAGTGGCTCGTTCTGTGTGGAAAGGTCCGTTCGTCGACGGCTACCTCCTGAAGAAGGCGGAGACCGTTCGCGGTGGCGGGCGCAGCGAAATCATCAAGATCTGGAGCCGTCGCTCCACGATCCTGCCGCAGTTCGTCGGGCTCACGTTCGGCGTCTACAACGGCCAGAAGCACATTCCGGTCTCGGTCAACGAGGACATGGTGGGTCACAAGTTCGGCGAGTTCGCGCCGACCCGGACCTACTACGGCCACGGCGCCGACAAGAAGGCGAAGAGGAAGTAACATGGGCAAGCCGAAGCGCGAACGCTCGCTCGCCGACAACGAGGCGCAGGCGGTGACCCGGAACATCCGGGTCAGCCCGCAGAAGCTGAACCTGGTCGCGGCGATGATCCGCGGCAAGAAGGTCGCGGCGGCTCTGGCCGACCTTACCTTCTCGCGCAAGCGCATTGCGCTCGACGTCAAGAAGACGCTCGAGTCCGCGATCGCGAATGCCGAGAACAACCACGACCTCGACGTCGACGCGCTCGTCGTCAAGGAGGCCTACGTGGGCAAGGCGCTCGTCATGAAGCGCTTCTCCCCCCGGGCCCGTGGCCGCGTCGGCGCCATCCACAAGCCGTTCTCGAACCTGACGATCGTGGTTCGCGAAGTCGAGGAGACCGCCTGATGGGTCACAAAGTCAATCCGATCGGTCTCCGCCTCGGCGTCAACCGCACGTGGGACTCGCGCTGGTTCGCCGGCAAGAACGAGTACGGCAAGCTGCTGCACGAGGATCTGAAGATCCGCGCCTGGCTGCTCGACGAGCTCAAGGCTGCCGCGGTCTCCAAGGTCGTCATCGAGCGTCCGCACCGCAAGTGCCGCGTCACGATCCACACCGCCCGTCCGGGCGTGGTGATCGGCAAGAAGGGCGCGGACATCGAGAAGCTGCGCAAGCGCATCGCCGACTTCACCGACTCGGAAGTCCACCTGAACATCGTGGAAGTCCGCAAGCCGGAGATCGACGCGAACCTGATCGCGCTCTCGATCGCCCAGCAGCTGGAACGCCGCGTCGCCTTCCGTCGCGCCATGAAGCGCGCCGTGCAGTCGGCCATGCGTCTCGGCGCCGAGGGCATCCGCATCAACGCCGGCGGCCGTCTCGGCGGTGCCGAGATCGCGCGCCTGGAGTGGTACCGCGAGGGCCGCGTGCCCCTGCATACCCTCCGCGCCGACATCGACTACGGCACGGCGACCGCGCACACCGCCTACGGCACCAACGGCATCAAGGTCTGGGTGTTCAAGGGCGAAATTCTGGAACACGACCCGATGGCGTCCGAACGCAAGGCGCTCGAAGGCGGCAACGAGGGTGATCGTCCGAGCGGCGGCGACCGTCGTCGCGAGCGCGACCGTGACCGTGACCGCGATGGCGGCCGTGGTCGTCGTCGTGACCGTGACAACGCCGGCGACGGCGCGTGAACGATAAGACCCGGGAGTAGGGCAGATGCTTCAGCCGAAGCGCACTAAATTCCGCAAGGCCTTCAAGGGCCGTATCCACGGCGTCGCCAAGGGTGGCACCGATCTGAATTTCGGCGCGTTCGGCCTCAAGGCCGTCGAGCCGGAGCGGGTCACCGCCCGTCAGATCGAAGCGGCCCGCCGCGCGATCACCCGCCAGATGAAGCGTCAGGGCCGAGTCTGGATCCGCGTGTTCCCGGACGTTCCGGTGTCCGCCAAGCCTACCGAAGTCCGCATGGGCAAGGGCAAGGGCTCGCCGGAATACTGGGCCTGCCGGGTCAAGCCGGGTCGCATCATGTTCGAGCTTGACGGCGTACCTGAAGATGTGGCTCGTGAGGCCCTTCGTCTGGGCGCCGCGAAGCTCCCGATCAAGACGCGCTTCGTGCAGCGCATCGCCGAGTGAGCCTTCAAGGCTCCCCGGCGACCTGGAATCTCGTAAGGACCGAGACAAATGGCCAAGGCGAACGATGTCAAAACGCTGACCCCGGACCAGCTCGAGGACGAGCTGGTCAAGCTGAAGAAGGAGCAGTTCAACCTGCGCTTCCAGAAGGCGACCGGTCAGCTTGAGAACACGGCGCGGGTACGGGTCGTCCGTCGTGACATCGCCCGCGTGCAGACGGTGCTGCGCCAGAAGCGCACCGCCGAAAACTCTTAAGGAGACGAAGATGCCGAAGCGCGTACTGCAGGGCGTCGTCGTCAGCGACAAGACCGACAAGACAGTGGTGGTCCGGGTGGAGCGTCGCTTCACCCACCCGCTGCTGAAGAAGACCGTGCGCCGGTCCAAGAAGTACCAGGCGCACGACGAGACGAACCAGTTCAAGGTCGGGGACGTGGTCTTCATCGAGGAGAGCCGTCCGATTTCCAAGACCAAGAGCTGGATCGTCGTTGGTGCCGATCAGGCAAGCTGATAGACGAACGCTGAGTTTGGTTTCCTCCATGGCTGCGGATACGGCTGTGGAGACGAGAAGAAGATAGGCGGCCAAGTCATGATTCAGATGCAAACAAACCTCGACGTCGCGGATAACTCCGGCGCGCGTCGTGTCATGTGCATCAAGGTGCTCGGCGGCGCGAAGCGGAAGTATGCCTCGGTGGGCGACGTCATCGTCGTCTCCATCAAGGAAGCGATCCCCCGCGGCCGCGTGAAGAAGGGCGATGTGATGAAGGCGGTCGTGGTCCGCACGGCCAAGGACATCCGTCGTCCGGACGGTTCGGTGATCCGGTTCGACCGGAACGCCGCCGTTTTGATCAACAATCAGAAGGAGCCGATCGGGACCCGTATCTTCGGACCGGTTCCGCGCGAACTTCGCGCGAAGAACCACATGAAGATCATCTCGCTGGCCCCGGAGGTTCTGTAACCATGGCCGCCAAGATCAAGAAGGGCGACAAGGTCGTCGTCCTCGCGGGCAAGGACAAGGGCAGGACGGGCGAGGTCATCGAGGTCCGCCCGACCGACGAACGCGCCGTTGTCCGCGGTATCAATATCGTCCGCCGCCACACGCGTCAGACCGCGCAGACGGAAGGCGGGATCATCGCCAAGGAAGCGGCGATCCACCTGTCCAACATTGCGCTGGCCGACCCCAAGGACGGCAAGCCGACCCGCGTCGGCTTCAAGGTGCTCGACGACGGCCGCAAGGTCCGCGTCGCCAAGCGTTCTGGAGATGTGATCGATGGCTGAGGCGAGCAACACTCCGCGTCTCAAGCGCGTCTATGAGAGCGAGATCCGTCCCGAACTGATCAAGCAGTTCGGCTACGCGAACCCGTTCGAGGTTCCGACGATCGAGAAGGTCGTTCTGAACATGGGCGTCGGCGAGACCGTCGCGGATGGCAAGAAGATCAATTCTGCCGTCAACGACCTCACCCTGATCGCCGGCCAGAAGCCGGTCGTCACCAAGGCCCGCACCTCGATCGCCACGTTCAAGCTCCGTGAGGGCATGAACATCGGCGCCAAGGTTACACTGCGCAAGACGCGCATGTACGAGTTCCTCGATCGCCTGGTCACCATCGCGCTCCCGCGCGTTCGTGACTTCCGTGGTCTGAACCCGAAGTCCTTCGACGGCCGTGGCAACTTTGCCATGGGTGTGAAGGAACACATCATCTTCCCCGAGATCAACTACGACAAGGTGGATCAGGTCTGGGGAATGGACATCATCGTCTGCACGACGGCGAAGACCGACGACGAAGCGCGCGCGCTTCTGAAGGCCTTCAATTTCCCGTTCCGGCAGTGACGAGAGGGTTTCGGAACCATGGCTAAGAAGAGCGCCATTGAGAAGAACAAGCGTCGCGAGAAGCTGGTGAAGAAGTACGCCGCGAAGCGCGCTGCCCTGAAGGCTCAGGCGAGCGACAAGAACCTGCCCATCGAGGAGCAGTTCGCGGCGCGCCTGAAGCTGGCGGAGCTGCCGCGCAACTCGTCGGCTGTCCGGGTTCGCAATCGTTGCGAAGTCACGGGCCGTCCGCGTGCCTATTACCGCAAGCTCAAGATGAGCCGGATCGCCCTGCGTGAGCTGGGATCCAAAGGGCTCATCCCGGGCCTCGTGAAGTCGAGCTGGTGAGGAGAACGGTCCCATGTCGATGACCGATCCTTTGGGTGACATGCTCACCCGAATTCGCAATGCCCAGCTGCGCAAGATGTCGAAGGTTTCCACGCCGGCTTCCAAGCTGCGTAAGAACGTTCTCGATGTCCTGGCGGCCGAAGGCTACATCCGCGGTTATGCCTCCGTGGATCAGGAAGGCAAGTCCGAGTTCGAGATCGAGCTCAAGTACTACGACGGTCAGCCGGTGATCCGGACCCTGGAGCGTGTCTCCAAGCCGGGCCGCCGCGTCTACGCCTCCGTGAAGAATCTGCCGCGTGTCGCCAACGGCCTCGGTGTGTCGATCCTCTCCACGCCGCAGGGCGTGATGGCCGACCACGAAGCCCGCGAGAAGAACGTGGGCGGCGAGATTCTCTGCCGCGTCTTCTGACCACTCAAGACTGGAAACGGAAAGAACCATGTCGCGCATTGGAAAGAAGGCCGTACCGGTCCCGAAAGGGGTCACGGCCGACATCAATGGGCAGACCGTTTCGGTCAAGGGGCCGAAGGGTCAGCTGCAGTTCGCCCTGAACGATCTCGTCCTCGTCTCCAAGACCGAGGACGGGTCGATCAAGGTGGATCCCAAGGACGAAAGCAAGCCGGCTCGCGCCAGCTGGGGCATGTCTCGCACCCAGATCGCGAACCTCTTGAAGGGCGTCACCACGGGCTTCGAGAAGAAGCTCGAGATCACCGGCGTCGGCTACAAGGCGGCGGTCCAGGGCAAGAACCTGAACCTGTCGCTCGGCTACAGCCACGACGTGATCTACGCGATCCCCGAAGGCATCGCGATCGCCTGCCCGAAGCCGACGGAGATCACCATCTCCGGAATCGACGCGCAGAAGGTCGGCCAGGTTGCCGCGGAGATCCGCGAATTCCGCCCGCCGGAGCCCTACAAGGGCAAGGGCGTCAAGTATGCGGGCGAGCAGATCGTCCGCAAAGAAGGCAAGAAGAAGTAAGGGTCGGCAATGGCTAAGCTCACCGGTAACGATCGACGCCGCGCACGGGTGCGCCGTTCGGTCAAGGCGGCGGCCAATGGTCGCCCGCGGCTCTCCGTGCATCGCACGGGCCGCCACATCTACGCTCAGGTCATCGACGACGTGGCGGGGCGCACCCTCGCCGCGGCCTCGACCCTGGACAAGGCTCTGCGCGAGCAGCTGAAGACAGGCGCCGACAAGGAAGCCGCGGAGACGATCGGCAAGGCGATCGCCGAACGCGCGCTCGCCGCCGGTGTCACCAAGGTCGTCTTCGACCGCGGCCAGTTCATCTTCCACGGTCGCATCAAGGCGCTCGCCGATGCGGCCCGTGAAGGCGGGCTGGACTTCTAAGGTCCCGGATCGAGAGAGAACAAAATGGCTGAACGTGAACGCAACAACCGGGACCGGGGCCGTGACGACGAGCGCGACAGCGAATTCGTCGACCGCCTGGTTCACATCAACCGCGTCGCCAAGGTGGTGAAGGGCGGCCGTCGCTTCGGCTTCGCCGCCCTCGTCGTCGTCGGCGACCAGAAGGGCCGCGTCGGCTACGGCCACGGCAAGGCGCGCGAGGTTCCCGAGGCGATCCGCAAGGCGACCGAGGCCGCCAAGCGCGCCCTGGTCCGCGTACCGCTGCGCGAAGGCCGCACCCTGCATCACGACACCCAGGGCCGTTGGGGCGCCGGGCGCGTGATCCTGCGGGCCGCTCCGGCCGGTACCGGCATCATCGCGGGTGGCCCGATGCGCGCCGTCTTCGAAGCCCTGGGCATCCAGGACATCGTGACCAAGTCGCTCGGCTCGTCGAACCCGTACAACATGGTTCGGGCGACCTTCGACGCTCTGGCCCGTGAGGACAGCCCCCGTTCGGTGGCCGCCCGCCGTGGCCTGAAGGTCTCCGCGCTGCAGTCCCGCCGTCGCGACGTCGATCCCGACGCCGTGGCTGCCGAAGGCTGAGGTTAAGAGGGCAGGGGGATCGGCGACGGTCCCCTCCTTTCCAAGAGGACAGGACAGATGGCGACCACCACCTCCGCGGGCAAGACCGTCACGGTCGAGCAGATCGGCAGCCCGCAGCGCCGCCCGGCGGACCAGCGCGCAACGCTGGTCGGCCTCGGGCTCAACAAGATGCACCGCCGCTCCACGCTGGAGGACACCCCTTCGGTGCGCGGCATGATCGCGAAGGTCCAGCACCTCGTCCGCGTCGTGGACGAGGCCTGAGAGACCCGCCGGTCGGAAGGAACGGGACAATGAAGCTCAACGAGCTCAAGGACAACGAAGGCGCGACGAAGAAGC
Source organism: Chthonobacter albigriseus (assembly GCF_013839445.1). Taxonomy (GTDB): domain Bacteria; phylum Pseudomonadota; class Alphaproteobacteria; order Rhizobiales; family Pleomorphomonadaceae; genus Chthonobacter; species Chthonobacter albigriseus. The sequence continues at coordinate 168,649 of NZ_JACDIT010000002.1, read as the reverse complement.
GCATGCGCGTCGGCCGTGGCATCGGCTCCGGCAAGGGCAAGACGGGCGGCCGCGGCGTGAAGGGTCAGACCTCCCGCTCGGGCGTGTCGATCAAGGGCTTCGAGGGCGGCCAGATGCCGCTGCATCGTCGCCTGCCCAAGCGCGGCTTCAACAACATCTTCGCCAAGGACTGGGTCGAGGTCAGCCTCACCCGCGTCCAGCAGGCGATCGATGCCGGCAAGCTGGAGAAGGGCGCCGTCGTGACCGCGGAGGCCCTCAAGGCCGCCGGCGTGATCCGCCGCGTCCGTGACGGCGTGCGCATCCTCGGCGGCGAGCTCACCGCGGCCGTCTCCTTCGAGGTCGCCGGCGCGTCGGCTCCGGCCGCCGCCACGATCGAGAAGGCGGGCGGCAAGCTCACCGTCCTTGCCTCGGCTCCGGTCGAAGGCTGAAGACAAGGAGCCCTCGGAGGCGCCAGCGGAACGGTCCCATTTTCGTGAGGGGCCTTTCTCCGGCGCATCCGAGGGCTTATTACGTTTGCGCGCCGGTGTCCGACACCGGCTCGGATTCCACACCGTCGGCCGGGTGAGCGGGCGCCATCGTTCCAGCCAGGCCACGGACGCGACACGCGACGGTCCCTCTGCGGACGGAGTGAGACATGGCCTCTGCGGCAGAACAGCTTGCTGCCAATCTGAACTTCGGCGCTTTCGCCAAGGCGGAAGAGCTCAAGAAGCGGATCTGGTTCACCCTCGGCGCTCTGGTCATCTATCGGCTGGGCACCTACATCCCGCTTCCCGGCATCAATCTGGAAGCCCTTCGCCAGGCCTTCGACCAGCAGAGCCAGGGCATCCTCGGCCTCTTCAACATGTTCGCCGGCGGCGCCGTCGGCCGCATGGCGATCTTCGCCCTGGGCATCATGCCCTACATCTCCGCCTCCATCATCGTGCAGCTCCTCGCCGGCGTCCTGCCGTCGCTGGAAGCGCTGAAGAAGGAGGGCGAGGCCGGTCGCAAGAAGATGAACCAGTACACCCGGTATCTCACCGTGGTGCTGGGCGTCGTCCAGGCCTACGGCATCGCCGTCGGCCTGCAGGGCCAGGGCAGCATCGTCATCAACCCCGGCCCGTTCTTCATCGTCTCCACCGTGCTGTCGCTACTCGGCGGCACCATGTTCCTGATGTGGCTGGGCGAGCAGATCACCTCCCGCGGCATCGGCCAGGGCACCTCGCTGATCATCTTCGCGGGCATCGTCGCCGGCCTTCCGAGCGCGCTGGCCGGCATGCTGGAACTCGGCCGACAGGGCGCGCTGGGCACCGGCATCATCATCGGCATCCTGGTGCTCGCCGTCGTGGTGATCGCCGCCATCGTCTTCGTAGAACGCGCCCAGCGCCGGTTGATCATCCAGTATCCCAAGCGCCAGATCGGCAACCGGATGTTCCAGGGTGATTCCAGCCACCTGCCGCTGAAGCTGAACACCGCCGGCGTCATCCCGCCGATCTTCGCCTCGTCGCTGCTGCTCGTTCCGGCGACCCTCGCCGGCTTCGCCGGCACCGATGCGAGCACCGGCTGGCTGCAGACGATCACCACGCTGCTCGGCCACGGCCAGCCGCTCTACATGCTGTTCTACGCCGGCATGATCGCCTTCTTCGCCTTCTTCTACACCGCGATCGTGTTCAATCCGACGGACACGGCGGAGAACCTGAAGAAGCATGGCGGCTTCATTCCGGGCATCCGCCCGGGTGAGCGCACCGCCCAGTACATCGACTACGTACTTACCCGCATCACGGTGATTGGCGCGATCTACCTTGTGGTCGTTTGTCTCTTACCCGAATTTCTCATATCGGCCACCGGCGTTCCGTTCTATTTCGGAGGGACGTCTCTGCTCATCGTGGTCAGTGTCACGATGGATACCGTCGCGCAGATCCAGGGGCACCTGCTCGCGCATCAGTATGAGGGGCTGATCAAGAAGTCGAAGTTGCGGGGGAGGCGTCGATGAGGCTGATACTGCTCGGGCCGCCGGGTGCGGGAAAAGGCACCCAGGCCCAGCGGCTGGTGGAACGCCATGGGATCGTGCAGCTGTCCACGGGTGACATGCTGCGCGCCGCGGTGGCCGCCGGCACGGAGATCGGGAAGAAGGCAAAGGCCGTCATGGATGCCGGCCAGCTGGTGTCCGACGACATCGTGATCGGCATCGTCGCCGATCGCATCGACGAGCCGGACGCCAAGCGGGGCTTCGCCCTCGACGGTTTCCCGCGCACGATCGCCCAGGCCGATGCGCTGGAGAAGATGCTGACGGAGAAGGGCCTCAAGCTCGACGCCGTCATCGAGTTCAAGGTGGACGAGACCAAGCTCGTCGACCGCATCGTCAAGCGCGCCAAGGAGACCGAGGCCGCCGGCCTGCCGGTCCGCAAGGACGACAACCCGGAGGTCTTCGCCAAGCGCCTCCAGGAGTTCGCCGCCCTCACCGCGGCGCTGTCGCCCTTCTACCGCGAGCGCGGCCTGCTGCACACGGTGGACGGCATGGCGCCGGTCGACGAGGTGACCGACGCCATTGCGGCCATCCTGAAGGAAACGGCCGCAGTCTGACCAGGCGAGAGGATGCGCCGACGGCCCATCCTCTCCGGTCTTCGTGAGCGTGAAAACCCAGGGAATCGGTTGACTGGGGTGGGTGTGTCGGTTATGAACCCGCACCTATCCACGGTCAGCACGTGCGATCGGGCCGGCTCCCTATGGGGCAGGCGCTTGCGGCGTCTCCGAAAAGGGATGCCCAACCAGCCGATCGAACGACAAGAACACGACCTCCTCCCGAACGGGTTGGAGGGAGCGGGCGCCCGGCGCCTGCGACGACAGGAGAGAAGACAAGTGGCCCGTATTGCTGGCGTCAACATCCCGACTGGCAAGCGCGTTCTGATCGCGCTGCAGTACATCCACGGCATCGGCCCGAAGTTCGCCGAGGAGATCCTGGCCAAGGTCAGCATCCCGAGCGAGCGTCGCGTCAACGAGCTCACCGACGCCGAAGTGCTCCAGATCCGCGAAGTGATCGATCGCGACTACGTCGTGGAGGGTGACCTCCGCCGCGAGACCGCGATGAACATCAAGCGCCTGATGGACCTCGGCTGCTACCGCGGCCTGCGTCACCGCCGCGGCCTGCCCGTCCGCGGTCAGCGCACGCACACCAACGCCCGCACCCGCAAGGGTCCGGCGAAGGCGATCGCGGGCAAGAAGAAGTAATTCGCATTCGGCGAACCGGCCGTCGGGCAACGTCCCGGGGCCGGTTCGCCGTGTCATGCGGTCTTGGCGCCGACGCCGCGATCGAACGGTCGCGCGTGGCGCCTTGTCCGCATTCGGAACGCCGAGCGTTGGGTCGGCGTCCGAGAGTCCGCCGGCGGCCGGTTTCGACCAGACGCTCGGCGGGATCACATGTCCGGTGCGCGGGTATGCGTCCGAAGCGTGCGCTCCGGTGGAGCCGCTGGTGTTACGGCGGTGACGAGATCGAACTCGGTGTAAAAAGGTAAAGAAGACGATGGCCAAGGAAGCAGCACGCGTTCGTCGCCGCGAACGCAAGAACATCACGTCCGGCATCGCCCACGTGAATTCCACCTTCAACAACACGATGATCACCATCACCGACGCGCAGGGGAACACCATCTCCTGGTCGTCCGCCGGCACGATGGGGTTCAAGGGTTCCCGCAAGTCGACCCCCTACGCCGCGCAGATGGCGGCCGAGGACGCTGCCCGCAAGGCGAGCGAGCACGGCGTCAAGACGCTCGAGGTCGAGGTTCGCGGTCCCGGTTCCGGCCGTGAGTCGGCGCTGCGCGCGCTCCAGGCTGCGGGCTTCCTCGTCACGTCGATCCGTGACGTGACGCCGATCCCGCACAACGGCTGCCGCCCGCGCAAGCGCCGTCGCGTCTGATCGCGACCTGCGGGGGAACATCCCGGCGCGATGGGCGTGCCGGGCAGGCCGTTTCGAGTGGTCACGACGAATGAGGGCGGCGGCCCGCGTCTCGACCGCTTCACTGGAAAGGGTTACGAACGTGAGCATCCAGAAGAACTGGCAGGAGCTCATCAAGCCGAACAAGCTCGAGGTTGCGGCCAGCCGCGATCCCAAGCGGATCGCGACCGTGGTCGCCGAGCCGCTCGAGCGTGGTTTCGGCCTCACTTTGGGCAATGCGCTGCGTCGCGTGCTGCTGTCGTCGCTTCAGGGCGCGGCGGTCACCGCGGTGCAGATCGACGGCGTCCTCCACGAGTTCTCGTCGATCGCCGGCGTCCGCGAGGACGTGACGGACATCGTCCTGAACATCAAGGAGATCGCCATCAAGATGCAGGGCCAGGGTCCCAAGCGCATGGTCGTGCGCAAGTCGGGCCCCGGCGTCGTGACGGCTGGCGACATCCAGACCGTGGGCGACATCGAGATCCTGAACCCCGAGCTGGTCATCTGCACCCTCGACGAGGGCGCGGAGATCCGCATGGAGTTCACCGTGGACACCGGCAAGGGCTACGTGCCCTCCGAGCGCAACCGTCCGGAAGACGCCCCGATCGGGCTCATCCCGGTGGACAGCCTCTACTCGCCGATCCGCAAGGTCTCCTACAAGGTCGAGAACACCCGTGAGGGCCAGGTCCTCGACTACGACAAGCTGACGATGGTCGTCGAGACCAACGGCGCGGTGAAGCCCGAGGACGCCGTGGCCTACGCCGCGCGCATCCTGCAGGACCAGCTGGCCATCTTCGTCAACTTCGAAGAGCCGCAGAAGGACACCAAGGTCGAGTCGGTCCCCGAACTCGCCTTCAACCCGGCGCTGCTCAAGAAGGTCGACGAGCTGGAGCTGTCGGTCCGTTCTGCGAACTGCCTGAAGAACGACAACATCGTCTACATCGGCGATCTGATCCAGAAGAGCGAGGCGGAGATGCTCCGCACGCCGAACTTCGGCCGCAAGTCGCTCAACGAGATCAAGGAAGTTCTCGCACAGATGGGCCTGCACCTCGGCATGGAAGTGCCGAACTGGCCGCCGGAGAACATCGAGGAACTCGCCAAGCGTTACGAGGATCACAACTACTGATCCGTGATCGAGCCGCCGGCGGACCACTCCGCCGGCTCCGTCAAGAAAACATCGCCCGGCGTGATGCCGCGCTTGAAACGTAGGAGTAGGCCATGCGTCACGGAAATGCAGGCCGTAAGCTGAACCGGACCCAGAGCCACCGCAAGGCTCTCTTCGCCAACCTTGCCGCGTCGCTCATCGAGCACGAGCAGATCGTCACCACGCTTCCCAAGGCGAAGGACCTGCGTCCGATCGTCGAGAAGCTGGTCACGCTCGGCAAGAAGGGCGACATCGCCGCCCGCCGTCAGGCGGTTGCCGAACTGCAGAACAATGAAGCGGCTGCCAAGAAGCTCTTCGAGATCCTCGGCCCGCGCTACAAGGGCCGCCCGGGTGGCTACACCCGCGTGCTGAAGGCGGGCTTCCGCTACGGCGACAGCGCCGCCGTCGCCGTGATCGAGTTCGTCGATCGCGATCCGGCCGCCAAGGGCGCCGTCGACAAGGCCCGCGCGGCCGAGACGGCCTCCGAGACCGAAGCCGCCTGATCAGGCTGGTTTCGAGGATCAGAACTGCAAAAGGGCGGCTTCCGGGCCGCCCTTTTCTTTTCGGGTGGACGGGGAGGCTGTCGGTGGTCGGCCGCGCAAGCGTGTCCCGCCACGGCCGATCCTACCCCGCCGCGCGGAGACCGGTGCCGTAGGCTTTCTGCACGGCCGCCTCGAGAAACACTTCCAGCGCCTTCACGGGCGCCATGTCGCGGTAGAGCCGCTCCTGTCCGGCGGCGATGTAGGAGGTCGCGGCCATCCGCTCCAGGGGATCGGCGAGGCGGACCGCAAGCTCCACGTAGCCCTCGGGCGTCTCGGCGATCCAGTCGTCCATGCCGATGCGCTTCAGGATCGCGGCGCTGTGCCGGCCCCGCATCAGCGCCGTCGGCATCGTCACGATCGGCAGGTCGCAGGCGATCGCCTCCAGCGTCGTGTTGCCACCCGACCAGCCGATGCTGTCGAGGTAGACGTCGCCGAGCGCGATCAGCGAAGCGAAAGCCTCCTGCGTCACCGGCGGCACCACCACGATGTGCCGCTCCGCCTTCAACCCCGCAGCCGCGAAGGCGCGCACCAGCCGCTCCAGGAACACCGGCGTGGCAGGCGAATGCGGGTCGCCGATGAACAGGAACTGCGCCGCCGGCACCCGGCGCGCGATATCCACGAACACGTGGTCGTATTTCGGCAGGTACTTGAACAGCGACTGGCAGCAGACATACACCACCGCGTCGTCCGCGAGCCGCTGGTCGGCGCGGGTGAACGCGCCAGGCTTGTAGGGCATGGGCTCGTAGAAGATGGAGAGGTTAGGCAGCCGCACCAGCTTCTCGGTGTAGTGCATCACCGCGTTCTCCGGCTCCATCAGCTCGCTGGAGAGGAAGTAGTCCATCTCCGGGAAGCCCGAGGTCACCGGATGGCCCCAGGTCATGCACTGCACCGGTGCCAGCCGCTGGCAACCGAGCGCCACGTTCTCCATGCCCATCCCGACTTCCAGGTGGATGATCGCATGCAGCCCGTCGGCGATGATCGCCTCTCTCCAGAGCTGTGGCGCGCGCTGCCCGGACCGGTAGCCGTCCACCACAGTCTCGATCTCCCGCGAGATGTGGTCCTCGCCGCCGGAGAAATTGTAGGCGTAGACCTCGAACCGCCGCCGGTCGAGCTTGTGGATCCAGCCCGCGAACAGTTTGGAGACCGAGTGCAGCGTGAACCACGTCGTGGCGAACCCGACCTTGATCTTCGGCGCGGGCGCAGCCGGCATCGGCGCCGGCCCATTGCCGGCCGCGCGCGAGATCCGGTCCACGATCCGGCCGTAGGTGCGCTGCAGGGCGGTGTCGTCCTGCCCCTGGTAGGAGAGGAAGAACGGTTTGGCCCGCCCGATCTCGATCGCCGCACCGGCAAGCAGCGACGGATCCGACACGCTGGTCAGAAGGTCGAGCTCCGCCAGGTTGGTCGCATACTTGCCGCGCCGTTCCACGATCTCCTCGTCGGACCGGTGCACCACCGTCAGCCGCGCCATCGCCCGCATCAGCTTGGCGCCGATGTCGTCTGGCGCCGCGGCGATCCGCAGCGAGGCGACGCGCTCGGCGTCGTCGGGGAAGCCGTGGATCCTCAGCCACGTGGCGAGCCACGACCAGTTGCTCGGCGCCCGGCCGATGCCGGCGAGTCCATCGATGGCCCTGGTGATCACGTCGTGGTTCCGGCTGCGCAGCGCGCGGTCGCAGAGCAGCGCCCACACGTCGGCCGCGCCGTCCACGTGCCCGGACCCCGCCAGTATCTCCGCCAGCCCCACATAGGGCGCCACGTAGCCCGGATGCGTCTCGATCAGCGCCCGCTCGCGCGCCATCGCCTCGTTGACGCGCCCGAGCCGCAGCAGCGCGACCGCCATGTTGTGCGAGATCCGCTCCGACGGCTGCAGCACCTCGGCAGCCTGCAGAAGGCTGAGGGCCTCTGCCGGCGCGTCGCGTTCCAGCCGCGCCACGCCCAGCCCGTGCAGGGCGTCCGCGGCCCGCGCGGCCGACAGTCCGTCAAGGAACGCGGCGTCGGCTGCAGCGAGATCGCCGGCCGCCAACAGCGCTTCGGCCGCGGCGATCCAAGAGGTGTCCGGGTCTGGCATGAAGGGCTCGAAGCTTCGCGAATCGACCAGCCGAGCATATCTGCTATCGATCGGTTCCGTTCCGGCTGCGGCAGACCTATCAACGGCTTTCGCCGCAGTTTCGTACCAACGGGATCGTAGCCTCCGGCGGTCGGTTTCCAGGGCCGGCCCGATGTCGAACGAGGGGATGAATGGTCGCCATGCTGGTCAGAAGCCTTTCCGCCGCGCTGATGCTGATGCTCGCGCTGCCCGGCGCGATCGCACAGGAGCGCGCGGTGCCGCGCTCCGACACCGAGATGAAGCTGTCCTTCGCGCCGGTCGCCCAGGCGGCCGCCCCCGCGGTGGTCAACGTCTACGCCTCGCGCAAGGTGCCCGACCAGCGCACCGCGCTTATGGACGACCCGTTCTTCCGCCAGTTCTTCGGCCGCGACCTGCCGCAGGCCCCACGCCGCCAGCGGCAGCAGAACTCGCTCGGCTCCGGCGTCATCGTCGACCCCTCGGGCCTGATCGTCACCAACAACCACGTCATCGCCGAAGGCACCGAGGTGAAGGTCGTGCTCAACGACCGCCGCGAGTACGAGTGCGACGTGCTCCTGAAGGACGAGCAGCTGGACCTCGCGATCCTGAAGGTGCGCGACCCGCGCGGCGAACTTCCCGCCCTCCCGGTCGGCGACAGCGACGCGCTCCTCGTGGGCGACCTCGTGCTGGCGATCGGCAACCCCTTCGGCGTCGGTCAGACGGTGACCCAGGGCATCGTCTCCGCGCTTGCCCGCAGCCAGGTCGGCATCTCGGACTACCAGTTCTTCATCCAGACCGACGCGGCCATCAATCCCGGCAACTCGGGCGGCGCGCTGGTCGACATCGAAGGCCGGCTGGTCGGCATCAACACTGCCATCTTCTCCCGCGGCGGCGGCTCCAACGGCATCGGCTTCGCCATTCCGTCAAACATGGTCAAGGTGGTGATCGAGAGCGCCCGCAAGGGTGGCTCGGTGGTCGAGCTGCCCTGGATCGGCGCGGATCTCCAGCCGGTCACCAACGACATCGCCGAAACCCTCGGCCTCGACCGGCCCGCCGGCGTGCTGGTGACCGGGATCGCCCCGGACAGCCCGGCCGACAAGGCCGGCCTCCAGGTCGGCGACCTCGTCGTCTCCGTCGACGGCGTCGAGGTCTCCGATCCCCGCGTCTTCAACTACCGCCTCGCCACCAAGGGCGTCGGCAACAAGGCGACGCTCTCGGTCAATCGGGACGGCGCTGTCGAGCAGATCCCCGTCGCGCTCGAACCGCCGCCGGAGACGACCCCGCGCGACGAGGTCGTCATCGACGATCCCTCGCCGTTCCAGGGTGCGACCGTGGCGAACCTGTCGCCGGCCGTTGCCCAGCAACTGGGGCTCTCCTACCGTGGCCAGGCCGGCGTCGTGATCACCGAGATCGCCCGCCGCTCCCCGGCCGCGCGGATCGGCCTGGCGCCGGGCGACATCATCGTCGCGGTCAACGGCGCCGAGGTGACGTCCACCGCCGAGCTGAAGAAGCTGACCGAGGACGAGCCGATGTTCTGGCGCCTGACCCTGGACCGCAACGGCCGCATCCTGAGACTGGCGTTCCGATGAGCGATCTCTTCTCCGCCCCGACCGAGGAGAGCCAGCGTCTCCGCCCGCTCGCCGACCGCCTCCGCCCGGAGGCGCTCGCCGACGTGGTCGGGCAGGATCACCTCGTCGGCCCGGCGGGGACGATCACCCGCATGCTGAAGTCGGGCTCGCTCGGCTCTCTGATCCTCTGGGGTCCGCCCGGCACCGGCAAGACGACGGTCGCCCGTCTCCTGGCGCGCGAGACCAACCTTGCCTTCGAGCAGATCTCGGCCATCTTCTCCGGCGTCGCGGACCTGAAGAAGGTGTTCGAGGGCGCAAGAGCCCGCCGCCAGATGGGCCGCGGCACGCTGCTCTTCGTCGACGAGATCCACCGCTTCAACCGCGCCCAGCAGGACAGCTTCCTTCCGGTGATGGAGGACGGCACCATCACCCTGGTCGGGGCGACCACCGAGAACCCCTCCTTCGAACTCAACGCGGCGCTCCTGTCACGGGCCCACGTGCTGGTCTTCAAGCCGCACGACGAGACTTCGATCGGCAAGCTCCTGGAGCGCGCCGAGGCGGTGACGGGTCGCCCGCTCCCGCTCGACGCCGAAGCCCGGGCCGTGCTGGTGCGCATGGCCGACGGCGACGGCCGCTCGGCGCTGACCCTGTCGGAGGACGTCTGGCGGGCCGCAGGGGAGGGCGAGGTGTTCGACGCCGCCACCCTGCAGGAGATCGTGCAGCGCCGCGCACCGGTCTACGACAAGGCGCAGGACGGCCACTACAACCTCATCTCCGCGCTGCACAAGTCGGTCCGCGGCTCCGACCCAGACGCCGCCCTCTATTACTTCTGCCGCATGCTGGACGCCGGCGAGGACCCGCTCTACCTTGTCCGCCGCCTGATCCGAATGGCGGTTGAGGACATCGGCCTCGCCGATCCCCAGGCGCTCGTCCAGTGCACGGCGGCCAAGGACGCCTACGAGATGCTCGGCTCGCCGGACGGCGAACTGGCGATTGCTCAGGCCGTCGTCTATGTAGCGACCGCGCCGAAGTCCAACGCGCTCTACACCGCCTACAAGGGCGCGCTGCGCTCGGCCAAGGAGAACGGCTCGCTGCTGCCGCCCAAGCACATCCTCAACGCCCCCACCAAGCTGATGAAGGGCGAGGGCTACGGCACCGGCTATCGCTACGACCACGACGAGCCCGACGCCTTTTCCGGCCAGGACTACTTTCCGGAGAAGATGGGCCGTCAGGCCTACTACGACCCCGTCGAGCGGGGCTTCGAGCGCGAACTCCGCAAGCGGCTCGACTACTGGGCCCGCCTGCGCCGCGAGCGCAACGGCGGCTGACCCGCCCAAGAAGAAAGGCCCGCGCCTTGCGGCGGGGCCTTTCGCGATCGGGCATGAGCGTGCGGGCGCCGGTCAGCTCGGCTTGCGGTACTTCTCGTGGCAGCTCTTGCAGTTCGATGCCATCTGGCCGAACGCCGGCTTGAACGCCTCCAGGCCACCCGCTGCGGCGGTCACGGCCGCCTTGGCGTCGTCGGAGAGCTGCTTGGACTTCGCCTCGAAGTCGGCCTTGTTCTCCCAGATCGCCGGCAGCGCCTCGGTCTTGCCCTGGTCGGATCCCTCGGGGAAATGGTTGGGGAAGTCGGCCGCGTTGGCGGAGATCTTCTCCAGGGCTGCCGCGGCCTTAGCCGCATCGTAATCCGCTTTGCCCTGGGCCATCGGGCCGAGAATCTTCATCTGGTCGCCGATCTCCTCCATCAGCTCCTCGCGGGCCTTGATGGGATCCTCCTGGGCGACAGCCATCGTGGAAACGACCGACAGGGCGGCCAGACCGAACACGGATGCCAGCAAACGCGAATTCATGAAAATCCTCCCGTGGAGGGCAAATCGCCCTCGGACCTGTCAATGCTTGCAAGCCCATCTGGGTAACGGCAAGGCGTCCCGCGTTCAATTGGCGATCACGTTCTCGTGCAGAAAAGCGATTGTCGTGCAGTCGCTTAACAGTCCGTTCACCATTCCGGCGGCCTTCGGCTGGCAAGCGGCGAATGACGCGCCACGCTTGGACGAGCCTGCTTCCGCTCGGATGGGGAAGGTGTAGACTGGCCGACGAGTGGTGGTCCGTTCGGGGAGTACGATCGTCCCTCTCTTTCGGTTTTCCGACGGGCCGTCAGACAGCTCCCGCTCCCGGGACTGACTGAGGGTCGTGGTACCCCTCCAGCCACGACCCCCATTTTTGGTGTTTCGCCCGTTCCGCGGTGAATCGCACAACGAACATCTTGCGATCCCACTTCGGGAACTCCAAAGCTGCGCTGGTGTTCATGCTTCAGCGACTCGAAGGCTGGGTGAGGGATTGATGCGAGATCGGGCCAAGGCAGCCGGCGCAATCACGGCGGTTCTCCTGCTGGCGGGCTGCCAGTCCATCGGCTGGGGCCGCAGCGACACCACGGGCACGGTGATCGCGGGCCAGACCCAGGCCGAAATCTCGGCGACGGCAGCCGGAGGATCGATCGGCGTCGGCCCGGCTTCGGCGGGCGTCGGCATCGGCGTCGCCACGCTCTCCGCCTCCCAAGCGCCGATCGCCCTGGAGCCCCCGCCCTCCCTGCTCGGGTCCTGGCGTCTCGCCCGAACCGGCGAGCGCAGTTGCGCCATCGAACTCGGGCGCCGAAACCCGGTCGGAGATTTCAACGCCCGCACGCGCGACTGCCCGGACCGGACGCTCGCCGGCATCGGCTTGTGGTCGGCAACGCCGGACGAGATCGCGCTCTACGATTTCCAGCGCAATCCGGTCGCCCGGCTCCGGCAGGAGAGCCCCGGCCTCTACCAGGGCACCCTTGCCGACGGCCGTCCGGTCACCGTCTGGCGCTGACGTCCGGACCACCGATAGTTACAATTTTACGAGATTTGTCAGCGTGTTGCTGGCCGTCGCTTTACCGCTTCCCTTAAGCGGGCGTCGACACGTGTTTGGTAGCTTCAACACCGGTTCAGACAGTTCCGGGTTGAGCACATGCACGAAATCCACTTGCCTCCGACGGTGAATGCCATCCTCGCGCGTGGCACCATTACGCCCGCCGACGTGAGCCGGCTCCGCGCCACCGTCTACGGCAACGCGATCGTCACGCCTGAGGAGGCCGAGTGGGCCTTCTGCCTTGATGAGGGCTGCGCGGAGAAGTGTCCGGAGTGGACGCAGTTCTTCGTCGAGCAGGTCGTCGACTTCGTCGTCCACCAGGCGCGGCCGGAGGGCTACGTCACCCCATCGATGGCGGATTGGCTGATCAAGTCGGTCTCCCGCGACGGCATCGTGCGCACCGAAAGCGAACTGGAAGTGCTGGTGAAGGTGCTCGACGCCAGCGTCTCGGCGCCCGCGGAGCTGTCCGCCTTCTGCCTGAAGCAGGTGGCGACCGCGGTGGTCGACGGCGCCGGCCCGATCGCCAAAGGCGTCTTGGAACCCGGCGTGATCGGCGCCGCGGAGGTAGAACTCCTGCGCCGCATCCTGTTCGCCTTCGGCGGCGACGGCGGCATCGCCATCTCCCGGGCCGAGGCGGAAGTGCTCTTCGACCTCAACGACCGGACGCAGGAAGCGGCGAACGATCCGTCCTGGTCCGATCTCTTCGTCAAGGCGGTCGCCAACTTCCTGATGGCCGCCCGCGGCTATACCGTTCCCTCCCGCCAGGAGGCATTGCGCCGCGAGGAATGGCTCGACCGGCCGAGCGGCGGTGTCGTCGGCTTGTTCGGCGATGCCATGTCGGGCCTGCTGACCCACGGCCTGCGCGGCATCTGGAGTTCCTTCCGCGCGCCCGAGGAAACCCCGCAGGCCGCCCGCAACCGCGAGGTCGAGGCCGAGATGCGCGCCAGCGCCCCGGTGACCGCCGACGAGGTGCGCTGGCTCGCCGATCGCATCGGCCGGGATGGCGTGATCCATCAGAACGAGCGGGCGCTGCTTCTCTTCCTGCGCGAGGAGAGCCCGGACATCCACCCCTCGCTCCAGACGCTGCTCGACACGGCCGCCTGACAGGCCCGCAGCGCCGAGTGACCCGAAGCCCGCCTTGCCTCCCGGCAATGGCGGGCTTTCTGCGTTCTCGTCCCCGCACATGACAACGCCGCCGCGGTGAGCCGCGGCGGCGTTGTTCGACCGGAGCGGATGTGTCCGGTCAGTCGAACCGGAGGTCCATCGCCTGCAGCCGCTGGACCAGCACGCGATACTGCTCTGCCATCTGCCGGATCCCCGTCGAGATCTCCTGAGCATGGGAAAAGTGCGCGGCCACACCCCCGTTTCGGCTGGTGTTCGGGTTGCGCACACGCGCGAGCAGATCGGCTTGCATCAGACACTCCTTATCAAAATCAGCATGTCTACGCGCCGCCCGATCCGGCGGATCAGACCCCCTAGTATGAGGGTTAACAAAGAGTGTGGTTAATCTATAAGCAAAAAGTGCATTGAAATTAATCACAATTTAACAGGCAAAAATACAGGATGAGGTAACGGGGGAAACAAGTGATGACCTTTCTGCCTTTCAAGATGTCTGGCGATAGAAACGGGCAGGGAACGTTCCGCGCGGTGATCGACGTTTTGCCGACAGCGGTCATGACATGTCGGGCGTCGGACCTGATCATCGACTACGCCAACGCCGCGTCACGGACGATGCTGGAGCGGATCAAGCACCTGATCAAAGTCGATCCGAAAGCCATCATCGGCACGTCGATCGACGTGTTCCACAAGGACCCCTCCCATCAGAGGCGACTGCTCTCCGATCCGAGCAGGCTCCCGCACAAGGCCCGTATCACGCTCGGCGACGAGATCCTGGACCTCGACATCCAAGCGATCCGCGACGGTTCTGGCCGCTACACCCACGCGATGCTCGTCTGGAACATCGCCACGGAGCGCGTGAAGGCAGACCGGGAGGCCAAGCGCCTGCTGCAGATGATCGACAAGGCGCCGATCAACATCATGACTTGCGACCCGCAGACCTTCAAAATCAACTACATCAACGAGGCAAGCCTGACGACCCTGAAGGCGATCGAGGCGCACCTGCCGATCCGTGCCGACCAGATGCTTGGCGCGTCCATCGACGTGTTCCACAAGCGTCCCGAGGTCCAGCGCGGCATCGTCGGCGAGCGAAGCCCGAAGCTGCCGCACAGGGCCACCATCCAGGTCGGGCCGGAGCACCTGGAACTGCGCATTTCCGCCATCACCGGCGAGAACGGCGAGTATCTGGGCCCGATGGTCTCCTGGTCGGTGATCTCGGACCGCATCAAGATCGCCAATGACGTCGGCCAGATCGTCAAGACCATGAACAGCGTCGCCGATGGCCTGGAAACGGCGTCTTCCGAACTGAGCGGTGTCGCTCAGGATGCCCAGGTCAAGGCGTCCTCCGTCTCGTCCGCGGCCGAGGAGATGAGCGCTTCGATCCGCGAGATCAACGTCCGGATGAACGAGACTGCGACCGTGTCGCAGCACGCCGAACGGCAAGCGGCGATCTGCACCGAGCGGATGCAGAGCCTGACCACCAACAGCAGCAAGATCAACGAGTTCACCGCCACGATCGAGGCCATCGCCGAACAGACCAAGCTGCTGGCGCTGAACGCCACGATCGAAGCCGCCCGTGCCGGCGAGTCGGGCCGCGGCTTCGCCGTGGTCGCCGCCGAGGTCAAGCAGCTCTCCGAGCAGACCGGACGGGCGACCGAGCAGATCCGCAACCAGATCTTGTCCATGGTCAAGGACACCGAGGCCGCCGTCGCCGCATCCGACGACGTCGCCAAGGTCATCAACAGGATCCGCGAGTTCACCACTGCGGTTGCGAGCGCGATGGAGGAGCAGCAGGCCGCCACCCAGGAGGTCGTCTCGCTGATCAGCGGCGTCAACCACGCCGCCGGAATGACCATGACGTCGGCCAACCAGGTGTCCGGCATGATCGAGCGGGTCCAGGAGGCGAACGCCTACAACGCCCGCATCGAGAGCTACCTGAAAAAGTCTTGATCGGCCGCGCGACAGAGGGTCAGAGGCTGAATCCACGCCCGGGGAAACAGGTGGGGGGCCGCCCGGCCGCCGCCTCCGCCGACCCGATCGCGACCCGCGTCCGCCAGCCGGCGAGCCCATCCGCCCCGCCGGTGTCGTAGCCGCGCTTCTGCAGGGCGATCTGAAGGTCGCGAACGTCCCGCCGCGTCAGCCCGTCGACAGCGCGCCACGGGCCGGCGATCCGGGCCGCGGGATCGCCCATCCGGTCTGCGAGATGCCCGATGAACAGGGCGTAGAGGTCACTCTCGTTGTAGCGCTTGAGGACATAGAAGTTCTCCGACACCAGGAACGCGGGCCCCTTGCGCCCGGCCGGCATCAGGAGATGCCCTTTCGGCGATCCGCTGCCGAGCGCGTCGGCCCGAAGCGGAGCCCCGTCCGCGGCCGTCACACCCATCGCCGCCCAATCGCCGAGCCCGCGGCCCTTGTCGGGCCCCTCCAGCGTGCAGGATACGCCCGCCGGCACCGCCACCTCCACCGCCACGCCGACGCCGGGAA
The DNA here is from genome assembly GCF_013839445.1 of Chthonobacter albigriseus. GTDB lineage: Bacteria > Pseudomonadota > Alphaproteobacteria > Rhizobiales > Pleomorphomonadaceae > Chthonobacter > Chthonobacter albigriseus. The sequence goes on along the minus strand of NZ_JACDIT010000002.1, from coordinate 152,940 downwards.
CCCAACCGAAGTCGCGGAGATAATGCGCGATCGAGCCGGCGATGTCGGCATCCGAACGCCAGATGTCGCGCCGCCCGTCGCCATCGAAGTCCACCGCATGGGTTTCCAGCTTCGTCGGCAGGAACTGCGGCTGCCCGAGCGCCCCGGCCCACGAACTGCGTAAAAGGGATCGGGGCAGCCCGTCCTCCGCCATCACCCGCAGCAGGGCGACGAACTCGTCGAGGTAGATATCGCTGCGCCGCCCCATGAACGCCTGTGTGGCCAGGGTGCGGAGCGCGTCATACTTGATCGGCGCCCGCCCGAAATCCGATTCCCGGGCCCAGACGGCCGCCACGATCGCGGCCGGCACGCCGAACTTAGCCTCCACCTCTCGGAACAGGCGCGCGGACCCGGCGAGCTCCCGCCGGCCGTCGCGGGCAAGCGCCGCGAGCCGCTTCTCGTCGAAATAGCGTCCGGGCGAGCGGAACTCGGCCTGCCACTCCGGCGCCGCCTCGGCGGCGGCCGTGCCGGGCGGCACCAGGCCCGGCAGGCTCCAGTCGAGCGTCAGGTCTGCGACCGCGGATGCGAAGAATCCCGCGTCCACGCCCCCCGCAGCCGCGGCCGGCGCTGCGGTTTCGGCCAGCCACACGCGGAACGCGTCCTCCACCGCTGATCGTGTTCCGGCCGCCCGGCTGCCCGAAGCGAGGGTGAGGGAGAGGATGAGGAACAGGACGATGATCGGTCGCGTCATGCCGGCCACCATATGCCAACGGCTCCGGCCTGCGCGAGAGTGATCGAATGGCGGCCGTAGACCAGGGGACCTCGGATAACCTGTTCGGCCGCCCGACCGCCGCGGCGCGCTCTTCGGTGGCGAATCACGCGAAGAAATCGGAGATTGCCCCATGCCGGCGCGACACCGTGCGGCGGGCGGAGGGCGGAATGCAGAACTCGCAACGGGCTGAATCCGATCACGACCTGTATCGCGACTACGTCCGCAAGGACGAGGTCGCCGGTCTCGTGCGAGCCGCCATCGTCGAAATGTTCGGCCTTTTCGGCTCTCCCAACGATGGCGCCGACCTGCGGCGGGTCGCCCGGCTCGCGGCCGCGGTCGATTCCGTCAACTACGCCGTTGCCGAAATGGCCGGCGCGCGCGAATTCCAGTCCACGCTCGACATCCTGACCGACGCCATGCAGCGCCGCCGAAGCGGCGGGATGATCCTGGAGTTCGGCGTCTTCTCCGGCAAGACGATCAACCACATGGCTTCGCTTACCGACGAGCCGGTGTTCGGTTTCGACAGCTTCGAGGGCCTTCCGGAAGATTGGCGCCCGGACTACCGCAAGGGCGCCTTCAAGACCGCCCTGCCGCAGGTGGCGCCCAACGTGGAACTGGTGGTCGGCTGGTTCAACAAGACGCTGCCGGATTTCCTCGACCGGCATCCGCAGCCGATCTCGGTCCTCCACGTCGACTGCGACCTCTACGCCTCGACCAAGACGATCTTCGACGCTTGCCGCGACCGGATCGTCCCCGGCACGGTCATCGTTTTCGACGAGTACTTCAACTACGTCGGCTGGCGCCGCCACGAGTACAAGATGTTCCAGGAGTTCATCGCCAGCACGGGCCTGAAGTACCGGTATCTCGGCTACGTCCCGATGCATCAGCAGGCCTCCGTCGTCATCCTCTGACGTCGGTTCCGTGCCGTCCTCCGCCCGTTCCCCGATCCGCGCGGCTCATCACGCGGCCGCCGCGGCCTGCCCCCTGCGGCAATCTCCCCCGCCTATCAGTCCAAGGGCTGAGTTGTGACGGTGACTGTCCTTGCCTAAGAAGACGGACCAGACCGGCGAAACGTACCAGGGTGGGCTGTCCCAGATGTTCTCCAAGATCCTGATCGCCAACCGCGGCGAGATCGCATGCCGCGTGATCAAGACCGCGCGCAAGATGGGCATCAAGACGGTCGCCGTCTTCTCCGATGCCGACCGCGACTCCGTGCACGTGGAAATGGCCGACGAGGCGGTGCACATCGGGCCGCCCCAGGCCGCCCAGTCCTACCTGGTGATCGACAAGATAATCGCCGCCTGCAAGCAGACTGGCGCCGAGGCGGTCCACCCCGGCTACGGCTTCCTGTCCGAGCGCGCGGCCTTCCCGCGGGCGCTCGCCGCCGAGGGCATCGTCTTTATCGGGCCGAACCCGGACGCGATCGATGCCATGGGCGACAAGATCCAGTCCAAGATCTATGCGGCGAAGGCCGGCGTCTCCACCGTTCCCGGCAATCTCGACGTGATCCTGACGCCGGAGGACGCGGTCAAGGTCTCCTCCGAGATCGGCTATCCCGTGATGATCAAGGCCTCCGCCGGCGGCGGCGGCAAGGGCATGCGCATCGCCTGGAGCGCGTCGGAGGTGGCCGACGGCTTCGCCCGCGCCCGCTCGGAAGCCGCGTCGTCCTTCGGCGACGACCGCGTCTTCATCGAGAAGTTCATCGTCAACCCGCGCCACGTCGAGATCCAGCTGCTCGGCGACAAGCACGGCAACGTCATCTATCTCAACGAGCGCGAATGCTCGATCCAGCGCCGCAATCAGAAGGTCATCGAGGAGGCCCCGTCGCCGCTGCTCGACGAGGCGACCCGCCGCGCCATGGGCGAGCAGTCCGTCGCCCTCGCCAAGGCGGTCGGCTACGACAGCGCCGGCACGGTGGAGTTCGTCGCCGGCCAGGACCGCTCCTTCTTCTTCCTCGAGATGAACACCCGCCTGCAGGTGGAGCACCCCGTCACCGAGCTGATCACCGGCATCGACCTCGTCGAGCAGATGATCCGCGTCGCCGCCGGCGAGAAGCTGACCATCACCCAGGCCGACGTGAAGATCGACGGCTGGGCCGTGGAGAGCCGCGTCTACGCCGAGGATCCCTACCGCAGCTTCCTGCCGTCCACAGGCCGTCTGGTGAAGTATCGCCCGCCGGCGGAAGGCAGGGAGGACGGCGTCACGGTCCGCAACGACACCGGCGTCACCGAGGGCTCGGAGATCTCGATGTTCTACGACCCGATGATCGCCAAGCTGGTCACCCACGCCCCGACCCGTCTGGAGGCGATCGACGCCCAGGCCAAGGCGCTCGACGCCTTCGTCATCGACGGCATCCAGCCGAACATCCCGTTCCTGACCGCCCTGATGCAGCACCCGCGCTGGCGTGAGGCACGCCTCTCCACCGGCTTCATCGCCGAGGAGTATCCCGACGGCTTCGGTGGCCGCGGCCTCGACGACGAGGCCCGCACGGTGCTTTCCGTCGCGGCGCTGGCCATGGAGCTCGTGCGCAAGGAGCGGCTCGACCACCACAGTGGCCGGCTCAAGCCGCACTCCGGCCGCTGGCAGCGCGACTGGGTCGTCCGCCTCGACCGCGAGCAGGTCGAGCTCTCCGTGCCCGAGGGTTACCCGGCCGTGCCGTTGGAGATCGACGTTGTGGTCGGCGGCCGCAAGCTCACCGTGTCCTCCGACTGGCGCCCCGGCGATGGCGTCTGGGTGGGGCAGGTGGGCTCGCAGGAAGTGGCCGTGCAGACCCGTCCGGCGGCCGGTGGCGCCACGCTCGCCTGGCGCGGCGTCTCGGTCTACGCCCGCGCCATGCTGCCGTCCGTGGCCGCCCTCGACGCGCTGATGCCCGTCAAGCAGGCGCCTGATATGTCCAAGTACCTGCTCTGCCCGATGCCCGGCCTCGTCGTCTCGATCGCCGTGGCGGAGGGGCAGGAGGTCAAGGCCGGCGAAACCCTCGCCGTCGTCGAGGCCATGAAGATGGAGAACGTGCTCCGCGCCGAACGCGACGGCACCGTCTCCGCCATCAAGGCCAAGCCCGGCGACAGCCTGGCCGTCGACGCCGTGATCCTGGAATTCGCGTGAGCTACTGGCGGGGCGAAAGGCTCACGTCCCGGACGGAAGCGGGATCGACCGTCCCGAAGTCGTCCGGGATCAGCGCCAGTTCCGAGTTCAGCACCTGGACGCGCCTGACCACTCGACCATCGGCGAGGCTCAGATCGACAAGCTGATAACCCATTCCGGTTTCCGGAAGGGCGATTAGTTTGCGCACGAGCGGGTCGGGGAGCTGAACGGCCATCTAGAACTCGTCGACCATATGATGACTGGGCAATCTACCTGAACCGGTACCTGTGGGAAACAACACTTCTGTACCGCCGCCGGCCTGCCCGTTCGCGGGGGCGACGGTTCCGACCTGCAGCGCCAAGTTTGCCGGAGCAGTATCTACAAAAACATGAACTGGTGGTGCGATCGACGGCAGGGCGTAACGGCCCACCGCCGCGAATGCGCAGGTGACCATCTGCGCGTCGGCGATCGTGGTCGCATAGGTCCCGGCAATAAAGCCGAACGGCGAGAGGCGGCGGTCGTTCCGGTACATGCTGTACCTGACGAAACTATGGCTCGCTGCCGTCGTGCGGGAGAAACTCGGAGATCCGTGCACGCGTCCGTGCGCCAGAACCGCATTGCGCCGCAATGCCCCGCTTTCCAACTCTGCAGCCGTGTCGACGTTCGTCAGCGGTAGAAACGCAGCCTCCGCGAGTTGCTGAGCCGATCCGTCGTCATCGCGCCTGATCGACTGACGTATCTCGCCGATGAGTTCGGTATCGCCCGCCAGAACCCGAGCAAGCTCGATCATGCTCAAGGCCAGAACATGATTGCAGACGATGTGGGGGACGCCTGGATTTCTGGGATTGTAGGCGAGATGATACCCCATCCCTCTCTCCGCAATCGAAGAGAAAAGATCCGGCTGCGCCACTATGAACATGACTGTAGTGCCGACGATAAAAAATCAGAGATAGCGGAAATGATCGATAAAAATGCCCAGGAGTCAACCCTCCACGTTTTGATCTCGGGGCGCGTTCAGGGGGTCGGCTATCGTGCCTGGACCGAGTGGAAGGCGCGACAACTCGGCCTATCCGGCTGGGTGCGCAACCGGCGGTCTGGCGCGGTCGAGGCGGTGTTCGGCGGGTCCGCGGAGGCCGTCGACGCCATGCTGGCGGCCTGCCGCTCGGGCCCGGCTGCGGCGCGCGTCAAGGAGATCGAGATCGTGGCCGAACCGGAGATGCCGACCGGTCCCTTCGAGGTTCGCCCGACGGTCTAGGAAGCGACCCGGCCTGAGACGGATCCGCAATCGATCGGTCCTGGACAGATCCGGCTCAACAACCGTCTTCGGCAAGCGTATGAGCGACGATCGCATTGGCGTGGCCGTGCCCCATCCCATGCTGGTCCTTCAGAAGCGCGACAAGTTCCATGTGCTTGGCGGGGAGCGCTGCACGCACCAACGCCTTCCAATGGGAAATCGGGCGCCCGTATTTCTTCTCGATGGAAGGAAAGTAGGACGCGGGGCCTTTGATCTTGTCGTCGCTCATGGCCGGTAGACGATCAGGGAGACGCAGCCTTCTGTCAACGCGACCTCGTCGGTTCGCGGACGACTCACCCGTTCACCGTTGCCCCGAACACCCCCTCGAACGCCCGCCGGAGGGCCACGTCGGCGTCTTCCATGGTGACGGGCAGGCCGAGGTCGACGAGGCTGGTGACGCCGTGCTCCGTCACCCCGCAGGGCACGATGCCTGAAAAGTGCGAGAGGTCCGGCTCCACGTTGAGGCTGATGCCGTGGAACGTCACCCAGCGGCGGACGCGGATGCCGATGGCGGCGATCTTGTCCTCCGCCCCGATGCCGCGGTCCGGCCGCCGCACCCAGACACCGACCCGGTCCTCCCGCCGTTCGCCACGCACGTTGAACGCGCCCAGTGTGGCGATGATCCAGGCCTCCAGCGCCGCCACGAAAGCCCGCACGTCCTGCCGCCGGCGTTTCAGGTCCAGCATCACATAGGCCACCCGCTGGCCGGGCCCGTGGTAGGTGTACTGGCCGCCGCGCCCGGTTGCGAACACCGGAAAGCGGTCCGGCTCGATGAGGTCGGCCGGATCGGCGCTGGTGCCCGCCGTGTAGAGGGGAGGGTGCTCCACCAGCCACACCCGCTCCGGTGCCTGGCCGTCCGCGATCGCCGCCACACGCGCGTCCATCTCCGCGACGGCGGCCGCATAGTCCGTCAGGTCCGGCTCCACCACCCACTCCACGGGGGCGGACCCAGCGAACGGAAGGAACCGCGTGTCGAGCGCATCGCGCTGGCTGGTCATCGTCGCCGGAATCCTGGACAGGTATGATCGGTCGGGCAACCGGATACGCCCATTCCGGCGCTTCGTCGATGGGGGAGCGGAGACGGATCGGCGTCGAACCGGCCGTCCGCATGCGGCGATCGTTCGTCGTTAACCCTTTGCTAACCATAACGCCGGGATCATGCCGCCGAGGCTGGTTCCGGCATCTTGCGGGCGGCCTTTCCGGGGCATGATTCTTTGCCACGTCTGTCTTCAGCTTGATCGGACGCGATGTCGACCTTCGAGAAGATCCACGTCGAGATATCGGTTGTTCTCGGCGGCCAGAGCATGCCCATCCACCAGCTGCTGCGCATGGGCCGCGGCGCCGTCATCGAACTCGACACCCAGGCCGACGAGGACGTGGAGATCCTCGCCAACGACATCCCCGTGGCGCGCGGGCAGGTGGTGCTGAACGGCGAGAAGATCGGCATCTCCATCACCGAGGTGCTGTTCCGCAATCCGGCTGCGCGCATCGCGCCGAACGTCAAGAAGTTCTGACCGGGGGATGGCAGCCTAAACCCCCTTGTGCGGGGGGAAGGGGTTTGCTAGTAAGCCGGCGCCGACGCGGAGGCGGCGGCACCATCCACGAATTGCGGTCGTGGCGGAATTGGTAGACGCGCAGCGTTGAGGTCGCTGTGGGGCAACCCGTGGAAGTTCGAGTCTTCTCGACCGCACCATTCGTCGGCTCCTTGGAGCCAAGGCAAAGAGCCCCGGCTGGTCCGGGGTTTTTTTGTGCCCGCCGGCCGGAGGACGTGACCGCGCTGCGGCGCGGCCGGGCTGCCTTCGCACGGCTGAAACAATGCGGTGACATACCATCCGGCAAACCTTTGCTGCGCTGAAAAAACCATTGGTCCGAACGCTATCGACGGGCTAAAGCTCTCGCCGCAGCAGCCTCTCTGGAACCGCGGGAGACGCCATGGCCGACAACGAGCCCATCGCGCCCGATGACAACGTCGAGCCCGCGGCGCCGCCTCTTCGCGACGAGGATGGCGACCTCTCCTACGACTTTGTCGCCGCCGTCACCGAAGCCGTCGAGGCCGGTGACGCCGACCGCGTGCGTGCGCTCGCCGGCGACCTCCACGAATCCGACATGGGCGACCTCATCGAGGCGATGCATGCGGAGGACCGCGCGCCCTTCGTGCGCCTCTTCGGCGCCGAGTTCGACTTCACCGCGCTGACCGAGGTCGACGAGACCATCCGCGTCCAGATCCTGGAGGAACTGCCCACCGCGACCGTCGTGGAAGGCGTCCGCGAGATGGACTCCGACGACGCCGTCTACCTGCTGGAGGATCTGGACGAGGCCGACAAAGCCGAGATTCTTTCGCAGCTCCCCTTTCCGGACCGGCTCGCCCTGCAGCGCAGCCTGGACTACCCGGAGGAGACCGCCGGCCGGCGGATGCAGACGGATTTCATCGCCGTCCCGCCCTTCTGGACCGTGGGCCAGACTATCGACTACCTGCGCGACCAGGACGACCTGCCGGAAGAGTTCTTCGAGATCTACGTCATCGACCCCGGCTTCCGCCTGCTCGGATCGGTGTCGCTGAACCGGATCCTGCGCGCCGCCCGTCCGACGCGCATCAACGAGATCATGCACGAGAACCGCCACCTGGTCTCCGCCACGGAGGACCAGGAGGAGGTCGCACGGCTGTTCGAGCGCTACAACCTCATCTCGGCGGCCGTTGTCGACGAGGGCGAGCGGCTGGTCGGCGTCATCACCGTCGACGACATCCTCGACGTCATCCAGGCCGAGGCCGAGGAGGACATCCGCGCCATGGCCGGCGTCGGCGACGAGGAGATTTCCGACAGCGTGCTCTACGCCGTCCGCACCCGCTGGCTCTGGCTGGTGGTGAACCTCGGCACCGCGATGCTCGCCTCGTCGATCATCGGCATCTTCGGCGCAAGCATCGAACAGATGGTGGCGCTCGCCGTGCTAATGCCGATCGTCGCCTCCATGGGTGGCAACGCCGGCACGCAGACCATGACGGTGGCCGTCCGCGCCATCGCCACCCGCGACCTCGACAGCAACAACGCCTGGCGGATCATCGGCCGCGAGGTGCTGGTCGGCCTCCTCAATGGCGCGAGCTTCGCCGTCATCGTCGGCCTCGTCGCCGCGCTCTGGTTCCAGGATCCCATGTTGGGGGCCGTGATGGGCAGCGCGCTCATCATCAATCTTCTGGCCGCCGCGCTCGCCGGCATCCTGATCCCGCTCGCTCTCGACCGCTTCGACGTGGATCCCGCCGTCGCCTCCGGCGTTTTCGTGACCATGGTTACCGACACCGTCGGCTTCTTCGCTTTCCTGGGTCTCGCCACATGGATCCTGATGAAATGATCGCCGCCACCCGCCGCTGGCTGCTCGGATGCGCGGCGCTCGCAGGGTTGGCGGTCCTCGCCGGCTGCTCGGCGCTGGAGTTCGAATCGTCGGGTCCGGAGGCTTTTCCCGTCCAGGGCATCGACGTCTCCAAGTACCAGGAGACCATTGACTGGCCGGCTGTCCGCACCGCGGGAAAGACCTTCGCCTGGATCAAGGCGACGGAGGGCGGCGACCGCGTCGACGACCGCTTCCACGAGAACTTCGCCGCCGCAAAGGCCGCGGGCCTGGCGCGCGGCGCCTACCACTTCTACTACTTCTGCCGCCCGGTGGAGGATCAGGTCGCCTGGTTCATTGCCAACGTGCCCGCCGACCCGGACGCGCTGCCGCCCGTGCTCGACATGGAGTGGAACCACCAGTCGCCCACCTGCCGCCTGCAGCCCGATCGCGACACGATCCACCGCGACATGCGCACCTGGCTGACCGCCGTCGAGAAGCACTACGGCAAGCGGCCGGTGATCTACACCACCGTCGACTTCCACCGCGACCGCCTGCAGGGCGCCTTCTCCGACTACCATATCTGGGTCCGCAGCGTCGCCGGCCACCCCACGGTCCGCTACGGCGCCCGCAAGTGGCACTTCTGGCAGCACACCGCCACCGGCCGCGTCGCCGGCATCCGCGGCGACGTCGACCGCAACGTCTTCTACGGCTCCCGCGCCGACTGGCAGGCGTTCGTCAGCGGATCACTCGCGCCGTAGGATGCAGGGCGGGGCGATAACCAGCGGCCAGGGCCCGGACCGTGCTCGCTGGAGTGAGGCACGTCACCATTTCCGTTCCGGACGTGATGCGAACTTCGCCATATCCAGCATGCGACCAGGCCTGGATGGCGCCTTCCCCGACGAGCCAAGCCGATGATGGCTCGTCCGGGAGCGCGATGAAGGTTCCGGGAGGAAGAAGGCCAAGGGCGGACTCGGAGGTCGCCTTCCGGCGCTCGGGCGTCAGCCTGTCCTTGTGTAAAACAGTGTCGATTTCACCCGCCCGTGGTGTCCGACCGTCCAAATCGCCGTTCGCCTTTCGCCAGGCGGTGACGAACCGTTCGTAGTTTGCCTTCCTGCATTCGGAGCATGGTCGGTGCCCAGCAGCGAGCGACACCGCTTCGTCGCAGAAGAAGAGCTCGGTATAGGCGTGCGGTGCCATCAGCGGTCGCTTGCGACCCTTGAATGACAAGGCGCAAGCAACCCAATGCTTGTGTTTCCATCGCGCACGGCCGAGTCGCTGCTGATCGTCATGGAGAATTCCCCGGTTACCCATGAGAGTACCGCGCGCGCTCGTCGCTTCGAACTCACCAAACGGTGTGACGCGGTTCTGAAGTGGCATCACGGCTTCCGGCCCGGTCTCGATCGAGTTTAGCCCCTCAACCCCCGCGCTGCCGCCTCCGCATCAGCCGCCATCGAGATCGCGCTCACGACCGACAGCCCGCCGACTCCGGTGCCCCGAACAGCCGCGGCGTTGCTCGCGTCGATGCCGCCAATCGCGACCGAGGGCAACTGCGCGGCCGCAACGATCGCAGCCAGCCCGGCCAGCCCCAGCGCCGGGGCGGCGTCCCCCTTGGTGGCGGTGGCGAACACCGGTCCGACGCCGAGGTAGTCGACAGCGTCGGCATCCACCGCCGCCAACTGGCCCGCCTCCGTGATCGAGAGCCCCACGATCGCCTCCGGCCCGAGTATCGCGCGCGCCGCGGCGGCCGGCAGGTCGGACTGGCCGACATGGACGCCGGCGGCGCCGGCCGCATGCGCGACGTCCACCCGGTCGTTGACGATCAGGGGCACGCCGGTGGGCGCAAGCAAAGCTTTCAGCGCCAGCGCGTGGTCGAGCAGGTCCCGCCCGCCGAGATCCGGATTGCGAAGCTGGACCAGCGTCACGCCGCCGCGGATGGCCGCTGCCGTCACCTCAAGAAGCCGGGGCAGGGCGAGCCGGTGGTCCGTCACGAAGTAGAGCGAGAGGTCGAACGCCCGCCGGGTCATCAGGCGAGCCGCACCGCCGCGTGGGTCTTCAGCGTCTCGAAGTCCAGGCCGTAGAGCATGTCGAGCAGCGCCACCTGCAGGCTGCCTGGTCCGCCCGCCACCTCGGCCGCGGCCTTGCCCGCCGCCCCGAGCGCCGCCAGCGCTGCGGCGGTGGCGAGCACCGCGTCGCCCTCTACGGCAAGGCAGGCGCCGACCAGCGCCGTCGCCGTACAGCCGAGCCCGGTGACGCGCGCCATCAGCGGATGCCCGCTCTCGATCAGCACGGTGCGGGTTCCGTCGGTCACCACGTCCGTCGCGCCGGTGACGGCGACCACCGTCCCGTGCGCGCTGGCGAAGGCGCGTGCCGGCCCGGCGGCCTCGTGCGCCGCATGGACGCTGTCGACCCCCTTCGGCCCGCTGGGGGAGAAGCCGGCGATCGCCAGCACCTCGCTTGCGTTGCCGCGCACCACCGTCGGCTTCAGCGCCAGCAGGTCGGCCGCCGCCCGCGTGCGGTAGCGCGTCGCGCCGGCGCCCACCGGGTCCAGCACCCACGGCTTGCCGAGTCGCCCGGCCGTAAGCGCGGCGAGCCGCATCGAGGCGACCCACTCGCTGGAAAGCGTGCCGATGTTGATGACCACGGCCGACGAAATCGCCGCGAAGTCCTCCACCTCGTCGGCGGCGTGTACCATGGCCGGCGAGGCGCCGAAGGCGAGCAATGCGTTGGCCGTGTTGTTCATCACCACGTAGTTGGTGATGTTCTGGACGAGCGGACCCTCCGCCCCCACCCGTTCGATCACCTGGAAAATGTCGTCGAGGGTCATGGCTTGGTCGCACCTGTGGTCGGGGTGGGGAAACTGCACCGGCGCGTCCCGCCGGTCAACAAGCGGCACCAGCCCGGGGCCCGCCCGCATACCTCATCTTCACGATCATCATGTCAGGAAGGACACGGGGGTCTGGCCGGGTTGCCGCCCGCGTCTTACATGCGCTACCACAGGGACAGACCACTTCGCTGATTTGGGATCCGGCTGGCTCCGGATCAGGCTCGAACACCTAAAGAAGGTGCCCATGATCTCCAAGGATACCGCTTCCCGCTGGAAGGCTCGTCTGGACGATGAGGACGAGAAGGACGAAAAGGCCAAGGACGCTGCTGCCGCCCCGCAGGTCGACAAGTATCTCTTCAAGTCGCGCACCGTCCTGATCACCGGCCCGATCCAGCAGGAACTGGCCCGCGACGTGACCGCGCGCCTGCTCGCCCTCGCCGAGGCCAGCCACACCGATCCGATCACCGTGATCGTCTCCTCGCCCGGCGGCCACGTCGAGAGCGGCGACATGATCCACGACATGATCCGCTTCGTGCCCGCCCCGGTGAACATTCTCGGCACCGGCTGGGTGGCGAGCGCCGGCGCGCTGATCTTCGTGTCGGTGCCCAAGGAGCGTCGCTTCTGCACGCCGAACACCCGCTTCCTGCTTCATCAACCGTCCGGCGGCACCGGCGGCATGGCCACCGACATCGAGATCCAGGCGCGCGAGATCCTCAAGATGCGCGACCGCCTGAACCGGATCTTCTCCAACGCGACCGGCCAGCCCATCGAGCGCATCGAGAAGGACACCGACCGCGACTACTGGATGAGTGCGGAAGAAGCCATCGACTACGGCCTCGCCGGCCACATCGTCTCGTCGGCCAACGAGATCAAGAGCTGAGCACCGGCGCGGGCGCCCTCGAGGGGCGCCCGTTCGCCGCGATCGAACAGGTGGGGGACCTGCCATGATGCGTCTGTCGGTCGGGGGACCGGCGCTTGCCGTCGCCCTGGTGTTGGCAACCGCGGCCGGGGCCGTCGCACCCAGCCCCTACGACATCACCTACACCTTGCGCGCCGACGGCGCCGCGCCGCTCTACGCCGACATGTCGGAGAAGGCCGCCAAGGTCGGCTCGCTGCCGGCCGGCGCGTCCGGCATCGTGCTGCGGTGGTGCCGCAAGGAAATCCCCTTCGGCGCCTGGCAGTTCGGCTCGCGCAAGGAGCAGCTGAAGCTCCTCGACGAGCGCTGGTGCGAGGTGTCCTACGAGGGCAAGGTCGGCAACGTGCCCGGCCGCGTTCTCTCGCCCGAGTGACCGTGCGCGCGGCGGCAGCCGAACGGCCGCCTGCCCGAACCCCATGAAGCCATGTTCTTCGTTCTCTCGAAGCTCGCCTTCCTGGTCCTGCGTCCATCGAACCTGATCATCCTGATGATGATCGCAGGGCTGGCCGCCCCGCGCTTCGGCCGCCGCCGGACCGGGCCGGTGCTGTTCTGGACGGCCTTCGTGGCCCTCGTCGCGCTGGCCTGGACGCCGCTCTCCACCGTGCTGATGGAGCCGCTGGAGAAGCGTTTCCCCATCGTGGAGACCTTGCCCGAGCCCCCGACCGGCATCATCGTCCTCGGCGGGACCGTGGACACCGTCGGCACCGCCAAGTGGCGCGACCAGCCGCAGATGCTGGACGGGGCCGAACGGCTGCTGCTCGTCGCCGGCCTCGCTCGCCGCTACCCGAACGCCAGGATCGTCTTCACCGGCGGATCGGCAGCTGTCCTCATGGACGAGCCTTCGGAGGCCTGGGTGGCGGACAAGGTGTTTGCCGCGATGGGCCTACCGCGCGACCGGCTGATCCTGGAGGACAAGTCGCGCAACACCCGCGAGAACGCCGCGTTCAGCTACGATCTCGTCCAGCCGCAGCCGGGCGAGCGCTGGTTGCTGGTCACCTCCGCCTTCCACATGCCCCGATCCGTCGGCGTCTTCCGCGCCGCGGGCTGGCCGGGGATCACCGCCTATCCCGTGGATTTCCGGACGGTCGGCGCGCTCAAGGTGATGGGCAGGCAGTATGCCAGCGAGGGGCTGTTCATCGCAGATATCGCCGTCCGCGAATGGCTCGGCCTCGCCGCCTACCGCTTCATGGGCTACACGGACGCGCTCTTCCCCGAGCCCTGATCAGTCCTCGTCGTCGTCCTCGTCGCTTCCGTCGAGGAGATCGAGATCGTCGAGGTCATCCGGATCATCGCCGAGATCGTCGTCGCCGCCATCCTCGAACACCGGCGGCTCCTCGCCGGCGGCCAGCTTGCGGAAGCGGTAGAGGCCGCGGATCCGCTTGGGATCCACCGCCTTCTTCTTGCGCACCACCACGATCGCCCCGTCGAGCGCCAGCCGAGACACTTCATCCTTGATCGGCTTCATCAGCCGCCGCCACAACTTCTCGTCCTTGCCGGCGATCGCCACGGCGACCTCCATCGGGTCCACCTTGCCGCCGGTGGCGCTGCGCGCCTCCGCGAGCTCGAGAATCTTCTCGCGGAGCTCCGCGGCCTTGACGCGCTTGGGATCGATCATTCTTGCGGCTCTGTCACTGCGGCGCGGGAATCGGAGAAGAACTGGCGCCGGATCAGCACGATGAACACGAAGCTCGCGCCCGCCACAAGGGGAACCGGCCCCAGGAACCAGCCGAGATAGCCGATCGACATGAAGAAGGCCCGGAGGCCCCGGTTGAAGTGCCGCCCCGCGAGCACGGTCATCGTCGCCGCCCGGTCCACCGCGCGCCGCATCTCCGCCGTTCCCGCCTTGTCGCGCATCGGCACCGCCCCGATCAGGATCGAGGCGTAGTTGAACACCCGGTAGGCCCAGCCGAACTTGAAGAAAGCGTAGGCGTAGATGACGATCAGCCCCAGCACCTTGGCCTCGTAGATGCCTCGGCTGACCGCCACCACGTAGGGCAGTTCCTGGAACACCTCGATCACCCGGTCGGTGGAGTTGAGCAGGGCGAAGCAGCCGCCGATCGCCAGCAACGAGGTGGAGGCGAAGAAGGCCGTGCCGTTCTGCAGGCCCGCCATGATCGACGTGTCGATCATCCGGAGCTCCCGCTCCGCCATCCGCTCGATCCAGTCCCGCCGCGCGCCGTTCATCGAAAAGGTGAGCGAGAACGTCCGGAACGGGCTGAACTCGGTCAGCCAGGACAGGAACAGCCAGACACCGAGGAACCAGCCGACGGCGATGAGATCGAGGGTGGTGAAGCTGCTCAAGGCGCTGCGACTCCGCCGAGGGGTGAGAAATCGACCGTGCGGGCCATCGCCTGGCTTTTCAAGTCCGCAGCGTCATCTTGGCCGGACCGAAAGGTGACCCGGCCCGCCCGGAACAAACCCCGCCCCCTCGGTCTTTCCCTCCCGAACCATCGCTATCGGCGCGCCGCGCCCGCATACCCTTGGAGAATCCACCCATGTTCGGTCGTATCCGCCTTCGCCCTGTCCGGGACCAGGTCATCGTGATCACCGGCGCGTCCAGCGGCATCGGTCTCGTCACCGCCCGCATGGCGGCCCGCCGCGGCGCCGCTCTCGTGCTCGCCGCTCGCAACGGCGAGGCGCTGGCCGCCATCGCCGAAGAACTGCGCATGGACGGGACCCCCGTTGAGTTCATCATGGCGGACGTGAGCAAGGAAGAGGACGTCCACAAGATCGCCGAACTCGCCATCGAGCGCTTCGGCGGCTTCGACACCTGGGTGAACGCCGCCGCCGTCGCCATCTACGGCTTCCTCGACGAGGTCCCGCTCGCCGACCACCGTCAGCTCTTCGAAACCAACTACTGGGGCGTCGTCTATGGCACGCTGGAGGCCGTCCGCCACCTGAAAGACCGAGGCGGCGCGATCATCAACATCGGCAGCGTCCTCTCCGAGATCGCGGTGCCGCTGCAGGGCCCCTACGTCGCCTCCAAGCACGCGCTGAAGGGCTTCACCGACGCGCTGCGCATGGACATCGACGCGGAGGAGTTCCCGATCTCGGTGAGCCTGATCAAGCCCACGTCGATCGATACGCCCTACGTCGACCACGCCCGCAACTATCTGGACCGCGAGCCGAAGACCCCGCCGCCGCGCTACGCGCCCGAGCTTGTCGCCCGCGCGATCCTCTACTGCGCCGAAAACCCGCGCCGCGAGATGTACGTCGGCGGGGCCGGCAAGGCGATGGTCGTCCTGCGCCGCACCTTCCCGATGCTCTTCGACACCGTGCAGTCCACCTTCTGGTCCGGCCAGCAGACGCAGGATCGGCCGAATTCCGGTGCCGACGACGTTCGCGACAACCTCGACGGCCCCAAGCGCGACGGCTCGGAACGCGGCCTCAGCGGCCTCGGTGGGCGCGAACTGTCGCTCTACACGGCCCTGAAGCTCCGCCCCGGCGCCGCCATGCTGATCGCCGCCGTCGCCCTTGGCGCCGGCTACTGCCTCGTCCAGCACTCCCGGACGGGCCGCTGGCCCTGGCAGGAACGTCACCACGGCTGGCGCGGCTGGGTCTCCGACAGCGCGCTCGGTCACTGGGCGGGCAGGGCGGCCGACACCCTGGGTGACTGGACCCACGGCGCGGGACGCGTCGCCAGCGACGCTGGACATCGCCTGAGCGCCCTCGCCACGCCAAGTCGGACCCACCGGTCCTGGTTCGCGCCGCACCGGCCCACCTATGCCGAGCGTAGCCGCGAGGTCGCCCACGAGGCGGGCGTCTATGCCGGTGACACCGCCAGCCGCCTGGGCGGCTATGCCGGGGATGCAGCCTATCGAGTCGGTGGTTACGCGGGGGATGCGGCAAGCCGCGTCGGCGGTTATGCGGGCGCTGCGGCAAGCCGGCTCGGCGACGTCGCCGGGCGCGCCCTGAACCGTGCCGGCGCCTACGGCCGCGACTCGGCGGCCGAAGCGGCGCAAGCTGCGGCGGACGAAGCCGATCGCGCTCGCCGCCATATTCCGTATTGGGCGGGCGGGCGTCCGCGCCGCTGGTACGAATGGTACTGAGATCGGGCCGGCGGCGGGCCTGTCAGCCCGTCGATTCCAGCTCCGCGGCTTCGTAGTCGCCGGAAAGCTCCAGCCACTCTTCCTCGGCCGCGTCGATCGCCCCCTGGGTATCGGCACGGTCCTTGGAGAGCCGGGCGCCCTTGGCTGGGTCGCGGGTGAACAGGGCAGGGTCGGCCAACTGGTCGTCCAGCCCCTTCAGCGTCTTCTTGAGGGCCTCGATGCGGCTCTCCACCGCCTGGATCTTCTTGCGCAGCGGCGCCAGTTGCGCGCGCCGCTCGGCCGCCTGCCGCCGCCGGTCCGCGTTGGTGACCTTGTCGGCCCCGTTGCCGTCGCGCCGCTCCACGGCGGGCCCGGACAGCACGTAGCGGCGGTAGTCGTCCATGTCGCCGTCGAACGGCGTCACCGCGCCGTCGGCCACCAGCCACAGCCGGTCCGCCGTCGCCTCGACGAGATGCCGGTCGTGGCTGATCAGGATCACCGCGCCCTCGAAGGTGTTCAACGCCTCGATCAGGCTCTCGCGGCTGTCGATATCCAGGTGGTTGGTCGGCTCGTCCAGGATGATCAGGTTGGGCGCGTGGAAGGTGGCAAGCCCCAGCAGAAGCCGCGCCTTCTCGCCGCCCGAAAGCTCCCTTGCCGGCGTGTCCATCTTGGACGTCTCCAGCCCCATCCGCGCCACGCGCGAGCGCACCTTGGCCTCCGGCTCGGTCACCATCAGCCGGCGAACGTGCTCCACCGCGCTCTCGTCCGGCCGAAGCTCGTCCAGCTGGTGCTGCGCGAAATAGGCGATCTCCAGCTTGGACGCCTTCGTCACCCGCCCTTCGAACGGCTCCAGCCGCCCGGAGATCAGCTTGGCGAGCGTCGACTTGCCGTTGCCGTTCTTGCCGAGCAGCGCGATGCGGTCGTCGTCGTCGACCCGCAGCGTCAGGTTCTTCAGCACCGGCTTCGCCCGGTCATAGCCGATCGTCACCTTCTCGAAGGCGAGCACCGGCGGCGCGATCCGCGCCTTCGGGTTGGGGAACGTGATCGGCGTCACGTTCTCCTCCACCACCGCCTCGATCGTCTCCATCCGCTCCAGCATCTTGACGCGGCTCTGCGCCTGCCGCGCCTTGGACGCCTTGGCCTTGAACCGGTCGACGAAGGCCTGCAGGTGCTTGCGCCGCGCTTCCGACTTCTCGCGCGCCTTCTCCTGCAGCAGCATCTTCTCCCGCCGCTGCCGGGCGAACGACGAATAGCCACCGCGCCACAGCGTCAGCCGCTGCTGGTCCAGGTGGCAAATGTGGTCGACGGCGGTGTCCAGGAGGTCGCGGTCGTGGCTGATCAGCAGCACCGTGTGCGGATACTTCTGCACGTAGGCCTGCAGCCAGAGCGTCCCTTCCAGATCCAGGTAGTTGGTCGGCTCGTCGAGGAGCAGCAGGTCCGGCTCGGCGAACAGCACGGCGGCGAGCGCCACCCGCATCCGCCAGCCACCGGAGAAGTCCGCGCAAGGCCGCAACTGGTCCGCCGCATCGAAGCCGAGGCCGGCGAGGATGGTCGCCGCCCGCGCTTCCGCGCTGTGGGCGTGGATGTCGGCGAGCCGCACCTGGATCTCCGCGATCCGGTGCGGATCCGTCGCCGTCTCCGCCTCAGCCAGCAACGCCACCCGTTCGGTGTCGGCGGCGAGCACGAAATCGATCAGGCTCTGCGCCGTTCCCGGCGCCTCCTGCGCCACCCGCCCCAGCTTGGCGGCCCGCTTCATCTCGATCGTGCCGCTCTCGGCCGAAAGCTCGCCCGCGATCAGCGAGAACAGCGTCGTCTTGCCCGTCCCGTTCCGCCCGACGAGCCCGACCTTCGCCCCGTCGTGGATCACGACGGAAGCCTTCTCCAGGAGCACGCGCCCCCCGATGCGAAAGGTGAGATCGGAAATCGTCAGCATGGCCCGCGCGTGATGCCGGACCCCGACCGGAAAGGCAAGGGGGAACCCTCAGGCCACGTTGCCCAGGGTTTCCTCGACGATTCTTGGATTGCGGTCGAGCAGGGCAAGCAGCACCCTCGCCGGCCCGTCCGGAACAAGCCGGCCCTGTTCCCAGTCCCTCAGCGTCGCCAGGGAAACCTGCATCTTTGCCGCGAACTGTTCTTCCGTCAGGCCGATCCGAGCGCGGACCGCCCGGACGTCGGCGTCCGCCGGGACGAACGCTGCCAGAGCTCCGACAGCATCCCCGCGCTGATGTGCGATAGCCTGCTCCAGGCCGGCGGTAACGCGGTCGAATAGGCTCCTGTCCTTCATCGTGTCCTCGCTTCGGCCTTTAGCGCGGCGACCAGCCTGGAAAGTGAGGCCGTTTCGGCTGCGGTGAAGTTGGCCCTTTCGGTCTTCTTCAACACCGCCATGAGGTAAACCGGCGAGTTGGGGCCGATGTAGGCAGACAGCACGCGGTAGCCGCCTCGCTTGCCGGTACCGGGGCGCGCAAACCGCGCTTTTCGAAGTCCGCCTGTCCCGCGGATTTCATCACCGAGATCAGGTTCTGCAGCATAGGCAAGGACGATGCGCGTCCGTTCACCGTCATCCATGCCTGTACTTCGACAGTCCGTCAGAAACCAGTCGGTTTCCACGACGACGTGCAGCCCGCCCATTGTCGAAAGACTGCGCCTTCAGACGGAACACGTCAAGAACAGTCACACCGTGAACTGCTGCCCCAGCTCCACCACGCGGTTGGACGGGATGCGGTAGAAGTCGGTGGCGTTGGCGGCCATGCGGGTGAGGGCGATGAACAGGCGGTCCTGCCATATCGGCATGCCCGACTGCGGCGACGCGCGGAACGAGCGGCGGTTGAGGAAGAAGGAGGTCGACATGATGTCGAACTTCAGCCCCAGCTTGCGGCCGAGCCCCAGCGCCTTCGGCACGTTCGGCGTCTCCATGTAGCCGAAGGTCAACGTCACCCGCGTGAAGTCCTCGTTGAGCGGATCGATCTTGATCCGTTCGTTCTCCGGCACGCGCGGCGCGGTGGCCACCTTCACCGTCAGCACCACGTTCTTGCTGTGCAGAACCGTGTTGTGCTTGAGGTTGTGCATCAGCGCGCTCGGTGCGATCTCCGGGTCGGAGGTCAGGAACACGGCCGTGCCGGGCACGCGCACCGGGTGCGACTTCTCCAGCATCTTGCAGAGCTCGATCAGCGGCACACTCTCCCGGTGCGACTTTTCGAACACGATGTTGGTGCCGCGCACCCACGTCCACATGGTGATGGTGATCGTCGCGGCCAGCATCAGTGGCACGTAGCCGCCGTCGAGCACCTTGAGCATGTTCGCGGAAAGGAAGATCAGCTCCAGCGCCAGGAACGGCGCCACCAGCGCGATGGCCACCACCAGCGGCTTCTTCCAGGCCTTCCACACCACGATGAAGGCGAGCAGCGACGTCATCACCATCTCGCCGGTCACCGAGATGCCGTAGGCCGAGGCGAGCGCGGTGGACGACTGGAAGAAGATGACCAGCGTCAGCACGCCTGCCAGCAGCATCCAGTTCACCCGCGGCATGTAGATCTGCCCGGCCTGCGTCTCGGAGGTGTGCCGGCTTTCCAGCCGCGGCAGCAGGCCGAGCTGCACCGCCTGCTGCGTCAGCGAGAACGCCCCGGTGATCACGGCCTGGCTGGCGATCACGGTCGCCACGGTGGCGAGGATCACGTAGGGCAGGCGGGCCCACTCCGGCACCAGCAGGAAGAACGGGTTCTCCATCGCCACCGGATGCGCCAGCACCAGCGCGCCCTGGCCGAGATAGTTGAGCGTCAGTGACGGGAACACCAGGCAGAACCAGGCGAGCCGGATCGGTCGCCGGCCGAAGTGTCCCATGTCCGCGTAGAGCGCCTCCGCGCCCGTCACCGCCAGGAACACCGATCCGAGCACCACCAGCGCCAGGAACCCGTGCTCCACGATGAAGCTGGCCGCCGCAAGCGGGCTCAGCGCCCACAGGATGTCGGGGTCGTCGCCGATGTGGATCAGCCCCGAGACCGCCATGCAGATGAACCAGAAAGCGGTGATCGGCCCGAACAGCGTTGCCACCTTCCCGGTGCCGATGCTCTGCATGGCGAACAGCACGACCAGGATCAGGATGGTCAGCGGCACGACTGCCGTCTCGAAGGCGGGGGTGACGAGCTTGAGGCCTTCGACCGCCGACAGAACCGAGATCGCCGGCGTGATAACGGCGTCGCCATAGAACAGCGACGCGCCGAGCACGCCGATGACGAACACCGCCAGCGTGCGTCCGCCGAGCGCCCCCTTGGCCAGCGCCAGCAGCGACAGCGTTCCGCCTTCGCCGCGGTTGTCCGCGTTCATCACGAACAGCACGTATTTCATCGTGACGACGATGGTCAGCGCCCAGATCAGCAGCGACGCCACGCCGGTCACCTCCGCGCGCGTCAGCCCGTCCGTTGCGGAATGGGCGAGCGCCTCGCGGAAGGCGTAGAGCGGGCTGGTGCCGATATCGCCGTAAACGACGCCCACCGAGCCGAGCGCAAGGCCTGCGACACTGGCCTTGGCATGACCGTGGCCGTTCGCGTCATGCTCGGGAATCTTGTCGGAAGGAGCCTGTTGGGTCGGCCGGGCCTGACCGGCCTCGGCGGCGCTCCCGCTCGGATTGGTGTCGCTCATGTCGAACCATATCAGCGATCGGACGTCGATGGACGTCGGCTCGATCGGCGGGCTGAGCATCTAAGGGATACCGGGGCAGTTCGCAAGTGCAACCGTCCCGTCGTCCCACGTCCCGGTATTCCTGCGCATGCCGCGCCCGCACAAGCCGAACGGGCGGCCGAGACGACTGTTCCGTCGTTCCGGCCGCCCGTTCGAAGGCGTTTTTCGGATGGCTTATCAGATGTTGCCGGACGCCAGCGGCGTCACGGTCACATGCTTGGCGTCGCTCGCGCAGCTGACCTGCAGGCCCTTGCCGTCGGCGGTTTCGAGCAGCGCGTCGGCGCCGCCGGCGACGTTGACGCGAACCCGGGCGCCCTGGGCGGCGACACCGTCATCGGTGACGCGATCCGAGATGATCACCGTCAGCGCGCAGTCCGAGCCCTTGGCGGTGAAGTAGCCGACCGCGTGCTTGGAGCCGACCTCGTAATCGAAACCCTGGCCGGCCTTGTGGACCATGCCGCCGGTGGCCAGCAGGCCCACATCGGTGGCTTCGGCGGTCTGGGCGGCGAAGAAGGCGGCGCCGGCGACAAGAGCGACGGCGGCGACTGCGGGAACGACAAGACGGGTCTTCATGGTCGTGGTCTCCGAATGTGGACGCAGCGCATGTCAGAGGGTTGCGCGCTGCGCCCGACCTGCAGGGCGGTGGGAGGGACCACCGCGATGGGGGCCGGAGCGGCACCTTTGGGAGGGATGGTGCCTGTCTCCGGATGCCGGCGTCGGATCGGGTCTTGGGAGGATGAGCGATCCGGCTCCGGCAGATTTCTTCGCCTCATCCGCTCCAGGCCTGCCCTTGCGGGCTGCACCGTCTGCGTCATCGGCATGAGGTGAACCTACTCCTGTTGCGCTGCACGCGGAAGAGGCGCTTGATCGGCTTAACCGATTGAACTGGGTCTAAACCGTTTAGATCCATCCCAATTGTTTTGAACACCGAACATACTTTTTCTGAATACGGAAACCCCCGTATTCCGGGCTTGTACGAACTGTGCGCCCTGTCGATCCTCGATTCAGTCTTGATAGGCCGTACCTATCAAGCAACGCATTGTGCAACGCAGCAAACCGATCTCCGGCGACTGCGAATCGGATCGACCGACCGCCGATGCCGGTGAGAAGCCTTCGAATCCCGCTGCCGCCCGCCGCGTTGCGGCTCGCCTGAACGGCGCGCCCGTGCTATCCCCCGCCTGAAATCCGTCGCACCCCCCCGGTCCGCCATGTCGCCTCTTCATCTCCTGCTCGTCGCGCTGGGCGGCGCCGCCGGGTCCGTCTGCCGGCACCTGGTCAACATGGCTGCCCTGCGGCTCGCCGGGCCCGACTTCCCGTGGGGCACCTTCGCGGTCAATGTCGCCGGCTCCTTCCTGATGGGCGTGTTCATCGAGCTCCTCGCCTTGAAGCTCGACGGCTCGCAGGCGCTCCGCCTGTTCGTCGCCACCGGCTTCCTCGGCGGCTTCACGACGCTGTCGTCCTTCTCCCTCGACGCGGTCACCCTGTGGGAGCGCGGCGCCATCCTGGCCGCCGGTGCCTACGTGGCCGGATCGATCCTTTTATCTCTCGCGGGCCTGGTTGCGGGTCTTGCGATCGTGAGGACCCTGTCATGACTGAAGAAGCCGCCGGCACCGGGCCGCGCGTCGAGCTGCGGACCGTGGAAAAGGACGAAGCGGGTCTGCGCCTCGACCGCTGGTTTAAGGAGCACTATCCGGGCCTCGGCTTCGGACGCCTGCAGAAGCTGATCCGCTCCGGCCAGGTCCGCGTCGACGGCAAGCGCGTCGACACCGCCGCCCGCGTCGCAGCAGGGCAGGTCGTGCGCGTGCCGCCCCTGCAGTTCGGCGACGCGGCCGAGTCCTCCGCCTCCTTCGTCGACAACGGCGCGCCGATGGCCCGCCCCAAGCAGACCCCCTCGGCGAACGAGGCCGACTACCTGCGTTCGCTGATGCTCTACGAGGACGAGCACTGCTTCGTCTTCAACAAGCCCGCCGGTCTCGCAGTGCAGGGCGGTTCGGGCATGACCCGCCACATCGACGGCATGCTGGAGGTGTTCCGCGACAAGAAGGGCGTCCGTCCGCGCCTCGTCCACCGGCTCGACCGCGAAACCTCCGGCTGCCTGCTGGTCGCCCGCACCCGGCTCGCCGCCGCCACGCTCGCCAAGACGTTCCAGACCCGCTCGGCCCGCAAGATCTACTGGGCCCTCGTCTACGGTCAGCCGCGGCCCGCCCAAGGCCGCATCTCCACGCACCTGAAGCGCGTCGCCAGCCCCGATGGCGACATGATGGTCGTCGCCAAGCACGGCGAGAAGGATGCGCAGCACGCCATCACCTTCTATTCCACCGTGGACCATGCAGGCGGCAAGCTCTCCTGGCTCACCATGAAGCCGACCACCGGCCGCACCCACCAGCTCCGCGTCCACTGCCAGGCGATGGGCCACCCGATCATCGGCGATCCCCGCTACTTCGACATCGAGAACTGGGAGCTTCCGGGAGGCATCCAGAACCGGCTGCATCTGCTGGCGCGCCGCCTGACGATTCCCCACCCCTCCGGCAAGGGCGTCATCGACGTCACCGCGCCGCTGCCGCCGCACATGATGCAGTCCTGGAACCTGCTCGGTTTCGAGGTCAACGATCCCACCGGCGACGACACGGAATTCCCGGAGGATTGAGACAAGATCCCGAAAGGTGCGACCTTAAGTCAGTGCACCTTC
The DNA here is from genome assembly GCF_013839445.1 of Chthonobacter albigriseus. GTDB lineage: Bacteria > Pseudomonadota > Alphaproteobacteria > Rhizobiales > Pleomorphomonadaceae > Chthonobacter > Chthonobacter albigriseus. The sequence continues at coordinate 129,356 of NZ_JACDIT010000002.1, read as the reverse complement.
GTCGCCATTGCGCCACGAAGCGGACGCGAGAATACTCCGCACCTGACGGCCGCCCTTTCGGGGCACCTTATGACTGCTACCGGCGGATCCGAGAGGGATAACCGCTGGAGGCCGCTGCAGGGACGGAGGAATTTGCCTATGAAGAGCTTGCTTTGGGCGCTGGTCGCGGGCGCCGTGGCCCTGGTGCCGGTCGTCGCGGAGGCCCACGGGCCGACCCGGCAGAAGATCGAGGTCACCCGCGAGATCGACGCCCCCGCCGACAAGGTCTGGGCCGTGGTCAGCAATTTCCAGGACCTGTCGTGGATCCCGGGCGTGAAGAGCGTCGAGGGTAGCGGCAGCGAAGTCGGCGCGACGCGCACCATCACCCTCGAGAACGGCGAGAAGCTGGTCGAGAAGATGGACAAGTTCGACGCCGCCAAGATGATGTTCATGTACCGGGCCGAAGCCGACAACATCAAGTTCCTGCCGGTCACCAACTACTCCTCGCGCATCACCGTCAAGGACGCCGGCGGCAAGTCCACCGTCACCTGGTGGGGCGCCTTCTATCGCGGCTATCCGAACAACGATCCGCCGCCGGAACTCTCCGACGAGGCGGCCGTGAAGGCGGTCACCGACCTCTACAACGCCGGCCTCGACGGCCTGAAGAAGAAGGTCGAGGGCGGCAGCTGATGCTGGCCCGGGGCAGGGCGCTGGTTCTGGCCGGCGCCCTCTGTCTCCTGGCGGCGGCAGGTCCGGCGCGCGCCGACGAGGCCTTCGTCACCAACCAGCAGAGCGACGACGTTTCCGTCGTCGACCTCGAGACAGCGACCGTCGTCGCCACCATCCCGGTCGGCGGCAAGCCTGCCGGCGTCGCGGTCTCGCCGGACGGCTCACGCGCCTATGTCACCAGCCCCGAGGGCAAGGTCGTCACCGTCATCGATGCCGCCGCCCGTACGGTTGTGGCGCGGATCCCCATCGAGGGCGGCCCCGTCGGCATCGTCCTGTCTCCGGACGCCGCGTGGCTCTACGTCGCCGACTGGTTCAACAACGCCATCCTCGTCATCGACACGGCCAGCAACGCCGTGGTCGCCAGCATCCCGGTCGGTCGCGCGCCCGCCGGCATGGCGATCACCCCGGACGGCCGGACGCTCCTCTCCTGCGACCGCGACGACGACCGCCTGTCCGTGGTCGACCTCGCGACCCGCAAGGTCACCGGCACCATCCCGGTCGGAACACATCCCTTCGCCGTGACGATCGCCCCGGACGGCAAGCGCGCCTACGCCGCCAACGTGATGTCCAACGACGTCTCCGTCGTCGACCTCGCCGGACGGCGGGAAATCACCCGCGTCCCCGTCGGCGACACGCCCTACGGCATCGCGCTCGCCGGCACCCGCGCCTTCGTCACCGACCAGCACGCCGACACCGTCACCGTCTTCGACACCGGCACCCTGCAGACGGTCGCCACCATCGACACGCCGTCCTTCCCGGAAGGCATCGAGACCGCCCGTGACGGCCGCAAGGTCTGGGCCGCCGCCTGGGGCGACGATGCCTTCTTCTCCATCGACGTTGAAACCCTCGAAGTCGCCGACGAAGTCGACGTCGGCACCGGCCCGCGAGCCTTCGGCGCCTTCATCCGCCGCACGACCTCCCGTTAGAGCGGGGCGGGCAGTCTTTCCGCCATGGCGCGCGGCGGACACGGGGCGGGGCGCCTACTCGCCACCGCCAGTCTGGCTGGACGGGTGCTTGCGCAGGCACACCTCGGATAACGGCGGTTGCATTGCAGCCCGCTTCCCGGGTGGAACTTAGTCCAGATAGATCCGCTGGCGCGCGCTATCGGCCGCGTCGTTGACCAGAGCCTGCTCGCCGGCAACGGCAAGGCCGGTCGGCGGCATGCCTCTGTAGACCGCTTCATACTTCCCGCCCTGCACGAGATAGGTCTCATGGAACAGACCGACGTCGCCCGACCGTCGCTTCATTTGGAGGTTGAAGGCGGTCCAAGCCGGCCGATGCTTCCTGGTGGAATCGCGCGCGTAGGACTCCAGGTGGTCGAAGCTGCGCCAATACTGGATGAAGGTGAGGAAGCCGACCCGCTCGACATGAAGCAGGCCCGAGTCAGGGCCGATCTGCTGCAGTTCATCGAGCATAGACCGCATCGCCAACATCGGCCTGAGATAGCTGGTTACACGCCAGGGCCGGTTGATCCGCAGACCGATGATGAAGACGACGAAATCACCCTGGACGTGCGCCCGCACGCGGTCAGACACGTTCACCGCCACCTCTGGTCTCTCCTCTGATCGGAAGCATGCGACGCCACGACCGCGAAGTCGGACCTTGTCAAATATACGCGAAAACGTGGTTGATTCCCAACCAAAAAACAACCGATGCGTCGGTGATCCAGTCCCTGTCCTGTTCAAGTCCGGTCGGCGTGGCCATGCCGCCTCACGCGGATCGACGCAGCCTCTCCGGCACCATCCGAACGCTCTTCAGGGCCTCTTCCGCCCCCGACTCCCCGGCCTCGTGATACTCGGCATCCTCGTTGACGCCCCACACATCGTAGATCGGTTCGCCCGCGATGATGTTCTTGGCGGTCAGGATGCCGGTCATCATCGCGTGATCCTGGTTGTTGTACTTGTGCATCCCGTTCCGGCCGACCAGGTGCAGGCTCGGATAGCGCGCCTCCAGGTGGCCGCGGATCGTCTCCACGCTCGCCTTGTAGGTCTCGTCGTAGACGGGATAGGCCTTCTTCTGCCGCACCACGCAGCCGTCCACGCACTCGGCCTCGCTGGCAAGGCCGATCTCGGCGAGTTCCCGCCTGGCGAGCGCCAGGAGGTCCTCGTCGGTGGCGGTCCACAGGCCGTCGCCTTCGAAGCAGAAATATTCCAGCCCCAGGCACGACAGCGACGCGTCGGGCACCATCTCCGGAGACCATGAGCGGAAGTTCTGGATCCGGCCCACCTTCACCTTGGGCTCGTGGATGTAGATCCAGTTGTCAGGGAAGAGGTCCGGCCGGTCCACCACTAGCGCCACGGTGATGAAGTCGCGGTACTTCAGGCGTTCGGCCGCAGCATGCGCCTCCGCCGGCAGATCGAGCATGCCGATCAGCTCGCGGATCGGCGCCGACGAGATCACGTCGTGCGCCGTGTAGCGGGTCTTGGACCCGTCTGCACGCGTTCCTTCAAGCGACCAGAGTCCCCGGCGCGGGTCGTGGGAGAGCCCGGTCAGTGTCGTTCCCATTTCGATGGCGCCGCCCATCTCGCGCACCCGTCGCGCGGCGGCATCCCACATCATGCCCGGACCCTTGCGCGGATATCGGAAGCTCTGGATCAGCGTCTTGATGACCTCGCCGTCCTTCTTCTCCGCCACGGCTTGCGGCCGGATGGAGTTGCGAAGGGCGTTCGCCATCGCGCTCCACAGGTCCAGCCCCTTGATCCGCTGCGCCGCCCAGTCGGCCGAGATGTCGTCGCACGACATGCCCCACACCTTCTCGGTATAGGTCTTGAAGAAGATCGAGAACAGCCGCTCGCCGAACTGGTTGGCTACCCACTGGTGGAAGGTCGCCGGATCGTGGTGCGGGAACACCTGGCTCTTCAGAAACGAAAGAACGCAGTGCACGCTCTCCGCATAGCCGAGATTGTTCAGCGCCTCGAACGCGTTGAGCGGATAGGAGTAGAACCGGTCGTTGTAGTAGATCCGCGACATCCGCGGCCGCTCGATGAAATCGTCCGGCAGCAGTTCGTCCCACAGCGCCACGATCTCCTGCGACTTGGAGAAGAAGCGGTGACCGCCGATGTCGAACAGGAAGCCCTTGTAATCCACCGTCCGGCTGATCCCGCCGACGCGCACGGGGTCTGCTTCGAGGGTGATCGTCGAGACGCCGGCTTTCGCCAACTGGTAGGCCGACGTCAGTCCGGCCGGTCCCGCGCCGATGATCGCCACATCCGCGTGCTCGCGCTTCATGCTTGCTCCCTGCTAACCGGTCTTGCGCGTTTTACCGGCGGCATTAAAGCCTTGAAGCCTCTAAGGAAGGTTGAATCCGGCCGCCGAATTCCGGCTGCCCTGGTCGCTATCGCCGGGCCGGTGCGCGCGCGTGCGCTCTGGCGCGCGGCGCCGATGACCGGTATGCGAGTGCCCAACGCGGCCAGTGGCTGCACCGAAGGGGTTCTCTGACGTGAAGCTCGTGCTTTTCGACTGCGACGGCACCATCGTCGACAGCCAGGTGATGATCGTCGCCGCGATGACGCGCGCCTTTCTGGCCCACGATCTTGCCCCGCCGCCGCGCGACGAGATCCTCTCCATCGTCGGCCTGTCCTTGCCGATCGCGATCGCCCGGTTGCTCGCCGGTCATCCGGACCGCGAGCCGCACGCCCTGGTCGACGCCTACAAGGAAGCCTTCTTCGAACTCCGCCAGAGCCACGACCACCACGAGCCCCTCTTCCCGGGCGCGCGGGAGGTGATCGACGAACTCGGCGCCCGTGACGACCTGCTGCTCGGCATTGTCACCGGCAAGTCGCGCCGCGGCGTCGACGCGATCCTTGCCCTGCACGGCCTCGCCGATCGCTTCCAGGTCATCCGCACCGCGGACGACGCTCCTTCCAAGCCGGATCCGACGATGGTCCTCGACGCGATGGCCGCCCTGGGCGCCGATCCGCGTTTGACGCTCGTGGTCGGCGACACCACCTACGACATCGAGATGGCGATCGCCGCGGGCTGCCGAGGCGTCGGCGTCGCGTGGGGCTATCACCGTCCGGCTCAGTTGGCTGCTGTCGGGGCGGAGGTTGTCCTCAGCCGCTTCACGGACCTGCCAGCCACCGTGGACGCGTTGTTCGCCGAGGAGGCAAAGCCGAATGCGTGACATCTTCGAGGACATCGCGACACCCGGCGCCGAGCAGGATCCGATCCGCCGCGCGCGGGAACTGTCCCGTGGTGAACTCCCCAAGCGATTCTACAAGTCCGCCGCCGTCGCCCCCGAGGCCGGTGGTTTCGCCATCCTGCTCGACGGTCGCCCCGTCCGCACGCCTGCGCGCAATCCTCTCGTCGTCGCCTCCGAACGGGCCGCCGCCGCCATCGCCGCCGAGTGGGAAGGGCAGGGCACCCACATCGATCCCTCCGTCATGCCGCTCACCCGTCTCGCCAACTCGGCGATTGACGGCGTCGCCGCCGATATGGATGCGGTTGCCGCAGACGCCGCCAAGTTCGCCGGGTCCGATCTCCTCCTCTACCGCGCCGACGGTCCCGACCGCCTCGTCGCCCGGCAGACCGCGACCTGGGACCCTGTCGTCGCCTGGGCGGAGAACCGACTTGGCGTCCGTTTCCGGCTCGTTGAGGGCGTGATGCCGGTCGATCAGGACCCGGCCGTGATCCCGGCGGTTCGCGCCCTGATGCCCGACGAGCCCCTCGCTCTCGCCGCTCTCCATTCGATCACCACTCTGATGGGCTCGGTGCTCCTGGCCGTTGCGGCGCTTGAAGGGCGGATCACCGGCGACCAGGCCTGGAATGCCGCCCACCTCGACGAGGACTGGACCATCGAGCTCTGGGGCGACGACGAAGAGGCCTCCGAACGCCGGGCCTACAGGCGCAAGGAGTTCGACGCGGCCGCCTTGGTTCTCGGGATTGCCTGACGATTCCAGGAAATAATCCCTACCGGCCAGTCGCGTGCCAGCCGATTCAACCGCACCGCGGCCATCGGGCGGTACACTTCCCGCTTCCGGCGCCGGTAATTGAAAAAAAGCGGATTTCCGCTACTCTATCTCTCACGAGAACCGCGACGGAACGCGGACCACCGGCGCATCTGCCGGAAGAGAGGGAACACGCATGGACGGCATGGGTCTGGCGCGTCGGCGCCTGTTGGGTGTGTGCGGAGCTGGCCTGCTCTGTGGCGTGGCGGCCGTCCTTCCGGCGTCCGCCGCCGGTACGAAGGCCGTTCCCGCGGAATCGGAGACGAGCTGGCCCGATCTGGCAGCCACCGTGTTCGAGAACCGCCCGATCCGCGACGGTGCCGGCCTGATCGCGCTCGAGGCGCCGGTCAACCACCCCGACGCGGGCGCCATCCCGGTCGTGCTGCGCACCAGCGCCCCGGCCGTCGGTCCGTCCCGCATCAAGACGCTCACCCTGGTCGTTGACGAAAACCCGGCGCCGGTCGTCGCCACCTTCGAGATCGGCGACGAGTCCGTGCTCTCCGCCGTCGAGACCACGATCCGCGTCAACCGCTTCTCCTACGTCCACCTGGTCGCCGAGACCGAAGACGGCCAGCTCTTCGCTGTCGCCCGCTACGTCAAGGGATCGGGCGGCTGTTCGGCCCGCGGTGTCGACCTGCCGGAAGTAGCCAAGAAATCTCTGGGCGAGATGGAGTTCGCCGAGACCGGCGCCCACGAGCGTCCGGGCGGGGGCGTGGAACGCACGGTGACGGTCGGGCTTAAGCACCCGAACTACACCGGCATGCAGATGAACTACATCACGCTGCACTACATCCTGGCCCACTTCATGACCGACATGGTGGTGAGCGAGGGTCAGAAGCCGGTGGTGACGATCAGGTCCGGCATCTCCGTCTCGGAGAACCCGACCTTCAAGTTCACCTACGCCACCCGTGAACCCGGCGAGGATCTCGTGGCAGACGTCACCGACTCCGAAGGCCTCCGTTTCCGCCGCTCCTGGCCGCTCGGCCCGGCTTCCTGAGCGAACGCCGTATCGCAAAACAGAGGTGCAAACGGCGTCCGCCCTTGCTATATCTAAGGAGTGAGGCGGGCAGTTCGCGCCGCCCGCCTCTTTGATCAAATGACGAAAGTTATGCGGAGCGTTATAACCCAGCGCTCCGCATTTTTCGTCAGGCTGACCTCCAGCTTCCATCGCCTTCGCGACATGGCCGGACCTCCTGCTCGAGCGACGAGGCCTTCGCCTGGCCGGGGTGGCCCGTCCTCCCCGGTCGCGCCGCTGGCCCGGCGCGCCTGCTTCCGTCCTTGAGCGGAACAAACCTCGAACGCTCGACGCGCTCTGTCAAATATGACGATCCGCATCCGCGCCTCGTCTCCCCGCGCCGCCGTGTCGCGTCGCTCCGTATCGGCTAATGTCTAAAGTGCGGCGGCTTCGCATCTGCGTTATGCGAAGACGCTTCAGGACCGGAACGGGTCGCGTTGAACAGGCGAGGGGAACGCTGATGAAGGATGTGCTCGGGGAACTCGACCGCCGTCGTGAGGCTGCGCGGGTCGGTGGCGGGCAGCGCCGCATCGAGGCTCAGCACGCCAAGGGCAAGCTGACCGCCCGCGAGCGCATCTCGGTCCTGCTCGACGAGGGCTCCTTCGAAGAGTTCGACATGTTCGTGGAGCATCGCTGCACGGACTTCGGCATGGCCGAGCAGACCATTTCGGGCGACGGCGTCGTCACCGGCTGGGGCACGGTCAACGGCCGCGTGGTTTTCGTCTTCGCCAAGGACTTCACGGTGTTCGGTGGCTCGCTGTCCGAAGCGCACGCCGAGAAGATGGTCAAGATCCAGGACATGGCGCTGAAGAACCGCGCCCCGATCATCGGCCTCTTCGATGCCGGCGGCGCCCGCATCCAGGAAGGCGTCGCGGCGCTCGCCGGCTATGGCGAAGTGTTCAGCCGCAACGTCCGCGCCTCCGGCGTCATCCCGCAGATCTCGCTGATCATGGGCCCCTGCGCCGGCGGCGACGTCTACTCGCCCGCCATGACCGACTTCATCTTCATGGTCCGCGACACCTCCTACATGTACGTCACCGGCCCGGACGTGGTGAAGACGGTCACCAACGAGACCGTCACCCATGAACAGCTCGGCGGCGCGTCGATCCACACCACCAAGTCCTCGATCGCCGACGGCGCCTTCGAGAACGACGTGGAGGCGCTGGTGGAGATGCGCCGGCTGATCGACCTGCTCCCCTCCAACAACGAGGCGGACCTGCCGGAGATCGAGTGCCACCAGGATCCCGACGCGATCGACATGTCGCTCGACACCCTGATCCCGGACAACGCCAACAAGCCCTACGACATGAAGGAGCTGATCCTGAAGACGCTCGACGAGGGCGACTTCTTCGAGATCCAGGCAGCCCACGCCAAGAACATCATCACTGGCTTCGGCCGCGTGGAAGGCCGCACGGTCGGCATCGTCGCCAACCAGCCCATGGTACTTGCCGGCGTGCTCGACAGCGACGCCAGCCGCAAGGCCGCCCGCTTCGTCCGCTTCTGCGACTGCTTCAACATCCCGATCATCACCTTCGTGGACGTCCCGGGCTTCCTTCCCGGCACCGCCCAGGAATACGGCGGGCTGATCAAGCACGGCGCCAAGCTGCTCTTCGCCTACACCCAGGCGACGGTCCCCAAGATCACCGTGATCACCCGCAAGGCCTACGGTGGCGCCTACGACGTGATGGCCTCCAAGCACATCGGCGGCGACATCAACTACGCCTGGCCGACCGCCGAGATTGCCGTGATGGGCGCCAAGGGCGCGGCCGAGATCCTCTACCGCTCGGACCTGTCCGACCCCGAGAAGATCGCCGCCCGTATCAAGGAATACGAGACCCGCTTCGCCAACCCGTTCGTCGCGGCCGAGCGCGGCTACATCGACGAGGTGATCTTCCCGCACTCCACCCGCAAGCGCGTCGCACGCGCGCTCCGGCTCCTGCGCAACAAGCACATGGAGCTGCCCTGGAAGAAGCACGACAACATCCCGCTCTGATCTTGTGAGATCGGAGCAGGTGGACAGCGCCCGGCTATTCGCCGGGCGTTTCCGTTTCAGGTTGTCAGCCGAACTGAAGTTCGATCACCGACCCGTCGGCGAACTCCAGGCGCGGGTTGGAGCCCCGGTAGTTGCGGTAGGTGATCGTCTCGGCCCGCCCGTCGAAGCTCAGCGACAAGTCGTCGCCGATCACCTCCACGCGCAGGCTGTGCGAGGTGAGCGCGCTGCCGAGCTTGATCGTCGAGGCCTGTCCGCCCTCGATCGTGTCGCTGCCGTGCTCAGCGTCGAAGCGGATGTCCACGCCGCCGCCCGTCAGCGTCACGCTGTCGTCGCCCAGCCCGCCGGACACGATGCCGCCGCCGCCCGCGGAGATACTGTCCGCGCCAGCGCCCCCGTAGGCGGTGCTGCCTTCGGCGGTGATCGTGTCGTCGCCGCTGCCCGCCTCGATGGTGCTGCCGTTGAACGCCGTGATCGCGTCGTCCCCGTCGCCGCCGTAGACGACGCTCGCGTCCTCGGCGCTGATCGTGTCGTTGCCCGCTCCGCCCACCACGATGGCATTGGATCCGGCGACGATGCTGTCGTTGCCGTCCTCCGCATCCACCAGGGAATTGTGCCCGACCGAAACGCTGTCGTCGCCCGCGCCGGAGAACACCTCGCTGCCTTCGCCGCCGCTGACGTGCGAGACTCCGGAGCCCGTCCAGGCGCGGAGGTTGTCGTAGGTCTCGTACTTCTGGTTCGCGGCCGTCGACGATCCGAAGATCACGACATTCGGCTCGGGCACCTGCACGAACGTGTCGAACCCGGGCTCGGTCATCTCTTGCAACGTTGCGATCTCGTCGGACTTGTCGACCGAGGCGAACGCGAACATTTGCATCAGGGAAAGCGACTTGTGGACCTCGAACAGCATCCGCGTCGTATCGGAGATCTCGATGGTATCGAAACCCGTGGTGCCGGAGGCGAGTTCGCCATAGGTCGCCCGCGCGCTCGTCAGCAGGCTGGACGCGGTCGCGACCGTGATGTTGGCGTAGAGCGAACTGATCGTCGTCATCGGCGGTTCGGGCTCGAATCGATCCTGTCGAGTATGACGGAGCAAGGTTAAAGGCGGGTGCAGGCATGCGTGAGATGAATTCATGAGCGAAGACTCGCCCGACAAGTCTGCCCCGATCACCCGGCCGGGCACCGAACCGGCCACGCGGTCGGCGCCCCAGGAGATCGCCGCCTTCCTCGACAAGGCAGCCGCACTGCCGGCCGAAGGTGTCCGGCGCGGCCGCCTCGTCTTCGCGCTCGACGCCACGCTGAGCCGCCAGCCCACATGGGACCGTGCCCAGCATCTGCAGGCGGAGATGTTCGAGGAAGCGGCCCGCATCGGAACGCTCAACGTCCAACTGGTCTATTTCCGCGGCTTCGGCGAATGCCGCGCCAGCCGCTTCGTGGCCGACACCCGCAGCCTTGCCCGGCTGATGGCCGGCATCGACTGTCGCGGCGGCCGCACCCAGATCGAGCGCGTCCTGCGCCACGCGCTCGCCACCACGCGGGAGGAGCGGGTCGACGCCCTCGTCTATGTCGGTGACGCGATGGAGGAGCGCGCGGACGACCTCTGCGCAGCCGCTGGCGAACTCGCCATCCACGGCACGCGCCTGTTCCTGTTCCAGGAGGGCGAGGATCCCGCGGTGTCGCGCACCTTCGCCGAGATGGCCCGGCTCTCCGGCGGGGCCCACGTCCGCTTCGATGCCGGCGCGGCCGCCCGCATGGCCGAGCTGTTGCGCGCCGTCGGCGCCTACGCCGCAGGCGGTCTCGACGCGCTGGAGCGGCTCGGCACGACCAATGCCGAGGCCCGAGCGCTGCTGTCGCAGTTGAAATGATGGCCGCGCCGCTCGACGCGGTCACCGGGCGTGCTAAAACGGATAAGGAGGAGGCGCGACCGGCTTCGGGTTGCCGGGCTGCGTTCATGCACACATGAACTGGTTGATCATCGCCCTGGTCGGTCTGGGAGCCGCCGCGTTGGCGCTTCGCTGGTTCGTCAACACGAACCCCGGAGCGGTTCTGCGCAGCGGGCGGCTGCTCGCGCTCCTGATCGTCGCGTTGCTCTGCCTGGCACTCGCCGCGACCGGGCGTGTGGCGGCGGCGATCCTGCTCGGTCTCGTGGCGCTGACGCTGAACGCCCACGGCATGTTCGGCCGAAGCGCCTCCAAGCCGGCCAAGCCTGCCGGGGCGAAGGGCAGGCGATCCATGGTCCGCTCCGCGGCGCTGGAGATGGAACTCGACCACGCCACCGGCAAGATGACCGGCCGGGTCCTCGCCGGCACCTACGAAGGCCGCGACCTCGACAGCCTCGGCATGTCCTCGCTCGGGCGCCTCGCGTCCGAGATCTCCGGCGACGCGGAGAGCCGCGCCTTACTTGAAGCTTATCTCGACCGCCGGATGCCCCGTTGGCGTGAGCACATGAAGGCCGACGCTGCAGCGGGGCATCGTGGCCCGGCGAACGCGGGCGCCATGAGCGAAGAGGAAGCGTACCAGATCCTTGGGCTTGAGAAGGGCGCCCGAGAGCCCGAGATCCGCGCCGCCCACCGCCGGCTGATGAAGAAGGTTCATCCCGACCACGGCGGCTCCACCTTCCTGGCGGCCCGTATCAACGAGGCGAAGGACCGACTTCTCTCCAAACATCGCTAGCCCCCGAGACAACAAACAAGAACGGGACGGTGGGTGGTGAATGCGCCGGGGCTGTCCGTCACAGCCTCAGCGTGAAGCAGGCGAAGTCTTTTCTCTTCAGCGCCGCGCAGGCCTTCTGGGCCGCCTTTTCGCTGTCGAACCCGGCGAAGCGGGCCCGCACGTAGGTCTGGCCGCCCTTGGTGAAGGACTCCGTCAGCGGGTCCGCGCCGGCCAGCGCCTTGCCGCCCTTGTCGCGCGCCTTGTCGATCAGCGCCTTGGCCGCCGACTTGCTGTCCACCGCGCCGATCTGGATCACCCAGCCGCTGGCCGAACGGGCAGGCGCTTCCTCGGCGGCCACAGCGACCTTCTCCGCCTTGGGCGCCTTCTTCGGCGCTGCCGTCTTCAGCGGCGCCGGTTCGAGGACCGGCTCGATCGAGGCGACTTCCATCTCGGCCTCGCCGATGTGGTCCTCGATCATCGCGCCCAGCGCATCGTGGCTGTCGCCCCGGTCGCCCTGTTCCATCGCGGCGACGTCGGCGAAAGCCTCCGCCGCGGACGAGGGCAGGGTGGCGGTTGCCATGGTGACCGGTCCCCTCGGAATCGGCGGCTCGGCAACCTCGGCGATCTCCTCGTCGGCCACGTCGGCGGGGTCGACGTCCGGCACCGCGCCGGCCATCAGGATGGCTGGGCGTTCGGCGGGCTTCGGATGATTGGCGAGCGCCGTCGGCACCGGATGCGGCGTCGAAGCGGCGACCGGCGGCACGGAGCGGATCTCCGCCACCAGATCGGCATCGTAGCCCTTCGCCCGCGAAGCCATCGGCAGGTACTTGTTGATCAGCTGCACCATGTGGGCGTCGCGCTTGCGCGCGGTCTGCCCGCCCATCACCACGGCGACGATCTTGCGTCCATCGCGCTTCACCGACGAAACGAGGTTGAAGCCGGAGGCGTTGATATAGCCGGTCTTGATGCCGTCGACGCCTTCCACCCGCCCGAGCAGGTTGTTGTGGTTGCCATGGGTGCGGCCGCGATAGACGAAGGAGCGCGTCTGGAAGAAGGTGTAGTACTTGGGAAAGCGCACCTGCAGCGCCACGCCCAGCTTCATCATGTCCCGGGCGGTCGTGTACTGGCCGCCGTCCGGCAGGCCGTTCGGGTTGCGGAACCGCGTGTTGGACATGCCGAGCGCGCGCGCCGTGCGCGTCATGCGTTCGGCGAAGGCCGGCACCGAGCCCGAGACGTTCTCCGCGATCACCACCGAGGCGTCGTTCGCCGACTTGGTGACGAGCGCCTTGATCGCGTCCTCAACGGAGATCGTGCTGCCGGCGCGCAGGCCCAGTTTCGACGGCGCCTGACGCGCGGCGTTCTGCGAAACCTCCAGCGCCGTGCCGAGACGGAAGCGGCCGCGCTCCAGGTCCTCGAACAGGACGTAGAGGGTCATCATCTTGGTCAGCGACGCCGGATAGCGGCGTGCATCGGGGCTCGACTGGTAGAGCACCTTGCCGGACGCCGTATCGACCACGATCGCGGCGTACTTCGGATTGGCTTCACTGATCCTGGGTGTTGCCGCCACCATCGTGGCGGCCAGGATCGCCGCTGCCAGACCACGAGCCACGGCACGAGCCCGCGACCCAAACTCGAAACGCATACCGAACACGTGCTCGTCCCCGCTGAATGGGCCAGACCTTCGGCGATGGGATGTCATCGCCGCCGGTGAGGCGTCCTCTCGAGTGCAACCACGGCTTCGCCAAGCCCGTCGTCCGGTTGAGCCGCACCCTCGCAATCCGTTCCCTTCTGGGCGAACGTGAGGCGCGGACGGCGCTTATGCACAACCTTCGGGCCGCCAAAACCTTTGCCCACCACCGCTCCTCGGTGACGGGCTTCAACTCCGGTGACCTTGCTCCGAACGCGGTTACGAATTGGTAAAATGCGATCGACTTGTTGCGCTGCAGACAAAAAGAGATCGTTCACTACGTCTTTCGTTGTGCAGCGCACAAAAAATGTTGACTGGGATTTTTGCGATGCATATAGTCACGAGCAATCCCGGACGGGCGGAGATCCACAATTACCGCTCTGGAGTGGGTCGCGGGGAAACGGACTCAAACGTGAGGATGCGCAAAATGGCTGCCGGATACGAAGACATGCAGAAGCTCGTGAAGGACAACCTCGACACCGCCGTCAAGTCGGCTGGCGTCGTCTCCAAAGGCTTCCAGGCGATCGCCGCCGAGGCTACCGACTACTCCAAGAAGTCGGTCGAGGACTCCACCAAGTACTTCGAGAAGCTGCTCGGCGCGAAGTCGCTCGACGCGGTCATCGAAGTCCAGACCGAGTTCATGAAGAAGTCCTACGAGGACGCCGTCGGCCAGGCGACCAAGTTCACCGAGCTCTACATGGACATCGCCAAGGAATGGGCGAAGCCCTACGAGGGCCTGACCGCCAAGTTCACCAAGTGAGCCGCCCGCGCTCCGTACGGAGCGCATGAGGCGATCACACGAGTGTGATGGGGACCCGGTGCCATGCGCCGGGTCCCTTTCTTTTTCGCGCTCCGCCGCACGTTGCCGCGGCTTGCGTGAACATCCCCGCTTCACAAATCGTCTCGGACGTGTTCGACTCCCCATCCAAGGGAGGGCAGGGGGTAACCTGTTTTCCTGCGGCTGGCGCACCTATATTGGGCTGGTGGCCGATCGTTCAGGCGGTCGCAACCAGCCTGCGAAGGGCGCTCCGGATATGTGCGGCGAACCGTTTTCCGCGGTTCGGCGCCCTGCGGGATGGAAAGACAGGCTCCGCGAACGAGATGAGCAACGACAAGCGCCGGAACGAGAGTGACGACAACGACAGCGGAACCGGCGTCGTGACGAAAACGCGGCCGAAGACCAAGCGGCCGAGCTTGTACCGCGTTCTCATTCTCAACGACGACTACACACCCATGGAGTTCGTCGTGCATGTCATCGAGCGCTTCTTCAACAAGAACCGTGAGGAAGCGACCAGGATCATGCTCCACGTGCACCACCACGGCGTCGGGGAATGCGGCGTCTACACCTACGAGGTGGCCGAGACCAAGGTCACCCAGGTGATGGATTTCGCCCGCCGTCATCAGCACCCTCTGCAGTGCGTCATGGAAAAGAAGTGAGGTACGCCCGTGCCGTCATTCTCCCGTAGCCTCGAGAAAGCCTTGCACCAGGCCCTGGCCTTCGCCAACGAGCGTCGCCAGGAATACGCGACTCTCGAGCATCTCCTGCTGGCCCTGGTCGAAGACCAGGACGCCGCTGCCGTCATGCGGGCGTGCAACGTCGACCTGGACCTGCTCCGCCGCAATCTGGTGGAGTACATCGATACCGAACTGGAGAACCTCGTCACCGAACTCGGCGAGGAGTCCAAGCCCACCGCCGGCTTCCAGCGCGTCATCCAGCGCGCCGTCATCCACGTCCAGTCCTCCGGTCGCGACGAAGTGACCGGCGCCAACGTGCTCGTCGCGATCTTCGCCGAGCGCGAGAGCCATGCCGCGTTCTTCCTGCAGGAGCAGGACATGACGCGCTACGACGCGGTCAACTACATCAGCCACGGCATCGCCAAGCGCGCCGGCATGTCCGACTCGCGGCCCGCCCGCGGCGTCGACGAGGACACCGCCCAGACCGAGGGTCCGGAAGGCGCGAAGAAGAAGTCCGACGCGCTCGAGGCCTACTGCATCAATCTCAACGAGAAGGCCAAGAAGGGGAAGATCGACCCCCTGATCGGCCGCGCCGACGAGATCAACCGCACCATCCAGGTGCTCTGCCGCCGCTCCAAGAACAACCCGCTCTACGTGGGTGATCCCGGCGTGGGCAAGACGGCGATCGCCGAGGGCCTGGCCAAGCGCATCGTCGAGGGCGACGTTCCAGACGTGCTCATCGGCTCCACCATCTTCGCGCTCGACATGGGTGCGTTGCTGGCCGGCACCCGCTACCGCGGCGACTTCGAGGAGCGTCTCAAGCAGGTCGTCAAGGAGATCGAGGCCTATCCGGGCGCCATCATGTTCATCGACGAGATCCACACCGTCATCGGTGCGGGCGCTACGTCGGGCGGCGCGATGGACGCCTCCAACCTCCTGAAGCCGGCGCTCGCGTCGGGCACGCTGCGCTGCGTGGGCTCCACCACCTACAAGGAGTACCGCCAGTTCTTCGAGAAGGACCGGGCCCTCGTCCGGCGCTTCCAGAAGATCGACGTCAACGAGCCGACCATCCCGGACGCCATCGAGATCCTCAAGGGCCTCAAGCCCTACTTCGAGGACTACCACCGCGTCCGCTACACCAACGACGCCATCAAGGCGGCGGTGGAGCTGTCGGCCCGCTACATCAACGACCGCAAGCTGCCGGACAAGGCGATCGACGTGATCGACGAGACCGGCGCCTCGCAGATGCTGCTGCCCGAGAACCGCCGCAAGAAGACCATCGGCGTCAAGGAGATCGAGAACACGATCGCCACCATGGCCCGCATCCCGCCGAAGTCCGTCTCCAAGGACGACGCGCAGGTGCTGGAGCATCTGGAGGAGAACCTCAAGCGGGTCGTCTACGGCCAGGACCGCGCGATCTCAACCCTCGCGTCGGCGATCAAGCTTGCCCGCGCCGGCCTGCGCGAACCGGAGAAGCCGATCGGCAACTACCTGTTCTCCGGCCCCACGGGCGTCGGCAAGACCGAGGTCGCCCGCCAGCTCGCCAGTGTGCTCGGCGTGAAGATGATCCGCTTCGACATGTCGGAGTACATGGAGCGCCACACCGTGAGCCGCCTCATCGGCGCCCCTCCCGGCTATGTGGGCTTCGACCAGGGCGGCCTGCTGACCGATGGCATCGATCAGCATCCGCACTGCGTCCTGCTGCTGGACGAGATCGAGAAGGCCCACCCGGACCTCTTCAACATCCTCCTGCAGGTGATGGACCACGGCAAGCTGACCGACCACAACGGCAAGCAGGTCGACTTCCGCAACGTCATCCTGATCATGACGACCAACGCCGGCGCCGCCGACATGGCCAAGGCCCCCGTGGGCTTCAACCAGGTGCGCCGTTCTGGCGACGACGAGGAGGCCATCAACCGCCTCTTCACTCCGGAGTTCCGCAACCGTCTCGACGCGATCATCCCCTTCGCGCCGCTGCCGTCGGAAGTGGTCCGCTCCGTCGTCGCCAAGTTCGTCATGCAGCTGGAGGCCCAGCTCGCCGACCGCAACGTCACCTTCGAACTGACCGACGAGGCGATCGACTGGCTGGCCGTCAAGGGCTACGACGAGCGCATGGGCGCCCGTCCGCTCGGCCGCGTGATCCAGGAGCACATCAAGCGCCCGCTCGCGGACGCCGTGCTCTTCGGCGTCCTCAAGAAGGGCGGCACGGTGAAGGTCTCGGTGGAGACGCTGGAAACCGGCGAAACCGGTCTCAAGCTCGACGCCATCCCCGATCCGGCGCTGAAGCGCAAGGTCGAGAGCGAGGACGAGGCGTCCGAGGCCAAGAAGGCCAAGCGCCCGCCCCGCAAGCCGAGCGGCAAGGGCCAGCAGCCCCCGGGCGACGACAAGGGTGGCCCCGACAAGCCCCGCCGCAGCCTCGTCCCCAAGGTCCCGCTGAAGGCCTGATCTCCAAAGGTTCGAACACGAAGGGCGCCCCGCAACGGGCGCCCTTTTTCGTGGCGAACCGAGACCGGCCGCGCGGTCCGGCAGCGGCCGTCACCCGGCCTTCGTGTACTTCGCCCCCTCCTGCGCCCGGACCGCCGCAACCACCTGGTGCGCCGCGTCCTCCGGAAGCCCTGCACCGGCGAGCACCGCCTCGCCTAGTTGCAGGCTCGCCTCGATCGTCTCAGGAACCACCTTGGTCGCCCCGCGCTCCATCAGCCGTGCGGCATGGGCCGCGTCGCGGGCCCGGGCGAAGATGGGCAGGTGCGGCCGGCGCTTCCGCACCGCCTCCACCACCCGTTCGGACGCTGTAATGCTGTCCATCGTCACCACCAGGGCGACTGCTCGGTCGATGCCGACCCGCTCCATGATCTCCGGCCGGCTGGCATCGCCCACGTAGACGGCGCCGCCGCCGCGCCGGAACGAAGCGACCAGCCGCACATCCGTGTCGAGCGCGACGTGCGGGATCGACTGCCCGTCGAGCAGCGCACCCAGCATCTGCCCCACGCGCCCGTAGCCGGCGATCAGCACGTGCCGGTCGAGGCCCGCCGCGGACACCGGCTCCGCCTCGCTCGCCAGCCTGAGCAGGTCGCGTCCGCGCAGCCGGTTGGCGAGGTCGCGGGCATAGCGGGCGATCACCGGCGTCAGCATCATGGAAAGGCCGGTGACCAGCATCATGTAGTGCCCGGTCTCCTCCGGGATGACGTCGCGCGTCGTCGACAGCCCGATCACCACGAAGGCGAACTCACCGCCCGCTCCGAGCAGCAGCGCCGTCTCCAGCGACACCGGCGCCGGCAGCCGGAACGCGCGCGCCAAGGCGAACAGGATCGCCGCCTTCAGCCCGATCAGCCCGAGCACCCCCGTCAGGATCGGCACCGGGCTTTCCACCACCACCAGCGGATCGATTCCCATCCCCACCGACAGGAAGAACACCCCGAGCAGCAGCCCTTTGAACGGCTCGATGTCCACCTCCACCTGGTGGCGGTACTCGGTGTCGGCCAAGAGCAGTCCGGCCAGAAAGGCACCGAGCGCCATCGAGAGCCCGGCTGCAGCGGTCGCCACCGCCGTTCCGATCACGGTCAGGAGCACGGTTGCCATGAACAGCTCGCGGCTTTTGGTGGCACCGACGATCCCGAAGATCGGCCGCACCAGCACCAGCCCCAGCGCGCCGATCACGATGATCGCCGCAATCGCTTCCACGATCGCCCGCCCGAAGGCCCAGGCCACAGAGCCCTGCGTGTCGGCGCCCAGCATCCCGACCAGGAACAGGATCGGCACCACCGCCAGGTCTTGCAGCAGCAGCACCGAAAATGAGGCCTGTCCGACCGCCGACCCCAGTCGCCGGCCTTCCGTGAGCAGATGCATGACGATCGCAGTCGACGACAGCGCCAGACAGCTGCCGAGCACCAGGCTCGCCTCCGCGCTGTTGCCGAAGGCGTAGGCCGTGGCTCCGATCACCGCGGCCGAGATCGCCACCTGCGCGCCGCCTAGCCCGAACACCATCCGCCGCATCGACCACAGCCGCGCCACGGAAAGCTCCAGCCCGATCACGAACAGCAGCAGCACCACGCCGAGTTCCGCCAGGAGGTGCACGCCCGCGTCATCGTCGATCGACACGATGCCGAGCCATGGCACCGTGTCGTCCAGCCGCCCGGCGCCGAACGGACCGATCAGGAGCCCGGTGAGCAGGAAGCCGAGCACTGGACTGATATGGAAGCGGTGCGCCACCGGCACGATGAAGCCGGCGGCGACCAGGAAGACGATGAGTTCGCGAAGGTCCAGGGCCTCGGGGTGCAAGGCGTCGCCTCTCGATTCGCCGGACATGCGGCGCGGATCCTAGCCTGCACGTTAGGCCCGCCCGGTAAAGCGAGACGACCGTTGAACCGAACGGCCCATTGGACGCAGCCGCCGGCTTTGCTACAGACGGCCGCAGTCAACATCGATCCCGAGGGCAATCATGGCACCGCGCAGACCGCTCGTCGCTGGAAACTGGAAGATGAACGGCCTCAAGGCCTCGGTCGGCGAGTTCGACGCCATTGCAGCCGGTGCCGCGGCCTTTGCCGGCAAGGCCGACGTCGCGATCTGCCCGCCCTTCACCCTCGTCGCCGCGCTCGCCGCCCGCGGCGCCCTTCCGGTCGGTGGCCAGGATTGCCACGCCGCCGCCTCCGGCGCGCACACCGGCGATGTGTCCGCCGAGATGCTGAAGGACGCCGGCGCCGCCTACGTCATCGTCGGCCACTCCGAACGCCGCACCGACCACGCCGAGACCGATGCGGTCGTCGCCGCCAAGGCCGCTGCCGCCCGGCGCGCCAACCTCGTCGCCATCGTCTGTGTCGGCGAGACGCGGGCCGAGCGCGAGTCCGGCGTTACCCTGAAGGTCGTCGGCACGCAGCTCGCCGGATCGCTCGAAGACGGTGTCACCGCCGCCAACACGGTCGTCGCCTACGAGCCCGTCTGGGCCATCGGCACCGGGCTGACGCCGACGGCGGCCGACGTGCGCGAGGTTCACACCTTCATCCGCGCCGAGCTGGTCAAGCGCTTCGGTGAGGACGGCCAAGGGATTCGCATCCTCTACGGCGGTTCGGTCAAGCCGTCGAACGCCGCCGAACTGATGGCCGTGGAGGACGTCGACGGCGCGCTGGTCGGAGGCGCGAGCCTCAAGGCGGCCGATTTCCTCGGCATCATCGCCGCCTACGGCTGATCTCGGCCTCGCAATCGGCTTGTTGCGACCCCACATGCGGTCCGGACTCGAAGGGGAGGGTGGAAACCCGTTTCCGCTTCGTGTACAACGCCGCCGGCTCGGGCGTGCGCGGGCCCGACGGATTCCGCGCGCCCCTTCGACAAGGTTCGAAAGATTTCATGGAAACGGTTCTTCTCGTCGTCCACCTCATGGTGGTGGTCGCCCTGGTCGGCGTTGTGCTTCTGCAGCGTTCTGAAGGCGGCGCGCTCGGCATCGGCGGCGGTGGCGGCTTCATGTCCAGCCGCGGGACGGCCAATGTGCTCACCCGGACGACGGCGATCCTGGCGGCGGTCTTTTTCGTCACGTCGCTGGCCCTCTCCATCCTGCCGCGCTTCATCGGCGGTCCGGGCTCCATCTTCGATTCGGTCCCGGGCGCCGCACCTGCCCAGACCGGTACCGATGCGCCGGTCGGCGGCGGCGCCGGCGGCGTGCTCGACGACCTGAACCGTCTGCGGCAGCCGCCTGGCGCCCAGGTTCCGGAGGCCCCGGCTCCCGGTGCGCAGATTCCGGCTCCTGCCGAGCCGGCCGCGCCCGCGGCTCCCGCCGCCGAGACTGTACCGGCCCCCGCGGCTCCCGCCGCCGAGACGGCCCCGGCGGCGCCCGCCACCGATTCGGCCCCCGCAGCCCCGGCCGCCCCCGCTCCGGCCGCGCCTGCCGCTCCGGCTCCGGCCCAGTGATCTCCGGGCGGCTCCTCCGACAACGGGGCGGCCGCCCGAAACACCCGAAAAGTCTCCGGAATTCAGTGCCGCACCGGCCCGTTCGCGCGTCGTATCCGGCATGTCGTTTTATTGCGGAAAACCGCGCGAGGGCACTCACCCTCGGCGCGAGCTTTGGATAGGTTGGTGGCCCATGGCGCGGTACATCTTCATCACCGGCGGCGTGGTTTCGTCCCTGGGCAAGGGGCTCGCTTCGGCGGCCCTCGGTTCGCTCCTTCAGGCCCGAGGCTACAAGGTCCGTCTTCGCAAGCTCGATCCCTACCTCAACGTCGATCCGGGGACGATGTCTCCGTATCAGCACGGTGAGGTCTTCGTCACCGACGACGGAGCCGAGACCGACCTCGACCTCGGCCACTACGAGCGCTTCACCGGACGTCCCGCCACCAAGCAGGACAACATCACCACCGGCCGCATCTACCAGGAGATCCTGGCCAAGGAGCGCCGCGGCGACTATCTCGGCGGCACCGTCCAAGTCATTCCCCACGTCACCGACGCCATCAAGGCCTTCGTGCTCGACGGCAACGAGGACGTGGATTTCGTGCTGACGGAGATCGGCGGCACCGTTGGCGACATCGAGGCGATGCCCTTCCTGGAGGCGATCCGCCAGCTCGGCAACGAGCTGCCGCGCGGTCAGGTCGTCTACATCCACCTGACGCTGATGCCGTGGATCCCCTCCGCCGGCGAGCTCAAGACCAAGCCGACCCAGCACTCCGTCAAGGAGCTGCGCTCGATCGGCATCCAGCCCGACATCCTGCTCGTCCGCTGCGACCGCCCGATTCCGGACGGCGAGCGGCGCAAGCTCTCGCTCTTCTGCAACGTCCGCCAGAGCGCGGTCATCCCGGGGCTGGACGTCTCCTCGATCTACGAGGTGCCGCTCGCCTACCACGCCGAGGGCCTCGACGACGAAGTTCTCGCCGCCTTCGGAATCGTCGGCGCGCCGGCTCCCAACCTGGAGCGCTGGCAGAACATCGTCCACCGCATCAAGAACCCGGAAGGCCACGTCAACATCGCGGTGGTCGGCAAGTACACCGTGCTGAAGGACGCCTACAAGTCGCTGATCGAAGCCCTCGTCCACGGCGGCATCGCCAACAACGTCCGCGTCAACATCGAGTGGATCGAGAGCGAGGTCTTCGAGAAGGAGGATCCGACGCCCTACCTGGAGCACGTCCACGGGATCCTCGTGCCCGGCGGCTTCGGCGAGCGCGGCTCGGAAGGCAAGATCCGCGCGGCCGGCTTCGCCCGATCCCGCAAGGTGCCGTACTTCGGCATCTGTTTCGGCATGCAGATGGCCGTGATCGAGGCTGCCCGCTCCCTCGCCGGCTTCCCGGACGCGACTTCCACCGAGTTCGGTCCGGCCGACCACCCGGTCGTCGGCCTGATGACCGAGTGGCTGAAGGGCAACGAACTGGAGAAGCGCAAGTCCGACGGCGACCTAGGCGGCACGCTCCGTCTCGGCGCCTACGATGCTCGGCTCGCCCAGGGCTCCAAGATCGCGGAAATCTACGGCTCCGAGCGCATCTCGGAGCGGCACCGCCACCGCTACGAGGTCAACATCGACTACCGCGAAAAGCTGGAGGCCTGCGGCATGGTCTTCGCCGGCCTGTCGCCGGACGGCGTTCTTCCGGAAACCGTCGAGTTCAAGGACCACCCCTGGTTCATCGGCGTCCAGTACCACCCCGAGCTCAAGAGCCGCCCCTTCGAGCCTCATCCGCTCTTCGCCAGCTTCGTCGAAGCCGCCATGGAGCAGAGCCGGCTGGTCTGACCGTCCGCAACCCTTGATTTCCGGTTCGACCCTCCGTATTTTGGAGGAGTGGAGCGGGCGGCTCCAACCGCCCGCTCCTGGATCACCTTACGAAGCTAATGCGGAGCGTTATTGTCCAGCGCTCCGCATTCTTCGTCAGGGTGACCGCCAGCGTCCATCGCCTTCGCGACATCGGCTGAACCTCCTGTTCGAACGGCGAGGCCGTCGCCGCGGACGGAGAGGCCCATCTCCCCGGTCGCACCCTGGACCGGTGCTGCTGCTTCCGCGCCCGAACGCGACCACAATCCAGCACAACTCATTGGTTGTATAATTGCATCGGTTGCATCTTTTGATGCCGCCGGCAGTTGCGCGAACTCATCCCGCGCCTTGCAGCAGAGTGCCCGGAAGCCCCGCCGCCTGCTCGAGCACGTGCAGCACATGCGGATTGTGCGGCGGCCCCGGTGGCAGCAGCGGGTGCTCGAAGAACCCCGCGTCCCGCATTCCGAGCCGCCGCATCACGGCGATCGACGGCCCGTTCGCCGGCAGCGCTACAGCCACCACGCGCTCCACCCCCGCCGTCGAGAACGCATGCTCGGCCGCCGCCCGCGCCCCTTCCGTCGCCAGACCCCGGCCCCAGAAGGAGGGTGACAGCCGCCAGCCGATCTCCACCGCCGGCGCGAAGTCGGCCTCGTAGGGCACCCACTGCGCCCCGATGATCCCGACGAAAGCACCTGTCGCCTTTTCCCGCGCGCACAGCATCCCGACCCCGGTCCGCACCAGCCGCTCGTGCCACCGCGCCACGGCCGCATCGCTCTCCTCACGCGTCAGCGGGCTCGGGAAGAACCGCATCACCTCCGGATCGGCGTTCAGCGCCGCCACCGCGTCGAGATCGGCGTCGGTCCAGATCGTCATCGTCAACCGGGTCGTTTCGATCATTGCGGCAATCCCAAGCAATCGCACCTCTTGGAGATCGCAAAGCCGGTCGTCAGTCAAGCAAGGGGGCACGGCCTTGCCGCGCCCTCAAGTTTCTCAAACAGGCGACGCCCGCATTCCTTCAGCGGCGGACGCCCGGAATGCGAGGCAAAGGCGCACCCGGTCTGGCAGGCCTGGGCGCAGGCGGCGGGGTGAAGTGCCCGGCGAAGAGTTCCGCGGCTATCTTCAGTCCGGCCGGAACGCCGCCGAGCGACTTCTCGATCGGGGCGCTCAATTTGTCGCTGAATGCCGGATCGACGGGGATGTCGGCCTGGAGGTCGTCCGGAGCAACCGCCCCAAGCCCGTCGAACCGCCAGTGAACCCCGAGCCATACACGCGAGAGAGCGTTCCCGATCACACCCTCGGCCAGGCTGAACTCACGGACGTGAAAGGTCCGGATGTCTCCCTTCGGATCCTGGTTCACGCCGTTGAACTCATCGGAAACGAACGCGACCTTCAGCGTGTTCATCGCTTCCTTGGAACTGATGCCGAGCTTTGCCGCGGCGAACAGCGCGAGCAGGCGCAGTGACACGGCTCCGAACGTCGCGTGACCGGAAGGATAGGCTGGAAAATCCGGTGTCCGATAGAACTCGCCCGGCGTGTTCGTGGCTGGACGACCGAGCGGGGCCCATGTCGGATCGCAATAGCCACTCGCTGCGCCGGCGCCTGCGCCATTATCCGGGCCGAAGCCGGCGTCATGTTCGCGTATACCCACCACAGGGCGCCACAGGTCATAGTCGTATTTCGCGCTCCAGGCGACGATCGCGGCGTCTGCCATTCCCGTGTTGAGCAATGCCAGGAGACGCGCGTTGTCCGCGGCCGTATTACCGGCCAGATGCTTGGTCATGAAGGCCCGAGCCACCTGGTTGTAGAGGCGAGGCGGGACGCCAAGCCCCCGTGGCCCGTCGTAGCCCCAGAAGATGCCTTCCACGGTTTCGTCCGCCGAGCGGCTCGTACTGGCAGCCGCCCCTTTCTCCTTCACATCCAAAAGCGCCGCGTTGTATCGCGGCGAGCGGATCGGAGGCGGTGGGCTAAGATAGGGCGCATGGATCGCCGCGCCGGCGGCTGCCGGAGCGATGCCGAACGGCCGCAGCGATCCCCATTGGGTGCTCAACCGCTGTTGTCCCGGCGAGAAGGGATCGGGCCTGTGCTTTCCGTCCTGTGTCGAGAAGGTCATGTCGTCAGGCAGGTGGGACCCGTCCTGGTGCCGCCAATCCAGAACCGCTTTTCCGATCGTGAGGCCATAGGCCACGCCCGCTTCGAACGTAGTTGCCGACGCACCGCGGGGATAGCTGTCCAGCGCCGACCTTACATGATCACCTTGCCGCCGCCAGAGGTCCTCCAGAACCGTTGTTGCAGCTCCGCAGACGGTTCCCGCGACAAACGAGTCATATCCGCCGCCCGGGTTGACAGGTGCGGTGGCCGGCCGGGTTGGTGTCTGTCCGATCATCGCAGCGAACGGCGCCAGCCCGCTCGTGGAGTCCCCGTGTGCAACAGCTTCGTAGATGGCAATGTGGACCATGGCGAGCGCCCGCGAAGTCCGGGTTGGGCCGCCTTGCTCAGCGCCGAGCGCACCCGGTTTCAAGCTGTCACCCTCGCCGCCCACCGTGAAATCCCTACGTTGCACCTCTATGGCAACGTCGTTCCAATAGAGTACCGGATCCATGTTGCGCTCCCCCGATGTCCCCATCGCGTTGATGGATGCACGGATTGGAAGCAAGGAAGAGGAAGTGATCAACGCAAAGTTGCGCAACTGAAGATAGTAACTGTACTGGATTTGGTTGCGGTCGGCCCCGGTGGCATAACCGCGCTCACGCCGCCGCCGTCACCCCCGCCCGCGGTAGCCGGGCATGCCCTGGTCCGGCACCCAGACCCCGGTCGGCGGTTCTCCGGTCTGCCAGAACACGTCGATCGGAATGCCCCCGCGCGGATACCAATAGCCGCCGATCCGGAGCCAATGCGGCTGCAGGAGATCCCTCAGCGCCTTGCCGATCTCCACCGTGCAGCCTTCGTGGAAGGCGCCGTGGTTGCGGAAGCCGAACAGGTAGAGCTTCAGGCTCTTCGATTCCACCAGCCACTCCGCGGGCACGTAGTCGATCACCAGGTGTGCGAAGTCGGGCTGCCCGGTCACCGGGCAGAGCGAGGTGAACTCCGGCACGGCAAAGCGCGTCAGATACAGCGTGTCGGCATGCGGGTTCGGCACCCGGTCCAGCACGGTCGCGTCCGGCCGATCGGGAATTTCCGCTGGTTTCCCGAGCTTCAGGTGGGTGGGATCGATGGTCGTCAACGGGGGCACCTCCGGTGATGTCTCGACGACGGTAGGGAACCCGCGTGCTCCTATCAGGTCCGTGGCATTTGCGGCAGGCCCTTTCGCCGCAAGCCTCATTGCGGTCCCGGTCTCTTCTCACCGTCACGTTGCTCCGCTATAGAACGCGCGGATTTCCCGAGCCTCCCGAGTTCAAGAGAACGGAGCTTCCCGCATGACCGCCATCATCGACATCGTCGGACGTCAGATCTTCGACAGCCGCGGCAACCCCACCGTCGAAGTCGACGTCGTCCTGGAGGATGGCGCCTTCGGCCGCGCCGCGGTTCCCTCCGGCGCCTCCACCGGTGCCCACGAGGCGGTCGAACTGCGCGATGGCGGCTCCCGTTATCTCGGCAAGGGCGTGACCAAGGCGGTCGACGCTGTCAACGACGAGATCTTCGCAGCCCTCGGCGGCATGGACGCTGAGGACCAGCTCCTCATCGACCGCACCATGATCGACCTGGACGGCACGCCCAACAAGGCTCGCCTCGGCGCCAACGCCATCCTCGGCGTCTCGCTCGCGGTCGCCAAGGCTGCCGCCGAATCCGCCGGCCTGCCGCTCTACCGCTACGTCGGCGGCCCCAACGCCCACGTTCTCCCGGTGCCGATGATGAACATCATCAACGGCGGCGTGCACGCCGACAACCCGATCGACTTCCAGGAGTTCATGATCCTGCCGGTCGGTGCTGACTCCATCGCCGACGCCGTGCGCATCGGCTCGGAGATCTTCCACACCTTGAAGAAGGGCCTGAAGACCGCCGGCCACAACACCAACGTCGGTGACGAGGGCGGCTTCGCCCCGAACCTCGGCTCGGCCGTCGAAGCCCTCGACTTCATCATGAAGTCGATCGAGAAGGCCGGCTTCAAGCCGGGCGAGGACGTCTACCTCGGCCTCGACTGCGCCTCCACCGAGTTCTTCAAGGATGGCGCCTACCACTACGAGGGCGAGGGCAAGGTGCGCTCGATCGCCGAGCAGGTCGACTACCTCGCCAAGCTGGCCTCCGACTACCCGATCATCACGATCGAGGACGGCATGTCGGAAGACGACTGGGAGGGCTGGAAGCTCCTTACCGACAAGATCGGCTCCAAGGTGCAGCTCGTCGGCGACGACCTCTTCGTCACCAACTCCACGCGCCTGCGCCGCGGCATCAAGTCCGGCACGGCCAACTCGATCCTGGTGAAGGTGAACCAGATCGGCTCGCTCAGCGAGACGCTCGACGCCGTGGAAACCGCCCACAAGGCCGGCTACACCGCCGTCATGTCCCACCGCTCGGGCGAAACCGAGGACTCGACCATCGCCGACCTCGCCGTCGCCACCAACTGCGGGCAGATCAAGACCGGCTCGCTCGCCCGCTCCGACCGGATCGCCAAGTACAACCAGCTGATCCGCATCGAAGAGGAACTCGGCCCCCAGGCCACCTACGCCGGCCGCAGCGTGCTGAAGGGCTGATTTCAACCCCGCCCAAATCCCTCCCCCTTGCGGGGAGGGTAAGGGTGGGTTGCCCTTCGACCACCCCCGGGGAGGCTCATCCCCCGGAAGAGCCGGCGGCACATGCATCGTCGGTTGATCGGTCCGCGTTCTCACTGACCGTCGCAGTCCGCACCCTGCCTAACCCGTCGCGGTCCGCCTCCCCTTGACCCGTCATGGTCCGCGCAGGCGGACCACCCAAGCATTTGCCGGGACGATGCACAGGTCCTGACCATGCCGCGCCGTGCGGCCCCCACAAAATCGTGGGTGGTCCGCCTGCGCGGACCATGACGGCGAAGCGGAGTTGTGGGACAGGCCAGGGTAGGGGGAGCACCAACAACTTCCCTCCCCCTTGCGGGGAGGGCCAGGGTAGGGGGGGACCTCCACCCACCCGGAAACCCTCGACGCGCCGGCAGGGCTAAGCCCACCCGCCGCTCACCCGCCCGTCGCCACCGGCGTATCCTCCCGTCCGCCCCATTCCGCCCAGCTGCCGTCGTAGACTGCCACGGCCCGCGCGCCCGCGCTCTCCAGCGCCAGCCCCACCAGCGCGGCCGTGACGCCGGATCCGCAGCTCGT
Organism: Chthonobacter albigriseus; assembly: GCF_013839445.1. GTDB lineage: Bacteria > Pseudomonadota > Alphaproteobacteria > Rhizobiales > Pleomorphomonadaceae > Chthonobacter > Chthonobacter albigriseus. The sequence continues at coordinate 101,904 of NZ_JACDIT010000002.1, read as the reverse complement.
GATCGTCGGCTTGGCGAGGTCGACGCCGCTCTCGGCCAGCACGGCCTTCACCGCCGCCGGATCCTTCAGCCGACCGTCCTCCACCAGCGCCCCGAACGGCACGTTCACCGCTCCCGGCATGTGACCGGCGCGCACGCCCGGACGCGGTTCCGGCGCGTCGCCGCGGAATCGGTCGGCGGGCCGCGCGTCTACCACCTGGGCCGAGCCCGTCTTCAGCGCCGCCTCCACGTCGCGCAGGTCGCGGATCGCCGAATGGTCCAGCCGCGCGGTGAAGTGGCGCTCGGCCCGGCGCACCGGCCCTTCCTCCACGTCGTGTCCGGCCGCGATCCAGGCGGGCAGCCCGCCGTCGAGGATGTAGACGTCGCGCACCCCCATCACCCGGAATGTCCACGCCACCCGCGGCGCGGAGAACAGCCCGTGCGTGTCGTAGACCACGATCGTCTGGCCGTCGCCGATGCCGAGCTTGCGCATCCGGCTGGAGAACACCTCGGGCTTCGGCAGCATGTGCGGCAGGCCGCTGTCGGTGTCGGCGATGGTGTCGATGTCGAAGAACACCGCGCCCGGGATATGCCGCGCCAGATACTCCTCGCCGCCCTTTCGCCCGGTCGGCGGCAGGTGCCACGTCCCGTCCACGATGGCGATGTCCGGCGCCCGCAACCGCGCGGCCAGCCAGTCGACGGATACGAAACGGCGGTCGCGGAAATCGTCGGCCATCGGTCATTCCTCCCCTTGCGGCAGCGGACCGAACCGGAGGCGCACCCGCCGGTTGATCTTGCCCTTCTTCTCGATCTTGGCGATGTGGACCTCGCCCACCTCCGCCGTCGAACGCACATGCGTGCCGCCGCAAGGCTGCAGGTCCAGGCTTTCGCCGATCCGCACCAGTCGGACGCGGCCCTGGCCCATCGGCGGCTTCACTTTCATGGTCTTCACCAGCCCCGGATTGGCGGTGAGCTCCTCGTCGGTGATCCATTCCGTGGTGATGGGATGGTCGGCCGCCACATGCGCCATCACCGCCGCGGTCACTTCCGCCTTGTCCGGGATCTCGTCCGGCATGTCGAAGTCGAGCCGCCCTTCCCCCGCGCCGATCTGCCCGCCCGTCACCGGGTAGGGCAGCACCACCGAGAGCAGGTGCAGCGCGGTGTGGATCCGCATGTGCCGGTAGCGTGTCGCCCAGTCCAGGTGCTGCACGACGCGTGACCCGGGGGCGGGCAGGGCGGCCCCTTCCGCCGGCTTCAGCACGATCGCCGTCCGCCCCTCGCCGTAGACGGCGGTCGTGATGGGTACCTCCGCCCCGTCCGACGTTTCCAGGTGGCCGGAGTCGCCCGGCTGCCCGCCGCCGCTCGGATAGAACAGCGAGCGGTCGAGCACGATGCCGGCTTCGTCGGCGGAAATCACCGTCGCCTCGGCCACGGAGAGATAGGCGTCGTCGCGAAACAGCGGTTCAGTCATAGCAGGCCCCGGCTCACTCGGTCACGAAGGGAGGGGTGATCGACGCCGGCCGCTCCAGCCAGCCCGGCACCGGCAGCTGCTTGGAGCGGAGGAACTCCGGGTTGAACAGCTTGCTCTGGTAGCGGTTGCCGTAGTCGCAGAGGATCGTCACGATCGTATGACCCGGCCCCATCTCCCGCGCCAGTGCCATCGCGCCCGCCACGTTGATGCCGGACGAGCCGCCCAAGCAAAGCCCCTCGTGCTCCAGGAGATCGAAGACGATCGACACCGCCTCCTCGTCGCCGATCCGGCAGGCGAAGTCCACCGGCGCGCCTTCCAGGTTTGCGGTGATCCGCCCCTGGCCGATCCCCTCGGTGATCGAGGAGCCCTCCGCTTTCAGCTCGCCGCTCGTATAGAACGAGTAGAGCGCTGCCCCATGCGGATCGGCGAGCCCGATCTTCACGGCCGGGTTCAGCGCCTTCAGCCCCAGTCCGACACCCGCGATCGTTCCGCCGGATCCGACGGCGCAGACGAACCCGTCGACGCGGCCGTTGGTCTCGTTCCAGATCTCCTGCGCGGTGGTCTCGATGTGCGCCTGCCGGTTCGCCGTGTTGTCGAACTGGTTGGCCCAGATCGCCCCGTGCGGCGCGCTCCTGGCCAGCTCCTCGGCCAGCCGCCCGGACAGCTTCACGTAGTTGTTCGGGTTCTTGTAGGGCACCGCCGGCACTTCCACGAGTTCGGCGCCCAGCAGTTTCAGCGCGTCCTTCTTCTCCTGGCTCTGCGTCTCCGGGATCACGATCACCGTCTTGAGGCCCAGCGCGTTGCCGACCATGGCCAGCCCGATGCCCGTGTTGCCGGCGGTCCCTTCCACCACGATCCCGCCGCGCTCCAGGCGCTTGTGCGCCAGCGCATCGCGCAGGATGTACAGCGCCGCCCGGTCCTTCACCGATTGCCCGGGGTTGAGGAACTCGGCCTTGCCGTAGATCTCGCAGCCGGTCTCCGCCGAAGCGCGCTTCAGCCGGATGAGCGGCGTGTTGCCGATCAGTTCCAGGACGCTGCCGTACATCATTGCTCCCATCATTGCCGCCGCCTGCGGACGGACGCACCAGGGTTGAAGGCTATTGACGCCTTCGTCATGGATCAAGCACGAAGGAAGCCCGCCGGCCCGGCCCTGCGTCACACGGGAGACCGCGGCACTCCCGGCGATCCGCCGTTCACGACGGGGAGGGTTCGTAGAAACACCAATAGAACCGCGTTGGTGATCCAGACCGGCAGGCCCGCCGTAGAGGGGGATGCGAGCGTTGCACTTCGTGCGGCTTTCGGGCAAATCTATGGGTCAGTGGACAGGACAGGCAGTCGATGGCGCCGAATTTGGATCAGGAGATCAACTCGCTCCTCGCGGGCTACGCGATGGGCGGCCTCCCAGCGCCATTGAGCGTGCTCGTCGCCGCGCACCTTGAGCTGAGCCCACGCAACCGCCGCTTCGTGTCCGACATGGAGTCGCTCGCCGGCCGCGCCATCGAAACGGTCGAGCCCGCCGCAGTCCGCGACCGCGACGCCAAGCTCGCCGCCATCTTCGGCGACGCGCCGTCGCCCGCCGCTTCGGCGGTGGAGACCGCATCCGCCAGCCGTCGCATCCAGCTTCCGCGCACCGGCCGCTTGCCGCTTGCGATTCGCCGCTTCGTCGGCAACGACGCCGCCAACCTCCCCTGGAAGACGGTCCTGCCCGGCGTACGCGAATACAAGATCGGCGAGTTCGATGGTCTGAAGACCGAGTTGTTCTGGATCCGCGCCGGCACGGCCATGCCTGCCCACACCCACGAGGGCGGCGAGATCACGCTCGTCTGCGAGGGCGGCTTCACCGACATCCTCGGCTCCTACGATCGCGGAGACATCTCGATCACCGACTCCTCGGTCGACCACAAGCCGGTCGCCGACGACGACGGCGATTGCATCTGCTTTGCCGTCACCGACGCGCCGCTGCGCCTCACCGGCTTCTTCGGTCGGCTGTTCAACCCCTTCATCCGGGGCTGACGCCCGCCTTCTCGATCCCCGACGCGGCCGGCCGATGGCCGGATCGCTCCGCGCCGCCCGCCTTCGTAGGCGGGCGAATCTGCTTGGCGTCTTACCAATACGCGCTGCAGAGCCTGCCCGATCGCGCGATAACCGGAACGGTCTGAACCAAAGCCTCGCCGCAGCCGTAGACCTTGGAACAACCAGCGCGGAGACGTCATGCCCCTTTCCCACGCCAGGCCTGCGGATGGAATCGCCTGGGTCACCGGCGCCTCCAGCGGCATCGGCCGCGAGACTGCTCTGCGCCTCGCCGCCCGAGGGTGGACCGTCGCGGTTTCCGCCCGGAGCGCCGATGCGCTCACCTCGCTCGCGGCCGCATCCCCCGGCCGCATCCACGCGATCCCGCTCGACGTCACCGACCACGCCGCGGCCGCCGCGGCGGTCGCCCGGATCGAAGCGGAGGTCGGCCCGATCGCACTGGCGCTCCTCAACGCCGGCATCTACCTCCCGGTGCGCGGCGAAAGCCTCGCCGTGGAGGATTTCGACCGCTCCATCGACGTCAACCTGAAGGGCACCGTCTACACCCTGCTTCCGGTCATCGAGGCCATGAAGCGGCGGGGTAGGGGCCAGATCGCCGTTGTATCGTCGGTCGCCGGCTATGGCGGACTGCCCACCTCGGCTGCTTACGGGGCCACCAAGGCGGCGCTCTTCAACCTCATGGCATCGCTGAAGTTCGACCTAGATCGCCTCGGCATCCTCACCCAGGTCGTCAGCCCCGGCTTCGTGGACACGCCCGCGACGGCAAGCAACCCCTTCCCGATGCCCTTCCTGATGACGGTGGAGAACGCAGCGGACCGGCTCGTCGCCGGACTGGAGACCGGCGGCTACGAGATCACCTTCCCCCGCCGCTTCACGTGGGGCCTGAAGGCGATCAACCTTTTGCCCTATGCCGCGTATTTCCCGCTCGTCCGGCGTTTCACCGGCTGGAAGTGACGGGATTTCCCTCGATCGTGGCGCGGAGGGTTTCCTGCGCCGCACGGTCCACGGGGAAGTTCCACATCAGCCCGATCGCCGCCAGTTTCGCGAACAGCGGGACCCCGGCGTAGAGCGCCACCAGCATCGTCAGCCCGCCTTCCGGCTGCGGCCCGCCGTTCGCCTGGAAGCCCGCCCAGTCCAACAGCGGGAAGGCGATTCCCACGGCCAGCGCCAGCGCCAGCTTGGTCGCCAATCCCCACGCCGCCACATAGGTTCCGGTCCTCTGCTCGCCGGTCGAGGCCGTATCCACGTCGATCACATCGGCCTGGATGGAGGAGGGCAGCACAAGGTCCGCACCCAGCGCGATCCCGGTCAGGAGGCAGACGGCCAGAAACCAGTCGCTGTCACCGGGGCCCAGCAACGGCACCGTGGCGAACACTGCCACGTTGAACAGCATGGCGATCGACCAGGCGCGGTGCTTGCCGATCCGGTTGGCGACCAGCGTCCAGAGCGGCACGCCCGCCACGCCGGCCAGGAAATACGCAAACAGCAGAATCCCGGCCGAATCAGGCGATTCCAGCCGCTCGTTCACAAAGAACAGGAACAGTGTCGCCGGCAGTCCGTTGGCGAACCCGTTGAGCACGAAGGCCGCGAGCAGCCGCACGAAGGGCCGGTTGGCGGCCAGATGCTTCAGCCCGGCGCGCCAGTCGAGCCGGGTCTGCGTGAAGTCCCGCGGCTCCGGCACCCGCCACACGGCGATCAGCCCGGTCAACGGCAGCAGCACCAGCACGAAGCCCGCCAGCATCATCAGCGCCAGCCCGCCGTCGGTCGCGCCCATGGCCGTGGCGATCGCCGGCGTCGCGGTGGCGATCAGCGTCCCCAGCACCACCACGCCTTCGCGAGCCCCCGCGATGCGGTTGCGCTCGGTATAGTCGCCGGAAAGCTCTGCGCCCCACGCCCAATAGGGGATCAGGCTCAGCGTCATGCCCGTCGAAAGCAGCGTGGCGAAGCCAAACAGCCACCACACGCCCGCGCTTTCCGGCGGCACGAACACCGCCCAGACGGCTGCCACCGTCACCGGGATCGACAGCGCGAACCACAGCCGCCGTCGGCCGAAGCGCGGTCGCCAGCGATCCGCCAGCACCCCCACCACCGGATCGGATATGGCGTCGATCAGCCGGACCGCCAGCAGCACCTGGCCGATCGCCGCCAACGGCAGGCCCAGCGTCGTCGCGTAGAACGTTGGGACCACGATCGCGAAGGGAAGCGTCAGCACCGCCAGCGGCAGCGCGGGCAGGGCGTAGGCGAGGATCACGGCAAGCGGGATTCGGGACGGCGGCAAAGGATCCTCATGCGCAGCAGGTGTTCCCGGTACGGCTTCCGGCCGCGCCAGGATCACCGCGCCGTCGCCGCCACGCTTCCGATCACGGCTTCTTCAGCTCCAGGAGGTCCCAGGCATTGCCATGGAGGTCCTCGAACACCGCCACGGTGCCGTAGGCCTCATGCCGCGGCGCCTCGCGGAAACGCACGCCCGCAGCGGTCATGCGGGCGTGATCCCGCGCGAAATCATCCGTGTGGAGGAACAGCAGCACCCGTCTGCCGGCCTGGTCGCCGATTCGCGCCATCTGCGCGTCGCCGGAGGCCTTGGCCAGCAGCAGCCGCGTCTCCTTGGCGCCCTGCGGCGCCATCAGCACCCAGCGTTTGCCGCCGCCCAGGTCGGTGTCCTCGACGAGGTCGAACCCCAGCGCGTCGCGATAGAACCGGATCGCCTCGTCGTAGTCGGCGACCAGCAGCGTCACCGCCCCCAGGTGCGCCATCAGTCCGCCCGTTCCCAGCCCTTCGGCATCAGGTGTTCCTGCGGGCGGAACCGCGCCTTGTAGTCCATCTTGTGCGACCCCTTCACCCAGTAGCCGAGGTAGACATAGGGCAGCCCCCGCGCCCGCGCCCGGCGGATGTGGTCGAGAATCATGTAGGTGCCGAGCCCCCGCCACGCCGCTTCCGGGTCGTAGAACGAGTAGACCATGGAGAGCCCGTCGGCGAGCACGTCCGTCAGCGCCACGCCGAGCAGCGGACCGGCCCCTCGGCCGGTGATGAAGCTGTCGATGCCCCGGCGGCGATACTCCACCACCGTCGTCTCCACATGCGTGTCCTCCACCATCATGGCGTAGTCCAGCATGGTCATGTCCACCATCCCGCCGTCCGCGTGCCGGCTGTCGAGATAGTGTCGGAAGAGGGAGTATTGCTCGGCTGTTGGCGCAGGCGGCATCTCCGCGCCGACCACGTCCTCGTTGGCCTTCAGCGTCCGCCGGAAGCTCTTCGTCAGCTGAAAGCCGTCCACGCACACCCGCACCGAGATGCAGGCCCGGCAGGTCTCGCAGGCCGGCCGGTAGGCGATGTTCTGGCTGCGGCGGAAACCGCCTTGGCTCAGGATGTCGTTCAGCGCGGGGGCTCGGTCGCCCACCAGATGCGTGAACACCTTCCGCTCGAAGCGGCCCGGCAGATAGGGGCAGGGCGACGGGGCCGTCAGGAAGAACTGCGGGGCGTCGGTCGGATGATGTGTCATTCGTCTTTCGGCGAACCAAGACTGCTGCCGATCCTCTCACGGATCGTGGTCCGATGCGAGACCGCATCGCAGCGATGCGGTCGCGCTCGTCAACGACGTCGGGCGCCGTTCGGTTCGCCGGGATGCGAGGTCAGCGGCGGTTCACGACCACCGTGCCGAGCACCAGGTCGTGCAGCAGGCGCTTGCGGTCGGAGATCAGCGCCACCACCAGCACGAACGGGGTGAGGATCGACACCGACGCGTAGAACAGCACCGAGTGGATCGCCGCGATCACCGGCGTCAGCTTCTGCCCGTCCAACTGCCGCACCTCGAGCCCCATGGCGCGCATGCCCGGCGTTGCCGAGTTCGGCCCGCCCATGGTGAAGGCGCAGTAGATCAGCGCCAGCACCGGCCACAGCAGCGGATAGAGCAGCCAGCCGAGCCCCAGCGTGAAGATGCCGAGGAAGAAGATCAGAACGCTGGCGAGCAGCGTCAGGATCGCCAGCACCACCGCATCGAGCAGGAACCCGATCGCGCGCCGCGTCCGCACGCCGTCGTAGAGCCGCCCGTCGGTGAGCGGGTCGGCGGGGAAGGTGGAAGGCACGTGGGTCATCGTCAGGCTCCGGTTACGGTTCCAATGTGGTCCCGCCCATCCGCCGTTTCAATCCACGCCGGGCCCTACAGTGCCGAGACCTTCTCCACCCCGTACCCGCGCGCCCTGAGGAGGTCGCAGATAGCGCCTGCGTGCGTCCCGTCGCGCGCCTCGATGGTGATGTCGAGCGAAGCGCCCTTTGCCGGGATGCCGAGCACCGTACGCCGGTGCGACACCTCCAGGATATTGCCGCCTTGCGAGCCGATCAGCGTGGCGATATCGCCGAGCACGCCCGGCCTGTCCGGGATCGCCAGGCGGATGTCGACGATCCGCTCCTCGCGCGCCAGCTCGCGCATCATGATCGACGCCGCCATCCGCGGGTCGATGTTCGCGCCGCAGAGCACCAGCCCCGTCCGCTTGCCGCGGAAGCGCTCCGGCTCCGTCAGCATGGCGGCGAGCCCCGCCGCCCCCGCGCCCTCGGCCATCACCTTTTGCAGCGTCACGAAGGCGTTGACCGCCCGCTCCAGTTCCGCCTCGCCGACCAGGATGATGTCGTCCACCAGCTCGCGCACCACCGGCAGCGTCAGCGCACCCGCACTCTTCACGGCGATGCCCTCGGCAAGCGTCGCCCCGCCGCATTCGGCCGGCATCCCGCGCACCGCCGCCCACATCGAGGGATAGAGCTTGGTCTCCACCCCGATCACCTGGATTGCCGGCTTCAGCGCCTTCGCCGCGATCGCCATGCCCGAGATCAGACCGCCGCCGCCGATCGGCACCACCAGCACGTCGAGGTCCGGATCGTCCGCCAGCATCTCCAGCGCGATCGTGCCCTGGCCGCGGATCACCTCCCAGTCGTCGTAGGGGTGCACGAACACCAGGCCGTCGCGCTCCGCGATTCGCATCGCCGCGTCGAAGCTCTCGTTGACCGCTTCGCCCTCCAGCAGGACCGTCGCCCCGAACCCCTCCGTCGCCGCCACCTTCACGAAGGGCGTCGTCACCGGCATCACGATCGTCGCCTTGATGCCGAGCCGTGTCGCGTGGTGCGCCACCGCCTGCGCATGGTTGCCGGCCGACATGGCGATCACGCCGCGTGCCCGCTCCTCCGCCGTCAGCGTGGAGAGCTTCACCAGCGCGCCGCGCTCCTTGAACGCCGCCGTCGCCTGCAGCGTCTCGTATTTCACCACCACGTCGCCGCCGGTGAGCTTCGACAGCCGCGGCGCGGGCAGCTGCGGCGTGCGGATCACCTGTCCGGTGAGGATGTCTGCGGCGGCACGGATGGCCTGGAGATCTGGTCTGGTCATGGCCTGAGAAAGCACACCCGCCGTGCCGCCGCCAAGGCCCGATGTTGTGTCACCCACCGGCCGCACGCTGTTCAAACGGATCTCGCCGGAACCGCACCCGGTCCGTCCCCTTCCACGCGCTGCGACACACTGTCGACAAATTCAGAGGTGATTAAGTGAAAATCCTATTGTAGGAAGAAACAGGGTGATTAGTACACAAATCAACCGAGGAGGAGATCCCATGCTGTCACGTCGTGCTTTCTGTTGCGGGCTGCCTGTCGCCGGCTTTGCCGCCACCGCCATTCCGACCATTGCTCGCGCCGAGGTCGAAGCCTGCGAAGCCTTCACAACGGATCTCCAGAAGGCCCAGACCCCCGACGACGCCATCGCCATGCTGAAGTCGGGACACGAGCGCTTTCTCGCCGGCAAGCCGGTGAACTGCGACATGATGAAACTCGTCCACGCCACCGAGGGCGGCCAGGCGCCGTTCGCCTGCGTGATCGGCTGCATCGACAGCCGCGTTCCGCCGGAACTGGTGTTCGACCAGCAGATCGGCGACATCTTCACCGCCCGCGTCGCCGGCAACTTCGTCAACACCGACATACTCGGCTCGATGGAGTTCGCCACCAAGGTCGCCGGCGCCAAGGCCATCGTCGTCCTCGGCCACTCCTCCTGCGGCGCCATCAAGGGCGCGATCGACGACGTCAAGCTCGGCAACCTCACCGCCATGCTCGCCAACCTGCAGCCGGCCGTCGCCGCGGCGCCGCTCGAAGGCGAGAAGTCGTCCAAGAACGCCGACTTCGTCCAGAAGGTCGCCGACACCAACGTCATGCTGACGGTGGAGAAGCTCACCAAGGACAGCGCGGTCCTGAAGGAACTGGTCGACGCCGGTGCCCTCAAGATCGTCGGCGCCATGCACGACATCCACACCGGCAAGGTCACCTTCCTCGGCTGATCCACCCTGTATTGCGCGATCGGGCGACGCCTCCTGGAGGTGTCGTCCGGTCTTGCGCTCGCATCGGCCGACCCGGGTAGAATTCACTACAGAACATAAGTCTTTTTTGAGATCTCTTGTGTCAGATAGATCCCTGGCGACGCCGGTCGGCGATCGCGGGGGGTGTTCATGCTGTCTCGTCGCGCTTTCTGTTGCGGCCTGCCGATCGCCGGCTTCATCGCGTCCGCCGTTCCCGGCCCCGCCGTCGCCTCGGGCGATCCGGCCTGCGCCGCCTACACGCCCGACCGCCTCAAGGCGACCACGCCGGACGACGCGATCGCCATGCTGAAGGCCGGACACGAGCGCTTCATCACCGGCCAGTCCATCCACTGCGATCTCATGCACCTCGTCCACGAGACCGAGGGCGGCCAGGCTCCCTTCGCCGCCATCGTCGGCTGCATGGATTCCCGCGTGCCGCCCGAACTGGTCTTCGACCAGCAGATCGGCGACATCTTCACGATCCGTGTCGCCGGCAACGTGGTCAACACCGACATCGTCGGCAGCCTGGAGTACGCCTGCAAGGTGGTCGGCACCAAGGCCATCGTCGTGCTCGGCCATTCCTCCTGCGGCGCGGTCAAGGGCGCGATCGACGGGGTCTCGCTCGGTAGCCTCACCTCGCTGTTCGGCCGCATCGAGCCGGCGATCGCCTCGACCCATCGGGTCGGCGAGAAATCGTCAAAGAACCACGAGTTCGTCCAGGCGGTGGCCGACACCAACGTCGAGCTCCAGGCCGCCGTCTTGCCGGAGCTCAGCAGCGTCCTGAAGGAACTGGTCGACGCCGGCGCGCTGAAGATCGTCGGCGCCATGCATGACGTCCACACCGGCAAGGTCGTTTTCTACGGCTGAGTGGCTGTGCGGATTCATCTCCGCCCGAACCCCGTCCCCGCCTGTCCCCCATCGCCTCCGTGGCGATCTCCGAGCCTTGCGCGCGCCCATTCCGGATGCTCGAAAATCCCTGTCGCCGGTTCGTCAATCCGTACGATGCCGAAGGCCCCGCCCACGCCTGCGCAATCGCGTCTAATCGATTGAACGACAAAGCTTTTGGGTCACATCTCGATTTATGGTTCCGGTCGCCCCAACTAATGCCTTGCGCAGGGTGCCGATCGCACTTGCGAAAGGCCGGGGGTTGGGCTAACCGTGCCCTTGGATTCCGCGACCGGAATACACGAGTCTCCTCGTGCCTGCGTTCCGACGAATACTTTTCGCCGAAAGAAGGCGCGACGAGAAACCGGGGCCGCGTGCTGCCCGTGGTTGACCTGACGCCGTTGTCCGATAGGTAAGCCTTTCGGAACGGATGCGCGGGTAGACCGCAAGCCAGGCAGGCGGTCCGGGCGTCGTCCGGTCCTGAAGAGGTGGGTCGCGATGGAAGAGCTGCTGAGAGACTACCTGCCGATCATCATCTTCCTGGGCGTGTCCCTCGGCATCGGTCTCGCGCTGCTGGTCTCGCCCTTCATCCTGGCCTTCAAGTCGCCCGATCCGGAGAAGCTCAGCGCCTACGAATGCGGCTTCAACGCCTTCGACGACGCCCGCATGAAGTTCGACGTCCGGTTCTATCTCGTCTCGATCCTCTTCATCATCTTCGACCTGGAAGTCGCCTTCCTCTTCCCCTGGGCCGTCGCCTTCGGAGACGTCGGCCTGTTCGGCTTCTGGTCCATGATCGTGTTCCTCGGCGTGCTCACGATCGGCTTCATCTACGAATGGAAAAAGGGAGCTCTGGAATGGGACTGATCGGTCAAGAGCCGCTCGTCGCCCCCGCTCCGAAGGGCATCATTGATCCCGCCACCGGCAAGCCGATCGGCTCCGACGACCCGTTCTTCCAGGGCATCGACGCCGAGCTCGCCGACAAGGGGTTTCTGGTCACCGCAACCGACGATCTCATCAACTGGGCGCGCACCGGCTCGCTCATGTGGATGACCTTCGGCCTCGCCTGCTGCGCGGTCGAGATGATGCAGATGTCGATGCCGCGCTACGACGCCGAGCGTTTCGGCTTCGCCCCGCGCGCCTCGCCGCGGCAGTCCGACGTGATGATCGTCGCCGGCACGCTGACCAACAAGATGGCGCCGGCGCTGCGCAAGGTCTACGACCAGATGCCGAACCCGCGCTACGTGATCTCGATGGGATCCTGCGCCAACGGCGGCGGCTACTACCACTACTCCTACTCGGTGGTGCGCGGCTGCGATCGGGTCGTTCCGGTCGACATTTACGTGCCCGGCTGTCCTCCGACGGCCGAAGCGCTGCTCTACGGCGTCCTGCTCCTGCAGAAGAAGATCCGCAGGACTGGCACGATCGAGCGCTGAGGGGATGGAACGGACGGGGCCGGGCATTGCCTAGTCACTCGTCCGGAGTTTGAAAACCAGGCCGGAGCGGTCATTGCTCCGGTCGGCCCGGAACGGCTCCCCGCCGGAAACGGGTCACCATGGGCGATGTCCGCCCGGTCGCTCCAATGGCGGCCGCGGACCGGCGGCGAAGGTCGAGAGATCGATGAGTGAAGCCCTGAATGAGATCGCGGAAACGGTGCGGACGGCCCTCGGGTCGGACGTGCTGGCGCTCGACATCGCCTATGGCGACCTGAACCTCACCGTTCCGGCCGAGCGCATCGTCGAGGTGGTCCTCGCGCTGCGGGACCATCCGAGCCTGCAGTTTATCAACATCATCGACGTCTGCGGGGTCGACTACCCTTCGCGCCTGAAGCGCTTCGAGGTGGTCTACCACTTCCTCTCCCCGAAGCGGAACGCACGCATCCGCGTCAAGGTCGCCGCCGACGAGACCTCAACGGTGCCTTCGATCACCGGCGTGTTTCCGGGCGCCGACTGGTTCGAGCGCGAGGCCTACGACCTCTACGGCATCCTCTTCTCCGGCCATCCGGAGTTGCGCCGCATCCTCACCGACTACGGCTTCGACGGTCACCCCCTCCGCAAGGACTTCCCGCTCACCGGCTTCGTCGAGGTCCGCTACGACGACGAGCAGAAGCGTGTCGTCTATGAACCGGTCCGTCTGAACCAGGAATTCCGCAACTTCGATTTCCTCTCCCCCTGGGAAGGCACCGACTACGTGCTCCCGGGCGACGAGAAGGCCAAGGCGAACTGACATGGCAGAGGCCGAAGTCCGTAATTTCAACATCAATTTCGGGCCGCAGCACCCTGCGGCGCATGGCGTGCTTCGCCTTGTGTTGGAGTTGGATGGCGAGATCGTCGAACGGGTCGATCCGCACATCGGGTTGCTGCATCGCGGCACCGAGAAGCTGATCGAGGTGAAGACCTACCTCCAGGCGATCCCCTATTTCGACCGGCTCGACTACGTTGCGCCGATGAACCAGGAGCATGCCTTCTGTTTGGCCATCGAGCGGATGGCCGGCATCGAGGTTCCCCGGCGCGGCCAGCTCATCCGCGTGCTCTACTCCGAAATAGGCCGCATCCTCTCCCACCTCCTCAACGTGACGACCCAGGCCATGGACGTCGGCGCGCTGACCCCGCCTCTGTGGGGCTTCGAGGAGCGCGAGAAGCTGATGGTGTTCTACGAGCGCGCCTCCGGCAGCCGCATGCACGCGGCCTATTTCCGGCCGGGCGGCGTCCATCAGGATCTGCCCGAAAGCCTCGTCGACGACATCGAGGGCTGGTGCGATCCCTTCCTGCAGACCGTCCAGGACCTCGACGACCTCCTCTCCGAGAACCGCATCTTCAAGCAGCGCAACGTCGACATCGGCATCGTCAGCCTGGAGGATTGCTGGAAGTGGGGCTTCTCCGGCGTCATGGTCCGCGGCTCCGGCGCCGCCTGGGACCTGCGCAAGTCGCAGCCCTATGAGTGCTACGCCGAAATGGACTTCGACATTCCGGTCGGCAAGAACGGCGACTGCTACGACCGCTACCACATCCGCATGGAAGAGATGCGCCAGTCGGTCCGCATCATGAAGCAGTGCATCAAGGCGCTGCGCACCGACCGCGGTCCGGTGGTCTCCACCGACGGCAAGTTCGCGCCGCCCCGCCGCGCCGAGATGAAGCGCTCGATGGAAGCGCTGATCCACCACTTCAAGCTCTACACCGAGGGCTTCCACGTCCCCGAAGGCGAGATCTATGCCGCCGTCGAGGCTCCCAAGGGCGAGTTTGGCGTCTATCTCGTCGCCGACGGCACCAACAAGCCCTACCGCTGCAAGATCCGCGCACCCGGCTTCGCCCACCTCCAGGCGATGGACTACCTGTGCCGCGGTCACCAGCTCGCCGACGTCTCGGCGGTGCTGGGCTCGCTCGATATCGTGTTCGGAGAGGTCGATCGCTGATGAGCGTCCGCCGCCTGCATCATGAACAGCCCGCCGGCTTCGCGTTCAACGCGGAGAACGAGGCTTGGGCCCAAGCGACGATCGCCAAGTACCCCCCGGGGCGCGAAGCGTCGGCCGTCATTCCGCTGCTCTGGCGCGCCCAGGAGCAGGAGGGTTGGGTCACCAAGCCGGCGATCGAGACCATCGCCGACCGGCTCGGCATGGCCTACATCCGCGTGCTCGAGGTCGCGACCTTCTACACCATGTTCCTGCTCGCCCCGGTGGGGAAGAAGGCACACATCCAGGTCTGCGGCACCACGCCCTGCCAGCTGCGCGGGGCGGAGGAACTGATCCACATCTGCAAGAGCCGGATTGCCGCGCACCCCTTCGAGATATCCCCGGACGGGAATTTCTCGTGGGAGGAGGTCGAGTGCCTCGGCGCTTGCGTCAACGCCCCGATGGTCCAGGTCCTCAAGGACACCTACGAGGACCTCACCCCGGATACCTTCAACGCCCTGATCGACGGTTTCGCCGCCGGCAGTCCGCCGAAGCCGGGTCCGCAGAACGGTCGGCAGTACGCCGCCGCCGAGGGCGGGGATACCACCCTGACCGACGCCTCGCTCTACGACGGCTCCGTGATCGGCAAGTACCGCGAGTATGCCCGCGAGCCGGTCGAGGCGGCCGCTGCTCCGGCACCCGCACCGGCGCCTGCGCCGACACCGGCGCCTGCCGCCGCGGCGGCTACGTCGCCGGCTACAAAGCCGGAAAACGCTACACCGGCGCCGGAAAAGGCGACTACACCGGCTACACAGCCGGCAGCCGCTCCGAAAGAAGACGTCAAGGTCTCCGACGAGTTCAAGCCGGCACTGCTGGCCGAAGCGCGCGGCGGATCTTCGGATGATCTGAAACTCATCTGGGGCGTCGGCCCGAAGCTGGAAGAGTTGCTCCACCGTCTCGGAGTTTTCCACTTCGACCAGATCGCGTCCTGGAACGAGATGAACTTGAAATGGGTCGACCAGAATCTCGGCGCTTTCAAAGGCCGCGCGGTCCGCGACAAGTGGATCGAGCAGGCCGTGAAGCTCGCTTCTGGTTGGCGTCCGTCCGATAAGGATGGCGACAAGCCGACGTGACGACATTCGCAGACGAAGAGAAGATCTCTAGTCGCGAGGAGCTTTGACGATGCTGCAGGATCAGGACCGCATCTTTACGAACATCTACGGCCGCCATGACTGGGGGCTGCAGGGTGCTTTGAAACGCGGTCAATGGGACGGCACAAAGGAGATCCTCGCGAAGGGCCGCGACTGGATCATCAACGAAATGAAGGCGTCCGGCCTGCGCGGCCGCGGCGGCGCAGGCTTCCCGACCGGCCTGAAGTGGTCCTTCATGCCCAAGCAGTCGGACGGGCGGCCTCACTATCTCGTTGTGAATGCTGACGAATCCGAGCCGGGCACCTGCAAGGATCGCGAGATCCTGCGCCACGATCCTCACCATTTGGTCGAGGGCTGCCTGATCGCCGGCTTCGCCATGGGCGCCCACCACGCCTACATCTACGTCCGCGGCGAGTTCATCCGCGAACGTGAACACCTCCAGGCGGCGGTGGATCAGGCCTACGAAGCCGGCCTCATCGGCAAGAACAACAAGCACGGCTACGACTTCGACATCGTCGTCCACCACGGCGCCGGCGCCTACATCTGCGGCGAAGAGACGGCTCTTCTTGAGTCTCTCGAAGGAAAGAAGGGCCAGCCGCGCCTGAAACCTCCGTTCCCGGCGAACGTCGGCCTCTACGGCTGCCCGACGACTGTGAACAACGTGGAGTCGATCGCGGTCGCGCCGACGATACTTCGTCGTGGTGGCGCCTGGTTCGCCGGCATGGGCCGCCCGAACAACACCGGCACCAAGCTCTTCTGCGTCTCCGGCCACGTCAACAAGCCGGCGACCTTCGAGGAGGAACTCGGCGTTCCATTCCGCGAAATGATCGACAAGCACTGCGGCGGTATTCGCGGCGGCTGGGACAATCTTCTCGCCGTGATCCCGGGTGGTTCTTCCGTGCCTTGTTTGACCGCGGAGCAGGTGATCGACGTCCCGATGGACTTCGACAGCTTGCGGAATCTTGGCTCCGGCCTCGGCACCGCGGCAGTCATTGTGATGGACAAGTCGACCGACATCGTGAAGGCCATTGCTCGTCTTTCGTACTTCTACAAGCACGAGAGCTGCGGCCAGTGCACCCCCTGCCGCGAAGGCACCGGCTGGATGTGGCGGGTCATGGAGCGCATGGTCAAGGGCCAGGCCGAAAAGCGCGAGATCGACATGCTCTTCCAGGTCACCAAGCAGGTCGAGGGCCACACCATCTGCGCCCTCGGCGACGCCGCGGCCTGGCCGATCCAGGGCCTGATCAAGAATTTCCGCCCCGTTATCGAGGCGCGCATCGACCAGTACCATCGCAGCCACGCGGTTGCGGCGGAGTAGAACCCATTCGACGCTGAGGTGACCTGAAGGTCATCGCATCGCAGCTGAAGGTTTTGGAAGACCGACATGGCGAAACTGATCGTCGACGGCGTAGAGATCGATGTCGCTCCGGAAGCGACTCTTCTGCAGGCTTGCGAAGAAGCCGGCGCGGAAGTTCCGCGCTTTTGCTTCCACGAGCGGCTGTCGATCGCCGGAAACTGCCGGATGTGCTTGGTCGAGGTGAAGGGCGGGCCGCCGAAGCCGACGGCCTCCTGCGCCATGCAGGTCAAGGACCTTCGCCCCGGCCCGAACGGCGAGCCGCCGGTCGTCCTCACCAAGTCGCCGATGGTGAAGAAGGCCCGCGAGGGCGTGATGGAGTTCCTGCTGATCAACCATCCGCTCGACTGCCCCATCTGCGACCAGGGCGGCGAGTGCGACCTGCAGGACCAGGCGATGGCCTACGGCGTTGATTCCTCTCGCTTTGCCGAGAACAAGCGCGCCGTCGAGGACAAGTACATCGGCCCGCTGGTCAAGACCATCATGACCCGCTGCATCCACTGCACCCGCTGCGTCCGGTTCACCACCGAGGTCGCCGGGGTCACGGATCTCGGCCTGATCGGGCGCGGCGAGGACGCCGAGATCACCACCTATCTTGAAAAGGCGATGTCGTCCGAGCTCCAGGGCAACGTGATCGACCTCTGCCCGGTCGGCGCCCTCACGTCCAAGCCATACGCCTACCAGGCCCGGCCGTGGGAGCTCTCCAAGACCGAGTCGATCGACGTTATGGATGCTGTCGGCTCCGCCATCCGGGTCGATGCCCGCGGCCGCGAAGTCATGCGCGTCATGCCGCGGCTCAACGAGGCGGTGAACGAGGAGTGGATCTCCGACAAGACCCGCTTCATCTGGGACGGCCTGAAGACCCAGCGTCTGGATCGCCCCTACGTCCGCGAAAACGGCCGCCTCCGCGCCGCTTCCTGGGGCGAAGCCTTCGCCGCGATCAAGGCGAAGGTCGCCGGCACGTCCGGCCCGCGGATCGGCGCGATCGCCGGCGATCTCGCGACCGTCGAGGAGATGTTCGCCCTGAAGGCGCTCGCCGCCGCTCTCGGTTCAGCCAATGTCGACGGCCGCCAGGACGGAACGAAGCTCCACCCCTCGCTCGGCCGCGCGTCCTACATCTTCAACCCGACCATCGAAGGCATCGAGTCGGCCGACGCGATCCTGATCGTCGGCGCAAACCCGCGCTGGGAAGCGGCCGTTCTCAACGCCCGCATCCGCAAGCGCTGGCGGATGGGCAAGCTGCCGGTCTTCGTCATCGGCGAACCGGCCAACCTCGCCTATCCCACCACCTATCTCGGCGCAGGCCCCGAAACGCTGGCGAACCTGGAGCCGGCGGCGCGCGACGCGCTCGCCGCGGCCGAACGGCCGCTGGTGATCGTCGGGCAGGGCGCCGTCGCCCGCCCGGACGGTCTGGCCGTTCTCTCGGCCGCTGCGAAGGTCGCGGTGGAGGTCGGTGCGGTGAAGGACGGCTGGAACGGCTTCGGCATGCTCCACACCGCTGCGGCCCGCGTCGGCGCGCTCGACATCGGCCTCGTGCCGGCCGACGGCGGCCTCGACGTGGCCGGCATGGTCCAGGCGGCCGGGCAGGGCAGTCTCGATGTGCTCTTCCTGCTCGGCGCCGACGAGATCGACACCAAGGCCCTCGGCTCGGCCTTCGTGGTCTACATCGGCAGCCATGGCGACGCTGGCGCTCACCGCGCCGACGTGATCCTGCCCGGCGCCACCTACACGGAAAAATCCGGCACCTTCGTCAACACGGAAGGCCGCGTGCAGCAGATCGCCCGCGCCACCTTCCCGCCGGGCGAGGCGCGCGAGGACTGGGCGATCCTGCGGGCGCTGTCCGACGTGCTCGGCAAGCGGCTGCCCTTCGACAGCCTCGCCCAGCTCCGCGCGGCGCTCTATGCGGAGTTCCCGCATCTTGCGGCCGTCGACGAAGTTGCCGAGAACGACGCCGAGGCGATCGCCCAGCTGGCGGCCGCCGGCGGCACCATGGACCGGGCGCCTTTCGAGAGCCCGATCAAGGACTTCTACCTGACCAACCCGATCGCGCGCGCGTCGGCGGTCATGGCGGAATGCTCGGCGCTCGCCAAGGGCGCTGCGCCGGCCGCAGCGGCGGAATGAGGGGCGGGGAACAATGATCTGGTCCGACTACATCTGGCCCGTCGTGGTGATCGCCGCCCAGAGCGTCCTGCTCCTGGTGGTGCTCCTCGTGCTTGTTGCCTACCTCCTCTATGCCGACCGCAAGATCTGGGCGGCCGTGCAGATCCGGCGCGGCCCGAACGTCGTCGGCCCGTTCGGCCTGTTCCAGTCCTTCGCCGATCTTCTGAAGTTCGTGCTGAAGGAGCCGGTGATCCCGTCCGGCGCTTCCAAGAGCCTGTTTCTGCTCGCGCCGCTCGTCACCTGTACGCTGGCGCTGCTCGCTTGGGTCGTGGTTCCGGTCGCGGACGGCTGGGTGGTCGCCGACATCAACGTCGGCATCCTCTTCATCTTCGCGATCTCGTCGCTGATGGTCTACGGCATCATCATCGGCGGTTGGGCTTCCAACTCGAAGTACCCGTTCCTGTCGGCACTTCGTTCGGCGGCGCAGATGGTCTCCTACGAGGTCTCGATCGGCTTCGTGATCATCACCGTGCTTCTTTGCGCGGGATCGCTGAACCTCTCGGCCATCGTTCTGTCGCAGTCCGACGGCCTCGCCGACATGATCGGGCTGCCCTGGCTGACCTTCCTGAACTGGTACTGGCTGCCGCTCTTCCCGATGTTCGTGATCTTCTTCATCTCGGCGCTCGCCGAGACGAACCGGCCGCCTTTCGACCTCGTCGAGGCGGAATCGGAGCTGGTCGCGGGCTTCATGGTGGAGTACGGCTCCACCCCGTACATGATGTTCATGCTCGGCGAGTATGTGGCGATCGTCACCATGTGCGCGCTCACCACGATCCTCTTCATGGGCGGCTGGCTCCCGCCGCTGGACATTCCGCCGTTCAACTGGATCCCGGGCGTGATCTGGTTCACAGCCAAGACCTGTCTGGTGTTCTTCTTCATCGCCATGGCCAAGGCGATGGTGCCCCGCTATCGCTACGACCAGCTGATGCGGCTCGGCTGGAAGGTCTTCCTGCCGATCTCGCTGGCGATGGTCGTCATCGTGGCGGGCGTGCTGCAGGTCACCGGCTGGGCGGCTTGAGATGGACCTTCCTCTCTCCGGCATCATCGGTGCGGTTTTCGGAGTAGGGGTCGGGCTGCTGGACTATGCCTTGATCGCCGGCGTCATCCGGCGGTTCATCGCAAAACAGGACGAGGTGGTCGATCCCCGGCGGATGGACCTGGTGATGAAGGGGCTCTTCGTCGTGAACGCCGTGGTGTTCGCGATCCTCGGCTGGTGGGTGGGCGTGTCGGTTTCCGGCTACGGTGTCGCCCCCGGTTGAGCGGAGCTGATGGATTTCGGGTCGCCGGGAGGCAGCCCGGCGGATGATTGGACGTTGAAGCGCCGGCTCGGTCCGGGCGGCGCTCGCAAAGGAAAACCAACGATGGCACTCGACGCCGTTGCGAGATCTCTGCTGCTGAAGGAGTTCGTGTCCGGGTTCTTCCTGGCCATGCGCTACTTCTTCAAGCCCAAGCCGACGATCAACTACCCGTTCGAGAAGAACCCGGTGTCCCCGCGCTTTCGCGGAGAGCACGCCCTGCGCCGCTATCCCAACGGCGAGGAACGCTGCATCGCCTGCAAGCTCTGCGAGGCCGTCTGCCCGGCGCAGGCGATCACCATCGAGGCGGGCCCGCGCCGCAACGACGGCACCCGCCGCACCACCCGTTACGACATCGACATGGTGAAGTGCATCTACTGCGGCTTCTGCCAGGAAGCCTGTCCGGTGGACGCCATCGTCGAGGGGCCGAACTTCGAGTTCGCCACGGAGACCCGCGAGGAGCTCTACTTCAACAAGGAGAGGCTTCTCGCGAACGGCGACCGCTGGGAGCGCGAGATCGCGCGCAACATCGCCGTGGATGCGCCGTATCGCTGAGTTCGGGCGGGGGAACGGGAACCCCGCCGACAGGCTGCTGAGAGACACTTTGGCTGGAGCGGACGGCTCCGCCACGGGGGCAATGGGAAGACGATGATCCAGGCTTTCTTCTTCTACCTCTTCGCCGCGATCACGATCGCATCGGCGGTGATGGTCATCTCCGCCCGGAACCCGGTCCATTCGGTCCTGTTCCTGATCCTGGCCTTCGTGAACGCCGCGGGCCTCTTCATGCTGGCCGGCGCCGAGTTCCTGGCGCTGATCCTGATCGTGGTCTACGTCGGCGCCGTGGCGGTGCTGTTCCTCTTCGTCGTGATGATGCTCGACGTCGACTTCACCGAGCTTCGCCAGGGCTTCCTGCAGTACCTGCCGGTCGGAATGCTGGTCGGCGTCATCTTCCTCGCGGAGCTGATCGCGGTGGTCGGCGCCTGGGTGATCGCCCCGACGGTCGTCGGCTCCACCGCCTCGCCGATCCCCGACATGGATCAGGTCTCCAACATCGAGGCGATCGGCCGGCTCCTCTACACCCGATACGTCTTCTTCTTCCAGGCGGCGGGCATGGTTCTCCTCGTGGCGATGATCGGCGCGATCGTGCTGACCCTCCGCCACAAGGCCAACGTCAAGCGCCAGAACATCGCCGTCCAGGTCGCCCGCACGCGGGTGACGTCCATCGAAGTCAGGCACGTCGAGCCGGGCAAGGGGCTCTGATCCCAGTCCCGCCCGGAACTTGAACCCATAAGGCTCGTCCCATGGTCATCGGTCTCTCCCACTACCTGTCGGTCGCGGCGATCCTCTTCACGCTGGGGATCCTCGGCATCTTCCTGAACCGGAAGAACGTGATCGTCATCCTGATGTCGGTCGAGCTGATCCTGCTCGCGGTCAACCTGAACTTCGTGGCCTTCTCGGCGCATCTGAACGACCTGATGGGCCAGATCTTCGCGCTCTTCGTGCTCACGGTGGCCGCGGCCGAGGCGGCGATCGGCCTTGCGATCCTCGTTGTCTTCTTCCGCAACCGCGGCACGATCGCGGTCGAAGACATCAACATGATGAAGGGCTGAGGAACGGCTTCATGTACTCCCTCATCGTCTTCCTTCCCCTCATCGGCTTCCTGATCGCCGGCGCCATCGCGCTGTTCGGTGCTTCGGCCACCGTTCCGGCCCCGGTCGGCGGCGGCCACGGCCATGACCATCACGCCCATGATCATCACGCCCATGACGACCACGGCCACGACGACGCGCACGGTCACGACGACCACCACGCCGCCGAACCCGCGGCGCCCGGGTCCCGGATCTCGGAACTGGTCACCACCGGCCTGATGTTCGTTTCGGCCTTCCTGTCGTGGATCTCCTTCATCAGCGTCGGCTTCGGCGAGGCCGAGACGCTCCGCGTGCCGGTGCTGGAATGGATGACCTCCGGCGCCCTGGTGGTCGATTGGTCCTTCCGGATCGACACCCTGACGGCGATGATGCTGGTGGTGGTGACGACGGTGTCCTCGCTCGTCCACCTCTACTCCATCGGCTACATGCACGAGGACCCGGACCGGCCGCGGTTCTTCGGCTACCTCTCGCTTTTCACCTTCGCCATGCTGATGCTGGTGACGAGCGACAACCTCGTCCAGATGTTCTTCGGCTGGGAGGGTGTCGGCCTCGCCTCCTACCTCCTGATCGGCTTCTGGTACAAGAAGCCGTCGGCCGTGGCGGCCGCCATCAAGGCCTTCGTCGTCAACCGCGTGGGCGACTTCGGCTTCGCCCTCGGCATCTTCGGCGTCTTCGTGATGTTCGGGTCGATCTCCTTCGACGCGATCTTCGCCAACACCGAGGCAGTGGCCGGCAAGACCATGGTCTTCCTCGGCCACGAATTCGACGCCATGACGGTGATCTGCCTGCTGCTCTTCATGGGCGCGATGGGCAAGTCCGCCCAGTTCCTGCTGCACACCTGGCTGCCGGACGCGATGGAGGGCCCGACGCCGGTCTCCGCGCTGATCCACGCGGCCACCATGGTGACCGCCGGCGTGTTCATGGTCGCCCGCCTGTCGCCGCTGTTTGAGCTCAGTCACACCGCGCTCACGGTCGTGACCCTTGTCGGCGCGACGACGGCCTTCTTCGCCGCGACGGTCGGCCTCGTCCAGAACGACATCAAGCGCGTGATCGCCTATTCGACCTGCTCGCAGCTCGGCTACATGTTCGTCGCGCTCGGCGTCGGCGCCTATGGCGCGGGCGTGTTCCACCTCTTCACGCACGCCTTCTTCAAGGCTCTGCTCTTCCTCGGCGCCGGCTCGGTGATCCATGCCATGCACCACGAGCAGGACATGCGGAACATGGGCGGCCTGCGCAAGAAGATCCCCGTCACCTTCTGGGTGATGGTGATCGGCACGCTCGCCATCACCGGCGTCGGCATCCCGCTCACCCACATCGGCTTTGCCGGCTTCCTTTCCAAGGACGCCATCATCGAGGCGGCCTACGCCGGCCACAACGCCTTCTCCGGCTACGCCTTCGGCCTGACGGTGCTGGCCGCGGCCTTCACGTCCTTCTACTCCTGGCGCCTGATCTTCCTCACCTTCTTCGGTGAGACCCGGGCCGACCATCACACCTTCGACCACGCGCACGAAAGCCCGCGCGTGATGCTGGTGCCGCTCGCGGTGCTGTCGGTCGGCGCTGTGCTGGCCGGCATGGTCTTCTACGACGCCTTCGTCGGCGAGGCGCAGGCCGAGTTCTGGAAGGGATCCGTCTTTTACGGCGCCGAGAACCACATCCTGCACGCCATGCACGAGGTGCCGGCCTGGGTGAAGGCGTCGCCCTTCTTCGCCATGCTGGCCGGCCTCGGCGTCGCCTACTGGTTCTACATCGCCAATCCGGAGATGCCGAAGCAGTTGGCTGCCCGGCACGATGCGCTCTACGCCTTCCTGCTCAACAAGTGGTACTTCGACGAGCTCTACGACATCCTGTTCGTCCGCTCGGCGAAGGCCATCGGGCGCTTCCTCTGGAAGACCGGCGACGGCACCGTCATCGACGGGCTCGGCCCGAACGGCATCGCCGCACGGGTCCAGGACGTCTCCGCCCGCGTCGTCCGACTGCAGACCGGCTACGTCTACCACTACGCTTTCGCCATGCTGATCGGCGTCGCCGCCCTGATCACCTGGGCCATGTTCGGGGGAACCCACTGATGAGCGGACTTCCGCTTCTCTCGCTCACCACGTTCCTGCCGCTGGCCGGCGTCCTCTTCATTTTGATGGTGAAGGCGCAGGACGCCGTGGCGCTGGAAAACATCCGCCGCGTGGCGCTGCTCACCACGGTGGTGACCTTCCTCGTCTCGCTGCTGATCTGGGCCAACTACGACCCGGCCAACCCCGGCTTCCAGATGGTCGAGGAAAGCGCGTGGATGGGCAGCTTCTTCGCCTACCGGATGGGCGTCGACGGCATCTCCATCCTCTTCGTGCTGCTCACCACTTTCCTGATGCCCTTCTGCATCCTGGCGAGTTGGCATTCGATCGAGCATCGCGTGAAGGAGTACATGATCGCCTTCCTGGTGCTGGAGACGCTGATGATCGGCGTGTTCTGCGCGCTCGACATCGTGCTCTTCTACGTCTTCTTCGAAGGCGGCCTGATCCCGATGTTCCTCATCATCGGCGTCTGGGGCGGCAAGCGGCGCGTCTACGCGTCCTACAAGTTCTTCCTCTACACGCTGCTCGGCTCGGTGCTGATGCTGCTGGCGATCATGGCCATGTACTGGGCGGCCGGCACCACCGACATCACCAAGCTGCTGGAGTACAACTTCCCGGCCTCCATGCAGACCTGGCTCTGGCTCGCCTTCTTCGCCTCCTTCGCGGTGAAGATGCCGATGTGGCCGGTGCACACCTGGCTCCCCGATGCCCACGTCGAGGCGCCGACCGCCGGTTCGGTGATCCTCGCCGGCATCCTCCTGAAGATGGGCGGTTACGGCTTCCTGCGCTTCTCCGTCCCGATGTTCCCGCTGGCGAGCGCCGACTTCGCCCCCTTCGTCTTCACGCTCTCGGTGGTCGCGATCATCTACACGTCGCTGGTCGCCCTGATGCAGGAGGACATCAAGAAGCTGATCGCCTACTCCTCCGTGGCCCACATGGGCTACGTGACGATGGGCATCTTCACGATGAACCAGCAGGGCATCCAGGGCGCGATCTTCCAGATGTTCAGCCACGGCATCGTCTCCGGCGCGCTCTTCCTCTGCGTCGGCGTGATCTACGACCGGATGCACACGCGTGACATCGACGCCTATGGCGGGCTGGTCAACCGGATGCCGCTCTACGCCTTCGCCTTCCTGGTGTTCACGATGGCGAACGTGGGCCTGCCCGGCACATCCGGCTTCGTCGGCGAGTTCCTGACCCTGGTCGGCATCTTCCAGGTCAGCACCTGGGTCGCCTTCTTCGCCACCACCGGCGTGATCCTGTCGGCCGCCTACGCGCTCTGGCTGTTCCGCCGGGTGGTGTGGGGCGCGCTCACCAAGCCGTCGCTGAAGTCGATCATGGACCTCGACCGGCGCGAGGTGGTGATCCTCGCTCCGCTCGTCATCCTGACGATCTGGTTCGGCGTCTATCCCGTGACGGTGCTCGACGCGACCGCCGCCTCGGTGGACCTCCTCGTCAAGAACTATCAGGCCGCGATCGAAGCGGCGTCCCAGACTGCGGCGCTCGTCGAGCCGTCCGCTCTCCTTCGCTGAGGCCACAGGATCATGGTGGAGCTTCCCCTTTTCTCCCTCGCGACGCCGGAGATCGTCCTGGCGGCCGGAGCCATGGTGCTCCTGATGCTCGGCGCCTTCATGGGCGCCGGCGCGGCGCGGCTCGTCTCGAGCCTCTCGGTCCTGCTGCTCGTGGTCGTGCTCTTCATCGTGATCGGCATGGACAGCGAGGGCGTCGGCTTCGGCGGGGCCTTCGTGGTCGACGGCTTCGCCCGCTTCCTGAAGGTGCTCGCGCTGATCGGCTCGGCGCTCGCCATCGTCATGTCAGTCGGCTTCGTCCGACGCGAGAAGTTCGAGACCTTCGAGTACCCGGTGCTGATCGTCATCGCGACGCTCGGCATGCTGCTGATGATCTCGGCCAACGATCTCCTCTCCGTCTATCTCGGCCTGGAACTCCAGTCGCTTGCCGCCTACGTGGTCGCCGCCATCCACCGCGATGACGCCCGCTCCTCGGAGGCGGGCCTCAAGTACTTCGTGCTCGGCGCGCTGTCGTCCGGCATGCTGCTCTACGGCGCTTCGCTGACCTACGGCTTTACCGGGCACACGGAGTTCGGCGCCATCGCTGCGGCGCTCGGCGCCGAGGGCGGCGCGTCGGTCGGCCTCATCTTCGGCCTCGTCTTCCTGCTCGCCGGCATCGCCTTCAAGGTGTCCGCCGTGCCGTTTCACATGTGGACGCCCGACGTCTACGAGGGTGCGCCGACGCCGGTCACGGCCTTCTTCGCCGCCGCTCCCAAGGTGGCCGCCATGGCCGTGTTCGTCCGCGTCGTGATCGAGGCTTTCGCGCCCGTCACCGGCGACTGGCAGCAGATCGTCACCTTCATGGCGATCGCCTCCATGGTGCTCGGCTCCTTCGCCGCCATCGGCCAGCGCAACATCAAGCGCCTGATGGCCTACTCCTCGATCGGCCACATGGGCTACGCCCTGGTCGGTCTCGCCGCCGGCACCGAGACCGGCGTGCAGGGCGTGCTGATCTACCTCGCCACCTACGTCGCGATGACCGCGGGCGCCTTCGCCTGCATCCTGGCCATGCGTCGCAACGGCGTCATGACCGAGGACGTCTATGAACTGGCCGGCCTGTCGCGCACCAACCTGCCGATGGCCTTCTTTCTGGCCATGATCATGTTCTCGCTGGCCGGCATTCCGCCCTTCGCGGGCTTCTTCGCCAAGTACTTCGTCTTCGTCGCCGCCATCGAGCAGGGCCTCGTGGTTCTGGCCGTGATCGGCGTTCTGTCGAGCGTCGTCGGCGCCTACTACTACCTGCGCATCATCAAGGTGATGTTCTTCGACGAGCCCGCGCCCGCCTTCGAGCGGACGCCTGTGGAACTCAGCGCCGTCTACTGGGGCGCCGGGCTCTTCACGATCCTGTTCGTGCTCGTCTCCGGCCCGCTCGGCAATGCCGCCGCGGCGGCCGCCAAGACCTTGTTCTGACCGTCGATGGCGGCGGGCCCGATCGTTCCACCGGGATACCGGGTCACGGTCCTGGACGAGGTCGGGTCCACCAACGCCGTCGCTTTCGAACGGGCCGAGGCCGGCGAACCGGCAGGTCTGTGGATCGTCGGCCGCCGGCAGACCGCCGGGCGCGGGCGCCAGGGCAGGGCCTGGGTCTCGGAAACCGGCAATCTCTATTCGTCCCTCCTGCTCCGCGACCCCGTCGCACCAGAGCGCCTCGGCGAACTGCCGCTCGTGATCGCCGTCTCAGTTCACGACGCTGTTGCCGACGTCCTGCCGCCGCCCGCCCGCGCGGGCCTGCAGATCAAATGGCCGAACGACGTCCTCTACGAAGGCTCCAAGATCGCAGGCATCCTGATCGAGGGTGCGGTTTCGCGCCAGGGCAGGGTGGTCGTCGTCGGCATCGGCATCAACTGTCGCCACCATCCGGATCCCGCCGCCTACACCGCTACCAACCTGGCCGCCCTCGGCTATCCGACCGAGCCGGACATCCTGTTCGAGCGGCTCGCGGCCCGTGTGGCAACACGCCTGGAGCAGTGGCGCGACAGCCCTTTCGCGGTCCTGCGGGAGGCCTGGATCGCCCGTGCGCGCGGAATCGGCGAGTCGATCACCGTCCGCCTGCCGAACCGGACGGTGCACGGGCGATTCGAGACCCTCGACGAAGCCGGCCGCCTCGTCCTGCGCCTTGACGACGGCCGTCGCGAGACCATCTCAGCCGGCGACGTCTTCTTCGGATAGGAGGGTGCCATGGCCGGCCTGCTCGTCACCGGGTTCGACGCCTTCGCCGGCCTGCCGTTCAACCCCTCGGAGGCGATCGTCCGCCGCCTCGCCTCCGATCCACCGCCCGGTCTTTCCGAGGCGCTTCTCCTGCCGACCTCGTATGACGAGGCTTCCGACAAGGTGCGCGCCGGGCTCGAACGGGTCCGGCCGGACGGCGTTTTGATGTTCGGCCTCGCCCGGGCGACCGCCGGTCTGCGGCTGGAACGCTACGCCCACAACCGCATCGAGGCGTCGATCGCCGACAACAGCGGCGTTGTCGGGAAAGGGCGCACGATCGTCACCGGCGGTCCGGCCGCCCTGGAGACGACGACAGATCTCGCCGCCGTCCTGGCCGGCGTCACAGAGGCAGGGCTGCGCGCTTTCGTGTCGCTGGATGCCGGCGGCTATGTCTGCAACCACGTCTACTACACGGTCCTGCACTGGCTGGCGGAGAACCGGCCGGGGACGCCAGCGCTTTTCGTCCATGTTCCCTGGGTTCACGAGCCCGCCACTGCCGAGGACTTCCAGGTAAGGCCCGTCGATCTTCACGAGCGCGCCGCCCGGTTGGTCGTCGCCCTGGTCCAGGCAGGCGCTCCGGCCTCGTGACGTGGGAAATTGGCGGATGTGAACTCTGCATGCCGCCGGATTGGTTGCGGCGGGGCGGGAAGACCGCTAGGTCTTGCGCAACGGTATGGATGAAGCTGATGCACGCGGATGGAACAGGCGTTCCTGCTGCATCCGGCTTCCGTGTGACGTGGTCAGGAGTGACGTGTTGAGAAAGCCTGCGGCAAGCACCGGTGACGAGTTCGTGTTCCTGCCTCTGGGCGGTGTGGGCGAGATCGGAATGAACCTCGCCCTTTACGGGATCGGCCCGGAGGATGATCGCAAATGGCTCATGGTCGACTGCGGCGTCTCGTTCGCCGGCCCTGAGTTGCCGGGCGTCGACCTGATCCTTCCCGACATACGCTTCGTGGAGGAGGAGCGCGCCAACCTGGTCGGCATCCTCATCACCCATGCCCACGAGGACCACTACGGCGCCCTCTACGATCTCTGGCCGCGGCTGGAGGTTCCGGTCTACATGACCCCCTTCGCCGCCGCACTGCACGCCGCCAAGCGCGAGATGGAACCCGGCGCGCCGCGGATCCCCACCACCGTCCTGCAGCAGGGTGAGCGGCGTTCGATTGGCCCGTTCGACATCGAGTTGATCGCGGTTTCCCATTCGCTGCCCGAACCGAACGCGGTGCTCTTCCGCACGCCGAAGGGCAACGTCCTCCACACCGGCGACTGGAAGATCGATCTCGCCCCGCAGGTCGGCCAGCCCATCGACATGGACCGCCTCGCCGCGATCGGACGCGAAGGCGTGGACGTGATGATCTGCGACTCCACCAACGCCGTTCGCGAAGGGCGCAGCCCCTCGGAGGCCGATGTTGCGGCCGGCATGGAGGAGGTCATTCGGAACGCGAAGAAGCGCGTCGCGGTCACGATCTTCGCATCCAACGTGGCGCGAATCCGGTCCGTCGCGCGCGCCGCGGAGAAGACCGACCGCGAGGTGGTGATCCTCGGCCGCGCGATCCGCCGCGTGGTCGACGTGGCTGGCGAACTCGGGATGCTGGACGGCCTGCCGCCGTTCCGCGACGAGGAGGCCTATGGCTACCTGCCTCCGGACAAGGTCGTCGCGCTGGTCACCGGAAGCCAGGGCGAACCGCGCGCCGCCCTCGCGAAGATCGCCTTCGACGACCATCGCTCCGTCGCGCTCTCCGCCGGCGATACGGTGGTCTTCTCCTCCCGCACCATCCCCGGCAACGAGAAGGCCGTCGGAGCCATCCAGAACGCGCTGGTGACGCACGGCGTCAAGATCGTCACCGACCGCGACGCCATGATCCACACTTCGGGGCACCCCCGGCGCGACGAATTGGCAGAGCTCTACAAGCTGATTTCGCCGAAGGTCGCAATTCCCGTCCACGGCGAGCCGGTCCATCTTGCAGCGCACGCGGAACTCGCCCGATCGGTGGGTGTGCCGAAGGTGGTGATGGCGAAGAACGGCGCGTTGGTGAGGCTGTTGCCGGGCCCGGCGGAAGTCGTCGACCACGCCCCGCACGGCATCCTGGTCAAGGACGGCTCGCTGATCCGCGAGCCGGAAGTGTCGGGCGTGATCGAGCGGCGCAAGGTGTCCTTCGCAGGCGCCGTCGCGATTACGGTCGTGCTGGATGGACGCGGTGAGCTTGTCGGCGACTTCGCCGTCTCGCTCTTCGGCCTGCCCACCACGGACGACCGCGGCGAAGCCTTCCGGGATGCGGTCGGCGGCGTCGTGGAAGGCACGGTGGAGTCGATCCCGCGCCAGCGTCGCCGGGACGATGAACTGGTGGCCGAGGCGATCCGCCGGGCGGTCCGGTCGGCGGTCAATGAACGCTGGGGCAAGAAGCCGCTCTGCGACGTGACGGTGTTGAGGGTCTGACGGCGGGGACAAGCCTCGCCGCTTGAATGGCGAGGAGTGACGGATGATCGGTCGACTGAACCACGTGGCGATCGCGGTGCCCAACCTGGAAGCCGCGGCAGCCACCTACCGCGACACCCTCGGTGCGACGGTGCGGCCGCCACAGGCCGAGCCGGACCACGGCGTCACCGTCGTCTTCATCGATCTGCCGAACACGAAGATCGAGTTGCTGGAGCCCCTGGGCGAGAATTCGCCGATCAAGGCGTTCCTGGACAAGAATCCCTCGGGCGGCATCCACCACGTCTGCTACGAGGTGGACGACATCATCGCCGCGCGCGATCACCTGAAGGCGACCGGCGCCCGCGTCCTCGGCACCGGCGAACCGAAGATCGGCGCTCACGGCAAGCCGGTGCTGTTCCTGCATCCCAAGGACTTCAACGGCACGCTGGTCGAGCTGGAACAGGCCTGATCGGCGGTGGTGGCGGTGGCCCGGGTCCGCGTGGGCGGCACCCGGCGCCCGCACAAGCCCATTTCAATCCATCCGCCGCCGCTATAGAAGACGCCTCAGGATTGGGCAGGAGGAACGTCACCCGATGGAGGTCATCTCCACCATCGCCGAGCTGCGCGCCCGGCTCGATCCCGAACGCCGCGCGGGCCGCACCATCGGCTTCGTGCCGACGATGGGCTACCTGCACCAGGGCCACATCACGCTGGTCGACCGCGCCCGCGCGGACAACGACGTCGTGGTCACTTCCATCTTCGTGAACCCGCTCCAGTTCGCCCCCACCGAGGATCTCGACCGCTATCCGCGCGACCTGCCGCGGGACTGCCGCATGCTGATGGCCGCCGGATGCGACGTGGTCTTTGCCCCGGCGGTTTCCGAGATGTATCCCTCCCCGATGGAGACGATGGTCGACGTCACGTCGCTGTCCCACCTTCTCGAGGGCGAGCGCCGCCCAGGTCACTTCCGCGGCGTTGCGACGGTGGTGGCCAAGCTGTTCGGCATCGCCATGCCGTCCGCCGCCTATTTCGGCGAAAAGGACTACCAGCAGCTGCTCGTGATCAAGCGGATGGTCGCCGACCTCGCGATGCCGATCCGGATCGTCGGGGTGCCCACCGTCCGAGACCCGGACGGGGTGGCCTGCTCCTCCCGCAACGTGTTCCTGCGTGCCGACGAACGCGCCGCCGCGCCGATCCTCTCCCGCTCCCTGGCGATGGCCGAAGAGGCCGTGGCCGGCGGCCTGGTCGTTGGTCATGCCCTGGAGAAGAAGATCCGGGCCTTTATCGAGACCGAACCGCTGGCGGCGCCCGATCTCGTCGCCGTCCGCGATGCGGACACCCTTGCCGAGGTCGATTCCGCCCACCCGCCCAGGGCGCTCGTCGTCCTTCTCGCCGTCCGCTTCGGCCGGACCCGCCTCCTCGACCAGCGGGTCATTCCCGTCCCGCAGTCGTCCGGAAGGAACCCAGAATGAGTGCCCCCGTCCGCTCCCGCCGCACCACGGTGTCAGATATCCGTGCGCTGAAGGGCGTCCGCCCGATCGTGTCGCTGACGGCCTACACCGCGCCCATGGCGCAGTTCCTGGATCCGCACGTCGATTTCCTGCTCGTCGGCGACAGCCTCGGCATGGTGCTCTACGGCTTCGAGACGACGCTGCCGGTGACGCTGGACATCATGATCGCGCACGGGGCGGCCGTGGTCCGCGGGTCTCAGAAGGCGCTTGTTCTCGTCGACATGCCCTTCGGCTCCTATCAGGAAGGTCCGGAGCAGGCGTTCCGGTCGGCCTCGCGCGTTCTCAAGGAGACCGGCGCCAACGGCATCAAGCTGGAGGGCGGCGAGGAGATGGCGCCCACCGTGTCCTTCCTTTCCGAGCGGGGCATCCCCGTGCTCGGCCACGTCGGCCTGACGCCGCAGCTGGTCAACACCTTCGGCGGCTACAAGACCCAAGGTCGCGACGAGGCGCGCGCCACCAAGATCAAGGCGGATGCCAAGGCCATCGCCGACGCCGGCGCCTTCTCCATTGTTCTGGAAGGCACGATGGAACCGCTGGCCCGGGAGATCACCGAGCGTTCGCCTGTCCCGATCATCGGCATCGGCGCCTCGCCCCACTGCGACGGCCAGATCCTCGTTACCGAGGACATGCTGGGTCTGTTCAACGAGTTCATTCCGCGCCACGTCCGTCGCTTCGCCAACCTGGGCGAAGAGATCGGCAAGGCCGTCGGCGAATACGCGTCCGAGGTCAAGGCCCGCACGTTTCCCGGCATCGAGAACACGTTTCAGCCCAAGAAGACCTGATCGGGTGACGCGCGCCGGACGTAGACAGGCGTGAACGGCCCTCTTGAGGACAGACCCATGACCATCGCCGGCATCGGCATCGGCAGCGCCCTTGCGATCTACTTCATCCTGTGGTGGCTTTCCCTCTTCGTGGTGCTGCCCTGGGGTGTCCGGTCCCAGCACGAGACCGCCGAGGTCACGCCCGGCACCGACCCGGGTGCCCCGTCGATCCCGCTGATCGGCCGCAAGCTGATCGCCACCACGCTGATCGCCGCCGCGCTGTTCACTGGCTTTGCGATCGCCAAGCAGGCCGGCGTGACCCTCGACTTTATGCCGGGGCCGCGCCCGCACCACGAAGGAGGCTGAGCCTCCTCAGTCTCGCGCGTAGACGATCTGGCGGACGTCGATGTTGCCGGCGCGAAAGCCCGCCTCGCAGTAGTGCAGATAGTACTCCCACAGGCGTTTGAACCGGGTATCGAACCCGAGCGGCTCCAGGCTCGGCCAGGACTCCCAGAACCGGTCGCGCCAGAGCGCCAGGGTGCGCGCGTAGTCGCGACCGAAGACGGTCTCGGACTGCTTGGACAGCCCCGACGCGGCCGACACGCGGTCGAGCGCCGACGGGCAGGGCAGCATACCGCCCGGAAACACGTAGCGCTGGATGAAGTCCGGCGTCGCACGGTACTGCTCGAACAGCCGGTCCTGGATGGTGATCACCTGCACGCCGGCGGACCCGCCGGGCTTCAGGCGTTCGCGCAGCGTGTCGAAATAGACCGGCCAGTACTTCTCGCCCACCGCCTCGAACATTTCGATCGACGCGATACGGTCGTAGAGCCCGCGCTCGTCGCGGTAGTCCTGGAACCGGATGTCGACCTTTTCATTCAGCCCGGCCTCGAACATCCGCTTGCGGGCGAAGTCATACTGCTCCTGGCTGATCGTCAGACCCGTGACCTTGCAGCCGATCTCCTTGGCGGCGAACTCGGCGAACCCGCCCCAGCCGCAGCCGATTTCCAGCACGTGGTGGCCGTCGCTCATCCCGGTGCGTTCCGCAAGATGCCGGTACTTGCGGTTCTGAGCGGCAGGCAGGTCCTCGTCGCCGGTCGGGAACAGGCCCGACGAGTAGGTCATGGTGCTATCGAGCCACTGCGAATAGAACGCGTTGCCGAGGTCGTAGTGCGCCGAGATGTTGCGCTTGGCGCGCCGCTTGGTGTTGGCGTTCAGCCAATGGTGCAGTCTCAGCAACACGCGCACCAGAGGGCTGTGGCTGAGCTTGCCCTCCACCACGTCGTGGTTCACGCAGAACAGCTCCAGGAAGCTCGTCACGTCCGGGCTCGACCATTCGCCGGCCATGTAGCTCTCCGCCACGCCCATGTCGGCCGACATCAGGAGTCGCCGGATGAAGCGGTAGTCGTGCACAACCAGTTGCCCGTGCGGTCCTGGCTCCCGGCCCGGAATGCGGATCGAGCGCCCATCCGGCAGCGTCACGTCAAGCTGTCCGAAGTTCAGCGTGCTGACCAGCTGGAAGCTGCGCCGAACCATGGTCGGCAGCCCGCGCAGCAGCCGGTCCGCATTCGCGGCGGTCAACTCGACCGGATGTGAGATGGTAGCGGTCATGGCTAACGTCCGTCCCCTAGACCCCGGGAGGGTGCTTGCGCCATCGCCGCGGGCTTCGTTCTGCCCGTTTTTGTCGGCTTGACCCGAGGCTTGCCCCACGTCCCGATATTGAAGCATGACTTTTGCGGACAGGAAATGCCGGCCTCCATCGAGCTGATGCGATCGAGGATCGGCCCTGCCGAAGCGAAAAACGATCTACTCGGCGGCGTGGGCCGCCATGTCTGCGTGGCTGACGGGTGCCGGAGGCTGGCCACGGGAAAAGTAGGGCGCGCCCTTGAACCACAGCTTCAGCGCCTCCCAGTGGATGCCCGCCACGACCTTCACCGTATGCAGCGGCCTCCCCACGGCAATCCGTAGGATGGTCGCGCTCGTCAGCGGGGTCTCCTCGCCGACGAAGGTCGCCGCCAGCGTCGGCCCGTCCCGATCGGTCTCCAGGATCCGGATCCGGACGGCCCGACCGGGCGGAAGGACGCGGAAGTGGTACCGCTGCTCCATCGGCATGAACGGCGAAACGAAGAACACCTTGTTCCGCTCCTGCCGGATGCCGGCGGAGGTGACCTGCCCCTCCTCGACGGCCGCCACATAGGTGTGGCTCTCGCCAAAGGTGTTGCGCACCTCATAGATCAGTGCCGTCGGTCGGTCCTGACCATCGAGGCAGAAGTAGACCGAGATCGGATTGAACACGAAGCCGACGACTCGCGGATAGCAGAGCAGCAGCACCCGTTCTGGGCGCGGAACGCCGCCCTCCGCGCAGAGCGCGTCCACATAGGGGCGGAGGGGCTTTCCGTCCCGGCGTCCATGGTCGCTTTCGCGGAAGGAAAAGAGGTTGAACCGCCCGACAGAGAACAGACGTGACAGCCGGTCGGCGCCATCCAGCCGATCGAGATCGATCATCAGGTTGGCCACCTTGTAGACGAACCGGTGGCTCAACGGCTTGAGCCGAGCGTGCATCACCTCACCCCGGTAGAGCACCGCGGCTTCCGGCGGAGGCGATCCGTTTCCCGCAGACGTGGTTGGAAGGTGATTTTTCATTCGGCCGCCTCCACAAGCCGGCCGCTGACGGCTTGCGCGGGCTTGCGCCAGGGCACCACGCCCCCGAGCGCCTCGGCCACGTCGAGCCCGGAGGCAAGGCCGTCCTCGTGGAAGCCGTAACCGGTCCAAGCGCCACAATACCACGTGCGGTTCGTGCCCTGGATGGTCGGCAGCGCCTTCTGCGCGGCGATGGCAGCGCCGTCGAACTGCGGGTGGTCATATTCATACTGCCCGAAGACCAGATCCGCCCGCGGCGGGGTCGTCGGGTTGAGCGTCACGAAAAGCGGCTTGTCCTCGGGTATGTTCTGCAGGCGGTTCATCCAGTAGCTGACCGCCACCGGGCCGCGGGCGTCGTAGCCGTCGCGACGCAGGTAGTTCCACGACGACCACACCGACCGCCGGCGCGGCATCAGGTCGACATCCCGGTGCAGGTAGACCTGGTTCGGCAGATAGCGGACCGCCGAAAGAATGGAGCGCTCCTCCGCGGATGGATCGGTCAGCATGGCGAGCGACTGGTCGGTGTGGGAGGCCAGGACGACCTGGTCGAACAGGTCGACGTCGCCCGATGCCGTCCTTACCGTCACGTGGCTCGGATGGCGCTCCACCGCGACGACGGGATCGCCGAGGCGGACCCGGCCAGCGGCCTTCAGGGGCGCCAGCAGCCGGTCCACATACTCGCGGCTGCCGCGGCTGACCGTGCGCCACGTCGGGCGCTGGAAATGCACCAGGCGGTGGTTCTTGAAGAAGCGGATGAAGTTCTCGGCCGGAAAATCGAGCAGTTCAGCATCCGGCGTCGACCAGATGGCTGCGCCCATCGGCACCAGATAGTCCTCGATGAAGCAGCGGCCGTAGCGTCCCGCGGACAGATATTCACCAAGCGAAAGCCCGGCGAGGCGGCCGGCGTCGAGATCGGCGATGCAGCTGCGGTTGAATCTGAGGATTTCCTTCAGCATCCAGAGGAAGCGCGGGCTGGCGACATTCCGCTTTTGCGCGAACACCGTGCCCAGCGAGGAACCGGCCCACTCCGTCCGCCCGTTGCCGATCGACACGGCGAAACTCATGTCGCTGGCTTCGGTCTTCACGTCCAGATGTTGGAACAGCGCCACGAGGTTCGGGTAGTTCAGCTCGTTGTAGACGATAAAGCCTGTATCCACCGGGATGTGGATGCCGTCGTAGTCCACATCGACCGTCGCGGAGTGACCGCCTGCTCGGGGCCGCTTTTCGTAAAGCACCACGTCGTGACGGGAAGCGAGGGCCCAGGCGCAGGAGTTGCCGGAGATTCCGGAGCCGATGACGGCGATACGCATCAAGTGGTCCTTGTGGCGGGCTGTTGCGAGAATCGTCGATTGCATCCGGTCAGGCGACCGACTTCAGCGTCTCGAAGGCCCTGAGAGCGCGCTCGCGAGCTGAAGCGTGGTCGACGATCGGTTGCGGATAGGTACGAAGCAGGGTGGGGGTTTGGTTTCCGGTCTCGGATCGTGGCATTTCCCAGGGCCGATGCACGAACTCGTCAGGTACGCCATTCAGTTCTGGCACATAACGCCGGACGTAGGCACCGTCCGGATCGAATTTCTCGCCTTGGCTGATCGGATTGAAGACACGGAAGTAGGGAGCCGCGTCCGCTCCCGATCCGGCCACCCATTGCCAGCTCGCTGCGTTGTTCGCCGGGTCTGCATCCACCAGCGTGTCCCAGAACCAGGCCTCGCCGATCCGCCAGTCGATCAGGAGATGCTTGATCAGGAACGACGCCACGATCATCCGGACCCGGTTGTGGATAAATCCGGTCTGCCAGAGCTGGCGCATCCCGGCGTCGACGATCGGATAGCCCGTTCGCCCCTGTTGCCACGCCTTGAGGTCGGCCTGAACACTCTCCCGCCAGGGGAACTGGTCGAACCGGCTCTGGAAGTTCCGGGTCGCCAAGGCCTCGAAGTGGTGGGCGAGATAGTAGGAGAACTCGCGCCAGCCGAGTTCGGCCACGAACTTGTCGACCGGCGCGTCCGAAATGCCGTAGGCGGCCGCATAGCCTCGCACAGCCGAATGCACGCTGACGACGCTGATCTCCCCGAAGCGGAGATGCGGAGAAAGCATGGAGACTGCGCCGCTGGCCGGCACGTCGCGCTGCGCTGCGTATGTCTCCAGCCCATTCTCGAGGAAGCGTTCCAGTCTGGCCCGGGCGCCGGCTTCCCCGGGCGTCCAGGTGTCGTCCAGCCCGGTCGCCCAATCGGGATGCCGCGGCTGAAGACGCCAACCGTCCAGGTCGTCGCTGCTGATGTGTACGCCGCCGCGCAGGACGGGGACCGGCAGCGGCGAACGCAGCCCTCCCAGGGTATCCGACGCCGCGCGCCAGAAGGGCGTGAACACCTTGAAGTAATCGCCTGACTTGTTGCGAAGGTCCCAAGGCTCGATCAGGAGATGCCCGTTGAAGCTTCGAACATCCAGACCGGCCTGGGACAGACCCGCCTTGAGACCGGCGTCCAATTGGCATTCCGCGCGGCCATAGCGACGGTTCCAGACGATGGCGCCCGCGCCGCACTCGGCGACCACCCGCGGCAGCAGCTCTTCCGGGGCGCCTTTCCGCAGAACCAGCGGAACGCCTTGCCGCCGGAGGTCAGCAGACAAAGCAGACAGGCTTTCGTGCAGCCACCACCGGGACGCAGCCCCGAGCGGACGACGGCCAGTTCCCTCGTCCAGGATATAGAGGGCGATGACCGGGCGGCCGGTTGCCGCCGCAGCGGAAAGGGCGGGATTGTCGGCGAGGCGAAGGTCGTCGCGGAACCAGACGATTGCCGGCGCCCCCGCCGCAGACGACCCATCCATGTTCAAGTCCTCCCGGCTTTTCCGACGCGAACGGCGCATGCCGGATGCGCCGCCGTTCAAATCCGCTTACGACGGTAACCCGCTGCCGGATCAGCCACTGCAACGGATCAGCTTGCCGGTGACGCATTCGTGTTACGCCTTAACCGGATGTCGCTTTTCACCGTGCCGCCAGACGGCTGGGCACTTGCCGGGAAAGCCGCGCTCTGACCATAGTCTTATGGTGATTTGACTTATCCCGCGTGGGAGAGACCGGTTCGATCCGGCGCCGAAGGAGCAACCGCCCCGGAAACTCTCAGGCACCCGAACCGCGCGGGGATGGACTGCATCTGGAGAGAGGGCGCCGGCTGGCGCTCCGCCGACGGGATAACGATCTCAGGCGCAAGGGACAGATGGGGCGTTTCAGTGTCGACGACAGCCATTCTCCGGAGTGCTCGTGAGCATGAACGCCGCACCAGACGCCGATTTCGCGCACGATCCCGACATGGGTGAGATCGAAGCACCTGTCGCCTTTGCCGACCTGTTCAAGATCGGTATCGGCCCGTCGTCGTCTCACACCATCGGCCCGATGCGCGCAGCCAACGCCTTCCTCGCCTCCGTCGGTGATCGCTGGCCCGACGTCGCGAGGCTGACCGCGACCGCCTTCGGCTCGCTGGCCTGGACGGGCAAGGGCCACGCCACCGACAAGGCGATGATCCTCGGCCTAGCCGGTCTGCGTCCCGACAGTCTGGATCCCGACGAGGCGGAAGCCGTTCTGTCCAGGATCCGTGACGAGAAGCTGATCGCCGTCCCCGGCGGAAGGACCTTGCGCTTCAGCCCCGACGACGATGTGGTCTTCGACTGCGTGGTCACTTTCGACCGGCACCCGAACGCCATGCGGTTCCAGGCGCTGGATGACCAGGGACGGGTGCTGTCCTCTGAGGTCTGGTTCTCCGTAGGCGGCGGTTTCGTGGTGCGCGATGGCGAAGCAGGCGTCGACGGGGAGGCGGTCCCGGTGCCGCATCCCTATCGCACCTCCGACGAACTGCTGGCCGTTGCGGAAGCCGCGGGCCTCTCCATCGCCGAACTGACGCTCTCCAATGAGGCCGCACGCCATCCCCGCGAGCGCGTGCTGGCCGATATCGATCGCGTCGCCGACGCCATGTTCGCCTGCATCGCCCGCGGCCTCACCCAGGAGGGCGAGCTTGCGGGTGGCCTGAAGGTGAAGCGACGCGCGCGCAAGATCTTCGAACGGCTTGAGGAGAAGCGCCTCCAGAACGACCGCGCGCCGCACACCGTGATGGACTACGTATCGGTCTTCGCCATCGCCGTGAACGAGGAAAACGCTGCGGGTGGACGCGTCGTCACCGCGCCGACGAACGGGGCCGCCGGCGTAGTGCCGGCCGTGCTGCGCTATTACCGCGACTTCTGCTCCGGCGCAGATCAGGACGGCATTCGCACCTTCTTCCTGGCGGCGACCGCCGTCGGCGGCCTCATCAAGCGGAACGCATCCATCTCCGGTGCGGAAGTCGGCTGCCAGGGCGAGGTCGGATCGGCGGCCGCGATGGCCGCGGCGGGGCTCTGCGCGGCTTTGGGCGGGACCAATGCACAGGTGGAGAACGCCGCCGAGATCGCCATCGAGCACCATCTCGGGATGACCTGCGACCCCGTCGGCGGGCTGGTTCAGATCCCCTGCATCGAGCGGAACGCCTTCGGCGCGATCAAGGCCATCAACGCCGCCTCGCTGGCCCTGCACGGCGACGGCGAGCACATCGTGAGCCTCGACACGGTGATCGAGACGATGCGCCAGACCGGTCTCGACATGCAGTCCAAGTACAAGGAAACCAGCCTCGGCGGGC
Organism: Chthonobacter albigriseus; assembly: GCF_013839445.1. GTDB lineage: Bacteria > Pseudomonadota > Alphaproteobacteria > Rhizobiales > Pleomorphomonadaceae > Chthonobacter > Chthonobacter albigriseus. Next base: position 62,400 of record NZ_JACDIT010000002.1, on the reverse strand, counting down.
TGGCCGTCAACGTCACGGCCTGCTGACCGCCCTCAGGGCAGACGCGCGTCGCGGATGACGGGGACGTGCGGGCCGGCGCCGACATCCAGCTTGTTCAGCAGCCTCGCGTCGTCGAAAACCTCCACCGCGCGTGCGTAGGGCTTGAAGCCCATGCGCAGGTAGAAGGGCAGCGCCTGCGGGCTGTCGAAATGGCAGGTATGCAGCCAGAGCCGCTTGGTCTCCGGTCGCGACCACGCCATGCGGATCGCCTGGTCCATCAGCCATTTGCCGACGCCGCCACCGATCGCTTCGGGAACGAGGCCGAAGAAAGACACCTCCGGGTTCTCCGGATCGGCGTAGTCCATTTCCAGAACGCCCATGCGCCGCTCGTCTTTCAAGGGGGTGAAGGTCACCGTGCCCGGCTTGTGCAGCCGCTCCAGCAACTGGTCGTCGGACAGAAGCAGCCGCGATGTCCACAACCACTCGAAGCCGATCTCCACGTAGAGCCGCTTGAAATCGGCCACCGTCCAGCTTTCCACGACGGCGAGGTCGTAGCCGGCCGGCGCTGCTGCTTCCGGCCGCTGCGGCGGCGATGTCATCTCCACATAGGTGACGAGCGTCGCAAGCTTGCCTGGAAGCAGCGGGTGGTAGCCATCGGCAAGGGGTGCGTTCATGAACGGATCGGCCTTCTGAGAAATCCGCCTCCGTGATCCGACAATTCACGGCCCGGCGCAACCCGGGCCGGGTCGCGTGTTCGTGAACACCCGGCCTCAGATCTCCTCGCGGCGGTGCTTCTCACCCACCGGGACGAAGAACGGCGCGGGCAGGTCTTCCGAAAGCCGGGGGTCGAGTTCAAGCCGCTTCTGAAGTTCCGCCAGCATGATCTTGGTCATGCGCGGTAATTCCAGCTCATGGGTCTTCGCCAGCGAGACGAATCGTACATCCGAAAGCTCGTTGTCCGGCGGCACCGGCGATGTCGGGACATGAGCCACCGCGGTGTCCGCCCAGACCGCAAAGAAGCGGGCGTCGAACCGGCGCGGACGCTTCACCGGCGTGATCGCCCGGCCAACCAGCACCGGCGCGGAGAGATCCAGCCCGACACCCTGGTCCAGAAACGGCTGGAACTCGCCGGGCGGAGCCTTCGCGAACCCGCCACCCTTCACGCCCACCAGGTACCCGGTCTCCTCGGCCGTTTCGCGCAGTGCGGCGACAAGAAGCCCGCGCGCCCGCCGCAGCGACGGTTTCGGCCTCATTCGGTCGAGGAGACGCTCGCGCAAGCGCTCCGACAGATCAACGGCGGCGTGGACGAGGCCGTCCGTGGGATCGAGGCGACCGCCCGGAAAGACGTAGGCGCCCGGGTTGAAGGCGAGATCGTCCCGGCGCTTGCCCATCAGGACGTGGATGCCGGAGGGCGTCCGGTCGAGGATCAGCAGGGTGGCCGCGTCCCGGGGGACGAGGCGTTTCTTCTTGGGGGGGACGGAAGAGGACGCGACGTCAGCCGCCAAGCTTGTCTCCTGGAGAACCACGGTAGGTGCGATCGTCGTCGTCCGCGCCGTGCGGGTGGAAGCCGTGCATGTAGTTCGCCCACTGCATACCCACCACGCCGCCCTTGATCGGTTGCAGCAGCAGGAGCGTGAGGATCAGCGTGACGGGAACCCAGATCGAGATCTGCACCCAGTCGGGCGGCTGATAGGCCTGCTGGACCGACAGCACCAGCGGGATCACGATGTGGCCGACGATGATGATGGTAAGGTAGGGGGGCAGGTCGTCCGCCCGGTGTTCGCTGTAGCTCTCGCCGCAAGCCTCGCAGTGGTCGACCACCTTGAGATACCGGCCGAACAGCCGGCCTTTGCCGCAGTGCGGGCAGCGCCCCAGAAGACCGCGCTTGATCGCCGTCCAGGTGTCACGCTTCGGAAGGGTCTCCGTCCGAACGCGTTCGGGGGTCCATGTGTCGGCGGTCATCGCAAAGTCCTCTTCCTCATTCGCATAGCCTCGGCTGCCGTCGTCGGCCACGGGGCGAGACGTCGCGGGGCTGCGCGTTCGTCAATCTGCTCGAACCGGCTCCGGCGCGCGCGGTTCCAGCCAAGCGAGCGACGGAAAATCGTAGATCAGGCCGGTGCGCGTCTCCGCCGGATCGAGCGCCGCCACGATGTGGGGCGCGAGATCCTCCGGGGTCTGCAGCGTCAGCGGATCCTCGCCCGGCATGGCCTGCGCGCGCATCCGTGTCCGCAGCGGGCCGGGATTGACGAGGTTGGCCTTGATGCCGAACGTTTCGACCTCGTGTGCGTAGGTCCGCACGAGCGCTTCCAGCGCCGCTTTGGAGGCGGAGTAGGGCCCCCAGTAGGCGCGGCACTTGTGAGCGGCGCCGGACGACACGAATAGGGCACGCGGCGCCGCGGACTGGCGGAGCAGCGGATCGAGCGACCGGATCAGCCGCCAGTTGGCCGTGACGTTCACGGCGAACACCTCGTCCCATTTCTTCGGATCGATCACGTTGAGCGGAGACATCGGGCCGAGAATGCCTGCGTTGGCAAGCAACGCATCGACCCGGCCGTAGCGCTCGAACAAGGCGCCGCCGAGCCGGTCGATGGCTTCGCCGTCGGTCACGGACATCGGCACCAGCGTGGAGCTTCCGCCGACGGCCTGGATCTCGTCGTCCAGTTCGGTCAGCCCGCCTTCGGTCCGCGCGATCGCCACCACATGGCAACCCGCCTGAGCCAGGGCGAGGGCGGCGGCGCGGCCGATGCCGCGCGATGCCCCGGTGACGACGGCGATGCGCTTGTCCATGTCGAAGATCGAGGCTCCAGGAATGCAGGCCGCCGCCTTAGCGGGCGTCGGCCAGGAGGGTAAGCTGGCGGACGTTCCCGTCGCCACCGGACTGGTCGGTCAGCACGGTGGGATACTCGCCGGTGAAGCAGGCGTCGCAGTATTGCGGCAGCTCGTTGTGGCGCCGCGCTTCGCCGACCGCCCGGTAGAGCCCGTCGATCGACAGGAACGCCAGACTGTCGACGCCGATATAGGTCGCCATCTCGGCGATCGACATACGCGACGCGAGCAGCTTTCCCTTCTCCGGCGTATCGACGCCGTAGAAGCAACTGTCGCGCGTCGGCGGCGATGCGATGCGCATGTGCACCTCTGTCGCGCCGGCCTCGCGCATCATCTGCACGATCTTGACCGACGTGGTCCCGCGGACGATGGAATCGTCGACGAGAACGATCCGCTTGCCCTGGATCACGGTTCGGTTTGCGTTGTGCTTCAGCTTCACGCCCATGTGCCGGATCGAATCGGTGGGCTCGATGAACGTGCGTCCGACGTAGTGGTTGCGGATGATCCCGAAGTCGAACGGGATGCCTGCCGCCTCCGCGAAGCCGATCGCAGCCGGCGTGCCGGAATCCGGAACCGGAATGACGATGTCCGCTTCGACGCCGCTCTCTCGCGCCAACTCGGCGCCGATGCGCTTGCGCACCTGGTAGACCGACGTTCCGGAGAACACGGAGTCCGGCCGGGCGAAGTAGACGTATTCGAAGATGCAGAAGCGTGATGACGTGGCCTTGAACGGCTTCAGGCTCTCGATGCCGTCCTCCGTCACCACGACCATCTCGCCGGGCTCGATCTCACGCACGAACCGCGCGCCGATGATGTCGAGTGCGCAGGTCTCCGAGGCGAGCACGATCGCGCCTTCCAGGTCGCCCATGATCAGCGGCCGGATCCCGAGGGGATCGCGGCAACCGATCAGCTTCTTCTCGGAGACGGCGACCAGCGAATAGGCGCCTTCGACCCGCCTGAGCGCATCCACGATCCGGTCGACCAGCAGCGTCTCGCGACTGGTGGCGACGAGGTGGAGAATGGTCTCCGTGTCGGAGGTGGACTGGAAGATGGCGCCTCGTCGCTGCAGTTCCTTCTGCAGGGACAGTGCGTTGGTCAGGTTGCCGTTGTGTGCGATGGCAAAGCCGCCGCCCGACAGCTCGGCGAACAGCGGCTGGACGTTGCGGATACCGGAACCACCGGTCGTCGAATAGCGGGTATGGCCGATCGCCCGGTCGCCCGGAAGGCGTGCGATCACCGACGGCTTGGTGAAGTTGTCGCCCACCAGGCCGATGTGTCGCTCGGTGTAGAACTGCTTGCCGTCGAACGTGCAGATGCCGGCGGCTTCCTGTCCCCGGTGCTGCAGCGCGTGCAAGCCGAGGGCTGTCAGCGGTGCGGCGTTGATCGCTCCGAAAACGCCGAACACACCGCATTCCTCATGAAAGCGGTCGTCGTCACCCGCGGTGAACGGGTGAAGGGAGAAGTCTTCCATCAAGTTCGTCTCCGGGGGACGTCGTGACGCGCCGCGCCGACTTTCAGCTCGCCCCTATATAGTCGGACCGTGGCCCAATTTCGACCGCAGAATCACGGCGGTCAGCCATGCACCCGCGTCACTGCCGCGGCGGCTCGGTCGATTGGATCAACTGGTCCAGTCCGTCCCGCTCGGTGTTCTGGTAGGCAGGGTCGCCCTCGACAGCTCCGGAGTCCGATGGCGCCGCGTCTGGCGCTCCGTCCGGTGACTCCTCGCGGAGCGGGTTCTTGAATTGCTCGAGGATCTCTTTTTCCGGATCCTCCGGCAGTGCTGCCAGAAGACGTTCCCCGATCGCCTCCAGCACCGGCTTCGATTTCGCGCCGGAAACCCAACCCGGTTGCGCGTTCTCGTCCGGGATGAACCAGTTGAAGAACAACAGGCCGACCACGACGAGCAGCAGCCCGCGCGCCGCACCGAAGATGAAACCCACAGTGCGGTCCAGGGGGCCGATCCGGCTGTCGAGCACGAAATCGGAGATGCGCATGGTGATGAACGAGACCACCATCAGCGTGACCAGGAAGATGCCGCCCGCCGATGCCGCCATTGCGATCGTCTTCTGCGCGATATGCTGCTGAACATAGGGCAGCAGGTCGTCGTAGAAGGTGAAGGCGGCCACCGCCGCCGCGATCCAGGCGGCGATCGAGAGCACCTCCCGGACGAAGCCTCGGATCATGGCCAGGAGGGCCGAGATCAGCATGATCACGAGGAGGATCCCGTCCAGAATGGTGATCGGCATCGTCGGTCTTTCCTGGAGTCTTAAGAGCGGGAACCCTGCTGGTCGCCTGAGGCCGTGGCGTCTTGTCCTCAGGACCGGACTGCGAACCGTTCCGGCGCCTCCTGGCGAGGCCGGCCCGACGCTGCAATCCGGGAAACGAGATCCGTGAGCTCCGCGACGGCGCCGACTCGGATGGCCGGCATCGGTTCCTCGCCTGGGCTCCCTTTTGGCGCCACGGCGCGGCCGAACCCCAGCTTTTCTGCCTCTTTGAGGCGGCTTGTCGCGTGGGCCACGGGCCGTACGGCCCCTGATAGACTGACTTCGCCGAAATAGACGCAATCCGGCCCGAGAGCAACCCCGGCAAGCGAGGACACGAGCGCGGCGGCAACGGCAAGGTCCGCGGCCGGTTCCTGGATGCGCAACCCGCCGGCGATGTTCAGGTAGACGTCGTGCTGGCCGAACCGGATCCCGCAGTGGGCTTCGAGCACCGCCAGGATCATCGACAGCCGGTTGCCGTCCCACCCGACCACCGCCCGCCGGGGCGTTCCGAGCGAGGAGGGCGCCACCAGAGCCTGCACCTCCACCAGCATCGGCCGCGTGCCTTCCATCCCTGCGAAAACCGCCGCGCCCGGCGAGGAGGCGTCCCTTGTCCCCATGAACAGCTCAGAGGGATTGGGAACTTCCTTCAGCCCCTTTCCGGTCATCTCGAACACGCCGATCTCGTCTGTCGGGCCGAACCGGTTCTTCACGGCCCTAAGGACTCGGAAGTGCCGCGCGCCGTCTCCTTCGAAGTAGAGCACCGCGTCGACCATGTGCTCCACCACCCGCGGACCGGCGATCGTCCCTTCCTTGGTCACGTGGCCGACCAGCACGACCGTCGCCCCGCTCTCCTTGGCGTAGCGAATCATGGCCTGAGCCGAGGTGCGCACCTGCGCCACCGTGCCGGGCGCCGAATCCACCACCTCCGTCCAGAGGGTCTGGATGGAATCGATGATGACGAGATGCGGCGGCGGGCCGTCCTGCAGCGTGGTGATGATGTCCTCGACGCTCGTCTCCGCGGCGAGCGAGACCGCCGCGTCCACCAGTCCGAGCCGCTCCGCCCTCAGGCGCACCTGGGCCACCGCTTCCTCGCCGGAAACATAGACGACCCGCCCGCCGGTCCGCGCCAGCGCTGCCGCCGCCTGGATGAGCAGCGTCGACTTGCCGATGCCCGGGTCTCCGCCGACCAGCAGAGCCGACCCCCGCACGAATCCGCCGCCGGTCACTCGGTCCAACTCGCCGATGCCTGACGCGAGCCGCGGCGCCTGGTCGATCGCGCCGGACAGCGCGACCAGGGGAACGATGCGGCCCTTGCGCATGGCGCGGCCCTTCTGGCCGATCAGTCCGCCGCCGATGCCGCCGCCGGCCGTCTCCTCGACGATCGAGTTCCATTCGCCGCATGACTCGCACTTGCCCGCCCACTTGGTGCTGACCGCGCCGCAGGATTGGCAGACGAACTGGGTGGAGCGTTTGGCCATGGAGACTCGGTGTTTGAGGAGATGCGGCCCGAATATGGGCGGATGTTCTTGTTTTGTACAGGGCAGCCGGATCTTATTCAATACACCGACGCGCAAGGCGGGACCCGAGGCCGGTGAGCAGTTCATAGCCGATCGTGCCCGCGTGGTCGGCAACCTCGTCGACGGGGATCGTCGAGCCGAACAGCTCGACCCAAGCGCCCGGGCGGGCCGATCCGGCCGGCAGGTCGGTGACGTCCACCGCCAGCAGGTCCATCGAGACGCGGCCGGCGAGGGGAACCCGCTGCCCGTCGATCGCGGCAGATGCGCCGGAACCTGCGTCCGACGCCCCCGATCGCCTGATGTAGCCGTCCGCATAGCCCACCGAGACGATCGCGATCACGCTGTCGCGCCGGGCCTCGAAGGCGGCGCCGTAGCCGACCCATTCACCGGCGCGAACCGTTCGGACCCGAACGATCCGTCCCTCCAGCGTGGCGACCGGACGGAGCGGCGACAGGGCGTTGCCCGCGCGTGCGCCATAAAGCGCGATGCCCGGCCGCGTCAGATCGTGGTGCGTCGCCGGGCCGAGTTGAAGTCCCGCGGAATTCGATAGCGACCCCGCAACGCCCGGGAACAGCGCACGGACTGCACGAAAGCGCTCGATCTGGAGTCGGTTCAGCGGGTGCTCGGCGCTATCCGCACAGGACAGGTGGCTCATCACGAGCGCCGGCCGCAGGCGCTCCACCCTGGGGCGTTCGGCGGAGAGTGCGGCCGCCTCGTCGAACGAAAGGCCGAGGCGGTTCATCCCGGTGTCCACATGGAGGGCAGGGGGCTCGTCAGCCGGGCTCGCGGCCGCGAGCCAGGCGTCGATCTCCTCCGGCCCGCCGAGCACCGGCCGGAGCCGCTCGCGACGGTAGGTCTCCGCGGCATCGGCGAAGTAGCCGTTGAGGACGTAGATCGTCGCCTGCGGAACAGCAGCTCTCAGCGTGGCACCTTCGGCTGGCAGCGCGACGAAGAAGGTCCGGCACCCGGCCGACCGGAGTGCATCGCCGGCCGCAGCCAGCCCGTGCCCGTACGCATCGGCCTTCACCGCCGCCCCGGTCTCGGCCGAGGGCGCGAGAGCCGCGAGTGCCCGCCAGTTCGCGGCCAGGGCGGCGAGGTCGACGGTCAGCCGCCCCCCGACGCCCCGGCCATGTGTAGCGTCGTCGTTCATGCCCGAGAGTCTAGACGATTCTGGGCAGTGCCGCGCAACCGTTCACTGAAGCGTTTTTTGACAGGCAAGCCCGCCCCGCTAGTCTCGGCGGGCGAATCCAGGTCGGAGAAGGTGGCATGCTCAGGAAGCTCGGCGCGGCGGCATTGGCACTCGGCGCCGTGGGAGCGGCCGGGTTCTGGGTCCTGACCACCCCCCAGCAGCTTCAGGCGGCCGATCTGCCGGACCATCAGCCGGATATCGTCAATGGCGAGCGCATCTTCCACGCCGGCGGCTGCTCCTCATGCCACGCCGCACCCGGTTCGAAAGGCGAGGACAAGCTGAAGCTTGCCGGCGGGCTTGAACTGGCGACGCCCTTCGGCACGTTCAGGTCGCCGAACATCTCGCCCGACGAGACGACTGGCATTGGCGGCTGGTCCGCGCTCGACCTGGTCAATGCCATGCAGCGCGGCACATCCCCGGACGGTCGCCACTACTATCCGGCGTTTCCCTATACGTCCTACGCGCGCATGAAGACCGAGGACATCATCGACTTGAAGGCGTACCTGGATACGCTGCCGGCCGTGTCGAACGAGGTCGGCCCACACTTGCTGGGCTTTCCTTTCAACGTCCGGCGCGGCCTCGGCCTCTGGAAGACGCTCTACCTGGATCCCGCGCCCGTAGCGTCTCTCCCCGCAGATGTGACGGAGGCGGCAAGACGCGGGCAGTATCTTGTCGAGGGTCCGGGTCACTGCGGCGAGTGCCATACGCCGCGTAACCCGATCGGCGGCCCCGACAAGGCCAACTGGCTGGCCGGTGCGGCCAATCCGGAGGGGAAGGGCTCGATCCCGAACATCACGCCCCATCAGGAAGGCATCGCGTCGTGGACGGCCGAGGACATCGTCAACGCGCTAGAGACCGGGTTCAAGCCGGACTACGACTCGTTCGGTGGTTCGATGGTGGCCGTGCAGGAGAATATGGCCGCGCTTCCGGCCGAGGATCGCGCGGCGATCGCTGCCTATCTGAAGGCGGTTCCGGCGCACCCCAGCACCGCACCGAAAAACGCCGAGGGCGGCAGCTGAGCGGCGGGCCGGCATTGCCCGGCCCGAGCGGTCAGCCGAGGTGAGGGTGCAGCCGGTGGGCGATGCTGAGCCGAACCGGATCGAGAACCAACGTCGCCGCCGATCCGAAGATGAAGACGAAGGCGGCGCCCAGAGCCTGGACGGTCACCGCAGGCATCGTGCTGCCGGAGACCGCAGCCGATAGGCACGCCACGGCCACGATGGCGATCATCATCACCGACTGGATGGAACGGCGGCTGCCCACCGAGGCGGCGAAGCCGGAGACGAATGAGAAGGCGTAGAGAAGCAGCATCGGACCCCCCGGTCGCGTGACGAGACGCCGACCATGCCCCGGGACGTGTTGAAACCGCGCGAAAGTCTTCCCTGGCTTTTTAACGATCCCGCAAATCCCTGCTCGATCCATACCGGCCGCGCGTATGCCGCGGTCGCCCGGTCGTGTCCGCTTCGTCGCGAGTCGGAATCTCCCCGCAGGGAAGCCGGCGGACACCGCGATCGCGGTAAGTAACTAGTAACATTTGGTTACTCGAAGATATCTAAAACAACGCAAAACATAGCAACTAATGCATACCACGGTGCATAAACGCAACAGTACCTTTGAATGGAGACATGACAAAGGTGCCTAAGGCATTTCCTGATTGCGCATGCTTCCGGCCTCAGCAATTTTCTGGTCGTAAGTTTTCGGGAGACCGAGCTCGCTCCGTCGCATCACCGGCTGTCAGGGGTGGCAGCCGATACGGGTGGCGCGGCGTCGCTTGGGACCGGACGAGTGGTGCGGACAGACCCTGACTACAAAGGGTCTTTGGAAGCTTCGCTGGCGGCCGGTTCCTCCTCTGGTTTTGTTTGGAGGTCAGGAACATGAACATCAAGCACATCCTGCTCGGCACTGCCGCAGGCCTTATGGTCGCCACGGGCGCCCAGGCTGCGGACCTGCCGGGTGAAGCCGTCCCGGCGGCCGTGGATTACGTAAAGGTCTGCGACGCTTTCGGCGCCGGCTTCTTCTACATCCCGGGTGGTGACACCTGCTTCAAGATCGACGGTCGCGTCCGGGTGAAGGGCGAGTACACCGACGACAGCGGCGACCTGGTCGTTGACATCACCGGCCGCGTGGGCTTCGACGCCCGCACCGCGACCGAGTACGGCACGCTCCGTTCCTACTTCCGCATCGGCGGCGGTGGCGAAGCTGCCGACAAGGACGTCAGCATCGAAGAAGCCTTCATCCAGCTCGGCTACCTCACCGTCGGTGAGACCGGTTCGATCTTCGATCAGGACTCCGGCTACGGCATCTACGACCTTGGTTTCGGCAACGGCGACACCGCCCAGCTGACCGTGCTCTATGACGGCCTTGGCGGCGGCTTCTACGTCGGCGGCGCGGTTGAGGCTGGTGCCGAGGCCTACGAGGCCACCTTCGGCGACGCCCCGAACTTCGTCGCGGTTGTCGGCGTGACGGGCCAGCCCTGGGGTTCGGCCGAACTCGGCGTGAAGTACTTCGCCGACGACGAACTGATCGCCGCCAAGCTCGGCGCGATCGTGAAGATCGCCGATCCGCTGGAAATCAACGGCGTCGTCTACTACGCCGAAGAGGCTGACGACGATCAGATCGACATCGGTCTCGGTGCCAAGTACTCGGCCACCGACACTCTCGCGCTGGTCGCCTCGCTCGGCTACACGATCGACGAGACCGACGTCTGGACCGCCAGCGCCGGTGTTGAGTACACCGTCGTTCCGGGTCTCGTTGCCGAAGCCGGCTTCAAGTACACCGACACCGAAGGTGCCGACGAAGACACCGCCTTCGCGGTTCAGCTGACCCGCAGCTGGTAATCACCAGTTCGAGGTTTGCAAGGGTGGGCCCGGGAAACCGGGCCCTTTCCTTTTGGCGAGCAGGCGAGTGTCGCGCGATGGCGACACGGTCCGACCCGCGTGCTCCGCGACGTCTAGCCGAGTTGCGCCGCGCATCGCCCGCCCTTAGGCTGGCGACCATCGATGGCTGCGGCGAAGAACGGCTGCGGCGGGAGGGGTCGGGAATGGTGCGCTGGCAGGCACGGGCTGCGGCTGGAATTCTGGTTGCTGTCGCATTGACCTTTGTCGCTCTGCTGATCAACGGCGGGCGCATCGTCGACGACGTCGAGCGCAAGAGCCGCGAAGTCCTCAGTCCGGAGGTGACGTCGTGGGCCTCGGTCGAGGTCGACGGGCGTGACGTCTCGCTCTCTGGCTCTGCCCCCACCGAGGAACTCCGCCGGCTTGCGCAGGAACGGGTGGAACGCCTGTTCGGCGTTCGATCCGTCGATGACAGCTCCGTGGCGTTGCTTCCGGAAGCCGCGCCCTATGTCGTCACCCTGTCGCGCGCTGGGAGTGCGCTCACCATCTCCGGTTCGGCGCCCTCTGGGCCGGAACGCCGGCGCATGGTGGAAGGCTTCACCGGGGCCGTGCCGAACGCCGCCTACAACGACCGGCTGTTGCTGGCGCGAGGCGCGCCGGAAAAGGGCTTCGGCGAAGCTCTTGCCCGCCTCTACCCGATCCTGGCCGACATCTCCTCCGGCTCCGTCACGCTGACCGACCAGTCCGTCGCCATTTCCGGTGAAGCCGCGTCGAACGCCGCCTACGATCGGCTCAGGGAGGGCGTCACCGGACTGCCGCAAGGGTTCCGCGTCGCCTCCATCGACATCGTCCGGCCGGTGGCGACGCCCTTTTCCTACAGTGCCGTCCTGGACGGCGGGGCCGTCACCGTGTCCGGCTACGCACCGGATCCGGACACACGCAACGCACTGCTCGGCGCCGCCCGGTCGGCCGCGGGCCAGCGCATCTTGCGCGATACCGTCGACCTCGCATCCGGCGCGCCGGATGGCTTCGCCGCCGCCGCGGCCGACGCGCTCGATTTCCTCAGCCTGATGGCGGCCGGTCGCGTCGACGTCACCGACAAGGCGATCTCCGTCAGCGGAACCGCTGCGACACCGGAAGCCTATCGCACGCTGCTCGCGTATCTCGATACCTGGAACCCCGCCGGCTTCGTCGTCGAATCCTCGATCGACCTCCCGCTCGTGAAGCCCTTCACCCTGACGGTCGTCCGCGACGGCGAGAAGGTCACCGTGTCCGGGTTCGTGCCGAGCAGTGAGACGCTGGAAGCGGTCAAGACTGCCGCTACCCGCGTCGCCGGTCTCAACGGGGCCGTCGTGGAGGGCACCCTTGCCAACGGGGCGCCGGATGGCTTCCAGGCGGCTGCGGTCTTCGCCGTCGATCTGATGCAGCACCTCTCGACCGGTGCGGCAACCATCGCCGATACCAGACTGACCATCGTCGGCGCAGCCAAGACCGGCGCGGATCTTCTCGACGTCAACGCCGAGGTCAGCGCCAACGCCCCCGAGGGGTTCGAGTTCGACGTGCGCGTCTCGCCGCCGCTGGTCAAGCCCTTCACCTGGTCCATCGAGAAGGGCGCCGAGGACGTCGTCATCTCCGGTTTCGTCCCGAGCGAGGAGTCCCGCACCGTCATCCGTGAGGCAGCCGAGGACTTCGCCGGCGACCTGGGAGTCGCGGACCGGACGCAGCTTGCCGGTGGACTGCCCGCCGGCATCGATCTGGAAGCCGTCGCAGCCTTCGCGGCCGACCAGCTCGCCGGCCTGGACTCCGGTAAGGTCGCCTTCGAGGACGGCAAGCTGTCGGTCGCCGGTCAGACCAAGGATGCGCGCGCCGCCGCGGCGGTGACCCGCGCCTTCGATCAAGACCTGCCGCCCGGCACGACGAAGGGCGTCGTCTACATCGATGCGCCGCCGCTCCTGCAGTTCACCATCGATCGGGGCCTCGACGCCCTCTCCATCCAGGGCACCATCGCAAGCACCAAAGTCCGCGACCGCGTCGCCGATCTCGTCGCCCGCAGCTTCGGCAGGGCGGACGTCGAGATGAGCCTGCAGGAAGCTGCCGATCTGCCACCGGGGGCGGAGGAGGCGGTGATCGTCGCGATCAGGGCCGCGGCACTGCTGGCAACCGGCACCGTGACCGTTTCGGGGCCGACCATCACGGTGCAGGGCAAGGCCTTCACCGGCGTCGGGGCCACGCGGCTCTCCTCCGACATCGCCTCGGCGGTTCCCAAGGGCTTCCGTCTGGATACCTCCGTCGGCGTCGCGCGGCGCGGGCCCGATGTGTCCGAGGGCGAATGCCAAGCGCTGCTCACTGACCTTCTGTCCCGGAATGCGATCTATTTCGAGACGAACAAGGCCGAGATCGCCGACGAAAGCCACGGTCTCATCGACCGGATCGCGCAAACCGCGCAGCGGTGCCCCGAGGCGAAGCTCGTGGTCGAAGGGCACACGGACAACGTCGGCGACCCGGCGGCCAACCTGTCGCTCAGCAAGCAGCGCGCCGACGCGGTCGTCGCGCTTCTCGTCTCCACCGGGGTGGACGCGACCCGGTTGGAAGCTCTGGGCTTCGGCGCGGACAAGCCCGCGGCCGACAACAGCACGCCGGACGGACAAGCCAGAAACCGGCGTATCGAGATGCGCGTCGTGCCGGCAGCACCGCCGGCGGCTCCTGCTGCGGATCCGGCGGCGCCAGCCCCGGCGCCCCAGCCGTAGCGGCGCAACGAACGGGGGAGGGGACCACCATGATCTACCTGACGTTTGCACTCTGGCCCTATGTACTGGCGGCGCTGGTTCTGGGAGTCGTGATCGGCTGGTTCACGGCGGACCGCTCGCCCGAAACCTGAGCGCCGCGTGACGCGGGGATTGGCATCAAGGCGTCGCTGGTCGTTCGACAGCCGCCCGAAAGGACTTGAGGCATGATCTGGCTGGTTCTGGAGACATTCGTTCTGCTCCTGGCCTTCACGGCGGCCGGTATCGTCTCCGGCATCGTTCTGCGGCGTGTACTGTCCGACCGGTCGGGCGCGACGCGACTGGCGGCAGCCGGCGGTGCACCGTCCGTGGAACTGGACCCGCTACCCCCGACGCAGTCCTTCGCCCCGCTTGAAGTGGAGCCTGTCGCCGTTCCGACGCCCGAGGTGGTGGAGATGGCGGCGGATCTGCCCGAGCCGCCCACCTCGGTCATCGATCCCTCCCGCGCCGCGGCGGCGGACCAGGTCGGTGTTCGGCCGGAAATCCTCGCCGGCCCACGCGACGGGATGCCGGACGACCTGAAGCTGATCAAGGGAATCGGTCCGCAGAACGAAGCGCGGCTCAACGCGCTCGGCATCTACCACTTCGAGCAGATCGCGGCCTGGACGCCGGAAGAGGCGCGCTGGGTGGGATCCTACCTCGCATTCCCCGGCCGGATTGAGCGCGAGGACTGGGTCACACAGGCCGCATCCCGCATCGCTTGAGCCTCGATTCCTGTCGCGAGACGGTTCGATCGGCCGTTCCGACGCGAATAACTGCCGCTAGAGGCCACAATTGCGCCTCCGCGCTTGCAATCGACCCGCCTCTTCCCCTATATGGCCGCCATCCCACACGCGGGCCGCGGGTGCGCTTTTGCGTTCCCGTCCGGTCGGATCGTGTTCGCTGGCATAAGCGGCACACAAAAGATCCGGACCCCGCGGAGGTAGAACCGGAAAAAGGACAGTTCTGTAATGGCTCTTCCCGACTACACCATGCGCCAGCTCCTCGAGGCCGGCGTCCACTTCGGCCACCAGACCCACCGCTGGAACCCGAAGATGAAGCCGTTCATCTTCGGCGAGCGCAACAACGTCCACATCCTCGACCTCGCGCAGACGGTGCCCCTGCTGCACCAGGCGCTGAAGGCGGTCTCGGACACTGTTGCCCGCGGCGGTCGCGTGCTCATCGTCGGCACCAAGCGTCAGGCCCAGGAAGCGGTCGCCGACGGGGCGCGCCGCTCGGCCCAGTACTACGTCAACAGCCGCTGGCTCGGCGGCATGCTGACCAACTGGAAGACCATCTCCGCTTCGATCCAGCGTCTGCGCAAGCTTGACGAGACGCTGAACAGCGACGCCGCCAACCGCCTCACCAAGAAGGAGCGGCTGGTCATGACGCGCGAGCGCGACAAGCTCGAGCGTGCGCTCGGCGGCATCAAGGACATGGGCGGCACGCCGGACCTCATCTTCGTGATCGACACCAACAAAGAAAAGATCGCGATCGACGAAGCCCGCCGCCTCGGCATCCCCGTCGCCGCCATCCTGGACTCCAATTGCGATCCGGACGGCATCACCTTCCCGGTGCCGGGCAATGACGACGCCGGTCGCGCGATCGCGCTCTATACGGACCTGATCGCCCGCGCGGCGATCGACGGCATCTCCCGCGGCCAGGGCTCGCTCGGCGTCGACGTCGGCGCAGCTGAGGAAGTCCTCGAAGAGCCGGCGCTCGCCGAAACCAGCGAAGCCGCCGCCTGAGGCCAACGTCGCCCTGGCTGATTGATCGACGGCGGGCGGACCAGGGCTGGTTCGCCCGTCGTTTTTGAACGCGTCCTTCGCCGCGCCGAGCGATCGGCCCGCGGCTCGTCATGAGGATGTCGGCTCGCGCCGATAGGACCTCCGGACGGACGCAGACTGCCACTTGATTCCAGACCGGAAGAGGAACTGATGAGCATCTCGGCTGCACAGGTGAAAGAGCTCCGCGAAATGACCGGCGCGGGCATGATGGACTGCAAGGCGGCCCTCACCGAAACCGGCGGCGATATCGAGGCGGCGGTCGACTGGCTGCGCGCGAAGGGCCTGTCCAAGGCCGCCAAGAAGGCCGGCCGCGTCGCTGCGGAAGGCCTTGTCGGCGTCGCCGTGTCCGGCACCAGCGCCGCGGTCGTCGAGGTCAACTCCGAGACCGACTTCGTCGCCCGCAACGACGCCTTCCAGCAGCTCGTGAAGAACGTGGCCGCCGTCGCCGTAGCGAACGGTGGCGATCGCGACAAGACGGCCGCCGCCGGCTATCCCGGCAAGAGCCACTCCGTCGAGAGCGAAGTGAAGGAACTCGTCGCCACCATCGGCGAGAACATGAACTTCCGCCGCTCCAAGGCCCTGTCGGTCAGCGACGGCGTCGTCGCCCCGTACATCCACTCGGCGATCGTCGACGGCCTCGGCAAGATCGGCGTTCTCGTCGCGCTGGAATCCACCGGCAGCAAGGACGAGCTCCTCAAGCTCGGCCGCCAGGTGGCGATGCACGTCGCCGCCACCAACCCGCTCGCCCTCTCGGCCGAGGAGGTCGATCCGGTCGTGGTCGAGCGCGAGCGCGCGGTCTACCTGGAGCAGGCCAAGGAGAGCGGCAAGCCGGCTCAGGTCATCGAGAAGATGGTCGAGGGTCGCATCCGCAAGTTCTTCGAGGAGTCCACGCTCCTCAAGCAGGCTTTCGTCGTCAACCCCGACCTGACCGTCGAGGCGGCGATCAAGGCCGCTGAGGCCACCGTCGGCGCGCCGATCAAGGCCACGGCTTTCGTCCGCTTCGCGCTGGGTGAAGGCATCGAGAAGGAAGAGACCGACTTCGCCGCCGAAGTGGCGGCGGCAGCCGGCGCGAAGGGCTGAGGCTCTTCGGCAACGATCCGGGCGCCGTTCTCATGGACGGCGCCCTTTTCACGTGGGTAGGGCATCAAATCGACACGATGCCGTTGCGCCATGCGCCTCCATCCCGTCCAATGGCCGTACTTCCCGGCCAAATGATCCAGAACACCCAGGAGACCTTCCCGATGGCGGACAAGCCGCTTTACCGTCGCGTCCTTCTGAAACTGTCCGGCGAAGCGTTGATGGGGGACCGGGGTTTCGGCATCGATCCGAAGGTCGTGGAGCGGTTGGCGTCGGAGATCGTCCAGGCGCACCAGTTGGGCGTCCAGGTCGGCGTCGTGGTGGGCGGCGGCAACATCTTTCGCGGCGTCAAGGTGGCGGCCGAGGGCGGGGACCGCACCACCGGCGATTACCTCGGCATGCTCGCAACCGTCATGAACGCGCTCGCCGTGCGATCGGCCATCGACCGGCTCGGCGTGTCCGCCGTGGTGCTCTCGGCCATCGCCATCCCGGCCCTCTGCGAAACCTTCACCCAGCGCGAGGCGCTGAAGCATTTCGCCGAGAACAAGGTGCTCGTCTTCGCCGGCGGCACCGGCAATCCCTTCTTCACTACCGATTCCGGCGCCGCCCTGCGCGCCGCCGAAATGAACTGCGACGCCCTCCTCAAGGGAACCCAGGTCGACGGCGTCTATACGGCCGATCCCAAGAAGGATCCGACGGCAACCCGCTACGAACGCCTGACTCACCAGGAAGTGCTTGCGAAGAATCTACAGGTCATGGACGCTGCGGCGATTGCTCTTGCCCGCGACAATCGGATTCCGGTAATCGTCTTTTCTGTTCACGAGTCGGGCTCCTTCGTCGACGTCTTGACCGGACACGGTCGTTCGACGGTGATCACCGACTGATGCGGGGTCGAGCCGAAGCCGGAGGGCTGGCTCGCGCACGTATCCTTTGGAGCGCGCAGCCTCCTTCAGACGGGGATCTGACGCGTGGAGCCCGTGACCGCCGGGTGCGATAAAGGAAGAAGAAGAATGGCTGACGAAGAATTCGACATGAGCGACCTGAAGCGTCGCATGCAGGGTGCGATCTCCGTCTTCAAGAACGAACTCGCCAGCCTGCGGACCGGGCGGGCTTCGGCCAACCTCCTCGATGCCATCACGGTTGACGCCTACGGCTCGACCATGCCGCTGAACCAGGTGGCAAGCGTCAGCGTCCCGGAGTCGCGGATGCTCTCCGTCCAGGTCTGGGACAAGCAGATGGTCGGCGCGGTGGACCGCGCGATCCGTGAATCCAACCTCGGCCTCAACCCGATCGTCGACGGCACGCTGCTGCGTCTGCCCATCCCCGAGCTCAACACCGAGCGGCGCAGGGATCTGGTCAAGATCGCGCACAAGTATGCGGAGGCGACGCGGGTCTCCGTTCGCCATGTCCGGCGCGACGGCATGGACGAGTTGAAGGACCTGGAGAAGGAAGGCCTCCTCTCCGAGGACAGTTCGCGGGCGTATTCCGAGCGCGTGCAGAAGCTGACCGACGAGACGATCGCCGAGGTCGACAAGCTGCTGGCGCACAAGGAACAAGAGATCATGCAGGTCTGAGGACGGGGCCTCGATCTGAGCGTGAATGAGGTGACCGATCGGCCTTGCTTGGGCCGAACGGATCCGGGGGATCCATGACGACGGGCAGCGAAGCGATCAGCATGGCGACAGCGCCGACGGGACTGCCGCGGCACGTCGCCATCATCATGGACGGCAACGGCCGGTGGGCCCGGAGCCGCGGGCTGCCGCGCTTCGAGGGCCATCGCCGTGGTGTCCAGACGCTGCGCGACATCGTCCGCCACGCCGGCCGCATCGGCATCGACTACCTCACGCTCTACTCCTTCTCGTCGGAGAACTGGAGCCGCCCGGCCGAGGAGGTGCGCGAATTGATGTCGCTCCTCAAGCACTTCGTCCGCCGCGACCTCGCCGAACTCGCCGCCAACAACGTCCGGGTCCGCGTCATCGGCGAACGGGATGATCTGGCCCCCGATATCCGCGCCCTCCTGGAGGAGGCCGAAACCAAGACGACGCGCAACACCGGCCTGACGCTGGTTGTCGCCTTCAACTACGGGGCGCGCAATGAAATCGCTCGGGCCGTGCGTCGCGTCGCCGCCGACGTCGCCGCCGGCCGCCTCCCTGCCGAGTCCGTTACCGAGGACGCGATCAGTCAGCGGCTGGACACAGCCGGCATTCCGGACCCCGACCTGATCCTGCGCACCAGCGGCGAGCAGCGACTGTCGAATTTCCTGCTCTGGCAGGCGGCCTACAGCGAGTTCGTCTTCGTGCCTGCCTACTGGCCGGATTTCACCGCCGACGAGTTCGACCGGGCGATCGACGAGTTCCTGGGCCGCGAGCGCCGCTTCGGCGGCGTCCCGGCCGCGGCTGGGGCCTGAGCATGGCAGCCGATCGGCAGCCCCCGCCGACGGCTCCCGGGTCGGACCTCCGCCTGAGGCTCGTCTCGGCCGTGGTCATGATGGCGGTCGCTATCGCCGCCATTGTTGCCGGCGGTATGATCTTTGCCGCCTTCGCTGCCATCGGTTCGGCGCTCGTGCTCCTGGAGTGGTCGCGCATCACTGGGCCTTTCACAGTCCGGATGGTCGACAAGTCCGCGATCGTCCTGGTTCTCGTATCCGTCTTCTCCGCGATCTGGGACCCGTCCTCGTCGATGGCTGTGATGAGCGCCGTCGCGCTTGCCACCGTCCTGGCGCGGATTGCAGATCCCCGCCTTCCATGGCTCGGCGTCGGGATCGTCTATGCCGGCTTCCCCGGTGTTGCGGCTGTCGTTCTGCGCGGCATCGGCGAGAACGGGGGCAGCGCTGTCGGCCTCGTCGCCATCATCTTCACCTTCGTCGTCGTGATCGCAACGGACAGCGGCGCCTATTTCGCCGGCCGTTCGATCGGCGGACCCAAGCTCTGGGCCCGGGTCTCGCCGAAGAAGACCTGGTCCGGCGCGATTGGCGGCCTGGTCGCCGGGATCGCCGCCGGTGTCGCTACCATCGCAATGGCCGGACTGACCACCTATGCCTCCAGCGCGATCATTGCGGCTGTGCTCTCGGTCTTCAGCCAGGTGGGCGATCTCCTGGAGTCGGCCATCAAGCGCCGGTTTGGCGTCAAGGATTCCGGGACCATCATCCCCGGCCACGGCGGCATCATGGACCGCGTCGACGGCCTCGTGGTCGCGCTCGCGGCCGCCGCCCTGATTGGCTACGCCAGGACTGGAGGCGGCGAGATCGGCGCCGGCCTCGTGGCATGGTGACAGGGCATCCATGACAGACCCCCGCGATCCTGCGCCGCCGCGGCGCCTCTCCATCCTGGGCGCCACGGGCTCGATTGGCACGTCGACCCTCGATCTCGTCCAACGCCATCCCGAGCGCTGGACCGTCGTGGCCGTCACGGCCAATGGCAACGCAACCGCGCTGGCGCGTACCGCGCGCGCGGTCGGCGCCGAACTCGCCGTGGTCGCCGATCCCGCCGCCTATGCGGACCTGAAGGCCGCGCTCGCCGGATCCGGCATCGAGGCCGCCGCCGGGCCCTCGGCGGTGATCGAGGCTGCGGCGCGAAGCACCGACATCGTCGTGTCCGCCATCGTCGGCGCGGCAGGCCTGGCCCCCTCGCTGGCTGCCCTTGCCGCGACCCGGATCGTGGCTCTCGCCAACAAGGAGACGCTCGTCTGCGCCGGCAACCTTTTCATGCGGGAAGCAGCCCGCAGAGAGGTCACGGTGCTTCCCGTCGACAGCGAGCACAACGCCATCTTCCAGGCGCTCGAGACCCGCAACATGGCGGCCGTCGCGGAGATCATCCTGACGGCATCCGGCGGGCCTTTCCGCACCACGCCGCTGGAGAGGATGGCGGCGCTCCGGCCCGAGGACGCCTTGAAGCACCCGAACTGGTCGATGGGGCGGAAGGTCACGATCGACAGCGCCACGCTGATGAACAAGGGCCTGGAACTCATCGAGGCCCACCATCTCTTCGGCGTGGGTCTGGACCGGCTCGGCGTGCTGGTTCACCCGCAGTCCGTCATCCACGGTCTCGTCCGCTATTCCGACGGCTCGCTCCTCGCCGAACTCGGCTCGCCCGACATGCGCACGCCCATCGGCTACTGCCTCGACTGGCCGGTCCGGCGTCCGACGCCTGTTGCGCCGCTCGACCTGGCGGCGCTCGGCCAACTCACCTTCGAGAAGCCCGACCGCCTGCGCTTCCCCTGCCTTGCGCTCGCCGAGGCGGCTTTGGCGGAGGGCAGGGGGCAGCCCTGCGTCCTGAACGCGGCCAATGAGATCGCCGTCGAGAATTACCTTGCGGGCCGGATCGGCTACACCGACATTGCGGTGACTGTCGAGATGACGCTCGACCGGGCGATCGCTACGGGCGCGGTGGCCGACCCCGGATCCCTGGAAGAGGCGACCCGGCTCGACGACTTGGCCCGTCGGATCGCGGCCGAGGTGGTGACGACCCGAATCCGGTGATAGGAACGAGTGGGGCGCCGCCTTCGGGCGGCTGCTCAGAACACAGGTGCCAATGTGATGGAAAGCCTATCGAGCATAGGAAGCTGGACGATCGGGACGATCCTGGCGTTCCTTGTCGTCCTGACGGTGGTGGTGTTCATCCACGAGCTCGGCCACTTCCTGGTTGCCCGCTGGTGCGGCGTGAAGGTGCGCACCTTCTCCATCGGATTCGGCAAGGAAATCTTCGGCTTCACCGACCGGCACGGCACCCGTTGGCAGCTCGCCAGCATCCCGCTCGGCGGCTACGTCAAGTTCATCGACGACATGAACCCGGCGAGCGTCCCGGATACGGACTCGCCCGCGGCCCGGACGGAAGGAGCCTTCCAGTCCAAGTCCGTCGCCCAGCGCGCCGCCGTGGTCGCCGCCGGCCCGATCGCCAACTTCATTCTGGCGATCGTGATCTTCACCGGCGTCTTCATGGCCTATGGCAAGGTGGTGCTGATCCCCCGGGTGGACGAGATCCAGGCCGGCAGCGCAGCAGAGGCCGCCGGCTTCCAGAAGGGCGACCTGGTTCTGGAGATCGACGGCCGGTCGATCGAGTCCTTCAGCGACATTTCCCGCATCGTCTCGGTTAACGCCAACGTCCCGCTGATCGTCGTCGTGGAGCGCAATGGTGAACGATTGACCTTTGAAGCCACCCCGCGGAGCGAGGTGATCGAGAGTGGTCCTGCCGCCGGCAACGCCCGCGGACTTCTTGGTCTCAAGCACTCGGGCAAGGACGCGGAGGTGATCCGTCTCGGTCCTCTTCAGGCCTTCGCGGAGGCCGGAAAACAGACCTGGTACATCATCGACCAGACCTTCACCTTCATCGGCCATCTCTTCCGGGGATACCAATCGATCGAACAACTGAGCGGCCCGGTGGGCATCGCCAAGGTGGCCGGAGAAGCCGCGTCCCTGGGCATTTTACCGTTCATTAACCTTGCCGCATTCTTATCGGTTTCGATCGGTCTCTTTAACCTTTTCCCCATTCCGTTGTTGGACGGTGGACACCTGCTCTTCTACGCGATCGAAGCGATCAGGGGACGTTCGCTTTCAGCGCGTAAGCAGGAATTGGGCTTCGCCGTGGGGGCTGCGGTACTCTTCGCTCTCATGGCGGTGGCGATGTGGAACGACATCAGCCGCCTGATCACCGGGTAGCGTGGCCAACCGGCCACGACGCGGCGCGAAAAAGGGTTCCGGCCGGTCTGGCCAGCTTGCAAGCCCCTTGGAACGCTGTACAAAAACGAACGTCGAGATTCTGTCGTCGGTTCCGACGCGGAAGCAGGCAGCGAAACGGGTTCGAGTATCTCATGCGCTCATTCTTCAACTGGATCAAAGTCGTTGCCGTCGCGACCGCACTGGTGGGTGCGGTTCCAGTGATCGGGGGCGACATTCCGGGCTTCGGCGCGTCGCTGGCTCATGCCGACGTCGTGAACAGGATCACGGTCACCGGGTCGACACGCGTCGAGCCGGAGACGGTCACCTCCTACCTCACCATCAAGCCGGGCCGCCAGTTCGGTGCCGCCGACATCGACGAGTCGATCAAGGCGCTCTTCGCGACTGGCCTCTTCTCCGATGTCCGCATCACCCGCTCCGGCGGCGCTCTGGTGGTGGCCGTCGTCGAGAATCCGGTCATCATGCGCATCAACTTCGAGGGCAACGATCGTCACGAGGACAACATTCTCGGTGCCACGATCGAGCTGCAGCCCCGCTCGGTGCTCACCCAGGCCAAGCTTGAATCCGACACCCAGCGCATCGTCGAGCTCTACCGCCGAACCGGCCGCTACAACGCGACCGTCGAGCCGCAGGTCATCGACCAGGGCCAGAACCGTGTCGACCTCGTCTTCAAGATCAACGAGGGTCCGCGGACCGAGGTCAACACGATCAACTTCGTCGGCAACAACGCCTACTCCGACAGCCGTCTGGAGAGCGTGATCCAGACCAAGGAATCCGGGCTTTTCGGCTGGCTGCGGTCGACCGACAACTATGATCCGGACCGCCTCAACGCGGATCAGGAATTGCTGCGTCGCTTCTACTACAACCACGGTTACGCCGACTTCCGCATCATCTCCGCAGTGGCCGACTTCGACCGCACGCAGAACGCCTTCGTCATCACCTTCACGGTGGAGGAGGGCGAGCAGTACACCTACGGCGACATCAACGTGGAGACCACGCTCACGGAAGTGAACGCCGAGGATCTGCAGGCTCTCGCGAGCACCGTGAAGGGCAACGTCTACAGCGCCAAGGAAGTGGAATCGACGCTCGAGGACATGACGGTCGCCGTCGCCGCCAAAGGCTACGCCTTCGTTCAGGTCCGTCCGCGTGGCGATCGCGACTACGACAACCGGACCATCTCGGTGACCTATTTCGTCGACGAGGGCACCCGGGCCTACATCGAGCGCATCAACATCATCGGCAACACCCGCACCCGCGACTACGTCATCCGCCGCGAGTTCGACATTGCCGAAGGCGACGCCTACAACCAGGTCCTGATCGAGAAGGCCGAGCGGCGCTTGCGCAACCTCGGCTACTTCAAGAACGTCCGCATCTACAGCGAGCCGGGCTCCTCGCCTGACCGCGTGATCGTGAACGTCCAGGTCGAGGATCAGGCGACCGGTGAAGTCTCGGTCGGTGCCGGCTACTCCACCAACAACGGCTTCATCGCCGAACTGTCGATCTCCGAGAAGAACTTCCTCGGTCGCGGCCAGTACGTCCGGGCCGCCATCGGCCGGGGCACCGAAGCGGAGACCTACGAGCTCTCCTTCACCGAGCCCTTCTTCCTGGATCGTCGTCTCTCGGCCGGGTTCGACGCCTACAAGCGCGACTACAACGACGGCAGCGGCGCGATCCATCCCTACGACGAGACGCTGACCGGCGGCGCCATCCGCTTCGGCATCCCGGTTGCCGAGGACACCACGCTCGGCCTGAAGTACTCGATCTACCAGCAGGAGATCGCCAACGTCGGGGCTGACTACACCTCGCTGGTCGACGAGGGCGACACGCTGGTCTCCTCGATCAGCTACTCGCTGACCTACGACACCATCGACAACAAGTTGTTCCCGCGGGAAGGCATCTACGCCCAGTTCTCGCAGGAATTCGCCGGCGTCGGTGGCGACGTGAGCTTCCTGCGCACCACCGCAAAAGCCGACTACTACCGCGAACTCTCTGCGGATTGGGGCCTGATCGGTCGACTGGGCGTCAAGGCCGGCCACGTCATGGGCATCGGCCAGGATCTGCGCTACCTCGACCACTTCCGCCTTGGCGGGGAGACGATCCGCGGTTTCGACTCCGAAGGCATCGGCGCCCGCGACCGCAACACCGGCTACCTCCTCGGCAGCCAGTTCTATGCGGCGGCGACGGCGGAAACCATCTTCCCGCTCCCGGTGATCCCCGAGGAGTTCGGCTTCTACGGCTCGCTCTTCGCAGACGCCGGAACGGCCTGGGGCGTCGACTCCAACGCCGGCAGCCCGTCGGTCTACGGCGACGATGCCACCATCCGCGCCTCGGTCGGCCTCGGCCTTCTCTGGCAGTCGCCCTTCGGCCTGCTCCGCGCGGACTTCGCGCTGCCGGTATCCAAGGGCGATGCGGACGAGACGCAGTTCTTCCGGTTCTCCGGCGGCACCCGCTTCTGAGGACACAGTGCCTGAACAATCGCACGGCCGCCGCTTCACCGCGGCGGCCGTTTCGTCTATGGGGTGGTCGTGAGCGGCAGACAATCGCGGACAGCGCCTCCGTCGAGGCGATCCGAAGTGAGACATGGAAATGAGTGATCCCGTCTTCTTCCGGCCCGTCCGGTCGTTGACACTGGAGGACGCCGCCCGTATCTCCGGCGGGACGATCCTGTCCGGTGAACCCGCCATGGTGCTCAGCCGGATCGCGCCTCTCGACGAGGCGGGTGCCGGCGAACTCACCTTTCTGGACAACCCGCATTATCTTCCGCAATTCCGGACCACATCCGCATCTGCCGCGATCTGCGCGGATAAGTACGTGTCTGCCGCCCCCCCAGGCCTGGCCGTCATCGCCTCGGCCTCACCTTATCGGGCGATCGCCCAGGTCATGCAGGCGCTTTTCCCCGAAGCCGTCAGGCCGGAGGGCGTCACCGGCGAGGTGGGCATATCGGCTGCTGCCTTCATTCATCCCGAGGCGAGACTTGAGGCCGATGTGACGGTGGAGTCCGGCGCCTCGATCGGCGCGGGCGCCGAGATCGGCCGCGGCACGGTCGTCTGCGCGGGCGCCGTGGTCGGCCGGGGCGTCCGCTTCGGCCGGGACGGATACATCGGTCCCGGCGCGACGATCACGCACGCTCTCGTCGGCAACCGCGTCATCGTCCACGCCGGCGTCCGCATCGGCCAGGATGGGTTTGGCTTCGCGATGGGGCCGAAGGGTCACCTGAAGGTGCCGCAGATCGGTCGCGTCGTCATTCAGGACGACGTGGAGATCGGCGCCAACACCACCATCGACCGTGGCTCCAACCGCGACACCATCGTCGGCGAGGGTACCAAGATCGACAACCAGGTCCAGATCGGCCACAACGTGGTCATCGGTCGACACTGCGTGATCGTGGCTCAGGTCGGCATTTCCGGGTCGACCACGCTCGGCGATTTCGTCGCTCTCGGCGGCCAGGCCGGACTGGCCGGGCACATTAAGGTCGGCGCCGGCGCGCAGGTTGCGGGCGCCTCCAGCGTCAAGGACGACGTTCCCCCCGGCGCCAGGATGGGCGGCTACCCCGCTCGCCCGGTTCGGCAGTGGATCAAGGAGAACGCCATCTTGAAGAAACTCGCACTCGGTGGAGGCAACGAACCGTGAGTGACAGTCCAGCACCGGGCGGCGGCGCGCCGAAGACCTTGAACTCGCTCGACATCATGCGGCTGCTGGAGGTCCTCCCGCACCGCTATCCCTTCCTGCTGGTCGACAAGATCATTGAGATCGACGGTGACGAGTCGGGCGTCGGCATCAAGAATGTGACCATGAACGAGCCGCAGTTCCAGGGCCACTTCCCGCTTCAGCCCGTCATGCCGGGCGTCCTGATGATCGAGGGCATGGCCCAGACTGCCGGCGCCATTTGCGTCGCCTCCCGCGAAACGGAGCGCCGCCCGCGGCTCGTCTACTTCATGACGATCGACAAGGTGAAGTTCCGCCGGCCTGTCGTGCCCGGCGACGTGCTCGAGTATCACGTCCGCAAGCTGAAGCAGCGTGCCAACATGTGGTGGTTCGGTGCCGAGGCGAAGGTGGACGGCGTCAAGGTGGCGGAAGCCGAACTCAGCGCCATGCTGGTCGATTGATGGTCGCGATCTCGGCATCCGAGGTGGGCGGAGGGAACATGTCGAATATCCACGCGACGGCTCTGGTCGATAGCGCGGCCCGTATCGGCGAGGGCGTCACCATCGGCCCCTTCTGCGTCGTCGGTCCGGACGTCGAACTCGCCGACGGCGTCGTCCTGCACAGCCACGTGGTGGTGGAGGGACGCACCACCGTCGGCGCGCGCACAAAGGTCTTCCCCTTCGCCAGTGTCGGCACCGCCCCGCAGGACTTGAAGTACCGCGGCGAGCCGAGCCGCCTGGAGATCGGCAGCGACACCGTAATCCGCGAGAACGTGACCCTCAACACAGGGACCGAGGGCGGCGGCATGCTGACCAAGGTCGGCGATCGTTGCCTCCTGATGGTCGGATCCCATGTCGCGCACGACTGCATCGTCGGCAACAACGTCATCCTGGTGAACAACGTCACGCTCGGCGGCCATGTCCGTATCGCCGACAACGCCATCCTCGGCGGCCTCTCCGCGGTTCACCAGTGGGTGCGCATCGGCGAGGGCGCCTTCGTCGGCGGCATGTCCGGCGTCGAGAACGACGTGATCCCGTATGGCACGGTGATCGGCAACCGCGCCCAGCTCGGCGGCCTCAATCTGGTGGGCCTGCGCCGCGCCAACTTCCCGCGCGAGGATGTCCACGCCCTCCGCGCTGCCTACAAGGCGCTGTTCGAAGGCGACGAGCCGCTCAAGCAGCGCGTCGACCGCGTGGCGGAAACCTTCGGCGGCTCGCTTCTCGTCGACCGCATGGTCGCCTTCATCCGGGAAGGAGGAGACCGGGCCATCTGCACCCCGCGCGGAAAGGACCAGGACGACTGATGACGTCGGCGCCGTTGGATCCTTCGCGGCCCACCTTGGGCATCATCGCCGGCGGCGGCGCAGTCCCCGTCACGGTCGCTGATGCCGCTGCGGAGGCGGGGCGTCCCGTCGTGGTCTTCGCCATCCGCGGTGAGGCCAGCCCGTCTGTCGAATCCTATCCGCATCACTGGATCCGCTGGGGCGAGATCGGCCGTCTGTTCGATCTCATGGTCCGCGAAAAGGTCGGCGACCTCGTCATCTGCGGCTCCGTGACTCGGCCCGACTTCACCTCCATCCGTGTGGACCTCGGCGCGGTGCTCAGCCTGCCCAAGATCCTCTCCCTGATGGTGGGCGGCGACGACACCGTCCTGCGCGGGGTCGTCCGCTTCTTCGAGGATCGCGGCTACACCGTCGTCGGAGCGCACGAGGTCGCGCCACTCCTCGTTGCCGACGTCGGCCAGCTCGGGCAAGTCAGGCCGACCGCTGCGCAATCGCTCGATGTGGCCAAGGGCTTCGAGGCCGCCCGCGTTCTCGGCACGCTCGATATCGGCCAAGCCGTCGTCGCGCTGAACGGGCGCGTGGTCGGCGTTGAGGGCGTCGAAGGCACCGACGAGCTGATCGCCCGCATCGCCGACCTGAGGGCCCGCGGCCGCCTCAAGTGGTCCGGTCGCGAAGGCGTGCTGGTGAAGGCTGCCAAACCGCAACAGGACCTTCGGGTCGATATGCCGACGATCGGCCCGCGCACCGTCCAGGCGGTCGCGGCAGCGGGGCTTGCGGGCCTCGCCGTGGAAACCGGCCGCGTCATGATCGTCGACCGGGCCGAGACCATCGCGGCCGCCGACAAGGCCAAGCTTTTCCTGGTTTCCGAACGGCTGGACCCGGCGTCCGTCGCGCCCGTCGCTGAGGATGTGCCATGACGGCCGCTGGGCCGCTGCGCGTGTTCATGGTGGTGGGCGAGGAATCCGGTGATCAGTTGGGCGCCCGGCTGATGGAGGCCTTGATCCGGCGAACCGGTGGCGCGGTCACATTCACCGGAACCGCCGGGTCGCGGATGGAAGCGCTCTCCCTGCGGAGCATCTTCCCGCTGCACGACATCGCCGTGATGGGGTTCGGCCCGGTAATCGCGCGCCTGCCGACCATCGTCCGGCGCGTCTACCAGACCGTCGATGCTGCCCTCGAGGCGGACCCGGACGTCGTCATCATCATCGACAGCCCCGACTTCACCCATCAGGTCGCCAAGCGTATTCGCAAGGCACGTCCCGGCATTCCGATTGTCGACTATGTCTCGCCATCCGTGTGGGTCTGGCGGCCGGGCAGGGCTGCCAAGATGGCCCGCTATTTCGATCACCTCCTCGCCATCCTCCCGTTCGAACCCGAGGTCCATCGGCAGTTGGGCGGCCCCCCGACGACCTATGTCGGTCATCCCCTGGTCGACCGTCCGGAGCTCCTGCAGCCCGCCGCCGGCGAGCGCCCGGCGCTTGCCGCAGGCGCGGTCCCGACGCTGCTGGTGCTGCCCGGAAGTCGCAACAGCGAGATCACCCGGCTGCTTGCCGTGTTCGGCGAGACCGTCGGCCGATTGCAGGCGACCGGCCACCGCTTCGAATTGGTGCTGCCGGCCGTCGAGCGCCACGCCGAACGGATCGCGACGGAAACGGCTGACTGGGCCGTCAAGCCCGCGATCATCACCGGTGAAGCCGCCAAGTTCGCCGCCTTCCGAAGAGCACACGCCGCGCTCGCCGCCTCTGGAACAGTGACGCTCGAACTTGCCCTCGCGGGTGTTCCCATGGTGGTCGCTTATCGGCTGGATGCGCTTTTCCGGCTGGCCAAGCCGCTTCTCCTGCGTATGCCCGGAGCGCGGTTCACGTCCATGGTGCTGCCCAACATCATCCTCGGCGAAAAGGCGATTCCGGAGCACCTGGACGACGAGGTGACGCCGGATCGCCTCGCACCCGCCGTCGCCGGCCTGCTCTCCGGGACTCCCGATCGCGCGCGCCAGGTCATCGCGTTAGAGCGGCTCTGGTCGCTGATGCAGCTGCCGGGTGGACGCAGTTCCGCTGACACCGCAGCCGAAGTGGTTCTCGCGACGGCCCGCCGACGGGCCTGATCGGCCGACGAAAAAGCCGGGCCCCGAAAGGCCCGGCTCGTTCAGGTCCGAAGATCGCGCAGGATCAGCGGCGGTTCTCGATCGGCACGTAGTCGCGCGACGGTGCGCCGGAATAGAGCTGGCGGGGCCGGCCGATACGCTGGCCAGGATCCTCGATCATTTCCTTCCACTGGGCGATCCAGCCGACGGTCCGTGCCAGCGCGAACAGAACGGTGAACATGGTGGTGGGGAAACCGAGCGCGCGCAGCGTGATGCCGGAATAGAAGTCGATGTTCGGATAGAGCTTCTTTTCCACGAAGTACTCGTCGCTGAGCGCGATCTTCTCCAGTTCCATCGCCACGTGCAGCAGCGGATCGTCCTGGTGGCCGACCTCGCGCAGCACCTCGTGGGTGGTGCGCTGCATGATACGGGCGCGCGGATCGTAGTTCTTGTAGACGCGATGACCGAAGCCCATCAGGCGGAACGGGTCGTTCTTGTCCTTGGCCCGGCGGATATACTCCGGAATGCGGTCCGGCGTGCCGATCTCCGCCAGCATGTTCAACGCCGCCTCGTTGGCGCCGCCGTGCGCGGGGCCCCACAGGCAGGCGATGCCGGCGGCGATGCAGGCGAACGGGTTGGCGCCGGAAGAGCCTGCGAGCCGCACCGTCGACGTCGACGCGTTCTGCTCGTGATCCGCGTGCAGGGTGAAGATCCGGTCCATGGCGCGCGCCAGGACGGGGTTCACCGTATAGTCCTCGCACGGCACCGAGAAGCACATGTTGAGGAAATTCGAGGAGTAGTCGAGGCTGTTGCGCGGATAAACGAACGGCTGGCCGATGGAGTACTTGTAGGCCATCGCCGCGATCGTCGGCATCTTGGCGATCATGCGCAGCGAAGCGACCATCCGCTGGTGCGGATCGGAGATGTCGGTCGAGTCGTGGTAGAACGCAGCCAGCGCGCCTACCACGCCCACCATGACCGCCATCGGGTGCGCGTCGCGGCGGAAGCCGGAGAAGAACCGCGACATCTGCTCGTGCACCATCGTGTGGCGGGTCACGCGCATGTCGAAGTCGGCCTTCTGCGCCTTCGTCGGCAGGTCGCCGTAGAGAAGCAGGTAGCAGGTTTCCAGGAAGTCGCCGTTTTCGGCCAGTTGCTCGATCGGATACCCGCGGTAGAGCAGGACGCCCTTGTCGCCGTCGATGTAGGTGATCTTGCTGTCGCAGGACGCGGTCGAGGTGAAGCCCGGATCGTAGGTGAAGGCCCCGGTCTTGGCGTAAAGCGACGAAATGTCGATCACATCAGGGCCGACCGAACCCGATTTCACCGGGAACTCATGGCTCTGGCCGCCGATCGTGAGGAGGGCTTTGGTGTCGCTCATAAAGTCTGACCTCCAGGAGGCGTGGGCGGGACCCACGTTGGGCGGAGGGAGCTGAATACCCTTTACGTAAAGGGAAGTAGCTGTTTTCCGCCGGGGAAAGCCTGCCGTTGTGCGTAGCGGAAAAAACCGAATGCGGCAAGAACAGGGACGTGAATTGGAGCTAGGCCCTTTGTCGGGGAGGAACCGTTTCGTTCCTCTCCTCGACGTTATCCGCCTGCGGTATTTCAGTATTCAATGCCAGATGTCGGGCCGGCCGCGTGAACAGCCGGCCTTTCGCACTGCGATACACATCGGCAGCAGCGGATCCGCCTTCCGTCCACGTGAACCGGGCTGCGTTGTCCGCGAAGCTCCGTCTCTGGCGCGTGACCCCGCCAGTCCGCTTAAACGGCGTCCCTGATCCGGGCCAATGCCTCGTCGCGGCCAAGAACCGCAAGCACGTCGAAGATCGGCGGGGAGGTGCTGCGCCCCGTCAAGGCTGCGCGAAGCGGCTGCGCTACCTTGCCGAGCTTCAGGCCGGCCGCCTCCGCGTAGGCTCGGACAGCGGCCTCCGTGCTCGACGCGGTCCAGTCCTGGAGATCGCCGAGCAGCGGCAGCAGGGCGCTGAGCGCCGCCCGACCGGCATCGTCGAGCAGCTGCCCGGCCTTCTCGTCGGGCTGCAGCGGACGCTCGGCGAACAGGAACTGCGCCCCGTCGAGAAGCTCCAGCAGCGTCTTTGCGCGCTCCTTCAGCCCGGGCATCGCCGCCACGAGCCGCGCCCGCATCGCCTCGTCCAGTTTGGCCTTCAGCGCCGGCCCGCTGGGAATGTGGTCGAGCAGGATCTCCAGATGCGTCAGCAGTTCGGCGTCGTCCGTGTGGCGGATGTAGTGCCCGTTGAGGTTCTCCAGTTTCGCGAAGTCGAAGCGGGACGGGGACCGGCCGATGCCCTCTAGGTCGAACAGAGCGATCATCTCCTCCGTCGACAGGATCTCCGCGTCGCCGTGCGCCCAGCCGAGCCGGACGAGGTAGTTGCGTAGGGCCGCGGGCAGGTAGCCCATAGCGCGGTAGGCGTCGACGCCCAGAGCACCGTGCCGCTTGGAAAGCTTCGCGCCGTCCGCACCGTGAATCAGCGGGATATGTGCCATTACGGGCACCTCCCAGCCGAGCGCCGAATAGATGATCTGCTGCCGCGCGGTGTTGGTCAGGTGATCGTCGCCGCGGATGATGTGGGTCACCCCCATGTCGTGGTCGT
Organism: Chthonobacter albigriseus; assembly: GCF_013839445.1. Lineage (GTDB taxonomy): Bacteria > Pseudomonadota > Alphaproteobacteria > Rhizobiales > Pleomorphomonadaceae > Chthonobacter > Chthonobacter albigriseus. The sequence goes on along the minus strand of NZ_JACDIT010000002.1, from coordinate 30,878 downwards.
CCACGACCACGGCATGCATGTAGGTCGGCGTGCCGTCCGAGCGCAGGATGATGAAATCATCCAGGTCCTTGTTGGGAAACACAACCCGGCCCTGCACCTGGTCGTTCACCACCGTCTCGCCGTCGAGCGGCGCCTTGATCCGGATGGTGGGCTTCACGCCGGGAGGAGCTTCGGCGGGATCGCGGTCGCGCCAGCGCCCGTCGTAGCGCGGCGGGCGGCCTTCGGCCTTCGCAGTCTCGCGCATCTCGTCGAGTTCCTGCGCCGTGCAGAAGCAATAGTAGGCCTTCCCGGCGTCTACCAACGAACGCGCCACCTCGGCATGGCGCCCGGCGCGCTCGAACTGCGAGATCGGGTCTCCCGTCCAGGTCAGACCGAGCCACGTCAGACCGTCGATGATGGCGGCCACCGCCGCGTCGGTCGAACGCTCGCGATCCGTGTCCTCGATCCGCAGCAGCATCGTGCCGCCGTGCCGCTTCGCGTAGAGCCAATTGAACAGCGCAGTCCGTCCGCCGCCGATGTGAAGAAATCCGGTCGGGGAAGGCGCAAAACGCGTGACGACAGGCTTTGACATGGACAATAATTCCAATGAACGGAGCGCGTATGGCGTGTATCGCTCGCGCTTGGGGAGGCAGGTGGCTACGGGCGCAGCGGGTCTTAGCACGAGCGGCGGGGCCTCGCAAAAGACCTTCTGATGACGAGGCTCGCCAAGGTGCCACTACCGCAGGACACGTCGCCTTCCTCACCGCATGGTTCGCCGTCCGCCGCCACGCGGTCGCGCCGCGGTGTCCGCTCCGCGGCGCCGCCGCTGCGCGCCCTGGTCCGACGCATGGCCGACTTGGCTGCGGCCGACCTCGGCAAGGATCTGGAACACCGCCGCGGTTTCCTCTGGCTGCCCGTCCTCTTTGCAACCGCGGCCGGGATCCGCCTGGAGTGGATGATCGGTCCGGCTCCCGCTCCCGTGCTGCTCGTCATGATGGTCGCCGCCGCTGCCGCGCTCGCTCTTCGCCGTCGGGGCGGCCTTGCCGCCGCCCTGGCCACGCTCGCCCTCGTGGCTGCCGCGGGCGTGCTTGCAGCCGATTGCGCCGCCGCCTGGGCCGACGCGCCGAGACTGCTCAGACAACGCACCGCCACGATCTTCGGCCACGTCGAAACCGTGGAGGACAGGGCAGGGCGCGGACTGCGCCTGATCCTTCGGGTCCACGCCATGGACCCGGCACCGGGCGAGGGAACGCCGAAACGGGTGCGGGTCACCGTCCGCGGGCTGGATGCACCGCCGGTCGTCGGCGCGCCCCTTCGGATGCTGGCGCGGCTATCGCCGCCGACGGCGCCCCTGGTGCCCGGCGGATACGACTTCGCCCGAGCCGCCTGGTTCGAACGGATCGGCGCGGTCGGTTTCTCCCTGGGCGCGCCCGTCCTGTGGTCGGACGCGCCGGACCTGCCACGCGACCTCGCCACCTGGGGTCCGGTCGAGCGGCTCCGCCAGCACGTCTCCGCACGCGTCCGGGAGATCGTCCCCGGCGACAGCGGCGCGATCGCCGCGGCGCTCCTGGTCGGCGACCGGGGCGCGATCGACGACGACACCGACGAGGCGATGCGGACATCCGGCCTGAGCCACATCCTCTCGATCTCCGGCCTCCACATGGCGCTGGTCTCCGCCAGCCTGTTTCTGCTCGTCCGTTTCGTCCTTGCCGCCATACCGCCGATCGCTCTCCGCTATCCCGTCAAGCAATGGGCGGCGCTCGCCGCGCTGGCCGGCAATGCCGGATACCTCCTCGTCTCCGGCATGGGGGTCCCCGCCGAGCGGTCCGCCATCATGGTCGGGCTCGGCCTCGTCGCGATCATCGCCGACCGCAAGCCTTTCAGCCTGCGCGTTGTCGCCGTTTCCGCCTTCGTCGTCTTCGCCCTGTCCCCCTCCGCGGTTCTGGAGCCCGGCGCGCAGATGTCCTTCGCCTCCGTGGTCGCGCTGATTGCCGGCTACGAGGCTCTGTCGGCACGCATGGGTCGAACCCGCGACAGCGGGGACATCTCGTGGATCGTCCGCGTCACCGGAAAAGTCGCGCTCTGGATCGGCGCTTCGCTGCTGACGTCGCTCATCGCCGGCCTCGCCACCTTCCCGATCGCCCTCTACCACTTCAACCGCGTTGCCCCGCTCGGCCTTGTCGCCAACCTCGCCGCCACGCCGCTGGTCACCTTCCTGATCATGCCCATGGCCGTCGTCACGGCCATCGCCATGCCGCTCGGCCTGGAGCGGCTTCCGCTTACCCTCATGGGCTGGGGCATCGACGGTCTGGTCCTGATCGCCGAACAGGTCGCCGCCTGGACCCCGCGCGGCGGCACCTTCGGCCGGCCGCCGGTCATCGCCGTTCTCGCCATGGTCGCGGGCGGGCTCTGGCTCTGCCTCTGGACAGGACGCCAGCGCCTCGCAGGCTTGCCGGCGATCGCACTCGGCCTGGCCCTCGTGCCCTTCGCCACCCTGCCGCATGTCATCGTCGACGGCGAAGGCCGCCGCGCGCTGGTGACGCTTCCGGACGGCACGATCCGCATCCTGGGCGATGCCGACGACTTCCAGACCGAGATCTGGCTGGCCGTGCTCGGCGACGCCCGCAAGCCCTCCGACCCCTCGCTCGTCCGCGGCGTCTTCTGCGACGGCGAGGCTTGTATCCTGCTGGCGGATGATCCCGGCGGCATTGCCGAAGCCGCCCTGATCAAGCGGCCGATGGCCTTTCTCGATGAGTGCCACCGCGCTCGGCTGGTCGTGACCCGACTGGTCGCGCCGCCCTGGTGTCATGCGCTGACGACCGTCGTCGACGGCGCTGTCCTCCAGCGCACCGGCACCCGAACCTACCGGACCGACCTTCCGGTCCACCCGGCGGCTCCCTCCGCCGGCGACCGGACCGTCCGATCAAACCCGGACGCGCCGATCGTTCTGGAGCCGCTGGATCAGGCCATCGACGACCCGCCAGCCCCCTGGCACCGCTGGGAGCGCCCTCAGTAGCGCCGCATGAGCGCGACGAGCTTGCCCTGGATCCGCACGCGATCGGGCCCGAAGATGCGGGTCTCATAGGCCGGGTTGGCCGCTTCCAGCGCGATTGAAGCACCCTTCTTGCGCAGGCGCTTCAGGGTCGCCTCCTCGTCGTCCACCAACGCGACCACGATGTCGCCGGTGTCCGCGGTCTCCGACTTCTTGATGACCACCGTGTCGCCGTCGAGGATTCCAGCCTCGATCATCGAGTCGCCGCGCACCTCCAGGGCGAAATGCTCGCCGCCGGCGATCAGATCGATGGGGACGTGAACGGTGTGGGAATGGTTCTGGATCGCCGAGATCGGCACGCCGGCTGCGATCCGCCCCATCACTGGGACAGGCAGCGTATCGCGCGCCTCTGCGGCCGGTTCCGGCGGCGGAGTGGGCCGCTCCTTACCGAGGGTGCCCTCGATCACCGAGGGGGCGAACCCGCGACGCCCCTTGCCGATCGACGACTGCACCGATTCCGGCAGCTTGATCACCTCCAGCGCGCGCGCCCGGTTCGGCAGGCGGCGGATGAACCCGCGCTCTTCCAGGGCGGTGATGAGCCTGTGGATGCCGGACTTGGACTTCAAGTCCAACGCGTCCTTCATCTCGTCGAACGAGGGAGGCACGCCCGATTCCTTGAGGCGTTCATGGATGAACATCAACAGCTCGAGCTGCTTGCGCGTGAGCATCGGTAGCCCCTCTATTGCAGCTCCGGATTCGCGATCCGGGCCGCCTTCGTTCCTTCCGCACCGTGAATCGGTACAAAACACGAACAGGGTTACCATGTTCTGTGTGTGTTCCGCAAGAGCGGTTGCACCGCGATGTGTCAGGGCAGTCGCAGGATTTCGCAGACGCTGCCGGCCTGCGCGGGAGGGGCGCCGGGAACCCGCACGATCAGCGCTTCGGCCAGCGCCAGCCGGGAAAGCATGGAGGAATCCTGCAGGTCGAGCGGGGTCGCGATCAGGCGTCCGTCCTCCCCCACGCGCAGGCGCGCCCGCACATAGTCCTGCCGCTGGTCGTTCTCGCCCATCGCCGCACCGAGCGTTGCGCGTTCGGCGATCGGGAGGACACCGGCTTCGCCGAGCAGGGCTCGAACCAGGGGTTTCAGGAACAGCAGACCGCACACCATCGTCGAAACCGGGTTGCCGGGCAGGCCCAGCATCACGGTATCGCCGTGACGACCCACGATCAGCGGCTTGCCGGGTCGCATCGCGATCTTCCAGAAGTCGAGCACCATGCCTTCCGCTTCCAGCGCCGGCCGCGTCAGGTCGTAGTCCCCCACGGAGGCGCCGCCCAACAGGCAGATCACGTCTGCCTTCGCGGCAATCCCCTGCCGGATCCGGGCGCGGATGGTCCCGAGGTCGTCCGGCGCAATGCCGAGATCGATCACCTCGCCGCCGAGCGCGCGGATATCCGCCGCCAGCCCGAGCGCATTGGACGCGACGATCTGGTCCGGCCCGATCGGCGCGCCGGGCTGGACAAGTTCGTCGCCCGTTGCAAGCAGAGCCACACGCGGCCGCCGACGCACCGCGACGTCCGCATGGTTCATCGCCGCCGCCAGCGCGACGAGGCGGCCGTCCAGCCGGAGGCCGGCGCGAAGCAGCACATCGCCCTCGCTGAAGTCGAGCCCGGCCCGGCGGATGAAGCGCCCGGCAGGTTCCGCCTGCTCCGCCACCACGAACTCGCCGTTCCGGCGGGCGTTCTCCTGGATCAGGATCGTGTCGGCGCCATCCGGCACCGGTGCCCCGGTGAAGATCCGCACCGCTTCGCCCGCCGCCACAGGATGTCCGAAGCCGCGTCCGGCGATCGAGTCGCCGATCACGCGGAGCCGCGCGCCCGGCTGAAGGTCGGCTGCGCGCACGGCATAGCCGTCCATCGCGGAGGCGGCGAAGGGCGGCTGCGTCCGCCGCGCCGAGAGGTCCGACGCGAGCACGCGTCCGCCCGCATCGGCGATTCCGACGTGCTCGGCCTCCACCGGCCGAACCCCCGCAAGCAGCCTCGCCTGGGCCTCTTCGACCGGCAACAGCGCCACGTCCGCCTCCCGAATGCTCTAGTCCGCTTTGAACGGACCGGATTTGCCGCCGGTCTTCTCGACCAGGCGCAGCCCCTCGATCCGCATCGTCTTCTCCACAGCCTTGGCCATGTCGTAGATGGTGAGGCAAGCGACGGACGCGGCCGTCAGCGCCTCCATCTCCACCCCCGTCTGGCCGGTCACGCGCACGGTCGCCCGCACGACCAGTCCCGGCAGCGCCGGCGACGGTTCGATGTCGACGACGACCTTCGTCACGGGGAGCGGGTGACAGAGGGGGATCAGTTCCGCCGTCTTTTTCGCCGCCATGATGCCGGCGATCCGCGCCGTCGCCACCACGTCCCCTTTCGGTAGGTGGCCGTCCAGGATCACGGCGAGCGTTTCCGGCTTCATCACCACGCGGCCCTCCGCGACGGCGGTCCGGTCGGTCACCGCCTTCTCCGTCACGTCCACCATGGCGGCCTGACCGCGGGCGTCCAGATGCGTCAGTTGCGCTTGCTCTCGGGTGGGCAGGCCCAGGAGCCCGCGCGTGGCCGCTGCGACGTCGTCCTGGCGCATCAGGCTCTCGCCCACCAGGAAGGTCCGCACCCCGGCCTCGGCGAGCCGGTCCAGGTCCGCCGTGGTGAAGAGCCCGGATTCGCCGACGATGATCCGCCCCTCGGGGATCAGCGGGGCGAGGTGTTCGGTCGTCTCCAGCTTGGTCTCGAAGGTCCGGAGGTTCCGGTTGTTGATCCCAATCAGCGGCGAGGAGAGCTTCAGCGCGCGTTCCAGCTCGGCCTCGTCGTGAACCTCGATCAGCGAATCCATCCCGAGTTCGGCGGCCGTCTCTTCCAGTCGCCGGGCAAGTTCGTCGTCCACCGAAGCCATGATGATCAGGATGGCGTCCGCACCCCAGGCGCGGGCCTCGTAGACCTGGTAGGGCGAGAATAGGAAGTCCTTGCGCAGCGCCGGCAAGTCCACCGCTGCCCGTGCCTCGGTCAGGTACTCCGGCCTTCCCTGGAAGGAGGGGGTGTCGGTCAGAATGGAAAGGCAGGCAGCGCCGCCCTCCGCATAGGCCTCCGCCAGACGCGGAGGATCGAAGTCCGGCCGGATCAACCCGCGCGAGGGGCTCGCCTTCTTGATCTCCGCGATCAGCGCATATTGTCCGCCGTCCAGCTTGGCGCGGAGTGCGTTCGCAAATCCGCGCGTCGGCGGCTGGTCCAGCGCGCGCGCCCGGATCTCCGCCAGCGGAATCGCCGCCTCTGCCGCCGCGATCTCCTGCCGTTTGTAGGCCTCGATCTTGGCCAGGATGTCGGTCATCGCGTCCTCAGGCGTTCGAAAGCGCGATCAGCCGCGCCAGGGTATCCGCTGCGCGGCCTTCGTCGACGGAAGCGGCCGCCAGCGCGACACCGTCCTTCAGCGTCGCGGCGCGACCGGCGATGATCAGCGCCGCTGCGGCGTTGAGGAGCACGGTGTCGCGGTATGCGCCGGGCGCTCCGTCCAACAGGGCCCGCAAGGCCGCGGCGTTCTCTTCGGCAAGGCCGCCTTTGACCGCGTCGGCCGGATGACGGGGCAGGCCGGCCTCCTCGGGCGTGACCTCGAAGGTCGTGATCTCCCCGCCCTCCAGCCTCGCCACGTGCGTCGGTCCGGAGGTGGTCATCTCGTCCATCCCGTCCGACCCGTGCACCACCCACGCCGCTTCCGAGCCGAGCGCCTGGAGCACCCGCGCCACCGGCTCCACCCATTGGTTGGAAAACACCCCGACCAGCTGGCGCTTGACGCCCGCCGGGTTGGAGAGCGGCCCGAGCAGGTTGAAGATGGTCCGCGTGCCGAGTTCCACCCGGCTCGGGCCCACGTGCTTCATGGCGGCATGGTGCGCCGGTGCGAACATGAAGCCGACCCCTGCGTCCCGGATGCAGCCGGCGATCGCCTCGGGCTCCAGGTCCACCTTGACGCCCAGCGCCATCAGCACGTCGGCGGCTCCGGATTTCGACGAGAGCGCCCGGTTGCCGTGCTTGGCCACCTTGACGCCCGCACCGGCCACCACGAAGGCGGTCGCCGTCGAGATGTTCAGGCTGCCGGAGCCGTCGCCGCCGGTGCCGACGATGTCCATGGCGTCTTCCGCGCCAGGCACGCGGAGCATCTTGGCGCGCATGGTCTCCACCGCGCCGGCGATTTCGTTGACGGTTTCGCCCCGCACGCGAAGAGCCATCAGGAAGCCGCCGATCTGCGCCGGCGTCGCTTCGCCCGACATCATCACGTCGAAGGCGGCGCTCGCCTCCTCACGCGTCAGCGCCGCGCCGGTCGCAACCTTGCCCAGCAGTCGTTTCAGCTCGCTCATCGCCGCTCACCCCCGGCTGAATGTGGCTGCCCAACCGGGCATGTCAACGACCGGCGAGGCCGATCACCTGCTGCAGCGCGGCCTGGTTCACCGACGAACCGAGCTCCGCCTGCCGCTGCTCGATATACTGCGACAGCAGGCTGCTCTGGAGCTCCTCGGCGAAGCCCTTGGCCGCTTCCGCATTGCCCGCCGCTTCCGCGAAGAAGGGTGGCACCACGGCGCTTTTCACCTTGATGAGAAGCCGGCTGCCGTCCTCCTTCTCCACCGTGGCGACATGCCCCTCCGGACCGCCGAACGCGGCGTCCACGCCGGCCGGCGTCAGGTCGGCGATCTGACCGTTGCGGGCGAAGGCCTGCGTGGTCTTTACCGTCGCGCCGACGCTCTGGGCAGCGACGGCGAGGTCCTGTCCACCGGCCACCGACTTCTGGAGATCGTCGGCCTTGGCCTGCAGCAGCTCACCGATCCGAGCCTCGGTCCAGCCCTTGGTGACCTGGTCCTTCACCTCCTCCAGCGGCCGGTCGCGGGCGGCCCTCACGTCCACCACGTCGAAGAAGACGAAACCGCGATTGGACATCGACACCGGGTCGTTCTCCACCCCGACATCGCTGGCGAAGGCCGCAGCGACCACCTCCGTCGACTGCGGAATGTCGACCGTGGCGCCTGCCGCGTCCTTGCCTTCAGCGTCCACCGCCTCGATCGTGCGAACCTTCAGCTTGAACCGCTCCGCGATCTCGGCCAGCGTCGCGCCGCCGGCACGGGCGTCCTCGATTTCGTCGTGCGTTTCCAGCACGGTGCCCTCGGCGGCGCGGCGCGCGATCGATGCCTTGATCTCCGCGGCAACGTCCTCGAACGGCCTCACGCTCTGCGGCACGATCTCGGTCACACGGACCAGAGCGCCGCCGAAACGGGCCTCCACCGCGTCGCTGACGGCGCCGGCGCCGAGCCCGAACGCGGCTTCCGCAATCGCCGGATCGACAACGCGATCCTTGGTGAGCAGCCCGAGGTCGATGTCCTCCGGCTTCAGGTTCCGCTCGCCGACGATCTGCTCGAAGGTAGCGCCGCCCTTGATCTTGTCCGACGCGGCTTTCGCCTCTTCGATCGTCGGGAACAGGATCTGCTGGATCCGCCGCTGCTCGGCGGTGCCATACTGGCCCTTGGTGCGCTCGTACTCCTTGCGGGCGTCCTCGTCGGTGACCGCCGACGGGTCGGCGATATCGTCCGGCGTGAGCGTCAGGATGTCCAGCTTGCGGTACTCCGGCGCCCGGTACTGGTCCTTGTTCGCATCATAGTACGTCTGGAGCTCGTCGCCGCTAGGCGTCGGAATTGGTGTGATCAGGCTTCGCGGCAGCTCGATGTAGTCGACGATCCGAACCTCGTCGCGGTAGCGCGAGAGCTGTTCGAGCAGCGTCGTCGGGGTGCCCATGCCGCCGAAAAGGCCTTCGGCCAGCTGCCGGCGCAACAGAAGCGAGCGCTGCTCGGCGATGTATTGGGCTTCCGTCAGGCCATTCTGGTTGATCAGCTGGTTGAAATAGGCACGGTCGAACTTGCCGCCGGCCTGGAAGTTCGGGTCCGCCGCGATGGTCTTGGCGATCGCCTCGTCCGAGACGCCGAGACCCATGCTGGTTGCCGTGTCGGTCAACGCCGCCTCGGAGATCATCCGGCCGAGGAGACGGCTCGGCAGGCCGAGCTGGGCGGCGAGTTCCGGCGTGATCGGCTGGCCGTATTGCCGGGAGAAAGCCTGGATTTCCCTCTGATACTGGCGTCCGAAGTCGGTCAGCGATACCTCCGTGTCGCCCACCTCGGCGACCGACTGGCTGCCGGTGGACCGAAACACGTCGGCGATGCCCCAGACCGCGAACGAGACGACGAGAAGGCCGAGGAGGATCTTGGCAACAATCGTATTGGCGCCGCGGCGCAGGGAATCGAGCATCGGTCCGTCCGGTTCGGGCGCCGCGCCTGCGGTCGGCCCAGAGTGAAGAAGCATCGTCGCGGGAGATCCCCGCAAGGCGCGCGGATCATAAGGACGAGCCCGCCGCGACACAACACGCCCGCTCTGCTGCATCGCCGCGACCGTTCCGTCGATCTTGACAGGGCACCTCTGCCGTGGTGACACCCGCGGAACTCTGGTGTTTCAGGAGGTTTCCATGGCGGTCGCGTTCGTTTTTCCGGGGCAGGGCAGCCAGATCGTCGGCATGGGCAAGGCGCTGGCCGAGGCCTATCCGGCATCCCGGGCGGTCTTCGAGGAGGTCGACGAGGCGCTCGGCGAGACGCTTTCCGACGTCATCTGGAACGGTCCGGAGGATCGCCTGACCCTTACCGCCAACGCCCAGCCGGCGCTGATGGCGGTCTCGATCGCCGCGCTCCGGGCCCTTGAGGCCGAGGGTATCTCACTGAAAGACAACGCGAATTTCGTCGCCGGCCACTCCCTCGGCGAATACTCCGCGCTCGCCGCCGCCGGTTCCCTTTCGGTTGCCGACGCCGCCCGGCTGCTCAGGACTCGCGGCAACGCGATGCAACAGGCGGTTGCGGTCGGGGTCGGGGCGATGGCGGCGCTGCTCGGCCTCGATTTCGAGGCGGCGTCGGAGGTGGCCGAGGAGGCCGCACAGGGCGAGGTCTGTGAGGCCGCGAACGACAACGCACCCGGCCAAGTCGTTGTTTCCGGACACAGATCCGCCGTGGAGCGGGCGTTGGAGATCGCCAAGGCCAAGGGCGCCAAGCGCGCCGTCCTGCTGCCGGTTTCCGCGCCGTTCCATTGCGCGTTGATGACGCCGGCGGCCGCCGTGATGGCAGAGGCACTCGCCGCCGCGACCGTCAACGCACCGGCTATCCCTTTGATTTCAAACGTTCTTGCTGCCCCGATCAGCGATCCCCAGGAGATCCGGCAGCGGCTGGTCGAGCAGGTCACCGGCACAGTGCGCTGGCGCGAATCGGTGGAATACCTGGCAGGCCCCGCCGGCGTCACCGCCTTTGTCGAGATCGGCGCCGGCAAGGTGTTGGCGGGATTGGTGAAACGGATCGCGAAGGAAGCCGCGACGGTGTCCGTCGGCACCCCCGAGGACATCGCAGGCGCCCGCGCGCTGCTCGGTCTCTGACCGGCGGCTACGTAGCGGCTACGTAGCGTTTTTCTCGAAACGAAAGCGGCTACGTAGCCTCGACGATCGCGGCGAGCGCGTCGACCAGGGACGGGTCGACCTTGCCCCCCATCGACCGCAGCGCGAGCACCGCGTCGGCGCCCGATTGCGCCTCGCGATAGGCCCGCGGCTCGGTCAGGGCGGTGAAGATATCCGCGACGGTGACCAGCCGGACCAGCGGGGAGAGACTGTCCCCGCCGATGCCATCGGGATAGCCGGAGCCGTCGATATACTCGTGATGGCGAAGCGCGACCTCGGCGACCTCCGGCGCGATGCCGGGGCACCGCAACAGGATGCGGTGTCCTATGGTGACATGATCCCGCATCCGGTCGCTCTCGGCGTCCGTCAGCGGCGACGGCTTGGAAAGGATCGCGTCCGGGATCTCCAGCTTGCCGATGTCATGGAAGAGGGCTCCCTCGAACACCTGGCGCGCGGACACGCGCCCGGACAGGCGGGTCCGCGTCACCAGAGCCATCGCGGTCACCGCCACCCCGGCGGAATGACGGGCGAGGGCCCGCGGATCGCCGTGCAGGCTCCGTAGCGTCAGACAGAGCGGCAGTCCGGCGTGGAAGGCGAACAGGTCGGCATAGGCATCCCGCTCGGCGACCGCCTCCACCCGCCCGGCTGCAACGGCAACCAGCAGCTGCTCGGCGGCCGCCACCAGTCCCGTCGAACTTCTCCCGGCCGCTGGCAAATTCTCCCCCCGAACACCGGCGCGACGCCGACGCAAGCAACGCGAAAGCTATCCAACGCGAGGCGCCGGGAACGCGCAAGCGCCCTTGTTGCTTTTTCGATGGCGGATTCCTCCTCGAACTGCTTCCGGCTTGACACCGGCCCGCCAACGTGGTCACAGCGCAGCCGGCTGCAAGCCCCGCCTTCCGGGCGGGCATCCCATGATGGAAAGGGACGACGCCCATGTTCGATCTATCGGGCCTGACCGCACTGGTGACCGGCGCTTCCGGCGGCATCGGCGGCAGCATCGCCAAGGGTCTGCACGCCAGCGGCGCGACCGTGGTGCTCTCCGGCACCCGCGCTTCGGCGCTCGAGGCGCTGGCGAGCGAACTGGGCGACCGCGTCCACGTGATGGCCGCGAACCTGTCCGATCGCGCCGAGGCGGACGCGCTGGTGGCCAAGGTGGAGAGCACCACCGGTCAGCTCGACATCCTCGTCAACAACGCCGGCATCACCCGCGACGGTCTCTTCATCCGCATGAAGGATGACGACTGGGACCAGGTGATCGAGGTGAACCTCACCTCCGGCTTCCGCCTATCGCGCGCCGCGGTGAAGGGCATGATGAAGCGCCGCTTCGGCCGCATCATCGGTATCACTTCGGTGGTCGGCGTCACCGGCAACCCCGGGCAGGCCAACTATGCCGCGGCCAAGGCCGGCATGATCGGTATGACCAAGGCGCTCGCCCTGGAGGTCGCCTCGCGCGGCATCACCGCCAACTGCGTGGCGCCCGGCTTCATCGAGACGCCGATGACCGACGCCCTCAACGAGAAGCAGCGGGAAGCGGCGATCGGACAGGTGCCGATGGGCCGCTTCGGCGCCCCGGGTGACATCGCCGCCGCCTGCGTCTACCTCGCCAGCCGCGAAGCCGGCTACGTCAGTGGACACACACTCCACGTGAACGGCGGTATCGCCATGATATGAGACGCGTTTTCCGGCTCGTCCGGGAAAAGTGGAGCCGCCCCGCGGGGACTGGGGCGGCGCTGGTCAAGGCGGCGGAAGTATGGTACCAAGCCGCCGATCTAATCGGGGAAAACCGGCAAATCCGCGAGATCGAGCAACACACGCGCGTGGTTCCGGGTCGCTTCTCGGATCGGGTCGCAGGACCGGATCGGATCCGTCCGCAAGATCCACCGCTTGAGCCGAAATCGAACCCCTCATCCAAAGATCTGAGAACTGTGAGGATTTCCTGACATGAGCGACATCGCTGACCGCGTGAAGAAGATCGTGATCGAGCACCTCGGCGTGGACGCCGACAAGGTGACCATCGAGGCCTCGTTCATCGAGGACCTGGGCGCCGACTCGCTCGACACCGTCGAACTCGTGATGGCCTTCGAAGAAGAGTTCGGCGTCGAGATCCCGGATGACGCGGCGGAGACGATCCTCACGGTCGGCGACGCGGTCCGTTTCCTGGAAAAGGCGACCAGCGCCTGATCCGGTTCGGCGTGGCGGTTCCGCCGCGCCGACACCACCTGTACTCGTGCGTCGGGGGCGCGCGCGGCCAATGGCACCCGCCGGGTCTCGCGTCTGCCCCCGCGCTGCTTTCAAGGGCAAGCAGCGCGTGAGACGCGCCCGGCTTCATCGATCCCCTCTTGAGGAGGCGTTCCGCGTATGAGACGCGTCGTCATCACCGGCCTTGGCATGGTCACTCCGCTGGCCAGCGGCGTCGAGGAAACCTGGCAGCGGCTTCTCGCCGGCCAGAGCGGCGCCCGCCGCATCGACACCTTCGAAGTGGACGATCTGCCTTGCCAGATCGCCTGCATGATTCCGAAGGGCGACGGCACCAACGGGACCTACAATCCCGACGACTGGATGGAGCCCAAGGAGCAGCGCAAGGTCGACGACTTCATCGTCTACGCCGTCGCCGCCGCGACCCAGGCTGTCGAGGACAGCGGCTGGAAGCCGACCGACTACGAGGACCAGATCCGCTCCGGCGTCCTGATCGGCTCCGGCATCGGCGGCATCGCCGGCATTGTGGAAGCCGGCTACACGCTGCGCGACAAGGGTCCGCGCCGCGTCTCGCCCTTCTTCATCCCTGGCCGGCTGATCAACCTCGCCTCCGGCCACGTCTCCATCAAGTACGGCCTGAAGGGCCCCAACCACTCCGTGGTGACGGCCTGCTCGACCGGCGCCCACGCGATCGGCGACGCCGCGCGCCTGATCGCCCTCGACGACGCCGATGTGATGGTCGCCGGCGGCACAGAGAGCCCGGTCTGCCGCATTTCCGTGGCAGGCTTCGCCGCCTGCCGCGCGCTCTCCACCGGCTTCAACGACAACCCCACGGCCGGTTCGCGTCCCTACGACAAGGACCGCGACGGCTTCGTGATGGGCGAGGGCGCCGGTATCGTGGTGCTGGAGGAACTGGAGCACGCCAAGCGCCGCGGCGCCAAGATCTACGCCGAGGTGATCGGCTATGGCCTGTCCGGCGACGCCTACCACATCACCGCACCGTCCGAGGACGGTGACGGGGCCTATCGGTGCATGCAAATGGCGCTGAAGCGGGCTGGCGTTTCGCCTGACGAGATCGACTACGTCAACGCCCACGGCACGTCGACGCCGCTGGGCGACGAGATCGAACTCGGCGCCGTTCACCGGTTGGTGGGCGATGCGGCAAGCCGCATCTCCATGTCCTCCACCAAGTCGATGACCGGCCATCTGCTGGGTGCTGCCGGCGCGATTGAGGCGATCTTCTCCACTCTGGCGATCCGGGACGGCATCCTGCCGCCGACGATCAACCTGGACAACCCTTCGGTGGACAGCAAGATCGACCTGGTGCCGAACAAGGCCAAGGAGAAGAAGGTGCGCGTCGCGCTTTCCAACTCCTTCGGCTTCGGTGGCACCAACGCCTCCGTGGTGTTCCGCGCCTTCGAGGGCTGACGAAGAGGGGGCGGGCCGGCGGCGGTCCGCTCTTTCGCCATATTGGTCGGGTGGCTTGTGCTATCGTCCCGGCCCGCGGCGTCGACCGGATGAAGGCGTCGCGATTCGACGCCTCCGTTTCCGCCGGGCAACGGACCGACGACATCGATCGCAACCGGACGGACCATGAACGACAGTTCGCCGATACCGCCGACGGACCGTGCCGAAACCGACGGCGCCAAGCGGATCAATCCGAAGAGCCCGCGCGAGGCGCTGACGCCGGAGACGCCTCCGCCGCCGCCGCGCTCCCAGTCCGTCCGCAACCCGCTGGTGGTGGCGCTCAATGCGCTGATCACCGTGCTGATGGTTGTCGTGATCGGCGGCGGCGCGGTGCTCTACTGGGGCAAGCAGGAGTTCGACGCTCGCGGCCCGCTCACCGAACAGAAGAACGTGGTGATCGCCAGCGGAAGCGGCCTCAACGCCATCGCCGACACCCTTGAGCGCGAGGGCGTGATCGCCGAACGCCAGGTCTTCCTCGGCGGCGTCTACGCCTATCGCCAGAACCAGAAGCTGAAAGCCGGCGAGTACGCCTTCCCGGCCGGCGTTAGCATGCGCGAGGTGATGGACCTGCTGGTGGCCGGCAAGGCCATCCTCTACCAGGTCACCTTCCCCGAGGGCCTCACCTCCCGCCAGATCGTCGAACGCCTCAAGGCCAACACCGTGCTGTCCGGCGAGATCGACGCGATACCGGAAGAAGGCACGCTGCTGCCGGAAACCTACAGCTTCAGCCGCGGAACCACGCGCAAGCAGATCCTCGACCAGATGGCGGCGGCGCACGAGAAGACCCTCGCGGCCGTGTGGGAAAGCCGCCGCGCCGACCTTCCCGTCAAATCGCCGCGCGAACTGGTGACACTCGCCTCCATCGTGGAGAAGGAGACCGGACGCGCCGACGAACGGCCTCGCGTCGCGGCGGTGTTCGTCAACCGCCTGCGCCAGGGCATGCGGCTGCAGTCGGATCCGACCATCATCTACGGCATCGTCGGCGGGCAAGGCACGCTGGGCCGCCCGATCCGCCGCTCGGACATCGACGCGGAGAACGCCTACAACACCTACCGCATCGCCGGACTGCCGCCGGGGCCGATCGCCAATCCGGGCCGCGCGGCCCTGGAGGCGGTGGCGACACCGTCGAGCACCGACGAGCTCTACTTCGTGGCCGACGGCACCGGCGGCCACGTGTTCGCCGCCACGCTGAAGGATCACAACCGCAACGTCGCCAAATGGCGCGAGATCGAGCGGACCCGCGCGGCGGCGGGCGAGGTGGACCAGCGCGCGCCGGACGCGATCGACGCGGAAAGCGGGGAACAGGCCGAGGCGCCGGCAGCGGCCGACGCGAGCGACCTGCGCGACGGGGATCCTCCGCGCGACCCGGAGACGCCCGTGCTGCCGCCGCCGAAACCGGCAGGCTGACGGCCCGGGCTGCCGAGCATCATCGACGTTTCGTCTTGATCCCCTTCGGACGGCGTTGCTCGCCGTCGCGGCGGCCGGGCGGGGCCATGCGGCCGTGGCGAGAGCGGTTGAGCGGCTTGCCCTGTCGGCCCTCGCTGACGATTTCGAAGCGGAGCGCCCCTGCCAGCGGCGCGACCTCCACCAGCTTGACCTCGACCGTGTCGCCGAGCTGGAAGGTTTCGCCGGTGCGGTTGCCGACGAGCGCGTGGCGGGCCTCGTCGTAGGCGTAGAAGTCGGCGCCGAGCGTGGAGGCCGGAACGAAGCCGTCCGCACCGGTGTCGGCCAGCTTGACGAACAGCCCGGCCTTGGTGACGCCACCGATGCGCGCCCGGAACACCGCGCCGATCCGGTCCGACAGCCACTCCGCGATCAGCCGGTCGATGGTCTCCCGCTCGGCCTGCATGGCCCGGCGCTCGGCGCCGGAGATGTCGGCGGCGATCCGCTCCAGCCGGTCCTCGATGCCGTTCGGCAGACCGTCGTCGCCGAGCTTCAGCGCGCCGACCAGGGCGCGGTGGACGATCAGGTCGGCGTAGCGCCGGATCGGCGAGGTGAAGTGGGCGTAGCGCCTGAGGTTGAGGCCGAAATGCCCGATGTTGAAGGGCGAGTACTCCGCCTGGCTCTGCGAGCGCAGCACCACCTCGTTGACGAGGTGGGCGTTGGGCGCGTCCTCCACCCGGGCAAGGATCCGGTTGAACACCTCCGGCGTCAGGTTGCCCTGCTTGGCGATCTTGAGGTCCAGCGAGGCCAGGAATTCGCGCAGCGCCTCCAGCTTGGACATCGAGGGCTGGTCGTGGATCCGGTAGACGAGCGGCGACCGCTTGGCTTCCAGCGTTTCCGCGGCGGCCACGTTGGCCTGGATCATGAACTCCTCGATCAGCTTGTGCGCCTCCAGCCGCTCTGGCACCACGACCCGGTCGACCGTGCCGTCGGGCTTCAGGACGATCTTGCGCTCGGGCAGGTCGAGTTCCAGCGGCTCGCGGGCGTTGCGGCCCTTCAGGAGCACCTGGTAGCCGGCGAACAGCGGCTTCAGGATGCTGTCGAGGATCGGTCGCGTCTTGTCGTCGGGACGGCCGTCCACCGCGGCCTGCGCCTGCTGGTAGGACAGCTTGGCGACCGAGCGCATCATGATGCGGTGGAAGGTGTGGCGCCTCTTGTGGCCGTGCGCGTCGAACACCATCCGCACCGCCAGGGCGGGCCGGTCGACGGCCTCCTTGAGCGAGCAGAGGTCGTTGGAGATCCGCTCCGGCAGCATCGGGATGACGCGGTCCGGGAAGTAGACCGAGTTGCCGCGCTTCAGCGCCTCCTTGTCGAGCGCCGAGCCCGGCCGGATGTAGTGCGCCACGTCGGCGATCGCCACGGTGGCGATCACGCCGCCCGGGTTGGCGGGGTCCTCGTCGGGCACCGCGTGGACGGCGTCGTCGTGGTCCTTGGCGTCGGGCGGATCGATGGTGACGAGCGGCAGGTCGCGCCAGTCCTCGCGCTTGCCGTCCATCCTGACCGGCTCGGCGGCTTCCGCCTCCGCGATCACCGCCTCGGGGAAGATGTAGGGGATCTCGTTGGCGTGGATGGCGATCATGGAGACCGCCTTCTCCGACTTCAGGCTGCCGATCCGCTCGCGCACCTTGGCCTGCGGCAGGCCGTAGCGTCCGCTGCGGTGGACGTCGAGGGCGACGAGGTCGCCGTCCTCCGCCCCGCCGGTGTGGGCGGCGTCGACGACGAACTCCTGCAGCTGCTTCTTGGAGATCGGCACGATCCGCCCGCCGCCGCCGGCTGTGGCGCGGAACACGCCCATGATGCCCGACGGCTTGCGCTCCAGGAGCTTGATCGGCCGGACGGCGGCCCGCGCCACCGCCTCGTAGCCGTGCGGCAGGTCGGTGACGCGGCCGAGCAGCCGGTCGCCGATGCCCGGCTGGACGTCGCCTTCGCCGCGGCGGCCACGCTTGGCGATGACGAGCAGCCGCGGCGGGCTGCCACGCTCCTCGTCCCAGGTGACCGGCTCGGCGAAGAAGTCGCCCTCCGCATCGCGCGAGACGACTTCGCAGACGAGCACCGGCGGCAGCGCGCCCGGCTCCGACAGGCGTTTCGCCCGACGCTCGATCAGCCCTTCCTGCTCGAGTTCCCGCAACAGCGCCTTCAGCATCACCCGATGCTCACCCTTCACGTCGAAAGCGCGGGCGATGTCGCGTTTCGTGGCGCGTGCGGGATGCTCCGTGATGTAGCGAAGGACGGCTTCACGGGTCGGAAAGGGCAGGGCGTCGGTTTCGGGGCGCAGTTTGCGGGCCAATGCAATCCATCCGTCGGCACAATCGGTGGCCGCGACCTTATCCGGTTCCAGCGCGGGAGTCGCTTCCGCGAAGCGCAGTCCCGGGGGAATTGTTCCGTGCACTGACCATCAGCCGCTCCGGTTGGCGGGGCGCCATTCCAAGTCGTCGCCGACCGTCAGGGGTGGAACTCCCGTCCCCTGCGGGGCGTCGTCCCAGATGTTGTTGCGGCCGGCGAGTTTTGCGCCGTAGAGGGCGGCGTCGGCCGCTCGGTAGAGATCATCCAACGACTGACCCGGGCGTCGATGGGAGATTCCCCCGGAGATCGTGATGCGAACCGGCCTGGATCCGGCGTGGAACGTGAGCTTCGCCACCGTTTCTCGCGTCGCATCGAGGATGTCGTGCATATGCTCGCTGGAGATCGCGTCGCCCACGATGGCGAATTCGTCGCCGCCCATTCTGTAGACGGTTCCCGATCCCTCCATCGCAAACGACAGGAGATGGGAGACTTCGACGAGGATTTCGTCGCCGGTGGCATGGCCGAAGTCGTCGTTGATCCGCTTGAACCGGTCGACATCCACCAAGGCCAGGACCAGGTCATCGGTACCGACCTCCGTCATGCGGTCAGAGTAGGCCCTGCGGTTGGGGAGTTGCGTCAACGGGTCCGTGATGCTGGTCCAGGTCAACTGCTGATTGGCATCCAACAGCTTCATCCAGGCTTTGCAACTCTGGAGATTAACCGGTAGCGCAACCAGGATCGTCAAACCTATACCGATCACGCTGAAGACGAGCGGCGAGGGTTCGACGACCGCGAAGATCGCGGTGAGAATGCCTCCTACCAAAGTTGCCTCGATGAGGACGAAGAGCACGACGGCCCTGCGCACTTCTCCGGACCGATTCGTCGGCAACTTCAGCCGGTCGGCGAATCTCAACGGCAACGGCTTCATCGGCAGCCACTCTCTGGAACTGCCAAAATGTCCTACATCGGTGTGAAGAATACGGAAACGCGACACTGCTTTGGCCCAGACCCGCGGCCGTCCGTGTCTGCCGCAGGCGCACCGGCCCGAACCGCCCAGCTACAGCGCGATTCAGGCGCCTTCCTTCTTCTTCGAGGTCGTTGTTTTCGTGGTTTTCTTCTTGGACTTTGAGGCGCCCGGTGCGGAAGCGGCGGCGGCGGACTTCGATGCGGCTCCGCGACCCTTCGTCGGTGCCTTGCCGCTCTTTTCCGTGATCAGTGCGATCGCCTGCTCGACGGTGACGGCCTGCGGGTCCGATCCCTTCGGCAAGGTGGCGTAGACCTTGCCCCAGGCGACGTAGGGCCCGTAGCGGCCGTCGCGCACGGTGATCTCGCCGCCACCCTCCGGATGCTCCCCGAGGCTCTTCAGGGCCGCCGGCGTGGCTCTGGCCCGGGCGCCCTTGTCCTTCTTCTCCGCAAGCACGGCAACGGCGCGGTTGAGACCGACCGAGAACACCTCCTCGACGGAATCGAGGTTGGCGTAGACGCCGTCGTGCGAGACGTAGGGGCCGTAGCGGCCGATGTTGGACTCGATCGGCTTGCCGGTTTCCGGATGCACGCCGACGGCGCGCGGCAGCTCCAGGAGCCGCAGCGCCTTCTCCAGGTCCATCGCTTCGGCGGACCAGCCTTTCGGCAGCGACGCGCGCTTGGGCTTATCGCCTTCGCCGAGCTGGACGTAGGGCCCGAACCGTCCGACCCGCAGGGTGACCTCCAGGCCACTCTTCGGATCGGTGCCGAGCAGCTTCACGCCGTCCCCGCCGAGGCCTTCGGCCGCCTGCTCCTCGCCGTTGCCGTTGCCGAGCTGGCGGGTGTAGCGGCATTCCGGATAGTTGGAGCAGCCGATGAAGGCGCCGAACTTGCCGAGCTTCAGCGAAAGCCGGCCGGTGCCGCAGGTCGGGCAGGTGCGCGGATCCGCCCCGTCCGCCCGCTCCGGGAAGACATGGGTGGCCAACTCCTCGTTGAGCGCGTCCAGCACCTCGGACACGCGCAGGTCCTTCACCTCGGCCACATGCGCCGAGAAGCTCTTCCAGAAACGCCTGAGCACCTCGCGCCAGTCCGCTTCGCCGGCCGAGACCTTGTCGAGCTCCTCCTCCAGGCTGGCGGTGAAGTCGTACTCGACCCAGCGCTCGAAGAAGCTCTCCAGGAAAGCGGTGACGAGCCGGCCCTTGTCGGACGGGACCAGCCGCTTCTTGTCGACGTTCACGTATTCGCGGTCGCGCAGGGTGGCGAGCGTGGCGGCATAGGTGGACGGACGCCCGATGCCGAGCTCCTCCATCTTCTTCACCAGCGTCGCTTCCGTGTAGCGCGGCGGCGGCTCGGTGAAGTGCTGCGTCGAGGTGATCGCCGGATGGCCGGGCTTGTCGACCCGCTTCAAGGGATCGCCGCTCGCCATCCGCGGCAGGCGGCCGCCCTCCTCGTCGTCCTCGTCGTCCTTGGATTCGGTGTAGAGGGTGAGGAAGCCGTCGAACTTCAGCACCTGGCCGGTGGCCCGCAGACCCGCCGAGCGGCTCTCGAAGGCCGCCGCGATGTCGACCGTGGTGCGCTCGAAGTCGGCGCTCTCCATCTGGCTCGCCACCGTGCGCTTCCAGATCAGGTCGTAGAGCCGGGCCTGCTCGTCGTCGAGGAAGCGCGACACCGCCTTCGGCAGCCGCGACAGATCGGTCGGGCGGATAGCCTCGTGGGCCTCCTGGGCGTTCTTCGCCTTGGTGGAGTAGAGGCGCGGTGACTTCGGCAGGTAGCGGTCGCCGTATTCCTTGGCGATGACCGCGCGGGTGGCGGTGATCGCCTCCGGTGCGATCTGCACGCCGTCGGTGCGCATGTAGGTGATCAGACCGACGGTCTCCCCGCCGACATCGACGCCCTCGTAGAGCCGCTGGGCGACCTGCATGGTTCGCTGCGCGGAAAAGCCGAGCTTGCGCGAGGCCTCCATCTGCAGCGTGGAGGTGGTGAACGGCGGATAGGGATTGCGCTTCTGCGGCCGCGATTCAACGGACGAGACGGAATAGGTCGCCTTTTCCATGAAGGTGCGGATGGCCGTGGCGCTCGCCTCGTCCTTGACGTCGAGACGGCCGGTCTTCTTGCCATCCCACTCCGACAGCCGCGCCTCGAACTCTTCGTTGGCTGGCGTCGCCAGCCGGGCGATCAGCGTCCAGTATTCCTGCGGCTTGAAGATCTCGATCTCGTTCTCGCGGTCGCAGACCAGCCGCAGCGCCACCGACTGGACACGGCCGGCCGAGCGGGCGCCCGGCAGCTTGCGCCAGAGCACCGGCGACAGCGTGAAGCCCACGAGATAGTCGAGCGCGCGGCGAGCCAGGTAGGCCGACACGAGCGGCTCGTCGATGTCGCGCGGCTTGGCCATCGCCTCCAGCACCGCCTGCTTGGTGATGGCATTGAACACCACCCGCTGCACCGGCTTGCCCTTCAGCACGCGCTTGGCGTTGAGCACTTCCAGCACATGCCAGGAGATGGCCTCGCCCTCGCGATCCGGGTCGGTTGCCAGGATCAGGCGATCGGCGGTCTTCACTGCAGCGGCAATATCGTTCAGGCGCTTGGCGGACTTGGAGTCCACCTCCCAGAGCATCTTGAAGTCGGCTTCCGGGTCGACGGAGCCGTCCTTGGCGGGGAGGTCGCGCACGTGGCCGTAGGACGCCAGGACCGTGTAGTCGCCACCGAGGTATTTGTTGATGGTCTTCGCCTTGGCAGGCGATTCCACGATCACGACATTCATCGGGTCTGGTCACTCGTTCGGAAAAGGCGGATCGGCCGCAAGCGCAGGAGAGCAGACGAAGGCCTCTTCGTCGGCGTCCAACCCCCTATGGAGAGATCGGGGCCGCGGGTCAAGTCATGCCCGTCTTTTGGCCACTCGCGACCGAGGTACACTAAAAAGATGTAACAATGCCCGTTGACACCTATAGCGACATAAATCAACCTGAAGTTTAGGCAGAGCAGTGGAGCTATCCTCAAAGTTCAATTATTGCTGGTGAAGCTGCCAACGAATGGGGACGGGGCGACCGATGGGCGGGGAAAAGGTGCCTGTGACCGACGCGCAACGTGAGCGCCTGGAGTACATCGAGAGGATGTGCCAGGAGCTGGCGCGCATGGCCGAAGTCGGCGGCCACAAGTTGCTCAGCTACCTCCTGGAGATGGCGCGGGAGGAAGCGGAGAACGCTCGAACCTCCGCAAGCGTGGGCATCCAACCGTCGGCCATCGGCATGCGCGCGCCCCGCCAGAGGAACTGACGGCCGCTCAGCTGATCAACGAAATGAGCTGGCCGCCATGCCGCTCGATCCGTCCTTCAAGCTCCAGGTCGAGCACGACGGCTGCAACCACCCGGGCCTGCAGTCCGGTGTGGAGCACGATGTCGTCGATCGCCGTGGGGACCGGGCCGAGCGCGGCAAGCACCGTGCGGACTGCACCCGCGTCGACCATCTGCGGTGGTCGATCATCATGGGTCGGATCGTTGGCCTCGGTTTTGGGAAACGGCAGCGTCCGGATCAGCGGATCGAGCACCTCGACCACGTCGTCGGCGTGGCGCACCAGCGTCGCGCCGCGCCGGATCAGGTCGTTCGTCCCGTCGGCCCGGGCGTCGAGCGGCGAGCCCGGCACGGCGAACACTTCGCGGTTCTGCTCCAGGGCGAAGCGCGCCGTATGCAACGTGCCGGACCGGGAGGCGGCCTCGACCACCACGACGCCGAGCGC
Organism: Chthonobacter albigriseus; assembly: GCF_013839445.1. Taxonomy (GTDB): domain Bacteria; phylum Pseudomonadota; class Alphaproteobacteria; order Rhizobiales; family Pleomorphomonadaceae; genus Chthonobacter; species Chthonobacter albigriseus. The sequence continues at coordinate 8,322 of NZ_JACDIT010000002.1, read as the reverse complement.
GAGGCCGGAGACGAGCCGGTTCCGGCGCGGAAAGTCCTGCGCCCGCGGGATCCAGCCGAACGGCATCTCCGTGAGCACGGCGCCGCCCCCGCCGGAGATCGCGGCGCTGAGCGGGCCGTGCTCCTCCGGATAGACGTGGTCGATGCCGCCCGCGATAACGGCGACGGTGCCGCTGGCGAGCGATGCCCGATGGGCTGCGGCGTCGATGCCGCGCGCAAGTCCCGACACCACCACGTAGCCCTGTTCGCCAAGCCCCCGCGCGATCCGCTCTGCGATCTTGGAGCCGGCGATCGACGCGTTGCGCGATCCCACGATCGCCACCATAGGCCGCGTGAGGATGTCGAGGTTGCCGCGCACGGTGACGAGGGGCGGCGCTGCGGCGATCTCCCTCAGCCGGGGCGGGTAGGCGGGCTCGCCGAGCGCGACCAGCGTCGCGCCGGCGCGCTCCGTCAGGGCGAGTTCGGCCTCGGCTTCCTCAACGGTCGGAATGCGGGGCGGGCGTGCGCCGCCCCGCCGGGCGAACTGGGGCAGGGCCTCCAGCGCGTCGGCCGCCGATCCGTAGTGGTTGACCATCGCCCGGAAGGTGGCCGGCCCGACATTTTCCGCACGGATCAGGCGCAGCCAGGATATCTTCTGGTCCATCGACAACCGCACTCCGCCGGATGCCGATGGTCCGTTCATGTCTTCTTGCCGATCTTGCTCTCGGTGCCGGAAAGGAGCTTGCGGATGTTGCCGTGGTGCTTGGCCCAGACCAGCGCCGAGAGGATGAGGAAGAGCACCCCAAGGTCCGGCCGGCCGAACAGCCAGAGCGCCGGCGGCATCACCGCCGTGGCGGTGAGAGCGGCGAGCGAGGAGTAGCGGAACACGAAGGCCATGCCGATCCAGACCGCTGCGAACACCAGCACGCCGAGCGGGTAGAGCCCGAGCAGGATGCCGATGTAGGTGGCGACGCCCTTGCCGCCCTTGAAGCCCAGCCAGACCGGGAAGAGATGGCCGAGGAAGGCGCCGAGACCGGCGGCGACGGCATAGTCGGGGCCGATGAGGGCGCCCGCCAGAAGCACCGCCGCGGTGCCCTTCAGCGCATCGCCGAGCAGCGTCGCGGCGGCGAGCCCCTTGCGACCGGTGCGCAGCACGTTGGTCGCGCCGATGTTGCCGGAACCGATCGACCGGACGTCGCCGAGCCCGGCCCAGCGCGTAAGGATCAGGCCGAACGGGATCGACCCCAGGAGGTAGCCCAGGGTGACGGCGGCGATGAGCGGGAGCCACTGGGACAAGGCGGCGTGATCCGTTCCAAGTTCAGCCCGATGACGCAAAACGTAGCAGCATGGCGTTGCCGCGTCATCTGAGCGGGATTGCATCCATCGTCATGACCCCACGTACACCGTGCGTCCGCCGACCAGCGTGCGCCGCACCCGGCCGCTGAACCGCGCCCCCTCATAGGGCGTGTTCTTGGAGCGGGAAACGACGTCGGCTTCGCTGAGCACCCAGGGCTCCTCGGGGTCGAACACCACGATGTCGGCCGGCGCGCCCGGCGAAAGCGTTCCGGCGTCGAGCCCGACGAGGCGGGCCGGGCGGGTGGCCGTGGCCTCGAAGAGCCGCAGCAGCGGGAGGTCGCCGGCGTGCACCAGCCTGAGCCCGGCGGAAAGCAGCGTCTCCACCGCGATCGCGCCGTCGGCGGCTTCCGCGAAGGGCTGGCGCTTGGTCTCCACGTCCTGCGGATCGTGGTTGGAGACGATCACGTCGATCGCGCCGTCGGCGAGCGCCTTGACGAGGGCGAGCCGGTCGTCCTCCCGGCGCAGCGGCGGCGACATCTTGAAGAAGGTGCGGTAGGCGCCGACGTCGATCTCGTTGAGCGTGAGGTGGGTGATCGGCACGGCAGAGGTCGCCTGGATGCCCTGGTCCTTGGCCCACGCCATCAGGCTCGCCGCTTCCGCCGTGGACACCGCCGAGGCGTGGTAGCGCCCGCCGGCCAGCCGGGCGAGCCGGAGATCGCGCGCGAGCATCACGCTCTCCGCTTCGGCCGGGATGCCGGTGAGGCCGAGCCGGACGGAGGTGTCGCCCTCGTTCATCACGCCGCTGCCGGCAAGGTCCGGATCGAGCGGCAGGTGGCAGACGAGGCCGTCGAAGTCGCGCGCATAGGTGAGCGCCCGGCGCAGCACCATGGCGTTGGTGACCACCGAGCGGCCGGAGGTGAAGCCGATCGCGCCGGCTTCCTTGAGGAGGCCGAACTCGGTCATCTCCGCGCCGGCCTGGCCCTTGGTGAGCGCTGCCATCGGGTGCACGCGCACCACGGCCGTATCGCGGGCGCGGCGGAGCACGTAGTCGACCAGCGCCGGCTCGTCGATCAGCGGGTTGGTGTCCGGCATGGTGACGATGGTCGTCACACCGCCCGAAGCGGCGGCCCGGCTCGCCGACGCGAAGGTCTCGCGGTGATCGTAGCCGGGTTCGCCGACGAAGACGCGCATGTCGACGAGCCCGGGCGCGACGACGAGGCCGCTGCAGTCGATCACCTCGGCGCCGTCCGGACGTCCCTGGTTGAGCGCCTCCGGACCCGCCGCGCGGATCACCCCGCCGGTGACGATCACCGCGCCGAGCGCGTCGAGACCGCGCGAGGGATCCACCACGCGGGCGCGGTCGAGGACGAGCGGGCGCTCGTCGGCGGTGCGTCGCGTGGGGTTCATGGCGCGGACTCCACGGCCGATGCGTTGCGGTTGCCGGTGACGGCCTCCAGGACCGCTATGCGCACCGCAACGCCCATCTCCACCTGCTCGCGGATCAGGCTCTGCGGACCATCCGCGACCGCCGGGTCGATCTCCACGCCGCGGTTCATCGGGCCGGGATGCATCACCAGCGCGTCGGGCCGGGCGTAGGCGAGCTTCTCCGCGTCGAGTCCGTAGTAGCGGAAGTACTCCCTTACGGACGGTACCAGCGACCCGTTCATCCGCTCGCGCTGCAGGCGCAGCATCATGACGATGTCGGCGTCCTTCAGGCCGTCCTTCATGGAGGTGGTGACCTCCAGGCCCATGTCGCGGAACGCCTGCGGGATCAGCGTCGTCGGCCCGACCAACCGCACCCGGGCGTCGAGCGCCGTCAACAGCAGGATGTTGGACCGCGCCACGCGGCTGTGCAGGATGTCACCGCAGATGGCGACCGTCAGCCGCTCGATCCGCCCCTTGTGCCGGCGGATGGTGAGCGCGTCGAGCAGCGCCTGCGTCGGGTGCTCGTGCGCCCCGTCGCCGGCGTTGATCACCGAGCAATCGACCTTCTGCGCCAGCAGCGCGACGGCGCCGGAGGCGTGGTGGCGCACCACGATCACGTCCGGGTTCATCGCGTTGAGCGTGACGGCGGTGTCGATCAGCGTCTCGCCCTTCTTCACCGAGGACGAGGCGACGGACATGTTCATGACGTCGGCGCCGAGCCGCTTGCCGGCGAGCTCGAAGGACGACTGCGTCCGCGTCGAGGCCTCGAAGAAGAGGTTGATCTGCGTGCGGCCGCGAAGGCCGTCGCGCTTCTTGTTGGCCTGCCGGCTGACCGCGACGTTGGCCTCGGCGCGGTCGAGCAGATCGACGATTTCCGGCTTGGAAAGCCCCTCGATCCCGAGCAGGTGCGGGCGGCGGAAGCCGTAGGGGTTGACGGTGGTGGTCATGAGCCCCGCTGATACGGCGGAAAGCCCGGCGGGACAAGGGCGCGCGGGGGCCGTTCCCCCGGATTTTCGCTCCGCCGGGCCCGCCGCTCCGGTCAGGGTTGTGCGCCCCCGGCCCCTGTGGCACATGGATCGCCCGGGCCCGCAGGCCTGCCCCCAGACCAGGATCGAGCGCCCATGGCCCTGACCAGCATGACCGGGTTCGCCCGGCGCGACGGCTCCGCCGAAGGCCATCGCTTCGCCTGGGAGATCCGCTCCGTCAACGGCCGCGGCCTCGACCTGCGCTTCCGCGTGCCGCCCGGCTTCGACGCCGTGGAGATGAAGGCGCGGGCCCGCGCCGGCGAGCGACTCGGTCGCGGCTCGGTGACCGCCAACCTGACCCTATCGCGCGAGACCGCCGAGCAGGGTTTCCACGTCAACCACCAGCTTCTCGACCTCCTGGTGGAGACCGCCCGCCGCTACGCCGAAACGCCGGGCCTGCAGCCTGCCTCGATCGACGGGCTGCTCGCCGTCAAGGGTGTCGTCGAAGCGGTCGATGCCGTCGCCGACGAGACGCGACAGAAGGCGCTGGAGACGGCGCTCGCCAAGGCCTTCGATGCCGTGCTGGAGGACTTCGTCGCCGCCCGCAGGGCCGAGGGCGCCGCGCTGTCCCGCATCCTCGCCGCCCAGGTCGACGAGATTGAGCGGCTGGTCGACGCCGCGGAGGCACTGCCGGCCCGCACGCCCGAAGCGATCCGCGCCCGCCTCGAGGAGCAGTTGGCGCTGTTGCTCGTCCGCGAGGACCTCGACGTCGTCCGGCTGCACCAGGAAGCGGCGCTGATCGCCACCAAGGCCGACGTCAAGGAGGAGCTCGACCGCCTGAAGGCGCACATCGCCCAGGCGCGCGAGCTGATGGCGACGGAGGTTGCGGTCGGCCGACGGCTGGATTTTCTTGCCCAGGAATTTAACCGGGAATCCAACACTCTCTGCTCAAAGTCGAACGACACGGAGCTGACCCGGATCGGCCTGTCGCTGAAAGCGGTGGTCGATCAGTTCAAGGAGCAGGTCCAGAATGTCGAGTGAGCCCAGGAGGTCGATCCTGCCATGAGCGCTTCCGAAGGGTCCATCAACCGGGTGACGATGGCGCGGCGTGGCGTCATGCTCGTCATCTCGTCGCCCTCCGGCGCCGGCAAGGGCACGCTCTCGCGCCTGCTGCTCGACACCGACCGCGACATCACCATGTCCGTCTCGGTGACCACCCGCGACCGCCGCACCAGCGAGGTCGACGGCGTCCACTACCATTTCATCGACAAGACGCGCTTCCACGGCATGCGCGAGGCCGGCGAACTGCTGGAATGGGCGGAGGTGCACGGCAACCTCTACGCCACGCCCCGCCCCCCGGTGGAGCGGGCGCTCGCCGGCGGCCGCGACGTGCTGTTCGACATCGACTGGCAGGGCGCCGCCCAGTTGCGCGACAAGATGCCCGAGGACGTGGTTTCCATCTTCATCCTCCCGCCGACCATGGCCGAGTTGAAGGCGCGGCTGATGCGGCGCGCCGAGGACGCGCCCGAGGTGATCGAGAAACGGCTGAAGAACGCCCGCACCGAGATCCTGCAGTGGCCGAACTTCGACTACATCGTCGTCAACGACGACCTGCAGGGCGCCTTCGCCGACCTCCAGGCGATCCTGCGTGCCGAGCGCAAGAAGCGCGAGCGCATCGCTGCCGGCGTCGACACCTTCGTCACCCGCCTCCTGGACTAGTCTGGCTTTGAAAACGGCCGAGCTCAGGCCTAGGATGGCTCCACCTTGGTGGGGAGCTCGAGATGCCGTTGGCTTGCAAACCCGTTTCGTGGCTGGTCGCCGCTTCCGTGGCGCTGGCCTCGGTGCCGCTCGGCGCCGTTCCGGCGGTCGCCGAGACCCGTGAAGTCAGCTGCGCCTCGCGCGACAGCCGGTACAACACCTGCTACGTGCCGGGTATCCGCAGCGTCGAACTGATCCGCCAGGTCAGCGATGCGCCGTGCCGCTATCGCGTCTCCTGGGGTGTGACCGACGATCGGATCTGGGTCGACAGGGGCTGCCGCGGCGTGTTCGCCGTCGAGATCGGCGGCTACCGGCCGCCACGCCCCGACCCGGAGTACGGCTTCCGCCCGCCCTATCCGGACGAGGACTATCGCCCGCAGTATCCCGACGAGGAGTACCGCCCGCCGTATCCGGACGAGGAGTACCGGCCGGGCTCCGAATTCTCAGGCGACGACACCCTCGGCCTGCTGGCGCTGCTGGCCATCGTGGGCGCTGCCGCGGCGCTGATCGACAAGAACGACCGCGTGCCCGGAGACCGACCCTCGGTCGACGCCGCCAAGCTCTGCAAGGCCTACGCGGCCTACGACATGAAGCAGCGCGGCGCGACCCGGATCCGCAGCAACACGGTAGTCGACGTCGACCGGATCGACCGGCGCAGCTACCGCGTCAGTGGCGAGATCGTCGCCCGGTTCCGGCCCGGCGATCGGCGCGTCCGCTACACCTGCCGCACCAGCGGCGATCAGGTCACCCGTTTCGGCACCAACTGATACCGACCTCACAAAGTCCTGACCCCTCTGCGTTTGCCAGGTTCGCCGATCCGGGCAGGAGCTGTTCGCAGCTCGACCGTCCGGTCGAGCAAGAACAGCGACAAACCCGGGCGGATGAACCTGACAAACCCTTCGGGCTCCCCGATTTTGGCCGACTGCGGCGTCGCGCTCGGGGCATGGACCGACACCGATCGGAGAAGGTCGGTTCTGCTCGATGGAGCTTTGGCCGCGCCGCGGCGTCACTGACCCCGCAGCGCGTCCAGGGCGTTGGCAAGCCGGACGAACCCCGCGACGGGAACGGTTTCGGCGCGGACCGTGGGATCGAGGTCGGCGGCTGCGCAGAGCGCCGCCGGATCAAAGCCGAGCGGCTTCAGGCTCTGCCGGAGCATCTTGCGCCGCTGTCCGAAGGCGGCAGCCGTAACCGCTTCCAGTGTGGCGAGGCGGCAGGGCAGGGGCTCTTGCCGCGGCTCGAAGTGCACCACGGTGGACGTGACCTTCGGCGGCGGTACGAAGGCCTTCGGCGAGATGTCGAACATCTGCGTCGCCCGGCAGCGCCAACCGACCAGCACGCCGAGCCGGCCATAGGCGTCGTCTTCTTCGGTCGCGGTGATCCGGTCGGCGACTTCCTTCTGGAACATCAAGGACATCGACGACCAGCGCGGGGGCCACGTGGCAGGGGAAAGCCAGCCGATCAGCAGCGGCGTGGCAATGTTGTAGGGCAGGTTGGCGACGATCCGCAGCGGCTGCTCGCCGAGCGCGGCGGTGTCGATGGCGAGCGCGTCCCCCTCGATCACCTCGAGCCGTCCGGGATAGTGCGCCTGGATTTCCGCCAGCGCGGCGATCGCGCGGCGGTCGCGTTCCACGGCGATCACCTTCGCGGCGCCGTTGGCCAGCAGCGCCCGCGTCAACCCGCCCGGTCCCGGCCCGATTTCGACGACGGTGTGCCCCTCCAGCGAACCGGCCGACCGTGCGATCCGCGAGGTGAGGTTGAGGTCGAGGAGGAAGTTCTGGCCGAGGCTCTTCAGCGCGGAAAGGCCATGCCGCTCGATGACGTCCCGAAGGGGCGGCAGGCCGTCGATCTGGTTCATCGGCGATCCGCGCGGACCATCCGGTCGGCGAGAAGGATGGCCGCAACCATGCTGTCGGCGACGGCGATGCCCTTGCCGGCGATGTCGACGGCGGTGCCGTGGTCCGGCGAGGTGCGCACGAACGGCAGGCCGAGCGTGACGTTGACGGTCTCGTCGAAGGCGATCGTCTTCACCGGGATCAGGGCCTGGTCGTGATACATGGCGAGCACGACGTCGTAGCCGGCGCGCGCCCGGGCGTGGAACAGCGTGTCCGCCGGATGCGGCCCGGTGACGGCGATCCCCTCGGCCCGGAGCGCCTCGATGGCCGGGCCGATCACCTCGATCTCCTCCCGGCCCATCGTGCCATCCTCGCCGGCGTGCGGATTGAGGCCGGCGACCGCGATCCGCGGGTTCTGGAGCCCGAAGCGCCGGACGAGATCGGCCGCCACCACGCGACCGACCGCGATGATCCGCTCGGCGGTCAGCAGTCTCGGCACGGCGGCGAGCGGCACGTGGACAGTTACGGGGACGGTGGAAAGGTCCGGACCGGCAAGCATCATCACCGGCTCGACGGCGAGACCCGGGAAACGGTCCGCAGCGAGTGCGCCGAGGAACTCGGTGTGACCGGGATAGGCGAAGCCGGCTGAATAGAGCGTGGCCTTCTGGATCGGCGCGGTGATCATGCCGCTCGCCTGGCCGAGCGCGACATGGTGGACGGCCGTCTCGATGGCCTCCACCACGGCCTCGGCGTCCAGCCCGTCCGGTTGGCCCGGACGGTCGGAGACCCGGCGGTTGATCGCCACCACCGGCAGCGCCTCGCCGAAGCACGCCGCGGCGTCCTCGGGCTCCACCGTCTTCACGGGAACGCCGATCCGCGCCCGAGCGAGGCGGGAGAACACGAACTCCGGATCGGCAAGGAGGTAGAACGGCGGAAGCTGCGCGTCGTGCCGACGCTCGAACGCGCGACCGACCACCTCGACGCCGATGCCGGCCGGTTCGCCCATCGTGATGACAAGCGGGCGGGGCGGGTTTTGGGGCGGCCCCCGGGCCGAGTGCCGCGGGGGGA